>NZ_FNFE01000010.1 GCF_900100335.1 Natronorubrum texcoconense | reverse complement strand
ATCTCGGACCGTGACGGAGACGCGTTCGAACCGGGAGCAACGGCAGAAGACCAGTAGTTCGTCTGGAGCAAAGGTCTTGTGTTATTATCCATTAGAGTCTCGAACAGTAGGGTTTGCAGTCGAAGTAATGGGGGTCGGGCGATGGCTCGGAGGCGACACGATCGGCGAACCCTCGCCAAACCGTACAGAGTCGGGACCGCCAGCAAACGTCGTCCGACTATCAGGGATCATCGCCTGAGCGCTACGAGTCGTCCTCCAATCGCTACGAGTCGTCCTCCAATCGCTACGAGTCGTCGTCCGAGCGCCAAGAGTCCGGCACGTCGATGACGTACCGACCGTCTTCTTGCAGCGAGATGATGTACTCCTCACGGTTGTAGAGCTCCATCAGGTTGAGTTCGTACTGTCCAGGGCTGACGATTTTGATGCTCTCGAACTGTTCGTTGAGCTCCGCGCGGAGTTCCTCGATCGACGGTTGGTCTCCCGACGGTTCGCTAACGACGCGGCCGTGATCCGGCGGCTGCTCACCGGTACCGTCTGCGGGGTCGGGTGATCCCGACGGTCCAGCGGCCCCCGTTTCGGGTGCAGTGGTCCGATCGACGTCGCTGGGGAGGTCGTCCGTCGACACGACCTCGCTTCGGGCGTCGGCCTGTGCCGTGTTCTCGCTCTCCGCGAGCGTCGGCCCGTCCGTCAGCGTCCCATCGTCCTCGAGCGATCCGCCGTCGTCGATCGAATCAGCGGGGGGAGATACAGAGCCGGCCCCAGCGTTGTCCCCTTGGATTCCACTGGAAGCGTCGCCCGGGGGTGTCGAACGGTCTTCGGGCCGACGGGCGGTCTCCGGCCACTCGGCGAACTCGCCCGGTTCGGAACGCTCGTCAGGTTCGATCGACCCGTCGCTGCCGGGCCACGATCGATCCGTCTGTTGGGCTTCGGTTTGTTGGGATCGGTTCGCATCCGCCCGTTGGGATCGGTTTGCGTCCGCCGATCCGGACCGAGTTCCGGCCGTCGATGTGGAGCGATCGTCGACCGTCGACGACCCGGAGCGATTCGACGCTGTCGGTTGCGACTCCGGTTCAGTACTCGAGTCGTCCGATTCCGACGACATCCACCCACGAACGGTTTCTGCGGCGCGTCCGACGGTTCCGGAGGTGTCGGGGTCCGCGGCTGTGTCGGGTGACTCTACAGTTCCCGCGCCCGAATCGGCTACCTTCCTCGCAGTCGACCCGGACGACCCGCTCGTCGCCCGTCCGGACGGGGCGAACTGGAACTTGTTCCCGCCGCAGTCGGGACAGCCCGACAGCATCTCCTTGGAGCCGTCGGGAAACGTGCGGCCGCAGTTCGTACATTCGTGTGGCATTATTCGTGTGACATCAGTCTCGAGAGACGAGCGCGCTGATGAGCGTTTCGTCCTTGTGAAGCGTCTCGATCTGGTTCGCTGGTCCGATGACCGTCAGTTTAGCCGTCGATTCGTCCCCACCCATGATCCGGCCGAGGAGCGAGGAGTCACGCGTCGTGGATTTCGGATAGGTCTCGATCTCGATCCCGTTGAACTCGTCGGGGCTGATCTCGGACATCGTTACCTCGATCAGTTTGCTCTCTTCGTCGGGCGTCAACCCCTCCTCCAAGATGACGATGTTGCCGTCGTGGACGCCGTCCAAGATCATCCGGATCTTCTCCATCGTCGCCATGTTCTCCATGCGCTCGCCGCTGATCAGGTCGATCTGGACACCGTTGGGAGCGTCCGGGTCGTCCGCGTTAGTTGCTTTTGGCATCCTCGTTCACCCGAAGTACTCCGCGATGTTTTCGTACACTTCGTCCATGTTCTCGCCCTCCTTGGCCGACAGCGGGACGGTCTTGTGCTGTGGGAACGCGTCCTCGATCCGCTTGACGCTCGAGTCGTCGAGGTCGATCTTGTTCGCGAAGATAAGAACCGGGAGATCTCGAGATTCGATGATGCCGATCAGCATCGTGTTGACCTGCGTGATCGGATCCTCGGCGCTGTCGAGTACGTAGATGACGCCGTCGACGTCCTCGCGCAGCCAGTGCATCGCTTCCGCGACGCCTTCGGTGGCCTCGCGCGAGCGACGGATGGCGTCGTCCTCTTCCATCTCGTCGGTGAACTCCTCGTAGTCGACTTTCGTCGTGACACCGGGGGTGTCGACGATGTCGATGGTCACCGACTTGCCGTTGCGCTCGATTTCGACGCCTTCCTTCCGGCGCGCGCGCCGTGTTTCGTGTGGAATGTGACTCTCCGCGCCGATGGCGTCACCGGTCCAGTCACGAGCGATACGATTGGCAAGCGTTGTCTTTCCTGCGTTCGGCGGACCGTAGATGCCGATTCGTTTGGGTTCCTGTTCCGAAAACAGGCGGTCCGTAACCCGAGAGATACTATCTTTGAGTTCTGTGAACAGTCCCATCAGTGGGGCCCTCCAGCACCGCGGGGTGCAGTTGCGCGTACTACAAACTGAATTCACTTAAGCCTACGTCAGACGTGTAGACAATTCAACGCGAGAAGGAGTCCGTTCCGCTCGGTGAGGGGTTCGATCGGACATCGTACGGCGTTCCGCGTCGGCACCGTTCGGTTAGTTGCTCGTCGGAGTTGTCGAGTGCCGTAATTGCTCGTCGGAGTCGTCAAGCTGGGCAACACTACGCACGACGTATTACGGACATACGCGGGTACGCGCGAACTTCACAACGTGTACTGATTCATCGGTTAGAACGAGTACCATCGACTCGGGACAACTACTGCTACGCGGTGTGTCCGTTCGATGATGAGTGTTGGTCCGGCTACGACAGCGATGCGACGACGGCGAACCAGCTGTGTGTGAGTTTCACGGGATCGAAGAAAGCACGACATCAGAGTGATTTTGAGAGTACATGAACCAGTAGGGAGGGTTCGATGAATTCGGTAGGTATGTGTGTGGAATGGTAGCAGTAGACAACCAGAGCGAAACACCCCCACCCCTTCGTTTCAACTGGAGAGTGTCGAGAGAGGTGGTGGGAGAGTAGGGGAAATCGATCACGATCCCATCGAAAGAACGTAAGATCGGCTCGAGACCGGAGCGAGAAGGATTCAGCGGAGGGAATTCGGTAAAAGGGAGTGATCTAGTAACTCGAGACGGTGAGAGAGACAATTCTAGTAGGGACTAGTAACCATATCCACTTTCTCTAGTAAAAAATGCGTTTTGCTAGTGCTACGGACCGTGTTCCTCACCCACTATCTTAAAGATTCCCGTCCTAGAGACACCCCCTCCCCCCACCCCCTCTGTTGACTCGTTCCACCCGAAACGAAGGGGTGGGGGGCTCCCCCTCCACAGAATATTGTTAACATGGGTCTCGCGACATCTCCTAACACACTATTCTTTCACGTCGTTCGACCACTCGAAGACTGATCTCCCTTCTCCACCTCAGACATACTGATGCACTCGAGCCACATCGCACTCGCTCTGCCATCCTATTCGCACGCTTCGAAATTCGCCCTCGCGTTCTCCGACACTTGTTTGCTCGCCACCGAATCGATCGACCATTTCCTTCCGTACGACGACCACGGTTCTCCGTTCTCGAGGGTCTGCCTGGTTGGTCGCCGCGGTACATCACCGCTATCGCTTCCGATTACCTCGAGTTTCGTTTCCCGTCCGGCTTTCGGTCGATACCAACCGAACATCGGGGACTCTCAAAATATGACATTTTCGATACTTCTTTGCTCGGTTCCCGCCCACTGGTGACTGCTCGAAGGGTGTCTGAATTTTGACTACTGGTCCGTCGACCTGAAACGTACGTTCTATCTCACTCCAGCGGCTCGATGACGCGCTCGTTACATGAAATCGTTTTTCTCAGAGGCTAACGGGCTCGTTCCTCCGAAGATTCGAAAACGGCCGTGGATGGAAGGGAAGAATTTAATAGCATGGTTTTCCTCTGTTTCGTTTGCATCAACTGGACCCAGGTTGGGTGCTTGGAATAGGAGGTTGCCCCAGTCGGGCTATCTACCGCGCAATATTCCTGATTTAGGGTCCGGTCTTCCACTCGAAGCAAGGGGGTATGTACACGACGGATGTCAGACGACAATTCAGAACCGAGAGGCGGAGAGGAGGTCGATAGCGACGAGAGTCCCGGGTTCTCGAACCTCGAGCGATCCGATCTCGACGACGAAGCGTCGAGTCAGGGCCTGTTCGACGATCTGCTCAGCGGCGAACCGATTTTCGAGAACAAGGAAGTGCTTCGGCCGTCCTACACGCCGCACGAACTCCCCCACCGAAGCGATCAGATCAACAAGATGGCGACGATTCTTGTCGCTGCGCTCCGCGGCGAGACGCCGTCGAACATCCTCATCTACGGTAAGACCGGAACGGGAAAGACGGCCAGCGCGAAGTTCGTCAGCAAGGAACTCGAGAGCACCTCCCAGAAGTACAGCGTCCCGTGTGACGTCGAGTACATCAACTGCGAGGTCACGGACACGCAGTACCGCGTGCTCGCACAGCTCGCGAACAAGTTCATCGAGAAGAACGAGGCCCGAATCGACGACCGGGTCGCCGAACTCGAGGAGCTGCTCGAGGCTCTCGACGAGTACATGACCGACGCCGCCGTCGAGCCGGAGTTCGACACCGATGCCGAGCCGGAGTTCGACGACGAGACGGTCGTTTCAGACGATCTCGCAGAATCTGACCGGTTCGCCGATACGGAGTCCCCCGATCGAGCGACTGCGGTCCCTGACGACGATGTGGACGGGAACGATCAGTTGCCGGCGGCCCATCCGCTCGAGTCGACCCCCTTCGACTCCAGGGGCGAGGTCGAGACGAAAATCGAGAACCTCGAGGCGGACAAGGAGTCCTTCGAGGAAGTCCCCATGACGGGGTGGCCCACCGACCGGGTCTACAGCGTGTTTTTCGACGCGGTCGATTACGACGAACGGGTCGTCGTCATCATGTTAGACGAGATCGACAAACTCGTCGAGAAGAGCGGCGACGATACGCTGTACAACCTCTCGCGGATGAACTCCGAACTCGAGAACTCCCGTGTCTCCATCATCGGAATCTCGAACGACCTGAAGTTCACCGACTTCCTCGATCCGCGCGTCAAGTCCTCGCTGGGCGAGGAGGAGATCGTCTTCCCGCCGTACGACGCGAATCAGTTGCGCGATATCCTGGAACACCGGTCGGAGGTCGCGTTCAAGCCCGGCGCGCTGTCGGACGACGTGATCCCGCTCTGTGCGGCCTTCGCGGCACAGGAACACGGTGACGCGCGCCGCGCGTTAGATCTCCTTCGGACCGCGGGCGAACTGGCGGAGCGCTCCCAGACGGAGACGATCGTCGAGGAACACGTCAGACAGGCACAGGACAAGATCGAACTCGACCGCGTGGTCGAGGTCGTTCGCACGCTCCCTACGCAGTCGAAACTCGTCCTCTTCGCGATCATCCTGCTCGAGAAAAACGGCGTCCACAGCATCAACACGGGCGAGGTGTTCAACATCTACAAACGTCTCTGCGAGGAGATCGACGCCGACGTACTCACTCAACGCCGGGTGACGGACCTGATCAGCGAACTCGACATGCTCGGCATCGTCAACGCCGTCGTCGTCTCGAAGGGCCGCTACGGCCGGACCAAGGAGATCAGTCTCTCGGTACCGATCGACGAGACGGAGGCCGTCCTCCTCTCTGACTCCCGACTGAGCGATATCGACGACGTCCAGCCGTTCGTCCAGGCACGGTTCGAGAACTAGCTCGTTCCGTAGCCGTACTCCTCCGGATTCATTCTGCTCGAGATCTTCGACCCTCCGAGTATCGTTCGACTGGAACCCTACACTCTTCCGTTCCCGTTCCGCTGGAAACCCGTCCCCCCCGGACTCCCTCTCCTCGGGAGTCACCGACGAACCGATATACGTGCGCTCACTTCGATTCGACATGAAACGACGGGCCGTTCTCGGTGCGACGGCGAGTCTCGTCTCGCTCGCCGGCTGTGTATTCGTCGACGGCGAGGTCGAGTACGAGCGCGGCGAGATCGAGGTCGTAGTCGATGGCAACCCCATCGATCTCGAGGCCGACCGTTATCAGGCCGAACACGCCGAGAATCACTCGATCGATTTTCACCTCCACGAGCGAGACGAGTACTGGTACATGGAGGGCGAGGAGCCGGTGACGTTCGCCGAGGGTATCGATCTTCTTCCCCATTTCGAGTGTACGCGTGCGAACGGATCCTACGTCGTGACGATCGACGGAACGATTTACGACGGTACCGACGAGGACACCAAACTGACGTTTCTGGTCGACGACGAATCTGTGGATCCGAGCGAGTACGTGGTCCAGGACGGCGACAAGCTCCGACTCGAGATCGACACCGACGGCTGATCGTCGCTCGATTCGCGCGTTCACCGATCCGTGTTCGATGATCTGTACTGGACAGGTGGCCCTCGTTTTCGGCTCAGCGCCGCCCCTCTGGTTCGCTTCCACTCGAACGGATGGTCCGTAGTGGAGATTCGTCTCGAAGCCGTCGCACTCGCGTAGAAACAAACGTAGAAAACGGGCGAATCGGGGGCGCAGTCGAGTCGGATCCGCAGGCTCAGTCGCGGTATCGGTTAACCGCGACGGCAATTCCGCCAGTCGCTCCGGCAGCGCCGGTGGTTCCGACGAGACCGACCTGTGCGGCGCTCGAGTCGAGTCCGGTCAGCCCCGCTGGATCGGTCTCGATTACGGGCGAGGGAGCGAGCATCCCGCCGAGAATCGAGTCGAACGTCAGTCTGATGTGGCCGAGCCACGGAATTCCGAACCTCGCCTTGCCGGTGACCCAGTCGGGGTCGACGACCTCGCTTTGTGGCTCGTTGAAGCTGCCGTACTGTTGGTCGTAGCCGTTGTTGGCGTCGCCTTTCGTGATAAACCCGTCGTGGTTCGCTGGACAGGTCTGGAGATCGTCGCAGGTCGTCTCGCCGATGATCTCCTCGTCGGCTTTCGTATCGACCCAGTTTTCGTCCTCCTCGACCCAGAAGTGTGCCCGGTGGATTATCGGCGTCTGTCGCTCGTCGCCGTTGGGTTGGAAGATGATGACGTCGCCCGGTTGACCGAAGCGCTCGTGGCCGTTTTCGACGCCGTTCTCGAGGGGAACGATTCCGGTGTCACCGGCCGGATCGTCGCCGACGTACCGATCCTCGTCGATGACGAAGATGAGATCGCCTCGCTCCATATCGGGTTCCATGCTGCCGCTCTCGACGGCGACCAGCGGCGGCCAGACCCCGCTGAGCGCGAACAGAAGGAGTCCGATCACGGCGACGATAGCGACGCTGCTCAGGATATCGCGGACGAAGACGACGTTCCCGTCGTTGGATTTCAGGAACCAGTGAACGACGCCGTCGTCCTCGATCGTCACCCGGTCGTCGGTAGCGGCCGCGTCGGCCGTCCCGGCGGAGGTGCCGGTCGACTCTCGATTCGCGGTGGCCGGATCTCGCTTCCCGCTGGCCGAATCTCGCTTCGCGTCGGCAACTGGGTCTCGACCCGTGTTTGCGTCCGGACTCTGGCCTGCGTCACCGTCCGGATCTCGACCCGTGTTTGCGTCCGAATCCCGGCGTCCCTCACCGTCAGGATCACCCCGCTTACCGGTGTGGTCACCACGCTCGTCGGGATCGTCGGGCGGGTCACCGGGGTTAGAACCGCTCATCGTCACCCGTTTTGCTGGGGCCTGCAATCAACCTTCTGCTCCGACACCCCGGATCGAATGCGGCGAACACTGCGGTAGTCATTTCGCACGATGACCGGACCGGCGCGATGGAAGACGGACACACCTGAATCACTCGTTCGCGTTGCTATTTTAGTTACGGGAATAACTCTACTGGTGGGAACAGTGGACGGTCGGGTCGCCGTCTCGTCCGCCGTTCGGCGAAACGGAACGGTCTCGAGAACACTCCCATGACGATATCCTTTTCTCCCCGCTCGCGAATGCGAATCGTGTGCCACTCGAGGCCTCCGCTCGGATCGTCAGCGAACTCACCAGTCGTGGGTACAACGCCGAACGCGAGGCCGTCACGAAACTCGCGTCGGCCGACGACCCGCAGGCGACCCTCGAGCGCGTCGTCGAGGAGCTGCCGGCGGACGCGCTGGTCGTTCGGACCGACCACGTCGAAGCCGTCCTCTCGACGACCGACGCGGACGCGAAACCGACAGCGGGCGGGCAGCAACCACCCGTCACAGCTGACAACGGAGACCCCTCCGTTTCGACTGGAGATCGAACGGCCGATCCGTCAGACGTGGATGGGGCAGCTCCAGTCGAAACAGAGGGGTCGGGGACCGCGAACCGGTCCGTCGATCCCGAGCTGCGTTCGCTCGAGATCGCGGGAGATATGACCGGTGACAGCACCGGAACGGGCGAGTACGAGGATTTCGTCGCCGTCTTTCGGGATCGACTCGAGAAGCTGGGATCGAAACTGCGGGGCCGGGTCAACCACCGTCCCGCGACGGCCATCCAGAAGATGCCGGGCGGCGGCGAGGTCGGAATGGTCGGGCTGGTCAACGACATCCGCTCGACGGCGAGCGGCCACTGGCTGATCGAACTCGAGGACGCGACGGGAACGTTCCCGTGGCTGGTGATGAAAGACCGGGAGTACGCCGATTTGGTGGAAGAACTGCTCTGCGACGAGGTGCTGGCGATGGAGGGAACCCTCGCCGACGACTCCGGGATCGCGTTCGTCGACTCGATGTACTTCCCGGACGTTCCCCGGACACACAAGCCGTCGACGGCCGATCGCCACGTGCAGGCGGCGCTGATTAGCGACGTTCACGTCGGAAGCCAGGAGTTCATGCACGACGCCTGGAACGCCTTCGCCGACTGGCTACACACCCCTGAGGCCCAACACGTCGAGTACCTGCTCATCGCGGGCGACATGGTGGAAGGCGTCGGCGTCTACCCGAACCAGGACGAGGAGCTCGACGTCGTCGACATCTACGAGCAGTACGAGGTGTTCAACGAGTACCTCAAACAGGTGCCCGGCGACATCGAGATCGTGATGATTCCGGGCAACCACGACGCGGTGCGCCTCGCCGAACCCCAGCCCGGATTCGACGAGAACCTCCGGGAGATCATGTCGGCCCACGACTCGCGGATCGTCAGCAATCCGTCGACGGTGACGCTCGAGGGCGTCTCCGTCTTGATGTACCACGGCGTTTCGTTGGACGAAGTGATCGCGGAACTGCCCGAGGAGAAGGCGAGCTACGACGACCCGCACAAGGCGATGTTCCACCTCCTGAAGAAGCGCCACGTCGCGCCCCAGTTCGGGGGTCACACGCGACTCGCACCCGAGGAGGAGGACTTCCTCGTAATGGAGGAGGTGCCCGACATCTTCCACACCGGTCACGTCCACAAACTCGGCTTCGGGAAGTACCACAACGTGCTCGCGATCAACTCCGGCTGCTGGCAGTCCCAGACCGACTTCCAGAAGAGCGTCAACATCGACCCCGACGCCGGTTTTGCGCCCATCGTCGATCTCGATACGCTCGACGTGACGGTTCAGAAGTTCAGCTAATCTCGCTCTCGAGAGTATTCGAGCCGATCGTCGCACGCTGGTCGTCTTTTATTGCCGCTCTCCGCTAACTGTCACCCAATGCTCTCGACGCTCGGCGCGTTGCTCGTTGCCGGCGGACTGGCGGCGGTGCACGTCGGTGCCGGACGGCTCGAGTTCCTCCGCGGGATACCTCGAAGCGGATGGCTCTCGCTGTGTGGCGGCATTTCCGTCGCGTACGTCTTCGTCCACCTGCTTCCGGAGGTCACGGAACACCAGTCTCGAGTCGTCGAGGCGTTCGAGCCGACGAACGTCATCCTCGCGGCGACGCACGAGCGGTCGCTGTTCGTCGCGGCACTCGTCGGCTTCACGCTCTTCTACGGTCTCGAGCAGATCGTTCGCCGTTCGCAGGCTCGGCCGGGCCGACGAGCGAGCGCCGGCGAACGGACGATTCGAGCGGTATCCGGCGTGTTCTGGATCCACATCGGCTCCTTTGCGCTGTACAACGGACTCATCGGCTATCTCTTGCTTCACCGAGAGGAAACCGGGGTCTCGAGTCTGCTGCTCTACGCGGTGGCGATGGGCGTCCACTTCGTCGTCAACGACTACGGACTGCGCGAGCATCACCGGGCCGCCTACGATCGGGTCGGTCGCTGGCTGCTCGCCGGTTCGATCCTCGGCGGTGCGGCGGTCGGCGCGCTCGTCGGCGTACCGGAACTCGTGTTGAGTCTCCTGCTCGCGTTTCTGGCCGGCGGCGTCATCCTCAACGTGATCAAAGAGGAGCTGCCGGCGGACCGCGAAAGTCGGTTCTGGGCGTTCGCTGCCGGATTGGTGGGCTATACGATCATTCTACTGCTCGGCTGATGGCTGCGATTCAGGTCGACTCGGTCGACGACCTGCGACGGAACGGGACCGAGGGGAACTGAAGGGCCCGACGACGGTCAGACGCTACGGCTCGAGTCGAAACCGGACCGTCGGTGCGCCTTCGAACCGCGGCCCTTGACCGCGACGTTCGAAGCCGAGTTCTTCGGCGGCGTCCTCGACGCCCGTCGTCTCGGGAGAAACCAGCATTTCGACGTTCATCGACTCGCGTTCGGCGAACCGGACGGGTTCGGCGAGCAGCCGTTTGCACGCGTCGCTCGTGCCGTCGAGTTGGGTCACGTGGACGGTGTCTTCTTTCGCGTCGAAGCTGATGAACCCCAGCAGATCTTCCGGATCGGAGCCGTCGTACTGCGATCCCGACACGTCCGCGTTCGGGTCGTGCGTGCCGTCTTCGGCGACGCGCACCGTCCGATCGTGAACCAGGTTTCGCATCACGTCGGTCGGTGAGTCGGCGATCGACGCCAGCGCGTCCGCGTCGGCCTCGAGAGCGTCCCGTACGTTCATTAGGGTGTGGTAATGCCACGCACAAACATAAATCCCGCCCGCAACAGCGTCGTTTCAGCTCCGATTCGACGCGGGCGATCGTCGCTCGACGCATCGATCTCGAGCCGGTGAACCGGTGGGCCTTCCGACCGCGCGACCTGTCGGTCACCCGTCCGGAGTACGGCGATTCGAGGCAACTGGTCCGTCCTCGAGAGCGTCGCGAGCAGTGGTAAAAATACGAACGATGGGACACAGTTATCTGCGCGCTCTGGTAACGGTCTGGCATATGAGCCACGAGATCGCCACGCCGGTCGCGGACGAGGTGTCAGTATGCGCGTTGTAGCCAAATTCGGAGGAACGAGCCTCGGAAGCGGGGATCGCATCAATCGCGCCGCGGACTCGATCGCGGCGGCCGTCGAGGACGGCCACGAGATCGCCGTCGTCGCCAGCGCGATGGGATCGACGACGGACGACCTGCTCGAGGAGATCACCTTCGAGACCGACGAAGCCGACCGCGCCCAGATCGTCAGCATGGGCGAGCGAACGTCCGTTCGAATGCTCAAAGCCGCCCTGTCGGCTCGGGGTATCGACGCGACCTTCTTCGAACCCGGCGCCGACGGTTGGCCCGTCGTCACCGACGAGTACGGCGAGGTCGACGTCGAGGAGACCCAGAAGCGAGCGCTCGAGGTCGCCGAGGATCTCGACACCACGGTGCCGGTCATCACGGGCTTCCTCGCGGAAGGGCCGGACGGCTCGATCACGACGCTCGGTCGCGGGGGTAGCGACACGACGGCCGTGATGATGGGCAAGTACATGGACGCAGACGAAGTCGTCATCGTCACCGACGTCGAGGGCGTCATGACCGGCGACCCACACGTCGTCGAAGGGGCCCGCAACGTCGGCGAGATTTCCGTTGACGAACTCCGGAACCTCTCGTTCCGCGGAGCCGAAGTCGTCGCGCCCTCCGCGCTGTCGTACAAGGGCGGCAACTTGGACGTCCGCGTCGTCCACTACCAGCACGGCGATCTGCTCTCGGGCGGGACGAGCATCGAAGGCGAGTTCAAGAACCTCGTCGACCTGCGCGAGCGACCGCTGGCCTGCCTGACCGTCGCCGGTCGGGCGATTCGCAACCAGCCGGGCATCTTCAACCACCTCTCGGAGGCGCTCTCCGAGAGCGACATCAACATCGACGCCGTCGCCAGCGGGATGGACACGGTCACGTTCTACATCGACGAAGCGGAGGCCGAACGCGCCGAGAACATCCTCCACCGCGAGGTCATCGCCCGCGACGAACTCTCGAGCGTCACCGTCGACTCGCCGACGGCCGTCGTCCGCGTCACCGGCGGCGAACTCCCCAACCAGCCGGGGATCATCAGCGAGATCGTCAACCCGCTCGCCGAGGAGCGGATCCACCTCCAGGACATCATCACGAGCGCGACCAGCGTCGCTCTCTTCGTCGAGTGGGACGACCGCGAGAAGACGCTCGAGTTGACCCAGGATCTGTTCTAGGTTCGGTCGCTCGGGACTCGAGATTACATCGTTTCTCCGACGTTGGCAAGAGATGGACGTTCGACATATCGAACACGGCTACCGATGGTTCGGCGCGTCCGTTCGTGTTACTCCGATGTCGGTGGCGTGCCATTTGAACCGGCGAATACCCCGATCAACGAGACGAACATCCCGAGATACGCTAACCCCCACGCGCCTTCGCCGAGGAATATCGCTCCCAGAACGAGATTTATACCAAACAATGTGATTTTCAGACCTATCATGTGCGTTGAACCCATCACCAGATTTATAAATCTGATGTTACACACTTGCCTATTTTTAACTGTATTTCGTTGAGAACATCATCGAAGTAGACTGCACCAGTACCCTAGCGAGTCGACGACCTTTTCACTCCCATTCGATGCTCCCAATTCCTAGTCCGGTAGCACCTACGACGGACTCGAGTGTCGACGAAATCGCTGTTTTCTCTGGTCGGTGGACGAATCCGGCTTCCCGTACCCGTAATACGATATCTGAGTTAACTGACACTAGTGTTTCTGCCATGGAATGTTAATTCGGGCTGTCTAAGACCCTATTAGAGCCGACGAACAACCCGAGTATCGATAGGGCGAGACCGCCGTACGCCAACAGCCCACCGGAAGTACCGAAAAAGATTGCCGCCAGCACGAGGTTCATTCCGACTAGTACGAGTTTCAATCCAAACATATTCGGTGCAATGGAGAACCGATAAATATCACTTTCGATGAGCTGACTTTTAGTCGGAACTCGGGGGTACCGATCCGACTCGAGTCGCCCCAGTAGCCGTCCATGAACCACTGGTAACGCCCTCGTAACGAAAGTGATGAGTGTCATAGAGACTGTCATGAGCACCGATTCGACTGGTACGGAAGTGTTCGCGGACGTCGAGCCCGATCCCGATGCGGTTCTCGCCGAGTTCGGCGTGGAATCTCCCGACGACCTCGAGGACGGCGGCGGCGCCCACGATACGATCCCGGACGACCAACTCGACGTCGACGATACGACGGCGGCCGAACTGTTCGCCGACCTCGCGGACGAAGAGACGGCGGAACGGTCGAACGGGACGGATACCGAATCCGAGGACGCCGATTCCGACGAACCCGCGCCCGACGTCGACGACCTCGGGTTCGAGTTCGTCGGCGACTCAGACGTGGTCGTCCGTGACGACGGCGACGTGATCGAGTCGGCGGCGGCCGAACTCGGCGACCTCGTCGCGGGCGATTCGTCGCTCGAGAACGGAACCGACGCCGACGACGGTCTCGAGGCGACGGACGCCACCGATGCCGAACGAACGGCCGAGACCGCCGATTCGACCGCGAAGCTCACCGTTCGATCCGAACCCGCGGACGGGTTGGAACTCGTCGGTCCCGATCCGACGCCGACGCGGGTCACCAACGACGCGTTCGGCGGTCTCGAGGCCGACGCCCGCTGAGTCTCGGAGCGGATCGCGACTCCGGTAGTGGTCTGCGATAGCCCCGTCACCGCTCGAGTGGCCGACCTTGCCGCTGTCGTCGCGAGCCCCGTCGTCGTTCGGATCGTCGACTCCGTCCATCGATGCACCGAACCGTCCGAGAGCGGACGGTTCGAGTCGCCAGCGAACACGAGATTCCAGCTAGACTGAACACGCGCGCCGGCGTTGAGTGGGTATGGTTGCCTACAAGTCGAAAGTGGTCGAGCGGATTCAGTTACCCTCACGCGAGCGCCGCGAGCGAGCGCTCGAGGAGGCCGGCTACAACGTCTTCGAACTCGCCGCCGAGGAGGTCTTCATCGATCTGTTGACCGACAGCGGCACCGGCGCGATGAGCGACCAGCAGTGGGCCGCGTTGCTCCGCGGCGACGAGTCCTACGCGGGATCGCGAAGCTTCGACGAACTCGAATCGGCCGTCCGGGACGTCATGGGCTTCTCCCGAGTCGTGCCAACCCATCAGGGCCGCGGCGCGGAGAACGTCCTCTACGGCTCGCTGCTCGAGGACGGCGACGTCGTGCTCAACAACACCCACTTCGACACGACGCGTGCTCACGTCGCGAATCAGGGGGCCGATCCGGTCGACTGTCCGGTCGACCGCGCTCACGACCTGACGGTCGACGGCTCGTTCAAGGGGAACTTCTCGCTGGACCGCGCCTGGTCGACCGTCGACGAGGTGGGTGCGGAACGCGTGCCGGTTGTGATTTTGACGATCACGAACAACTCGGCGGCGGGTCAGCCGGTCAGCGTCGCAAACACCCGACGCGTCCGCGAGTTCGCGGACGAGATCGGCGCAACGTTCGTGATCGACGCCTGCCGGTTCGCCGAGAACGCCGCCTTCGTCGGAGACCGCGAGGCGGAGTTTTCGGACGCGACGGTCGCCGAAATCGCCCGCGAACAGCTCGGCTACGCCGACGCGCTCGTGATGAGCGGCAAGAAAGACGGACTCGTCAACGCCGGCGGTTTCGTCGCGACCGACGACGACGCGCTCTTCGAGCGCTGCAAACAGCGGGCGATCCTCTACGAGGGTTTTCCCACCTACGGCGGGATGTCCGGCCGAGACGTCGCCGCGATGGCCGTCGGCCTCCGGGAAGCCGTCGAGGAGGCGTACGTCGCGGATCGCCTCGAGCAGGTCCGAACGTTCGCCGAACTGCTCGAGGACGCAGGCGTGCCGATCTACACGCCGCCGGGCGGCCACGCGGTCTATCTCGACGCGGCGAGCGCGCTTCCCCACGTTCCGTCCGCGGAGTTCCCCGGGCAGGCGCTGGTCTGTGCGCTGTACCGAGAGGGCGGCGTTCGCGGCGTCGAGCTCGGCAGTTTCGCGTTTCCGGATACCGACCGCCCCGAACTGGTTCGACTCGCGATTCCGCGTCGCACTTACCACCGAGAGCACCTCGAGCACGTCGTCGAGACGGCCGAGACCGTTCTCGAGAACCAGGAGACGGTGTCGGGACTCGAGATCGTCTCCGAGCCCGAAAACCGCGAGTTGCGGCACTTTACGGCGTCGCTCGAGCCGATTTCGAACTGAACGAAACTGGCAAGGAACGGGCTGCCGTCGGTCGTCGATTTAGCTCGAGATGACGCCTCGAGCCCGGTCGCGAAGGCTTGGATCTTGTTCGGGCTCGCCGCCAAGGCGTCGTTTCGCGACGGTGCGGACGCCCTGCTTTGCGGCCGGAGAGGTCGCGGCGGAGATCGCCCAGTCGGGGACCTGCGATTCGAGCTCCGCGCGCTTTTCGTCCTTGAGCTGACTGTACTTCCGTAACGCGATGCCGACGCCGATGAACAGGCCGGCGTCGACCAGTTCCCGGCGGAACCGGTTCCGGTCGTTGCGTACCGCGATCGCCTTGACGAGCGAGAGGCCGCCGATCGCGAGGTAGAGTTTGGAGCGTTTCGATGGGTCGCCGCTGAGTATCCGTCCGAGAGCCATGCGACGGATCGTACCACGTTCTGTCCGATAAAGCTCCGCCGGAACACGCCTGCAAGGGGGGATTACGATCTCGCGAGCGAGAACGCGGAAGCGAGCGAAACGCCGACAGCCAGAGCGGGAAACAGCGGAGAACGGCTCTTTCAGCGGTGAACAAGACCCTGTATTCGATCCCGAACGTCGTCCGCGGAGTCGTAGGATTCGTCGTCGACCGGCTCGAGGACGTCCTCGAGGGGTCTCGACCCGTCCTCCGTTTCGACTGCGTGGTCGCCGTAGGCTCCGCGGAGATCGTCGACGGTCGTCGGATACTCGTGTGCCTCGAGTGAGTCGTCGAGTTCGCCGAGCTGGTCGTCCTGCTCGGGGTCCGTCGGCTCTGGCTCGTCGTCGCGGTCGCGCGCCTCCTGCAGTTCCCGCTCCCGCTGGCGTCGCTCGGCGTCGTCCGCCTGCTTGTTTCGGGATTTCTTGTCGTCTGCCATCTGTTGACGTAGGCGAGCGAGGGGGATAACCCTGCGGCCGTCCGTCGCACGCTTCGCTCGACCGAACCGGACGGCTGCGTCTCCGAGAGCACCGACGGGAACGGCCGTGGTCGACTCGATCGGCCGTTACGACCGGTCGAGCGCCGTGACGCCACGATACCGCTGGTCGTCGATCGACTCGATCGAGAACCCGAGCGACTCGTAAAACGGACGGACGCCGTCGTCGAAGCGGACCGTCAGCCGACCCTCGCGCTCGAGCGCCCGTTCCATCAGCGCGCGGCCGATCCCCTTCCCTCGGTGACGGCGGCGGACGCCGACAGCCGAGACGTGCGCGCCGTAGACGTCGTCGTTGGACTCGAGAACCACGGTGCCGAGAATCCGTTCGCTGCCGTCGTTCGCCTCGAGACCGCCGCGGTGATCGCCGGCGACGAGCACGTCCGCGTTCTCGATTCGGGTTTCGACGTCGCCCGGCTCGAGCATGGCCGCGTCGAGGATGCGTCTCACATCGAGTGCGTCGTCGGCGGTGGCGGTGCGGACGTGGCCGTCCATCCGTTACGTTCGTCCGTCGATGGTGGCCAACAACTCGTCGATGTCGGGCCGATCGAGATTCGTTCGCCCGCGGTAGGCGTTGGCGACGTCGATCTCCCCGTCGTCGTCGATGTCGAAGATGATCGCGACGGGCATTCGACCGACGACGTCGAACTGTTCGCCGAGGGCCCCGAGGCGGACCGGTTGGTCGAAGGTCTCGCCCGCGGTCGCCTCCGGATCGGCACAGAGCGGAAACGGGAGCTCGTAGCGCGTTTGCCACTGCTCGACGCGCTCGCGAGGTTCGGGAACCACCGAGACCACCTGGCAGCCCCGCTCGCGGAACTCCTCGTAGCGGTCGGCGACGGCCCGAACCTGTCGGCGACACTGCCCGGCGTGGTGGTCGCGATGGAGCAACAGCAGGATGGACTCGTGAGCCGTATCGGCCTCCTCGGTCGTCGTAGGATCGGCCGGCTCGACCGGCGCTGCCAGCTCCGCCAGCGTGAGCGGATCCGGTCCCGGGCCGACGTTCTCGAGCGTTAGTTTCGCGGCGTCACCAGTCATGGCTCCGGCTACGAGGCTCGCCCTCAAAACGCTCGGGCTTTCAGCGGTTCCTGTCGATAGGTGGTTTCGACCCGCCCTTGATCAGCCGCAACACCGTCACGTGGTCGCTCTCGACCGGCTGATCCTCCGGCACCGGCCGCCCGTCGACGAGCACGCTCACTTCGTGGGGACTGAGATCGATCTCGGCCAGCAGCTCCTGATAGGTCGGCGTCGATCCGCCGGTTCCCGCACCGCCGTTCGGGCTCCCAGCGGACACCGTCTCGAGATCGATCTCGTGTGTCTCCTCGCCCTTGACATCGACGGTGACGCGCATAGTCGTCGTTACGAGGCGACCGACTTGAGCGCGTCGCTCGGTTCGGGACGCACTCGAACGGAACGGAGCAGTCGTCGCCACCATCGCCGTTTCCTCAGTCGGCCGTCGGTCCGTCGGGACTACTCTCGTTGCGGGACCCCTGTTCGCGGACTCGTTGACGGTGGGCGTACAGTCCGAATCCGAGCGCGCCGAGACCGAGCAAGAGCACGAGCAGGTTGAGCAGGCCCCCGACGATGGGGAGCTGTGCGAGAACTGCCCCGGCGACCAGTCCGAGGACGAGCGCGAGCCAACGGTTCTCCACGTCGACCAGCGAGAGGAGCCAGGCGGCGACGGCGTACCGGCCGTAGACGATCCCGATCCAGACGAGAAGCGCGAACCCGAACGCGCCGACGACCGAGAACGGAATGCCGACGATCGTGATCGCCATCGCGACCAATAACACGGGAATCGCGACGAGGAGGCCGAACCCCGTCAACCCGATGCGCAGGGGATCGGTCGCGACCCAATCCGCGACCCCGTCGGAGAACCGGGGAAACAGCACGAGCAGCGCGGCGCCGAGCAGCAGGTTCAACGCGAGGACGTACGCCGCGAACAGCCACGACGCGATCGGAACGGCCGTTCCCGTCAGGTCGATTCCGATCGAGGAGTCCTCCGTGATCTCGCCGGCGACGGCGTCGGTGTTCCCCTCGAGGCTGCCGCCGTAGCGCAGATCGCCCGCGATCGACGCGTCGTCGCCGAGCTGGATCGTCTCGGCTCCGACTTTCGCGTCTCCCTCGAGCGTCCCGTCGATCAGGACGCTGCCGGCGCCGGCCGAGAGGTCGCCGCCGATGGTCGCCCCGTCGGTGATCTCGACGCTGCCAGCAGCGGTTTCGACGTCGCCATCGACGGCGCCGGCTATTTGCACGCTCCCGGCGACGGCTTCGACGTCGCCGCCGACCGCGCCGTCGATCTGAACGCTGCCGGCGACCACGCTGACGTCACCCGTGACGGTGCCCTCGATGACGACGGTTCCCGCGAACGCCTCGAGTTCGTCGACCGTCTCTCCCTCCTCGACGACGACGGTGCCGCCGCTTCGACTCTCCGACTGGGCGGCGACCGCAATCGGCACCGTTCCGACGACGACGAGGAGGAGTACGGCGAGGACGAGAAGTGTTCGAATACGATTACTGCCTGTCATACATACACATACGTCGAGTAGCGAGATAAACACGTCACTATAATTTCATTTTAGTACACTATCCGGCGCCCGTGATCGTCCCTCGATTTCGGAACCGAACGCTTTCGGCCGCCGGAACCGCCACGAGCCCCGTCGCGCTCGGCGGCTCCGTCGCGCCCCGAATCCCTATACGTGGCCGCGTCGACGATACGCGTATGTATACGGTTCTGCTGCCGGTCAAGAGCGATCGGAGCCTCGAGGCGGCCGACTACGTCACGGCCCTCCCCGACAGCGAGTCGACGGTCGAGGTCGTCTTACTCAGCGTCTTCGAGGAGTTCGAGGCGGCCGACGAAGCGGGGGTCGTTCGCTCGAGCGACCTCTACGACGAGACCGACCTCCCGGCCCACGTCGTCGAGGTCGCGCAGGTACTCGAGGAGCGTGGCATCGCCGTCACGGTCAGACGCGAACACGGCGATCCGACGGCCGAAATCGTTCGCATCGCCCGCGAGGTCGACGCGGACACGATCGCGATGGCGGGACGGGACCGCTCGGCGACCGGCAAGGTGCTGTTCGGGAGCGTCATTCAGGGCGTGATTCTCGAGTCCGATCGGCCGGTGACCGTTCTCAGACGGGAATAGCCGTTCGCTTCGACTGCGACGGATTCGAGGCCCCCGCGACCGACGGCGGGGTTCGGTCGTTTTATCTTTCGGCCACCCCTTCGCCCGGTATGAGCGAGGCCGACGCCGAGGCGGCGGAGCCGACACCGGGCAAGACCGAAGTCTGGATCGAGAAGTACCGGCCGGAACGGCTCGACGAGATCAAGGGCCACGAGAACATCGTCCCGCGCCTGCAGAACTACGTCGAGCAGGACGAACTGCCGCACCTCATGTTTGCGGGGCCGGCGGGAACGGGTAAAACGACCGCTGCACAGGCTATCGCCCGTGAGGTCTACGACGGTGACTGGCGCGAGAATTTTCTCGAGTTGAACGCTTCCGACCAGCGCGGAATCGACGTCGTCCGCGATCGGATCAAGGACTTCGCGCGCTCCTCGTTCGGCGGCTACAACCACCGGATCATCTTTCTGGACGAGGCAGACGCCCTCACGTCCGACGCTCAGTCAGCGCTCCGCCGAACGATGGAGCAGTTCTCGAACAACACGCGCTTTATCCTCTCGTGTAACTACTCGAGTCAGATCATCGACCCGATCCAGTCTCGCTGCGCGGTCTTCCGCTTTACCGAACTCTCCGAGAAAGCGATCGAGGCACAGGTGCGCGAAATCGCGGCAAACGAGGGCATCGAGGTGACCGACGACGGTGTTGACGCCTTAGTCTACGCGGCCGACGGCGACATGCGAAAAGCGATCAACGGGCTGCAGGCCGCCGCCGTGATGGGCGAAACCGTCGACGAGGAAACTGTCTTCGCGATCACCTCCACCGCTCGGCCGGAGGAGGTCGAGGCGATGGTCGAACACGCCATCGAGGGCGACTTCACCGCCGCCCGCGCCGCCTTAGAGGATCTCCTGATGGATCGCGGACTGGCCGGCGGCGACGTTATCGACCAGCTCCACCGCTCGGCGTGGGAGTTCGACATCCCAGAGCAGGCGACGGTTCGCCTGCTCGAGCGCCTCGGTGAGGTCGACTACCGGATCACGGAGGGTGCGAACGAGCGACTCCAGCTCGAGGCGATGCTGGCGTCGCTGGCGCTCGAGAACGAGTCCTGATCGGCCGCCTCGCCGACGTCCGCGTCAGGTGCCGTCGACGTTGCACTCGACCCCTCGGTCAGCTTCCGTCGGCGTCGCACTCGACTCCGCGGAACGCGAACGCGATGCGGTCGTCGTCCTCGGCGATGCCGATATCCCAGCCGTGAGCGTCGGCGATCCGTTCGATGGGATCGAGGCCGAAGCCGGCGCCGTCACACGTCGCCAGACGGCCGAGATCGGCTCCCGACTTCACACCGGCGACGGCCCGGTTGGCGCCGTCCCATCGGCCGGTGACGTAGAACCCGTCGTCGGCCGTTCCGACGGAGACGACCGTCTGTTCATCCGTGATACGGGTGATCGCTTCGTCGTCGATCGTCCCCTCATCCGCGCGCCACTTCGGCCCGCTGCCGTCGTGTTCGGTCGTCTCCTCGCCGTGTACGATCGCCCGAAAGAGGTGTTCGAACAGCTCCTGGATCCGACTCTTGTCGGCCTTGAGGACGAGATCCTCCTCGGTGACGAGACGCGCGCCGCCGGTCTCGACGACGACCCAGGCCCGTCTGGCGACGTCGTGGAGTGCGACCGGTTCGGTGTCGACGAGCACGTCGTCCCGTCGAGCGATCGTCAGTAACTGCTCGACGAGCGCTAACAGCTGTTCCTGCGCGTCGTCGATCTCGTCGAAGTGCTCTCGATCGCCGGTCTCCGCGGCGAGTTCGAGGTAGCCGCGAGCGACGTTCAGCGGCGTCCGCACGTCCTCGTCGACGAGTTGTGCGATCGTCTCGAGGCGGTGTTCGACGGCGGCGAGTTCGCGTTCCATCCGGTTCGCGTCGGTGACGTCGGTGTAGACGACGACGCCCTCGGTAGGTTCGTCGCTAGCGACGGTGTCGTCGGTTGGTTCGCAATCCGGAACGGTCGAGCAGGGGGCGACGGTGAGCCGGAACGTCCGGATGCCGTCGGCGGTTTCGCGGCGACTGACGAACTGACGCTGCTCGGTCGAACGGACCGCGTCGGCGAGGGTCAGCGCTCGGTCCTCGAGTCCGGGCGGTACGGTCGTCTCGCGGTCAGTGTCATCGATATCGCCGTCGCCGTCAGTGCCGACTTCGTCAGCGCCGATTCCGTTGTCGCCATCAGCGCCGTCGGTACTGCTGCTGCTGCTGCTGCCGCTGTTGCCGTCGTCAGCGCCGCCAATGGCGCTGTCGACGACCGCCGAGCGATCGACGTCGAAGGTGTCCGTGAACCGGCCGGTGACGGCCCGAACGACGGCTCGGTCGTCGACCAGTTCGTATCGAAGCGCCGGAACCGGGAGGCTCGTAAACGCCGTATTCAGTCGGTCTCGGTCGGCCGCGAGTCGATCGCGTTCGTCCCCGATCCGATCCCGCTCGGCCGCCAGTCGGTCGCGTCCATCCGCAAATCGGTCGCGCTCGGCGCGCAGTCGCGTCCGCGTCTCGGCTCGCTCGAGGATCGCCGCCGCGTACCGACAGCACGCCGCGAGGAGCTCCCCGGTCGTTTCGTCGAACGCGCTCGGCTCGGTGTCGGCGATCTGAACGATGCCGACGTCGGCGACTGGGGCGACGCACAGCGAGGCGGCGTCCTCGAACGGCGGTTCGATGGCCGCGTCCTCGGTGTCTTCGATCCGGAGCGGTTCGCCAGTTCTGAAGGCGTCGCCGACCGGTCCCTCGAGCGGCATCGACTCGAGCGTGTCGTCGGGAACTGCGTCCGTCGCGGCCCGGGTGGTGCACTCGCCGAAGTGGACGGTCGAGAGCCAGCAGTAGTCGGTTCCACAGGCGTCGGCCACGAACTCGACGAGGAGTTCGTAGCATCGTTCGCGCCCGCTCTCGTGGTCCCGCCAGGCGGCGAGTTCGGTCGACGACTCGAGGCTCGAGACGACGGCTGCTCGCTCGTCCGTCTCGGCGGAATCGTTCGACTCGGCGATGGCTGCCGACCCGAGGACATCACCCGGCCGGACGGGCTCGAGAGCGAGCGGTTCCTCGGCCGTCCGTGTATCGGCCGTCTCATCCGCGTTCGTAGTAGTTGTTTCATCCGCGGTCGTGTTAGCTGTCTCGTCCGCGGTCGTCTCGGCAGGGTCGTTCGGCTGCACATCGGCTGCGCGTCCCGTCTCGGCTATTGCCTCTTCTCGCGATGTCTCGTCACCGTCGACGGCCGCGCCGTGGCACACCCACTCGATCTCGTCGGCGAGGTGGGCCACCGCGTCGTCCGTCCCCCGGCGCACGTAGCCGGCGATGCCGTCGGTCGAGCGTGCCGCTGTCGGCGCGTAGCTCCGCTCGCAGAAGAGCACCAGCGGCGTCCGTCCGCAGGCGTCGACGATCTCGAGCAGACTCGCCCCCGCCGCGGTCGTCGGCGTCTCGGCGAAGACGACGCAGTCGGCCTCGGGAGCCCAGCTCCGAAGCTGGTCGGTCGCGCTCGTCGACAGCGGCTGAACGGTTCGGTCGGGACCCGAGTCGACGGCCTCGAGTGCGGCCGCCCCGTCGCGAGCCGCAGCCGCCGCTTCGGCGATGTAGAGCACCGTACGCGGTCGTGATCGCGGCGGATGGGTCATGGAACGGTCGAGTATCGTGTGGACGTGACCCTCCAGCATGATAAAAATGCACTGGGGTGTCGAGCGTCGAGCCGTCGCGATCGGTTTCGAGGAACGGCTCCCGTCGCCCAGCCGTCAGGACTCGATCTCCGTCTCATCGCCTTGGGTGGCGACAGTCGTTCGGACCGCGGCCTGCCAGTAGGCGCCGACGATTCCCGCCGGGACGAGCCAGAGCACGCTGAATGGAGCGTACCACTCGAGGTTTCGCGGCGGTGCGACGGCCGCGAACTGGGCGACGCCCGCGGCGGCGACGAGTACCGTCATCGTGACGACCAGCAGGGAGACGGCGTCGATCTCGACGGTAGTCCAGGGGCGAAGCGATCCCACCTGTCGGACGTCGGTCGCGAACATCGCAAGCGCGCAGGCCGCGGCGCCGACGGTCAGCGCGATCACCGCGTCGACCCCGAGGACGTACTGACCCGCGGCGACGTCGCCGAGGAAGACCGGCACGAGCGGCATCGCAAAGGAGAGGAGCGGACCGCCGTTCCAGACCGCGTAGACGAACGGGAGGATCGTGATCGTCGCCGTCGCGAGCGCGATCAGGAGCTTGGTGAGCGTGTCGAACTGCGTCGTCAGCGTCTCGAGCGGCGCGCCGCCGACGGCGACCGTCGATCCGGCGTAGCTGACGGCGAAGAGCGCGGTCAGGCCGAGCAGTCCGGCGATTGCGATCTCCGTCCGGCCGCGCTCGAGTCCCAATAACGGGTGCTCGAGGACGTCGCCGACGGTGGGCCGGCGACCGAACCCGTAGCGGTCGTCGGTGCTCACGCGTCCTCCGTGATGACGGATGCCAGCCCGTCGTAGTCGCGTTGCTCGTTGTCGAGATCGATGGCGTCCGAGGCGACGGCCCAGCCGGCGGCGTCGAAGATCGATTCGATCGCCTCGAGACCGCGGTCGTAGGAGGCGATCCCGTGTTCGGGCCGAGCGCCGGTGTCCTCGTGAGCCTGCATCGAGACGATTCCCTCGAACGACCAGCAGCGGACGTGGAGGCGGCCGCTGGTCCCGTAGTAGGTTTCCGCGGCCGTCGCCTGTTGGCGGACGAAGGTCGACTCCTGTCGATCCCAGGCGTAGCGGGTGTACTCCTCGGGATCGCGGAGCCAGCCCTCGTCCTCGAGGACGGCCATCACGCGCTCGAGTCCGTCGCCGTCGACCTCGTCGTCCGGAACGAGGACGACGTTGATCGGTGCCGTCGCGACGAAGGCGTCGAACTCGTTCGGATCCGCACCGTCCTCGATCGGTCGGTACTGGTACCGGACCATCGGCGTGTCGGTCTCGCCGGTGATCGGCTCGTCGGTCCAGTCGTCGACCGCGGGCGGCGTCTCGGATCCTTCGACGGTTCGATCGATCGGCGTCGAGTCGGGTGGCGACGGTAACGCGGCGATCGCGAGAAGCGTGCCGGCACCCGCGGCCACAGCCGTTCGGAGCAGTGAGCGTCTCGTTCGCATCGTCTCACTTCAAGGGCTGCGGTCGTTCGATCCGGTCTATACCTCTCATTCGAATAGCACTTGTTATCCGAGTATTCCGCTTCCACTATATGTCTTCCCCTTCACATTATAGACCGGCTGGGGTCGTCGTCGCTCGAGGACACACCACGCTCCCGTCCGTCGATATCCGGAAAATGAACGTTGCGGAACTGTTTTAGGCGCTGGCTCGCGAAGAGACGTGTAATGAGCGAACTGGCGGACGCGTACCGTCTCGAGTACTTCGAGGAGGAGGGATTCGAGCGCAAGGAGTGTCCCTCCTGCGGTGCGCAGTTCTGGACCCGCGATCACGACCGGGAAACCTGCGGTGAGCCGCCGTGTGAGGAGTACGGCTTCATCGAGAACCCCGGCTTCGACCAGGAGTACAGTCTCGAGGAGATGCGGGAGGCCTTTCTCTCGTACTTCGAGAGCCACGACCACGAGCGGATCGAGCCCTACCCCGTCGCGGCGAACCGCTGGCGGGACGACGTCCTGCTCACGCAGGCGTCGATCTACGACTTCCAGCCGCTGGTGACGAGCGGCGAGACGCCGCCGCCGGCGAATCCGCTGACGGTCTCCCAGCCCTGCATCCGGATGCAGGACATCGACAACGTCGGGAAGACCGGCCGACACACGATGGCCTTCGAGATGATGGCCCACCACGCGTTCAACACGCGCGAGGACGTCGACGAGGACGAGTACGCCTACTACGGCGAGGTCTACTGGAAGGACAAGACCGTCGAACTCTGCGACGGCTTCTTCGAGTCGTTCGGCGTCGACTTAGACGAGGTCATCTACATCGAGGACCCGTGGGTCGGCGGCGGCAACGCCGGGCCCGCCATCGAGGTCATCTACCGCGGCGTCGAACTCGCCACCCTCGTCTTCATGTCGATGGAGCAGGACGCCGATGGCGAGTACGAGATGAAAGACGGGAACCGCTACAGCCCGATGGACACCTACATCGTCGACACGGGCTACGGACTCGAGCGCTGGACCTGGGTCGCCCAGGGCACCCCGACGGTGTACGAGGCGGTCTACCCCGACATGATCGCGTTCCTCAAGGACAACGCGGGCCTCGAGCACACGGACGAGGAAGAAGCGCTCCTCCACCGGGCCGCGAAGCTCGCGGGCCACATGGACATCGACGAGGCCGAGGACATGGAGACCGCTCGCGGCGAGATCGCGGACGAACTCGGCGTCGACGTCGACGAGTTGACGGCGCTGATGGAGCCCCTCGAGTCCATCTACGCCATCGCCGACCACTGTCGAACCCTCGCGTACATGCTCGGCGACGGCATCGTCCCCTCGAACGTCGGGACGGGCTACCTCGCGCGGATGGTCCTCCGCCGAACGAAGCGGCTCTGTGACACCGTCGGCGTCGACGCGCCGCTGGACGAACTCGTCGACATGCAGGCCGAACGGCTCGAGTACGAGAACCGCGACACGATCCGCGACATCGTCCGCACCGAAGTCGAGAAGTACCGCGAGACGCTCGAGCGCGGCGGTCGCCGGGTCGAAGCGATGGCCGAGGAGTACGCGGAGAGGGGCGAACCGATCCCGGTCGACGAGCTGATCGAGCTCTACGACTCCCACGGGATCCAGCCCGACATGGTCGCCGAAATCGCCGACGAAGCCGGCGCCGAGGTCGACGTGCCCGACGACTTCTACAGTCTCGTCGCGAAACGTCACGACACGCCCGAGGCCGCCGAGGCGACCGACGAGGAGGAGGACGAGCGCTTCGAGGACCTTCCGGAGACGGAGAAGCTCTACTACGACGACCAGCAGCGCACCCAGTTTGAGGCCGTCGTGTTGGACGTCTTCGAGCGCGAGGACGGCTACGACGTCGTTCTCGATCAGACGATGTTCTACCCCGAAGGCGGTGGCCAACCCGCCGACACGGGGACGCTCTCGACCGACGACGCGACCGCCGAGGTCGAAGACGTCCAGATCGAAGACGGCGTCATCCTCCACCGGACCGACGAGAGCCTCGGCAAGGGCGAGTTCGTCAAGGGACAGCTCGACGCGACCCGCCGCCGACAGCTGATGCGCCACCACACGGCGACCCACATCGTCATCCACGCGGCCCGGCAGATCCTCGGCGACCACATCCGGCAGGCTGGCGCCCAGAAGGGCGTCGACAGCTCGCGGATCGACATGCGCCACTACGCGCGCATCTCGCGCGAGGACGTCAAGCGGATCGAGTCGCTGGCCAACGAGATCGTGATGGACAACACCGCGGTCACCCAGGAGTGGCCAGACCGCCACGACGCCGAGGCCGAACACGGCTTCGACCTCTACCAGGGCGGCATTCCGCCGGGCGAGCAGATCCGTCTCATCAGCGTCGACGAGGACGTCCAGGCCTGCGGTGGCACCCACGTCGCCCGAACCGGCGAGATCGGCACGATCAAGGTCCTGAGCACGGAGCGCGTCCAGGACGGCGTCGAGCGCATTTCCTTCGCCGCGGGCGAGGCCGCGCTCGAGGCCACCCAGCGCACGGAGGACGCTCTCTACGGGGCCGCCGAGATCCTCGACGTCTCGCCCGAGGACGTCCCCGAGACCGCCGAGCGGTTCTTCGAGGAGTGGAAGGGCCGTGGCAAGGAGATCGAGGACCTGAAAGAACAGCTCGCGGCCGCTCGAGCCGGCGGCGGAGGCGGCGGCGAGGAGGTCGACGTCGGCGAGACGACCGCGGTCGTCGACCGCATCGACGCCGACATGGGCGAACTGCGCGCGACCGCGAACGCCTTAGTCGAGGAGGGCAAGATCGCCGTGCTCGGCAGCGGCGAAAGTGGTGCGCAGTTCGTCGTCGCCGTTCCCGACGAGTCGGGCGTCAACGCCGGCGAGGTCGTCGGCGAACTCGCCTCGAGAGTCGGTGGCGGCGGCGGCGGCCCGCCGGACTTCGCGCAGGGCGGCGGGCCGAACGTCGAGGATCTGGACGCGGCGCTCGAGGAGGCGCCGGACGTGTTGCGTCAGGTCCAGGACGCCTGAATGGCCGATTCGAACCGTTTCGAACGACTCGAGGACGCTCCTTTCGGCCCGCTCTGGCCGACTGATCGTTCGTTCCGTCTCTGCCGGAAGACGTCTGACGACACGTTCACCCAGGTCAGGTCCGAAACAGCAGTTGGAGACCAGTTTTACTTATCAGAAACTGGAACGAAGCTCTCGCTCAGCACTGTAGAATCACATACCGTCAAACTGCGTGCCACGATTTTCAAACCTTACTGTTCAAATTAGGGTTCGTCCACACCCGACGTTGCAGTTTCTATCCCCGTGAAAAACCCGTGAATGGCAAGAAATAGAAAGCCACCTGCCAACGCATACATGAACAGGGCTTCGTTGAAAGGCATTTCCGACCCAGTGGCCCACTGATAGAAGAAATGAGCTAGTACGAATCCTACAATTATCTTTGATATGTGTGGTATATATTTCATGATCACTGTTCATTTTTCTAACTTATAACGATTGGGGGTGAGATGGTTCAACGATTAGTACGCACGCGTACTTGCCAGCGTTCAGCGGCTGAGCGCTGTTTCGACCGTCCTATTGCGCTGTGTCGTTACGTCGATTCCGCGACGCCGCAGTAGTCGATCGCCGACGTCGCCAGCGTCTGTGCGGTCTCGAGCAGCGACGTGACCGTCGTGTACTCGTCGACGCCGTGGAGGTTCGGGCCGTAGGGTCCGGCAGTGACGACGGGGACGTCGTAGTAGCGCTGGTAGAACCGCTCGTCTAAGGCGGCGTTGCCGCCGACGAAGGTACCTTCCTCGCCGATGATGGACTCGGCGTTGCCCTTGACGATCTCGACGATATCGGCGTCGCGCGGCACCTCGTGCGGCGCCGCGTTCCAGCCGGTCCACTCGACCGTCGGCGGGTTCTCGGCGAGCCACTCGTCCTCGCTGGCTGCGGCCTCGATCGCTCCTTCGATCGCCTCGCGAACGTCGGCGCGGCTCTCGCCCGGTGGCCAGCCGACGCGCCCCTTCATGAGCACTTCGGCGGGCACCGAGGCGGGCCAGTCGCCGCCCTCGACGACGCCGATGTTGATGTTAGTGACGTGGCCCTCGAGCGACGGATCCGCGCCGTAGGCCGGCGGGAAGTCGATGCTCGCCTGGCGCTGCTCGTTCAGCTCGTTCAGCGCCGCCGCGACGTGACTCGCCTTGTCGAAGGCGCTGACGCCCTGGTGGCCCCACGCGGCGTGGGCCTTCTTGCCCGGAACGGTCACGTCGAAGAACATCACGCCGGCGCTGGCGATGCCGACGTTCGGAAGACCGAAGGGCTCCGGAATGATCGCCGCGTCGGGGACGTAGCCGCGCTCGAGCACCGAGAGGAGCCCGCCGACGCCGCCGGCTTCCTCCTCGATCGTGCTCTGGACGTAGAGGTCGCCCGCGAGGTCGACGCCCTCGTCGGCGAGGGTCTCGACGGCGAGGAGGATGGCGGCGAGTCCGCCCTTCATGTCCGAGACGCCGCGACCGTATATCTCGTCGCCCTCGCGGCGGAGCGTCCACGGGTCGGATTCCCACGCCGACTCCGGATCGGCGGGCACGACGTCGATGTGGCCCGAGAGCGCGAGCGTCGGCCCGTCGCCCGTGCCGTCGACCGTCGCCACCGCGTTCTCGCGGCCCTCGTAGCCGTGGTCGTCGTACGAGGAGGTGCGGAAGAAGCCCGGATGGTCCGACAGCGCCTCGGCGTCCGGCTCCCACGTGTCGACCTCGAGGCCGAGTCGGTCGAACTCCTCGAGCATGACGGCCTGTCCACAATTTTCGTTTCCGGTGACGGACTTTTCGGCGACGAGATGCTCGAGCGTTTCGAGCAGCTCATCCTCTCTCGCGGTGATTGATTCCCGTACTCGTGACTTTGCGGTCCGTGCGTCCATGCGGGGGAATGGACCGTCGAAGTGATATACGTATTCGTCTTACGCTACTGGACAGTTCTTGTTAGACGTCACCGTTTCTCTGATAGAACACCATATGTGACTACTGATTAGCTGTCTCACAACAATAATAAGTGCAGAATCATCTCACCCGTTCATGAACGATCTCTGGCGAAAAGGTTATCAATTACTGATTCTTGGAAGCTATTAGCATGGACAGACGAACTTTCGTCAAATCCGCTGGTGCGGCAAGTGTAGTGGGAATGACCGGGCTTGCAGGCTGTCTCGGTGGCGACGACGATTCGCGGACTTGGATGATCCCGTGGGGAGAAGGCGGCGGAACTGACACGTACGCTCGGCAGATGCAACCGCTCGCCGAGGAAGAACTCGACGGATCGATCGAGATCGAAAACCGCGAAGGGGCCGGCAGTATGATCGGCAGCGAGTGGCTCCACGGTCAGGAGAACGATGGCAGCGTGTTCGGGACGGTAAACCCCGCCGGATGGAGTTTTACCTGGCGAGCGTCGGAGATTGACGACTGGCATCCGGACGATTTCGAGCCAATCGCCTACTCCGGGATCTTCGGCTACACGCTCATCGTGAACGATGAGTACGAGATCGAGAGTTTCGACGGTCTCCGCGATGCGTACGAAGACGGCGACATCAGTGGCTTCGGTTACCAGGGCGCCGGAAGTGATAGTCATCTGACGACCCTGCTGCTCAGAGATGAGTACGGCCTCGAGTACGACAACGCCGTCCCGTACGATGGCGGTGGACCGACTCAGGAAGCCGTGATCAGCGACGAGGTCGGCGCTGGCTTCGCGACGAACACGTCCGCCGTCTCGGCCGAGGAGTCCGGCGAGGCATCCGCCGTCGTCAACCTCATGGATATCGATCTCGACGGCGTGTTCCCGGGTATCGACTCGATCACCAACTACGGGGACAGTCTGGCCTGGATCACGGAGTTCTATCAGGTGCAGGTTGCTCCGCCGGACACGCCGGAAGACGAGCGCCAAGAACTCTCCGAGGCGATTCAGTACGCGTGTGAACACGAAGAGACCCAGGAGTGGATGGAGGAGACCGGAAACATCGTCGAGTACGGCGATATGGACGCTGCTGCGGAACAGTACGTCGGAAGCGTCGACGCGATAGAAGAGAACGTTGACGAAGCGATCGGCGGCTTCGACGAGTTCCAGAGAATGGCTGAGGAGGCAGACGACGACTAACCCAACCCACTCTCTTTCGGAGGGATTGGGGCTGACACGCAGGGGAAACTACAGACGAATCCTACAATCCAACATCAGGAATGTTATACGCTGAACGAAACAACAGTCACACTCGTACACGCCGACTCCCGACGCAGAGACGGAAACGGGATGTCAGCGTCGAACGTGTCGTATTCGAAGCCGGAACCGTCGGACGAGAGTCACTATGGATCAGGAACACACAGCGTTAGACGCGGTCAGTCAGCGTATTCGCCCCGTTCTCGCTACCATCGCAGATGGCGGTGAGAAAGTGTTGGGCGAACGACCGACGATGGAACACGTGTTGCTGGTGTTGTTCCTCATTACCGGTGTGTACATGTATTTGGGGGCATCCGAGTTCGCTCCGGCCGCACAACGGTTCCCGCAACTCATGGCCGGCGCGACGGTCGTGTTTTCGGTGCTCTTGCTCGCACGGAACTATCTGACGGTTGTCGGACCGCTCGCCGGTGCTCTCCTGGGTGGATACTTCGCCTACGTGGGTGGGAGCGCATTCGTTGACACCGGAGACGGCCTCTTCTATCTGATTTCGGGCGTCGTTCTTTTCGTCGTTGCCATCGTTTTTCGCGAGCGATTCGGCGCCGCAGTCGAGTCGTTCGTTGCGGAACCCGTCCAGGTGATGGGTGGCGACGACAGCCAACCGAAACAGACCGACGAGGATGCCGATACGACGCTCGAGGAAGAACCCGAGTCCGACGCAGACTCGACCGAAGAGCGCACAGCAGACACATCCGAGTCAAAGACTGACGAGGAAGCGGAATCGGAGGACGAGGGATCGGCCGCGATGTACGTCTACGAAATCGACGATCCGCGGGGCCCCATCGTTACTGGCGCGCTCTGTACGGTGTACATGTTGCTGACGTTTTCGATCGGGATGCTTTATGCAACACCAATTTTCGTCGCGCTCTGGACGCTTTGGGTTCGAATGGACGTTCTCAAAGCGGTCGCGATGGTCGTTCTCAGCTTCATGATCTCCCAGGCGTTCTACGATTTCGTCGAACGAGATGTCGCTCGAGGCTGGCTCACTGGGTGGCAACCGCCGACACCGGCCGACCTGCTCAGCGTCTCGCCGCACACTAACCTGTTCCCACACGCTATCGAGCTGCTGCAGTGGGGTGTTCTGCTCGGATGACGGTGGAATCGTTCGTCGGTGCGATCGAGATGCTACTGACTGCCGAGACGATGATCTGGCTGCTCGCCGGCGTCATCATCGGGATCATCGTCGGTGGCCTTCCCGGACTCGGCCCACCGCTGGGAATGGCGATTATTCTGCCGTTGACGCTCCCGATGGAGGCCTCGAGCGCGATCATCCTGCTCGTCGGGGTTTACAGTGGTTCGATGTACGGCGGTTCGATCGCCGCAGTGTTGATCAACACGCCGGGGGTATCCTCGTCGGCGGCCACGATGTTCGACGGCTATCCGATGTCCAAGCAAGGGCGAGCGGCCACGGCGCTGGCGATCTCCGCTACCGCCTCGGCAATCGCCGGACTGTTCACCATCACGGCGCTGATCCTGTTCTCGCCGGGACTGATCCAGATGGTCCTCGCAGTCGGGACGCCGGAACGGTTCCTCGTCGCGATCCTCGGGTTGGCGATGATCACCGTTGTCACGAAGGGATCGGCTGCAAAGGGGCTGCTCGCCGGCGCTGCTGGGCTGTTGGTCACGACCGTCGGCGTCGCCCAACCGATCTCGCTCGATCGTCGGTACGCTGAATCGCTGTACCTGTACGACGGGATCGACTTCGTGGCAGTGCTGATCGGTTTGTTCGCGATCGCGGAGATGATGAAACTCGCCGGGCAGAAAGGCGGCATCGCAGAGGGTGACGTCGAAATCGACAAGGCGGGAATCAAGGAGGGAGTCGTAACGACGCTCAAACATCCCGTGACGGTCTTCAAGTCCGCGAACATCGGGTTGATCGTCGGTGCGATTCCCGGTGCGGGTGCGACGGTGTCGAACTTCGTCGCGTACACCGAAGCGGTCCGCTCGTCGAAAGATCCCGACTCGTTCGGGTCCGGAAACGAGGTCGGTGTAATCGCCTCGGAGGCGTCCAACAACGGGACCGTGGCCGGCTCGCTCGTGCCCGCGATCTCGTTCGGTATTCCGGGCAGTTCTTCGACCGCCGTACTCATCGGCGGCCTGCTCATGCACGGTCTCAGACCGGGGCCAAGCATGTTCGACCCGTCGGGCGAACTCCAGTTGACGTACACGCTGCTGTTGGCGTTGCTCGTCGGCAACGTGGTTATCCTGATCGTCGGGCTGTCGATGGTCACACGACTCAGCTACCTGACGAAGATCGACACGAACTATATCATCCCGATGGTCGTCGTGCTCTCGTTCCTGGGCACGTACGCGCTGCGGGGGAACCCGATCGACGTGCTGACGATCATCGTCTTCGGGGTAATCGGCTTCTACATGGTCCGGTACAACTACTCGGTGATCGCGTTCGTCCTCGGGGTCGTCCTCGGTGACATCGCCGAGGGGAACCTCTACACCGCCATGCAGCTCTCGGACGGCTCGTTCATGATCTTCGTCAATCCGTTCGAGTACGGACGATGGCTGTCGCTGGTGCTGAGCATCCTGATCGTGCTTCTCATCTTCGGCCCGTACGTCAAACAGTGGTGGGAACGGCACCAGTCGGCGTGAGCCGGCGCCGCTAGCTTTCATCCCTGTTTTTCGTCTCGCTTCACTTCTGGTGGGTCGATCGTTCCGTGTTCGACCGTCGACCCGTGGGTACTCACTGGCGTCCGACACGAACGTGGCCGGATTCCCACTGGTATTTTGACCACCCTCTTCCTGCGTCGTATATGGAGTTTTCGACAGCGTGGGACGACGAGCTACGGTCGTTCGTCGACGAGCTGTGTCGGTTCGAGACGACCGCCGGAGACGAGGCGGCCGCCCAGCGGTGGCTCGCCGACACCCTCGAGGAGTGGGGCTTCGAGACTTACGAGTGGGAGGCCGACCCCGAAGCGCTCGCCGCCCATCCGTCGTTTCCCGACGATCCGGATGACCTCGAGACGGCGAACCGACCGAGCGTGGGCGGCGTCCTCGAGTTCGGCGATCCGGACGCGGGGAAGACGCTGGTGCTGAACGGCCACGTCGACGTGGTGCCGCCGGGCAACGGCTGGGAGGGGGATCCGTTCGAGCCGCGGTGGAGCTCCGGCAACGGCGATACGCTCACCGCCCTCGGCGCGACCGACATGAAAAGCGGGCTCGCGGCCTGCGTCTTTGCAGCGCGACACCTCGCATCGATCGAGTCCGCATTCGACGGCCGGCTCGTCGTCGAGAGCGTCGTCGGCGAGGAGGAAGGTGGTATCGGCGCGGCAGCAGCGGCGCTCGAGAACCCCTACCCCTTCTCGCGGGACGCGGCGATCGTCGCCGAACCGACGCAGTGTCGGCCGGTGATCGCCACCGAAGGGAGTCTGATGAAACGATTGCGCCTCGAGGGTCGGTCGGCCCACGCGGCGACGCGCTGGCACGGGGAGTCCGTCCTCCCGCCGTTCGAGCGAATTCGACGGGCGTTCGACGATCTCGAGACCGAGCGCGGCGAGCGCGTCACCCACCCGCTCTACGAGGAGTTCCCGATTCCGTGGCCCGTCTGCGTCGGCCGCGTCGAGGCGGGCAACTGGGCGTCGTCGGTGCCCGACGAACTCACCGCGGAGCTCCGGATCGGCGTCGCGCCGGGCGAGACGGTCGACGAGGTCGAACGGGAGTTCGAGCAGCGACTGTCCGATATCGTCGCCGAGGACCCCTTTTTCGATTCGAACCCGCCCGAATTCGAGCGATTCTCGATCCAGTTCGAACCCGCCGAGACCGACGCCGAGGAGCCGGTGGTCCGGGCGGTACAGGAGGCGATGGAGACGATGGATCTGCCGGAGATCGAGCCTCGAGGCGCGACCTACGGCGCGGACAGCCGCCACTACGTCCACGCGGGGATTCCGACGGTGGTGTTCGGTCCCGGCGACATCCAGCAGGCGCACTTCCCCGAGGAGTCGATCGAGTGGCCGGAGGTGCTGACGGCGAGCGAAACGATCGCCGAGGCGGCCAGGGCGTTTCTGTCGGACTGACTCGAGTATCGAACGCGTTCGCGAACCGAAACTCTCGCCTTGCTCGCCCCGTCAGTTCCGGTATGTCAACTGCGTCGAACGGAGACGTCTCGCTGTACTACGCTCGCGCGGGTGCGGGTGGCGGCGCCGAATCGATCGTCTTCGTTCCCGAAGCCGGGCTCGGCGGCTGGTCGTGGGGCTGGCAACACGCCGCCCTCGCCGGCCCCCACGAGGTCGTCGTCTGGGACCTCCGCGGGACGGGGCGCTCCGACGCTCCGCCGGGACCGTACGACCTCGAGACCCTCGTCGCCGATCTCGAGGCCGTCCTGGCCGACTGCGAGATCCGGAAGGCCCACCTCGTCGGCTGCGGCCTCGGCGGCGCGATCGCCTTGCGCGCCGCGCGAGAGACGAACCGCGTCGAGACGCTGACGCTCTTTGGAACCGCGTCGCGAGGCGAGGAGTTCGACCTCGAGGCGCTGTTCGCGCCGCCGGACGACCGCGCGGCGTTGCGGGACTCGCTCGAGGCTGGGCTCTCGGACGAGTTCTGCGAGGCCCAGCCGGAGGTGTGTGAGGGGATCGTCGATTGGCGGGCCGACGGGGACGCCGACCGCGAGGGCTGGGAAGCACAGGTCGCGGCCCTCGAGGGGTTCGACGCGAGCGACTGGCTGGTCGAGGTCACCCAGCCGACGCGAGTGATCCACGGCGGGGCCGACGAACTGGTCGCGCCTGCGGCCGGACGGTCGCTCGCTCGAGGGCTTCCGCGCGGGGCGTTCGAGGGACTCGATGGGGCCGGACATCTCTGCTTCGTCGAGCGTTCGCGGACGGTCAACGATCGGATCATGGGCTTTCTCGAGGCACGCGTGGACGACGAGTGAGGTGCTCGGCGGGGCGGACTCGAGTCTCGAGTGATACACTGGGGTGACCAGCGTAGTACACGACGGCGATCGCACTGCGCTCTCTCGCTTCGACTCGAGATCGTGAGAGTCGGTATACTCATCAGGACGCCTGACAGTGGTGTACTCATGAACAGCGTTCATCGGTTCGGGGTCGCGATCGCCATCGTCGTTCTCTCCGGGGCGGCGAGTCTCCTCGCGACACCCTCGCTCCCCGACCAGGTCGTCTCTCACTGGAACGCTGCCGGGGAGCCCGACGGCACGATGTCGAAGACGGCGGCACTCGTCTTTCTGCCGGCACTTTCCGCCGGTCTTCTCGGCGTGTTCGCCTTGCTCCCGCGAATCGATCCGAATCGAGCGAACATCGAGGCGTTCCGCCCGTCGTACGACTGGTTCGTCGTCCTGTTCACCGGGTTTCTCTTCGTCGTCCACGTCGGCATTATCGCGTTCAACCTCGGCTACCAGTTCGACTTCACCGCGCTGATCGTCGCGAGCCTTGCACCCCTGTTCTACTTCGTCGGTATCGTGCTCGAGAACGCGAAACAGAACTGGTTCGTCGGCATTCGAACACCGTGGACGCTCAGCAGTGAGACGGTCTGGAACCGGACCCACGTACTCGGGAGCAGACTGTTCAAACTCGCCGCGCTCGTGATGCTCGGCGGACTGGTGTTCGACGCGTACGCCATCTATTTCCTCCTCGTTCCGCTGCTGCTGACCGCCGGCGTGACGATCGTGTATTCGTACGTTCTCTACGAACGGCTCGAGGAGACTGCATCGACGTCTCGGGGCCACTGAGCTCGACGGTGATTCTCCTCCAATCGACTCGGCGGCACTCGATCGCGTTCGACGAATCGTCGGCACTCTTGACTCCATCGGCGGCACGTACAGAAGAGGTGTTACCGCTCCGGACCGACCGAGCAACGTGCGGTGGCGTGCGCTGGCTCTCGGTGAGCGGAGAGCGAACCGTGAGCCGAAGTCGTACGAGGGATGAGTGAGCGAGAGCGCGGCGCAACGCGCCGCGGCAAGGCGAACGGCCGGCGGCCGTGAGCCCGTGAGCGAACGAATCGGCTGGGGAGGGCGTGACACTCATCGCCGCCAGCAACTGCAGAACACTCGCCTGCGGTATCCATCATCCACACCCGAGCGTTCACTAAGCAACAGCATTGTACGGCTGGCTCCCGCAGACCGATATCTACGAGGTCGTTTCAGAGGAATCTAACGGAGCGGCGTGCTTGCGCTTGACCCCCTATCTACTACGTGCTTCTGAATCCAACTCGGAGTCGTGACGCTCTCGCTGGCACGACGGGCTGAACGCTTCCCGGGCCGGACGGCGGTCGTCGATATCTCCGAAGAACGGCTGTACGCGCCCGCAGAGACCATCCACGAGCACCGGATATCGTACGGCGAACTCTCTGCGATGGCGACGCGGACGGCCGAACACCTCTCGGCGCTCGAGGTCGACACCGGCGACGTCGTCTGTCTCGTCACGCGAAATCGAGTCGCCTCGCTCGCGTGCTTCTTCGCCTGCCGACGACTCGGCGCGACGTTTTTCCCGATCTCTCACTGGCTGACGCCCGCCTCCGTCGAGCGCCCGTTCGACGTCGTCGATCCCGCCCTCGTCGTCTCGGAAGCCGCCCAGCGCGACCTCGTGCGTTCGATCCCGTTCGATCGCTCGGTGACGCTCGAGGAACTGGCCGAGGCTGACCGCGACCCGTTCGAAGCGACGGACGGGTCGGGCGGCGAGCTCCCGTTACTGTTCCTCCACGGCGACGACGGCCGGCCGGTCGTCGGCTACTCCGAACGCGCCCTCGAGTGGAACTGCATCTCGACCCTCGTCGCGTGGGGGCTGTCGGGCGACGACGTCGTCCCGCTCGTGACGCCGCTCTCGGCCGTAGACGGGCTCGTTCGCGCCGCACTGTCGACGCTCTACGTCGGCGGCACCCTCCTGCTCGATCGGGCGTTCGATCCCGGCGATACCCTGACCGCCATCGAGGCGGAGGATGCGACGTTCCTCGCTGGTCGAAATCAGGGACTCTCCGACCTGACCGCCGAGTCGGGATTCGCCGACCGCGTCGGCTCCCTCGAGCGGGTCGTCGTCGAGGGATCGATGGACGACGAGGTTCACGAACGGTACCGGGAAGCCGGCGTCCCGGTCGCTCGAGCGTACGGTCGACTCGAGTGTCCGACCGCCTTCAGCCAGTCGTTCGCGACGGACACCGACGCGGACGAAACGGCTGGCGACGAACCCAGCGTCGGCCGACCGGTCCCGGACTGTCGTGCTCGACTGGTCAGTGACGACGGATCCGTCCTCGAGGGCGAGGCGGACGGCCGACTCGAGTTGTCGGGGGCCGTCCTCGCCGACGGCTACGTAAGTGCTGCCGGAACTGACGACGAAAACCGGGACGAGTCCGCTGCAATTCAGAGCGACGAACACGAGGATACGGGCGACCGCGGTCAGTTTGGCGACGATTGGTTCAATACCGGTGACCAATTTAGCCGGACCGCCGGCGGGACGTACCAGCCCCGGTAATCAGTCATTATCAGCGTAAACGAATGTCGTCCACAGGGCTCGAGAGGCGCAAATACCTAGCCGTCCGTGGTTGCGGCAACCCCGGTGGCGGACGGAAAGCATATGCCCTCGGAGTAGCGAATACGGGACGATGGATCAGCTTCGTATTGCCGTCCTGAACGCAGCTCATCGGGACGAGAACACGACACGAAACTTCCGGCGCGAACTCGACGGCTCGCTGTCCGAGTTCGACGCCACGAGCGGGGAGGTACCCGAGGACTTCGACTACGATGCGGCCGTCGTCACGGGTTCGCGGTCGTCGGTGTACTGGGACGAAGAGTGGATGCAAGCGACCAAAGCGTGGGTCGGAGAGGCGATCGACCGAGAGATTCCGTTCCTGGGAATCTGTTGGGGCCACCAACTGCTCGCGGACGTCCTCGGCGGCACCGTCGAGGATATGGGTGCCTACGAAGTCGGCTACAGCGAGATCGAACGACTCGAGGAGTCACGCCTGTTCGAGGGTATCGACGACGAATTTACCGCCTTCACCAGCCACTCCGACGAGGTGACGGAACTGCCAGCCGGTGCGACGCCGCTCGCCGAAAACCACTACTCGAATCACGGCTTCCGCAAGGACCGCGTGTTCGGCGTCCAGTTCCACCCCGAGTACGACACGAAGACCGCCCGCGAACTCGTCCACCGAAAGGATCTCTCGGACGAGCGACTCCAGACGGTCCTCGAGGAGATCACCGACGAGAACTACCAGCGAGCCTGCGAGGCGAAGTTGGTGTTCGACAACTTCCTCGAGTTTGTCCGCGACGTGACTGCGGCCGATGTCGCTGCGACCGCAGCGAGTGCGGACGCGTCGACGTCCGTCGGCTGTTCCGACTAACTGTCGGGACTGAACCGTCTTTCCTGTCTTCTGGCTCGGATTCGCTTCGAGTATCAGCAACCGGCACCCACTAAGAAAGTTCCAGAACTCGACTCTCCGTCTCGGGAGAACAGTTTTCCCAGTGGAATCCACTACTACATGTATGAGCACGTCGATCAAGGTTACGGATACGACGAAATCCCGACTCGAGGAACTCCAGGCAGAGATCCGTCTCGAGACGGGCCAGAACGTAACTCAACAGGACCTTCTCGAGCGAATCGTTACCAGCACGTACGAGTCGAGAGACGAGTTGATCGACTCGTTCCGTGACGAGTTCGAACCGTTGTCCGAGGACGAGATCGATCGGTGGCTGTCCGGAACCGTCGACTCGGGTATCGAAACGACTGAAGAAGACATCGACACCGTGCTGTACGGCGAATGAGCATTTTCATCGACACCGGTGTATTCTTCGCACAGCACGACAGTGCCGCGGCGAGACACGAAACCGCCTCGGATGCGATGCGTGCTGTCCTGGCAGGACGTCTCGGACAACCGTATACGAGCGACTACGTGATCGACGAAGCGGTGACACTTACACGGAAACGCACCGGCAGCTACGACGCTGCGTGGACTATCGGACAGCGGATTCTCGGGCGTGGAGAGTATCCGGATCGGATCGAACTGAAACAGATCGACTCGGAACTGTTCGAAGAGACGCTCGAGACGTTCGAGAGATACGACGATCACTCGCTCAGTTTCACGGACGCGAGTACGATCGCGATCGTCGAACAGAACGATATCGATTCTGTACTCAGCTTCGACGACGACTTCGACGGACTCGTGGACCGAATCGATCCATCGTCGGTGTAGTTCGTCCAGTAGGGACTGTTAGAAACGCCTTCGTTTAGGCAGAGATACGGCGACAGAAAACTGCGACTGACTCGGCGAGGTGGGATCGCGATCAGTCGGCTGCGGCTTCGATCTTCGCTTCCTCCGCCGCGCCGATCGCTTCGACGACGAGCTCGGCGATGTCGACGATCTCGATCTCCTCTTCGTAGCCGCCGGTCTTGCGGCCGTCCTCGTACATCGTCATGCACATCGGACAGGCGACGACGAACTTCTCGACGTCGGGGCCGTTGTCGGTGTCCTCGAGCGCTTCCCGAATCCGTTCTTCGCTCGGTTTGGGCTCCTCTTCGAAGTCCATCCAGAGACCGCCGCCGCCGCCGCCACAACAGAAGGAGTTGTCGCGGTTGCGGGGCATCTCGTCGAGTTCACAGCCCGTGGCTTTGATGAGTTCACGCGGGGCCTCGTACTCGTCGTTGTACCGGCCGAGGTGACACGGATCGTGGTAGGTGACCGTGTAGTCGAGTTCGGTGCCGGTGAGGTCGAGCGCACCGGTTTCGACGAGTTCCTCGACCGCTTGCGTCCAGTGAAGGACATCGATCTCGCCGTCTTCGTTCCAGAACTCCTCGTACTCGAACGGCATCATCGGATCGTCGGCGAACTCCTCGAAGTCGACCTCCGGATACTCGTTCTTGAAGGTGTTGTAGGAGTGTGGGTCGGTGCAGATGATTTTGTCGAACTCGCAGTCCTCCCAGGTTTCGACGTGGTGGCCGGCCAGTTCGACGTAAAGGAACTCCTCGCCGACGCGGCGGATGTCGTTCCCGTCGTACTTCTCGTCGTCGAAGAGGATGCCGAAGCTGACATCGGCTTCCTTCAGAATCGTCGCCAGCGAGCGAGCGACCTGCTTGTTGCGCTCGTCGTAGCTCGGGAAGTCGCCGACGTACCAGAGGTAGTCGACTTCTTCCTCGCGGGCGTCGGGGACGTCGAACTCGAGTTCGTCGGCCCAGTCGCCGCGGTTGCGCGGCGAGTCGCCGAACGTGTTGCCGTTCTGCATGACGTTCTGGAAGACGTCCTGCATGCTCGGTGCGATGTCGCCCTGGTCGGTCATCTGGCGCTGCAGTCGGGTGAAGGACTGCAGGTGCTCGATCTCGACGGGACAGGCGTCCATGCAGGCCATGCAGGCCATACAGGATTCCATCGTCTCCGTGTTGATGACGCTCGTCCCGCCGTCGGCGATCATCGGCTTCTCCTCGCCGCCGGCGTCGAGCTGTTCGCGGTACTTCTTCAGGTCGAGGATGACGTCACGCGGGTCGAGCGGTCGATCGGACGCCTTCGCCGGACAGACCGAGGAACAGCGACCGCACTTGGTACAGGCGTCCTGGTCGAGGATCTCCTTCCAGGTGAAGTCGTCGATGGATTCGGCGTTGGTCGCGTCGAGGTCCGCCGGCACGTTCGGAAGCCGCTTGCCGGCCTTCTCGTCGCGCGTGACGACGTTCGCGAACGAGGAGATCATGTGGAACGGCTTGGCGTAGGGAATCCACGCGATGAAAAAGAGGGCGAGCAACGAGTGGGACCACCAGGACAGCCAGTGGAGCGTCTCGGCGTTGAAGCCGAGGTTCGCGACGGCGGAGTAGTCCGCACTCATCGCCGCTTCGGTCGTGGGGATGCCGATCGCGCCGAACAGCATCGCGAGCCCGTAGCCGACGAAGCTGACGACCTCGTGTTCGGGCATGCCAGTGATGTAGATGCGAAGGCCCTCGAGTAGGAAGCCACCCACGCCGAGACCAAAGAGCGTCCAGATGAAGATATCGTCCTCGTTCGAGGTGTGGCGGCCCCAGAGACGGTGGTTCTGAACCCAGTAGCGTCGGTAGAGGGCCATCCCGATCCCGACGACGAACAGCAGGCCCATGGCGTCGACCATGAACTGGTAGCCGAGGTAGAAGTCGCCCTCCCAGAAGACGATCCCGAAGATAAGCTCCGTAGTGTACTGCTCGAAGCCGATGATCGCGGTCGCGATCAGCAGCGTCAGGAATCCCCAGAGGATAAACGAGTGCATCAGGCCGCCGTAGAGATCCCTGTTGAACTGCTTCTCGTTCGAGAGAACGATCTTGGCCGAACTGACGATTCGATTCGGGAGGTCGTCCAGACGGTCGAACGGGTCGTCGTCACCCTGCGTGTACCGGCTGAACCGCTGGTAGAGTCCGTAGGCGAAGACGGCGAGCGTGATCACCACGAGGAGATAGAACAGCGCGTAGCCGACGCTGCCGATCCCCAGGTAGGTCTCCCGTCCCACCTCCGATTGTGCTATGACGTTCATGTACAATGACGTGGGGGGCGGAGACTTAATTCTTGCCACACTCACCGGAAGACAACCGCTACGCCCTCTTGCGAAAATTTTGCCACGATTCCGAGTTTATAATAGTCGTCCGTGTTGGTCTCGATCCTCCAATCCTAGCTGGCAACAGCCTTAAATAGCCACCCGTCGGGAGTGTCCACTCATGAACGAAAAAACAGAAGAACTCCGAGATATCTTCACCGACGTCACCGACGGCGAGGAAACCGTCACCGAATCCCAGGAGAACACGCGCGGGTCGCTCGAGCGAGACGAGCGAACGACCGAGGAACGCCTCGAGAGCGTCGTCCAGCAGATGCGCGAACGCTACGCGTTCGAGACGTCGCTGTCGAACGAGGATCTCATCGGCGTCGCGAAGGCCTTCTACGAGGGTGACAGCGACGACGAGATCGCCGCCGACTTCGGCGTCGATCCGGCGGACGTGTTCGAGGCACGGCTGTCGTTACACCTCGTGGGCGAGGACGACGCCGACGAAGTCGACCTCGCCGCCATCCGCGATCGCGAGGAAGACGACGCCACGCTCGCCGACGAGTACGACGTCAGTCCCGCCCAGATCCGGCGCTACCGCCGCGTCGCTGCGGCAGAAGACGAGTCGCGAGCGGCGAACGACCGCTACCGCGACGAGTTCGACAGTCTCCTCGCCGACGCGGACCTCTCCGAGCGGATGACGACCGACGTCCGCGAGGACGGTCTCGAGGACGCGACCGAAGGGATGGAGACGGACGTCGAGTTCTAGCGAACGAATTTTCACTCTCGGGTCGGCGGAGGCCGAGCGCGCCAGCGACGCGCTCGGTACGACTGCTTGCACCGTACACAAACACGGTCGTCTATGCACCGTTTCTGACCGCAAGAGCTATCAAATCCACCAGTGACAATTTTGACACGTATTACGTTCAGTACGGGCCGAAGCGTTACCACTTCGGCCCGATCATACAGTTGCCGTGGCGCGCGCTGAGCCGTGGTGAACCGACGGTGAACCGCGGCTCGAACATGTGCGAGGGATGAGTGAGCGCCTCTGGCGCGAACGAATCGGTTGGGGAGGTCGTGGAAATCATCGCCGCCAGCGGTAGCAACATGCTCGCCCTCATCACATCATCATCAAAACGGCTCCGTTCACTAAGCGCGAAGATGAAGCGAGCGAACCCGAGGTGGAAAATAGTACTCTCGTCTGTGTAGTGAGCGCGCGTTACACGACTCCTCATCCACCGGCCAGCGAATCGATACCGCCGTCCGGAGATTTATATACAAATAGGCGGCCAGACGGTTCGTGTCTCGAGCCCACGTCTCGTTCAGCGACTTGCGAACCGCTGCCTACTGCCCGCGAAAGTGCTACTACCAGCGGACGGACGACGAGTACGAACGGGAGCCGCCGCCGAAGGTTGAGTCGATTCGCGCCCTCGAGACGCGGTACGAGGAACTGCTCAAGGCCCCCGCAAATGCGCTCGAGTCGGACCCGATCGCCGTCTCGCCCGTTCGATACCGCGACCGGCTCGCCGCGACGCGAGATCGGCTCGCCGACGCCGGTCACTGGAGCCGGCTCCGAGAGCCCAGCGCTCGAGACGTCTACGCCAGCGGCCGCGACTGCCACGGCGTCGTCCACAAGGTCCTCGAGGAGCCGCTCGAGCCGGTGCTCGTGTCGACCGGCGAACCGCCCGATCAGGGTGTCTGGGAGCCTCAGTCGGTCCACGCCGTCGCGGCCGCGAAGGCGCTGGCCTGGGAACACCAACAGCAAGTCGAGCGCGTCTGGCTCGAGTACCCCGCCTACGGCGTGATTCGGTCCGTCGAACTGACGACGCGGCGAAAGGCCCGATATCGCCGCGCGCTCCGGACGGTTCGTGAACTCGACGGGCCGCCGGCCCGGACGACCAATCGGTCGAAGTGCGACGCCTGCGAGTTTGCGACCCAGTGTGGCGTTCGGACGCGAACGCTGCGCTCGCTGCTCGGATTTTGAGCCGTAGTGGTACTCCCTCGAAACGATTCGTCGGTGGTACCGGTCCGAGACCGAGACACTTTTACTCGAAACTGAGTAATGCGTTCTACCGATGATGTGGCAAGATTTGGTCTTCCTCGCCGGAAGCGTGCTCTCGATCGTCTTTCTCGCGCCGACGGTGCGCGATTCCGCCGCGCGGATCCCGCTCGGCTCGAGCGTTCCCTCGATGACGATCGGAGCCGTCTACTCGTTCACCTACGCGACGATGGGGATGACTTTCTCGGCGCTCGGCGCGGCCGGCGTCGCGATAATGTGGTCGCTGATCGTCTGTTATCGCGCACCGTGCGCAGGAACCGGTCCGACGAATATCGTGCGGTTTCTCGTCGAGTCGATCGGGCGCGGTCGCCAGTTCGTGACCGGCGCTCGAGGCGACGAGCACGTCTCCTCCGCTACCGAACAGGTAGCAGACTAGCGGTTCGATCGTCGGTCAGTGGTCCTCGAGCCACGCCTCGATCTCGTCGGCCAGCGCACCGCGACGGTGAATCGTCCCCGCGGAGACGTCCACGACGGTGCTTTCGGTCGTCGCGTCGAACTCGCTCGGATCGGCCTCGAGAACGACCGCTTCCTCGAGCACACGGTCCCCGATTTCGTCGACTCGCCGGGCGCTCGGCTCCCCGCTGACGTTGGCGCTCGTGGCCGTGATCGGTCGTTCGGCGCGCTCGAGGAGCGCGAGCGCGGGCTCGCAGTCGGGGACTCTGACCCCGACGCGATCCGATCCGGCCGTGAGAACGTCGGGAACGGCGTCCGTGCGCTCACAGAGCAGCGTCACGGGTCCCGGAAGAAAATCCGCGCCGAACGCCCGTTCGCGCTCGCTCGCTCGAACGTACCCTTCCTCGACGGCCGTCTCGAACGTCGGGACGGCGAACGAGACCGGTTTCGACCGGTCTCTCCCCTTCACCTCGAAGACGCGCTCGACGGCGTCGGCATCGAGCGCGTCAGCGCCGAGTCCGTAGACGGTCTCGGTCGGATACACGACTAGCTCGCCCGCACGGATCGCCGCCGCTGCGCGCTCGAGTGCGTCTGCGTCCGCGGTCATGCGTCAGTATCGACCCGTCCGCGGCAAAAGCGTACCGCCCTGTCCGCTGGCGGCGTGCAGCCGTTAGTTTCGGTCGAGAGTCGACCGACTACTCGAGCCCTAACCGCTCCTCGAGGTCGTCGTAGTCGGGGAACTCGGGCCACTCGGTGGCGACCCAGGCGGCCTCGACGGTCAGATCGGAATCGAGTGCGACAAACGCGAGTCGCGGCTCGCTGATCCCCGCCATCCCGTCCAGCTCGTGGGCGATCCCGTAGGATGCAGCGATCTCGTTGGCCGGATCGGCGAAGATGCCGACCGGCAACTCGTTCTCGTCGAGGAACCGCGAGACGGCGTACGGTGTCGAGGCGGTGACGCCGACGACACGATCCGCGCGGTCGACCCATTCGCGCTCGTCGAGTTCGTCCCAGACGTACTTGGCGACGAACGAGCCGATCATGGGCGTGAAGACGACGATCGTTCGGCCGCCCTCGCCGGCGAGTTCGGAGAGCGTCCGGTCCTCCCAGAACTCGTCGGTCACCAGCGGTCGCGTGAACGCAGGCGCTTCGTCACCCGGCTCGAGGTGATCCGTTGGTCCGAGATCGACGACGTCGAAGTCCGGCATTAGTTCTCGCCTCCGTAGGTCGACTCGAGGTAGTCGACGATGTTCGCGCTCTCTGCCATCGTCACGCCGGTGGTCTCGTCGACCACGACGGGGACGGTGCGGACACCGGCGACGCGCTTGACGACGTCTCGCCGCGAGTGGAGCGGTTCGACGAACCGCGAGCGGTAGTCGAGATCGTACGCCTCGAGCAGTCGAGCGACGCGTTCACAGTACGGACACGCCTGCAGGCGGTAGAACGTGATCGGCGCCTCGCCGTCTGCACTGGTGGCTGCTCCCATAGCCGTTCGTTGGGGAAACGAGTGGGTAAACGTGTCGTCGCCGGCGAACCAGGCCATAAATGGTAAACGGTTAACCGATCCAGCTATTATGAACGACATCAATGGCGTTGTCTCCGCTGCTCGAGGTCGTGTTTGCTGCCTACGACGTACCCATCGTGGATCTCGCGTTCGAACAGTCGACCGTGGCGATTCTCGGCACGCTCGCTGTCGTTGTCCTCATCCTGCTTTCGGGATTTTTCTCCTCTTCGGAGATCGCGATGTTCAACCTGCCGAAACACCGCCTCGAGGGAATGGTCGAAGACGAGGTTCCGGGAGCGGAGCTCGTCAAGGCCCTCAAGGACGATCCACACCGACTCCTCGTGACGATTCTCGTCGGCAACAACATCGTCAACATCGCGATGTCCTCGATCGCGACGGCGATCCTCTCCATCTACTTCGGCGGCCTGGTCGGCGTGTTGCTGGCCACCTTCGGGATCACCGCCCTCGTCTTGCTGTTCGGTGAGAGCGTGCCCAAATCCTACGCGGTCGAGAACACCGAATCGTGGGCGATTCGCATCTCCAAGCCGCTGAAAGCCACGGAGTATCTGCTGTTTCCGCTCATCATCCTCTTCGATTACCTCACTCGACAGGTGAACAAGCTGACGGGGTCGACGGGCGCAATCGAGTCACCCTACGTCACCCGCGACGAGATCCAGGAGATGATCGAGTCGGGCGAGCGCGAGGGGGTCTTAGCGGAGGAAGAACACGAGATGCTCACGCGGATTTTCCGCTTCAACAACACCATCGTCAAGGAGGTCATGACGCCGCGACTCGACATGACGGCGGTTCCGAAAGACGCGAGCATCGACGAGGCCATCGAGACCTGTATCCAGAGCGGCCACGCGCGCATCCCGGTCTACGAAGGCAGTCTCGACAACGTACAGGGCGTCGTCCACATCCGCGACCTCGTGCGCGATCTCAACTACGGCGAGACCGAGGCCGAGGATCTGGAACTCGACGATCTCATCCAGCCGACGCTCCACGTTCCCGAATCGAAGAACGTCGACGAACTGCTGACGGAGATGCGCGAAAACCGGATGCACATGGCGATCGTCATCGACGAGTTCGGCACCACCGAGGGGCTGGTGACCGTCGAGGACATGATCGAGGAGATCGTCGGCGAAATCCTCAAAACGGGCGAGGACGAGCCGATCGAGGAGGTCGACGAGCGGACCGTCATCGTCCGCGGGGAGGTCAACATCGAGGACGTCAACGAGGCTCTCGACATCGATCTGCCGGAGGGCGAGGAGTTCGAGACCATCGCCGGCTTCATCTTCAACCGCGCGGGCCGACTCGTCGAGGAGGGCGAGGAGATCACCTACGACGGCGTTCGCATCACCGTTGAGGACGTCGAGAACACCCGTATCATGATGGCGCGACTGCGGAAACTCGAGCAGCCGCCCGAGCCGGAAGACGAAAACGGGGACGAGGAACCGACGGAGGCGGACGAGGAGTCGGTAGCGCGGGACTGATCGCAGCCTTTCGACTGTCCCGTCGTACTACGTACCGTCTTCGACGTCGAGCATTCGCTCCCGGAGCTCCCGGCCTCGTTCGGAGTCGACCCGAAGCTCCGGTACGGGGACCGTGGAGCCGTCTTCGTCGATGGCGACGAAGGTGAACGAGGATTCGGTCGTCCGTTCGGTCTCGCCGCTTCTCGGCTCCTCGCGCCACGCCCGCAAGCCGACGTGGACACTCGTCCGACCCACGTCGTAGACGAAGGCCTCGACCAGCGCGGTGTCGCCGATCCCGATCGGTCGCTCGAAGTCGAGTTCGTTGACGCGGGCGGTGACGCAGGTCTCGCCGGCGAAGCGCATCGCCGACATCGCCCCGACCTCGTCTAACCATTTCATGAGGTTGCCGCCGTGGAGCGTGTCGTTGTTGTTCGCGTGGTTCGGCTGGACGCGGAATCGGTTCTGGATGTGCGTCTCGAGGACGGTCGGCATACGACCCTCTTCGCACGAGGGGGTGAAGAAAACACGCACTGAACCGCACGTCTCACTCTGGGAACTTCCGTCGCTGACTCGACTCTCTCCGCTGATTCGTGTCTGTCACTCGACTCCTTCCGTTGGATGCACCGGTACGGTCGAACGATCCGTCAACGCTCGTTCGTCGTCCCGGTGGTCGTCTCCTCGAGTTTCTCGTCGATGACGTGCACGGTTCGTTCGAGGACCGCGCCGCTGACTACGTACCCGCGGTCGCGAAGTCGTTCGCGGTACCGGCGGAGCGCGACCGATAGTCGGAGCGCATCGGAGCGTCGAATCTCCACGGTTTCACCCCGTTGCCGTGCGTCCGCCATCTCGAGTCGGAGTTGTTGGTGCCGGTGTGCTTCGCCGAGCGCGTCCGCTTCCATGGCTGCTTCAGCCATCTTGTCCAGTGCGTACAGACACGCGTCGAAGTGCTCCTCTTCCTCCTCGTCGAGGTAGATCGGATCGGTTACCTCGTCGAGTCGGTTCAGCGCCCCGTACAGCGTGTCGAACGAGTCGTTCATCCGTATCCGATCGTAGCACGCTGTTGTTGATTACTATACGATAAATAAACCGTTGCAGCGTACGGATTCCGACCGATTTGCGTGGTTTCAACCCCGCTAATTTCCCGCTGTGATCTTACGTGTCGTCGAGCTGCGGTCGCCGATCCGACACTCGTTACGACGAGGGTACGGTCGCTCAGGCGTTCCGTCCCAGCTCGGCCAACAGATGCGAGACGTGAATTCGATCGCTCGAGCCCTCGTGCATTTCGAACTCGATGTCGGCCGCCAGTCGGTGTATCCGGGCCAGTTTCTCGCCCTGATACCGTTTGCGAGCGACGCCGAGAATCGAGTCGATGACCTCCTCGCCGTCGAGCCCCTCGTCGACGAGCAGATCGTCCAGCGCCTTGCGGGCGTCCGTGAACGCCCCCGCTTCGGCGTCGTCGAGCATCGCCTCGATCTCGTCCTCGAGCCCGACCTCGCCGATCGTCTCGTAGGCCGCCTGCATCGTCAGCTCGCCCTCGTCCTCGACGGTCGTCTGGGCGGCCAGAATGGCCTGCCGGAGGTTGCCGTTCGCGTAGCCCGCGACGAACTCGAGTCCGTCCGACTCGTACTCGACGCCCTCCCGTTCGACGATTCGCTCGAGCACCGTCACGATCTCGGGACTCGAGGGCGCTCGGAAGGAGACGGGAAAACACCGCGAGCGGATCGGCGGGATGAGCTTCGTGGGCTGGCGGGTCGCGATGATAAACTGCGTCGTCCGGTGGTGTTGCTCCATGATCCGACGCAGCGCCTGCTGGAAGTCCTCGCGGACGTCTTCGGCGTTGTCCAGCAGGATCGTCTTGTACTCGCCGGAAACGGAGGCGTAGCTCGCCGACTCCTTGAGGACGTGGTTGATCATGTCCCGTTTGGACAGCGAGGAGCGGCCGACGAGGAACTGCTCGAAGCGGGGATCGTTCTTGATCTCGGTTTTCGTCCGGCCGAAGAAGTCGGCGACGTTGATCTCGATGAGGTCGTTGTCCGGGTCCGCGTGCGCTTCGCGGGCGAGTGCGCGCGCCGCCGCCGTCTTCCCGCTGCCGGGCGGGCCCTGTAGGAGGAGGTTGATCGGCTCGTCGACGGCGCGCTCGAGGTACTCTCGAGCGTCGTCCTGTGGCAACTCGGCCAGCTCGGGGGCGTGGGTGTCGGTCCACAGCGGCGCGTCCATCGCCAGTCGGTAGGGACGGGGCGGGTAAGAATCGGTCGGTTGTACTGTCGGCTGCAAGCCGTGCGGTGCATTCGACGGATCGTCTCGTTGAATGCTCGTACAGTTGCAGCCGACGGTATCGCATTGTCGTGCGCTACGCGTCGGTCTCGCTCTCTTCGTCCTCGGCGTCCTCCTGTTCGGCGACGTCCGCGATCGTGAACGTCGTTTCGACGGGCTCGCCGTCCTCGTCCTCGAACGGCGTCGGCTCGTCGTCGTCCGGTTCGCCCTCGTAGAGGGCTGCGGTGAGCTCCTCGTCGTCGTCGACCTCGACGTCCTCGTCGAACTCGACCGTGACGTTGCTGTGTTCGCCGGGGTCGAGTTCGTCGCTCGTCCCGATGAGACCGCCGTCCTCGGCTTCGATGCCGACGAAGCCGTCGACGGGGATCGCGACGTCGGTCGTGACGTTCTCCTCGCTCGCGTCAACCACCTCGACCGCGGGATCGGTGTGGAACTCGAGGGCGATGGTCGTGACGGCGCCGTCGGCGTCGGTGTAGACACCGATCGGCTGCTCACCCGGTGGCGCGCCGACCGTGTCGATCTGGAAGGTCACCTCGCGGGTCTCGTCGCCGTCCAGTTCGAGCACCTGTTGCTCGAGGACGGTGCCGCCGAGGCGGAACTCGACGTTCTGTTGGGTCTGGAGCTCCGTCGGGTTGGTGATCTCGGCGGTGATCTCGATCGTCTCGTTCGTGGTCGCCGCGGCGGGGGCGTCGATCGAGTCGACGGTGAACGAGTCCGACAGCGCGTCGTCGTCCACGGTCGTCGTCACCGACGCCGTGTCCGAGACGGGGAAGCCGTCCTCGAGGTAGGGTCGATCCTCTTGGCCCTCGGTCTCCTCGTAGGCGTAGCCGTCGCCGGTCGTATCCTGATGAACCGTCGCGGTGAGCTGGCCGACGAGGTCCTCCTCGGCGTCCTCCGCGCGCTCGATCGTCACGTTCTCGTGCGTGCCCGACTCGAGGTAGTCGGAGACGGCGAGCGGCTCGTCACCGCCGTCGGTGAGAACGACGAAACCACCGTCCGAGAGGGTGACTTCACCGATCACGACGCTTTCGCCGTCGCCTTGCTGGTCTTCGAACTCGATCGATGCTTCGGGGTCGTCCTCGACGCCGAAGATGGCGGGGGCCTGCCCGACGACGATTCCCGCGGCGAGTACGATCGCGATCGCGATCAGGATCGCGCCGACGCGTTTGATGGTTCCCAGTGTCGATTTGGCGCTCATAGGGGCTTCCTGTAGTGGCTGTCGCGGAACGATTCCCGGTCGAACTCGGTCGCCATTACGAGTCGTTTCACGGTCCATCGATGTAAAACGTCGAGGTGATTCGCTCGTTTCGGTAATTGCAACTCGTTGAAAACAGTCGCGCAGTTCGATATCGATACGATCCGAAGCCCGTATACTCCTGCCGGACCGAACAGCAATCGATGCCACTGCGCGTGACGTTTCTGGGGACGGCCGGGGCGATTCCGACGACGGAGCGAAACCCGAGCGGTATCTTCGTCGCTCGCGAGGGCGAGCAGTTGCTGTTCGACGCCGGCGAGGGAACCCAGCGCCAACTGATGCGATTCGGCACCGGATTCTCGATCTCGCAGCTGTTCGTCACGCACCTCCACGGTGATCACGTCCTCGGGATTCCCGGCCTGCTCCAGACGATGGCGTTCAACGACCGCGAGGAGCCGCTGGCGATTCACGCGCCCCACGGCACGCGCCGTCAGCTGAAGTCGCTGGTGAACGCGCTCGGCAACCGACCCTCGTTCCCGGTGCGGATCAACGAGGTGGGCGACGGCGACGTCGCCTACCGCGCCGACGAGTACGAGGTCCGCGCGTTCGAGACCGACCACGACGCCCGGTCGGTCGGCTACGCCCTCGTTGAGGACGACCGCAAGGGCCGCTTCGACCGCGACCGCGCCGAGGAATTGGGCGTTCCGGTCGGGCCGAAGTTCTCGAAGCTCCACGCCGGCGAGTCCGTCGAACTCGAGGACGGCACCGTCGTCGACCCCGACCAGGTCGTCGGCGAGCCTCGCCCCGGTCGCTCGATCGTCTACACCGGCGACACGCGACCGACGACGGCGACGATCGAGGTCGCGGACGAGCCCGACCTGTTGATCCACGACGCGACGTTCGCCGACGACCGGGCCGACCGGGCCGCGAAGACGGCTCACTCGACGGCCCGACAGGCCGCCGAAATCGCGAATCGAGCGGGGGCGGACCGGCTCGCCCTGATGCATCTCTCCTCCCGGTACGCGGGCCACGTCGGGGACCACCTCGAGCAGGCCCGCGAGGTGTTCGACGGCGAGGTGTTCCTCCCGGAGGACGGCGACGAACTCGAGATTTCGTATCCGGACGCGTGAGTGTGCAGTCAGTCGACCGAAGCGACAGCACCGCCGCGGAGTCCGCCGTCCCACATTGAAGCCATGCAGTTTCCGACCCAGGGATTTTCGCGCCGAGCGACTAGGCCTACGAAATGCGTCACATTCAGGTCACGATCCCGATCGGGAGTCGGGAGACGATACTCGACCTGTTAGACGAGGAAGGGATCGACTACGTCGTTACCGACGAGAGCAGCAGTCGCGAGTACGACGCCGTGGTGTCGTTTCCGGTGCCGACGAACGCCGTCGAACCGATCCTCGATTCGCTCCAGGAGGCGGGGATCGACGAGGAGTCCTACACGGTCGTCGTGGACGCCGAAACGGTGATCTCTCGCAACTTCGAGCAGCTTCAGGAGGAGCATTCTACCGAAACCGTCGAGGAAGAACAGATCTCCCGACAGGAGCTACTGACCAGGGCGGACGAGCTGACGCCGACGTTCAGCGTGTTCATGGCGATGACGCTGATCAGTGCGATCGTCGCGACCGTCGGACTCATGCTCGACTCGCCGGCGGTCGTCGTCGGCTCGATGGTCATCGCGCCGCTGATCGGCCCGGCGCTGAGCGCGTCCATCGGCACGGTCGTCAACGATCGCGAGGTGTTTTTTACGGGCATGCGCTACCAGTTCACCGGCGTCTTCGGCGGTATCATCGCTGCTGCCATCGTCGCGTGGCTGTTTCAGGCGATGTTCCTCGTCCCGCCCGGCGCCGAGATCACCGAGATCGACGAGGTCGCCGAACGAATCGCCCCGGAACTGCTCCTGTTGCCCGTCGCGCTCGGGGCCGGTGCCGCGGGAATCCTCAGCCTCGCGACCGGCTTTTCGATCGCGATCGTCGGCGTGATGATCGCCGCGGCGCTGGTCCCGCCGATGGCCGCCGCCGGCATCGCCCTCGCTTACGGCTTGCCCGTCGCCGCGCTCGGGTCGACGGTGCTCGTGTTGGTGAATCTCCTCGGGGTCAACCTCGCGGGGCTCCTGACGCTCCGATACATCGGCTACCGCCCCGGCAGCGGGTTCGAGGTTCCGACGGCCAACTGGCAGTTCGTCAAACAGGCCGCCATCTTCGTCTGCGTCATCCTCGTCCTCTCGCTGTTTCTGACGGGGATCACCTACTCGTCCTACCAGGTCTCGGAGTTCGAGGGGACGGCCACCGAGGAGACCGAGGACGTGCTCGCCGCGTACGACGAGATGCACCTGCTCGACGTCGAGGTCGAAGTCCACCAGGACGGGTTCCCGCTCGACGCGTCGCTCGACGCCACCCACCAGATCGACGCCGTGATCATCGAGGTCGGCGGGCCACCCGGCGTCTACGACGCCGAGGTGATCGAGCGCCTCGACGAACGGATCAACGCGCACACGGCCGGCGAGACCGAGGTGCAGGTTCGGTTCGTGACGACCGGCGGAGCCGAGATCGAAGGGCCTACTGAGACCGACGACGCGACTCCCGCGACGTAAGCCGGTTTCCGACTATCCCGCTTCGATTCGTTCGACTTCGTCCGATCCGCACCGCTGGCACTGCTGATAGCTTGAGTCGTCGAAACTCACCCCGCAGCTCGGACACCGATCGCGATCCGTCTCGATGCCGGCCGTCCCGCACACGCTGCACTGCTTTCGGGACGCTTTGAAGTGGGCGTTGCAGGAGTCGCATCGGTACGTGCCGCGCATACGTAGACGTCGCGCGAGACGGTAAAATGGGTTGGGCCGTCATTTCGAGGGCGGTTCGATTTCGGTCATCGCTCGTCGCTGCTCCCCACTCGTCGACTGCGGATCTCGAGTGGCGAATATCCCCTCGAGAGGGGCTCTCACTCCGTTTGGAGGCCACCGGTATCGGTCAGAGCCGGTCGACATAGCCGCCACAGTCCGCGTTCTCGCACTCGGTGCCGTCGAGCCACGTTGCGCCGGTGAGGTCGGCGTCAGTGAGATCCGCACCGACCGGGTACGAACTCGTCAGGTCGGCTCCCGTGAGGTCCGCGCCCGAGAGATCGACGGTCGGGAAGATGGCGTCCGTCAGATTCACATCGGAGAGGTCCGCGTCGGAGAGGTCGGCATTCGGGAGGGTTGCATCGGTCAGATCCGCACCGGACAGGTTCGCCTCGGAGAGGTCGGCGTCCTCGAGGTCCGCATCGACTCCCGTCGCACCCGACAGGTCGGCCCCGGCGAGATTCGCCTCCGAGAGGTCGGCTCCCGTGAGATCGGCGTCGACGAGGCTCACGTCGGCGAGCTCCTCGCCGGAGAGCGTCGCGCTCGAGAGATCGAGACCGGAGAGGTTCACGCCGGTGATGTTCGCCTTCGTGAGCGCGCCGATCAAGACCGTCGCGTCTCTGAGGTCGGCTCCCGTGAGATCCGCACCCTCGAAATTCGCGAGAAAGAGATTCGCCTCCCTGAGATCCGCATCGCGGAGGTTCGCGTTCGTCAGCGTCGCCTTCGAGAGGTCGGCACTCGACAGATCACAGCCCGACAGATCCGCACCCTCGAGATCGGCTTCGGACTCGATCGTGTGACCGTTACACTCCTCCGCGCCGATACCGAGTCCCGCGAGACAGCCAGATAGCCCGACGGCGGTGCTGCCGGCAGTGACGGCACCCATGCGCTGGAGTAGCTGGCGTCTGGACGGCCTCGAGTTCGGGTCTTCGGTGGTGATTCTGTCTGACATACTCTCGTCGACCGGATCGTGTCGTTCATCGAAGAAGGATAAGCAGCTGTCAAATCTTTTGTGGTCCGGTCGTCTCGCACGACCGACCGCGTTCGAGTCCCTACTCGCGTTCGTTTCGGGCGTCTCGAGCACTGGCGTTGTCGGGATCACTCCGTCTGTCTCGAGCGTCCCGGCTCTCTCGATCGTCGTCGAACGCTCGAGTCTCGGGAGTCTCCCGGTCGGTGCGACGCCCTCGGGTCCCGCCTGCCGCATTGCGAGATGGCTCCTCTATTGCAAGGGTCACCGGCGCTCGCGTGCGCGTCGCCCAGACGCCACCCGCGGCGACGAGTCCGGCGCTGATGCCGGCGAGGAGCGCGTTGACGAGCAAGCCGCCGATATCGACCGAGACCGCGAGCGGGATCGTCCCGAACAGCGCCGCCAGGGTCCAGAAGACCACCGTCGCGACGCCGGTGGCGAGACCGGCCGCCACGTAGGCCGTCGATCGATCGCGCTCGAGTCGCCAGCCGAGAAATGCGCCGACGAAGGCGGCGAGGAGGATCGCCAGATACGGAGTGCCCATGAGCGGGATCGAAAACGCCGCTTCGAACGCAGCGTCGAAGCCTGCGATGCCGTCTTCCGCCTCGGCGATGTCCTCGTCGACTGCGTCGGTGAGGATGCCGAACAGGCCGTAACCGACGGCGACCAGTGCGAGCAGCAACGTTAGGTACGTCGTCCACGCCGCGACGATCGGCTGCTGTGCGAGATCGATGACTGACGCTCCGCCCTGATCGTCCCGCCGTCCGCGTTCCGGTTCGTCGCCCCGTTTCGACGTTCCACCGTCTCGATCGATCCGCTCGTCGCCTTCTGTCTGGTTATCCCGATTGTCCATACGACTGTCGTGACCGCTTGCTCCTTAGCGGTTTGGTCGCTAGCCGGCACGAACCCGCGCCGGATTTATCACCGACTCGCCCCTAAGGCCGGCCGTGAGTACGCGAACGAGTGCCCTCGATGCGGTCGTCTTCGGCGTCGATATCCAAAGCGGTGACGTGCGGGGCGACGCCCCCTCCTACGCGCTCGTCGTCTACGACGGCGAGGACGTTACCAGGGACGTCGTCTCCCACCGCAAGCTCAGGCGACTGATCGAAGACGAGGAGCCGGCGATCATCGCGACGGACAACATGTACGAGCTGGCGGCCGACAAGGATCAGCTCATCCACTTTCTGGGCTCGCTTCCGTCCGGAACCAAGCTGGTGCAGGTGACGGGCGCCGAACAGCCCGAACCGCTCTCCCGGGTCGCGAAACGCCACGGCATCCCCTACGGGAAGGATCCGATGCAGGAAGCCGAGGCTGCGGCCCGACTGGCCGCCCACAACGTCGGCCACGAAGTGTCGGCCTTTACGGATACCACGGAAGTCAAGGTCTCGAGGGGCCGCTCGACCGGCAGCGGGGGCTGGAGCGAAGACCGCTACACCCGCCGCATTCACGGCTCGGTCAGGAAACGAGCCCGCGAGGTCGAATCCGCACTCGAGGACGAAAACCTCGAGTACGAGCGAGACGCCCGCGAGGCCTACGGCGGCTTCGCGAACGCCGTCTTCACCGTCCAGGCCCGGCCGCAGGACATCCCCGTCTCGCGCAATCGTTCAGGCGACGTCCGCGTCGAAATCGAACGCGAACGGCGGGACGGCATCGAGTTTCAGCCGCTCGTCAAACGCCGGGACCACGTCGTCGTCGGGATCGATCCCGGCACGACGACCGCGGCGGCAATCGTCTCGCTCGAGGGCGAGGTGCTGGACGTCTGGAGTTCCCGGACCAGCGACACCGCCGACGTAATCGAGTGGATCGTCGAACGCGGCCGGCCGATCATCGTCGCGGCGGACGTGACGCCGATGCCCGAAACCGTCGAGAAGTTCCGCCGGAGCTTCGACGCCGCGGGCTGGACGCCGACGAGCGATCTGCCGATCGACGAGAAGCAGCATCGAACGCGCGAGGAGCCGTACGACGACGACCACCAGCGCGACGCGATGGCCGCCGCGCTGTACGCCGTCGACGCCCACGAGGATCAGTTCGAGCGCATCGCCGAGAAACTCCCGCCGGGGCTCGACCGCGGCGAGGTGACCGCCCGCGTCGTCGCGGGCGAGGAGAGCGTCGAGGCGGTCCTCCGGGATCTCGACGACGACGAGGAACCCGAGGAGGAGTCCGCGGAACACGAACCCCGCGAACTCACCGAGGAGGAACGACGGATCAAGGATCTCGAGCGACAGGTCGACCGGCTCCAGTCACACGTGGGGACGCTCGAGGGCCGTATCGAAGACCGCGACGATCGGATCGACGAACTCGAATCGAAGCTCAGCCTCGCCCGCCGGGAGGAGCGCACGCAGGTTCGGAAGGACCGGGAGGTGAATCGGCTCGAGCGGAAGGCGAACCGTCTCGAACGCGAGCGCGACGAGGCCCGCGAGGCGGTCGAGGACTTGGAGGGCAAAGTCGAACGGATGAAGGCGCTCTGGAAGCTCGATCACTCGAACTTCAGTGACGTCTCGGCGAAGAAGGAGGGGTTGGTTCCCGTCAAGGTGATCGAGAAGTTCACGAAGGGGGCGATCCGCGAGGCCGACGAGCAGTACGGCATCGCCGCTGGTGACGTCGTCTTCGTGCGGGACGCGAGCGGGGCCGGGAAGTCGACGGCCGACCTCCTCGCGGGCTTCGAGCCGAGAGTCGTCCTGAAGCAGGGCGGGCTCTCCGAAATCGCCGACGAGATCCTCTTCGACGAGGAGATTCCGGTCGGCCCGGCCGACGACGTCGCCATGCAGGAGGTCGACGAACTGGCCGTCGCCCGCGAGGACGACGTCGAGGCGGTCATCGACGACTGGCACGAGCGAGCCGAAGAACGCGAGCGCGACCGCAAGGCGTCGATGGTCGACCAACTCATCAGCGAACACCGAGCCGGAGACAACGAAGTCTGATATCGCAGCCGTGGTCTCTCAGCTCACCGCTCAGTCCGCCGTGTTGACCGGTGAGAGCACCCGCGGCACCTCTTCGACCGCGACCTCGTCTGTCAGATCCTCGGGTTCGTCGACCGGCCCGTTGACGAACAGCGCGTGGGCGATGAAGCCGATCGCGACGACCCCCAGCGCGGCGATCGAGAGCTCGATCGCGACCGGCGTCGCGTAGCCGATTCCCGCTCCGAGGCCGAGGCTCGCGGCGATACAGACCAACACCAGATCGTAGTAGTGGAGCGTGTATCCCATGCCATTGTGGAGGCAGCGAACCGACAAAATAGTTCGGAGCGCAATCGCAGCGTCGGCTCTCGTTTTCGCGTCTCGTTTATTAGAACATCCCGAAGCTCTGGAGCATTCCCGAGATCAGCGCCTTGACGACCAGTCCGAGCCCAGCGAGGACCATCGCCATTCCGGCGGCGATCAGGAGACTTTCGTAGGCGATGAGTCCGATTCCGGCGAGCATGATAACGAGACCGACGATTCCCAGCGGTCCGAGATTCTGCAACATACGCAGGAGTGCCGAGCGGAGGAAAATAAACGGCGTGGTTTTCCGGCCTCGAGAGTCACTGCCGGCGCGCAGACGCCCTCGCAAAATCGATAAAACATTAAACCGCTCGGCTCCGAACGACGACGTATGAGCGACGACGGTGAGGGCGGTCGGAAGAATCTCCGGATGCCGGAGGACGACGAGGTGTTCGCGACCGTCACCAACATGCTCGGGGCGAATCGGGTGAAAGTACGGTGTGCCGACGGTCAGGAACGCACTGCGCGGATCCCCGGCAAGATGCAAAAGCGCATCTGGATCCGCGAGGACGACGTCGTCCTCGTCGAGCCGTGGGACTGGCAGGACGAGAAGGCCGACATCACCTGGCGCTACGAGAAGAGCGAGGCCGACCAGCTCCGGCGGGAAGGTCATATCCAGTAAAACGAAATTTTACGCTGCGTTCTTGCGGCCTGACGACAGCGTAGCTGTCGCACAGCCGCTGTCACTCGGTAAAATCTTCAAAAGAGCGCTCGCGCTCTTTTGGACATCGCGGAGCTTTGCTCCGCTCAGTTTCGATCAAAAGCACTCCTCCTTCGGTTCGTTCGCTTCGCTCACTCACATCAGTCGTCGGCCCGCTCACTCACTACGTTCGTTCGCGGTGAACGGCATCGTTCGGGTTCTCCGAACCGCTCACTCGCCGACAGTGAAATGGTGGATGTCTCACCGGCTGTACCGCAAATTCTCTGCGCAGCAGCCTGCCCTCCCCCGGTTCGTCCGCTCCTCGCAGCACTCGGAGCGGACTCACGGCCATCGACTTCGCCTCGTTCGACATAACTACCAGCATCGTACAGAAAGCTTATCTCTCCGATTTACATTCACGTATGCATGACTCTCAGTCGACGTCAGCTCCTGCAGGGTGTCGGAGTCGGCGTCTCCGCGGGACTGATCGGACTCTCGGGATCTGCGTCGGCGTCTGCGTCCTCCTCAGCATCCGCTACTCGGAGGGTGTTCGTTCACCCGCGAGACGGACTACTGGGTGAGTTGTTCGGCGTGGTCGAGGCCATCGGCGGGACGCCGCTCCTCGAGTACGACAACTTCGAGTTCGTGGTCGCGGAGGTGCCGTCGAACAGCTTAGACGAGCTGCGCGGCGACCGTCGCGTCTCGTTCGTCGAAGAGGACGACGAGACGGAGATCCCCTCGGATTGGTCGCCCTCCCTCTCGGACATTCTGAATCCGCCGGACGGCTCCGACTGTTCGACCCACCCCGACCAACGACCGTCCTGGGGCGTCGAGCGCATCGGTGCCAACGAGGTCGATCCGGACGGGTCGGGCGTCGACGTGGGGATTCTCGACACGGGCATCGCGTCGGACCACTGCAGCCTGTCGGTCGCCGGCGGACGGAACTTCACCAGCGACGGGGTATCGACCGACTACGAGGACCGCCACGGCCACGGGACGCACGTCGCCGGCGTCGCGGGCGCGTCGGACAATGACCTCGGCGTCGTGGGCGTGGCCCCCGAGGCGAACCTGTACGCGGTGAAGGTGCTCGGCGACGACGGCTCCGGTCGGTACAGCGAACTGATCGCCGGGATCGACTGGTGCATGTCGAACGATATCGAACTGATCTCGATGAGCCTCGGCGGCGAAGAATCGAGTTCCACGCTGGACGACGCGATCGACGCCGCACATTCGGCGGGACACCTCCTGCTCTGTGCGGCCGGTAACGAAGGGAACAACGGCGGTGACTCCTGTGACGAGGAGACGATGACTCATCCGGCGATGCACGACGACGTCGTCGCGGTGACCGCGATGAACGAGAACGACACGTTAGCGTCCTACAGCAGCGTCGGTTCGGCCGTCGATCTACTGGCGCCAGGGACGGACGTCAATTCGACCACCGTCGACAACCAGTACGCGCAGGCGAGCGGAACGAGCGTCGCCTGCCCGTTCGTCACCGGCGTCGCGGCGCTGGTCTGGGAGACCCGCGAGGAGTCCGGCCCGGGACCGAACGAGTCGGTCAGGGAGATCCTCGCCGAATCGGCCGAAGAAGTGCTCGGAACGTGTGCGGAGGGCGACGGGCTCGTGGACGCCCGCGCGGCGGTCGGCGACGAGCGCGCGACCGACGGTGGCAGTCAGGACACGGATCGGGCCGGCGGGTTCTTCGACGGACTCCGGTCCGTGGTCGAGCGGCTAGCGGACCTGCTCGCGAGCTTCTTCGATTGGCTCCGGCGGCTGTTTTCGTAGCCGTCGTTGCGGTACGACCGGAGTGACCGACGAAAAACGCTTTTCTGACCGGTGTGCTACATGCTTGGACCGTCGACTACAGTCCGGCGACGTCCTCGATGGCGTCGGTCAACTCCTTGATCGACTCGAGGTCGTGTTCGCCCATGTGGCCGATGCGGAACGTTTTCTCGCCGAGCTGTGAGCCGTAGCCGTTCGAAAAGACCATCCCGTACTCCTCGTCGACGGTCTCGATGGTTTCGGCGACGTCGATCCCCTGGGTGTTCTCGATACAGGCCACCGTCTGGGACTCGTAGCCCTCCTCGGGGAACATGTCGAAGTGTTCGTCGGCCCACTCGCGGACGTACTCGGCCATCTCGCGGTGCCGCTCGCTGCGGCCCTCGTGGCCCTCCTCCAGCATGTACTTCATCTGTTTGTGGTACGCCAGCATGATCGGAATCGCCGGCGTGGAGTGGGTCTGGCCCTTTCGGTCGTAGTAGTCGATCGTGCGCTGGAAGCCGCCGTACCACGACGCGGACTCCTTCTGCAGTTCGCGCTCGTAGGCCTCGTCGCTGACGACACAGATCGCGAGTCCGGGCGGCATGGCGAACGCCTTCTGACTCGAGGCGAAGATGACGTCGATGTTGTGTTCGTCGATATCGACGTAATCGCCGCCGAGCGCGGAGACCGCGTCGACGACGAAGTACGTGTCCGGGTACTCCGCGACGACGTCGCCGATCTCTTCGATGGGGTTGCGGACGCCCGTCGAACTCTCGTTCATCACGGTCGCGACCACGTCGTAGTGTTTGTCGCTCGTCTCGAGTTCCTCGCGGATGTCCTCGGGCTTGATCGCCCGCCCCCACTCGTACTCGAGGCGGTCGACGTTTTTGCCAAGTCGCTCGGCGACGTTGGCGTGGCGTTCGCTGAAGCTGCCACAGGTCGGAACGAGGATGTTCTCGTCGACGAGGTTCAGCGTCGACGCCTCCCAGAACTCGGTTCCCGAACCCGTGAGGATGACGACCTCGTTCTCGGTGCCGAGGAACTCCTTCGTGTCCTCGACGATGGTCGTATAGAGGTCCGTCATTCGGTCCATGCGATGGCCGAACATCGGCTCGCACATCGCCTCGACGACGTCCTCGCGGACCTCGGTCGGACCCGGAATATACAGCGTCTTGTCGGGGTACTCGTCTTTGTACTCGCGTTTTTCGGTCACGAAAGCCACCTGATACGAGCTACTGGGTCGCGAGACGGTATGGTACTTTTGATGCCGCAGTCACTCGGCAGTTCTCGCCGCATCTTTCCGCTATCGATCACTCGAGCAGAATCTCGCCGCGCATCGACGCGGCGTGGGGCGCACAGACGTAGTACGCCAGTTCATCGCTCGCTTCGAACTCGAGAAACTGGTCGTCGCCGGGCTCGTCCGTGACGTCGGTTCGGTAGTCGTCGACGACCTCGTCGTCTCGATCCCACAGCTCGATGTTATGGTGGAGGCCGTCGCTTCCCTCCCAGCCGATCCGGTAGGTTTCGCCTTCCTCGAGGGCAAGCGTCGGGTTTTCTTCGCCGCCGATCACCGCCGGCTCGAGCCCCTCCCAGGCGGCCGTCTGGCCGTCGAAGACGATGGTCGTCCCGGGATCGATACTGAATGCGTCGCCGGTTTCGGTCCCGCCGTCGCTGTCGTCATCGTGACGGCCGCGATCGTCCGCGGACGGCTCGGTTCCGTCGATCCGAATTTCGCCGCGCATCGAGGCGGCGTGGGGGTCACAGACGTAGTACGCCAGTTCCTCGCTCGCTTCGAACTCGAGTCGCTGGTCGTCGGGCTCCTCGGCGTCGGTCAGATCGGTCCGATAGTCGTCGACGACCTCGTCGTTCCGATCCCGGAGCTCGATGTTGTGGGCCTGTCCGTTGCCACGAGTCCACCCGATCTCGTACGTCTCGCCAACCTCGAGGGTGAGCGTCGGGTTCTCTTCGTTTTCGATCGTCGAGGGTCCGAGACCGACCCAGCCACTGGTCTGGCCGTCGAATCGAATCTGCGTCCCGGGCTCGAGTGTGGAGTCGGTCGTCTCGTCGTCAGCGTTGCTCTCGTCGGCGTCGGGTTCCGCTCCGGGGTCGGCGTCGTCGGTCGACCCGTCGTCGGTATCGCCGTCATCATCGTCGTCCGTAGTGCCGGTCTCGTCGGTCTCCGCCTGGTCGACACAGCCCGCGAGCGTTCCGGCCCCGGCCCCAGCACCGACGGCGTAAAGCAGCGTCCGACGTGTAACCAAATCGGCAGTTGGCATGTGTACTCCTTCCCGACAAACTTCATAAAACCAACCGTTCACTCGAGGCGGCAGCGGAGAGACTGACCGGTGAGTCGCCACCGGTTCGACTGCTGCAGCCCTCACCCCGCCGCGTTGTCGTCTCTCGATCGGCTGGTTGTCAGGCTATCGCGGACTGTAGTCTCGCCGTCAGTTGCGCAAAAAAGCGACCCGCAGAGCCGAAAAAGTCGAGACAAATACCGGGTGATGCAACGGTTTGACGCCGTCGGAACGCGGCGCGAGTCACGCCGTCGTTACTCGTCGTCGCCGTTGCCGTTGTCGTCGCCGTTTCCGTTCTCGTCCTCACCGTTTTCGTCTTCACCGTTCTCGTCGTCACCGTTTCCGCCGTCACCCTCCTCGACGACGATCTCGCCGCGCATCGAACCGTCGTGCGGTTCGCAGACGTAGTAGGCCATCTCGTCGGTGACTTCGATCTCGAGCATCTGGTCGTCGTCGGGCTCTTCGACCTGGTCGGTCTCGTAGTCCTCGACGAGGTCGTCGTTTTCGTCCCAGATCTCGATGTTGTGTGCGATGCCGTCGCCTTCGGTCCAGCCGATATCGTACGTTTCACCCTCCTGGAGGATGAGCGTCGGGTTCACTTCGCCGTCGATCTCGTCCGGTGAGAGTCCTTCCCAGCCGCTCTGCTGGCCGTCGAAGGTGATCTCCGTGCCGGGCTCGATCTCGAAGCCATCGTCGCCGTTGCCGTTCCCGTTGTCATCGTCGTCGTCGTCACCACAGCCGGCGACCAGCGCGGTCGCTGCGGCCGCACCGGTGAGCTTCAGCGCGGTTCGCCGTGAAATTGCGTTGTCTCGCGTCATCAACCGAAGGTTAGGGTTGAGCACATAAAAATTGATACCCTCTATCGTGACGCTGTCATGCGGTTACATACCAGTGATCCTCCTGGTAGTTCTCGGCCAGCGACTGATCGGAAAGAACGTAACGGCGATCAGATACGACCGTGATCGAGGTGGTCGTTGCGCCCGAGCGACCAGCGGAGGAACACCGGGACGGCGATCAGTGCGATCACGATCTCGAGGCTGCCGACGACGAGGAAGGCGAGATCGTAGCCGTAGGTGCTCGCGACGGTACCGCCGATCAGAAAGCCGCCGAGAAAGCCCAGACTGCCGGCGATGTTGAAGCCGGCCATCGCGACCCCACGTTCGCTCTCGGCGGCGATATCGGTGACGAGCGCCATCGTGGCCGGCGAAACCAGCGCGCCGAGAACGCCGACGGCGACCATCGCGACGGCGACCGTCGCGACCGACGGGGCGGCGCCGACCGCGAGGATGCCGAGCCCGTAACACAGCGAGCCGACGACGATCGGGACCGTCCGGCCGATGCGATCCGAGAGCGCGCCCATGGGGTACTGCAGCAGCGCGAACGGTGCGAAAAAGCAGGCCAGCAAGAGTCCGGTCACGGCGGGACCGATGCCGAACGCCTCCTGGAAGTAGAGCGTCCCGACCAGCGCGAAAAAGCCCGCCGTCAGTCGGTCGACGAAGCCAAAGGCGTAGGGGATCGAGAGCGTCGGTCGCGTTCGAACGCCCTCGAGGAGCGCTCGAGCGGTTCGCCGACTATCCGGCGTGCGATCGTCGACGCGGGTGACGAGCGCGCCGACGCAGACGAGCAAGACGGCGGCGCCCAGCAGCGGCGCGAGCGGGTCGAGTTCGGTGAGCTGACCGCCGATCGGCGCGCCGAGGGCCGCGCCGAGTCCGATCGCGATTCCGGCCGCGCCCATGTTTCGGCCGTGGCCGCCCTCGAGATCCATCAGCATGGTCATCGTCAGCGAGAACGCCCCGATCGTCATCGCGCCCTGGAAGACTCGCAGGGCGAGAACGCCCTCGAACGGGATCGATCCGATCGCGGGAACGGCGGCCAGCGCGGCGTAGCCGACGGCCCCCGCCAGCGCCCCGGCGACGATGAACGGCGTTCGTCGCCCCGTCACGTCGCTCGCGAGGCCCCAGACGCCGACGAAGGCGACGTACGCGGCGAACTCCGCGACGAGAAACCACATGCTCGCGTCGAGTTCGGTCGCCGCGAACGCCGACGTCGTCTCGTCGGCCCCCAGCACCTCGACGAGCGTGCCGACGCCCGGGTAGAGCAACAACTGCGAGAACAGCACGGCGAAGACGACGGTAGCGAGGACGACCCGGTCACGGTCACTCGAGTGCACGCCTCACCCTTGATACTACGGGACTATGAAGTCGTTCGTCTCGGATGGAGCGAATACGTCGCCGCTTGCGGGTTCGTGCGTATCGCCGCCTTCGGGTTCGAGCACGTCGCCCTGCACGGCTCTCCCGATCCGTTTTCGCGACGACAATACTGTCGAATCGCTCCTCCGATAGCGTTCGCCGAGAACCGATACGCTTTCGTTCGGTGCTGACCTGAATGAGTCGATGACAGTCACACGCCGGGACGTGCTCGTTGCGGGAGCGACCGCCGGTGCAGGAGCGCTCGCCGGCTGTTCCGGTGCGCTCGAGGACTCCCTCTCGTCGATGCCAGCGGTCGTCTCCCCGTCGGCACTCGAGGAGACGGGATACAGCGAACACGCCGTCGAGGAGGTCGTCGTCGAGCGAACCATCAGTCGGTTCGGTTTCAAGCGTTCGATCTCGGTGACCAACTGGTACGCCGAGTACGATCGGTCGCTCTCGCTGGGTCTCCCGGGCTTGTCGCGCGTGCAGGCGGCGGTCGTCTCCGTCCTGACGACGCCGCAGGTGTCCTTTCTCGGGCGGACGTTCAACCCCGTCGGCGAGTTCTCGACGGACGAACTCGTGGAGATGATGCAGGACCGCTACGACGAACTCGAGGACGTCGACCGCGTCGACGAGTCGTCGGTGTCGATACTGGGAACGGAGACGACACTCGTCCGGTACACTGCCGCAGCGAGGCTGATCCCCGCCGCGACCACGATCGACGTCTACGTGCAACTCACCGAACCCGTCTCCCACGGCGACGACTTTGTGATCGGCGTCGCGGTCTACCCGCAGGTACACGGGTTCGAGACCGAGTCGGGTGCGGTTCGCACGCTGCTCGAGCGTCTCGAACACGAGTGAGGGAGTCCACAAGGGGGCGATGAATCGACCTACGGACGGATGTAAGCGTAGCCGTCGTCCTGCAGCCGCGTCAGTTCGCCGCCGCCGGAGGAGACGGTCTCGACGCCGTCGACGAGATCCGACTCCGTGAGGTCCTTCAGATCGAGCGTGTTGCTACAGGCCTTGAACGAAATTCCGCGCTCGAGCATCGACTCGACCGTCTCGCTGCCCTCGCCGCCCGCGGTCAGGGGCTCGATTCCGTCGGCCTGTGCGACGACGGCGACGTCGTCCACGTCGACGGAGTCGTCCTTCGTGAGGTTTTCGGCGATGGTAAGCGCCGTCCGTTGCTGGTCCGGTTCGGCCGCGATGAGGTGGAAAACTGTCTGCACGGTCGTGGCTCCGCCGTACGCTGGCGTAGTGGTTGGGCTTGCAACGGTAGCGGTCACGACGAGTGGTCGACCGCTCGAGCACCCCGCGGTTCGTTCGGGACGTCGTGCGGCGTGATTGCGGCCGGTTTACCCGGTCTGCAAGTTAGTTTCCGCCTGCGACCGTCCGGTCGGAAGCCATCGAGGTACGCGTTCACAGTACGCCTCGTAGGTCTCGCCGTGTTTCTTGCGCAGGTGTGGTTCTTCGAACTCGACGATCCGTCGGTGAAAGCCGAGCCAGCAGACGACTCCCCACCACAGCACGTGAATCGACTTGTACCGGACGGCCTGTCCAACGATGAGCAACAGTACGCCGACGTACATCGGATTTCGCGAGTAGCGATAGACGCCGCCGGTGACGAGTTCGTCCGGTTCGTCCCTCGGGGCGGGCGTTCCGTTGCCCTCGCTCGAGAACCGCAACGCGGTGTGAAGGTACAGCAACGCGCCGGCGACGAACGAGACGGCTCCGACGACCCTAGCTCCGCGGGAGTCGAGCGTCGGCGACTCGCGATCGTATCGAGCGAGCACTCGGGGAATGCCTTCGACGACGGTTCCCGGAACGACGACGGTGAACACCGCCGTTTTTAGTAGCACGGGTAATGACGACATCGGAATCTCCTCCCGCCGACGTACTCCGCGAGCGGTGATATAACCGATCGGCGACCGACCTGCCGAAGCGAATCGCTCGCGCGGCAAACGGGCGGCGGCCGTCGAATCTATCCCCACTCTGCGTGTCAATCCCACCGAATCGGCTGCGGTTTTTGCCGTTACTGAGACGCATAAGAACGTGCAGTAGTATGCATACTAAACATGAGCGACGACGCGAGCGACGGGACTGAGCGACCCTGTCCCGAGCGCGGTCTCGGGACACGTAGCGTACACGCCGGCCAATCGCCCGACCCCGAGACGGGCGCGATGGCTCCGCCGATCTACCAGACCACCTCCTACGTCTTCGACGACGCCGACGCCGCCGCCGACCTCTACGCCCTCGAGGCCGAGGGCTACATCTACTCTCGCATCGCCAACCCCACCGTCACGACCCTCGAGGACCGCCTCGCCTCGCTCGAGGGCGGTGCGGGCGCGGTCGCGACGGCCAGCGGGATGGCCGCGCTGGACTCCGCGGTGCTCGTCCTCGCGGAGGCGGGCGACAACGTGGTCTGTTCGACAGACACCTACGGCGGGACGACGGCTTACTTCTCGAAGACCGCCTCTCGGCGAAACATCGAGACGACGTTCGTTCCGACCCTCGAGTACGACGCCTACGAGGAAGCGATCGACGAGGACACCGCCTTCGTCCACGTCGAGACGATCGGCAACCCCTCGCTCGTGACGCCGGACTTCGAGCGCGTCGCCGAAATCGCCCACGACAACGGCGTCCCGCTCGTCGTGGACAACACCTTCGCGACGCCGGCGCTCTGTCGTCCCTTGGAGCACGGCGCCGACATCGTCTGGGAGTCGACGACCAAGTGGCTCCACGGCTCTGGGACGACTGTCGGCGGCATCCTCGTCGACGGCGGCACGTTCCCGTGGGGCGAGCACGGCTACGACGAGGTCGCCGGCCCGAACCACGCCTACCACGACGTAGACTTCTCGCGGGACTTCCCCGACGCCCCCTTCGCCGAGACGGTACGATTCCGTTCCCTCCGAAGCCTCGGCAACCAGCAATCCCCCTTCGACGCCTGGCAGACGCTACAGGGACTCGAGTCGCTGCCCTTGCGCGTCGCGAAACACTGCGAGAACGCGTCCATCGTCGCGGACTACCTGGTGGACCACGAGGACGTCGCCTGGGTTACCCAGCCGGGTCTCGAGGACCACCCGACCCACGACAACGCCTCGCGGTATCTCGCGGATTTCGGCGGGATGGTCGCCTTCGGACTCGAGGGCGGATACGATGCGGGCAAGGCCTTCTGCGAGAACGTCGAGGTCGCCCAGTTCCTCGCGAACATCGGCGACGCGAAGACGCTCGTGATCCACCCGGCGAGCACGACGCACGGCCAGTTGACGCCCGAAGAACGGGAAGAGGCGGGCGTAACGAACGACCTCGTCCGAATGTCCGTCGGGATCGAGGATCCCGAAGACATCCTGGCCGACCTCGAACAGGCCATCGACGCGGCGACCCGAGCGGCGGCCGACGCAGGTGGCGACTGAACCCAGATACCGATGACGACCAAGAACACCATCGACCTCGGCGAGTTCCAGTTCCTCTCGGGCGAGACGATTCCGTCCCTCGAGGTGGCCTACGAGACGTACGGCGAGTTCACCGGCGACAATGCGGTGCTCGTCTGTCACGCGCTGACCGGCAGTTCCCACGTCGCCCGCCGGCCCGACGCCGGCGGCGACACGGCGGGACAGGCCCGCGCCTGGTGGGGCGACGTCGTCGGTCCCGGGAAGGCGATCGACACCAGCGAGTACTACGTCGTCTGTGCGAACGCGCCGGGATCGTGTTACGGCACGACCGGCCCCTCGAGCGAGAACCCCGAGACGGGCGAACCCTACGGTACCGACTTCCCGCCCGTCACGGTCGGCGACTGGACCCGCGCCCAACGGCAACTGCTGGACGAACTCGGCGTCGGCCGCCTCCACGCGGTCGTCGGCGGCAGCGTCGGCGGCATGAACGTCCTCGACTGGCTGCGGCGCTACCCCGACGACGTCGAGCGCGCCGCCGGCGTCGCCACGGCGGCCAGACTCGACCCGCAGTGTCTCGCGCTCGACACGGTCGCCCGTCGGGCGATCACCAGCGATCCGAACTGGAACGGCGGCCACTACTACGACGGGCCGGGACCCGACGACGGACTGGCTCGAGCGCGCCAGATCGGTCACATCATGTACCTCTCGAAGGCCTCGATGTCCCGGAAGTTCGGCCGCCGGTCGGCGGGCCGGGAGGCCGTCCGCGAGACGCCGCCGGATCCCGCGGCGGCCTTCTTCCCGTATCGGGAGGTCGAGTCCTATCTCGACTATCAGGCAGACAAGTTCACCGATCGGTTCGACGCGAACAGCTACCTCTACATGACGCGGGCGATGGACGACTTCGATCTCTCGGCGGGGTACGAGTCCGACGCCGACGCGCTGGCCGCCTTCGAGGGCGAACTGCTCTTGCTCTCGTTTACCGGCGACTGGCACTTCACCGTCGAGCAGTCCGAAGCGTTGGCCGACGCCTGTCGCGAAGCCGACGTCGACGTCGCCCACCACGTCGTCGAGTCCGACCACGGCCACGACGCCTTCCTCGTCGAACCCGAAAAAGTTGGTCCGCCGCTCTCGGAGTTGCTCGAGGCCGGACTCGCCGGACGGACGATCACCGACACCGAGTCGGAGCCCGAAGAGCCGGAATCGTTCGCGCCGGTCCACACGAGTCTCTTTTCGGAGTGAGTCTAACGCGGTCTCGAAAATCGTTGTAGGCGGTGCAATCGCCCGTCCCGTCGTTCCTCGTTCGATGCAATCTTCGTTACCCGGTAGTCGAACCGATCAGACGGCCGGCGATTCGACGTCGGGAACGAGGTTGCGCACAATGTAGACGGTTCCCGCGGCGATCGTGCCGACGAAGAGGCCGAGGAAGATCCCGTTGACGAGCAGTCCACCGATGTCGATGCTGGCGTTGTCGACTTGCGATGCCGCGAGGAACGAGGAGAGGGTCCACAGAACGAACGTACCTGCAACGGCACCTGCGGCACCCGTGATCATCACTTGCCTGTCCTCGGCCGTCATTCGAACAGCGAGATAACCCCCAACGAGCAGTGCGAGCACCGCCGCGATGTACGGTGCACCGACAATCGGAATTTCGGCGAATCCGGCATCGACGAGCGTGGCGCTACCGGAAACGTTGAGGTTGCTGGCGCCGGAAATGTCGAGGAAATCTTGATCGATGACGTCGGCGGCGATGACCATCAGTCCCATTCCGGCACCCAGGAGCGCATAGAGCGCGACGATCGCCTTGACGTACGCCTGCGTGAGCGGCTCCGTGAGCAGGTCGGTGACCGACTCCTCGTCTGCGGCCGGCTGTACGGGCTGTCCCTGACCGGGGCTGTCTGCGTCGCCTGTGGGGTTTCCCTCTGCTTCGATGTTCGAATCTGACATGGTCGACGACACTCATGTCTATTATTTATCCTTTCTGATAAGATTTTCATCCAAGATGACTTGTATCCCGAAGCCCCGACTCAGTTGGAGCCGTCGTGTATCAGTAATAGCGGCTGAATCGGCGTCGAAACCGCGTGTCGTAGCGAGACGCAGTTAGTAGCCGTAGTCGGACGAGACGAACTGCTCGGCTCGCGAGTGCTCGGCGCGCTGTTGGGCGATCCAGCGCCGAAGGTCGGCCGCGAGCAAGGCGGGACTCTCGAGGCGGAAAAACCGCGCCGAGATGCCCATCCCGGTCGGCGACCGTATCATCGCGATCAGGGCCCACATCGTCCCCGCCGCGAGCGAGCCGGCGGCGGAGAAGGTCATGCCGAGGGTGAAGAACGTCGCCCCGTAGACGAATCCGATTCCCATCGACGGCAGGCTCGTGCCGAGCGGGACGCGGGCCGTCGCGTCGCGCAGCGTCGGCGCGAGAAAGACGATCGAAAGGCCGCTGCCGATCATGAAGATTAGGTCTTGCCACATCATGGAACTAGTTACTCGACGTCGAGTTAATAACGTTCTCGGTCTCGAAATCGGTTCTGCGGCAGTATATTCGCTGTGTGCGACCAGTTCGACGATCGACCAGTTGATTCGAATGCGACGGAAGCCGGCGTCTCGAACGGTCGGTCCGGAGGGTGCTGTCTCCGACGCGCCGGACAGATCCCGTGCCCACGGTCTGATCGTTCGGCGCGTCTGGTGGGCGTCCGTTACAGTACCAACTGAACCTGTTTACACACCAATCGCACGGCTGTCGTGCGATTGGGTGTGCACCGACTGTCAGTGGCTACTTATTCCTCGAGGAGACCGCTTTGCTCGAGGACGCGGCGACCGGACTGGACGAGCTGGTGCTGGTGTCGGCGACCGGTCTGGTTGTAGAGGTCGCCGTCGCGTTTGACGATGTCCCCGTCGACGAGGACGGTATCGACGTTCTCGACGCCGGACTGGAAGACGATCGTTTCGACCGGGTTGTGCGATGGCACCGTGTTGATGTCGTCCGTTCGAATCATGGCGATATCCGCGCGTTTTCCGGGCGTTAGCGAGCCGACCTCGTCTTCGAGGCCGAGTGCGCGTGCGCCCTCGATCGTCGCGAACTCGAGGGCGTCGTGGGCGGTGAGCGAGAGCTCCACGACCTGTTCGCCGGCCTCGACGGTCGGCTGGTTGTCGAGTGCGCGCTGGGTCTGGAGCGCGGTTCGGGTCTGGGTGAACATGTCGCCGCTGACGTTCGAGACGATGTCGACGCCGATCGAGGGAATCGCGCCGCCCTCGAGCGTTTCTCGGAGCGGCGGCATCCCCATTCCCATCTGCATCTCGACTTCCGGCGTGATCGAGACGGAGCCGCCGGAGTCGCCGATGCGTTCGAACTCCTCGTCAGTCAAGCGGTTGCCGTGGACGTAGTTCAGATCGTCGCCCAGGAGGTCGAGTTCCGCGAGCGTTTCGACGCCGCCCGGACCGAGCGAGCCGATGTGCATCGAGGCCGGGATGTCGAGTTCGCGCGCGAGTTCGATGTCGTGGGTGACGACCTCGTCGCTCGAGTAGTCGGGGCCGCGAATCCCCATCGCGAGCGTGAGCAGGTCGTCCTCGTCGCTGTCGGCGAATCGCTCGTCGTGTACTCGACGGATATCGTCCGGGTGGGGCTCCGTGCTCTCGTCCCACCACGTCTCGTTGTCGTCGCCGGGCGTTCCGTGGGCGAAGACGGCGCGGATGCCCGCGTCCTCGAGTCCGTCGATCGCTCGGTTCGTGTGGCCGGGCGAGTTGGCGACGTGGAACCAGTCCATCACCGTCGTCGTCCCCGCGTTCAGTTGCTCGAGTGCGCCGAAGAGGTTGCCCAGGTAGACGTCGTTGGGCGTGTAGTGGCTGCTGATCTCGCCGAGCATCGTCTCGAGATACTCCATGAACGACCAGTCGCCGGCGACGCCGCGGACGCCCGCCTGCCAGGTGTGGTGGTGAGCGTTGACGAAGCCGGGGAAGACGATGGCGTTGCTCGCGTCGATAGTCTCCGCGTTCGGAGCCTGAACGTCGTGCCCGATCTCCTCGATTCGGCCGTCTTCAACCAGCAGATCCGCGTTCTCGAGAATGCCGTACTCCTCGTCGACGGTGACGATCGTGCCGTTTTCGATCAGGAGGCGTCCGTTCTCGAGGCCGCCGTGGCCCGGTCCCTGTCCACGGCCGCGTCCGCGACCGGGCTTGCCCTCGTGTGCGCTGCCGAGACCGACGAAGGAAAGCGCTGCCAGTGCGCCGCCGCTGAGTCCGAGGTAGTTCCGGCGCGAGACGCTCGAGTCGGTTCCGTTGTCGTCTGCGTTCATCACCCGATTGTACCGTCCGATCGGAGTTGGAATTTCGTTCGGTATATTCCAACTCGTGGCGGGTTCGTGACAGACCCCTCGAGCGACCGAATTCTATCCGGTCCGACGACCGAAACGATTATGTGAAAAATACAACTCATTTACATGTGTCGACGATGACCGCGTACGCTGCCCGCTCGTCTCCCGTTCGATTCGCACTCGAGGCGCTCGCCCTCGCTGTCCTCTCTGCCGTATTGCTGCTCGGCGGAACGCAGTCCGGAGTCGTCGTACCGACGTTCACGTGGGTGACGCCAGTCCTCGTGATCGCAGGCATCGGCTCGGGCGTGCTGTTCTGGAGAAATTCAACTGACAGTGGACGCGGTTTCTTTCACCCTCGGTTGTCGGGCTACTCGCTCGTGGCAGGACTGCTTGGTGTCGTTGTTGGTGGCGCGCTCTGGATTGCGTTCGTCCCACCCGCGTACGGCGCTGATCTGGTCTACGGCGTGCTGGCGCTTGCCTGGACGGTGTTTGTCCTCTCGAGTAGTGAGTAGCTGATTCTGTCAAACCAGTACTCAGTGACAGTTTTCAGACGTAGTGCGAATACAGAGCACGCTTGCACAGGTGGTTGTCCGGATTGCAATCTTTTAATCGATCAGTACAGGTGAAGGACTGTGCGCTCACCGCGAGCGAACGAAGTGAGCGAGCGGGCCGACGACCGACCTGTAGGGGAGGGAGGAGTGCTTTTCATCAACGTTTTGCCGAGCGACCGAGCGGCAGCGAGGGAGCGCAGAGCAAAAGGTTGGCTGAATTAGTGTCCAATCTCACCGATCAATCGCCGGCCGTCAGCTGCATCGCCTGCACGATCGGGTCGCCCGTCTCGCTCGAGACGAACGTCGTCGCGAGCCAGGATTCGGCCTGAGTCAGTCGGTACTGCAGCGTCGAGGTCGGAATCGCCTCGATCTCGGCGATCTCCTGAATCGAGTGGCGTCGCGGACTGTCGTAGTAGCCGTACTCGACGGCCAACTCGAGGGCCTCGCGCTGTTTGTAGGGCAACTCCGCCTGCGTTGCACTCTCGTCTGGCCACTCGCGTGCGCCGCTGACGCGTTCGAACTCGAGGCTGAGCCCTTCGCGCAGGTTGCCCTCGAGTTCGTCGTAGATGGGACGAACGGCGGCGTCGTCTTCGGCGAGAATGCGCCACTTGTACTCGTGACCGTGCTGTTCGGCCCGACAGAGGACGCCGTCCTCGAGGTGTGTTGCGGCGAGGTAGGGGACCGATCGGCAGCCGTTGCCCTCCGATTGTCGGGAGTAGATGAGCCGACGTGTAGGCCGCTCGGCGAGGGTTTCGTAGGTCCAGTCGATCGGACAGCCGCCCATCCCGCGCACGCTCGAGCAGCGGGTGAGATTCGCCAATCGGTCATCGTAGACGGAAAGCGCGTCGTGCGGCCCCGTCACCTCGTCGAGTCGCCACATCGTCTCCGCGGTCGCGTGACACGAAACGGTCCGCGCGTAGAGTCCCGGATGGTCGATAAAGGCGTCCATCAGGTGGTCCGCACCCCGATCGTAGGTGATCGTAAAAGCGAATTCGCGCATACGAATCCCAACGTGGTACGGCGGTATCAACGTCCCGTTGGCATATCCCAACTGCCCACCTCGCTGCGCCACGTCGTTGTCGCGCTCGCGTTAGCAGTAGATAGTAGCGCGATTTCTTTATTTTGAATCGAACCTGAAACTGAATCGGGGCGTTTGGTCACTACACATGCGTATCTATCGTTCCAAATATTTTAGTAATCTGTCTCATAGTCTCTCTCATGTTTCCCGAAACCATCGAAACGGACTCTCTCACCCTGAACCCATTGCGCGAGGAGTATGTAGATGTATTCGACTTGTATGACCTCTTTGGGGAGGAAAGTGACGGTGTTGCAGACGTATTTGAGTACGTTCCCCAGGAGCCGTACGCGTCGGTGAAGGAAGCCCGCGACCAATTGATCAAGGCAGAAACCGCGTGGGAGGAGGCCGAGACCGCACAATATGCTGTATATACTTCCGACAATAACCTCGCTGGCTACGCCGTGCTATCAATCGAGTGGGAACGTCAAACGGGAAATATTGGGTTCATTCTCGCCAAGCCGTACTGGGGACAGGGGTATGCAGGCGAGTGTGCAACGGCACTAACTGAACTCGCATTCGACCAACTTGACCTCGAACTGGTGGCTATTGGCTATGAGGAAGGAAATGAGCGGTCGAAGCGGGCCGTCGAGAAGTTCATCAATACCGTTGGAGGGCAATACGATGGTGTCCTACGAAATTGGACGCCAATCGGTGACGAAATCGCAGACCATCACCGCTACACCGTCACTCAAGGACAGTATCAGCAAACAAGACACGATAAGTAGACGCTCTATACAGTCCGCGAATTCACAGCCGATTCTGAATAAACAAACCGTATTATCAACTACTGTTAGCGCTCCTCGAGCACGCCGTCCGCGACCAGTTCGTCGCGGGCCTCGGCCATCGAGGTGACCACGACGTCGCAGTGGGGTTCGACGGCCGGTTTCGGCTCGAAGCCGATCGCGAGGCCCGCAACCTTCAGCATCGGCAGGTCGTTCGCGCCGTCGCCGATCGCGACGCAGTCGTCGAGGCCGGCGCCGACGTCGCTCGCGAGGTTCTCGAGCGCGGTGTCTTTAGTCCCCTCGATCAGCGAGCCCGTTACGTCGCCGGTTAGTTCCGTTTCCGCGTCGTTCATCGGCAGATGGTTCGAGACGATGTGGTCGACCGAGACGCCCTCGCGCTCGAGTGCGGTTGCGACGCCGCGTTCAAACCCGCCCGTCAGAATCGCGGTCGTGACGCCGGCCTCGTTCAGTTCGGCGATCAGGTCCGCCGCGCCCTCACGGAGTTCGACCTCGTCGAAGGCGGCCTGGGCGTCGTCAGCGGGAAGGCCCTCGAGCAGGGCCGCGCGCTTGCGCAGGCTTTCGGCGTAGTCGATCTCATCGTTCATCGAGGCCTCGGTGATTTCGGCCATGTCGTCGGCGACCCCGCACCGGTCGCCGAGCAGTACGGTCATCTCGGAGTCGGAAAGCGTCCCGTCGAAGTCGAAAGCGACGACTGTCATCGTCCGCCGGTTGTGCGGCCCCGGATAAACCAGTTCAGGTTTCGTCGCGCACGCGATCCGTTACGAGTGGATACCGACGATGCAGCAGCTTCGAGACCCACAGAGTATTTACTGTCTCGACTATTCCTCACTGCTGTGTCAAATCCGGACGAGTGGGCGGGGGACCGGTCCGGATCGAGTGGCGACGGGACCGTTGATTCGTTGCCGGACCCCCTCGCGACGCACGACGAGGGCTCTTTTTTCCGTCAGTTAGTGGCAAACACCACTGAGGGGGTGCTCACGATCGCCGAGGATCACACGATCGTGTTCGCGAACCCGGCGATCGAAGACGTTCTCGGCTACGCGCCCGAGGAACTCGTCGGCAAGTCGAAGCTGACCGTGATTCCGGAGCGACTCCAGCAGGCCCACGTCGCCGGACTAGAGGCGTACATCCGAACCGGCGACAAACACATCGACTGGGACGGCGTCGAACTCCCGGCGGTACACAAGGACGGACACGAGGTCCCTGTGTCGATCAGCCTCTGGGAGCATCCACGAAGCGAGGATCCGCGGCTGTTCACCGGGCTCTTCCGGGACATCTCCGAACGGAAACTTCGGGAACGGCGGTTCGAGGCCGTCTTCAACAACACCTACCAGTTCACCGGCTTGCTCGACCGCGAGGGAACGCTGCTCGAGGTCAACGAGACGACGCTCTCCGCGACCGGACTCGAGCGCGACGACCTCGTGGGAACGCCGCTTTGGGACTCGTTCTGGTTTCGGTCGACCGACCGGGCGCGCCGTATCGCCCGTGACGGTGTCGAGTGCGCCAGGGAGGGGGAGTTCTTTCGGGAGGAGGTTCGCGTCCAGGGGGGCGACCGAACGGCAATCATCGACTTCTCCGTCCGTCCGGTGACGGACCATCGCGGCGAGATCCGCTGGCTGCTCCCCGAGGGCCGGGATATCACCGGTCACAGAACCCGGGAACAACACTTACACGTCCTCCACCGGCTGCTTCGGCACAACCTCCGCAACGATCTCAACGTCATCAGCGGCTACGCGGAGATGCTCGCGTCGGACGTCGACGACGACGAATTCCGGACGTACGCGGCCGAGATCGCTGCGACCGCCGCCGAACTGATCGACACGACCGAGACCGCCAAGAAGCTAGCCGACTCGACGCTCGAGCGCCACACGCGACAGTATCCCGTCGCCCTGCAACCGGTGCTGTCCGCGGTCGTCGACGAACTCCGTGACACCTACCCCGAGAGCACGATCGTCCGCCCCGACGACGGCGACCTGCTGGTTACCGCCGACGAGCGGCTGGCGACCGTGTTTCGCGAGGTCATCGAGAACGCGATCGAACACGCCGATCAGCGACACCCGGTCGCGAAACTCGGCGTCACCGCCGACGCCGAGACGGTCGACGTTTCCGTTACCGACGACGGTCCCGGAATTCCCGAAACGGAACAGACCGGTATCTTCAACGAGGAGCCGGTGACTCAGACCGACCACGGCAGCGGGCTGGGTCTGTGGCTCGCCGAGTTGATCCTCGACGATTACGGCGGCTCGCTAGCGTACGACTCCCGTTCGGCGAACGGGAGTCGCGTGACGATCTCGCTGCCGCGGCAGAACACGTTGGAGAACTGAACCGATTCGTCGACTCGCCGTCCCGTGATCCAGCTTTCGGCGGCTCGAGGAGCACTCCGAACGCGTCGTCCGGGCGGCGCTGATCGCGGGCTACCTCCGTTAGTGACCACCGGGATCCGATCGACGGAGACCGAGCGCCGCCTCGGCCCGGTCGCCGACCCCGAACGGCTGGTCGACGTCTTCGAACTCCCGGTCGCGACGACCGATCTCGAGCCGGTTAACCGTCCGCTCGCGGCCGGTGCCGTCCTCCTCGCCATCGGTATCGTTCTCTTGGCTGCCGCGTTTCTCGTCGCGCCCGGCGTCTCCATGGACGCTCGTCTCGACGCGCTGGTGTACGCGCCGTTTCTCATGCTCGTGCCGGCGGGGCTGTGGAAGCTGGCATGTCGGTAGCCGGATCGTCGGACCGTCGTAAGCCAGGACGGCCAGGACCTCGCTCGAGGGACGGATCGAGCGGATCGCGTGTGGGGGACCGACGGGAGAAGGCCGTGGCAACTACTGACGCACCTCGAATCGGCCGTGAGCCCACTGCGGACAATTTTTGCCACGCTTCCCAACAACGGAAGGGTTTACCTGCTCCACACGATTGTCTCGCGCATGAAGGTTCTCGTCACGGATCCGATCGCTGATGCGGGTCTGGACGTACTCAGAGATGCCGGCCACGAGGTCGAGACAGGCTACGAACTCGAGGGTGCGGCCCTCCTCGAGGCGGTGTCGGACGCCCACGGACTGATCGTCCGCTCGGGCACCGAAGTCACCGACGAGGTCCTCGAGGCGGCCGAGGAACTCGTCATCGTCGGCCGCGCCGGCATCGGCGTCGACAACATCGATATCGAGGCTGCGACGGACGAAGGCGTTATCGTCGCCAACGCTCCCGAGGGGAACGTTCGCGCGGCTTCCGAACACACCGTCGCGATGACGTTCGCGGCCGCGCGCTCGATCCCGCAGGCCCACATCCGCCTGAAGAACGGCGAGTGGGCGAAAAGCGAGTATCTCGGCGCCGAACTCGACACGAAGACGCTCGGCGTCGTCGGCCTCGGCCGCGTCGGCCAGGAGGTCGCCAAGAAACTCGACTCGCTGGGCATGGACATCGTCGCCTTCGATCCCTACATCTCCGAGGAGCGCGCCGACCGTCTCGGCGCCGAACTCGTCGACTTCGAACCGTGCCTCGAGCGCGCCGACTTCCTGACGATCCACACGCCGCTGACCCCCGAGACGGAGGGGATGATCGGCGAGGACGAACTCGACTTGCTCGAGGGCGGCTACATCGTCAACGTCGGCCGCGGCGGCATCATTCAGGAGGACGCTCTCGCAGCGAAAGTCGAGGACGGCACGCTCGCCGGCGCGGCGCTGGACGTTTTCGCCGAGGAACCGCTCTCGGCGGACTCGCCGCTGCTCGAGCACGAGGACATCATCGTCACGCCCCACCTCGGCGCGTCGACCGAGGCCGCCCAGGAGAACGTCGCGACCTCGACGGCCGAGCAGGTCAGCGCCGCACTCGTCGGGGACCCCGTCGCGAACGCGCTCAACGCGCCGTCGATCGACGAAGCCGCGTTCCCCCGCCTCGAGCCGTACATCGATATCGCCGAGACGGCCGGCAAGGTCGCCGCCCAACTCCTCGAGGGCCGCATCGAGGACATCGAAATCTCCTACGAGGGCGACATCGCCGACGAGGACGTCGAGTTCGTCACCGCCAGCGCCCTGAAAGGCGTCTTCGAACCGCTCGAGTGGCAGGTCAACGCCGTCAACGCACCGCAGATCGCGAAGGACCGCGGCGTCGACGTGACGGAATCGAAAACGCGGCAGGCCGCGGACTTCCAGAGCCTGATCTCGGTGACCGTCGGCAACGACGACGACGAGGTCTCGGTCGACGGTACCCTCTTCGCGGGCGACGACCCGCGAATTGTCCGCGTCGACGGCTACCGCGTCGACGCCATCCCCCACGGAAAGATGGTCGTCACGCGCAACACCGACGAACCCGGCGTCATCGGCCTCATCGGCTCCGTGATGGGCAAACACGACGTCAACATCGCCGGCATGTTCAACGCCCGCGAGACCATCGGCGGCGAGGCGCTGACGGTGTACAACGTCGACAGTCAGGTCCCCGACGAAGCGAAGGAGGAACTCGAGGAAGACGACCGGATCATCGGCATCAACTACATCACGCTGAACGGACAGGCGTAGGAACGGTTCGGTCGCTGTCGATTCCGTAACGGGCCGAGCGATGTCTTATCTCCGAGAGTGAATTTCTGCCACAATAATGTATGTCGGGCGTGACGATGCGACCGAATGCTCGGCTCGATCCCACTCCCCGCCGCCGAAACGGTCGAACTCGTCGTCGTTTTTGCACTCGTCACGGTCGTCCTCTTGCTGCTCATTCCGTTCGTCGGACGGATGGTCGGGTATCTGTTTACCGCAATCGCGGTCGTCTACCTGTTCCGCCGCGTGACCGATGTGTAATCGATACACGGCGAGCGATGGCTGTCCACGGAATCGAGCGCGTATCGTCTCGGTATTCGCGACGGAGGCCTCGCGGTCACCGTTTCGCGTCGGGCTTCGCGGGCAGCGTCTGGAGACAGTTCCGGCAGTAGGTGTAGTAGTGATCGTTCGTCGTTCCGCAGGCGCGGCATCTGACCGGCTGATCGATCTGCGTGTTGGAACCCATCGCCGACGCTCCGGTCTCGAGGCCAATATCGGGTGCGCTGACGTTTGCAAGCCCGAACGGGACGCACCGGTCTCGAGACTGCGACCGTCCGCTGGGCTCTCGACAGGTCCGATCCACAGCACGCGAGGTTATCCCCATCGGGAGCGTAGTTCTCGGAGAGGCGAACCCAATGTCACTCGCATCCCACCCATCCGAACCCCGATCGACTCCGAGTTCCACCGCCGACGCAGCGGAGGGTCGGTGGATGCTGCGCAAGGGGCTCGGTCTCGCCGTCATCTCGATCTTCGGCCTGCTCCTGTTGACGATCGGGCTCGAGGTGCTGTCCGGGCTGATCGTCGTGCCGTCGGATGCCGGGCCGCTCGCTCTCGGACTCTGGCTCGTCGCGTTGGCGCTCGTCGTGATCCTGTTCGCGCTGCCGTCCGAGGACGACGACCGGAGCGAGAAGCGACAGGCGAACTGACGATTTTTCGAACCCGTCCGCGACTCGAGACGGTCGCGTTCCAACCCGGCGAGGATGTCGATGAGCCGAGGGCGACGGCCGAGACGTGACACGGTGACAAAAGACCTATCGGCCTCCCAAACCATCCCTCGTCTATGGACGACGACGTTGCGGTCGACTTCGGCGAGGACGGACTCGTCCCCGCCGTCGCACAGGACGCCGAGACGGGCGAGGTGCTGATGCTGGCCTACGTCTCCCCCGAGGCGCTCGAGCGCACGCGTGAGACCGGGATGGCCCACTACTACTCCCGGAGCCGTGACGAGTTGTGGCAGAAGGGGAAGACGAGCGGCCACACCCAGGCCGTCGACGAGGTCCGCGTCGACTGCGACGCCGACACGTTGCTCTACCTGGTCGACCAGGAGGGCGGCGCCTGCCACACCGGCCACCGGTCGTGCTTCTACCGCACGGTCGAGGGCGAGAACGTCGGCGAACGAGTGTTCGATCCCGACGCCGTCTACGACGACTAATCGCCCATGAGCGAACGCGTCCACCACTCCGGCGCGGATGCGAGCCCAGACGAACAGACGCCGCTCGAGGCGCTCGAGGCGGCCCGCGAACGCTTCGAGCGGGCCGAAGCGCGAATCGAGGACCACGGCGGCGAGGCCGTCACCGACGCGGCCGAGGCGTATCGGGACGCGACGGATCTCCTCGAGAACTACGTCGATCGGGCGACGGGTACCGGCCGAGAGAACTTCCAGGCCTACGTCCAGTTAGAGGGGAAGTTCGACTCGCTGGTCACGAGTCTCCCCGACGATCTGAAGGGCCGAGAGGCGTTCGAGGCGGCCCTCGACGCGATCGACAAGCGGCGACTCAGCGAGTCGGATTTCGAGCGGGCACACGACGCCTTAGAGCCGGCGGCCCAGTACGCCGACCTGCTCGAAGAACGCGAGGCCGCCCGCGAGGCGATCGACGACGCGCGGACGGCGGCCGGGAAACGCTACCGACGACTCGACGACGAGATCGCGGATCACGAGCGACTGCTCGAACTCGCGAACGCGGATCTCGAGGCACCAGTCGAGGAGCTTCGCGAGCCGATCGAGAGCTACAACGAGGCGATCGACGCGGCGTTTCAGGCGTTCCGACTCGAGGCGTCGGCCCGCGACGTGTTCGCCCTGCTCGATCGGAGTCGCTGGTACCCCTTCGTCGACTACCAGCAGCCGCCGGACGATCTGGCGGCCTACGTTCGAGACGATCCGGCCGGCGAGTACACGATCCCCGAACTGCTCGAGTACGCGAACTACTCGCACTCGAAACTCGACCACTACGTCGCGAGCGCGGACGAACTCAAGCGGCGGGTCGCGACCCAGCAGACGTTCCTCGACGGGATCGACGCCGAGCCGCTGACGATCGAGTGGCCGCCGGACGAGGCGGGGGTCCTCCGGCGACGGACGCGCGAAATGCGCCCGTTCGTCGCCCGCGTCGCGGACGAGGAGTGCGTCGCGAACCTCCGCTCGATCCGTCGACTCACGACCGATCCCGCGTTCGATTACGACCGGCTGCAGACGGCGGCCCAGGCGGTCGCCCAGCTCAGCCCGGCCGAACGCGAGCGGCTGGCCGACGGCCGCGTCGCGGACGAACTCGAGGCCCTGCGCACTGAACGGGAACGGCTCGAAGCGACGCTCGAGATCGACGATCCCGTCTAGGGACGAACTCGAGACGATCGTCGCGAAGCTGTTTGGGACGTTCCGGACCGCGGTAGCGAAGACGAGCGAGGCTTTTTCTTTCCCTGCCGTCTGTACTATACATGACCGAACGTCGGGATCAGCAACTCCAGGAGAGCGAGCAGCAGTTCCGCTCGCTCGTCGACGCTGTCGAGGAGTACGCGATTTTCATGCTCGATCCCGAGGGCTACGTCGTCACGTGGAACGAGGGGGCCAGACAGATCAAAGGCTACGAGCGCGAGGAGATTCTGGGCGAACACTTCTCGCGGTTCTACACCGACGCGGATCGGGACGCGGGAGTTCCAGCGAGGAACCTCGACGCCGCTGCCGACTCGGGGTCGACCGAAGACGAGGGGTGGCGCCGCAGAAAAGACGGGACGGAGTTCTGGGCGAACGTCCGCATCACCACTGTCAGAGACGACGACGGATCGCTCCAGGGCTACGCGAAGGTCACGCGGGATATGACCGACCGTCGCGAACGCGAACGGAAACTCCAGCGCGAACGCAACCTGACGGATCGGATCCTCGAGACCAGTCCCGTCGGCATTCAGGTGCTCGACACCGACGGCGAGATCACTCGGATGAACGAACGGCTCAGAGAGATTCTCGACGTCTCACAGGAGACGGCCGCCACGTACGAGCCGTCGGACAGCGTCGTCTACGACGAAGCCGGAACCCGACTCTCGGTCGACGACTACCCGTTCGCACAGACGCTGGCAACGGGCGAACCGGTCTCCGATCGCGTGCTTCGAATCGAACGGCCCGGCGGCGACGACCGGTGGCTCTCGACGAGCACCGCGCCGTTGCGATCCGAGGACGGCGAGATCGACCGCGTCGTCGCCTCCGCCGAGGACGTCACCGATCTCAAAGAGCGCGAACGCCGACTCGAGCGCCGCACGGACGAGCTTTCGGCGGAGTTGAGCGAAGTGTACGGTCGGATCACGGACGGACTCATCGCGCTCGACGAGGACTGGATATTCACCCACGTCAACGATCGAGGGGAAGAGATTCTCGGGATCGAACGGGCGAATCTCCTCGGCGAGACGCTCTGGGACGTCTTCCCGGAGCTGATCGGATCGCCGTTCGAAACGTGTTACCGTGAGGCGATGGAGAGCCAGGAGTCGACCTCCATCACGGAGTACTATCCGGCGCTCGACACCTGGTTCAAAGACTACGTCTACCCCTCCGAAACGGGGCTTTCGATCTACTTCCGCGACGTCTCAGAGCAGAAGGTGCGCGAGCGAGAGCGCGACCGCTACGAGACCCTCGTCGAGACGATCGACGACGGCGTGTACGCGCTCGACGCGGACCGGACGTTCACGCTGGTCAACGACGGCTTCCTCGCGATGACCGGCTTCTCCCGAGACCGGCTGCTCGGCGCGCACGCGTCCGTCGTCTTCGGCGACGAGTTCGACGCGGTCGAAGTGGAACGATCGACTACGGACGAGACCGACGCGAACCCGACCTTCGAAGAAACGATCCGAACGGCGACGGGCGAGGAACTCACGGTCGAGAGCCGATTCGCCCTTCTCGAGGACGAAGACGTTCGCGTCGGCGTCACCCGCGACATCACCGAGCGCAAGGAGCGCGAACGGATTCTCGAGGAGTCCGAACAGCGCTATCGGACGTTGGTCGACTACTTCCCCGGCGGTCTCGTGACCCTGTTCGACCACGATCTCCGGTACACGTTGGCTGCGGGACAGGGGTTCGATCGTATCCCCGTCGAACCCGACGATATCGAGGGGAAAACCGTCGTAGACGCCTGGCCCGACGACACCGCCGACGCGCTCGAGCCGATCTTTCGGGCCGCACTCGAGGGAGAGGAAGCCGCGGCCGAGATGGAGTACGCGGACCGCGAGTGGCGCGTGCGAGCGATTCCGATCACGGACGAGCGGGGCGACGTCTTTGCCGGAATGACGATGTCGCAGGATATCACGGAACAGAAAGCCTACGAGCGCTACCTCGAGGACGCGAAAGCCCAGCTCGAGGCGGCGACCGAGGCCGGCGCAGTCGGCACCTGGGAGTGGCAGATTCAGACGGATCGGTTCGTCACCGGCGCGTCGTTCGCCCGCACGTTCGGCCTCGATCCCGACGCCGCTCGGGAGGGCGTTCCCCTCGAGCGGATCATCTCGTCGGTCCACGAGGCGGATCGCGAGCGCGTCGAAACGGCGATCACCGACGCCGTCGCCTCCTGTGGCGAGTACGAGGAGGAGTACCGCGTCTGGAACGCCGACGGGAAACTCCGGTGGGTCGTCGCTCGCGGCTACGTCGAGACCGACGAGACGGGAACTCCCGAGACGTTCCCCGGCGCGATCACGGATATTACGGACCGAAAACGCGCCGAAATTGCCCTCGAGAAGAGCCAGAAACAGCTCCAGACGCTGTTCGAACTCCTCCCCGTCGGCGTCGTGGTCGCGAACGCCGACGGCCAACTCGTCGAGGCTAACGACGCTGCCAAGGAGATCTGGGGCGGAGACGTCTTCGATGCGGCGTCGGTCGAGGAGTACGAGCAGTACACCGCACGGTGGGCCGAGACGGGTGAGTCGGTCGAACCCGGGGAGTGGACGATGTCTCGCGTCCTCGAGGGAGAGGTCGTCACGGATCCTGATATCTTCGAGATCGAGGCCGCCGACGGCGAGGAACGGATCGTCATGATCCACGGGATGCCGGTCCGCGACGCGAACGGCGAGATCAGTCGCGGTGTCGTCACCCAGACGGAGATCACCGAACGCCGGGAGTACCAGCGAAAACTCGAGGAGACGGTCTCGAAACTCGAGACGTCGAACGAACGGCTCGAACAGTTCGCCTACGCCGCCAGCCACGACCTCCAGGAACCGTTACGGATGGTCTCGAGCTACCTCCAGCTCGTCGAGCGCCGGTACGGCGACGACCTCGACGACGACGGCGAGGAGTTTCTCGCCTTCGCGATCGACGGCGCCGACCGGATGCGCGAGATGATCGACGGCCTACTCGCCTACTCACGCGTCGATACGCAGGGCGATCCGCTCGAGCCGATCGACCTCGAGACCGTCGTCGCGGACGCACTCGAGGACCTCCAGCTGCGGATCGACGAGGAACGCGCCGAGATCACGGTCGAGTCGCTGCCGCGAGTTCGTGGCGACGCCAACCAGCTTCGGCAGGTGTTCCAGAACCTCCTCTCGAACGCGCTCGAGTACAGCGACGACGAGCCGCGGGTCCGAATCGAGAGCGAACGCAACGGAGGGATGTGGACCGTTTCGGTCAGCGACGACGGGATCGGCATGGATCCCGCGGAGACCCACCGCATCTTCGAGGTGTTCCAGCGCTTGCACAGTCGCGACGAACACCCGGGAACGGGGATCGGACTGGCGCTCTGTCAGCGAATCCTCGAGCGCCACGGCGGGGAGATCCGAGTCGACTCGACGCCCGGCGAGGGCTCGACGTTCTCCGTGTCGCTACCGGCGGTGGATCGCCGGTTCGAGTGACGGCTACGCTCGTTCGAGGCCCCAAAGCGGGTTCCGGGCTCTCATCGGTTACTCTGGATCGGAATCGATCGGCGCGGCTGACTGTCCGAAAAGTAGTCCTAAGTTGACACCACTCTGTTAATGTACAGCGATATCCTATCGGGTGGCGATGAGTTACTGGAACCGCCTCTTCACCGTACTGGGCGTCCTCATTCTCGCTAGTGCAGGCGGGTCGATACTGTATACGCTCGTCATCAACGGGGACCGGCCGGAAGTGGCTCTGTTGGAGGTCGTCATCGACGCGGTTCTGATCGGGTTCCCTGGAGCCGTGATGGTGTACGTCGGCGTCTGGTTGCCGACCACGACGATTCCGCCCGAACTCTATTCTCGGATCGCCGCGTGGACCGCCGGCGGCGTCGCCGCGATAACGCTCGCCGTCGGCCTGCGTGAACTCCACCCCGGTATCGACCTCGATCTGACGGTCGGGACGCACCTGATCCTGCTGTCGATCGGGTCGGTCACCGGACTCCTGGCCGGCGTTCAGAACGCACGCACCCTCACGCAGGCGAAAGCGCTCGAGCGAAAAAACGCCGAACTGGAGCAGAAGTACGAACTCGAGCGACAGAACGAGCGACTGCGGCAGACGGAACAGCGTCTCGAGGAGGCGGTCTCGGAGCTCGAATCCTCGAACGAGCGCTTAGAGGAGTTCGCGTACGCCGTTTCCCACGACTTACAGGAGCCGCTTCGCATGGTGACGAGCTACCTCGAACTCCTCGAGCGCCGGTACGGTGACGACCTCGACGAGGACGCCGAGGAGTTCATCGAGTATGCCGTCGACGGCGCCGACCGGATGCGTGCGATGATCGACGGCCTGCTCGAGTACTCGCGGGTCGAAACGGAGGGCGAGCAGTTCGAACCCGTCGACCTCGACGCTGTACTCGACGACGTCTGCACCGATTTGCAGTTCAAAATCGAGGAGCACGACGCCGAACTCACCCGCGAACCGTTACCCACCGTCGACGGCGACGAGAATCAGTTGCGACAGGTGTTCCAGAATCTCCTCTCGAACGCGATCGACTACAGCGGCGACGAACCGCCGCGAATTCACGTTTCGGCCGAACCGTCGCGAGAGGACGGTACGGCCCCGGGGACCGCGGGGACGGAGTGGACGATCGCCGTCCGCGACGAGGGAGTCGGTATCGACCCCGACGATCGTGACCGCATCTTCAACATCTTTCAACGGCTCCACTCGATCGACGAACAGAGCGGCTCGGGTATCGGGCTGGCGGTGTGCAAGCGGATCGTCGAGCGCCACGGCGTCCGAGCGAACAGTGTGAGACCGGACTCGACGGACGAACGAAGTGAGTCCGTCGGCGGCGAGATCTGGGTGGAGTCCGAACCGGGCGTGGGATCGACGTTTCGCTTCACGCTGCCCGAGGAGAACCAGGAGTCGAAGAACCGACAGCCGGGTGAAGGGGCGGTCGATAGTCTCCGCCGTCCCGATTGAACCGACTGGGTGCATCGTCGATCTCGGGGCGGCGCGACCCGCATCGATAGTTCGACTCAGCCGTTGACGACCACCGTGTCGGTGTATGTGTATTGCTGCCCGTCGATCGTCGCAACGACCGTGATGTCGTACGTTCCGGCTTCCTCGTACGTGTGACGGACGTAGTGTCCGGAGCCCGTGGTTCCGTCGCCGAACTCCCAGTCGACGCTCCAGACGTTCCCGACGATTTCGAAGATGTACTCGCCGTCGTCGAGCCACGCTTCTTGTCGAATATCGTAGACGTCCTCTGCGGGCGGTTTGTCGTCGCCTTCTTCCGGTTCGTCACTGACGAGCAGCGTCTCGGTGACCGTCTGCGTTTCGCCGTTAACTGTTGCGGTGAGTGTGATGTCGTACGTCCCGGCTTCCTCGTACGTGTGGCGGATATAGTGTCCGGAGCCCGTGGTCCCGTCGCCGAACTCCCAGTCGGCGCTCGAGACGCCGTCTCCAACGATTTCGAAGATGAACTCCCGGTCGTCGAGCCAGTGTTCGTGACTGATCTCGAACAGACCGTTGCCGGGTTCTGGAGGGGGCCCTTGCCCTGGACAGTCCCGTTCGATTTCGTACGATTCGGTCACCTGCTCGATACTGATCCGATCACCGGTCGCCGAGTGGACGGTGACGTCGACGGTCGTCTCACCCGCACCGGTGCCGGGTTCACACGTAACGGCGTACGTGGTCTGGGACCCGGGTGAGAGTTCGGTCGCGAATCCGTCTGCTTCTACGAGTCCCGATTCGCCGAACTCGACGTCGACCTCGAGTGCGAGGCTCTCGTCGACGTTGTTGGTAATGGTGAGAATTCCACTCGGATCGTTTTGGTCGACGACTACCACCTCCTCCTGCTGTATCGACAGCATCGCTGCGGACGAGTCGGCCGTCGATACGTCGATACCGCGATCCGAACTGACCGTCGTGAACCCGAATGTCGGTCCCGCGAGCACGACCGCTCCCAGAACGATCAGTACAACTCCTGCCGTTCGCGTCGTCGACCTCACCGCTGGCGACGTCCCTCACGAGGATGGATGCCCGTTCTCGTGGTCATCTACGTAGAGTGTAGCCGTCGAGACCGAATATACTTACTGGTGAGACTGTCTCACCCAACGACTCCACAAGCTCCGTCGAGCAGCCGGGACGATGACTGAAGGCGACGGCCGTCCTACGACCAGTATGACCAGACACCTGCTCGTTCCGATGGACGACTCCGAACGGGCTCGAGCGGCCCTCGAACACGCCGTCTCGCTCTTCCCGGACGACGAGGTGACGGTGCTCCACGTGGTCGACGACCTCGAGGCGGGCTACGGAGGCGGTCGGCCACCGGTGACGACCGGGGGCGAGAAGCGCGTGGACGACGAGGACCCTGACTTCTTCGAGGACGTGCGCTCGATCGCGGCCGCACACGACAGAACGGTCGAGACGACCGTTATCGAGGGAACCTCGGCCGACGCGATCCTCGAGTACGCCCGCGAGCACGACGTCGATCAGATCGTGATGGGGAGTCAGGGCCGATCGGGCGTCTCACGAATGCTGCTCGGCAGCATCGCGGAGGCGGTGACACGACAGTCGTCGGTGCCGGTGACGATCGTGCCGTAGCCGTCGGTCCGAATAGCACGGTCGTCCAGATGCGATCCAAACCCGGCTCGAGAAGTTGACAGCCGTCGAATCACCGGGGTTTTTCGTGCGAGAAACGTAGGGACGGCTATGGACGATCGAGTGGGGACGACGCTGCACACCGGCCTCCTCATCTCGACGACGGCCGCGATGGCGTGGCTGTCCGGTCTCCCGCTGCTCTTTCCGAGTCTCGGCCCGTCCGCGTTCGTGCTTGCACTGTTTCAGGACAGCGACGCGACCGCTCCGCGACGGGTGATCGGCGGCCACGCGATCGGTGTCGCGGCCGGCCTCTTCGCGTACCACCTGTTCGGGGCCAGCGTCACCATGACGACCGTCGCCGATCCCGGAACGTTCGAGGGCCTTCGACTCGCTGCGAGTAGCGTGCTGGCGACGATGCTGACCGTGGCCGGCATGCTCTTCACCGATACGCGCCATCCACCGGCGTGTGCGACGACGCTGATCGTCTCGCTCGGGCTGCTGTCGACGCTCCTCGAGGGGGCGTTGATCGTCGTTACCGTCGTGGTGCTCGTCGCCGCCCACCAGCTCCTGCTCGCGACGGAGCGAGTCGGAGCCCGGTACGAGGAGCAGTTTCGGTCGTGACGACTCGAGTCGGTCTGATTCTCCCGAACTGCGAGCGCCATCGTCGGTCAGTCTTCACCATCAGTTTCGACGGAGAACGGACAGGCGTCGCGATCGGTCGAAATCGAGCGATTAGGCGTCGGTTTTCGCGTCGGCGAGCGTTTCGTACATCTCTTCTGCCAGTTCGTTCGCGCGATCGCTGTCGCGGGCTTCGGCGTAGATCCGAACGAGCGGTTCGGTGCCCGAGGGTCGTGCGAGCACCCACGCGTCGCCGTGATCCAGTCGGTAGCCGTCGCGCGTGTTGAGTTCGGCGTCGGAGGCCTGGGCGTGGTTCGCCGCGGCGTCGATCATCGCGTCGCGCTCGGCCGTCGACTCGTACTCGATGTTGTAGCGGACGTTCGCGTAGTCGTCGTAGGGCGCGACGATCTCGCTGACGGGTCGCTCGGCGACGAGTTCGAGGAACCGGGCCGCGGTGAACGCCCCGTCCCGGGAGAGCCGGAAGGCGGGGAAGAAGATCCCGCCGTTGCCCTCGCCCGCGATCGGGACGCGCTTGCCCTTCTCCTCGAGTTCCTCGATCCGGGTGATGATGTTCGTCGAGCCGATGGGCGTCAGCTCGAGATCGGCACCGACGTCGTTGACGACGTCGACCAGCCGCTGGGAGACGTTGACCGCGGAGACGGTCGTATCGCCGGCCTCGAGTTCGGCCGCCGCGAGCGCGGCGAGCGTGGCGTCGCCCGAAACGTACTCGCCGTTCTCGTCGAAGAAGATGGCGCGATCGGCGTCGCCGTCGTGAGCGATGCCGACGTCGGCGTCGGTGGCCCGGACGAGTTGGCCGAGGTCCTCTAAGTTGTCGGGCACCGGTTCGGGATCGCGGCCGGGGAAGTGGCCGTCCGGCTGGCCGTTGACGGTGACGACGCGGCAGCCGAGTTCGCGGAAGAACTCGGGGCTCGTGAGAGTCCCGGAGCCGTGACCGGGATCCAGCGCGACCGTCAACTCGGCGTCGGCGATAGTCTCCCGGTCGGAGGCGGCGAGCAGTTCCTCGACGTACTCTCGAGTGATCCCCTCGATCTCGCGAACGCGGCCTGTCTCGTCCCAGGGAGCGACGGTGGCCGACTCGGCGAGCAACACCTGTTCGATGTCCTCTAAGTCCGAGACGACGAGTTCGATCCCGTCGCGGCCGACGAGTTTGACGCCGTTGTACTGCGGCGGGTTGTGTGAAGCCGTGATCACGATGACGGGGACCCCCTCCCGTTCGGCGTAAAACTGTGCGCCCGGCGTCGGTAGCACCCCGAGGCGATCGACGTCCGTTCCCGTGCTGGCGAGTCCGCTCGCGGCCGCGTCGGCCAGCATCCGCCCGGTGTAGCGCGTGTCCCGCGCGATAGCAACCCGCTCGGCTCCCCAGGCCGTCCCCGCCGCTTTCGCGACGCGGAGGACGAACGCGGGCGTCAGCTCCTCGTTGGCGACGCCGCGTGTCCCGCTCGATCCGAATACTTGCATGGGTCCTAGTCGGGGCGGACTCCCCAAAGGGATTCCGAAGCAGACAGAACGCTTTCGGCGCGCGGCCACGACCGTCCACGTATGGATGCTATCGAGGAGAAACGCGTCTACGGCGGCCGCGAGGGGGCGCTCGAGGTCTACGTGGCGAGTGCCATCGGCGTCGTTCGCGTCCGCGTCGCCGGCGACACCGTCGGCGAGTTCGGGCTCTGTGACCGCACTCCCGCTCGCGACATCGCCGCGACCGGCGAGACCGTTGCTATCGCGACCGACGAGGACGTGCAGGTGCTCGGGCTCGAGCGCGGGGATCGGGAGGCCCGCGCAGCGGAAGCCGATGCGAACGAGTCCGAGGAGACGTTCGTCGACACCGGCTTCGGCCCCGCCGTCGCCGTCGGCACCCACGGTTCGGACCTGATCGCCGCCAGTCCCGACGGTGACGTGGCGCGGCTGTCGGGCGGGGCCGACGCGAACTCGGACCCCCGCGAGTGGGAGTTCCTCGAGCACAACGGCGTCGCGACGGTTCGCGCGATCGACGGCGACCTCGTCGGCACCGACAGCGGCGTCTACCGCGTCCACGAGGGTGAACTCGATCACGCCGGCCTCTCGGACGTTCGGGACGTCTCCGCGGCTGGCGTCCCGCTCGCTGCGACCGCCGACGGCCTCTACAAACTCGGGAACGGCTGGATGGAGGCGCTCGAGGGATCGTTCGAGACCGTCGCGGCGGATCCGCACACCGATCCGGGTCGTCTCACGCGCGCTCACGCCGTCTCGGGAGACGCCGTCTACGCCTACGGCGCCGACGCGGAGACGTGGCGGGAGTACGATCGCTCTCGGAGATCGATCGTCGGTATCGGCTACGGGGAGACGGTCTACGCCGTCACGGAACGGGGAACGTTTCTCTCGGCGACGCCCGACGATAGTGGCGGCCCGTGGCGTTCGCAAACGATCGGTGTCGGGGACGTGACGGGACTCGCCGTTCCTCGAGACGAGTAACGACCCGTCTCGCTCGGAGGCGAACCGCGATCCCCCGCCGGCTTCAGGGTGGTCTCGTTCCCAACTCTCGTTCTCGACGAACGGATCGTCTGACGGAGATTTAACTATCTTCGATACTTTCCCCTTCCAATATGAGTGGGATATCACGCCGCCGATTACTGGGCGCGACCGGGGTTGGTCTCGCCGGGGCCATCGCCGGCTGCTCAGGCAGCGCCGATGACGAGAACGGGGACGACGACAGTACTGAAGACGAGGAGACGCCCGAGGAGGAAGAGACCGACAGCTCGACCGACTCCTCGGATTCGGTTTCCGGGGCGATCATCGTCGACAACCTCTCGGATAGCGACCAGCAGATCGACCTGCTGGTCCAGCTCGACGACGGAATCGCCGTCTGGGAGACGGAGACGATCGAGGCCGGCCGGACCGCCTCGATCGAACGCGACTGGGCGGCCGACGCCGGCCAGTTCCGCGTCACGGCCCGGCTCAACGAGGGCGAACCGGTCGACATCACGCCGTCGAACTGGAACGCTGCCGACTGCCTCAGCATCTTCGTCCGGATCACGGGCGGCGACAGCATGACGTACTCGAGCAACGCCACCGATGGCGACTGCGGCGGCGCCGAGGATCGCGAGGACGACGGCGACAACGGCGAGGACGTCGACACGTAGCACCCCGCTGAGCGTCACTTGGCCGTCTGGTCGGCCGCATCGGTTCCGCCGAGCCGTCTTCCGTTTTCGGTCGCGATGGGAACGCCGCCGAGTTCGAACGCTCGTGCCGCGGGAGAACGAAAACGGGTTTAGCCCCCGTCCTGTCCACTCGAGTATGACCACGATCGTCAGCGGGTCCGCGTCGCAGACGCTGGCCGCTGCCCTCGCACGCGAACTCGAGAAACCGCTCGCCACCGTCGAGTACGACCGCTTTCCGGACGGCGAACTGCTCGCCGGCGTCCCCGACTTCGACGACGACCGCGCTATCGTCGTCGCCTCGACGGTCTCGAGCGACGCCCACCTCGAACTGCTGCAGCTGCAGGACGCCGTCCGCGAGGCCGGCGCCGAGGAGGTCGTCACCGTCCTGCCCTACATGGGCTACGGCCGGCAGGACGCGGCCTTCGAGGCGGGCCACCCCGTCTCCGCGCGGGCGGTCGCCCGCGCCGTCTCGACCGGCACCGATCGCGTGCTTACGGTCAACCCGCACGAGAAAGCGGTCTGTGAGTTCTTCGAGCCCACGGCGACGCCCGTCGACGCGGCCGGCCGACTGGCCGAACCCCTCCCAGCCGATCTCGAGGACCCGGTCTTTCTCTCTCCCGACGCGGGCGCGATCGACCTCGCCGAGACGGTCCGCGACGCCTACGGCGACGGCGAGACGGACTACTTCGAGAAGACTCGCCACTCCGGGACGGAGGTCGAAATCACGCCCAGCGACGTCGACGTGGCCGGCCGCGACGTCGTCGTCACCGACGATATTATCGCGACGGGATCGACGATGAGCGAGGCCGTCGGCGTCCTCCGAAACCGCGGCGTCGGCCGCGTGTTCGTCACCTGCGTCCACCCGCTGCTCGCGCGAAACGCCGTGACGAAGCTCTCTCGAGCGGGGGTCGAGGCGATCTACGGCACCGACACGATCGAGCGGGGGGCGAGTGCGGTCTCGGTCGCGCCGGCGCTCGCGGCGGAGCTGTAATCGGTTCCACCTGACCCACGAACACCCGGAAACCGGTGGTGCATGTCCGTCACGTGGCGACTCACGCGCTCGAGTTCAAGTCGCGAATAGATCGTGCGAGGAGTAACTCTCTCTCCGGTTGGATACCCATTAACCCGTATCATCACACACTGTTCAGTAGAGATGGCCGGGGAAGACGACAACCAGCGGGCGGCGGCAGTGTGTGATAACTGCGGAACTGCCCACGCGGTCCGTCTCGGCCCCGACGGAAAGATTCGACCGATCGGGACCGGACAGGGGTCCGGCTGTACGTGCGGAGACGGCAAACTCCGCATCATGAGCGACGATACGGCCGTGCTGGAGGACGTGGAGATGGAGGAGTCGTAGTCGGACGCGAAACGGGACGAACCGCCGTCGATGTAGTGTGCAGAGTCTCCCACCTGCGACCCGTACTATAACTGTTAAGTAGATACCATCCCGTGACTTAGCTAGTCGGAATTCGTACAGGTCGCGGGCGGTTCGCCCTCGACCGCGAGCCACCGAGTTACCACCCACCTCAGATGCACGGAATCGTTCACAAGACGCTCAAGGAGTACGTCGTCGACCGAACCGACGAGGAGACATGGGAGACGATTCTCGGCCGCGCCGACCTCGAGCCGGCGCTGTACCTCCCCGTCTCGACCTACGACGATCACGAGATCGACGCTATCCTCTCGACGCTGGCGTCGATGGCGACCCAGAACAGACGCCAGATCGAACGCGACTTCGGCCGAACGCTCGCGCCCGAACTCCTGTCGACGTTCAACGCTCACGTGCGCGAGGACGACCTGTTCGATCTCCTCGAGCGCCTCGAGACGATCGTCAACGACGTCGACGCGGCGACCGACGACACCGCGCTCCCGTCGGTTTCGGGTACCCGCGACGGGGACGGTAGCGTGCGCGTGACGTATCGAACCCATCGGGAGCCGACCTACTGCGGGCTGGCTCACGGGATTCTCGAGGGGATCACTCGGTCCTTCGATGCCGACGCGACCGTCACGGAACAGCGCTGCGTCGACGACGGCGAGGGGGCGTGCGTGTTCCTGGTGGAACGCCCCTAAAACGGTTTTTTTGCCGATAGCCGCTCGACGGGGAGAGGTCTCACCGCCGCCGACCGAGCATCGCAATCGTGAGCGCGACGGTCAGCGCGACGATTCCGGCGACGCTGCCGAAGCCAGCTATCGAATCGACGGCCGAGACGACCGTCGAGAGACCGCCGCCGACGGTAACCGTCGTCGACTGCTCGCCGGCCGTCACCTCGTAGCGTCCGTCGTCGTCGAACGTCAGGTCGACCGCCGTGGTTCCCGTCTCACCGGACGCAAGCGCGACCGGATCGGCAGTCACGACTCCGTTCGCGCTCTGGAACGGTAGCGTCCCCGCGGCGGGAAGTGTGCCACCCGCGGTGACCGTCGCGGTCGCCGTCACCGTCTCGCCGGGATCGACGCTATCGGGGTCGACCCGCAGGTCGGTGACGGTCAGGCTCGGACTCGAGCGAACGAACACCGTCAGCCGGTCGTCCCCGACGCGCAGGTCGTAGACGCCGGGTGACGTCGGCTCCCACGAAAGGCGCGTCGTCGCCCGCTCGCCGGGCTCGAGGGAGCGCTGTTCGATCGCGACGATCTCGCCGTTCGCCTCGAGGGTCGCGTCGGCGGTGCCGGCCCGGTCGTCGACATTCGCCATCGCGACCGGAACGGTGACGGTTTCGCCGGCCGGCACGGCCATCACGTCTCCGCCGTCGGTGCCGGCGTCGTTGCGGGTTTCCACGCCGTCCAGGTCGCTCGAGTCCCAGCGCTCCCAGGACTGGCCCGCGACCTCGACCGGCTCCGAGCCGAGTCGGTACTCGACGGTCGCTGACGGCTGGTCGAACGCGTCGCCGTGGTCCCAGCGGTTCCACATCTCGGGCGTTTCGTCGGTCTGTGTGTACCGCTCGGCGATGCTTCGGACCTCGCTCCCGCCGGCGTCCTCGAGTGCCGTCAGGAAGTCGGCCTCGCTCACCGCGCCGTCTTGGGCGTTCAACTGTCGGAAGACGTCCTCGAGCGTCCGGTCGCCGTCGGTCGCCAGTCGGAGCTGTCGATCGATCTCGCCGTAGACCAGCGGCCCTTTCACGTAGTCCGTGTCGCTATCGGCCCAGCTCGAGGGGTCGTTAAGCGTGCCGTCCGCGTACGGCGAGCGCTCGCCCCGTTCCAGGTGGTCACCGAACTCGCCGAAGCGGATCGCCCCTTCCTCGTAGCCCAGCAAGGCGGCGTAGTACTCCGCTTGCGCTTCGACGAGCCACCGTGCGTCGGCCGTCGTCTCGCCGCTGGCGAACCCCTGGCGAACGTGGACGTACTCGTGGAGCCAGACGTTCGCTGCAACGTCGAGTTCGGCGTCGGCGGCGACCCACGCGTCCGCGTCGCCGTACTGGACGCCCCGCGGTCCCCAGTCGACGTCGGTCGGGACCGCGACGACGAACACCTCGTCGCTGCTCGAGCCGACGTCGAGTCGCTCGCTGGCCGCCGCGATCGACTCGAGGATGTCGTCGGGCGTCTCCGCCAGGTCGGCCGCTTCGGGGACGACCAGCCTGATCGTCTCGCCGTCGACGGTTCGTTCGTACTCCTCGACCGGGCCGAAGAAGGCGATATCGTCGCCGGCCGCGCCCTCGCCGTCGACGGCGACCGTCTCCTCGATGCCCAACGTGACTGATTGCGGCGTTCGGAGGGAGAGCCCGACCGAGGGGACCTGAACGACACCCCACTCGCCTGTGTCGACGAACGTGTAGCCGTCTCGATCGTCGTGGTCGTGACGGACGGTACCCGTTCGATCGGCCGGCATCTCGTATCGGATCGACGGCTCCCCGGTCGCCTCGTCCCAGCGGTACGTCCCGTCGCCGGTCTCCTCGAAGCCCTCGAGGGACGCGACAACTGCGTCGTCCGAGAGATCGACCTCGAGCCCGCGCAGCGGCTCCGGCGGTTCGAAGGTTGTCTCGACTTCGAACTCGCCCGGTCGTTCCGGGAGGTGGCGCAGTTCGGTTCGCTGGTGGAGCACGTCGTCTTCGTTGGCCATCGAACCCGGTGACCCGTCGCTCACACCGCTCGCGATTGCCGGATCGGAGGCTCCGAACGTGTCGGGTGCGGACGAAAATCCGCCCGCCCCGGCGATACCGGCTGGGAGGCTCGCTATCAGGAGGAGAACGATAACACAGACGGCGAGCCGAGAGTTCACTACCCCTCTCTGGCAAGTCCGAGATTAAGACTTTTGTGGCGCAGATACTGTCCCTTCGACGAGAATTACTGCAGAACGGAGACTCGAGAGATACGCGTCGAGTCGTTCAACCCACCTCAGTCGGACGCCTCAGCGGCCGCCAACGGCTCGATCGCGATCTCGGCATCCACCTTTTTTCCGTTCGGGTGACTCCCTCCGGTCGTCACCTCTCACGCAAAAAATCTGGACCAAAAAAGACCGGACGGTCGGCTTCGCCTCCCGCTCGGGGATTTGCGGTGCTAGTCCGACGCCTCAGCGGCCGCCAACGGCTCGACCGCGATCTCCATCGTCACGCCTTCAACCTCCCACTCCTTTCGGTTGCCGTTGTCGACCTCGAGAGCCCCGATTTCGTCCGCACGGACCTCTTCGCGGATGAGGTCCGTACGCTCGTCGACCAGCGAGGCGACGCGGTCGTCGTCGATCTCGAGGTCCAGCGCGATCCGTTCTTCGACGTCGAGCTCGAGGTCCTTTCGCATCTCCTGGACGCGGCGGATGACCTCGCGGGCGTAGCCCTCGCTCTCGATATCGTCGGTCAGCGAGGCGTCGACGTAGGCGACGCCGCGGTCGTCGCCGTCGAGGGAGAAGGCGGTGCCGGCGACGCCGTCGGGCGTCTGGGTGACGAACGAGACCATCTCCTCGGTGATCTCCTCGTCGTCCTCGAGCACCTCCGCGACAGCTGCTTCGATCGCCTCGAGCCCCGGCTCGTCGATTCGAGCCTCGTTGAGCGCGTTCATGACCTGCCCGGCGCGGTCGCCGAAGGCCGGGCCGAGTTCGCTCATGTCGGCCTCGGCGCTGTAGTTCAGTTCGCCCCAGCGGTCGTCGGGCGAGACGAGTTCGATGTCGCGGGCGTTGAGTCGATCCTCGAGCAGTTCGGTGTGGCGCTCGACGGCCTCGACGACGCGTCCGTCGTCGGCCGCGACGACGACTCGCGGGACGGGCCAGCGGAGCTTGCGACCGGCCTGCTGGCGCGCGTTCGCGCCGGCTTCCTCGATCGCACGGAGGATGGCGACGTCCTCCTCGAGCTGTTCGTCGGCCCAGTACTCCTCGACGGCGGGCCAGTCTTCCATGTGAACGGTGTCGTGGCCGGCGTCGCCGGTGAGCGTGCCGTAGATCTCCTCGCTGACGAACGGTGCGTAGGGTGCGAGGAGCGCGACGCTCTCGCGGAGGACGCGGTAGATCGTCGCGTACGCCGCGTCTTTGGACCCGCTGTCCGTCTCGTCCCACATCCGCTCGCGGACGGCCTGAATGTAGAACCGCGAGACGTCCTCGACGACGAACTCGATGAGCGCTTCGAGCGCGCGGTCCTGACGGAACTCCTCGAGATGCTCGGTCATCTCGGCTTTCGTGGACTGCAGGCGGGCGAGGATCCACTCGTCGATCAGCTCGAGGTCCGAATCGACGTCCTCGAGCGTCGCCTCCTCCGGATCGAATCCATCGAGGCGCATGTACGGTAGCGGGAACCGGAACACGTTCCAGAGCGTCCGGAGGTGGTTCTCCATCGTGCCCATCTCGTCCCACGAGAAGCGCATGTCGTCGCCCTGCGGGTTCGCCGAGAGCAGGAACATCCGCATCGCGTCGGAGCCGTGGCGCTCGATGGCCTCGTCGGGTTCGACGACGTTGCCGACGGATTTGGACATCTTGCGGCCGTCCTCGTCCAGGGCGTGGCCGTGCATGAGCACCTTGTCGTAGGGCACCTCGCCCATCGCGGCGGTGCCCATCCCGAGTTGGGACCAGAACCAGCCCCGCGTCTGGTCGTGGGCCTCGAGGATGAAGTCGGCGGGCCAGAGTTCGTCGAACCGGCTGTCGTCGGAGGGGAAGTCGAGGGTGCCCCACGAGGCGACCGAGGAGTCGAGCCAGACGTCGAAGACGTCGGGGACGCGCGTGTAGGTGGTCCCGTCCTCGGTGATGGTGAGGTCGTCGACGGTGTCCTTGTGGAGGTCGACATCTTCGGGGTCGATCTCCTGATCGACGCGCTCGGCGAGCTCCTCGCGGTCGCTGATGACGATTCGATCCTCGTCGTCGTCGCGATCCTCGGGGGTCCAGACGGGCAGCGGGATGCCCCAGTAGCGCTGTCGGGAGACGTTCCAGTCGGGGGCCTCCTCGACGAAGTCGCGGAAGCGGTTGTCGCGAGCCCAACCGGGGTACCACTCGCTGTCCTCGATGTTGTCGAGCAACTCGTCTTTGACGTCCGTGATCGTGATGAACCACTGGTCGGTGACGATCTGGAGGATACCCGTATCACAGCGCCAACAGTGGCCGTAACTGTGGTGGACACTCCCCGACGCGAGGAGCGCGCCGTTGTCCTCGAGGTCGGCCGTGATCTCCGGATCGGCCTCCTTGACGAACTGGCCCTCGTACTTGCCCGCTTCCTCGGTGTAGACGCCGTCGCCGCCGACGGGACAGAAGATGGGGAAGCCGAGTTCGCGGCCGCGCTCGAAGTCGACCTCACCGTGTCCGGGCGCGGAGTGGACGAGCCCGGTGCCGTCGCCGTGGGTGTCGACGTAGTCCGCGGCGTACACCTCGAAAACGCCGTCGGCGTCGACGTGGTCCGGAACCTCCTCGGCGAGCGGATGTTCGTACGACCAGCCGATCAACTCCTCGCCGGTGAGCTCTTCGACGACCTCGTACTCCTCGTAGCGCCCTTCCTTGAGGACCTCTTCGTGCTTGGCGTCGGCGAGGTACAGCAGTTCTTCCTCGCCGTCCTTCTCGGCCCGGACGCCGACGTAGTCGCCCTCCTCGTCGACGGCGGTGAACGTGTTCGCGGGGACCGTCCACGGCGTGGTCGTCCAGATGACGAGTTTGCCTTTGCGATCGGTCAGGTCGAATTTGACGTAGATCGAGGGGTCCTCGACGTCCTCGTACTCGACCTCGTTGTTCGCGATGGCGGTCTCACAGCGCGGACACTGCGAGATGGATCGGTGGCCTTTCTCGACGAGTCCGCGTTCGGCGGCCTTCGAAAAGCCCCACCAGGCGGCCTCCATGTACTCGGGACTCACAGTTCGATAGGGGTTGTCCCAGTCCATCCAGACGCCGAAGGACTTGAAGTCGTCTTGAAGTCCCTCGAGTTGCTCGTCGGCGTAGTCCTTACACTCCTGAATGAAGTTCTCCTCGCCGAACTCCTCGATGTCCTTCTTGTTCTCGAAACCGAGTTTCTCCTCGACTTTCGTCTCGATGGGGAGCCCGTGCATGTCGTAGCCCGGGCGGTCGGTCACGTCGTACCCCTGCATCCGCATGAATCGGATGTAGACGTCCTTCAGGGACTTGTTCCAGGTGGTTCCCATGTGCGCCGAGCCCGACGTGTACGGCGGGCCGTCGACGAAGAAGAACGATTCGCCGTCCTCGCGGTGCTCGACCGTCTGCTGGTAGGCGTCGACGTCGTCCCAGTAGTCGAACACCCGTTGCTCGAGGGCGTGGGGATCGTACTGGTCGTCGACCTCGCCGAACCTGCTCATGTGGGTCCAATCTCACTCCGAGAGTAAAGGGGAATCGGTATTGCGGACGCCGGCGTCGGCGCGGGTGGGCTGGAGGACGACTGCGGGCGTCTTACTGTCTCGCGACGAGTACCCGTGCGAGTACTTTCTGATAGGCGATGCCGTAGACGCCCGCGTAGAGCATCACACAGCCGATCGCGGCCAGCCAGAGCGCGACCATCGTCTCGCCCGAGCCGAGGTACTGGAGACTCGCGTATTCCGCGGCGATACCGCCCGCCGTCAACACGCCGGCGAGAACGGTGTAGACGACCAGCGGGAGCAGTTCTGCGAGGAGTTCCGGGGTTGCCGATCCCATTGCCAGTGGAGAGCCACCCGACGAAGGTAAACCTATCCCCTCGCACGGGTCGCGAGTTTTCCAACGGTTCTAGCGTCGCGAACGGGTCCGTCAGAGGGGTAACGGGACCGATTCCGTCGTCCGTTTCATCCTATACCGGTTCGAACCACGGTCGGAGCGACGCTCCTCCCTGATTCGAACCGGCTTCACGTCTGCGTCTGTCGCTCACGAGTGTTCGCGACAGATCAGACCGGTTCGAACCGATAGCCGTCCCAGTCTTGGCTCTCGGGTTCGCGGATGCCGGCCCCGGGTTCGCGCAGTTCCTCGACGGGAACTGGCTCGACCTCGTCGCCGGTTTCGACGTCGTCAGTCGTCACCTGTCCGATTGCGCGTACCGTCTCGCCCTCAACATCGAACTCGAGGATCGCGAGCGTGTTCGGTTCGCGCACGCCGGGCGGCGTCGCCGTGCTCGTCGTCCACGTAATCACTTCCGCCGTGTACTCGCTCAGATCAATCGTCCCCACCGGTTTCGCGCCGTCGGGACCGCGCGGATGGCCGGGATAGCTGATCGATCCGTCTTCGTACTGCGTCGCGTCCATCGTCATCGTGCCGCCTCCATGATGGTCGTGATAACGCAGTTGCCGAAGCCGCCGACGTTACAGGCGAGTCCGACGTCAGCGTCGACCTGACGCGGACCGGCTTCACCGACGAGTTGTTCGTAGATTTCGACGCCCTGAGCGACGCCGCTCGCACCGAGTGGGTGCCCCTTCGATTTGAGCCCACCCGACGTGTTGACCGGTAGTTCGCCGGTGTCGCGCTCGGTATAGCCCTCCTCGACTAACTCCCAGGCTTCGCCCTGCGCTGCGAACCCGAGTCCTTCCATCTGCAGAAACTCGAGTATCGTGAACATGTCGTGGAGTTCCGCGACGTCGATGTCGTCGGGTTCGTAGCCGCTCATCTCGTAGGCTCCCTTTCCGCTCTCGACGACGCCGTCCATGACCGTGGGATCCTCGCGCTCGTGGACGACGTGTGTGTCCGTCGCGCCGTCGACGCCCGCGATAACGGCGTACTCGTCCGCGTACTCCCGGGCGACGTCTTCGGGACAGAACAGCAACGCGGCCGAGCCGTCCGAAATCGGACAGAAGTCGTACAGCCGCAGCGGGTCGGCGACGATCGGCGACTCGAGGATCGTCTCGAGATCGACGGCTTTCTGGAACTGAGCGTTCGGATTGTCGACGCCGTTCTCGTGGTTCTTGGCGGCCACCTTCCCGAGACTTTCGCGGGGAGCATCGAAGCGCTCGAGGTAGTGTCGTGCCGTGAGTCCGGCAAACGAGGGCAGCGTCACGCCCGTCTTGTACTCGACTGGGTGGGTAACCGAGGCGATGATGTCGGTCGTCTCGGGCGTCGACCGGTGGCTCATCTTCTCGCCGCCGACGAGCAGCGTCATGTCACTGGCGCCGCTGGCGATCGATTGCCAGGCGGCGTAGATCCCCGCGCCGCCGCTGGAACTCGTCTGATCGACGCGTTGAGTGTACGCCGGCATCATGCCCAGGTCGTGTACCAGCGCGTTCATCACGCCGGTCATTCCTTCGAACTCGCCGCTGGCCATGTTCGAGACGTACAGATGATCGACGTCCGTCGCATCGACCGCTGCATCCTCGAGACACTCGAGTCCGGCCTCGGCGAGGAGATCCAGGATCCAGCCCTCGCGTTGGCCGAACTGGGTCATCGAGGCACCGATGACTGCAACTCGTTCTGTCTGTTGCTTACTCGTTGACATCGGTGCAACTGGCCACGAACACAGTGATAAACCTCCCAATCGGTCGGCTCTCGTGACCTACCGAACCGGTCGGGATATAACCGCTCCGGACCCTCGACTCGAGTGTGCCCGCCGCCGATCGAGATCCCGCCTACCCGACCACGCGAAACGTTATCGAACCCGGCTGCGAGCGCTGCCCGGCCCTCACCAAGCACCGCGAGTGCATCTCGTGGGGCACCGGCCCGCTCGACGCGACCGTCCTGGTCGTCGGCGAAGCCCCCGGTGCGGGCAACCCCGACGCCGACCGCTGGCAGGGCGGTAACTGGACCGGAATGGCCTACACCTCGAGACATTCGGGACGACGGATCCGTCGCATGCTCGCTGAAATCGGCTACGGTGACGAAGCGTACTACACGAACGCGGTGAAGTGTTTTCCACCGGATCCCGACGACCCCACGACCAACCGCGAACCCACCGACGATGAGCGCACGAACTGTCGGGGCCACCTCGTTAACGAAGTCGAGACGGTCGATCCCGACGTCGTTCTCGCGACCGGAAAACACGCGACGAAGTCAGTGCTCGCGGCGGAGAACCGCGAGATCGACGGCTTCATCGATAGCGTCCTGACGCCCGTTCGGTGTGATCGCCTCGAGACGCAGCTCGTCCCGATCCTTCACCCATCGTATCAGGATGTCTGGATCGGTCGGCTGGGCTACGAACCCGAGGAATATCTCGAGGCGATTCGGGAGACGCTCGACGACTGCTGCAAGACGGTCGGTGCGTAACCGTCCGTCGCTGCCGGCCCATCGGTCCGTAGCTTCCGGTGCGTAACCGTCCGTCGCTGAGTGCCGTCTCCTGGCTGTCCGGTCGAGTCGACGATTTCGGCCTCGAGCGACCTACAGAACCGACGAAACGACGGTATAAACCCCTGAAAAGAGCAGAAACCAGAAGACCGATCTCACGAGGAGTTTGCTGTGGCTCTCCTTGATCGGTGCCGTCTCGTGGAGTCGCTGCTCGGCGCGCAACAGTGCGCGAACGAGTCCCCCGTCGGGTCCTGAATCACTCATCGCTTCGATGAGGCTACTCAGTGCACCGTGTTAACCGTCTCGACTCCGCGCCGGTCGCCGAGTCGCGACGTGGCTCGAGCGAACCGTGCCGATGCTCGACGCTACTCGTCGGTTGAAACCCACCACCGACAGAAAAGCGACGGTGGTGGAAGTGGTGGTTGGTCAGGATACGTGACGTGGTACAGGTGCGATACGACACCGCGCCCAGGTGGGCAATCGACTCGAGGCCGGCGTCGCTATTGAAGGGCCGTGACCGTCTCTCCCACTTTTCCTGACTTTATCCCAGTTTAATCGGTGTCTCGGGCGTGACGATCGCCGATCCGGTACTGTTTCGATTTCACACACCTTCGCCGTCTCGCAGCGTTCGGGCGGGTAAGCTTCTTACAGTGGGCCAACACACACTCGCGTATGAGTACGATCTTCAGCCAGATCGTGGAGGGAGAGATTCCCGCCCGAGTCGTGTACGAAGACGAGACGACGATGGCCTTCCTGGACGCCAACCCGCTGGCCCCGGGCCACACGCTGGTCATCCCGAAAGACGAGTACGAACGGCTGAACGATATCCCGGACGACGTCGCGACGGATCTGTACGCGACGATCCACCGACTGATCCCCGCCGTCGAGGAGAGCGTCGACGCCGATGCGTCCACCGTCGCGTTCAACAACGGCGAAGAGGCCGGCCAGGAGGTCCCCCACGTCCACTGCCACATCGTCCCTCGCTTCGAGGGCGACGGCGGCGGCCCGATACACGCCATTGCCGGTGACCGGCCGGAGCTCGCGGACGACGAACTCGACGACATCGCGGCCGATATCGAGTCTCGAGCCTGAGTACTCTCGGCGTCGATTCAGCGGTTTTGGAGGCCGACCCTTGGCGCGACGACGCGCCGTGACACTTTTCTCACTTGCGCGTGAGCCTCGGGTATGCTCGCCGGTCTCGTCGCCCAGTTCCGAGCCCACCCCGTCGCCACGGTCCTCGAACTCGGCAGCGTCGTCGTCTGTCTCCTGCTGTTCGTGGGGACGCTCGCGCTGCTCTCGAGCGGCCCGCCGACCGGCCGGGGCGACCCGTGGCTCGTTCTCGTCGGAATCGGGGCTGCGTTCGTCGTCTTCTGGACGGCGCTGGTGCCGTTGTACGAACGATTTTTGTACGCGTAGCGGACGTCGTCGTTCGACCGTTCGCGAAATCGGCACGGAAGCGTACCCATTTGTGAGTGCGCTTCGAACTCGGGTCGTGAAGGTAACGATCATCGACTACGGGGTTGGTAACCTCCGGAGTCTCCGGCGCGGTCTGGAGCAGGCCGACGCCACGGTAGAGATCTCGGACGATCCACAGCAGATTGCCACGGCCGAGGCGCTCGTCCTTCCCGGCGTGGGCGCGTTCGGGGAGTGCGTTCGCAACTCCAGACCGTTCCACGACGTTCTCGTCGAGGCGGCCGAGGATACGCCGATTCTCGGTATCTGTGTGGGACTTCAGCTCCTGTTTACCGAGAGTACCGAGGGCGTCCCGGACGGCGAAACGATCGACGGGCTCGATCTCATTCCGGGGCGGGTCGAACGCCTCCCGACCACCGCGGTCAAAGTGCCACACATGGGCTGGAATCAGCTCACGATCGAGCGGGAGCATCCGATCGTCGCGGGTATCGACGGCGCTGCGTCGGCGACGCGACGAACGGTCGCATCCGTCGACGACGGCGCGTACGTCTACTTCGTCCACTCCTACGCATCGACCGTCGATAGCCACACCGTCGCGTCCTGTGACTACGGATTCGACTCCGCGGCCATCGCGACGAACGAGGCGGGCAACGTGATGGGGACGCAGTTTCACCCCGAAAAGAGCGGCCCGATCGGACTCCGGCTCCTCGAGAACTTCGTCGCGTACGCCGAAGCGTATCACGACGATAGAGCCGCCGTTCACTGACTCGATTCGGCAACGAGACCGGACTGTGATTCTCCGGCCCCGTCTCAAATGAGCGTTCCGACGAGCAGGTCGCCGTAGACCAACGCGATCGCCAGTCCGAGAAACACCGGCACGAGAAACGGCGTCCCCGGCGAGATCCAGACCGTCTCTTTCGTAGCGAGCACCTCGAGCCCCTCCCGCAACTCCTCGGGCGAGGTGCCGTAGGCCGTGCCGTCGATGTCCGCGAGGAACGCCTCTGCACCCCACGGATCGTCGTACTCGGGAATGGCGGTGGGTGTCGTTTCTGTATTGGTCTCGGGGCTGTCGCCGTCGGAGTCGTCCTCGAGTGCCGTCCCACCGTCGCTTCGAACCGCTGCCGTCACCGCGCCGTCGGTCGGCGGGTTCGGCTCGTCGGGAAGCGTCGCCGGATCGCGATAGCGGTCGGGAGCGTCGCGGACGTCGGCCAACGTCAGCCCGCGCCAGCGGAGGTACATCCGCAGGGCGTCGAGATCGAGGCCGCCTCGAGAGCGGCCCTCGGGGGTCTCGAGGAGTCGACCGTGGGTGTCGGGAACGCTGTCCCACGAGACGGGCCAACCGATGACCATCACGCTGTTGATCCGGCCGGCGGCGGCGTTTCGGAGCGCGAGGATGACCGGGATGGCGACGCCGATGATGACGGCGTTCGTCAGGATCGTAAACGAGAACGTTTCGATCGGCGTGGTCGTCAGGGGGAACGTCGACGAACCCACGGCGTACTGCGGAAAGGTCGGAAACAACAACGCCAACACGAGCAACGCCTTCGCGTCGGCACCGCCGAAGCCGCCGAACCACCAGAACAGGTAGGCGATAGGCACGACGAAGCCGATACTCACCGCGGCCGGAAGCAGGAACTCGTGGGTCCAGGCGTAGCCGCCGGCGTTCCAGGCGAGCCAGCCGTCCCAGACCAGCAGAACGGCGCCGAGGAGGGAGAGGGGGATCCAGACGGTGCTCGAGACGCGTCTGGTCTTGATGTCGCGAACGGCGACCCAGGCGAAGACGGGAACGGCGACGAGCCGCAGGAGATCCGGGGTCGTCGCGACGGCACCAGCGAGTGTCACAGGGTTTCGTGCGAAGCGGGGGAGTGTTATCCTTTCGGCTCAGTTCGGACTGGTTGCGAGTTGCTACCCGTTAGGCTCCGCGGTAGCGCTCGAGCGAGCGGTCGATTTCGATCGCCCCTGCGGATCAAACTGTTGTCGTATGCGGTATCGGTGGTGGCTCTCGACCCGGGTCAGCCGGCAGCGACGGTGCCGTGGCTCCGTTTCAGAGCGGCGGCTCTCCGTCGCTCTCGCGGCGACTGATGAAAATGCGGCCCCGAACTGGGGTGCATCCGTCGAACTGTGCGTTGTCGTTTAAATGACGCGGTTCTGCAGGTAGTCGAGGTGCTTTGCGTTGTAGACGATCTGCACCTCGTCGGTCTCTGCGGAGCCGATGCAGGTCAGACGGACGTTCTTGTCCTCGACTTCCTCGTCCGAGAGGATCTGCTGCATGTCCATCTCGATCTCGCCCTCGTAGACGATGGCCGCACAGTTCGCACAGGCGCCTGCACGGCAGGAGAAGGGCCAGTCGTAGCCCTGGGCCTCGGCGGCCTCGAGGATGTACTCACCTTCGGCGACGTCGAGGGAGCCGTAGTCCTCCTCGTCGAACCCGGCGTCGGCGGCCTTGTCGAAGAGGTCGTCGTCGTCCATCTCCCATCCCTGGTCGTCCAGCACTTCGTAGTTGAGGTATTCTACCGTGGGCATCGTTTCACGGTTCACGTCCCGCACTGGTATAGCTTGCTGTTCAGTCCTAAATTGTCTTTCAATCGGAATTGACCAATTCGAAGCAAAGAATATCGTCATCCGTCGAATAACGGGTCGGGGAAGCGAGGAGAAAACGAAACATCACAACCCCATCGTGGCCGACAGCGGATGTGACACCGTAGTCGTCTCGAGGATCGGTTGTGAGTACGCGTCGATCGACTGTGGGGACGTGCGTTCGACGTCTCGGTTCGAGATCTCGAGCGTTCGACGGCCGGTCGATCCGGAACTCGAGTCGATGCCGAAGTGCGGTTCAGAAGCCGAAGATCGGGACGAACCGGAACGTGAGGAAGGCGCCGACCGTCGAGATGATGGGGACGACGTTCTGCATGAGGATGACTCGAGCCGTCGTCGAGGGATCGAACAGGTCGGACGCCTTGGGGATGTCCGTCGGCTCCTCTTCACCGATCTTCGGCGATCGCTCGCCTTCCTCTTCGGCGGTCAGCGCGCCGACGGAGACGCGGGTTTCCTTCTCACCGCGGGCAGCGTCAGAGAGTTTGGTCGTTCGGGTGGCTCGTCCCCAGCCGAGGCCGACGATGCTCATCGTCGCGATGACGACGAAACTGGCGGGAATCCCGATCCACGAGAGCCCGATGACGATCCCCGAACTGATGACGGCGACGACGATGGCGGCCGTCAGCGGCAGGTTCGTGATGTCGTTGCCGAGCGTGTCGAGGGTTCGACGAGCGATCGTGAAACAGCCGATCGTTACCGCGACCGAACCGATCAGGATCAGCGTAATCATGTCCACGTCGCCGGTGCCGTAGATCGGGGCGATGGCGTTCGCGATGTTGCTCGTTCCCGAGGAGAAGGCCATGAGACAGCCGATGGCGACGACGACCAGCGCGCCGGTGATCTCCCGCCGATCGGCGTTCTCACCGAACTGGAGCCGCGGAATGAGTCCCGAGCGGTTCACCGATACCATCGGTTGGTCGCCGTCGCTCTCTTCGATGGCGACCCACGCGTTGATCTGCGGATAGAAGTACCGACCGACGACCCCGGCGACCCAGAAGCCGATGATCGGCGCAACGATCCACCAGACGACGATTTCGCCGAGGACTGCGAAATTGAGTTCGCCGGTTGCGAAGCCGAGTGCGGCGATCGCCCCGACGGCGGTCATCGATGTCGATGCTGGAACGCCGGCGTAGTTCCCGACGAACAGCGCGCCACCGATAAAGAAGAGGACGGCGACGTTCGATCGCATGGTGAAGATTCCGGGGTCATGAACGAGCTCCGTCCCCAGCGTGTCGACGACCTGTGGACCGATCGTAATCGCGCCGATGAAGAAGAAAACCGACATCAGCGCGGCGGCCATCAGTTTCGTGATGACGTTCGCACCGACGGCCGGGCCGAACGCGGGACCGGTCGTCGCCCCACCGATGTTATACCCGACGAACATTGCGACCAGGATCCCCACGATGAGCAGTACTTCCGTCACAAGTAGTACTCACAGGGGCAAGTCGTAAAAGCGCGTGTATTTCGGTTCATGTAGGATACGTCGATGACCGGCTGACGCCACTCGGCGATCGCTGTCCGTTTGCGTCGTGGGTCACTGTTTTTGGCGGCATTCGTCTAGCACGAAATGCCAAAGAACTTCGCCCGCCGGCCTCCTACGATAAGATAACATGTCGATACGTATGTCCTCGAGTCGATGGACGCGCCGTCTCTCGAACACCAGTGGGTTGTCGCAAAGTACGCTAACCGGCAGAGAGATCGCTATCGACCACCGATGAGACCGGCTCGTGTCGACGCGATTACTGACTTCGCGTATGGTGCGTTGATCTTTATCTCGATCGGCTTGATTATGGTGCTCGATAGCCAGACCGGACTGGCGTTCGGGCTGGGGGTCTTTGCCTCGTACGTCGTCCACGTGGTCTGGAAGATGGCTCGGTTCGATCCCGACTGGATGACCAGAGCCGTCGAGGAGTCCGTCGAGAAGACGGTTGGCGAGACGGTCGACGAAACGGTCGAGAAAACTGTCGGTGAGACGGTCGAACAAACCGTTGACGAGACGGTTGGAGAGACGGTTGAGAAGACCGTCGGCGAGACTGTCGAAAAGACCGTCGGCGAGACGCTCGAGAAGACGGTCGACGAGACGGTTGGCGAGACTGTCGAACAAACCGTGAGCGAGACGGTCGATGAGACGGTTGGCGAGACTGTCGAGAAAACGGTGGAAGAGACTGTGGGTGAAACCGTCGAGGAGACGGTGAGCGAGACGGTCGACGAGACGGTCGAGAAAACGGTCGAAGAGACGGTGGGTGAAACAGTCGAGGAGACGGTGAGCGAAACCGTCGATGAGACGGTAGGCGAGACGGTCG
>NZ_FNFE01000004.1 GCF_900100335.1 Natronorubrum texcoconense | reverse complement strand
GTTTCCCGAGGTTGTTCTGATCCATAGGGTAGTTTGGCCACGTGTTACTGAGCTATCTGCTACGAGTCTAAACTCGTACAACTAGCATGGCTAAATCGGACTCCAATAGCAATGACCTCCGGCAGGATCAACCGGAATGCTATATACTCCCGACCCAATGGTCGGGAGGGTTCATTTGGCGGTGAATGTAAATTCTTGTACACACTCACACATAAATGGGTCCACGTTCGATGACCTCAGACCGACGACCGGTCGAGCGTCACCGAACTACCAAGGCTAACATCAGATCCCTTCTGTACGGCGGACCGCAGGGGAAGGATCCTCATTTCCTTCGGATTAAATTGTAATCGCCGACCACTACTTAAGGCCTGCGAATCGAAGCTTCAGAGGGAGGGAGTCTCACACACCCAGTAGTGTAGTTTTCGGACGTCTATTCGATCAGTCAATAAGTACAAAAATGCGAGGTTCTAACGGATACTTCGGCTACTACCGTCGTTGAATCGGCTCGGCGGTGTATTGACGACAGTTACACCGGGAGAAAATCGGCTACCAGGACGGTCGCTATAGTCGCTCAGCTGTGGCTCACTGGAAGCGAGTCCACAAAAAACAGTTTTATTTGAGTCCTGTTTCGGGGGAATTAGATCGAGTCGGAGTACGCCTGCTCGGACGCGACGATCCAGCCCCAAGACAAGTTACACGAGCTGGATGATGTTTCCGTTCGTAGTGACGTGAATATCTCGTCCGAGCGTGTATCCCTGATTAGAGGCGAGATCGACGTATCCCGACAACCCCTTCAGATTCTGGTGAGCCGGGATGATGTGCTGTGGCTGGAGTGCGTCGAGCATCTCGTAGTGGCCCTCCTGACAGAGGTGACCGGAGACGTGGATGTCGGAGTAGACGCGTGCACCCTGCATGCCGAGCAGCTTCTCGGACTGGTACCGTTGCCCCTCGTTCGTTGGCTCGGGGATCACACGTGCCGAGAAGATCACCTTGTCTCCATCGTCGAGCTGGTACGGTGTTTCCCCGCGAGCCATTCGCGTGAGCAGTGCCCGCGGCTCACCCTGGTGACCCGTCACGACCGGCAGGAAGTTCTCCTTGCCGTCGTTCATGATCCGCTCTAACGTCTGATCGATGGATCGACGGTAGCCGATCATATCCACGTCGGACGGGAAATCGACACCCATCCGTTTCGCGGTCCCCGAGTACTTCTCCATCGAGCGGCCGAGCAGAATCGGCTCGCGGCCGATATCTCGAGCGAACTCGATGAGCGATTTGACGCGGGCGATGTGGCTCGCGAACGTCGTGGCGACGATCCCGCCGTCGTAGTCCTCCATGCTGTAGAGGGTGTCACGGAGGTGCTCGCGTGCGACGTTCTCGCTCGGGGTTCGGCCCTTTTTGTTCGCGTTGGTACAATCCTCGATGTAACAGAGGACGCCGTCGCCCTCGCGACCGATCTCACGGAACCGGTCCATATCGATCGGATCGCCGATGACGGGCGTGTGGTCCATCCGCTTGTCCAGTCCGTAGACGACTGCGCCCTCCGGCGTGTGGAGTACGGGATTGATCGCCTGGATGATCGAGTGGGTGACGTTGACGAACTCGAGTTCGACCTGTCCGCTGTCGCCGATCGACATCGTCTCGCCGGCCTCCATCCGGATGATCTCGTTGTCGAAGCCGAACTTCTGCTCGTCGTCGACTTCCTCTTCGACCAGTTCGCAGGTGAACGGCGTCGCGACGACGGGTGCGTCGTACCGGTGGCCGAGCTTGCTGATCGCGCCGATGTGGTCCAAGTGACCGTGGGTCGGAACGATCGCTTTCACGTCGCCCTCGAGGTCGCTCATCACCCGATCGTCGGGGATTGCGCCCATGTCGATCAGATCGAGGCTGTGCATCCCCTCTGTCTGGATGTTGTCGTGAATCAGGACCTTCGACAGGTTCAGCCCCATGTCGAAGATCACGATATCGTCGCCCGCGCGGACCGCAGTCATCTGTCGCCCGACTTCTTCGTAGCCGCCTATCGTTGCGATTTCAATGTCCATTAGTAGACCCGATCATAGCAGTCCTGTGAGACAGTCTTGCAGCCAACGTGGCTGGGTTGTGGGATTCTGAACGGTCGGCGACGTGAGCAAATCCGTCGGTCACGTCCTCGGCAATATCGACCGTTCGGTCCCGACTGTGCGCCAAGGACAGCGCTTCTTTCGGTTAGTTATCTAATGAAACTCCAGACGTAAGTACTCCATGTCTCGGCTCGGTTGAGCGGATCACTCCGACGCGAGCAGTGCCTCGACGTCGGGAATAGCACGTTGGTTCCCTTGTGGATGTGTGCGTGCATATCCTCCTCGAGCGATCTTCGCCGCTCTTTCGCGAAGGTTGTCGTCCTCGCCAACGTGTTGTGGCAAAATCGAGAGGAAAACCCATCTCCACAAACGCCACGAACGGAACTTTCGGGCGCTAAATCCGTCGTTACCGGATATCTAAGAGAGGGTCAGAACGAGTGTGCCAGTTCGATCCAATTCTTGCCGCTCGCGAGTTTGCTCGCGGCGAGAATATGGGCCAACTCGGATTTGAACCACCTGAAGACGGTCTCACTCGCTGCGCTCGTGAGCATGCGTCTTCCGTAATTCAAATCCTCGCGGCAGCACGCACTCGCGGCTCACGAATTTGTTCGCCGCGAGAAGTGGGCCAACTCGGATTTGAACCGGAGGGAGACATTCCGGGTCGCTCACTTCGTTCACTCCCGGGCTGTGACTTCCAGAGCTCAAATCCGAGTAGGATGTATTTCTACTGCTCACGGCTCACGACGTTCGCATTGTTCGCAGCAGAAATGGGCCAACTCGGATTTGAACCGAGAGCCTCCACCTTATCAGAGTGGCGCTCAACCTGATTGAGCTATTGGCCCGCGTCGCAATCAGTAGTTGCCGGGTGGGATGTTTAAGCGTTTCTTTCTTGGTGGCCCGTGCGAACCGCTACCGCGTGGGGTGGTCCCCGGCGTCGTCGTCCGATTCGTCCGACAGATCCGAGGTCCGCTCGTCGCCGAAATCGATCGTGTACGACTCGCCATCGGTCCCGTCGTCGACGGAGTAGTCGTCGGCACCGAGATCGTACGTTCCGTTCTCGCTCGAGCCGCCTTGCCCCTCTCGAGCCATCCCGTCGTCCGGAAAGCCGATCGTCCAGACCTGTCCGCTGGCGAAGCCGCCGGTCTTCTTGTCCGCGTAGGGGACGATCACGAAGCGTTTGAGCCCGGCGCGGATCGGGATCCGCGTCAGCGGAATCACGAGCAGGAAGCCGATGAGGTCCGTGACCAGCCCGGGCGTGAGCAGGAACGCGCCGGCGGCGATCAGCAGGCCGCCGTCGAGCAGTTCGTTGGTCGGCGGCTTCCCCTCCATCAGCGACCGCTGCATCTTCCGGATGGTTCGGCGACCCTCGGCGCGGACGAGCAACATGCCGACGAGTCCGGTCAGGACGACGAGCAACACCATCCCGACCCAGCCGATGTACGTCGTCTGGCTGACGACGACGGCGAGAATCACCGCGTCGAGAAAGGGGATGAGCAACAGCGCGAAGATCCACCGGAGCATGCCACGATATAGCCGGGGGAGGGTGAAAACGCTTTACTCTCGTTTCGCGTTCGGTGATTTCGAGCGGTCGAGCGACAGACGAGTCTCGAGCGCTGACGCTGCGAATTCGAGCCACGATCGAACGAAGGGCTTACGCCGGCGACAGCCGAGGTGTCGGTATGGACGATCCGACACGTGTCGAGTGGCGCGAGTGGGGACCGGACGCCTTCGACGAAGCGGCGGAGACGGACGTTCCCGTGTTGCTCTCGCTCACCGCGACGTGGTGTGACCACTGCCACGAGATGGACCGAGAGACCTACGCGGAGCCCCGAATCGCGGCGAACGTCAACGATAGCTTCGTGCCGGTACGGGTCGACGTGGATCGCTACCCGCGCGTGCGTGATCGGTACAACATGGGCGGCTTTCCCTCGACGGTTTTTCTCGCCCCCGACGGGACCGTGTTGACCGGCGCGGGCTACCTCGGCAACGACGGAATGCGACAGGTACTGGACAGCGTTCGGACCATGTGGGACACGAAGGGCAGCGGCGCCGGACGGGTTCCGCGACCGCTTCGGGAGGACAGCCCGCCCGCGGGTACACTCACTAGCGACGTCGAGTCCGCGATGCTCGGCCAGCTGACCGAAACCTACGACGAGGTCGCCGGCGGCTGGGGCCAGAGCCCGAAGTTTCCGCTCCCCGACGCCCTCGAGTTCGCGCTCAAGCGCGACCGGGAGATGGCGCTGCGCTCGTTCGACGCCGTCGGCGCGAACCTGTTGGACGAGTACGACGGCGGTTTCTACCGATTCGCGACCGACCGCGACTGGTCCGGGCTTCAGTACGAGAAGTTACTGGACTCCAACGGCGCGCTCGTGCGCGCGTTCGCGAACGCCTACCTGCACACGGGTAAAGACGAGTACCGAGAGCCCGCCGAGCGAACCATCGAGTACCTTACGACGACGCTGTGGAACGACGACGCCGACGCGTTCGCGAACAGTCAGGCGCCCGGCGACGACGCCGCACACAGCCTCGACGCGACCGACCGCGCCGCAGCCGACGAGCCGCCGGTCGACGACGGCGTCTTCGCCGGGCCGAACGCGCTGGCGATCGAGGGGCTCCTGACCTACTACGCCTACACCGACGACGAACGCGCTCGGCGGTACGCCGAGCGTGCACTCGGGACGCTGCGAGACGACCTGCTCACGGATGGCGTCGCCGCTCACGCCCTCGAGGGCGGGATAGAATCCGACGAGAGCGGCGAGCCGACCCCGCTGCTCACCACGCAGGCGCGCACGTTGGCAGCACTGACGACCGCCGCGAGCACCCTCGATACGGCCGTCCTCGAGGATGCCACCGGAGTCGCGGACGCGACGATCGATCGGCTTCACGACGAGGCGTCGTTCCTCGACGGGCCGGCAACGGGCGTCGGTCTGGTCGACCGCCCGCTCCGGCCGCTCGACGCGAACGTCGCGTTCGCGGACGCGCTACTGGAGCTATCGGTCCTAACCGACGAGGAGCGATACCGCGACGTCGCACGAGAAACGCTCGAGGCGTTTGCCGGCGCGAGCGACCGGTTTGGAGTCCAGATCGCCCGCTATGCGACCGCTACCGCACGATTACTCGAGGGACCGCTGGTGATCCGCGTCGCGACCGGCCCCGGAACGGACCTCCATCGAGCCGCCCTCCGACTGGCTGATCACGAGAAGATCGTCGTTCCCGGCGCCGACGGTCTCGAGTCGAAAACGGCTCGGGTCGAACGCGGGGAGATCGTTTCGGAATCCGCCAAAACCCCGGACGAGTTGAGCGAACGCGTGCAGACGATCCTCGAGTAACGCCCGACTGCACGTCCGTACCGGGTGAATCACTCGACTGTCAAACCACCACAGCGTTTATGTTTCTTCGGTTGGTCTGTGAGCACATGGCCAGTCTCAGGGACCTCGGGCTCTCGGAATACGAGGCTCGAGCGTATCGAGCGCTCTTAAACACGGGCCCCACAACGGCAAAGGAGTTGTCGCGGGCGAGCGACGTGCCGATGGGGCGGATCTACGACGTGTTGAACAGCATCGAACAGTACAACCTCGTCCGGAGTCAGACCGCGAGCCGACCGAAGAAGTACGTCGCCGTCGAGCCGTCGACGGCCCTCGACCGGCTGCTCGACGACAAGAAGCGCGAACTCGAGGAGAAGGCCGACCAGTACGAGTCGATCGTCGACGATCTGGCGGACGAACTCGACGCAGCGGAGCCGGTCGAAGACCAGTTCTGGACGGCCGCCGTCGGTCCCGACGAGACGATCGATCTCCTCCTCGAGCGACTCGCGGCCGCCGACGACCACATCGTGATGGTCTCCGCGGATCCGGCCCCGCAGTGGGATCTCCAGGCCGTCAGTGAGGAGGTTAACGCGGAGGTCGAAGACGCCCTCGATCGGGGTGTCACGGTCGATCTCTTGATGACCCGCGAGATGGTCTCGTCGCTCTCCGAGGAGGTGGGGAGACGCTATCGGGAGACCCTCCAGCAGCGCGACGATTTCGACGTGCGGACGAACGACGACGTCTCGGGCTCGTTCAACATCATCGACGGCGTCGAAGTCTGTATTCAGGTACCGAATCCCCTCTCCTCGGGCGACGCGTTCGGGATGATCGACCTCAAGGATCCCGAGTTCGCCGCGAACGTCCACGAGGAGTTCGTCCCGCGGTGGGACGTGGCCGACCCGCTCGAGTTCTGAGGCTGACACAACCAGAACCACGACTCGTCGAGTGAGCACATTTATGATAGAGAGGAAGAAATTCCGCGTATGCGTTCAGTTACTGACGGGTCGACCGTACCGATCGGGATAGCGACGGTCGTTCTGCTGGCCATGACGTTCGGCGGTGTAGCGGCGCCCGTTGCGGCACAGGAGGACGTCGATTCGGGAAGTATGGAGGTGACCGTCTCGGAGGACGGCTCGCTCGAGCGGATGGAGCTGTCGATGGGGATGACCGACGAAACGTACGATGAGTACGCGACGTGGGCCGAGATGGATAGCTACGAAACGGTCGAAGCGTGGTACGAATCGATGTTCGAAGCGGACGAGTCGATCGGCGACGCATCGGTAACGATGACGGAGCTCGACGGCGGGTACGAGTTATCGATAACGCTCGACGACGTCGATACGAGCGAAGAACCGTTCATTGATATCGAAGCGGACGACGGAACGGTCGTTTACGAGGAGTTCGACGTTCAGGATCCCGCCGACGATCCCGAACTCTCCGAGATTACGTATCAGGTCAATATGCCCGGAGAGATTACCGATTCGAACGCCCACGAGATCGACGGTAACGTGGCGGTGTGGGACCTCCACGACGAACACACCGACGAACTATTCGTCGAGGCAGCCCTCGAGGGCGGAATCGAACTCGACGTCGAGGAGAATACCGATGCGGACGAGGAGAGTGCCGACGACGAGTCCGAGAGCGACGACGGCACCGGCACCGACGACGCCGAGCGGTCCGCTGTGGACGACGATGACGGCGACGATAGCATGCCAGGCTTCGGGAGTACCATCGCGCTCGCCGCCCTCTGTCTCGCTGCACTGCTGGCGGTACGTCACCGAACGGACGCCCGGTAACAGACGGAGAGCCCCCGCGACGGCTTGTGGAGTCCGTCGTACCTTGTATCGACTCGAATCCGACAGCGACCCGAATCGATACGGAGAGGCCCTACAAGCGGCGCTCGAGCGAAAGAGGTGTTTTTACTTCTATACGTTAATTTCATCTTTTGAATACAGTGTGGTTTCTTTTCACCGGGACAGTGGTACGCGGTGGCAGTACGATCAATGACCGATCGATCCCATTCACGACGCTGGTTCATGCGGACGAGCAGCGCGAGCGTCGCCGGACTCGCACTCGCCGCCGGGGCGGGAACCGCGCTCGCTCAGACCGAGTGGACGGCCGCCGACGCACCGACAGAAGAGACGCTATTCGACGTCACACGGACAAGTCAGGGACCGTTCGCCGTCGGCGCGGGCGGCGTCGCGACGCTCCGACGGAGCGACGGCTGGAACGTCGTCCTCGAGCGCGGCCCGACCGTCGAGTCGAACCCGCTGAACGCAGTCGACGCCACCGACGACGGCGAACACGCCTGGTTCGCCGGCGGCAGCGGTGTTGTCGGTCAGTACGACGTCGAGGACGCACAGTTGACCGACTACTCCGCGCCGATGGAGATGACCAGCAGCTGGGAGGGAATCGCCGTCACGGGCGAAGCGGGCGAAGAGACCGTCCACCTCGTCAACGGCTCCGGCGAGTACCTCTCCGGAACGAAAACCGACGACGGTGGGATGGATTGGGGTGAGGTGGTCGAGCCCGGCGGCGGCTCGAGCGCCTTCGGGATCGATTTCCTCGACAGCGAGACCGGATACGTCGCCGATACCGCCGGCCAGGTGTACGAGACGACCGACGACGGCGACTCCTGGGAGACCATCGGCATCGACACTGCGGACGAGGGGCTCCTCGACGTGGTGGCCGTCGCGACGGACGACCTCACCGTCGCGGCCGAGGGCGGCGTGATCTACCAGTACGACGGCGAGGAGTGGACCGAGAACGATGTCGGCGAGGAACCCGTCCAGTCCGTCGACCGCGACGGCGAGACGGGCCTCGCTGCGGGCGGGGAGGGATTCGTCTACGACTACGACGGCGAGGAGTGGGAGCAACTCGAGTCCCCCACCGAAAACACCCTCTACGGCGTCGCGCTCGACGCGACCGGCGACTACCCGGACGCAGCGGTGGGCGAGGGTGGCACCGTTATCGAGCGTGGCGAGTATACCGCCGACGACGACGCCGAAGCCATCGAGACGGGCGAGTGGACCTCGATCGAGTCGCCAGTCGAGGAAACCCTCGCCGGCGTCGTCCACTCGAGTCGCGGCCCCTACGCCGTCGGCGCGGGCGGCGTGGTTCTCACCCGCCGGGCCGACGGCTGGGAGACCGTTCTCGAGCGCGGGCCCACTGTCGAGTCCAACCCCTTGAACGACGCGGCGGTCACCGACGACGGCGAGCACGTCTGGTTCGCCGGCGGCAGCGGCGTCGTCGGCCGGTACGACGTGGAGGAGTACGTCCTGACGGATTTCTCCGCGCCGATGGAGATGACCAGCACCTGGGAGGGGATCGCCGTCACCGGCGAGGCGGGCGAAGAGACCGTCCACCTCGTCAACGGCTCCGGCGAGTACCTCTCCGGAACGGTCACCGACGACGGTGGGGTAGAATGGGGAGAGGTGGTCGAGCCCGGCGGCGGCTCGAGCGCCTTCGGGATCGACTTCCTCGATAGCGAGACGGGCTACATCGCGGACACGAACAGCCAGGTCTACGAGACGACCGACGGGGGCGAAAGCTGGGAGACCATCGGCGTCGACGGCGGTAGCGTCGCGCTCTACGACGTAATCGCCCGCGCTCGAGACGAGATCTACGCCGGCGGCGGCGACGGGACGGTCTTCCGGTACAACGGCGCGGTCTGGACGAAGCTGTGGGCCGGCAGCAACGAACTGCTCGGCATCGACGCGACCGAAGACGAGGCGGCCGCGTCGGGCGCCGAAGGAACGATCTACGAGCGCACCGCTCGAGGCTGGCAGCCGGCCGAAACCGACGTCGAGGAGACGCTCGAGGACCTCTCGCTCGACGACTCCGACGAGTACCCACACGTCGCCGTCGGCGCGGACGGCACCGTCGTCGAACGGGGCGAGTACGAGGCCGATTCCGTCGAGGACGACGAGGAGCCCGCGCCGTGGGCCGAAGTCGACTCGCCGATCCCGGAGACGCTCCACGACGCGACCCACGCAGAGGACGGCTACGCGGTCGGGAACGAGGGCTACGTTCTCGAGCGCGACGCCGGCGAGTGGACCGTCGCGGTCGACGACGGACCCACGGGTGAGGGCAACGTGCTCAACGGGGTCGCCGCGACCGACGACGGCGGGACGGTCTGGGTCGCCGGCGGCAGCGGCGCGATCGGCGAGTACGACGTCGAATCGGACGAACTGACGGACCGCTCCGCACCCGACGGTCGAACAAGCACCTGGGAGGCCATCGACGTCACCGGCGAGGCCGGCGACGAAACCATCCACCTGATCAATGGCTCCGGCGAATACCTCTCCGGAACGAAAACCGGCGACGGCGAGGTGGACTGGGACGACGTCGTCGAACCCGGCGGCGGCTCGAGCGCCCTCGGAATCGACTTCCTCGACAGCGAAACCGGCTACGTCTGCGATACGACGAGCCAGGTGTACGAGACGACCGACGGCGGGGACTCCTGGGAAACTATCGGCATCGACAACGCGAGCGCCGGACTGACCGACGTCGTCGCCGAGGAGACGGACGCCATCCTCGTCTCGGCCGACGACGGGACGGTGTTCCAGTACGACGGCGCGGTCTGGACGAAGCGGTGGGCGGGCGGCACCGAACTGCTCGCCGCCGACGCCGTCGAAGACGCCGCCGCGACGGCCGGCTCCGAGGGGACGATCTACGAGCGAACGCCGCGCGACTGGCAGCAGGCCGAGACCGACGTCGAGACCGACCTTCGAGGCGTCTCCCTCGCCGAGGGCGACGAGGACGAACTCGCACGCGGTATCGCGGTCGGGACCGACGGCATCATCCTCGAGCGCGGCGACCCCGACGAGGACGAGGAAGACGAAACGGACGAAGACGAGACCGATGACGGCGCGGACGACGGAACCCCCGGCTTCGGACCGATCGCCGCGATCACGGGCGGCGGCGCCGGCGCGTACCTCTACGCGCGCAGCAAGCTCGGCGGCGGGTCGTCCGAAAGCACTGAGACCGAGTTATCGAGCGTTTCGAGCGAGTCGGCGGACGAAGCCCACGCTGGCGACGACGGGACTGCGAGCGAACGATCTGTGGACGAACGGAACGAGAAGTAACGACTAGCGATCGGCGGCTTAGCGCTCGAGGTCGCCGTTGACCTCCTCGCGCAGCGTCCCCATCTCGACGATGCGGTCGGCGTGGGCGTTGTGCTGGTGGATCGATTCGTCGTTGGACTGTTTCATCGTGATCACGGCGTCGTCCGCGAGGTGGTCGAACTCGTCGACGACCCCTTCGGCCAGCGCTCGCACGCAGTCCTCGACGAACTTCGCGTCCGAGTGCGCGTCGAAGGTCATGTGGTCCTCGTCGGGTCGCTTCGCGAGGTTGTAGATCCGGGCGCTCATCGCGTCGCGCGCGATGTCGATGACGTCGTTCAGATCGACCTCGGGGTCGCCGCTCGCTTCGACGGTCAGGGTCGCGTGCCCGCGCTGGGAGTGACCCGGCTGTGGGACTTCCTCCAAGAAGTCGGTGATCGTCTCCTGCTCGACGCCCAGATCCTCGAGCGTCTGTTTTGCGCGCGCAGCGGACATCCCCTGCGAGCACGGACAGACGGTCATCCCGGTTACTTCCGCGCCGATCTCCTCGCGGGTTCCCTCGTCCGTCGCCGTCGCGGAGGCGATGATATCGACCGTGTGCTGGGTCTCGCGGTCGCTCGCGGGCGTCTGCTCGCGGCGCATGAACTCCGCTTCCATCGAGACCTTCGCGGTGGAGGTGTAGTCGTGTTTCTCGAGCAGCCGTTCGGCGGCGTCGCCGCAGACGTCCTCGACGCGGTAGGCTTCCTCGCGGGTGGCCTCCTCTAAAATCTCGTCGATGACCTCCATGTTGCGGCTCATGTCCGCGCCCTTGCGCCAGGCGGGAAGATCGACGAAGACCTCGAACTCGGCGGTGAGGACGATCGGGCGTTTGCCCTCGCGGGCGATCTTGACGAGTTTGTCGACGCCGGTGACGCCGACCTGACTCAGACCGACGGTGACGTCGGGCGACGTTGCCTGCACGTCCGGGAGCTGGTGACTCATTGTCCGCATTCAGGGAAGGGGCCGATTCAACCTTTCGAAAGCTGCAGTCCTCGGTGGACGGGTGGCCAGTATTGCCAGCCACAGCGCGTGTCGTCGGCGCTCGACTCGAGCCTCGCGCTCGACCGTTCTTTAAGCGCTTCTGGTCACAAGGTGAAGATACGACGGAAGGACGTGGGGTTCTACGGACTCACCGATTCGCCACCGACGGGTATCCGCGGCTCACAGTCGTAGCCGTGACTCCCGAGTACTGGGTACGGTGTCGACCGCTGTTCAACTGCCACCGGTCACAGAATAGTGCTACGACGAGGGAACGGTCGCTTCTCAATGATTCACCCCGGGCAGCGGCAGGTGTAAGACCAACGTATCGGTGAACGGACTCGCCATAGTTTGGTGTCTCGAACTCGCGTTTCGGCGATACGTACGAGATAGGTAGGGACTATCCAGATAGCCGGAGTCTCCGTCTCCATTTCAAAAAAGACCCATAATAGGCGGGGCTGAAGCATACGATAGATTCCTGTGAGTCAAACACATGCGCGCCTAATTCACCAGTATGATGCACCGTCGTGGGTCGTCACTGTCGTCGGAGCGCTGTTCGGGATTGTCGGCGTCGCGTACGTGTACACACACCCCGTACCGATGAGCCTCTGGGCCATCGAATTCGCACTCGTCAGTGCCCCGGCCGCCCTCATCGTATACGGTGGCTATTGGGTGGCAACACGACCACTGAGTCGTTCTGATCGCTGGAGTGTCGCCGTCTGGGGACTCGTCGGCGGGAGTGTCGTCGGCGCGGTCATTGCCGGGTACATCGTCGTCGAGCGGCTCGTCGGCGGAACCGTCGTCGAGCCGGGGGAGTTGCTACTTCTCGGTGTCTCGAGCGGGATGGTCGTGTCACTGTACGCATCGATTGTAACGGAGCGACAGCACCTCGCTACCGAGCTCGGGACGGTCGAGTCGGAGCGACTAGCGAACGTACCGAGCGAGCCCCTCTCGGAAGACGCACTGGAGTTAGCCGAACTCGCACTGGACACCCGGTCGTGGAATCTCCTGTACGTACTCTCGCTGGCCGAGAAGCCACTCGCTGTCGAGACGCTCGTCGACCGAGTCGCGATAGTAGAACGCACGGACGGAACTGACGTGTACATCGATGCGATTCACGTACGAATCCCGAAACTGGAAGAAAAAGGACTCGTTCACTACGAGTCCGACACCGAGGTCGTACGCCCTGCGGATCGACTCGAACGGATCGTGAACGCAGGTGACGAACTCTCCCTGGTCGGTCGGCCGCTCGCTTCGGCACTGGATGCGTAACTAACCGTGTACGCACAGGATCGCTCCGAACGTGGCTCCCGGCCGGCGACGATAGCCGGCGTTCTTTAAGTGCTTCTGGTCACAAGGTGAAGCTACGAAGGGCATTTCGGCGCGGTCACACCGCGTTTTCGGTTCTCCGTTTCCCAGTACTCGAGCGACAGCTATGGCCACCGTTCCGGACCACGTCTTAGAGAGCGTCGACGAGTTGCTGACGACGATCGAACGCGAGCACAGCGTTTCCGTCGCGCTGGCGGTCGCCCGCGGCAGCCGTGCCTGGGGTGCGGCGAGTCCCGCGAGCGACTACGACGTCGGCTTCGTTTTCGTCTCCGAAGATCTGCGGCGGTACGCCCACCTCGAGACACCTCCGACGACGATCCACGAAGACGCCGAGAGCGACGGCATCGAACTGCAGGGCTGGGACGTCCGCACGTTCGCGCAACTGCTCGCGGACTCCAACGACGGCGCGATCTGCCTGCTTCGGAGCCCGATCCGCTATCGCACCGCGTACGACCCGACCGACCTCGCCGAATACATCGAGCGTACGTACAACCCGATGGATCTCTATCACGCGTGGCGCGGCATCGCGACCAGCAACTACCGCAAGTACATCTCGCACCATCTGGTGTCCACCGACGACGAACTGGTTCCGATCCTCGAGGTGCTCGAGGACGACGCGTACGTCGTCGAAACCGACGACGGAACGACCACGATCATGGCCAGCGACGAGCGATTCGCCGAGACGCAGACGAAACCCACCGTAAAACGGAACCTGACGATCTGTCGGGCGGCGATGTCGGCTCGATACCTGAAGGCGATCGGCGAGCGGGGCGAACACGACCTGCCGGCGCTCGAGTTCGAGACATTTCTGACCGAGCAAGCGCCAGCGGTCTTCGACGCGGAACGGATCGAGAGGGCTCGCGAGTTACTCGAGCGGAAGCGAGCGGGGGAAGGAACTGCAGAGATCGGAGACGCCGTCGGCCGCAAGTTCGCCCATCCCCCGCGGGAGATCGATCCCGAGATTCACGCACGAGAGGGGCCCGACACCGTACGGCTGGACGAGTTCGTCGACGAACTGATCGCAGCAATTCGGTGACGACGTCGATTCGGCCTTTACATACCTCTGGTTACAAGGTGAAGATACGACGGGAGAACGGTCGCTTCTCGATGAGTTGTCAACTGACCAGCCATCGGTTTCCACAGTCTGCGTTCACGCTCGGAACGTCGTGGCTTCGCAGTTCTTTAAGTACTTCTGGTCACAAGGTAAAGATACGACGGGAAGACGACCGTTCTACTGCACTCAAATTCACCAGCCGAGGGTATACTCGCTTCGAAAGCCGTGGCCGCGAAGACGTATCGCCCGGTGTCTCTTTAAGTGCTTCTGGTCACAAGGTGAAGCTACGAAGAGCTTTTCGCGAACCGCAGATCCTCGAGAGCCCCAGCGCCGTGTACGGCGCAGAGACCTATCCGTTACAGTGTCAGTCAGCCTGAGAGACCATCCGACTGGAGCGAGCCTTTTTCCGTCTGCCTGTCTGAGCGGGAGGTAATGAGAGACGACGGTGCTGAACCCGCAGGCGTCGACCACCCTTCCGCCGTCGGCGACGGCCAGCGACTCGAGTACGACGAGGACCGCCGCCTCGAGACGCGGCCGGGCTCCGGCTCGCTCTCCCGGGCGGACGTCCAACGCGACTCGACGGTCCGGCAGTGGGGCGTCGTCACGCCGAGTGCGACCGTCATCGGCCGCGCGGAGTCCCCCGACGCAGACCTCTCCGAAAGCATCCGGCGGCTCCACGACGAGCAACACGGTGCGACGCCGGGCTACAGCGAGCGCGCCCACCACCTCGATCGCCTCCGGACGACGCAGGCGCTGTGTAACGCCCTCGACGTGACGCCGTGGCAGCGGGACCTCGCGCTCGGCGTCATGGACGAGATCGACCTCACCGAGTTCGGCAGCCAGCGCGCCATCCCGAAGGTCGCCCTGGTCGTCATCCGCCACGTCGTCGACGTCGACCGCCAGCAGTACTTCGGTCTGGACGATATCGACACGCAGGCGCTGTCGCCCGACCGCATGGAGGAACTGTTCGGTCAGTACCGCGCCCACGACATCACCGACGAGGAGACGTTCAAACGCCTCGCCGCCGACTACGGACTGGACACGACGAGTCTGAACCGGCTTCGACGCGTGCTCAAAGAGCAACTCGAGGACGAGTTACCCGCCTACGGCCGAAACCCCTACCGAGACCCAAACCTGCCGGACGTGACGGGGACGACCGACGAAAGCGCGAGCGCGACTGCGGGAGGCGACGCGAACGGAAGCTAAGCCGTGCTACTGGTGCGCCGTCCCCCTCGAGGCGGGAACTACTCCAGTACGGCTTCGACGGCGTCCATCGCCCGATCGACTTTTTCGACTTCTGCGTTGTATCCCATGTGTCCGAATCGAAGGATGTCGTCCTTCAGATCGCCGAGTCCGGTCGCCAACACGATCCCCGCCTCGTCTGCAACCCGCTGTTGTACCTGCGTTGCTTCACCCGGGAGGTGAAACGCCGTCACGGTCGGAGAGGCGCGCTCGAGGTCGGGATACAGTTCGAGTCCGAGTTCGGCTCCCCGTTCTCGGCACCGTTCGGCGGCTGCCCCGTGGCGTTCGTAGACGGATTCGAGGCCCTCCTCGAGCAGCCGATCGAGGGCCGCGTCGAGCGCGGCGACGTTCGCGTCCAGGTGCGTGTAGGGGAAGCCGTCGGAGACGTCCCGCCACGGGAGGAAGTTCGTGTACAGCGAGGACGGATCGCGCTCCTCCATCGCCGCCCACGCGCGGTCGCTGATCGCGGCCGTCGTCAGCCCCGGCGGCGCGCTGAAACACTTCTGGGAGGCCCCCAGACAGACGTCGATCCGGTCGGTGGGAACCGGCGTCCCGCCGAGCGACGAGACGGCGTCCACGACGCTCAGGACGTCGTGCTCCTCGAGCAGGTCGAGGACGGGCCCCATCTCGTTGAGCGTCCCGGTGGGCGTCTCGCAGTGCACCAGCGTCACCACTCTGAACGGGTCGCCGGCGTCGGCGGCGTCCTCGAGCGCCGTCGCAACGGCTTCGAGATCGTATCCCTCGTCGTACGGTGCCGAGACGAGTTCCGCCTCGCCGTCGTACGAGTCGACGAAATCCGCGAAGCCGTCGCCGTAGAGTCCGTTCGAAACGCAGAGCACTCGGTCGCCGGGGGCGACCAGCGAGGCGATGGCCGCCTCGAGACCGAGAATTCCCTCCCCGCCGGGAACGACGATGTCGTGGGACGTGTCGTAGACCGCCGCGAGTTTCGTACAGACGTCGTCGTAGCGGTCGGCGAATTCGGGTTCGAGATCGGGGTTCGGTTGCTCCGCGGCCATCGCCTCCCTGACCGCCGGCGGGACCGTCGTCGGACCTGGCGTGAATCGCATACGATCCCGTGCGGGCCGCACCCATTAGCCGGTTACGGGACGTGCCCAAGTAGCGGGTTTGGGACGTCGCGTGCGGAGCGTGCCGGTTGCCGTCGCCTTTTCAGTCGTGCCTCCCTACTGGGCGTATGTCCAACGAAATTCAGCGGGTCGAACTCTACGCCGACTACGTCTGTCCGTTCTGCTATCTGGGGAAGAACTCCTTCGAGCAGTATCGCACACAGCACGAGGGGGTACTCGAGGTCGACTGGCGGCCGTTCGACCTCCGAAGCGGGAAGCGGAACCCGGACGGCTCGATCGATCACGATGTCGACGACGGCAAAGACGACCAGTACTTCGAGCAGGCGAGACAGAACGTTCGCCGTCTGCAAACGGAGTACGACGTCGAGATGGCCCAGGAGTTGGCGATCGAGGTCGACTCGCTGCCAGCCCAGCAGGCGTCGTGGTACGTCAAACAGGAGTACCCCGAGCAGTGGGCGGCCTTCGACGGGGCGATCTACGACGCGCTCTGGCAGGACGAGCGAGATATCGGCGACGAGGAGGTGCTGGCCGACGTCGCTGAGACGGTCGGGCTGCCGGCGGACGAGATTCGATCCGCGATCGACGACGACGGACTTCGAACCGAACTCGAGGACCGGTTCCTCGAGGCCCAGCGTCGCGGGATCACCGGCGTCCCGACGTTCATCGCCGGCGAACAGGTCGCCCGCGGTGCCGTTCCCCCGGCCCAACTCGAGCAGTTACTCGGCTGAGACGACGATCGTACAGAATCGCTCGCAGTGACGGCTTTCGAGGGGGTCGCGCCGTTCGACTGTCCGGACCCATTTTGCAACACAGGGAAACTCACTCGAGCGACCCGTTCACGCTGGCGGCAACGGGTACCACACCGTGGGTTCTTCGTTCACTCGAGTTTCTCGAGACTCTCGACGAAATTCCCTCGCGGCCCGACGAGCGTGATCGGCTCGTCCGCAACCGAGATATCGACCGTGGCGGGTAGCTCGAGTCGCTGCCGGTTCCGGCCGTCGCTGATCGCGTAGGCGGTGTCGGGTCCGGAGACCGCGAGTTCGAGGTCCGTTCCGGGATCGACGACCAGCGGCGGCATCCCGTCCGCGGCGGCCATCTGCGTGACGACGAGGGCGTCCATCGACGGGTGGACGAGCGGACCGCCCTCGCTCAAGTTGTACGCGGTCGAGCCGGTCGGCGTCGCCACGAGCACGCCGTCGGCGTGGCTCTCGGCGTACCGGTCGCCGTCGACCCGAACCTCGACCGCCGCGCCGCCGCCGTGGCCTCGCCGCTTCCCGTGGACGACGACCTCGTTGAGCGCGGGATCGAGCGTCCACTCCCCGTCGGCACAGGTGGCTTCGAGTCGGGCGAGTTCGCGCCCCTCGAGTGCACCGGTATCGCGACACTCCGCGACGAGATCGGTGACGACGTCGACCGCGTCGGCGGGTGCGACAGCGTTGAGAAAGCCGACCTCGCCGAGGTTGACCCCGAGAATCGGCGTGGAGCCGATCTCACGGGCGACGAACAGCAACGTGCCGTCGCCGCCGATACTCACCACGAGGTCCCGGTCGGCCATCGCGGCGACCGGCACGCCGGGTTCGCCGATCGGCTCGGCGGTCGCGTCGTCGACGACGGTGCGTACGTCGCACTCCTCACCGATTCCGGCGCCGCGCTCGAGCGTCTCGACCAGTTTCGCGGCGAGTCCCTGTGCGCGTTCGTTGTCCCGTTGTGCGACGATGCCGACGGCGACGTCCATTGTCGGCGAGTAGCCCTCCCGTCGTCAAAAAGCCACGTTTTGGCGGTGCCGTCTCGGTCGGTTTCTCTGCCCGAAGCCCGGACGGCAACAACATTCATCGTCGTGGGGCACACTCGAGCTATCTGAACGACGACGCGCGTCGCCACCCTCGCATGAGCACGTTCCCGAGCAGTTCGGTCGACTCGACGATGGCCGCCCGCAGAGCCGACGCCGTCGAACGGTTCGAGCCGACGAACGGCGGTGATCACCGTGAGTGACGACCGCGAGGACTGGTTCGAACGCGCGCTCGAGGAAAACGACGGGGCCGAGGAAGCGGCCGACGAGGGACCCGAGGAAACGACCAACGACGATCCGGCGGCGCTGGACGGCGAGCGAGGTTCGGACGGCGACGGGGTCGATACGCCGTCGGCGGTCGACGCGGATCACGACGAGGGCGATGCACCGGGCCGGAGCGACGGTGCCGCCGAAGACTCGCTGTTCGACGACGATTTCGGGTCGGCACTCGAGAACGTCGACGTGCCGAGCGTCGGGGACGAGCCGGGACCCGACGGGTTCTCGGATCTCGATTTCGGGCTCGAGGGCGCGGACGAACCCGACTTCGACGCGGAACTCGACTCGGAACTGCCGCGACTCGAGCTCGGGATCGAGGGGCTCGACCGGATGATTCAGGGCGGCGTTCCCGAACGCTCGTTGATCGTCGCGATGGGGAGCGCCGGGACGGGGAAGACGACGTTCGGACTGCAGTTTCTCGACCACGGGCTGGCACGGGGCGAGCACGCGGTGTTCATCACGTTGGAGGAGAGCCGAGCGCGGGTGATCGACAGCGCGACGGAGAAGGGGTACCCCTTCGACGAGTACGTCGCCGAGGACCGACTCGCGGTCGTCGACGTCGACCCAATCGAGATGGCCAACAGTCTCGCGTCGATCAAGAACGAACTCCCGGAGCTCATCGAGGAGTTCGACGCGTCGCGGCTCGTGCTGGATTCGGTCTCGTTGCTCGAGATGATGTACGAGGATCGCGCGACGCGACGCAGCGAGATCTACGACTTCACCCGGAGTCTGAAAGAGGCCGGCGTCACCGCGCTAGTGACCAGCGAGGTGTCCCAGGAGACGCCCTACGCCTCCCGGTACGGTATCGTGGAGTACCTCACGGACGCGGTGTTCGTCCTCCAGTACATCCGCCCGGACGACTTTCGGGAGACGCGGCTCGCGATCGAGATACAGAAGATTCGGGACGCGAACCACTCTCGAGAAAAAAAGCCCTACGAGATCACGAGCGAGGGGCTCTCCGTCTACCAACAGGCGAACCTCTTCTGAGACCCGACTGTTTCTGAGACCGGACAGTATCTCATTTCGCCTGCGTGACGGCACTCACCAGTAAGTGTGCGTTATGGCTGCGTTCGCTACCCATACTTTTGCGCCTCTCGCCGCCACCGATGGGCATGGCTCAACGGACGACGGCTGACGAGAGACTCACTCGATCCGACCTCGCCGCGTACCTCGCGGGGCTCTCCGAGGAGTTCGAGCGGGATAGCGAGGAGATTCACGTCGACGTCGGCAACAAGACGATATCGCTCACGCCGCCCGAGGAGGTCGACTGCTCCGTAGACGTCGTCGAACGCACCTCGATGCTTCGAGGCAGCCGCGAGACGATCAAGATCGAACTGAGCTGGAAGCCCTGATCCACTCCTGGATACTGCATCCCAAGCGGTGGCGTTCCCGACGAAGTGCAACGGAGTTCCCACCAGTGAAAAACCACAGCAACTGCTATTTCACTCCGCTCGCGACGCTCGAGTAGGGTCGCAATGTACGACACAATCCTCGTTCCCACTGACGGAAGCGATCAGGCGGCGGTCGCCGCAACGCACGCGATCGACATCGCAGCGATGAGATCGGCGACGGTACACGTGCTCTCGGTCGTCGACGATCGGGCGTTTCTGCTGCTCGACGACGACCGCGTCTCGGGGGTTCGAGCCGATCTCCGGGCGAACGCCCGCGACGCGATCGACGACGCGGCGACGGCTGCTCTCGGCCGCGACCTCGAGGTCGAAACAGCGATCGAGACGGGCCACCCCGCCGAGCGAATCGTCGACTACGCGGCCGATCACGGCGTCGACCTGATCGTCATGGGGACGAGCGGTGACGAGTACGAGACCAACGTCGTCGGCAGCGTCTCCCAGCGCGTCGTTCGGCAGGCTCCGACTCCCGTCCTGACCGTCGGGCCGGACGTCGACGGTTGAGCCAGCGGCCGGGTGCGATCACGGTAGCCGGCTGTCGGTCACCGTCGCCGCGAACCTGTCAGCCATTGTGGTCGGTCGGTTCACAGGAACCGGCGGTAGCAGCCGTGTTGGCATCGATACCGGCGCGAATCGACCACCTATATTGATATGTCGGCAGCCGCTAGGTGGATTCGAATGCGCCGTTCGCTCGTCATCGCCGTCACGTTACTCGCGATCTCGTTCCTCTTCGTCGGCGGGCCGTCGCTGTTGTTCTCTCCCTCGACCGACAGCGTCGCACCCGACGAAACGGAGGTCTCGCCGAGCATGACCTCCCTCGAGGAGTCGGACAGCGAGTTCTGGCGGTTTCTCAGCCCGGCGGAGCGCTTCCAGCAACGCAGTCCGCTCAACGTCATCGTTCGCGGAGACAGCGACGACATCCTGCGGATGATGACCGAAGAGGCCGACGGAGACTGGGAAGAGATCGAAGCGGTAGAAGCGGAGTACGAAGACAACGAAACCGTCCTCCAGGAACAGGAGTTCCTCGAGGAACACGACCGGCACGCGACGGGAATCGAGTGGGGTGACGCCCACGGGACGACCCGCTACGCGTACGTCGATCCGGGTCCCGACGAGGACGCCTACTGGACCGACGAGTCGGGACAACTCGAGGACGGGGACTACTACGGCCAGCGATACCACATTCGGCTCTACGAGAGCCCGAACTCGGACGATCAGTGGGTGGCGATGCAGGCCCACACCGAGCACTTCGACTGGTTCACGCTTCGCCACCGCGTCGACGGCGTCGAAGCCGCCCAGACGAAAATCGAGCAGGACTTCATGAATCATCCGCAGGTCGACGTCGAACAGGACGTGCGTCGAGTCTATCTCGACAATGCCGGCCCGTCGGACGCGAACGGCTGGGCGACCGTCGTCGATCTCACCGGCATGATCCTCCTGCCCGCCGGCGTCGGACTCGCGGCCAAACGACGCGCAAGAACCGCCAGTACCGGTATTAGCAGAGAAACCGACTCCGAACAGGTCTCCGATCACACGCCCGACGCGATCGACGACCACCTGACCGACGTCGACCGTCGCCGGATCGCGGCCGCCTACGATCGACTCGAGGCCGGCCACATCATCCTCCTGTTCACCATCCTCGCGATGTTCCTCGGCGTGCGACTGGGCGGGGTCGCCCTCGAGCGCAACGCCGAGTTCATGACACCGCACATGATCGCCGCGTTGCTGTACCCGGTGATCGCCCTCGGGATTCCCGTGGCGACGTATCTGATCGCCGGAACGCTCACGCGGCGGCTGGACGCCGCCATCGTCGCGGCGGGCTCGCTCGCGGTGGCCATCTGGTTGGATTACGGTCTGCTCGGCGTAGACTCGCTGCCCGTCGACGTCGTTCTCCAGCGGATGCTCGTGGTCGTCGCGCTGGGGCTGATCGCCGGCGGTGCAGCCAAACGCGCGACCCGCGAGTCGCGGTTCAACGACATGCTGATCGCCGGCGTCGTCATGTGGGTCGTCGTCCTCGGCGGCACGCTGCTCGGCTACTTCTGAGGCGTCGCGCCCGCGGCGCCGTACGCGTTCGCCGCTACAGATACGGCTCGCACACGCGCCGAATTCCCTCCTCGAGCGGAACGGTCGGCTTCCACCCGGTCTCGCGCCGGAGAGCGCTCACGTCCGCACGGGTATCGTGTACGTAGACGTCCTCCGGAATTGGGTTCTCGACGAACACCGGTTCGACGTCGGGCTCGAGTTCGTCGGCGAGCAGGTCGACGACCGCGTCGAACCTGTGAGCGGTGCCCGTCCCGAGGTTGTAGATGCCGGTCAGCTCGGCGTCGGCGACCGCCTCGAGCCCGCGGACGACGTCGTCGACGTGGACGAAATCCCGGGTCTGGCTCCCGTTGCCGTAGAGCTCCGGGCTGTCGCCGCGCGCGATGTCGTCGGCGAACTGCGTGACGACGTTCGCGTACGGCCCCTTGTGCCCCTCCGCACCGTGGTAGCCCTGATAGACCGAAAAAAGCCGAACGCCGGCGATCGTCGTCCCGTAGTGGGTCGCGACGTACTCCGCGTAACGCTCCCTGGCGAGCATCGACGCCTCGTAGCCGCTCGAGGCCTCGACGGACGCCGTCTCCGAAACCGGCGCGGTTCGGTCGCCGTAGACCGACGACGTCGAGGCGTAGACGACGCGCTCGCAGCCGTCGTCCCGGGCCTGCTCGAGCGTGTTGACGAACCCCTCGACGTTCACGCGCGCGCCGTCCGCGGGATCGCGTTCGTGCATCGCGTACGAGGAACGCGCGGCGAGGTGGAAGACGACGTCGACGTCGGTCGGGAGGTCGTCCTCGAGGACGGATCGGCGGCGATAATCGACCGTGTTCCGGAGGTTCGCGGGATCGCCCAGCGACTCGTCGTCGATCGCGATCACCTCGTGTCGGTCGGCGAGGTGGTTCGCCACGTTCGAGCCGATGAACCCGGCCCCGCCGGTTACCAGTACGCGCATCTGTTACAGGGAGTCGGTTTCGGCCGATACGTGCGGGCTGCTCTCGACTGACACTCGTGTGGTCACGGCGAACCGTTCGTTTCGCGCCGCCGCGTCCGCCCTTGCGTGGTGCATGCGTTCGCTTCGAACCGGCTGCTACTAAATCGCACAGCTTCCGCATCGGACGAGCGAGCACGACCCATCACGGAAATCGGCACCGCTCGATCACGAATTACGCGGTTTGCGATCCGCTCTACGCCGGTTTCGAGGGAATATGCGGCTCGAGTCGCGACCTCTAGCAGAACTGGACTACGTAAAGATCGGGACTATTTGACGGCGAGGCCTTAAGGTCCTGCAACTCGGTATCTACATGAAATGGCAAGTTCCACCCGCCAACGCCAACGTGATTCTGAAACCGACGAGAAAACGAACGAAGAAACACAGGGGCGGGTGTGTGACGAGTGTGACGGTGGCACGCTCGTCAAAAGCGAGGATCAGGGCGAACTCGTCTGTGACCAGTGTGGACTCATCGTCGAAGGCGCGAACATCGACCGCGGCCCGGAGTGGCGCGCGTTCAACCACTCCGAACGGCAGAATAAGTCCCGCGTCGGCGCGCCGACGACCCAGACGATGCACGACAAGGGCCTGACGACCTCGATCGACTGGAAGAACCAGGACGCCTACGGGCGATCGATCTCCTCGGACAAGCGCAACCAGATGCGCCGCCTGCGCAAGTGGCAGGAACGGATCCGTACCAAGGACGCCGGCGAGCGAAACCTGCAGTTCGCCCTCTCGGAAACCGACCGCATGGCCTCTTCGCTCGGGATCCCGCGATCCGTCCGCGAGGTCGCCTGCGTGATGTACCGACGCGCACTCGACGAGGACCTCATCCGCGGGCGCTCCATCGAGGGCGTCGCGACCAGCACGCTCTACGCCGCCTGCCGCATGGAGGGCATCCCGCGATCCCTCGAGGAAGTCGCCGCCGTCTCCCGAGTCGAACGCAAGGAGATCGGCCGAACCTATCGGTACGTGGCCCAGGAACTCGGCCTCGAGATGGAACCGGTCAACCCCAAAAAGTACGTGCCCCGATTCTGCTCGGAACTCGAGCTCTCCGAGGAGGTCCAGGTGAAAGCCAACGAGATCATCGACACGACGACCGAGAAGGGGCTGCTCTCGGGCAAGTCGCCGACCGGCTACGCCGCGGCCGCGATCTACGCCGCATCGCTGCTCTGTAACGAGAAGAAGACCCAGCGCGAGGTCTCCGACGTCGCGCAGGTGACCGAGGTCACGATCCGGAACCGGTACCAAGAGCAGATCGAAGCGATGGGGATCTACGAGTAGGGCGCGCTCGGATTTCGGCGATCAGTTGGAACTATCATTTTCGGTGGACTCGAAGCTCGAGCGACTGGTATCCGAAGACCCCATCGAAAAATGCGCCGGCCGGGAATTGAACCCGGGCCGCGAGCTTGGGAAGCTCGAGTCCTACCACTGGACCACCGGCGCGCTTCGTCTCTGCGTTCCTCGCGCGCCGAGGCTCGTAGTTCCGAAGGAACTACTCACCACCGGCGCATTGCGCTCACTTCGTTCGCTTGTGCGCCGAAAATCGCAAATCCTTCGGATTTGCTCACCACCGAAACACGTCTCCGACGTGTATCGAGCCCCACCTCGCTTCGCCCGGTGAGACACCGGCGCTCACCCCGTTCGTAGCCGTCGATCGCACTTCAACGTAGCGCTCCCCGAAGTTCCTTCGACGACGACCTCTCGATAACCCAACACTCGTACACTTTTTTCCAGTAGGGGGAGGCTATTAGAACGAGCCACCCGTACAGGCGTCCATGATCGACCTTCGCTTTTCGGAGGGGGAACTGGATCACCACCGCGACCACATCACCGATTTCGTTCGCGACCGCGTCGACGCCGCGGGTGCCGAAGGAGCCGTCCTCGGCCTCTCGGGCGGAATCGACAGCACGCTCACCGCCTATCTCGCCGTCGACGCGCTCGGGGCCGAGAACGTCCACGGACTCGTCCTCCCGGCGACCGTCAGCAGCGGCGAGAACATGAGCGACGCCGAGCGGGTCGCACAGAACCTCGAGATCAGCTACGACGTGATCGAGATCGAACCGATCGTCGACTCGCTGCTCGCGGCCTACCCCGAAGCCGAGGGCGACCGCGAGGCCGTCGGCAACGCTCGAGCGCGGGTTCGTGCCGTCCTGAACTACCTCGTCGCGAACCACGAGGAACGGCTGGTGCTGGGCACCGGGAATCGCAGCGAGGCTGCGGTCGGCTACTTCACCAAGTACGGCGACGGAGCGGTCGACTGCCACCCGATCGGGAACCTGTACAAGGCCCAGGTTCGCCAGCTGGCCCACCACGTCGGCGTTCCCGAGGATCTCGTCACGAAAACGCCGACCGCGGAGCTGTGGGACGACCAGACCGACGAAGACGAGATGGGCGTTAGCTACGAGACGCTCGACTCGATCCTCGCGACGCACGTCGACGGCCCGCTGTCGGTCGCCGCGACCGCCCGGCTGCTCGAGGTCGACGCGGAAACCGTCGAGAAAATCCGCGGCATGTACGAGCGCAGCGAGCACAAACGGCAGGTGCCGCCGGCACCCGAACCGTTGGACTGACCGCGACTCGTGTGGTCCACGTGTCTTATTCCGACTCTGATTCCGAGCGCCACTCGTCCTCGAGCAGCCCGTACCAGTAGGTGTCCTGAAACGCGCCGTCGACGAACACGTCGTCGCGGTGAACGCCTTCGCGGGTGAAGCCCACGGACTCGAGGAGCCGTCTCGAGGCCTCGTTGAACTCGAAGACGCGAGCGGTGATCTTGTGCAGCCCGAGCTGGTCGAAACCGTAGGCGACGAGACGGGCTGCGGCGTCGGTGCCGTACCCCTGTCCGTGGTGCTCCGGGGCGACCCAGTAGCCGATCTCCGCCTGTCTGGTCTCCCAGTCGATCGCGTTGAAGGCGATCGTCCCGACCGGCGACGAGTCGGCGACGATCAGGAGGTTTACCGTGTCGTCGTCGCAGACGACGTTCTCGAAGAACGCCCGCTCTTGTGGGCCGTTGACCGGTCGTGGGCGGCCGATCGCCCGCCAGATTCGCGGATCGTTGATCTCCCGTTGCAGAAACCCGAGGTCGTCCTCCTCGATCGGTCGGAGATCGATGCGGTCGCCGGAGAGAAACACCGAATCGGCCATTGGCTGTCGGTCTCACCGGTACGATAAAAGTGGTTGGGTCGCCCACACGTCCACCGAGCTCGGGCCCAACACTCGGCGATTGTCACGCGAATACGTCTTCGATGACCGTTACTCGACTACGCCTTCGATTGCCGTCACTCGAGCACGGCGTCGATATCGTCGGCGTGGCTCTCGACGAGGGTTCCGAACGCCTGCGCCTCGAGTCGCTCCTGGGTCGCTCGCTCTCGGTCGTCCCGAAGCCGTCGTTTCAAAACGGCGAGCGCGTCGTCGGCGTTTTCCGCGATCGTCTCCGCGACGGTTCGCGGGTCGTCCTCGATTCGGGAGATGAGTCCCATCCGTCGGGCTTCGTCGGCGTCGACGGTTCGGCCGGAGAGCGCGAACTCGAGGGCGTCGCCCTCACCCACGACTCGCGGTAGTCGGGCGGTGCCGCCCCAGGCACCGAAGAGGCCGAACGTGACGCCGGGCTCGCCGTAGGTCGAGTCGGGGGTTCCGACGCGGACGTCACAGGCGAGTGCGAGTTCGAGACCGCCGCCGCGTGCGGGACCGTCGATCCCGGCGACGACGACGGCCGGCGAGTCCTCGATGGCTCGGGCGACGCGCTGGCCCAGCCGAGCGAACTCCACGGCCCGCTCGCGATCGCCGTCGAGGTCGCCGACCGCGGAGAGATCCGCACCGGCACAGAAGGCGGGACCGTTCCCGGTGAGGTAGATCACGGTCTCGTCGGCATCGTTGATCGCGCGCTCGAGTGCCTCGAGGCCCGTCACGGTCAGCGCGTTTCGCGCGTCGGGGCGGTCGAACGCCACGGTACGGACGGAACGGTCGGTATCGACCTCCTGATCGATCATGTCACCAGTCGATCGGACGTTTCCAAAGGTCTTTGCCTACACCGTCGTAAGCCTCTGCTGATGGAGAAAGCCGACAGCTGTCGGCGTGCCGCCTACGACGCCGTCGCAGACGTGGAACCACCCGAGCTACACGACTACATCGAAGCCAGCCTCGCGGAGGCCTCGATGGTTCCCGGCGTACTGACGATCGAGAGCGCCGCGGCGACGGCGACCGACGGACACAGCGTGCTCGAGGCCGACGCACCGCCGTCGGAGAACGGGGCCGAGTACAGCGACGAACTCGACGACACGAGCGGGGTCGCCACCCAGGCTGCCGGCGTCCAGCTCATCTACGAGGGGCTGCGGCTGACGCGGGTGCTCGCACACGACGAGCCGTGGATCGAGAACGGAGCCGGCGGCGAAAGCGCCGAAACGGGAGACCTCGAAATCCTCGCGGCCGACATCCTCGTTGCCCGCGGCTTCTACCTGCTCGCTCGTACCGACGCCGCCGGCAAGGCCGTCCGGACCGTCCAGGCGTTCGGCCGCGATCAGTCCCGACGAACCATGGGAGACGGTGGAGAGACGGATCCCGCGACCATCGACGCCAATCTGGAACGCGATATCCTCGAACTCGCCGTGCTCACCGGCGCCGCAGCCGTCGGCGAGACACCTAGTCCGCGGCTGCTCGCGACCGTCGACGAGATCGCCGATCGCGTCGAGGCCCCCTTCCCGCCGGCCGCGACCTACCTCGCCGACCTCGAGCCGACGCGCTCCGAGCAGTCGCTCGAGGAGCACCCGACCGACCGAGCGACATCGGCGACCGACCCCTGATACGGATTGCTGTAACGATTTACCGGCCCGACCGCAGGACGGCTCGCGGTCGGGCCGGAAATGACTTACAGTAAACCGTACGAGACGGGCGTTTCCCAACCGAGACACACCCACCCACGCCGGTGGCGAATCGAAAGCCCTAAAGACGACTCGAGACAACTGAGAAATGCGCGCCTGGGTAGCTTAGCGGTAAAGCGCGTCCTTGGTAAGGACGAGAGCCCGGGTTCAAATCCCGGCCTAGGCTTGCTCCTTCGTTGCAGACCGTAATTCCCATACAGCGCCGCCCTAGCATAGTTCTTACGGCTGTTTTCAGCGAGAAGGGTACCCGTTTCAAGGGTTATTTTACCGGAGATACGACGGGCTAAAGGAAACCCGCGCGAGCAACCGCTCCGCACTGTATGGTGGTTTTCAAAAATGAGAGTTGAGCAACCGAACTATGCTAAGCGAGAACGGCGCACCACACAATCTCCTGAATATTCAACCATCAATAGTAGCTGCTGTCTCGATCAATACTACTGAGTGTCGCTAGCCACAACAAATCTTATTCACAATAACTTGGGTGAGGGTTCGTGGCCTAATCCAAGCAATTACTCCAACTCATTCTCTACTGTGATAGAGATTCGTGACACGATGGGCCGTTACATCTACTGTATAGATCTGGGTTTGATAGCTAATTCGGCACCTCGTGTGAATTGCAAGGGATGAAAACTGGATACTCGTACTTAGTATACCAGAAGGCCAGCAGGCAGCCCACCTCTTCAGTTCCTGTCTGACTAGCAAGGAAGTCATTGACAAGTTGCTCTTTCGACTTCCTTAGTCAAATTGGTAGTAACCATCCTATTTAGAAGAAGACTGAGGGAAGTTGTTGCCACAAAGATTCTTGGTTGTTGTTTCGATATAATATTGGGCGAAAGTTTTAATATACTAGGGATTCTTTGAAAGAGAGGAGAACTCCTACTGCGGTAGCAGGAATTGAGTAGAAGTGCGATCATACACGAGATTGTTCACATCGTTGTATGGTCAGCCCCCTATTTGTGAGCTAAGTACGATCCCGTATTTGGTCAAGATGCTAATCTAATGGGTTAGCATTCTCGCTCCGCTGTGATGGATGGTGAGGGGCCATATTTTCAGGCAATGTCGGGGAATACAACCCGAAGGTAGCTGACGACAGATATGGTAATACACCTCTTAGGTAGGTCCCAAGCAAGAGCGGCTGAAGGGAACTAGCAAGGGCCGTTTTGCAATTTGATAAAATCGTGTTATACTATATCATGATAAAGAGCGACGATACGATGGGTACAATAGTATAGTACAATCTCTAAAGAGTATCTTCTTAGTCTCCCTTGAATATCTAAACAGTTTCACTAAAAGAGATAGGAAAAATATACCCGGTCCTTTCATTGGAACTGTATAAGTAGAAGGGTTAGGTGGTATACTTGGGGTTCTAGTCGGGAACAGTTATTGTAGCCAACTAATTTCTAAACAAGATCTATGTCTCATTGAAACCAATCTGGGTATAGCTCTTGAATTCTAGAATAATTCTGTGAGAGTTGCTTTACCTTTAGTCCTGCAGAGATCCCTTAATGTTCTAACCTCTTCCGCTCCGCCTTCTAGTCTAATTCGAGTAACCTGATGCAGTCCTTTGTGTAGAAGCCTTGCCTCGAAGATCCGATGTAGCTATGGACCTCTACTTTCAGACTCCCGCTCAAATAGGATTGTAGGAAGACTTCTTTCCATTCCAATTTTTATGTTTTCTCTTATCATATTTTCTTTCTCCTCCTCGTCATGGTCGGATTCAAGAATTTCTCTAAACTCATCTTCACGCTCTTCCATAATTTCATCAGTTACTTTCGACAGAGTATCTGGGAGTTCCTCAATCATCTCTTGGGATGATTCGACTTCACTATATAAGCCTACAAAACCTCGTTCAGGACCTTCTGTCGTTATATCTCCCCAATTAGAGATCTTGTCTACCGAATAAACAGAAATATCAAAAGAATCGAGTGTGTGACCTCCTACTCCTACTCCCTGAATAACACGACGAGATATTAAATCAACCAGACTGCTAATTGCTGGTTCTTCCCAATCCTGATAGAGCAAGAGACTTCCAGAGGTATACGATTGAAATCCAGCGCCACTTGCATATAAAAGAATCATACGTCCCAAGTGAGGCAACTGACCAAACTCTCCTAGATCTTCGCCTACCTTTTCATGGTCTGACTTAATGATATACTCTTCTGCATTTTCAGTTGCAACTGCTCTTGAAAGATGTATATTCATCTCTTCAAAATCCGTTACACGTATTTGTTGTTCGTCATTATCACTTGCCATTGTAGAGGTAATAGGTGTCAATGAGTTATGAAACCTGTGGGCTATGCTGCAGCAGTCCTTTGTAGAGAAAAAATCTCCTGATTTAATTGACGGACTGGCCTTCAATGGGTTCAATTTCGTCATCACTTAGCTCTCTAAGCTCTCCGATCTTCTCACACATCTCTTGTAATAAACTGAAAGCGTTCTGTATTTGCCTTAGTGCTTCCTGTCGATCCAAGTTATCATAATCAGTGTGAGCAACATTATTCCGATAATCAACTAGTATTGAGATCTCATGATACTGTCTTTGGCTAATCATTTTTTCCGTGCCGGTTGGATGTTGAATGTGTTTCAGTGCCTCTTTTCGACTGTAGAATCTCGCCTCATTCCAAGATTTTTCACGACCAAACGCCTCAATTGATCTGATATTCCTTAGCTGACCTAGTTCTAATAGGGCTTTTTCGACTGCTCGACCTAAGACAAAGAGTGATGTCGAAAAATAGCCAAGGCAATATAGGTCCCTAGCCTCATAAACATCATTCCGGTACTCTTCAGGAATATCGTGTACGCTGATTTCCCATCCGCGACGTTCAATGAAGTCGCTGAATGGTTGATATATACCCTTATATGGTGATTGTGAAGTATGGTCAAGGATTTCTCTTAATCGACTCTCTAATTGTCCCGGCTTATCATCAAAGACGCCTTTTTCAGCTCGCCATGTGGCGGCTGCGACCGTTTGCCAAAAATCAACAAACCAATCTTCACTAAGGAGGTCTGGAAAATTATACAAATATTCTTCCAAGCATTGAATCAACGTATGGATATTGCTGATACCCTTGTGTAGCAGTGATCTAGATGGTTCCGACTCGTTGAGATCATCTACAAGCTCTTCAACCTCGTCTAATGACTCAAAAATTTTGTCAAAATCTCTATTTAGCCTGAATATACGTTGTAAAACATTTTGGTTTTCAAACGGTATCCATGGTTCTTCAAAATAATAATATAAATCGCCGTCGTCCGTTTTGAACTCTTTTGGATTCATATCCCTTAATTGGAGTAATGGTTAATAGTCTTCTTGGATACTATTATCATGAGATCTGCTATTCATCGGATGCGCAGTCCTTCGTATGGAAAGGATTGCGGGGCACGCAGCACATTTATACGTTGATAAGAAAAACTAAATGCTATAATGACGTTTCAGGAGGACTTGGCCGAATACGCGGAACGCTCCTCCGCACTTATTGACGGTTCGCCGCAGATGGATGAACAAAACACGAAGAGAAAAATCATTGAACCACTTATTGATCTTTTGGGTTGGGAAATACTCTCCTCAGATGTTGAACTCGAATATTCTGTCCAAATGGGTTCTGGGACGAAGAAAGTTGACTATGGTTTAAAACTTGAATCTGCACCCGTGGTTTTTGTTGAAGCAAAAGGATGCGATACGACGATCACCGAGTCCCATAAAAACCAACTCAAAAGTTATATGCGGCAAGTAGGTGTTGATTGGGGCTTGCTATCGAACGGACGAGAGTTTGAGGTTTTTAGACGCGACCATTCCAGTACTCGCCCAAACGAAATTTCCCTTGCGAAATTCCCACTCCAAGAAATAGAAGCCAACAAACACGCCTTAAAGGCACTTTCAAAAGAATCTATCAACACAGGTGAATCTCAACAGATAGCTCAGAAGATCGAATCAGTGAAGAAGGCGACTGATAGGTTACAGGAGAATAAAGAGAACATAGCTGAAGAGATAACAGGAGTAGTAACTGAAGTGATTGGTGAATCAGTGTCGCAGCGTGTTGAAGATGAAGCAAAAAGTTTCGTTGACGAACTGGTTTCTGTATTAGATGATCAAGCACATCGGATCAATGCCGAAAGTACACCTTCTGTAGCCGAGTCAACCAACCAGAGTAAAACAGATACCAAAGGCACATCCTGTATGGATTCGTCAGACGAAAAAGACGATTATATTATACAACTCTCCCAGAATGATACAGTAATCTATGAGCATTCAGGTCAAGTCCAATCGGAAGTGATAGCAGAGGTTGTAGATTTCTTAATACAACAAAAAGATCTGTTAGAGGAGATTAAATTGCCGTATGTAGCTGGAACCGGAAGAGGGACGCAGGCACTGGTAAATACGGAACCAGTTCATACGGATGGAAGCGAGATGAGGACTTACAAGGAACTTTCAGATGGGGCCTATTTACATACTACACTTAGTGCGAATTCAAAGATGAGATACATTCCACAATTGGCCGAGGAAATAGGGTTAAAATGCGAATTCAGTGGTGACTGGTAATTTAAGGCGTAGTTTGTGTGGAAAGGATTGTTTGCATACGGGTTGGCCAACAAATTGTTTACCCCCTTACACAGACTTGGTAGCGTGAAGAATAAGTATCCCTCAGATTGGGACTCACGTCGAAGAGAAGTTTATAAGAGAGACAGATATACCTGCCAGAATTGTGGTAGCAAGGGCGGGCGAAAAGGAAATACAGAACTCCATGCACATCATATTGTACCAATTAGCGACGAAGGCACCCATAATAAAAACAATTTGAAGACATTATGCAAAGACTGTCACGGAGCAGTACATAATGAAGGAAAGGTAGCTCCAACCGCTAACTCTAGTAGTGAAAAGAGTGTTCTTGAAGACGGAGAAAGTTTTGCATTAGCGATTATTGCTGTAATAGCTGGAGGTGTGTTTGGAATACCGATTGCATTTATTTCATCACTTAGCTTTGGAGAAGCAGCGGTAGCGGTGGCAATGGTCGCAGCTATTTTGCTTAGTATTCTGGTTGTTGTATTTCGAACAACAGATCTCTTGGCAGGTGTTGCTAATGAACCGAATGAGTTAGAAAGACTAGCTAAGGATGATGTGGAGAAGTTTATGCATCATGACGGTCTTGGATTGAAGGTCGAAATAAAGATCAATGATGATTCTAAAGTATACTGTGAAGAAGAGGGAGAAGTGGTTGAAAACAAAGCAAAAAAGGGAGATATAACGCATTGTGCCGGTGTTTCTAGAGTTAGTCGTAATAAAGATGGAGAGGTGTATATAACATATTCTGATAGCGTGAAAGAAATGTATGAGGACGCATACATAACTGCTGTCTCTGGTGAAAGTATGGCTGTTCCAATAACAAGTGAAAAAGATGATATGAACTTCATGATGATGCCTGACGAGGGTGAGAGGCTCATAGATGTTAATTACGTCAGGCACATAGATGTCGAATCTGGAGAATTTAAAATAGAATATGTTGATGGTCCCGAAGAAGTAGAAGCGAAAGAAACAGACCAAATCATAAGGGGCGCTACCCACGGTTAATTAAATATCTCTTATATGATTTCGGCGTCTTTCAGCCTTTTCGGCACTTGTACCCTTGTCATAGTGTTTATCTAGCACCTTTCCGCTCATATTCACCCGTTCCCCCGTTACGTCCTTTGGCTGTCCTGCGTTTCTTGCAGCAGTCACATAGCCCCGACGTAGTGCATGAGGACTTACTGATCCCGGACATTTGCACGAAGTATTCCAAGACATAGCTTCACAATCTTCGGGCTTCCGGTCGAACGGGCATTCCCCTCCGTTGTAGTAGCAGGGACGAGTTGCTGTGTAGACGTACCGTTGTATCGTAGTTTCTACTACACGACCACTCTTAGACGTAAGAAGGGGCTTTCTCCCGTGCTCATCGGTTACATCCTCCCGACTGTTCTCAATGTAATTACAGATAACGTCAGCCACTTCAGAAGTGATTAGCACGTCCCGCTCACTCTTTTCTTTATTCTTCAGAGGTGTTCCTCTCGTTGGTCGGTGGCGGAGTCTTAAGGCTGGCCGTCCATCATCAAAATCATCAATATCAAGCGCTCTAAGCCCGCTCATCCGCATCCCGGTCTTCCACAAGATCAGTAGGGTTACATGACGGTTTGTCGCGTACTCGTACTTCTGAAGGAATTCAAGCAGCTCAAGGGCTTCATCCCGGGTAAGAAGATCGTCGCAGATTTCGTCGTTCTCGCTGGTTTGGGGGATTCGAACCATATCAGACATACCCCGGGGAACTGCAGCGATGTGTTCACAGAACTCTATGAACTGCTTAACCGTCATCATGTCTTGCCGAGCTGTGATGACCTTCACCTTGGATAGTCGGTGTTCCTTGTACCGCTGGATCAGTTCACTGTCCAGTTCGTTAAGGTCTGTAAGGTTCTGTTCATCCAGCCAGTCACAGAACTGTCGTAGCGTCGTTCGGTAGTTCTTGATCGTCTTCTTGGTGACGCCCGGCTTCTTGTCGTTGAGAAATCTGTTCTTGGCTTCGTGCGGCGGTGTTTGTTTCAGGCTCATGGTTTTCAACACAGCCTGCAACACTGGCGCAAGCCCCTGTTAGCGGCTTCTGCGTCCGTCTCCGAGAGCCCGGGTTCAAATCCCGGCCTAGGCTTTCTGCGTTCGTTCGACTCCGTTCCTACAGAGTGAAAACTCGAGCATCCGAACAGCCCATTGTCCCTCGGTAAAAGACAGTAACCACCGTCACAGCAGATCCTCGAGAGATCCGACGGTCAGTGATCGATACCGGGTCGCTGGAAGGTCGTTTCGTCCGATATCGGCTCCTCGAGCGCCTCGTCGATTTCCGGGGCGGCCAGCACGACGTTTCGGTCGGGCTCATCCGGCCGTCTGAAGTAGTACGTGTCCGCACAGCCGGCGACCATCTCGGCCAGGGATCGGTCCTCGTCGTGGACGACGGACACGAGATCGCCGGTGACGGCGATCAGCACCGCATCGGACGGTTTGTGAAGTTCCTCCCGCAGCTCGTCGACGGTACAGTCAGCAGGGAGTTGCAGATGAACACCGTCGACGGTTACCCATCGCGTCTCCATACTATACCGTTCGTCCGTCACACGCTAGACGGTTGGGGTCGCAGCTACAGGCCGCTTATACGGCGACGGCGAATCGATCGGGACCCAACGGCAGAGCCACGCGACGCTCCGGCGATGCAGGTTAGAAGGACGGATTAGCACGATCCGGCCGGCGACTCTTCTCGACGGAGCGGACTCGAGCCCGGCTGGTCGAGGACGACGAGGACAGCCCGGGACTGAGCTGGCCGTAGCGGCGTCGGCTACGGCCGCGGAAGCGCCGGCCGCCACCGGGAGACGCCGTCCTCGTTGCGCGCCACCAGTACCACGCGTGGCTCGTCACCGACGGCGTACTCGGCGTAGTAGAGGATCGTCAGCTTCGAGCGCGAGCACGCCGTCAGGAGTTCGTTCGCCTCGAATCGAAACGGATTCCCCGCGCTGGACTCCCCCGCCGGTGGCTCGAGGTAGTGTTCGTACCAGAGCACGCCGCCGGGGGCGAGCGCGTCGACGATATCCGAGAGACGGTCGCGCGCGTCGAAGAAACTCACCGCGAGCAGGTCGTAGACGCCGCCCGGAACGCAGTAGCTGTCGACGTCGGCGAGGATCCAGTTCACGGGGTCCGAGGGTGGGGGACCGGTCGACCGCGTACGGCCCCGCTCCCGTTCACGCGCCCGAGCCAGTTTCGCACTCGAGAGATCGACGGCGTCGACGGTCCAGCCGCGCGCCGCGAGGGCGAGGGCGTTCCGGCCGGTTCCGGTGGCGACGTCGAGGGCACGTCCCGGCGATAGCTCATCGATGATCGATCGCAGAACTGGCGAAATATCGTCCGAGCACCGTGGCTGGCCACGGTCGGACGGATCATCCGTCGTCGGTGACTCGTCGTCGGTCACTGGTCGTACTCGCGGGGCGCAGGCCCTTAGGTAGTCGCCTCAGGAGACGTACAGCGAGTAGGCGATGACGGTGAAGCCGACGAGCATGAGGAGACTCTCGAGCAGAATGCCCGTCATCAGCGAGACCTCGAGCAGTTCGTAGAGCAAGCCGGCGAGTACCAGCCCCAGCGTGACGAGGCCGAAGCCGGCGGCGAGCAAGCCCAGCGCGCGCTGTCGCGTTCGACGGTAGGCTTTGTACGCGAAGAACGTGATAACGCTGCCCACGAGCAGGATAAGCGTCTTGACGACTGCGAGTGCGATAGCGATCGACGTTCCTCCATCGTGGACGCTCATGTAGTTCCACGTCGAGAATTACAAACTGGAACCAAGTAGCTTGCGTTCACGACGGTTTCGGCCGCGCCAGCCGAGCGTCGCTCGAGGCGATCGAACCGTTCGGTCGGGCCGCGCGCTTTTCACCGACCGCTTCGAATCGAGACCCATGACACGACTGGTCGAACTCGAGGCGACGGGACCGCGGAAGCTCGATCCCGACGATATCGACGACGAGAAAGGCGACGTCGCGATCTGTCAGTGTGGTCTCTCGGCGTCGTTTCCCTTCTGCGACGGCAGTCACCGGAAAACCGAAGACGAAGAGGCGGAGACGACCTACGTCTACGACGACGGCGACCGGCGCGCGGTGGATCGCGTCGTGACGGCCGACGAGGAGTATCGTAGCCACTGAAAGTCACTGCACACTCGATCGCAGGACCGCGTTGCGATCGATGTGTAAATCGTTTCAGTTGTTACGATAGCTGCCGAACTCGAGACGCCGTCACCGAATCGACCGCGCGGAGTTGGCCACGACCAACAAACTACTCGCGGCCATCGCGACCGCGGCGAAAAGGGGGTTCAACAGCCCGGCGATCGCCAACGGAATCGCGATCGCGTTGTAGACGAACGCCCAGCCGAGATTCTGTCGAATCCGCCGGTGGGTCCCGGTTGCGAGCGCGAACGTCTCGGCTACAGCCTCGAGGTCGTCACCGACGATCACGGCGTCCGCGGCGTCGGTCGCGAGTTCGGTGCCGCTGCCGAGTGCGATGCCGACGTCGGCCGCGGCGAGCGCCGGTGCGTCGTTGCTGCCGTCGCCGACCATCGCGACGGTGCCTCGCGTTCGGAGTCGGCGGATCGTCTCCGCCTTCGCTTCGGGCGGCACGCCGGCGAACACCTCGCTCACGCCGTCGACGTCGCGAAATCGGTCCGCCGCCGCTCCCTCGTCACCCGTGAGGACGACGACCTCGCGGCCGTCCGAGAGCGTCTCGACCGCCTCGTTCCAGCGCTCGCGGGGCGCGTCACCGACGACGATCACGCCGCGTGCCCGACCGTCCCAGCCGACGACGACCGGGACGTCGCCGTCGGCTCTCGCCGCCGAAATAGGCGACTCGAGCGACGGCGAGATCGAGAGTCCCCGGTCGCGACAGTGATCCGGGTGACCGACGACGACGCGCTCGTCGTCGACGAGACCGACGACGCCGCGGGGGTGGCGCTCGAAGCCATCGATGTCGGCGGTGTGATCGTCGTCGTCCTCCTCGTTGCCATCGATCGTGTCGCTCTCGCGGGCCGCATCGACGATGGCGCCGGCGATCGGGTGCTCCGAGAGGGTCTCGACGGCCGCGGCGCGACGGAGGACGGTCCGTTCGTCCGAGATGGGCCTCGAGTCGGCGGCGGGGCCACCGCCCTCGACGTGAACACGCTCGACCGACATCTCACCCTCGGTGAGCGTTCCCGTTTTATCCAGGACGACGATATCGACGTCGGGTGCGTCCTCGAAGAGCGTCTCGGTGGCGACGACGATCCCGCGTCGCGCCGCGGTCTGGACGCCCGAGGCGATCGCCAGCGGCGTGGCCAGTCCGAGCGCGCACGGACAGGAGACGATGACGACCGTGAGTCCGACGAGAAACGCCGTCGCGGGACTCGAGCCGGTCGCGAGCAGCCCGACGGTCGCCGCGACCGCGAGGAAGACGACCAGCGGAACGAAGATGGTCGCGAGTTTGTCCGCGAGCCGCTGGACGCCCGGCCGCGAACTCTGGATCGACCAGAGCAGCGAGACGAGTCGATCGTGGGTGCTTTCCGCGTCCTCGCCGACGGCGACGATCACGGGTGCGTCGGTGACGACGGTCCCGCCCCGGACCGAGTCCCCGGAGTTCTTTTCGACCGGCAGGGACTCGCCCGTGACCAGCGACTCGTCGACCGCGGCCGACCCCTCGACAACGGAGCCGTCGAGCGGAACGCGCTCGCCCGGCCGAACGAGCAGGCGGTCACCGGGATCGACCGCCTCGAGCGGGACCCTCTCGCCGTCGCCCGCGCGTCGAGCCTCGTCGACCTGCGCCTCGGTTAGCTCCGACAGCAAGCCGGCGGCCCGGCGCTTGATCACCCCCTCGTAGTAGGTACCGGCCGTGACGACGAGAATTATCGCGACCGTCACGTCGAAGTACAGATCCGTTCGCCCGAGGACCATCGCGAGCGTACTGTACGCGTAGGACCCGACCGCAGCCAGCGAGACGAGCAGATCCATGTTCGGCAGCCCCGCCCTGAGGCTGACGTACGCACCGCGAAGGATCGGATACCCCGTGTAAAAGAGCACGAACGACGTCATGAGCCAGATGTTCACGACCAGATAGTAGCCGTCGTAGCCGCCGAAGTCGGCCACCGGCTCGTAGCCGAAGTACGTCGGATACAGAAAGACGGCGTACCAGACCATCACCATCATCCCGAACAGCCCGCCGCCGATCAGGAACTTCACGAGCGCGGCGTCTCGAGGCGCTTCCTCGCGACCGTCCGCCCGGTCTCGAGCCTCGTAGCCGTAGCCCGAGACGATCTCCGGGAGCCGAGCGTCTTCGATCACGTCGGGATCGTAGACGAGTCGGAGCGTGTCCGTCGCGTAACTCGCTTCCGCACCCAGAACGCCCGACGTGCCGGTCGCTCGCGTCTCGAGAAAGGCCTCGCAGGTCGAACAGTGCATCCCGTCGACCGCGAGGAAGGCGTCCTCGCCCTCGAGATCGTCCAGGGACGACTCGTCGTCGAGCCGAGCGCGAACGTCGTCGGCGTCCGCGTCGTCGACGTCATCGAGGGTGCGATGGATCTCGAGACAGCCCCGGCAGCAGAAGGTCCCCGTGATGTCTGGATCGGTAACCGGCTCTCCCGGCGTTGGAAACGAACAGAGCGTACAGCCGTCGGGGCTCTGCCCCCCTCGGTCGGGCTCCGTAGCTCGTCCGCTCTCGCCGATGTCGACGGTGTCGTCGGCGTGTTCGGACTCGGAACGGGTGGGAAATCGGGTCATGGAAGCGAGGGAACGATCACAGCGGTCGAGGGACGATCACAGCGATCGGGAGAACGATAGCAGTGACTGTGGCAGGTAGGTTCCGTACAGTAGTACTCCAGTGCACACGAGCGAGTCGGCGCGCTCGGTGCCTGCCACACTCGTGTCGTGGTCGCGGGCAAGCGCGTTGCGGGCGACCATTCGCAGTTAGGACGACGCGCCGTTCGAGTCGTGATCGTGATGCCCCGGAACGGGCTCGAACGCCACGTAGAGGCAGGCAACGATGATCAACACGTTGACCGCGGAGACGACACCCGCCGCCAACGAGCTCTCGAGTGCGTACCAGGAGAGTGGCAGCAACGCCAGCAAGCCGACCGGAAGCGCCTGTCGCGGTGAGAACTCCTCGAGGTTCATACCGCCGTATAACGGTGGGTGATACGTAAATAGTGCCTCTTGTTCCTACGAGTCGGGAATCTCTCTAGCTGTTAACCCACGAGTATTCCAACACGAACACATGACGCAGTCGACAGAGAGCGACCAGTCGGATCAAATACGGGAGATCGGGCACGACGAGTACGATCCGGTCGGGACGCTAGCCCTGATCGGTCTGTACTTCCTCATTCTGGTACTCCTGTGGTTCTTCATGTACTTCGTCGAGTTCCTCGGAAACGAGCCGACGGTTACCGGCCTCCTGCTCTCGGTGGTGGGTCTCGCATGAACATTCACACGTACGAGAAGCTGTGGCTAGTCGCAGCGATGGTGTTGATCGTCGGCTTCATCGCGACGATCACGTACGGCTCGGTCGGTCTCGGAATCACGATGGTCGGCGATCAACAGCCCACCATCGAACCCAGCGAGATCAGCGACGACGAACGCTTCGGCGAGCCGCGCGTCGAACACGTCGGTGAGAACGAGTACGAAGCCTACGTCGTTGCACAGACGTTCGCCTTTTCCCCCGATCCAATCGAAGTCCCCGCGAACAGCGAGGTGACGTTCTACGTGACCGCTCGAGACGTTATCCACAGCTTCAGCGTCGCCGGGACCAACATCAACACGATGGTCATCCCCGGCGAAATCGCCGAGATGACCGTCGAGTTCGACGAACCCGGCGAGTACGGGATCGTCTGCAACGAGTACTGTGGTTCCGGTCACCACGACATGGAGGGAATGCTCCACGTCGTTCCCGAAGACGAGTTCGACATGACAGAGCTGTCGGTCGACGCGGACGACGAACTCGAACTCGGCGACGAGGCGGCGTTCAACGTGTCCGTCGAGAACCGAATGCTCGACGACCTCGAGACGACCGCGACGCTCGAGATCGGCGACGAAATGCTCGAGGAGGAACTCACCGTCGCTGGCGGCGATCTCGAGGAGACGACGTTCACCGTCGACACGACCGATCTCGGCGAGGGCGAGCACGACTGGACGGTCGCCATCGACAACTACGAGGAAAGTGGGACGCTGACCGTCGTCGAGGAACTCGAGACGGACGACGAAAACGAAGACGACGACGGCGACAACGGCTCTGACGGTGACGACGACGAGAACGACGATGGCGAAACCGACGGAGGTGAGGACGATGAGTGAAGCGGGATCGACGTACATCGACGCGTTCCCGGCGGAAGCGAAGGTCGTTCGGGCGGCCTTCTACAGCTCCTTCCTCGCGCTCGCGATCGGGGGCCTGTTCGGGGTCGTCCAGACCCTCCACCGGACCGACGTCTATCGGTTCATGGATTCGGCCGACTACTACACCGTGCTCACCGCACACGGCGTCTTGCTCGCGATTACGTTCACGATTTTCTTCCTCGTGGGCGTGTTCACGTGGGCGATAACGACGAGCCTCGACCGAGGTGTCGAGGACATCCGATTCACGTGGGCCTGGTACGGCCTGATGGTGCTCGGAACCGCACTCGTCGCGATTCCGATCTTCGCCGGCTTTACCGACTCGATCGACATGAGCGCGTCGGTGCTCTTTACGTTCTACGCGCCGCTACAGGCACATCCGCTGTTCTATCTCGGCCTCGTACTGTTCGTCGTCGGCACCTGGCTCGCCGGCGTCGACTGGTTCCGCTCCTGGCTGGCCTGGAAGGCCGAAAACCCGGACGAGCGGATTCCGCTACCGACGTTCATGGTGTTGACGACGACGCTCATGTGGTACATCGCCACGCTCGGCGTCGCTATCGCGATTCTCGCCTTCCTATTGCCGTGGTCGCTCGGCCTGATCGACTCCGTCAACCCGCTGCTCACCAGAACGCTGTTCTGGTTCTTCGGCCACCCGGTGGTCTACTTCTGGCTGATGCCCGCGTACATGATGTGGTACATCATGCTGCCGAAAGTCTCGGGCGGGAAACTGTTCAGCGACCCACTGGCCCGAGTCGTCTTCGTGCTGTTCCTGATCCTCTCGGTGCCGACGGGGATCCACCACCAGTATCTCGATCCCGGTATCGCGGAAGGGTTCAAGTTCATCGCGATGACGAACACGATGTTCCTCCTGTTGCCCAGCCTGCTGACGGCGTTTACCGTCGTCGCCAGCATGGAACACGGGGCCCGCCAGCGCGGCGGCGAAGGCTACTTCGGCTGGCTCAAGGCGCTGCCGTGGCGCGACCCCGTCTTCACCGGGATGGCGCTGGCCGGGCTCATGTTCGCCGCCGCCGGCTTCTCGGGGATGATCAACGCCGGAATGAACATCAACTACCTCGTCCACAACACGTTCTGGGTCGTCGGCCACTTCCACCTCACCGTGGGAACGGCCGTCGCCCTGACGTTCATGGCCGTCACCTACTGGTTCCTCCCGCAGGTGACCGGCAGGGCGCTGTGGAACCGCTCCGTCGCGCTCGTCCAGGTCGTCCTCTGGTTCGTCGGTATGACGTTCATGTCCAACGCGATGCACCGCGCCGGCCTGCTGGGCGTGCCGCGCCGAACCGCCGAACCGCAGTACGACGGCTTCGAGTTCGAGGCCGCCGTCGGCAGCGTCGGCGAACTCAACGCCCAGATCGCACTGGGCGGGATCTTGCTCACGCTCTCGCTCGCGTTGTTCTTCGCGAACGTCGTCGGCACGGCGTTCAACGGCAAAAGTGACAGCCTCCCCGCGAACGGCTACGCCGAGACGCTGTCGGGGTCCGAGGATGCACCGCTCGTCCTCGACAACCTCAAACTCTGGACGGCCATCGCCGTCGTGCTCGTGATCTTCGCGTACACGTTCCCGATCCTGAGCATCGTCGACCGCGGCGGCCTGTTCGGACCCGACGTCAACCCGTTCCCGGTCAGCCTCGACACGCTCCCGGTCCTCGGGCTGGTGCTCGAGCAGTACGTCACTACCGCCCTCGCTACCGCAGGCGAACTCACGGGATCGATCGTCACGGAGGTGACGCCGTAGTGCGCATCTCGAAGGGCGCGCTGCTCGTCGTCCTCGCGTTTACCGTCCCGCTGATCGTCGAGCTACGGACGGTCCTCGTCTGGGTCAACATCGATCTGAGCGTCCTCGAGTCGGCCGCGCTCGGACTCGTCATCGTCGGACTCGTCGTGGTCTGGGCGTTCCTGCCCGAACGGGAAGACGACCGCCAGGAACGAGACGACGACCAGACGGACGGAGACGTACCCAACGGTAACTGAGCCGCAGACGCGGTCGGTCAGTTCCCCCAGGTTTCGATTCGTCCCTCGTGGACGTCTTCCACGCAGCCTTCGCAGTCCGGATGGCCGTCCTCGTAACACGCCGGCCGATACTGCTCGTCGAGCTTCGCGGCTCGACGCTCGGCGTAGCGGCGACAGACGATCTTCGCTCGGCCCGCTTCGTCAACGGGCAGACCGCGAGCGTTTTTCGCCGCCTCGTACGCCTCGCGGGCTTCCGCGAGCTGATCGTTGGTCGAGCCGCGAGCGCGCTCGTACTGCTCGCCCGCCTCCCGGAACCGCGAGCGCAAGAACTGCTCGAGCCGACGGCGGTCCGACATTACCACTCCGTTAGCTCGCGAGAACTATAGACCCGTCGCCGACGGGCGCGCCGAAATTGCGGCGGTCCAGCGACTGGGGTACGTTGACCGACCGATTGAAGACGGTGAGTTCCCTAGGTTTGTCAATGCCGGAGTGCGACTACTGTGACGCGTCGTTTTCCGACGAGACTGCCTACCTCGAGCATCTCGCGAGCGACCACGAGGGCCAACTGGGTCGGATCGATCGGCGGCGCGTCGAGGACCACCGCGGGACGGGGGGCGATGGGGACGACGAATCGCTCGGACTTGCCGTGTACGGATTCGGCGCGATACTCGGTGTAATCGTGCTGGCGCTGGTCGGCTACGTCGTCATGATGGGCGTCAGTGACGACGGCGAGAGCCGCGTCCACGACCACGGCCAGCTCACCGTCGAGGTCGACGGCGAGACGTTCGACTTCGAGCAACAGGCGTACTACTACCAGGAACTCGGCGGCACGTTCCACTTCCACCCGGGCGACGGCAACGTCTGGCACATGCATCCCGAGCGGGTGACGCTCGAGGAGGCCATGGAGGACGTAACGATGCCGATCACCGACTCCTCGATCACGATCGAAGGCGAAACGTACGCCGACGAGGAGCCGGAGACGAGCGTCGATATCGCGGTCGACGGACAGACGGTCGACCTCGACTACGAACTGCAGGATGGGGACCACGTTCAGATCGTCGTCGAAACCCCGGACGGTGACGGAATCGACGCGATCAGTGACGATGGCGAGACCGACGGCGACGACGAGGAGACCGACGCCGGCGACAGCGGTGACGAGAACGCGAATTCCGACAACGGGTCCGATGACGACTGATCGAAGTCTCCCCGCCGTCTCCCGGTTCGGCCCGCCAGTATTCACTTTCACTCCGGCCCCGATACTTTAAATACTATTGGGCGCGAACCGACGTATGCCTCCCAGTGAAACCAAAGAGGAGGCGTGACACAATGAGCGACGTACGACAGCACGCGGACGACATACACGCGCAGTTTTCAGACCACATCGACGTGAGCGTCGACGACGTCGAGGAGCGACTGACCACGCTCGTCGACGAGTACAAGGTACCCATCGACGAGGCACGCCGAAGCGTCACCAACCACTACTTAGAGGAGGCCGGCCTCGAGCGCGAGGACATCTCGCGGGGCGGCAGCGAGGCGGCCAACGTCGAGGACGTCGACGAACCCGAGCAGTGGATCGACCTCACCGCGAAAGTTATCGAACTCTGGGACCCCCGGAGCGACTCCGTCGCGCAGGTCGGCCTGCTGGGCGACCCGACGGGGACGATCAAGTTCACCAAGTGGGCTAAATCCGACCTCCCCGCACTCGAGGAGGGCGGCGTCTACGAACTCCGAAACGTCGTCACCGACGAGTACCAGGGCCGGTACTCGGTGAAACTCAACTCGACGACGGTGATCGAGGAGCTCGACGAGGAACTCGAAGTCGGCGACGACACGAGCGAGATCGAAGGCGCACTCGTCGACATGCAAAGCGGCAGCGGACTCATCAAGCGCTGCCCGAAGGAGGACTGCACGCGCGTCCTCCAGAACGGCCGCTGTAACGAACACGGCGAGGTCGAAGGCGAGTTCGACCTCCGCATCAAGGCCGTCGTCGACGACGGCATCGACGCCCACGAGGTCATCTTCGACAAGGAGGCCACCGAGGACCTGACGGGGCTGAGTCTCGAGGAGGCCAAAGAGATGGCGATGGACGCTCTGGACACGACGATCGTCGCCGACGAGATCATGGACGACATCGTCGGCACCTACTACCGAATCGAGGGGCCGACGTTCGGCCGCTACGTGCTCGCCGACGACGTCGAAGAGCTCGACGGGCCGGCCGATCCGGAACAGCTGCTGATCAAAGCGAGGTCGATGTAACATGAGCCAGGCAGAACTCACCCGCGAAGTCGCCCGCCGCGTCTTCGCCTCCGAATTCAACGACTCGACGTATTCCTTCAAAGAGAGCGACGACGAGCGCGCACCCAACTACGCGCTCCTCCCGACCGGCGACCGCGCGAACCGCGTGTTCATCGTCGGCACCCTCACCGAAACCGAGGACGTCGGCGACGACAGCGAGTACTGGCGCGGCCGCGTCGTCGATCCGACCGGGACGTTCTTCGTCTACGCCGGGCAGTACCAGCCCGAGGCCGCCGCCGTATTGCGAGATACGGAGCCGCCTGCATACGTCGCCATCGTCGGCAAGCCGCGGACCTACGAGACCGACGACGGCACCGTCAACGTCTCCGTCCGACCCGAATCCATCGCGGTCGTCGACGACGCGACTCGCGACCGCTGGGTCGTCGAAACCGCCGAACGAACCCTCGACCGCATCGAAGCGTTCGAGGAGTGGGAGGCCGAGCAGGAAGCGCCCGAGAGCGGGTCGACGGCCCCCACCAACGAGTACGCCCAGATGGCCCGCGAGCGATACGACTCGCCGGTCATCAACTACCGCAACGACGTGATCCAGGCCCTCGAGGGACTCGAGGGGCTGGAAGACGAGGACGAAGCCGAAGCGCCGGCCTGAAACGGTCGACCGACGCCGTTCTTTTCGGAGCCGACTCGCTCGACTCGAGCGACGCTGCCAGCACAGCGGTTACCGGACTCGAGCGACGAGTAACGAGTATGAGCGAAACTGACGACAGCCGTGACGACCGCGCCAGACTCGTCGGGACGAATCACGTCGCACTCGAGGTCGGGGACATCGACGACGCGCTCGAGTTCTACCGCTCGCTGTTCGCGTTCGACCTCCGAGGCCGAAGCAACACGAAGGCGTTCATCGACATGGGTGACCAGTTCATCGCGCTGGCCGAAACCGATGCGGCCGGCGAGACGGCCGACGACGCGCGCCACTTCGGACTCGTCGTCGACGACGCGGGCCGCGTCGAACGGCGACTCGCCGAACTCGAAATCGACCGTCTCGACGTGCCGGGACTCGAGTTCCACGATCCGTGGGGCAACCGGTTCCAGATCGTCGACTACGAGGAGATCCAGTTCACGAAAGCGGATCACGTCCTCGACGGCATGGGGCTCGACAACCTCGAAAAGAGCGAGGACGCGCTCGAGGAGCTTTCGGAGAAAGGACTCGGCCCGGATTCGACGTAGCTCGTCACGACTCGAGAGCGCGCTCGAACAGCCCACCGATCGCGTCGAACTCGTCGCCGGTGACCTCGTGTCCCGTCTCGAGGTAGCGCCGCTCGTCGACGGTTGCGTCAGCCCGTTCGAAGACGCGAACCGTTTCGGCGACGTGATCTGGATCGACGTGAGGGTCGTCCACGCCGTAGCCGAGCAGGATCGGCGTTCCCGCGAGCGAGCCGTCGATATCGATCGATTCGAGGTCGTCCATCGAGCCGGGGAGCGTGCCGGAGAGGACGGCGAGGCCGCCGTAACGAGCCGGATTACGGTGGACGAACTCCGCGACGACGCAGGCGCCCTGCGAGAAGCCGCCGAGGACGGTTCGTTCGGGCGGGATGCCGATCGATTCGGCTCGCTCGAGCGCTGCGGCCACGCAGTCGACGCTCGAGGAGAGCCACGGTTCGTTCTCCGCTCGCGGTGCGTTCGCCGGGCGGGGATACCAGCGGCTTCGGTCGGCCTGCGGCGCGAGCACGGCGAGTCCGTGGCGATAGGTCGGCTCGAAGAGGTTGACGACGCCCTGTGCCGTCGCGCCGCGGCCGTGGCAGACGACGAACGCGGCCTCGGCGGCCAGCGCGGGAGCGCCGGCCGTGAGCAGCGGCTGGCCGGCGTGGGGTCCCGAAACTGCGCGCATCGATCGATCCGCGCCGGTCATCGCTCGAGGGCGGCTCCCGTTGGAGCCGTCAGTGCGGGAAGTTGACTCTCGATCAGATCGCGGTCCGCCTCGAACCGACCGGGCAGGTACAGCGACTCCCCCGGGCCGCCCGTCTCGCCGCTCGCGGCGACGCCGTCGGTCTCGGTCGCGAGTTCGAAGAGCACGCCGCCCGGTTCGCGGACGTACAGCGAGTGGAAGAAGTGCCGATCCTTGACCCGCGAGACGTCGTAGTCGCGCTCGGCGAAGAGGTCGTGCCACTCGTAGAGGGACGCTTCGTCGTCGACTCGGACCGCGACGTGGTGGAGCGTTCCGGGCCCCTCGCGGCCGAAGGGAGCCTCGCGATCGAGGATATCGATCGCCGTCGCTCGGGGTCCCGAGGCCCGGTATCGGATTCGGTTCTCGTATTCGGCCTCGTGGTCGAAGCCGAGCGTCTCGAGCGTGCTCGCCGTCGAGTACGGGTTGACCGACAGGAGCGAGACGCCGTGGAGTCCGCGGACGGCGCTGGCTTCGGGGACGGGGCCCGCCGTCCACGGCTCGGTACCGGTGTCGAGGTCGGAGCCGGGATCCGACGCCGGTCCGGCGACGAACTCGAGTGCCGTTCCGACGGGGTCTTCGAACTGCAGCACGCGCTCGTCGAATCGCTCGGAGGGGCCCTCGACGGCGATATCGTGATCCTCGAGTCGGGTCTGCCAGAACTCGAGTGCGTCTGCCGGAACGACGAACGAGACCGACGCGACCTGCGGTGTGCCGCGGCGACCCGGATCGGCGTGGGGGTCCGGAAACTGCGTCAGGACCGTTCCCGGGGAGCCGGCCGCGTCGCCGAAGTAGAGGTGGTGTTGCAGGATGTCCTCGTAGTTCACCGTCTGCGCGACGAGTCGCAGGCCGAGGACGCCCGCGTAGAAATCGATCGTCTCCTGGGCGTCCCCGACGATCCCCGTCACGTGGTGCAGCCCCGGCGTGTCGGTGAGCATGGGTTGCGTTCGGTCCGGAGTCGGATAGCCTGTCCGGTCGTGAGGGTCTGCAGACGCGGGACGCGGCACCTCGTCTGACGAACCGTTAAGTATCAGGACCGACGAATAGATGCCAATGGGCAACAAGAACAAGACGATCTCGTTTCGCGTGAACGAGGACGCGTTCGCGGCGCTCCAGGACATCGCCGAGGAACGCGACATCTCGTTGTCCGCGGTCTTTCGTGACTACGTCGACCTCCTCGTCGAACACGATGGCCAGGTCGAAGTCGTCCCCGAGGACGAACTCGAGGCGCGAGGGGCGGCCGGGTCGGGAGGCGACGACGGCGACCGGACGTTCCCGCCGAGCGTCGAGGTCCCGAAGAGCTTCATCCGCGAACACGAACGGCTCGAACTCGAGGCTGACCACCTCCGGGAACAGCTCGACGAGTACAAGGGCTACGTCAACGACCTGCAGGACCGACTCGAGGACGAGGAGGACGAAGTGCTGTTGCTCGACGAACTCGACGAGGAAGACGAGTCCTACCAGTTGCGGTAGAACGCGGTAGGAGTCAGCGTCTTATCTGGGGTGGCGCGTGTACAGATTGGGACTTAGTGGCTCTCTGCGGATTGCGATCAGCGGGTGAGATTCTGCTTCTCCCGTCGGATCTCGTCGTACTTTTCGTTCGCGCCGTCGACCTGCGCGAGCCCTTCGGCCGCCTCGAGCGTCCGCACCGCGTTGTCGAGGAAGGAAAGTACGTCGCCGGGGTAGGCGTACACCATGTAGTCGTCGGTCATCACGTCGACGATGGCGTCCGGACCCAGCCCCTGTGCGCGCAACTCGAGGAGATACTGCAGGAACTTCCGTTCCGGACAGCCGCAGTAGGGGTTGTTGTCACAGCCGCAGTCGAGGAAGTCCTCCGTGAAATCGAGGACGCGGTCGCGGGTCGCGTCGTCGAGTTTCTCGAGCCCCTGGCCCTGGAAAAGCATGTCCAGCGTCGCGCCCTTGAACGCGCCCTTCGGGATGTTCGTCTCGAGCTGGGAGCTGAGCTGGCGGTGATTCTTGACGTAGATTTTGTCGGTGATGGCCACGCGTTGGCGGTGCTAGGGCCTGTGTGCCGAAAAACGTCCCGGTCGACGGTCGCTGATGTGGCGTGTAACGGTCTCGTCGGCAGTGCGTCTGGAAATCCCGCGGTACGGAGTCGCACGGGTGCGTACTCGAGTCGTAACGTATTTCAGTCCGACCGCGCGTATTTTTTCTTGCAAGCGTGTCCGGGTTGGGGTAGTGGTTATCCTTCAGCCTTGTGGAGGCTGAGACGCGGGTTCGATTCTCGCACCCGGACTTTTTCGCGACGAACGAAGTGAGGAGCGGAAAAGCCGGAAGGCGAGATCGAACCAGAGAGAGCGCAGTCTTCCGAGCGAAGCGAGGAAGGAAGCGATCGACCGTGGTTCGATTCTCGCACCCGGACTTCCTGCAGCGTCATCGCGAACGGAGTGAGCGATGGCTCGGAGCAGCTTTGCTGCTCCGGCGAACAAATTCGTGAGCCGTAGGAGTCGTCAGAGAATCGAGTCACGCGAGACGAGCAGAGCGAGTCTCGCAATCGGGTTCGATTCTTGCACCCGAACTTCCTGCGGCGTCATCGAGAACGGAGTGAGCAATGCCTCGAAGTAGCCGTACTGCTCCGGCAAACGACCTCGTGAGCCACAGAAATTCGTCGGGTCAGAACCCAGGATCGTAATTACTCGGGGGTAACCTACGAGCTAACGTAGACATTACCTGACAGCTATGCATACTGGCTCCGTTCGACCGTATGGGGAAGGGAAGCGATACCAAATGAAACCGACGTGTGACGATGGAGAACACAAGCCAGCGTGGGATCCCCAGCAAGGGGAGAGCATCTGCCAGCGGTGTGGATACCCAGCGGAACGGATTGTGAACTATCTCCACCACTCATTATACAGACAGGAAGCCGACAGAGAGACGAGAAATGACTGACGAAACGGACGATGAGCAGCGCCCACCGGACGCAACCGATGAAGACGTCGCCGAGGCGATTTCACAGTTCGAATCGGATACGGATCGGTCAGAAGGCATTCTGATAGCGTGACATCTGCCCACGACTGAAGTCGTGGGTTTTCTCGCCCAATTCGGATAACCCTCGAGGACGAGCAGCGAGGGCGACACCGCCCGTCGAGCCCGTTTTACACTCTCGGAACTACATCGCGTCCTCGAGAAAACCGGTCAACCGCTCGACGAAGTACTCGGGCCGTTCCTCGGGAATCCAGTGGCCAGCACGCTCGAGTACCTCCCCCTCCACGTTCGTCGCAACCGCCCCCATGTCGCGAATCGGGAGCTCGCGGAACGACGCGGCACCACCCAGCGCGAGGACTGGGATCTCGAGTGGCTCCTCGGCGTGCGCGTCGTTGTTCGCAGCGTCCTCCTCGTAGGCCCGATAGTACTCGAACCCGCCCCGTAGTCCGCCGGCCTGCGAGTAACAGCGGACGTACTCGTCGCGGGCGTCGCCGGTGATCGCCGAGGGGTCGTACGCACCTTCGTTGTAAAACCACGAGAGGTAAAGCCGTTCCCGGCCGGCGACCAGCCGCTCCGGCAGGTCCGGAACGTTGTGAAAGCGCGTGTGCCAGAGCTTGCGTTTTCCGTCCTCGTTGATCCCCGGGAGGCCGGCCTCGAGCACGCAGAGCGCGGCGACCTCCTCGCGGTACTGAGCCGCGTAGGCGTAGGCCGTCGCCATTCCCCAGTCGTGGCCGACGAGCGCGATGGGCTCGTCGTCGAATCCGAGGTGGTGGACGAGTTCGCGGACGTCGGTCGCGACGGTGTCCTTGTCGTAGCCCGCACGGGGCGTCTCGGAATCGCCCATCCCGCGCAGATCCGGCGCGATGACGGTGTAATCGGTCGCGAGGGTGGGGATCACCTCGCGCCACTCGTACCAGGTCTGGGGCCAGCCGTGACAGAGGACCAGCGGCGGCCCCTCCCCGGCCGTTACGTAGTGGAGTTTGGTGTCGTTGACGCGAGCCAGTCCGTGCTCGAGGCCGTCGAGATCGTCGATATCCGCCGTGGTTCCCATGCGCTACTCGTTCGCACACAGTCAGTTCACTCTTCGGTTAGTGACGAACGAGCGATACGGCAGTCGCCGATCGAACGGCGGTTATCGCACTGACGACGCACGGACCGGACCGACAAGCCAATACCCACCCGCGCGTACGATCGGGCGATGTCCGACTCGGACGGTCCCTTCGACTGTGATGGCTGTGGCGCCGCAGTAGCACTCGAGGACGCCCGCCGCACGAAGACGATGGGCGGTCTCGACCCCACGAAGTGGCAGACGCTGTGCTGTCCGGACTGCGGCTCGCGGCTGCGGACGGTCTACGTCGGCGATTGATTCACCCACCTTTCTGCGACCTCGCGCGTTCGACCGCGATCGTACCCGTACGCAGGCTCACTCGTTTAGCGATCCCGTCCCGTGATGAACGGTATGGTCGACGCTCGACTCGATGGTGCGGTGAACGCGACGCGGCGAAACGCGGCGTTGGCCTGGCTCGTCACGATCGCGCTCGCGTCCTTCGCGGTCGCTCACGGTCTCTCCGGATCCTATCGCTGGTTCGCGTTCACCGGGTTCGCGGTCCTGGTCGTCGTCCTGCCGGCGGCGTCGTTTCGGGACCCGCGCGTAATGCCGCCGTGGGAACTGCTGGTGCTCGTCGTGCTCCCCGTCGCCGATGCGACGCTACTCGGTACATCTCCGCTGACGACGATCGGCGTCTACGTCGCCGTCGCGGCGATCGCGCTCGTCGCCACCGTCGAGATCGATCGGTTCACGGCGGTCCGGATGAACCACGCGTTCGCGATCGGCCTAGTCGTGCTCACGACGCTCGCCGTGGCCGGCGCGTGGAACGTCGCGCAGTGGCTGTCCGACGCCCTCCTCGGGACCGAGTACATCCTCGACGGCCGGTCGCAGGACGCGGCCAACCACGCGTTGATGGTCGACTTCGCCTACGCGGCGTTCGCCGGCCTGTTCGCGGGCGTCCTCTTCGATCGCTACTTTCGGACGTACGCGGAGAGTACCTCCGATCGAACGCCCGCACCGCGTGAAACCTCGCCCGACGCCGAACCGGATCCGGTTCCGACTCTGATCCGTGACCGGCTGGATGCACCCGAACGAACCGTGAGGGTGCTCTCACGTGCGATGCAGGTTGCCCTCGCCGTAATCTTGCTGTACGGTCTCCTCTCGAGAGATCTGACGACGGTCGTCAACGCCGCCATCGCGCTCTCGATCACGTTCCTCCCCGCCGTCTTAGAGCGCGACGCCCGACTGCCCCTCGAGCCCGGACTCGTCTTCTGGCTCACGGCGGCCGTCTTCCTCCACGCGCTCGGATCGGCCGGGTTGTACGGGATGATCGGCCCGTGGGATAGCCTGACGCACACGGTCTCGGCGTCGATCGTCGCCGCGGCGGGGTACGCCGTCGTCCGAGCGATCGACCTCCACACCGACGAGATCTACGTTCCGCCGACGATGCTGTTCGCGTTTATCCTCGTGTTCGTGCTGGCCTTCGGCGTCCTCTGGGAACTCATGGAGTTCGCGATCGACTGGAGCGCGGGAGAGCTCGGCCTCCAGGCGGTCGTCGCCCAGCACGGCGTCGACGATACGATCGTCGACCTCGTCTACGACGTCGTCGGTGCCGTCGTCGCCGCTATCTGGGGCTCGTTCTACCTCACCGACCTCTCCGAGCGAATCGCGGGCCAACTCGAGGCCTGAGCGCTCCGCGTTGGGCTCACCTCGCCGCGTCGGTCAGCCGTTGGATCTCGTCGTCGGACAGCGACAGCTGCGAGGCCGCGACGTTCGACTCGAGGTGGTCGGGGTCCGACGTGCCCGGGATCGGAAGGATGACGTCCGAGCGCTCGAGCAGCCACGCCAGCGCGACCTGCCGCCGCGTCGCGTCGTGTTCCTCGGCGATTTCGTCGAGCAGGTCGCCGTGTTCGTCGAGGTCGTCGCCGTCGATCGGCGCCCACGGGATGAAGCCGATGTCGTTCTCCGCACAGACCTCGAGCACGTCCGCGTTCGAGCGATCGTCCAGATTGAACCGATTCTGGACCGTCGCGACGTCGACGTGTTCGCGGGCGGTCTCGAGTTGCTCGACGGAGACGTTACTGACGCCGACCTGGTCGACAAGTCCGTCGTCCTGCAGTTCGGCGAACGTCTGCACGGAGTCTTCGTAGGGCGTGTCCGGATCGGGACGGTGGAACTGGTAGAGGTCGATCGTGTCGGTGCGCAGCCGGTCGAGGGAGGCGAGCACCTGGTTGCGGATGTAGTCTGGTTCGCCGTGGGCGAGCCACTCACCCTCCCGGTTGCGGAGGAGACCGGCCTTGGTCGCGACCAGCACGTCGTCCGGATCGCCGAGCGTCTCGCCAATGAGGCGCTCGCTGACGCCGGGGCCGTAGGAGTCCGCGGTGTCGACGAAGTCGACGCCGTAGTCGACTGCGTGCTCGAGGACTTCGCGTGCCGTTTCCTCGTCCTCCGGCGGGCCGATGATCCCCTCACCACAGAGGCGCATCGCCCCGAAACCGAGTCGGTGGATAGTCGTATCGCCGATTTCGAACGTGTCGCTCTCGTTGGTAGTCGTCTCGCTGCTCACGGAGAGAGCAAACAGAAGGAAAGGGATAATCGTTCGCCGTTCAGTTGCCACGACCGATCGACTCCTCGTGGGGCCCCAGACGTTCAGTCGTCGCTTTCTGTGCTGTTTTCGGTCGGACTGCCAGAGTCGCCGTTCTCGGTGCTGTTCCCCGCCGGATCGCTCGGGTCGTCGTTCTCGGCCGTCTCGCTTGGGAATACGTGCACGTTGCCGAGGTTCACCGATCCGTGGTCGGTTTCGATCATCAGTGAGACTTCGGTATCCTCATCGACCGTCGGTGCCTGATACGTCAGTTCGAAGTTCCCGCCGCCCGACACCGCCTCGTAACTCGCCGAGTCGACAGTGGCACCGGTTTCGTCGACTAACGACGCCGCACCCGGAATCGATTCGGACCCGTCCGTGTGAGCCAGTATGATGTAGGTGAACTCGGTCCCCGATTCCATACTCGGCGTCATATCGATCACCTTGAACTCGACGGTCCCATCGCCTGCTGGTTCGTCGTCTCCGTCCGTTTGTTCGCTTTCGTCGCCTTCGTCCGCTTGTTCGTTCTCGTCCTCCCCTTGGTGCTCACTTTCGTCGTCTTGGTCTCGGCTCTCGTCTCCATCCTGCGCCGAATCATCATCGACGTCTTGCTCTGAATCGTCCGCGTCCTGGTCCTCCCCGTCCGTGGCATCTGTATCGTCGTCATTCGCCTCGTTTTCCTCGTCATCGACCGAATCGTCGACATCGCTCGTATCGGTGTCGTCCGTATCCGTGTCCTCCGCTCCGGATCCAGTTCCGTCGGTCTCCAAACTATCGAGACAGCCGCCCAAGAGAGCCGTTGCCGATGTCACCGCTCCGACAGCCGTTCCCGCCAAATAGTTTCTTCGTCGCATAACTCTACCACTACCGATGGACTCCAAAAAATACACTAAAGAAATCTTGGGAATGAATCGTGGTATTATGAACGTGTAGCGGAACGACACGATGGACCGTCGCCACGAGTGAGGAAGTAACAGGAGAAGTATGAGCGCGGCGCCGCGGAGACGGGTCGTTCGCTCGAGGATGCAATCGACGACACGATCCGCTGCGGGCGTGACTATATGCCCCTCGAGCGAAACGCCACGGTATGGCACGAATCAGCTACGTCGATCCGGAGGACCTGCCGGCCGAGAAGCGAGACCTGCTCGACACGCTCTCCGACGCCGACGTGGACGACGCGGACCGCGGCCACTCGCTGACGGGTGGCACGCTGAACGTCTACCGGACGCTCGGGCGAAACGTCGCGCTACTTGAGGGGTTCCGAACCTACGGCTCCGTCGTCTGGACCAACAGCGGCCTCTCGGCGCACGAACGGGAGCTCGTCATCCTCGCGACCTCCTACTACGCGGAGACGGCCTACGAGTGGCACCAGCACGTTCGCGTCGCCCTTGACGAGGGGGTAGAGCCGGAGCAGATCCTCGCGGTCTCGCGCGAGGAACCCGACCGACTCGCGGACGAGTACGCGGCCCTCGTCGCGTACGTCGAGGAGTTCGTCGAGGGTGACGTGGCGGACGACACCCACGAGCGACTGGCCGCCCACTACGACGAAGCCGTGATCCTCGGCGTCGGCATGCTCTCCGGCTGCTATCTCGGGCTGGCGCGAGTGTTGCAGGGGCTGCAGGTGGACCTCGAGGACGAGTTCGTGGGATGGGACCTCGAGAACCTGTGAGTGAGATTGCCCGGTAGCCGGTTTCCGATCGACTCCGTTCGGACCGAGCCCTGGATAGTTCCGATCCACAGTTCGATATCACGCGAACGGGCGGCTCTCCACCTCGTCGAAACCGTCGCCGGGTTCCGAACGCCGTCCCGTAGTCGACAGCCGTGTTCGAGCGGAGTGCCACCTAGCGGATTCGAACCGGAGACAACACGAGGGCGCTACGAGGCGCCGTAGTTGTCGATCAGTGCTGGTGGCTATGCGAGTGGCCGTGATTGTCCGGGGGTGATAGCGACCGCTCGCACCGGACGTTCGTGTAGTGCGACTGAAACAGTTCCACGAACTCGTCGTCGGGATCGAACTGGTGGCGCTGGATACAGCCCACGTCTGCCCCGAGCAGGTGCACGCTCACGCTCGGCACGTCCGACGACGTCCGTACCTTGTGGATGTCGTTGTTCGGCGGGATGAGTTCGTAGAAATCGCCTCGTTCCACCTCCTCGGTACGGAGATGTTCGAGATCGGCGTGGCCGATGTGGTTGTCCTCGTCGTCCGCTCGGCGGTAGAAATCCTCCGTCTGCGTCCCCGAGTAGATGCCGACGAGTCCCCACGCGAGGTGATCGTGGACTGGCGTCTCGACGCCCGGCGGAAGCACGAGCGTGAACATCGTGAGCTTCTCCGGACGGCGGTACAGGAGCCACTGGGCGATGTCGCGCCCCATCTCCCCCTTGTCGTCGTAGCCGTCGGGAACGAGGCCGTCGTACGGTTCGGGAAGCCAATCGTCGTCGGTCAGCAGGTCCCGAAAGGGATCGCGGAGCGCTGCCAGGAGATCCGGAATCTCCTCGTGTGTGTCTGCGGCTTCGTCCACCGTGTCGACGAACGACCGGATGCGCTCGTTGTCGAGGTGCCATTCTTCGGTCATACCCTCCCTTTGCCGCGAAACGGCTTAACTCTCGTTCGGCTACGTTCCGCGTCGTTCGGAGAAATACGCCCTGTTTTCGAACCGGGAGAAACCGTCAGATGCTCGCTTCGCTCGGCGCTGTGACGTCCAGCGGTCAGAGTCCGGTCGGTTTCATCTCCGTCGCTCACGAGTTAGTCGCCACGGTACTGCCATCGCCCGAATGTGACCCGCGCCGAGACTGCAGTGGTCCCGGACCGAGCTAGAACTCCTCGGCGGTATCGATGCCGACGACGACGCCGCGGTCACCGTCTCCGAAGCGGTCGTCGACGCCGACCGCGTCCGCAAACACCAGTTGCGCCTGCTCGGAGTGAGCGAATTCGACCGCTGCGGCGACCTCGTCCTCGAATCCGAACTCGTCGGCTAGGTCGTCCCACACGGTTTCGGGAACGCGATACGCTCGAGTACCGTCGACAGTTGCGTACTCGTATTCCCGCTCGAGCGTGGAGTGGCGACCGATCAACGCCGCGTGAAGGACGACGAGCGCGTCCGAAATCGTCTCTGGGTCGACCCCGGATCGGTCGGCAGTCCGCTCGAGGACGGCATCGTCGATGTGTGCTTCGCTCGTCTCGGAGGACTGATCGTCGGACATTGGTTCGCGAGGAACGTCGTGGCCCGGCCGTTTTGGAGTTTCGCCGGGACTAATAAACGGCGCTTGCCGTATGTCGCTCCCGAAGGAGTCGTAGGGTCTCTGCTCACGTAAACGGGAACTCGTCGGGAATTCGTCGATCTTTGGTCGAGTCTGAGAGCTTCTCGAGTTGGTATCGGGCGAGAAAGGGATGCCGCCTCCCGGATTGTGAACTACGCGAACACGGTCGCTCGCTTCGCTCGCGCTGCGTGTTCTCTCGTTCAAACCGGTCGGTTGGATACTTTCCGCTCGGCGAATTGCCTCGCGGAAAAGTATGCCGCCTCCCGGATTTGAACCGGGGACAGCTCGATCTTCAGTCGAGTGCTCTCCCAGTCTGAGCTAAGGCGGCTCACTCACACATCCGTCGATGGTATAAAAAAGGATTTCGAATCGGAGTTGCTGTTCGTGTGAGTACCACCCACGGTAAGTTTTCCAGACAGTAATTCCCAGTAGGAACACGTATCGAACAATAACGGGGAGAATACGATCACGTTCATGAGCCATTGACCCGCGTCTGTTGGATTTCGGGATATTCAAGACACCCTTTTCCGGGCTGGCGAGTAATATCGTGTTATGGAAGCACTTACCTCGAGTCAGGAGGATCAAGAACTCTCTGCTGACACCATCCTCGAGTTGCTTGCCAACCGCCGCCGCCGATACCTCCTCTACGCGCTGCGCGGACAAGACGGCCCGATCGAGCTGTCGACGCTCGCCGAACAGGTCGCGGGCTGGGAGCACGACGTCCCGCCGGACGAAGTCGCCAAGAACGAGTACAAGAGCGTCTACGTCTCCTCGGTGCAGTGTCACGTCCCGAAACTGGCCGACGCGGGTGTCGTCGACCACGACGAGGACAATCACACCGTCGTCCTCTCGGAGAACTTCACCCAGCTCGAGCCGTACCTCCGCGTCGTCGTCAAGGACGAACCGGAGAACTCGACGCTCCACGCGGCCCTCACACAGGAGTCCGGAGACGGCCTGCTGGGTCAGATCCGGGAGAACGTCGCCCGACTCAAACACTAAGGCGTGGCATACGGCTGGACAGCGACGAGCAACGATCAGTTCGACTCGAGGCAGGGGGCCACTTTTTCCAGTGAGACGAACGGTTCGACACTGCTCGAGTCGATAGCCACGACTGCCGTCGCTGTCGGTATTTACCGCCGGGAGCGATTCCTGCAGATCGAAAGCGGTCACTGTGAGCGTATCCTCGAGTTACCGCACTCCGAGTGGAGCGATCGACGTCAGTAATCCCCAGTTCTCGACGTTGGGTGGAGGGTAATGGAATGCTATGGTGCAAACCGGACCGACAGCCGTGAGCGAGCACTCTCGACGACCGCTACCGGTCACCCCCAAAACGATCGTTGGCGCCGGAGACAACAGTTCGGATGACTATCACGGACCCATTACTGACATCGCAAAGCCACGTAGCCTCGCAAAATGGCCCGAGAACCCAGTCCGTGGGAGTTACTCGAACGTGCATCCTCGACGGCGCGGTCGGAGGGACCGCGCGAGTTGTACCGTCGAAGCGTTCCGGTGTACCGGCGGCGACGGGATCGACTCTGTCGACGACTGCTGTCTCGAGCGGGGGGCATTCCGGCCGGACGGACGTATCTCCGGGCGCGACGGCGAGTCGATCCCGAGTCGATCACGGACGCGGATCCCTTCGTTCGGCTGTGGCTCGATCCGGCCCGAATCGATCGACAGGTCCGAACGCCGTCGAAACGCTGGGGGCGAGTCGACGGTGGCGACTGGGATCGGGACACGGTCCCGGTCGGAGAGACGGCTGCCTACCGCAGCGTCGAGGCACACTTCGATCGGGGCGTTCCCTGGCGAGAGACGGCCGAGTTCGAGCAGTACCGCGAGCGACTCGCAGCCGGTGAACAGCCGAAGGGCTGTGCAACCGAGGCCGAACTCGAGGCGCGCTTCGAGGAGTTCGACGCGATCTACGAGCGAATCGCGACCGACGGCTACCGCTCGCAGCCGGAACTCTGGGCCGAGCGACCCGACTACCAGCGGGACGTCTTCTACAAGTGGGATCGGACGCTCGATCCGCGACTCGACGAGGTCACGGTGAGCATCGGCAGGGACGGAACGGTGTTACACGGCGACCGCGGCGACCACCGACTGGCCATCGCGAAGCTGCTGAATCTCGAGGAGATTCCCGTACTGGTCCGTCGCCGACACGCGCGCTGGCAGGCGATCCGCGACGAACTCTCAGCTGCGACGCGACGGTCGGCGCTGGCCGATCGGGCGAAAGCACACCTCGATCATCCAGACGTGTGCAAACTGCACGGGTTCGATTCCTCGAACGAGGGAAGGGGGGCCGCGATGTCGGTCCCGAGTAGTTGAGTAGCAGGAGTGCCCCGCAGCCGTTCGCTTCCGGCCGCACTATCGACGATTACCGACGGCGAATCGAACGGTATGGACCACGTGGTCGCCGTTCAGCCGCGCCTAACTAACCCCCTTCGTCGCGTCGTAACGGGTACGAAACATGCTCGAGAACCGAGACGACGACGCGTTCAGGCCGGCACCAGCCGACGCGGAGTGGGACCCGCAGTCGATGTCCGGCGTCGTCGGCGTGCGAATCGCGACGACTGACGACGATCGACCGTCGTCGACGGAGTGGATCTGGTCCTCGAAGTGGCTGGATCTCGTCGCTAAGCGCTAGCCGTTTCGGGTAGCAGTCACGGCGGGGACGTGGCTCGAACGTCGCTTTGGCCCGCACGGTGTCTCGACGAGCGTTCGTTCTCTGAGGAAGTAGTTCGCGAGCAGGTGACGCACCGCTCAGCCGTCGGTCTCGGCCAAGTCGCGGAGGTCGGGGTGGTCGGGAACCGTCCCCGATCGGCCGCAGTCGTCTCGATAGATCATCCAGTCTCGGTGGCGAACGAGGACGCCCACGGGAACCGACTCGAGACCCAGCAGCTTCGCGATGGCCAGTCGGTGGCGACCGTTGACGAACAGAAGGTCGCCGCCGCGACCGACGTCGACGAGCACCTCTTCGGTGACGCCGAGCAGGGAGCCGTAATCGAGGTCTCGCTGGGACCGGTAGCCGTCGCGTTCGATCCGCTCGTAGAGCGCATCGATCGCCGCACACCGATCCAGAATATCCTCGCGGGAGGTCAGACTCCGCCAGGACGGCTCGCCGGCGTCCGCCAGTTCGAGACAGCGCTCGACGAACGGGGTCTCGGTCCAGTCGACGCCGTCCTCGAAATGCGCGCGCATCGACTCGAAGAAGACGCTCTCGGTGAACCGATCGGCCCGGTACAGGTCGTATCGCTCCCGGTAGTCGTCGTCGACGATCTCCACGTCGTCGGTTCGGTCCCAGTCGCCGTCGCGGACGGTGCCCAGTTGTGCCTCCTTCTCGTGATAGGGGGGATAGGGACGACCGGTGAACGATCGAACGTTGGCCGGATCGACCGCCAGCGTCGCGAACGGATCCGGCGGATGATCGAACGGACCGAAGTCGTCGTCGACCGTTCGGCGAATGTAGGCGTTCTTGACCGGCGAGGGGACGTCGAACGGCAGATCGGCGTAGACGCGCTCTATGGTCCGAGTCGGCAGCGACGACCGATCGGGCAGTGACATACGGTGGGAAACGTCCCGTGGGCGCAAAAGATGGCAGAATCGTTCACGGTCCATAGTCGAATACTACCATCGGAGGCGAACACTCTCCACGCGGATAACGTTCCCATAACAATACCGTCTCGAACGGTCATACGAATCGAATTCATGTCTACCGAGGATCTCACGCGTCGCGAGAAGCTCCGGGGGTTGTACCTCGTTGCGACCTACCGCCCGGCACTCACGGTCTTCCTCATTGTCTTCAGCGGAATCGTCGCCGTACTGGAGGGCGTCGGGGTGAGCTTCATCATCCCGATCATCGAGATGGCGCAGGGGTCGGGCGAGGCCGCCGCTGACGACGAACTCGTCGGCGTCTTCCTGACCGCATTCGAGTTCATCGGGATACCGTTTACGCTCGGTTACATCGTGCTGACCGTCAGCGCGGTGATCACCGTTCGGTATCTCGCGTCGTTCGCCGTCGGCTGGATGCGCGTCTGGCTGCGGACCCACTACGTTCGCGACCTCCAGTCGCAGGCCTTCCGGAGCGCGCTCGACGCTCGAGTCGCCTACTTCGACAAGGAAGGCTCCGACGACGTCCTCAACGCGATCGTGACGCAGGCGGAGTACGCCGGAAAGGTGATCCGGGACTTTGTTCGCTTCTTCGAACAGGTGCTCCTGATCGGGATGTACCTCGCCATCGCCTTCTACATCTCGCCGCTCATGACCGTCGTCGCCGGGGTCGCCATCGTCAGCCTGACCTTCCTGGTTCGACACGTGCTCGAGGGCGGCTACGACGTCGGCGATCAGGTGGCCGACGCGAACGAGGGGATCCAACAGAGCGTCCAGACGGGGACCCAGGGGATCCGGGACGTGAAACTCATCGGGAAACACGACGAGATCTACGACACGTTCTCCACTCACCTCGAGCGCTTCACGAACTCGTCGATCAAACTCGGCCGCAACGAGGCCGCGATCGGCTGTGCGTACAACCTCGGGATCGCCGTCATGGTGTTCGGCCTGATCTACGTCTCGATCACGTTCGCGGATATGTCGCTTGGCGCGCTGGCCGCGTTCCTGTTCATCATGTTCCAGCTCGGCCCCCGCGTCAGCAACGCGAACGAGTACTTCTACAAGGTCGAAGGGCGGCTCCCACACCTCGTCCGAACGCAGCAGTTCATCGAGGAACTCGAGGCGAACAAGGATCACGAGGGCGGCGACCGACCGGTTCCCGAGACGCCGACGCCGTTGGCGTTCGAGGACGTCTCGTTCTCCTACGAACCCGACGAGCCGGTGCTCGACGACCTCTCCTTCCGCGTCGACGACGGCGAGTTCGTCGCGTTCGTCGGCCAGTCCGGCGAGGGGAAATCGACCATCGCCGCGCTGGTCGCCCGGCTCTACGAACCCGACAGCGGCGAGATCACCGCCAACGGCGACCCCATCGGCGAGTTCGACACCGACGAGTGGCGCTCGCGACTCGCGTTCGTCCGGCAGGACCCCTACATCTTCAACACGACGCTCCTCGAGAACGTCACGGCTGGGAACGCCGACGCATCCAGGGAGGAGATCGAAGAGGCCTGCGAAATCGCCCAGGTCACCGAGTTCCTCGACGAACTGCCCGAGGGCTACGACACCGAACTCGGCGACGACGGCGTTCGCCTTTCCGGCGGTCAGCGCCAGCGCGTCGCCCTCGCCCGCGCCCTGCTCGAGGACGCCGACATCCTCGTGTTGGACGAGGCGACGAGCGACCTCGACGCGAACATCGAACGCCGCGTCCAGGACGGCATCGAGGAGATGTCCCAGGAGTACACGATCCTCGCCATCGCCCACCGTCTCTCGACGGTTCGAGACGCGGATCGGATCTACACGCTCGAGGACGGCACTATCGCCGAACGTGGTGAGCACGGACAGTTGCTCGAGTTGGACGGCGCGTACGCGGAGCTGTACTCGGCGCAGTGATTGTGGCTCTAGTGTCGTGAGTTGTGGGCACTCGAGTTGGGATCGTCGATTCGTCTCGAGTCGAATCGGGCGGGAGGATCGTTTTCGTGGACCTATCGCGACGGGTTAGCGGAAGGGAGGTTGAGATGCTCGGCGGGAGATCGATTGTGAGCATCCAACGGCACGTACAGGGCAAGCAGGTACCGGTGTTCCTCTCACTCTCTTCAGTAACTGCAAAACGGGTGCAGAGCATGATTATGTTTATACGTTAGCATAAATTAGAGTGAATAATGAGACGACTCATTCGTCCAATGGTCATTCCGTTTTTTATGGCGCTCTTTCCGGCAGTGTGGTACATCAATCGTAACGTGACGACGGAGCGGCTACCACCCTACACGGAACCCACCACAGAAGTGGTCGCAATTGCTATCGGAACTGCGGTTTTCGGTTCTACCGTGTTTGCTGCGGTCGTCGCACGCTTCAGGCAGCAGCGTGGCGAGACTGAGCAGTATACGTTACCGTACCGTCAGCGGCTGTTTCAGCCAGATAATACCGCTCTCGCCGTATTCGGTATTTTCATCGCTGTCTCTTTCGTCTGGGCGCTCATCGAAATGGCTGGTTTTGGGCCGGCATGGCTTGGAGAACTACTACAGATAAGTCTTATTCCGATAGCTATTCCCCTAGTAGTTCTTGCACCGCTTGCAATACACTTTCACTGGGCAGTGGTTCTTGGACTCGTTCTCTGTGTCCTTTGGATGTCTCTTTTGGGGACCGTTTTTTCAGATGTCGTCCATCGCCGGACACTCCCTCTACTAACTAACTGAATTGCCTGTAGTGCCGGTCTTCACATCCTGTTCCTTCTATTTCCTCAGAGATGTGTCCGTGATCAATTCGTCCAGCCAGTGAGCGAGTGTTCCATCCGAACTACAGGAAGGAGTGTGACAGCGGGCGAGTTTCGATGGTGGGCTCGAGCGGGTTCGAACCGAAATCAGACGTGCTCGCTTCGCTGCGCGCGACTGATAGGGTTCGAACCCGCCCTCACATACATTTCTGTGGCTCGCGGAATTGCTCGCCACAGAAATGGGCTCGGGCGGGTTCGAACCACCGACCTCGGCCTTGTAAAGGCCGCGTCATAACCAGCTAGACCACGAGCCCGTATGCCGACCAAATCCCCCCGTCCGAATAACCTTTACTTTCTCACGCCGCAGGATCGGTATGGTCCTCGAGCGGGTCTGGAAGTCACTCCTCCTCATCGCCACTCTCTCCCTGATTGGCCTGCTCGTCCTCCAGTTGGGATTCGTCACCCCGCCCTGGGCCGAGGAGCGAGCCGAGGTTCGCGTCCTCGAGGCCGACACCGGCGACGAACTCGCCGTCATCGACGCCGAGGTCGCGGACACCCGCGCCGAACGCTACACCGGGCTGAGCGATCACGACTCGCTCGCCGACGGCGAGGGAATGCTGTTCGTCCACTCGAGCGAGGGCGAACGAACCTACGTCATGCGCGAGATGGACTTCGACATCGATATCATCTTCGTCGACGCCGACCGCGAGATCACGTCCATCGAGGAGGCCCGCGCACCCGAGACCGACGAGGACGGCGAGGATCTCGAGCACACCGGGCAGGCCCAGTACGTCCTCGAGGTGCCGCGAGGCTACGCCGACGGGATGGGAATCGAACCGGGCGACGTGATCGAAATCGAGTACCGATGAGCCCCACACGAAAACGTCCGGAGCGCGCTCGGCCGTCGAGATGTTTCGGTTCGTAGCAACCCTTATTGGCAACGGACCCCGAGCCGAACGCAATGGAGGACGTCGACTGGGACGATGACGACCCCTTCGAGGAGCAGCGCGAGCAGGTCGAGAGTCCGATGCGTCGCTTGCTCTTCGAGTACGGTCGTCCCTACTGGTTTTCGGCTACCGTCGGGCTGATCTCGAGCGTGCTCGCGCGAGCGCTGGATCTGTTGCCTGCACTGTTGCTCGCCGTCGCCATCGACGCGATTTTCGGTGATGCGGCCTTCGCCGAGCAGGTCCCGCTCGTGATCCTGCCCGAAGCGTGGCTGCCGGCGACGCGCGAAGGCCAGTTCTGGTTCGTCGCCGCCGCTATCGCGGGCTCGTTCGTCCTCGGTGCGATCTTCCACTGGCTGCGCAACTGGGGGTTCAACGCGTTCTCGCAGGACATTCAACACGACGTCCGGACCGCGACCTACGACAAGATGCAGCGCCTGGATATGGAGTTCTTCGCCTCGAAACAGACCGGCGAGATGATGTCGGTCCTCTCGAACGACGTCAACCAACTCGAGCGCTTCCTCAACGAGGGGATGAACTCCGCGACGCGGCTGATCGTCATGGTCGTCGGGATCTCATTTCTGCTGTTCTGGCTCAACCCGCAACTCGCACTGGTCTCGCTCGCACCCGTCCCGCTGATCGCGATCTTTACCTACATCTTCGTCAAGAAGATCCAGCCGAAGTACGCCGCCGTCCGCTCCTCGGTCGGGAAGGTAAACTCCCGGCTCGAGAACAACCTCGGCGGGATCGGCGTCATCAAGTCCTCGAACACCGAGCCCTACGAGTCCGACCGCGTCGAGGACGTCTCGAAGAAGTACTACAATACGAACTGGGAGGCCATCTGGCTGCGCATTCGATTCTTCCCGGGCCTCCAACTCATTTCGGGAATCGGCTTCGTCCTCACGTTCGTCGTCGGGGGCTACTGGGTCTTCACCGGCACCGCGCCGGGGCCGTTCACGGGGACGCTCCAGGAAGGTGTCTTCGTCGCGTTCATTCTCTACACGCAGCAGCTCGTCTGGCCCATGGCCCAGTTCGGCCAGGTCGTCAACATGTACCAGCGAGCGGAGGCCTCGAGCGAGCGCATCTTCGGTCTGATGGACGAACAGGGCCGGATCGAACGCGACGAAGGGGCCGCGGATCTCGAGGTGACGGCGGGACGCGTCGAGTACGAGAACGTAAGCTTCGGTTACGAACAGAACGAGCGGATCATCGACGACGTCTCGTTCGACGTCGACGGCGGCGAGACGGTCGCGCTCGTCGGCCCGACGGGGGCCGGGAAGTCGACCGTGCTCAAACTCCTCCTCCGGCTCTACGACGTCGACGACGGAGCCATCCGGATCGACGGTCAGGACGTCCGCGAGGTCTCCCTGCCGAGTTTGCGCCAGTCGATGGGGTACGTCGGTCAGGAGTCGTTCCTCTTCTACGGCACCGTCGAGGAGAACATCACCTACGGCACCTTCGACGCCTCCCGCGAGGAGATCGTCGAGGCGGCGAAGTCCGCCGAGGCTCACGACTTCATTCGGAATCTGCCCGACGGCTACGACACGATGGTCGGCGAGCGCGGCGTCAAGCTCTCGGGCGGCCAGCGCCAGCGCGTCGCCATCGCCCGCGCGGTGCTCAAAGATCCCGATATCCTCGTGTTGGACGAAGCGACCAGCGACGTCGACACCGAGACGGAGATGCTCATCCAGCGCTCGATCGACGATCTGACCGAGGAGCGGACCACGTTCGCCATCGCCCACCGGCTCTCGACGATCAAGGACGCCGACCAGATCCTGGTGCTCGAGGGCGGGAGTGTCGCCGAACGCGGCAGCCACGACGAACTGCTGGAGAACGGCGGGCTCTACTCGCACCTCTGGGGCGTCCAGGCCGGCGAGATCGAGGAGTTGCCCCAGGAGTTCATCGAGCGTGCCCAGCGCCGAACTGCGCGGACGGAAGCCGGCGATGACGACGACTGATCGCCGGTCGAACGCGATAGAATAGCAGTGCCGTCACCGAATGCGATTTTCTCGAGATCGGTCGACGGTTAGCTGAGAATCGTCCGATTGAACCGGTAGTAGCCGATCGCGAGCGGGACCAGGATCCACGCGGCGACGAACACCCAGGCGAACCAGGGCTCGAGGTAGAACGGAACGTCACCGGCGAGTCGATCCGCCGGCGGGACGGTCTCGACACCGGCGATGTCGACGAGCGTTCCGGAGATCACCGCGAGCGGCTCCCAGATACCGAGTCGTTCGACGAAGAGGTACCAGGTCGGGAGATCGGTGGTGCCGGGAAGTTCTCGCTCGAGTAGCCAGTAGATCGCCATCGGGACGGCCCACCAGAGCCAGTCGGTGACGATGTAGATACCGAGCACGCCGGCGACCGCCTTCGCGCGGGTGCTGACGCTCGCGGAGACGCCGACGGCGAGAGCAACGTACACCAGTCCGATGAGCACGGAGAACGCGAGGAGACTGACGTAGGTCACGACGTCGAACCCGTCGTAGAGGATTGCGATCACGATGCCGCCGACGACGAAGCCGATCACCGTCGGAACGGCGACGACGGCGGCTCGACCGAGAACCTTCCCGATGATCACGTCGAGACGGCTGTTCGGCAGCCCGAGCAGGAACCGAATGCTCCCGGATTCGCGTTCTCCGACGATCGCCTGATAGCCGACGACGAGCCCGATGATCGAGATCATCGTCACGACCACCGTAAAGAGGAAACTCAACGCCTCGTCGAACCCGGGGGCCGGTCCCTGGCCGGGGGTGTGGAGGAGGTGTGGGATGGACGAGATGCCCGCGACGAGCAGGATCATCAGCGCGGAGAGGATCCAGAGCATCATCGATCGGCTCGCGTCCGCGAAATCCTTCCGCGCGATCTGCACCCAGCTCATGCGTCGACCTCTTCGAGAGCCGCTTCGGCTCGAGACGCTCGCGCGTCGCCGCGGGTCGCCCCGTCACCGGTGGTGAACGCAGCGAACAGATCGTCGAGCGAGTGGTCCTCGGCGGTGATGTCGGCGATCACGCCGCCCGCGTCCTCGACCGCGTTGATGACCACGGCCTTCGACCGCGAGTTCGACACCGACGTCACGATGTCCGTGCCATCGACGCGGACGTCGAGGACGCCGTCGACCGGCTCGAGGCGCGACACGATTCCGTCGGGGACGGCGTCGACGGTCAGGATGAGCCGAGATTCGTCGTCGAACTGGTCTTTCAACGCGTCGATCGAGTCCTCGGCGACGAGTCGGCCGCCGCTCATGATTCCGACGCGGTCGCAGATCGCCTCGACCTGTTCCATGATGTGGCTCGAGAAGAACACCGTCGCGCCGCGGTCGAGTTCTTCCTGAATGATCGCACGCATCTCGCGGGCCCCGTTGGGGTCGATCCCGGAGGACGGCTCGTCGAGGATGAGTAACTCGGGTTCGCCGACGAGAGCCATCGCGAGCGCGACGCGCTGTTTCATCCCCGTCGAGAAGCCGCCGGCCTTGCGGTCGGCGGCGTCGGAGAGTCCGACGCGCGACAGGAGGTCGTCGGGGTCGTCCGTAGCCCCTTTCGTGTCGATGGCGAACTGAACGTGCTTTCGGGCGGTCAGACGCTCGTACATCCCGAAGTCCTCCGGGAGCACGCCGATCGACTGGCGGATGGCGAGCGACTCGTCTTCGATGTCGTAGCCGAGTACCGTCCCCGAGCCCGACGACGGCGGCGTGAAGCCCAGCAGCATGTTGATGGTCGTCGATTTCCCCGCGCCGTTCGGGCCGAGAAAGCCGTAGGCCTCGCCGTCTCGGACGTGGAGGTCGAGCGACTCGACGGCGACGACGTCTCCGAATCGTCGAGCGAGTCCGCTCGTCTGGATGGCGGTCATTGAATCACTCCTAGTTTACCGAACGGGAAACGTCATAACTATACCGATCAGTTCGACGTGGAATCAACGGCCGAACCGAGGCATAGAATGTACGCGACGACGCTCGGGGGACTCGAGCGCCGACCGTTCGGCGATCAGTCCGTCGCGGACGAGGTGTCAGCAGGAACCAGTTGGCTAATGACGAGTCGATCGATCATCGCTCGCGTTTCGAGGAGCGCGTCGTCGTTACCGAGAAAGATCTTCTTGCTCTGTGCGCCGGTAATGAGATCGTCCAGCACCTTCGCGAGTCGGAGCGTGTCGACGTCCTCGAAAACGCCCTGGTCGATTCCCCCCTGCATGATAGTGTGAAAGTGATCGACGAGTTCGTCGGTGAGCCGGTTGATCAGTACCTGATGATCCCGGTTGTGGTGGGACTGCGCCATGATCTCGTACAGCGCCGTCACGAACATCCAGTAGTCGAAGTCCGCTATCGCTTCGCCCAGGAGAACTCGGTCGATCTCGTCGTTCAGTTTCGCCAGCGGGTCGTCACCCGGAGAACTGTCTAACTCCCGGCTGTACTGATCGACGAGGACCGAGAGCGTCTCGGTCACCAACTCGTCTTTGCCGTCGAAGTAGTGATGGATAAGTTGGCGACTCTTCGGAAACTCGGCGTCGATATCGCGGACACGCAGGTCGAGGTAGCCCGTCTTGGAGAGCGCGAGGAGCGTCGCCTCGACGAGTTCTTCGTACGTGTCGTCCGGAATCGATGGAGGGGATGGTGTGGTCATCGGCGGTCGGTCGTGACCTACGAGTAGCAACCCAATCGACTTGAACCGTTCTCACCGCGCTCTCCGATCGCTGGCTCGCTCGGGCGTCGACACGCAGTCATCGACCGGTCACGACCGGTCATCGAACGAACCCGATGATACGGAAGGCGAACGCTATCAGCACAAATACCGACACCGCTCGACGTTCGTATTACGTTCTATAGGTACCGAAACAGATAGTATGTTCGAACCGTCACATCGGGTATGCCGCCGCGAACACCGCTGTTCGATCCTGCGGGCTACTTCGAAACGCGTTCCGAGACGCTACAGCAGGGACTGGCCGTCTTCGTGGCGTACACCCTCCTGGAGGTCGTCTGGCTTTCCGTCGTTATCTGGCAGCTCTTCGTCCCCGACAACACGCTGGCGATGACGCTCAATCTGTTAGTCACGTCGGCGACCCTGGGGGGCATCACGTTGCTCGTCGTCGCCGCGATCATGCACTTCGGAAGCGGGGGTGCGAACGCGAGCGGGTCGCACACCGACGCGGTCGCCGTCGCCGGCTGGGCGTACGCACCGAATATCGTCGTGTTCGTTCCGACGGCACTCTACGGCTGGCGACAGCTGCAGCAGCTGACGTACACCACGTTTACGCCCGAAGAGCTCACCGCCGATATCGCCGCCGTACCGGCGCTGAGCGAACTGGCGGCCGTGCAACTGATCACGGCGTTCATCGCGATCCTCTGGAGCATCTATCTTCTCACGCACGGAATCTCGAAAACGCACTCAGTACTGCCCAAAATAACCGTTGTCCCGGCGTTTTTCATCGGCATCGGATCCTTCATACTGCTGGTTTTTGGCCCGTAAACTCGCGTCGGGACGAGCTACCCGAGCGAACGGCCCTCGGCGACCCCTCAGAACGACTCCTGACCTTCCTGGTCGTCCTGGTCCGGTGCGCCCTCGTCCTGACGGTCCTCGCCCGTCGCGGGGGGCGTGCGGTCGCTGTAGTTCTTCCGTCCGATGGCCTCGTCGCCGACCATGTTCATGATCGCCTGTTCGACCTCGCCGTAGTCTCGGTACTCGTCCTCGTTCAGCGGGCCGATGACGTCCTCGAGCGTCGACGTCTCGCCTTCCATTTCGATCTCCTCGTCGCCGTACGCCTCGAGCAACTCGTCTTCGCTCATCGGATACTCCGCGGACTCGAGTTGGTCGCCGAGTTCGCCGAGTTCGACGCCCAGCTGTCGGTTGTCGTCGGTCATACGAGAACTGTCGGCGAGGCGTCGGAAACCGGTTGGCCCTGCGTTCGCCACTCGCGAAGACCGGCGAGAGCCGGACGCTCGTCGGGACCGAATCACCGCCGGCGCGACGACGAGCGCGCCGAGCCCGGCAGCGGGACCGACTGATTGTAACCCGCCACCAACGACGACGAGCGCGACGAGAAGTCCGAGCGCAACCGTCGCCGACTCCGCGTGATACGCGGGCCGTGCGGACGAGAGCCGACCGGAGCGAGGGCGGGCGAACGACCAGACCGCCAGACCGCCGGCTGCGAGTGCGGCGTACGCCACCGATCGACCCGCAAAGCCGCTGACGCCGACCGCGACGAGCGCGAGACCGAGCGCCAGCGCGAAGGCGGTCGTCGTTCGATCGACCGGCGACCGCTCGAGCAGCCACCAGACCGTCGCGAGGTAGGCGACTCCGACGGCGATCCCGGCGACGATATCGCCGGGGTAGTGGACGGCGAGGACGACCCGCGAGAAGCTCACCGCGAGCGCGAGGACGCCCGCGGCCGCGAGTCGGCTGCGACGCGTGCCGAGGGGAATCGCCAGCGCCAGCGCTCCGTAGGCGACGGTGGCTCCGACCGCGTGGCCGCTCGGAAAGCCGTAGCCGCCAAGCGTCACCGTCGAGACGTACGTCGACTCGAGCGCCGTCGGTAGCGTGCTCGGGGTCGTCGCGACGAGCTCCGGCCGCGGCAACGCGAAGAGATACTTCAGCGCGGTCATCGCGGCCAGCCCGCCGACGACGACGCCCACGAGCCAGACGGCGGGCGCGCGGTCGGCGTTTGGTGCGGTCGAGTCCGTCTCCGAACCCGTCCCCGGATACTCGAGTCCGTTCGGCGTTCCCCGCCACGTCAGCAACCACGACGCCACGATCGCGATCGAAATGAGGGCCGCGACGTCGCCGAGGCGGGTCACGAGTGCAGCGAGCAGGAGCAGCCACTCCGGAACGGAGCCGTGGAGGGCCTCGAGAGCGTCGCCGCCGCGATACATAGCGTCGAATTTCACGCACCGTCGGATACGGACGGGACCGGCAGGGGCAAGCGTACTAAATGGGGGTGAGAGCGAGTCGCGCCCACCGGGAGTTTCTTGGCCGCTCCGTGGGAGTACTCCCCATGAACCTACGCGACGCGACGTGGACGGACGTTCGCGACTGCGAGACCGATCTCGCGGTCGTCCCCGTCGGGAGTACGGAACAACACGGCCCCCACGCGCCGCTCGGGACGGATGTCATCGCCGCGGAAGCAGTCGCCGACGCCGGAATAGCCCGCGTCGACCGCGAGGTCGTGCGCGCGCCGGCGATTCCGGTCGGCGTCGCCGAAGAGCACCGCCAGTTCCCCGGGACGATGTGGGTCTCCGACGAGACGTTCCGGCGCTACGTCCGCGAGGCCGTCGAGAGCCTCGCCTACCACGGCTTCGACCGCGTGGTCATCGTCAACGGCCACGGGGGCAACATCGACGCGTTGCGGGAGGTCGGCGGTCGACTCACCCGCGACGGCGACGCCTACGCCGTCCCGTTCACCTGGTTCGAGGCCGTCGGCGAACACTCCGCGGAGATGGGCCACGGCGGGCCGCTCGAGACCGCCCTGCTTCGCCACTGCGAGCCCGACCTGGTTCGCGAGGATCGGATGGATGAAGCTCAATCCGGGCGAGCCGACGGCTGGGGCGAGTGGGTGAGTTACACGAATTTGGCCTACGATTCGGCGGAGTTCAGCGAGAACGGCGTCGTCGGGGATCCCGAGGCGGGCGACGAGCGGCGCGGCGAGGAACTGCTCGAGCGAGCGGGCGACGCGCTGGCGCGACTGCTCGAGGCCGTCGTGGAGCGAGACGTCTCGCGACCCGAGCGTCGGTAGCAGGCTCGACCGAGCGAGTATCGGTGACCGTGCGTCGGCTCGAAATTACTCTTCGTCTTCCTCGTCTGCGTCGTCCTCGTCAGCTTCACTCTCCGCTTCCTCCTCCTCTTCGTCGTCGTCCTCGTCCTCGGCGGGACCGGCGTCCTCGAGCGTGCCGCGAAGGGCCGGAATCGTCGAGGTGAGTTCGCCGACCTGTTCGCCGGCGTCGGAGATGTCCTCGATGGCTTCCTCGAGGTCGCCGATCTCCTCCTCGAGGTCGTCGGCGTCCTCGAAGGCGTCGGCTCGCTGCCCCATCGTGAACCACTTTTTGGCGTCGCGGAGGTGGTCTTCGGCGTCGCCGGCGTTCAACGCCGAATTCAGTCCGTTGAGCACGCCCAGCACGTTGTCCGCGTCGGTCTCCCAGACGTCGTCGGCGCTCGGCAGCGCGTCCCAGGCCTCCTCGAGCGAGGCTTCGACGTCTTCGCGCATCTCGTTGGCGGCTTCACCGAACAGTTCCTCGTCGTCGCCGAACGTCGCTTGGCTCATGTCATTCCCTTCACCGTGACTGGGGTTAAAAGGTCGCCCGAAAGTGAAAGTGAAAATCGACTCGAGCGGGGTGATACTGGCCGAACGGCAGCGAAGTTTCGAAAGGGAGGTCGATCCAGTCTCGAGGAGGAACGGAAGATGGCGGAAGCTAACTCGAACCAATCAGTGCAGCAACCCCTTTTACCGGGGGCATCGGCTGTCGTCTGCGACGCCAGCCTCAACCCCCGGCAAAACCCGTTGATGCTGTCAGAACGCATCGCGTTCTGACTGTTAATCAGAGTCGCAAGGCGGCTCTGATGATGCCAAAAGGCCGCCGTCACGGGGTTTCACCCCACTCCGGCGGCGAACCGCTCGCTTTGCTCGCGGACGGTGAGGGTCTTCCGCAGTGTTCCACTCGCAAGCGGAGTGAGCGAATCCGAGGCGGAAAAAGGTACGTGGTCCTCTCTACTGATCATTGTGAAGCGTTCGATGGCACGCTGTTTCAGTGGCAACGATAGTAAGAACTGAGACGGACTGCTGCACGTCATTGCCGGTGCAACCGCGACCGCCAGATGATTTTCGGTACGTCACTACAGAGGACCGTATCAGTGGGTACCGTAGTCGTTCACGTTGACGTTCGAAATCTCGAGACGGACACCGCCGGTTTCTGAATCCGTGATACGGACGTCCCAGCCGTGGACGTCGACGATCTCCTTGATAATCAGGAGACCGTAGCCGGTTCCCGTATCCGACGTGGAGTAGCCGGCCTCGAACACCTGCTCCTGTTCGGCTTCGGGAATGCCCTTCCCGTCGTCAGCGATGTAGAACCCGTTTTTCTCCTCGAGCAGCCCGACCTGAACCGTGACGTCCTGCGCACCGTGTTCGACGGCGTCCTCGCGAGCTTGTGAGTGAGGGCTTGTGGAACCGTGTTCCACTGCGTTCCGAAACGCGTTCTCGAAGAGCTGACCGACGAGACTCCTGTCGGCCTCGATCGTTCCGAGATCGGCCATCTCCGCGAGCTGACCCCGATCCTCGCCCGTTATCTGCCAGGCCCGTCTGGCTGTTTCCGCGAGATCGACGGATTCGGTCGTCTCAGCCGCTTTTCCGATCCGAGAGAGGGTCAACACGTCCGTGATGATCTCCTCGATTCGAGTGAGCGCCTGTTCGACTACGTCGAGGTACGTGTGACTGAATTCGTCCGTCACGAACTCGAGGTACCCCTTTGCGGTGGTCAAAGGGGAACGAAGATCGTGAGAGAGAATGTTGGCGAACCGTTCGAGGCGTTCGTTCTGTCGCTCGAGTTCGAGTTCGGTGCGTTTCCGGCCCGTGATATCGATCGTGACGCCGACCACTTCGGGCACTTCCCCCGGGCCACTCTCGAGCGGGAAAATACGAGTTTCGACCCACCGAATCTCGCCATCCGGTCGGATGATACGAAACTCTTCCTGGACGGACTCCCCGTTCAGGATGCGCTCATCAGCGCCCGCCATCATCTTCGCGACCAGATCATAATCGTCAGGGTGAGTGGCCTCGGTAACGACGGACAAATCCTCCCTCACATCTTCGACGGGACGCCCGTAGATCTCTTCGAACGAGGGACTCAAGTAATCGACGCCGGACGGGTCTCCCGACCAGACGATGACGCTCTCAAGCCGATCGACGAACTCGTGAAAATCAGCACGTTCCGTCAACTGTTGCTGAAAAGGCTGTGGCATATGGCCAGGTATTGTACTCCACTTGGGATAGCCTTGGCGGGGTGAAATACGGCCGCAAACGTATCAAAAGCACCGAATAAGGCATCAGCCCTTGTTTCATATTTCGCGTTACAATAACGTCGTCTACGGGGACGGCCGTTCACCAACGTGGATGGTCTTCGGACAGAACAAGTCGAGTGCCCGAGGTCGAAATCTCCCAAAGCGACCGAGAACAGCTGGGGTACTACCGATCCCGAACCGACTCCACGCGCATCAGCGGATAGCCGTCCTCCATTTCCATTCGCGTGACGACCTCACAGCCCTCGTAGTCGACGACGATGTCGACCTCGAGGAATCGACCGGTCAGTTCGGTGTAGTCGGCCGCCGAGTCGGCGAGTTCGGCCTCGAGTTCGTCGACCAACACCTCGACGGTCACGTCGGTACAGTGGGGCTGATTCTCGATCGACTCCTCTATCGCCTGCGCGAGACTCGCGGCGCTGTCCGGCGAGACCGGCGTGCCGGCGAACTGGTGGTAGAGCGTGCCGAACTTGATGCCGGCCTCGAAGCAGGCGGCCTCGGCAACCGTGGGGTCCGTGTCGGTGGTCATGTGAACGTGCTCGAGTGCGGTCGGCAAGGGGATTACGATGCGGGCGGCGTGTCACGCCGTTCCGCTGGACCGAAGGGTGCTACAACCACTCGAACCGACTCGGAACCGCATGGTTCTTATCGTCGCTTTCCCTCCCACCGAACGAATGGCACAGTCGGTCCTGCTGACCGGGGCTGCGGGGCGCGTCGGAGAGGCCATCCTCGAGGGCCTCGCGGACGACCACGAGTGGCGCTTGCTCGATCGCGATCCGCCGACGGAGGACTACCCGGGCGAGTTCGTCGTCTCGGATATCACCGAAGAAGAGGCCGTCCGCGAGGCGATGGACGGCATCGACGTCGTTCTCCACCTCGCAGGCGACCCCCGTAAGACCGCGCCGTGGGACAGCGTCCTGACGAACAACATCGACGGGACCCAGACCGTCTTCGAGGCCGCCGTCGACGCCGGCGTCGAGAAGGTCGCGTTCGCCTCCTCCAACCACGCGGTCGGCCACTACGAGACGGAGGAGCGAACGCCCGACATGTACCGGACCGACGACGACTACCTGCTCGACGGGACGGAACTCCCCCGGCCGGGGAATCTTTACGGCGTCTCGAAGGTCGCGGGCGAGTCCCTCGGGCGCTACTACCACGACGAGTACGGCCTCTCGGTCGTCAACGTTCGCATCGGAAACCTCACCCGGGGCCACCCGCCGATCGATTACGAACGCGGGCAGGCGATGTGGCTCTCCTACCGCGACTGTGCACACCTGTTCGATCGGTGTATTCGAGCCGACTACGGCTACGAAATCGTCTACGGAATCTCCGACAACGACCGGAAATATTACTCGCTCGAGCGCGCGAAGGAGGCGCTGGGTTACGAGCCGCGGGACAACTCCGCGGACCACGACTGATACCGGCCGTTTCGTTCTCCGTCGAGCACGACTGAAGCAGACCGTTTCGTTCTCTGTCGTCGTAACCGGAAGCCGCACCCCGACCTCGAGTCGCGACGTTTTAACGGTCGGCCGTCGCAGCAACTCCTATGGAGTACACGACGCTCGGGTCGACCGGCATGTCGGTCAGTCGCATCGGGCTCGGCTGCATGAGTTTCGGCAGCGGCCGCGACTGGATGCTCGACCGCGAGGAGAGCACCGAACTCATCGAGCGCGCGATCGATCTCGGGATCAACTTCTTCGATACGGCGAACGTCTACTCGACGGGGGAATCCGAGGCAATTCTCGGCGACGCGCTCGCGGGCTACGACCGCGATTCGCAGGTCGTCGCGACGAAGGTGTACGCCGAGATGGACCCCGATAACCCGAACTCCGGCGGGCTCTCCCGGAAGACCATCGAGCAGGAACTCGAGGCGAGCCTCGAGCGACTCGGGATGGATACCGTCGATCTCTACCAGACCCACCGCTGGGACTACGACACGCCGATCGACGAGACGCTCCGGGCGCTCGACGACGTCGTCCGACGGGGGAAGGCCCGATACGTCGGTACGTCGTCGATGTGGGCCCACCAGTTCGCCGAGGCCCTGCGGACGAGCGACGACCTGGGACTCGAGCGCTTCGCGACGATGCAGAACCACTACAACGCCTTCTACCGCGAGGAAGAGCGGGAGATGCTGCCGCTCTGCGAAAAGGAGGAAATCGGCGTCATTCCGTGGTCGCCGCTGGCCCGCGGCGTCGGCACCCGCCCGCTCGAGGCCCTCGAGTCGACGACGCGCGGGCAGACGGACGAGTACCTCGAACAGATTCCCTACCTCCAGGGCGGCGGCGAGGAGATCAACGAGCGGATTCAAGAACTCGCCGCCGAGAAGGGGGTCACGATGGCCCAGATCTCGCTTGCCTGGCTGCTCCACAAGGAGTGGGTCGATGCGCCCATCGTCGGGACGACCAGCGTGGAGCACTTAGAGGAGGCCGTCGAGGCCATCGAACTGGAGCTCTCGGCGTCGGATATGGCCTACCTCGAAGAGCCGTACGAGCCGTTGCGGATCGCCGGCCACGAGTAGTCGGTCGGAGGCGGAGCCCTGGTTTTCGTGTCTGAGTGTGGCAGGCGACGGTCAATCGTCGTCCGTCGCGGACGACGGTAGCTCGCCGGAGATCGTTTCGTCCTCGAGCCGGCCGGTTTCGTAGCCGTCCCAGTCGAACCGCTCCTGAAAGTAGACGGCGACGTGGACCAGCGCGAGCAGGACGGGCACCTCGATGAGCGGGCCGACGACGGTTGCGAACGCGACGCCGGAGCCGACGCCGAAGACCGCGACCGCGACCGCGATCGCGAGTTCGAAGTTGTTCGACGCGGCGGTAAACCCGATTGCGGTCGTCGTCGAGTAGTCGGCACCGATTCCGCGACCCATCCCGAAGCTCACGAGGAACATCACGACGAAGTAGATCGTGAGCGGGACGGCGAGCCACAGCACGTCGGTCGGTCGGGCGACGATGGTGTCCCCCTGCGTGGCAAACATCACGACGACCGTAAACAGCAGCGCCAGCAGGGTGATCGGGCTGATCGTCGGGACGAACTCCTCGTCGTACCACTCCTCACCCTTGGCTCGAACACCGCCGAGGCGCGTGAGGATGCCGCCGGCGAACGGGACGCCGAGGAAGATCGCGATCGCCCAGAACACCTGCGTGACGGTGATGTCGAACGCTTCGATGCCGGAGGCCATGGCCTCTAACCCGAGAATCGGCGGGAGGAAGAGCGCGAAGAACCAGATGTAGACACCGTAGGTGACGATCTGGAAGACGCTGTTGAACGCGACGAGTCCCGCGGCGTACTCGTTAGAGCCGTCCGCGAGATCGTTCCAGACGAGTACCATGGCGATACAGCGGGCCATCCCGATGAAGATCAGACCGAGGAAGTACTCGGGACGGGCGGGAAACCACGGGACGACCCCGCTGAAGAAGATCACCGCGAGCAGGAACATCAGCGTCGGTCCGATCAGCCAGTTCTGGATCAGACTCAACGAGAGGATGCGCCACTTCGAGAAGACCCGCGGCAGCCGTCGGTAGTCGACTTTCGCCAGCGGCGGATACATCATCGCGATGAGACCGATCTCGACGAGGGAGTACTCCTGAATCGGGTCGACGACCGACGGCGCGACGGAGCCGAGGCCGACACCGAGCGCCATCGCTCCGAAGATCCAGACGGTGAGATACTTGTCGAGGAAGTCCATCGACCGCGGGTCGCCGCAGTCCGAACAACCGCAGTCGGGTCCATGGTCGTGTTCGACGCCGCTCATGAAGCGAACTCCTCCGAGTCAGCGGTGGTCGACAGGCGTGAAACCCGGCACGTCGGCTCGACTGCAGAGTGCGTGGACATTGATCGTGAGTGAAACACCGCTATTCGTCGGCCGCGACGACGTCCAACTGTACGTCCGCACCGCCGGGGAGCGAACAGACACCGACGACGGTTCGGGGTGGCTGTTCGACCCCGTCGAACCGAGAGTCGTACACGGTGTCGACGGCTTCGCTGGCGTCCGGATCGGTGAGATGAACGTCGACCTTCATCACGTCGTCGAGCGTCACGTTTCGGGTTTCCAGCACCGACTCGAGGCGGTCGAAACAGGTCGCCGTCTGCTCCTCGATTGAGTGTGTGTTCAATACTTCACCGTCGATCTTCGGTACGATTCCCTCGAAAAAGATCAGATCCGACTCACCGGTCCGTTGACCGAACGCACCGGTGTGTTCGAATCCGTCCCGCTGTCGCTTGCTACGTGTGCTGAGTGAGTCGTCCGTGTTCATCGTCGGTGCCTGATTTCGTTGTCGCTCGTCCTCGTTCGTCGTTCGAACCATATTATATGAACAAGTGCTCAATCATTAAAGCGTTTCGAACGGCGCGGCGGCCTCGTTCGAGCAGCGTCGGACTGGGAGAAGAGAGCGTTACCGGGAGCCGTCGAGAACGGTTAAGAGAGCGGTTGCACGCTTCGTCGCGCGATATTTTCGCCATCGGCCGTCCTTTCGTTTGGTCACGAGTCCGGCGTCGGTGAGCGTCGAGAGCGCGTGACTGACGGCGCTGTCGCTGACGTCCACGAGCGGGGTGATTTCACAGACGCAGAGCTCGTCGTCTGCCGTCACGAGCAGCCGAACGAGCCGGTACCGCGTTTCGTCGCCGAGCGCCGAAAACGTCGCCACGTCGGTTCCGGCCGTCCGGCCATCGAGTACCGCTTCGAGGTCGTCGAGTTCGGCGAGTCGCTTCTGTAAATCCTCGTTCTGACACGTCCCGAGTTCGTCCTCGAGGTACCGTCGCAGCCTCGCTTCCGTTTCGGTCATAGACACAGTTGCACGTTTGCTCAAATAAGAGTTCCGTCAGATCCCGTCGGTGAGCATCGGCCCAGTTCGTAGGCTGGCTGGCGACGGCTCGTTCGAGTCGACGGACCGATCGGTCGCGAACTGAACGGCCAACCACCGTCAGAACAGCCCTTCGACGTCGGTCTCTCGAGCCGCCCGCCGATCGACGTGATCGGTGAGCCGCTGGTAAACGATGCCCCGATGCTCGTCCTCCCGAACGAAGTCGAACAGGAGCGTGATGAACCGGCTACCGTCGTCGCCGGCCTCGAGATCACGTCGAGCGTACGTCCGGGCCTGTTCGATTGCCCCCTCGTCGTAGCCAAGTTCCTCAGCGAGGACCGTTGCGGCGACCGCGGTCGGTTCGAATCCGAGATCCGCGAGCGTCGGCACCGATCCCTCGTGTGCGAGTCGAATCGGTCGCCGACGCTCGAGCAATTCGGGATCCGCCGCGAGGGCCTCGAGGAACGACCGAACGGGTTCGAGCGAAACGTCGCGGTAGTCGGCGGGCGGCCCGTCGAGATACGCGCGTGCGCTTTCGGCCAGCCCGACGGCACCCTCCCAGTTGCGGCCGCGGGCGTGGTGGACCGCGGCCGTGAACTGGATCAACCCGTGGAGCAGCCGCTCGTCGTCGGTATCGGCCTCGAGGTCGAGCCAGTACTCCTCCCAGGCGTCGTGGGCGGCGTGATAGAAGCCCGCGTTGTAGATGGCGGCGCCAGCCCGGAGCTGATCGCGCATAGTCGGTGTAGGCACTCGAAAGGGGTGAGACTGTCGGATGGGACGAACACCGAAGACGGTGATCGCCGGATACGTACCGCCTCCGGCGGGGCGGGCAGACAACTGAAAGGGAATACGCTGCCCACCGATGCTCAGTCGGCGGCAGCGTCTGGGACGAGCAGCGAGTCCCGACCGGTTACTTCGCCGCCACCGGTCATGGCGGTACTCGATTCCAACGACGATTCCCTACATTATTATGCAGCCGCTTCGCCGTTTCATGGTATGAGTTGCCAGCGCATAAGAGGGTATTAACAGGCTGCTACTGTCGGCTGTAGTGACTAACGTGCGAACGTGAACGAGGCGCAGAATCCACAGATTGCGAGTTACTCGAAGCCGTCTTCCCACCGAAAGCGGCCATTACGCTGGACGACGGTCCCGTCAACCTCGAGTCGCGAGTCCTCGCTGACGTCGGTGATCATGTCGACGTGGACCGCGGAGTCGTTGCCGGACTCGCCGTCGGGGAGGTTCGCGTCGTAGGCCCGTCCGAGCGCGAGGTGGATCGTGTCGCCCATCTTCTCGTCGAAGAGGATGTTGTCCGTGTAGCGGTCGATCCCGCGGTTCATGCCGATACCCAATTCGCCGAGTCGGCGGGCACCGGCATCGGTCTCGAGGATCTCGGCGATCACGTCCTCGCCCTGTTCGGCGTCGTAGTCGACGACCTCTCCGGACTCGAACTCGAGACGAACGTTTCGGACGGATTCGCCGTGGAGCGTCATCGGGACGTCGAAGGTCACCTCGCCTTCGGTGGCGTACGGCGCGGTGAACACCTCGCCGCTGGGGAGGTTATGCGAGTCGTACGCGACCGAGGCGGCGCTGTTGACCGCCGTGCGGCCCTCGATCCCCATTGTGAGGTCGGTTCCACGGGAAACGAGCCGAACCTCGGAGCCGTCGTCGAGAATGTCCTTCATCCGACCCATCTCCTCGGCGAGGACCTCCCAGTCCCGGAGAATCGCATCGTACGCGAACGCCTGGTACTCCTCGTAGGCCATGTTCGCCTGCTGGGCGAGCGACCGAGTCGGGTGGACCGTCGACACCCAGCGAGTGTCCATTCGGGCCTCGCGAATCTCGCTTCTGGCGCTGCCGTAGGCCTGACGGGTCTTCCCCGGCACGTCGGCCGTCGCGCTCGTGTTGCGTCCGCCGCCGAGCGAGAGGTAGACGTCGGCGTTTTCGACCAGTGCGAGCTCGTGCGCCGGGTTCTCGTCGAACTCGCCGTCGTGTGCGCGAAGATACGCGCGCGTGATCTCGCCGGAGCTGTAGGTTGCGAGTAGGTTCGCCCCCCGTTCGCCGAGCGCCTCGGCGACCGCCACCGCGAGTTCGTGGGCGTCGGGTCCGACGGCGAGCACGACGTCGTCGCCCGCCTCGACCCGGGCGCTCCAGTCGACCAGTACCTTCGCGTGTTCGCGTACGCGTTCGTCCATATCGATCCCTCTCGAGGCGGGTTACTAAACGTCCTCGTTCGACGCGAAAAGCGGATGCGGGGGAAGCGCCCCGTCGCTCAGGCGACCGTCGGCTCGTCGTCGGCCGTCGACTCGCGCGAGCGGACGACGGAGACGACCGCGTAGACGATCGGCGTGTCGACGACGGCGATGGCGAGTTTCAACAGGTACTGGCCGATCATCAGCGCCAGCAGTTCGCCGACGCCGAGTACGGGACCGACGCCGAGGAGAGCCGGCGCGAGCGAGAAGGCGATCGCGACGAAGATGACGGTGTCGATGGCCTGGCTGCTCGCCGTCGAGGCGACGTTGCGCAGCCAGAGTTTCTCGCGGCCGGTGTAGTCGCGGATCCGATGGAAGACGATCACGTCCCAGTTCTGGCTGACGACGTACGCGAGCAGGCTTCCGAGGACGATGTTCGTCGACGCACCGAGCACGTCCGCGAACATCCCCGGGTCGATGCTGGTCTCGGCTGCGGGGGCTGCGATAGTCGACCAGACGAGCAGGAGAACGACGAAGTTCATCGCGAAAGCGACGTTGACGACGATCTGTGCCGCCCGTCGGCCGTACAGTTCCGCATAACAGTCACTGGCCAGAAAGGTCAGCGCGTAGGCGAGTGCGGCACCGGGAAGCACCAACTCCGCGCCCGTGATCGGAAGCGAGAACGCGAGCACCTTCGAGGCCGTCAACTGCGCCGTCACGAGCGCCGTCACGAACAGCCCGATCAACGCCACCTGCGCGACCGTCGGGCCGGCGTGTGGCTGCGATGGGGAATTTGGCTCCGTCATGCCCATCGCGTATCAGCGGAGCAACCTAAACGATTCGAGACAGCCTCGAGTGCGCCTCGAGCGGCTCGTTGGATCGGACCGATCGGTTCCCGGAGCGGTCGTCCGGCGAACGTGAGCGAACGTATCACTCGTGCTCGAGTGAAATCGGTCGGGAAGACCCCCTGAACGGGCATTTCTCACGGTTGTGGGAATTTTATAGTCAGATCCAATATGGTTCTAAAACGCTCATATTTCGGCTTCAAACCGAGTTCTCACGCGTTTCGCTCAAGCGTGTGTCTGTCTCCCGAGAGGACGAGTATAACACAACTGTTATACGTAACCCGGCACTCTCTTGGATTGCAATGGCGAAAGGAAACGTTGATTTCTTCAACGACACAGGCGGCTACGGTTTCATTTCGACGGACGACGCGGACGATGACGTTTTCTTCCACATGGAAGACGTTGGCGGTCCGGACCTCGAAGAAGGCACAGACATCGAATTCGACATCGAACAGGCCCCCAAGGGCCCCCGCGCCACCAACGTCACCCGCCTCTAACACGGCTCTACACGTTCGGTAGCGGATTTCACAATCCAATACACATTCTTCGGTAGACTACACGGCAAGCGACCGCGATAGTGACAGGTCGTTCGAGTACGACGAACGTCGACGCGGAGGACAGTCGTCACCGAACGTGTCTCGTTCTACCACATTCACAGTCGAGAGTACGTCTTCGGAAACGCAGCGATCGTTTCACGATCCGTTCATTTTTCGTTTCGATAGTAAGCGGTCGTTGACTGTCTCGCACGACTAAAACTAGCCCGCAGAGACGCGAGACGTACAGATGCGACACTCCGAGCGACGAACCGCCAGCAAGCGGTGTGACGAGGCGCGTCGCCCGTAGTCATCTGTTACCGACAGTGGAACAGAATATCACTGTAATTATCTCAGTTAGACCGTACACACAGTCGAGAAACAGTTGATACGAGAACGATAACAAATAGTCGAACAGTTGGTGTATCGGTGTGGTTGCAACATGGACGATCTGACCGGATTTCAACGCGATCTGCTGTACGTGATCGCCGGAGCCGACGAGCCGTCTGGCCAGGAAGTAAAAGACGAAGTCGAGAAGTATTACAACAGCGAAATCAATCACGGCCGGCTGTATCCCAATCTCGACACGCTCGTCAACAAAGCGCTCGTCGAGAAGGGACAGCTCGATCGCCGAACGAACTACTACGCGATCAGCGACAGCGGCCTCGAGCAAATCGAAAACCGAAGAGAGTGGGAACAACAGTACATCGAGTAATCGAATTCGAGCCGGTCGACTGAGCGACGCGTGACAGTCGATGTCGTGCAGACGCTTCACCGTCGCACGACGGCGGCCACTCGGGGCTTCAGCGACGACTCGAGCGATGTGATCCGGCCGGGACGAGCACCAGCCGATGGGATTCGTCGGGTCTACCCTCGATCTCTCACGTTTCGGCCTCTCGCAGTCGATGACCAGTTCGGCGGTCGCTTCGAAGGGGACAGGAAGCGACGCGTCCCTCAGTATCGGTCAGCGCGTCACCCCCGAAACTCACGTTCCGTAGCGATGGGCACGGTCGCTGTTGTCGCCGTAGACGCGGTAGACCGCTCGGAAGCGTACGCTCCACAGTGTCCGTACGTGCTCGAGATCTCGGACGACAGTTACGGTGTACTCGTCACGCCGACCACCCCGTTTCGGCTACTAATATCGCAAGCAGGCGGCGACCCGGAACCAGTGACTGGTTCGGTTCCGGTTTGAAACCCCCTGTTTCCGAAACAGAGAACGGGCGTTTCGGATGGTTCAGTACCGTACTATCGGCCGAATCGGTTTCGGCCACGCTTCGGGTGTGTTGCGCATGGGCCCTGACGGATTCGAACCATCGACCACTCGGTATCTCACACACCCGCACCAGTTGCGACCGTGTTATGAGCCGAGCGCTCTAACCAGACTGAGCTAAGGGCCCTCACACGAACGAAATCGAGGAATATAGTTAACCCTTACTCTCCGTCCTGCTCGAGTCCCGCCCCAGCCGTCTCATCGAAGAACTCGAGCATCCTCGTTTGGGCCTCCTCGTGCCGCCGTCGACGCTCTGGAACGGTGATCTCCTCGACGCCCTCGGGAACGGCTCGATCGTACGACTCGTAGTAGCCGTCGGGGACGACCCAGTCGTTGTAGTACTCCGGTCGGACGTCGCGAACGAGCGTCAGCGCGACGTCGGCACCGTTGCCGGCGTTGACGATTGCCTGATGGTTCTGACTCGTAATTCGTCCGGCCGCGTACAACCCGTCGCAGTCGGTGCGGCCGTCCGCATCGGTCGGGACCACCATCACCGGACCCGGCTCCTCGGGTTCGCGGGTCACCGGAAGGTCCTCGAGAAACGCCGTCCGGGCCCACGACGCAACGATGAGTCGGTCGGCCAGGACGGTTCGGTCCTCGGCCTCGAGGACGAACCCACAATCGCTCTCGTCGCCGTCTTCGGAGCGCCGAACTGCCGTCACACCCGCTCGGTAGACGCGAGCGCCGGCCTCGCGAGCGTGCTCGCGGGCCAGTTCGAGGAACTGTGTCGGCTGGATTCCGAACGGAAAGCCGAGGTAGTTCTCGAGGTGGGCCGACTTCAACAGCGCCGAGCGGTCGTGTTCGAACAGGACCGTCTCGAGGTCCGCACGCGAAGTGAAGACGGCGGCGGAACAGCCGGCGGGGCCGCCGCCGATAACGGCGACGTCGTAGGTCGGGACGTCGTCGGTTGGGGGAGTCGTCGAGTCCGATGCAGCGGTCGAGTCGGTCGATGAATCAGAGTTCGTCATAGCTGGGATGGACGCTGGTGATCAGCGGTCGGTTCAGTCTCCCCGATCCCGGTTGCAGCCGAGAGCAGCGTCTCGGTGTACGCGGTGGCGGGATCGGTACAGAGCCGTTCCGCGGCGCCGGACTCGACGACCTGCCCGTCTCGCATGACGGCGATACGGTCGGCGAGGTGACGGACGACGCCGAGGTCGTGGCTCACGAGCACGAACGCACAGTCGAGTCCCGCCTGTAGGTCGAGCAACAGGTTGCACACCTGCGCGCGCACGGAGACGTCCAGCGCGGCGGTCGGTTCGTCGAGGACGACGAGCGCCGGCTCGAGGGCGATAGCCCGGGCGAGCGCGATTCGCTGGCACTGGCCGCCAGAGAGCTGGTGCGGTCGACGGTCGGCGTGGCGGTCGTCGAGGCCGACGAGCGAGAGCAGCGCCGAGATCCGCTCCCGTCGTCGGTCACGCTCCCAGCCGGCCTCGAGCAGCGGTTCGTCGATCGCCGTCCGGACGCGCTGTCGCGGATCGAGACTCGACTGTGGATGCTGGAAGAGGCGACCGATCGCGGCCAGTTGGTCGCGCGAGCGGTCGTCGACCGTGCCGAGCGTCTCGCCGTCGACGACGACCTCTCCCGTCGTTGCCGACTCGAGGCCCGTCACGAGATCGATAACGGTGGATTTGCCGGCCCCGCTCTCGCCGACGATTCCGAGAGTCTCGCCGCGGTCGACGGCGAGGGAGACGTCGTCGACGGCGTTCGTGTATCGGTCTCGCCCGCGTAAACGTGCGAGCCACGAGTCGTCGATCGGATAGCGCTTCGAAACGTCACGCAGTTCGAGGATCGGGTCGTCGACCGGGTCGGTGCTAGCGGCACTCGCGGGCGCATTCGAACCGAGCGTGTCGACATTCGGTGAGCCCGGTGGCGACGGCCGGGAGCCGATATCGTCGGCGACTCTCCCGCCGTCGACGCTGACGGCGGCGATCGACTCGAGTTCGCCACAGCGGACCCGTCCGCCGTCCTCGCGATCGACCGTCGGCGGGGCCGTCGTCCGGCAGCTCTCGGTCGCGTGCACGCAGCGGGCCGCGAACGGACAGCCCGTCGTCTCGGCGGTCGGATCCGGGAGCGTTCCGTCGACGGTGGGGAGCCGGTCGCCGGGCGTCGTCCCCTCGAGTCGGCAGGCGAGTAACGCCCGCGTGTAGGGGTGGCGAGGCGATTCCAACACCCGATCGGCCGGTCCGGCCTCCATCACCTCGCCGGCGTAGGCGACCACGACGCGATCGCAGCGCTCGCCGACGAGCCCCAAGTCGTGGCTGACGAGCACCGTCGCCAGATCGCGCTCGGCGACGAGGTCGTCGAGCAGATCGAGGATCGCTTCGCGCGTCGTCGCGTCGAGGGCCGTCGTCGGTTCGTCGGCCAACAGCAGGTCGGGGTCCGACGCCAGTGCGGTCGCGATCGAGACCCGCTGGGCCTCGCCGCCGCTCAGTTCGTGGGGATAGCGATCGAGGTAGTCGGGGTCGTCGAGGCCCACCTGCTCGAGGAGGGCGAGCGCTCGCTCCCGGCGCGTTCGGCTCGGTTCGCCCCAGTCACGCCGGGAGAGACCGAGGGCCGCTCGAAGCGAGCCGTCGTCGGGACGGTCGGCGAGTCGAAGCGCCTCCTCGAGGTGGAACCTGACCGAACGTGTCGGCGTCAGCGTCGCGGCGGGATCCTGAAAGATCGTCGAGAGTCGCGTCGCGCGAATCCGCCGGAGTCGTTCGTCGGAAAGCGAACGGAGATCGATGCCGTCGAACGTGACGGCGCCGTCGACCCGTGCAGTGTCGCCGTGCAATCCCGCGATCGCACGGACCGCAGCCGATTTGCCACACCCGCTCTCGCCGATGAGACCGACGGTCTCGCCCGCCTCGACCGACAGCGAGAGGCCGTCGACCGCACGAACGGGTTCCGTGCCGGTCTCGAACCGAACCGCCAGGTCGTCGACGGACAGCAGCGGGTCAGTCACGGCGGCTCACCTCCCGGCCGCTGCGCTCGGTACGATCGTTCGGATCGAGCGCGTCCCGCAGGCCGTCGCCGAGCAGGTTCGTCCCGAGTACCGCGACGACGATCGCCAGCCCGGGCGCGTTGACCAGCCACGAGGCCTCTCGAAGGTGGTGACGACCCGTCGAAAGCATCGTCCCCCACTCGGGGGCGGGCGGCTGTGCGCCGAGGCCGAGAAAGGAGAGGCCGGCCGCCGCGAGGATCACGCCGCCGAGGTCGAGCGTCGCCAGCACGACGACCGGCCCCGCGACGTTCGGCAGGACGTGGCGTCGCAGCACGCGGCGACGCGGCGCTCCGGTCAGCCGCGACGCCTGGACGAACGGTCGCTCGCGCATCTCGAGGACGCTCGAGCGGACGACCCTGGCGTAGCGCGTCCAGCCGACGACGGCGAGTGCGAGCGCGAGGTTGGTCAGGCTCGGGCCCAGGATACCGGCGACGACGAGCGCGAGGACGATCCCGGGAAAGGCGAGCAGCACGTCGACCAGTCGCATCAGCGCCTCGTCGACCCAGCCGCCGCAGTAGCCCGCGATGAGACCGACGACGACGCCGATCGTCAGTCGAACCGCGGTGACGAGGACGGCCAGTCCCAGCGTGATGCGGGCGCCGTAGAGCAGTCTGGTCGCGACGTCGCGCCCGAGTTGGTCGGTTCCGAACGGATGTGCGAGCGAGGGTCCCTGCAGCCGATTGCCGAGGTGCTGTGCGTTCGGATCGTACGGCGTGAGAACGGGGCCGACGATCGCGAGGACAGTGATGGTCGCGACGACGAGGCCGCCGGCGACCGCCGACGGATTTCGACGGAGGGCGCGGATCGTCGGATGCTCGAGGATCGCGGCCAGCGCGGACCGACGATTCGCGAGGACGCCGGTGACGCTCACGCGCGACCACCACCGAGCGAGACGCGGGGATCGAGTCGGTGATAGGCGAGGTCGGTCAGCAGGTTGACGAGGACGAACGTCGCGCCGACCAGGAGCGTGACCCCCTGAATCACGGGGAAGTCCCGCGCGAAGACGGCGTCGACGAGTAGCGTGCCGAGTCCCGGTCGCTGGAAGACGACCTCGACGACGACCGCGCCGCCGAGGACGTACCCCAACTGCAGCCCGATCATCGTCACGACCGGCAACAGCGCGGTCCGCAGCGCGTGAGCGGTCACGACGCCGCGTTCGGCGAGCCCGCGAGCGCGGGCCGCGTCGACGTACGGCTCCTCGAGCGTCTCGAGCAGCGACGAGCGCACGAGACGGGTGAGGACGGCGGCCATCCCGGTCCCGAGCGTGATCGCGGGGAGCACGAGGTGAGCGAGCGTCCCGGCACCGTAGACCGGGAATACTCCGAGTCGCAGTGCGCCCCCGATGATGAGCAGGTAGCCGAGCCAGAAGTTGGGCATCGAGACGCCGATCAAGGAGGTACCCTGACTGACGTAATCGATCCAGGTCCCTCGATAGACGGCGCTGACGACGCCGGCCGGAATCGCGATCGCGACCGCGATCAGGATCGATGCGCCGGCGAGTTCGATCGTGTTCGGGAGGTACGCGAGCAGTAACTCGAGCACATCGCCGTCGCCGTAGTACGATCGGCCCAGATCCCCGCGCAGGACGTCGCCGAGCCAGTTGCCGTACTGTATCGGAACCGGGTCGTTCAGCCCCTGTTCGGCCCGGAACTCCCGAACGTCCGCTTCGGAGGGCTGCCGTCCCTGTCGCTCGGCGAGGACCGTCCGCGCGGGATCGCCGGGCGTCAGATGAACCAGCCCGAAGGTGAGGACGGTGACGCCGAACAGGACGACGGTCGAACTCGCGAGGCGACGGAGCAGATAGCTCATGGGATGGGTGTCAGTCGTCGATTGCCGTCGGACGGGTCCTCCCTATCGACGGTTCCGGTCCGAACCGAACCACGGTCAGCCCTCGTACTCGAGGTGGGCATAGTCGGTCATCGGATTGATCGGGTGGAGATCGGGAAGCGAAACCGCCTCTCGGTGGGCGAGCACGTACTCGACGTAGTACAGCGGCAGGGCGACGGCCTCCTCGACGACTCGCCGCTGAACCTCGCCGTAGGCCTCGCGTTTGTCCTCGAGGGACTCGGCGAAATACCCCTCCTCGATGAGCGCGTCGACCTCGGCGCCGAGGTTCATCACGCCGGTTCCCTCCGACTCGTAGCGCTGCTCGTTGTCGCTGCCTTCCGAGTGGAACATCGCGCGGATGAGGTAATCGGCCGCGGCGCTGTTCGAGCCGAGCGTGACGATCGAGACGTGCGCGTCGCCGTCGGTGAACGTCTCGTAGAACGCGGCCGATTCGACGCTGCGGATCTCGCTGTCGACGCCGATCTCCTCGAACTGGTACTGGAGTCGCTCGGCGACGTTTCGATCGTCCGGCTCGCTGCCGTCGATCAGGATCGTCAGCGTCTCGCCGTCGTAACTCGAGTCGGCGACGAGGTCGCGCGCCCGGTCGTGGTCCGGCCCGAACGCGGGCAGGTCGTCGTGGCTCGACCACGGAATCTCGGGTGAGATCGGCCCGCGGGCCGGATCGCCGACACCCTCGAGGATGGTCTCGACGAGCTGTTCCTGATCGATCGCGTACGCGAGTGCCTGCCGGAGGGTCGCGTCGTCCGTCGGTTCTTTGTAGATGTTGACCCCGCCGAAACAGGTTCGGGGCGTCCGCTGGCTCGCGGTGGCCGTCTCCGCACTCGAATCGAGTCCGGAGACGGTGTTTCGCGGCGGATCGATCGCGACCTGTACGTCGTCGCCCTCGAGGGCGGTCACGCGCGTCGTCGCGTCGGAGACGACCTCGAACGAAAGTCGTTCGACGGAGGGCACGGTATCCCAGTGATCCTCGTATGGAGCGAGCGTGACGTCGTCCCCGTTTCGCTCCTCGAGTTGAAACGGCCCGGTACCGATCGCGACGTCGTCGTCCGCCTCGGTGTCGGGATGGACGACGCCGAAGTAGTTGTGCGAGATCGTTCCCGGCAGCGACGGAAACGGTTCGATCGTCTCGAACTCGACGGTGGTGTCGTCGATCGCGGAGACGCCATCGGGTTCGACGTTGATCCAGCCGGTAGCGCTACGGTCGTCGATGATTGCTTGGAAGGAGTCGACGACGGTGTCGGCGGTAAGCGCCGCCTCGTTGTGGAAGGTGACGTCCTCGCGCAGGTCGAATCGCCAGGTGTACTCGTCCTCGCGCATCCAGTCGGTCGCGAGAAGCGGCTCCGGTTCCATCTCGTGGTTCGTCCCGACGAGCGGTTCGAACACGCCGGTGAAGTAGGGGATGACGCCACCGTAGACGTCCCACTCGCCGTCCTGGGAGGATTGGGGGCGAGCGACCGTTACCGACTCACCGTCGCCCGATGGGTCGGAATCACCGAGACAGCCTGCGAACGTCGCGACACCGACTCCGATACCACCGAGAACGGCCCGTCGCGTGTGGCGTCCAGTCATGTGTTACTAAATCTTAACTCTATTTTAATATAGTTTGCTAATCTAGCATCGTCTTCTGATAAATAGTCTAGCCCGGCCGAGCGGGACCGCTGCATAGACTGGGGCCATACACCGGAGGCAGTATCGGATGGAGGGGGTGCTGACGCAGCCATCACGTCGTGTCTCTCGTCTGAAGGCAAATATAGTTGTCTAAATGAAACTGAGCTTTATTTCCAACGGCTGTATCGATGACCGCTGTGCGGGCGGCCGGAGATGACACTGGCTACTCGAGCAGCGCACAGTGCCGAAAACGAAATTAGTCGAGCCGTCGCGAACGGGGAGTCCGCTTACTCCTCGTCCTGGTAGGCCGACAGCGATTGATCGGTTCCGCCCTGTCGGTGGCGCGTCGCGAGGCCCGCCAGATGCGGCGCTTCGGGGACGATCAGTTGCTCACAGGCCGTCCGGCAGGCGTTCGTGCTCCCGGGGAGACAGAACACCGGCGTGTCGACGGCGATTCCGGCCGTCGCGCGCGAGGCCATCGCGCGGGTACCGACCTCGTCCCACGAGAGCGACCGAAAGAGTTCGCCGAAACCGGGGAGTTCGCGTTCGAACAGCGACGCCGTCGCCTCGGGCGAAACATCGTCTGCGGTGACCCCCGTTCCGCCAGTCGTGAGCACGATGTCGATATCCCGACGGGCGACCAGTCCGCGCACCGCCGTCCGGATCGACGAGTAGTCGTCCCGGACTAACAGCCGTTCTTGCACCTCGTGGCCCTCGGTCTCGAAACACTCCTGAATCGTATCGCCACCCGGATCGTCGGGATCCGGTTCGTCGGCCTGCGCGCGCGAACTCGAGACCGTGACGATCCCCACGTAGAGCGGATCGATGATATCGTGGCCGTGATCGTCGGTGCTCCGGCGGTCGTCGGTGTCGGTCGTCATAGGACGATATCCTCGCCGGAGGGCGATAATAGCTCCCCTCCCGGGAGCTGCCGACTCGAGCGACCGGGATCGAAGACTCGGCTCACGAGTCCGACCCTCCGTGCGATACCGTCACCGTCTCGCTCATCCCCGTCGGTGCGGGATTCTCGAAGGCCGACCAGTCGGACTCCATCTCCTCGTCAGTCAACAAACAGTCGTCGAGTCTGGACTGGAGGTCCTCCATCGCGATATTTCGGCCGATGAGTGCGAGTCGCGTCTCGCGGTCGCCCCACTCCTCGTCCCACGCGAGGTCGGGCTGGCCGCGTCGGTACTGCGCCTGTCGCTCCTCGGAGAAGCTGGCGATCCAGCGGCCGGTGACCTCGAGACTGGTCTCCGACCCGGCGTAGCTCGCCGTGATCGCCTGCTTCTCGCGGCCGGCGATCCAGCACAATCCCTTGGCGCGCACGAGGGTGTCCGGAAGATCGGCGAGGAAGGCCGCGAGGCGCTCGGGGTGGAACGGCCGTCGTCGATGGTAGGTATCGACCTCGATGCCGTACCGCTCGGGGGGATGGACGTGATCGTGAGCTCCATCGCCATGACCGTGTGACTCGTCGTGGCCCGGGTCGTGATCGTCGCCGTGACTGTGATCGTGCTCGTCGTGGCCCGGTTCGTGCTCGTCGTGGCCCGGTTCGTGCTCGTCGTGACTGTGACCGTGCCCGTCACCATCGTGGCCGTGAGCCGAGTCGTCCACATCGTGTTCGTGCGCATCGTCTCCGTCACCATCGGCAGCGTCGGTCTCGATCGCCTGCTTCCAGCCCGCCGAATCGGCCGCCGTCTCGAGATCGAATCGCTCGCTGTCGAGCAGCGCCTCGGGCTCGAGCGCGCCGTACTCGGTCGTGACGATCTCGGCGCGGGGCTGGAGCGTCTCGAGCAGGGCGACGACCCGCTCGCGTTCGTCGTCGTTCACGAGGTCGCACTTGTTCACGACGAGCAGGTCGCAGAACTCGACTTGCTCGAGCAGCAGATCCCCCAGGGGGCGACTCCCCGTCTCGTCGGGACCCTGCGGCTCCGGAATCGGTGGATCGTTTCGCTCGTCCGAATCGTCTCCCACGAACCGGTCGTAGAACCGCCGCGCGTCGACGACGGTGACGACCGCGTCCAGATCGTACGGACCGCCGGCTGGCCCGCGGACGAACTGGCGCGCGATCGGTTCGGGTTCGCCGACGCCCGAGGCCTCGACGACGAGGTAGTCGAACTCGTGTTCCTTCCAGAGCTGGATCACCGACCGGGAGAGTTCGCCGCCGAGGCTACAGCAGATACAGCCGTTCTCGAGGGCGAGCACCTCCTCGCCGGTCGTCAGATCGGTTCGAGCCTCCACGAGGTCGGCGTCGACGTTGACCGCGCCGACGTCGTTGACCAGGACGGCGATCTCTCGGTCGGTCGATTCGAGCAGGCCGGACAACAGCGTCGTCTTGCCCGCGCCGAGTTCGCCACAGAGTACGGTGACGGGAACGCTCATTTACTCGTTCGCGAGCGCGAGTTCACGTTGCTCTTCCGGTTCGAACGGATCGGCGTAGCGCTCCCAGTCGTCGTCCATCTCGGCGTCGGTCAGCACGCAGTCGTCGAGGCGGGCGATCAGGTCCTCGTCCTCGAACTCGCGGCCGATGAAGACGAGCCGCGTCATGCGGTCGCCCCACTGATCGTCCCAGTCGTCTTTCAGTCCCGGTCGCGCAGCGAAATACTGCTCGCGCTGTGCCTGGGGGAGCGTCGCGAGCCACTGCCCCGACGGGCCGGCGCGGACCGACGTCCCGGCCTTGTCGATCCCCATCGCGACGTCCTCGCGGCCTGCACTCCAGAAGAAGCCCTTCGCGCGGATGAGTTCGTCCGGCAGCTCCGTGAGCAGGGCCGCGACCCGCTCGGGATGGAACGGTCGATCTCGCTGGTAGACGAAGGAAGTAACGCCGTGTTCCTCCTGTGGGTCGTGGTGGTGATCGTGTTTGAGTTCGTGCTTCCAACCCGCAGACGCCTGTGCGCGCTCGAAGTCGAACTGGCCGGTGCCGAGAATTGCGTCGGGCTCGACGTTCCCGAACTCCGTTCGAACGATGTCAGCCCGTGGCTGAAGTCGCTCTAAGACGGCCTCGATCTCGTCTAGCGAGTCGTCGGGAGCGAGATCGCACTTGTTCAGCAGGAGGACGTCACAGAACTCGATCTGGTCCAGCAGGACTTCTTCCGGCACGCGGCCGGACTCGCCCTGGAGTTGCTGGTCCGTCAGCGCGGTCCCGGTGTCGAACGACTCCCAGATGCTGTGGGCGTTGACGACGGTGACCATCGTATCCAGTTCGTAGGTGTCCGTCGGATCGAAGTCGGCGTCCTCGAACCCCATCGCGAACGTCTGGGCGACCGGAATCGGCTCCGAGATGCCCGAGGATTCGACCAGCAGGTAGTCGAAGTCGCGACGGTCGGCCAGTCGCCCGACTTCGTCCAGCATGTCGCCGCGCAGGCGACAGCAGATACAGCCGTTGGACAGCTCGATGATCTCCTCGTCGCCGCCCAGGTCGGTCTGCTGGGTGACGTGCTCGGCGTCGACGTTCACGTCGCCCATGTCGTTGACGACGACGGCCACCTCGAGACCGTGGTCTGCGGTCAGCACGTGGTTGAGGACGGTCGTCTTGCCCGCACCGAGCGGGCCGCTGAGAACGGTTACGGGAATACGGTTGCTACTCATAGATCAGTTGTGAATGGGAACCCAACCCTTGTTAATGTTAGTTATTACGTAAGCGCCCACCACCTCATAACAAATTCTATTATCTTAGATCTCAACGTTCATACTATCAATGCCCGTCGTCAGCGTCTCGATGCCCGCCGAACTGATCGACCGACTCGATGCACACGCCACCGAACACGACTACACCGGCCGCAGCGAAGTCGTCCGCGAGAGTGCACGGTCGTTACTCACCGAGTTCGACGACGAGCGGCTCGCAGAGGAGTCCCTCGCCGGCGTCGTCACCGTGTTCTACGATTTCGGCACCCAGTGCGTCGAGCGTCGCGTGACGGAACTGCGCCACGAACACGACGCAGACATCGCCGCCAACGACCATAGCCACGTCGCGGACTACTGCGTCGATTGCTTCGTTCTCGAGAGCGATCTCGAGTCGATTTCGACGTTCGTGGGCAAGCTCCGAGCGATCGAAGACGTCGAGACCGTCGACTACTCGCTGGTTCCGCTCGAGTCCATCGGGCAGTTGCAGGACGCCTGATTCGAAGCGCGTCTCAGGGTCGGCGCAGGTCCTCGAGTCGCTCGTCGAACAGGTACTCCTCGGCCCAATTGAGTCCGTCTCGCTGGCCATTTTTCGGCGCCCGAAATCGGATCTCCATCGTCCCGCTCGCGGCGTCCGAGACGGGGATCAGATATCGGTTGTCGTTTATCGGATCGTACACGGCGAAGTACTCCGCACGGCCGTCCGCTCCCCGGCGGTCGTACCGCTCCCGTCGCTGGCGGGTACAGACCGTCTCGAACGCGACGGTTCCCGCAGTCTTCCGGTACGCCGTCTTGCACTGAATGCGGTGGAATCGACCACCGACTTCGACGACCAGATCGTAGGGCTCGTCGTCGGCGGCCGGCACGAGCACCGGAACGTCGCACACGGCGAACGCCGCCCGAACGATCGCTTCGGTGGCCTGGCCGCGCTTTTGTGGCTCCTCGAGGTTCTCGTATCGCGTGCTTCGGTCGAGCATGCACGGTTTCGCCGCGCTATTCGGTATAAACCATCGCACAGACACTCGAAAATCCACGTGCGGTGGCGCGCGCCGGAGCGCGTCGAGCGTGAAGTGAGACGCGGTCCGAAGCCGTGCGAGGTCGTCGCGAGTAATACGAGCGACTGCGTGGAAGACGCGAAGCGTCTTCCTGTGGATGAGCGAGTGAATAGAATGACGAGCGAATCGGCTGGGGAGGCGGTGGAACTCACCGTTGCCACGTGAGCAGAACGGTCGCGATAGCATCCCCCACTAGCAACATGGACGGCTGGCGGCTCTGACTCACCGTGTGAGCGAACCGCTCACTGAAGAAACGCCGAAGCTAAGACTCGAACAGGTGCGAGATGGTCCTGCTCGCTCACTCCGTTCGCTGCGCGGTCGGCGGCGCGAAGCGCCGACTGCTCGAGGAATATCCGATCCCTCGCTCGCTGCGACTCGCGTGTTCGAGTCCGTCTTGTTCCGCTGTTTCTCTCACCGGATTCGCTTGGAGTCACGACTCCTCGCGAGTAATGTCCGAAAAACAGCGCCAAAGCCAGGACTCGAACCTGGGACAACCTCGTATCTGCGGCGACCAGCGAAACGCTGTGTCACCGTAACAGCGAGGTGCTCTACCAACTGAGCTACTTCGGCTCATTTCCAAATAGTCGGGTGTGTTTGATAGGGCTTTCGTTTTGCTTGCTCCGTGTTCGACACCCTTTCACGCACCGCTCGAGTACCATCCCCCAATGAGCGAGGAGGACGCTGCGAGCGACGACCCCGACCCGACCAGCGACGACGGCTTCGAGTCGGTCGTCGCCACCATCCACGAGCGAATCGAACCCGACGCGGACGAACGAGACCGCCTCCGTGCGGTCGCCGACCGACTCGTCGCGCGGGCCGAAGCCGCCGCGACCGATCGCTGTCCCGACGCCGACGTCATCCAAGTCGGCTCGACCGCCAGAAACACCTGGATCAGCGGCGACCGCGACATCGACATCTTCGTGCGCTTCCCGCCGGATCTCGAGCGCGAACGCCTCGAGCGATACGGCCTCGAGGTCGGCCACGCGACCCTCCCCGACGGCCACGAGGAGTACGCCGAACACCCCTACGTCAAGGGGACCGTCGAGGGGTTCGATATCGACGTCGTCCCCTGCTTTCGCCTCGAGTCGGCCACGGAAATCCGCTCGGCCGTCGACCGCACGCCGTTTCACACGGAGTACCTCGAGGCCCGCCTCGACGACGATCTCGCCGCCGACGTTCGCCTCACCAAGCAGTTCCTGAAGGGGATCGGTGCCTACGGCAGCGACCTCCGAACGCGGGGCTTCAGCGGCTACCTGACCGAACTGCTCGTCGTCGGGTACGGCGGCTTCCGCGCCCTGCTCGAAGCCGCGGCGAACTGGCACCCGCAGGTCGAACTCGACCCCGAAGACCACGGGCGAGCGCGCGACGCCGGCAGTACCGACCGCCCGTTCGACGACCCGCTCGTCGTCATCGATCCGACCGACCCGGAGCGAAACGTCGCCGCCGTCTGCGCACCCGAAAACGTCGCGCGCCTCCAGCACTACGCCCGCTCGTTCCTCGAGAACCCCCGAACCGAGGTCTTCGAACCCACAACGCTGGAGCCGCTGAGCGAGTCCGAGCTTCACGCACACCTCGATCGCCGCGGCACGACGCCTGTCGCCGTCCGATTCGAGGCGCCGGATCTCGTCGAGGATCAGCTCTACCCGCAGCTACAGAAATCCGTCGACGGCATCGCGACCGGACTCGACGACCGCGGGTTCGACGTCTTCCGCGCGACGACGATGGCCGACGACACCGCGGTGATTTTCGTCGAACTCGCCGTCAGCGAACGTCCCGCGGTCGAAGCCCACCGCGGCCCGCCGATCCACGTCCGCAGCCACGCCGAGGGGTTCTACGACGCCTACGCGGACGATCCCGAGGCGTACGGCCCGTTCATCGCCGGCGACCGCTACGTCACCGAGCGTCCGCGTGAGTTCACTACTGCTCGCGAGTTCCTCGAGAGCGACCGCCTCTTCGACGTCGGACTGGGCGCTCACGTCGAAACGGCGCTCGCGGACGAGTACGAGGTCCTCGTGGGCGATGAGATCACGGCGCTGTGCGGGGAGTTCGGTCGAGAACTGCGGCGATACTTCGAGCCGCGTCCGTGAATCGAACCGGCCACCCAAAGCTTATCACGGCCTGTTATCGAGACATATGTGACATAAATGAGAGATGGCGCTCGAGTAGGAATCGGGCTGCTAGGGATCGGGGTAGGATTCGTCGCCCTGTCGCCGATTGCCGAAGCGTATAGTAGGACTGCCCATCCCGGGATGCTCGGAAGCGTGTTCGTACTGACGGTAGCTAACGTCGGAATCGTCTATTCCATCTTTGGCGTCGTCCTCACGGCCTGGAACCGACTATCTCGATCAACGCGACTACCGTACGGTATCGCCGTCCTCACGGCGGTCGTTGCTATCGCGGCCGTTACCGTCGTCGAGATAGCCAGCACGACGGGCATGAGCGAGGGAGTTCAGGCGACAATGGAGGATGCGACGGTAGGAGTCCCGCTCGTCATCAGTTGCTGCGTCGCCTGGGTGCTCCCGAGTATCGCTCCCGTTCGAGACATCCCGACCCGCCGTCGACGACTTCTCGCAATCGCGGGACCGGCTATCTTCCTGATAACGCCGCTCGCAATCGTGCTAACTGACGGTACCGCGTCTGCGGTTGGGATCGATACCGTCGTGCCAGTATGGATTTTCGCGGCCAGCGGTGTTCTCGCTTTCGCGGGAATGTACGTACTTCCTGCGTACATCGTTCGAAAGGCGCTCACAGCCGCGTAGCGCCGCCGCTATCGCCATATCGGTTCTGGACCGTATGCGTAGCCACGACGGTCGGCACGCGACAGCCTTCACCGCGCGTCGAGAACTCGAGCGACGAAGTCGAGGAGTGAGTCGGCGTCGTATACGGACAGGAGGGCCCGAAACGCCATCAGCTGCCGAAATCCAGATCCAGTCCGTGCGCATCGGCGACGTCGGCCAACGCCGACTCGGCCTTCTCGTCGAACTCCGAGTCGGGCTCGATCGGCTCTCGTCCATCGAACGTCTCGTGGACGATGGCGACGCTGTCGGCGAGCACGTCGAGTCCGTAGCCGCCCTCGAGGATGAACGCGAGCGCGGCGTCGGTCTCGTCGGCGAGCGTTCGGAACCGATCGGTCATCAGGGCGTACGCCTCCGTCGACAGCCGAATCCGCGAGATCGGATCGTGCCGGTGGGCGTCGAAACCCGCACTGATCAACAGCAGATCTGGGTTGTAGTCCGTCAGCGACGCCATAATTGGGCCCTCGACCGCGGCGAGGTACTCGCCGTCGTCCGTCCCGGCAGGCATCGGGATGTTCATCGTCGTTCCGGCACCGTCGCCCTCGCCGGTCTCGTCGATTGCGCCGGTCCCGGGATACAGCCCCTTCTCGTGAATTGAGACGAAGAACACGTCGTCGCGGTCGTAAAATATGTCCTGCGTGCCGTTGCCGTGGTGGACGTCCCAGTCAACGATTGCGACCCGGTCGACGTCGTACTCCTCGGAATCCAGCGCGTACTGGGCCGCGACCGCGGCGTTGTTGACGAAGCAAAACCCCATCGCGTCGTCGTAGACGGCGTGGTGGCCCGGCGGCCGGCCGATCGAAAACGGCGTCTTCCGCCCGGCCGCGCCCTCGAGTGCGGCCTCAGCAGCCCAGCAGGCGAGTCCGGAGCTGTGACAGACCGCGTCCCAACTCTCCTCGACGGCCGTCGTATCGGGATCCCAGTTACCGCCGCCGTCGGCACAGAACTCCTCGACGGACTCGATGTACTCTCGTTCGTGGACGGCGGCCATTCGATCGATGTCGCAGGGCTTGGCCTCGACGTACTCGACGCCGTGTTTCTTCTTCAGTCGCTCTCGGATCGCTCGTAGCCGGTCCGGCGACTCGGGGTGGCGCGAACCGGGATCGTGTGCGAGACAGGTCTCGCTGTAGCCGAATTGCATCTCACTCGAACAGCGAGAAGTACGTCTCGATGTCGTCCTCGGTGATGGTTCGTCGGTCGGCGTGGTGGGCGAGGGTTGCGGACGCCCGAGCGACGTTGTCCGCGTAGTCCTCGAGAATATCGGCGAGGGCGACGCGAGCGTCCATCGAGACGCGATAGCGATCGTCGATATCCAGCCTGGCGATGCGATCGACGGGAGCGACAGGGAGCTCGAGATCGTCCTTGTCGACGACCCGTTCGACGCCGAAATCCTCGGCCATCAGCGTCTTGCGCCCGTCCTCGGTCGCGTGCTCGGCGGCGTCGATCGCGAGCTCGCTCCCGTGTTCTTGGATCCGCGTTGCGAGTTCCTTCGACGCGTCGGCACTCACCCGAAGTTCGCCCGCGTTCCGCCGGATTATCGTGTCCACCGGGGCGAACGGGAGTTCGACGTTCATACCATGATAGGCGAAGCTAACTCCCTTAACGCTTTTCCTAGCCGCTCGATGAGGTTGCTCGCGGCGTCAGAACACGTCGTTTGCCTCGAGGCGACCGTCGCGGACGACCCCTCGGGCGGTTACCTCCTCGCCGAGACCCACGTCGACGTCGGTCGAGACGCTCATCGTCGACTCGCCGTCGTCCAGTACGACCGGATCGCCGGCCTGGACGACGACCCCGGTGAACTCGAGTTCCTCGCCGTCGGTCGGGTCGTCCGACTCGGTGGCTGCGTCGCTCGAGTCGTCTGCATCGGTGTCGGCCGCCTCTGGATCATCGGCTGCATCGTCATCGCCATCGTCGCCACCGGCGAACGCCGACAACCCGGCATTCGCGTCGCTCGAGTCTCCCGACTCGTTGCCCCCGCCTCCACTACCGGCCGAGTCGGACTCGAGCACCGTGATCGTCGACTGCCAGCCAGCGGAGGCCTCGAGATCGTCCTGCCAGCCGTCCTGGATCTCCACGTCGCCGAGGGCGACCTCGTCGCCCGGACCGATGTCGATGTCGGCCTTCTCGCCCCACATCGCCACGCGAATGTCGCCGGTCGCGTCCTGCACGCGGATGTTTCGAACCTGGCCCTCGGAGCCGTCGTCGCGGTCGAACGTGCGCTTCGGATCCGCCGAGCGGACGACGCCCGCGATGTCGACCATCTGGTCGATCTCGAGGTCCTCGATCGGCGTGCTCTCGGGGACGTACTCGACTTCCTCGTCGACCTCCTCGACGGCACCGCGGTTGCCGACGTGGAGTTCGAGCGTGCCGTCGCGATCCTTGACGTACCCGTCGATCACCTCGACCGTCGTGCCGGGGTCGATTGCCGTCGCGGTGTCGGCCTGCTCGTCCCATAGCGTCACGCGCACGCGACCGGTCGAGTCGCCGAGGACGAGGTTCGAGACCTTCCCCTCGGAGCCGTCGTCGCGGTCGAACGTGCGGACGCTATCGGTGTCGAGCACGAGCCCGACGAGATTGACGTTCGAGAGCCCGAGCGAGAGCGCCTCGACGGTGTGCGTATCGGCGACCTGCACGTCGACCTCCGCGTCCGGATCGGGCTGGACGTCATCGACACTGATTTCGACACCGGAGAAGCCCTCCTTCGGGCGGCCCTTGACGCGCAGCACCTGGCCCTCCTCGAGTTCCTCGATCGCCGCTTCGGCGTGCTGGTCCCAGAAAGCGGCTCGTACGGAGCCGGTCTCGTCCGCAACCTCCACGTTGACGACGCGACCGTCCTCGTCCTCGCCGTCGCGTTCGAAGGTTCGCACCTCGCCGATGCTGGTGACCTTGGCGATGAACTTCACGTCTTCCATGCCGGGTTCGATGTCGGCGATCCCGCCGACCTCGCTCTCGCCGATCTCGTGAGCGACGAGCATCGCCGCCGTCTCCTCGTCCGCGAGACCCCCCATCTGCTCGACTTTCGCCTCGACGGCCTCGCGAAACTTCTCGAGAGAAACGTCGGCCTCGAGGTCTTCGTACACGCCCTCGATGTCGCTCATTCTAGGTTCGTGCATGCGTAGGTCGCGCATAAGCGTTGTTCATTCGGCGTCGTCGACCGGGGTTCCGACTGGGGCCGGATCGATCCAGTGGCGTTCGATCCGTCCTCTCGAACCGGCCTATCCTCGCGTCCGAGCGCATACCCCTGCTGGTCCCGTCTTAGTATATAAAATCGCGGCTCGAGGGAGCGTCTCCGAGGTCGATCGTGGGAGACGCAGCCACGCACGAATCCGCCAGTCGGCGGCCGTCTGCCGGTCTCTTTCGAAAGGGCTTTAGTGTACACGGGGTTACGAAGAGATGAGTCCTGGTAGGGTAGTGGACTATCCTCTTGGCTTGCGGAGCCAGGGACCGGAGTTCAAATCTCCGTCAGGACGCTCACTTATCGCGAGTTCTTCACGTTGTTCAGCACTCGCTCTTGCGTTCGGTCCTGACGTGCCTTACGCTCACTTCGTTCGCGTAAGACTCCGTCAGGACGTTTTCACCGACGCAACAACGCCGAGCGCAACGAGGCGTTCGAATCGGTGGAAACTCATACGCGGAGGTTTGAGCAGGGAAGTCGCAGCACGACCGAAGGGAGCGACCGTCTTCCCGCGTTCAAATCTCCGGACGACGCATGCGTCGTCCGTGCTCTCTGCTCACTCCGTTCGCAGAGAACTCCGTTAGGACGCTCACTTATCGCGGACGCTTCGCATTGCTCAGCGTCCGCTCCTGTATTCGGTCCTGACGTGCCCAACGCTCGCTACCGCTCGCGTTGGACTCCGTCAGGACGCTTTTAGCCAGTCTACTGACGACGCTGCTCGAGGAAACTCCAATGGAACAGCTCGGTCGAACCGCCGTTTTCGAGCAGTAACGACGCCGTCGCTGACGACGGTCGCGAAGCGATCGTAAACAGGTCGTAATACCCGAATATGAGAGAGAATGCATCCCGTGTCTTCCGGCTTCGCACCTCACAGCACAGTTATACCTTTCCGGAAGGAAAAAGCCTATAATGCTTGATCTGACCTTTCAGATCTTATCGAACAAACAACGACGTCAGTTACTCACGAAATTATTGGAATCTCGCAACGATACTGGCGTTTGCGTTCCCGAAGAGGTCGTCGATGAGGATCAGCAGTTAGAGGAAGCCACTCTCGAACTCCGGCACCGCCATCTTCCGCTCCTGGAAGAAGCTCAATTTGTCGAGTGGAATTCGAGCAGACACACGGTCGAGCGCGGGGCGAAATTCGGCGAAATTCGTCCGCTACTCCGACTGCTGACCACCAACCCCCACAATCTCCCCGGAGAGTGGACGTAACTGATCGCAACTGAAAAAACGACGGTCTACAGAGCGTGTATCCCAGTTGAGTGCTCGAGAACAGCGAACTGACGTCGTGTCACGAGCGTCTATCACGACCGTGACCGACCGGAACATGCCGGCCGGGATGGTACCCGTATCCACCACTGAGACGCAGCCAACCAGCAGTGCACGGTGGGACACATGAGCGACAATCACGCGAACACGACGGGCGAATCGCACGAAACCGACGGCGAATCGCACGAAACCGACGGCGAATCGGCGACCGTCAGCCGACGACGAATCCTCCAGACGACGGCGGCCACGACAGTCGGTGGGGTCGGTCTCGCCGGCTCCTCAGGGTCGGCCGCCGCGAGCGGCTTCTCGGGCTGTGAGGAGTGGCTAGACGCACCCGCGGAGTACCCGGAGATCGACCTCACCAGTTCCAATCCGTCGGCGGCGAACTTCGACGCCCTCGAGGACGAGTCCGAACTCGTCGTCTCCGTCCACGGCTGGCTCGGCCTCGAGACCAGCACGGACCAGGCCTACACGTTCGAACAGGCACTCGAGGAGTCCGGCTACGATGCGCCGGTCGTCGCGGCCTCGTGGGAGGCCGACACCCGAAACTACTGGCGCGCCGAGAGCAGGACCGAGACGGCCGGCCAGCGACTCGCGTCGTGGCTCGCGTCCGATCGGGCAAATCTCGAGGAGCGGACGGTCAGGCTGATCGGCCACTCGCTCGGCGGACGGCTCTGTCTCGAGACGCTCACGGCGCTCGACGGCGAGGCGACGGTCGACACCGTCGCGCTGGTCGGCACCGCCGCGGACGACGATTCGGTCTGTACGGACGGCGAGTACGCCTACGGCATCGAAACCAGTTCCGAGGCAGTCTACAATTACCACTCGGAGAACGACGACAGCGTCTGTTACGGCTACGATCTCCAGTCGCTCTCGAGCGGCCTCGGCTGCGGCGGGGCAGACTGCGACGGCGGCTGGGTCACCGACGACAGCGGCTCCGTGCCGGACAACTACACCGACGTGGACGTCACCGACGAGGTCGACGACCACTGCGACTACACGAAGCCCGAGGTGGGCTGCGTGCCACAGATCGTCGCCGGGTTCGAGTGATATCGACTGAGAAGGCGTGCGAAAAGAACGATGACGCGAAAAACCGATCTCCGGAGCGTCGTCACTCGAGTACGAAAACTGGGTGAGAGGAGTAAGCCCCCTTCTGTTCGTCCCGGCATTCGGCTGAGCGTCCGCGCCGTCCGCGGCGAGGCCGCGGGGCGTTCGGGCTACCACGGCACGGACTTGCACCGGTGAGGGTTCGCCGTTCCATCGCTCCTCGGCCGTCTCCATGCGGTCGATCGTGACTCGCGGTTCTCGCGCCGAAGGCGCTCCGAACCGCGCACACGATCCGCGGATTCGAACCACGGGGTATCAACCGCAATCCTCTGCGGGTTAGCTCCCCTTCCTCTCGGTCGGGTTCGCGCGCATCATCGGTCGGGCCGAGACGTGTCGTTTCTGTTCCAGAGCCAGCGGTCTCCCGCTCCGGACTTGCGCCCGGTCACCTGCCCGAACAGGTGGGGGGACTTTCCTCGCGAGCGTTGGGCAACTCGAAGAGTTGGCCAACGTCAGATAGCAGTCCCGTCTCCGGGACAGCTACCGCGGCAGCCAGGCTCTCTCTCCCAGTTATCGTACGGCCGGCGGCCGAATAAGTCCCCCGGTCGACGCGACGGCTCACCGTTCGATTCGAATGGAAGCGTTTTAGGAGAACAATTCCCATGTATATCTGTATGTCCCAGCGACAGGGCGTCAACCTCTCCTACGAAGACGGTGCACGCGCGGTTGAACTCGCGCGCGAGTCCGTCGAATCTTTCGTACAACACGGGCAACGAGAACAACCGGGCAGCATGCGCGAGGCCTTCTACGAACGAACCGGCGCGTTCGTTCGCCTCGAGTCCACCCGCGGCCGGGGTAGCCTGCGTGGCTGCGCTGGCGGCTATCGCTCGGGCGAGCAACTCGGCCACGTCATCGTCGACGCGGCGATCGAAGCCGCGAGCGAGGATTCCTGTGGCTCCGAAGTAACCCCCTCAGAGCTTCCGAATCTCACTGTCTCGGTCTGTGCCGTCCGAAACGTCGTCCTGACCGACGATCCGCTGGCCGACCTCGAGTTGGGAACCCACGGCGTCGCCATCGACGGCGGTGGCGAGAGCGGCTGGCTCTATCCGACAGTCCCCGTCGAGAACCGGTGGAGCGCCGAGGAGTACCTCGATCGAACCAGCCGAAAGGCGGGGCTGGCACCGAAGGCCTGGCAGGACGACGACGTCATCGTCACGCTGTTCGAAGGGCAGGTTTTCCGCGAGCGCGACGCCGACGGCAGCATCGAAGAACTCTAATCGACGACGCGACGAGGCGTGCTGGTCGACTCGCCGACGCTGGCGAGGACCGCTGCAGCGTGCCGTCCCGTTCTACACTACTCCTGATACCGCGTTGATTTCGACGGATCGACCTCGAGCAACGCGGCCGACAGTCGACCGCCAGCGATCGCCAGTCCGTTCCAGAGGTGCATGGCGAGGAAGCCGCCGAGAACGCCTGCCGTGGAGACGACGAGCGCCGCCGGGAGCGTCTCGACGTCGTACGCGCCGACGGTGTACGTGATCGTCGGGTCCGCGTACACCAGCGGTGCGGCGAGCGCGGCCAGCACGAGAGAGGCAGCAGTAACGAACACGGTGAACGCGAGGATGCCGTAGGCGAACTTGGCGACCACTAACACCAGGCTGGTCCAGGTCGTCGGCGCGGCCACCAGCGCCGCGAGGGCGTCGAGAACGCCGTCCTCTGCCCGCGAGAGGCTTCGCGGGTTCTCGGCGCGCAGCGATTCGGGCAGCGGCGCGTCGACGCCGACCAGGTGGCTCGTCAGTCGCGCGTCGAGCGCCGCGAGCACCGTCGTTCCGATTAGCGTCAGGACGAGCAGCGGGAACCCGACGAGCGTCACGAGCAGGCCGAACCCAAGCGAGAGTCCGACGGTGACGGCGGTGAAGTAGATGATTCCGAGGGGGAACGCGATCAGCAGATAACAGAGGTTCAGGTAGGTCCGCGCGCGAAACGGGACCCCGAAGAACCAGCGCAGCGGTCGGTCGTCCGGTCCGTCAGTGCTGTCTCGAGCGGTCAGTGTTGCGTAGGTCATTGGCCTCGTTCGAGGCGACGGGCCGGCGAACCCTATAACGAGAGAGCGAGCTGGCGGATCGCCAACTCTGCACAACGGTTATATACCGGCGCGAATCGCGCCTCCCGTCACCGACCGTCGACCGCCTTCGGTCACCGATCGAACGTCCGGTAGATCGCGAGCAGTCCCGCGGTGTGAAAGAGCGTGATCGCGAGGAGACTCTGGGCGTCGGTGAGCCCGAGGACGGGGTCGAAGAGGTAGAGGATCAGGTACGGAATCACGGCGATACAGACGATCCCGACCGCGAGCGCGCGCATCGTCTGACTGTCGTTTCGCCGGTAGCCGCGGTAGGCGAGGTGGGCGACGAACAGCCCCACGACTGCGGTGAGGGCGGACGCGAGTGCGGTGATTGATTCGAGCATTGTCAGGTGGTGTAGACGACGTAGAGGATGACCAGCAGGCCACACAGCTCGGAGAGCGTCGTGAGCAGCAACTGGGCCGCGAGCGGGACGGCCTCGAGGTTCCCCGCGAGCAGTCGGACGAACATCGGGGCCGGCGCGAGCAGGAACATCCCGACGGCGAGCAGCAGGATCGGACGCGCCCGCGTCCGTCGGTAGCCCTCGACGAACCGGTAGGTGACGAGGACGGCGAGGACGGTCGCCACGAAGAACGTCACGACAGCGGCGAGTACGACGGGCGTCGAGCCGCCCTCGACGTCGACCTGCAGCGGCAGCGAGACGAGCATCGACGGCTCGAGTGGCCCAATCCACGTCGCCACCCCGGAGCCGATCGAATTGTCGACCGTCGCGACTCGGCGCGCCGCCTCGAGCCCGCTCGTCGGTGTGTTGATCGGTCCACTCATCCGGAGAACTCCTCGTAGAGCCGCGTGAACGTATCCGCAGCGTCTTCCTCGCGGTAGTCGACCGTCACGTCGAAGCCGTCGTCGGTCACGTCGATCGCGACGTGCTCGAGGCGGGCGACGTAGACCTTGTAGTGGTGGCCGTTCGGGTCGAGTCGTTGCTGGTCGGCCAAGAGCTCACGCTCCTGGAGGCGGTCGATACGACGATAGACGGTCGAGGGATCAGCGTCGCAGGCGTCGCTCAGCGCCTCGACGGACTGTGCGTCGCGGTAGGTCTCGAGGATGATCGTCCGCGCGTACTCGTCTTCGAGCAGGGCGAGTAGCTCCTCGGTGTCGGCGTCGACGACGGCCGTCATCGGTGGTCCCTCCCTCGAGCGTCGACGAGGTCACCCGAGTCCGAACGGCGTTCGAGTCGCACGGTCGTCGCGACGGAGCCGCAAGTCCTGCCGGTAGCGGACTGCGGGCCGTCGACGGACTCCGGTTGCCGGGCCGACACGTCCCTCCTGACTCCCGCTCGAAAGGCAATAATCGTTCGGATCTACGGGACGTTTGCGACGGCGTTCGCACAGACGGCGGTCACAGCACGTCACGCCCAGGTTCGAGGCCCCCGGCAAGATTTATGTTAACTGGCCGACGAGAGTTCGGACGTGAGTCTTCGAGCGGGATCCATCCGCATCGACGGCGTCGGGCGGACGATGCGGGCCGCAGCACTCAGTCCGTTCCGGCCGCAGACCTATCTGAATCTCTGCTACCTGCTGCTCGCGTTTCCGCTCGGCATCATCTACTTCGTCTTTCTGGTGACCGGCTTCTCGCTCGGGTTCGGGCTGCTGATTATCGCGGTCGGCGTGCCGATCTTGCTCCTCGTGCTCGCCGCGAGCCACGTCTTCGCGGCATTCGAGCGCGCGACGACCCGACATCTGTTGTCGATCAACATCGATTCGCCCGGCTACCCGTTTCTCGACGGCGAGGACGGGATCGACGGCGTTCGATTGCTCGTCTTCGGTCTCGAGACGTACGCGGCGATCTGTTACCTCTTTCTCAAGTTCGTCGTCGGCATCGTCTCGTTCGTCCTGCTGACGACGATGCTCACCACGTCGATTGCCCTGCTCCTGACGCCGCTGTACTACGACCAGCCGAACGTGCAGGTGGGGCTCGTCAACGGGGGCGACCCGATCCATCTCACGCCGTCGCTGGAACTCCCGTGGAACGAACTGCTCGTCGGGGTCGAGTTCGCCGTCACGATCGCCGAGTGGGAGGCGACGACGCTCCCCGAGGCGCTGGCGGTTTCGGTCGTCGGAGTCGTCGTCTTGGTCGCCTCGCTCGCGCTGTTGAACGCGTTCGCGTGGCTCAACGGGCAGGTCAGCCGACTGTTTCTGGGAACGGCCGGACGGGACGCACTCGAGTCCGTGCGCGAACGGACTGCCGACTAACCCGCCGGGTGCACAACTCGTATATAACTGTTTGCCACGACTGCCGGCCCGACAACTGTGAATCCGCTTATAGGATGCTCCCGGTCGACGGTCAGCACGCAATGGGAGACACGCAGACCGATACCGGCTCCGGAACCGGACCGATCGACGCAGCGGTCCCGTATCGAAACGAGCAGTACCGGCGATCCGAGCGCAGCGTAGCCGACGGCCGGAATCGCCGCAGACAGCCGGCGAGGGAGGTGTGACGATGGCCGCGATCGAAACGACCGGGCTGACGAAACGCTACGGCGAGGAGACGGCCCTCGAGGCCCTCGAGTTGACCGTCGAGGCGGGCGAGGTCTTCGGCTTCCTCGGGCCAAACGGCGCGGGGAAGACGACGACGATCGATCTCCTGCTGGACTTCATCCGGCCCACCGAGGGGACGGCGACGGTGCTCGGCTACGACACCCACGAAGAAACCGACGCGGTTCGCGACCGCGTCGGCATCCTCCCCGACGGCTTCGACCTCTGGGAGCGCTCCTCGGGCACCCGACACCTCGAGTTCGCCCTCGACTCCAAGGGCGGGACCGAATCCCCAGACGCCCTGCTCGAGCGCGTCGGACTGGACCTCGCCGACGCCGAGCGGCCGGTCGGCGACTACTCGAAGGGGATGAAACAGCGACTCGCGATGGCGATGGCCCTCGTCGGCGACCCCGAACTCCTCGTACTGGACGAGCCCTCGAGCGGCCTCGATCCCCACGGCATCCGGACCTTTCAGGAGATCATCCGCGAGGAGGCCGCGGACGGAACGACCGTCTTCTTCTCGAGTCACATCCTCGGACAGGTCGCGGCGGTCTGCGACCGCGTCGGCATCCTCGACGGCGGCGAACTCGTCACCGTCGACACCATCGCCGGACTGCGCGAGCGCTCGGGCGTGGGCTCGAGTCTCGTCGTCGACGTGGCGGGGGAGCCGTCGGTCGACCACACCGAACTCGTCGATATCGACGGCGTCAGCGAGGTGACGGCCGAAAAGAACGGTCGGCTCCGAGTCACGTACGCCGATCCGGCCGCGAAGGCGCACGCGATCCACCGACTCGTCGAGTCCGGCACGCCGATCGTCGACTTCGACATCGAAGAGGCGACGCTCGAGGACCTCTTCTCGGCGTTCACCGGCGTTGAAGCGGAGTCGGTCCGGGAGGAGAAAGCAGTTGACGACTCGACGGTCCCGCAGCGAACGGCTGCCGACGGCGGCCTGGCCGGCGAGTCCGCCAGTGCAGGCTCCGTCAGTGTCGACGAGGAGGTGGGTCGATGAGCACCGCGCTGCTGGCCCGAAAGGACTTCGAGGACGCGATCCGCTCGCGGATGATCTGGGCCGTGATGGGCGTCTTCGTCTTCCTGATGGGGATCATCGCGGTCGGCGCGGCGACCGACAACCTCTCCGATACCGAACCGACGGAGGTTATCGGCGTCGTCGCCAACATCGGCGGACTCCTCCTCATCCCGATTCTGGCCCTGCTCGTCGGCTACATGGCCGTCGTCGGCGAGCGACAGTCGGGCAGCCTGCGGGTGCTGTTCGGCCTCTCACACAGCCGCTGGGACGTGTTCGCCGGCAAACTCCTGAGCCGGCTGGCCGTCATCGCCGTCGCGTCGATCGTGGCCTGTCTCGTCGCCATCGTGATCGCGCTCGCGCTGTTCGACGACGTTCCCCTCCAAACGTTCCTCGGGTTCTCGGCACTGACGATTCTCCTCGGGATGGCCTTTACCGCCATCGCGGTCGGCGTCTCGGCGATGGCGTCATCGAGAATGCAGGCGATGGGCGGCGCGATCGGAAGCTACGTGGTCTTCACGCTCGTCTGGCATCCGGCCGTGACGGCCGTCCACTACCTCGTCGAGGGCGAACTGCCCGGACTCGAGGCCCCCGAGTGGTACTTCTTCCTCCTGCAGCTAAACCCGCTCGAGGCCTACCGCGCGGTCTCGAGCGAACTCGCCGACCAGTTCATCTGGCCGATGCTCGGCTGGCAGACCATGATCGAGGACGTTCCGGAGGAGACGATGGAGAATCCGAATGCGCTCCTGGTCTCGAACCGCGTGAGCGGCGATCTGCCGTTCTACCTCAGCGACTGGTTCGCCGCCGTCGTCCTGCTGTGTTGGATCGTGATCCCGCTCGCGATCGGCTACTGGCGGTTCGAGCGGGCGGATCTGAACTGAACGATGCCCGCCATCCAGCCGGCGCTGCGACCGGGAGTCGGTCACTCCCGCTCGTGGAGTTTCGACTCGAGCAACTGGTCGAGGGCGGCGAAGACGGCGTCGACGACGAGCCAACAGACGACGATATTGCCGAGTGCGAAGAGACCGATCCGAAACAGGCCGAGCGGACCCGAGATCATCATGGCAGACCAGTTGACGACGACTGCGAAGACCGCGATACCGACCAGTTTGAGCGTCAACAGGTTCACGATCGCGTCGCGGGACGGCGCCGCGTCGGTTGCAGACTCCATACCGCGTCTGCCGACGGCAGAGAGTTCAATCCGTTGATTCGTCGAACCCGACTCGCTCCGCGTCGGCCAGACACCGCTCGCTCGCGTCGTCGAGGTCGAACTCGCGGACGATCTCGCCGTCGCGAACGAGCGGCTCGAGCAGGGCCTCGCCGTCTTCGGGACCCTCCCGATCGGCGAGCGCGACGTGGTGGCCCCCCGCTGCCGTCCGGTACACCTCCTTGACGCCCGAGAGCTTGCCCCGCTTGGAGACCGACTCGCCCTCGAGGGAGACGATATCGAGGCTGAAGTCGACCGAGTCGGCGCCCGTGATGTGACTGCCGACGCCGAAGCCGTCCGCAATATCTCGAAGCTCGCGGATCGACTGGGGGGTGAGCCCGCCGCTACAGAAGATGTCGACGTCCTCGTGGCCGCGCGCGTCGAGTTCCCAGCGGATCTCGCGGACGATGTGTCGGAAGTCGCCGCGTCTCGAGCCCGTCGTATCGAGGCGAACGCCCTCGAGGCGGTCGCCCAACGTCTCGGCGGCCAACAGGCTCTCGCTCTTCTCGTCCCAGAAGGTGTCGGTCAGCGCGATCCGCGGGACGTCCTCGCCGACGGCCTCGTCGAACGCCGTCCACGCCTCGGCCTGGTTGCCCTCGCCGAAACAGAACATGAGCGCGTGGGGCATCGTCCCGCCGGCTTCCCGACCCAGAATATCGCCCGCGGCGACGTGCGAGAAGCCGTCGAGTCCGGCGAGCAACGCGGCGCGTTCAACCGTCGCCGCGATCGAGGGATGGACGTGGCGCGCGCCGAACGAGAGGACGGTCGAATCCGGGGCCGCCCGCCGAACCTCGAGTGCGCCAGTCGCGAACCCGCTGGGCTGGGACAGAAAGCCGAGTAGGGAGGTCTCGAGTTCGGCGAACTCGAGGTACGGCCCTTCGATTCGCATTACGGGACCGCCGTCGAACAGTTGGCCGTCGGGCAGCGCGTCGATATCCACGTCGCGGCCCGCAAAGAGCGTCGCAACGTCTTCGACGCCGGTGAACACCTCGAAATCGCCGGTCGGGAACTGATCGGCCGTCACCTCGGCGACGACGTGTGGGTTCTTCCCCGCGTGCTCGAGAGTGTCCCGGGTGCGCTCGAAGTAGGCGTCGGTGGCCCGGCCCTCGAGAATCGCCTCCGCTGGGACGGTTCCGAACGGGTTTGTCATACCGACGACTTTCCGGGGCGGACAAAAAAGCTACTTGTCTGCGGTCGGAGCCGCGAGCGCGTCCGGTTTGGCCCCGTCACGTGCGGTTCTGGGCTCCGGTGGACGTTACTCGGCCGTCGATCCGGTTTTCAGCGCCGACAGCTCGCGCGCGATAAACCGCCGCTTCGTGAGGACGAATCCGACGGCGATGAGGAGGAACCCGAAGACCGTCGAGGGGTAGATCGCTTCGCCGAGGTAGAGCCAGCCGACGACCGCGGCGATGGCCGGTGCGACGTACGAAACCATATTGAGTTCGACCGGACCGAGCGTTTCGAGCAGGGTGAAGTACAGGAAGAAGCCGAGCACGCTCGAGACGATCACCAGAAACGCCAGCGAGCCGATCGCTTGCGGGTTCGTCCAGGCGCCGACGTCGATCGGTTCGCCCATCGAGGCGCTCACCGCGTGCATGAGCATCGCCCCGCCGAGCATCGCCCACGCCTGCATCGTGAGCGTGGGAAGCGACGACTCGATTCGGCGCGAGAGGACGCTTCCGAGCGCCATCGCCGAAGCGGCACAGAAGATAAGGCCCGTCGCGACCACGTCCGACGACAGCAGATTCCCCGGATCGGGACGTGCGATGACGACCACGCCGGCCACACCGCAGAGAAGGGCGACGACGCCGATCGGGGTCAGCGAGTACTCGGGAACGAACACCCGCGAGAGGCCGGCCGAGAGAATCGGCGTGAGGCTCACGATGATCGCGGCCGTCGCGGCCGTCGTGTACTGCTGGCCGGCGAAGAGAAACGCGTGGTACGCGGCGATGAGAAACACCGCGCCGACGGCGACCTCGGTCCACTCGGTTCGTCCGCAAGGACGCCAGACGTCCGCCGTGACATAGACGTACGCGAGGAGGAGTATCGCGGCGAGATCGTACCGAAACGCGGCGAAGAGCACCGGCGGAAAGTGTAACAGCCCGGCGCTGATCGCCACGAACGTCGTTCCCCAGATGAGACAGAGGGTGAGAAACAGGCCGCCGTTCCGGTATCGGTTCACGAACCGGGTGTTATCGGCACCCCCGCTTGAATACACCGAACTCCGCGTTCCTCGAGAGCCCACCGCTCCGCGTCGACCGGTCCCACGGTTGCGTTACGGTCGCGCAGCGACGATCGGCCCCGAGACACTCGTCGCCGGCGCTGACGCCGTGACCGGGCGCTCGAGCGTCGTCGACGCCGCCCCCGATCCGTGAATCGCCTCGATCTCGTCGACCGTCGGCGCGCCGACGATTTCGACGCGGTCCCCGTCGACGGTCACGCGGTAGGCGCCGGCGAACGCCTCGTCGTCGTCGATTCGGTAGACGTCGTCCGCGCGTTCGACCGCCGTCGCCCCGCGGTTCTCGAGGAGCGTTCGGTAGGCGTCGGCGAACTCGTCGGCGTCGTCCTCGCTCTCCCAGGCGAGAGACCAGACGTGGCCGGTTCGGTCCTCGTCGTCCGCGTCGTGGTAGACCTGCATGGTGTCGCCGGTCCAGCCGTCGGTCGCCGGGGAGGAGTAGTTGTACGGCGAGAGGTCGGTCGCCCCGTCGGTGAGCCACCGGTCGACGACGTCGTTAGTCCAGAGGGCGGCGAACAACGTCGCCTCGCCCACCGTCTCCGTGCGGGGCTCGCTCCCGCGGGTGAACGGCTCCCAGTCGTCGCTCGAGCGGTCCGGCACTTCGACGTCGACCGGTCGATCGTCCGGGTAGCGCTCGGGGTGGATCAGCTGGCTCGTGCTCACCGGTCGATCGTCGTAGGCGTCGTCGACGGCCGACCAGCCGCCCCGATCACGGAGGTGGTCGACGAACGGCGGCCCCTCCGAGTACGGCGCGTAGATCGAGAGGAAGAGCCCGGCGTTGAACGGGGTCTCGCCGAGATTGGTGGCCGGCGGCCGCTCGTGGTCGGCGAGACACTGCCACTCCTCGCCGCAGCGCTGGTCGTACAGATGCGGGATGTACTCCGCTTCACCCTCGGTGAGCCCGATCTCGGCTCGCTGTTCGTCGATCGTCTGGCCGCTCCGGTCGAGCCCGAACTGTTGGTCCTGCAGCGCGTGGACCAGTTCGTGGACCAACGTGTTACGATTGATCCGAATCTCGTCGGTGTCGTCCGTGATGATGACGATTCGATCGTTCGTGTAGTAGCCCTGGACGGCCCCGCCGTAGAGGGTGTTCATCGCCTGACTGACGTCCGTCTCGCCGTCGACGATGAACGCGCCGCGCCAGACCTCGTTGACGAACGGCGACGCCGATCCGGGGGCGCCGCGCTGGCTTCGATACTCGTCTCTGGAGATCACCTCGAGCCTGACGTCGTGTTCGAACTGCAGCCCGCGAACGACCTCGATCCGGGCCATCGATCGGTACTTGACGGCCTCGAGTTGGTCCTCGGTGAGCGCGTCGTGGTCGTCGAACTCGAAGGCGTCGTCGTGGGCGTAGCCACCGACGTATCCGAGCTCTCGGTCAGTGTCGAACCGGTCCGGGGAGTCGGGAAGGGCACAGCCCGAGAGCACGAGAAGGGAGACGACCGCGAGGAGTCCGAGGTGGCCCCGTTGCATCGACCCCTTCTTTCGACGGCGAGGTCATAGGTTCATCGCTCGCCGCGACTCGAACGCATCCGCCGACTACCCACGGCGCTCAGTTCCGGAGCCGAGCCGCGAGCACGGCGACCGCGACGGCGATCACCGCACCGGGGGCGGCGAATCCGGGAATGGAGTCGTCGGACGCCGCCCCGTCATCCTCGTCCGCCGTCTCGTTCAGCTCACTCGGTTCGCCGGATTCGGCGTCGTCCGTGTCTCCGTTATCCGCGTCGTCAGTGTCCGCGGTGACGCCCGCCGCGACGGCGTCCAGGTCGTCGACCGACGGCGCGCGAACGATCGTCACCGTCTCGCCGTCCGTCTGAACGGCGTACGCGCCGGGATACGCATCATCGATCTCGTAGAGAGCCTCGCCGTCGACGGATTCGGCACCGTTGAGCTCGAGCAACTCGCCGTAGCCGTCGGCGAACTGCTCGGCGTCCTCGCTCGAGGCCCACTCGGTCTGCCAGACGAAGCCGGTCTCCTCGGTCGCAGGCGTTCCGTTCGCCGCCGCGGCCGAATCGACGTAGGTAACGAGTTGGTCGCCCGCCCAGCCGTCCGTGTACGGCTGATCGTAGTCGATGCGGAAATCGGGGGTGAGGAACGCGTCGTCTTCGATCACCGACGGCTGGGTTGGATCGAGCGCGTTCCCGCCGAACATCGCGACCATTCCCGCTTCGCCCACCGTCTCGGTCGCGACCTCGCCGTCGACCTCGAACGGTTCCCAGGCCTCGTCGGACTCGTCTTCGATGCTGACGTCGGCCAGTTCACGCTCTTCGTCGGGGTGGATCACCTCGGCGGAATGCTGTGGCGGGTCGTCGTAGGCCGCGTCGACTGCCGACCAGCCGTCGTCGGCCTCGAGCAGGAAGTCGACGTATGCCGGCCCCTCGTCGTAGGGATGGATGAGCATCGAGTAGATACCCCAGTTGACGTCGCTCGGTTGGGACGGCTGGACCTCAGTCTCCGGGAGGCAGTCCCACTCGACCCCGCAGTTGCGGTCGTACTCCGTCTCCACCGTCACGGCGTCGCCCTCGATCAAGCCGTTCTTCGCGTTATCCTGATCGATGGTCTCGCGGTCGTACCCCGAGAGATCGAAGTGCTGGTCCTGCAGCGCGTGGAGCAGTTCGTGACCGAGGATCACCTCGTCGACCTCGGGCGACTCCGGACTATCCGAAACGAGGACGACCTCGTTGGCACCTGGGTCGTAGTAGCCGCCGACGCTATCGCCGTACATGCTCTCGAGTTCGGCCTCCGCGTCGGTCTCGCTGTCGACCATGAACAGCGCCTCGTAGGTGACGTTCTGTTGGACCCGTTCGTCCGCGGAGAGTTCGACGAACAGTTCGTCGTGGTCCTCCTGGAACTCCTCGCGGGAGATGACGTCGACCGGAACCTCGTCCTCGAACGTCAGTCCGCGGATCTCCTCGACGCGCGCCATCGACCGGTAGATCACCGACTCGAGTTCGTCCTCGTCTTCGATGGCGGCGTCGTCACGGTCGTCGACGGCCAGTTCGTCGTCGTGCCAGTAGCCCTCGACGTAGCCGACGGTGTCTTCGGTGGCGGGGTCGTCGGGCCGGTCGGCGGAGTCGCCCGCGGGCAGCAGCGGGACTGCACCGCTGGCCGCGACGAACAGCAGTGCGAGCATCGACACCGCGACCAGCGCGGCGAGGAATCGCGTTCGCGTCAGTGTGGCCGTCATTTGGAAGCGTTGACAGGCAGTAGGGAAAGGAGTGTAAAAAGGTCGCTGGTTGGTGCTGTACTCCGCTGCTCTCGCTCGCCCCCGTCTGCGAGATAGCGTCCCCGACGACGGCCGTCCCGTCACGAACGTTTTTAGCGGCGAGTTCGTACGATACGCTAACTATGCACCTCGAGCCAGCCGACACCGCGGTCGTGGTCGTGGACATGCAAAACGGCTTCTGTCACCCCGACGGCTCGCTGTACGCGCCGGGCAGCGAGACGGTCGTCGAGCCCGTCGCCGACCTCGTCGAGCGGGCCGCCGGGGCCGACGCCGCGGTGGTCTACACGCGAGACGTCCACCCGCCCGAACAGTTCGACGACGCCCACTACTACGACGAGTTCGAGCAGTGGGGCGAACACGTCCTCGAGGGGTCGTGGGAGGCCGAAATCGTCGACGAACTCCCCGTCGAGGAGGCGGATCACGTCGTCGAGAAACACACCTACGACGCCTTCTACAACACCGAACTCGAGGGCTGGCTGAACGCCCGCGGCATCGACGATCTCGTCATCTGTGGCACCCTCGCGAACGTCTGCGTGCTTCACACCGGCGGCAGCGCCGGGCTGCGGGACTTTCGGCCGCTCATGGTCGAAGACTGCATCGGTGCGATCGAGGACGATCACAAGGAGTACGCCGTCGACCACGCCGACTGGCTGTTCGGCGAGGTGGTCGACAGCGACGGCCTCGAGTTCGGTGCCGAGTGAGTGGCGAGGACGGGTGAGCGGACGAGACGCGACTGCGCTCCGGCCACCGGTCGTCGATCGCCGATCGAGCCGAAGTGAGAGCGTTTTCTACCCCCCGTCCCAAGAGCGTGGTATGAGACGCTCTCGGCGACCTCGAGACGGGGTGCTCGAACGCCTCGCTGACGACGCGGGTGAGACCGCATGAACGAGCGACGAATGCGGACGATGTACGTCGTCGGGATCGCGCTGAACGCGGTCGCGCTGATCTACGCGGCGATGGACGGCTCGCCGCTGTTCGCGGTCACGTTCGGCATCGTCATGATCTACCTCGGCGTGCGATATTGGATGGTCTCGAACACGTAACTGACCGCGACCGCCTAAGAAGCGTGTCGCAGTTCAGGTGCAACAGTATCGACGGCGAGACTGTACGGAAAGTCGATGCTCGAGTCGGTCCCTCCACTCGTCGAAACGGTGATCTACGGCTACTTCCTCCTCGTCGCGGCGATCGGCTGTTACCTCCACGGACGCTTCTGGGTCAGTGCTCGGTGCCGGAATAGCGACGAGTTAGCCGATGAAGCGCCCGGTCTCGAGAGCTAGGTCCGCCCCGCTACGTCTCCCCATTCGAGCACCTCACCGCCGTACTCCTCGGCGAACGCGTCGGCCTCTTCTCGATCCGAAAACGGCAAGAAATCCTCGCCCATCGCCCCGTGAACCTCGCTGTCGGCGACGTAGTGGAGTTCCGTCGCGTCCGCGAAGTCCTCGGCGGCCGCGTGCGTCGAGATGTGCAGTCGTTCGTCGCCCTCGAGGAGGTCGTACGCGACGCTCGAGTAGTCCGTAACGAACGCGGCCCGTTTCTCCCAGCCTCGAGCCTCGCGTTCCGCGTGGAAGACGAGGAGTTCGGCGACGCTGTCGAACCGCGCCGGGCCGTCTCGATCCTCGGGTTCGCCGTCGGCGTAGAACACCTGCCCGGCGGGGCCGAAGTGATCCGCGATCGCCATCCCGCAGACGTCGCACTCCTGGCCCTCGGTGAGGTCGACGGGCTCGGCGGCCTCGTCGTCCGGCCCGCCGGCACCGAGACAGCCCGCGAGTGCGGCGGTCGCCAGGCTGCCGGCTCCGAGGAGGACCCGCCGCCGAGTCGGCAGCGGTTCCGCTCTCGAGGTCGCGGCCGTCATAGCCGTCGCCTCCTGACGGCTACGGCTGCGAGCGCGATCGGCGCGGCGATCCAGACGACCAGCGCGGCGACCAGCACGCCCGTCGACAGCCCCGCCTCGGCGAGCACGGCGGCGAATCCGGCGTCGCCGCCGGCGCCGAGTGCGCCGAGGACGAGTGCTCGAAAGACGCCCGTCGGATTGGAGAGGACCATGGCCGAGATAGCCGCGTCGGGCAGCCGAAACGCCGCGACTACGCCCAGCGCGAGCAGGTCGTGTACGAGCACGAACCAGGCCCACGCGAGCAGCGCGAAGCCGAGTGCGTGAGTCTTCTCCCGCGCCAACGTCGACAGCAGGACGCCGAGCGCGAGGAAGGCGAGCCCGAGGCCGACCGCACCGAGCAGGAAGCCGACGTAAGCATCGAAGCCGTCGAACCCGTACTCGAGTAAGAGCAGGCCGCCGGCGAGTCCGAAGCCGACGACCGTCGCGCTCGCGAGGACGGCCGCGCGACCGAGGGCGGCCCCGAGGACGATCCACGACCGCGAGACCGGGAGAGCGAACAGGGCGTGGAGCCAGCCGCTCTCCTCGCGGCCGACGATCACGTCGTAGCTGAACGCGAGCGCGACCAGCGGAACGAGATAGACGGCGAGCACGGCGAGGCTCGCCACGACGCGTTCGAAGCCGGCGGGGCTGACCGCCGAGCCGCTGAACGTCGTCAGCCCGAGAGCGAACGCCGCGAAGATCGCCGCGATCGCGATCGCCCAGCGGCTCCGCACCGCCAGCCGGTACTCGGTCGTCGCGACGACGAGCACCTGTTGAAGCGAGGTGCCGGACTCTGGCGCGTGGCCGACGCTCGAGGCAGAACCCGTCTCGTAGCCCGCGCTCGAAGCGGGATCCGTCTCGTAGCCGTCGTCGGGTTCCAGCTCTCGATCCGACGGTGCGGATCGGCGGTCGTCTCGTCGGTGATCGTGGCTCATGATGGGATCTCCTCGGTGGTGGCGGTCTCCGCGGGTTCGTCGCCGTCCTCGTTTTCGAGCGCCTCGTGGAACGCGGCCTCGAGTCCGGGCTCTCGAACTTCGAATCGGTCGACGAGCTTTCGATGGGACTCCCCGAGCGCGGCGACGAGGTCGAACGCCGTCTCGCGGTCGCAGGCGACCTCGAGCGCGTCTCCGGTGTCGGTAACGTCGCCGTAGCGTCGAACGACCGTCAGCAGCGCGGGGCGATCGCCCTCGCTCGCGGGGCGGACGGTGACGGTCACGCGACCGTCGTTCGATCGCAGGTCGTCGACGGCTCCCGCGGCGCGGAGTGTTCCGTCCTGCAGGACGACGACTTCGTCACAGAGGCGTTCGACCTCGCTCAGCACGTGCGAGGAGAGGACGACCGTGGCGTCGGTTTCGCGATCGATTCGTTCGATGATTCGGTGGAACGCGGCGACGCCGCGGGGGTCGAGACCGGCCGTCGGCTCGTCGAGGACGAGCACCGGCGGCTCCGCGAGCAGCGTGGCCGCGAGCCCGAGTCGACGTCCCATCCCGTTCGAGTAGCCCTCCACGGCGCGGTCGGCCGCGTCCGTCAGGCCGACGATCTCGAGGCAGTCCTCGATGCGCGCGTGTCGGTCCTCGAGCCCGCGGATGCGGGCGTGGATCGAGAGGACCTCGCGTCCGGTCAGCGCCGCCGGGAAACCCGTGTGTTCGGGCAGGAACCCGACGCGCTCGCGGACGCGGTGGCCCGCCCGCTCGACGTCGAGTCCGCCGACCTCGATCGTGCCGCCGTCGGGTCGGTCGTGGCCGACGAGCAGTTCGAACAGCGTCGTCTTTCCCGCGCCGTTCGTCCCGAGGACGCCGAACGTCGACCCCGAGGGTACCTCGAAGGAGGGACCGTCGAGGGCGACGACGTCGCCGTATCGCTTGTGTACGTCAGTGATCGTGAGTTGCATAGTAGTCCCTCCAGTCGTCGTGGGGCGGTTCCGCGAGCGGTCGGTGGTCGACGACGCCGCCGGTCTCGAGGACCGGGAACGAGCTCTCGGCGAGCCGGACCGCGTCGAACGCCGGGCTGTCGGCGAAGACCGCCGCCTGCGGTTGTTCGTGGACGATTCGTTCGACCGCGCCGGCGGGCTGGTGGCGGATCTCGCTGGAGCCGTCGCCGTCCAGATCGACGACGCTGGCGTCCGACCAGTAGTTGCCCCGGTCGGACTCGTTCCAGGCGACCTGCACGTTCTCGGAGGCGTACGCCTGCAGGTCGTTGTCGACGAAGCTGTTTCCGGCGACCAGTTCGCCGCTCGTCCCCGCCGTGACGGAGATGCCGAGGTCGTTCCCCAGCACGAGGTTGTCCGTGAGTTCGTTGTTCTGGGCGTTGTAGACGTAGAACCCGTTGCCGTTGCCGACGACATCGTTCCCCCGGATCTCGCTCCTGTCGATGTCCTTGACCAGGATCCCGTGGGCGCTCGAGCCGCGGTTGTTTATCGCCGCGTTGTCGACGATCTCGAGCCCCGCCGAGACCATCAGCGCGAAGCCGACGTCGTTGTCGAAGGCGACGTTGCCCTCGAGCCGGTTGTCGTCCGAGTACATGTAGTGGACGCCGTAGCGGACGTTCCACAGGACGTTGTCCTCGGTGACGACGTTCTCGGCCCACTGGTAGAAGATCCCGTCGCGGGTCTCCGTGATCGCGTTGTTCCGCAGGACGGCGTCGTCGGCCTCCCAGAGGTGGATGCCGTTGCCCCGATCGGTGCGCGGGGTGACGTCCGCGTGGCCGGCGATCACGGAGTCCTCGACGGTGACTCCGGTAGCCCCGTCGATCCAGACGCCGTGGGAGACGTCGGTGATTCGGACGTCCGAGACGGTCGCGCCCGCCGCCGTTTCGGCGACGCGAACGCCGGCGTGCTCGCCGCTCCGGTCCAGACCGGAGTCGCGGATCCAGAGCCCGTCGACGGTGACGTTTTCCGCGCCGATCTCGAGGACCGTCCCCTCGCCGCCGCCGTCGAGCAGCGCGGCGTCGGGATCGGTCGCCTCGAGCGTCAGCTTGGGTGTCTCGACGACGACGCGCTCGTCGAACCGCCCCTCGAGGACGATCGTGTCACCGGAGTCGGCAGCGTCGACGGCGTTCTGGAGCGAATCGAACGCCTCGCCGTCGATCGTCGCGACGCCCGGCTCGCCGGGTTCTTCGACGCCGTGAGGATCCGGCACGTCGGGCGTGACGGCGACGGCGTCCGACGCCGACCCGGTGTCGGCGCTCGCGGCGAACCCCGCTCCGGCGAGCGAGGCGATCAACATCGCCGCTGCGAGCGCAGCGAACCAGCCCTCTGTTAGCTGTGGACTCATGATCGGTGTCCCTCGGTTTCGGGTCGGTCGTTTTCGGTTCTCGAGATCGGCGGTCGATCGGCCGTCTCGGATCGAGTCCGCTCGCTGTCGGCCGTCTCGGATCGGGTCGGCTCGGCCGCAGTCGGACGGTCGATTTCCCGTTCCTCGCCGCCGTTGCTGTCCCGCTGTGCGCCGTCGTCCCCGCCGCGTCGACGGCGGAGATACTCTCGAGCCCGTTCGCCGCTCGAGCGGACCAGCGCGGGCGCGTCACGGACGGTCGCGTCCGTGTCCCGCAGGAGGTAGGCGACGGCGAGCAGGGCGACGGCCGTCAGCGTCAGGTAGCCGCCGGAGCCGAGCCACGCGTAGCCGCTGATATTGGCGATCTCGTAGGGTCCGATTACCGGCGGCGTGAAGCCCTCGACACCCCGAAGCGGGGCGTTCGGGTCGAGCGCGTGACCGGCCTGGTGCAGTCGGTACTGGACGACGGCGAGCGTCCCCGCGAAGAGGACGATCGTCGCCATCAGGTGGTAACGCAGCCGGCGGGCGAGCGCCTCCGCGGTCGGAGCCAGCGCGACGAACACGCTCCCGATGGCCGCGAGGACGAACGGAAGCGGGCCGAACGACCACTCCGGAACCGCGATCGCGTTCTCGTGGACTTCGTAGTTCGGCTCGAGGTAGACCGGGTCGGGGAAGTAGAACCCGACGTAGTGGTTGAGGAGCTGTACCTCCGCGTACTCCCCGCCGAGTCGCGGGTAGGCGTAGAGTTCGACGGGCAGCGCTCGGCCGGCGTACTGCGGCGCGGTGAGCGTGATCCGCCACATCGGGAACGCGATGGCGATCAGCAACAGCCCGGCCGCTACCACGGGGAGGAGCCGCCGCAGTTCGACCGCGCGTCGAAGCCGGGCCATCGCGACTCAGTCCTCCTTCGGTTCGACGAGCAGCCGCGAGCGCATCTCGAGGTGCAGTGCGCTGCAGAAGTACGCACAGTACATCCAGTAGACGCCCGGCTTGTCGGCCGTGAACGTCACCTCGCGCGTCTCCTGCGGAGCGGTCTTGACGTTGATGTCGTACTGCGGGATCGCCAGCGAGTGGACGATGTTCTCGGCGCTCTCGATGTTCGTCGTCGTGATGGTGACCTCGTCACCCTCCTCGACCGTGACCGTGTCGTGGCCGAAGTGGTTCCGCTGGTTGTACATCTTGACGTGGACGCGACCGTCCTCGCGCTCGATGCCGGTCTCGTCGAGTCCGATCTGATCTAGCTCGAGGTCGTCGGGGTCGTAGACCGTCTCGGGTTCGATGTTGTCCCGGTGGACGATCGTCGCGTCGTGTGGTTCGGGGTGGCCGGGGGTGTCTTTGACCAGTTGCATCCCCTCCTCGTCGTCGCCGATGTAGATCAGCTGGTCGTTGACGGGGAACGTCGGACCGACCGGGAGGAACCGGTCCATCGAGTGCTTGTTCAGCGAGATCAGCCAATCCCCGCGCGGGTCCGCGGTGTACGACTGAGACGTGTTCAGGTGGCCGGGGCTGTAGTGGACGTCGATCCGGTCGACGACCGCCTCGTCGGATCCCGGCTCGGAGTCGACCGCCCGTTCGATGTCCCACTTGACGACCTGCGAGTCGATGAACAGCGACGTGTAGGCGTGGCCGCGGTCGTCGTAGCGGGTGTGTAGCGGCCCCATCCCGAGTTCGGGCTGGCCGACGATGGCGTCCGTCAGGTCGTCTACCTCGTCGAGTCGAGCGATATCGATCACCGAGCAGGTGTTGTCGAGTTTCCCGGAGGCGATCGCGTAGCTGCCGTCGGGCGTGACGGTCACGCCGTGGGGGTTCGAGGGAACGTCGATGTAGTGAACGATCGGGCTGTCGCCGCCGTTGAGCGAACTGTCTTTCGTCCCGTCGACGACCGGGACGCCGTCGATCTCCTCGTAGTCGCCGTTCTCGACGGCGTCCTCGATCGCGGGGATGTCGAACGCCTGCACGTAGTCGGTGTCCGACCGCGTCATCTCGCTCTCGGTGACCGCTTCCTCGCTGTTGTAACAGGTCCCGAAGAACCACCGGCCGTCCTTTCCGGAGTCGGCGTTGTCCATGTTGCCGTCGACGAGCACGTCGAAGACGGGGTTCATCGTCTCGGGGTCGACCGCCGACAGTACGGACGTGTACTCCTCGGGGTCGTCGAGGTTGCGGCCGTCGTTCGGCAACGGCACCCGGAACTCGCCGACGCCGAAAATGTACTTCGTGTCGGGCATCAGCGCGCAGGCGCCGTGGGTCCCCTGCTGGTTCGGCAGGTCGACGATGGCGTCGGTCTCGAAGTACGTTAGATCGATCCGCGCCAGTCGACCGTTGGCCTTGTCGTTGACGAACAGCCACCGGCCGTCGTACTCGTTGTCCGTCTGGCTCACGCGGGGGTGATGGACGTCACCCCAGGTGTAGCCGCCCGATTCCTCGAGCATCTCTCTGGTCTCGTCGTCGTAGCCGTAGCCGCGGGCGCTCTCCTTCGAGAACACGGGGATGCGCATGAGCTGGCGCATCGACGGCACGCCGTAGACGCGCACCTCGCCGGAGTGGCCCCCGGAGAGGAACGCGTAGTATTCGTCGAGTTCGCCGGGCGCAACGTCGGTGTCCACGTCGTCGATGGAGACCGAGCCGTCGCGGTCGAGGATGCTCGTACAGCCGGCTAGCGACCCCATCGCACCGACCGCGCCGGCGGCCATGCCCGCTTTCATGAAGTCGCGTCGCGGGATCCGCGCGAACAGCGGATCGCGTTCCGACGCGGCGTCGATCTCGAGATCGACGTCGGTCGAGTGGGTCGTGTCTGTCGGTCCGTCGTCGGAGTCGTGTGTTTGTGTCATCGGTCTGGGTCTGCGGTGCGGCTCGAGGCCGCGTGCTGGTTACCACGCTGTGCCGGCGTGACGTGGCAGTCGGAGTCGCCAACGCGGTTCGACGCGCCGATCGACTCCCCGTCACAGTTGGCCCTCGGAAACAGCGGGTTATAGCTGGGACAGCGATTCCTGAGAAGTGGAAAAGGGCACGAACCGGTTCGGGAGAAAGTAGAGGTGGAGCTACTAGCACGGTTGAATTCGGCAACATCCTCCCCGATACGAACGCCGGTTAAGCCGGTTGGAGCGGCGATCTCGGTCCGAGGGCGACCGCGCGCGCTCGACGGACGGCTACGACAGCCGGAGGGCAGCAACCGCCGATCGGCGATGAATCGCGGCCTCGAGGCAAATCGAGGACGGCTCTACTCGGGCCGAAACACCCGATACGCGCCCTGACCGGTCGCGACCTCCTTCGTCTCGCCGTCCGGCGTCGTGCTCTCGACCGTAATCTCGCTGACGCCGACGCTGCCGCCGAGACGGACGACGTTCGCCGTCGCCGAGAGGTCGCCGACGGCGGGCCGCAGGTAGTTGACGTTCAGGTTGATCGTCGCGATTCGGGCGCCGAACGGTTCGTCCATCGCCGTCCGGAGCGCGAGGCCGCCGACGGTGTCGATCAGCGTCGCGGCGACGCCGCCGTGGAGATCCGCGCGCTCGTCCGACGGCGCGTTCGGCCGCGTGTTGCTCAACTTCTCGTCGTAGGGAAGCGCGAGCGTCATCGTGCCGTCGCCGACGTCGTCGACGCGCGTTCCGATCCACGAGAGGAACTCCTGGTTTTCGTCGATGAAGTGCTGGAGCAGACTTTCGAGGTCGTCGAACTCCTCCATCATCGCTCGCATGTCCTCGGTCATGTCCGTTGCTCCCAGACCGACGTTCTTTACGCCTCCGCTTCAGGGTTTGCCCGTTGACAACCGTTCATACTGCCGTCGCAAGCAGCGCCCTCACCCGTCTCCCGCGCCGTAGACGAGAACGAGCCTGCCTCGCAGGTCTCGTGGTGATCTCTGTGTCCGACACCGACCCCGAGTACGACGTCGACTTTCGAGCACACCCCGACCAGTACGAAATCGGCCGCGGCGAGCAGGGCGTGTTCAAGGTCGAACCGTACAAGAGCGAACTCCTCCCGCTGTGGTCGTACAAGAACGAGGAGGCGGCCCGCGAGTCCGCCGAGGCGATCTACGAACGGTACGAACGCTACCGGGAGGACGACGACTTTCCCGGAATGGACATGGCCCGAAAGTACCTCCAGATGGGGTACACGCGGGCGATGCGCTACGCGAAGTATCCAGGCGGAACAAAGTACGATTCCGGCGAGGAGCGCGAGCCCCAGCGTTGGGCCGATCCGGAGAAACGGGACGCCGCGCTCGTCTTCGAGCGCTACTGGGAGCGGGTTCGGGAGGATCAAGTCTTCCTCGAGGGGAACGGCGCTCACCGAGAGCGATAGAACGGGAAGCGGCGGCCGGCGTGTAGCGCTCGGTACGGACGAAGCAGGTACTGAAACTACTGTTCTTACCCTCCGGTAGTCCGACTATCTCGATCCATAGGCGAGAGTGCGACCCGTTTCCAACGGAGAGCTGGAGTTACTCGAGTGGTTCGATGACGTCGCCGGGGCGAATCATCCCGTCTTCGAGCACGTCCGCTCGGAGCCCACCTCGATGAGTGAGCGCCTGCAGCACGCCGTCCTGAGTGATGCGCTGAAGATGACTACACGGCTCACACAGTCGATCCCCTCGACAGATGGCGTCACCGATTCGGAATCGGTGTCCGACGAGATGATTGAGTGCGACGTCACGAGTTTCGACGTTCCGTCGGTGTTCTCCCGGTGCGAGTTCGATTCCCGCTTCACGTTCGATTGCCGCAACGGCCTCCTGCTCGATCAACGTGAGGTCGTATCCGTCGGGGCGTTCCTCGCCCGGCCCCCACTCGACGAAGGTTCCCGTCTCGATCTCGCCGAAGTAGCGATCGCCGCGGAGCCCCTTTCCGGCGACCGCCTCGACGTCGGTCCGTTCTCGCATCTCAGCTTCGGCTTCGGGTGCGATGAAAATCCGCTCGACGGTGCCACTCCCAGTCATGCGTGCTATGCATGTCCACAGGGCATAAACGCTCGGATATGGGGTGTCTTTGACAAGGTACCTCGGCGGTACGTCCGCTCAGGACGTGACCGAGGGAACGAATTGCAGCGACGACCGCTCGAATCCGAACGGAGCGTTCAGGCTACGGAAACCGTCTATCGCGGTCGCTGGCGACTCGAGCGTAGAATCAGTCGCCGACGCTCGAGCGAACTCGAACCCGAACCTTCTCGCCGGCCTCGAACTCCGTGTCCGGACAGATCAGCTTCGCCCCGAAGTCGGCGTCTCGAGCGCAGAACAGCGAAAGCCCGGTGATCGGCTCGCCGTTCGCCGTAACGACCACGTCGTTCCAGTCGATCGTTCGCCCTCGAGCGACGCCGAGTCGGTCTCCGTTCAGCGAGACGGGCGTCGAATCGCCCTCGAGCGCCCCGCCTCGGCCGTGAACCCCGCCACCGTCGTAGTGCGGGAGTCCTCCATCCAGCACCCCACCACCGTCAGCCCGAACCCCCACGAACGTCTCGCCAGGGTCGGGATGTGTCGGCGCGTCGAGCACGGCGTACGTCTCGCCGGTTGCAACCACCGTCCCGGTGCCGTCCCATCCGAGCGGCCGAATCTCGACGCCCACCTCGAGCGGGAGCGATCCCGACGCCCGATGCGGGTTCTGGTCGGGACCCCGAACGCCGACGTGGAGGTGGTTGTCGACCCAGGGGGCGAAAAAGCCCGCTCGGACGAGCGTTCCCAGCGAGTCCCCGCGTTCGACGTGTTCTCCGGCCTCGACCGACGGCTCGACGTGAAGGATACGGGCCGTCAGTCCAGCGAGATCGTCGGGGCCGTCGCAGTCGACCAGAATCAGATAGTCGTGCTCGGGCGCGTATGGCTTCGGCGGCGCGCGGACGGCTCTGGTCTCGAGGACGGTGCCGGAGACCGGACTCGGCGCTGCGGTCGTGCGGCCGTCCCGAAGCGTCCCGGGATAGAGATCGATCGCACAGCCCTCGTCGTGGGCGGGGTACGGCGAGTTGTACAGCGAGAAGCGCTGGTACTGTCCCAACAGACTCTCGGGGAGCGTCACGGCCATCAGTTGTCAGTACCGTCTGCGCAGCGGGAGCGTTTAGGTCCGTCGGGACCAACCGCGTGTCGATGCGAGTCCTTCGCGGCCGCGCGGCGACGATCGAGACCGACCGCGACGTCAGCCGGCGGCTGCTCTCGACGGCCGCTGCCGGCGAGCCCGCCGTTCGAGTTTGGACACCCCACCGGCAGGTCGCGTTCGGGCGTCGGGACCAACGACTCGAGGGCTACGAACTGGCCCGCGAGCACGCTCGTGAGCGCGGCTTCCCGCCCGTCGACCGCGACGTCGGCGGGCGAGCGGTGGCGTACGACGGCGAGACGACGCTCGCGTTTGCCCGCGCGGAACCGGTCGCGGACTTTCGTCGGGGCACGGACGACCGATACGGGCGCGCGACGGCCGCCGTCGAGGAGGCGCTTCGAGGCCTCCAGTCCGACATCGGATCCCTCGAGCCAGTTCGCGGCGAACCCGACGACTCGTTCTGTCCCGGCACGCACTCGCTGTCGCTCGAGGGAGCGGACGGTCGCCGCCGAAAGGTCGTCGGCATCGCCCAGCGCGTTCGTCAGGACGCCGCGGTGGTCGCCGGCTGTGTTCTCGTCTCGAACCGCGAGGGGCTTACGGCCGTCCTCGAAGACGTCTACGACGCGCTCGCGGTGCCGTTCGATCCCGAAACGGTCGGCTCCGTCGCGGCGGCGGGCGGGCCATCGGAACCGTCGATCGTTCGGTCGGCGCTCGAAGACGCCCTCGTGGGCGACGAGCGATCGGCCGTAACGGTCGACTCCGCAGCAGAACTCGGCGACAACTGAGTCCGTCCGAGCGGGACGGCTAACCGGTTAGACCGGCGGTATGTGGACGACCCGCAGGTGTCGACGGCGCGGCATCGTGGCGATGAGACAAGGTTTTTCCTCTCGGTGCCGTCGGGGTCGAGTATGACTCGAGTCCGACCAACCGTGGAGGAAGCACGATGACAACGGACACAACCGACTCGCAATGGACGGCCGTCCTCGAGGATGCGACGGCGATCGCCGAGGAGTACCAGGAGAACGGTTGGGACGCGGTCGTCCTCGAGCCCGACGCCGTCTCGCCGGTCGACGGCGAGGAACGAACCGGGTTCGACGTGGCGGTGTCGCCCGACGAGTACGAGTTCCTCGAGCGGCTCATCGAGAGCAGCGAGGTCACCGTCACGACGGCGGACGTCTACTACCGGCCGCCAGAGAACGACACCGATCCGCGGATCGCTCTCGCGGTCGAGCGCGACGACGACACGGAGACAGCCGTGTTCATCCCCCTAAAATACGATCTCGACGACTCGCGGGCCGTCTTCGAGACGGCGCTGCGGGCAGAGGAGCTCCTCCTTCACGTGACGACCGCCACGCCGGCGGACGACGGCTGGGTCAGCTTCTCGCACGACGATCCGTCGCTGTTCCTCGAGGAATCCGACGTCCGGGAGTGGAGCCAGTAAGGAACGGCTCCCGCTCGGCCGGAAATTATTCCGGCCGGCCGGAACGGTTCAGCACGAATCGAACTCGAACTCACCGTTGAGCGCCATCGAGTGGTCGTCGTAGTACGCGTAGAGGGTTTGTGGCGCGGTGTATCGCCCGCCGTAGTGGCCGACCGGGCCGTTCGTGTCGATGATGTTATCGGCGTGGTCCGTCGTGAACCTGAAGTCCTCACGTTCGAAGATGAGTTCGTCGTCGAGCCAGTATCGCACGATACCGTCGGCGTTCGCCTCGCCGTCGGTGACCGTGTTCGCGCACACGTAGTACTCGAACTCGTACCACACACCGGGTTCGATCGCGGGCGATCCCCGCGCATATTCCTCGCCGTCGAGGAGGTAATTGTGATCCCCGGTTCCGTCGCCGTTCCCCATGTGGTACGTGTTCGAGAGGAGGCGGAACGGGCCGTTCGGATCGGTGCCTCTGTCGGTCACGTACATACGATTACTCCAGCCGTTCGTTCCGTCGGGGGTACCGCCGCCGGCACTCCCTTCACCGCGGGCGATCGCACAGTTCCAGAGCCGACAGTTCGAGGGCGCATTACGGCCGCCCATCGTCCAGTTGGTGTTGAGCGCGAAGTTGACGCGCCCGTTGAGTTCGAACAGTCCGTCCTCGAAGTCGTAGTGCGTACTCACGCCCCAGTGGTCGTTTTCGCGGACCCGGAGTTGCAAGGCGCTCTCTCCGGACGCCGTCGGATCGGAAACGATCGTCATATTGTCACGGTCGCCGTTCGACACGCGGTAGATTTCCTCCCAGCTACCGTAGTCGTCGTAGTCGAGGTGAACGATCGAATCCGGGCGGTTACAGCTCGCAGCCGCAGTGTCGGCTCCGAGCCCGGCCACGCCAAGCAGACTGCCGGCACCGAGGAGGCTGCCAAACTGCAGCGTCCGACGTCGGGTGACGTTGGTGTTGGTCGTCTTCTCGCTCGATTCGTGTTCAGTTGCGTCTTCAGCCGCGCGGTTCTCCGCGTCCGTAGTATTCGTAGACATCCACTCTTCGTTGGGTGATAGTCGCTAATTGTATCGAATTCGCTACGAATGTGAAGATCGGTGTCAGGTTACCACGCGAATAGTTGTTGAGTGCAGAACAATCATAGTGCAACGACTACTTCACCCGTCCGGTCAATATTCGGTACCGGTGGGCTACAGACGGCAGCACCCGAAATCCCTTCGGCACGTACAGGGTGAACAAGTCGAATAATGGGCATCGAGACGGACGGTATACACGACGAGAACGGCCGGCTTACTGCCGTGGTTGACTGTTGGCACACGAACAACAGTAGACAGCCACTCCGTTATCAGCGATACCGAGACGTGAACGGTGCCGATTACTCCGCGTCTTCCTGCTCCCGCAGCTCCTCGCTCGCCGCACGAACTTCGCGCATGACACTCGAGATTCGCTCTTCGGCCTCGAGTTCGTCTTCGACGGAGAGGTCGACGCCCTCGACTTCCAGCAAGAACTTGGCGACCTCGGTCGACTCGTACATGACGTCGTCGAGCTCCTCGGCGGTGAAGAAGTCACACATCGCGCCGTAGAGGAATGTCGCACCGGCCGTCCGGACCTTGTCCTCGAAGGAGGATCGAGCCTGGTTGACCGCCTGCGGCGTGTAGGTGTCGGTCATGAAGGGGACGAGTTCGGGCAGGTTCTCCCCGATCTTGGTCATCTCGACGCCGGTCTCGGTGCGGAAGTCCGAACAGAGTCGGGCGATCGCCCACTCGCGGGCGGTGATGTAGGTTCTGTCCCGCAGGAACTCGTTGACCCGGTCGTACTGCGCGCCGTCCATCTTCGTAAAGCGGGCGTACTTCTGGACGTCCTCCGGGACGTCGGATTCCGCGGGTTCGGGGTCCGGGACGTTCGGCATCGGGCCGTCGCTACTCGCCTCTTCGGCACCGTCGTCGGTGTCGAGGGTGTCACCCGTAGCGTCGGGATCCGTTTCGCGCGTCTCGGAGCGAGACTCCGATTCGGAGGGAGATTCGGCGTCGTGATCGGCGTCGGACGCCGACTCGCGTTCGGCGTCGACTCGAGCGGCGTTCAGTCCGTCGTCGTCCATAGCCGCGTATTGCGAGCAACTCGGGATAAGCATTGTTCTCGAGTGTGTGCTTTGGCGGCGAGAGACCCCCATTACAAATCCGCGTCGAGGGACCTCGTCGCCATCGTAAACAGTTGCTGTGTGGACAGGAGTTCTACCGGATTTAAGTTCGTGAGGGATGTTCGCTACGACATGTCACAGACGCCAGTCGTGGTCAAGGCAGTACGAACCCCGCAGGGGAAAGAAGACGGCGTGTACGCCGACGTCCGCAGCGAGGACCTCTCGGTGCCGCTGATCGACGAGATCCTCGCCGAGACTGGTCTCTCCGGCGAGGAGGTCGACGACCTGATGTGGGGCTGCGCCCAGCAGCGCGGCGAACAGGACAACAACGTCGCCCGCGTCATCGCCCTCCTCTCGGAGCTCGGCGAGGGCGTCCCGGCGACGACGATCAACCGCTGGTGTGCCTCCTCCATGCAGGCGGTCATCTCCGCCTCCGACGCCATCGCCGCGGGTAACCGCGACGCCGTCATCGCCGGCGGCGTCGAGAGCATGTCCCGCGTCCCGATGGGCGAGAACACGATGGAGGTCCACCCGCGACTCGCCGAGATGTACAACATCGGCGAACTTCAGATGGGGATGACCGCCGAGAAGGTCGCCGAGGAGTACGGCGTCAGCCGCGAGGAACAGGACGAGTACGCCGCCCAGAGTCAGCAAAACGCCGAGGAAGCGACCGAGGAAGGCCGCTTCAACGACGAGATCGTCCCGATCGAGACCGAGGACGGCACCGTCTCCGAAGACGAGGGCATCCGTCCCGGCACGACCGCCGAGAAGCTCGCCGAGCTGCCGACCGTCTTCAAATCCGACGGCACCGTCACGCCCGGCAACGCCTCCCAGATCTCCGACGGCGCCTCCGCGCTGCTCGTCACGAGTGAAGCCTTCGCGGAGGAGCACGACCTCGAGATCATGGCCGAAGTCGGCATGAACAACGTCGCCGGCGTCGACCCGACCGTCATGGGGATCGGCCCGGTGCCGGCGACCGAGGGCCTGCTCGAGCGCAACGGCCGCGATATCGACGAGTACGATCTGGTCGAACTCAACGAAGCCTTCGCGAGCCAGTCGGTCTACTCGCGCGACGAACTCGGCATCGATCCCGAGATCTTCAACGTCAACGGCGGCGCTATCGCCATCGGGCACCCGCTGGGTGCCTCCGGCGCGCGCCTCCCCGTCACGCTGATCCACGAACTCCAGAAGCGCGGCGGCGGCCTCGGTCTGGCGACACTCTGTGTCGGCTTCGGTCAGGGTGCGGCGATCGAGTTCGACGTCAACTGAGCCACGGCAACTGGACCTTTTGGTCCAGGTTTTGCGAGGGAGGCTGCGTAGCAGCCGACCGAGACAAAAGGTGGTCGCGTCAGGGTGCGGCGATCGAGTTCGACGTCAACTGAGCGCCGGTCTCGGATTTCGTCTTTCGCGCGGGTGATACGAACAACTGGAAGCGACGGATACCGGGAGCGATTCACGTGCGGTGGCGCGCGCTGGGACGTAGAACGTCGAAGGCGAACCGCGGGACACCGATACGCGAGAGGTGAGTTCGACAGGCGGTGGAGATCGACTTCTCTAGCCAGATCGAGGGCGGGAAACAGTAGTCTCACCGAAACCGATATACTCGGTCCCACTCTACGTGGGATTATGGTAACGGTGGATTCGAAAGGGCGAATCGTCCTCCCACAGAAGGTGCGAGAGCGTCTCGGTCTCACTCCCGGTACGGAAGTCGATATTCGCGAAGAAGGCGATAAAGCGATTGTTGAGCCCGAAGACGACCCCGAACGGATTATCGAACGCATGGAGCAACTCGTCGAGGACACGCCTTCGGAGCGCGGGAAGACGACTCCGCTCGACGACGGGGCCGACCCGATCGCCCAGAAGCATAGAACTGCTGTTCGGCGAGGCGCGGAGAAAAACAGCGATGAGTGACGCTGGTGGCCCGTATCTTTTCGACGTCGGAGTGATTGCCCTCGCACACACGGGGGCACCCGTTCGCGAGACTGCCCTATCCTACGTCCGAGACGCCATCACCGGCGACATAGCTGCCGTCGTTCCGTATCCCGCGCTGTTCGGAGCGCACACCGTCCTGACGACGTACTACGGGCGGTCAAACGCGGACGCGTCTCGACTGTTACGGAATTTTATGGACGCGAAACGAATCCGGTGGTACGACGAGATGCCCGAAACCGTCGTTCGGGGTGGGTTTTCTCTGGCGGATGACGCAAATGTCGGTGGATGGGACGGCTACTATGCGCAGGTGGCCATCGACGAAGGGGTGAACACTGTGTTGACTATCGACAGCGACTTCGAACGGTTCGACGCGTTCGATACCGAGGTTATTCTCTCACCCGACGAGTTTAGTGAACTGAATGAATTCCTCGAGAACTGATTCATCAGCGTTCTACAGAACGAATCCATCTTAGCAGCTACTGAAACGGCGACTCGAGTCCCCACGACGAACCGGGCCCGAGTCCCCAGTTTGGCCGGGAGTTTAGATAGTCAGAACCCGAAGTGTGCGTATGAGTACCCTGTTGCTGGCGGCGATCGTCGGCATCCCGCTCGCCTGGCATCTCGCCCTCACGGCGTTCGCCTACTACGACGCGGGGAAGGTCGGTCTCGAGCCCCCGAAGAAGTGGGCCGCGATCACGTTCTGCATCCCCATCTTCGGCTTCTTCATCTACCTCTTCGAGCGCAGCGAACTCGACTACAAGCCCGAAGAGGACCCCTACCGTGGGCACAACTTCAACATCCACCCCTCGAGAGCCGACGACGCGCCGCTGCGGTCTCGCGGCGACGACCGGCCGGACCCCGACGACGCCGACTGGGACGGCACTGACGACTGGGAGGGACCGAACGACCGAAACGAGTCGAACGAGGAGTGGGGCGGTCGCGAGGGTGACTGGGGCAACCGAGACGACGGCGACGAAGCGCGCGAGAGTCGGTAGCGCTCGCTTAACTGTACGTCCAGCAGGAGGACGAAGCCCGACGTCACTCGCCGAACGCCAACGTCTTCACCACGACGGGGACGCTCTCGCCGCCCGGCATCGGTTCGCCGACGTCGAGGTAGTCGCCGTCGCCGACGACGAGTTCGTCGAGAACGAGGAGGGGTCGATCCGTTCGTCTGCGGAGCACCTGCCCGAGCACCTTCGCGCAGTTCTGTCGGGTGACGACGACCATCGGGAGCGACGGCGAAAGAGACTCGAGCGCGGGCACGAGCGCGTCGCCGACCGCTCGCAGCCGGTCGTACGCGAGCGGCCCGACGTCGTCGATCGAGAGCGCGACCGCGTCGACCTCGTCGGGATCGTGGCGCTCGAGGAGCCGCGAGACGCCCGCCTCGAAGCGCCCCTCGAGCGCCGCATCCGAACAGTTGGAAACGTCCGGAACCGCCGCGACCGGCACGTTTCGAAGGGGGAGCGTCGACGGCTCGAGCGAAACGGTCCGGCCGCTGAGCGTCGTCGTCTCCGTTCCGGCGCCGACGACGGTCGCCCGGATGTCCTCCGCGGGCTCGAGCACCGGCCACGATCGAACGACCGCGTGGTCTGCGAGCGCAGCGGCCAGCGAACCGCCGAGATCACCGTAGGCAAACGGATCGTCCGGCGGCGAGGCGACGAGCCGACCGACGCCGCCGCTAAAGACGACGCCGTCGAACTCGAGTGACTCGTCCGGAAGAGGACCGATCGCGAGGGCGCGGGTGAGGTCGTCGAACGGCGGTCCCGCGCACAGATCGACGATCCGGTCGGCCATCGCGGCCGCGAGGTCGTCCAGCGCGTCCGCAGGCGGTGACTCACCTCTCGCAATCGGCAACTCGAGCGCCTCGACGAGCGTCCGAGCGGGCGGCGAGACGGAGATGACGCGTCGCCGGTCGTCGAACGTGACGAGCCGACCGCCGACATCGAGACAGCGAGTCTCCCTGACCGCGACGCCGTCGCTTCCGGGTCCGGTCCTATCCCTCGCGGAGTCGCGCCCGTCGAAGATCGCGACGTTCGTCGTCCCGCCGCCGACGTCGACGTTGGCGACCAGTCCGCCGGCCTCGGCGGCGCGGGTCGCCGCGCCGGAGCCCCGACCCGCGAGGACGGCCTCGAGCGATGCGCCGGCCACCGCGGCGACGAACTGGCCGCTGTCGGCGGCCAATCGATGAACGAGCGGTTCGGCGTTCGCCCGGCGGGCGGTCTCGCCGGTGACGATGACCGCGCCGGTGTCGATCTCGTCGGCGGTCACGCCCGTGGCCTCGAGTTCGCGGTCGACGAACGCGGCGACGCGATCGACGTCGATGGTCTCCGAATCGAGCAGCGGGGTTTCGCGAACCGTCCCCCGATGGACGATCTCTCGATCCGTGATTTTGGGACTGGCAGCGCCGCCCGGCGGCGTCTCGACCCGCAGTCGGCTGACGATCGCGTGCGTCGTAGTCGTCCCCACGTCGACGCCGATGCTGGTGAGCGTTCGCCGGGCGTCAGCCACGGCGACCGCCCCCGCTACGTCGTGAACTCACGGTCGTCGTCGCGGAGGTCGATGCCGCTGGCCTCCCGCTCGAGCATCTCGGCTACCAGGTCGACGAGTTCGGCGCCGGCTTCGACCGGCGGCAGCCCGCCGTCGTGGATGTTCGAAATAACCGACTTCTTCGCCGTCGGGAGGCCGCGCTCGGGCCCGTAGACGAGGTACGCGCTCAGGCTCTCGGCGGTTCTGAGACCGGGGCGTTCCCCCACGAGATTCACGCAGCAGTCGGCCTCGAGTTCCTCGCCGATCGCGTCCATCACGTCGACGCGGCCGTACTCGACGAAAACCGGCGTGCCGACGTCGATATCGCGGTCGGCGAGGCCGTCTCGCAGGACCGCTAATAGCTCCGGGACGTTCGCCTCGACGGCCGTCGAGGAGAGCCCGTCGCTGACGATGATTTGGACATCGGGGGCGTGTGCACACTCCGCTCGCAGCGTCTCCAAGCTCTCGTCGGCGAGTTCCCGGCCGAGGTCCGGACGGGCCAGGTACTGGTCCGTGTCCGCGACCTGCGTTCGTAGTTTTACTAATTCGAGGTCGTCGACGAGAGTCTCGTCGACCCGCGAGTGAACGGCGTCGCGAGCGAGCCCGTGATCCGCGCGGAGCTCGAGGAGCGACGCCGTCGTCGGTCGCGGCCCGGCGCGGCCGACGCCCAGCCGCGTGGGGGTTCGGTCGACGATGCGCCGGAGCGCTTCGTCGCGTCGGTCGTCTACCTGCCCGGATTTGCCGGTCGAATCGGCGTCGTGAGTGCGATTTGAATCGGAAGCCATGGTTACGTGAAGATGGTCGGATCGCCCGCGCGGTCGGTCAGTCGTCCGTTCTCCCAGAGCCCAACGTCGACGAGCCACTCCCGGAACGGAGCCGTCGGCTCGAGATCGAAAATCTCCCACAGCGCGGCGGCGTCGTGGTAGCTGTTCGACTGGTAGTTGAGCATTACGTCGTCGCCCATCGGGACCGTGATGAAGTAGTTCGTCCCCGCCGCGGCGAGCAGGACGGCGAGATTCTCGATGTCGTTCTGGTCGGCCTGAATGTGGTTCGTGTAGCAGGCGTCGATCCCCATCGAGATGCCGTGCAGTTGGCCCATGAACACGTCCTCCAACCCCGCGCGGATGACCTGCTGGCCGTCGTAGAGGTACTCGGGACCGATGAAGCCGACGACGGTGTTGACGAGGAACGGGTCGTAGCGCTTCGCGAGGCCGTAGCAGCGAGCCTCGAGTGTCAGCTGATCGACGCCGTGGTGGGCGTCGCCGGACAGTTCGGCGCCCTGTCCGGTCTCGAAGTACATGACGTTCGGTCCCGACGAGGTACAGCGACGTTGGGCGAGGTCGTACGCCTCGTCGAGCAGGTCGACGTCGACTCCGAACTCGTCGTTGCCCGTCTCGGTGCCGGCGAGGCTCTGGAAGACGAGGTCGGCCGGCGCACCCTCTCGAATCGCGTCCATCTGGGTCGTCACGTGGGAGAGACAGCAGTTCTGCGTGGGGACGTCCCACTCCTCGATGAAGTCGTGGGTCGCCTCGAGGATCCGCGTCGTCGTTTCGACGGTGTCCGTGACCGGGTTGACGCCGATCACGGCGTCGCCGGCGCCGTAGGCCAATCCCTCCCGCGTCGCGTCGATGATGTTGTCGATATCGTCCGCGGGGTCGTTGGGCTGGAGTCGAAACGAGAGGGTGCCGTCCTCGCCGACGGTGGTGTTGCAGCGGGCCGTGATTTCCATCTTCGAGGTGACGAGCACGAGGTCCATGTTCGACATGAGCTTCGTCACCGCCGCGATCATCTCGCTGGTGAGTCCGGGTCGGATCGCCGCGATCTCGTGATCGCCCGTCTCGCTGGCGACGAGGTACTCCCGGAGGTCGGCGACGGTCCAGTCTTTGATCTCGTCGTAAATCGGCTCTCGGACGGCATCCTGAATGACTTGTGTTACCTCGTCCTCCTCGGACGGGACGACCGGGTTCTCACGAAGCGTCTCGAGGCGCATCCCGGCCAGCGCCCGTTTGGCGGCGACCCGTTCGGCGTCCGACTCGGCGGCGATTCCGGCCAGTTCGTCGCCCGTCTTCGGCTCGTTCGCCTTCGCGAGAACCTCGACGACGGAGTCGAACCGATCGCCGGCCGAGGCGTTCGTGGTTTGGATAGACATGGCAGACTGATCGCCAGTACATCGTGAAACGCCTTCACAGTTTGGTAGTAAGTCCCAAACGGCGGTTGCACTACTGAATTCGCAGTTGTTCGCTTACAGCCGAAGCGCGTAGACGATGACGAACAGGCCGATCAGTTGGCTGAGTTCCGAGGCGACGACGACCCCCTGTTCCGCGATCGACGGCGGGCCGACGACCGCGACGAGCGGAAGCCCCACGAGGAAGAGCGCGAACGGGACGCCGAGGACGAGGACGAACCCGAGCGAGAGGTACAGCATCGGCCGACTCTCGTTGCGCTGATACCCTCGATACGCGATGTACGCGATCCCCAGCCCGACGAACGCTTTCAGGACGTTGATCGCCAACATGGCCGCCTCGAACTGATTCGGATCCAACGCCTCGCTGACTTGTAGTGGTGTTTCGAGCATCTCACATCTCCCCGATCAGGCGGGTGAATCTGTCGGCCATGGGTTCTCGGCGGTCGACCTGGAAGTCGATGCCGTCGTCACCGATCTCGACGACGATCCGTTCGAGGTTGGTCGCGTACACCGTGTGATGGTGGCCGCGGTCCGTATCCAGGCGCGTCCGCTCGACCAGCAGGTCGCAGCGTCGCATATCCTCGAGTCGACGGTAGACCGTCGGTTTCGAGGCGCCACATCGCCCGCTCAGTGCGCTCGCTGACGCGGGCTCCCGGTAGATCTCGGTGAGGATGCGACGAGCCGTCTCGTCTTCCAGCAGCGCCGCGAGCTCCTCGAGTGGCCGATCCTCACTCACGGTAGCAACGCACAGGGGGAGCGGATATATAATCGTGACGACGACTTCACCCCCTGAAGCCGTGCTCGAGGCGCTATTGTGCCGGTCCGCGAGGAAACACACGAGATGGAGGGTTCACCGCACGCTTCGGTTCGCGCAGTACTCGACTCGCGAGGACGGCGCACTCGGCTCGAACGCGATTCGCCCGGACGAGCGATGCGTTCGACCGTCGCACTGGCCCTCGTCGTGAGTTCGCTGCTCGTCGCTGGAGCCGTGGGACCGGTCGTCGCCGCGGGCGCACCGATCGATGCGGACGGCACCGAAACGTCCGCTTTGGACTGCGCGAGCGACGAGTCCGACGCGGAGCCGGTGTTCGACGACCCCGACGACCTCGAGGCGTTCGTCGACGACGCGATCGCCGACCGGCGGGCCGAACACGAGATCCCCGGCGCAACCGTCTCCGTCGTCGAGGGCGACGAGACCGTTCTCGCGAAGGGGTACGGCGAGGCCGACGCCGAGGCGGGCACCCCAGTGCGGGCGAACGAGACCGCGTTCATGGTCGGATCGGTCGCCAAACTCGTGACCTGGACCGCCGTCATGCAGGCGGTCGAGGACGGCGAACTGGACCTCGACGAAGACGTCAACGCGTACCTCGAGGACTCCGAGGTCGAGGTCCCCGATACGTACGACGAACCCGTGACGCTGCGACACCTCGGCACGCACACCGCTGGATTTGACATCGCCCTCAGCCCCGGCCTCGTCGAAGACGGCGACGACGTGACCGCGCTCGAGACGGCGCTGGTCGAGGACCAGCCGGATCGGGTTCGCCCGCCCGGCGAGACGACCAGCTACTCCAACTACGGGACGATGCTCGCCGGCCACGTCGTCGAAGAAACGTACGACACGAGCTTCGAAGCGTACGTCCAGTCGGACGTTTTCGGGCCGCTCGAGATGGATCACAGCACGTTCGCCCAGCCCGTTCCCGACGATCACCCCGGCGAACTCGCGGCCCCGCACGCGGCCGACGGCGAGTCCGAAGACCGCTGGTACATCAACTGGCGACCGGCCGGCTCGATGAGCGCCACGGCGACCGATATGGCGTCGTTCATGCGCGCACACCTCGACGACGGGGCCGTCGACGACGCCCGAATCCTCGAGCCGGAGACGGTCGCGACGATGCACGACACCCATCACGAGCGCCACCCCGAACTCACCGACTGGCGGTACGGCTTCTACGAGTACGGGGCCACCGACGCCGACCTGCTCGCTCACTCGGGCGGGACGATGCACGAGGCGAGCAAACTCGTCCTCGCGCCCGAGGACGACGTGGGCATCTTCGTGAGCTACAATTTGCGCGACGACGCGGCCCCGCCCGGCGACGTCGTCGACGAGATCCTCGAGGCCTACGAGCTTCAGCCCGAACCCGAATCGGACGCGGACGTCCTCGAGGGGGCCACCCCCGACGAAGCGGGTGAACGCGCCGACGCGGTCGCGGGCGAGTATCGGACCACGATGGCTCCGACAGACGGGCCGGAGCAGGTCGTCGATCTGGCGATGCGGTTCTCCGTCGAAGCGACCGGTGACGGGCGACTCGAGAGCGATACGCTCGGGTTCAACGAACAGGAGTGGGTCGAGACTGAGCCCTACGTCTACCACGAGGTCGGCGGCCACGACGTGCTCGTCGCCGACGTCGTGGACGGCGAAGTCGAGTCACTCCACGCGAGCAGCGCGCCGATGCTGGCCTACGAACCCGTGGCGGCCCACGAGCGAACGCTCGTCGTCGGGAGCAGCGTCGGCGTCGCGGTCCTCGGCTTCGCGCTATCGGTCCTCGGCTGGATCGGATTCGCAACGTGGCGACGCGTGCAGGCCTGGCGAACGGGCCACGAGCCCAGCGAAGAAGAACTCGGTACCACCAGCGACGACCCCGCTCGAGGCTCGCTCCGCGAGCGACTCAGCGACCGACTGCGGCATCCGCCGTGGCTCGCTCGCGCCCCCGGGACGGCGCTCTGTGTCGTCTCGCTGGCGTTCGTCGGCTCGTTCCTGTGGGGACTCGGCGTCGACGGCGAGTTCGCGTTCGCCACGGTACCGACGCCGTTTCGGTTCGCGCTCGCGCTGCCGCCGCTCGTGGGTGCGTTGGCCCTCGCGACCGCGATCGGATCGGTCCTCGCGTGGCAGCGGGGTTACTGGTCGCGACGCGCTCGGATCCACCAGACGGTCCTCACCGGACTCGGCCTCGCGTTCGTCTGGTTTCTGGTCCAGTTCGGATTCCTGGGCGTATGACCGCGCGCAAAAAACGAGTCCGGTCGATCGATAACCGAGTCGAGTCGTCGTATCGACGTCCCGTGATCAGTCGTCGGCCGGTGCGGCAGTGTCGCCGCCGAACTGGTCGTCGGGCACCGTGCCGTCGTCGTTCCAGCCGCGTTCGTCGTAGTACTCCGCGAGCCCCTGATCGAAGTCGGGGATCTCGTAGGGCAGCGCGTCGTCGCCGCGGTCGAAGCCGCGCTGGTTGTTGAAGTGGCGCTCGAGCGAGACGACCTCGCCGCCGAGGTCGAGGAGTTCCTCGTAGTCGGCGTCCAGTAGCGTCTCGAGGCGCTCGGGCGTCACGAAGTCTCGGGAGAACTTACAGAGGACGCCGCTGTCTTTGATGACGTTGACGTTCTCGAGTTCGATCACCTTCGGCGGCTTGTTCTCGAGGCCGTCCTTGTCGAAGGCGTCGTCGGCGTCGACGAGCGGGTACTCGTAGGGGTAGAACTCGGCGTACATGTGGTCGGCGCCGCGGTTCGACGTGGCGAAGGCGAGTCCCTGTCCGTTCAGCGTGCGGCCGTCGTGGGCGGGGAACTCCATCCCCTTGACGGTCCAGTTCTCGACGCCGAGTTCGTCGTGGAACTCGTCGATGCCCTCCGCGAGCGTGTCGCCGATCCCCTCTCGGTAGGCGATTTTCTCGACCGTCTCGTGGATGAGATCGGCGTTGCCGAACTCGTCCTCGCTGGCGAGGTACGCCGCGACGGCGTCGCCGGCCGAAATCGTGTCCAGCCCGAGGTCGTCACAGAGCTTGTTCGACTTCATCACGTCGACGACGTCGTCGATCCCCGAGTTCGAGCCGAAGGCCATCACGGTCTCGTACTCCGGTCCTTCGGTGACGACCCCCGACTCCTCGTCTTTCGTCGGCAGTTTGCAGGCGAACGCGCACGCCGAACAGGTCCCCTTCTTGTACTTCTTTTCGGCGACCGCGTCGCCGCCGATCCCGGCGGCGCCCTCGAACGAGAGCTCCGAGAAGTAGCGGGTCGGCAGCGCCTCGACCATGTTCGCGTACTCGGTGACGGAGGTCGTTCCCGACTCCTTCATCGGATGTTCGGCCTGGGCGGCCTCGCCGTGGATCTCCATCTGGACCGGCGGGATCTCGATCTCGTGAGTCGAGTCGCCGTCGAAGGTGATCGCCTTGACGTTCTTCGCGCCGAGGACGGCACCCAGTCCGCCGCGGCCGAACGCGCGCTCCTTCGAGGTCATGATCGAGGCGAAGCGAACCTGATTCTCGCCGCCGGGTCCGATGACGACCGTGTGTTCGTTCTCGAGGCCGTGTTCCTCCTCGATGTAGTCGCAGGTTTCGGGAACGGTCGCCTCCTCGAGATCCGGCACCTCCTCGAACTCGACGCCCTCGTCGGTGACGTGGACGATGACGAGGTCGTCGCTCGCGCCCGTGATCTCGACCGCGCTGTAACCCGTCCCGGTGAAGTTCCGCGAGAGGAACCCGCCCGCGTTCGAGGAGAGTAGGCCGCCGGTGAGCGGCGAGACGCTCGTCGCCGACATTCGGCCGGTGAAGCTCATCGTCGAGTGCTGGAGCGGCCCCGTCGCGAAGTAGAGGCGGTTGTCGGCCCCCAACGGGTCGACGTCGAACGGAACGCGGTCGTGTGCCAGTTTCGTACCGAGCGCGCGCCCGCCGAGGTACTCCTCGAGGACGTCGTCGATGTTCTCGGTCTCGCTCGTTCGTGCGCCGACGTCGACCGTACACAGCGGTCCCCGTACGTGTTTCATATACACGATTATGCCCTCCCCGACTGCAAAATGCTACCGGTTCCTGTTACACGGACACAGGGTTCTGTTCGCTGATCGATACGACGGGCATCTCGTGTTCGAAACCGGTTCGGTACCCGTCATGTGGACGCGTAGTCCGACGAACTTTAGCCGTCTTGGTGTGAGCACTCGACAATGTCACGATCGGAGGGTCAACCCGACGACCCGACGCTGGACGATCTCTACGAACAACTCGAGACCTTAGCGGAGACGGTCGACGACCCCGACGAGCGAACGGAAGTTCGGCGGACGATGCGGCTGGCCGACCGACTCTCACACAACGGGATGGTCAACCGGGTGATCACGCAGTTCACCGGGAAGGACAAGGCGGAGGCGTTCGTCGGTAGCATGCTCATCGGCCTGCCGCTGCTCGTCGAGGACGGCGTCATCGAAATCGGCGAGTTCCTCGCCGAGACGCCGATCTTTTTCGCGATCAACCTCGCGCTCGCGGTCTCGCTCGTCGTCGGCATCCTCTACGTCGCCGACTTCCGCGAGGTCCAGATACACAACCCCTACTTCGGCGTGCTCCCGCGTCGGCCCGTCTGGGTGCTGGGAATCGCGTTCGTGACCGCGACGGCGATGATGACGCTGTGGGGCCGGGTCACCTGGGACGAGCCGTGGGTCAACCTCTGTCAGGTGTCGGTGATCTTCACCGGGATGGCCGTCGGCGGCTCGCTGGGTGACATCATTCCCGGCGAGGACTGATCGATTCCGTCACAAGCGAGATTGGAACACGTGCGGTGGCGCGCGCTGGGTCGCGCGAGGTCGTCGCGAGTACTACGAGCGACTGCGCGGAAGACGGGGAACGTCGTCCTGCGGATGAGTGAGTAGAGCGAACGAGCGTTAGCGCGGGACCGAAGGTCCCACGAACTATGCGAACGGTGCGCGGTTCGGAGTGAACGAAGCGAGCGAGAACCGCGAGGAGAACGGAGCGACCCGTGAGCAGAAATCGGCTGGGGAGGACGTGGAATTCCTCGGTGCCAGTGAAAGCAGAGTAGATGATTTTAGGGGTGTCGTAGAACGATTCGCACGATCTTCTTTTCACCCCATCTGTGCTGAACTATCCGATCATTGTACGTACGAACTGACCGCTGTGGTTCCTCCCAGTTACAGATGATGACCGACGAGTCGTGTTGAATACAGCGCGCGACTGTCCTGCGAGATTCGACTTGATTTGCAACTCCCACTAGCGATCGGTAAAGGGCGCGTATCCAGCGCGGCCAGTACCGAGACGAGCGGTCAGAACGGGACGTTCACACGCCGTCGGCAGGGATCGTAAACGTGAACGTCGTCCCCTCGCCGGGTTCGGAGTCGACCCAGATTTCGCCGCCGTGACGTTCCACAATTCGCCGACAGAGCGCGAGCCCGATTCCAGAGCCCGGCTGTTCGGTCTGACTGTGGAGTCGCTGGAACACCTCGAAGATACGGTCGGTCGCGTCGGGATCTATCCCGATTCCCTCGTCACGGACGGAGATTACCCAGTACTCGCCGTCGCGCTCAGCAGTGATATCGACCTGTGGCGGCTCGTCGCCGCTGTACGTGATCGCGTTACTCAGCAGGTTTTGGAAGAGCTGGCGTAACTGGCTTTCGTCGCCCTCGACGCGCGGTAAGTCGTCGGTCGAAATAGTAGCGTCGTTCTCTTCGATTCGCATCTCGAGATCCTTCAACACCGTCCCGAGGACGCTGTCGAGGTCGACCGGCTCGAACGTCTCGCCTTTCGTTTCGATCCGCGAGTACTCGAGGAGGCCGTCAATCATCTCGCGCATGCGGTCGGCGCCGTCGATCGCAAAGTCGAGGAACTCTTCGCCATCTTCGTCGAACGCGTCCCCGTACCGGCTATCGATCAACTGGAGATAGCTCGTCACCATCCGGAGCGGTTCCTGCAGATCGTGGGACGCGACGTACGCGAACTGTTCCAGTCGTTCGTTCGACAGTTCGAGCTGGCGCTGATACTCCCGCCGCTCGGTGATGTCCTGGACTAGCAACATCCCCGCGTAAATCTCGTCGTCGATGTTCCGAATGGGAAGCGTCTGTGCGAACAGGTCTCGGTCGTGATACTCCACCTCGAACGACCGTGCGTCGCCGTCGAAGACGGCTTGGAAGTGCGGTTTTATCGTTTCGATCAGTTCGTCGGGATAGCGCTCGTAGATACTGGCACCGACGATTTCGTCGGGAGAAATGCCGAGGTCTCCCAGGAGTTCGCCACCGGCGACGGTGTAGGTCAGGTCGTCGTCGTAGAGGCCGACTGCCCCGTCTGGGAAGTTTTCCACGAGCGACCGGTACCGACGTTCGCTCTCCTCTACGGCCCGTTCGCGTGCCTTCCGTTCGGTGATGTCACGGACGACGCCGATTCGTCTGCGCTCGTCGCCGGGCAAGACCGAGAACGTCGCTTCGGCAGGCACACGGTCGCCGTCTGCCGTCCGTACCGCCGCCTCTAGCTTGGGATCGTCGGCACGTCCGTCCACGATCTCGGTCTCCGTCGCGTTCGCTTGCTCGATCGTCTCGTCGTCGACGACCAGCGAGGCGTGTGAGCCGAGCAGTTCCTCGCGAGAGTAGCCGGTGAGCTCGGTGTAGGCGTCGTTGACCATCGTGAACCGATTGTCCGCGTCGACGACGTAGATACCGTCGTTGACGGTTTCGACGATCGTTTCGTACTGTTCGAGTTCTCGCTCCCGCTCTTTTCGCTCGGTGATATCACGGACGACGCCCGTTCTCCCGGTCATTCCATCTTCGTATTCGTACGGTCCGAACCGCCCCTCGACGGGAATCGTTTCGTCGGAGGCAGTATCGAGGTCGAACTCGAGAGATGCGTACTCCTGTTTATCTGCGAGAACGTTGTCGGCCAGCTCCTCCGCCTGCTCGTTGATCGTCTCGTCGTGGATGAGCGTGACGTGTTCGCCGAGCAGGTCGTCGCGCTCGTATCCCGTTAGTTCGCAGAACGCCTCGTTAACCATCACGAACCGGTCGTCGGCGTCGAGCGTCGCCACGCCGTCCCAGATGGTCTCGATCGTCTTCTCGTACCGTTTCAGCTCTTGCTCGCGTTCGTTTTGCTCGGTAACGTCTTGTGACATCCCCAGCGCGGCAAAGATGTCGCCAGAATCGTCACGAACCGGAACGAATCGGAACTGGTAGACCCTGTCGTCGATCGTCTCCTCGACCGTCGAGGGATCACCGTTGAGAGCCGCCTCGTAGCCCGGCTGGACAGCCTCCCGAACGTTTCGCGGCAGGTCGCGAACGGAGCTGCCCTCGATATCGGTTCTCGTCACGTCCGTGTCCCCTTCCGGTGTGCCCCCGAACGTCGTGTATCGGAGTTCGGTGTCGACGAGCGCAACGGCACCGTTAGGGAAGTGTTCGACGAGCGTTCGATAGCGGTGTTCGGTCTTCTCGAGTTCGCGTTCGCGCTCCTTGCGATCGGTCACGTCGCGGAAGTACACCGAGAGCCCGCTCTCGGACGGGTAGGCGTTCACCTCGAACCACGTCCCGAAAAAGCGCTCTTCGTACGTCCTCGGCTCTCCGGTTTCGAGCGCTCGGGAAAACTCGTCGAAGCCGCGAGATTCGCGGACCTCGGGGAATACCTCCCAGACGGTCTGCCCCAGTAGTTCGTCTTTCGGGCGCTCGAAAAGCTCTGCCGCTCGATCGTTGACGTGTACGAACCGGAAGTCCTCGTCGAGCGCGTAGAACGCGTCGGAGATCCGTTCGAAAATCTCGTTCAGTTCGCTCTCGAGCCGGTGTTCTCTTTGGTTGCGTTCGGAGATGTTCCGGACGATCCCAATCGAACCGTCGAACTCGCCGTTAGAAGTGAGAAAATTGACCTGCAACTCGCAGTGTAACGAGTCGTTCGTAGCGGTTTCGATAGTGGCCTCGTACGTGCCATCGTTGCTGACTCCGTCGCCGTCTCCGGGTCGGCGAAAATCGTTCTCGAAACGCTCGATGTCGGTCTCATCGAAAACGAGCGAGACGTGTTCATCGAGCAAGTCGTCGCGGCTGTAGCCCGTGAGTTCAACGATGGCCTCGTTGACTCCGACGAAGCATCCGTCGGAATCGAGTTGGTAGATGCCGTCGTCGATCGTGTTGACGAGCGTTCGATAACGGCAGAGAGCCTCTGACTCGTTTGTTTCCCCCCAGAAGAGGGCATCGACGGACTGTGCTCGGTCGACCATTGAGGGCGATAAGCATTCGGATGAAATAAGCGCTTGTAAGAAACGATCTCGTCGCGCCGAACACTTTCCCTATATTCGGCAGGTCGTTTCTGACGCCTATCCGAGAGGTGGGGAGCTGCTCCGGTAACGCCTCGGCCTGTACTTACCGTTCGCTGGGTGATTGCAGAGAAGGGATGCGAACCGTTCTATGACACCCTCAGGTCCACCCGAGAATCGTACGAGAAACGAGCGAGCACGCGAATCGCTCGAGAACCCTACTCCGTCGACTGCAGTTTCGGAATCTCGTGGTCCGGAACGTGCAACTCGTCGTCCAGCACGACCTCGAGCCGTCCATCCTCGATCAACCGATCGATCTGCTCGTGGGTGAACCGGCCGTCACACTCCGCGCCGACGAACGTCACGAAGCGCTCGGTGCGCTCGACGACGGTCGCGAGCGAGTCGCCGGTTCGGTAGGAGTAGTGGACGGTCGTGCCGGGGAAGAGGGCCGCAGCGGTCGTTTGGAGGGGAAGCGGACGGGGGAAGTCCATACGCGACCACGTTCGGAGGCGATTATATCTTTTGTGGAGCACGCCTCGGACCGCGCGGCGGAGGGTATCGGACGGGAGCGAGAGCAGACTCACACGAGAACAAGACCAGAACCGCACCGCACGTGGCGATCGATCGACGCCGACTACTCGAGGCCGTCCCCGTTACCGGCGAGTTCGCGCAGGTGATCGACGCCGACGGGCGGGCCGCGAACGAGCAGCGAGTCGCCGGCTGCACAGACCAGTTCCCCGGTCGGATCGAACGTCCATCCGTTGTCGTCACCCCGGCGGATCGCGAGGACGACCACGCCCGCACCCTCCTCGAACTCGAGGTCGGCGATCGTCGTGTCGTCCAGTTCGCTCCCCGAGCCGACGGTCACGGCCGCGATGACCTCCTCGCTGTCCTCGAGCGCCGCGCCGAACACGGGCGGGAGTTCGACGTCACGGAGGACGACCTCGGCGATGTCGACGGCGGCGTCACAGATCGCCTCGGAGGCGGCCGCGAGGTGGAGCAGTCCCCGGAGTTCGTCGGCGTTCCAGTCGCCGCCGGTCTCGATGACCCACGTCTCGAGGTCGGCCTTCCGGACGTCGGATTGCTCCTCGAGCGAGATGACCTCCCGCGCGAGTTCGTCGCTGTCGAACCGCGCTGCGCCGTAGGCCAGCCCGACCGCGAGTTCGGCCATGTCCTTGAGTTCGACGACGGCCTCGGCCGCGCGCTCGAGGTCGTCGGTCGTCTCCGGCGGCTCGGTCGGGGCGGGAAACGCTTCACCGGTCGCCCGTCGATAGACCGTTTCGATCCCGTCGCGTGACCCGCGGCCGACGATGACGTCGCCCGCCTGCAGCCGGTCGTCGCCCTCGGGCGAGAACGACCACTCGCCGTCGCGTCGGATCGCGATGAGCCGGACGCCCTCCTCGAGGTCGAGTTCGAGCTCCCGCAATCGGCTCCCGGCGAAGTCGGAGTCCTCGCTGACGGTCGCGCGAACGAGTCGCTCGTCGGCATCCGGGAAGGCGTGTTCGAACGCGGCCGGAACGCCGTCCTCCTCGAGGACGATTCTGGCGACGTCGCCCGCGGCCTCGGTGATCCGAACGGCGCTCGAGGCGACCTGAAAGAGGCCGACGAGCCGTTCGGCCTCCTCGGCGCGTTTCGCGGCGAGCATCAGGGCGATCCGGCTGTGGTACTGCAGGTAGTTCACCCGGGCTTCGAGTTCGACGACTTCGTCGGCGAGATCGGCGTCGTCGTAGCGCACGGCAGAGTAGGCGAGATCGACCGCGAGCTCCGAGGAGTCCTTGAGTTCGACGAGCGTCTCCCGGACGTTCCGGGGCTCGTAGGAGATTTCGCGCATTACCCCTGACCTGACGTGGCACACTAATCAAGATTGGGACATCGGTCAGCGCTCGGCACCGAACGTGACGGAGAGCGGACAGTGAGAGATTGAACAAAGGCAAACGGTCAACACAGCTACTATTGAATAGCTGACTGGACGGGAGTAGGGAAACTTAATGCGCCGGAGAATTACCTACTGACAGATGATAGGCCACGACTCCGCCGCCGACGTCTACAGACAGGCGTTGCCGGTCATTCTCGTCAGTCTCGTGGCAGGACTGTTCGCCGGCACGTTACTTGGCACCGAAACCATGCGCGAGGGGATCGAAAGCGTCCCCGGTATCTTGCTCCTCCTTCCCGCATTTCTCGCGACGCGCGGTGGCGTCTACGGCTCGCTCGGCGCACGGCTCTCGAGCGGCCTCCACCAGGGGCTGGTCGATCCCCACTTCGAGTGGAACGACCGCCTGCGGAACGCGATCGTCGCCTCGTTCCTGAACGGGTTGATCGTCTCCGTCTTTATCGCGGTGCTGGCGTGGGGCATCCTGCTCGCACTCGGTCGGGGCGGCAGCTTGATCGAACTCGTCATCATCCTGTTCGTCGCCGCGCTGTTGAGCGCGTTCGCGATGCTCGGGGTGTTGCTCACCGTGATATTCAAGGGGTATCGCCGGGGACTGGACCCGGACAACGTCATCGGTCCCGTCGTGACGACCGTCGGTGACGTCTTCGGCGTCGCCTTCCTGCTCGTCGGCATCGCCGTCGCCGGGGTGATCCTGTGAGCGGCAGCGACAGGGACCCGTTGAGCGTCGGCAGCGACCTCCTGCAGGGGGAGGACTTAGAGGACGACCTGCTGGCCGACTGGACCGTCGGCAACATCGTCTCGACGCTCGTCCCCCTCCTGATCGCGCTCTCGATCCTGCAGATGGTCTCGGGCACCGTCCTCGAGACGTTCGAAGACCAGTTGCTCGAGAACCCGTCGCTGCTCGTCATTGTGCCGGTGATGATCGGCACCGCGGGGAATTTGGGCTCGATCATGTGCTCGCGGCTCTCGACGCAGCTACACCTGGGGACGCTCGAGTTCTCGCCGGCCAACCCCGACATCCGGGCGAACATCGGGGCCGTCTTCGGGCTGGCGGCGACCGTCTTCGTCCTGCTCGGCATCGCCTCGTGGGGGATCGGACGGGCCCTCGGCGGGACCCTCGGCCTCGGCACGCTCCTGTTCGTCACGATCGTCAGCGGGATGTTGCTCGCCGTCTGGGTCGTCGTCGTCAGCACGCTGTCGGTGTACGGCTCCTACAAACTCGGCTACGATCCCGACGACACGACGATCCCCGTCGTCACGAACGTCTGTGACATCACGGGCGTGTTGATCCTCTTCGCCGTGGTCTGGATCGTGCTCTGAGCGGCACGAGAGCGGCGTTTACATCCGACTCGTCGATCGGCCACGACGAACGGGTCGATCGACCATCATGTTTTTTACAGTAGTCTGTGAGCGTGGACTATGGTCGTACAAGTACTATTGAGTGTCTCAGTATTCGTCACTATCCTGCTCCTCGTCGGCGTCGTCGCCGCATCCTACGTCGGAACGACCGTGGCGTTGAAACGGTTTTTCGACGGCGAGAGTCGGGACGTGCGGCAGGACCACCGGTGACGAGCGATCGTCCGAGCGCATCGTCGGTCACGGTGTGATCGGACGTGAACGCGACGTCAGTACGGAGCCGAAAGCGTCCGCGGAGACCGTCTAGTCGTCAGCGTAGATCCGATCGACGCGGTCCTCGAACTCGTCCAAGATCACGCGACGCTTCTTCTTCATCGACGGCGTCAGCATCTTGTTCTCCTCGGTGAACTCCCGGGGCACGAGTTCGAACTGCTTGATCGTCTCGTGTTTCTCGAAGCCCGCGTTGACCCGATCGACCTCCTGTTGGACGTATTCGCGGACGCGCTCGTCGTCACACATCGCTTCGGGGTCGTCGGGCAGGTCGATCCCTTCCTCTTCGGCCCACTCACGAATGTGCTCCGTGTTCGGCACCAACAACGCGCCGATGAACTTCTCGCCGTCGCCGACGACCATCGCCTGCTCGATGATCTCGCTCGCCGCGAAGCCGTCCTCGAGCGGGCCCGGCGCGACGTTTTTCCCCGTCGAGAGGACGATGATCTGTTTCGCGCGGTCGCGGAACTCGATGTAGTCGTCGGGGCGGAGATGGACGATGTCGCCGGTGCGGAACCACCGTTCGCCGTCTTCGTCCTCGGTGAACGCACCCTCGGTCGCGCCGGGCTTGTTCCAGTAGCCCTGCGTGACGTTCGGTCCCTTGACGAGGAGTTCGCCGACCTCGCCGGGATCGTCGTCGAACGTCTCCTGATCGACGACGGTCTCGTCGATCTGCAGGTCGATCCCCGGAAGCGCCGGGCCGATCGTTCCGATCTTCACCGCCTCCGGCGGGTTCGTCGTGACGACCGGCGAGGTCTCGGTCAGGCCGTACCCCTCGTAGATGGGCAGTCCCATCGCGTGGTAGAGCTGGCAAAGCTCCGGGGAGAGACTGCCGCCGCCGCTGATCAGCAGTTCGATCTCGCCCCCGAGCGCCTCCCGAACCGTCGAGAAGACGAGTTTGTCCGCGAGCGATCGCTTGGCGTTCAGGATCGCCCCGGGCGAGTCGGCCCGCTGGTACTCGACGCCCACGTCCGTCGCCCACTCGAAGATCCGCTCTTTGACCGACGACTCGCTGGCCTGCTCGCGAATCGCGTCGTAGATCTTCTCGTAGACTCGTGGCACGCTGGTCGCCGTCGTCGGCTGGACGAGACTAAAGTCCTCCTGCAGCGTCTCCGAACTCTCCGCGTAAGCGACGCACGCGCCCGTCGCGAAGAGGACGAAGTGACCCGCCGTCCGCTCGAAGACGTGCGCCAACGGCAGGTAGGAGACCGCTTGCGAGTCTTCGTCGAGCGCCGGCACGTCGTCGGGTTTGTCCGGCCGCGGCGCGAACCGCTTGCGCACCGCGTTCACGTTCGACCGGAAGTTCCAGTGGGTCAGCTGGACGCCCTTCGGCTGGCCCGTCGTCCCGCTGGTGTAGATCAGACTCGCCAGATCGTCGAGCTCGGGCGCGTCGACGCGCTCCTGGTAGGCCTCGAGGTCGAACGTCTCCTCGCCGCGGTCGTAGACCTCGTCCAACGTGTAGACGTCGTCGCGGTCGTCATACCCCTCGAGTTCGTCCATCGAGACGATGAACTCGAGGTCGAGTTCGTCCTCGACCTCGAGGACGTTCTCGAGCAGGTCCTCGTTCTCGACGACGACGGCGGACGCGCCGGGGTCGTCGAGCAGGTACTCGACCTGATTCGGCGAGGAACTCGTGTAGACCGTCGTGACGGCTGCCCCGGCACCGAGCAGGGCGAAGTCAGACTGCGCCCACTCCATCCGGGTGTCGGCGAAGATTCCCACGCGGTCCCCCTGCTCGACGCCGAGGTCGTGAAAGCCCGCCGAGAGCTTGCGGACGACGTCGCGCATCTCGGTGTAGGAGATGGTCCGGAACTCGCCGGGCGTCGCGGCCGGGAGCACCGAGTCGGTTAGGGATCGGTCGTAGATCCCACCCTTGTATTTTTGCGCCGGACGGTTCGCGTTCCGTTCGGCGGACTCCTCGAACATTCGCGCGAGCGTCGTCTCCCCGATTACCTCGTCCTCGTACTCTCGTTCGGCATCCCGCCAGTTCATATGCGTGTGACAGTACCTCCCGTGCGATAAAACGTGATGAAACGGAACTCATCTGTAGTTGCGTTTATTTACGTTCCGTAGGACGACTCAACGGATCTGTCTCGCCCGAAATCGGCCATTATGGCGAAAATAACCGAGCCGTTTCCCCACTGTTCGGAGGTTTATGGTAACAACCGACACAATTGCGTCGGGAAGCGGCACCGAACGTGGACATCCATCGGAGATACGGAACGAAGCGAACGTTCGTACAGTTCGATCGGCAGCGGTGCGGTCCGGCCGCGCTCGGTGGCCGGCAGAACCGCGCTCGGCGACCGGCGGAGCCGCGATTCACCCGCTATTCGGCGACCGAGCCATTGCCGACGATCAGTCGCGCCCGTCGAGGTAGCCCAGAACGCCCCGCGTGTTCATCGCCGCCTCGGCGGTAGCCTTCTCCTCGCCCCAGACGTCGACCATCTCACTCGAGGTCGCGAAGTGCTCGATCACGGCGTCGTCGTCCGCGAGTTCCGCCCGCTTCGTCTCGACGGCAACGACCCACTCACTGAGGACGGTCTCGTACTCCTCGAGCGCGCGGTCGAGGTCGTCGCCGACCTCCCGCGGGCCGAAGTGCGTGTAGAGCAACACGTCCGGGTCGATCGATTTCAGCGTTTCGCAGTCCTCGAGACACTGCTCGAGGTGGAAGTCCGACGGCGGCGACGTCTCCCGAATCTCCTCGGTACTCGGCACCCAGATCCCCGCCGCGTCGCCGGTGAAGACGGCGTCGTTCGCGGGATCTTCGAAAACGACCTGGTGGAACGCGTGGCCCGGCGCCGCGTGGACGCGCAGTTCGTGGTCGCCGAGGTCGACGACGTCGCCGTCTTCGATCTCGACGACGCGTTCCTCGTCGAGCGGCCGCGGCTCGACGTAGTACTCCCACTGCTCGCCGACGGCGGCTTTCGTCCCGGCGACGAGGCGCTCGGGATCGATGAGCAGTCCCGCACCGGCCGCCGGGACGTAGACGTCCGCGTTCGGGCAGGCCTCGGCGAGAAAGCCCGCTCCGCCGGCGTGATCGAGGTGAATGTGGGTCACCGCGATCACTTCGAGGTCCGATCGGTCGATCCCGAGGTCGTCGAGCGCCTCGAGGAGGAACTCGTGGTTGGTGCCGAGTCCCGTCTCGACGATTGCGGGTCGCTCGTCGTCGATGATGAAGGCCGCGCCGTACTCCGGCGTGTCGTACATGCCGGTGTCGATGTAGTAACAGTCCGTACAGTCGCCGGCCGTCACCTCGTGAACGTCGCCGATATCCGGTCCCATACCGGTAGCCTGTCGCCGTGCGGGAAAAAAGCTAGCATCGCGGCGACCGGACGACTGCGAGGCCCGGCGTCGACCGTGGCCGTTACACCCTTTACCACGGGAAGCCGTTGCTACCCTGTATGGGGGAGCACACCGCACCAGCATCGACGAGACTGCCATGAGCGACGGCGCCGCCGTTCGGCGACCGACCGACGCGACAGTTCCGTGGCTCGTCGGCGGCCTCGGCGCGCTCTCGTTCGCCTTCTTTTTCGGCTGGAGCCTTTGGTTCGCGTCGGAACTCGACCCGACGGCTATCGCACTCGGCTTCGTGACGGTCGCCGTTCCCGCACTCGGACTGGTCTGGGGCGGCTACCGACTCGAGCGGAGCACGATCGGCGTCGACCGACACCGTCGTATCGCCCAGTGGTGTTTCGGCTGCGGAGTCGGCTTTCTGGCGGTCAACGCTCTTATCATGATCTTCTTTCCCTGGCACACGACCTCCGGTAACATCTCTTGGGCGCAGTTCTCGCTGAACGTGGGCGCCGTCGCCGGACTCACCGTCGGCTACGTCGAAGCCCGGGCGATCCAGCGCGAGGTCGAGGCGACCGCGGCCACCGTTCGCGCCGAGCGACTCGCGGAGGAACGAGAGGTGCTCACCTACCTGAACGATCTCCTGCGACACGAGGTGTTGAACAGCGCCCAGATCATCAACGGTCACGCCTCGTTGCTCCTCGAGGACGCCGACGATCGGTCGCGAACCCACCTCGAGACGATCGACCGCAAGAGCGACGCGCTCACCGACGTGATCGACGACGTCCGGGCGATGCTGAACGCGAGTCGGGAGTCGGACGCGACCGAGCGCGTCGATCTCGGCGACCTGCTGGACGCCGAAGTGACGGCTCTCGACGACCGGATCGACGAACTGGAGATCGACGCCGACGTCCCCGACGCCGTGTTCGTGTCGGGAAACGAGGGCCTTAGATGGGTCTTCGCGAACGTACTCGAGAACGCCGTCGAACACAACGACAGCGAGCACCCGCGGATCGCGGTCACGGTAGAGACGCAAGCCGAAACAGTGACCGTCCGCATCGCGGACAACGGGCCGGGTATTTCGGCAGAAACGCGCGAGACGCTGTTCGATCGGAAGTCGAGAAACCACGGGCTGGGGCTGTATCTCGTCTACATTCTGGTACACAGGTATGGGGGCTCGGTCGAACTGACGGAGACCGGGCCACAGGGCAGCGTGTTCTCGATCACGCTGGCTCGAGCGGACGCTACAGACGACGATGGCGAACCGACGCGTGACCCAAAGACGGACACAGCCCACGGGACGGAAACGACGGGAAGCGCGGAGAGCGAGCCGATCTCGCGAACGGGATCACAATCGGACGACGGGGACGCGGGGCTACCCTGAACTGGAGGGACGCGAGATGCCGCCTGCGGGCCGGCTGCCGCTCGTCTCCCGTCGACGAGCCGTCGAACGCCCATCAGCGAGGCCAGAACCGTCCGACAACGGTTCGCTATCGCTCCTCCAGGCGATCCTTCCACTCGCCGATCCCCGACGGATCGAGGTGGACGTGCGCGTCGCCGACGTCTTCGAGACCGCGCAGTCGGGCCACCAGCTCCGACTCGATGTCGTGAGCCTGCCGGAACGGCATGTCGCCGTCGACCTCGACGTGAACTTCGACCTCGAGGACGGTGCCGTCGTAGAAGACGGTCAGATCGTGAACGCCCCGAACCTCGGGGTGACTGCGCAGGCGCTCGGTGATCTCCGCGCGCTTTTCGGGGTCCGGTGCGGCCCCGATGAGATAGTCGACGTTCTCGCGGCCGATCTCGACGCCCTGGTAGACGACCAGCAGACTGACGAGACCGCCGGCGATGGGATCGAGCAGCGGAAATCCGAGGAGGACGCCGAGGACACCGACGACGGCCGCGAACGTGGTGTAGATGTCGTTCAGACAGTCCGTCGCGAGCGCCTTGAGCGCGGTCGAATCGAGCTCCTCGTTGACCCGCGTCGTGTACCAGTAGACGAGATACATGTCGACGATCGCAAAGGCCAGCGCGGCGAGCAACAGCAGGTTCGCGTCCGGCGGGTCCTGCTCGAGCAGTCCCTGGATGGACTCGGAGAGCAACAACAGTCCGAGCACGGCGATGATCGCGCCGACGAACAGCGCGGTCAGCGGTTCGATTCGGTCGTGTCCGTGCGGGTGTGTGTCGTCGGGTTCGTCGTACGAACTCCGACCCCAGATTAGCACGACGACGCTCGCGACCAGATCCGCGACCGAGTGGGCCGCGTCGGCGACCAGCGCGACGCTGCCGAACGCCAGCCCCGCCGCCCCCTCGACGATGATCTTCGCCGCGTTGCCGAGGACGTTCGCCCACGAGGCCCGCGTGAACCCGCGTCGATCCGCCTCGGCGTCGGTCATTGCAGGGATTAGAGGGAGTCTAAACTTGTGTCTTTTCCTTCTGCGGTCGACGCTGTGACCGTATTGCACGGAGGATGCGCTCGAGGCGCCTCGAGTCGACCGCGGTTTTGCGATCGTCTCGTGGAGTGGTGCCACAGCGGCGGGCCGATGCGGGTCGACGTTCCGCAATCCTCAAGCCGATCCTGCGAGAACACCGGCGTATCCGGGCGATGGGGCCCGCCCGACCCAACTGCCGAACGCTCGCAGTCGCCGCGACCGACGTCGATTCGCCGACGGTCGCGTCCGACCGCGAGGGCGGCTGACGGTCCCTGTCAACGCTTCAGCCATGGCAGCCCACCCCATCGTCCGACTCGAGACGCTCGCACTGATCGGTATCGGCGGCTTCGCCGGTTCGAACCTCCGGTACTTCGCACTCGGCCTGTTCTCGGACGTGCAGGCCGTGTTGCTGGTCAACGTCCTGGGCTGTTTCGCGCTCGGGTTTCTGGTCTACGAGGCCCAGTACGCGGGACTCGTCGCCAAGCGGTCCCGAACCGTCTTCACGACCGGCTTCCTCTCGTCGCTGACGACCTACAGCACGTTCGCGATCCAGTCGGCGCTCGCGGCCGACCCCCTCCTGCTCGTCGCCATCGTCGCCGGCAACTACGGGCTCGGCTTCACCGCCGTCCTCGCGAGTCGGGAACTCGCACGCCGGCTTCGTGACGACGACGCCACTCCCGCCGCGGGAGGTGAGGCGGCGTGATCGGGAGCGCAGTTCCCGGGTTCGTCACCTTCGATCCCGAACCCGCCCACATCGTCGGCACTGGCGGCGCGATCGGTGCCGTGCTGCGCCACTGGGTGTATCTGCAGTTCTCGAGCGATCGGTTCCCGTGGCCGACGCTCGCGGTAAACGTGCTCGGCAGTTTCGTCTTCGGACTCGCGATGTTCGCCGGCGCGGGCGAGTCAGCGATTCAGCTGGTTGGAATCGGAATCTGCGGCGCGTTCACGACGTTCTCTTCGTTCTCCGTCGAGACCGTCCAACTGTACGAACGGGGCGACCGACTGCTCGCCGTCGTCAACGCCGGGGGGAACCTCGCGCTCTCGCTTCTGGCGATCGGACTCGCGTGGGGGCTCGTTTCGGTCGGTTCCCTGTAGCCAACTCGAGTCAGCCGCCTCCCGCCACCTCGAAGCGGCCCGTTTGTTCATCAGCGTTCGTCACCTTCCGTTCGGTATGGAACGCGAGGACGGCGTCGCTCACGCACCCAGAACCGGAGCCCGCGGACTGTGGGATCGGCTCGTCGGACCGGAGTCGACCCGAGCCGAGAACGGATTGATACTGGGATACAGCGTCGTGTTCTGTACGGGCCTGCTCCTGTACACCACTATCGCGCAACCGGACTGGACCCCGCTCCAGCGGGGCGTCGTCGTCCTCGTGGCCTTCGACATCGCGGGCGGGATCGTCGCGAATACGACGGTTTCCGGAACCCGGTGGTGGCACCGCCCCGCACAGACGCGCCGGGACCACCTTCGGTTCGTCGCCGGCCACCTCCACCCGTTCGTCCTCGCCTGGCTGTTCGTCGGACTGACGTGGGCGGACGCGGCCGTCATCTACGGATTCCTCGTCTGCGGTGCTGCGGTGATCCTCGCCACACCCGACGACCTCGAGCGGCCGGTCGCGATGGGCGTCTTCTCCGTGGGACTGCTGGTCGCGCTGTACGTCGTCGCGGTTCCGAACGGTCTCGAGTGGTTCGTTCCGTTCCTCTACCTCAAGTTGCTTCCGGGCCACCTGGTGGACGGCCGACGAGATCGCAAATCCGTAGCGAAGTCACGCTGAGACGCGTTCTACTCGGTGTTCGAGCCGCGTACGACCGTTACCGGAACGCCCGCCCGCCGGACGACCTGCTCCGCCACGCTCCCCAGCAGATATCGCGCGGACCCTGCACGACCGTGGCTGCCGAGAACGATGCCGTCGAACCCGCGGTCGTCGGCGTAGCCGACGATCACTCTCGCCGGTCGACCGACCTCGAGTGCCGTTTCGACGGTCCTGTCGTCCGGCACCGTTTCGCGGAGCGACTCGAGGACGGCCTCTCCCTTCTGCCGTTCGGTGCCGTGTTCGTCGTCGGCCGTGTAGCCCGGGAACGATTGTCGGCGGCTGTAGTCGATCATGGGGTCGACGACGTACAGTAGCGTCAGCCGGGCGTCTGGGAACTGCTCGAGTGCGTACTCGAGGGCCGACCGCGCGGGTCTCGAGCCGTCCACGGGGACGAGAACGTGGTTGTCCATACGATTGTAACGGGAGAGTGTCCAAAAAGGAATACCGGTCGCGGGACGGGTGGTGATTCGAGCCGGAAAGCACCGTCCGTTGACAGAGCGTACCCAACCCGTCAGCGCTGGCTCGAGACGTATCGTAGCCACTGCAAGTCAGTGCACACCTGAGCGCCAGACGGGGCGGTGATCAGTGTCTAAACCGTTGCAGTTGTTACTCTAACTGTGCGAAACGTGAAATCGTCGTTCAACATCGCCGTCAGGCGACGGTGAAGTCAGAAATTAGTTGCGGACGACGTTCGTCGCGCGGGGACCCTTGGGGGCCTGTTCGATGTCGAATTCGATTTCGGTGCCTTCCTCGAGGTCCGGACCGCCAACGTCCTCCATGTGGAAGAAAACGTCATCGTCCGCGTCGTCCGTCGAAATGAAACCGTAGCCGCCTGTGTCGTTGAAGAAATCAACGTTACCGTTTGCCATTACGAACAAATGTAGTTCCGGGCCACGGATAACCCTTGTGAGGGTCGTGGTACCACGATTCCGTTCGGAAACGATACCGTGAAAATATCGGTGGCGTCGTCCTTATCCACCGCTCACAGCAGTTCCTGGAGCAACACGGCCGCCAGTCCGAAGTAAATCAGCAGCGCCGTCACGTCTTTGACCGTCGTGATCAGCGGATCAGAGGCGGCCGCCGGGTCGAAGCCTAGTTTGTTCATGATCCACGGGATCACGTAGCCGACGACCGACGCGACCACGCAGACGGAGACGAGGCCGATGAACACGACGAGCGCCAACTCGAGGGCGTACGGCTCGTCGATCTGCCAGAGGTAGGCCGCACCGGCGCCAATGGCGCCGATGATGAGCCCGATCAGCAGGCCGATGAGTCCTTCGCGGGCGAAGTAGCGCATCGCGTTCCGGTCGTCGATCTGGCCGAGCGCGAGACCGCGGACGAAGATGGTCGACGCCTGCGTGCCGACGTTACCGCCCATGTCCATGATCACCGGGACGAAGAAGGCGAGCGCGACGACCGCCTCGAGCGTGTCCTCGAACTGCTCGATGACGCCGCCGGCGAGCAAGCCACCGGCGAGCGCGACGATCAACCACGGGAGTCGGAGCCGCAGGATCCGCGGGATCGAGGACTCGAGGATAGCCGAACTCCGGGACCGCTCGACGTCGGCGAAGGAGAAGCCGGCCGATTTCAGGATGTCTTCGGTGGCCTCCTCCTCGACGACCTCGAGCATGTCGTCGGTTCTGAGAACGCCGACGAGTACGCCGTCGTCGTCGACAACCGGAAGCGCAGAAAAGTCGCGGTCGGCCATCTCGGCTGCGGCGAGCTCCGGATCCGCGTCGGCGTCGATCGTGATCAAATCCGTCGACATGTGGTCCTCGACGACGTCGTCCTCCTGGGCGTTGAGCAGTTCCCGAAGGGACATGACGCCGACGAGTCGGCCGGAGTTGTCGGTGACGTAGAGGTAATAGACGGTCGTTTCGTCGGTTCGAGGCTCGAACTCACGGAACCGTTCGACGGCCTCTCCGACGAACGACTCCTGCGTGACGGCGACGTACTCGTCGTCGACGATCTCTGCCACGCGATCCGCGTGGAACTCGAGGTCGAGATTGCGCTCAGCGGCCCCCATACACCTCACCTCGGCTGTGGGACCGAATGACGCCGGCGAACTCGCCCTGCAGGAGGTCGGTAATCAGTTCCTCGAGCGTGCGACCGAACTCGTAGTGTGCGTTGGTGGCCTCGAGTATCGCGGTATCGATGCCGTATCGACTGCTGTGGTTGGTATTCAGCATGCACTACAAAAATATTAGAAGTGTCTAAAATCACTTTCCATCTAGGACTAATATCGTATTCGACTACCACGCCATTCGGTGACAACCCGAGGAGACGTCGCATCGATACCCGATAGATCGCCATCACGATCGATGGCGGATCGGTCCCGGTACGTTTAACATCGGACTCAGTGATTTGCTGATATGAGCGTTCGCGGCGACTTCTGGTCCATCTACCGGGAAGCGCTCCCCATCCTGTTGATCGCACTGGGCGGCGGACTCTTCGCCGGATTGGTGCTCGAGGGGATCTTAGAGAGCGTCGAGCGGTTTCCCGGCCTGCTCGTGATGGTGCCCGTGTTTCTGGCGACACGAGGGAACGTCTACGGTGCGCTGGGTGGGCGCATCTCGAGCGGGCTCCACCAGGGGCTTATCGAACCGCGGTTCGAGTGGAACGATCGGCTGGTCAACGCCGTTCTCGCCTCGTTCATCAACGGGATCGGTATCTCGATCGTCATCGGCGTGGTCACGTGGGCCGCGTTGCTGGTGATCGGCTGGGAGGTCGCCGCGCTGTACGAACTCGTCGGGATCATGCTGATCGCCGGCGTGCTGACCTCGGTCGTCCTCATCTTCGGCCTACTCGCGCTGATTTTTCTGGGCTACAAGTACGGTTACGACCCCGACAACCTCGTCGGCCCCATCGTGACGACCCTCGGTGACATCTTCGGGATGCTGTTCATGCTGTTCGCGATCGGACTCGTGGAGGTGCTCGTCTGATGGTCGTCCCCGCAGGCGGCTCGCTCGGGACCTGGGAGTGGAAACGCATCGTCGCCAACATGTTCCCGCTGCTCGTCGTGCTCTCGATCATCGTCCTCTGGGCCGGGATCACACTCGAGAGCGCCGAGGAGATGTTAGAGGAGTTCGCCGTCCTCGCGGTGATGGTACCGACGATGGTCGACATGGGCGGCAACCTCGGGGCGATCCTGAGCTCGCGGTTGTCGACACGCTTTCACCTGGGAACGACCGAACTCGATCCGCGCGACCGAGAGCTCTGGGGAGACGTGGCGGCAGTTCTCGCGCTCGCGGCGACGATCTTCACGGCGCTGGCGATCGGGGCCGCGGCGATCGACGCCATGTTGTTCGGCGGGGTCGTCGGGTTCGGCCCGCTGCTTCTGATCTCGCTCGTCAGCGGAATGTCGGTGGCCGTCATCGCGATCGTCTTCAGCTTCGCGGCGACCTACGGCTCTTATCGGCTGGGAATCGACCCCGACGACACGACGATCCCGATCGTCACCAACGTCGTCGACGTCTTCGGAATGGTCATCTTTATCGGCGTGTCGGCGGTCGTCCTCGGTTTCTGACCCGGTGGACACGGTCGATACCCGACCGGAATTTACAGGGGGAATCCGTTCGTTGCTGTACGCGTGTCACCAACCGTCGACGATCTCCGAAACGAAATCCGACAGGCCGTGGGTCGGTACGAACGCGTGGAGTCGACCGCCTTTACGAAAGAAGCGCTCGCCGCCATCTGCGACGCCGTCGACTACGACATCGGGACGAACGGCCTCCCCTCGAAACCGCAGATGCGCGCGGGAATTCTCTGGAAAATCGGCGCCCTCGAGGACGACGATCCGGAGCGCGCCGAGCGTCCGCTTCGAAAGGCGGAACTCGAGTCGGTTGCGAGCGCGCTTCGAGACGAGTAGCGGCAATCGGTTCGAGCGGCCCGCGGACGTTCGACGAGTACACCGCTGACGAGCGACGAGCGAACCGCCGGCTAACGGGGCGTAGAGAACCGCTTCAGGAGGTGCGCGAAAACTCGTGAAACTGCCGTCTGCTGTCCGTCCGTCGGACGTCTGACTGAGTTTCAAGTGTGACGATGTGGGCCTCATCTGTATGGTCACCCACCCGACCCGACGCAGCCGACCCCGACAGTCCCCCCACCGAGAGGCCCCAGAACGGAGGCGAGCGAACCGATGATGGGACTGCTCCGTACGATCCAGTTCCAGAAGCAGCCGCCCACGCTCGTGCCGCTCACCCTCGCCATCGTCGTCGCCGTCCTCGGCGCGCTCGTCTACCTCGAACTGGTCTCGATGCTGCTCGCCTACACCGGATAACGCCATTTACGCGAGACGTCGAAGCCGAACCGAGACGAAAAGATCGACGGCCCGATCAGGCTCGAGCCAGCTCCTCGAACGCCTCCGCGGCCGTCCGGGTCCCCTTCGAGATCAGCACGTCGCCGCCCCGGAGTTCGGCGTCGGCGTCGGTCACCAGCAGCCACCCCTCGTCGGGGCGACGGATGGCGATCACCGACATCGTCGACTCGACATCGGGAACGCCCGCCGCCACCGCGGTCCCGTCGAGTTCGCTCCCGGGTTCGATCTCGACGCGCGTGATTATCTCGTCGCTCTCCTGGACGGCGAGCTGGACGACGGGGTGAACCTCGATATCCCGAAGCACGCCCTCGCTGATGTCGATCGCCGCGTCGCTGATAACTTCCGTGCTGGTCCCCAGCCGGATGAGTCCCCGCAGCGCCACCGGGTCCTCCGCGTCGGCGGCCGCCCGGAGCGTCCAGGCCTCGAAGCGCGACTGCATGGCGTCGACCTCGACCTCCAAATTGCGGACCTCTTCGGCCAGCTCCGCGCTGTCGAACAGCACGCTGCTGTAGGCCAGATCGACCGCCAGCTCCGAGAGGTTCTTCATGTGGATGATCGTGTCCACGGCCCGCTCGAGGTCCGGAATCCCCGGATCGTCGACGGTCGGCGTTTCGTAGACCTCGCCGGTCAACACCTCGCAGACGTCGCCGATCGCCGTATCGGGGCCACGAAGGAGCGCGACGTCGCCGCTCGAGACGGTTGTCGTCGGGCCGGGATTCAACAGCCAGTCCTCGCCACGGCGGAGCGCGATTATACGGACGCCGGTCTCGGACTCGAGATCGATATCCTCGAGCGTGCGATCGGAGTACTCGGAGTCGGGGTCGACGACGCCGCGAACGAGCACCTCGGCGGCCTCGGGCAGGGCGGCGCGCATGGCTTCCGGGAGCCCCATCTCCTCTAAGACGATCTTCGCGATGTCGCCCGCCGCGTCGCTGATCGCGTCGGCGGCGGCGACGATTCCCAGCACGGGCGCGAGCTCCTCCGCGTCGGCCGGCTTGCGGACGGCCATCATGAGGCTCATCCGCGCGCGGAGTTCGAGGACGTTCATCCGCTCTTCGAGTCGGAGCACCTCCCGTGCGAGATCCGCGTTGCGGTGAAGAACCGCCGAGTACGAGAGGTCGATGAGCAACTCCGCGGTATCTTTCATCTCGACGAGTACGTCCTTGACGCTGACCGGTTCGTACTCCACCGATACCGACGACGCTTCGCCCTCGAGCGGATCCATACGTCGAACTCGGACCCCCGGCGAAAAAAGCGTTTCCCGCGAGGTCCGGGCTGGGGGGCGATCGATCGGCCGCATCGACCAGCGCAAGCACCTCGACGCTGGCTTCCGACACGGTTTTGGCCGGGCGCAAAGAACGCACGAGCAATGCTCGACCGGACCTATCTACGCGACAACCCCGAGGAGGTACGCGACGCCCTCGAGGCTCGAGGTGCCGACGTCGACCTCGACGAACTCCTCGAGATCGACGAACGCTGGCGGGAACTGAAAGCTCGCGGCGACGAACTACGCCACGAGCGCAACAAGGTCACCCAGCAGATCGGCGAACTGGTCGCCGACGGCAAACAGGAGGAAAAGGACGAGGCGATCGCCCAGTCGAAAGAGCTCAAAGCCGACATCGAGGAGGTAGAGAGCGAGGCTACCGAACTCCAGGCCGAACTCGAGGAGCGACTGCTCGAAGTGCCACAGCTCCCCCACGAGAGCGTTCCGAAGGGCGTCGACGAGCGCCACAACGTCGAGGACCGGCGGTGGGGGTTCGACGACCTCCGCGTCGACGCCGACGAGATCACCCCGCACTACGAACTCGGCGAGGCGCTAGACATCATCGACGAGGCCCGCGGGGCCAAGACGACCGGCTCGGGCTTTTACTTCCTCAAAGGCGACGGCGCGCGACTCGAGCACGCGCTGATCCAGTTCATGCTGGATCTCCACCGCGAGCAGGAGTACGTCGACGTCTTCCCGCCGGTTCCCGTCACGAGCGAGTCGATGCGCGGCACCGGCCAGTTACCGAAATTCGCCGACGACGCCTACCGACTCGGCGGCCGCGAGGACGACTACGAGGACGACGACCTCTGGCTCTGTCCCACCGCCGAAGTGCCGGTTACCAACATGTACGCCGACGAGATCCTCCTCAAAGACGATCTCCCGCTCAAACATCAGGCCTACACGCCAAACTTCCGGCGAGAGGCCGGCGAGCACGGCACCGAAACGCGCGGCATCGTCCGCGTCCACCAGTTCAACAAGGTCGAACTCGTCAACTTCGTCGAACCCGAGGAGAGCTACGACCGCCTCGAAGCCCTGCTCGAGGAAGCCGAGGAAGTCCTCAAACGGCTCGGCCTTCCCTACCGCATCCTCGAACTCTGTACCGGCGATCTCACCTTCGCGAGCGCGAAGACGTACGATATCGAGGTCTGGGCACCCGGCGACGACATGGACGACGGCCCCGAGGAAGGCGGCCGCTGGCTCGAGGTCTCGTCGGCCTCGAACTTCGAGGAGTTCCAGGCTCGCCGCGCCGGCCTGCGCTACCGGCCCGAACGCCACGAGTCGGCCGAGTACCTCCACACCCTGAACGCCTCGGGGCTGGCGATTCCGCGGGTGATGGTGGCGGTCCTCGAGTACTACCAGAACGAGGACGGCACGGTCGATATCCCCGAGGCGCTACAGCCGTATATGGGCGGCCAGGAGATCATCGAGGGCCACGAGAAGGTCGGCGAGAGCGCGCTCGGTGCAGGCGAACGCGAGTAACGGCCGTGCTTCCATCGTCCTGCTGTCACCGTCCGAAAAATGTGTTTCTGGTTCCGCGTCGGAGCCGGCTGCCGAATTACTTGCCCAGTTCCTCGACCGTAATCGCGTAGGAGCCGCTGCCGCTGTACCTGTCGACCAGAATACCGAGCTCCTCGTCACCGTCGAGATCGACCTCGATCTCCTCGTCAGCACCCCAGTCAGCCGAGAGTTCATCGTAGTCGCTGGTCGTTGGCTGGCGACCGTCGAGGGTCAGGTAGAGGTCGAACGTCGCGTCAGTGGCGGGACCGTCTAGCGTGACGGTGGCGCTACAGGGGTTCTCAGTCGCAAGTTCGTAGCTGTAGCTGTCGCTTTGATTGCCCCACCAGCCGTCGCTGAGTTCACCGTCGGCGCTTGCAGTGTTACTCTCGTCGCCGCATTCGCCAGGTTCCGGATCGGGATCCGGGTCTGGATCCGGATCCGGTTCAGTCCCCGGTTCGGTTGTTACCGCGTTCCCCGCATCGACGCGCCCGTACCCCTGTTCCTCCGCCGAGAGACCGATATCGACGGCCGTCTCGTGAAGGTGACTTCGCAGTTCGTCGTTGGAGAGCGATGGCCACGCCGAAAGTGCGAGCCCAGCAACGCCCGCGACGACCGGCGATGCCATCGACGTCCCGGAGAAGGAGTCGTAATCGTCCCAGTTGACAGTCGAGAGGACGTCACCCCCGGGAGCGGCTAGTTCGGTTTCCGGTCCGACGTTCGAGAACGACGACAACGTCTCACCCTCGTCGAGCGAGGAGATAGCCATCACCGTTTCGTAGGCGGCCGGGTACGAGACGCTGCCGCCGTAATCGTTACCAGCCGCTGCGACGAGTAGCGATCCCTCGTTCTGGGCGTAGGCACACGCGTCCGCCATCAGCTGGGTGTACCCGCCACCGCCCAGCGACATGTTGATAATGTCGGCACCTTGATCCGCGGACCACTGGATCGCATCAGCGATATCGGTCAGCGACCCCCCGCCGCCGTCGCCTAATGCTCGAGCCGACAGCATCGAGCAGTTCGAGATGCCGGCGTGGCCCTCACCGTTGTCAGCACCACCGGCCGCGATCCCGCCGACGTGGGTACCGTGGTTCTCGCCGGCGCTGGCGGGGTAGGGATCACCGTCGCCCGAAACGAAATCGTATCCGTAGTTTGAAACGGTACCGTCCATGTTCTCCGCGAGGTTGGGGTGGTCGTACTGCACCCCCTGGTCGACGATCGAGATAGTCACGTCCGGATCGCCGAGCGTTTCCTCCCAGGCTTCGGAACAGTTGACCTGCTGTGGCGCGTACTGCCTGTCGAACAGGGGATCGTTGACGGCGCTTCCGCCGACGTCTTCGGTACCTGCGCTATCGTCCTCACTGTCGCTCTCGAGAGCCTGCATCTCGAGGGTTTCGTAGGTGACGTTATCTTCGGCGTACTCGATTCCCTCGCCCTGAAGGACGTTCTGCTTGAAGTTTTCTTTCGCCGTTCTGGCCGCGTTTTCGGGAAACTCCACGGCCGCATAGCCGAGTGTTTCGTTAGTGTGGACGATCTCTGCGTTGGTCGGAATCTGCGGCCTAACCGCCTGTTCCGGACTCGAGACTGAGGCACCGACGCCGACGACGATTTCGTTCTTTTTCGGCCCCGGCTCGCGCCCCGGGGTCGCGGATACGACGCCGTTGAGGCCGAACAGCGCGCCGAGTGCGCCGGCTGCTTGCAGCACCGATCGTCTATCAAAATCACGGGTGTTATTTCCTAACATAGCCCGTAACGTCATATTCAAACCAATTATTAAATACTTTTTAAATTATTTAGAATTGAATCAATGTTGAATAGCCCTCTACTAGCATATGCATTCCCGCTGCACTCATTGTGTTTTTGATAGTAGTATCATTAAAATATCGTCTTTGGTTAGATAATAAATTGGAGAGTGTTTTCAATAAACCGACTCAGTTGGTTGGAGGAACAGACGGATTGCGGATGAGAATACTGTTTCCGGCCGGTTTCGGACCCAGGAACCACGTATCGATATCTTTTCGGTCGGCGATACTCGACTCAATCCGTCGGATATCTCTGGACGGAAACCAGACTGAGAGATCATTGATATTCTCCTGCGCCTGAACTCGCGTTAGAATGTAACCGACTCAATCGTCGGAGTCGTGTTCGGTTCCGGGAGCGTCCCGTTTTCGTGAGGGGAACGGTACTCGCCTTCGCGGCGATGATCCCACCTTTCGTCAGATCCCCACCGAACGTCGAGCGGTGCCGGCGTCGGTCGGCCGTATATTCCGCGTGGAAAGTGACCGGGACCGAGCACTGACTTGGTAGCCGCTCGTCGCAGTCGTCGCTCTTAGATGTAGTCGATACTCGGCGGCAGCTCGAGCTTCATGCCCTTGCGCTCGCGGATCTCCATGATCTTCTCGCGCTGGAGGGAGTCGGACATGACCTCGAAGCCGGCGTTCTCGGTGTTCCAGGCGGCGCGACCCTCGGTCGCGGAGCGGATGTCGCTCGCGAAGCCGATCATCTCGTCGACGGGTGCGATACCCTCGACGACCATGAGGTCACCCTCCTGATACATGTCGTCGACGCGGCCACGACGACCCTGGATCTCGCCGGAGGCGGCACCCATGTGGTCGTTCGGTACGTCGATCCGAGCGTCCTGCATCGGCTCGAGCAGCTTGATCTTCCCGTCGATCAGCGCCTTGTGGAGCGCGTTTCGGGTTGCCGGGATGACCTGTGCTGGGCCACGGTGGATGGTGTCCTCGTGGAGTCGGGCGTCGTGCAGTCGGATGAGGGTCCCCTGGACCGGCTCGTTCGCGAGCGGACCGTTGTCGAGGGCGTCCTCGAATCCCTCGATCACGAGTTCCATCGTCTCGTTCAGGTGCTGAATCCCCTTCGTATCGTCGATGAGGATGTTCGTCCCGTGGATGTGCTCGACTTCTTGGGAGTCGTCTTTGTCCATGCCGGCCTCTTGCAGGGCCTCTCGGCGTTCCTGCTCTGGCATGTCCATCGACGCCTCGCCCATCTTGATCGTCTCGACGAGTTCGTCCGGCATCGGCTCGATAGAGACGTAGAAGCGGTTGTGGCGGTTCGGCGAAATGCCTTCGATTTCGGCGCTCGGCTGCTGGGGCTGCTCGCGGTAGACGACGATCGGTTCACCGGTGTTGACCGGGATCCCCTGGTTCTTTTCGATACGCTGAGTGATGACCTCGAGGTGGAGTTCACCCTGCCCGGAGATCAGGTGCTCGCCGGTGTCCTCGTTGATCGTAATCTGGATCGTGGGGTCCTCCTTGGAGACCTGGCGCAGCGTCTCGATGAGCTTCGGCAGGTCGTCCATCGTCTGGGCCTCCACGCTCTTCGTGATGACCGGCTCCGAGATGTGCTCGATCGACTCGAACGGCGTCATCTCGACGGAGGAGACCGTCGAGCCGGCGATTGCGTCTCGCAGACCGGTGACGGCAGCGATGTTCCCCGCGGGAACGTGGTCCACTTCCTCGCGCTCGCCACCCATGTAGATCCCGACGGACTGGACGCGGTTCTTGCCCGCGGTTCCGGAGACGTACAGCTCCTGGCCCTTCTCGAGGCTGCCCGAGAAGACACGACCGGAGGCGACTTCGCCGGCGTGTGGGTCCATCGCGATGTCGGTGACCATGAAGACGACCTCGCCGTCCTCGTCGACGAGTCGCATCGTCTCGGCGAGTTCGGATTCGTCGTCGCCGCGCCAGATGCGCGGGATGCGCATCGGCTGGGCGTCGACGGGGTTCGGGAAGTGCTCACAGACCATGTCGAGCACGACGTCCGACAGCGGCGTCCGCTCGTGGAGCTCCTGACGGTTGTCGTTGCGCTCGAGTTCCATGATTTCGCCGAAGTCCATCCCGGTGCGCTGCATCGACGGCATCGAGACGCCCCACTTGTAGAGAGCGGATCCGAAGCCGACGGTCCCCTCCTCGACGGAGACGGTCCAGTCGTCGATGTCGTCCATGTCCTGGGTCATCCCACGGATAAGTTCGTTGACGTCGTGGATGACCGAGAGAAGACGCTGTTGCATCTCCTCGGGTCCTTCCTGCAGTTCGGAGATGAGTCGGTCGACCTTGTTGATGAACAGGGTCGGTTTGACGCCCTCGCGGAGCGCCTGTCGGAGCACCGTCTCTGTCTGGGGCATGGCCCCTTCGACGGCGTCAACGACGACGAGCGCACCGTCGACGGCACGCATTGCACGAGTGACGTCGCCACCGAAGTCGACGTGGCCCGGCGTGTCGATGAGGTTGATGAGGTGGTTGGTATCCTCGTACTCGTGGGTCATCGAAACGTTCGCCGCGTCGATGGTGATCCCGCGTTCCTGCTCGTCTTCCTCCGTGTCCATCGCGAGCTGTTCGCCGGCAGTCTCGTCGGAGATCATGCCCGCACCCGCGAGGAGGTTGTCAGAAAGGGTCGTTTTTCCGTGGTCGACGTGAGCGGCGATGGCGATGTTCCGGATGTTCTCCGGTTCGTCCATCAGCCGTTCACACTCTTGGACGATCTTCTTGCGTCGGCCCATATACACCCTGTTACCGGTAGCGGGGTCAAAAGGGTAGTGTTTCGTCGCCGTCGGAATCCGTCGAATTTCCCGGTTTTCGCGCCGGAATTTCCAGTTTGAGTGAGTGAATACCACACAAGCAACAGTACGAATCTGGCGCCGTATTCGCCGGCGAATCGGACGCTGGCCGAAACCGCGATGTCGACAAAAGCGATCCGCTGTCACGTCCGGTGCAGCAACCTGTTACGAACCCGACCGAACGGGAATCGCACTACCGGGCCCTACTCGGCAACCGTCGGTTGTCACGCACCGCATCGATCCTCGGCCGTCGAAATCGGGCGCAAGAGACATACGCCGCCGGAACTTGGTACTGTTACACATGGATCTCCGCGTGCAAGGCGCCGGCCCTACCTCCCCGTTCCTCGGTGCTCGAGATCTATTCGAGACCGAACACGACCTCTCGTTACCGGTTCACGTCCAGCTCCGGGACGATCCCGACGAACGGACCTGGGCCGGCCACCACGACGATCGCCACGTCCTCAACATCTCGAGACAGGCCGCCTCGAGCGCCATGGCTCGCGAACTTGCCCTCCACGAGTTCGCACACATGGCCCGACACGAACAGGAACATCCCTCACACACACAGTCGACGGAAGAAGTGCTCTACCTCGCGCTCGCCGGCAAGAGCGTCGAACGGCGCAAACTGGCCCACTGCTACCAGATCGCCAACCACATGAAAGATATCTACGCCGACGACATCACGCTCGCCGTCGGCCCCGGCGAGAAACTGCTCTCCTTTCTCGAATCGAGCCTCGCGATGGCGATCGCAGACCGCCCCGAGACGCCGTCCAGGCCCGGACTCGAGCGTCTCTCGGCGAGTGCCGATCCGGATATCACGGCGGTCAACGCCGCGTTCGCGCTCGCACTCGCCGAACGCCACGATCTCGTCGACGACGACCACCGGCTGTACGATCTCGCGTACGCGGCCGCGATGGACGCACCACACGTCGACTTCGAGGGATTCAAACGCCGCTTTCGCGAACTCGCTCGCGATCCCGACTCGAGTACCTATCGCCAAGTGCTCGTCGACGCGACCCGTGCGTACGTCGGTGGGGACGGGCGCGAGGGGCCCGCCGCGGACTGACCGTCGCTGACTGCCACTGACCACTACGCCACTCACACTTTTTGCGAACAGTAGATTTCGAAAGCGATCTTCCAGCGTCCACCTACAACCCCTCCCCAGAATCACTATTTTGGCATGCATCGCAAATTGGGAGACCGACCGGCGAGTAGATATATCGAACAGCGCCTATGTCAGTCGATCATGACTGGTGCGACAGACAGCACGTGTGGCATCGATCGGCGAACGTATCTCCAGGCAGCCAGTGGGTTTGCAGTCGCGAGTGCCATCGGTCTCGCGGGGTGTCTCGGCGACGAGACCGACGATTCGGACGACGGGAACGGTGACGACGAACCGGTCGGAACGCTCACCACGGAATTCGCCGCCGGAGCGGACGCGTTCGACGACTTCAACGACTTCACCGCGACGATTCAGGGTCTGTGGGTCGTTCCCGCTCCGGGGGACGAAGCCGACGAGACCGACGACGAAGAGACGGACGACGAAACCGAAGCGGGTGAGAACGATGACAGTGAAACGAACGGGGAAAGTGAATCAGACGAAACCGATGACGGCGAGACCGACGATGAAAGCGAATCGGAGGACGACGAAAACGACGAGCAGTCGGAAACCGATACCAACGCCGATCGAGCGTACTACGAGTTCGACGACGCCGTAGACGTCGACCTCGTAACTCTCGAGGACGGCTCGCAAGTGATCGACGAACGCGACCTCCCGGTCGACGAGTACGAGCTCCTGCAGTTAGACGTCAGCGAGATCGATGCAACGCTGACGAACGACGATCCAGCAACGGTAACCACACCCGATGACGGACCCCTCCAGTTCGACGAACGGTTCGAGATTCGCGACGGCGGAGAAACAACCTTCGTCGCGGCCGTTCAACCCGTCGAGCAGGACGACGCTGGGACGTACGTTCTCGAGGCCGTCGCAGACGGCACCGAAGTCATCACGGATGGCGAGAGTAGTGACGACGATACTAACGAGAACGGTGATGACGATACCAACGAGAGCGGTGACGACGGTGATGATGGTGACAACGGTAACAACGATACCGGTGGCGACGGAGACGGTTCCGGCAACGACGGAGACGATTCCGACGACGACGAGTAATCTACATCCACCGATCCGAACCGCGAGAATCGTGCACGAATCAGACGTAGCCCCTTTGTCGAACGGACGTCGCGAAGTTTCGCACAGAGATCCACTCAGAACGACGAATCGAACGTAGCGGCCATAAGGCTCAAGTATACGGCTTCGCTTCAACCCGAACATTTAATGTATGATTCGACGAATGGCGTAACATATATTGATGTTTTCGCGCAAGGACTGGGGGAGCGGGTCGGACGGCGAGCAGTTCACCGAAACGCTATCCCGACTGAAACGTGAGGGTGCGAGCGTTCTCGTCGTCGGCTCCGTTCGAGCTGATCAACGGCAGAACGTCTGTCGACGACTGCTGGGACAGGCGACCGTCCAGCCACGTCGACGCGTGCTGGTTTCGACCACCGGCGATTTACACGACGTCTCACACCTGGTCGACGCGGACGTCAACACGTCCGATACGCTCAAACTCGTTAGCTATGCCACACAGGCCCGCAGCACCGCCGCGAGTGACGTCGGAGCAAATCCGACGGAGACCGACTCCCCGTCGCTCGAGGCATCACCGACGACGACCACCGCGCTTGCCGACCTCGGTATCGCTATCTCGAGCGCAATCGAAACGCTCGAGTCAGAAGCGGACGGTCTCGCCCCCGCAGAACTCCGCGTTGGCATCAATTCGCTGGTGCCGCTCCTCGAGGAGTACGGTGTCGAACGCGTCTTCAAGTTCGTTCATCTGACGAACGGCCGGACTCGAGACGCCGACGGTATGATCCACTACCACCTACCGATGGACCGGGACTCAGATGTCGTCTCCGTGCTGGCACCACTGTTCGACATCATCGTCGAACTTCGGGAACAGAGCGGCGACTTTCAGGAACGGTGGTCGATCAACGACGGCGATCAGAGTTCTGGGTGGATCTCGATCGATCAGTCGTAGGGTTATGGTTGCTCGAGAGCCATATCTATTGTCTTGCCCGACGATTAGTTGTTAACAGCTACTTCGCTCATCCTTTGCCCCATGAAACCGAAATTTGAGCCGACAAAAAATGGCTTTGAAATCATAGACCCAATCGAAAGACACCGGCATCGGGTCGTTACGCATAAGCCAATTTCACTTAAAGAAGTAGAGTCGAACCAGCTTCAGTATCCGGTAGATAAAGCAGTTGAGTTTACAGCTGAAATGATTTCACTTCCAGCAAATGCAACCATCTATATTCGCAATCAGGACGGTTCCATGGTTGCAGAAGCTAGCCCAAGTGAGCCAATATCCTTGCCAGAGGGAAAATACACTCTTGACATATCGGTCCCACTTAAGATATACATTCAATTTAATGGGGAGGTCAGTATTTATGCGGATAACGATCAGACACACGTAATTTTTGGAGACACGATACCTCTCACAATTGGTGCTCGATCATATCATACGCGTCCAGCAGATACGATTAAAACCACAAAAGATCCGCTAGATATAATGCGAGCAGTATCTGCTTTCGGATCAGCACTAAAAACAACAACTGCTGAACGATCTTATCCAACACTACGGGGTCATCCGCCGGCAATCAAACTATGCGATGAGTTAGAAATACCAAATTCGTTTGAGAAGCCAGAAACAGGCATCCGAATAGAGATTCCTCCAGACTTCAATCACATATTCACCATTACGCCTCTCGCTTATTATTTAGGTGCAGACATAATTCCTAATGAGGAACCTAAAATAACAACCGCAGATGGATACTCATATGATGTGCAGGGTGATATTCATTTTGACACGGAAGTAAGACGGCTACTCAAAAAAATATTCTTCCTAGATTGTGTGGTCCGAACAGAAGGGCTTACACCATTACCACTTCATGAACGGAGTTTGTCCGAATCAGACATCGGGTTTGATATTAAAAAAATGTATGATCAACCACTTGCAAGCCAAATCAAATCATACCTTGATATTCCGTTTCATAAGGTTAAGCCCCATCTTCCAGAATGGCGACTCACAACACAGCTCAGACCGAATGAAGAGAGCATAGAGTTCCTTCCTTTTATTGCAAATAGGTTATCTCCAGTTAGCATACATGATACTGTTGGAAAAACATCGTCAGAGGCGCAAACAAGCGCTATCAAAGAGTTTTCACGAGGCAGTATGAGTATAGTTCGTGGAAAAGTAGAGAAGGACAACCAGGATAATCACATCGCGGCAAATAAGTCAATAGTGCAACAATCGTGGGAGAGCGAAGATTCATCTACGATAGTAAGCACAACACCCTTGTCTGCATTTTATAACAACATTGGCAGATCTCCAAAAGAAGACCCTATCGAAATAGAAGTTATTTGCAACGATCCAAACATGCAAGAAGAACTCGAGACAGTGAATGAAGTGTATAATTCACAGGAAGACTTCCCATTTGACGTTACTTTATACCATGATATTAGAACCGGAGAGTTTCAAGAGATTCTAACTAGCGAAAGTGACTTTCTACATTATATTGGGCATATTGATAACGATGGATTTCAATGCTTGGATGGGAAATTAGACGCGTCAAAAATAACTAAAGTAGGAGTGAAAGCGTTCTTGCTCAATGCATGCCAGTCATATGACCAAGGACTATATTTAGTAGAAGCAGGAAGCATTGGTGGCATAGTCACTCTAAACGATATAGTCAATAAAGGCGCAATTAGTGTAGGAAGTACCATTGCAGGTTTATTGAACCAGGGCTTCCCACTTTACGCTGCATTAGACATCGCAAGAGGTGAAAGTGTCGTTGGAGAACAATACCGAGTAGTTGGTGATGGAGTAACAACGATTGCACAGTCAAAAAATGGTGTTCCAAGTGTTTGCATGCTATCACAGAGAGATGATATGTTCACCATCAAAGTTCACATATATGAATCATCTTCAGTGAGAAAAGGGAGCTTATTTACGCCATACGTGGAACCAGCAGACGAGTATTATTTAACTCCAGGAGAAACCGAAAAGATAGAGGTTACGAAACGTCAAATTGAGGAGTTTTTTGATCTAGAAGATATTCCTGTAATAATAGACGGGTCTGTTCAATGGAGCAAAGGCATCAATATTGACGATTTATGATCTCTAAGGGCCCGTGTAAACTCCGCCAGCTGCGACGGTGCCTGCCTGAGACAGAATTAGTGAGATCGTGAACAGGACGCCGATCATTCGTGGGTGATTCTTTAGGTATTGGGTTAGGTCTTCCATGGTACATTTTAGACGTAGTGCTGGCCAGATATAAATTTATTTTAATAAATCATATAAATAAATAGTAGTGTTATTGTATAGGCCAACTGTGTGAAAAGGTAACGTCCACCTGATCTGCTATACAGGGAATCGATATCTCGAGCAAAAGGAGAACTCAGGGACTGTTTTACTCATCAAATAACTTCCGAAGGACATGATCGAACTCATCGTTTGAGAGTTCGTCTCGAATCGTGGCTGCCCACTTGCGATAATCGTAGAGATTAGAGACAACAGATTGGTACTGGTCGTCGACATCAAGACCAGACTGCAGTTCGCTTTCGAGCAATGCACGCTCGGTTGATAACCTGAAAAACTCGTCCATCGCAGCCTCATATTCCTTCTGCAGAAGCAACCGTTCAACCGTCAACTGTAATGCCTCGTCCGAAACAGGATCAATGAGAAGTTCGTCGGCGCCGCGGTCAACTGGGTCATCCGAGGGTACGTCACTAGCGAGTACAAGAATCTGGGTCTTCGGAGCATTCTGTCGAAACGCATCAAGGATGCCGCGGGCATCTGGTGTCTGCAGACTCCAGTCCAAAACGAGCAGATCGTAGCGTTCATCGATTTGTTCAAGAATTGAATGGTTGAAGTCAACTATATTGACTTCAGCAGCGACTCGAGCCCGCTCTGCGTTCATATTACTGAGAGAAAGAGTAGGATGAACCACGAACAACTGAGATGTAGATTTCAGCAACACAGCTTCTATCAATACTGCTTGAGCAGATACTATTAAATGTGGTCCGGAAAGAATCGACTATTAGTTAATTTGGTGCAATGTCCCTAACAAGACATATTGAAAGGCAATAACATATATTCAATAGTTAGCCATCCACTCTGATAGAGGAGTTGTGATAATGAGCAACATCTTGTCCAACCTTCGCTCCCAATGAAACCAAAATTCGAATCGAACCAAGATGGTATAGAGATCATTGATCCAATCGAGCGGTACCGAGATCGTCTTATTACACACGAACCAGTTACACCACAGTCTGTCGATGAAAATCAAGTTGCCTACCCAATTGGCGCAGCAGTAGAGGTCACAACGGACCGGATTTCATTGTCAGAGGTCAATTCCGTCTACGTCCGTGGGAAGGATAAATCAATAACAACTGAAGTCCAGCCAGATGAGCGGGTGGTTTTATCCCAAAATAAGCACACGCTCGATGTATCATCATCTATTAAAGTATACCTTGTTCTGGATAGTAGTGTTGAAATATATTCTGACAGGAATAAAACACATATTGAGCTAGATAAACACACGAACGTGATTATTGGGGCACGGTCATATCACACACGCCCAGCAAGAACAATTGAAACCACAACTGCCCCATCTGATCTAATGAAAGCGATATCAGCGTTTGGTTCTGCTTTGAAAACAACAGCAGCGGAACGTTCTTTTCCGACAGCACGTGGACACCCTCCAGCAATTGAAATCGGTGAGGAATTAAGCATTCCAGAAGAGATCAAACGACCAAAGACGAATATTAAACTCGCAGTTCCTCCAACACTCAAGCATATATTCACTATTACACCACTAGCATACTACCTCGGTGCAAAAGTCGTTCCTAAAGCGAAACCCCAGTTGATCACTGATAGCGGTTTCTCCTATTCACTTGATTCAAAAGAAGAATTTGAGACAACAGTTGAACGGTTACTGAAGCATGTGTTTTTTTTGGATTGTATCGTACGGACTGAGGGGATAACACCACTCCCCCTTCACGAGCGAGAGATGATTGAATCAAATCTCCCATTCGATCCTTCAGAATTATACGAACAATCGCTCTCCGAACAACTTGAGACATATCTTGAAAGTCCATTTTCTCTCACTAAAGTATTTCTCCCTGAGTGGCGACTCAAGGTACAACTAGAGAACACTCCAGAACACATTCCATTTCTCCCATTCATTGCTAATAATCTCTCTATCGTTGACGTTCAGGAGAAAACTAGTCAATCGACAAATCAAACAATCAAGCAGTTTTGGTCCTCCACAGGAGGATCGAAATTCGAGAGTCCCACACCGATATCAGCATACACCAACAGCATTACTCAAACACCAACAGAGGAACCGATCAGAATCGAAGTTGTCTGTAATGACCCAGATATGAATAGCGAACTCACAAGTGTTTACAGCGCCTACAGCGAACGTGATGATTTTCCAATTGATGTGACGGTTCATCACAGACTCACCACAGCGGATCTCAAGAAGGTTTTAGTGCGGGAAAGCGATTTTGTTCACTATATAGGACATATTGACAGCAATGGCGTTCGTTGTTCAGATGGACGACTTAACGTGGCAACTCTCAAGTCAGTAAACGCAAAATCGTTTTTTCTCAATGCGTGTCAGTCGAATAATCAAGGAATTCAGTTAATAAAAGCGGGAAGTATTGGCGGGGTAGTTACATCAAGCGATGTTCAAAACAGCGATGCTGTTCACGCAGGAAGCGTGATTGCTCGATTGTTGAATCAGGGGTTCTCACTGTATGGTGCTATCGATATTCTACGAAAAGTAACCAAAATTGGCCATCAATATCATGTTGTTGGTGATGGATTGTCAATAATAGCACAACCAAATAATGGTGCACCAAATATGTGTTCGATAACCAAACAACACGGAGATTTAATTATAGACATACATGAATATGTATCTATCCCCAATATGGATATAGGAGGGGTTTTTTATCCATATATTGAGTCGGTAGAGACATACCATCTGGTTCCAAAAAAGTTTGGCCCACTTTCAGTAACAAAACCAGAACTCGTAGAATTCCTCGAGCTAGAAAATATCCCCGTTCTGATGAATGGTGAATTGCGGTGGAGCGACGAAATTTCAATAAATGAGTTGTGACAGACAATAATGAGTATATGCTCCACTCCCCAAGCAAAACAACAAGAAAATAGCCAAAACGAGCGCGACGCTTAACGTGCAGCTGCCGCGACGCGCTCTTTCTCTTCTTTCTGGCTAACCGCGTACGTCTGGACGTCGTAGTTCGAGGCGCCGATCAGCTGCCGTGCGATAGCCTCCGAAACAGGCGTCGGCGTCTTGAACGATTCGTTGTAGACACCCTCGGCGAGGAACTTCAAGGACTGATCGACGCGACGCTGAGGCGCGACGTCGACGGCCTTCGGGACCGAAATTCCACCGTACTTCAGGCGGACGGTCTCTTCGCGCGGGGCTGCGTTCTCGACAGCGGTCACGAGCACCTGGATCGGGTTCTCCTCGGTGCGCTCGTGGATGAGTTCGAACGCGTCACGAACGTGGTTGAGCGACTGCTGTTTCTTGCCCGTGTTCTCCTCGGTCTGCATGAGACGGTTGATGAACCGCTCGACGACCGAGATCTGGGACTTTTTGAACTGCTTGCCGGCGTGACGGCCGGCGGTGTGTGCGACCGGCGTCACCGTGATGTAGCGTTCGGTGGACGGATCGTTGTACGCGATCTCGTCGATCTCCCACGTACCGAACAACTTCGCGCCGACGTCTGCGCCACCTGCAGGGGCGTCAGGGTCGGGTTGGTCTTCTGCCGCCATGATTATCGCACCGGTTTCTCTGCGTTTCCGCGGACCAGTTCCTTCAGGGCGACACCGTTGACCTTGTCGACCTTGTAGTTGACACCGGAGAGGTCACCCATCGCACGACCCTTCGCCCCACCGATACCGGCGATGGTGACTTCGTCGTGTTCGTCGATGAACGAGATGGCACCGTCACCGGGACAGAACGCGGTGACCTGCTTGCCGTTTTTGATCAGCTGAACTCGGACGCACTTCCGAATTGCCGAGTTGGGCTGTTTTGCTTCGATGCCGACCTTTTCGAGTACGATACCTCGAGCCTGTGGAGCGCCCTCGAGTGGGTCGGACTTCTCGCGAAGTCCACGGGCGCGGCGCGCGTAGTCAGAGTCGGACCACCGCTGATTCTGGCGGTCCTTCTTGAGCTTGCGCGCGGCGTACTTGCCGTTTGCCATGGGAAGCGATATCCGTTGAAGGCACTTAAGCGACCCGTTTCGAAGGCGCCGTTACGCCTCGAGAACGCTCGAGGTACCCCGCTCGTCGAATCTGAGCGCGTTTCGCTGAGACAAGTTACGGACAGAGAATGGCGTAGCGTGCCTCGGCAGGCGTGAGGTCGCCGAACGGAAAATCGGAGTGAACGTTAGATCAGCTGAACGTCGTCGATCCCGAAGTGCCGTTCGGCGAGTTCACGCGCGGCCTCGATCGTTTGGCCACCGGTACCGATCGCGACGCCACGGTCGTCGTTCGCGACCTCGACGTAAGCGACGGTATCCTCGTTCTCGCTGATCGTGACGTTGTACACCGCCGCCGGGGCGAGCGTGTTCGCGACGAACGTCTCGGGATCGTCGGCGGCTTCGACGAGTCGGACCGGCTTCCCGACGCGGTCTTCGTACTTCGTGACGGTCCGGCCGCCGGGACCGATCGCCTCGCTCATCCCGCCGCTCGAGACGACGACGACGAGTCGTTCGTCCGCGGGGTCGGCGTCGGTCGCGTCGGTTACCAGGCAATCCTGCCCGCTTACACCCGTGACCTCTTCGAACGCGGCGAGGTACTGACGGGCATCGTCGTCGAGGGTAACACCCATCGATCAGTCAGCTTGACTGCCGCCGGAGTCGGTCGATCCCATTCGGAGGTCGACGTCGCCGGTTCCGAGCTTGATCGGTTTGCCGACGATGACGTTCTCCGTGACACCGTCGAGGTCGTCGATCTCGCCGTGGATCGCGGCGTTGAGTAGGTGGTTGACCGTCACCTCGAACGCTGCACGGGCGAGGACGGACTGTTTCGAGCCCGAGATACCGTGGCGACCGATCGACTCGATCTCGCCCCGGTTCGTCATCATGTCCGCGACCAGCATGAGGTGACGGACGTTCACGTCGTCGAGCCCCTGTTCGGCGAGCGTGTTGTGCGTCTCCTCGATGATCGTCTCGCGTGCGGCCTCGATGCCGAGGTTACGATGAATCTCGTGAAGGTTATTACACGTCGTTCGCGAGGCGTCGACGCCCTCAATCTCGAGTGCGTCGCCGAAGGCCGATCCCTCGGTGTAGAGGACGAACTGCTCGCCCTCGTCGAGTTCCTCGCGTCGGATGACGACTCGAGAGACCTCTTCGATTCCCTTGAACGTGATATCGCGGAGCTCCTCGACCAGCTGGAGCAGGTCGCGGTAAGAGGGTTCCTCGGGACCGAACTGGATCTCGGTGCCCTGCTGGACCGTGCTCACGCCGAGATTGTCCTCGATGATCTCGGCGACTTCTTCGGCCGTGATCATCCGCTCCTCTAAGGTATCCTTGTTGAGCGAGATTTGGACGCGCATGTCCGCGACGTTCGTCGAGACGTCGCCGAGTGCGAGAATCTTCGTCGCCTCGAGGTTCCAGACGACCTCGTGGGCCTTCTCGCGTTCGGTGGCGTACTCGTCCTCGAGGTAGACCGTCATCATCGGCGTGTCGGGGGTCTTCCGAGCGTCGACGAGTTCGATGAGTCGCGGCAGCCCCTGGGTCACGTCGATCTCTGCGACACCGGCGTAGTGGAACGTGTTCATCGTCAGCTGCGTTCCGGGTTCGCCGATCGACTGCGCGCTGACGGTGCCGACGGGGTCGAGCGGATCGACGCGCGTGTCCATGTAGCGGGCCTCGACGGCCTTCGAGAGTTCGTCGGCGTCTTCGACGGTCGCGTCACCGCGGTCCTCGAGGGTTTCGTAGACCTCGTCTTTGAGTCGGCGCGGAAGGTTGGTGTCCTCGACGACGGCGATCGTGTCGTCGTCGACGTCGTAGTGGACGTTAGTCATCGGAGGTCACCTCCGCTCCCTCGGCGAGTCGCTCGTCCGCGTGTTCGGAGAGGTTCGTCACCTCTCGTTTCGTGCCGAAGAACTCCTCGCGCTCGGCTTCGGACTCGAACTCCGAGTCGAGTACGCGGTCCGCAATCGCCTCGACGTCGACGTCGTTGTCGTCACCCGAGGACACCTTGACCGGCGAGGTGCCGTCCTCACCGAACTCGAACTGGACGATGGTGTCCGAGGTGTCCCGGACGGTACCGTCGTACTGGCTCTCGAGTTCCGAAAGGGCGTTGATCAGTCGGCGCTGGAGGTAGCCGGACTTCGAGGTCCGGACTGCCGTGTCGACCAGCCCCTCGCGGCCACCCATCGCGTGGAAGAAGAACTCACGCGGGGTCAGCCCGCTCGTATAGGAGTTCTCGACGAAGCCGTGTGCTTCCGCCGAGAGGTCGTTCTGCTCGTAGTGGCTGAGGGTTCGGTCTTCGTAGCCACGGTTGATTCGCTCGCCCCGAACTGCCTGCTGGCCGACGGCGCCGGCCATCTGGGTGAGGTTGAGCATCGAGCCACGCGCACCGGAGTTGGCCATGACCACGGCCGGGTTGTCGTCCTCGAAGTGCTCGTCCGCGATGGTCCCTGCGTTGTCACGCGCACGCGAGAGCGTTTGCATGATCTTCATCTCGAGCGTCTCGTCGATCGTTCGACCGGGGAGACTCTCGAGCTCGCCGTTCTCGTAGGCCTCGATGAGTTCCTCGACGCGGTCGTTGGCGTCGGTGATGGTCTCGTCGATGCGGTCCTGGGCCTCCGCCGGGATCGTCTCGTCGTCGATCCCGATCGAGAACCCGAAGTGCATGATCGCACGCATCGCGAGCGTCGAGACCTCGTTGATGAAGATCCGCGAGCGCGTGTTGCCGTAGACCTTCGTGATGGTGTCGACGATCTCGCCGCCGAACTCGCCGACCTCGTCTTCGGCGATAGTTCCCTCGAGGAGTTGGCCGTCCTCGATGATGACGTCGTCGCCGACGGTGCCGGTGAACTCGAGGTTGAGGTCGTCCGGCAGGAGTTCGGAGAAGACGTCGTGACCGGTCCAGAACGGCTCGTCCTCGTCGTCGATCCCGCTGGGTTCCGGCAGTTCGTCGATCCGGGTCGCCCGAAGCAGGTCGAGCGCCTGGGTCTCGTTGAACCGCGGGTTGTCGTGGGTAAGTAGGTAGGTACCCGAGATGTGGTCCTGGATGGCGCCGATGATGTTCTCACCGAAACGCGGGGAGAGGATCTGCTCCTGGACGCGCATGAGGACGCGGGCTTCCGCACGGGCCTCCTCGTTCTGGAGGGCGTGCATGTTCATCTCGTCGCCGTCGAAGTCGGCGTTGTACGGCGGACAGACGACGGTGTTGAGTCGGAACGTCTTGTACGGCATGACCACGACCTCGTGGGCCATGATCGACATCCGGTGGAGCGACGGCTGGCGGTTGAAAATGACGATGTCGCCGTCGATGAGGTGTCGGTTGACCTCCCAACCGGCCTCGACCTTCTCCGCGAGCTGTTCGCAGTTCTTCTCGGTCACCTTCAGCCGGCGGCCGTCCGGTCGTCGGACGTAGTTCGCACCGGGATGGCCCTCTGGCCCGTTGGAAACGAACCGTCGGGCGTCCTCGAGATTGCGCTCGGTGACGTTCATCGTCTGGGTCATCTCCTTTGCGACGCGGTCCGGAACCCCGACCTCGTTGAGCGAGAGCGTCGGGTCCGGCGAGATAACGGTCCGGGCGGAGAAGTTTACACGCTTCCCGGACAGGGAGCCACGGAACCGTCCTTCCTTCCCCTTGAGTCGCTGGGAAAGGGTCTTGAGCGGCCGTCCCGAGCGGTGGCGGGCCGGCGGCGTCCCCGAAATCTCGTTGTCCATGAACGTGGTGACGTGGTACTGCAGCAGCTCCCAGAGGTCCTCGATGATCAGCTGCGGCGCACCCGCCTCGCGATTCTCCATGAACCGCTGGTTGATCCGGATGATGTCGACCAGCTTGTGGGTGAGGTCGTCCTCGGAGCGCTGACCGTTGTCGAGCGTGATCGACGGTCGCGCGGTGACCGGCGGTACGGGGAGGACGGTCAGGATCATCCACTCCGGGCGGGAGCGGTCGGAATCGATCCCGAGCACTTCGATGTCCTCGTCCGGGATGTTCTCGAACCAGTCCCGGATGTCGCTCGGCATCAGCTTGTTCGTGTCCTCCTCGGTGAGGTCGATGTCTAAGGCTTTCTCGATGGCCTTGCGCTGGCTCTCGCGCGGTCGGAACGAACCCGAGAGAATCTCGTTGACTCGAGTAAGTTCGATCTCGGTCTCCTCGGCGAGTTCGTCCGGCGAGGTTCGCTCGATGCCTTCCTCTTCGTCGCCCTGCATCGCGGCCGCGATGCGCTGGGAGTACTCGCTGGTGAGGACCTGCTGGACCTCGTAGTAGGTGGTCGGCTTCTCGTGGTCGATGTCGTACTGAATCTCGCCGCAGAACGGACAGCGATCCTTCTTCCGGGCCTGACGGATCGCCGCCTTGGTCACGTCGTTGAGGTCGCGACCCAGCTTTCGGGATTCCGTAATGTCGTCGCGGAACTCGTCGCGCTCGTCCTCCGTCAGGAGGAGTCGCGAACACTCCCGGCAGGTACCGCGCAGGAGCCGCCGAATGAGCTTCGTGAAGCCGACGTGGATGACGGGCGCGGCCAGTTCGATGTGGCCGAAGTGGCCGTTACACGAACCCGAGTGCTTCCCGCAGGTCTTGCACTCGAGGCCGGGGTCGATGACGCCCAGCCGGGGATCCATCAGCCCCATGTCGATGGGGAAGCCGTCGTCGTCGTACGTGTCGGCGGTGATGATCTTCGTCGCGCTCATCTCCCGATACTCCTCGGGCTCCATGAGCCCGAAGTTGATCGATCCGATGTCTTTTGGTGTGCTGTGTTGCATGGTGGTTGCTTAGACGGCGTCTGCCAGCTCGAGTCGCGGCGCGATACCCAGCGCCTTCATCTCGTCCAGGAGAAGCTTGAACGCGTAGCTCATTTCGATCTCGTGGATATCGGTCTCCTCGTCGCAGTTCGGGCAGTAAACACGCCGTTGTTCGACGTTCTCGACTGCGCTCATCCCACACTGGCCGCAGACGTGGATGAACTCGCGGTCGGACTCGTCGAGCAGTCGTTCTTTCAGCGTCATCGCCGCGCCGTGGCCGATGAACACGTCCCGTTCCATCTCCCCGATACGAAGTCCGCCTTCGCGGGCCCGTCCCTCGGTCGGCTGGCGGGTGAGCACCTGCACCGGCCCGCGCGAACGGGCGTGCAGCTTGTTCGAGACCATGTGGTAGAGCTTCTGGTAGAAAATGATCCCTACGAAGATCTCGGCCTCGATCTTCTCGCCGGTGACGCCGGAGTACATCGTCTCCTTGCCCGCAGAGTTGAAGCCGGCGTCCTCGAGGCCCCCACGAAGTTCGTCCTCGTCCTCGCCGAGGAACGGCGTCCCGTCGACGCGTCGTCCCTCCATCGCGCCGAGTTTGCCGCCGATCATCTCCAAGATGTGACCGACGGTCATCCGGGAGGGCAGCGCGTGCGGGTTGAGGACGAGGTCAGGAACGACCCCTTCCTCGGTAAACGGCATGTCCTCCTGTGGTGCGAGGTGGCCGACGACCCCCTTCTGTCCGTGCCGCGATGCGAACTTGTCCCCGAGTTCGGGAATTCGCTCGTCGCGCACAGAAACCTTCGAGAGCTTCGAGCCGTCCTCGCCCTCCATGAGCGTGACGGTGTCGACGACACCGGACTCGCCCGATCGCATGGTGACGGACGTTTCGCGGCGTTTCTGGGGCGAGAGACCGCCCATGTCGTCGGGCTCCTCTAAGAACCGTGGCGGACTCGTCTTCCCGAGCAGCACGCTGTTCTCGTCGACCGTCGTTTCCGGATTGACGAGACCATCCTCGTCGAGGTGTGCGTACGCTTCCTCGCCGCGTGCTCCGCGGACATCCTGAGACGGGATCTCGAAGCGGTCTTCCTGACCACCGGGGTAACGCCGTTCCTCGCCCTCGTAAGTCCGGAAGAAGTGCGAACGTGCGAGCGCGCGCTCGACGCTGGCCTTGTTCATGACCAGCGCGTCCTCGATGTTGAACCCCTCGTAGCTCATCACGGCGACGACGAAGTTCTGGGCGGCGGGTCGGTCGTCGAAGCCGATCTGCTCGGTCGTCTGCGTCTTGACCATCGACAGCTGCGGGTAGTGCAGCAGGTGCTGGCGCGTGTCCGGTCGGATCCGGTAGTTCGCGCTCGGCAGTCCCAGCGACTGTTTGACCATCCCTGCCCCCATCGTAATACGCGGGGAGGCGTTGTGCTCGGGGTAGGGGATCATCCCCGCACCGATCCCGAAGATCAACGACGGATCGATCTCGAGGTGGGTGTGTTTCTCGGTCAGATCGTCTTCGTCGACGGCGACGAGGATGTCCTCTTCCTCCTCGGCGTCGATGAACTCGATGTAGCCGTGGTCGACGAGATCCTCGAACTCGAGGTCGCCGTCCTGCAGCGCCTCGATCTCCTGATTGGAGATGCGGGGCTCGCCGCCTTCGACGACCAGGAGCGGTCGTCGCGCTCGGCCGGCGTCGGCGTTGACGATTACTTCGCGAGTGCGCTCTTTGACCGAGACGTTGACCATCTCGCTGACGTCCCCGATACGGCGCGCTTCGCGGATCTGTGCGGCTAACTCGTGCGGATCGGGGTGTGTCCCCACCAGCGACCCGTTGACGTAGACTTTCGCTTCTCGCTCTTGGCTGCTCATTGTTGATTAGTCGTCCGCAGTCGATCGTTCGATGCCCTCGAGACCCGGAATCCCCTCGACACCCATCGATGCAAGTTCACGTTTGAGTCCCTGTTCGTCCTCGACGTTCTGGGAGAGCTCCATCGCCTGCGCGAAGTTCTTCACCAGTCCACAGTTCGGCCCTTCCGGCGTCTCGGAGGGACAGATACGACCCCACTGGGTCGCGTGCAGGTCCCGCGCCTCGAAATGGGGCTGCGAGCGGCTGAGTGGCGAACGGAGCCGACGCAGGTGGGAAAGAACTCCCATGAAGTCCGTTCGATCTACCAGCTGGGAGACGCCGGAGCGGCCACCGACCCAGTTCCCCGTCGCGATCGGGTGCTCGAGACGCTCGGTGAGCACGTCGGAGCGCACGACCGTCGAAACCGACAGATTTCGGTTCCGCATGTTGGCGCGCTCGAGCTGGTATTTGACGTCCCGGGCCAGTTTATTCAACGCGGTCCGGAACAGGTCTTTCATCAGGTCGCCGCTGACCTTCAGGCGTTTGTTCGCGTAGTGGTCCTTGTCGTCGGAGTCGCGTCGGCCCAACGCGAGTTCGAAACAGGCCTCGGCCATCCGACAGAGGTAGTGGGCCTTGTTGATCCGAACGTCTTCCTCCTCGACGCCCTCCTCGTGGAGGTGTGGGAGAAGATAGCGGTCGATGACGTAGTTGGCCCGCTTGAGCTGGTAGTTCTTGCCCTGACCGGAGGCGACGCGTTTCCCGAGGGTCTCGATCGCCTCCTCCTCGGTCTGGACGTCGGCTTCCTCCAGATTCTCGAGCATGTACTTGACGACCTCGGGGTCGTTCGATACCTTGTGGACGATCTCCTCGTCCGACTCGAGGCCGAGTGCCCGAACGAGCGTGACGAAGTTGATCGATCCCGACACCGAGGGGAAGGATACCTCGAGCAGGCCGTCACGGGTTCGTTCACAGAGCACGAGGGCGCGGTAGCCGCGGCGCTGGGAGAACGTCTTGGCGACCTGAATCTCGTCGCCGTACTTGGTGTCGTATTCGGCGAGGATCTTGTTCGGCGCGAGGTCCTCGCTGGTCATCAGCACGCGCTCGGAGCCGTTGACGATGAAGTAGCCGCCGGGGTCGGCCGGGTCCTCACCAATCTCGATCAGTTCCTGATCGGAGAAACCGGCGATGTTACACTTCTCGGAGCCGACCATGATCGGCATCCGACCGATCTTCGTCTCGGTCGAGTCGACGACGCGCTCGTCGCCCTCCTCGCCCTTGACGATCGACATCTCCATGAAGACCGGCGCGGAGTAGGTGATGTTCCGGAGGCGAGCCTCCTGTGGGTACAGCAGTTCTTCGGAGCCGTCGGCCTCCCGAACGCGGGGCGTGACGACGCGCACGTCGCCGAGTTCGACGTGGACGGGCTCCTCGCCTTCCTTGTCGCCGATATCCGTATCGATCGTCGCCTTCTCGTCGACGACCTCCTGCATCCCTCGGCCGAGGAAGGCGTTGAACGATCGATAGTGGTGTTCGGCGAGTCGTTCCCTCGAGAAGTATTCGCGCGAAATGTCGCGTCGTTTGGATCTGTTCAGTTCTGTTGCCATTTATTCCACCACGAGTCGGTATACGACTGCCTGGTCGGTTGTCCGTGAGTCCCGAACGATTTTGATGACGTCGCCGATCTCCGCCTCGTCGGGTAGGGCGGAATCGTTACGTTTGATTTTCGGTAGGTCTGTGCGATCGATATCGTACTCGGCGAGGACCTCCTCGAGGACGTCCTCGTCGAGCACGGTGTGCTCCGGTACGAGTTCGTGTTGGCTTACGTCTACCATGTGTTGGGATTGGTGTGCGTGTCGGCTATCGGGAGAGAAGCGGCTGTCACGAGATACTACAGGCAGATACCGGCGGGACGCATTTAACGGTTACTAACTCGGGCGGGAGCAACAGCTATCCGACCGGGGCAGCCCTGATCGGAGGTGCCGATCACATGCGACAGTACCCCAGTATCAGTTAAATTCCTTGTGGAGCATGTGATAGTGTCGCAAAGAGTGGGCTCGAGGCACTTTCGTGGCTCGATTCACCGTACCACACGGTGATCGATTGGAAAGTCTTAATACCGTCACCGGGAAACGATGTGTTGTAAGCCCGGATGGTGTAGTGGCCCATCATACAACCCTGTCACGGTTGTGACGCGGGTTCAAATCCCGCTCCGGGCGCTTTCTGCTGACGCCAACTCACGAGTGAGGGCTGTAACGACGAGCGAGCGACGGCGTCAGCGAAACGCCGAACGAGGGATTTGAAAACAAAGAGTCGCAGGCCCGGAACGGCGCGAAGCGCCGCACGCCCGGACCGTCTCTGCCGGGTTCAAATCCCGCTCCGGGCACTTTTCGAGGACCACTCCGACGAGCGTAGCAATCGTTTCTCCCACGGATGAGTCCTCGGTAGGTATCCACGGACCAAACAGCACGAGAGTGCTGCATTACTCGAAGCTGAACGAAAGCTCATTGCTGTCAAGGGTGTGTGATAACGCAGTTGAAGAATAGCCGGAACACAACCCTTAAGAGTGTCACCGGGAAATCAAGGGATGCAGGTTGCCCGGATGGTGTAGTGGCCCATCATACAACCCTGTCACGGTTGTGACGCGGGTTCAAATCCCGCTCCGGGCGCTTTCTGCTGACTCCAACTCACGAGTGAGGGCTGTAACGACGAACGAGTGGCGGCGTCAGCGAAACCCCGACGAGGGATTTGAATCAGGGAGTGAAGCGAACGCAGTGAGCGAAACGATCGCGGTTCAAATCCCGCTCCGGGCGCTTCTCTCGATTGCAACTCTCGAGCGAGAAGCATCTACGACGAGCGAAGGCTACCTGTGTTGCGAACACTCACATCTCGAGAAACCTCCCGCTTCGGACGCGAGCAGTACCCCACCGACTGAGAGTTTTTAGTCGAACATCGGGCCAGATCCGCTATGCGCAACTCGAAGCATATCGGTGATCAAACGGAATCGAAAGCACTGACCGAACTGCTCGAGTACGGATACAGCGTCTCGATCCCTTTCGGCGACAACGACAGATACGATCTCGTCGTCGACGACGGGGGAGACCTGTATCGCGTGCAGTGCAAGACCGGCTGGCCGAATAAGACCGAAACGATGCGGTTCAATACGCACTCACAGACGACGAGGGACGGGTCATATCACGAGGAAACGTACCATGGGGAGATCGACGCCTTTCTGGTCTATTACCCAAAAAACGACACGTTCTACTGGATCGATGCCGCCGACGCGACCGGACAGAAGATGGAGCTTCGATTCGAATCCGAAATCGATCATCCGTCGATAAACTGGGCCGACACGTACGAGTTCGACGGCACGATCCCCTAACCAACGCAGGCCGTACGGCTACTCGAGTACGACAGGACCGACACCGTGTGGAACACTAATCATTTAGTATCCGCACCATCTTTCCACCCTATGACGGCTGCAGCGACGCCCGTCGACGCTCACCAATGACGAACCCGATCACCGTCCTCATCGTCGATAACGAACCGGGATTCGCCAACCTGGCCGGCGAAATGGTCGAACGCGAACGCGATGCGATCGTCGCCGAAGCGGCGACGAACGCCGAGGAGGCACTCGAGATCCTCGCGGAACGCTCGATCGACTGTATCGTCAGCGACTACGAAATGCCGGCGTTGACTGGACTCGAGTTGCTCGAGCGCGTGCGCGAAGACGATCCGGATCTCCCGTTTATCCTCTTTACCGGTCGCGGTTCGGAGGAGATCGCCAGCGAGGCGATCGCCGCGGGTGTGACGCAGTATCTCCAGAAGGAGTCCGGCAAGGAGCAGTACGCGTTGCTCGCGAATCAGATCACGAACGCCGTCTCCCAGTACCGGACCGAGACGGAGTTACGCGAGAGCGAGCGCCGATACGAGCAAACGCTGACGACGCTCCACGAAACGACGCGGGATCTGATGCGAGCGGGGACGAAACGAGAGATCTACCAGTCGGCAGTCGATACCGCGCGGGAGATCCTCGACGTCCCCGTCGCCGCTGCGTACGCGTTCGAACCGACGGCGGGACGTCTCGAGCACGCGGCGTCGACCCGAGAGTCGCGAGAGCTCGTCGATCCGGAGATGCAGTTCGAACAGGGCGAGGGCCACATCTGGGACGTGTTTTCCGAGGGAGAGAGCACCTACTACGAGGATGCGACGCGAGCGGGTGGGAGTGCAAACGCCAAGACGCTGAGTCGAAGCGAGCTGATCGTCCCGCTCGGAACCCACGGCGTGTTGGTTGCGGGGACCGAGGACGTCGACGGATTCGACGAGACGATGACGGAGCTGCTCCACATTCTGGCGGCGAACACCGAAGCGGCCTTAGACCGCGCGGAACGCGAGCAGTTGCTTCGGGAGCACGATCGAACGCTCACCAGGCAGAACGAGGAACTGACGCGGCTCAATCACACGAACGAGATCGTCAGGGAGATCAACCACGGCGTCGCACAGGCCTCGACGCGAACGGAGATCGAGACGACGGTGTGTGATCGACTTGCCGACACCGAACGCTACTGTTTCGCTTGGATCGCCTCGGCCGACGACGACCCACCCGAACCGACCGCGTGGGCCGGCGTCGACGCGGCCTTCATCGATCGGATCCGTGACGACGGCGACCGAGCCCCGGAGCTCGAGATGGTCAGGGAAACCCTCGAGACCGGAGGCGTGCAGGTCGTCCGAAACGTCCTCGAGGCCGACGGCTGGGACCGGCGCCGGAAGGAGGCGCTAACGTACGGCTACCAGACCATTCTCGCGGTTCCGCTCGCCGACACCGAGCGTCAGTACGGCGTGTTGCTCGTCCACGTCGCGGGCGTCGACTCGCTCGGCGACAGCGAGCGGGAGGTGCTCGGCGAACTCGGCGAGACGATCGGCCACGCGATCCGATCGGTCGAGCGCACGCGCGCGATGTTGACCGATAGCCGGCTCGAGCTCGAACTCGCGATTTACGACTCGCGACTGCTCCTGAATCGCGTCGCCGAGCGCATCGACGGGACGGTCGCCATCGAGGGGGTGATCTACCGAGATGACGAGGTCGTCGTGTTCGTCAGCGTCCCGACGACGGCGGATCTCACGCCGCTAGATCAGTGGGCGTCGATAGATACCCTCTCGATCGTCTCCGAAGGTGACGACGAGACGCTGTTCGAACTGACGGTTACGTCCTCCCCGATTCTGGACATCCTGCGAACCTACGACGTCCATCTGCAGACCGCGATCGCCAAAGACGGGACGACGACCCTCGTCCTCGACGTGCCACAGCAGGTCGAGCCCCGATCGCTGGTCGAAGCGATCAGGGAGGGGTATCCGGAGACGGAGCTCGAGGCCCGACGCGAGACAACCAGTGTGCGCTCGGCGCGGCAGCTCGATACGCATCTCGAGGAACGGCTCACGGCCAAACAGCTCGAGGCGCTACAGGCGGCTCACTACAGCGGGTTCTTCGAGTGGCCGCGCGAGAGCACCGGTGAAGAGCTTGCGGACGCGCTCGGCGTATCACCGCCAACCTACCATTACCACTTGCGAGCGGCCGAGCGAAAGCTCGTCACGCTGGCGTTCGACGGGAAATCTAGGTGATTAGTATCGATACCTACCCCTGGCTAACTGATTAGAAGGTATACTTACTTCCAATCAGTTCGTACGATACGTTGGCGATCTGCGATAGTCTATCGCCACCCCCAATCCCCCACCCCCCCAACTTTCCCCCCGAACTACTCCTTTCGAGAGGCATCCGTCGTCGACGACGTTCAGCTTCGAACGGACGCCAAGAGAGATCGGTATCGGCGAGATCATGTCGTGTAGTCGTTCAGGAGCAATAGAGTCGAAATTTATCCGTGTGGAACACTCGAGTCGAACTGGACTGTCCGCTGCTGAACCAGGCGTTCAGTGTGGGGTACTAATTATGTAGTAATCTCGGGCAAGCCGTAGCTAACTAATTAGGAAGTATAGTTAACCCCCAGTCGATCGTACCGATAACTGGCGATCTGCGATACCTCTCGCCACCCCCAATCCCCCCCCCACCCCCCACTTTTGCGCGGTACCGGACAGCGAGCGTCCGCTGTATCCGTTCGATCCGTCGATATGAAACTCGTACAGTGATCGACAGGCTGCTGGCCCGATCGTTGCTGCTGACTACTGGCGTGAACGCACTCCCTGCTGCGTCGGTAGATCACGTCGACTGGTGGTACTCGCGACGGGAACGTCCGCTTACCGGGTGCCGACCGATTCCTCCCACTCGATCCACTCCTGCTCCCAGCCGCGACGCGATTCGGCCCGACGCATCGCGTGTTCGCGGTCCTCGCGGGTCATTCGGTTGCGTTCGACGGCACCCGACTGTTCGCCCTCGACCAGCAGCGGGTCGAACGAGACGGCCGCGAACGTCGCCCGCTCGTCGTCGGCGGAGACGGCCTCGAGGCGTTGTCGCTGCGTCCCGCACGGAAAGACGATTCGGCCGTCGTCGGTCAGTTGTTCGAGCAGCGCTCGCGGTGGATCGACGGCGGCGGCCTCGAGGAGAATGCGATCGAACGGCGCGTACTCGGGGAATCCGTTCGCCCCGTCGCGGCAGTCGACGAGCACGCCGTCGTAGCCCGCTCGAGCGAGATTCTGGCGGGCCTCGATGACGAGCGGCCGGGAGATGTCGACCGCGTGGACGTTCGTGTCACCGACAATTTCGGCCACGACGGCGGCCGTGTAGCCGACGCCGGCCCCGACGAGTAATACGTCGTGGCCGTCCTCGAGGTCGAGCGGTTGCAACAGTCGGGCGACCGTACTCGGTGCGAGCACGCGAGTGCCGAGAACCTCGTGCTCCCGGTCGGCGTAGGCCGACCGATCGTCCTCGAGGAACTCGTGGCGGGGAACGTCGCGCATCGCGACGGCGACGGTCTCGTCGTGGAGGACGTCCTTGGCGTCGGACTCGAGACCGTCGACCATATCCTCTCGCAGTACCGCGGGGTCCATACCGAGAGTATCGGTCGGTCGGTAATCAAAGACGCGCTTGCGCGACCCGGCGGGTAAGACGGCGTTACTCGCCGCGCATCTCGACGAATCGAACGCCGCCGTGTTCGGTTCGCTCAAGTCCGCCTTCCTCGCGTTTCGTGGCTTCGACGAGCGTCTGAAATCGAGTTCCGATCGGCGCGAGAAGCTGTCCGCCGGGACGTACCTGTTCGACGACCGGATCGGGAAACGCCGGGGTCGCACAGGTGAAATACGCGGCGTCGAACGGCGCGTGGTCGGGCCACCCCTCGCGACCGTCACCTGCTCGAACCGAGACGTCCTCGTAGCCGACCTGCGCGAGTTGCTCGCGGGCCTGTTCGGCCAATTCGTCGCCGTACTCGACGCTGTAAACGTGCTCCGGGCCGACCAGCTCCGCCGTCACCGCGGCGTGGTAGCCACAGCCGGTTCCGATCTCGAGGACTTCCGACCCCGGCTCGAGGTCGAGCGTATCGGCCATGATTGCGACCATGTGGGGCGCGCTGATCGTCTGTCCGTCGCCGATCGGCAGCGGCCGGTCTTCGTAGGCGCTGTCCCGACGGTTCGGCGGGACGAAGGCGTGTCGAGGGACCGACTCGAGTGCCTCGAGGACGCGCTCGTCGTCGACGCGCGAGGCGACGGTCCGAACCATACGCTCGCGAGCGGCCTCGTCGCTGTCGGACATGGATACTGCGAGTTAGTCTCTCGTGAGCAAGAGGGTGTTCGTGGCGAGTGCCGGGCAGCGACGGGAGTGACGAGTCTGATGCGCTCGAGAGCGACAGCGCTACCAGGCGGACCAGGCGCTGCTCTGTTCGTCGTAGGCGTAGACCCGTTTCGCGTCCTTCGCGAGGATCGTGTCGCCGCGCTCTTCGTAGCGATCACGGTGGTAGCCCGAGGAATCCTTGCGGACGACGAAGGCGTCGATCTCGAACTCGTCGTCGCCGAACTCCTCCGTCTCGCCGACGGTGAACTCGTAGTCGCCGGGCACGTGAACCGTAATGGACCGGCTGTCGTTTCGCGAACCGTCCTGGGGATGGACGGTGACGTTGACGGCGACGTTGTCGACCTCGCGGGTCCAGACGGTCTCGACGTCGTCGACGACGGCCTCCTCGCGGCGCTTCTGGCCGTCGAGTTCGAGGCTCGTGACGCGAACCGTCGAGAGCACTTCGTCCGTCTCGAGGATGAACTCGTCGCCCGTCTCGATGGTCTCGCCTTCGGGAGTCGTTACGTTCGCCGTGAAGGACTCGCCCTCCTGGGAGACGATGACGTCGAGCGTCACCTCGCTCTCCTGTTCGGGCTGGATCTTGTGGACGTGGGCACACTCGCTACAGCGGACGGTTACGGTCCCGCCGCCTTCCGTCGCCGTCAGGACCTCGTGGACCGTCTCGAGGTCCGGCGAACAGGACGGGCAGTTCGTCGGAACCCGGTCCGGAATATCGTTCATACCCGTCGTAGACGCCGCGCACCTAAAAGCGAACTGAACTGCGGGCTGGGTCTACTGAACGGCGGCCAGGGTCCAGCGGAGTGGTCTCGAGTCACACGTGGATGCGCTCGGAACGCGAGTCGAAGCGATCGAATCAGGAGTCGGTGCGCTCGGGTTCCGCGTCGGAGTGTCCGACCGTGTTGGGGACGGGTTCGCCAACGACATCATCGCTGGAGGCGATTTCACAACCGTCGACGTCCTCACGATCGACGACGTGCCGCACGCGCTGGCCCGCGTGAACGTACGTCTCGTCGTGGCGTTCGGGCCCGGTCCGCGGATGGTCGGTCTCGACGCCCCGGAACCGAACCGGCAGCCCGGCCCCCAGGAAGAAGTTCGGGTGATCCTGGACGTGGAAGTGGAGGTGGGGTTCCGTCGAGTTGCCGGAGTTGCCACAGCGGGCGATCCGCTGGCCGCGTTCGACTCGATCGCCCGGTTCGACCTGCACGCTTCCCCGTTCTAAGTGAGCCAGTACGCTGTACTCGTCGTCGGCGTGTTCGATCACGACGTTGTTGCCCAGAATGCTCCGCTGGAGGGGATCCATCCAGCCGTCGGTCCGGTGATAATCGCGGTGGTCGTTCCGAACGCTTGCGACGACCCCGTCCGCGGGCGCGAGGATCGGTTCGCCGAAGCAGTGGTACGCCTCGGGCGGGCCGCGCTCGCCCTCGTGCGTTCGGCCGTCGTCGTCGGTGATCACGAAGTCGTAGGCGTATCGCTGGGTAAGGATCCCCCACGAGTGGGAGTAGTCGCGATCCGGACTGCCGTTGACGACGGACCACGTCCCCTCGACGGGCAGTCGATAGTCGACGTCGCTCTCGAAGGTCGACGGCGAGGGCGGGCTTCCGCGGTGGCGTGCGAGGATGGGGATGTGACCGCCCATCTGGAACACCCCCGTAACGAAGAGGATCGGCTGAAACTGGAGGGCCAGCATCGCGACGAGCGCGCGGACGTTGGTGGCTCGGTCACCCATGTCGATCCAATCCGTCGGCACGGTCTCGTCCGCATCGTCGTCGCTCCCCAGACCGAGAACCGTCCCGACGATGGCGACGACCAGCGGCCACAGCCCGGCGAGAAAGAACAGCGCGAAGAGTTGGAGCCCCGCGAGCGACTCGAACAGATAGCCGGGAATCGAGAGAAAACCCAGCAGGAATACGTACATCGGATCGGGAAACCGGCGACGGATCGCCGCCAGTCGCCCCGACTCGGTTTCGGTCTCGGGTTCGGACCCCGGACCGATCGGATGTGAAACTGCCATACGCTCTCGAATGCGTCCGAGAGAATCAACGTTTGGCGAAGGGTTTTTCTATAAGCGAAATATCACAAAAGCAAGCGGGCGATCCGAAGCGACTCGAGGCCGCTCGCGTCCGTCCACAATCAGTCCAGTCGGTACGTACCGAGCCGATGCACTGCCAGTTGGTAGACAATCGGAACGGCGACGAACGGACAGTTCTGTCACGTTGTCGCAGCTCAGTCCATGTTCGCCGGACAGTCGAGACCGACGACGCGAGCCGATTCGTCCACCGTCGCCCGGACGGGCGTCTCGCCGATCGTGACCGACAGCCGAACGCGGAGCGGGTCCTCCTCGAGAACCGTAATCTCGGTTCGATCGACGACCTCGAGCTCCCACCAGTACTGGCTGCTGATCGGTCGCCCCTGCTGGTGATACAGCAACTCGATCTCGGGATGGTCGAGCAGGACGAAGCCGACCGGTGCGTCCCAGGTGGCGGCGCAGGCTCGACACCGGGCTGAAAACCGGACCGATCCGCCGGCTTCCTCGCTGTGGACGGTTCGAATGGTCGGCTCGACGGCGGAGTAACACTCCGAACAGGTGCCGTCGGCGACCAGTTCATAGGACTGCAGGGCCAGCGTCGTCGCCAGTTCGACCAATTCCTCGAGCGAGGCCTCGACCGCGGCGTTCGGCGGCACCGACCAGTAAAACAACGGGTGATCGTCCTCGCAGGTCACCTCGAGAATGCCGTCTCGGTAGCTCGCGTGGGCAGCCGTCCCGCAACGGCTACAGCCGCTGTCGAGGGCAACCGGGCCGAGTCGCGTCCGACCGGTGTAGGTGCCCGCGATGATCGCGTCGATCACCTTCGAGCCGGCGTACGTGAGTCGATAGTCCTCGTCGCACTTCTCGACGAACGTTCCCCGGAGCTGCTCGAGGTGGTACCGGAACTGGCCCGAATCCCTGATCCCGACGGCCTTTCGGAGCGTCGAGAACGCGGCCGCCGACGCCGTCGGATTCGCCAGATGGTGCTCGCGAAACGCCTGCAGAATCTCGACGCGCGTCGAGTTGCCGAGCGCGGCGAACGCCGCTGCGGGATCGACGTCCTCGACGGTGCGGTTTTCGGCCCCGTTTCCGCTCGCTGTGGTTTCGGCGTCGTCCATTCGATCTGGGCTATCGGACGGGCTCGAGCGTCTTTACCGTTTGACTTCCCCTGCTCGCGGTTTCACCGCTCGCCTTTCGGGAGGTCTACGACCTCCCCTGCTCACGGCTGATCGCCCTTCGCTGCTGGAAGTCTAACGACTTCCCTGTTCGCGGCTCTCGCCGCTCACTCTGCCCGCGGAAGTTTCACTTCCGCGTCGTCCGCATACACCGTCGGCTCCCGCAGGATTCCGTCGAGGTGGATCGGAGCCTCCGTCTCGCCGCCGATGCCAGCGTTGTCACCGATCGCGATGTGAACGGTTCCAGCGGCCTTTTCGTCGAGCAGAACGGAGCCGACGAGTTCGGTGACGGCCACGTTCGTCCCGATACCCAGCTCCGCGAGGTTGTAGGCGGCGTCACCGACGTCTTCGGCCGCGCCCTCGACTGTCGCGCGAATTTCGTCGTCCGAGATGTGCGTGACGAGTCCATCTTCGACCTCGAACGTCAGCTGGTGGTCTGCCTCGAGTAGCCCGTGGGGACGCATCGTCCCGTCGACGACGAACGTCCCGGTCGCGGTTTCGGGACTGACGAACACTTCGCCCGCCGGCAGGTTCGACATGATGCCGGGTTCGTGAACGATACCGGTGTCTGCGAGCCACTCTCGGTCGCCGATTCCGAAGGCGATGTCGGTGCCGGCCGGCGTCGTGACCCGAATCTCGTCCGCGTCGGCGACCTGCTCGATCACGTCGTCGCAGTGGGCCGCGATGGACTCGTAGTCGGCGTCCAGCCCCGTCGTGAAGACGTCCTCGGTGATCCCCGGCAGCGTCGCGACGCGAGCGCCGGCGTCGTTGGCCTCGGTTCGAGCACGGGTGTGGCTCAGACTCTTCGTCGTCGGCGCGAGCACGACGTCCGCGCCGGCCATCGCCGCCGCGACGGGTGCGGGCGGCTCGCTGCCGTGGGTCTCTCCGGGCGGATAGCGAACGATCACCGACTCGTCGGCGATCTCGCTAGCGACCTCGTACAGCACGTTCCCGATCGGCTCGCGTTTATCGTCGGTGACGATCGCACACGATTCGTCGCTCTCGAGGGCCAGACACTGGCGAACTGCCGTCTCGGCGGCTGCGCGGAGTTCGGACATAGCGTATATCTACGCAACGACCCCGAAAGCTGTTGGCTTTACCGGCCGTCGCCTCGGGCGATACCGTTTTCAGGTAGGCATACAACTGTTCACGGAACGCATGGCGACGGCGACGCTCGAGGACGTCTTCTTCGACGAATCGACGAACGAGACGATCAGGAGCGTAGTTCCGGAGACCGCGATTACGCTTTTCGAGTACGTCACACATCTCGGCGACGGCGCGGTGTTGATCGTCTTCGCGACGCTACTCTACTGGTTCGGCGCCGAATCCCGCCGCGAGCAGCGCACGCTCGTAATCGCGATCGGACTCGGTGCGCTCGCGATCAGCGCCGGGATGAAGGGGATATTCGTCCGTCCTCGGCCGGAACTGTCGGGCGGCTACGGTGGGTACAGCTTTCCGAGCGCGCACGCGATGGGTGCGGCCGCCTTCTACGGCGCGCTCGCAGTGGTCGCAGACACCGGCACGCGACTCCAACGGTACGTTGCCGCCGGCACGATCATCTTCCTGATCGCGCTCTCGCGGATCGTTATCGGCGTTCACTTCGTTGGCGACGTACTCGTGGGCGTCGGTATCGGGCTCGTCTTCGTCGCAGTCGTGTTCCACGGTAAAACCGCCGAACCGGGCTCGATCTTCGTCCTCTCGGGCATCATCGCGATTCTGGCATTGGGCCTAGGCTCGCGGGAATTCACGACGATGACGATCGGTGCCGCACTCGGCGCGACCGTCTCCTGGCAGTACGTCAAATCGCGGTCGCCACAGCCACGCGGCGCAGCGATCTTGCTTCTGGCGTACCTCTGTATTCCGGTGATTCTCGGCCTTCGGGCGGTACCCGTCTTCTGGCCGGATCACGTGCTCCTTGACGCCGTCGAAATCATCGGCTACGCGGCCGTGACCGGCGCAATTTTAGCCGTCCCGATCGTCGCCGAACGGATGAACGACTGGCCACCGGTCGAGTGGCTTCAGGAGCGACTGCCGTTCAGCGGCCGAACGATCGACCCCAATCACGTGTCGTTCGCATCGGAAGACTGAGACCAGAGCAGATCGACCGAGTCGGTGAATCATCACGGAAACGGGCGACTAGCCGACCGATACCGCGCGCTTCGAACCGTGTCGATCAGTTCGTAGCGTTGGTCCGTTCGGTCCGTGTCTCCGGTGTGAGAGATGGCTCGAGTTCGGTTGCAAGCGCCTCGAGTTCCGTCGGCGTCCCGAAGACGTACACCCTGTCGTCGGGCTGCAGCGGCTCCTTGTCAGCCGGTAGCGAGAGGATCTCTTCGCCTCGGTCGATCACGAGGACGGTCCCGGGAACCCAGCCGGCGAACTCGCTCGCGAGCGGGCCCTCATCCTCGACGGTGATCGCCGTGACCGTCTCATCTCCAGCCCGGATCGCGGAGACGAGCGCATGCCCGTCGCTCGGCGTCTCCGGCCGCGTCGTGAGCTGGTAGCGGCCGTTCGGTTCGAACGCGTCCGCGTCGTCCGCGTCGACAACCACGGTCGTGACCGAACCGGCACTCGCCCGTAACATTCCGGTCGTGACGAGCCGGCTCGAGTCCTCGTCGGCCGTCCAGATCTCGATCGGATCGCCGGCGCTCGCTCGCGGCGACGGGTCGCCGGCGATCGCGACGGCCACCTGATCCGGCCCCAGCGTCGAACTCACACCAGCCTGTTGGTCGCCGACGGCGATCGACGTCACGGCACCTGCGTCGGTGAGATCGGCGCGAACGTAGCCGACGCCGAAATCCGACTCGATACGAGACTCCAGTCGAGACCGACGCTCCGGGACCGACAGCCCGCTCGGGAACAGGAACTGCCGATCCGCGAGCGCTCGCTTGCGTTCGTCGTCGACGGGCGGGTAGCCTTCGGCGTCGTCGATCGACGCAGGCAACTGCACGACGGTCGCGAGGCCGGCCGACTGGACGAGCGTCGCGACCGGGCCGCTGTGCTCGATCGTCGTAATCTCATAGACGCCACAGGCGAGGTGGTCGCCGAGCCGATGACCTCCGAACGCGGCGACACAGCCGACGAACAACACGCCGAGAAGGAACGTCCCCGAGGTGTAGTGAACCAGCGGCGAGTCAGCGACGACCTCGCCGTGGCGAAGCGCCTCCGCCGTCAGCCAGCCCGCCGGCAGGGCAGTCCCGGCGAGGACTGCCGGTCCGATCGGGAGTTCGCGAACGGTCAGCGCTCGATAGCCGAACGCGACCACGAGCCCTCCGACGCCCGCCAGCAGTCCGTAGCCGAGAATGCCGAGCAGTGCGGTTCGCGTCCATTCGAGCGTCGTGTTGCCGCCGAACTCCCCACCGGTCTGCAGCGGGTGTGTCGAAGCGACTGCCTCGAGTCCGAGTGCGATCGTCATCTCAGTGACTCACCTCGGGAGTTGCCGGTTCTCCGTCGTCCCGCTCGCCCCTTTCACCCTGCTCGTCTTCTTCGTCCGGTTCGGGACCGAAGGCGGCCACATCTGAGCCCAGGAGGAACACCTCGCTACCAATCTCGAGTGCGTCCGAATCGGGTTCGAACCGCCACTCGTACTCGGCTGCCGGCTCACTACCGCTCGGCTCTCCGTTTCGGATCGCGAATACATCGAGATCGCTCTCCTCGTCGGAGACGGCGTCTCGTACCGCGTCTGTTACGGTTGTCTGCCGAATCGCGGTACCATCCCGCTCGAGCAACGAAATCGCGTCGAACTCGTGGGTAGAGCCGGACGGCCTGACGACGATTCTGGCCTGTTTGTCCTCGAGAAGCACATCCGTATCAGTGGTCGGAACGGCGACGGTCACGTATCCATCGCCCCCACCCGTTACAGCGTCAGGCGAGAGCGAACCACTGCCGCTCTTGGATCGGTTGTCGCTCGGCCCATCGTCATGTGGAGCCGTGTTCGGACTGGTGTACCCACAATCTGCAACTGGGGCAGCGGTCGCGCTGAGCACCGTTCCGGAGACGGTCGACGACTCGGTGGCGACGAGGACGTCGTCGCCTGGCGCCAATCCTGTCGGGAGAAGCGCTCGAGTCGACACGGCACGCCACCCCTCCGGCACTCGCTTCGCGACACCGTTGGCGGGTGGCGCCGCGGTGATCGTCGCCCGGCCACGGCCGTCGACGGAGACGGACACTGCCTCGAAACCGTAGCTCGTCCGCAGTCGATCCTCGAGGCGCGTCTCGAGTTCAGCGATCGGGCAGTCCGCAGGGAGTCGCCAAGCACCGTCCTCGAGTGTAGCTCGGAGCTCCGGACCCAGCGGCGGGTACCCCTCGAACTCGCGGACGCCGCCGCTCGAGCGAATCGTTACCTGGCCCATCGCGTCGACCGCGTCGATCGCGTCCGCTGCGAGCGGTTGCGTACGTTCGGTTGAGCCGGCGGTAGTCCGCGGCAAGTCGACAGCGAGCTGATTCCCCCAGCTCGTCGCGTACAGCCCGAGGACGAAGCCGAGTCCGACGCCGAGAAGCAGGCCGGGCTGGATCGTACTCCCGTCGACGACGGCCGCGGCGTACAGGCCGGCGCCGGTGAGTACGACGGTCGCAACACCGCCTACGACCGACGGGATCCCCTCGTCTGTGACGTAGCCGATCACGACGGAGGCACAGCCGACGACTGCGGCACAGACGGTGCCGAACAGGAGGGCGATGGACACACCCGTGAGAATTTCGACGGGCGTTACGAACAACGGGATCATCGACACCTCGTACGTCGGTCTCGAGATCGGTGCTTGCCCGCTCTCGAGGGCGTTACTCGCGAAGCTTTCCGTCCGCTCGGAGCCGTCCCACTCCCGTTCCCCGGATACCACCGAATCGTGCGTCTGCAGTTCATAGCTGATCGTAAGTGTCTCGTTGGAATCGTACCGATAGACGTCTCGACAACCTAGTTTCGGCGTCGCAGTGTCGCAACTGCCACCGCAACCGCGAGTGCACCAACCGCGACGACCGCACCGAATCCGGGCAGTCCATCCGAATCGTCCGCCCCGTCGTCATCGGCCTCCTCCGAGACCGTGACTGTGACATCGGTCTCGTCGTCGTCGGTCGCGACCGTGTACTCGTACTCGCCCGTCGCGTCCTCGCTCACTGCCAGCGAGATCGTCTCGCTCGAGTCGGCCTCGAGCGTCAGTTCTTCGGTCGCGATTTCGCTGTCGTTGTCCGAGACGGTGACCGACTGCGTCCCCTCGACGCCGCCGGTGTTCTCGACCGTCACCGAGAGGTCGAACTCGTCGCCGGATTCGACGTCCTCGGGCGACTCGACGTCAGTGACGTCGAACAACGGAGGCTCGGTGACCTGGCTCGTCGCTTCGAGCGTTTCGTCGTCGACCGTCACCGCGTGCACGACGGTGAGACCGGTATCGACATCGGTCTCGTAGCCGAGGGTTGCAGTCGAGCCGTCGGAATCGACGGCAACCGGTTCCGTGATTGCAGTCTGGCTCTCGAGTTCGTACTCGACGGTGTCGATCACCGTCTCGTCGGCCGCGTTCTCGAGGTCGACCGTGAACTCGTACGGTTCGCCGGAGCCGACCTCCTCGGGGACCGAAATATCCGCGAGCGAAATCGTGCCGGGTTCGACGACCGCGACCGAGCCGAGGTCGGCCCCGTCGACGGAGACGTCGTACTCGGTGCCGACGGGACCGTCCGGCGTCCATTCGAAGTCGACGTCTGTCTCCGCGTCGGCCTCGAGCGAGACGGTCTGCGTGTCGACGACCTCGCCATTGGCCGTCAGTTCCGCGGTGTGGCTGCCCGGCCCGCCGTCGTTCTCGTAGGTCGCCGTCGCAGTGAGCGGACTGCCTTCGACGACGGCGTCCGCATCGAGGTCGCTCTCCTCGAGTTCGATATTCGGTGGTTCGACGACCTCGAGTTCGGCACTGTCGCTCTGATCGGCGACGGTAGCCGTGATCTCGGTTGTCCCCTGCTGGTTGGCGTCGACGACGCCAGCATCGACATCGACGATGCCGCCGGCGTCGTAGTCAGCGACTTCGGAGGCGGTGACCGTCGAGCCGTCATCGAGTGTGAGCGTGACGGTGACTCCCGTTTGCTGGCCTTCGCCGACGGTCGAGTCGTCGAGGGCGATCGAGAGGTCTTGGACTTGCCACTCGAGGACTGGGTAGTCGTCGGTGAGCGTCCAGAAGTTGTCGAAGTCTATATCTAAATTGTCAGTGGCATCGGAACCAGTAATCTCGTTAGTTCGAATAGAGGTACCAACATCATCGTTCGAATCACCAACGTTCTGATTCGACAGAGCGGCATTCCAATATCCGTTAGTTATGCTTCCATCAGTTCCAGACCGATCACCTTGATTTACACCAGCCAGTGCACCAGTTTCTGAATTACCGCGAATTGTTCCGAGAGCAAAGACGTCTGTGACTGGGCCCTCGTTGTTTCCAACGAGCCCACCCACCTCACGATCACCAGTAACACTACCAGTTGCGTAGGAATTTCGAATCGCTGAATTGGATCCTAGTGTTCCGACTAGTCCACCAACTTGTCGACCTTCAGCCTCAACTTCTCCGGTTGCATACGAGTTGAGTATCTCGATATTTCCTTGGCCGTTACCAATTATTCCGCCAAATCCTCGAGTATCACCACCTCTGACCGCAACATCCGAACCCGATCGTTCAATTGTGTTTTCCAAGTCTCGATCATCCGTCCTGACTAAGCCACCTCCTCTTTCAGTTTCAATTTCACCACTCGCATACACTGAACGAAGATCGCCACCGAGGTAGCTAACAACAACCGCTGCGCGGTCTCCGCTTACAAATGCGTCTTCAATATAAACTGATTCGACTGGACCGGTTGTTGCACCGAACAAGGCAATATCATCTTCGCCAGCACGATTAATTGTGAGGTCTTCGATAGCGTGGTCTTGTCCGTCAAATGATCCAGAGAATGGACTATCGCGGTCTCCGATTGGTTCGAACCCTGCACCTCCATTCCATGTTTCTGTTTCACTTGCGCCGATGTCCTCTTCGAGAACATAGTGCGCACTAAGGTCCTCGTTCATCAATTGCAACTCGTCAACCTCGGTGATTTTGTAAGGGTTCTCTGTTGTACCCTCACCGTCCAAGTCATCCAAAGTCAACTCCATTGCTACTACAGAGCCAGAAAATATGATTAAAATCGAGAGAACTATAAAAGTAGAAATTAAGCATGCTCGACATAAATAATTCATTATCATGTGGTATTTTAATTTGTTTCCGCAACGCGGATCTCTGGATTTGGTTGCTCGTCAATATAATTGCTGTCAGATGGAGGAATTATCTCTAATTCCAAGGTGCCCATATCTTGATCAGCACGAAGACTTTGTTCTTCATCAAAATCCAATTCAGCCTCATTACTGTCAGAATCAGTATCTGCTCTCACAACACCTTCTAATTGAGCAGATCCAGCTGTTGCAACCACGGTCGCATCTTCAACATCATTACCGTTCTCATCAATCACATAGACAGTCACTTCGGTGTCCGAATCAGGGTCGATTATTTGATCATCATTTTCAATTTCAACGGTCACCTCAGTATCCCCAACATCACCGATCCCACCGAGCATATTCAGCATCAGCGCCAGCGCCGCCACACCGACGACCAGCGCGATCACGAGTCGGATCGGCAGGCCCTCGATTGCCCGGTCGTCTCGAGCGAACGACGAGCGAGAACGGTTCGACCGGTCGGGCCGATCCGACCCGTCGGAGCGGTCCGACAACAGGGTGTCCGGTAGCATACCCCCTCTTGGTCGCGCCTTCTGACTTAAATGTTGGACTAAAAGTTCAAAAGGGAAGAGGGATCAACTCTCACTGTGAGCTTCGTAATCGGACGCGATGACGACCTCGAGGACGGTCCCGTCGGGCTGTTGGGTGCCTATCGTGCTCGAGACGGAAGCGAGGGGGCGACGCTGCATCTCGACTTCGACGGCCCGCACGCGATGTTGATCGTGGGCAAGCGCGGCTACGGAAAGTCCTACACGATGGGCGTCCTCGCGGAAGGGCTCGCTCGAGCCGACGGCGTCGCACCGGTGATCGTCGATCCGATGGGCGTCTTCGACACGCTCGCGGAGTCGACCCCCGGTGCGGGCGTTCCCGCGACGGTGATCGACGAGCCGGCCGTCACGCCGACCTCGCTCGATCCGAGCTCGTGGTGTGCGCTGCTCGGACTCTCGCCGGAGAGCGGCGCGGGCGGGCTCGTCTGGCAGGCCGCACAGGCGACGTCGACGCTCGAGGAAATGGAAGCCCACGTCGAGGCGACCGACGCGCCGGTCGCAGACAAACGAGCGGCGAGCAACCACCTCCGACTCGCCGACGCGTGGGAGGTCTTCGACCCCCACGGGATCGATGCCGACGAACTCGGCAGCTCGGCGGTGACGATCATCGACGTCTCGGGGCTCGAGTCCGCGCCGATGAACGCCGTCTGCCGCGGTGTCGCCGAAGCGCTGTATCGCGCGCGCGTTACCGACACGATCGATCGGCTCCCGTGGCTGCTTCTCGACGAGGCCCACACCTTTTTCGGCGGCGTGGCGGAACCGGCCCTCCGGACGATCCTGACTCGCGGGCGCGCGCCCGGTGTGAGTCTCGTCTCGGCGACCCAGCGGCCGAGTGCCGTCCCCGAAGTCGGCATCTCCCAGTCGGACGTCCTGATCTCTCACCGGTTGACCTCCCAGGCGGACCTCGACGCACTCCAGACAGCTCAGCCGACGTACATGAACTTCTCGTTGTCGGACGCTGACCGGCTCCCGGAGGCCCCCGGCGAGGTCGTCATCGTCGACGACGCGACGGAGACGATCCACTCGGCGCAGGTCCGGCCGCGTGACACCCCACACGGCGGTGACAGTCCGCGAGCGAGTGACGTCGTCGCGGACGACTGACGCGAATCGACGATCAGCACGGAGACCCGAATACTTCAATCGAAGTTGATGTTTAAATACCATGAGTCGGCCAAGAGCGACATGAGCGATATCGAGCGAATCGATCAGCGACTGTCCGCGGTCGAGCGCGCGGTCGTCGACGGCGACGTCGAACTCGACCGACTCGCCGATCTCGCCGCAGTCATCGAGGACGTCGAACGCCTCGAGACGAGACTCGAGGAACACGAGCGGCGACTCGCGGAACTGGAGGGGAACGTCGACGCGGTCACCGGTCTCGTCGGCAACGTCGAGACGGTCAACGAGGGCGTCGAGCGACAGGCCGACGCGGCTATCGCCGCCGTCGATCGGCTCGAGTATCGGATCGACGAACTCGAGCGATCGCTCGCAAAGCGGGAGCGACAGGCCGACGGCCGAGACTTCGGCGGCACCAGTGACCGTGCAGGAACGGAGCCGTCTGCACTGGAGACCGCTGGTGGCGACGAGCAGGCTGCCAGATCGGGACACGCGTCGGGAACCGGTGCGAACGAATCCGGCTCGATGGGGCTCGTGGCGGCGGAGCGTTCGACGGCCGACGCTTCGTTGGGGGAGTCCAGTGACGTTGAAGCAACGGCTGAAACGCTCCTCGAGCCACCGGAAGACGAGGTGGAAGCGGACGACGCTGACGGCGCTTCGTCCAGCGGACTCGCCGTCCAGGAGGCGATCGAACGGCGGCTGTCCGGATCGGACGACGCGGACGACGGATCCAGTTCGATTGGGACGTCCAGTTCAGTTGGCGCGTCCAATTCGGACAGCGCAGCCAGTGCGGACGATACCCAATTGGCCCAATTGTCGGACAAGGAGGACGATGAGGGTGACGGGAACGACGAATCGAGCAGTCTGTTCGCCTCGCTTCGCGCGACATTATCGTGATCCGATACGTTCTCGCCGTCATGTTGACGATCGCGCTCCTCGCGATCTCGATCCCCGCTATCGACAGGGGAGCGACGATGAACAGCGAGCGCCAGGTCGACGCGAGTTTAGCGGAGATCGACGACGAGGCGACCTCGCTGATCGAAAACGAGGAGACGACTCCCGACGGCCACCCCGATCCCCAGCGCGTCGTCGAGGTGACGCTCCCCCGGAGCACGCTGACCAGTGAGGGGGTCGACCACTTCGAACTGGTGCCCCACGAAAACGGGAACTACACGCACGCCCGGTACGTCCTCGAGGACGGCACCACGCGAGAGGAGGTTATCAGCGAGAAGATCGTCTGGAACGATCCCGACGGGAACGAACCGACCGAGTTGGGCGGCACCGGCGACCAGCGCCTCGCGCTCGTGCTGCTGGAAGACGAACGCGGGGAGCCGATAATCGTTGCTCGCCGTGTATAATTTTAAACCGGAACGCGCCGCCAGTATCGACATGTCACAGGACGGGGTCGCGAGCGCCCTTCGGTCCGTGCTCGACGAACTCGGGCTCGGATCGTTGCTCGGCGATGGCGAGCCGGAGGGGGCGTGTACGTGCAGTATCTCCTTCGAAGACGAGTTGGTGGTAGTCGACGCGAGCGACTGCGACGGCGACCTCGCGAGCGCACCGGCGTGTCGAGGGACGGTCGTCGACGCGCTCACCGACCGCGAGGCGACGGGTACCCTCACCCGATCGAACGGGATCGAACGACGGTACGGTGATCGGGGCGTCGAACTGCTCGGCGCGGCCGGCCGGTTCGTCGAACTGCTCGGCGAGCGCGACGAGCGACTCGCCGCGGCCGCCGCGCGTAACCCGCTCGAGGTCGCTGCGGAACTCGAGACCCAGATCGGGCCGGTCGCGGATATCGCCGTCGAGTCCGGACTCACGGACGCAGCGATCGGGATCGACAGCTACGATTCGGTGCTGACCTCGACCGTCGGACTCACTATCGGACACTACTTCGTCGACCAGCAGATCGACGACGGCGCGCGTCTCGAGGACGTCGAGACGCTCGAGACCGGGAGCGAAGCCCGCATCTACACGCGGTCGGACGGCGTTCCGCTGTACGTTCTCGACGTCGTCGATAGAACGCTCTCCGAAACGGAACGGAATCACCTCATCGAGGGGTACGAGGCCATCGCGGAGGGGTACGTCGAGGGAGATCGGGCAGCCTCGCGCGCGATCGAGTACGCGACCGACGAGCCGGCCGATCCGTTGCTGACCAGGGTGCTCTCGAAGCATACGAGCGGCTACGGCATCCTCGAGGATCTGTTCGCGGACGAACGGGTGACGGACGTCTACGTGACCTCGCCGGTGTCCCAGAACCCGATCCGTCTCGTCGTCGACGGGGAGTCGATGACGACGAACGTCCACCTGACGGTCGACGGGGCGCGGGCGCTCGCGTCGCGCGTCCGTCGAACCAGCGGACGGGCGTTCTCGCGGGCGAATCCGACGGTCGACGCGATGGCCGCCCTCGAGAACGGGACCGGGGTCCGCGTCGCCGGCGTCACCGATCCGGTCGCGGAGGGGGTTGCGTTCGCCTTCCGCGAGGAGGCCGACGACCGCTTTACGCTCCCCAGTCTCGTCGCGAACGGCACGATGCCGGCGGAGGTCGCCGCGTTTCTCTCGGTCGCCATCGAGCGCAATGCGGCCGCACTGATCGCCGGCACTCGAGGGTCGGGGAAGACGACCCTGCTCGGAACCCTGCTGTACGAACTGACGCCGGACACGCGGACCGTCCTGATCGAAGACACGCCCGAACTCCCCGTCGACCCGCTGCAGTCGGTCGATCGAGACGTCCAGGCGCTCCGAACCGGAACCGGTGACGGGCCGGAAATTTCGCCCGAGCAGGCGCTCAAGACGGCACTCCGACTCGGAGACGGTGCCCTCGTCGTTGGGGAGATCCGAGGCGAGGAGGCCCGCGTGCTCTACGAGGCGATGCGTGTCGGTGCAAACGCGAACGCCGTGCTCGGGACGATCCACGGCGACGGGGCCGACGAGGTCTACGAGCGCGTCGTCTCCGACCTCGATGTCGAACCCTCCTCGTTCGGCGCGACGGACCTCGTCGTGACCGTCCAGGCGTACCGAACGCCGAACGGCCGCGACCGCCGCGTCGCCAGAATCGAGGAGGTCATCACCAGCGGCGACGACATCTGGTTCGAGTCGCTGTACAAACTCGACGACGACGGAGACACCGTTCCGACCGGCCGGATCGACCGCGGAGAGAGCCGGATCGTCGACCGACTCACCAGGCCAGCCGAGGAGTACGCATCGGTGCGGCAGGCAATTTCGGAGCGCACGGAACGGCTCTCGAGACTCGCCGCCGACGGACGGACGAGTCCGCGCGAAGTAGCTGCGGCGTACGCCGACCGGGGGAGGGAGTGATCGATCGATGACGCTGTCGTCGGCACTCATTCGGCATCTGGCCGCGCTCTACCCCTACGACGTCGACGGGAGCGACGACCTCGTCGACTCGCTCTCGTTCATCGACTCGCCACACGACGACGAGACGGTTATCCGCGCGGGCTACGGCGCCGGTATCGTCGGCGCACTGCTCCCGTTGCCGCTGGTGATGACCTCGGCACCGCTCACCTTCGTCCTCTTTTTCGTCCTCGTGACGCCCGTCGCGGCGATTCACGCGATCCACTCGCTGCCGCATCTCCAAGCGGCGTTCCGCCGAACTGAAGCACTCGGCGACACGCCGAATCTCGTCGGCCGCGCCGTGTTGCGGATGCAGGTTCAGCCGGCGCTCGAGAGCGCCGTCCGATTCGCCGCCGAGACAGGACGAGGGCCGCTGGCAGCCAGCCTCAACGGCCACATCGATCGCTCGATGGGGACTGCGGATACCGGACTGCTGTCGTTCGCGGAGGAGTGGTCCGAGTGGTTCCCCGCGTTGCGCCGCTCCTCACACCTGCTTGCAACCGCCCAAGACGCGCCGGAGGGCGAACGAGCGCGAACGCTCGATCGAGCGCTCTCGGCGGTGCTCACCGGTACCCGGAACCAGATGGCGGAGTTCACCGCCGCCATTCGGGCGCCGACGACCGCGCTGTTCGCCTTCGGGATCATGATCCCGCTGGCGCTGATCGCGCTCGTTCCCGCCGTACCAATGGTCGGTTTCTCGGTCAACATCTGGATCATCGTGTTGCTGTACAACGTCGCCCTCCCGGCGTGTCTCGTCGCTGCGAGTCTCTGGCTCCTCGTCCGCCGCCCGGTCGCGTTCCCACCGCCGAAAGTCAGTCACACCCACTCCGACGTCCCCGACCGACTCTGGATGCGGGGGCTGTGGGGCGTCCTCGCGGGCGCGATCGGATACGCGATCACGATCACGTTCGGTCCCGCACATCTGGCGCCGATCATCGGCCTCGGTCTCGGACTCGGCGCCGGCCTGCTCGCCATCTTCGGGCCGATTCTCGAGGTGCGAAACTACGTTCGCGACGTCGAGGAACACCTCACCGACGCGCTCTATATCGTCGGCCGCCAGGTCGCCGAAGGCGAATCCGTCGAGTCGGCTGTCGAACTCGCGGCGGAACGAGTCCCCGCCGAAACGGGCGAGGTCTTCGAGCACGCCTCCGGCGTCCAGCGGCGTCTTCACACGGGCGTCGAAGCCGCCTTCCTCGGCGAGTACGGTGCGCTCAGAGACGTCCCGAGTCCGCGGGCCCACGGGACGGCCGCGCTGCTCGCGATCGCCGCCGACGAAGGGAAGCCCGCGGGTCGGGCGATCGTCTCGATGGCCGATCACTTAGAGGAACTCGACGAGGTCGAGGCCAAGACGAAACGGAGTCTCGAACAGGTGACGGGAACGCTCGACAACACGGCGGCCTACTTCGGACCGCTGGTGGCCGGGGCGACGGTCGCGATGGCCGCCATGATGTCCAGCGAGGACATGGTCGGGACGGCGGACCTCGACGCGGCCGCCTTTCCCGCCGAATCGCTCGCCATCGTCGTCGGCGTCTATCTCCTCACGCTGTGTTTCATCCTGGTACCGCTCTCGATCGCGCTCCGGTACGGGTTGGATCGCGCCCTCTTCGGCTATCACATCGGCCGAGCGTTGGTCACCTCGATGGTTCTGTACGGGTTTTCCGTCACTGTCATCGAGATGGCGCTCTGAAAGACGGTTCGGGACCGATTCCGTTCACCAACGGACGGGTCGGTTTCGGCCGGGAACCGAACGCGTACACCCGCGCACCGATTTCGGTGAACTCCGTCGGTTTCGATTGGTAGGGGGCGATAGCTTCAGCAGTTTTTGTTCGGATACCTAATATTTATACACTCCTAGAAGTACTATCAGCTATCGATCGTATCTTTGTCTATCCACCCCTGTAATTTATAAAGTTCTGGATTTTCGTATTGTTCAAAGGTTTTAATATAATATGGCGTAGACACGAAGTTGAAGCGGTGGGGACTGAATGAAACGCGCAACCCAGACGGAGAGCTGTGAGGAGTGTGGTGGCCGTCTTCGAACGACGGAAAACGAAGTTATCTGCGAGGAGTGCGGGCTCGTGGTCGGTGAAGACAGTATCGATCGCGGCCCGGAGTGGCGGACCCTCGAGAACGGTGACAGCCGACGCCGAACCGGCGCGCCGCTCGAGCGCTCGCGCCACGACAGGGGGCTGTCGACCAGAATTGGGTTCGGGGCGGGGGCGGAGGTGACGGGCAAGCGTCAGCGCCAGCTGGTCCGCATGCGCCGGCAACACAACCGAGCCCGATTCTCGTCGAAAGCCGAACGGAATAAGGCCTACGGCTTTACCGAGATCCGTCGGCTCGTCTCCTCGCTATCGTTGCCGACGCCGGTCCGCGAGCAGTCGTGTGCGCTGTTCGAATCGGCCCAGCACGAGGACTTACTCTGCGGACGCTCGCTCGAGGGATTTTCTGCAGCGACGGTGTACGCAACCTGTCGCGTCCAGTCGATCGCACGGACGATGGACGAAGTCGTCACGCAGGCGCGTGCGAACAAAAGCGAACTCAAGGCGGCCTACAACGCGCTCAATCGAGAGCTCGGTCTTCCGGTCGGCCCGATTTCGCCGGTCGAGTACCTGCCGCGGTACACGTCCGAACTCGAGCTGCAGGCGGATATCGAGAGTCGTGCCCGGGAGTACGCAACGTGGCTGCGCGAGCGTGGTCGAATCGGCGGGAAGAACCCCAGCGGTGTCGCGGCCGCCTGTCTCTACCGGGCAGCCTACGACCACGGCGTGGACGTCACGCAAACCGAAGTCGCCGAGCTAGCGAACGTCTCGCGGATGACGATTCGGTCGACGGCCACCGAGCTGAAACAGTACGGGTAGCGCCGGTTCGACGACGCCCCGGCCGGCGACTCGATTGCTCCCGGGGTCGACGTCCGTGATCGATAGCCTGCGACGACGCGACGTGAGTCCAGAGTTCTCGACCGTCGTAGCGACGGCGCCCCCGAGTGCAACCGAAGCGACCGTGTACAGGTTGAAAAAGGAGGACGCGCCAATCCCGATATGATTGCTATCGCCGGTGCGAAAGGCGGCTGCGGGAAGACGATCACGACGCTCGGTCTCACGGAGGGCTTCGCGCGAACCGGAACGCCAGCTATCGCGATCGACGCCGACCGACAGCTGCCGAACGTACACGTAACCGGCGGCGTCGACCGCGAGCCGACGCTCGCGGCGCTCACGTCGGAGACCGATGTCCGATCGGTCGCGCAGGTGAGCCCGCGAACGTCGCGTGCCGGCATCGTTCCCGCGCCGGAGCCGTCCGAGAAGCTCGACTTCGAGTCGGTGCTGGGTCGACTCGAGGCCGACTCGATACAGACGGTTGTCGACTGTCCCTCGGGGGCGGGACCCGACGTCGTCGAACCACTGTCGGCAGCCGACGGCGTGATCGTCGTCACGACGGACAGCGAGCGGAGCCTCACGGCCGCCGAGACGACGGTCGAGATGGCTCGCCGGCTCGGCGTGCGGGTGCTCGGGACGGTAGTGAACAGGTGTGAGGAGGTCCCAACCGAGGTCGAATCGTGGGTCGACGTGCCGGTACTGGGCGTCGTTCCGGAGGCAGAGTCGCCGCTGACGGACGAGGACACTACGGCCGCCTACGAGGAAATCGTCGAGACGTTGCAGATGCGAAACGCGACCGACCGAACGCCACCGGCGTACGACGACGAACTGCTGCCGACGGGCATCGACACCCTCGACCGGCGACTCGGCGGTGGGCTGGCACCCGGCTCCGTCGTGGCGCTGACCGCCGAGCCGGCCAGCCAGTCGGAACAACTGCTCTACGAGGCGACGGCACCCCGCGGCACGCTGTATCTCACGACCGAGCGATCGACGGCGAACGTCCGCCGGGCGATCGAGACCACGTCCGTCGAGACCGGGAATCCGACGATCCGCCACGTCGAGGGGACGGAGGTCCTCGAGGACGCAGAGGAGATCATCGGGAAGTTGCCCGACGGCGCCACGCTCGTCATCGACCTCGTGGATGTCCTGGAACGACACGATCGACGGGCGTACGTCTCGTTCCTGAACGATTTGAAAGATCGGATGGTCGAGACCGACGGCGTTGCCGTGCTGCACTGTCTCGACGGACCCGGCCGACCGGAGAATCGAACGGCGACGATCCACGCGGTCGACGCCGTCTTCGAACTGCGGACGAGAGAGCCGGATGTCGGAACGGCCGTCGAACACTATCTATCAGTTCCCAAGTTCCGTCCCGAGAGTACGTTCACCGAGACGATCGAACTCACCTTCGACGGCGTGGCGGCGATGGCGCTCGAGATGAACCAGGACGCGAACTAAGCGCTCGAAAAACGAGATGGGGGTGACCGATCCGAACACTCGGTCAGGGGGCCGACTCGGCCCGAACGAGGAGGAGACGAGTGCGGCTCAGAGGACACCAATACGACCGGAGAGACGCTTTTCGCAGCGTTCGATCGAGTGCGCGACGTCCTCGAAGGCATCGATCGCGTCGCAGTCGGGGTGGGCGTCGCGGACCGGCTGCCAGCGTGCCATCGCATTGTCGACGGCCGAGCGCTCCTCGATCACCGCCGTCGGGGCCCCGAGCTCCCGTTCGACGCGAGTCGCGAGGTGTTCGGGCTCGTCGGCCGTGGTTCGGTTGAGAACGATCGACGCGATCGGCGTGTCGAGTTCGAGTGCGATCTCCCGCGTTCGGAGCGCGTCCACAACTGCCGCTTCGGTCGGCGTGGTGACCAGGACGGCGACGTGGGCACACTGAAGCTGCGTGCCGACGTCGCGTGCCAGCCCCGCCGGACAGTCGATGACGACGCGGCTGCACTCCCGCTCGAGTCGGTCCACCACCCGCTCGAGTTCGCTCAAGTTCGACGCGCGAGCGCCGGCGAGCGTCCGGCCACAGGGGAGGATTCGAATCGAGCCGAACGAGTCGACGGCCTCGAGCGGATCGGCGCGGCCCGCGAGGACGTCGTGCAAGTCCGCGCCGCGGCCGCGGGGAAGATCCGCCGTCGCGAGATCCGCGTCGACGACGACGGCGTCGAGTTCCCGCGCGAGGTTCAGCGAGACGGTCGACTTTCCGACGCCACCTTTCCCCCCACTGACCGCGACGATCATGGGCCCCGGGTGAGGACGTCGGGGGTCGGTGCCCAGCCGTCCAGTTCGGCGAGCACCTCGTCCGACGTCGCGGTCGTTACGTTGGCGACACGGGACACCTCGAGGACCTCGATCGGCGGCTCCGTCGGTGCCACCGGACTGGCGAAACCGACGCCGCGGCGGCGTCCCGGCTCGACAGTGCCCTCCCAGACGTCCCCGTCCCACTCGGGTGCCGTAACGCCGTTTCGACGCGGCGGCCACGTCGGACCGTCGAGTCGGCTCTCGAGACGGACCGTCTGCGGGGTCGTCCGCGTGTTCGCGACGATTGCGGTCACGAATGTCACCCCCTCCCGGCGATCGGTTTCCCAGTCGACCTCGACCATGCCCGTATTTTCGGGCCCGCTATCGTATAAAGTTCTACACGATCGGAACGCTCCGGTGCGTCGACTCGCGACGGCAGAGTGCTCGAAATACTCACCGAGACCCGTGTAAAACTCGGTTCTGAGTTACAATCGGTCGAAAAGGCTCGAAACGGTTATCCCCCTCGGTAGTGGACTCCCGGACATATGATTCAGGTCGCGATCAACGGCTACGGCACGATCGGAAAACGCGTCGCGGACGCCGTACGAGAGCAGCCGGATATGGAGGTCGTCGGCGTCGCCAAGACGCGGCCGAACTTCGAAGCCGAAACGGCCCTCGAGAAGGGGTTCTCCCTCTACGCCGCCATCGAGGAACGCGCCGACCAGTTCGCGGAGGCCGGGCTCGAGATCGCCGGTCCCGTCGAGGACCTGGTCGACGAAGCGGACGTCGTCGTCGACGCGACGCCATCCGGAATCGGCGCGGAGAACAAGGCGATGTACGAGGAGTACGACACTCCCGCGCTCTACCAGGGCGGCGAGGACGCCGACCTCGTCGACGTCAGCTTCAACGCGCGCTCGAACTTCGAGGACGCCGTCGACGCCGACCACGTCCGAGTCGTCTCCTGTAACACGACCGGCCTCTCGCGGGTTCTCGCACCGCTTCGCGAGGCCTACGGCGTCGAGAAGGTTCGCGCGACGCTCGTCCGCCGCGGCGGCGACCCCGGCCAGACCTCGCGCGGTCCGATCAACGACATCCTGCCGAACCCGGTCACGATCCCCTCCCACCACGGGCCCGACGTCGAGACCATCTTCGACGACCTCGACATCGACACGCTCGGGATGAAGGTGCCCGCGACGCTGATGCACATGCACAGCCTGAACGTGACGCTGTCGGAGGAGGTCGACGCGAGCGAGGTTCGCGACCTGTTCGCCGACGAGTCGCGACTGTTCCTGATCCCCGAGCGGATGGATATCGACGGTAGCGGGAAACTCAAGGAGTACGCGATGGACGCGGGCCGTCCGCGCGGCGACATCTGGGAGAACTGCATCTGGGAGGAGTCCATCTCGACCGTCGGGACGGATCTCTATCTCTTCCAGGGGATCCACCAGGAGAGCGACGTCGTGCCGGAGAACGTCGACGCCATCCGAGCGGTACTCGGTGCGGCCGACGCCGAGGAGAGTATCGCGACGACCGACGAGACGATGGGGATCGGTCTGTAGATCCATCGTCTCGAGGGATCAACCCGGACGCGACACGCCCCCGCCTTCTTCGGTTTCGAACACCCCAAACAACTAGCGACGACAGAAAGTTTTTGCCCCGCGGTCTACTACACGTTCGCATGCGCCGAGACGACCGCGACGAACCCTTCGACGATCTGTTCCGCGAGATTGAACGCATGATGAACGAGATGATGAACGGAGCCGACGCGAACGTCGACTTCAACTCCTCCGGCGTCGACAACGGCTTCGGGATGGACACCCACGTCGACATCCACGAAACCGACGAAGAGATCCGCGTCGTCGCGGACCTTCCCGGCGTCGAGAAGGACAACATCGAACTCGAGTGCGACGGCAAGACGCTGACCATCTCCGCCTCGAGCGACCACCGCGAGTACGACGAGCGCGTCTCCCTGCCCCAGCGCGTCAACGAGCACACGGCCTCCGCGACCTACAACAACGGCGTCCTCGAGGTCGTCTTCGACCTCGCGGAGCAGTCGTCGGGAATCAGTCTCGAGTAGACGGTCATCGCGGTCGCAGTCGCGTTCGCTTATTCTCGGTCGGCCGTTTTTCGAATCGTAGCCGCGAGTCGGTCGTAAAACCCCGATTCGTACTTCGTCTCCTCGTCGATCGTCGGCCGCGCGTTCGTCTCGTTGACTACCACGCCGGCGTCGGTCTCGAGTAAGTCGACGCCGAGGAACGGAATCTCGAGTTCGCGGGCGACGGCTTCGGCCAGTTCGCGCCACGGCTCGGGTAGGTCGACGCCGGTCGCCTCCGCCCCGCGGTGGACGTTGTGTTTCCACTGGCCCTCCGCGACCGCCTCGTCGGGCAGGCGACGCTCGACCGCACCGACGTATTCGCCCTCGAGAACCATCACCCGGTAGTCGGTCGCGTCGGGGAGGTACTCCTGGACGAGAAAGGAGCGGTCGCCGGTCGCCCGGTAGTCGTGAACCAGCGAGAGGTAGTCACAGAGTCCCAGAAACGAGTCGAGGTCGTGCGCTTTCGCGACGCCGACGCCGCGGGTCGTCGAGTTCGGTTTGACGACGACCGGCGGCTCGAACCGCTCGAAGACGTCGGCGAGTTCGGACTCCGAGACGTCGTTCGAGACGTACACCGACTCCGGCACCGGGAGGTCGGCCCGACCGAGCCGCGCGATCACCTCGGCCTTGTTCCGCGAGGTCAACACCGTCTCGTGGTCGTTGAGCCACGGCACCTCGAGCAGGGCGTCGGCGACCCCGCCCTCCATCAGTCGGCCGGGGTAGACGTAGCCGACGTCGTACTCGTCGGGCGACCACGGCGCGTCCTCCCCGAGCGGCACCACGCGCTCGCTCGCGGGCACGTGATGAACCCGAATGCCTCGCTCCTCGAGCGGGTCGCGCATCCGCTGGAACGTCTCCTGATCGTTCGCGACCGCGAGATTGATCATACGGGAACGTCGGGAGTAAAGAGGTAAAAAGGTGCTCGGGACACTCAGTCAGGACTCTGATTGATGGCCGGGAGCGCGTCTCGAGCAACGGCGAGAGACGCGCGACTCGGGGAAGGGCAGGTGGTTCATCGATACTCACCGCGAGCGAGGCCGAAGGCCGAGCGAGCGGGCCGACGACTGATGTGGACGAACAACTGAAAGGAGTGAGGAAACGGAAGGAGGAGTGTCCTCGTGAGTGAAACGAACGAGGGCTCGGAAGTCGCAGCCCACGTAGCGAACGAAGTGAGCGAGTAGGAACGTCTTCCGGTGCTTTTCATCGAAGCTAAGCGGAATCGAAGATTCCGCGAGGTCCGAGAGAGCTTTGCTCTCTCGAGATTTTACCGAGGGTGCGCCGAAGGCGCACCCGCAGAGTAAAAGTTCGTTTTACGCAATCAGCTGCTCTTCGCCCCGTTCGACGACGATACGGCACGGCGGCGAGATCTTGTTGTAGGCGCGTCGGAGCGCGTCCTTGGCGAACTCGGCGTCGTCGACGTCACACCAGATCGTGAAGATGCGCTCGCCGGAGCCCATTCGCGCGGCGGTGCCGACGATCTTCCCGAAGGACTGTCGCATCCCGTCGGAGACACGGTCTGCACCCGCGCCCGTCGCCTGCTTGTTCTCTCGGATGACCTGGTGGGGGAACTTCCGGAGAATCATCTTGTAGTTGTGCTCACCGGCGTTTTTCAGCATGTGACGGTTGGCCGAGAGACGCGAGGCCTCGAGGCTCCCGTGACGGATCTGGACTTCCTCCTCGGTGATGAGGCTGATCTGGACGGGGTACTCGTCAGGATCGGCGCTGACGTCGCCCATCTTGTGCTGTGCAATTTTCGAGCCCGGGATGCCGGTAATGTATTCGCGGCGCGTGTAGGCCGGCTTATCGATTTCCCGGTACATTGAGGCAGGTTTGTCTGACATGGCTGTGATTACTTACGAAAACGCAGGCCTACCGTGCGGATAAAGGCTTCGAACCACGCGCTGGAACGGGGGTTCGAATACGCGAGCGGACGAGGCGATGCCAACCGATTGCATCGATACCGGTGCCGGTCCGAACGATCGGGAGCGCGTACCGATTTACCGACGGGAATCGACAGGAAGAAGGCCGAAAACGGTGCACGTGGTCGTCGAAGGTCGGAGCGTTTCGTCCGAGAGACGCGACGGAACCGACGTTCGCGGCGGACTCGAGTAGCCGTGGCTCCCGTAACGACACCGACAGCACGACGCGCGGCGACAGAATAGCGGCTCAGTTGGCGAGGACGTACCGGTCGTTTCGCTTCTCGACGAGACCCGAACTCGAGAGCGAGTTGAGAACGCTCAGGATCCCGATCTTCTTCATCGAGAGGATCTGTCCCATCTCGTCGGCGGTGGCACCGCCCGTCGCGTCGATGTAGAGGTAGACGAGCTTTCCCTGTGGGGACTCGACCTCGGTTGGCAGCTGACTGATTTCGGCGTTGGGGTGAGTCTGTTCTATCATCGTATCTACACCATCGCCGAACTTCCGTATAAATCTATGGTGGGGATAATGCATATTGGCTAACGAGTATTATTGTGATTATATCTATTGATTCGAAGTGGCAAGGGAAGCCATCGCGATGCGACGAATGTTATTGTCCCGCATACAGCAGACTGAAGCCTCTCGAGCAGGACCGAGCGACTGTCTCGTCTCGAAATAGTTTCCGACGCCGCTGTATCTCAGTTCGACTCGATTCGATTCGAATTGCTGAAATCGCACTAATCGACAGTAACAAATAAAATAGATGATCGTTATAATCTGGGCAAGCGATCCTGTATAAGGAGTATTAACATTCCCAGTCCGTGACGGCCGTCAACTGGGTGAACGGGACTCGAGTAGAGCCGTCGGGCGAACTGTTCCGGCCTCGCCATCGCTTACAGGCGAGTATTTGAGTGACTCGAGTCGTGGACGAGAGGTACAAGGTCCGCAGATCCTCGTCAGCGCGAGCGGCGAAACGTCGCGATGGCGGCGTTTTTAAGGCGCCTCCGCCGATAGTGTGATACATGATGAAGAGTTTCCGGATCGGCTCCCTGTTCGGGATTCCGATCAAGTTGGATCTCACGTTCTTACTGGTGTTGCCGCTGTTCGCGTATCTCATCGGCGTCCAGATCGAACCCGTCGTCGATATCCTCAACACGTCCATGGGCGCGGGGATCGACGTCGATGCGCTCACTACCGAGTGGTGGCTGCCCTACCTCGTCGGACTGATCGCCGCGATCGGCCTGTTCGTCGGCGTCGTCCTCCACGAACTCGGCCACTCGCTGACCGCCCAGCGCTACGGATTCCCGATCGACTCGATCACGCTCTGGCTGCTCGGCGGCATCGCCGCGCTCTCGGAGATGCCCGAAGACTGGCGACAGGAGCTGAACATCGCCATCGCCGGCCCAATCGTCTCAATACTCGTCGGTATCGGCTCCTACGGCCTCTTTCTCCTCACGCCGGAGAGCTTCGACGGCGCGCGGTTCGTCCTCGGCTACCTCGCGGTGTTGAACATCGTCCTCGCCGGGTTCAACATGATCCCCGCGTTCCCGATGGACGGCGGTCGCGTCCTCCGGGCGCTGCTCGCCCGCAACACGCCCTACGCGAAGGCGACCCAGCAGGCCGCCAGCGTCGGTAAACTGTTCGCGATCCTGATGGGGCTGTTCGGGCTCCTTCAGTTCAACATCATCTTCATCGCACTGGCCTTTTTCATCTACATCGCCGCCTCGAGCGAGGCCCAGCAGGTGACGATGAAAGCCGCCTTCCAGGACGTCACCGTCGGCGATATCATGACGCCCGCGAAGGATCTTCACACCGTCGGCCCCGAGACGTCGGTCGCGGCGCTGATCCAGCGGATGTTCACTGAGCGTCACACCGGCTATCCGGTGATCGACCGCAGCGGCTTCGAGGGCGAGCGACTCGTCGGTCTCGTCACACTGAGCGACGCCCGCGAAATCGACCCCGTCGAGCGCGACGCGTTCACCGTCGAGGAGGTGATGACGACCGACCTGAAGACGATTTCGCCCGAGTCGGACGCGATGACGGCGATCGAACGAATGCGCGAACACAACATCGGTCGCCTGCTCGTCGTCGACGACGGCGATCTCATCGGCCTCATCTCGCGTTCGGACGTGATGACCGCCTTCGATATCGTCCAGAAGAGCGGTTCGGTGAGCCCGAACCGGCAGCCACGAACCGCGGATTGAGCGACGGTCTGCCGACTGAACGACTGACTGACGACGTAATCGAGCGGTGAAGCGGCAAAACCCGCCGTTTCGGCCGTCTCGAGCGCCGCTATCAACATTCTTAACCGCGACCGGGGCCGACTCCCCGGCGATGCCACCGGCCATCGAGACGACGGACCTCGTGAAGGAGTACGGCGACTTACGCGCCCTACAGGAGTTGTCGCTCACCGTCGAGGAGGGCGAGTTCTTCGGCCTGCTCGGCCCCAACGGCGCGGGCAAGACGACGTTCATCAACACGCTGGTCGGCCTGGTCCGCAAGACCGGCGGCGACGCGCGCGTCTTCGGCCACGACGTCGAAGACGACTACCGGCAGGCCCGCGACGCGATCGGGCTGGCGCCCCAGGAGTTCAACGTCGATCGCTTCTTCCCCATTCGGGAAGTCCTCGAGCACAAGGCCGGCTACCACGGCGTCCCCGAGGACGAGGCCGCCGAACGCGCCGACGAGGTGCTGAAGCGAGTCGGGATCTACGACAAGCGCAACGAGCGCTTCGATTGGCTCTCCGGTGGGATGAAACGCCGGCTCCTGCTCGCCCGCGCGCTCGTCACCGATCCCGATCTGCTGATTCTGGACGAGCCGACGGCGGGCGTCGACGTCCAGTTACGCCACGACCTCTGGGACCTCGTCACCGAACTCAACGAGGAAGGGACGACGATCCTCTTGACCACGCACTACATCGAGGAGGCCGAGCGCCTCTGTGACCGCGTCGCGATCATGAACGAGGGCCGGAAGGTGACCGTCGCGACGCCGGACGACCTGAAGACCCGCGGCACCGACACGATCTCCGTTCGTCTCGAGTCCCAAATTTCCGCGGGCGCGACGGCCGACCTCGAGACGGATCTCGGCGCGTACGCACACGAGGTGACAACGTCGGCGGCCGGCGAGAGCCTCGAGGTGCGCGTCGACGACGGCGGTTCGACCGCGCCGCAGTTGCTCAACGATCTCGAGGCGATGGGCTACGAGATCGTCGACCTCGAGATTTCACGGACATCGCTCGAGGAGATTTTCGTCGATCTGACGCGGAGCGAGGATCGAACGGTGACCCGCTCCAGTGCGTCGTCCGCGGACGATGGCGCAGAGGAGAACGGCGAGAAGAAACGCGATGTCGAACGCGAGCGCGAACAGGAGGGGGTCGCCTGATGCTGTCGGTCGGCTTCCGGGCGCTCTTCCGGCGCGAACTGCTGCGGTTCATCCGGCGACCGAAGAACACGTTCATGCCGCCGGCGATCACGAACGTGCTCTACTTCGCCGTCTTCGGGCTCATCCTGGGCGGACGGATCGACGAGCCGGTGGAGGGGATCGGCTACATCCTCTTTCTCGTCCCCGGACTCGTCGTCCTCGGCACGATCTCCAACGCCTTCGAGAACGCCTCGTTCTCGATCTTCCACGGCCGGTGGAACGAGTACATCCACGAGACGCTCACCTCGCCGCTGTCCTACGCGGAGATGGTCGTCGCCTACGTCGGCGCGAGCGCCGTCCGCGGACTGATCGTCGGCGTGATCATCGCCGTTATCGGCCGGCTGTTCGTCCCGATATCGATCGAACACGGCCTGTTTCTCGTCGCCACGATGATCGTCATCGCATCGCTGTTCGCCGGTTTCGGCATCATCGGCGGGCTCGTGGCACGAGACTTCGACGATCTCACCGTCATGAACCAGTTCATCCTGCGGCCGCTGGTCTTCTTCGGAGCGGTCTTTTACTCCCTCGAGATGTTCGACCAGGCCTGGCAGGTGCAGGTCTCCCTGCTGAATCCGATGGTGTACATGGTCGACAGCGTCCGGTACGGTCTGCTGGGTCACTCCGATATGATCTCGGTTGCGCCGACGGCCTACGCCGAGTTCGCGCCGTATGTGTCACTCGGCATCCTGACACTGCTTACCGTCGTCGTTATCGCGGTCGACGTCTACCTGTTCAAAGTCGGCTACGGACTGACGGACTGAGAGAAAAAGCCGTCTTCGTGTCCTATTCGTCTCGATCTGCGACTTTAACCACCTGCTTCCCGATGTTTTCGCCCTCGAACAGTCCGAGGAACGCGTCCGGCGCGTTCTCGAAGCCTTCGACGACGTTCTCGCGGTACTGGATATCGCCGCTCTGGACGAACTGCGAGAGACGCTGGAGCGCCTCACCCCAGCGCGGCTGGTAGTCGCTGACGAGCAGGCCTTCGACTTTCGCGCGGGTCTCGATGAGTTTGGCGAGCTTTCGCGGGCCGGTCGGCACCTGAGTCTCGTTGTAGAGCGCGATCTGGCCGCAGACCGCGACGCGGGCGTCGACGTTTAGCCGGGGCCAGACGGCGTCCGTGATGGGGCCGCCGACGTTGTCGAAGTAGACGTCGACGCCGTTCGGACAGGTCTCGTCGACCGCGCCGGAGAGGTCGTCGGTCTCCTTGTAGTTGATCGCGGCGTCGAAGCCGAGCTCCTCGGTGAGCCAGTCGACTTTCGCCTCGCTGCCGGCGGTGCCGACTACGCGTGCGCCCGAGAGTTTCGCGAGTTGACCGACGACTGAGCCGACCGCGCCGGCGGCGGCGGAGACGACGACCGTGTCGCCGGGGTTGGGGTCGGCGACGTCGGTGGTTCCCCAGTAGGCCGTCACGCCGGGCATCCCGAGCACGCCGAGGGCCGTCGAGATCGGGCCGTGATCCGGGTTCACTCGCTGGAGTTCGCCCGCGTCCGCCGCGATGTGTTCCGCCCACAGGAGATCGCCGGTGACGAAATCGCCCGACTCGAACCGGCTGCTGTTGGACTCGAGCACTTCGCCGACGACGCTGGCCTGCATCGGATCGCCGACGTCCCACGGTTCGGCGTAGGACTCTGCATCGCGCATCCGCCCGCGCATGTACGGGTCGACGGACTGATAGAGCGTCTTGATCAGCACCTCGTTCGGGCCGGGTTCGGGACGATCGACGGTGACGAGTTCGAAGTTGTCGTGGGTCGGTTCGCCGACCGGACGGCTCGCGAGCTGCCACTGTCTGGTTTCTGCCATACCCCCATTGGGTGGGGACGGTAGGTTAATATTGGTGTCCCGGAACCGGCTGAGAGTTTCGTTCGTTAGCGTCGGACTCGAGTCCGCGACCCGGATCGGAACCAAACCGTAATCGGGGGCCGACCGCCGTTCGGAGCCTCGCAAATCCCGACCCGAAGGGAAACGTTTTGGCGGTTATCCGACAACGTTCTCGTATGGACCACGGCGTTCTCAACGAGTTGCTGGCCGGAAACGAGCGTCACGTCGACGGACTTCCCGAGGCCTACTTCGACGCGGTGCAGACGGGACAACACCCCGACGTCGTCACCGTCTGCTGTTCTGACTCGCGAGTCCCACAGGAACGGATGTGGGGCGTCGACGATCCGGGGACGGTGTTCACCCCGAGCAACATCGGCAACCAGGTCTGGGACGAGGACGACGGCGAGCAAATCGTCGACGGCGGCCTGCTGTACCCCATCCACCACGCCGACACCGACGTCGCCGCCGTCGTCGGCCACACCGGCTGCGGAGCCGTCACCGCCGCGTATCAGGCCGCAACCGGCGGCAGCATGCCCGGTCCGCGCGGCGTCGACAAGTGGGTCGGACAGCTCGTCCCCGTCGTCGAGGAGGCCCTCGAGAGCGACCTGATCGACGCCGATGCCGACGAGGAGACCGTGATTAACCAACTCGTCGAGTACAACGTCGACCATCAGGCGACGTTCCTCCGCGAGTCAGACGACGTTCCGGACGAGATCGACGTCTACGGCTTCGTCTACGACTTCCAGGGGATCTACGGCGACGAACACGGACGTGCGTATCTGGTCAACGTCAACGGCGAGACGAACCCTGAAGCGATCGCCGAGGAAATTCCGCCGGAGTACGTGGAAGCGACGCGCAGTCTGCTCTACTGAGGGCGACCACGCCCGCCAAATATCGAGTTTTGTCGCGTCGAGCCGGACTCGAGCGGCCCGCTGCCGGTAGCGTTTTGCCGGCTGCGATGAAACGTCACCCTATGCGGGAGTACCTCGAGTCGGACACCGGCTTTTACTACGCCGTCGGCGTCTTTACGATTCTCGTCTTCATCCTGGCGCTGGCAGTGCTCGCGATGGTCACCCCGGGCGGTATCGGCGCGACCGAACTCGGCGGGCTCGTCGTCGGCTTTTTCCTGTTCATGCTGGTGTTTTTCGTCTCCGTGACGGTCCACCGACTCGAGGGGCGAAACGAACTCTAACGAAACGGCGGGGATTGGACGGGAGACCCTCCAATGCCCGTTATCGGACCGGAACGGCGAGATGAATCGAGTCGCAGGCTTTATGCGTATCGGGGCACTCTCTTTAGAAGCAATGGCGAAAGGAACCGTTGATTTCTTCAACGACACTGGCGGCTACGGATTCATCGAGACTGAGGACGCGGACGACGACGTGTTCTTCCACATGGAAGACATCGGCGGCCCGGACCTTGAGGAAGGACAGGAGCTCGAGTTCGACATCGAGCAGGCCCCCAAGGGCCCGCGCGCGACGAACGTCGAGCGCCTGTAAATCGGAATTCGCGGAGGTATCGGCACTTCAGAACTGTATTTTACACCGACGAGCGACGGCGCTCTCCGGCGATAGCGAACCCGGTGAACGTTTAGTGGCTTCAGCGCCCACTGACTGGTATGACCGAATCGACAACCGACCCCGAGCCGACGATCCGCCGACGTGACGAGATCGAGTACGAACCCGTCAGCGCCGCCGACGGTCTCGAGAAGGGCGTCCTTATCAGCGACGACCACGGCGCGCCCAACTTCGCGATCCGACGGTTCGTCCTCGAGGCCGGCGCAGAGGTGCCCGAACACACGAACGAAGTCGAACACGAGCAGTACGTCCTCGAAGGCGAGTACACGGTGGGCATCGGAGAGGAAGAATACGAGGTCAGCGCGGGCGATTCGCTGCTCATTCCCGGCGGGACCGTCCACTGGTACCGAAACGAGGGCGACGAGCGGGGCGCGTTTATCTGTGCCGTGCCGAACGGCGACGACGCGATCGAACTGGTCGAGTGAGCGACGGCGACTCGACGACGGATACGGTTTCACTGGCAGCAGCCGCGAATCAACTATATCCCTCGGATCGTTGAATCGCCGGCAACGCAGTGAACGTCCTCTGTATTCTGGGCCATCCCCGGACCGAGAGCTTCTGTGGCGCGCTGGCGGACGCCTATCGCGAGGGGGCCGAAGAGGCCGGCGTCGACGTCCGCGAACTCGCTGTCGCCGACCTCGAGTTCGACCCCGACGTCCACGCCGAGAGCCCGACCGACCAGCACCTCGAAGACGACCTTCGGGCGGCCCAACGACTGATCGGGTGGGCGGACCACCTCGCCTTCGTCTACCCGAACTGGTGGGGGACGATGCCCGCGCGGCTCAAGGGCTTTTTCGACCGCGTCTTCGAACCCGGCTTCGCGTTCGCGGAGTACGACGAGGGCGAGGGTGCGGGCCACGCCGAGTTGCTCGACGACAAGACGGCCGAGTTGATCGTCACGATGGATATGCCTCCGTGGGTCTACACGTATATCTACCGTCAGCCGGGGACCAACGCCGTCAAACGCGCCACGCTGGGCTACGCCGGCGTGCGGACCACGCGGGTGACGGAACTGGGTCCGATCGAGTCCTCGACGCTCGAGGAACGGGAAGGCTGGCTCGAACAGGCCAGAGAGCGGGGACGAACGCTGGTAACGGGCCCGGAGTCCCGAACGGCGCGAACGACGCGCAAAGCCAAGACCTGGCTGGGCGCGCTCCGTCTCCAGTTCTACCCGATGGCGTGGCTCGCCTACACGATCGGTGCGCTGGCCGCGGTCGGCTCGAGCGACGTCTTCAGTTCGACCGCGTACTGGCTGGGGTTGGGCTTTCTGTGCTTCCTCGAGGCGGCGACGGTGTTGAGTAACGAGCACTACGACTACGAGACCGACCGGCAGAACGCGTTCGCCGGGCCGTTCACGGGCGGGTCGCAGGTGCTGGTCGACGACGCGCTATCGGTTCGCGAGCTTCGGACTGGGATCGGCGTAACGCTCGTACTCGCGGCGGTGTTCGGTGCTGCCACGGTGGCGGCCAGCGCCGGCTCGACGGCCGCGACGGCGAGCGCGGTGGCCGCGCTCGCGGTGCTGGCGCTCGGTTACACCGCCCCGCCGCTGGAACTGTCGTATCGAACGCTCGGCGAGGTGACCGTCGCCTGGACCCACAGTATCGGCGTGCTGCTGATCGGGTTCCTCGTCCTCGGCGGCACGTGGCGAGAGCCGGAGCCGTGGCTGCTCGGCGTCCCGTTCCTGGTAGCCGTTCTCCCCTCGATCACGCTCGCGGGGGTACCCGACTACGCGGCCGATCGAGCCGCAGGCAAGCGAACGATCGCCGTCCGGTTCGGGATCGGCGGCGCCGGCGCGGTCGCGATGGGAACGTCACTACTGGCCGCGCTGACCGCAGTCGGCTGGCACCTCCTGGGACTGGTTCCCGACGCGTACGGGCCGGCGATCGTCCTCTCCGTCCCCCACGCGCTGGGGATATGCTGGCTGATTCGCGGGCGACTGGACGAGGCGGCGGGCGCCCAGCGCATCGACGTGCTGATGGCCGTCTCGCTGGGCTACATCGCGTGGTTCGCCGTCGTTCCGCTGTACGGGTTGCTGTAGATTTCACGGACCGTTCGGTTCGACCAATCCAGGTTCCGGCCGTCTCGAGACCGTTCGATCGCGATAGTCGCCCCTTGATTTAGGTAGCCCTAAAACGATGGGCTTTTCAACAATTAGGTGAGCCTAAAATGTATGGAACCGACAGCAACTCGACGAACCGTTCTCGCGACGGGAACGGCGACGGTCGGACTACTCGCTGGCTGCGTTAGCGGAACTGGGGACGATAATGAAGGTGGCGACGATTCCGACGACGGATCGACCGCCGTGACGATGGAGCCGGTCGGTACCGTCGAGTTCGATTCGGTCCCGGAAACCTGGCTCGCCTACGAGAGCGACTACGCCGACATGGGCGTCGCACTCGGCGTCGGTGACGGGCTGCAAGCCGTGGGCGAACCGTACCGGTTCCACACTCACTACTACGACGAACTCGACATCCCCTACCCCGCGGAGCCGACGCCGCTGTGGAACGACGGCGTCGACAAGGAACTGTTCTACGAACTCGACGTCGACGTCCACCTGGTCGACCCGAACTGGCTCGAACACAACGCCGCGTTCGGACTCGACGCCGACGACGTAAGCGAGATCGAGGAATACGTCGCCCCGTTCGTCGGGAACACGATCTTCAGACGGACCGACGAGTGGCACGACTACGAGTACTACACGCTGTACGAGGCCTTCGAGAAAGTCGCACAGGTGTTCGGCCGCGAGGATCGCTACGAGGCGTTTTCGACGGTGCACGACGAACTGCTCGCGGAAATCGATGCCTCGCTGCCGGACGAGGACGACCGACCCGACGGCCTGTTGGTCTTCGAGGGGTCGAACGAACCCGAGGAGTTCTCTCCCTATCGCATCAGCGACGAGGGTGCCGGCAACAAACACTATCGCGACCTCGAGATCGGCGACGCGCTCGAGGGAACCGGCATCGGCGGCCTGAGCACGAGCGACCGGGGCACGATCGACTACGAGGCGATTCTCGACGTCGATCCGGACGCGATCTTCCTGCGCGGCCACGAGGACAAAAGCCGCGAAGAGTTCGAAGAGACCGTCCTCGAGTATATGGCGGATCACAGCGTCGCGAGCGACCTCACCGCCGTCGAAAACGAACAGGTCTTCCGCGGCGGTCCGATCTACCAGGGACCGATCTACAACCTGTTCGTCACCGAACGGACCGCACTCGAGTGCTACCCCGATCAGTTCGATGGGGAACTCTTCGACCGCGACCGAGTCGCCGAGATCGTCCGGGACGGGGAGTGAGATGAGCGGGGACGTCCCGTCGTCGAACGAGAGCCGCGGGTACGGTGGCGGCGCGATCGGCATCAGCGGCTTCGTCGGCCTCGTCGTCCCCCACGTGGTCCAGCACGATCGTCGGCAGCGACTATCAGCGGCTGACGATCGGCTGCAGCTTCGTCAGTTCCGCGCTGTTGGCGTCGGCCGACGTCGGCGCCCGACCCGGTATGCTGGTCCTGTTCGACAGCCCGAACCGGCTTCCGTCGGCATCTCGACGGTGCTGATCGGAGGCTCGTACTGCCGCGATCTGCTGTGAAAACGCGACCAACTCGGTGACCTATGAGCAACGAACACTCCCTCGAATCCCCGTCCGAAACGCGATCCGACAGCGAGACAGCCGAAACCGATCTCGAGCGCCGGCCACCGCCGACCGACGCCGACGCAGACGCGGACGGCTCGAGCCGACTCGTCGGCGAAGAGCTCGCCATCGGCTACCCCTCGACCGAGGAGCCGGTCGTCGAGGTCGACCGACTCGACCTTCCTGCGGGCGAGGTGACGGCCCTGGTCGGTCCGAACGGCAGCGGAAAGTCGACGCTGCTGAAGGCGCTGGCCCGCCAGCACGCCCCCGACGACGGCGTCGTCCTCCTCGACGGCGACGACATCGACGGCTTCGACTCCAAGGCCTTCGCCCGCCGCGTGGGCTTGCTCTCCCAGGAGCACGAGTCCCCGGGCAGTATGAGCGCCGAAGAGCTGATCTACTACGGGCGGTACCCCCACAGAGGCTTCTTCGATACCGTCGGCGCGGACGACGAGGCGGCCGTCGAACGGGCGATCGACCTCGCGGGCGTCGACCACCTGCGCGACGAGAACGTCGGTACCCTGAGCGGCGGCCAGAAACAACTCGTCTGGATCGCGATGGTGCTCGCCCAGGAGACCGACGTCCTCCTGCTCGACGAGCCGACGACCTACCTCGATCTCCACCACCAGCTTCGGGTGATGCAGGTCGTTCGAACGATCAACGAGGAACGCGGCGTCACGGTCGGCGTCGTCCTCCACGACATCTCCCAGGCCGCCCGCTACGCCGACAACCTCGTCGCGCTCCGGGACGGCTCCGTCTACGACTGGGGCCCGCCGGACGAGGTCGTCACCGACGAACTACTCGAGGAAGTGTTCGGCGTCGTCGCCACCGTCGGCTACGGCGAGGAAGGGCCGACGATCATGCCCCACCATCCCGTCGGGGAGTGAACCGCAGCCGGTCGTCCAGCCGCTCTCGTCCAACAGCCCTCACAGCCGCCAAACGGCTGTCGGAGGGCGGCCGGCACGTCGCCGGCCGCGCGGAGACGCGGAGTCGGGGAGGCGCGGACGCGGTCGCGTGCGGAACTGGTGTCTCGTCTCGAGCAGTGACGTCTTCTCCCGAGTAGTGAAGTCTCGTACAAGTGAAGTGAGCCGCAGATCGAGCGGATCGAAGCGTCTCTCGGCGGAGTACCAGTGATTCGAGACAGTGCGTTGTGACTCGTTATCAGGCGACACAGAAAGTCCGAATCGCTCAAGTACGCCACGCGACTATCTGTTGTCGTGTCGAAGCAGGTCCAGGAGGTCGAGACGATCTTTTGTCACGAGATCGGCAACGACTATCTCGTCGTCGTCGAACGTGACGGACAGCGGCTGTTCCGGGCGAAACTCGGGCTGTCCGAAACCTCGGCCGGCCCCCGCCCCGCGAAGTTCCGACTGAAAGACGGCTCGAGCGAGGAGCCCCGCCAGCCCGACGAGTTCGTCGAACTCGCCCGCCGAGCGAAGCGGATCCGTATTTCGGAACAGACCTCGCGGACGGGTCGTCAGGAGCTCACCGAGATGTTCGGCGGCTACCAGCTCGAGGACAAGACCAAGACCGTCCGTACCTGTCGGTACTGCGCCTCCGCGGGCCGCTACTCGCCGATCACGACGGACACTGCGATCAAGGACGACAACGACTGGATCTGCAAGGACTGCGCACGGCAGCAACTCGAACGCCAGCTGAGCTACGCCGGCGGCGGCGAGGTGACGGGGGCGGCGAAAGACCGCCTCGAGGACCTCATGATGGAGGTTCAGGACTTAGAACGGATCGTCAACCTGCTGAAGGGGCAACTCGACCCCGATCTGACGAAGTTCGATACCATCTCGGCGACGACCGACGAGGTCGACCCCGTCCGGGTGGACTCGATGAATCTGCATCCCGGCGTCCAGAACCTGCTCGAGGACCGGTTCGAGACGCTGTTGCCCGTCCAGAGCCTCGCGGTGGATCACGGGCTGCTCGACGGTGACGATCAGATGGTGGTTTCGGCGACGGCGACCGGAAAGACGCTCGTCGGCGAGATGACCGGGATCGACCGCGTGCTCGAGGGGAAGGGGAAGATGCTGTTTCTCGTCCCGCTCGTGGCACTCGCGAACCAGAAGTACGAGGACTTTCAGGACGAGTACGGCCACCTTGTCGACGTCTCGATTCGCGTGGGCGCGAGTCGGATTTCGGACAACGGCAACCAGTTCGATCCCAACGCCGACGTCATCGTCGGCACCTACGAGGGGATCGACCACGCGCTGCGGACGGGCAAGGAGATGGGCGACATCGGGACCGTCGTCATCGACGAGGTGCACACGCTCAAAGAGGAAGAACGGGGCCACCGACTGGACGGGCTCATCTCGCGGTTGAAGTACACCTGCGAGCAGCGGGCGAAACGCCGCGAGGAGTACGAGGGTGCACAGTGGGTCTACCTCTCCGCGACCGTCGGCAACCCCGAGCAGTTGGCGACGGCGCTCGAGGCGAAACTCATCGAGTTCGAGGAGCGGCCGGTCCCGATCGAGCGCCACGTCACGTTCGCCGACGGCCAGGAGAAGGTCCGCATCGAGAACAAACTCGTCAAGCGCGCGTTCGATACCGAGTCCTCGAAGGGGTATCGCGGGCAGACGATCATCTTCACGAACTCCCGGCGACGGTGTCACGAGATCTCGCGAAAGCTGGACTACTCCGCCGCGCCGTACCACGCGGGGCTGGACTACCGGAAGCGGAAACAAGTCGAACGCCAGTTCGGCGAACAGGAGTTGTCCGCGGTCGTCACGACGGCTGCGCTGGCCGCGGGGGTCGACTTCCCGGCCTCGCAGGTCATCTTCGACTCGCTGGCGATGGGGATCGAGTGGCTCTCGGTCCAGGAGTTCCACCAGATGCTCGGCCGCGCGGGTCGGCCGGATTATCACGACAAGGGGACGGTGTACGTCCTCGTCGAACCCGACTGCGCCTACCACAACTCGATGGAGATGAGCGAGGACGAGGTCGCGTTCAAGTTGTTGAAGGGGGACATGGAGTCGGTGATGACCCACTACGACGAGGGCGCAGCCGTCGAGGAGACGCTCGCGAACATCACGGTCGGCGGGAAAGCCGCAAAGGCGCTCAACGACCGCATGATCGGGGATATCCCGACGAAACACGCCATCGGAAAGCTCCTGCAGTACGACTTCATCGACGGCTTCGAACCCACGCCGCTGGGCCGCGTCATCACGAGACACTTCCTCGACCCCGGCGACGCGTTCGCGCTGCTCGACGGCATTCGGAAGGACGCCCACCCCTACGAACTCGTCGCCGACCTCGAGCTTCGCGACGACGATCTGTAAGCGGCCTCGAGTCTACCACTGAGACAATTCGGTTCGTCCAATCACGCCCGAGAGTCACACCCACGCGACGCCGGCCGGAACCCTTTTGAGGAACGTATCAGCGGCCGGAACGGTAAAGAACGAGAGTGCCAATGCAGCTATCAGCACGGGGATCACCCCGACGAAATCAATGGAGCCCGAACCACCCGCCGAGATCGAACCGCCGGCCAACGTCTTACTCGTACACGCGACCCGCGGCGAGTCCGACGCCTGCGCCGCACTCCGTCACGAGCACGACCCCACGGCCGAACTCAGCGTGACGTTCGGCGACGACCAGCCGACGGAGCCGAACGCTGACGATGTGGACGGAACGGTCGGACTGCTTCGGGTCGGCGACCTGTTACACAGCACCGGCGACGTGGATCCCGACTTCACCGACACCGTCGTCGTCGACTCCGTCTGCGATCCGACCGATCTCGGAGAGATCGGCGTCGCGATCAGTCGATTCTGTAAACACTGGGAGGAGTCGGACGAGCGGATCACGGTCTGTTTCGACTCGCTCGACGCGCTCCTGTGCAGTTCCGCTCCCAAGCGGGTGTTTCAGTTTACGCACGTGCTCACAACCCGACTCGCGAGCGTCGACGCTTCCGCGCACTTTCACTTCGATCCGACGCGTCACGAGGATCGCGTCGTCTCCACGTTCGGAACGATCTTCGATGCCGTCGTCGCCGACGAGGACGCCGAAGACTCGCTCCCGGAGGCGACCGACGAGGAGGTCGCGGACCTGCTCGCGGAGTGGAACGACGGCGCGGCAGGGACGATCGAGTTCGAGCCGACGCCGACGGCCGAGGCGACGGACGAAGACATCGCTCGAATTCTGGAGAAGTGACGACGCGACAGGACCGACGGAGAGTCGCTGACGCGTGGGAGTCTCGTTTTAGGGAACGAACGCGACGCCGAACAGTGCGAGTACGATCACGGCGATCGCACCGAGGACCCCACCCAGGGCGACGATCAGGAGGACGACCGGTGTCACGGCGATGGGGAGCGCGAACACTGCGTTAGCGAGGAACAAGACGAGCAAGCCGACGACCGCGTTGACGATGAACGGGCTGATCGCACGAACGATCGTCGCGGCGAGGAGTACACCCACGAGAACGAGGACGAGGAGGAGGATTTCGAGACCAGTCATGTGCTCGGCGGTATCACCTCGACCGGTAAAACCGTTCGGTGCGTAACGAAACCCTTTATGCAGTGCACCAGTAAGAGGGAGGTACGGGATCGTGGGTTAGCTTGGTATACTTCGGGCCTTGGGTGCCCGTGACCCCGGTTCAAATCCGGGCGATCCCATACTTCCTGCTGCGAGCAAACTCGCGAGCAGCAGGAATCTGAAAGAGCGCGGTTTGAACCTCGGAAGTCGCAGCGCTCGAGTGGAACGAGAGCGAGCGTCTTCCGTTGGTGCAAATCCGGGCGATCCCATACTGTATAACAGTGAAGCGGCGCGTTTTGCTGCTTCACGGCCCTCGTTCTCACATCACGTAGCGGCCGCTTTCTGGAGGTGGTCGGCGTGACGATCGCACCGTGGCCGTCGGTCGACACCTCGACGTGCAAACACTGCGGAGCGTACGTTTCGGGTCGATTCTGCCGCGTTTACGGTGACAACAACGATCGCACCCATCGTTGCGGAGAGCGTAACTCGTACCGCCGACTGACCCGCGGGTCCGCAGCTGGCGTTACCGTCAGCATTCCCGATCCGGAGACGGCCGTCGGTCACCACGGAGGTGAGGCCGATGTCTGAGTTCGTCCGGGCGAGTCAGCTGTACCTCGTCGAGAGTCGGACGCCCATAGCCCATCCAGCCCATCAAGCGACCGATGCCGACGTTCGCTGTGCGCTCGAGAAGCGAGAGGTTCGAACTGACGGCGATAACGCTTCGATCGGTACTGAACGCTCCAAAAAGAGACAGATCGAAAACTGGACGCAGTCAGGTCATAGTGGAAGCGACCATTCATGGCCACATTCTGTACACTCGAAGTCAGTTATTGCCCCTTTGTCAGAAACGTATTTAGCAACCTGTTCTCCCAATCCATCACACTCGGAGCAAAGAGAAGCTATCAATTCCTCTGGAATAAAGAATCGATCGCTCTTCAGTTCTGGCCCCAACTATGCGTGTGGTTCATCTCTCGAAAGCGTCCTTACATCATACAGATGTCGCACACTTCTGCCGGGTACTGAACGCAAGGATGGTGATTCACGGTGAGCGCCGCCGCCGATCGCGATCTCGAGGCGGAGTTGGCGAGCGCGGCCGCCGGTCACGTCCGCATTCCCGTCGACGCAATCTGTTCGGGCTGTGGGCGGACGCACGTCAAACGCGCGCGTCCCGAGGAGATGGACCAGCACCCGTAGGTTGATCTCCACGGGGAAGACATTCCGCTCGGTCCCGATGGAAGCGGCGTCTACATCGCCGACGATCACTTCGGGCGGCTATTCGTCCAGGCGCGGAACTTTGCCGACGCTGGTTGGATTCAGAACCACACCGATCCGACGACTACGCACCTCATTTCGATGCTGCTCGTTCAGGAGTGCCGGATCGCCGACCTCGAGGAGCAACTCGAAATCGTGAACGAGCGTATCAGTAATTCCAGCGAAGATTTCCCCAAAGACTCCACTGACGGCCAGTAGGCTTGCTCCACGCTGCTCGAACGGTCCATCACGTGCCCCTAAGGCCGGGTACTTACGCGGTGAGCAGAGCGCGCGCCGCGCTAGCGAAAATTGGACCTGCCGATACAGAGTCTTACGCTGGGTAAACCCACTAGTACAGGGTAGTGGAACCTCGATAACCGATGTTGTCGAGTCAGTTCAGGAGGGTGACAAGTGGAACGTGTGATGCTCTCCGAAGGTTCTTTTCTGCCTTTGACGTATGTTTTTACCAGAGTGCTGCCGTAATGAGGCGTCCGTGAATTGGACGCTGAGCCCACGTGTGACCTCCGAACAAGGACGCCAGCTCGTGTAGTTCGTAAGCAGCGATTGTTTTAACTTGATCAATGATCTTCGAGCGATAATGAGTACTCGAGCGGGCCCCTCCGACGGGGCAATCTGGGGTGACGTCGACGACGACGTGGCGCTCCACCGATATCGGACACTCGTCAACACGATCGACGACGGCGTGTATCAACTCGATTCGGACGGACGGTTCGTCGCGGTCAACGACGTGATCGTCGAGACGACGGGATATTCACGCGACGACCTCCTCGGCGAGCACGTCTCGCTCGTTCTCACCGATCACGACATCGAACGCACCGAACGTGAAATCCGAAGCCGGATCGAAGCAGAAAACGGGGACATCGCTACTTTCGAACTCGATGTCCAAGCTGCCGATGGCAGTGTGGTTCCCTGTGAACTGCGACTCAACGTGCTGATCGAGGCGGGGGAGTTCCAGGGGACGATCGGCGTTACCCGAGACATCTCCGAAAAAACGCTACGCCAAGAATCACTCCAGTCGGCACAGTCGTCGGTCGACTCGGTCACGAACGTGCTCGACGAGGCCAATATCGGCGTCTTCGTGCTGGACGAAGAGTTCACGATCGCGTGGGCCGACGAGACCATCGGGAAGTACCTCGGCCTCGAGCGCGACGACCTCGTCGGACAGGACAAACGAACGGTACTCGACAAAACGATCAAGCACCGATTCGACGATCCAGATCGATTCGCGGAGAAGGTTCGGGCGACCTACGAAGAGAACCGCCATTTCGAGACGTTCGAGTGTCGCGTCACTGCAGGCGAAACCCGGGAGCCACGCTGGCTCGAACACCAGAGCAAACCGATCGAATCGGGACGGTACGCCGGCGGTCGGATCGAACTGTACTACGATATCACCGACCGAAAACAATCAGAAGACGCTCGCCACGAGAGCGAAGAGCGATTTCAGTCGCTGGTCGGCGCCGTCGAAGAGTACGCGATCTTTCGGCTCGACCGGGATGGCCAGGTCATCAGTTGGAACAACGGGGCAAGAGCGATCAAAGGCTACGACCGCGAGGAGATCCTCGGCGAACACTTCTCGACCTTTTATACTGAGGAGGATCGAGCCGCGGGTATTCCCGAACGGAATCTGAAACAGGCGACCGAAAACGGATCCGTCGAAGACGAAGGGTGGCGGATTAGAAACGATGGCAGTCAGTTCTGGGCGAACGTGACGATCACCGCGATTTGGGGCGACGATGGAACGCACCGCGGCTACCTGAAGGTCACGCGTGATATGACCGACCGGCATCGGCGCAAGCAGGAGCTCGAACACGAACTACAGCGGGTTTTTGATCGATTCTCCGACGCGTTCTACACGCTCGACGAAGAGTACCGTTTCACCCACGTCAATGCCAATGCAGAAGAACTCCTCGGCTACCCGGAAGACGAATTATGCGGGAAGATCTTGTGGGACGTGTTTCCGGAGGCTGTCGGATCGGATCTCTACAACCACTACACCGACGCGATGGAAACCCAGAAGGCGATTTCGTTTGAACGTCACTCGGAACCGCTGGGTATCTGGGCCGAAGTGAACGTCTATCCCTCCGAGACCGGGCTTTCGGTCTACTTTACCGATATCACCGAGCGCAAAGAGCGCGAACGAGAACTCGAGCGGTACGAGCAGACGATCGAGACGATCTGGGACGGTGTCGCGACGCTCGACGCCGACGGCCGGTTCGTGATGGTCAACGAGGCGTTCTGCGAGATGGCTGGCTACGACCACGACGAATTGCTGGGAGAACACGTCACGCTCATCCACGACGAGACGGTCGACAAGCGCGCCGAGGAGTTGAAAGTGGAGATCGTCGAGGAAAAGAGGGAGTACGCGTCGATCGAGTTCGACCTCGAAACCGCCGACGGGGAGACGATCCCAGTCGAGGGCCGGTTCGGGCCGTACGAACTCGAAGACGGATCGATCGGTCGCACGGGTGTTGTCCGCGATATCTCTGAGCGCAAAGAGCGCGAACGGGCGCTGACACGGTTCGAGCAAGCGGTCGAGGAGTCGGGCCACGCGATCTATATGACCGACATCGATGGGGAGATTACGTACGTCAACTCGGCGTTCGAAGAGACGACCGGGTACACAGTTGCGGAAGCGGTCGGGAAGACGCCCAGCATCCTCAGGTCGGACGAACACGACGATTCCTACTACGAAACTCTCTGGGAGACGGTTCGAGCCGGCGACGTGTGGGATGAAGAGATCACCGATCAACGAAAAGACGGCGAACTGTACCACGCCGAGCAGACGATCGCGCCGGTAACCGACGACGACGGCGAAATCGATCGGTTCGTCGCCGTTCAGAACGACATCACCGAGCGCAAAGAGCGCGAACGCGCGCTCGAACAGCGCGCTCGTCAGCAACAGGCCGTCGCCGACCTCGGACAGTACGCGCTCGAAACCGACGATCTTGACGAATTGATGCACGAGGCAGCCCGGCAGGTTGCGGACGTGCTCGACAACGACTACTGCAAGGTACTCGATCTCGATACCGACGAACGGGAACTGGTGTTACGTCAGGGCGTGGGTTGGCAGGAGGGCATCGTCGGTGAAGCAACGGTGTCCTCCGTCGAAGCGGACTCGCAGGCTGCGTACACCTTGGCGAACAATCACCCGATCGTCGTCGAGGATCTCGAGACCGAAACGCGGTTCAGCGGCCCCGAGTTGCTGCGAAGCCACGATGTCCGCAGCGGAATCAGCACCATTATCGGACCGTTCGACGAGGCGTGGGGAATCCTCGGAACGCACGATACCGACCGTCGGGAGTTCACCGACCAGGACGTTACCTTCGTCAGGAGCGTCGCCACCATCCTCGCCGAGGCCATCGAGCGCCACCGGTACCAGCGGGAGCTCGAACAGCTGATAACCGACCTCGAGAAATCAAACGAACGACTTCAAGAATCGAACAAACGACTCGAACAGTTCGCGTACGCCGCCAGCCACGACCTCCAGGAACCCCTTCGGATGGTCTCGAGTTATCTCCAGTTGATCGACCGACGATACGGAGATGCGTTCGACGAGGATGGCGAGGAGTTCCTCGAGTTCGCCATCGACGGTGCCGATCGAATGCGCAAGATGATCGAAGGATTGCTCGCGTATTCGCGGGTCGAAACGCAGGGTGATCCGTTCGAGCCAGTCGACTTGAACGACGTCCTCGAAGCCGTTCGTTCGGATCTGCAGATGCGGATTGCGGAGAGCGATGCCGAGATAACAATCGAGGATCTTCCGCGTGTCGTGGGCGACGCCGGGCAGTTGCGCCAGGTCTTCCAGAACCTCTTGAGCAATGCGATCGAGTACAGCGGCGACCGGCCGCCACGGGTCGACATCGCCGCTGAACGCGATGGCGATGACTGGACCATTTCAGTTCACGACCAAGGGATTGGGATCGAGCCTAGCGACCAGGAGCGCGTCTTCGAGGTGTTCGAGCGACTACACACGCACGAGGAACACTCGGGTACGGGTATCGGACTCGCGCTCTGTCAACGCATCGTCGAACGTCACGGCGGCGAGATTGAACTGGAGTCCGAACCCGGTGAGGGATCGACGTTCTCGTTTACGCTACCGTCGAGCGATTGCGACGAATGAACGACCCGTATCGAACCAGAGGGAGATGTGAGACAGCTATTCACTACGCACGCAGACTTACCGTACCGTACAGATGGTTTTCGTCTGAATAGAACGGCGTGAGAGACGGGATTGACACCACTTCGTGCGGTTGGACGTCGCGAAGATCGGTTCCCCAATGTAAACACGAGACGAGTACCAGCCGTGTGCATATTCAGCCCATAGCCCGCGAGGTCGCCCCGGCCGTCGCGTCGATCACGACGGGTGTCGCCCCTCTTTATAAAAGTACTGTGGTCACATTTCTCCAAGAAGCTTCTTACACCGAACAGAAGCCAGTCCCATTGAAGCGCCTTCGTCAGAGAGAAAAACGTACTCACCGTTCGGATCCTCGAGTAAGGTCTCAATCAGTTTGGCTTCCGCATTTGAGGAGATAAGAATGGCAGGCTGGTTTGGATGGGTACTCCGAAAATGGTCGTAGATCTCCTGTGTTGGCATGTCGATCTCATCGTCGATTGTAATTACGCAACAGGTCCCGCTGAAGTCGTGTTGTTCAATAGCTGAGGGCGGAACGATTTCTTCAACTGTGAGCTGCACCTCTGATTGAGTGATCTCCGCAAGCAACTGTTGCCCCCTCGATTCTTCTGCGACGACCGTTACTCTAGTAGATCCTGACATTAGTGTACCTTATGTCAGCCAGCGCTGTCAATAGATTGCTTTCATGACTCACGAATTCACTTTGAAATCCATTTTAGAGTTATTCAAGATCAATTGTGTCAGAGTATGCTGAAATATACGAGCAAGCACCCGAACAACGGATCGAGCGCAAATACGAACCCGTCACCTAACGCGACGGTCCCTGCAAGCCGAACGACTTCATAACCACACCTGTTCACCCAGAACCCATGCCGGAGCCTCGAGGCGGCCCGAGAACCCTCTTCAAGCGCTGGCTCATCAACGGGATCGCGATCGCGATTCCGCTGGTGATTACGCTCCTGATACTGCTCGTCGTCGTCGATTTCATCCTCGGCGTGCTCTCGCCGGTCGTCCAGGGAATCATCTACGTGCTGCCGAACGATCCGCCGACGGCGGTCGTCCAGTTGGTGACGCTCCTCTCGCTGATCGCGTTCTTCGTCGTGATCGGCATCGTCGCGGAGTACACGCCCGGTCGGTACATCTCGAGGCGCGTTCACGCGACGATGGAGACCATCCCCGGAATCAGCACGGTCTACGAGAGCGTTCGCCGGGCCAGTACCATGTTGCTCGACGACGATACGGAGCAGTTCAAGGACGTGAAACTCGTCGAGTTCCCCCATCGGGACGCCTACATGCTGGCCTTTCTCACCGCGGATACCCCGAGGGTGGTCGAAGAGCGCGTCGACGACGGCACGATGGTGACCGTCATGGTCCCGCTTGGCCCGAATCCGACGACCAACGGGTTCGTGATGCATATGCCAGCCGAGCACGTCTACGACGTCGACATCACCGTCGAGGAGGCCATCCGCTCGATCGCGACGCTCGGCGTCGCCTCCACCGAACTCGGCGAAGCGGAACACGAGTGAAATTATCGACAGTCCGACTGTCACCGGTGATGACCAAAACAGATTGGCAGCACCTACATAACCCAGTAGTCGAAAGCATATGCGTGGCCGAAGCGGCCCACAGGAATACAGGAATGCGGCGTGTGCGCCCCCAGTAGCTCGCTGGCGGCGATTGTCGGACGCGGTGTCACGGCTCGAAGGGAGACTCAGTTTTACCGGTCGTCTCACACTCGAGGTGAGCGACCGCCGTCGGAACGAGACGGGCGCCGAACCCCCGGACTGAGGTGCCCGCGGGCGATTCGATCGGGACGGCTCGAGACGTGGCCGATCAGTTTCGCTCCGCTTTGCCACCATTTATACCCGATGGCGCACCTAAGAGTGTCCAATGGCGCAAGCGGGAAATACGGAACTCGTCGACGCATTCGAGCAGTTCTTCCGCAACTACTACGACAACGAGATCAAGCAGCTTGCGCAACGATACCCCAACGAGCAGCGCTCGCTTCATATCGACTGGCAGGACCTCTACCGGTACGATCCGGATCTCGCGGACGACTATCTCAACCAGCCCGAACAGCTCCAGCGCTACGCCGAGGAGGCGCTGCGGCTGTACGACCTGCCGATCGACGTCAGCCTCGGACAGGCCCACGTCAGGATTCGAGGGCTCCCCGAGACGGAGGCCCCCGAAATTCGGGAGATTCGCGCGCGGGATATGAACTCCCTCGTGCAGGTCCACGGCATCGTCCGGAAGGCTACCGACGTCCGCCCGAAGATCGAGGAGGCCGCCTTCGAGTGCCAGCTCTGTGGCACCCTGACGCGGATTCCCCAGTCCAGCGGCGACTTCCAGGAGCCCCACGAGTGTCAAGGCTGTGAGCGACAGGGACCGTTCAAGGTGAACTTCGATCAGTCGGAGTTCGTCGACTCCCAGAAACTCCGGATGCAGGAGAGCCCCGAAGGGTTGCGCGGCGGGGAAACCCCACAGTCGCTCGACGTCCACATCGAAGACGACATCACCGGCGAGGTCACCCCCGGCGACCACGTCTCCGCGACCGGCGTGTTGCGACTCGAGCAACAGGGCGATCAACAGGAGAAGTCGCCCGTCTTCGACTTCTACATGGAGGGGATGTCCGTCGATATCGACGAAGAGCAGTTCGAGGACATGGACATCACCGACGACGATAAGAAGGCGATCTACGAAATCTCCAACCAGGACGACGTCTACGAGCAGATGGTCGCCTCCATCGCCCCCTCGATCTACGGCTACGAGCAGGAGAAGCTCGCGATGATCTTGCAGCTATTTTCGGGCGTGACAAAGCAGTTGCCCGACGGCTCGAGGATCCGTGGCGACCTGCATATGCTGCTGATCGGTGATCCGGGTACGGGTAAATCGCAGATGATCGGCTACATCAAAAATATCGCCCCTCGAGCAGTCTATACGTCGGGTAAGGGTTCATCCTCTGCAGGGCTTACTGCCGCAGCTGTGAGGGACGACTTCGGTGACGGGCAGCAGTGGACGCTCGAGGCTGGCGCACTAGTTCTCGCCGATCGGGGCATTGCAGCAGTGGACGAACTCGACAAGATGAGGTGTGTCACGGGAGATACACAAGTCCATACTTGTAACGGAATCAAACCAGTTCGTGAACTCGCACACGAAGCGATAGCTGGCGGTTCGATCGAAGAGTACGAAAACGGCCGGACGATTCGAGACGTCGACATGGACGTATGGACCATGGCTGAGAACGGAAACGTGGTCAAACGTGACGTTCTCGCGATCCACGAGTACGACGCACCAAGAGAACTCCGGAGAGTCAAGTTAGAGAGTGGAGAACAGCTAACAACTACTGCAGACCATCCGTTCTTCATCTTGGAAGATGGAGAGCGTAAAGAACGTCAAGCACAGCATCTTCACGAAGGCGACTGGGTATATGTTCCTGAGAAGATTCCAGCGGAGATTACGGACGGCGGAGTCAGTATACTACCAGCCTCCGATGCAGAACCAGAGGTCGATCACATAACTGCCGCTCACGGGGCGATTTTGGGCTATATCGCTGGTGACGGGAACATCTTCTACGATCGAAAGGGCGGTAGCTATGGATTCCGCTTTACGAACAAGGAGGAAGAACTTCTGACCGACTTCGAAGAGGCCTGCGAGGTAGCGTTCAATACGGAAGCCGTCCGTCACCCCAGCGAGCAACGGAGTGACGGTGTCGAAACGGTCCGTGTCCACGGAAAACAGTACGTCGACAACCTTCTCGAGTCGGGAGCGAACCTCGAGACGTATGACGGAAAACGACTCCCCGAAACGATAACCAACGCATCCCGAGAGACGAAAGCAGCGTTTGTTCGCGCTCTCGCAGATTCCGAAGGAACGGTCGATGAACGAGCCGTCAAAATCCATTCCTCGAGCTATGAACTGCTCCTCGGAACGAAGATGCTCCTGCTCGAGTTCGGTATCTCGAGCCAGATCCAGACCCGGCATCACGATAAGAAGCGGGATTTGTTCATTCTCGCCATTACGTCCGACCAATCACTCAACGCGTTCGAGCGACACATCGGATTTACTCTCGGCCGAAAGCAGCATGCTCTGGAACGGGCTTGCGAACGGACGACGGGCACCCGAACTGTCTTAGACGTATTGCCCGAATGCGGTGAGTTATTTGAACAGGCCCGCGGTGCACTCCGATTGCATCAATCCGAGTGCGGTCTCGAGAGCGATGCGACCTACTGCAACTTCGAAAACGGGGATGCAAACGCATCGCTCCGACTCTCGAAAAGGATACTCGAAACGTTCGAGGAGCGAAAAGCGGCGGCCGGCGACCATCACAAAGAACTTGCTTCCGAGACATCCTGGGAGCGGCTTGCAGAACTTCGAGAGCAGTACCACGTCTCACAGCGGGAATTGGCCGCCGAAATGTCGCTTTCTCAGCAGCAGTTATCCGCTCGATGGGGAACTGATACCGACCTCCGAGAGCGAGTTCGGAACCGACTTCGTGAGCAACTTACAACGCCTGCTTCGCTCAATCTTGAGCCGCTCCGAACGCTGGTTGAGAGCGATGTGAAATGGCGTCGCGTAAAGACAGTAGACTCGGTAGACTCCCGGGAACATACCGACACCAGAGTTCGGGTTCTTGAACAACAACTTGCTGACGAACTCGGTGCATCCACCGTCGATTCGATTCGAGAGCGAGCACGGTCCTTGCTCGAGACGGACGAACCGGCTGAAACGTGGGATGAGCTCCGTGGCCAACTCGAAGCGTACGGAATTTCGTTCCAACAAGTTGCCAAAGAGATGGAGGTCGCAGGCTCGACGGTCTCACGGTGGTTCTCGGGAACCGTTGAAGTCAACAACTTCGAAACTGTCCAATCCGTCTGCACAGCATTACTCGACGAGAAACGACAGAGTATCTCAGAACTTCTCGAAGAAATCGACCGTCGGGACCTGTCTCGCGTGTACGACCTCACCGTCGAAGGAACGCACAACTTCATCGCGAACGGGATGGTCGTCCACAACTCCGAGGACCGCAGTGCCATGCACGAAGCCCTCGAGCAGCAGAAAATTTCGGTCTCCAAGGCGGGGATCAACGCCACCCTCAAGTCCCGCTGCTCGCTTCTCGGCGCCGCAAACCCCAAGTACGGTCGCTTCGACCACTACGAGCCGATCAGCGAGCAGATCGACCTCGAGCCGGCGCTCATCTCCCGATTCGATCTGATCTTCACCGTCACCGACGAGCCGGACGAGGAGAAAGACCGGAACCTCGCCGAACACATCATCAACACCAACTACGCCGGCGAGTTGACGACCCAACAGAAGCAGATGAACACGATGGACGTCTCGAGCGAGGAGATCGAGGAGATGACCGAGAAGGTCGACCCCGAGATCGATGCCGACCTCCTGCGGAAGTACATCGCCTACTCGAAGCAGAACTGCCATCCGCGGATGACGGAGGTGGCTCGCGAGGCGATCCGAGATTTCTACGTCGACCTGCGCTCGAAGGGGACCGACGACGACGCGCCGATCCCGGTGACGGCGCGAAAGCTCGAGGCGCTCGTCCGTCTCTCGGAGGCCAGCGCTCGGGTGCGGCTCTCGGATACGGTCGAAGAGTCGGACGCGAACCGCGTCATCGAGATCGTTCGCTCGTGTCTACAGGATATCGGGGTCGACCCCGAGACGGGCGAGTTCGACGCGGACATCGTCGAGGCGGGCACCTCGAAGTCTCAGCGCGACCGGATCAAGAACCTCAAACAGCTCATCAGCGACATCGAGGAGGAGTACGACGACGGGGCGCCGGTCGACATCGTCATGGAGCGGGCCGAAGAGATCGGGATGGACCAGTCCAAAGCCGAACACGAGATCGAGAAGCTCAAGCAGAAAGGTGAGGTCTACGAGCCGAGTATGGACAACCTCCGAACGACGTAATCGAACCGACTGTAGACGACGCCGGGGTCGACGATAGCGCTCGAGGGCGGTCAGTCACAGCTTTCGGATCGTTTGTACGGTCGACCGAACCGTCGCCGGTGCAACGTCGGCGACGTCGGCCGCCGCAGCCTGCGTGACCGTCGGCCACTCCTCGCGTTCGCCGGCCGCCTCGTAGAGACAGCCCGCCGCGACGCCGCTGGGGTTGCGCCCACTGACCGCCCCGTTCTGCAGCAACGTGGACGCAAACTCGTGGGCGCGGCGCTCGACGGCCGTCCCGAGGTCGAGTTTCGAGGCGTACCGTGGCAGATACTGTGTCGGATCGATCGGACCGGTAGGCAGCCCGAGTTCCCGGTTGAGCGCATCGTAGGCGACGGTGAGTTCGTCGTCGCTGGCGCGAGCGACGGTCGTCACCTCGGCGATCGTTCGCGGATTCGACTGCGTTCGACAGGTCGCATACACCGATGCAGCGGCGAACCCCTCGAGTGACCGTCCCGGAAAGAGACCCTCGGATTGGGCCGATTCGAACAGGATACACGCCTGTTCCCTGACTGAGTCGGGAAGCGACAGCGAGACGTTGACCCGCTGAATTTCGGTGAATCCGTACACCTGATTGCGTTTGGCCTTCGTGGAGATTCGAGCACGATTGTGTTCTCGGCGAAGCCGGGTAATCTGGCGTCGTTTCCGACCGGTGAGTCGAGACCGGTAGTCGGCGTTCGAGCCGGAGCCGTAGCCGATCTCCGTCGAGAGCCCACGGTCGTGTCTCGAGCGAGTCAACGGGGCACCAGTCCGCCGACGGTCGGTCTCCTCCTCATCGAACGAACGCCACTCGGGGCCGCGGTCGATCGAATCCTCCGCAGAGACGAGTCCGCAGTCCTCACAGATAGTTTCAGTTCCCCTCGTTCGTAATCTGCCGTCGCATTCGGGACAGTCGGAAGTTGAGTTAACATCAACCATTGGTTATTTCCATTCCGTATGTGATTTGAGGTTCGCGATGGTATTTAAAATGTAGGATGGGTAACGAGAATAATTACGCGAACGGCGTCCGATCGATAACTCGGTGCATCCGTAAGAAGGAGCCGAGCAACCGGTCGACGGTCGGAGCCCACGGCAGCGAAGCGGCCGGTCGAACGTGCAGTCGTTTCAGGATATTCGGTCGAACGACGAATCGTCGAAGCTCAGTGCGACAACCCGAGAAGTCGTTTCAGAGAGGAGCCGGATCGCGCCGTCGACGCCGACGACTCGTCGGCTGATGCCTCGCGCTCCGCGAGGAGGTGCTCGTATCGGTCGATGACGGTCTGTCGTCGGCGCTCGCTCGTCTCGAGTGCGCGTTCGAGTGCTGCGACCTGCAAGCGCAACTGTGTTCGTTCGATCCGAGCGTGGAGGGGTGGCTTCGCGGGCGTCGTGCGATCAGTTCCCCCCACGCTCGAGGGATGGCTGGACACGGAATCAGCCGTTCGCTCGGAGGGCGATCGTCCTCGCGCTGCCACGAGTTCGTCAGTGGGGGACGTTCCGGCGGGAGGTCGGTGCTCGACGGACATGGATACGGCTTCGCACGCAGGCCGGAAAAAGCTCAGTCAGTCGGCCGTCAGACGCGTCTGACGCAGGTCGTGCGCCTGAATGACACAGTCAGTTAGTTCCGGAGATGCTCGAGCACGCCGTCGGATCTACCGCTCCGACGAGCCCTCGCTCGCGAGGCTCGCGAGCACGCCCTCGAGATCGTTCGGCACCGGTTCGGGATCGGCACCCGCTGCTGCCGCGGCGTCGGGGTCCTTGAGCAGGTGACCGGTCGTCAGGCAGGCGACGCGCTCGTCGTCGTCGACGATCCCCTCGCGCCGGAGCTTCCGCAGGCCTGCAATGGAGGCCGCAGAGGCGGGTTCGACACCGATTCCCTCACTGGCGACGTCCCGTTGGGCCTCGGTGATCTCCTCGTCGGAGACCGCGACGGCGGTGCCGCCGGTCTCGCGGATGCCGGGCAATGCCTTCGGTGCGTTGACCGGGTTCCCGATTCGGATCGCCGTCGCGCGCGTCTCGACCTCCTCCCAGCGCGTCACTTCGTCCGCGCCGTTTTCGATCGCTTCGACCATCGGCGCTGCGCCTTCGGCCTGGACACCCGTCAGTTTGGGCACGTCATCCTCCGCGAGTTCGCCCGCCTGAACGAGTTCGCGGAAGGCCTTGTACAGCGCCGAGGTGTTCCCGGCGTTGCCCACGGGCAGCACGATTCGGTCCGGAACGGTGTCGTAGTCGGCGAGGAAACCCTCGAGGATTTCGAGGCCGATCGTCTTCTGGCCCTCGAGTCGGAACGGATTCAGCGAGTTCAGCAGGTAGGCCTCGCCCTGGCCGGCCAGCTCCTGGACGATGTCGAGGCAGGCGTCGAAGTTCCCGTCGACCTCGAGGATGCGAGCGCCGTGGAGACTCGCTTGGGCGATCTTCCCCGCCGCGACCTTCCCCGCGGGAAGGAGCACGAGCGTCTCCATCCCGCCGCGGGAGCCGTAGGCCGCGAGGGCTGCGCTCGTGTTGCCCGTCGAGGCGCAGGCCAGCCGGTCGACGCCGAGTTCCTTGGCGACCCGGACGCCGACGGTCATCCCGCGGTCCTTGAACGAACCCGTCGGGTTCATCCCCTCGTGTTTGATTCGCAGCGCCTCGACGCCGATATCCTCCTCGAGGCTGGGCACCTCGTACAGGGGCGTCGCGCCCTCCTGAATCGAGACGCCGGAGTCGAACGGCAGGGCGGCGGCGTAGCGCCAGACGCCCTGTCCCTCGAAGTCGTCGAACGTCGGCAGCTCGTCGTAGCGGACCTCGAGCAGCCCGTCACACTCGTCGCAGGTGTAACGGATGTCGTCGAACGGAGCGAACGTTTCGCCGCACTCGATACACTCGAGCCAGACGCCGTCGTCGGCGTCGTCGGGCGCTGCCGGCTGGTCGGCGGAGAGACTGAGACTCATTATCGGCCGAGAGGGGGGCGAGGGAGAAAAAGCACGTGGGTTCGGCGGTCTCGCAGCTCCGAACTCGTCGACGGAACGGCCAAAAACGAGCGCCTCGGTCGATCCGCGCAGTCTATCGCCTGTTCACCATCCCCCGCACTCGCTCACGACAGATGCAGTGCCAGCAGGGCCGCCGGCCCGAGCAGCATGATCAGCGTGGCGAGCAGTACTCTGAACGACATCTCCCGCTCGGAACGATTTGAACGCCACATATAACCACAGGAGATAGTTCATAGCGTCTACCGGACCTGTCGAGGGACAATACCGTATTTACTCGAATAATGTTCGGATTATCGACCGGAAGGGGGCACGTACCGACGGAGGGGGTGGCCGCCGAGCGTCGACGGCCGCCGATGCGATGACTTCGCGTCCGCGACTCGAGGGGAATACTGAAGCTCAACCGCAGAAAAGTGATGCGCGATCGGTCACTCGAGCAGCCAGCTCAACAGCGCCTTCTGGGCGTGCAACCGATTCTCCGCCTGGTCGAAGACGATCGATCGGTCGCTCTCGATGACATTGTCGGTAATCTCCTCGCCGCGGTGGGCGGGCAGACAGTGCATGACCGACGCGTCCGGCGCGTGCTCGAGTAGCTCCGAGCGAACCTGAAAGCCCTCGAAGGCGTCCATTCGGACGTCGTACTCGTCCTCCTGGCCCATGCTGGTCCAGACGTCGGTGTAGACGACGTCGACATCGGAGACGGCCTCGACCGGATCGGTCGTCACCGTCGGATCGCCGCCGAGGTCTCGAGCGCCCTCCAGTACGTCGTCGTCGATCCCGTACCCGTCGGGCGTGGCGACCGTCAGATCGATTCCGGCGATGGCACAGCCCAGCACGAACGACTGGGCGACGTTGTTGCCGTCGCCGATCCAAGCCGCGGAAACGTCTTCGAACCCACCCTCTTCCTCGCGGATCGTCAACAGATCGGCGAGCGTCTGACAGGGGTGGGCGTCGTCGGTGAGCCCGTTGACGACCGGAACCGAGGCGTACTCCGCGAACACCTCGATGTTCTCGTGTTTGAAGACGCGAGCCATCACGGCGTCGACGTACCGCGAGAGGGTTCGCGAGGTGTCTTTCAGCGGCTCGCCGCGGCCCAGTTGGATGTCGTCCTCGCCGAGGAAGACGGCGTGGCCGCCGAGCTGGGTCATCCCGGTCTCGAAGGAGACGCGGGTGCGCGTACTCGGCTTCTGGAAGATCATCCCCAGCGTCTGGCCGTCCAGATCGGGATGCTCCTCGCCTCGTTGCTGGGCCTGTTTGTACGTCTCCGCACGGTCGAGGACCGACTCGAGTTCGGCCGCCGAGAGATCGTCGATCTCGAGGAAGTGACGGACGTCGGCGTCGCCCGACATCAGTCGTCACCTCCGCGGAGCGTCGTCGCGACGCGTTCTAAGACCTCGACCGAGCGATCGAACTCGACGAGCGAGAGGCGTTCGTCCGGCGCGTGATCGAGGTCGGAGTTGCCGGGGCCGTAGGTGACCATCGGACAGTCCCAGACGCCGGCGTAGAGGTTCATGTCGCTGGTACCGGTCTTGCGCAGGAGCCGCGGATCGCTGCCCCCCTTCCGGATCGCCGCGCGGAACGCCCGGGCGACCTCGGTCCGTGGGCTCTCCATCACCGGCGGAATCGGCTCGGCCCAGGAGACGGTCCCGATCTCGAGACCGGCTTCGGCGGTCTCGCGGACCGTTTCGGCGTCCAGCGACGGCGGGATCCGCAGTTGCACGTCGAGCGTCGCTTCGACCGAGAGCCCGTCGTCGCTGATCCCGCCGTTCATGTCGACGGGTTTGGCGGTGACGCGCTCGAAGACGGCCGTGTACTCGTCGTCCTCGAAAGCGTCTTCGACCCCTGACCACCAGTTGGTCGCGTGCTGGATCGCGTTCGGTTCGGGACGCGAGGTGTGGCCGGACTCGCTGGTCGCGACGTAGGTGCCTGCTAAAAATCCGCGGTAGCCGAGCGTGATGCCCGTCGCACCGCTTGGCTCGCCGTTGACGACGGCGCGGGGTTCCTCGCGATCCTCGACGAGATGGCGCGCACCGCGCGAGTTCGTCTCCTCGCCGACGACGCCGACGAAGGAGACGCCCGTGCGGACGGCGGCGGCTGCCATCGCGGCCAGCGGGCCGGTGGCGTCGACGCTGCCGCGGCCCCAGAGGATATCCTCGCCGGTCTCTTCGGCGACCTCCCGCTCGACGTCGGTCTCGTCGGCCGACGTTACCTCGACCGGAATCTCGCCGGGCACGGTGTCGACGTGAGAGGTCAGGAGGACGGCGTCGTCCGCGGGTGCGCGAACGTTGCCGACCTCGTCGATCCACGCCTCGCGGCCGTAAGCGTCGAAGAAGTCGACGAGTCGCTCCGCGGCCTCCGCCTCGTCGCTCGAGGGCGACGGAATCGACACGAGGTCGATCAGGAGTTGGCGCGCGTCCTCGAGCGAGACGTCGGTCGTGTCTTCCATGGCTGCACTCATGATTCGGCACTCGCCTCGGGGGCGACGATCTCGGTCAGTGCGTCCACGAGTTGATCGGCCTCCGCCTCGTCGATCACGAGCGGCGGGAGCAGACGCAGGACGGTTCGACCAGCCGGAAGCGCCAGAATCTGGTGATCCATCGCCAGGTCGCGAGCGACGCGGTTCGCGCCGCGTTTGAGCTCGACACCGATGAGCAGACCGTCACCGCGGACCTCGCGCACTGCGTCGCCGAGTGCGGCCTCGAGTTCCGCCGTGAGATAGTCGCCCATCTCGGCGGCGTGGGCGGGCCACTCCTCCTCGACGAGCGTCGAGACGGTCGCGTGGACGGCCGCGGAGACGACGGGACCGCCGCTGAACGTGGCGTTGTGCGAGGCCGCGCCGTCGGCGATCCAGTCCTGCACGGCGACGGCACCGACGGGCAGGCCGTTGCCCAGGCCCTTCGCCGTCGTGAGCACGTCGGGCGTGACGCCCGCGCGCTGGCAGGCCCACATCTCGCCCGTCCGGCCCATGCCGGTCTGGACCTCGTCGAAGACGAGCGCCGCACCGGTTTCGTCGGTCAGTTCGCGAGCGGTCTCGAGGTAGCCCGCGGGCGGGACGTTGATCCCGCCTTCGCCCTGGATCGGCTCGAGGATGACGGCTGCGGTTCCGTCGTCCACGGCGGCCGCGAGTTCCTCGCTATCGCCGTAGGGGACGAACTCCACGTCGCCGGCGAGGGGCTCGAACGGCTCCTTGTACTTGTCTTTCCAGGTCGCCGCGAGCGAGCCCATCGTCCGGCCGTGGAACGAACGGGTCGCCGCGATGATCTTCGACTCGCCGGTCGCCGAGCGGGCGAACTTCAGCGCGGCCTCGTTAGCCTCGGTCCCGGAGTTACAGAACCAGGCGGACTCGAGTCCGTCGGGCGTCGCCGCGACGAGCGCGGCGTAGGCGTCCTCCCGGGACTGCACGGGATAGGAGGAGTCGACGAACGTCAGCTTGCCGACCTGCTCCTGGACGGCCTCGACGACCGCGGGGTGGCTGTGACCCAGCGGCGTGCACGCGAAACTCGCGCCGGCGTCGAGGTACTCCGTGCCGTCTGCGGTGTAGAGGTACGGGCCCTCGCCGCGTTCGATACCGATCGGCTTGCTGCCGGAGATGAAGTCGTGGTCGCTCATTTGGCGGCCTCCTGTGCCGTTTCGTCCTCCGTCTCGAGCACGCCGGGTTCGAGGGTCGTCCCCTCGCCCGCGAGCGCGCTCGTGATCGGTGCGTCGGCGTTCGCCGTCGCGACGATAACGGACGACGCGCCACCCTCGAGGGCCTCCTCGGCGGCCATGACCTTCTTGGTCATGAACCCTTCAGCGGCGGATTTGACCGCGGAGAACTCCTCGGGCGTGGACGCCGAATCGATCTTCGTCGACTCGTCGTCGGGATCCTCGTAAATTCCCGAGACGTCCGTGAGAAGCACCAGGTCCGCGTCGAGTGCGCCTGCAATCGCCGCGGCGGCGCGGTCGGCGTCGGCGTTGACCGCCGTGTAGCCGCCCGACTTCTCCTTGCCCAGCATCGGGACGGAGACGACGGGCGTGTAGCCGCCCGCGAGGACGGTCTCGAGCAGGTCCGCGTTCACGGACTCGATCTTGCCCGAGTGGTCGCCGCGCTTGATCTTCTTCTTGCCGTCTTCTTTCACGCGGACGGCGGACTTGCGTTTCCCTTCGAGCAGTTTGCCGTCGGTGCCCGAGAGTCCGACCGCATTCACCTCGAGGGTCTGCAGGCTCTCCACGAGATCCGTGTTGAGCTTGCCCGGCATCACCATCTTGAAGACGTCCATCGTGTCCTCGTCGGTGAAGCGTCCGACGACGCCGCCGGGGGTCTCGACGTAGGTGGGCTCCTCGCCGAGTTCCTCTAAGGTCTCGTCGACGGCGGTCGATCCCCCGTGGGTGAGGACGACATCTTCGCCGTCTTCGACGAGGCTCGCGACGTCCGCGAGTGCCCCTTCGGGGTCGACGGCGCGCGCGCCGCCGATCTTGACCACGGTCGTCACGCGAGCCACCTCCGGTGGCGAGTGTGACTAGACAAGTCGCAGCCCGCACAGCAATGCGAGCAGGAACGTCTTGGCGTAGTCATTTACGGTGCCCCCACGGGATGGAGCCCCGTAAATTCGAGTCCGGCCGTCTCCTCGAGCCCCAGCGCGATGTTGGCGGCGTGGACCGCCTGTCCCGCCGAGCCTTTCATCATGTTGTCGATGGCGGAGAAGACGACGATGCGCTTGTTCGAGGGATCGAGTTCGAAGCCGACTTCGGCGAGGTTCGTCCCCGCGACGGCCTTCGGTTCGGGGTAGCGATAGACCCCGGAGCCACCGGCGGCCATGCGGACGAACGGCTCGTCCTCGTAGCAGCCGCGGTAGGCCTTCCAGAGGTCGCCCTTCGAGACGGGGCCGCTCGGGAAGACGTGACTCGTCGCGCTCGCGCCGCGGATCATATCCACGGCGTGGCAGGTGAACGCGACGCTCGTGCCGAGGAACTGCTCGATTTCGGCCTCGTGGCGGTGTCCCGTCGGCGCGTAGGGACGCACGACGCCCGAGCGCTCGGGGTGGCTCGAGGCCTCGCCGCCGCCGGCACCTCCCTCGGAGGAGCCGACTTTGACGTCGACGACGACTTGTTCTCCACCCTCGAGAATGCCGTGCTCGAACAGCGGGTACAGACCCAGAATCGTCGCGGTGGCGTTACAGCCGCCGCCGGCGATCAGGCCCGCACCCGAGAGGTTCTCGCGGTTGATCTCGGGCAGGGCGTACTCGGCCTTTTCGAGGTACTCCGGCGCGTCGTGGCCGTCGTACCACTCCTCGTACTGCGCTTCCGTGTTCAGACGGAAGTCGGCAGAGAGATCGACGACGGTGTCGGCGATCTCGAAGAACTCGTCGATCTGGCCCATCGAGACGCCGTGTGGCGTCGCAGCGAACAGGACGTCGACGGACTCGAGATCCTCGGGTTCGGTAAAGCGCAGGTCCGAGCCGCGAAGCGGCGGATGGACGGAGCCGACGCTCTTGCCGGCCTTCGAGCGGCTGGTGACTTCCGTGATCTCGAAGTTCGGATGGCCGGCGAGCAGTCGCAGGAGTTCGCCGCCCGTGAATCCGCTCCCGCCGATGACGCTCGCGGTGACCGTCTCGGCGTTCGCGTCGGCGCCGGTCTCGGTGCCGACCGCCATCAGACGGTCACCTCGAGTTCGTCGTCGGTCTCGGCGGCCGCTTTCGACTCGAGCCAGTCGACGACGGTGCCGGCGATGTCGGTGTCGACGGCGCCGTCGAGCGCTTTGAACTCGACGGTGTGGTTGACCTCGTGGACGGTGTATCCGTCCTCAGTCTCCATCAGGTCGATCCCGAGCAGGCCGCCGCCGACGGCATCGCTGGCCTTTTTCACCAACTCTTTCGCTTCCTCGTCGGGCTCGAAGACGTCCGTCTCCGCGCCTTTCGCGGCGTTCGTGATCCAGTGGTCCGAGGAACGGACCATGCCGGCGATCGGTTCGCCGTCGGTCGCGAGCACGCGGATGTCGCGGCCGGGTTTGTCGACGAACTCCTGGACGTAGAACACCTTGTGCTCGTAGTGGCCCAGCGTCGCCTTGTGCTCCAGAATCGCCTCCGCAGCGTCGGGCGAGTCGATTTTGGCCATCAGGCGACCCCAGGACCCGACGACGGGTTTGAGGACGCAGGGGTAGCCGAAGTCCTCGATGGCTTCCATCGCGGTCTCCTTGGTGAATGCAACTTTCGTCGCAGGCGTGGGGACGCCGGCTTTCTCGAGCGCTAAGCTGTTCTTCACTTTGTCCGCACAGATGTCGGCGGTCTCGTGGCTGTTGACCACGGGGATGCCGTAGGCCTCGAAGAACTGCGTGGCGTACAGGCTTCGGCTCGTGGCGAGACAGCGGTCGACGACGATGTCGAGGTCCGCGAACTCCTCGGGGACCTCGCTGATGTCGAACGTCTGTTTGCGGACGTCGATCTTGGTGATCTCGTGGTCGCGCTCGCGAAGCTCGTTGAGGAGGAGCTTCTCGTCTTTGCGGATTCGTGAGTAGAGTATTCCTATTTGCAAGGTCACTCACCCCAGTCCTCTTCGAGCTCCGGGGCTCGCTCGAGGACTGGCGGCTCAGTGTCGACGACTTCTAGCTCTGCTCCACAGGTCGTACAGTCAACGATCTCTCCAACTTCCAGATCGTCGTGCAGGGACACCTCAGCCCCACACTCGACGCATTCGGTCATTGTACCTGCAACTGAGAGCCGATGACCCTTAAAGCCTTCGAACTTAACAGCAAAATTACACTACACAGACTGTCCGCTAAGCAGATGAAAAGGCGAATTCGCGGCAAATTTTGTCTGACATATCATGTAGACGGTGTGTTGTCCCCTCGCGGGGACGGTCGCGGTGCCGGCCGCGGGTATTCTGCCTCAGACATAGCCGTTCACCTCCTCGCGGAGCGCCTCGTGAGCCGCCTCGAGCGAATCGCTCGTCTCCGCGAGCGTCTCCTCGTCGGTCGACAGCGCCTCGCGGGCCGCCTCGAGTTGGTCCGCAACCGCCTCGGGAGCGGGTCCACCCTGCGAGTCGCGACTCGCGACGCTTTCGACGGGATCGAGCGCGGCCTCGACGGCCGCGGGGTCGACGAACGACTCGAGCGGCTCTCCCAGTACTTCCCGGGCAGCCGACTCGATCGCGTCGTAGTCGCCCCCGTTTGCTGCGGCGATCGCGACCATCTCGTGGGCCGTCCGGAACGGCAACCCGTTCGCTGCGAGCAGGTCGGCGACGCCGGTCGCCGTCGAGAAGCCCGCGCCGGCTTCGGCGGCCAGCACCTCCTCGTTCCAGTTGGCTGTCGCGACGGCCCCCGCCGCAACCTCGCTCGCATCCGTCACGGCGTCGACGGTCTCCCAGGCGTGGGTCGTCGCCCGCTGGAGATCGCGATTGTACGCGCGCGGCAGTCCCTTGAGCGTCGTCGTCAGTCCCTGGACCGACCCTGCGGCGTCGCCCGCGACCGCGCGGACGAGTTCCAGTGTGTCCGGGTTCTTCTTCTGAGGCATGATCGACGACGTCGAGGAGTAGTCGTCCGCGAGGTCGACGAAGCCGCGGTTCGCGAAGACGATCAGATCCTCCGCAAGTCCCGACAGCGTCGTCGCGTGCGTCGACAGCGCCTGCGTCGTCTCGAGCAGGAAATCCCGGCTCGAGGAGGCGTCCATCGAGTTCTCGACTATCCCCTCGAATCCCAGCAACTCGGCCGTGCGCTCGCGGTCGATATCGAACGTCGTCCCGGCGAACGCGGCGCCACCGAGCGGCGACTGGTTGATTCGGGCGTAGGCCTCGAGCAGGCGTTCCGTATCGCGGCGAACGGCTCCCTCGTAGGAGCACGCCCAGTGGGCGACCGTAATCGGCTGGGCGGGCTGGAGATGGGTGTAGCCGGGCATGATCGTCTCCGCGTTCGCCTCGGCGACACCCACCAGCGCCTCGCGCAGCGCGAGCGTCGTCTCGATCGCGTCGAGAACGTCCTCGCGCAGGCGGTAGCGGATGCAGGCTGCGACCTCGTCGTTGCGCGAGCGCGCGGTGTGCATCTTGCCGCCCTCCTCGCCGATGCGTTGGATAACGGCCGTCTCGATGGCCTCGTGGACGTCCTCGCCGTCGGGAAGCGAGCCGTGGCCGTCGACCTCGATGGCGTCGAGGGCCGTCAGAATCTCGCCCGCGACGTCGTCCTCGACGATCCCCTGCTCGGCGAGCATCAGGACGTGTGCGCGGTCGACCTCGAGGTCGGCCTCGAAGATCCGCCGATCGGCCTCGAGCGAGGAGAGGAAGCTCCGGGCGGGGCCGCCGCTGAACCGGTCCCGCCGGACGACGCCCTCGCCGCTCCCGTCGGTTGCGACTGCGGACTCGAGTTCGGACAGGTCGTCGTGAGCGCTCTCCTCGGTCATGGTTACTCGTCCTCGTCGGTTCCGCTGCCGTCGGTCGCGAGTTCGACTCCCTCGTCTGCAGCGTCTTCGGCGTCCGTCACCGAGTTCGCGAGACGGCGCTGGAAGCCGTGGTACTTCGCGACGCCCGTGGCGTCCTCCTGGTCGATCTTGCCGACCGTCTCGGTGTCGAAGGAGGCGTGCTCGGCGGAGTAGGCGGCGTACTCGCTGTCGCGGCCCACGGCGCGGGCCTGGCCACCCTCGAAGCGAATCGTGACCGTGCCGGTGACGCGCTGTTGAGTCTCGTCGATGAAGGCCTCGAGCGCCTTCACGAGCGGCGCGTCGATCAGGCCCTCGTAGCCCTTCTTCGACCAGCGCTGGTCGATCAGCTGCTTGAACTCGCGTTCTTCCTGCGTGAGGACGAGGCCCTCGAGGGCTTCGTGTGCGTTGAGCAGCGTCGTCGCGGCCGGGTGCTCGTAGTTTTCGCGGACCTTCAGGCCGAGCATGCGGTCTTCCATCGAGTCGGTGCGGCCGACGCCGTACGCGCCCGCCACGCCGTTCAAGTGCTCGATGAGCTCGATCGGGTCGTACTCGACGCCGTCGACGGCGACGGGGTAGCCCTTCTCGAAGGAGATTTCGATCTCCTGGGTCTCGCCGGTGGGGGCCTGCGTCCAGTTGTAGATCTCCTCCCCGGGGACGTAGCTGGGGTCCTCGAGTTCGGAACCTTCGACGGAGCGACTCCAGAGGTTGGTGTCGACCGACCACTTGCCGCCGTCGCCACCTTCGACTGGCAGGTCCTTCTCCGCGGCGTACTCGTTCTCCCACTCGCGCGTGAGCCCGAGTTCGCGCACCGGGGCGATAACCTCAAGGTCGGAGTCGCGCCAGACGGCTTCGAAACGGAGCTGGTCGTTCCCCTTGCCCGTACAGCCGTGGGCGATGCCGGTACAGCCCTGTTCCTTCGCAACCTCGAGAATCGCGTTCGCGATCACGGGGCGGGCGAGTGCGGTGCCGAGCGGGTAGCCCTGATACGTCGCGTTCGCGCGAACGCTGTCGAGACAGAGCTGTGCAAATTCCTCCTTCGCGTCGACGACGTAGTGTTCGAGACCGAGCGCTTCTGCGGTTTCTTCAGCTTCCTCGAATTCGGAAGCCGGCTGACCGACGTCGACCGTGACGCCGATGACGTCGTCGTATCCGTATTCTTCCTCGAGCAGCGGGACACAGACGGTCGTGTCCAACCCACCCGAGAACGCGAGTGCAACGCGTGTCATATCGTACTCGAGGAAAACGGCAGGAGCGACTTAAGCACATTGGTTTAATGCGCGTAAATTAACGATAGAGCGTCTGCTAACCGAGAATTCTAGGTTTGCTAGAGTGGTGAACGATGGAACAAGCGGGGGTCGAAGGGTGAAGTAGTAGTCGGGCTCAGAGGCCCGGCCGCCGCCGTCGCGGTCGTCGCGGCGAGACGGTCCCGTCGGTACCGAACGCGGCGAGCGTGGTACCGACGGTGAGACTCATTGGTGGCTCCTAGAGCGCCACCGGTATTAAATCCTGCTGAATAGCAAGTATTGCGGCTTTCTGACCGGTAGCGAGGGATGCGAACGATAACACATCACGAGAGTTCAATCGGTAGCAATAAGTCGAAACGACCGACGATGGCGATCGCGAACGCGGCGATAGCACCTACTCCTCGTCCTCGTCGGGAAGCGACAGCACGTTCTCCCGGCCGATTCGGAACACCTCGATCTCGTCGTCCTCCCGCAGGCTCCCGACGACCTGGCTCGTCTTGGCCTCCGTCCAGTCCAGTTCCGCGACGACCTCCTGCTGTTTGATTCGGCCGCCACGCTCCTCGAGCAGCCGCAGGACGCGTTCCTCGTTGCTGAGGAGTTCGGGCGGGGGCCCCGCCGCGGCGCCGGACGCGGGCGCCCCGTTCGACGGCGGCGGCGCGGTGACGTCACCACTGGGAGCCGGTTTGCCGTCCCGGCCGTGTCTGAGCCACCAGCCGATCACCGCCCCGGTAGCGAGCAGCCCGAGTGCAGCCAGTACGGCGAGCCACGTCGTCGGCAGTCCATCGTCGGGTTCGGTCACCTCCGCGCCCGAATCACCGTTCTCGATGAAGACGACCCGCGGCTGATCGTCGTTGAACTCGGTCCCGGCGCCGTCCCAGTAGACCGCGTTCGGTTCGGTGTTGTCAGCCGTCGGTTCGTGATCGTGGACGGCGTAGCCCTCGGGGCCGGTAATCTGTAGCGTCGTGCCGTCGACGAGCGTAAAGCCCGAGAGCGCGTCACCTGCCGTGATCTCGTTCATCACGACGCTGGCGAACGACGACCACTCGAACGTAAATTGGACGTGACCGATGTGGCGCGGCGCGGTGCTTTCGTCGATCGAAATGCTGGCGTTCGAGAGATTCATCTCCCGTTCCGTCGCGTTCTCTCCGTCGGCGCGGATCTCGTCCCAGTCGTCCATCTCCGCCGCGGCGAACGCCTCGCGGTCCGCTTCGATCTCGTCCGTTAACTCGTCCCACTCCGCTTCGGTGTTGTTCTCGTTCCCGAGGAAATACCGATAGTCAACCTCGAACGTCGCCGATCCGTTCTCGGTGAGGGAGACGGCGATGTGCACCTCGTCCGCCTCGTCGAGTTCCTCGCGCTCGGCCGGCTCCTCGTCCTCCTGAACCGTCGCGCCTGTGGCTCCAGCGTCGGCGACCGCGCCGACCGACGCAACCGGCAGCAACGCGACCGCACACCCGACGACCACGAGCACCCAGAGCAGGGCCCAAAGCCCCTTCGAATCCATTACCATGAACTGTCGTAGCCGTCCAAATAGGTCTTTCCGACGACGACAGCGATGTATTTTTGAAACGTTCGTCCGTAGCAGACTGTATGCACGGAACTCGTGGCAAACTCGAGGTCGAAACCCTCCTGAAAATCGTCCTCGCACTGGTCGCCGTCCTGCTGGTCATCAACATTCTGAGTACGATCATCAGCGGGCTCCTCGGGCTTCTCCAGCCGCTGCTTATGATCGCCATCCTGCTCGTGATCGGTCTCTGGCTGCTCGACCGCATCTAGCGAAACGCCACACTGATAGGTTGCACACCCCTACGAGCGCCGTAGTGTACAGCGTCAACGTCCCGGTCCCCGGACGCGTTCGAACGATCGCCAACGAGCTCTACCCGGAACTCGTCGGTTTCGACAGCGTCCGCGAAGACCACTCCTGTCTGCTCAAACGCCTCGGCGACGCCGATCACGTCGCCCAGTTACAGCACCGCGCCCACCGCGCGCTCGAGGGGAGCCCCGCTGTCGAAGCCCAGATAACGGGTATCGACTACTTCGAAGATCCGCCGCTCGGTTCCGCTCCCGTCGTCTACCTCGCCGTCGAGAGCCCCGGCCTCGAGTCGATCCACGCGACCCTCACCGAGACCTTCGACACCGTCGAGGGGCTCGAGGGAGCCGACTACGTCCCCCACGTCACGCTGGCCCGCGGCGGCGACCTCGAGACCGCGAAACGCCTCGCCGACCGGGAGATCGAACCGATCACGTGGACCGTCAGCGAACTCGAATTCTGGGACGGTACGTACAAGTTGCCGGTGAGCCGCGTCTCGTTGCCGGCTTGATCGAACTCGCCAGCAGCCCGACGCGGACTCATCGCCGGAATCGAACCGTGAGTCGTCCGGGAGCTATTACTCGACAGTTTGAGTACCTCGAGCCATGTACCGACGGGCAGTTCTCGCGGGTTCGACGGCGGCGTTACTGGCTGGCTGTAGCGAAGTGACCGGTCTAATGGACGACGGCTACGTCGACGACACGCTTCAGGACGAGGAACCGGCGGAGTTCGGCGCCGACGCCGGCGACGAACTCGCCGTCTCGGTCACCGTCCAGGAGATCAACGAGGGGAACGCGGTCAGCGTACAGGTCGCCGAGGTCGGCGAGGGCCCCCTCGACGCGCGATCGATCGAAGAGAGCGACAGCTACGACGTGACGATCGAATCCGACGGCGCTCACGTCGTCACCGTGACGAACGGCGTCGCCGAGGTGACGGTCGAACCGGTCGAGTGAGACGGGTGCGTAGTTCTCGAGGCAGGAGCTACGGCGCGGGCGTCTCGCCGTCGTAGGCGTCGAAATCGCCGTAGAAGTTGAGCATCGCGAACTTGAGTTTCTCGGGCGCGATGTCGATCAGTTCCTCGCGCTCCTCGTGCGGGAACGTGCTGTTGACGCTGTATCTGCCGAGATCTGATTTGGCCGACCGCGAGTAGCGTCGGTCGAGCAGCGCGCGGACGCCGACGTCCTCCGGCGACCGGATGACTCGACCCAACGCCTGTCTCGTTTTGCGAACCGTCGGAATCTCGACGGCGTAGCGCCAGCCCGTCTCGGTTCCCTCGAAGGCCGCGTCGTAGGCCTCCTGAACCGCTTCGGCCCGGTCATCTAGATGGGGGTAGGGAACGCCGACGACGAGGACCGTGTGGGCGTCGTCGCCGTCGAAGCTGACCCCCTCAGCGAGGGTGCCCCACAGCGACGTACACAGCACCGCGCCGTCGTCCGCGACGAACTGCTGGCGTAGCTCCTCGACGGACGTCCCCGGTTCGTCGAGGTAGACCGTCTTCTCGGAGCGCTCGTCGACTCGCTCCGCGTACCGACTCGCCTCGCCGTAGTTGGGGAAGAACGCGAGCGTGTTTCCGGGGGTCATCCGGACGGTATCGTGAATCGTCTCGGCGACCTCCTCCTGGACGGCGGGGTCGTCCCGGTCCGACGAGAACAGCGCCGGCGTCTCGACGGCGTACGTCCGCCGCCGCTCCTCGGGGAACTGCAACCCGTAGGCCATCGTCACCGGGTCCTCGAGCCCCAACACGCTCTCGGTGACGTCGAACGGCTGGAGCGTCGCGCTCATCAGGACGGTCGCGTACACCTCGTCGAACAGCCGGCCGGTCACCTGTCGCGGCAGACAGGAGTACAGTTCCGCGCGGCCGTACACCTCGTCGGTGCCGGCGTCGCGGGTGACGGCGACGACGGGGTAGAGCCCCTCCTTCGACCCCTCGTTCATCCACGCGCTGACGAACGCGGCGGCCTGTAAGGTCTGACACTCCGTCCGGGTGGCCGTCTCGCCCTCGCGGTAGGCCTCCTCGTACTGCTCGTCTAACTCCTGGCCGAGTTTCATCGCGGCCTCGAGGTCGTCTTGGATCCCCCGGCCGGAGTAGCGCTGGAGGAACTCGAGCGTGAGGTCGTCCTTCCGGTTCTCGTTCGCGATGGAGACGTCCGTCCAGTTCTCGTCGATCGCCTCCCGGTCGCCGAAGCCGAAGGAGTCCTCGTAGGTCTCGACGAGCGCGCGGTGGAACGCCGAGAGGGCGTTCGCGGCGTCCTCCGAGCGCGGATCGTCGGCGTCGGCCAGTTCGTCGAGCGCCGAGTCGAAGGTACGCTCGGAACACGTTCGCGTGGCGTGCTCGCGGGCGGCGTCCTCGACGTTGTGGGCCTCGTCGAAGACGGCGATGACGTCCTCGGGCTCTCGGCCCAGCCAGCGGAAGAACTGTTCCCGTATCGTGGAATCGAGCAGGTGGTGGTAGTTACAGACGACCAGATCGACGCCCTCGATCCCCTCCTTGAGCAGTTCGTAGCCGCAGAACTCCTGGGACTCCGCGTGCTCGTAGATCTCGTCGGGGGTGCGGACGTCCTCGAAGAGCCACGCGAAGAAGTCGTCCGTATCCTCGGTCAGGTTGTTCCGGTAGTAGTCACAGACGTTCTGCTCTTCGAGATCCTCGAGTCGCTCTTCGATGTTCTCGAGTTCGTCCATGACGGCGCTGCGAGCGTCCGCCGCGCCGCCGTCGCCCTCCTGGCTCTCGGACAAGAGCTCGCGCTGGCGACGCTCGAGTTGTCGCTTGTCGCGTTCGGTGTCGACGACCGCGCGGGTGTTGTCCCGCAGGGCCTGACACTCCTCGTAGCCGACGTCGATGTGACACATCGACGACTTTCCCTTGAAGACGACCGCACGAATGTCCTCTTCGCGGGTGATCGCCCGGGCCTCGGCGACGAACTGGCGCATCTGCTGGTGGACGTTGGTCGTGATGACGACCGTCTTGTCGTGCTCGCGGGCCACCTCCAGGGCGGGGACGAGCGAGGAGAGCGTCTTGCCGGTCCCGCAGGCGCCCTCGAAGAGCACGTCCTGGCCTCGCTGCAGCGAGTTGTGGATGCGGTCCATCGCCTCGCGCTGATTCTCGTACGGCTGTTCGTACGGGAAAAAGCGCATGTACCCGGCTGTTTCGGACACGGTGAATGATTGGTTCCCGCTGCGATAAAAGCGTTCGTCTCGGCTCGACGCACGCATATAAACGCGATCGGCGGCAATCGGTGATTGGTGGCCGGCCGTCCGGCAAATCGCGTAACCGCCGGCCGGCGAACGCACGCTACAGGGCCATATGTCTCTGGGCCGTCGCTACGGGTATGGCCATTCCCGGGTACGATTCCAGCAACGTCGCAGAGTTCACGCTCGAGCACGCGGGCGCCCGCGTCGCCGTCGTCGCGGGCGTCGTCCCAGACGAGTTCGGTCTCGAGAAGAGCGGCCGCGAGCCGCCGGTGGACGCGCTCGCGGACCCCGTCGAACTCGTCGGTCTCGAGGAACTGAAGGCCGTCGAGGCAGTCCGAATTGCGCTCGTCTACGACCCCTCGAAGCTGCCACCGGGTGCGAGTCCGACCGACGTCGCCGTCGCCGTCGACGGCGAGGACGGCTGGGACCCCCTCGAGTCGACCGTCGATCTCGAGGAGACGACGGTAACCGCGACCCTGAACGACCGCCCGCCGGGGTCGACGGTCGTGGCGGGCTACGACGACAGCGACGACGGTGGCGAGGTGCAGTAGCGTGTCGAAAGAAAGCCCAGTTCGATCGGCAACTCTCGTGACGAAACAAACGTCACCCCGTAGCCCGTAACACCGGTATGATCGCGATTTTCTCGGATACGCACAGCGCCAGTGGACACGAACTCGAGGGCGCGGCCCTGCGAGCGGCCCGCGAGGCCGACGTCGTGATCCACGCCGGCGATTTCACGAGCGAGGCCGCACTCGAGTCGTTCCAGGAGGAGTGTGCGGTGTTCTTTCCAGTCCACGGCAACGCCGACAGCGCGGCCGTCCGCGAGCGGTTACCGACGGCTCGCGTCGTCGAAGAGGCGGGTGTCCGGTTCGCCGTAACCCATCGACGGGACGGCGGAGAGACGGGACTGGCGATGTTCGGTCGCTCCCGAGACGCCGACGTCGTCGTCTCGGGTCACAGCCACCGACCGACGGTCGTCGAAACTGAGGACGTCCTCCTGTTGAATCCCGGCAGCCACGCCGATCCGCGCGGAAATCGCCCGGGGTTCGCCGTGCTCAGGCCGCGAACGGACGCCGACGCGGCCGAAAGACAGGGTGAAGAGGCGAACGGCGAACGGCGGACGCTCGAGGGTGAAATCCGCGAACCCGACGGGACGGTAGTGACGTCGTTCGAGCTGACGGTGCCGAGAACAGACACGCTGCAGGAATAACCTGCGGGAGCGGTATCGGTGTACGGAAACCGTTGCGTCAGGGGAACCAGGCGTCAGCGGGGTGTCGCGGTACCGAGAACACGCTCGGTGTGCGAGTGAAGCGGGAACACTCGGGCCGGCCGTCCCGGCCCGAAAATCGCCCGTTCGGTCCGAACTGGCGGTCGGAAGTCGACGGAGGCTGGTGTGAGGGTGATCGAACGGACGGGTGGTCTCGATCACGAGGGTGGAGGGCCGGCGACCGAGACGCATCGATAGCTACGCGCGCCGAGCGCATATACCCAGCGTAAGGTGAAAATACGGTTTTAGTTACTGTACGACTGGCTTACGGGGCCGTCGTACGACCAGCCGTCCACCGTTCTGCGATCGTATCGTGGCACGCTGCGGATACGTGAACGAGGTCGAAACGGTTTTGCACCCCGACACGGTAACGCTCTCGTATGCTGGGCTTCCTCCCCGACGATCCCGTTATCATCGTGATCGTGTTGATCCTCCTGTCGCTCGTTTTCTTCTCGTACCTGCTCCTCCGCAAGACCATCCTCGAGTTCCGCGAAGGCATGGGTCGCTGATCGGGAGGTTAGCTCGCGTCGAACGCGTTCCTAGCGGCCTCGAGCGCCGTCTCGATATCGTCGCCTGAAACGTCCCGGTGGGTACAGAACCGGATCGTCGTCGGCCCGAACGGCGTCGCCAGTACGTCTCGTTCCGCGAGTTCCTCGAGCACCGTCTCCGTCTCGAGACCCGTCCCCGCGACGTCCACGAGAACGATGTTCGTCTCCGGCTCTTGGACGTCGAATCCCGAAATCTCGGCCAGTCCGTCGGCCAGTAGCCGAGCGTGTTCGTGGTCGGTCTCGAGGTCGGAGACGTTCTCGAGCGCCTGCAGGCCGGGCGCAGCGATGATCCCGGCCTGGCGCATTCCGCCGCCGAGCAGTTTGCGGGTGCGACGGGCCCGCTCGACGAACTCCTCGCTACCCGCCAGCATCGAGCCGACGGGTGCACCGAGCCCCTTCGAGAGACAGAACATGACCGAGTCGACCGGATCGACGAGTTCGGCTGCGGGGACGGAAAGCGCCGTCGCGGCGTTGAACAGTCGCGCCCCGTCGAGATGCACCGGAACGTCGCGCTCGCGGGCCGCGTCGGCCGCGGCCGCGATCCGCTCGGGCGCGATGGCGAGTCCGCCGCGGGCGTTGTGCGTGTTCTCGAGACAAACGAGGCCGGTACCGGGCCGGTGGAGGTCCTCCGCGACGTACTCGTCTGCGATCTGGTCGGGCGACGGAACCCCGCGATCGGTCTCGAGCATCCGGACCTGCAGTTCGGCGTGCTGGGCGAACCCGCCGAGTTCGTACTTCACGACGTGGCTCTTGCGGTCCGCGAGCACCTCCTGTCCGCGGTCGGTGTGGACCCGCGCCGCGATCTGGTTGCCCATCGTTCCCGAGGGAACGTACAGAGCGGCCTCCATCCCTACCGCCTCCGCGGCGCGGGCCTCGAGTTCGTTCACCGTCGGGTCCTCGCCGTAGACGTCGTCGCCAACGTCGGCGTTGTGGGCCGCCTCGCGCATCACATTGTCCGGTTTCGTCACCGTATCCGAGCGCAGATCGATCATGACTCGAGGTGTGCAGTGCGGGCAGAAATAGTCGACGGCATATCGGCTCCGCCACGGTGGCGAACACATCGAAACCCCAAGGTTTTCTACGGTCTCGAGCGGCACCCATCGTATGGGCGAACCAACCGGTCCCAGCACCCACCTCGTTTCGGCGCTCCGACTCGCGGCGTTCGGGCTGCTCGCGCTCGGCTTCTCCGGCTGGGTGCTCGACGACAGCGGCGAGGTGAGCCTCGAGTCGCCCTTTACGCTCGCGTTCGGCGCCGGCGTCGCCTGCGCGTTGGCGTCGATCTACCTCGGGATCTTTCTGGCGAACCGAGACTGAGTTTCGTACCATTTCGATTCGAAAACGGTATCCCGGCGTCGGGAGACGTCTGGCACATGGACCCGCGTATCCGCGAACACGCCGAAATCATTGCGAATCACTCGGTCGATCTGCAGGACGGAGACAACGTCGTCGTCGATGCCCACCCCGTCGCCGAGGACCTGGTCGTCGCCCTCCACGAAGTGATCGGCGACGCCGGCGCGAACCCGATGACAGTGAGTCAGCGAACGGGTGCCCGCCAGCGGCGCGCCTTTTTGCGGGCCGGTGACGACGAGTACGAAACCCCCGAGCACGAACTCGCGCTCATCCAGAATACGGACGTCTACATCGCGATTCGGGCGGACGACAACGTCACCCAGACCGCGGATGTCGATCCCGAGACCAGCGCGGCTTACCAGCAGGCCCACCGACCAATTCTCGAGGAACGGCTCTCGACGCGCTGGTGTCTCACGCAGTACCCCGCGCCGGCGAACGCCCAGCTCGCGGAGATGTCGACGGAGGGCTACGAGGGCTTCGTTTGGGACGCCGTCAACAAGGACTGGGACGAGCAGCGCGAGCACCAGGCGAACATGGTCGAGCTCATGGATCCCGCCTCGGAGATCCGCATCAAGAGCGGCGAGACGACCGACGTGACGATGTCGATCGAGGGCAATCCGACGCTCAACGACTACGGCGAGCACAACCTCCCCGGCGGCGAGGTCTTCACCGCCCCCCAGCCCGACAGCGTCGAGGGCGAGGTGCTGTTCGACATGCCGCTCTACCATCAGGGCCGGGAGATCACGGACGTCTACCTCGAGTTCGAGGGCGGCGAAGTGATCGACCACTCGGCGGCGAAGAACGAAGAGGTCCTGACCGAGGTTCTGAACACCGACGACGGCGCTCGCCGACTGGGCGAACTCGGTATCGGGATGAACCGCGACATCGACCGGTTTACCTACAACATGCTCTTCGACGAGAAGATGGGCGATACGGTCCACATGGCCGTCGGCCGGGCCTACGACGACACCGTCGGCGAAGGCAACGAGGCCAACGACTCCGCGGTCCACGTGGACATGATCGTCGACATGAGCGAGGATTCGTTCATCGAAGTCGACGGCGAGCGCGTTCAGGAGGACGGGACGTTCGTCTTTGAGGAGAGCGACGGCTGAGCGGAGTTAAAACGCCGCGAATCCGACCGGGGAACGGCGCGAGCCGTGAGGAGTACCGACCGCGACAAACGGAGTGAGTCGCGGACTTTTTCATCGAAGTTTTTGCGTGAGTGGTAGCGAACGAAGTGAGCTACCCGAGCGGAAAAAGTTCGGAATGACTCGGTCATCGAGGTCGACGGGGAAGTGGTGCAGCGCGACGGGACGTTTACGTTTGAAGACGGGTTCGAAGACTAAGCGAACCGTCCGATCCGTATTTTTGCGTTCGCAGCGTCGCTCGAGGGTGCATCTCCCGAGCGAGTTCCAGCCGACCGAAACGCTTCGGCCGGATTTATGGCTCCGGCACCCGTACCGACGAACCATGACAATCCTCGTCGCGTACGACGGTTCGGCACCGGCACAGAAGGCAGTGAAACGCGCGTTCGACGAGTACGCAGACGAGGAGATCGTCCTGTTGCGCGTCGTCGACGTCGCGGACGGCTACACGGAGGCGAGCATCAAAGCCGTTCACGAACTGCTCACCGACCGTCGGGAGACGGCCGCCGAGAAACTCCGCGCGGACCTCCCGGAGATCGTCGACACCGCCGACGTCGACTTCCGAACGGAGACCGCCACTGGGGATCCCGCACGCGAGATCGTCACATTCGCGGAGGAACACGACGTCGACCACATCATCGTCGGGAGCCACGGGCGAGAGGGCGTTTCGCGGGTGCTGCTCGGCAGCGTGGCCGAACGAGTCGTCCGCCGAGCACCCGTTTCCGTGACCGTCGTCCGGTAATCGGTGCTACCTGAGTTCGTGAGTGCGTTTACGAGGTGGCGTCCGCATCCTCGAGCACCACGACATCACCGACCTGACCCTCCGGTTGGTACTCACAGCGATACGTCGCCATCTCGGGGGTCGCCTCGAACGCGAGCGTCTCGCGCTCGCCGACGATCTCGTTGCCGTCGGTCGAGTAGCCGTTGACGACCTCGCGGTCGTCGTCCCAGAACGCGATGTTGTGGTGGACGCCGTCCATGTTCTCCCAGGTGAGTTCGTACTCTCGGCCCGCCTCGAGCACGAGCTTCGGGTTCTCGACGCGGTCGACGGCGGCCGGTTCGACGCCGACCCAGCCGCCGACGTGACCGTCGAATCGGATCTCCTCGACGTCCCGCCACGCGTCCGGATCGGTGTCGCCCTCGACGAACTCCGCTTCGTCGACGACGGGGTCGGGTTCGTCGTCCCCGTTATCGTCGCTCGAGTCCGTCCCCAGACAGCCGGCGATGGAGACCGTCGTAAGGGTCCCAGCTACTCCCGAGAGGAGCGTCCGCCGGTCCGCGCTGTAGGGTGCCATTGTCGGTACTACGCGCGTAGGCAAAATAAGTCGCCGTTCGCTCGAGACGAACGGTCGTTGCGAACAGACAGTCGGTCACAGCCGAAGGCCGCGAGTTCAGTCGACCAGCGTCGCGACCATCTCGGAGACGAACTCGAGTTCGTCCTCGTTGACGCCGTGGCCCATCCCCTCGTAGAGCCGTTTCGTGACGTCGGCGTTCATCGCCGCGAGCACGTCGGCCGTCTCGTGGACCCGCTCCTCGGGAATGTGCGGGTCGACATCGCTACAGCCGAGGAAGACGGGGGTTTCCTCGAGGTCCGCGCCGTCGGTTGCGTAGTCGTCGAGCTCGACCGACTCGCCGATGAGGCCGCCGCTCAGGGCGGCGAGGCCGCCGTAGCGTCGCGGATTTCGGGCGGCGAATTCGCTTGCGAGGCAGGCCCCCTGCGAGAAGCCGACGAACATGAGGCGCTCGGTCGGGATACCGGCGTCGTTCGCCCGCTCGATCGCTTCCGAGATAGCCCGCAAGCCCGACGTTCTCCCCGGCTCGTTCCGCTCGACGGGGGCGAGAAACGAGTTCGGGTACCAGGTGTTACGCGCGGCCTGCGGCGCGAGGAGTGCGACGCCGTCTCGGTGAACCTCTTCGCCCATCTGGACGATGCTCCGGGCCGTTGCGCCGCGCCCGTGGGTGAGTACGATCGCGGCGGAAGCATCCTCGAGGGGCGTGCCGCCGGTGACGAGTGGCTGACCCTGATGCGGGCCGTCGACGTCGTACTCGGCGCCCATCAGAGACCACCGGTGCCGGCGCTGGCGTCGGGAAGGTCGTGTTCGACGACCTCGAGACCGAGCGCCTCGATCGCGCCGCGGAGGTGTTCGTCCTTGGCGTAGTCGGCGCCGTCTTCCTCGCGAAGTTCCTGCGCTTTCGCCAGGATCTCGCCGCGGCGGTCGTTGGGAATCTCGTACTTGTCGGCCGAGAGTTCGATCACCAGCCCGTTGTTGTCCGTGGTGTAGATCGAGTGGAAGATGCCGCGGTCGAAGACGTTGTAGCGGTGGCCCGCGTCCTCGAGTGCCTGCATCGTCTCCTCGTACTCGTCGGGGTCGACGCTGAAACAGAGGTGGTGGACGGCGCCGACGCCGCCACGCTGGCCCTGCCGGTTCGACGGGCGGTCGTCGCTGACGAAGAAAGTGAGGATGCGACCGTCGCCCGTGTCGAAGAACAGGTGCGTCTGGGAGGGGTCGTCGAGGTTGGGCTGGCGGAGGACGAGGGGCATCCCGAGGAGGTCGCGGTAGAACTCGACGGTGTCGGCCTCGTTGCTCCCCCAGATGGTGACGTGATCGGTGCCCGTCATGTGGACGGGGCTGTCGGGTAGCGCGGGCGTGACTGGGTTCTGGGTCTCGTTGGACATGTGGTGTAAATCCGTTCAGAGGGTTATTCAGCGAGCTGTTCGCCGAAGACGCGCGCCGCGTCGGCGGGAACGTCGAAGTCGTGGTAGTGTTCGCCCTTGACGCTCGAGAGGATGTTGAGTGCTGCGGCGGCGCCGTCGCCAACCGCGATGGCGGCCTGCCACTCCTCCGGCCGAACCATCGCACCCGTCGCGTACAGTCCCGGTACGCTCGTCTCCATCTCGACGCCGACGTCGACGACGTCCGCGTCGGTGAACTCGCAGCCGATCTCGGCCGCGAGGTCGCGGTTGGCACCCGTCGCGAGGACGACGTAGTCGGCTTCGTAGTCGCCGTCGTCGGTTTCGACCGCGAAGCCGTCGTCAGTCTCGGTGACCGCGGTCACGGGTTCGTCCTGATGGCGGTCGGCACCGAAGTCGTCGACCTGCTGGCGGGCGGTCGCCATGAACTCGCTGCCGCCGACCGAGCCGATGCCGAGGTAGTTGAACAGGTGGGCCTTGTGCATCCAGGTCTCGTCCGTGTCGAACACCGTGGTCTCGAGGCCGTTCTTCGCCGTAAACAGCGCCGCGCTCAATCCGGCGGCGCCGCCGCCGACGATGATTACCGACGCGTTAGTTCCGCTGTCGTCTTCGGTCGTTTCGTTGCTCATCTAGTTACACAATGTTACTGCACGGCTATGAACCCAGCAGAGACGTGAAAGCAACCACGTAACACTCGTGTTAGTGGAGTTGTTGAGCGACACGATCCGCACGGGACTGCGGTCGGCAGTGCGTAGGGGTAGCTTACCACACGATGCGCGGGAGAAGGACGGTCTTGAGCCGATGATCTACCCCCTGCGCACGCAGGCTCAACCCCTTCACGTAGTACTGGCCTACCGAGATAGTTACAGGAGCGAATCACTGGACGGGGACGAACTCGTGCGTCGCATTTGGGTTCGACGGTCGCCGTCCACGTGCTGGCCCGGTGACGGCTCGCTCGAGGGCCACAGCAACACCAAACCCCCCAACGGAGCCATCCATGAAAACCAGCCTCGAGGTGGAGTACTGGGTCATCGACGACGACGGCGACCTGGTCCCACCCGAATCACTGCTCGACGTTTCGAAGCAGATCGACCCCGAATTCGTCGAGCCGATGCTCGAGATCAAGACCACCCCGTGCCAGTCGATGGCCGAACTCCGCGCGGAGTTCCGCGACCTCATCAGTACCACCGTCGACGCGGCACGCGAACAGGGCAAACGGCTCGTTCCGCTGTCGACCCCGCTACACGCCGGCCCGGAGGAGGTCCCGTACCGTGACAAGCAGGGAACCGACCTCCAGCGTCGGATCGTCGGCCCGGCGTTCGAGGACGCCCGCGTCTGTGCCGGCACGCACATCCACTTCGAACAGTCGAACGTCGTCGATCAGCTGAACACGTTGACGGCGCTCGACCCCGCGTTCGCGCTCGTCAACAGTTCCTCGCACTACCGCGGCGAGCGCCTCCTCGAGTGTGCGCGCCCGTTCCTCTACCGACGCTCGTGTTACGATGCCTGCCCCGAACAGGGACAGCTTTGGCCCTACGTCGACAGCGTCGAGGAGTGGGAGACCCACCTCGAGGACGCCTACGACGGCTTCCGCGAACGCGCACTCGAACGCGGCGTCGATCCGGTCGACTTCGAGGACGAGTTCGATCCCTACGACGCGGTTTGGACGCCCGTTCGACTGCGCAAGGCGATGCCGACCGTCGAGTGGCGCTCGCCCGACACCGCGCTCCCGAGTCAGATCCTCCACCTCGCCGAAGAGGTGCGATCGATCGTCACGCACGCCGACGCCCGCGGCACCGTCGTCGGCGACGACTCGAACGCCGGTAGTGAGGTTCCCCTTCCCGAGTTCGAGACCGTCGAATCGATCACCGACGCCGCGATCTACGACGGTCTGAGTGACTCGAGCGTCCGTGCGTACCTACAGCAACTCGGGTTCACGCCATCGACGTACGATCCGCTCGCGAATCGACTCCCCGACTCGCGGCTCACGAAGCGGCAGGCGAAACGGCTGCGACTCGAGGCGGCGAGACAGCTCGAAGCCGACCTCGCGACCCAGCCCGCTCGAGCCTGAACCGGTCTTTCAGTTTACTGGGGACAGAGCCGAGACGGTCAGTGTATGCGTCCGACGTAACACGAGAAGTCGTGGCCCCTCCGATTCCTCTCTGATGTAGCGTGGTGAATACGGAAGAGATGTTCAGCACGGCCGGCAGTACGATCCAGCGGACGAATCGGTGTTAGAATCGCGGTAAACTAGCTGTCAGCCGACTACACGATCGACGTCTACGTTCGTGTTCGACTCGTCGGCGTCGACGATTGATCGTGGTCCGTCCGGGAGACACTCACGGGAGCCCGTCGATCAACTCTCGCGTCGCCTCCCGAGAGAACGCCTTCAGCGTCTCCGAGGTGACGTTACCGTGTTCAGTGACTGCGAGGATTGCCTGTGCTGCCGTTTCGTCGTCGGGAAACTCGCTGATAGTGATCGTATCGTACTGCCCCATCAGCATGTAAAAGTCCCGGAGTTCGCCACCCATCTCCTCGAACAGCTCTTCGATTTCATCGACCCGTTCTGGACTGTCTTCGATGTCTTCGACGCCCTGTTGGGTGTATTCCCACAGTGTTATGTATGAGGGCATTGCGTTGGTTTTTCCACCGTCAGACGACATAAACCCCCTATCGGCGCGCTAAAGTCGGACATCGTCAACCGCGCTTACAGGTCGGTCGAGCAACTGTTAGTGAAGTTGTTTCGGACGGCGGTGACCGTGGTGCATTTACGTGATCTATCTAGCACGCTTCGCTCGACCCGGAAAACGAGTATCGACCGTCAGTGCAATCGATCGAGCCACCGCTGGCCGGTCCGGAAGTCGGTCGGGATCTCGTCGCCGAACTCACACCGCGTTCGCTCCGTCTCGCAGGGGTTGCCCATCCCGACCTCGATCACCGGCGAGCCACCCTCGAAGATCGCCGTGCTCGCCGTCGTCAGCTGCCCGAACGCGTGCGGTTCGTCCGTCTCGGGCTCCGGATGGCGACAGATCGAGTCGTCGCCGGGTCCGTTCGCGTGATCCTGCGCGAACGCCCAGAGGTCGTCGCGATCGAGTCGGTCCACGCCCTCGAGCAACTCGAGCGACCGTTCGCGTCGGTCCGTCGAACTCTCGGTCTGCGTCGACTCGCCGTTCACGAAGTGGTTCGTCCTGGTCACGACGGGATCGTCGTCGACGACGATCCGCTCGGCCACCGGATCGACCTCGAGCAGGGCGGCGTCGGTCGCGTCCGCCAGAAACAGCGTCTGGCCACAGAGGTGACGCGTCTGGTGAGACTCGAGCAGTTCGCGGGCCTCGTCGACGGTGGCACACTCCTCGAGAATCATCCGGATGACGGTGCCGTTTCGAAGTTGGTCCTCCGGATCGACGTCGTCTCGTTTGCTATCGATGTAGGTGTTTGCCGCGACCAGCCCCCGACGTTGACGCCCTTGAACGTCGAAATCGTGCCGCAAGTGTCGACCGTCAGAAAGCCGTAGTAGTCGTCGATCGGCGGCTGCTCGATGATCGACTTCGGTCGCGTCCCGCGGCCCGCGATATCCCGGTTTTTGAGCACGAGCGGCCCGGCATCGCTGGCACCCGGATCGGCGGTCGTCTCGGCGCTACCGGTGTTGAACCCCCCGTCAGACTCGACTTTCGGCGGCGCGGCGAGCGCGTTCGTACATCCCTTCGGATTCTTTTCGGAGCACCCCGTCCCCTCGGCCAGTTCCTCGCAGAGTTCCGAATAGGCGAAGACGTAGACGTCGTAGACCTCCGGATCGACGTCGAACGTCTCGGCCATCGCCTCGTAGGCACGCAGGTGGCGTTCGGGGAGACTCTCGCGGCTCCGCCGGGCGTACTCGAGCAACGGCTCTACGTTGACCCCCTGCTCGTCGACGATCGACTCGAGTTCGTCGATTGCCCACTCGACGACCTCGTGTTCGGTCTCGGCGCGGCGGCGCGCTTGCTCGGCGAAGCTATCAGAGTTAGCGATGATATCGGTGTAGGCAGTCGCGTCGACGGCTGTATCGTCCATGGAGGGACGTTGGACTCGAGGGGGTTGTATCGTCGGCCTGAAATGGTATGCTGTGGGAATGGGGCCCATTCAGCGTCAGCATAGGTGGAGTACACACCCCTAGAGCCGATCAATCCACGCCTGCGGTGGCGCGCGCTGGCTGCGAGGCGCGACTCGCGGGAGCGCCTCGAGGGTGTGAACGGGGAGCGTAGCGACCCGTGAGCCGCGGCGAACGAATAGTGAGACGCGACCCAAAATTGCGCGAGGTCTTCGCGAATGAAATGAGCGAATGGCTCGGAAGGCGCGGAGCGTCTTCCGGTGGATGAGTGAGCGAACTCGTGAGCGAGCGTTAGCGCGTAACCTCCGGTTCCGCGAACCATGCGAGGGGGGCCGTTGGCCCGCGAGCAGAAATCGGCTGGAGAGGACGTGGAACTCATCGCCGCCAGTGAAAGTAGAGCACTCGTCTTCGGTTTCCGTCGTCTACACTTGAACGTTCACTACGTTCAGGTACTGAGCACTTGTATTGAAAGGGTGTACGCACGTCGGCAGCGGGGATGGTGATCGTCGCGTGTCGCGATGATCGGTGATTTCCCCCCTATCCCCAGCGTGATGCCGTCGACCGGCTCTGCCGACGTAGGCTACTAACGGTGTCAACGATGATTACGTTATCGGAGCGAGCAGTGTGAGCAAATCGGACGGATTCACACCCATGTTCGTTGCAGAACCACGGCGCGATGGGATTTGAACCGAAACCAGACGATCGTCTCACTACGTTCGACGCTGCGACTGGCAGGGTTCAAACCCATCGCTATTCGTGATTTCCTCCTCACGGCCGTTCGTCGAAAATCACGGGCGCGATGGGATTTGAACCCACGACCGTCGGATTAGAAGTCCGACGCTCTTTCCGGACTGAGCTACGCGCCCTCGAGTACGAATCAACGACCAACTGGCATAAGCAGTGTGGATTTCGGCTTCCCCCATCCACTGTACGTGATTTCCGGAGCGACACCGGGCCGTCTTGTGGTCGCTCCGGCAAACAGTTACAGCAGACCGTATCAGCCGTGAAATCGATACAACGAGGTGACGAACGGTAGCCGGTTGGCCAGCCAGATCGCAACCGGGAGCCCGATGATCGTCACCGCCAGAAACGCGGCGAGGTTGGCCCAAAAAAGGCTGAGCCACCAGCCGACGAAGACGAAATAGAGCGCTCGCACCACCAGCGAGTGCTGGCCGCGAGCCAACTGGGGGTTCGTAAACGACCGCGGTTCCGCCAGCGTCAGGACGGTCGGCACGAGGTTGATCACCTTGATTCCGATCGGTGCCAGCACGACGGTCACGTTCAGGAACCACGCGACGTTGACTACGATCGGCGTCGCCCACCAGCCGATGACCAGAAACCAGATCGCCCGTACGAAGAGGGATCGCTGCGTCACGGTCGTGAGTGGTGCGGACGAGGGGATAACCGCACCGATCGCCGCTTCCGGCGCAGCGACGAACTGGTTACACACGACTGCCGTCCGTCGGTGGTAGTATCTCCGCCGTCAACGTGTGAACCGACGGTTTCGCGGGTGAGGTAACTCACAATACGACATCACGCTCGAAAAAGAGTGGGCGTCAGGCCAGACCGTCGAACAGCGTGTTTACGCGTCTTCGTCACCCAGGTCGTCGTCCTCGTCGTCGTCGAGGCCGTTCTCGTCGTCCTCGTCGTCGTCGAGGCCGTTTTCGTCGTCTTCGTCGTCGTCGAGGCCGTTTTCGTCATCCTCGTCGTCGTCGAGGCCGTTCTCGTCGTCCTCATCGTCGTCGAGACCGTTCTCGTCGTCCTCATCGTCGTCGAGACCGTTCTCGTCGTCTTCGAGGCCGTTCTCGTCGTCGTCCAGCCCATCGTCCATCTCGTCGCCGTTTTCAGGGTCCTCTTCGTCGTCGTCCGCACAGCCTGCTACGGCGGCGACGATACCGACGCCGAGTGCCTGTGTGAATCGTCGTCTGTCGAGGGTTGGTGCTTTCATGGTACGCACCTGAGCCGATGTCCGATTGGCAAATAATGGGGAGAGTCCGTTGAGGAGGATGGTCTCGGATTCAAACGGATTGGCGATTTTTACCGTCTCGACAGGAAACGGTTGCAGCTATCGCCGCTGTTTCGAGCCGTACAACAGACCGGTGGACGAACGCTACGCCGAGATTAACCGGACGACGATTCGCGACGGAACCGATCACAGCGGCTCGGTGAAGCCCCCTCGAGAATTCGAGGCGACACGCCAGCGGGGCCCGGCGTTTCGGTAACTGCAACTGCGATCATCGGATAGGGTGACGCGGCGAGTCCCGCCGGCCGACGAACACAGCCCTTATGCGAGCCTCGCCTGTATCTCCCCTCGATGCACGTCATCGGAACGGTGGGGCTTCCCGGCAGCGGCAAGGGCGAGGCCGCCACCGTCGCACGCGAGAACGGAATCCCGGTCGTGACGATGGGCGACGTCGTCCGCCAGGAGACCGCCGACCGCGGGCTCGACCCGGCGAAAGATCACGGCACGGTCGCCCAGGCGCTGCGCGAGGAAAACGGACCGGCGGCGATCGCCGAGCGCTCGCTGCCGATGATCGAGGACCGCCTCGAGGATCACGACACCGTCCTCGTCGACGGCATTCGCTCCGGCACCGAGGTCGACGCCTTCGAGGAGCGCTTCGGGAGCACCTTCACGCTGGTCAGTATCGAAGCGCCGTTCGAGGTCAGAGCCGAGCGAATCGACGACCGCGGCCGCGACGTCGGTGAGGACGAGGGCGGGGAGGGACTCGCCGCCCGCGACGAGCGCGAGCGCGGCTTCGGGATGGACGACGCGATGGAGCGAGCCGACGTCGTCGTCGAGAACACGGCCACGCTCGAGGCGTTTCACGACCGAATCCAGTCGATCATCGAGCGGGGGACGACCGATTCCGAAGCCACTACGGGGAGCAACACGGAGGTCCACCAACCATGACCGATATCTACCGCGTCGACGTCGAGATCACGGCGCCGGTCTACGACACCGAAGTTACCAGCCGCGTCGCCGACGCCGTCGCGAACATCTTCCCGAACGCCGATCTCGAGGAGGAGTTCGGCGAGATCAGGGGTGAAGCGCACGCGATGGATCACTTCTCGGAACTGCTGCACCGACAGGAGATTTTAGACACCGCTCGCGGCGAGTTCTTCGCGAACCGGGAGGGCGACACCTTCAGCTTCGCGCTCAAGAAACAGGCGGCCTTCGAGGACCGCGTCAACTTCTCGGTGGGCGACCCCGCCGAACTCGGCGAGATTGCCGTCCGGGTCCGGGTCGAAGCGCCGACGCTCGAGGAGTACGTCGACCACGTCGCACCGCCGACGGAAGACGGCCGGCCGATCGAGGACTGAGCGCACCACGTTCCGGGAGCCGAACCGATTTTCCGCGCTTCGAGCGACGTCACGACACGAGTCACCGGCAGGGCCAGCAGTGAAAGGGAAGCGACACGTACGTCGACGGGATGCACGATACGATCGCCGTCTCCGAAATTATGGTTACCGACGTCGTCACCGCTCCGCCCGACGCGAGCGCGAGCCACGCTGCGACCCTGATGCGAGACGAACATGTCAGTTCAGTCGTCGTCGTTCGCGACGGCGTACCCGTGGGGATCGTCACCGAGGGCGACTTCGCGAGCCACCTCTGTGAGCGGGCCGACCTCAGCGGCGTCGACCTCGAGACCGTGATGGCGTCCCCGCTCGAGACGATCGCACCCGACATCTCCATCGTCGACGCCGTGGGCGTCCTGCGCGGGAACGGACTCGAGCACCTGCCGGTCGTCGAACGTGACGATTCGGGTGACGAAAGCGACGAATCCGGCACGCTCGTCGGCATCCTCACGACGACGGAACTGTCCTACTACGTCCCCCACCTCGCACACCGAACGGGCGGTCTCGAGCGCCATCACCCTCGACGACAGGTCCGGACCGACACCCTGTACGAACGCGACGACTGGGAGTTCGAGTACCGCGGCGAGGACGAGTCCACCGTGTCCGTCGGCGACGTCGCCCGCTTCTCGAAGGCGATTTCGGACGACGACGTCGAGGCGTTCGCCGAGATCACCGGCGACACGAACCGCGTCCACCTCGATGAGGCCTACGCCGCCGAGACCCGGTTCGGCGAGCGGATCGTCCACGGAATCCTCGCGAACGGCCTGATCAGTGCGGCACTCGCCCGCCTGCCCGGACTGACGATCTATCTCTCCCAGGAAAGTAGCTTCCTCGCCCCGCTATCGATCGGCGAACGGGTGACGGCCACCTGTGAAATCGTCGACGACCTCGGCGACGGCAAGTACCGGATCGAAACGACCGTCTCCGACGGCGACGAGACGACGGTGCTCGAGGGCGATGCCGTCGTCCTCATCGACGAGCTGCCGCCGGACGTCGCACTCGAGGGCGACGCGGCAACTGCCGACTGACGAAGGAGAGGTTGCTGGTAAGAGCGCCTCGATCGGCTACTCCGTACAGTCGTCGGCGGCCTCGAGCGATCGTTCGGCCTCCCGCTCGCGCTGATTCGCCGTGAGGAGATCACCGGACTCCGCCGCGGCCGCTGCCTCCCCGAACGCCTCGGCTGCAGCCGCCAGATGGCCGCTCTGACAGCGTGCCGTCTCGAACTGATCGTCCAGTCTGGCCGGCGAGTCTTCGGCCCCGTCGAACGTCTTCCGCGCCGTTTCGAAGGCCGACTCCGCGTCGCCGAACGCGGCCTTCGCCCGCTCGTACTCGTCGTTCTCGACGGACTCCTGCCCGTCCTCGAGCGCCGCGTGCCCGACGAGCATCGAATCGAAGCCATCGACGAGCGTCACGAGCGAACCGAGGACGCCGCCGAGCGACTCGATACCGTCCCCGAGATCCGCGGGATCGATCCGCGCCAGCTCCTCGAATCGATCGCCATCGAGCGCCTCGTAGTCGCTGACGGCCCCGCCGTGGCGCGCCTCAGCGGACTCGAGTTCGTCCATCCATCGGTCGACGGTTTCGGTAGCATCCTCGAGGTCGCCGTCATCGACGGTGCCGTCGAAGACTGCGTCGGCGTCCGACTCGAGGTTTTCGTCGGTGATCGTCTCGGTCACGACGACTAGCGCCTCGAGGATGTCCGCATACGTTTCCAGCGTCTCGATGTCGAGCGCGCGGTCGTCGTCCAGTTCGGCCGCGGCGGTCTCGAGGTGACCTCGTGCGTCGTCGATCAGCCCGGTAGGCTCGTCCGGGTCGAACTCGACGTCCTCGGAGTCGTCCACCCCGCCGTCCTCGATATCCAGCGCGAGCGCAGCTTCGTTCAGCGTTCCAGCCGCTCGGCTGAGTTCGCGTTCGCCGGTCCGGTCCTCGGCGCTGGTAGTCGACTCGCTGCGAGAGAGATCGTCGAGACAACCGGCGAGTGCAGGCAGCGCCAGCGTGCCGGCCCCAGCCCGCGTGAGATACTGTCGACGGTTCATTGATACGCAGAGATTCGTCTAGAGACCTATGAACGTAGTGGCAAACGCGTCAATCAAAACGAGCCGGGAACGATAGCGAGAAGCCGCGTCTACGGGCAGAGTTGCGTCGAAACGGCTATCCGAACGGACCCATGCCGCCCATCCCGCCGCCACCGCCGCCACCGCCGCCGCCCTGTTGCATCTGCTTCATCATCCGCTGCATCTCCTTTTCCGAACCCATGCCCTGGAACTGCTTGATCGTCTTCTCCATCATCTTGTACTGCTGGAGCAGTTCTCGGACGTTCTCCTCCTCGGTGCCCGAGCCGCGGGCGATGCGTTCGATCTGGCTCGCGCCGATGGCCTTGGGGTACTCCTTTTCGGCGTCGGTCATCGAGTCCATGATGACGCTGAAGGTGTGCATCCGCTCCTGGGTGACGTCCATCGCGTCGTCGGGGAGTTGATCCTTGATCCCGCCGCCGAAGCCGGGGATCATGTCCATCACTTGGTCGAGCGGCCCCATGTTGTTCATCGCCTCCATCTGCTTTTGCATGTCGTTCAGAGTGAACTGACCCGACAACATGTCCTCGGGGTCCCAGTCGTCCTCTTCCATCTCGGTCTGCTCCATCGCGCGCTCGACGCGCTCTGCGAGCTGGCCGAGGTCGCCCATGCCGAGCAGTCGGGAGATGAAGCCGTCGGGCTCGAAGCGCTCGATGTCCTGGACCTCCTCGCCGGTCCCGAGGAAGGCGATCGAGGAATCGGTTTGATCGACGGCCGTGAGGGCTCCCCCACCCTTTGCCGTACCATCGAGTTTCGTGATAACGACGCCGTCGATGCCGATCGACTCGTCGAACTGCTGGGCCTGGTCCTTCGCCCCTTGCCCGATCGCGGCGTCGAGCACGAGCAGCGAGGTGTCGGGCTCGACGACGCCCTCGATCTGCTCGATCTCGTCGATAAGGTCCTCCTCGAGCGCGTGGCGACCCGCCGTGTCCACGATGTGGACGTCGGCCTCGCTGGTCTCCTCGAGTCCCTTCCGGGCGATTTCGACCGGATCCTCGCTGTCCGGATTCCCGTAGTAGTCGACTTCCGCGCGGCCGGCCATCTGCTGGGCCTGCTCGTAGGCGCCGGGCCGGAAGGTGTCGGTCTGGATCACGGCCGGACGCAGTCCCTTCGTCGAGAACCACCAGGCCATCTTCGCGGCGGAGGTCGTTTTACCGGACCCCTGCAGCCCGGCGAGAAGGATGGTCTGTTCCTCGAGTGGCAGTTCGGTCGATTCGCCGATCAGGTCGACCAGTTCCTCGTAGACGATGCGGAGGACGAAGTCCCGCGCCGGCGTGCCGGCGGGGGGCTCTTCCTCGAGCGACCGCGCTTTGATGTTGTCCGACAGCTCCATCACGAGCGAGACGTCGACGTCGGCCGAAAGCAAGGAGCGCTGGATCTCCTTGACGATCTCCTCGATGTCCTCCTCGCTGAGTCGTGACTTCCCGCGGAGTTTGTCTAAAGTTCCCCGCAGAGAACTGCCGAGATCGTCGAGTACCATTTGCTTCGACTACGGGGCGACGGTGTTAAAGGCTTTTTCTACGGACGACAGGAATCGGGTCACGATTCAGTCCCACAGCTGTTCGATCCGATCTTCGACGGCAGCCAGCACCGTCGAGAGGACGTCGATCGGGTGGCGCGACGGCAACTCGAGATCCACGACGTCGGTTCCGTCGGGCGGCCGATGGAAATGGAGTCGCGCGTTGTGCACGTTCGGGTGTCTGTCCCACCGACACTCCCAGTGGTCGTCAGTGACCGTCGTCTCGACGTAGTGAACGGTAAAACCGCCGGTCGTGAACCACCGAACGTCGAGCCGAGCGGTATCGATCGAGGGTGGATATGGCTCGGTATCGATGTATCCCTCGAGGACGCGCGGTTCGTCGCTCCCGGGACGGAACGCCGTTCGTGAAACGAGTGGATCGTCTGCGAGTCGACGCTCGAGTACTCGGAGTGTTCGGCGATCGGGTGGCCCCGTCGACGGCGGGCCGTCGTCGGACGAGCCCTCCATCTACGGCGAGGTTGGGACGAGATGGCCGTCGTTCTGTGCGATCTGGCGCGCGAGTTCGTAGAGGCGAATATCTCGCTCGAGGGCGTGCCAGTCGCTCAGCCGCGTCATCACCGTGTGGATCTCATCGTGGTCGTCGTGATCGAACGCCGAGATCGAGGACGGATCGGTCGTCCCGAATTCGTCGACGTACTCGTCGCGTCGATCCTCCAGCGTGGCGACGCGGTCGACGATCTCCTCGACCGTATGTTCCTCAGCGAGTCGACTCGCTTCCTGCCACTCGAGATAGCCGTCGTTGCGCTCGTAGCGGGCCGGTTGGGCGTCCCGATCGGCCCGTACAATCCCCATCTCGGCGAGGCGATCGAGGTGTTTTTTCGCCGCGTTCGGCGAACAGTCCGCTGTCGAAGCGATCTTGGCGTACGGCGTCGGCTCCGTTACGCCGAGTGCGGTGTCGTAGACACGGTCGAACGTATCGGTGGTCTCGCGCCACCGCTGTCGCACGTCGTCGACGGCCTCCCGATCCGGGACTGGATCGAACTCGGTCATGGTCATCGGTACGTGCTGGTCGCTAATATATATGTGTGCCCGCAAATATCTGAACGGATCCGGACGGACCCCGAATGCGACGATCCCACTCACTCGTCGTCGATGCGTATTTCCGCCGACCCGAACAACGAACGCGTATGAGTTCGGATGCAGACGTAGATCCCTCGGAGTACGAGGGCCTCGAGGACGCGGACGTCACCATACGCGAGAACGAGCACGGCCTTCACATCGCCGACGACGAGGTGACGGGCGTCTCGAGTCAGGGACCGACGCCGGAGAAGGCCCTCGAGAACCTCGCGGCGGCGGTCGAGTCGTACAGGGAGGCGACGGACGACGATCCGGGCGACGACTGGCTCTAATCGCCTCTCGGTGGGCTCGCTCGAGTCAGCGGATCGGCACACCAGACGCAGCAGCGAACGGGACAGACGTTGAGAGCCGTGGGTGCGTGGCCGAAACACGTCGAAAAGATGCCGCAAAACGAACGCGAGAACACACAGGTCACATTCATCGGCACTGCACCGTGTACAACATATTCTATTCCAATTTTTCCACTTGAAATTGATAATGATGCCGGCGGCGAAGGGGGTTCAGGAGTCAGTTGGCCGATGCTATTATTGGGAGCAACGAATGACCTGACTAGAAGCTAACAGGAATCATCTGAACCCTGGTGTATTTGTGCAGTATCACTGCCGTTCAGTTCTGGAACAAAGCGTAGTTGGATACAAACTCCGGACTCAACGCCTCTAAGTTCGCCGGAGAGTACTTCGTCATCGCTAACACCGTGAAATCCCCACTCGTGGTCGCTTGCTAACTCCCGACTGAGGGTTTCAACCTCACCTCCATCCAACGTATGTGTAATCCAGTCCTCTACCCCATCAGACGATTCGAATGCAAAATGGAAGGTTCGCTCACGGTCGCTGGTGTTGTTGAATTCGACTTCTACGCGAAATTCCGAACTGTCAGTCAAGCGGGCACAGCCAGAAAGCGCAGCCAAACTACCGCCATACGCCGTTAAGAGTGTTCGGCGATTCGTTCGCATAGGATACACCCTCTCCGTATAGGAATAAACATGTTGATGTTATGTCCGATTCAATTCATAAATACTCATCGTCGGCCCTTAGCGCTTCGATCACCGGTGCAACCGGCCAGAGCACGCGCCGGTTTTACGGCACCGTTCGTGGTGAAGACGCCCTATGGACGAGTACGACATCGTCGTGGTCGGCGGCGGATCCGGCAGCCAAGTCGCGACTGCCGCAGCAGAAGAAGGGCTCGAGGCCGCCATCGTCGAACGCGGCCCGCTTGGCGGGGCCTGCATCACGCGCGGCTGTATCCCCTCGAAGGCGTTAATTCACCGCGCCGACGTCGTCGAGGAGATCCGACGCGCGCCGGAGTTCGGTATCGCGGCCGAAATCGAGGACGTCGACTACGGCGAGATCACGTCGTCGATTCACGACACGGTCTACGAGAAGGCTGAGAACCAGGAGTCGAGCCTCGAGGAGAGCGAGAACCCCACGCTCTATCGCGGCGAGGGCCGGTTCGTCGACGAGCGCACGCTCGAGGTCAATCCGAGCGAGCGCGACGCCGACAGCGTCGAGATTCGGGGCGAAACCGTCGTCCTCGCGGTCGGGGGTCGGCCGATGATCCCGCCGATCGACGGCCTCGAGGACGCCGACTTCCTCACGAGCGACGACGCGCTCTTTCTGGACGACCAACCCGACTCGCTCGTGATCGTCGGCGGCGGCTACATCGGCGCGGAACTGGGCTACTTCTTCGGCGCCCTGGGAACCGACGTGACGATGATCGGGCGCAGCGAAACGCTCGTCCCGCGCGAGGACGACGCCGTGAGCGAGGTCGTGACGGACTCCCTCGAGCGCTACTGCGACGTCTACGCCGGCTTCGAGGCCGCCGAGGTGAGTCAGGACGGCGACCGGGTCGTCGTCACCGCCGCGGCGAGCGACGGAGACGACAGCAACGACGGCGGCGACGCGGCCGTCGAACTGGAGGCCGACGCCCTCCTGCTCGCGACCGGTCGACGGCCGAATACGGATACGCTGAACCTCGAGGCCACGGGCGTCGAAACCAACGATCAGGAACACGTCGTGGTCGGCGATACGCTCGAGACGACTTGCAACGACGTCTGGGCCCTGGGCGATATCGTCGGCGAGCAGCCGTTCAAACACGCGGCGGACTACGAGACGCGAATCGTCACGGCAAACGTACTCGACGACGCCGGGCGCGAGGTCGACTACGGTTCGATGCCCCACGCCATCTTCACCAACCCGCAGGTCGCGAGCGTGGGACGGACGGAAGGGGAACTCGAGGAGGCGGGCACCGAGTACGAGTCCGCGACGGTTCCGTTCGACGCCGCGCCGCTGGGGATGATCCTCGAGGCCGGCGACGGGTTCGTAAAGGTGCTCGCGCGGCCCGACGGCGAGATCCTGGGCTGCCATATCGTCGGCCCGCAGGCCTCGACGCTGATTCAGGAGGTCGTCGTCGCGATGGAGAGCGGGTCGGGAACCGTCGACGACGTCGCCGATCCGGTCCACGTGCATCCGGCACTCTCGGAAGCGGTGTACGCCGCGTTCGACGAGTTGTCCTCGAGTACGTACTCCACGGCGCCGGATTGGCGGGATGTCAGCGACCGCGACGGGAGCCGGTGAGATCGGCGGTTCACGTCGGCACGGAGTGGACGAGACGAAGATCGCGACGTGACGGCCGTCGAATTACCAGTTCCAGGGGCCGTGTTCGGGATCGATCACACGGTGTCGACGGTCGATCGAGTTGATCGTCTCGATATCCTCCGCATCCAGGTCGAGTTCCCGTGCTGCGAGGTTCTGTACCATGTGCTCCCGACTGCTGGCTTTCGGAATCGCGGCGACGTTGTCGTGGCTGAGCAGCCACGCGAGCGACACCTGTGCCGGCGTCGCATCGTGTTTCGTTGCGACCTGTCGAATTTCGGGTACGTCGAACACCTCGCCTTGTGCCAGCGGCGAGTAGGCGACGAGCCAGTGGTCGTGTTTCTGTGCGTACGCGACCAGGTCCTCCTGTGGGAGCAGCGGGTGCATCTCGACCTGATGGGCAAACAGGGGTGCTTCGAGGGTCTCCCGGGCTTCGTCGAGCAGTTCTGGTGTGAAGTTCGAGAGGCCGATGCGACGAGCGTTGCCCGAATCGTAGGCGTCGTCGTACGCCGGCAAAATCGCGTCGTGGTCGTAGATTCCCGACGGCCAATGAACGTACAGGAGGTCGACGGCCTCGACGCCGAGTCGCTCGAGACAGCCGTCGATGGCGTCGGGAACGGCGTCCGGGTCGGACGGAACGTCGTGGTGGACGGTCTTCGTCGAGAGGAACACGTCGTCGCGGTCGACGGTGGCACCGCGTATTCCGTCGCCGACGAAACGCTCGTTTTCGTACACCTGAGCTGTGTCAATGTGTCGATACCCGACGTCGAGTGCCGTCCGAACGTTTTCGGTCCACTGCTCGCGGTCGTCCGCGGAATACGTTCCGAGACCGATTCTCGGGAAGGTATCGTGAGGCATTGACAGAGTCTCCTCGAGAGATTCAGTTGATCCTTCTGGTTCCGTCGTCACTCACTCGACCTCGCCGCTCTCGACTTCGCCGTCGTTGGCCAGCCACTCCGTCAAACTCCCCTCGTAGAACGCGACGTCCTCGTATCCCAGCGCCCGCAGGACGACGTAGGTGTGGCTGATTCGCCGCGCCGTGTTACAGTAGAGGACGATCTCGCGATCCGGCGTTATTCCGTACTCGGCCAGCAGCGCCTCGAGTTCGCCCTCGGGTTTCAGCCGCCGCGTCTCGTCGTCGACGACCTCGCGCCAATCGAAGCGAACCGCACTCGGCAGTCGGGCGTCCTCGAACTCGTGTTCTTCGCGCGTATCGACGAAGACCGCGTCGCGCTCGAGAGCATCCTCGACGGCCTCGAAGCCGACGAGTGGACTCTCTTCGCGTGCGAGCGGGTCGGGATCGTAGGTCGTCGCCTCGAGTTCCGACACCTCGCTCGTCGTTTCGTGGTCGCGGTTCCACGCGCTGTAGTCGCCGTCGAGCAGGCGCACGTCGTCGTGGCCGTACTCGAGGGCGGTCAGCACGAATCGCGCGGCGAAGACGCCGTGGGTGTCGTCGTAGGCGACGATCGTGTCGTCGGGAGCAATACCCGATTCGGAGAGCAGGTCCGCAAAGGCCGCAGCACCCGGCAGCGTCCCGCGATCGACGTCGCTCTCGTCGCGGTAGCTGTCGAAGGGAATGCTAACGGCGCCGGGAACGTGACCGATGCCGTCGTACTCCCACGGGTCGCGAACGTCGACGACGCGTAGCTTCGGGTCCTCGAGGTGCGCTGCGAGCCAGTCCGGGGTGACGACGACGGATTCGTCCATTGAGCGGATGTTGTCGGGTTAGCCCCGAGAACACACCGGTCCCGGCACCACTCCCCTGGGTACCGAGGTCTCGGCAAATATCTCCTCAGACTGCTGAGTTGTCGAGTCGCTGAACCCCGTCGTATGTCGGCCCGTGTTATAAGCCATTGGCAGTGGGCTCGAGCGCCGAATCCGCGCGTTTCCGGGCGTTCGAGATAGCGGCAACAGTCACCGTCACAGTCGACCGTCGTCCGAATTATCCGCTTCGAGAGCCACTAAGACCGTCCCAGCCGTTGGTTCGGGTATGGCAACAGACTACGCCAACGACGTGCTCGTCACGGCTGATTGGGTCGAGGAGCGACTCGACGACTTCCAGAGCGACGACGACGATCTTCGCCTCGTGGAGGTCGACGTCGACACGGAAGCCTACGAAGAGGCCCACGCACCCGGCGCGATCGGGTTCAACTGGGAGACCGAACTGCAGGATCAGACGACTCGAGACGTCCTCACCAAGGACGACTTCGAAGAGTTGCTTGGCTCTCACGGCATCAGCGAGGACTCCACCGTGGTCCTCTACGGCGACAACTCGAACTGGTTCGCCGCCTACACCTACTGGCAGTTCAAGTACTACGGTCACGACGAGGTCTACCTGCTCGACGGCGGCCGCGAGTACTGGCTCGAGAACGACTATCCGACGACGGACGAGGAGCCCGACTTCTCGGCCGTCGAGTACGACGCCGCCGGCCCGCGCGAGAGCATCCGCGCCTACCGCGAGGACGTCGAAAACGCGATCGACCGCGGCGTTCCGCTCGTCGACGTTCGCTCCCCGGAGGAGTTCACTGGCGAGATTCTCGCCCCGCCAGGCCTCCAGGAGACCGCCCAGCGCGGCGGTCACATCCCCGGCGCGAAGAACATCTCGTGGGCGGCCGTCACGAACGACGACGGCACGTTCAAAGAGTACGACGAACTCGAGGAGCTCTACGCCGACGAGGACATCGACGGCGACGAGACGACCGTCGCCTACTGCCGCATCGGCGAGCGGTCGTCGGTCGCGTGGTTCGCGCTCCACGAACTGCTCGGCTACGAGGACACCGTCAACTACGACGGCTCCTGGACCGAGTGGGGGAATTTGGTGAACGCGCCTATTGAGAAAGGCGAGGGCGACTGAGCGACGCGAAGGAGCCCTCGTAGCGGAACGGGGAGGCGTAGCCGACCCGTGGAGCAGGACGAGGCCGAGTGAAACGAGGCCTCGAAGTGAAGCGGTGAGCCGGTAGGCGAACCGCGGAACAGGCGAGGCGGACGACTGACGGGAGATTCGAGCGCAGCGAGAATCTCCGAACGGCGAGCGGTGAAACCGCGAGACACGAAGTGAAGGAGTTCGCCTCGAGAAAGCGAGCGGGGAACGAATGCGAGACCCGAGCGAAGTGAGGGTCTCGAAAAGCGAACGGCGTCAGCCGTGAGCAGTGACCCGAGAGTAGGGCGAGGCCGACTGAGCGACGCGAAGCAGGTCGAAGTCGAGTGAACGATGTGTGCGGAGTCGTACGAGACGGTAAGCCGACTCGTGATCTCGAAAACTTGCGATTTTTGAGGACCTCGAGCCGCGGAGCGAACGAACTCTCGAGAACCGATTCGAGACGCCGCTATACCTTCAGGAACGTGACCGAAAACGTCGAGCCCTCGCCGGGTTCGGAGTCGACCCGAATCGTCCCGCCGTGACGATCGACGATTCGGCGGCAAAACGCCAGTCCGATTCCCGAGCCGGCGGATTCGTCGACCGTGTGGAGACGCTGGAAGAGCTCGAAGATGCGTTCCTGATCGTCGGGACCGATACCGACGCCCTCGTCCCGGACCGAGATTATCCATTCGGAGTCCCGCTCTACAGCGGTCACGTTTACCCGAGGCGGGTCATCGCCGCTGTACTCGAGTGCGTTCGAGAGCAGGTTCTGAAACAGCTGTCGAAGTTGAGTCGCGTCGCCGCGAACGCGAGGGAGCGATTCGGTCGTGATCTCGGCGTCGTATTCGTCGATTCTGAGCTGCAAATCGTCGCGAACGTCCGCGAGGACGGCGTTCAGATCGACCGGTTCGAACGGATCCCCCTGCGTCTCGATTCGCGAGTACGCGAGCAGTCCGTCGATCATTGCCGTCATGCGTTCGGCACCGTCGATGGCGTACTCGAGAAACTCCTCGCCGTCCGAATCAAGGTCGTCAGCGTGTCTGTCTTCGAGGAGATCCAGATAGCTCGAGATCATCCGAAGCGGTTCTCGCAGGTCGTGGGACGCGATCGACGCGAAGTGGTCCAATCGTTCGTTCGACCGTTCTACCTCGTCGACCTTCTCCTCGAGTTCGTCGCGGACCGCCCGTAGTTCGTCGTTGCGTCGGTCGAGTTCCGCTCGCGCCCGTTCCAACTGATCGTTTCGCCGTTTCGCTTCGTGTTCTCTGATGATCGCCCGTGCGTCGTGAATACCGATCGTCAGGCCCGCGACGGAGCCGAGTGCGATCGCGATCGCTCGCTCACCGAACGTAAAGGAGGTAGCAACTCCTGGGTGAATGGCCCGTAGAAAGAGGAAGACGAGCATCACACCGATACCGCCGAGACACCACCCGGCGATGCGGAGATACAGCGCTCGATCGACGTCGATGGTCGACAGCCACCGCCCGACGTACAGTAACAGAATTCCCGGAAGACTGATGAGAACGAAGTCGATACCCGTTTCCGAAAGCGGGTTGCCCCGAGAAATTTCGAAAAACGACTGTCCTACCGCGATCACGATAAAGAGGACACCCAGTACCGAGATGAAGTGCGAACGGGACAGCATTCGATACCCGTACGTCACAGCGATATATGAGGAGTGTGGATCGGTCAGGGTTCGTTACGACGTGCGCGACCGTGACGGCTGAGCAGCACGCTCGGGGCCGAGATCAGCACCAAAAAACGGTCCACGGCAAGCGATGAGCGAACGGCGTGATCAGTGGAGGTTGTCGGCGGCGATGTCGTCGGGAGTAACGACATCGACGTCGTGATCGTCGAGCGCCGAGAGGACGGCCTCGAGTTCGTCGAGCGACTCGCCGACGTTCCGGTAAGAGAGCGTCGTGATCAGCCGGTAGTCGGCGGTCCACTCGATGAGTTGCGCAGCGTCAGCGGGGTCAGGGTTGGTCGCACGGGGGGCGAGGTGCGGGTTGCTGAGGTTGCCGTGGCCCGCGTAGCCGCCGACGAACGCGATGTCCGAGTACTCTTTCGCGAGTTCGAGCGACGACTCGTCGTAGCGGTTGAGCCCGTAGGAGTAGTACGCGTCGTCGAAGCCGTTGTCGGCGAGCCACTCGGCAGCGCGGCTGAACTCCTCTTCCTGCCGGCTCTCGCCGTGCTGGGTGAGGTCGGTTCCCGTGGCACCGCCGCTGGCGACGATCCAGCCGTCGTCCTGGAGGGACTCGAGGTCGGAGTGGGAGAGGTAGCCCGAGGAACCGACGTAGTCGGTGCTCACGAAGGCCGTTCCGGGGACGTCGTACTCCGCGAGGAGCGGCCCGGCCCCGTCGGCGACGTCGGGAGTACTCTCGGGGAACTGCAGCATGACTTTCCCGGTCTCGGGTCGCCCGACGAAGTGGTAGTCGTCACACCAGAGGGACAGCTCGCGGTCGCCGGCCCAGACGGAGATCTTGGTGTGTTCGATCGAGCCCAGGTCGGGATCGCCGTCGGTGTCGAGGACGCCCAGATCGTGGTGGACGAACGGGCCGTCTTCGCGCACGGCGCACTGGAGCAGCAGTCGATCGCCGTCGGTATCCGTGAGTTGGACGGTCGGGCTGACGTCGTGATCGCTCGCGAACGCCAGCGCGGGGAACTCGTCGGAGAGGTCGCGCGGAGTGTCGAACTCCCGTTTGATCATGATCCGTTCGGTCGAGCCGTCGGCATCCATCCGAGCGGACTGGGTCCCCGCGTAGACGCGGTCTTCGTCCGCGGAGAGCGATCCCTCTTCGACCGTCCACTTCGAGAGATCCTCGAACTCGTCGAACGAGCCGGGCTCCTCGTTGACCGGGTCCGACGACCCGTTGCCGTCGTCGTCATCGCCGTTTTCGTCGTCGCTGGTTTCCGACCCGGTCAGGGCGGAACAGCCGGCGACGGTAGCCGCCGCAGCAGTCGCGGTTGCGAGATACGTTCGTCGTTTCATTACGATTGAAGACAGTCGCTTTTGGATGATTGTTATGGCTACGTTAGTGTTCAGATCTCGTGAGTAGTCGGTGCCTATCGGCCCGAAGGGGGCCGCTACTCCCAGCCGACGCCGACCCGGTGTCGGTTCGGCAGACGACTACAGATCACGACACTACTAACTCGAGGCCGGTCGAACGACTCAGTATGACCGATTCCGAAGCCATCCTCGACGCCGTCCGCGAAGACAACCAGACCGCGCTCTCCCGACTCGGCTCGTCGAAGTCGCTGTACGCCGACACCGGCGGCGACATCGACACCGAACCCGTCCTCCGCGCGACCGCCGACGCCGAGCACGCCGCCTGGGAGACGTTCCTCGAGTGGGCCGACAGCGAGGCTCACGACGACGCGCGCGAGGCGTTCGAAGCCACCGCTGCTGAAGAACAGGACCACTACGAGACCGTTCTCGACCACCTCGGGGACGACGCGTACGAACCGGACGAGATCCCCGCGCTCCACGAGTACCTGCGCGGTCTCGAGTCGACGGTCGAACGCGTCGGCGGCTTCCTCGGCCGAATTCTCGCGAGCAAGCGCTCGAAAGAACAGGTCGTCGGCTACTTCGTCGGCGACGCCGACCCCCAGACCGCCGGCGTCTTCCGCGAGTTCGGCGACGATCTGGACGCACAACTCGAGCGCGCCGAGGAACTGCTCGAGGACGTCTGCGAGAGCGACGAGGACCGCGAGCGCGCACAGGAGGCCGCGAACGGAGCGATCGAAGCCGCCTACGGCGAGTACGTCGAGACCCTCGAGGCGATGGGTGCGAATCCGAAGCCGATCTGCTGACCGGGTGAAGAAGCGAAATCGGCGGCGCTACACGCCGTCGACCGTCTCCCGGTAGGCGCTGATCGACTCGAGCGCCTCCGTGACGAGGTTGGCGACCGCGCCGCCCTCGTCGTCCGCGATTTCGGTGAGGACGTGTTCGTGACGCGCGAGTTTGCCGTGGTCCGGCCCGCGGTCGGCCTCGGCTAACCGTTCGAACTGGGTCGACTGATTTTCCAGCCGTTCCCGGGTCTCGTCGTCCGACGCGGACTCGGCGGCGTCCTGGAGCGTTGCAGCGGCGTTCTCGAGTTCAGGTCGGGTCACACGTCACGATTCATCGGCGGCCGATAAAACCGTTTCACTCCTTCCGAGTCGGCGGAAATACCAGCAACCGCGTACGATCGCGTTAGGCGACGCGTTCGATCCGATCCGCGAGGTCCATCCCCGCCGCTTCGTCAGCGGAGAAGCCGGCCACGGCGTCGTGGAAGTTCGTCCGGTAGCTCGCCGGTCCCTCGTGGGGCATCTCGGCCGCGAGTTCGCCCGCGATGCCGAACGCGAGCGTGCCGTGGACGGCGGCCGTCTCGGCGTCCTCGAGCGCGCCGTGGAACGAGGCGACGGTCGCGCCGAGCATACAGCCGGTGCCGACGACCTCGCCGAGCATCTCGTGACCGACCGAGAGCCGAACGGCTCCGTCGGCGGTCGCGACGACGTCCTCGACGCCGCTCGCGACGACCGTCGCGCCGGTCGACTCGGCGAGCGACTGGGCCGTGTCCTCGATTGCCTCGTACTCGCCCACGGATTCGACGCCTTTCACCTCGGCTTCGACGCCCGCGAGCGCGCTGATCTCGCCGTAGTTGCCCTTGATAACCGAAAAGTCGACATCCTCGAGTAACTCCTCGGCGACGGCCTCTCGAGTCGGCGTCGCGCCGACGCCAACGGGATCGAGAACGACGGGAACGTCGCGCTCGGCCGCCGTGTCGGCGGCCTCGTGCATGGCCTCGACTTTCCCCGCCGGAACCTGCCCCGTGTTGAGCAGGATCGCGGACGCGCCGTTGGCCATCTCGCCGGCGTCGCCCGGCGAGTCGGCCATCACCGGGAGCGCGTCCCAGTGGAGCGTGAGGTTGGCGACGTCGTTCATCGTCACTTCGTTGGTCAGGTGCTGGACGAGCGGCGATCCGTCGGCAATCGCCCGCAGGGAGTTCGCGAGGTCGTCGCCGGTGGTATCAGTGGGTAGTGACTCACTCATCGGGTGTCGATCCGTTCGCCATCCCCTTCGCAGTTTCGACGGTTTCCGCGAGCGCGGCGGCCGCAGCCTGCGGATCGTCGGCCGCCGTGATCTCGGAGATGACGGCCACGCCGACCGCCCCCGACTCGACGACCGGGCCGGCGTTGTCGGCCGTAATGCCGCCGATCCCGACGACCGGAATAGAAACTGCGTCGACGATTTCGGCGATGCGCTCGGGCCCGACGCCGTCCTCCTCGGCGGCGACGTCCTTCGAGGACGTGCCGTAGACGGCGCCGATACCGAGGTAGTCCGCGCCCGCGGCTTCCGCCTCGAGCGCCTCTTCCACCGTCGAGGTCGAACAGCCGACGACCGCGTCGGGTCCGAGCAGGTCGCGCGCGACGGCGACCGGGAGGTCCGACTGGCCGACGTGAACGCCGTCGGCGTCGATCGCCTGCGCGATATCGACGCGGTCGTTGACGATCAGATCGACGCCCGCCTCGGCGGTCAGTTCGCGAAGTTCGAGACCGAGATCGTACCGAAACCGGGCCTCGGTCTCTTTCTCGCGGAGTTGGACGACATCGACGCCGCCGTCGATCGCCGCGCGGACGACGTCGATCGTCGACCGACCCTCGGAGATCGACTGCTGGGTGACGAGGTAGGTGCCGTAGTTCGAGGGATCCATGGACGAACTGCGGGTGCTGAGCCACTAAGCGACTTCGGTCCACGACATCTCGAGCGCAGGTCAGCGCGACTCGAGACAGCTCTCGCCGGCACGGACCAGCGACTCCCAGTCGGAACCGTCGCGGAGGTCGGACAGCGGCGCGATCGGCTCCGGGTCGGCCGACTTCTCGGCGATCGAGTACCGCCACCAGGCGACGTCCTGCCAGTCGCCCTCGGTGTACCCCATCGCGGGGAAGTCGACGCAGCGTTCGAAGCCGAGCCGTTCGTGAAACCGTTCCGTTTCGGGGTTCGGCACCGTCGTGACGGCGTAGGCGTCGCGGACGCCCTGGCGCTCGAGGACGGCGAACAGCGACTCGTAGAGCGCTCGACCGACGCCGGCCCCGCGGGCGTCGGCCGCGACGTAGACCGAGAGTTCGACGGTCCACTGGTAGGCGCGGCGCTTTCGGAGGCGACCTGCGTAGGCGTAACCGGCGATAGAACCGTCGATCTCGCAAACGAGCCAGGGATAGGTCTCGAGGGTCGACTCGATACGGTCGGCCATCTCGGATTCGGTCGGCGGGCTCTCTTCGAACGTGACCGCGGATGACTCACAGAAGGGGGCGTAGATATCGCGGACCGCCGCCGCGTCCGCCGGGCGTGCGAGTCGGATACGAGAGTCGGACTCCATACCCGAGTATTCTATCGATCGCTGATAAGGACGCGGAACTCGGTCGCCGATCGCTCGAGTGGAACTACTGACGGTCGCCGGACGTTCGAGTCCGAACCCATCGACGGAGGCGTGCGGCGAGTCGTCGGCCGCCGCCGTAGCCCCGTCGCCAAGTCGAGGGTCGAAGCAGGTATCTGAATCCGAGCAAAGCCATCGTGAGCCAGAAGACCAGCGCCGTCCAGACCCTACTGGCGCGTTCCGAGTGGGTCAACACGGGAATCGTGACGAACACGGCCAGCGCGAGGCCGAGTGCGCCCCCCGCTGCGGGCAGCGACAGCAGTTGGAAGTACTCGAGGGCGGCGACGAGCGGCGCGAAGGCCGCGCCCGCGAGTGCAACTCTGAACGCGACCGGCCGGACCGCTTGCGAGGGACGATCGACCGCGAAAACGTCCCGGCCGAGCCTGATGAGTTGCCAGCCGCCGAACGTGCCGAGCGAAGCGCCGAGCAGGAGGACGGCGTCCGGCTCGAGGCTGCTCGCGGCGAGCGCGAACGTACTCGAGACGACCGCGAGCGAGAACGCGACCGTTCCCTGTTCGGTCGGGTAGCGAGCCAGCAGGCGCTCCGCGACGAACAGAAACGTCAACCCGACGGCGACGCCGGCAACGATGTCGACGAGGTAGTGGACGCCGAGAGCGATTCTCGAGAGGCCGACGAGGCCGACGATCGCTGCAGCTCCGACGATCCGCTGGCGGTACGTGCCGATCGAGAGCCGCTTCGCGAGACTGACGTAGACGATGGTCGTCATGAGCGCGTGACCGCTCGGAAAGCCGTAGCCGCTGGCCAGCGCGGTGGCTTCGTACAGCGGCTGGAGCAGGCCGGGCAGCGACTCGATTGGAACGAGCGGCTGGCCCGGACGGGGCAAGCTAAAGACGTGTTTCAATCCGGTAATGAGCGAGAGGCCGGCTATCGTCAGCCCGATGATGACGGCCGCATCCTCCCGTTTGGTACTGTAGAACCAGTAAACCCCACCGACGACGAGCGCGAGAAACCAGACGTCACCCAACTGGGTGAGGAGGGCGACCAGGATCGCCGCCCACTCGGGAATGACCTCCTGTATCGGTTCGAACTCGCCGATTCCTCTGGACATGTCGGACTGTACGGTGATCGGACACTAATCGATATCGGCTCGTCCCGTCTCCGGCGACAGTTCGGTTCGGATTGGAGGGTCGACGGAACGGATCCACCCCGAACGTGGCCGTAACGGCACCCATTCTTTTCCCATCGGTGGTGGTCGCGTGTGATATGGACGACCAGTCACAACAGCTGACGGCGCTTCCCGACGACGAGGCGGACGCGCTCGCAGAGAACGCGCTCGAGACCGAGTACGTCGGCCGACTCGAGGCGTACCTCGCCGACGAACACGACGAATCGATGCCGACCGAGAACGTCCAGGCGTTCGAGCGGGCGGACGGCGTCCGGGCTGTTTCCTTTGCAGCCGAGACGGACGCAGCCGACGGCACCCCCAGGCCGGACGTTGCGATCACGATCCACTTCGACGACGGCGAGGTCGTCCAGGCGACCGCCGAACGCCACGATACCGACGACGGGACGGTGGATCTCGTCTTCCCGGCCGAAATCGCACCCAGGCCGGAGGCCGCGGTGAACGACATCCTCCAGCCGGACGGCCAGTCCGTCGAGGTGACCGTCGACGAATCGGACGAGATTACGGTGTACTCGATCGCGCTGTGAGGGTCGTGTCGGACGTGATCCGCTGATCAAACGCGTCGCTCGTTGCTACTAGTACTGCGTCGCTCGTGGCTACTGTTACAGTATCGTTTCCGACGAAACAGCGAAAACGCGATCGAAGCGAACAGTTGGTCTCGAGCCGGCTCAGTGAGCCTGGTCGTGCGGGTTCAGCGCCGTGCCGTAGTTCTCGGCGTGGTCGGTGTAGTCGATAAAACGCGGCGCGTCGGGGTCGAACGGGCGCTCTAAGCTCTCGAAGGCCTTCTTTTTATCCCAGCCCTGGAGCTTGCCGACCGCCGACTTGTCCTCTAAGTCGTGGTAGTCGAGTTTCGGCTCGGTGAGGTCCCACGCCTGCATCCCCTGCTCGGTGCGGATGATGACGCTCGAGTACTCGTCGGAAGAGCCGACGGAGCCGACGGTGATGTCCGAACAGAAACCGGTGAAGTCGGCACACTCGTCACAGCCCTTGAGCGCGGCGTCGTGGAAGTTCTCGACGTCTTCCTCGACGATCATGTTGCCGTCGTGGTCGTAAACCATCATCTTGCCGTTGAGGACGTCCATCTTCCCGATTTCGTCGGGCGAGATGTCGCGTTTCTCCTCCAACTGCTCGCCCATGAGGCTGTAGTAGTTGAAGTTCTTCGTGCACATCAGCGAGATGGTGTAGTCGACGGCCCGAATGCCCTCGTTCTGGGCCTGATAGTCCCAGTCGAAGTCCTGGAGGGCGCGGATGCCCTCGATCTCACACGGCGTCCCCACGAGGGCGAGCGAGAGCTCGTCCCAACCCTTGTCGGGGAGCTTGTGCTCCCACTGTTTCAGGTCGAGGTTGCCCAGCGCGAGCGTCTGGTTGTAGACCGTGCCGGCGTTCTCGATGAGCTCTTCTTCCGTGGTCGCGAGGAAACTCTCGGCCTTCCAGGCCTCCTCCTCGCTCTCGGTCGCGATGAGCGCGCCGTCGATCTCGCCTTCCTCGAGCAGCGTTGCGAGGACGCCGGTGACGACGCCGCCGTCCTGTGCGCCGTCGGTCCAGTCGTCCTCGACCTTCGCGGAGAACTCCGTAATCGGATCGCCGGCACCTTTGACGTTGTCGTCGCCGCCGGTGATCTTCCACTGGCGCTCGTAGCGCATCCCGCCGCGGGGACAGAAGTCCCAACAGAGCGAACAACCGGTACACATCTTGACCAGCTTAGGGAGGTCGTCCTCGCCGACGCCGATCGAATCGGAGGGACAGGCCGCAACGCAGGTCCCACACTGGATACAGCGACCCTCGTCGATGACGGCCTCGTCCAGTTCCATGAACCAGGTCTTCTCGTCCGGCGTCTCGATGTCGTTCATCTCTGCGCGGATCGAGTACTCCGGCGTCTCGAGGTCGGCACCCTCCGGAACGCCGACGCGAACGTCCGGCGCGCCGTTGTCGACGTCCTGACTGACGCCCTCGGCGGGTTCGGTGAACTCGAGGTCGCCGAGTTCGCCCATCTCGTCGACGTTGGCGACTCCGGCTCCGTCCGTGGCGACGCGCTTATTCTCCGTCTGTGGCGATGTGTTCGCAGTCTTCTCGCCGCAGGAGCAGGTGTTCGGCGAGCAGCTGTCGCCGCTGGCGTCGTCCGCATCGGTCTGGACCGTACCTTCTCGAGCGTGGTCCGTTCCCTCTCGAGACCGCGGCGCAGCGCTGCCGGTCTCGGGGAACATCACAGCCTCGTCGTCGTCCGTCTGCGACTCGGGAACGGTCGGGAACGTACGTTCGTCCTCGCCGTTAGTCCCCATGAGCAACACCCCCAGCAACCGGGGCCTCAGCTCCTTGCATGATCGTGCGGAGCTGCCCGTTATCGACACGGCGACACCACTCGTAGAACTGCTCGCCGTCGTGGCGGTCGTCGTTGTAGGCGTCGAACAGCTGCTCGAGCGCCGGAATCACCGAATCGGCGGGGACGGCGTTCTCGATCCAATCTAAGAACTCGTTGTCCGCGCCGAGCGAGCCGCCGAGACCGAAGTCCATCCCTTCGACGATGTCGGACTCGCCGTCTTCATCGATCTTGACGGTCTCGCCGCGGAAGCCGATGTCCGCGATCTGTGGCTGGGCACAGGAGGCAGAACAGCCGGACATGTGCATCCGAATAGCCTCGATATCGTTGGGCACATCGATGCGCTCGTCGAGTTCGCGGGCCCAGCGCTTGGTCCGCTTTTTCGTCTCGATGATCGCGTAGTTACAGAACTCGCTGCCCGTACAGCCGACGGCGCCGCGGGAGAACGCGCCGGGGTCGGGCTGATAGTCCTCGGCGAACGGCTCCGCGAGGAGGTCATCGACGTTCTCCTCAGGGATGTGCGTGATGAGGAAGTTCTGGTCGGTCGCGAGGCGAACGGAGGCGTCCTCGGTTCCGTACGTCTCGGCTGCACGGGCGGCCTCGGCGAACTCGTCGCCGCCCATCCGGCCGGCGACGACGTTGAAACCGACGTACTGCAGGCCGTCCTGCTTCTGGTCGTGGACGCCGACGTGGTCGCCCTGGTAGCCGACGGTCAGGTTCTCGCCGCCCGTCGGGAAGTCGATGGCCGTTCGGTTGCGGATGGCTTCCTCGAACTTCGCGGGACCCAACTGTTCGACGAGATAGCGCATGCGGCAGACGCCGCGGTTGTTACGGTCGCCGATCTCCTTGAACGTCTGGGCGACGGCGCGACAGAACTCCACGGCGTCCTCCGGCGGGATGAAGACGTCGAGCTCCGACCCCATCCGCGGACCGTCGGAGAGGCCGCCGCCGACGCGAGCGTGGAAGCCGTAGTAGTGCTCGCCCTCGATCTCCTTCTTCGCAGGAACGAGGCCGATATCGTTGATCTGGGACTGCGCGCAGTCGTGGGCACAGCCCGTGATGGTCATCTTGAACTTCCGCGGGAGGTTGGCGTACTCGCGGTTGTTCGTAAAGAAGTCCGAGACGGCTTCGATGACCGGCTGGGCGTTGAAACACTCGTGGTCGCTGATACCGGCCGCCGGACAGCCGAGCACGTTCCGGGCGGAATCACCACAGCCCTGGACCGTCGTCAGGCCGACCTCGTCGTAGCGGTTCCACATCTCCGGAACGTCCTCGACGCGGATCCAGTGTTTCTGGATGTCCTGTCGGGTCGTAATGTCGAGGTAGGCGTCGCCCCAGAGTTCGTTCTGCTCCGCACCGCCGTACGCTTCGGGTGCGACGGCGAGGTCGTCGGTCACTTCGCCGATGACCTCGGCCTGTTCGGGCGTGAGTTTCCCGCCCGGCACCTTGGTCCGGATCATGAAGTAGCCCTCCTGTTTCTGGGCGTACATGCCGGCCCACTTCAGGCGCTCCCACTCGCCGCCGCCGGCGCGCTCTTCGATCTCCTCAAACGAGAGTTCGTCGTCGGCGTAGTCGTAGACGTCGTCGATCACGTCGAGCGGGTGCTTGTTCTGCTTGTACTGCTCCGTCGTATTCACGCGAACCACCTCGTGTTTCGCCGAACGAAGTGAAGCGAAGTGCGAGACGGCAAAGCCGTCTCGGTAGTTCGTGTGAGTTCGAAAGCGCTCGTGTTTTCGTGATTCATGTGTACCACCGCTGGCGGGAGAGAGCGGCCAGCAGCGAGATCACGCTGTAGTGACGGATCATCGTTTGGCGGGTAGTCTCACGCAAACCCTATACCAGCCTGTAATGGGGCGAATCATGACGACGGTCGTTTTCACCAGCAATTATTGCCACATTCGAGCGACACGTGTAGCCAGTCAAAACGGGATTCAGTGTCGTGAGGACGGGAACCGGTCGGGCACGAACGCCCACAGCAAGAGTCGTCACTCATACCAGCAATACTCTCCGATAAGTGAGCGCAGTGCGTAAAACATGTCGATCTCCCGGCCAATTATTGCCACATCTATCGGTACCGCGACGCGAGATCGCGAAACGAGTCCGATCAGTCGAAGCAGACGACGGCAGTACCCGCGTCTCGAGGGTCGGGATCGAACGGATCCGGTTCGCTCGCAATTCCGTGCTGATACCGCGAACGGAGTGCGACGTGGTCGTCGACGTAGTAGGAGACGCGAGAGCCGCGCTCGTTCGTCGGCGTCCCCCGTTGGGTCTCCGTCGAGAGGTCGTAGACGATCGAGACCAGTACGGCCTCCATCTCGGACTCCGACTCCAGATTCGACTCGATCCGTTCCAGTTCGCTGTCCCGAACCGAGAAGCTGACCACTCGCGTCGCCGACCCGTACTCTTCGAGAAAACCGTTGTGCCGATACGCTTCCTCGAACTCGCGAGCGAACGCTTCGGCGTCGGTCAACGGATCCGAGGGCGACGGATACGCCATCGACTCGAGACCGTGGCTCTGAACTGGATCCTCGGGCTCAGGACGGTCGATATCGGCGCAGTCGTACTCGTCCTCGGAGATGAACTCCGACTCGGGGTCGTCTGCGCTCGTGAGTTGCTCCTCGAAGCAGCCGGCGAACGCCATTGAGAACGGCAGCACCGCCGAGAGGAGGGCACGCCGGGACCGGGGTGTGCGCATACATAGATGTCAGCGATACATTATATGTATGTTTCGTATTACGTGCTCCGGGTTTCGGACGTGGGGTTCGGGAGCGCCAACGGGCTTCGCCCGGGATCGCTCGTAGTGAACTGCGCCGAAAAACGGATCGGATCGACGACGGCTACGCCTCGTCGCCGAGCAGTCGGTCGATCATCTCGTCGGGATCGAACCGTTCGAGGTGGTCGTACCCCTGCCCGACGCCGAGGAACAGAATCGGTTTCCCGGTGACCTGCGCGATCGAGATCGCCGCTCCGCCGTTGGAGTCGGCGTCCGCCTTCGTCAAGATTGCGCCGTCGATTTCGGCGGCCTCGTTGAACTCGCGGGCGCGGTTGACCGCGTCCTGACCGGCCACGGCTTCGTCGACGAACAGCGTCATGTCGGGATCGACGACGCGGCCGATCTTCTCGAGTTGATCCATCAGTCCTTCATCGGTGTGGAGTCGACCCGCCGTATCGCCCAGCACGATGTCGATATTGTTCGCCTCGGCGTACTCGACGGCGTCGTACAGCACCGCGGCGGGGTCGCCGCCCTGCTGGTGGCTGATGAGTTTCGTGTCGAGCGCGTCGGCGTGCTCCTGGATCTGTTCGTTGGCCCCGGCTCGGTAGGTGTCGCCGTTGGCCATCACGGTCGAGTAGCCACGCTCCTCGAAATATCGGCTAAGTTTGGCGATCGAAGTCGTCTTTCCGACGCCGTTGACGCCGGTGAAGACGAGCGTCACGGGTTTGTCCTCGACCGCGATTCGCTCGTCGAAGTCGAACTGTCCGACGCTGATCACGTCGTAGATCGCGTCGCTCAGCGCCTCCTCGACGACGTCGCCGGTCGAGGTCGTGAACGTCCGCGTCTCGCCGACCAGTTCGTCGCGGATGTTGTCGAGGATCTCCTCGGCGACGCCCATCTCCACGTCGCTCGAGAGCAACGCCATCTCGAGTTCGTGTAACGGGCCCTCGAGGTCTTCCTCCTCGATGACGAACTTCCCCTTGACAAGCGAGCGCGCCTTGTTACCGAACCCGGTGGAGCCGTCCTCGGGGTCGGTGTCGTCGGCCGCGGCTGCGTCGTCGTCCGCGTCCGTGGCGACGCTCGCGTCGATCGCCACCGAATCCCGCTCGGTGTCGTCCGCGAAATCGCCGTCGGACGACTCGTCGGCGTCCGGAACCGGTTGCGTCACCCACGACTCGACCGTCTCGGACGACGCCTGGGTGTCGCTCGTCTCGGGAGCTGATTCGGGGTCCGACTCGACGCTCTCGCCCGCCGACTCGGTCGGCGGTTCGGTCTCTGTCTCGAGTTCGCGCTCCGGTTCGGCGACGTCGTCGACCGTCTCGTCGGTGGTATCTGGGGCTTCCGCCGTCTCCGTCTCGGGTGTCGTGCCGTCGGTGTCAGCCTCGGCTTCGGACGACTCGGTTTCGGCTTCCGAAGGGGTAGCGTCCCCGAGTTCGTCCTCCTCGAGTGCCGATTCGGTGCTCTCGGCTTCGGCGGGTTCGGACGCGGCGCTCTCAGCTTCAGCAGTATCGGCCGCAGCGCTCTCGACTTCAGCAGTATCGGTCGCCTCGAGTTCCGCGTCCTCGAGTTCGTCTTCGTCGACCTCCTCGACGTTCTCTTCGGCGGCCTCTTCGGCGTCTTTGCGGAAGCTCCCGAGTTTCTTCTTCAGGTTGTCGAACATGGTACGGATCTCCCGACGTTATTCGTCGGGGCCTTGGCCCTGCTGGCCCTGCATCTGCTGCATCTGCTGTTGCATCGCCTGCTGTTGGATCTGCTGGGCCTGCTGCTCGAGTTCGCTGCTCTCGGACTCGAGTTCGGCGATCTCCGAGTTGACCTCCTCGATGCGGTCGTCGAGGTTCTCCTGTTTGTTCTCGAGGGCGTCGACGGCGCCGTCCTGTTCGAACTCGGCGGCGTAGTCCGCGCCCAGTTCGACGATCACTTCGTCGATGTCCTGGATGTTCGCACGGAGGTACGCGCCGCCGCCGATCGGCACCTGCACCGTCGAATCCGTCTCGAGGCTCTCGAGGGCCTCGATCGCTTCGTCGGCTTCGGTCTTCTGCTGCTGGATCGCCTGAACGCTCTCCTCGAGCGCTTCGATCTCCTGTTCGATCTCCTGAAGCTCCTGGGAGAGCTGCTGAAGTTGCTGCTGACTCATTGTTCGACGACCTCCTCGAGGTCGATCTCGGTCCGCTTGAGTCGGTGCTGGCTCCCGAGCTGGGAGAGCGCGTGCTCCCGTGCGACGTTCTCGTTTTCGGCGTCGATCGTCGTTTCGAACTCCGCGAATCCGTCGCGGTTCTTGAACCGACCGGTGACCGTAAATTGACTCATGGCTACCACTCCGGCAGGCAGTCGGAAGAATCTTCCCTTCCGTCGGAGTCAGCGACCTGCCGACGGAACCGGATTACGCGGCGTCGTTCAGATCTGTCCGGGCTGTTGTCCCGAACTCGCGCCGGTCAGTCCGCTCGAGTTGCGTTTTCGCTTCACGATCGCGTCGGGATCGATCCCCTCGAACTCCGGCGGCAGTTCGCCGTCGGTCGCGTACTGGTAGAGCGCGGTTTTCGCGATGGCCGTCGCGGCGATGTGGACGACGACGAGCGCACCGAGCAACAGCACGGTCGGGACGACCGTGTAGACGAGCACCGAGCCCGGGTTCGCGATCAGCAACAGCGGCGCACCGATTCCGACAGCGACGACGAGCGCACCGAGCGTCACCGTCACGAGTCCGACGCCGAGGCTGACCCCGCCGGCTTCGCCCCAGGTCTCGCGGAACAGGCTGACGCTGTCGCGCAACGACTCCCGGACGCCGCCGTTCTGGAAGACGATGACGGGGACGATGAAGAACGTCATCATGAACCACGCCGCGCCGGCGATCGCTCTGACGATCTGGGCGCCCCAGCCTTCCTGACTCTCGAGAGCCTGGAAAATGAGGCCGATGACCGCACCCACGACGCCCCACGCGAGGATCGTCCGTCTAGATTCCCAGGCACCGGCGAACCCGGCCCGGAGGCTCGTCGACTCGCCGTGAAACAGGCTCCCGACCGAGTGGACCAACGCGGCGCTGAAGAAGGTCGCGACGGCCGTCGCGACGAACAGTACGAGGAAGGAGAGTGCGAGCATCGCCACTTGTGCGACGCCGTCGACCGTGCCGTCCGAGACCGACGCGACCTGGTCTACGGTACCCAACCCGAATCCGACGCCGATCAGGGCGACGAACAGTCCGACGAGGAGGAGGGCCAGTCCCGCCGTCCAAGTGAGTCCGTACAGCAGCGGAAACACGAGCAACCACTTCTCGCGTCGGAGCACGCCGAACGACGCCTTCGCAATCTGAAACCCGGTGCGAAACCGGGCGAATACTGATTGGAGGACCATACGCGGATCGTGTTCGCCATCAAATATAAATATTCCCGATAGAGCAACGCGATGACACGGCCGCACGAGCGTGCCAAACGGTTTTGCCGCGGCCACCGTACGGAACCGCATGAGCGAACTCGATCTTAGTGAGCTACTGCCTAGCGAACGGATGCAAACGCAGGCCCTCGAGGGCGACGTGACCCAGATCCACCGCGGCCACCAGTACGCCGACCCCGGCGATACGTTCACGATCGAGGACACCGCGTTCGAGGTGACCGACGTCACCGAACGGACGCTCGGGGACCTGACCGACGAAGACGCACAGGCCGAAGGAATGGACGATCTCGAGGCCTATCGCAACCTGCTCGAGCGCGCCCACGAGAACTTCGAGTGGGACGACGACAGCGAGATCGTCCGGCATCAGTTCGAACCACAGTCGGGCAACGACTGACTGGTTGGACTCGAGCCGCGAACGCATCGAACCGTCAGGGACGAATTTCCGTCGAGAGGCGTCTCGTTGCGTATCCCACGACGGCACCGATTACGCCCAGCGGGACCGTCACCGCGAGCGAGAGCGCGACCGCCGCGACCAGCCGTTCGGTCGTATCCAGCGTGTAGTCCCCCATCAGGAACAAGAACAACAGCCCGCAGCAGAACGCAAATACCAGGAGCCACCCGATGGCTACCCCCTGACCGCGATAGGCGGGGTATCCGGTCGCGACGAGCGCACCGAGCACGAGTGGAGCGACGGCCAGGACCACCCAAACGGTCTGTGACCCGCTCGAGAACACCACGTCCACCGCGATCGGCCATCCGAAACCGAGCAGAAACAGGGCTGGTGTGAGTGCCAGCACCAAGAGCGACTCCGAGACGTCGGAGCCGACGAGAAATCGCTGGGCTAACTGACGACGAGTCATCGTGCAGCGATCTTCGCTTCGCAGATTATAGTGTTAGCGATTTAAAATGTAGTGGCGGTCGTCTCGAGTGAACGACCGCGAAGAGTGAAAACGCAGTCCGTACGAGAACGCTACTCCAGATAGCCCAGCGCGTCCTCGATTCGGCCGAGTTCGGGTCCGGTCGTATCCTGTCCGACGACGTAGCCGGACTCGTTTGCGAGCAGCCCCGATCCGAGCAGCGGCGCGCCGTAGTTGACGGTACCGACGTCGGCCCGGACGTCGAGGACTTCCTCGAGCGTGTCCAGTTCCTCGTCGGTCGATTTCGGGTGACAGAGCACCCCTTTGTTCGTCGTGACCGCGGCGGTCCCGACGGTGCGAACGCCCGCGAGGTCGCCGCGTTCGACGGGCACCTCGAGGGTGTCTTTGACGATCTGGACCGTCTCCCGCGGGAGGTCGGGGTGGACGTACGCGCCGTAGTCGTTTGCCAGCACGACGTTCCCTGCGGCGTTGATGTTCCCCGGCAGTTCCGCGACGGGGAGATCGACCTCCTCCTCGAGCCGTTCGCGTTCGTACTCGAGGATGCGCGAACTGACGAGGAGTCCGTTCTCGTTACCCATCGCTAACGCGCCGACCGTCGAGGAGCCGCCGACGGTCGTCGGGACCGCGGGCACCTCGAGTTCGTCGGTCAGGTCGGCGATGACGTCGTCGTCGACGTCAGGGCGAACGAGCACGCACGAGTCGGTCGCCCGGGCGAAGACCCCGACGTACGCCGACCCGACGAAGGCGAGTCGTTGCAAATTTACTCGGCGACCTCGGCCTCGACGACGGCCTCACCCTCTTCGTCGAAGCGAGCCGCGCGGACGCGGAGCTTTCGCGGCGGGTTGGAACGACCGTTCGACCAGATTTCCTCGTTGATCGAGGGGTCCAGTCGGATGGCGTCCTCGTCGACCGCGAAGTGTTTCGCGAGGTGTTCGCGAACGAGTCGCATCGCGTAGTCGGCGGCCTCGTGGTTCGCGCCCTTCTTGACGTCGCGCAGCGGAACGGTAACGACGCGTTCCTCGAAATCACTTGCACTCATCGTTACTCGTCAGTGTCGTTGCGCCGCCAGTTGCGTCGCTTCGGGTTGCGCTGGACTTCCATGTCGGTCTTCATCATGACCCAGGCCGGAACGCGGCTGTTCTGGTTCTCGAGTTTGGCAAGACGCTTCTTCTTGCCCTTCGTTTTCTTACCCATAGTAGCCACAGGTAGCCTACGCTGGCATAAAATCTTGTCCATCTTGGAGACGAGTGCTCAGCGGGGCGTTCGGCCCGGTTATCGGTCGATACTGGTCTCGAGATAGCGCGTGACGGCCTCGAGCGTCGCCTCGCTGAGTTCGGTCGTGTACGTCCAGTTCTCGACGCCCTCGAGACCGTCGTGGCGGTGGAACTCCTCGTGGTCGTGACAGCCCGTGCCGTGGAATCGAGTGCCGCCGCCGACGTCGTCCGGCCCCGCGTAGGCGGTCGCCATCGGGGAGACTCGCATCGTCTCGTCGTCGACCCGCACCGCGGTGCCGAGATCGTGATCGCAACTCGAGTTGGCGACCGCCTCGACGGCGTCGGTATCCAGAAACGTGTGCAAGACCTCGTGGATCGCCATGTTTCGCGTGACCGCCCGCGAGTCCCAGAGCTCCGTTGCGCCGAGGTTCGCGACGGTCTGGGAGTCGCCGGTGTCGGTGGGCTGGCCCGTCACGTTGCCCGTCCAAGCGTTCGGAGAGAGCGTCCCACCGTAGCCGACACGATGATTGAGCGGGGCCCAAGACAGCAGGGCGTGACAGGTCGATCCCGTCAGCACGTCGCGCTCGTCGAGTCGCGTGCGAAAGCCCTCGAGTACCGTCTCGAGCGAGGGGACGACCGCCTCGGACGGCCGTGACATCGTCGGAAGCGGCAGCCGAACGAGGTCGCCGCGCTCGACGACCGCCTCGAGCCCCTCGAGTCGCGAGCGCTCGTTGGCGTACGTGAGCACCTGCTCGAACGCGTCCTCGATGGCCGAGAGCGCGTCCTGGAACGGCGGCGGCCAGTCGTCTCGAACGCCGTCGAAGCCGTAGCGGGTCCAGGCCCACAGCGGCACCGGCCGGGGGTAGACGCGGACGTGTAGCGGCGCGTCGTCGTCGCTGGCGAATCCGGCCGTCGGATCGCCACGGACGCTCGAGACGGCGGCCGCCCCGCCGAGCGAGACCAGCAGCTCTCGTCTCGAGACGAGTCGGCCGTCCGCGCTCGCGGCGAGTCGCGCGGACGAGGGGGGCGACGGAGTCAGGGCCGATCACCGGCGGAGGGAGCCACCATCGTCTACGGATCGCTACACCGGTCGGTGCTATGAGCGAGGGTCTTGCATTGTTCAGCCGGATCGGAGTACGAACGGCCTAGGCGGCGTAAGTCGTCGATACGCGACACGTTCGAGGGGACTCGAGCCCGTCGAGTCGGACGGCCGGTGCTATTCAAGCCGGGCTACCGGTGCTACGCGAGCGGGAACGACTCGACCGTCGAGTACACCGGCCCCGCGTCGGTGAGCGTGCTCTCGGTCAGCCGGATCTCGTCGACCGTCATCTCGCCGACCGTCGGATCGCGCTCCCGAACCAGTTCCTGGACGCGGTCCTTCCCACCCGCGTGTTCCATCCGCGCGAGCGTGACGTGGGGCGTGAACTCGTGGGACTCCGGCTCGAACCCCATCGCGGTCGTTCGCTCCTCGATGGCCTCGTGGAGTCGGGTTAGTTCCGCACCACCGCGTTCGACGCCGAGCCAGACGACGCTGATGTAGTCGAGACTCGGGAAGACCCCCAGTCCGCCGAATCGGGCGGTAAAGGGGTCGACGTCGGCGTCGTCGACGGCGTCCTCGAGTTCCCCTCGAAGCGACGGGAGTCGATCCTCGTCGACCTCGCCGAGGAACTTCATCGTGAGGTGGGCCTGCTCGGGATCCGTGAGATTCAGGCCGCTCGCGTCGGCGAACTCGGCCTGCAGCTCGGCGACCGATTCCGCGAGGTCGTCGGACAGGTCGACGCTGACGAAGAGTCGCATGCTCACGGGAGCGTTCGACCGTCCAAGTATTGAAGCTTGGCCGAGTCACGACGGCGCTCGAGACCGTCTCGTCGCCGACTGACGTTGTTAGGGACGCGGACTATTTCCGTGGGAACCGTACGAGGAGCAATGACAGCAATCGCCGTCGTCGGTGGCGGAATCGGGGGACTCACGACGGCCCACGAACTCGCCGAGCGCGGGTTCGACGTAACCGTCCTCGAGGCGAACGACCGATTCGGCGGGAAGGCTCGATCGATGCCGATCGCGGACGGCCCGGCGCCGCTCCACGGCGAGCACGGCTTCCGGTTCTTCCCGGCGTTCTACCGCCACGTCGTCGACACGATGGAGCGAATCCCTGACGGTAACGGGACCGTCGCTGGCAACCTCGTCGGAACCGAAGCCACGCTCATCGCGGGGGTCGACGAGGCGGACCGGATCGCGTCCACCAGCGCTCCCGACTCGCTTCGCGAGTGGCTCGAGGCGCTTCGCCCGGCGTTCGTCGAGGATCTCCCCGCCGACGACGTTCGGTTCCTGCTCGAGCGACTGCTGTACCTGCTGACCGCCTGCGACGATCGACGCGAGGGCGAACTCGACGACGTCTCCTGGTGGACGTTCATCGACGCCGAGAACCGGTCCCAGGAGTTTCGCGACCGACTCGCGTACGCGACGCAGTCGCTGGTGGCGCTCCGCCCGGAGGTCGGCAGCGCCCGGACGATCGGGACCATCTACCTTCAGCTCCTGTTCGGACAGCTCGACGCGAGCCGGCCGACCGAGCGCATCCTGAACGCGCCGACGAACGTGGCCTGGATCGATCCGTGGGTTCGGTACCTCGAGACGCTCGGCGTCGACCTGCAGCGAAACGCGCCGGCGCGCGGCCTCGAGTTCGACGGGCGGCGAATCACCGGCGTCGCGATGGCCGATGGTTGGACAGTTACGGCCGACGAGTACGTCCTGGCCGTTCCGGTCGACGTCGCACCGAACTTCGTCACGCCGGAACTGCGCCGGGCTGCGCCGGAACTCGGCCGAATCGAGCGACTCGAGACGGCCTGGATGAACGGCATCCAGTTCTATCTGAGCGAGGACGTCGAGCTGACGAGGGGGCACCAGGTGTACGCCGACTCCCCGTGGGCGCTGACGTCGATCTCCCAGCGGCAGTTCTGGACGAACTACGATCTCGAAAATCGGGGCCCCGACGCGGTCGAGGGCGTCCTCTCGGTGATCGCTTCCGACTGGGAGACGCCGGGGATCGTCCACGAGAAACCGGCCAGAGCGTGTACGCGCGAGGAGATCGCCGAGGAGATCTGGGCGCAGCTGAAAGCGCACCTGAACGCGTCCGACGATCACCTGACCGGCCCCGGGACGCGACTCACGGACGAGATGCTGGTCGACTGGTTCCTCGATCCGGCGATCGTCGAGACGGACGACGGCGTCGCGAACCGCTCCCCGCTGTTGATCAACACCGTCGGCTCGCTCCGGAACCGGCCGCCGGCGGACACGGCCGTTCGAAATCTCACGCTGGCCGGCGACTACGTGCGAACGAACGCCGATCTCGCCTCGATGGAGTCGGCCGACGAGGCCGGCCGACGCGCAGCGGGTGCGATTCTCGATCGGGCCCGGTATCGCGGCTCGAGACCGCAGCGCTGGGAACTCGAGGAGCCGGCGGTGTTCGAGCCGTTCAAACGCCAGGACCGAGTTCGATACCGACTCGGTCTGCCCCACCCCGCAGCGGCGACGCAGTCGATCCGGACGGCGACCAGGCGCCTCGGCAAGCGGCTCTGAGCGGGCGTCTCGACCGACGCCGACGAGACGGTCGGTAGCCGTGTCGCAGCCCTTAACAGTCGTCGCCGCCACAGCTACGGCAATGACTGACCGAGAGGGCGACGACGATCGAGATCACCGCTTCTCCGAGGGAGAGGGGTTCAGCGACGCCTACGACGAGTTCGATCTGGACCCGCCGGAGCTGGGCGTCGACCCCTCGAAGGTCGACCCCGTCGACTCGCGGGTCGTCACCGACACGCTCGACAAACACAACATCGGCAGCGACGACGTCGACGCGGACGAACTGCTCGACGTCGGGCTGAACTACATGCAGATCAACCGCTACGAGCAGGCGACCGACGCCTTCGAGCGGGCCGCCCAGTTCGCCGACGACGACCGCACGACCCAGGAGGCCTGGGTCAACAAGGGCGTCGCCCACGCCGAACTCGAGGAGTACGACGAGGCGATCGGTTCCCACCAAGAGGCGCTCCGGATCGACGGAGAGAGCGAGCACGCCGCGACCGCCGAGACGAACCTCGCCTACGCGCTCTGGGAGTTCGGCGAGACGGCACAGGCCTTAGAGCACGCCGAGCGCGCCGTCGAAGTCGACGAGCGCTTCGCCGAGGGCTGGTTCAATCGCGCCTTCTTCCTCTCGGAGCGCGGCCTGGCCGAGGAGGCCTTACACTGCATCGACAACGCGATCCGACTGGGCCTACGCAACGCGAAGGTGCTCGAGGAAAAGGCCGAGATCCTCGAGGATCTGGGCGAGTACGACGAGGCCGAGGAGATCGCCGAGGAGGCCAACGAGATGCTCGAGCGAGCCGAACAGGAGATGGTGGACGAACGCAGGGAAACCCAGGGCCACACCCCCGAATCGGCGGGCGTCCCCGACGGACGACCGGGAGAGCAGGGTCGGCGAGACGGGACCGGGACCGACATCACCGACCCCGGCCGCGCGTCCGAGCGAGACGACGAGGAGTGGCGGCTCGAGTAACGCATGATCGTCAACGAACGACAGACGCCGGAGGGGCTGTTGGTGGCGGTCTGCGACGAGGACGTCCTCGGCGAGACGTTCGAGACCGACGAGATCTCGCTGACCGTCACGGAGGAGTTCTACGGCGGCGACGGGGCCGACGAGGGAGCCGTCGTCGACAGCCTCGCTCGAGCGGACGTCGCCAACATCGTCGGTCGAGAGGCCGTCGAACTCGCTGTCGAGAAGGGCTTTATCGACGAGGCGAACGTCCTCGAGGTTGGTTCGACGCTGCACGCGCAGTTACTGCGAATGTAGGTATGGAGGCTCCCAACGGGACCTACAGATCCGTCTTCTGGAACCGATAGTAGCCGATCGCGACGGGCACGACCAGCCAGCACAACAGGACGACGAGGCCGAACCAGTCCTGTAGGTAGAACGGCGCGTCACCTGCGTACCGTTCGGCGGGCGTCATTCCGGCGGCCTCGAAGTCCTCGAGCCCGTACTGGAACATGAACGGGAAGACTTCGCCCTCGACGACGTTGCCGACCAGCGTGGTGTAGGTGGTGATCGGATTGAACTGATCGACGAACAGGTACCACGCCTCGGCCTCGACGGGCGGCCCTTCGCCGTAGACGAGGTAGTACGGGCCGGCCGTGACGAGTTCCCAGAGCGCGAGGACGAGCATGTAGAGCCCGACGACGATCGCCATCGACTTCCCCCGCGTGGAGACGCCGGCGGAGACGCCGACGGCCAGTCCGGCGAACGAAACGCCGAACAGGATCGAGATGGCACCGAACGCGAGCCAGTCGACGAACGGAACCGAGCCGAACAGCACCGCGCCTAAGACCAGCGCGACGACGAACGCGAGGAAGACGGCCGTCGCGACGACCGCCATCCGACCGAGCAGTTTCCCGAACACGATATCGGTCCGGTTGGGCGGCAAGCCGAGCAGGAGTTTGATGCTGCCTGACCGACGCTCCCCGACGACGGCCATGTAGCCGACGATGAGCGCGGCGATCGGGATGATCGTCTGCAACGGGAGCGCGATGAAGCCGAGCACTTCGGCCGCCGTGACGTCGTCGGCCGTATACCAGATCGCGACGTAGCCGATAGTGACGAGGCCGACGAGGAGGGCGATCAGCGCCCAGAGCAGTTTCGAGCGGCCGGCGTCTTCGAACTCCTTTCGCGCGACGGTGGTGATGTGTTGGGTCATTCGGCCACCTCCGGCGTCGCGGCCGCAGGGCTCTCCGTTTCGTCAGTACTCCGTCCTCCGGGGTCGTCACCGCCGTTCGTCAGCGTCGTGAACAGCGACTCGAGCGAGACGTCCTCGATCCGGACGTCCCGAACCGTCGTCCCAGCGTCGTCGAGCGCGATCACGGCGCCGGCTTTCGCCGCCGGATCGGCGATCGAACACTCGAGCGTGCGGCCCGAGACGGTGACGTCGGCGATTCCGTCGACGGCGCCGACGGCGTCGCGGAACGCGTCGGCAGAATCAGCGAGTGTCAGCTCCATCGTCCCGCCGCCGCCGATCGACTCGCGGAGCCCCTCGATGGTGTCGACGGCGACGAGTTCGCCCTCGTTCAACACGCCGATCCGGTCGCAGACGGCTTCGACGTGTTCCAGAATATGGCTCGAGAAGAAGACGGTCGTCCCCGTCTCGGCTTCCGAACGGACGAGCTCTTGCATCTCGCGGATACCGTGGGGGTCGAGCCCGCTCGAGGGTTCGTCCATGATGAGCAGGTCGGGATCGCCGACCAGCGCCATCCCGGTCGCGAGCCGCTGGCGCATTCCCTTCGAGTAGTCGCCGGCGGGACGCGCGGCGTCGTCGGCCGAAAGTCCCACGCGCTCGAGGACCGCGTCGGGATCGTCGGCGGCGTCTTTGGTCTCGATCGCGAACTCGATGTGTCGACGTCCCGTGAGGCGAGGGTAGATGTCGAACCCCTCCGGGAGGACCCCAACGCGGGGACTGATCGCGTCGGCTTCGTCCTGGGCGTCGTAGCCGAGCACCGTCGCCGACCCCGCGCTCGGACGGGTGAAATCGAGCAGCATGTTGATCGTCGTCGACTTGCCCGCGCCGTTCGGCCCTAAAAATCCGAACACCTCGCCCTCCTCGATCGTGAGATCGAGGTCGTCGACGGCGGTGAGGTCACCGTACTGCTTCGTCAGTCCGACCGTTTCGATCGCAGCCATTTTGTTGGAGAACACACAGGAGGAGTATTTAATTACGGGGGCACGATTTCAGGGGAAGAACACGCGACGATCCGTTGGGAGTGCGGCGCTCCCGAACAGGTCACTACGGCCGTCTCTCACGTACCAACATGGTTTGGAAACACTGATATGTCGGTCGCCAGGGGACAGTGTGACTGGCGGGGCACCGATACTGGACCACCTGACCAACCAGCCCACGTTCCCTGCCGAGGCACCCACCCACCAACCGTCCGCCCTGTTCCCCTTCTTGCAGTCCCGTCGCTCCCTCCATTTGTCGACTCCGTAAGCACTCGTCTCTCCCCTGATCGACCGGTAAACTCGTCGAATTCGAGCGCTCCAGATCCGAAGTGAGCGGGTTGCGTGCGAACAGTCCAGATCCGGCGAGACGGATTCGTACGGACCCGGTTCGACCGATACGAGTGCCGTCGGACCGAAGGAGTGTTTTGTCTGGGGTTCCTGCTAGCAGCCAATGAGTCAGCAGAATCTCGAGGCGCTCGACGTCGAGTCCATCCGCGAGGAGTTCCCCATCCTCGAGCGGGAGTTCGACGGCCAGCAGGTCGTCTACCTCGACAACGCGGCGACGACCCAGACCCCAGACGCGGTCGTCGACGCGATGAGCGACTACTACCGAGAGTCCAACGCCAACGTCCACCGGGGGATCCACCACCTCAGCCAGGAGGCCTCGATCCTCTATGAGGAGGCCCACGACCGCGTCGCGGAGTTCATCAACGCCGACGGCCGCGAGGAGATCATCTTCACCAAGAACACGACCGAGAGCGAGAACCTGCTCGCCTACTCGTGGGGGCTGAACGAACTCGAGCCCGGCGACCGGGTCGTCCTCACGGAGATGGAACACCACGCCTCGCTGGTCACCTGGCAACAGATCGCCCACCAGACCGGCGCCGACGTCGAGTACATCCGCGTCGACGACACCGGCCGGCTGGACATGGATCACGCCCGCGAACTGATCGACGACGACGCGGCCATCGTCTCCGCCGTCCACGTCTCGAACACGCTGGGCACGGTCAACCCCGTCTCCGAACTCACCGATCTCGCCCACGAGCACGGGGCCCTCTCCTTTATCGACGGCGCACAGGCGGTGCCGAACCGTCCCGTCGACGTCGAGGAGATCGACGCCGACTTCTACGCCTTCTCGGGCCACAAGATGGCTGGTCCCACCGGTATCGGCGTCCTCTACGGCAAGCAGGAGTTGCTCGAGGAGCTCCAGCCCTACCTCTACGGCGGCGGCATGATCCGGAAGGTCACCTTCGAGGACTCGACCTGGGGCGACCTCCCCTGGAAGTTCGAACCCGGCACGCCGCCGATCGCCGAAGCTGTCGGCCTCCACGCGGCGATCGACTGGCTCGAGGACATTGGGATGGACCGCATTCGAGCCCACGAGGAGGAGCTCGCCGCCTACGCCTACGACCGACTCGAGGCCGAGGGCGACGTCGAGATCTACGGTCCCGAGGGCGGCCCCGACCGCGGCGGGCTGGTCAGCTTCAACATCGACGGCGTCCACGCCCACGACCTCGCCTCGATCATGAACGACCACACGGTCGCGGTTCGCGCCGGCGATCACTGTACCCAGCCGCTACACGACAAGCTCGGTGTGGCGGCGTCGACTCGAGCGTCGTTCTACGTCTACAATACGCGGGAGGAGGTCGACAAGATGGTTGCGGCGTTAGACGATGCGCGGCAGCTCTTTAGCTGACGTGCGAGGGACGTCTCGCCGAGCAACGCAAGGCTCGAAGCGGCTTCGCCGCTTCGTAGATGCGCGGCAGCTGTTCGCATAGGCGAACGCCTGCGAACACACGCAGCGGTGAGCGGAGTCGTACCGTATTTCCATACGCATCGTTATATGGCAGCGAGACTAATAGTCGGTAATGGAGAACGTGTCTCTCGGCGACATCTATCGCGGCTCGAACGAGCAAGCGAGGGCGATACAGAGTCTGCTGTACGCCATCGCACTGACACCACTGTTGCTACTGCCGTCGTCCGCTCGAGAGATCGTCTCGAGCGAAGCGATAGCGGTCGCCGTCGGTATCGGCGTGCTCTCCGGCGTTGCGGTAACGCTCCTGCTAGAGGGCGCCCAGATCGGGTCGAACCGTAGCGACGGGACCATGACGATCGTCGCCCTCGCGAGCATCGCCGTCGGTACGGCCCTCATGTGGGTGGTGTTCCCGAGAGAACACCTCCCGACGTTCACGCAATTCTGCGTCGTCTTTATGTGGAGCATTGCAGTTACCTCCGTGGCTCGGCACATCGTCCGGCCGGCAGTAGTCGGGTCAGCGAACGCTCGAGAGTGATCACGACCCTCCCTCAATCACGAACGGTCCGACGTGACTCCGCCGAAGGTATCTCTCAACAGCGAGATAATCCCGTCTTGAGGCCGAAGGCCGGGCGTGAATCGCGTACGCTCCGTTCCGCAACCTCCGTCGATGGCCGGCCGGATATTCACTTTCACCGTGCACGGCCAACCTATAAGTCAACTCAGTGACATAGACTATGTATGGCGAAAAGGACCGTCACCCGGACCCATGTTGCGTCCATACGCAACCAGCAACAGGTCCGCGACGGTCTCGATTCGCTCGGGTTCGCGGCCTCAAAACTCTGGAATGTTGCCCGGTGGACCATCGGGCGCATTTGGGACGAAACGGGGACAATTCCCGGCGAAGGCGCGCTCAAGTCGTACCTTAAAAACCACGAACGCTACGCTGACCTCAACGCACAGTCAAGTCAGGCAGTTCTCGAAGAATTGTCTGAGGCGTTCAAGAGTTGGTACGGCCACCGCCGAAACGGGAACAAGAACGCGAATCCGCCCGGCTTCTTCTCACGGGCGCGTAGCGCCCGTTCGAATGGTCCGTGAGACCGACGGTCTCACGCTAACCGAAAACACGGCGACGACCACCCACGTTCGACCGTCACATTCAAAGAAGACGGCTTCAAGCACGACCCGAAGAACGGACGTATCCGTCTCTCGAAAGGGCGGAACCTCAAAGCGCATTGGTCGGACTTTCTTCTGTGCGAATATGAAACCCGACCGGACGCCGAAATCGAGAACGTCCAACTGGTTCGTGCGGTCTACGAACACGGAGAGTGGCGGTTGCATATCGTCTGCCGGCATGAGGTCGAATTCCGTTCATCGGGCGACCGAACCGCCGGTATCGACCTCGGGATATGCAACTTCGCTACCGTCTCGTATGGAGACGAAGCTACGTTGTATCCCGGTGGCGCGCTCAAGGAGGATATCTACTACTTCGCCAAAGAACGGGCGAAGTGCGACGATTCAGCCTCTTGGGAAGCGCGCCGGCTCGACCGGAAACAGACCGAGCGCCGAACCCACTTCTTGCATACGCTCTCGAAGCGCATCGTTTCGGCGTGCAAGCAACGTAGCGTCGGGACCATCGTGATTGGCGACCTTGGCGGTATCCGCGACGACGAGAACGGAGACGCCCGCAACTGGGGCGACCACGGCAACCTCGACCTTCACGGGTGGGCGTTCGACCGCTTCACGTCGATGCTCGAATACAAGGCTGAGGACGAAGGTATCGAGGTCGTTCGGAAGTCCGAGCGTGATACCTCGAAAACGTGTTCGTCGTGTGGGACGAAAGACGGGAACCAGCGTATCGAACGCGGGTTGTACGTCTGTGACGACTGTGGAACGGTCGCCAACGCCGACGTTAACGGAGCCGAGAATATCCGACGAAAGGTACTCCCGAATCTCGCCACAGACGGTGGCCGGGATAGGGATAACGGCTGGATGGCACAGCCAGCGGTTCACTTGTTCGACCGTAGCGAGGGCAGTTTCGCCCCGCGAGAACAAGGGTCGAACCGCGAACCCTAATATCCCAACGCGGTACGGGAAACCTCGGCGTTCACGCCGGGGAGGATGTCATTAGTTTCGGTACGTCGTGGCGACGGGTATGAGCGGTGCGACACTCACCCTCCGTCGGGCCGACGAGAACGCTCGTACGTCGAAACCCTGCTGGACGCGAACGAGTTGCCCACGTCGGACGTTCGGACCACGCCCGCCCGGTTCTACGTCGGCTACGCCGGAGACGAACGGGTCGGTGTCGGAGGCCTCGAGTCCGACGGAACCGACGGACTTCTCCGATCCGTCGTCGTCGAACAGTCGGCCCGCGGGAGCGGCTTCGGAACGGCGCTCTGTGACGCGTTGGAACGCCGGGCTCGAGCCGACGGCGTCGAGACGCTGTACCTGCTCACGACGACCGCTACCGACTTCTTTGCGAATCGCGGCTACGCGGAACTCGAGCGGGCCGACGCGCCGGCCGCGATCCGAGAGACGACCCAGTTCGACGACCTCTGTTCTGCGTCGGCGACGTGTATGCGAAAACACCTCTCGGACCAGTGCTGACGGGACCGGCCGAAGACGTGCAGTCCCGGTCGACGAGTCGCTGAAGTGGGTCACGTTCGCTACGAGACCGGCGACCGAATACGGCCGCGCAACCGCTCGAGATCTGTACGTTTATCCCCGCCTCGTCGAAACACGACCGGCATGCTCGAGACAGTCCGAACCCGCGCCCGCCCGTACTTCGAGGACGCCCCGCCGGCCCACGACTGGCACCACGTCCAGCGGGTCGAGACGCTCGCGGAGACGCTGATCGACCGCCATCCGGAGTCGGCGTCGATCGACGACCGCATCGTGGGTCTCGCCGTTCTCCTCCACGATATCGGGCGGGAACGGGAAGATCGGGGCGAGATCGACGACCACGCGACCTGGGGGGCCGCGGAAGCGGGTCGAATCCTCGAGGACGTCGGTGCGGACGCGGCGACGATCGAGCGCGTCCAGCACTGCGTTCGCGCGCACCGATACTCGAACGCGATCGAACCCGAGACGCTCGAGGCACGGATCGTCAGCGACGCGGACAACCTCGACGCCCTCGGCGCGCTCGGGATCGCTCGCGTCTTCGCCTACGGCGGCGAGGTCGGCTCGCCGATTTACGATCCCGCGGTGCCGGTCGCCGACGACGAAACGCCCGACGGCAGGGCTCAGTACAACCACCTCCACAAGAAGATTCTCGACCTCCCTGAGCGCATGTACACCACCGCCGGCAGCCGCATCGCCGACGAACGCGCGGCGTTCGTCCGCGAGTACGTCGCGCAGTTCGACGCGGAAGTCGCCGGCGAGCGGTGAGTAGAGGGCAAGATGGTGAGCAGGGAGCGATACGCGTGAGCCGCGGGCGATCGAGAAGTATCTGGCTCGAGACTCCCATCTGCCTCCCCGTATAAATAACAAACCCGCGAAGAATTTTTTTGGCCCGCAATCGTACTGGCCGGTGCCGAGGTGAGAACGATGTACGAGAAAACGATCGGCCGTCCCAAACGGGACCCGTTCGAGACCCTGATCGGCGTTCTCGCCGCGGCCGACCGGTACGATATCCTGCTGCTGGTCGTTCCGGTTGCGTTCGCGGTTGCACTGGTCGCGGCGAGCGTCTCGAGCGTCTCGCTCGTTCAGGCGATGGCCGTCGCTGCAGTCGTCGGCGCGGCCGTCGTCGTCGATGCCTGCTACTGGAACCCGCCGATCGATCAGGGCTCGTCGTAACCACTGAAAACTACTGTACACCCGATCGCATGCGATCGGTGTGTAAATCGGTTCAGTCGTGACTATCGGCGCATCGACCAGCAACCGTTTTCACGTCGGTCGCGTACACACAGGCCGTCTCGCGACCGAAATACCGACGTCGTGCGGAGCCCCGGAACCCTTTTACAACTCTCGCGTCTATCCGTACACACCAATGGGACTGGGCTCCGATATGTACAGACAGCAGATCCTCGACCACTACAAGAACCCTCGTAACTACGGGGAGATCGAGGATCCGACGTTCACGCACATCGGCGAGAACCCGATGTGCGGCGACGAGATTCGCATGGACGTCGTCCTCGAGGACGACGAGGAGACGATCGAACAGGTCGCGTTCTCGGGCGACGGCTGTGCGATCAGTCAGGCCTCCGCGAGCATGCTCTCGACGAAACTTCCGGGGACGACGATCGAGGAGTTACTCGAGATGGACCGCGACGACGTGATTGATATGCTCGGCGTCGACATCTCGCCGATGCGGATCAAGTGTGCCGTACTAGCAGAAAAGGTTGCACAGGACGGCGCGGAGATCTACCAGGGCGAACTCGACGTCGAGAAAACGACGACCGAGGACTGAGTCCGGGGTCCCAAGAGTCGGGGTTCGGCCGAATAATTCGAGTGCGGCATTCGTCCAGTTCTCACGTGATAGCGTCGCATCTTCGTCTCGCCCGTTCGACCTGATTCGCCTCGCAACGACGAGAGCCAGTGACCGATAACTGATGGCCTCCAGAAGCGTCCGTGGCCTGTCAGTATTTCGAATTCTCCAGCAAAGCACCGATCACAGATAGCTATTTACTATATCGTGGCGTACGGATTTCGATGATTGTCCACACACTGTCCGAAGACCGACCCGCACCCCCCTCCGTTACCGAAACGATCGTCGACGCCGTGAGCGAGGCCGAGGACTGTGATCCACTGACGCTGCCGCCGCTGTGGAACGTGATCGACCCGGAAGCGTTGGACGCGTTGTTCGAACCGACACGCGGAGGAGAGCCGCGTACGGGTCGCGTAAGCTTCGTTTACGTGGGATACGAGATCACTGTCGACAGTACTGCCGAAGCGGCAGTGGCGGTCTCGGTAGAACCAGTCGCGTAAAAACTACGCCGTCGACGCCGAAGGGACGTCGCTTACTCCGGCTTCAGCCCGTCGCCCTGGACGCGCATGACACTTTCGCCGTCGGCGAGGTTCGGCGCGTCGACCAGTTTGACGATCCGCTTGTCGCCTTTCGACTTGCGAAGGTAGATCCGGAACGTGGACTTGTGGCCGAGGATGTTGCCACCGATCGGCTGGGTCGGGTCGCCGAAGAACGAGTCGGGGTTCGAGGCGACCTGGTTCGTGACGATCACGGCGGCGTTGTAGAGGTTTCCGACCTTATCGAGGTCGTGGAGGTGCTTGTTGAGCTTCTGCTGTCGGTCCGCGAGCTGGCCACGGCCGACGTACTCCGCGCGGAAGTGGGCGGTCAGGGAGTCGACCGCGAGCAGGCGGACGGGGTACTCCGAGTCCTCGTGCTCGCTGGCCAGCTCCTTGGCCTTCTCGGCCAGCAGCATCTGGTGGTTGGAGTTGAACGCCTTCGCGACGTGGATCTTGTCGAGGATGTCGTCGATGAGTTCGTCGACAGCGTCTTTGTCGTCGGCCGAGCCCTCGATCTCTCGATCCTCGAGCGCCGCGTTGATGGCCTCGTCCGGAAGCCCGCGAACCATGTCGTCGATCCGCTCGGGTCGGAACGTGTCCTCGCTGTCCACGAAGATACAGGAGCCGTGGAGCCCGCCGACCTCCTTGGGGAGCTGGACGTTGACGGCCATCTGGTGAGTGACCTGCGATTTCCCGGAGCCGAACTCGCCGTAGACTTCGGTGATCGACTGGGTCTCGATGCCGCCACCGAGCAGGTCGTCGACCTCGTCGATGTGCCAGCTCAATTTGCCGATTTCGTTCCGTCGTTCCAGGACCGTAGTCCCGGTCTCGAAGCCACCGATGTCGGCTGCGTCACGCGCGGCGCGAACGATGTCCGCGGCCGTGGACTCGCCGACGTCGGCCGTGTTCGAGAGTTCGGAGGGTGAGGCGACGGCGAGACTCTGGAAGGATTCGAATCCAGATTCGTTGAGCTTCTCTGCAGTTGCCGGTCCAACGCCGGGGAGCGTCTCGAGATCTGCTGTTGGCATACTCCGTGCTTGTGCCGGACACCTCATAAACCCTCGTTAACAGGAGAGTGAAAGTGAAAGTGCCGGGCGGCGTCGGGATGAAAAGGCATCACGACACCAGATTTATCCGAAAAGGCGAATCGAACGAGACCGAGACACGCGAGGAGACTGTCGAGTGATCCGAACGATCGAGCCTCCAGTGACGATCACGGTCGCCGTTCGTCGGGATCCCACTCGAGGCAGTAGAGCCGATCGCCGCCGCCGACGAACAGCCGGTTCTCGGCGAGTGCGGGCGTCGCCGTGATCGGTCCCTCGAGACCGAAGTGCCAGCAGAGGTCGCAGTCGTCGGAGAGATCGATGCCGTACAGCGAGCCGGTGGAGTCGCCGACGCAGCAGATGTCGCCGGCGACGACGGGACTCGAGGCGACCTCGCCGTCGAGTGCAACCCCCTTCTTCGCGAACAGCCAGCCGCGGAGTTTGCGCCGGCCGAACGTCGTATCGGTGACGTGGAGGTAGCCGTCCGACGCGCCGACGAACGTCGTATCGAGCTCGGGGAGGACCGTCGGCGTGGAGGTAAACGACTCCTGAATCTGGTAGGTGAACCACGACTGGCCGCTGTCGGCGTGCAACGCGACGAGCGTGCCGCTCCCGTCGGCGACGTACACCCGCTCGTCGACGACCGTCGGTCCGTCGACGATGACGCCGTCGGTCGGGGCATCCCAGAGCTCCTCGCCCGTCTCGGCCTCGAGCGCGAGCACCGTCTCGTCGTCAGTCCCGACGTAGACGCGATCCTGGTCGTGAGGTTGTGCGTCGTCGTCCGCCATTTGTGCGTCCTCGAGCGACAACAGATCCAGGTCGGCTTCGTCGACCGACTGCTGACCCCAACCCTGCCCACCGGTCCGGTCCCGCGCGCTGTCGACCGCCGGCGCGCCGACGACCGCCGCGTCCGTCTCGTGGCTCCAGACGAGTTCGCCAGTTTCGGCCTCGAGCGCCGAGACGCCCGTGCCGTGTCCGGCGTACAGGACGCCGTCAGCAAGCGCCAGCGAGGACTCGGTCACGTCCGGCAGTTCCGACGTCCAGATCTGCTCACCGGTCGCGGGGTCGAGCGCGTAGACGACGTCGCCGGCACCGAGATACAGCAACTCGTGGGTGACGACCGGTGCCGCGTCGGTCGCACCGGTCGTCTCGAACCGCCAGCGTTCGCGGCCGTGCTCGCGCTCGAGCGCGTAACAGTTCCCGTGACTCGTCCCGACGAAGACGGTGTCGCGGTCGAGGACCGGCGATCCGACGGGGCCGACGAGGTCGGCCGTCCAGCCCTCCGTCACGCGAGTCGGTCCCTCGAGGTCGCGTCGAACCCCCGCGTGTCGCGGGTCTCCCTTGAACTGGTTCCAGTGGCTCACTGGCAGGGCCTACCCAGCGGGCCGACATAATGGATGCGACACCGATCGACGAGCGCCCGGTCCGGTCGACTGTCGGTCGTCGCGGTGAGCGAGCTGCGGCTGGGCGGTCGTGAAAGGGCGGCAGGAAAAGGTGGCAACAACTGGTGTATGGCGCAGTTGGTGATGATGTGGCGGTAGGTTCCTGCCGTACTTCGACGTACGAACGGGACCATAATATCGGTGGTGCCAACAGTATTTGGTACCGGGGTGCCACCGACTCGCTCAGAAACGCGAACACCCCCGTTCGACTCACTCCCAGGGATGCGTACCGCTCGAACTCGGCCACAGCGGGTACCAGTACTCCTTTTCGCGTTCGATCTCGAGTTCGCCGTCCAGGCTCGCCTCGAGTTTGAACTCCGCACTCGAGTCGCGCTCCCGGCCGGAGCGAGGCGCGAAGGGGTAGAACGCACCGCGGCGGAAGGAGTAGATCCAGTAGGCCGTTCCGCCGAGGTTCTCGTAGGCGAACACCGCCGCCAGCAGCCGCGAGCCGTAGCCGTGTTCGATAAACGTGTCCGCGGCGAAGTGCATGCTCGTGATCAGGTCCTCGGGGTTCGAGTCCTCGAGGACGACCCAGTGGTAGCCGTGGTCGTCGCTAGTGACCGCGAAGTCGGTGCCGGTGTCCTCGCGGCCGGCCTCCAAGATCGCTTCGACCTCGTCGACGGCGTCGCGAAAGCTACTCGAGTCGACGCCGGAGAAACAAAGCGCACCGACGTCGAGCGAGTCGTAGCCGAGGTCGGCCTCCATCGTGAGGTAGGCGGTGCTCATCCCGAAGAGGTCGTCGGGGTCGGCGTCGCGTCTGGCGTCCGTCTCGGCGCGCAGGCCGAGTACGGCGCGGAGTCCGTCCAGCAGTCCCATATCTCGTGTGATACGGTCAGCTGTAAGTCATTTCCGGAGCGACCGCGACCCGTACAGCGGTCGCTCCGGTACACAGTTACAGCGGATCGTATGAGGTTGGCGTACCCTCAGAAGGATTGCATCTCCCGCTCGAGGTTCCGGAGCTGTTCGATCCGGTTCTCCGTCGGCGGGTGCGTGCTGAACAGTCGGCCGACGATGCCGGACTTGATGGGGATGATGAAGAAGGCGTTCATCTCGGCCTCCTCGCGCATGTCGTTTTTGGGAACGTTGTCCATCTCGCCGGAGATCTTCATGAGCGCGGAGGCCAGCGCGGAGGGGTTACCCGTGATCGCGGCCGCGCCGCGGTCGGCCGAGTACTCGCGGTAGCGCGAGAGCGCCCGAATGAGGATGTAGCTGATGATCCAGACGAGCAACGAGACGAGGATGGCGACCATGATGCCGCCGCCCTTGCCGCCGCGACTCTGCCCGCCGCCGAAGAAGGCTCCCCAGCGAACGACCATGAACGCGATCGTCGCGAGTAGCGAGGCGAACGTCATCACCATCATATCCCTGTTCTTGACGTGGGCGAGTTCGTGGGCGATGACGCCGTCGAGTTCGTCCTGATCGAGCGTCCGCATAAGCCCCGTCGTCACCGCGACGGCGGCGTTCTTCTGGTTGCGTCCCGTCGCGAAGGCGTTGGGTACGTTCGAGTCCATCACCGCGACCTTCGGTTTGGGGAGGTCGGCCTGTTGGGAGAGGCGTTCGACGGAGCCGTGGAGTTGCGGGTACTCCTCGGCCGAAACCGTCTTCGCGCCCATGCTCCGGAGGGTGAGGGTGTCGCTGTAGTAGTACTGGACCAGCGACATGCCGCCGAACAGCATCGCGAAGACGAGCAGGTTCGCACCGCCCGTAATGTATGCGGTCATCACGCCCGCGAAGACGATGTACAGCGCGAAGAGCAGAAACATCGTCAGGAACATCCGAAACCGTAACCCCCAATCCGCCTGCCAGTTCATACTGTCACTGAAGGGGTCCGATACAATAAGTGCCGTGACGATTCGGTCGCTCGAGGACCGGAATCCGCCCTCGAGAGACCGGATCTCCCGGAGAAGTGATGTTTTTCGTGACCGTTGGGCGAACCCCCTCGTTTCGCATGGAGACCCCGTGACGTGGTCACGTCTGACGGGACCGGAGAGCCGATCGTCTGACGAGCGTCTGACGCGTTCGTTGGCAGAGACGAAACGGGGCTTGGTCCGGTCCGACCGGATAGTGAATCAGGGTTCTCGAGCGTATCGAACCGGGAACGACACCCAGGTAGCGGTACTCGCCGCTCGACGAGAGGAGCAGGGCGCGCGACCGGCGACCCCCTCGTTTCGTGTAGAGCTCTCAACCTGTGAGAACCGGTGAACCAGCGAATCCGGCTTCCGGCGTCGACATGTCGCTTCGCGAATTATAGACGATCGTCAGTTCCACAACAATTGTACGCAGCGGGAGTGCGGTCGCAACGGTGCTATCGAAACGGTAGCCAAGAGGTCACGCATCCGAGGTCTCGCCGTCATGGTCGAACACGATAGACGAGACGTCCTGAAGTACACCGGCCTCACGGCGATGGGCGGCCTGCTCTCGACCGGCGTCGCAGCCGCCGACGAGGCCCGATCGACACCGCTCGAGGAATCCCCCGGCTGGTCGTCACTGGGCGGAAACCCGGGGAACAATCCGGTCGTTCCCGCAGGGTCCGACCCGGAGCCGCCGGTGACTGTCGCCTGGGAGTACGACCACGGTGGTCCCGTGGCGGTGGTCGACGACACCGTCTATCTGACGGCCGACGGTGAAGTCCACGCGCTCGACGCCGCGGACGGAACGCTCGAGTGGAAGACGGAAAACATCGGTGCGACCGGAACGCCTGCGGTAACGGCCGACCTCGTGTACGTCGGCGGCGAACGGCTGACACAGCTCAAGCGCGACGACGGCGAGATCTGCTGTCAGTCCGATCTCGGGTACGACGAGGCGATTCCGTCGCCCGTCATCGCGAACGACCGGGTGTTCGTCGTCGCCGACGGCGTGCTGTACGCCGTGGACGCCCACGACAACGATGAACGATGGCAGTTCGAACCGGACGGCGACCCGCTGTACGAGCAGCCCGTCGCCGTCGGCGGCGGTGCCGTCTTCGCCGTCAGCGAATCGCGAGCGTTCGCGCTCGAACTCGAGGACGGTACCGTTCGCTGGGCCGACGAGGAGCCGGTCGGCGACGACGAGCACAGTCGGTTCATGGAGCCGAATCCGCGCCAGACGAGTTCCCCCGTCGCGACCGACGACGTCGTGGCGATCGGCAGCGCGGACACGGACGAGAACTCGATGTGGCCGCTCGGGTACACGACGCTATACGACGTCGAAACCGGCGAGCAACGCGCGAGCAGCGAACGCAACCCGTTCGATCCGGGTCCGATCACCGACGGCAGGTTCTACGGTCTCGACTCGCACAAGGGGACGGGCTACGACCGGGAAACGGGTGAGGAGGTCTGGAACGCCGAAGTAAACACGTACCGCGTGCCTTCGATGGCCGTCGGCGACGGGATCGTGTACGCGGGGCTGACGATCGACGGCATGGGATACGATCCCGACGACGTTCCCGAGGAAATCGACGGCGTGTACGCCCTCGACGCCGAAACCGGCGAAATCGAGTGGTCCGTCGGAACGAACGAGATCCCGTCGATTGCGATCGCCGACGAAACGATCTACGCCAGTTCCGAGACGCTGGTCGCCATCCGTTCCGAGGGCGACGATCGCCCCGATGGGTCCGACGAAGAGGATCAAACCGACGACGGCGATGATGCCGACGGCAGCGACGATACCGACGACAGTGGTGAGGACGCGCCTGCTGAGGATGAGAACAGCGACGGCGGCGACGATACGAACGAGTCGACCACCGGCGACACGGACGAACCGGATGTCGACGACGCGGACGATGGCAACGCGAGCGACGACGAATCGGGAACCGATAACGGAGCGGAAGATACCGAAGAGGCAGTACCCGGCTTCACCACGGGTGCAGGCGTCGTGAGCGGTGCAGCGGCGCTCGAGTGGCTCCGCCGCCGGAACGGGAGCGCGGACGACGCGGCGAAGTAACCCGCACCGTCGCTGACGCCGTCGGTTGGATTTCAGTCTCCCCTCACGCGACCGTCGTCTCCCGTCCGGCATCGCTCGAGCGAGCGCAACGCACAGAGCGCGTCGTTTAACTCTCTCACCCACCAATCGGCGATAATGAGTGATTCTCGCGCGTTCTGTCCCCGGTGTGGGGACCCCGTTCCCGAGCGATCGGCCGAGGAGACCGACGCCGCGGATCCGCTGCGGCCGGGTGCGGAAGTAGAGCTCTGTGACGCCTGTTACTTCGACGACTTCGACTTCGTGGACGTGCCGGATCGGATCGACGTTCGCGTCTGTGCCACCTGCGGGGCCGTCTACCGCGGAAATCGGTGGGTCGACGTGGGCGCACAGGATTACACCGACGTCGCCATCGAGGAGGTCAGCGAGGCCCTCTCCGTTCACGTCGACGTCGACGACGTCGCCTGGCAGGTCGAACCCGAGCAGATCGATCCGAACACGATCCGGATGCACTGTTACTTCACGGGCGTCGTGCGCGGAACCCCGGTCGAAGAGCAGGTGACGGTCCCGGTCAGAATCGCGCGCCAGACGTGCACCCGCTGCGGGCGCATCGCCGGCGACTACTACGCCAGCATCGTCCAGATTCGGGCCGAGGACCGAACGCCGACGAGCGAGGAGATCGAGCGAGCGAAGGTGATCGCGAACCAGATCGTCGCCGACATGGAGGAGACGGGAGACCGCAACGCCTTCGTCACGGAGACGACAGAGACCGACGACGGCCTGAACATCAAGGTCTCGACCAACAAGATCGGGAAGAAGATCTCGAACAAGATGGTCGAGGAGTTCGGCGGCACCGTCAACGACGCCGAAACGCTCGTCACCGAGGACTCCGACGGCAACGAGGTCTACCGAGTGACGTTCGCCGTTCGACTGCCGCCGTACAGACCCGGCGAGATCATCGAACTCGACGACGACGATGGGGGACCGGTGATCGTCCGCAGCGCCCGCGGCAATCTCAAGGGCATCCGCGCGACGACCGGCGAGCGCTACGAAGCGAGCTACGAGGAGGGGAACTCCCCCGACGCGCGCAGACTCGGCGACCTCGAGGACGCCGTCGAGACCACGGTCGTCACCATCGAGGACGAGAACGCCGTGCAGGTGCTCGATCCCGAAACGTATCGGGCGAAGACCGTCGCTCGACCGGACTACTTCGATCCCGACGCGGAGACCGTCCCCGTCTTGAAGAGCCGCGCCGGACTGCACATCCTTCCCGATCCGGACGGCGATTCTGAGATCGAACGCGACGGGCCGTACGATCCCTACGGAAACGATGCCTGAGGACGACCCGACGCCCGAGGAGGGTCCGACGACCGTCGACGACGTCCTCGAGCGGGCGCAAGCCGACGCGCCCCTCGCCGCCATCGTCGAAAAGCCGCGCGCCGAAACCGCCATCGAGTCGCTTCGAGCCGAAGGCGTCTACGACGATTCGAGGCGCGTGCGCGAAGAGCGAGGGCGAAGCGGAGGGACGCCCTCGGATCGAACGGGGAGTGAAACGACCCGTGAGCGCGGGGACGGGTCCGACACGATCGCACTCCCCATCACCGAGCCGCCGACGGAGACCGACGTCCTCGAGGTCGTCCGCCAGCTCGAGCCCGAGCCCCGCAACCGGGACCTCGAGGACCTGCTCGCCGACCGCGGCTGGAGCGATTCGGAACTCGAATCGGTTCCGGGCTCGTGGGCCGTGATCGGCTCGGTGATCCTCGTGACCGTTCCAGCGGGCTGTCCAAACGAGCAAGCCCTCGGCGAGGCGCTGCTCGAACTCCACGGCGAGGCCGACAGCGTGCTGGCCGACGAGGGGATCGCGAACGACGGCGATGCGGGCACCCACCGCGAGCCGCGAACGCGCCTGCTGGCGGGCGAACGCGACACCGAGACTATCCACACCGAGCACGGAACCAGGTACGGACTCGACCCCGCGACGGTGATGTTCTCGCCCGGAAATCAAGCTGAGCGCGCCCGAATGGGAGCCGTCGTTGCGGACGGCGAGCGCGTCTTCGACATGTTCGCCGGCATCGGCTACTTCACCCTCCCGATGGCCCGCGCCGGGGCGCGGGTGACGGCGAGCGAGATCAACCCGACCGCGTTTCGCTACCTGCTCGAGAACGCCGTGCTGAACGACGTCGGCGACCGAGTCGACGCCTACATGACCGACTGCCGGGATCTCGCGAGCGAACTCGAGGTCGATCGGGTCGTGATGGGGTACTACGGGAGTGCCGACGCCGAAGTCACCGGCGCGGACGGCGACGAGCACGGCACGCGAACCGACGAAGCCCACGAGTTCCTCCCGACGGCGCTCGAGGCGCTCGTTCCCGGCGGCGTCGTCCACTATCACGAGGCGACGCCGACGTCGCGACTGTGGGACCGGCCGATGGATCGGCTCGAGACGGCGGTCGCCGACGCCGGACGAACGCTCGACGTACTCGACCGACGGCGCGTGAAGAGCCACAGTGCGGGGGTCGAACACGTCGTCCTCGACGTCCGGGTCGAATAGCGATAATCGACGTTTAGGCCGATTCTGAACGGAATTTTGGAGATACGTGATCTGTTTCGAGAGCGATCGCCGCGATCGACCAGCCGTACTCGAGGCCGGTACGGCCACAAGTATCTCCGCCGAATTGCTAAGTTAAATACTATTATAATATTGTAATTAATCTTGCGACACTATTCTCCAGTAGACAACAGTAGTTTTTACTTATTAAATTTAGGTTCGGATTAAGACCGTGGTCTGCCACAGCAAACGGCAGAATCACCGACTAATACATGAGCAGACAACGATCGAAATCGACGCTCCGACGGAGCATAGTTGTCGTATTTGCGCTGTTAATGGTTACGTCACTCCCGGCAATGGCGGGGGCCGGGACGCTCGACGGGACATCGGCAGCCGACGACCAACTCGACGATGTCGAACTGGCAGGGGACCGGATCGACGAGGCGCTGCACGAGGCAGACGGAACCACGGAGATGGTGGTTCGGTTCGAGAGCGCCGACGTCGCCGCCTCGGCGAGTACGGCGGACGCCATCGGCGAGTTGCAACAACACGCCCAAGCAACGCAGACCGACACAGTCCGGTGGGCCGCAGAGACGGACGGTGTCGATTACGTCAACCGGTTCTGGATCGCGAACGCGGTCCTCCTCGAGGTCGATACCACGCAGGTGTCGCCCGAGGAAGTGCTGCGGTACACCGGTGCCGAGTCGATCCACGCGAACTTCGACGTGGAAACGATGGGTGAGCGAGACGACAGCGACGCCAGTACGGACGGCGAGTCAGCGGATGAACCGTCGGCGGAGCCGACGAACGAAAGCGTCACGTACGGTCTCGATATGATCAACGCGACCGAGGTCTGGGACGAACACGGAACCCAGGGTGAGGGCGCAGGTGTCGCGGTCCTCGATACGGGCGTCGACACCGACCATCCCGACCTCGAGATCGACGACGGAAACTGGATCGAGTTCGACGGGAACGGCGAGCCGGTCGACAGCGACCCCAACGACGGAAACGGCCACGGAACGCACGTGAGCGGAACCGTCGTCGGACCGGACGATCCCGACGGTGACGTTCCCGCCTACGGCGTCGCCCCCGGGGCCGAACTCTACCACGGAAAGGTTCTCGACGACGCTGGCGGCGGAACGTTCGCGCAGATCATCGCTGGGATGGAGTGGGCCGTCGACGACACTGACGCCGACATCGTCACGATGAGTCTCGGCGTGGACGGCTACGACGACGAGATGGTCGAGCCCTCCGAAAACGCTCGAGACGCCGGCGTCGTGCTGGTTTCGTCGATCGGAAACAGCGGTCAGGGAGTCAGCGGAGCCCCCGGAAACATCTACCCCAACGTCGCGAGCGGTGCCGTCGACGAAGACGCACAGGTCGCGTCGTTCTCGAGCGGCGAACTCGTCGAGACGGAGAGCGCGTATCCGGACGCACCGGACTACTGGCCCGACGAGTACGTCGTGCCGGACGCAGCGGCACCCGGTGTCGAGGTGCTGAGCGCGGTCCCCGGCGGTGGCTACGACGGGACCTACTCCGGAACCTCGATGTCCGCGCCACACAAAGCCGGCGCCTTTGCGCTGATGGTCGCCGCCTCCAGCGGTGACGCCGACCGCGAACTGCTGTACGATGCGATGGAAGAAACCGCCTGGCAACCGGATCACGCTCCCGACGAGGATCCGAACACCGAGTACGGACACGGGATCATCGACGTCGCCGCCGCGACCGACCTGGTCGCACTCGACAGCGGCGTCAACGGCACCGTCACCGACGACGACGGCGTTCCGATCGAGGGCGCAACCGTCGATCTCGATGACGGCGGGAGCACCACGACCGATGCAGACGGCCAGTATCACCTGATCGCCGCCGAAGGCGAGTACACCGTGACCGCCGACGCGTTCGGCTACGAGAGTGCGAGTTCCGACGTGACGGTCGAAGCGGAGGAAGTCACCGTCCAGGAGTTCGAACTCGCCGACGGACTCGACGTCGAACTGATCGACGAACAGCCCGACGGCGTCGAAGGCGGTGACGCGGTCGACGTGACCCTCGACGTCGCGAACGCCGAGACGGTAACCGTTGATTTCGATGGCGAGTACGAAACCGACGACGCGACCCTGTTCGTCGAGGGTGAGGAAGTCGAGTTCGGCGAGTCAGTCGACCTCGGCGGTCCCGTTACCGACGAACTGACGATCACCGTCGAAACGACCGCGGACACCGACGGCGAGTTCTCGCTCGAGCACACCGTCACGGGACTCGACGACGAGGCGGTCGTCACCACCGGTCCGACGACGGTGTTCGAGGAGTACGTTCCCGTCGCCGTCGTCGACGACAGCAACACGCACGGTGCCGACGTCGCAGCGACCCTCGAGGAGTCGCTGCCACCGATGTACGCGCCGACCGTCGTCGACGCCGAAGAGGCGATGAACGGCTACGACGCAATCGTCGTCCAGCAGATAGACGAGGCGAACGCCGAGGCGTTCATCGACGCTACCGACGACGCGGCTACCGGCGTCGTCTACCTCGACCAATGGGGTGAGGAGAGCAACGCGATTCCGGTTCACTCCGAGCTCACGGGTGAGCCGAGCGCCACGTTCCAGGACGACTTCGTCACGCCGCCGATCGGCTACGAACTGACGTCGACGCACGACATCTTCGACGGTGTCGGCGACGATGGCGACAGCGTCGACCTCCACACTGCGGCGTTCGGCGACCACACCTGGTTCGACGACACCGAGTTCGACGTGCTGGCGGAGACCGCCATAACCGGAACCGACACGACGGTCGGCGACGGGTTCGCCGTCGACGAACGGAGCGCCACGGTTCTGGCATCGAACCTGGGGTACACTACGTTCGTCGGTGACGGCGACTACACCGACGACGCCGATACGATTCTGGCGAACGCCGTCGAATACCTCCAGACGGATCTCGGAACCGGCTTCCAGGTCGACATCACGGACACCAACGAGCCGGTGATCGAAGGCGACGAACTGACCGTCGGCGCCACCGTGAGTAACGTCGACGCCGAGAACGAGACGCAAACCGTGGCGCTCTCCGACTTCGAAGGCAACGAGGTCGACAGTACGACGGTCGAACTCGAAGAGGGTGAAACGACGGCGATCACGCTGACGTGGGAGACCAACGTCAGTGACGCCGGAACGGCCCCCGTTACGGTTGCAAGCGACGACGACGCCGCTTCCAGCAACGTGACGATCATCGAACAGCCGGACGGTCTGCTGACGTTCGGTGAGGGCGATCACATCGGAACGATCGGCGAGACGACGACCGTCGAGATCAACACGTCCGCCGATGCCGTCGCCGGATACGAGACGCAGGTGCAGTTCGATCCGGACGTCGTACAGGTCACCGACATCGAGGGTGTCGACTTCGCCGACCCCGTGACGAACGTCGACAACGACAACGGGACGTTCTCGATCGCACAGGCGCAAGCCAGCGACGAATCGGCCCCGACGCTCGCCGAAGTCGAGTTCGAATTCGTCAACGAGAGCGACGGCGACTCCGCACTGGCGTTCGACGAGGCGAACACCTACCTCAACGACGAACACGGCGAGCTCGACATCCTGCCGATCGACGGCACGATTTCGACGGCCTGGCCCGGCGACGTCAACGCCGACGGGGAAGTCAACGCCTACGACGTGACGCTCACCCAGCAGTATCTCGCCGGCGACGAACCGACCGATACGTTCCACGAGTCGATCGCCGACATGAACGGAAACGGGCAGGTCGACGCCGGTGACGTCACGCTCATCCTCGAAGAGATCGTCGCTGCCCACGGCGCAGACGCACTCGAGGCATAGCCAGAAAACACACCCACATCGCCACGAGGCGATTTTTGTCCTGAAGCGTATCGAACGGAAGCGTATCGAACGGAACCGATTTGCACACCAGATCAACACAATGACAGATACGAGATCACTGAAGCGACTATTCGTCCTCGTCATGGTGGTCGTCCTCGCGACGACGGCGATGGCGGCTGGCGCACACGCAACGACCGCCGACGGCGGCTCACACGGCGAACTGACGACGACCGGCGCGGACGGTACGCTGGCGCTCGAGGTGACCGACTCGAGCGACGACACCGTCACCGTCACAGTGTCGTCCACTGCCGCGGACAGCGCCGGCTTTCAGGCGAACCTGAGCTACGCACCGACCGACACGAGCGTCGAGAGCGTCGAGTTCGAAGAGTTAGGGGGCGTCAGCTACCACTCCGACGACTCCGACACCGGGCACGTGTTCCTGACCCAGTCGAACGTCGGCTCGGAGAGCGTCGACGAACCGACGCTCGCGACGGTGACGATGACCGTCGGCGACGACGGGCTATCGGGGCTCGAGTTCGTCGACGGCGATTCGTTGGTCACGGACGGTGACGGCGAAGTCATCGGCGAAACCGACGACTCATCAGCGGGCGAGACGGCCCCGAGTAGCGGCGGAAGCGGTGGTGTCGGCGACGGAACCGACGGTAACACGAATGCGACCGAAACCGAGAGCGATGAGACAGCGGACGGTGACGAAAGCGGTGTCGACGATACCGCCGGAGGCGGTGAAACAGACACCGACGATGGAGACGGCGCGGATGACACTGACGACACGGACGACGACACCGACAGCAGTGACGACAACAGCGACGACGAGACCGACGCCGACGACGGAGAGAGCGCAGACGACGAAAACGGCGCGGACGACGCCGACGATAGTGACGGACTGCCGGGCTTCGGTCTCGCCCTCACGATCGGAACGGTGCTCGCCGTACTAGTCGGCGTAACCGTCCGTCAGCGCCGACGCTGATACTGTCTGTTGTAAGCCATTTCCGATAGGACCGCAACCGTCCTGCGGTCCCACCGGTACATCGGTACAGCAACCCGTACGAATCGCCTCCTCCTCTCTCGTCGGGTTCAGACCGCTCCTCGGCCGAGACCGGGCGTGACATTCATAACGGCGGGGAGAATTGAACTACGTATGGACAAGAACCAGTTCATCGCGCTCGGCTTCGCGTTCCTCATGATCACCTCCATGATCGCGTGGGGCGCACTCGCCGCGTTCTGAGTGCATCGCGTTCGCCGTCCAGCCAGTCGAGAAGGCGCCCGACGGAAGGGACGACCCGAAACGACACTCGGTTCTCGAGCGATGAACGCCTATTTCTAGCCGTCCGTGTCCCAGACGTCGGCCAGCGGACTCGAGGACGATGAGCCGCGACCCGACCGTCGGGAACGCGAGCGGTTCCGCGACCGTTCGTCCGTCGTCGAGGTGCCGGTCTCGCTCGTTGCCGACGTCGTGTTACCCCCGCCAGCACCACCGCTGTCGGCGAGCGCCGCCTGCGGCTGGAACTCGGGTAAGTCCGGTTCCGAGAGCCGATCGACCTGTTCTTCGAACCAGTCGGGCATGTCCGTGCGTGCGCGCTCGAAGAGGTCGAGCAGGCTCGAGTCCGCGAGATACGTCGCCCCGTAGTCGTCCGGCGCGCGGACGACGCGGCCACAGCCCTGGATGATGGTTCGCAAGGCGGTACGGTAGTACCAGGCCCACTGGCCCTCCTCGAGTCGGTGGGCGACCCGCGAGTCCCCTGTGTTGAGGAACGGCGCCTTACAGAGCACCTGCCACCGACAGAGATCGCCTTTGAGGTCGAGCGCTTCCTCCATCTTCACCGAGAGAAAGACGTCGGGATCGTCGCTCGCTTTCCAGGCGTCGAGTGCGGCGTCGCGGCCGTCCCGATCGTGGGTCCGGACGCGGTCGCCGACGCCGAAGTCGGAGAGCATGTCGGCGAGTCGCTCCTGAATGTCGTAGGAGTGGGCGTGGACCAGCCCCTTTTCGTCGGGATGGTGTTGCATGAGCCGAACGATCGTCCGGGCGATCTTCGGCGTCGTCTCCGATCGGTGCTCGTAGGTCATCTTCCCCTGCGTAACGTCGTACAGCGGCCGATTTTCGACCGGGAACGTGTGCTCGACGTCGACCAGCGCGACGTTCTCCGGATTCAGCCCGACCTGTCGGCAGAAGGCGTCCTTGTTCAGAATCGTCGCCGACAGCAGCGCGAACTTGTTGCCGCGGTCCCAGACCGTGTGCTTGAGGTACTTCTCGGGACTCATCGGCTTGATCGTGAGGGGGCCGCCCGCGGGCTCGTCGTCGTCGGCGCGGCTCTCGACGCGGGCGCTCGAGGGCTCGGATTGGTCGACCAGCCACGTCGTCGGACTCTCCGGATCGCGGTAGTCCGAGACGAACCAGTCGAGTTCGCCGATGAGTTCCTGGAGGCGGTCGCGCTCGCGCACCTCCGCGGGCGACAGCGAGTCCTGAGAGAGCAGGTCGTCCTTCCGGCGGCCGCAGATCTGAGCGAGGTTCTCCGCGTAACGGACGGCGCGATCGAGGGAGTCGATCTCGGGGACGCGGAGCTCGTCCCAGAACGGGACGGTCCGCGGTCCAAGTTGGATGGTCGCGTACATCTCGGCCCACTGGGCGAGCCCGTGGGCCTCGTCGATGACAACGACGTCGCGCGTACGAAACACCTCGCTACCCGCAGTCTGCATGAAGTAGGCGAGCGTCATCGCTGCGATCGACCGGTTCGAAGCGATCGCTCGATCCGAAAAGTACGGACAGCGGTGTTTGACCGAACAGTCGTAGCCCCGTTCGCGGACGCAGGGGGCCTGATTGACCGGCGTGTTGCGCTCGTCCGGCAGGATACAGCTGTAGTTCGATTTCCCGCGGATGACGTTCAGGTCCGACAGCAGGTCGTCGGCCGCGACGTCGTCCAACTGCGAGACCTGCGGCGTCGTGTAGTAGGCCCCCGTCGCGTCGCTGGGGTCGCTATCCTCGACGTGGCGTGCACAGCCGGCGACGGCTCGCGCGAGCAGGGACTTGCCGCTACCCGTCGGCGCGCGAACTAAGACGACGTCGTTGCCGGCCGCGAACGCGTCGCGAATGTCTCGGAGGGCTTGCTCCTGGGTCCCGCGGTAGCTCGGCGCGGGGAACTCCTCGAAGATCCGCTCGGGATTCACCGTTCGACTCACGGACCGGCCGCGTCCTAAAGGCACCGAACCGTTTCGCGAATCGACGACGGGCGTCCGGACGGAGATGAAGGAGGAGACTCGAGACGGGCCGGGAACGGAGTGCCTACCGGCCGATAGCCGGACGATTACGAATACGATGTCGACCCTCGAACAGGGTACGGAAGATCGGTTCGCGAGGCGTATCGCGGTCACTCGGCCCGCGCGGCGCTTCGCTCGTGGCGTTCGACTCCCACCTTCCGCGTGCGCCAGACGATGGCGCAGTGGTCGTGGCTCACGCGACGACGGTGGTCGGTCGGCGAACGGCTCCGCTCGCGGGGCTCTGCATCGCGCTCATATCACGTACCAGCGCCGGCCGGCCGCGACTCCGCTCGATTTTTTGGCCGATCTCTCGACCCGCAGTCGCGACTACGCGGCGCGAAGCCGCGAGGTCTCCTCGTCGACTTGCTCGAGTCGGTCGACGTCCTCGGCGGTCGGCTCGTCGGGGATCACCTCGATACAGGGGTAACACAGCAGGTGCGCCGTTCCGTCCGCGAGCTCGAGCGTCATCGCGGTCCCCTCGCCGCCGTCGCCGAACGTCCAGAGGTTGGCGATGCCGCCGGCGACCGTGACCGTCCGGCCGCAGCCGTCACAGGAGTCCCGTGCCATACCCACCGCTGGGTGCCGAACGGTGAAAGTCGTTCCCCCGGACCGGTCTCGTGCCGGTGAACAGTATATACGTCACGTCGTGCTACCGTCGGTCATGGAGGTGAACTGCGAGGGCTGTGCCGGCTGTTGTCTGAACTGGCGACCGTTTCAGGGGTCCGAAACGGACGGGACGGCCCGTCGACGCCGACGCGCCCGACTCGAGACCGACGCCGACGGCGACGCTAGCGAGACGCGAGTCCCCTTCGACGACGATACGAACTTCGTCGCCCTGACTCGAGACGAAGTCCGATCGTTTCTCGAGGCGGGGATGGCCCCCGCGCTGACGCCGCGATTCTGGCGGGCTCGAGACGCGGGCGAAGGAGTCGAGATCGACGGCTACAGCGTCGCCGCCGTCGCCGGCCGCCCGGTCTTCTTCGTCGGCCTTCGAAAACCGCCGAAGCCGGTCGCTCCCTTCGACCGTGAGGAACCCACGTGGCTCCCGGCCTGCGTCTTCCTCGACCCCGAGACGCTGCAGTGTCGCATCCACGGCGACGACCGATTCCCCGACGAGTGTGGGTCCTATCCCGCACACAACCTCGCGCTCGAGCAGGAGACCGAGTGCGAGCGCGTCGAAGCCGCCTTTGGCGGTCGGCGCCTACTCGAGGACGACGTACCCGAGGACCTCGACGGACTGCTGCTCGGCACGCAGGCCCTCGGCGCGAAGCTCTTCGCCCACCCGCGACCCGAGGATCTCGAGGGGGTCATCGACCGGACGGCTGCCGGAGCGCTAACGAGCGAGGATCGCGCGGAGTGTCTCGCCGTCGCCGCGGCCTCGAGCCCCGGCACGCTGGTGACCTCCGACTATCACTACGACTGGGGGAAAGAGCGGGCCCTCGACGCGGCAGGTGCCGACGGCGATTCGGCCGACGGCTCCGGCGACACGCGCGGTTCGGCCGATGGTTCCGACGACACTCGCGTCGAATCGTGGGTCGGTCCGGCGATCCGAGAGTGGGAACGGCGACGCCGAGCCGCGGACGGGACGGTCCCCGACTCGGCTATCGCCGCCGACGTCGAGGAGGGCCGCGGTGCGCCGACGACGCCGGGCTGGGACGCCCGCAAGTGACACGATGGACCCACGCTGGGATGCCCTCGAGTGACGCGGCGAAGCCGGACTTGCAGCTCTCGACCCCCTGCGACCGGCTTACGCGATACTGCGAGATGGCCGTCGCTCGCGGCGATGAGAACGGGGAGAACGAACGCCGCGGTGTCAGTCCGACTTCATCCGTTCGAACTGATCGAGCAGTTCCTCGGCTGACTCGCCGGAATCGTACTCGACTTTACCGTGATAGATCGTCCGCTCGTCGTCGAAATCGGTGTCGACCTTCGAGGCTTGCTGCTCGCGGCGCTCGTGTTCTTCTTCGTCATAGGCACCCATTGACATAGTAAGTACACACATGTTGGTGACTGCCATACATTAATGTAACGGTCCCTCACCCCAATCTCTCCTCTCCGGGGAGAACGATCCCCGCTCGAGTTCCGCGCAGACACGTAACACGTATGGACTCCCACACCGAAATGAGGGTGTGGCACGGCCGCTTCGCTTTCGGTATTCGCCCTCGGCGTGGAGCGAACAGAACGTCCGACAGAAGATTCTGCAGCCGCTTCGATCGAACATCGGAGCGCGTGCAGTCCCGCCGCGATTCGAGATCGGCGCCGACTGGGAGACGCATCGCTTCGAGATGCAAAACGGCGACATCGCACTCTTCGCGCGAAACGACGACGAAGCCTACTGGATGGGGAACACCGAAACGCCCTCCTCGCTGTGGCGAACTGACAAGTTCGGCTGGCGGGAAGTTCCCTACCACGTCTCCCGGTGGACCCAGCGCGAACTGCTCACGACGCTCCACGAGGAGGACCCGTGGCTCGCCGACTACCCGCATCTCTCGTGGTACTTCCTGCCGGTCTTCATGTCGAAAGACGGCCGCGAGTCGACGCGAGCCTTCTTCCGCGAGCACGCCGCCGGCTTCCCCGACGCCGGACGACGCGAGACGACGCGTTTCTTCGAGGACTTCTTCAAGACCGGTGTCCTCGACGAGTACCGACACGTCATGTCCGGCAAGTTGGGGACCAGCGATCACGTCGACCGCGTCCGCATGAGCGCCTCGATGGGCGAGTTCATCGCCGCGAAGATCCTCAGCGATGCCGGCTACGACGTCGTCCCCGAAATCGAGGTCACGACCGGGCACTCGCTGGATTTCCGGGCCGAAGACGAAACGACCAACGTCCTCGTCGAAGTGACCCGACCGCAACCGCCGGCGAACCGGGCGGCGTCGGGTCCCGTCGCCGCCGTTCGCGACACCGCCGAGACCAAGACCAACGGCCAACTCGCCGAACACGGCGGCGGCGCCGTCCTCTTCGTCGACTGCTCGAGTTTTCGCGACGACGCCTGGAACGCCGTCCGCGGCGAGCAACCCGACGTCCGACACCGCCCCGCCGTCGTCTATCGCGCCCGCCCGAACGGCCACGTCGAAGGCTACCAGAAGGGATCGGTCCCGCTGGACCTCGAGAACGCGATCGACCTGCTGAACTGACGCGAGGGACGGTACCGCTCTCGACGCATTCTCTCGAGTACGAGTCTCATCGATCTGTGAGTGTAGAGACACGTATTTGGTGTGCGGTATCAACCAACATAGTATGCGAGCCGCAGTACTCGAGGAACACGGCGAACCGCTCTCGATCGAAGACGTCGACGCACCGGATCCGGATCCCGAAGGGGCAGTCGTCGAAGTCGAAGCCTGCGGCGTCTGTCGGAGCGACTGGCACGGCTGGCAGGGCGACTGGGAGTGGCTCGATCTCGAGACGCCGATCGGACAGATTCTCGGCCACGAACCGGCCGGTCGGGTCGTCGCCGTCGGCGACGAGGTCGAGAGCGTCAGCGAAGGCGATCACGTCGCCGTTCCGTTCAACCTCGGCGACGGAAGCTGTCGACGCTGTCAGCGCGGACACTCCAACATCTGTGAGAACGTGATGCCGCTGGGGTTCGTCGAACAAGTGCAGGGAGCCTTCGCCGAAGAACTCCACGTTCCGGTCGCCGACCACAATCTGGTCCAGCTGCCGGACGGCGTCTCGTCGGTCGACATGGCCGGACTCGGCTGCCGGTTCATGACCTCGTTCCACGCGCTGGCCCACCGCGCCGACGTGGGTGCGGGCGACTGGGTCGCCGTCCACGGCTGTGGCGGCGTCGGCCTCTCGGCGGTCCACATCGCCGACGCGCTCGGCGCGAACGTCATCGCGGTCGACCTGACGGACGACAAACTCGAGAAAGCCCGCGAACTCGGCGCCGTCGAAGGCGTCAACGCCGCCGACGTCGAGGACGTACCCGGGGAAGTGCAGGCGATCACGGACGGCGGCGCGAACGTCTCGATGGACGCCCTCGGCATCGCGACGACCTGTCAGAACTCAGTGCTCAGCCTCGACGCCCACGGCCAGCACATCCAGGTCGGACTCACGACCCAAGAAGAACAGGGGATGGTCCACCTGCCAACCGACGCGATGACGATGCAGGAGATCGAGTTCATCGGCTCGCTGGGCATGCCGCCGACGCGCTACGACGAGATCTTCCGGATGGTCTCGACGGGCAAACTCGAGCCCGAGAAGGTCGTCTCGGAGACGATCGGACTCGAGGACGTCAGCGACAAACTCGCGGCGATGACCGACTACGAGACGGTCGGCATTCCGGTCATCGACGAGTTCTGAGCGGCGGGTAGGTGCCCCGTTCGGCGGGGGCCGACGGTCGGGACGGCTGCAGCTATCTCCTTCACTGATAGTCACGTGGTACCGAGTAGCACGTTTATCTCCATACCCGGCGAAGTAATACTCCCCATGAAGGGTGAATACGACTCCAGAGACGCTGGTTTAGCATCGATTACGCCGGGGATCGATCGGCGACGGCTGTTGCAGATACTGGGTGCGGGCGCCGCACTGACGCTGGGACCGAACGCGGTCGCTGCCGGTTCCACACCGGAGCACGAGGCGGTTCCCCCGGACCAGTCCGATGACGGAATCCACCCCGTTTTCGGCTTCGCGGCGCTCGCCATGAACGTCGATCCGCCGGTCGAACCGGATCACGTCGTCGACGCGATGATCCGACCCCGCGAGGATCACGAGATTCCGGAGTTCTTCTTCGAGCCGACGGGGCTGTACGTCGAGCCGGGCGACACCGTCCAGTTCAGACTCGTCACGCCGCACCACACCGTGACGGCGTACCATCCCGCACAGGGACAACTGCCGCGGGTTCCGGACGACGTCCCGCCGTTTTCCTCGCCGGTGTTGCCGGTGAACGCTTACTGGCTCTACACGTTCGAGCAGCCGGGCGTGTACGACATGCACTGCGGTCCGCACGAGATCTTCGGCCACGTGATGCGGATCGTCGCGGGCGAGGCGACGGGCCCCGGTGCGGAACCGGTTCCCGAACCCGAAGCGATGGCCGAACCGAACGGCGATGACGGAGAGATGGCCGACGAAAACGGGCCTCACCAACACGGCGACGGCCACGAGGACGGCCCGCACGACCACGGGAACGGGCCTCACCAACACGGCGACGACCACGGGGACGGCCCGCACGAACACGGGAACGGGCCTCACCAACACGGCGACGGCCACGGGAACGGGTCGAACGGCGACGGAACAGAGCCTGGCGAGGACGACGCGGAGCCCGACGACGACGCGGGACCACCGGACGACGCGGAGGGGGAGGGTCCCGAACTCCGACCTCCGGTCGGCGCCGCGCTGACCGTCCTCGGCGACTCGGCGCTCGACCCCGAGCGAATCGTCGAGGAGGAGACGGTCTCTTGGGAGGAGATCGACGACGCGAACAAGGAGCTCGTGCTCTGAAACGCGCGTCCGAACCGTCGAAGCTCTCCGACGCGTTCACGAAGCGGACGAGACCGTGCAAAGCGCTGTGCAATTCGCCGGCTCTCGGTCGGGCAGTCGCACGCGAAACGCAACCCTATCGTACGAGGGCGGTAGGGCTCTCCAGTTTGAGATCGTCGCAGGGAGTTGGAACTGAGCGAGCGGCGAGAGCGAGAAGCCGGCGCAAAAAATCGTCGAACGGTTAGAACGAAACGGCGTCGGGCGCGTACGGGCTGCCGACCGGGGTCGGATCGCGGTCGCTGTAGCCGACGCGGCCGACGGCCTTGTCGCTCACGGCGCTGTAGACGGCGAATCGGGCCTCCTCCGGGGACTCGAAGGTCTCGGACTCGAGGCGGGCGAGTACATCCGCGACCGTCTCGGACCCGTTTGGAAGTTCGAGGGTTCGATCGCCGTACTGATCGATCATCTCCTCGGTCGTGGCGGGATACTCGTGGTCGTCGATGACGTCGCCGGTGCCATTGAGCAGCATTACACGCTAACTACTGTGAACGATAATTATAAACATTGTCCATATACGTTCTCTAGCCCCACCGTAGACCTAGAGGTCCTAGATGTTCATTATAGATCGTGTGTTACCGTCTCTCGGAGACCGGCGGAAGAAACGACTTTACGAGCCCCGGCCCTCGACTCGAGTGATATGCCGTACGCCGATTTACACGTCCACACGACGCGCTCGGACGGGAGCCTCGAACTCGAGGAGGTACCGGCCGCCGCCAACCGAGCGGGCGTTGACGTCGTCGCGGTAACGGACCACGATCGGGTGCAGCCGTTCGACGAGCCCGTGGTCGAGCGCGAGGGTGTGACCCTCGTCAGCGGGATCGAACTCCGCGTCGAGACGCCCCACGGCGAGCGCGTCGACCTGCTGGGGTACGGCGTCGAGTCGACCGGCGATCTCGAGGGAGTGGTCGACCGAATCCAAGCGAATCGGGTCGAACGGGGGCAGGCGATCGTCGACTGCGTCGAGACGCGACTCGGCGTCGATCTCGGCGTCACAGTCGACGACGGGTTCGGCCGACCGCACGTCGCGCGGGCGATCGCCAACCATCCCGACGTCGAGTACGGCTACGAGGACGCGTTCGATCGGCTCATCGGCTACGGCGACCCCTGTTTCGTGCCGCGTGACGTGCCCACCTTCGAGCAGGGGTTGGCGGCGCTCACCGCGTCGTGTCGGCTCGTCTCGCTGGCTCATCCGCTGCGCTATCGTGATCCCGACGCCGCGCTCGCGCTGACGGCCGATCCCGACCTCGAGGCCGTCGAGTTACACTACCCCTACGGACACGCCGACATCGATCGCAGTCTCGTCGAGCAGGCGATCGAGCGCAACGATCTGCTGGTGACCGGCGGAACCGACGCACACGACCGCGAACTCGGGATCGACGGTCTCTCGCGGCACGAATACGAGCGGTTAGCGTTGTCGTAACGACGACACAATCTTGGCCGATAGCGGAGGGTTCAATGCATCGTGGTGCCAAGGCGCGAGTATGAACTGCCACTACTGTGACCGCGAGGCCGCCTTCGCCGCCGAGTCCGAAGGCCTCAAGGTCGGTCTCTGCGAGGACCACTTCCGCGAGCGCCTCCAAGAGCTCGCGGAAGCCGACGGGCTGGAGACGTTGAAGGAGAAAGTCGACGTCGATCGAGCCGAATAGCTCACACTCCTCTTACGGACGGTTCGCAGTACTCCGCCGAACCGGACGACGCGGTCGATTCAGGCCGTTCGACCGGCGTCTACGTCGATCGCGTCGACCGGACAGACGTCTACACAGAGCATACAATCGATGCACTGGGCCTCCTTCGCGGGATCGGCCTTCTCCTCGCTCTCGGGGTGGCCCGGGGTGTCGACCCACTCGAAGACGTCGACGGGACAGTCCTCGAGACAGGCACCGTCGGCGATACAGAGGTCGAAATCGACGGCAACGTGGGTGCCGTGGATGCCGAGTTCCTCCGGTTCGTCGACGGGACCCCAGACGGCGTGCCCGTTGTGTTCGTCGACTTTCTCGCGATTCTCGGTAAACTGTGGGTCTATGGCCATTGCTAGCAGACTGAAACGGGCGGCTGACACTTAAAAGTATACACCTGCCGAGCACTGAGAAGGGCGGGCCGCATCGATGTCGGGCGCTCAGTGCTGGGAAGCACACGCTGACGAACGCGTTTCGACGAACGCACAGCCGTCCGCTCGCCGGACGTATCCGCGTTAGTCCTCCGGCATCCGGCTCCCGTCGCGTCCCACGATCCGGTCGTCGAGCAGTTCTCGCATCCAGACGGCCAGGCCGTGATCGCGGCCGTAGGTCCAGACGGCCATCTCGTGGACCACGTCGGGGAGATCGCTCTCCGTGACTCCGCTGGCGACGATGGCCCGCTGGTCGACCATGAGAAGCTGTCCGGGCCACTCCGAGTACACCTCGTTCGTCGACTGCAGGTCTTCGGCCACGACAACGTCCGCACCCGGAATCCGCTCGGTGAACGCCTCGTGATCGTCTTCGGTCGGAACTTCGACGTAGACGGACACACCGCGATCGGCGGCGGCCTGCAAGCTGTCGAGAATCGACTGATCGGCCACCTCGGTCGCCGGGAGGAGATAGTGGACCGACTCCTCGGCGTCCTCGAGAAACGTGACGACCCGCTCGCTGACGTGTTCTTTCTGCGAGATCGCCCACATCCCCTCGTCGTCGCGAGACTCCGGCTCCTCGAGTTGGCCGAGCGCGTTCTCGGCCGCGTTGATCCGGGAGTCGTAATCCTCGCGGATGCGCCGACACGCCGTCTCGACCGAGACGGCCTTGTACTCGCGGGGCTCGGTCTGCTGGACGTCGACCAGCCCCTTCTTCTCGAGCCGTTCGATCGTGTCGTACACGCGCGAGCGAGGAACGTCCGCGACCTGACTGATTTCCTTCGCGGTCCCCGTCGAGAGACGGGTGAGCGCCACGAAACAGCGGGCTTCGTACTGCGTCAATCCGAGTTCGGTGAGCGTCTTGACCGCTTCCTCGGCGTTGGACACGGTCGAGATAGGACGATGACTCACGAAAAGGCGCGGCTTTCTCCCGCCGTGTCCGCCGAGAGATCAGTCGAAAACGGTGAACGAGGTACTGCCACAGGGACAGCCGTCGGCGCTCCCGATCGGTCGAACCTCGTCCGAACCGAGCCAGACCGCTAACGCCCTACCACAGTGTTCACATCGCGCCGCGCCCTTCCGCCGTGACTGTGCTGTCATCGCCCGAGTTACTCCGCCGGATCGTATAAGCAGATTGCGAGTTCGTGTGAAGTGGGTGGTAACGTGCTCCGACTGTAACAACAGTCCGAACCTGTCCCGTCCTCGAGGGGCTAACCGTGAGTCAGTAGCCGAGCGAGAGCGCGCGGTTCGCGACGAGTGCGACGAACACCGGCACGAGCAACCCGGTAGGAACGCCGAAGGCGAACTCCCCAACCGAAGCGGTCGGCGAAGCGTCCGATCGGCTACTCGTCACCGATCACGGTCGCTGAGGTACTGCGTCCGGCAGCGGCTGCCTCGAGATTTCGGAGCCCCTTATCGTCCCGTCACGCGCGACGGTCACGTCGATCGGTCGGCCGAACCGGACAGACACTTCCGCTCTCGCGTTTACGAACGGGTATGCAGCCTCACGTCCGAATCGTCAGCACCGGCGGAACGATCGCGAGTACCTCGAGCGAGGACGACGTCGGAAAGACACCCTCGGTATCCGGCGACGACCTGGTCGACGCCGTCCCGGAGATCGCCGACCACGCCGAGATCGACGTCGACGACATCTGTCAGGTTTCGGGATTCCAGATGACGTTCGAGAACGCGGGGGAGATCGTCGACGCGGTCGAACGCGCCGCGAGCGAGGGCGCCGTCGGCGTCGTCGTCACCCACGGTACCGACACGATGGCCGAGTCCGCCTACTACGCCGACGTGGCCGTCGACGCCGAAATTCCGGTCGTCTTTACGGGCGCACAGCGACCGTTCGACCAGTTGGGCACGGACGGACCGACGAATCTGTTGACGGCCGTCCGAGCCTCGGCACACGACCGGTTTCGGGAGACGGGTGGTAGCTACCTCGCGTTCAACGACAGCGTCCACGCCGCTCGATGGGTCGTCAAGGGACACACGAGTACACTCGAGACGTTCGACTCGCCCAGCGCAGGCCCGATCGCGGAACGCACGCCGAACGGGGTTCGATTCCTGCGGGAACCGGGCCGCTACTCGGCACCCATGCCGGGCGCGCGCGTCGATCCCGAGGTTCGCGTCGAACTCGTGACGAACGCGATGGGCGTCGACGGCCGACAGATCGAACGCGCACTCGAGTCGGACGCGGGCGTCGATGCGATCGTCGTCGCGGGAACCGGGCTCGGAAACGCGACCGGCGAACTCGGCGCGGCGCTCGAGCGGGCGATCGACCGCGGCGTGCCCGTCGTGCTCACCTCGCGCTGTTACGCCGGGGCGACCGCCGGACTGTACGGCGGTTCCGGCGGCGCGAAGACGCTGCTCGAGGCGGGCGCGATCAGGGGCGGCGACCTCCCCGCCTGGAAGGCCAGAGTGAGAACCGCACTGGCGGTGTCGGCGGCTGGCGACGAGACACCGAGCGCGACCGAACCGGTTCGGGACGCGTTCGAAGACGTCGATTCAGTCGTGTGAGTTGGCCGATCCGTAGGCGTTCACACCGCGTTTCGACGGGTCGCCGCCGACCCGCCGATTCGTCTCCGCCGTCGAGCGCATCGCTTTTGCAGCCACCGACGAATACTGGCGTATGGATCTCACACGCCGTCCTCGGCGGCTTCGCCAGGACCGGGTTCGCGGGCTCGTCAGCGAGACGAGCCTCGATCCCTCCGACCTCATCGCCCCGATCTTCGTCGACGCGACGACCGACGAGCGACTCCCCATCGAGTCGATGCCCGGCCACGAGCGCGTCCCGATCGAGCAGAGCGTCGCCCGCGTCGAGGAGGTGCTCGAGACCGGCGTCGAAGCCGTCATGCTCTTCGGGATTCCCGAGTCGAAAGACGCCGAGGGAACCCGTGCCTGGGCCGAGGACGGCGTGATTCAGGAGGCGACGCGGCAGATCACCGCCGAAACCGACGCGTACGTCATCACCGACGTCTGTCTCTGCGAGTACACGGACCACGGCCACTGCGGCCCGCTCGAGGAGGAACTCCGCAGCGAGGGCCACGGCGAACGCTGCGCACACGGCCACGGCGCCACGCTGACGGTCGACAACGACGCGACGCTCGAGTCGCTCGACCGGATCGCCGTCTCCCACGCGGCGGCGGGGGCGGACATGATCGCCCCCAGCGGGATGATGGACGGCATGGTCGCCGCCATCCGCGAGGGACTGGATCGCGAGGGGTACGAGCACGTGCCGATCATGAGCTACGCCGCGAAGTACGAGAGCGCGTTCTACGGCCCGTTCCGGGACGCCGCCGACGGCGCGCCCTCTTTCGGCAACCGCCGACACTATCAGATGGATCCCGCGAACGCGCGCGAGGCCATGCGCGAGGTTCGCCTCGACGCCGAACAGGGTGCGGACGTCCTGATGGTCAAACCCGCGCTACCGTATCTGGACATCGTCTCGAACATCCGCCGGGAGTTCGACCACCCCGTCGCCGCCTACAACGTCTCCGGCGAGTACGCCATGCTCCACGCCGCCGCCGAGAAGGGGTGGCTGGATCTCGAGGAAGTCGCGCTCGAGTCGCTGCTGTCGATCAAACGGGCCGGCGCGGATCTGATTCTGACGTACTTCGCGGAAGACGTCGCCGAGGGGCTGTCCAGGAACCGGTAGCGACTGTCGGTCGACTACCGATTACTCGAAGGCGACGTGCCGTCCTCGAGAGACCGAATCGAACCCATTCGTGAGACGAGGTGTCGGAAACGTGGGCCGAGAGACGCCAGTCGTCGAGGCCATCATCGCTCGTCTTAGCCAGCATTCTGACGAATGTCCAACCCGTCGAAATCCAGCCACGTGCGTGGCAACATCTGCCGCGCGTGAGTGGTATACCCCCCGCTGGGACCGATAGTACGTCGAGACTGCGAACCTGACAGCGACCTCGAGTTTTTCACAGTGTACAAAGATCGAATATATAACCACGGTTCGGAAAAACCGCCAAATCGTATTGCCTTATACACATTAAACCACCTTTAGATCTGTTTGCTTGTCCCTATTACACCCAGATAAGTAGCCGAATATCAACGCTAACCATTATATGCAGCTAGTCCATCCGCACCAGACGTGATTCAGAAGACAACCATGAGGCAGAACAGCTCGTACGTGGACATACGTCTACAAAAGTCAGGTGGTAAGGCGGAATCGATGGGGGCCCAAGCATGATCGAGGCAGTGCCGCTTCAGGAGACGGCCGATCTCGAGTCGATCGCGACGGGGATGAACCTGATGTGGGCGTTGACGGTGACGTTCCTAATCTTCTTCATGCACGCAGGGTTCGCGATGCTCGAGGCGGGGCAGGTCCGCTCGAAGAACGTCGCGAACCAGCTGACGAAGAACATGCTGACCTGGGCGGTCGGCATCTTCGTCTTCTTCATCATCGGGATGGGACTCTCGAACAACGTCGGTGCGGCGCTGGGCGGCGGCGAGTCCAGCGACTGGACGATGTTCGGGCAGGGATCGTTCGATTGGGTAATGTGGCTGTTCAGCGCGGTGTTCGCGATGACCGCCGCGACGATCGTGTCCGGTGCCGTTGCGGGCCGCGCGAAACTCCGCGCATACGTTACGTACACCTTCCTGCTCGCCGCGGTCATCTACCCCGTCGTCGCGGGGATGGTCTGGTACGGCGGTGACCCGCCGATCCTCGCCGACCTCGGCTTCTCCGACTTCGCGGGCGGCATGGTCGTCCACGGCGTCGGCGGTGTCGCCGGCCTGACCGCGGCCTGGATCCTCGGCGCTCGCATGGACAAGTACAACGACGACGGCAGCGTCAACATCATCCCCGGTCACTCGATGACGTTCGCCGTACTGGGGACCCTGATCCTCTGTTTCGGCTGGTTCGGCTTCAACGTCGGCACGGCCGCGACGGTCATCAACCCCGAGACGTTCGAACTGGCTGACTTCGACTACGTCGGAAGCATCGCGATGGTCACCGCCCTCGGGATGGGGCTGGGCGCACTCGGTGCGTCGTCCGTCTCGCTGCTCATGAACGGGAAAGTCGACACCCTGTACGTCGCGAACGGCATGCTCGCCGGACTCGTCGGCGTCACCGGTCCGACGGACCTCATCACCCCGATGGGTGCGATCGCGATCGGCTTCCTCGCCGGCGCACAGCTCCCGATCGTGTTCAAGTTCGTCGACGAGAAGCTCAAGATCGACGACGTCTGTGCGGTCTTCCCGGTCCACGGGACCGCGGGGATGCTCGGCCTGATCATCTACCCGCTCTGGTCGCTCGAGGGCTCCGCCATCGGTGGCGGCGTCGTCTCCGGCGGCATTCTCTCGATCGAAGCGAGCGCGTTCGCTCCCCAGATCCTCGGCGTCGCGGTCATCACGATCTGGACGGTCGTGGCGACCGCAGCCGTCTGGGGCGCGTTCAAGGCAATCGGTCAGGCACGAGTCACGCCCGACCACGAACGCGACGGACTCGACCTCGCCGAACACGGCGTCGACACCTACCCCGAATTCGGTGGGCCTGACGTCGCAACTGACGGTGGCGAAAACACGGTCGTTCGCACGGATGGTGGCAAAGACAAGATCATCCGCACGGACGGCGGTGAACCCAACGACGGCGAACTCAAGATGATTACCGCGATCATTCGTCCCGACAAACTCGGCGCGGTCAAGAAGGCACTCGCCGAGACCGGCGCCCCGTCGCTGACGGTCACCAACGTCTCCGGCCGTGGCTCCCAGCCCGCAAAGAAGGGGCAGTGGCGCGGCGAGGAGTACACCGTCGATCTCCACCAGAAAGTCAAAATCGAGTGCGTCGTCGCCGATATCCCCGCCGAAGAGGTCGTCGAGGCCATCGGTGAGGCCGCCAACACCGGCGAGCCTGGCGACGGCAAAATCTTCGTGATGCCCGTCGACGACGCCTACCAGGTCCGAACCGGAAACACCGGACAGGACGCCGTCTGAAGAGGAGTACGCGGTCGTCAGAGACGTGAGCCAGCACGCGTTTCCGCGAGCGCACTCGTGCTCGTGCGACCCGTAACACCGATGCGCTGGCACTCGACGCTCGCTCCGAACCGAGCGTCACCGATCGCCGACGGCATACTCGGCGATCGACACCAGTGTGTTCCGCTGTGAATTCGATTGTGTCACCTCACACTGGATCTGCCGTACGTTTTCTTTGCGGTCGACTTCTTTCGAGTCTCCGGAACTCCGGTAGTGATGTCGACCGTCGAGTCCCTGGCGGTCGCAGCCGACCGCCGACGCTAACCCTTACGTGGGAATGGACCCTCCGCTCTAGATGTGACTCTACAGACAACTCGAGCCACGCAACGGCGTCGGACGAACAGCGGCCCTGCAGTGTGCGACAGCGTGACGGCGAACGGAGGTGTCTCGAGGTGAGCGAACCGAACGACGGCGAGCTCAAGATGATCACCGCGATCATCCGTCCCGACCGCCTCGGCGCGGCCAAGGAGGCGCTCGCCGAAGTCGGGGCCCCGTCGCTGACGGTCACGAACGTCTCCGGACGCGGCTCTCAGCCCGCGAAGAAAGGACAGTGGCGCGGCGAGGAGTACACCGTCGATCTCCACCAGAAAGTCAAGATCGAGTGCGTCGTCGCCGACATCCCCGCCGAGGCGGTCGTCGAAGCGATCGGCGAGGCTGCGAACACCGGCGAACCCGGCGACGGGAAGATCTTCGTCCTCCCGGTCGACGACGCCTACCAAGTCCGAACCGGAAACACCGGACCGGACGCCGTCTAAGAGGAGGTCTCGAGGCTACCACGTCTCTTTCGTGCGTCATCGAACGCTCACATCGCCGCTGGCCGACTCTCGGACCGACCAGCCTGGTCGACGACGTCGCCGCTACGTCTCTCCGCTCGAGCGACGCGATCGACGCCCGGCGAGTCCCACCAGCGCGCGGCGCTTGATCAGTGCGAATCCGACCGCGACGACGGCAAAGCCGGCGACGGTTGTCGGCTCGAGCGCCTCGTTCAGCGCGAGCCAGCCGACGAGCGCGGCGAAGACCGGCAGCAGGTAGCTGACGAGGTTGAGTTCGACCGACCCGATCCGATCGAGCAGGTCGAAGTACAGCAGATATCCAACGCCCCCGGCGACGGGGACGAGGTAGAGGAGCGCCAGCACGGCGGCGGGCGTCCACTCGACGGACTGTGGCTCTCCGAGCGAGAGGCTCACGGCGTGAAGGATCGGCGCACCGACGAGCATCATCCACCCCTGCAGGGACGCAACCGGGAGGTCGGTCCGGGTCCGCTGAGTGAGCACCGCGCCGAGTGCGAACGCGACGGCAGCGGCGAACACGAGCGCGACGCCGAGCGACTCCGCCGTGTAGAGGGCCGACAAATCAGGGTTGGCAACGATCGCCGTCCCCGCAAATCCGAGTCCGAGACCGACCGTCCCGACCACGCCGAGCGCCGTGCTCGAAAGCAACAGCCGCGAGAGCCCCGCAGTCAGAATCGGGACCGTCGCGACGACGACGGCGGCGACGGCGCTCGTGACGTGTTGCTGACCGGCGAACAACAGCGCGTGGTGGAGCGCGATCAACAGCGTCCCGCCGGCGAGGATTCCCGCCCACTCTCCGCCACGAGGGCGAATGCGATAGCCTCGAGCGGCGGCGTAGCCGAGGATCAACAGCGCCGTCGCGTCGAATCGAAGGGCGGCGAACAGGACGGGTGGGACGACCTCGACCCCGGCGCGAACGGCGGGGAAGGAGGTCCCCCAGATCGCACCGACGAGCAGAAACGTAATCGCTGTTCGATGACGCATGTAACAATATCCGATAACTCGGAGAACGGGGGTCTTAATCGTAGTGATCGACGCGAAGCGGGCGGCTGCGAGGAGTGCCCGACTCGCGGTCCGCGGCGCGGACGATCGGCCGGCGACCGAACCTCGGTACTACTTTCCCGTCCCGTGGCCAAGGCTCGGATATGAACGACGACAACTCACGCGACCTGTACGACCGGGCCCTATCGGTCATGCCCGGCGGGGTGAACTCGGCGGTTCGAGCGGCGATCGAACCCTATCCGTTCTTCGTCCAGAAAGGCGACGGTGGACACGTCATCGACGCCGACGGCAACCGATACATCGACTGGGTGATGGGGCTCGGACCGCTCCTGCTGGGCCACGACCTCCCCGATCCCGTGCAGGCGAGCATTCAGCAGAAGGCTAGTGAGGGGCCGATGTACGGGACGCCGACGGAGGTCGAAGTCGACCTCGCGGAGTTCGTCGTTCGACACGTCCCGAGCGTCGAGAAGATCCGATTCGTGAATTCGGGGACCGAAGCGACCACATCGGCCGTGCGACTCGCTCGCGGCTACACCGGCCGAAACAAGATCGTCGTCATGCAGGGCGGCTACCACGGCGCCCAGGAGTCGACGCTGGTCGAAGGCGACGCCGAGAACCCTCGGCCCTCTTCGGCGGGCATCCCGCAGTCGTTCGCCGAACACACCCTCCCGGTGCCGTTCAACGACGAGGAGGCGATCCGCGAGGTGTTCGACGAGCACGGCGAGGACATCGCGGCCGTCCTCACGGAACCCATCCTCGGCAACTACGGCATCGTCTACCCCGAAGAGGGCTACCACGAGTTCCTCCGCGAGATCACCGACGAGCACGGCTCCCTGCTGATCTTCGACGAAGTGATTACGGGCTTCCGCGTCGGCGGCCTGGGCTGTGCCCAGAGCGAGTTCGGCGTCACGCCCGATCTGACGACGTTCGGCAAGATCATCGGCGGCGGCTTCCCCGTCGGCGCCATCGGCGGCCGCGCCGAGATCATCGAGCACTTCGCTCCGTCGGGCGACGTCTTCCAGGCCGGCACCTTCTCCGGCCACCCGGTGACGATGGCCGCCGGCCTCGAGACCCTGCAGTTCGCCGCCGAGAACGACGTGTACGAACACGTCGACGGCCTCGGCGAGCAACTCCGCAGCGGACTGACCGAGATCCTCGCCGACCAGGCCCCGAGCTATACGGTGACTGGCACCGCGAGTATGTTCAAGGTGATCTTCACGCGCGACGGGCCAGGGAGGGACTCGCTCGAGGAACAGTGCGGCGCGGGCTGTCGGCAGAACCCCACCTGCCCGCGTTACGACTACTGTCCGAAGAACGCAGCCGACGTCAAGAACGCCGAAACCGAACGCTGGCGCCGGGTCTTCTGGGGGAAGATGAAGGCACAGAACGTCTTCCTCTCCCAGAACCAGTTCGAGTGCCAGTTCGTCAGCTACGGGCATACCGAAGCCGACGTCGAGGAGACCCTCGAGGCGTACAAGCACGCGCTGTGAGCCGGTCGGCTCGACGGTACGTCGACGGACAGTGACAGAGATCACGGGGTACAGTCCCGTCACGGCTATCGGCCACGCACACCGGCGTGACGATCGGCGACGCACCCGTCAGTAGCGGATCGCTCTCGAGATGAGAACGCACGTCGACGAGATCGACTGGGCGCGGTTCATCGAGCGGCTGCTGTACCTGTTCCCGCCGGTGATCGGGGTCGGAATCGTCGGCGTCCTGCAGGACGCCGAACCCGGCGTTCCCGGCCTGCAGTTCGCGTTGTTCCTCGTCAGTGCCTTCGGCTACACGTTCCTGACGCTCGGGCTCCTCGTGGCGATCTTCTTCGACGCGCGGCGGATCAGACGGCTGCCGCAGGCCAGCGGAAACTGGCACCCGAACCCGTGGCTCAACGCTGCCTTCGCGCTCGTCTCGGCACCGCTCGCGGGTGTCGTTTATCTCGCACGTCGGCACAGACGGTTCGGCACGCGGTCGGGCTGGTCGGGTTGGTGGCTCGTCGTGGCGGTCTCGCTCGCGACGACGCTGTTCGGGATCGTCGCCGCGACGATCGCGATCATCCTGACGATTCCGGGGCTGCTCGCGGCCGCGATCGCTCTCGCGGGGACGATCGCGTTCGGCGCATTCCCGATCGCGATCCATCAGGACGCGGCCTACGTCTGTACCGACGGGGACTCGTGGCGACCGAACCCGGGATTCTACCTCGGTGTCGCGTTTCTCAGCCTGTTCGTCCCGCCGCTGCAGCCCCTCGTCGCGGGCTACTATCTCACCCGACGACGGCGGGAGATGGAGCTGTCGTGAGAAGCGAGAACGGTCAACATCGCAAAAGCGAGGACGACGGACACGGTCGATACGGAGACGAAATCGGCACAGAGGCTCGAGTCATCCAGAGACGGCCGGACAGTCCGACACGCCTCACTCACTCCATCACGAGCGATCGATCCGTCTGGCGCTCGAGCGCCACTTCGGCCTGATCGTCCGACAGGGCCGGAAGCTCGACCGTGAACACGCTCCCGTCGTGACCCGTCTCGGTCAACTCGACCGACCCGCCGTAGCGGGTCGCCAGCTGGGAGACCAGATAGAGCCCCAGTCCGTGCGTACTGCCGCGGCTTTCGACGCGCTCGAACAGCGTCTCCTGTTCCGAGTCAGGGATGCCAGGACCGTTGTCCGCAATTTCGATGCGGACGGTTTCGGACATCGTGTCGACAGTGACCGCCACGGCCGGTGTCTCTGCATCGTTGTGTTCAACGGCGTTCGAGAGGAGGTTCGCGAAGATACGAGCGAGCAGGTCGTCGGCCCGGACGAACGCGGTATCCGGTATCGAAGTCGCGACGTCGACCGACTCGAACCGCCGGTCGAGTTTGCTGAGTTCCGCCTCCAGTACGCGGGCGGCGTTTACGGGCTCGAGTCGATTCGGCCCCTCGGTCGCCTGTAACAGCACACGGACGTCGTCGATCACCGTCGACAGCTCCTCGGACTCGTCGATCACGATCCGTGCCCACTCCCGCTGTTGCTCGGTCAGCCCCGTGGCCTCGGCCTCGAGCAGCGACGCGTAGCCGTTGATGACCGTCGACGTGTTCAACACCTCGTGTCGGAGGATGCTGTTGAGGTAGTCGAGATACTCCCGCTGGTCCTCGAGATACGCCGCCTGAAGCGAGGCCCGTTCGGCGGTCAGGGCGCGCTCGATGGCCCGGCCCTCGAGACAGCCGATCAGTAAGCCGACGCTGGCGCCGAGAACGACGGCCCATCGGATCCACGGACCGACCACGAGCCACGAGTCGTACGGCAGGGCGACGATCAGTGCGAGATTGATCGCGAGGAAGACGACGGCACCCGTGAGACCCCAGCCGACGACCCGCAGATACCGATCCGGCGAGAGATCCGACGATCGGAGCCAGTAGCCGCCGAACACGATCCCGGCGAGAAACGGGATCGTGGTGACGACGCCGACCAGAAACCCGCCGTCGAAGACGATCGGCGAACCGACCACAAAAAGGAACGCGACCTCACCGAGCAGCGCGAGCGTCAACAGCGCGCCGAAGCCGACCACGTACTGCGGGATCCGGTCGCGGTCGACGAAGTTGCTGTTCGCGGCCCAGTGCATAGTCGTTCTACACGCGCCCACGTTTGTTAGCCGTTCCGGCGGTCGGGTTCGCTCGGATCGAGCGTAGCGCAGTCGAGTGCAGGCTGTGGGATTTTACCACCGATCCTGATAGGGCACTCCGATGACTCGCATCGACGACACCGGCGACGAGGGGAGATCGATCGAAGTCCGGGCCGTCAGTCGGCTGTTCGACGATACGACGTTCCCGCTGACAACGGACGAGGTGCTGGCGGAGTTCGCCGACGTCGAGATCAGTTACCCCCACCAGTCGGATACGCTGGAGACGGTCCTCGAGACCTCCGGTCACGAGACCTACGAGAGCCGGAACGAACTCGAGTTGGCGATCCTGAACGGCGTCCGGCGCGACGCCGTCGGTCGGCCGCGCTACAGCGACCGCGGGGACAGCCCCCACGACACCGACGAGCAGACCCGGATGCAACAGTCGTTCTGAAACACGATCGTCGACACACCACGCATCATGAGCACCGCAACGACGACCCCGCGTGACGCACTCACGGCTCAGTTAGAGCGGCTGTACTACATCGAGCGAACGTTACAGTCCGCGCTCCGAACCCTCTCGACCGACGTCTCGATCGACTCGCTCGACGACCTGCGCGCGCTGGAGTGTCGCGAGCAGCTCCAGTACGTGATCGACGACCACCGCGAGGAGAGCGAACGCCACCTCGAGCGGATCGAACGGGCCTTCGACGCGCTCGGCGTCGCCCCCGATACTCGCCGCGTCCCCCAACTCGACGGCCTGATCGCCGACAAGGAGGCGTTCAACAACGTCGTGCTGAACGACGCGATTCGGCCGCTGTACTACATTCAGACGGTCCTGCAACTCGAGGCGATCGAGTGTACGGCCTACGAGACGACGATGGCGCTGGCGACCGAACTCGAGGCCAGTGACGCGTCGGAGTCGTCCCAAACTGGCGACGACGAAGCGACCGACGACTTCGCATCGGTCGTCGAGGCACTGCAGGACAGCTACGACGACGAGCGACAGGTGCGGACCGAGATCGAGTCGGTGCTCGACGGCGAAGCCGTGGAAACGCTGCTCGATGCGCATCCGGTGGCCGAGCCTCCGCGGGAATCGCTCGATCGCTCCCGGCGTGAACAACCGTAATCCGAGACCACCCATGAACATCGAAACGCTCGAGGATCTGTTCGGCTATCAGCTCCAGCGCGCGTACTACGTCGAACGGACGCAGGTCGAACTGCTAGCCGAACTGGTGTCGAACACGTCGGACGACGACCTCGCGGACCGGCTCGCGACCCACCGCGAGCAGACCGAAGACCACGTCGTCCGGCTCGAGGGCCTCTTCGAGACGCTCGGCCGACAGCCATACGCGAGTCGAACGCGAACCGCCGACGGGGTGGCGGAATCGTGGCGACAGCACGAGGAGTCACCGGAGTCCGTTCCGACCGTCCTCGAGATTGCCCTCGTGTCGGAGCGACTCGAGATCAGGGCCTACGAGTCGCTGCTCACCCTCGCCGGACGGCTCGCTTACGGCGAGGACGTCGTCGAGCCGCTCGAGGCGATTCTCGAGGAGGAGCGAGCCACCCTCGACGCGCTCGAAGCGCTCGAAACCGAGCGATCGGTGCTGGAACCGGTCGCCGCCGACGATACGTAGCGACGCCAGGCAGTAGCTGACAGCCGAGACGCTCACGGACCGAGTCGATAGCTCGACGTCCCGACTGGGAGAAACGGCAGGCTGCTGCAGGCACCGTCACTTCAACGAAACGCGTGCAACTAGTTCGAAACCCGACGGTAGCGACGTCGGCTCCGACGCCAGAATGGTGCAACTGACCCGTGACGAGAGCAGCCGCTGAGACACCGCGATAGCCGACCAATTTCCATCTCGAGTATGAATACGAGCATCGAAGTCGAGTACTGGGTGATCGACACCGACGGCGAACTCACGTCTCCGGGCGCGCTGGCGGAGACCTCCGACCAGACCGAACGCGAGTTCGTCGAGCCGCTGTTCGAGCTGAAAACGCCCCCCTGTGAGACGGTCGACGAACTCCAGCGGACGTTCGTCGAGGAACTCGACCACGTCCTCTCGAGAGCGCGGCGAGTCGACAAACGACTCGTTCCGCTGGGGACGCCGATCAACAGCGACGAAATCGAGCGACGGCCCGACGAACGCGGCCGGATCCAGAAGGAAGTCGTCGGCGAGAACTTCGACTACGCGAAGTACTGCGCCGGCACGCACATCCACGTCGAGAAGCGAAACGTCACCGACCAGCTCAACGCGCTCATCGCGCTGGACGCCGCACTCGCACTGGTCAACTCCTCGCCGTACTATCAGGGCAATCGGATCGCCAGCAGCGCCCGCGCCTACTGCTATCGAAAGAAGAGCTACGAGGAGTTCCCCAAACACGGCCAGCTCTGGCACTACGTCGAGACCGTCGGCGAGTGGCACCGTCGCCTCGAGCGTCGCTACGACGAGTTCAAACAGGCCGCCCTCGAGGAAGGGATCGACGAAAGCGCCGTCGAGGAACACTTCTCGCCGGACGACGTCGTCTGGACGCCGGTTCGCCTGCGGGAGGCGATGCCGACGGTCGAGTGGCGCTCGCCGGACGCCGCGCTGCCGAGTCAGTTGCTTCGACTGACCGACGAACTCCGGTCCGTGATGGAACAACTCCACCACACGACCGTCGAGATCGAACGCGACAGCGATCCCAGAAACACCGGTCACGTCACGAACGATGGCATCAGTCTTCCCGAGTTCGACACCGCCTGCGACCTCGCCGAAGCCGCGATGCACGACGGACTCGACTCGACCGAGGTCACGAGATACCTCGATCGGATGGGCTTTTCCGTCGACGACTACCACCCCATCTCGACGCGGATCGACGGCCGGCAGTTCGTCCCCAAGAGCGACGCCCGCGACCTGCGACTGGAGTACGCGAGTCTGCTCGAGGAGGACGTCGACCGCCTCGTGCAGTCGCTCGAAGTGTAACGGGACGGGAGTGCGGTTTTGTTGTTCGGAGTCGCTCGTGAGAGTCGCGATTAGTTAGGCGAACAGTGTAACAGATCGAGCAGTAACCCATTCAAAACTTGCGGAGAACAGCGCGCTGACTATAGCGGCTGAACTCAGCACGAAGACCTCGGTTGGTTTGGTACTCCTGTAAACCTACATAACCAGTAGCACAAATCGAGTAAATAGCTGCTTCAGCGGCATCTTTAGATCGATCTGCGGCACAATGATATATAGGCTCTCTCTAAAAATTGATGGGGCAAACATATAGTTTAGGTGCGTCTAAATACAGTGATGAGATCTAATAGCGAATCGAGGTTGAGCGATACTTCGCGGCGAACCCTTCTGACAGCCGTAGTCGGAACAGGTTCACTGGGGCTGGCTGGTTGTCTCGGCGGCGATGACGATAGTGGCGATAATTCCGACTCAGACGTGGCCGACGAGTTCGTCTTCGCGGCCACGGTGCGCGATGACCCCGACGATGTCGAACGAGACTACACTCCCCTCGCTGAATGGGTGGAATCCAAAACCGGCGTCCCTACGAGAATAGACCCCGTTCAGGGTGACAGTGCTGCGATCAGCGCCTTGGCTACAGGACAGGCACACGCCGCGTATCTCAGTGGGGGACCCTCTTGGGTTGGATGGCAAGAATATGGTTTGGAGCCACTCGCAGTCGAAGCTGATGAGGCGGGTCAAACCTACTACACGGCCGCTGCCTGGGTCCACTCCGACAGCGGGCTCGAAACGGTCGAGGATCTCGAAGGCGTGGACAGTTGCCACACGGGGGATTTGACCGGGGCGGGGATGCTGATCCCGGTAGCGTATTTGGCCCAGGAAGGTTTGGTCTCCTTTGAGGAAGATGACGACGTCACGGCTATCCGAGATGCTGTCGAAGAGTTCTTCGGTGATCCAGTGGTTGGTGGTGGCTATGTTGGGGCGCTACAATGTCTCTCCGAGGGACACGGAGACGTGGCCTTCGTGCGAAAGAGCACGCCAGAGGATTACTGCGGGGGAGAGGATGCAGAGGATTGGTGCTTGAATACGAACGAATACGACGTTTTGGAGGAATTCGCGGACGTGCCGAGCCACCCGATCATGGCCAGTCCGGAGGCGACCGACGTCGAGAGAGAACTGCTCCAAAACGCGCTCCTCGAACTCAACGACGGCGCGGAAGGCCAAGAGATCCTTGCGGACGTTCTGGGTGTATACCAGCTGCAACCCTCTACGTCGGAAGAGCACCTCGGCGCCTACGGCGAGTTGATCGAAATCTTGCCTGGAATTGCGGACCACCTAGTCGAGTAAAGAGATGAAAGGAGAGTTCACGAAGACGTACCAGAACACCAGGGATCTGAAGAAGCCTGCGAATTGTCCGCAATGACTGCACCCTCACCACCCCCGATCCGCTGTCGAGATCTATCCGTTGGCTACGACGGGGTGCCTGTACTCGAGAATCTCTCCGTTACAGTCGAGGAAGCAACCACGGTAGCGATCGTTGGCCGAAGCGGGTGCGGGAAGAGCACGCTCCTGAAAACCCTCGCCGGGATCCTCGAACCCCTTGGTGGTGAAGCAACCGTCCTCGGTACAACATTCCCGCAAACTCCCCCGAGAGGCACGCTGGGTTACATCCCGCAAAGTTTAGGCCTCGTGATGCGTGGTACGGTGCTCCAGAACGTGCTTCACGGAACGCTCTCCGATCTCGGCACGGTGAGGAGTTTCCTCGGCCGGTTCCCTCGAGACGCCGAGCAGGAGGCGCGGGCTGCTATCGAGGATGTCGGACTCGCTGGTACGGAACAAAGCCGCGTCACGGAACTTTCCGGTGGCCAACGCCGACGCGTGGCTATCGCTCGAGCCTTCGTTCAACGACCTCGCGTGCTCTTGGCTGACGAGATGCTCTCCGAACTCGACGAGGAGACGGCGCGGTCGATCGTGAACTGTCTTTGCGAGCTGCAAGAAGGGACGGGGATGGCCGTGGTCGTTGTGGAGCACAACCGTGACATCGCCCGAGCGATGTCAGATCAGGTTCTACACTTGGAGAACGGTGGCATCCAAGAGCGTATCGAACCCACGAGCACGAACCACCCGGATACACAACAGAACGATGTCTAAGGGAGCAACACCTGAGACCATCACCTCTCTGTGGGATCGCCTCGGTACGGGCACTGGGACGGTCCTTTTATTCGTAGTCCTCTCGTTGGCCGCGTGGAGCTTCCTGGCGTTGAACCTTCATCAGACGAACTTTTCGGGGGGTGCGGAGGGTCTCGGGTTCCTGTTCGACGCGGCCATTCCACCAGATATGAGCGTACTCGAGGTAGGGCTTCGCGGACTCGTGGAGACGCTGTACATCGCGTATCTGGGCACGCTTATTGGGGTCACGCTGAGTCTCCCTGTGAGTCTATTGGCCAGTCGAAATCTCTTCCCGTGGTACGTGAACGTACCTGCGAGGTGGTCCCTGGCGGGGCTCCGGGTCCTTCCAAGCATTTTGTGGGCGATCATCTTCGTGATTCTCGTCGGTACGGGACCTCCGGCGGGCGTCCTTGCGATTAGTCTGTACACGATCGGGTTTGTCGGGAAACTCGAGTACGAGGCGTTCGAAGGGCTTGATAATGAGCCTATGGAGGCGGTAGGATCCTTGGGTGCCAGTCGGTTCCAGGTGCTTCGCTTCGTGGTTCTACCTCAGGCTGTCAATTCGGTAATCAGCCAGGCGGTATTCATGTTCGAATACAACGTTCGCCACGCTGCCGCGATCGGAATCGTCGGTGCTGGAGGTATCGGGTACTACATCATAGGATATTTGGATTTCTTCGCCTACGACAGGGTCATTGTCCTCCTCGGGATCGTGTTCGTGGTCGTCGTTGTCACCGACGAACTCAGCTACCGGTTTCGTTCGTTCTTCACTGGGAACGCGGGTACAAGCTTCGGCAAATGAAGCGCTTGAAAGGGAAAACGAGTCCCCTCCCCTGCCGTCACGAACCGAAAGTCGGTGAGCGATACGCGCCTGCTATTCGGCATCCCGTTGCGAAAGTCACCGGGTTGCGATAGAAAGACCGGCGCTCAGTAAGCAGTAGCGTGCGAACTATGGTAACAACTGGAACGATTTACACACCGACCGCATCTCCGCGGTTCTCGCTCACGATGTTCGCTCCGAACCGCGCTCCCATCGTACGATCAGGTGCGCATTGACTTTCAGTGGCTACTATAGAGAACGATGTCGCGCTCTCGAGTCGAAACGGGATTGCGTTACCGATGGCCGAGTAGCAGTCACGCTGAACGAACGGCGCACGTCAGATGAACCCGACGACGAACGCCAGTCCCATCCCGATCAACACGACGGCCGTGATCGTCGGCAGGTAGGGCGTATATCGCTCGATGCGCTCGCGGTGGTGTTCGTACCCCGCGATCAACAGCAGCGTCGGGAGGATGATCGCGACGATGACGGCCAGCGAGTAGATCAGCATCAACTCGAGACAGAGCTCCGTCCCGGCGCCGCTACAGATCGCCAGAATCTGAATCGGCTCCTCGTGGGCGAAACCGAGCAGGAGCGCCGTCGTTCCGAGCGCGAACAGTCCGCGCTCTGCGTGTTCCTCCGTGAGATGCTGGTGACTGCCACCGCCCGGAAGGGCGTTTCGGATGCGCTCGAGGAGCCCCCGGTCGTCGTCGTGATCGTGGTGTCCGTGGCTGTCGTGAGCACTGGGTGCGTGCCCGTGGTCCGAGTGCGTCTCGCTCCCGCCGTCGGTGTGATGGCTGCGCCCGTCGTGTGCGTGTTCTTCGTGTGGGTGGTCGTGTCCGTCGTGACCGTGCTCGTGCTCGTCCAGTCCGTGGCCGCCGTGACGGTACTCGTGGATGCCGAGCAGGATCAACAAGATCCCGGCGACGACGCCGAGCCACGGGCCGTCCGCGAAATCGGCGAAGGAACTGAACCAGAAGTACGCCAGTACGAGGACGACGCTACTGACGAGGTGACCGACCCCGAGGATCAGCGCCGCGAGGAAGCCGTAGAGCCAGCGACGCTGTTTGTTGAGCGCGTACGTCGCCGCGATCGGCCACCCGTGGTCCGGCAACACCCCGTGAATGAACCCGATCGCGATGACGCCGAGAACGACTCCGATCTCCATATCGAAAAGCCATCGCCTGCGGGGTTTACAGGTTGTTATGACCCGAATCGGGACATCGTAATACGACTGCTAATCGTTGGTAATCGGGGGTGATAAAATGCTAGAACGGCCACGAGCTACAACGGTGAGTTGTGAACTCAGTTACCGTCGTCGTACTCGTACTCCTCCTCCGGGTCCTCGACGCCCTCGGTTCGGGAGCCGACCCACGCGCCGAGCGAGAGCCCGTAGACGAGGTGGCCGGCGTGGAACAGGGCGAGTTCGTCGGCGTCGAGTCGAATGTCCAGCACCTCCTTCAGCATGATCTGGGAACCAAAAGCCGAGAGGGCCATTCCGTAGATCGATCCCCAGACGATGCCGCGCTGTTCGGGTTCGATCGAGCGTTCGGCGTCCTGTAACGCGAACAGTCCCCCGAAGAGGGCCCCCGCCTGAATGCCGTAGACGAAGTGCAAGAGCAGCCCGGCGATCGGGTGGTCCTCCGGATCGCCGCCGGAGACGTACTGCGAGTAGAAGTTCGCCGACGGCGGCAGCGACCGCAGGATCGGCAGCCGAAAGGCCGTCATGATGATCGTCGCCACGAACCCCGCCTGCAGTCCGCGGATCGCCGCGTAGGTCGCGTGCTCCGCCCGCGACTGTTCGGCCATCGCTCTGGGACCCTCCTTGGACTCGCCCGTCGACCGTAACCGTCGTAATCGATTGGATAGCGACATAGTGTTCTCGGGCCGCCTTCTACCACGAACGGTGACTTAACAGTCCGGCGTGCAGTGTACGGGTCGCTCGAGACGATCCGTTCGAAACGTGTATAGTAATCGAACTGTATGGCTACCGTACCAATGCGCTCGACTGAGAGCCGATCGTTCGTCGACGGACCGTCGATGGCGGCCGGCGTCTACGTCGGTCTCCTCGGATACCTCGCCGGAGCGGTCGCGGGTGTCGACGGAACCGGACGCTCCGTCGGCTTCTGGCTCCTCGCGGTAGCCGTCGCACTCGCACTCGGCGGGCGTCCGGAGCTGTGGGTCGCGTTCGGGCATCGTCGGCTGCTCGCGGTACCGATGTTTGCCGCGATGGTCCCGGGAATCGGACTGATACTCGTCGACGAGACCGTCGGCGCCGTCGACGTCTCGCTGTCCGTGCTGTTCCCGCTAGTCGGACTGATGGCGGTCGGGCTGGCGCTCTGGATCCTCGGAAACAGGGTCTACGCGGATCGAGCCGCGGGGGACGTCCGCGCGCGCTGGGTCGCGAATCGGGACCCGCGGCGGCGACGATGGATGCACGCCGGAACGGTCGCGCTCGTGGTCGGCAGTGTCGGCGCGTTCGCCGCGGTGCTGTACGGTCTCCCCTCGTTTTTCCTGAGTGGCGCCGTCGCGGGGATCGTCATCCTGCAGATCAGCGTCCGTCGACACCGAACGTACGAGGCCTGTGAGCACGGCCTGCGATACATCGAGTCGGGCACCGTAGCCACCTCCTTTCGCCCCTGGGATCGATTCGACGGCTACCACGAAACCGATGGGGCGGTCGTCCTCGAGCGTCGCTGGCGACTCGACGAACGAATGGCCGGCGACGAGGTGCCGGCCGCGGCTCGCGACGCACTCGAGGCGGCTATCGGCGGGTCGAGCAGACGCGAGTGAGATCAGACGCGGGCGACACCGACCGAGTGAGTACCGCGCCTCGAGCCGACCTTTTGTGTCCGGTGGCCGTAGTGACACGGGACGATGGTCTACCTCTACGCCGAACACGTGATCGAGGACTACGAGACGTGGGAGACCCACCACGAGGAGAACGCCGACGCGCGTGCGGCCCACGGCTCCCTCGGGACGCAGGTGTTCCGTAAGCGCGCCGATCCGACGACGCTACTCGTCATCCAGGAGATCGAGGACGACCGTCTCGAGGAGGCGCTCGCGTACTTCGAGTCGGCCGAGTTTCAGGCGGTGCTGGACGCCGCGGGCGTCGTCGACGTTCCGGAGTCCGGACTTCTCGATCGAGTTCACGAGCAGGACGTCTGAGAGACGTTGCCGTTTCGACACCGCGACGACAACGTGCTTTTGCCCGTTCAGTACGAACGACGGGGCATGACAACGGTCGAGGCGAAACTGGAGGCCGCCCGTGCCGACCTCGCAGAGCGCGACGGCGTGTTGATCGCCTTCTCCGGCGGCGTCGACTCGAGCGTGGTGGCCGCACTCGCCCACGACGCCCTCGGCGAGAACGCGGTCGCCTGTACCGCCCGCAGCGAGACGCTCCCCGAGGCCGAACTCGAGGACGCCAGACGGGTCGCCGAGGAGATCGGCATCCGTCACGAGATCGTCGCCTTCTCCGAACTCGAGAGCGACGCGTTCGTCGAGAACGACGACGATCGCTGCTATCACTGCCGAACGATGCGACTGGGTGAGATGCTCGAGACGGCCCGCGAGTTCGACATCGAGACCGTCTGTGACGGGACGAACGCGGACGACCCCGGCGCGGGCCACCGGCCCGGACTCCAGGCGGTCGACGAACTCGAGGTTCACTCGCCGCTGCTGGCACACGACATCTCGAAAGGCGAGGTGCGCGCGATCGCCGAGCGGTACGGGCTGTCGGTCGCGGACAAACCCTCGATGGCCTGTCTCTCCTCGCGTATTCCGACGGGGCTCGAAGTCACCGAGGAACGACTCACTCGCGTCGAGCGCGCCGAAGCGCTGCTCCGCCAGTGGGGCTTCGACCAGTTCCGCGTCCGTGACCACGACGGCCTCGCGCGTATCGAGGTCGCTCCCGACGAACTCGAGCGGGCGCTCCAGGTGGAGTTCGTCGAAACGGTCCGCGACGAACTCGAAGGGCTCGGGTTCGACCACGTGACGCTCGACCTCCACGGCTACCGAACTGGGAGCGTAAGTCCGGCGACCGACACCGCCGACAGCGAGGACGACTCCGCGACGGACGAGCCACTCGTCGACGACGTCTTCGCCGCGGAGTCACAAACCGACGATTGACCGGCCCCCGAGCCACCGATTTCTCACCCGCAGATCTGTCCGCACTCGTGAGCGTTCGGCCCCGATTCCGTCACCGATCTCGGTTGGGATTTCGACATCGTACGGAATGGCGCGCTTTCGTCCAACACTCCTCCAGAATATAACCGTCTTCTCCGTGGAGAACCCATCAGTAGTGGACTTTTTACACTAACGTCCGGGAATATTGCGCATTTCGATACGGACGTAGCACTAGAATGGGTACCATTGGATGATGGACGCTGACGTGCCGCTCGAGTGGAACACGGAAGAGTGTCGGACGTACACCCCGGCCGACATCGACCGGGAAATGCAGTATCGGACCTATCGCCACGAATCCGGTGACCTGCGCCTGAAGGTCGCGCCGGCCTCGCTCGACGGCGAGGACCACCCTGGCTACGCCCTGACCGCGACGACCTATCCCGGTCTCGACCTCTCCGAAACGATCCGTGTCAGAACCGTACTCACCTTCAACCGCTGCGATCGGATCGCAACCCAGTTCATGGACCTCTTTTCGGCGAGCTACGACGGCCCGGGATCGCTCGAGGACGCCCTCGAGTACGCCCACCAGCGAACCCGCGAGCACCGGTAGCGAGCGAGCGCGGTTCGGTCGCGCTTCGGTTCTACCCGCCTCGATCGGACGACGAATCGTCTCGCGGCGAGAGCGATCAGCCATCGCCGCCACCGACGGGAAGCGACCGCGTGTCGGTGTACCAATATACCGAATACCGTGCGAATATTACTCGTTAACGATTGATGATTGCTTGTTCAGAAAGTAAATTTGCGAAAACGTAAATACCTCCGGCACCAAGTAGGTGTATGAGCACGAGAGACCCAGCCGAGCCGACGGTCGCCGAACCTACCGAACAGTCCGACGTCCCAGTCTACATGCCCGGAACCCCGACGCTCGGGTTCACGACCGCCCTCGAGCGACTCGTCAGCAAACTCTCGCGGTAATCCGAGACGGCGCTGGCAGTTGCGAACCGGAGACGAGAACACCCGATTTTCAGCGGAGACGTTACTCGCACGGAATAGCGACCGCCGTATCGACGTACTGAATCAGCGAGCAACAGCGTTAGAATCGCTGCACCAGAGCGACAGCGATGACGCGAGTCGACGAAAATAGTGTCAGTTAGTCGTCGGACGGCGCGGCGGATCCCTCGCCCATCGCGGCGGCCGCGGACTCGCTCTCCGCGAAGGGGTACCACGACTGCTTCGCGTCGTTCATGTACGGCGCCTCGAAGTCGGTCTCCTCGGGTTCACAGAACTCGACGAGCTGTTCCGTGCCGACCGCCTCGACCCACTGACGGAACGTCTGCCCGTCCTCGCGGTGGGCCGCGAACGCCTCGAGCAGGTTTCGGATCGCGCCGGGGGCCTCGTCAGCGGGGACGCGCTGTTGGATCCACTCGACGAACGACGGGTTCTCGCCGACGCCGCCGCCGACGCCGATGTCGAACGCTTCGACCATCTCGCCGTCCTTCCGGGCGCGCATGCCCTGCAGACCGATGTCCGCGGTCATCGCCTGCCCGCAGTCGGCCGTACAGCCGGAGTAGTGCATCTTGATCTTGCCGACGTCGTCGGGCAGTTCGACGTTTGCGTTGAACCAGCGCAGCATCCGAGCCATTCGGCCCTTCGTCTCGGTGAGCGCGATCGAGCAGAACTCCGTCCCGGTACAGGCCATCGCACCGCGCTCGAACGCGCTCGGCTCGGGCGGATACTCCTCCAGCAGCGGCTCGGCGAGTAGGTCGTCGAGGTCGTCGTCGTGGACGTCGACGACGACGGGGTTCTGGCGGCGGGTGAGTCGCAGTTCACCGGAGCCGTACTCGTCGGCCAGGTCTGCGAGTCCGATCGCGTCTTCGGCGGGGAGACGACCGACGGGCACGCTCAGCCCGACGTAGTTGAGTCCGTCCTGTTTCTGGTCGTAGACGCCGACGTGATCGTGTTTCCCCTCGCGGGTGGGACGGCCGGCGTTGTACGTGTACTCGTCGCGGAAGTCCTCGCCCGCGCGGTGCATCTCGAAGTCGACGTACTCCGCCTGCATCGTCTCGCGGATCTTCTCCATCCCCCAGTCCTCGGCGAAGAACCGACCGCGGTTCTTCGAGCGGTTCGTGCGACCGCCCTCGTCGTGGTAGAGTTCGACGAAGGCGCGGCCGACCTCGTAGGCGTTCTCGGGACGAACGAAGACGTCGAGCGGCGTCGCGGCGCGGGGTTGGCGACCGCCGAGACCGCCGCCGATACGCACGTTAAAGCCCTTGACCGTCTCGCCGTCGATCTCCTTGCGGGCCGGCTCGAAGCCGATGTCGTTGAGCGAGTCCTGCGCGCAGCCGGATTTCGAGCCGGTCACGCTGATGTTGAACTTCCGGGGCATATTGGCGAGCGCGTCGTCGCCGCGAAGCTCCTCCTCGAAGCGCTCGAGGAGCGGGCCGGACTCGACGTACTCCTCGACTTTCCCGTGGAGCGCCGATCCCGAAATGTTCCGCATCGTGTCGCCGCCCGACGAGCGTGAGTGGACGCCTTCGGCCTCGAGCTTGTCCCAAATCTCGGGGACGTCCTCGAGTTTGAGCCAGTGGAGTTGGACGGACTGACGGGTCGTTAGATCGATCCAGCCGTTACCGAACTCGGGGTTTTCGACCGGCCCCGTCGCGTAGTCGCGGGCGACCTCGCCGATGACGCGTAGTTGACCCGGCTCGAGAATGCCGCTGGCGTTGGTCAACCGCATCATGAAGTACGATTCCTGGCCGCTGCGCTGGTGGAACAGGCCCCAGAACTTGAACCGGGTGAACCACGTCCCGCGTTCGTCTTCCGGAATCGCCTCGTAGCCGCCGTTTTCGGCGAACTCGAGGATGTGTTCTCGCACCTCGTCGCCGTAACAGTCGGCCTTCTGTTCTTCTTTCTTGTGGACCATCAGACACTCACCTCGTCTCCGAGCGAACGAATCGGCACGGATTCGCCACTTTTCTCTCCAAACATGTCGCAAGTCACGTTTATGCATCACGTACCTAACGCACATAACCCTAATCGTTTACAAACACCGAATTAAGTCGGTGTTTTAGGATCAGACGCCGAATGTACAATGAAATATATCCTGTACTAGGATGTATGTGAACAGCGGTCGAACCGTCTACAGTTCGGTAATTCGACGGGTGTCTGCGTGACTGGAGCGCAAAAATGGGAGCGTCCAGCGTCCGTAATCGAGAACAAGTGGTGACGAAACGCACAGCAGTACGACGGTACAGCAATCGAAGCGCGTGACCGAAATAGCGCGCGTCGTCTCTCAATCGTCGGCCGGGGTCGGCGAACGCGAGCGGACGGTCGACGACCGTGACTGGTAGAGCAGCCCGGCGATGGCGAGCGAGACGACTCCGAGTACGAGATAGACGACGAAGCCGGTCGCGTAGCCACTTACGCCCTGAACGTCGACGAAGAGACCGAGGATCGGTGGGACGACGAAGCCGCCGAAGCCGCCGATCCCGCCGATGAGTCCGGAGGCGCCGCCGACCGCTTCGGGGACGTACTTCGGGAGCAGCTGGTAGATAGCGGCGCTGGCGATGCCCATTCCGGCACCGAGGAACACCGTCGCGGCGATCGCGAGGTACAGATCACGAGTGACCACGAGCGCGAGTGTCGCGATCACCACGACGACGAAACTGGCGATCGTCGTCTCTTCGCCGCCGAACCGGTCGCTGATCGCGCCGCCGGACGCACGAAAGAGCGGCGACGAGAGCGTAAACGCCAGTGCGGTAACGATGCCGGCCGTCTGGACGTCGAGCCCGTGAAGGTTGCTCCAGTAGGAGGGGTACCAGACGGTGAGCGCGAGGTAGCCGCCGAAGGAGACGAAGAACATCGCCGTGAGCAGCCACGAGCGGCGGATAGTCGCGGCCTCGCGGATCGATTCCATCGCGTCGCCGCCCGGGAACAGCTCCTGGCCGTTTTCTTTGGCTCGCGCTTTCGCCGCCTCCTCATCGAAGCCGCGCTTTCGGAACTGGAAGTACGGCGAGTCGACGGCGTAGAGAACGAAGATCCCCGTCCCGACGAGCAGGAAGAGGAACCACGCGGCGTACGTACCAGTCAGGCCGAGATAGAGGAGGGCGAACGGGGCGACGATGGTGAACAGTCCCGGCGACGTGGTGCCGAGTCCGGCGAAGATCGCGAGCATCGTTCCCCGGTGTCTCGAGCGATACCAATAGGAGGTGTCGGCGATCCCTACCGAGAACGCCGCGATCCCGCAGCCGGATAACGAGCCGAAGACGAAGATCAGCGGGTAGTGGGTCATCGTCAGCCCGTCGGGGTAGGCCAGCACCAGAATCGTCAGCAGTCCGCCCATACCGACGACGGAGAGACCGAGCAGGATAGCGAACGGTTTCTTCGCGCCGACGTCGTCGACCCACGCGCCGAACGGAATGCGAAGCAACGACCCGGTCAGCTGCGGGGCGGCGACGAGCAGTCCGAGGAGGAGCCCGGAGAGGCCCAGCACCTCCTCGAACTCGGCCGCAACGGGACCGTAAACGACGACGCCGGCGAAGCCGACGAAGTAGCCGAACGTCAGGATCGAGACCGCGCGTCGGGGGCTGCCGCGGATGCCGGAGCCGTCGGCACCCGCGCTGGTATCGCGCTCGCTCATCCGTCGGCACTCGTCCAGAACTCCGTCTCGGTGTCGTGTGCCCGACCGTCGCCGTGGGTCCACCTTCCGCGGGACGCCGTAAGCTTACGGACCATCGTCGACCACCTCAGTTGAACAATCCACACCGAAGTCGGGGACGTGCTCTCCAAACATGTCCAAATTCACGTTTTCAGTTCATGAGAGTAACCCCTATAACAGTATTCGTTTACAAACGGCCAAAATTAGAGGTTTTAGACAGAAGACATATCATATGCAAACAAATATGGACAGTATTAGGATGTAGATCCAACGCAAACGCAGATCGAGTGGATGATTCCAAACAGTGAGAACCATTCACAACCGAGAGGCGGCGGGTCGCCGTCGGAGACGCTACTCGCTGGAGCGGAGACGACGGACGAGAAGGGACGACGCGCTCAGTACGGCCGTCACGCGCTGATTTCGGCGACGGCTCTGGCTTCGCGCTCGTGGGGTGCCTCGAGTCGCACCGCACACTGTTTGAAGTTCGGTTCCTTCGAGCGCGGATCGACGTCCGGCAGGGTAAGGTCGTTGACCGCGGGGTGGTGGATCGGGAGCCAGACGACGCCGTCGGGGATCGACTCGTCGGCCTCGACGCGAGCCGTGACCGAGGCTCGGCGGGAGACGACCTGCGTATACTCCGCGCCGTCGTCGACGCCGTCCGCATCCGTGGCCATCTCCCCGTCGACGAGTTCGTCGGAGAGCGCCGCGGCGGTCGCGGGGCTGACGCGCGCCGTCGGCGGTTCGTCGTCGCGGGTGCGGACGCCCGTGTTGTACGCGTCCGGACGCCGCCCCGTCGTCAACGTCAGCGGGAACTGCTCGTCGGTCGGCTCCGGCAGCGGCCGAGCCTCGCCCGTCGAGAACTGCGCGCGGCCGGAAGGCGTCGGGAACGACCACGATGCTTCGGACGCACCGGTACCTGCGTCCTCCGTCTCCGCATCGGCGTCGGCTAGCGGCCCCTCGTAGTAGCGGTAGCCCCCCGAGACGTCGGGTTCGGGAGCGGGCCAGCGAACGGCGACTTCCGCCTCGAGTCGCTCGTAGCCGATCCCCGAGAGATCGGCTGGCGTTCCCGCGGTCAGCGCCGCCAGCTCCTCGAAGGTCGACTTCGGCTCGAGCGGTTCGTCGAACAGATCGGGAACGAGTCGACCGGCGAGTGCATCGATCAACTCGAGATCGGTCTTAATTCCCGAGGGGGTGTCCGTGGCGGCGCGCACGCGCGAGACCGTTCGTTCCATGTTGGTCGTCGTCCCCTCCGACTCGCCCCACGTCGCCGCCGGGAGAACGACGTCGGCGAGCTCGACCGTTTCGCTCCGGAACGCGTCCTGGACGACGAGGAAGGCGTCTTCAAGCTGGTCGCGGACCTGCGTCGTGTCGGGCATGCCGGCAACGGGGTTCGTCGCGACCGCGTACACGGCCCCGACGTCGTCGCCGATCGCGTCGACGATGCCGACCGGACCGGGGCCAGTGTCGTCCGGGAGTCGCGAGACGGGGACGTCCCAGGTGTCCGCGACCGCCTCGCGGTGGTCGGGGTCGGTAAAGGGCCGCTGGCCAGGCCAACTCCCCTTCGACGAACAGACGCGAGTGCCCATCGAGTTCGCCTGCCCGGTCAACGAGAACGGACCGGAGCCGGGCTCGAGGTTCCCGGTTGCCAGACAGAGATCGATCAGCGCACCTGACGCCGCCGTCCCGTTGACGCTCTGGTTGATCCCCATTCCCCAGTAGACGAGGGTGGGATCCTCGAGCGCGTCGGCGATCCGATCGACGTCCGCGAGGGAGACGCCGGCGGCCTCGGCGGCCGTCTCGGCGTCGGGAAGTTGCGCTCGCAGTTCGTCGAACCCCTCCGTCGCCTCGGCGACGAACGCCTCGTCGACGCGGTCGGTTTCGACGACGCGGGCGAGGACCGCACGGGCGAGATCGAGGTCACCGCCGGGTTCGACGGGAACGTGGTGGTCGGCGACCTCGCTGGTCTCGCTCGCGACGGGATCGACCACGATCAGCTCGGAGTCGTCCTGTTGGGCCGAGTGATTTATCCACCGAAACATGACCGGATGGGCGGCCGCGGGGTTGGCTCCCCAGACGAGGTGCGTGTTCGCTTCGGGGATGTCGTCGTAGGTCGGCGGCGGCGCGTCGCTCCCGAAGGCGTCGTAGTAGGCGGTGACGGCCGACGCCATACACAGCGTCGTGTTCGCGTCGTAGTACCGCGTGCCGAAGCCGCCGCGAGCGAGTTTGCCGAGCGCGTAGGCCGCTTCGTTGGTCTGCTGACCGCTTCCCAACACGGCGACGCTGTCCGGACCGTCCTCGAGCGCCGTATCGAGGCCTTCCGCGGCGCGCTCGAGTGCGGTCTCCCAGGTCGTCGGAACCAGTTCGCCGTCCCGCCGGACGAGCGGCCGCGTCAGCCACTCGCCGCCTGGGTCGACGGTCTCGCTGATACCACGCTGGCAGGCGAGCCCGTTGTTGGTCGGATGGGCGGCGTCGCCGCGAACGACGTCGAGGCCGTACCCCTGCTCGACGGCTCGCTGGACGTGTCCGCAGCCAACGGCACAGCGCATGCACGTCGTCGGGACGAGCTCCGTCACGGGGGCCACCCCTCGGCCTCGAACCGCGCGGTGTGTGATTTACAAACACACCCATCAGCAAGAATTTGGCTCAACATCATACACTCGTTCACAGAAATAGAGAACGTATGCAACTACTAAACGGTGAGCGTTTACAAACCGTTATTTTCGAGGCGATAACGCGGTACTTCCAGCAATCTACGGATAGATAGGAGGAATATAAGGACGTGAAAGTATCGGACGACACGGGTCGACCGAACGAGTGTCCACGTATCACGAGTCGTTTCGCTGAGGGCCTGATAGCCGGCGTCAGAACCCGTTCGCTCGGTTCGCTCGAGTCGAGCGAAATACCGGGACCGATGGCTCACAACCGAGCGTCGAATGTGACGCGCCGAGAAATCTGACCGTCACTCCCGTCCGACCCACTTCAGGACGAACAGCGTCCCTTCGAACAGCAGGATCATGGTGAGCGCGACGAGGATGGGGGCCATCATCGTCGGGTCCATGGTGAACATAAACGAGAGCCCGAAGAAGGCCGCCCAGAAGTACAGCCGTTTCTGAGCCAGCCAGCGACGGGTCGTCACGCCCATCATGATCGCGAGCATGATGAACAGCGGAATCTGGAAGACGATCGCGAGGAAGCCGGTTAGCGTGATGACCAGGTCGAACGTCTCGCCGAGCGCGTACGCGATGTCCGCACTGCCCTCGGCGTAGAACGTGAAGTACTGGAACAGCACCGGCAACACGAGCACGTAGGAAAACAGCATCCCGAGCCCCGCGAGGACGACGCTCATCGGCACCGCTGCAAGGTAGTACTTGCGCTCGTGGGGGTACAGCCCCGGTCGCATGAACAGGTAACACTGATAGACGAACACCGGCAGCGCCACCATGATCCCGAGCAGTGCCGAGAACTTGATCCGGGTCAGCCACAGTTCGAGCGGGTGGTAGACGTGCGGCGGCGGCACCTCTTCGGCCGCGTACGGGAAGATATCCGTCCAGACGTAGCTGATCGCGTCCGACGCGAACAGCAGTCCGATCGAGGTCCCGGCCGCGCCGACGAGCAAGACGACCGCGAACCGAAGCACCATCTCTTCGATGTGGTCGGCCAGCGGCATCTCCTCGTCGTCCGGCGGCGTCGAGATGCCGCCGACGTCGTCGTCCGGATCGGGATAGGAGGGTTCGTCGATGCTATCCGGGCGATCGACGATGCCCTCGCCGTCGGTTTCGACCGGCAGATCGGACTCCCCGTCGTGGTCGCTCTCGGAGGGCGGTTGCTCGTCATCCGCCTCCCGTGGCTCCGCGGCTTCGTCGACGGGATCCCCGCCATCCCTGTCGTCCACCGACTCGTCCGACATCTATCGGAATATCAGACGGCCACCGGTTATAGGCCTTTTTCTTACGAACACTGCACGAGAGGGACAAGGTCTCGAAACCGGCAGTTACCGTTCCAGCACTCGAAAGGTTGATAACTGGATATCAGTTAGCCACAGGCAGTAAATGAGTTCTGCCGTCGGAGAGGATACGGCCAAAGCTATCAACACTGGCCGTGAGACGATCGGCGCAGTGTTGTCTGGCGCGCAGACGCATCTGCAGAAGGTGTTCATCGTCTTCACCATCGGCTTCGTCGGCTCCTTCTACGCGCTTCGGATATGGATCTGGGGCTTCCTCGAGGCGACGGCGAAAGCGGAGATGGATCCGAGCGTCGCAGAGGCGACGGATATCATCACGCGAACCCCGTTCGAGGTCATCCTCTTACAGGCGAAGATCGGCCTGCTCGTCGGAATCATCGTCGCGATTCCGGCACTTCTCTACTTCTCGCGTGACGCGCTCCGCAAACGCGGCATCGAATCGGTCGTTCCGGTCTCGAAGAGCTACGTGGCCGGGTTCGCGTTGACGTCGATCACCCTGTTCTGTATCGGGCTCTTCTACGCCTACGCGATCTTCTTCCCCTACGCGTTCGACTTCCTCGGAACCGTCGCCCACGACGCCGGCGTCAATCCGAGCTGGGGGATCACCGAGTTTACCGAGTTCATCGCCCTGCTGACCCTCTCGTTCGGGCTGGCCGCACAGCTGCCGCTGCTGATGAGCGTGCTTTCGTACACCGAGATCGTCTCCTACGAGACGTTCCGAGACAAGTGGCGTCACGCGATCGTCGCCATCACCGTCTTCGGCGCGATGTTCTCCCCGCCGGACCCGTTCACGCTGATCATGTGGGCGATCCCGCTCGTCGCCCTCTACGTGTTCAGCCTCGGACTCGCGAAGGTCGTCGCCAACATCCGCCGACGCGGCGCGGCCGAACTCGACACCGGCACCGGCTTCATGAAACGGCGGGTTCTGCAGTTCGGCGGCGGACTGGTGCTCGTCGCCGTCGCGACGGCGGCGTTCGTCAATCAGGGCGGGTTCGACTACCTCGAGGAGTCCGTCTACCCGCTGCTCCCGTCCGGGTTCCGGCCCGAGGGGACGTTCGGCCTCGAGTCCATGGCTGCCGAGTACGGACTGCTCGGCGACGCTGCCGTCGGCGGGATCGGTGCCGTGTCGATCGGCTTTCTCGTCCTCGTCGGCTACACGATCAAGGTACTGCAGGGCCCGGTCTACCCGCGGGAGGGAGACATCAGGGGCGCCGAGGATCACGAGGACATCGACTTCGAGACGCTCGCGGCCGAAGACATCGAGGAGGTCCCGACGCAGGTCTTCCTCGCGATGGACGAGGAGACGGCCCTCGAGTACTCCCGACAGGCGATGTACGACGACAACCGCGACAAAGCGCAGGCCATCCTCGATCGGTACGACGGCCTCGAAGAACAACGGCAAGCGGACGACAGCGAGGACGGCGCTGCGAGCGCCGCAGGCGGCGCAAGCGGAGCGGCGAGCGGTGGCGCGGCCGCCGAGGAAGAGGAGGGGAGCGTCTTCTCGAGTACGGCCGCCGGGATGCTCGATCCCTTTACGGAGGAGGAGACGACCGAGGAGGACATCGGCGGCTACGCCTACGACCTCGCGTTCATCGTCGACAGCCTGACCTCGAAGACGATCTACATCGTGGGCGTCTTCATGGCCGTCCTCGGCGGCACGTTCCTCGCGCTGTACCAGGGCGGGTTCGGGATCATCCTCGCCCAGTTCGTCGACCGCGTTCCGCCGGAGGTCTTAGACGAGGTGACCGACGATGCGGTCGCGACGGACGAGATCACGCCGGAACTGATCGGCGAACTCGGATTAGTCATCGCCTTACACCCCGTCGAGGTGCTGATCTTCATGGTGAAGGTAAGTACGATACTGGCCTTCATCGCCGTCGCCCCGATGATCATGTACTGGGGGTGGCCGGCAGCGAAGGAACGCGGCCTCGTTCGCGGCGACCCACGGGTGTTCCTCGTCTGGGGCGGCGCGCTGTTCGCCGGCTTCGGCGTCGGGCTGTTCCTCGGCTTCTACTGGATCGCCCCGATGGTCATCTCGTATCTCATCACGGACGCCGTCCAGAACGGAATGGTCGTCACCTACCGGATCAACAGCTTCTCCTGGCTGGTGATCTACACCACCCTCGGCGTCGGCTTCCTGTTCAACATCATCGTCACGATGGCGCTGTTCCACATCGGCGGCATCGTCAGCTACCGGACGATGCTCGATCGCTGGCGACCGATCGTCGTCGGGATCTTCACGGCCGCCGCCTTCCTCAGCCCGAAGGGGATCCTCACGATGTTGCTGGTCGCGATTCCGATCGCCCTGACCTACATGCTGGGACTGGCCGTCCTCTACGTGCTCACCGGCGGCGGTCGGCTGTTCGGTGGCGGTGGTGGCGGCAGAGCGACCGAATCCGATGCCGACGGCACCGTGGCCGAATAGTGTCACTCAGACGGTATCGTCCGTTACGTGGGCTGAAATCCACTCGTCGACTCGCGCGACCGTTTCGTCGATCGTTGCTGTAGTCGTATCGACGAGCGTAAAGTCCTCGTCGTTCGCTGCGTCCTTGAACCACTGATTGAACTCGATCTGGTCGTCGATGTCGGACTGATCCATGTCGAACTCCCCGGGGTGACGGCCGGGCGCACGAGCCTTCAGACGCCGTTCTTGTTCGTCGTCGTCACAGACCAGGACGAGGTAGTGGATCGCTGAGAAGCACTCGTGTTGTGGATGCGCCTCGATGCTCGCGGGAACACCGGTCCCGGCGCCGAATAGTACCGGCGGCCGTTTCGACTGCGCGACGTCCCGACAGAGGCGAAGCCACGTCTGGACGTACCACTCGATGTCGTCCCAGAACTCGTCCTTCCATACCACGTCCGAGTCGAGTACCACCACGTCATCACGCACTCCCCGAAGTTCACGGAGTACTGCCGACTTTCCGGTGCCACCTGCACCAGTGACCATGAGCAGCGGTTCCCGATGAATCGACTGTTCGTGCCCGCACTCCGGGCAGACGATCACGGACGCCGTCGAATCGACCGTCATATCGAGATGCACGGCACCACACCCAGGACATTCATCGAACATACCACAGATGATGGGGAGAGGATCATAACATTTATGTCTAGACTGAGTACTCACTCAGTATGGGGCGCCGAGACGGTACTGACGACACAGACCCACACGACAGCGAGATCGTCTGGGCGGTAATGCAGGCGCTCGCAAAACACGGCTACGCCGACCTCACGACCAAGAAAATCGCCGCGGAGTATTCGAGAGGCGAATCGGCGCTGTACTACCACTACGACTCGAAGGACGACCTCATCTGTGCGTTTCTCGACTCCTCACTCGATTGGTTCGACCAGGAACTCGACGCGATCGACGCAGCAGACCCGGACGAGCGACTGTTCGAAGCCTGCGAGATCCTCATCGGCAACGTTCTCGATCCAGACGACGGTGGGGAATACGCAGGACTGTACATAGCCCTCGCAGAACTGAGCGCTCATGCCCCGTACAACGAGACGTTTCGTGAACGTCTGGTGAAACAGCAGCGATCGGTGATCGAGAAACTAGCAGCCATACTCGACGACGGAATCGAGGACGGAACGTTTCGTCCCGTCGATCCCGAGGCGACGGCGGCGTTTCTCGTCGTCACCTGCGACAGCATCATCGATCACGCGGTGTTACTCGGGATGGACGACGTCGCGTCGATGATTCGAGCGCAGTTATTTGCGTTCGTTCGTTCGAATCTGCTGGCCGCGGACGGACCCGACGAACTGCGCTAACGGTCCGGTCCTGAAAAGCGTGCCATCGTTTTCCTCACAGCTATCGAAGGCGCACTCGACGCTCACTTTCCGTCCGTACCGTTTCCTTCGTGGCGTTGCGTTTTTGCCCAGTACGTGGAATATGCGCGAGAGAGAACCATGCGAATACAGCGAATCGACAGTCGAAGACGGTAGCCTGACGCCGACCGGCGTAGCGGGCGTTGATAGTCAACTACGCGATACTGCCGTCGTCGAGGGAACGATCCCCCCAATCCTGATCGATCGCTACTGGCAACATGCGTGATGGTTTTGAACCCGTTTCCGGTTGGTATTTGCATCGCGATGAACGGACAGTCGGCTGAGGAACCGGAATCTCGTTCCGGACGGGAACGAGGCGGACGATTCGAACAGCGAGGGTTGTAACGACTGAAACGGTTTGGACGCCGATCGAACTGAAAGTCACTGCACAGCTCCCGATTCGCCGATCCGCTGCGAGCAGTGTGTAAGTCGTTTCAGTTGTTACTATAGAGTCTGGCGAGGTCGGCGTTTCGTGTGGGGTAGAGTACGGATCGCAGTTTTGTTCGGTCCATCGAGACTCGGACCGCACTCGACTCGGTTACGCAGACGCCACAGTATTCCTCCGAGAATACTATGGGAGTGCAACAGCATATCACCACTTGCACAGATGAGATGGAGTGACCCGGACAAAATAATCCACAAAGAGTGACCTAACTATGCCCAAGATCAGCGTCGAAATTCCCCAGGAACTCCTCGACGATCTCGACGGCCACGTCGGTGACGACGGCAAGTTCGTCAACCGCAGCGACGCGATCCGCGCCTCGATTCGAAAGACGCTCGACATCTTAGACGAGATCGACGAGCGCCACGATCGACTCGAGGACGACGAACGCGAGTAGAAATTACCATCGGCGGAAACTATTACACGGTGGTATGCGACTGTACCCGTATGACATTACCGGCGATCGGACGAGTAGACGGCGCCGACCCGCAGACGGTCGAGTTCCCGCTCACGGCGACCACACAGCGCGCGCTCCACGAGGCGATCGGCCACTGCTACGACGAACTCGCGATCAGTCGCGAGGCGTGCGAGGACGGCGACGCCGATCTGCCTGACGACCTGTTCGCCCATCTCGAGGCGCTCTACGTCGCGACGGCAGACGAGTCGCTCTCGCAGTTCGAACTCACGTACGAACGCGCGGAGCGACGAGAACAGAAGTAACACGCAGGTCGGGTCTCCGATCCGACTCCTCGGCGCTCGCACGGACTACTGTACGTCAGTTCCGGAGCGACCGTCCCTGCAGTTCTCCGGCAAACCGATACAGCAGCCCGCCTCAGTCGTCCTCGAGCGGCTCCGCGAACCCGAAGTTCGGTTTGACGTCCTCGACGCGAACGGTGACGACGTCACCCTTCTCGGTCGACGGGACGAACAGTCGGTAGCCCTCGACGCTCGCGATGCCGTCGCCCTCGCTGCCGACGTCGACGATCTCGACCTCGAGTTCGTCGCCCGTCGCGACCGGAGCGGTGAGCCGTCCCTTCGCGATGAAGAAGATCTCGGAGGACTCCTCGCGGCTGGCTTTCGGCGACGTGACGCGAACGTACTGGAACTCCTCCTCGACGTCCGCCCGGAACTCGTCGACGTCCGGCCCCTCGAAGACCTTGACGACGAAGTTACCGCCGGTGTCGAGCAGTTCGAGGGCGGTCTCGAACGCCTGTCGCGCGAGGTACAGCGACCGAGCCTGGTCGAGCGAGTACTCGCCGGACATGTTGGGTGCCATGTCGGAGACCACGGCATCGACTTTGCCGCCTGCGGCTTCGACGACCCGTTCGCGGGTTTTCTCCTCGGTCATGTCCCCGCGGAGGGTTTCGACCTGATCGACCAGCGCCGGATCCTCCAGCTCCTTGATTCGCTGGAGGTCGACGCCGATGACGGTCCCCTGCGGACCGACCTTCTCGGCGGCGACCTGCAGCCAACCGCCGGGTGCGGCGCCGAGGTCGACGACCGTATCTCGGCCCTCGATGACGTTCTCGAGTTCGTCGAGCTGTTTGAGCTTGTACGCGGCTCGACTGCGGTATCCCTGCTGTTTCGCTCGGTTGTAGTAGTCGTCTTTTCGTGTCATAGTACGGATCTCACGCGGCACCGCGAGCGGTCCGGCCCTCGGTCAGTCGCTGACCACGAGATCGGATCGTCGGCGGTACCAGTCGGCTCGAGAGACTGGCCGACCGTGTTCGCCTCCACGTACGGGACAGACGCGGAAAGACCTGCTGAAAACGATCCGCACCACCGCGAGGCGCTCGAGCGGTTCTGTCGCCGGTATCCGTCGGAAGTGCTGGGAGTCGCCGCGGGTAGCCACTGTGAGTCGTGCGGCCAATTCAACGGGAGCCGCAGGTTCGTGCAGGTCGTTTACCGTCGCCGCTCTCGACCGAGCGAGTATGGAAACGCCACCAGCACTGAAAGCGGCGGCCAGTGATCGAGCGGAGATCACGATCACGAAACGCGAGTACGACGACGAACAGATCGTCGCGGTCGACTTCGGGCCAACCGACGGCAAGCCGTCGCTCGACATCGTAGACGGGATGGCGATCGTCGTCGTCAACGACAACCAGTTCGAGTTCGAGGTGCCAGCCGACGCGGCCGACGTGACCGTCAACGACGGTGTGCTGACGATCACGGGGTAGATCGGACTCGACGAGGTTGCCGAGGTCGTCTTCGATAGGCGTCGGACACGTACGGACTGCGTATCGTCGGTCGCAGGAAGCGAGTCCCCGCCTGTATACCTCGTGTCGTGAACGTCACGAAATCCAGCAAAAAGGGTCGCATTCCCTCGGATGCGGAACGTTACAGACAGGCCGAACGAGCACCGATGCCGGTAGCCGTGTAATGAACTCCCACAGGAAACGGGACGGGTATCGGCTCGACCGGTACCCGTTCGGTCGCGTGCACCCGCCACCGTGATGGAGTGTATCGCTCGTCGACGGGGAGCAACCGTTCCATATCACCCCCCAATGCCTCGTTTAGTGGTGCAATACAGCGGTCCGTTCGCACTCGTCGACGTTCCAACTGTAGTACTATAATTGATAATAAAGTAATTAAATCCGATAATTCATACTATCAGGATTGGAACCAATAGTGTACTATCAATCACCGGTTTTGCCGAATATCGACGGATAGTTCCAGGAGTGTATTGTGACCCATATCTGCTTCTGACGGCCCTATAGTCGAAATTATCCGATAATCGAATTCGTCCAAACTTCGGAAAACGAGTGTCACTGCGTCGAATACATTCTTTCATTCATAACTCTCATTTTGGATACGTTCACCGTTTACAACAGCCATAACAATGTGTCACGAAAGAAGGTATACGGATGGCACTAGCGGTGAGTATCAATGAAATGTTTAATCTTCAATAACACGCCGGCTCACGTCCATCAGTACAAGCACGCGGTCCAACGGCTCGAGGACCGCGGTCACGACGTCCTCGTCTTCGCCAGAAGCGACGAATTTACCGAAACGCTCCTCTCGTATCACGATCTCCCATACGAAACCTACGGCAAACGAAGCGAGTCGCTCCAGTCGCTCGCCTGGGAAATCCCGACGCATCTGTACAACATCGCCCGCCGCGTCCGGAAGTTCGACCCGGACGTCATCTTCGGTAAGGGGCCGTACGCGGCGGCCGCCGGGATGCTGTCCCGAACGCCGTCGATCGCCGTCCTGGACTCCGAGACGTCGTTCGATCACGTCGTCGCCCGCCCGTTCGTTCGGGCGATCCTGACGCCGAGCGCCTTTCGGAAGGACCTCGGGAGCAAACACTACAAGTTCTCGGGCGTCGCGGAGTCAGCCTATCTTCACCCGGACGTCTTCGAACCGGATCCCTCGATCCGGGACGATCTCGGCGTCGGGGCGGACGAGCCCTACGCCATCGTCCGGCTCAACGCGTTCAACGGCCACCACGACGTCGGAAAGAAGGGGTTCTCGCTCGAGCAGCGCCGTCGACTCCTCTCGGAACTCTCCGAGCACGCCACTATCTTCGTCTCCGACGAGGGCGGCGACCTCGACTTCGACGACCTCCCGGCGCGCCCGTTCGATCTCCATCCCGCGAAGATGCACGACGCGCTCGCGGCGGCCGACTTGCTGGTCGCGGACACCCAGACGATGGTCACCGAGGCCGCGCTGCTCGGCACGCCCGCGATCCGCTCGAACTCGTTCGTCGGCGAGGCGGACATGGGGAACTTCATCGAACTCGAGGAGGCGGGCCTGATCAGGAACCTCGAATCGTTCGACGCGGTCTTAGAGCAGTCACAGGAGCTGCTCGCGGACGACTCGACGACGGACGTCTGGGAACGACGGCGCGACGAGTACGTCGCGGATATGGACAACTTGACGGAGTTAATCTGTAACATCGCGACCTCCTACGGCGATACGCAGCCGAAACAGCCCGCTAAAACGGTCACGGGGGTGAGCTGATGCGGGTCTGTTCGATCGTCGGCGCTCGGCCCCAGTTCATCAAGGCCGCGGTCGTCTCGCGGGAGCTCCGAGCCGTCGGCGAGGAGGTGTTAGTCCACACCGGCCAGCACTACGACGAGGAGATGTCGGACGTCTTCTTCGACGAACTCGGCATCCCGGAACCGGACTTCAACCTCGGCGTGAAATCGGACACCCACGGCCGTCAGACCGCGAAGATGATCGCCGAGATCGAACCCGTCGTCGAGGAGACCGAGCCGGACGTCATCCTGCTCTACGGCGATACGAACTCGACGCTCGCGGGAGCCATCGTCGGCTCGAAGTGCGACGTGGTCGTCGCTCACGTCGAAGCAGGGCTGCGCAGTCACAACCGGGAGATGCCCGAGGAGATCAACCGGGTGCTGACGGATCACGCCTCCGATCTCTGTTTCGCGCCGAGCGAACGGGCCGTCGACGCGCTCGCGAGCGAGGGGATCACCGAGGGCGTCTACTGGACCGGCGACGTGATGTACGACAGCATTCTCGAGGTCCGCGAGCGGGTCGCAGACGGGTCTTCGGTGCTCGACGACCTCGGACTCGAGGCGGGCGAGTTCATCCTCTCGACGGTCCACCGCCAGCACAATACGGACACCCGAGCGAACCTCGAGTCGATCCTCGACGCCCTGTCGGACGCGCCGTTACCGGTCGTCTTCCCGGCCCATCCCCGAACGATCGACCGACTCGAGGAGTACGGTCTTCGGGAACGAGCAGAGGCCGAACTCGAGATCGTCGAACCGCTGGGCTACCTCGACTTCGTCCGGCTGCTCGACACCGCCGAGCGCATCGCGACGGACTCCGGCGGCGTCCAGAAGGAGGCCTTCTTCCTCGAGACGCCCTGCGTGACCATGCGGGAGGAGACGGAGTGGACGGAGACCGTCGACGCCGGCTGGAACGAACTCGTCGGCGCTGACGCCGACGCCATCCGCGAGGCGCTGCGAGGTGATCGGACGCCCGAGGAGACGCCCGAGCCCTACGGCGACGGGAGAGCCAGTCGCCGGATCGCGGATATCCTCCAACGACACGTCGACACCGCCGAGTCGGAGCTGGCGGTCGAGTCGCTGGCGTCGGACTGACGGTATCGATCGGGGGAGGCGTATTCAGGGCCTCCCCTTAGGCGAACGGTGGGCGTCGGAGTACTCATGGCCGACAGCCCCGACGTCGAACTGGTCGAGACGGAAGACGACTACATTCACGTTCGATTTCGCGACCCCGATCGCTACGACGAGATCCGAACGCCCGACTGGGCGAAGGAACCGGCCGAGTCCGTCTCCGACGGAAGCGAGGTCCGAACCGGCAAGCTCGAGGGCGAGGACGACTGGGAGGTAACCAGCGTGCTGATCGAGAAACACGTCGGCGAAGCGAAGGCCGAGGAGCAGGCCCGCGAGATCGTCGAGAAGATCGAGTCGTAAGACGGGATATCGTCGTTCGGGGTGTGCTCGAGCGACCCGACTCCCGTCGGTTGCGAACGCCGGACCGGCAGTGTTCTCGCCGAGGTGTGGACGATCAGCCATGACACGTGACGGCACGACTACCGAGCCGATCAGTCGGCTGACGGCTCCTCGGGGGTCGAGGCCGGCTGTTGTTCGATTCGCGCGGCCCGCGTCCAGCCGAGATCGCGGTCCCTGAGGACGTCGAGCAGGCACTTGAGGTTGAGCGCGTCGTGGAACTGCTTGTATCCGATCACGAGCAGCGGCGCGTACACCAGCAGTCGCCAGTCCTCGCCCTCGATCTGGATCCCCAAGGCGGCGATCAGGAAGACGATGCTCGTAAAGAAGACGAGCACCGCGAGGACGGTGAGCACGTGGCCCGATGCCACGAGCCAGCCGATGTACGCGAGCACCACGAAGCTCGCGAGCGGGAGGAAGAACATCTCGACCAGCCGGAACGGGAGCGCGATCCGGTTCAGGTAGCCGTAGGACGGATCGGTGACGACCGACCAGTGTTTGATGATGGTCATGTAGTTCCCCCGGTACCAGCGCAGCCGCTGGCTGTAGAGGTCGCGCCAGGTCGCCGGCGCCTCCGTGTAGACGCGGGCGTCGCTGACCGAGACGCGGTAGCCCGACCGGAGCACCTTCATCGTGACGTCGAAGTCCTCGGTGAGGGTGTCCGGATCGTAGGCGAAGACCTCCTCCAGAACCTCCCGACGGTAGGCGCCCAAGCAGCCGGGTACGACCATCACGATGCCGAAGTAGTCCAGCGCCCGGCGGTAGATGTTGACGCCGATGGTGTACTCCAGTTGCTGGCAGCGCGTAACCAGCGAGTTGCGGTTCCAGATCGTGACGTTGCTCGCGACGGCGCCGATCTCCTCGGCGGCGGCGAACGGCGCGACGATGTTCTTCAGGGCGTCGTAGTCGATGATACTGTCCGCGTCGACGGTGACGATCACGTCGCCGCCCGCGAATAGCAGGCCGTAGTTCAGCGCGGAGTACTTGCCGCCGTTCGCCTTGGTGACGACCGAAACCCGCTCGAACGCCGCGGCGTACGCGTTCGCCTCCGCGAACGTGCCGTCAGTGCTCCCGTCGTCGATCGCGAGGATCTCGAGTGAGTCGGTCGGGTAATCGGCATCGAGCAGCGACTGAATCGTCCGCCCGATGTACCCTTCCTCGTTGTACGCGGGGATCAGGACGGTGACGCTCGGGTACGGCGGTTCGGGCTCGTACTTCGAGCGGCCGATCTGATCGTGGAAGAACGCGATGAACGCGATGAACCAGTAGTAGATGAAGATCAAGACGACGGCACCCAGGTGAACCAGCGCGATCGGCGACGGAACGAGCCAGCCTAAGTACACGATGACGGCGACGTAGCCAACCAGGCCGACTGCCAGCGCCCGCGCGCCGAACAGGTCGCCGTACTGAGGTGCGCGCTCGACGACGTAGTACGACCATCCCAGATAGACGGTCAGCAGCCCGATGAGGAGCCCGATCGCGTACAGCGTCCCGAGAGGCATGACGTTGATGAGCAGTCCGAACGGCACCAGCGCCGAGAGGAACAGGGCGACCGACCGCCACTTGACGGCCCGAACGCCGCGCCCGATCGTCTGCCAGAACGCGACCGCGACCGCAACCATCGCCGAGACCGACTGCCCGACGCTCATCGGCTCACCTCGGCGATCGGCTCGAGGACGCGCCAGCCGTCGTCGGTCTCCTCGATCGCGCCGGTCTCGAGGCCGACCGAGAGCTGTTCGATCGTCACGAAGGCGACGTCGCCCTCGCCGTTCATGTGCTGGATCAGCGATTCGAGTTGATCGAGTCGCTCCTCGGTCGTGAAGTACTGGTAGTGGAGCATGACGACGTGGATGTCGCCGTTCGCGTGGGCTTCGTCGAACGAGTCGGTCATCGTCTCGAGGTCGTGGAACGGAACGTCGTCCCCGTCCGCGCCCGCCTCGCCGTACGCGCCCCAGTCCTCGAACGCCTGCGTCTCGGAGACGTGGGTGAGACCGCCAGCCTGGAAGACGGCTGACTCGGGGGTGTCGTAGTACTGGTCGGTGAACCACTGGCCGCCGGAGACGGTCGTGTAGTTCGCTTCGGCGAGCACCTCGACCGTCGTCGCGTCGTAGGTGTTCATCGGCGGGATGAACGTCGAGGACGGCGACTCGACGCAGTCGGCCAGCAGCGCCTCGCCGTCGGCCAGTCGCTCGCGTTGCTCCTCGCGGGGGAGGTCGCCGAACTCGCTTCCGCCGTAGAAGTCGGTCACCGACTCGTGCGTGTAGCCGTGGAGCGCCATCTCGAACTGACCGGGGGCGTCCGCCTCGAGCGATCGCAGGTACGGACAGAGATCCGGGTCGTCGGTGAGCGGGGCCTCGCCGGCCGTGTCGGGGATGATCCCGAGCGTGACCGGCACCTCCTCGTCGAGGAACACTTGATTGACCGCGCGCAGTTCGTCCTGGTTGTAATACGGCTGGATATCGTCGTTTCTGAAGACGACGATCGAATCGTACTCCTCCCAGGAGCGGTCGACTGACGCCGGTTCGGCAGGCTCGTCTTCGAGCATCGGCGTCACCGACACCGCACCGGCGATACCGGCGACGAGCACCATCACCACGAGAACGGTGCTGAAGAGCTGTCGCGCTCGCTGAGACTCGGGGACCAACCGCGCTGGCACCCAGTTCAGGTGGTCCTCGGACGACGGAAGTGTCGGGAACGTGACCGTCGGTAACGGGCCGGTGGATTCCGCGTTGGACGAGGACGACCGGTGGCCACAGTCGAGACAGCGATCGATCGTCTGGAGCGGCGATAGCTCCTCGTCGGCCGCCGACCGACCACATTTCTCGCAGCCGTCGGAAAACGCCTCGAGCGAGGCGACGTGCCCGCAGTCGTGTTCGACGATCCGATCGTCGACGAACGACCGCGAGCCGCAGTGCGGACAGGGGGTCTGGTGTACGTCGGTCATTACCTACTGGAGGAGCGGTGACCATCAGTACTGACAGCGATCTGAATGTATCCGGGGCGCGTTACCTCGAGGTTACCACCACCTCGAGACCCGTCGAGGCGTCCCGTTTATCCTCGCGGCGCTAGTACGGACACGACAGCACGAGCGAGCAAGCAGGGAACTATGACACAGACACCGAATCCGGCGCAGACGATCGCGGGCTCGATCCTCGGCACCAAGTGGAAACCGCGGTTGATCGTCGCGCTCGCGACCGAAGGCCGACTGGGGTTCGGAGAGTGCAAACGCGAACTCGAGGATATCTCGAACAAGGTGCTCTCGGATAACCTCGAGGAGCTGCGAGAACACGACGTCATCTCGCGGGACGTCGTGCAGGAACAGCCCCGTCGCGTCGAGTACGAGCTGACCGCGGCCGGCCGGGAGCTGTACACGATCCTCGAGTCGATGGCCGACTGGGACGCGACCTACGTCGTGGGAACCGGGGCACCGACGGTGTTGCTGGCCGACGACGAGCGACGACTGCTCGAGCTCTACTCGGTGTGGCTTGCAGCCGACTACGACGTCGTGACGGCCGCCGACGGCCGCGAGGCGCTGGCCCTGCTCGACGAATCGGTCGACGTCGCGATCCTCGATCGGGCGATGCCGGGCCTCTCCGGCGAGGAAATCGTGGCGGCCGTCGCGAACGCCGGCCAGCGAACGCCGGTCGCAATTCTGACCTCGAAACAGGTGTCGCCGGACGACGTCTCTATTCCGGCCGATCGGCTGTTACGAAAGCCGATCGCGAAAGCGGAGCTGATCGACGTGATCGAGGAACTGAACCGGCTCAACACCGTCGCGCCGGTCGCCCGTGACGTCGAGGCGCGCGCCCATCGGCTCGCGTTCCTCGAGACGCACCTCGGCTCGGCCGCCAAATCGACCGAGCCGTATCGACGGGCCAGAGCGGAACTGGACGCGCTCGAGACCGAACGAGCGGCGACAGCGGCGGCTCGTGAGCCGTGGCGACGGCTCCTCGAGCGCGAGGACGAGGACGGTTCCGAGGCCGAGTCGGGGTCGGAGTCGGAGTCAGCGACGGACGACGACCCGAATTAGTGTCGTTCTCGGTCTGAACTGCTGAGCGAAACGTGCAGTAGTGTTCGCTTTCGCCCGGCAGCCGACGCTCGGAAGAGGACCAGCGGTCTCTGCCGCCGAAACGGGGCCAAGCTGTTTTGAGACTCCGCGTGGTGGGGATGCTATGACGACGAGAGCGGTCGGCGGTCGGCGCGTGTTGCTCGTCGAGGACGACGATCTGCAGGCGCGGCTGTACCGAACGATGCTCCGCCAGCACACCGACTACTGGGGCGAGAGCCCGATCGACGGCTCGGACGAGCCGGCCGTCACCATCGAAACCGCCGAAACGCTCGAAGGCGGTCGGACGGCGCTCGAGGAGGCGTCCGAACCGTTCGCCCTCGTGTTGCTCGATCTGAACCTGCCGGATTCGAGCGGACTCGAGACGCTGAACGCGGTCCTCGAGGTCGTCACGGAGACGCCGGTCGTCGTGCTGACCGGCATGAACGACGCTACGATCGGCCGGGAGGCGGTCGAGCGCGGGGCACAGGACTACCTGATGAAAGAGCACGTCACGCCGCGGTTGCTGTCCCAGACCGTCGCGTACGCTATCGAACGGCGCAGTCGAACCGGCGAACTCGAGCGCCAGCGCCGGGAGCTCGCGGTGTTACACTGGCTGGTCCGCCAGGAGATCAGAGACGACGCGACCGTCGTCCTCGGGTGGGCAGCGGAGCTCGAGCCGTCCGGACCCGAGGAGGAACGAACCGTCTCGCGAATCGTCGAGGCGGGCGAACGAATCGTCGAACTCACCGAGTCCGTCGGCGCGACGGTACAGGCCCTCGAGGAGTCACAGCCGGCGCTGACGGCGGTGGATCTCAGCTTCGTCCTCGAGGAGGAGATCGAGCGGCTCGAGCGCCGGAACGATTGCGAGGTGATCCTCGACCGGCCGGACGGTGAGAGCCCGGTTCGGGCCGACCGGTTCCTCAATATCGTCGTCCGGAACCTGCTGACGAGTGCGCTTCCACCCGAGAACGGACCGGGCGGCGAGGTGAAGGTCTCCGTTCGGCGTAACCACGATGCGGACCGGGCCGTCGAACTGGCGGTGTCCGACACCGAGGCCGAACTCCCGCCGGCCGATCGCGAACGGGTCGCCGACCGCGGCCACAGCGTAAACGGCTCCGACGTCGGACTCTACCTCGTGCGGACGTTCGTCGACCGCTACGACGGTCGTCTGGAGATCGAGGAGGGTGAGAACGGCGAGTCGGGAACCACCATTCGAGTACTCCTTCGAGCCCCGACGTAACCCGAGCGATCAGTCGAATCCGACTCGAACCATCTCGCCCCACTCGGCGTTGCCGCGCAGGTACCGCACGAGCGCGATCCACGCGATCAGGGATTTCCACTGTCGGAAGGGGAAGTGCTCGAGCAAGGCGTAGCCGAGCAACGCGGCGATGTCTCTGGGGTTTCGATACCGTCGGAAACTGATCACCTCGTTCAGCACGCTCAGCCACGAGAGCAGCGTCCCGATTCCGATGGCGATCGCCAGAAAGAGGACGAAAAAAGGCGCGTTCAACACGCCGAGAATGAACGCGAGCGGAACGATGACGTACCCGAGACCCTCGATAAGCGGTCCGATCGCTTCGACGAGCAAAAAGAACGGCAGCGCGAACAGCCCGATCATGCCGTACTTTCGGCGTCCGATCATCGATCGATGGAGCCACAGCGTCTCGAGCAGCCCCTGAAACCAGCGCATCCGCTGAGCGCCGAGGACCTTCCGCGTCGTCGGCACCTCGGTCCAGACGACGGGGTAGGGGACGAACTCGATTCGGTAGTCGGTGTCGGCGTAGTGGCGGTGGAGTCGAACGATGAGCTCCATATCCTCCGTGATCGTCTCCGTCGAGTAGCCGCCGACCTCCCGGACGGCGCTCGTTCGGAAGAGCCCGAACGCCCCGGAGATGATCAGCAGGCCCCCGAGGCCGGAGAGTCCGATGCGACCGGAGAGGAACGCGCGAAGGTACTCGATGACCTGAATGTTTGCCAGCCGGTTCTTCGAGAGTCCGACGTCGGTGATAACGCCTCGAGAGGTCTCGCAGCCGTTGACCACGCGGACCGCCCCGCCCGTCGCGAGCGTTTTGGTTGGATGCCGGAGGAACGGCTCGGCGACCTCGAGCAGCGCGGTTCGTTCGACCATGCTGTCGGCGTCGATGGCGCAGAACAGCGGCTGGTCGGTGAAGAAGACGCCGGCGTTGAGCGCGTCCGCCTTCCCGCCGTTTTCCTTGTCGATCACGACGAGGTTGCGGTCGGTCGACTGATAGACGTCGTGAACCGCCTCGCAGGGGAGATCGAACGGGACCGAGGCCTCGACGCGGTCCAGATCGAAATCGTCCGTGACCGCCTCGAGCGTGCCGTCTTTCGACCCGTCGTTGACGACGATCACCTCGACGTTGGGGTACTCGATGTTGAGCAGCGAGCGAACGGAGTCGACGATGACCGCCTCCTCGTTGTACGCCGGGACGACGATGGCGATGCCCGGCAGGAACGGCGAACTGTACGGATCGTACGTGGGCTTGAACAGCCAGTTACGGATGTTCCACCGGAGGACGACGAACGAGACGAGATGGATGAAGAGATAGCTGCCGTTGACGAGGGCGAAGTAGCCCACGAAAAAGAGGCTGGCCAGCCACAGCAGGTCGGCTACGACCATCCGACGGCGGCCCTCCGTGGTGGATTGTACTCGGCTCGCGCCCACTCGATCGCCGCAGCCGCGTCCTCAGCCGGTTCGGTTTCGGGGTCGACGTCGATCGCCGACGGCAGCGCCGCACCGGCCTTGGTGAGCGTCCGCGCCGCGGTCAGCCGACAGCGCTCGTTCGGATCCGTCACGACGGCGTACTGGAGCCACTCGATCGAGGAGGTATCACCCCACCGCCCGAGCAGATCGTAACACGCCGTCCGAACCCCCGGATCTGGGTCCGAGAGCGCCCCTTCGACGTCGACGCGGGCGCGAATCTCCTGACTCCAGCCCTGTCGTTCGAACGCGGCGAGCGCGGCGGCCCGAACCTGCGGCGAATCGTGTTCGAGCAGTTCTCCGAGCCACTCGAGGAGGTCGGATCGGCGCTCGAGGCGGCAGTGTGCGAGCACGAGCAGCGACTGCAACAGCAGTTCCTCGTCCCACCACTCGCCGTCGACGATGAGCTTCGACGTCAGCGCCGAGGCATCGACCCGATTGAGTCGGTACAGCGTATCGAGACCGAACACTGACAGCCGCTCGTCGTTACGAAAGCAGAGCAGCGACGTCCCGTCGTCCGCGGCGGTCTCGCCCTCGCAAACGAGGAGCAGCCGTGCAGCGGCCGCACGCGTCGTGGAGTGGTCGAGACAGGTCGTACGCAGCCGATCGGTCGACACCGGTCGCTCGAGCAGGCTCAACCAGATGAGCCCGCGGAGTCGCCGCGTGAGTCGCCACGAATCGAGCGAGCGATCCGCCCGGTCGTCGATGCTCGCCGCGGCAGCGAGCGACAGCAATTGTTGGCGTTCGTAGCCGCGAAGCCGGCGGAGGTACTGGGAGACCACGTCCCGGATAACGTACCGCTCGAGTCGGGAGTGGCTCTCGTACCAGCCGGCCCAGTCGGGGTCGGGTTGCTCGAGACGGACGAACAGTTCCGGCATCAGTTCCGCACGAATCGCCTCGCGGCGCTGGTCGAGCCAGAAGCGGATCACCGAGAGGAAGAGGGTGACCGCGGCGACGAGGAGACAGATGGCGAAGACGACGACGGCCGCGACGAGCAGTGTCGACACCATCAGAGGAGTCGGTTGAGTCTGGCGACCACTTCCGAGGGGCTGAACGGTTTCACGATGTAGTCGTCGGCTCCGAGGTCGAACCCCTGGATGACGTCGTCCTCGAGCCCCCGGCCGGTGATGAGGATCACCGGCATTCCGTCGTACCGGTCCGTTCGCTGGAGTCGACGCAGTACGCCGAAGCCGTCGGTGCCGGGGAGCATGACGTCGAGCAACATCGCGTCCGGAAGCTCGTCGGCCTCCTCGAGATACGCCCAGCAGTCGTCGCCGTCGTCGATCACGGTAACTTCGTAGTCCGCGATTTCGAGCCGGTAAGAGAGGATCTCCGAGATCTGTTCGTCGTCCTCGACGACGAGTATGTGTCCGCTCATGATTCGGCCTCTGGATCGATCGCGAGGAGTATCTCGCCGGCCAGTCCGTGGGCGGTGACCGACCGACGAACGAAGCGTTGGGAGCCACAGACCGGCAGCCAGTCGTCGGCCTTCGGCGTGGGACCGACGACGACGACGGGGACCGGAAGCGACGTCTCCGGCGTCCGCAACGAACGGAGCGTCGCGTCGTCGATCGTATCGACGCCGTCGGCGGAGAGGAAGACACAATCGATCCCGTCCCGATCCGCGTGCGACCGGAGTTCTGCGACCGACACGGTGTCGACCGCACAGCCGACCGCCTCGAGCGTCTCCGCCATCGAACGGCCCTCGGCCGCGTCGTCGTCCACCGTCGCGACAACTACTCGAGGCTCGTCGTCAGGATCGAAGTGGATCGACGCGAGAACGTCCGCGACCATCTCCGTCGACGCCCGCGGCGAGAGCAGTCCCGAGACGCCGAGAACCGGCGCCGGAATCGACTCGTCGTCGACGACCGAGAGCAACGCGATCGACGTCCCCGCCTCGAGTCGATCGAACAGGGCCGTGAGGCTCTCGATCGACGGCTCCGGGAAGGCGCGCCAGTCGAGGACGACGTGTCGGGCCGCGTCGGCCCCCTCGGCCGACGATCGAACGTCGTCGACGCTCGAGACGACCGTCGGTTCGTATCCCGACTGCTCGAGTTGGTCGACGAGAACGTCGGCGAACGGGCCCGACTCGAGGACGAGGTCTATCGACGCCGATCGGTCGGGATCGTCGACGCTCGGCGTGGGTGCGGCCACGTCGCCGTCCGCGTCGGGCTCCAGCGCCGGCTCGACCGTCTCTGGGTCGTGAGCGACGAGTGACGAGAGTTCGTTCGACGCGGCGAGGATCGTCTCGACGGACTCGCGCTGGTCAACCGTCAGCGAGCCGTCGGGGTCTTCGAGCATGGTTTCAGCGGTCGCGTGAACCACGGCCAGTCTGCGGCGGAGTTCGTACTGAAACGCCGCCTCGGCGTCGGTCGGTTCGGAGGTCACGGATGGTCGTATTAACAGTGCCCGTTCCTATAAATCAACACCCCGAAGCAAGGCGTTCAGGCTCGCTCTCCGTCTCAGAATCGGACTGATACTCGAGCTATCGTCGCCGGTTGATAGCGGCTCCATCCGCTCGAGTCGGCTCTCGCACCATACGTTCAAGCCCGCTGGCACCGTACGAATCGTATGGCAGTACCGACCGGCCGCCCGATCCGCGTCCTCTGCGTGGACGACGACGCCGCAATACTCGGACTTACGGCCGCGGTTCTCGAGAAGACGACCGACTCACTGGTCGTCGACACCGAGGAGGAGCCCGAAGGCGCCCTCGAGCGCATTCGAGAGCAGCGATACGACTGTATCGTGACGGACTACGAGATGCCGACGATGAACGGCATCGAACTGTTAGAGGCCATCAGAGAGTTCGACGAAAACCTCCCGGTGATCCTGTTTACCGGCTCCGGCTCCGAGGCGGTCGCGAGCGAGGCAATTACGGCGGGCGTAACCGACTACCTCAGGAAGGGGGGCGGAACGAACCAGTACGAACTCCTCGCGAACCAGATCACGAACGCCGTCTCGGGGTACCGGAACCACCGGGAACTCGAGTGCAAGAACGCGGCGATGGACGAGGCCCCGGTCGGAATCACGATCACCGATCCCTCGAAGGCGGACAATCCGATCGTCTACGCGAACCGAACGTTCACCGAGTTAACCGGGTACCCGCAGTCAGAGATCATCGGCCGCAACTGTCGGTTTCTGCAGGGAGAGCGGACGCGACAGGAACCTGTCGACGAGATGCGGGCGGCGATCGACGCCCGGAAACCGGTTTCCGTCGACGTCCGGAACTACCGGCGCGACGGGACGATGTTCTGGAACGAGGTGACGATCGCACCGATCGGTGGCAACGGGGAGTCGGGCCTGCACTTCGTCGGCTTCCAGAAGGACGTGACGCGTCGAAAGCTCGCCGAAGAGCGACTCAATCGGCAGAACGATCTGCTTAACGAGTTCGCGAGCACCGTCTCTCACGATCTCCGCGGACCGCTCGCCATTGCGACGGGCTACCTCGAGCTAGTCCGGGACCAGATCGACGACGACGTTCCGTATCTCGATGACGTCCAGGCGGCCCACGAGCGGATGGAGACGTTGATCGACGACATGCTGTCGCTGGCCCGAGCGGGGACCGTCGCCGCCGAAACCGAATCCGTCTCGCTGGCCGCGACCGCCAACGACGCCTGGAACGCGAGTCCGCACGTCGATTCGACCCTCGAGATCGAGGTCGACGAGCGGACGACGCTCCGCGCCGACGAAACCCGTCTCGTCCAGTTGCTCGAGAACCTCTTCGGGAACTCGCTCGTTCACGGAACGACCGAGGAGCACGACGGTGAGAAACCGACGGTAACCGTTACCGTCGGGACGCTCGAGGACGGGTTCTTCGTCGAAGACGACGGTCCCGGCGTTCCGGCGGCGGACCGGGACCTGATCTTCGAGCCGGGGTATACGACCGGCGAGGGAACCGGTCTCGGGCTGCGAATCGTGAAGGACATCGTCGACGCCCACGGCTGGGACGTCTCGATCGGCGAGGGACGGGCGGGCGGTGCCCGGTTCGAGATCACCGGCGTCGAGTCCGGCTGAGACGGTCTGCTGTACCGATGTACCGGTGGAACCGTAACCGCCCTCCGATCGTGCCGGAACTGACGGACAGCGCTCCGAACGATCGGTATCGTCGCGGATCGCGATCGGCGCGATCAGAGGACGGTGACGCTCTTCGCCAGGTTCCGCGGTTTGTCGATCGGTCGATCGAGCGCGTCGGCCAGCCAGTAGGCGACCAGCTGGAGTTGGACGTTCGCGACGATCGGCATCACCGCCGGATGCGTCTCGGGAACCTCGAGGACGTAGTCGGCGTGGCTGCCGACCGTCTCCGGCGAATCGGTCACCGCGACGACCGGCGCCCCGCGAGCCTGTACCTCCGTCACGTTCCCGATCGTCGCCGACGTCTTCTCCCGACCCGAGACGATCGCGAACACCGGCGTCGCCTCCGTGACCAGCGCCAGCGGCCCGTGTTTCAACTCGCCGGCCGGGAACCCCTCGGCGTGTCGGTACGTGATCTCCTTGAGCTTCAACGCGCCCTCGAGCGCGACCGGCGCGTTGTACCCCCGACCGATGAAGAAGTAGGCGTCGGACTCGAGGAACGCCTCGGCGACTGATCGGGCGTTCGAATCGTCCAGTACGGACTGGATGTGATCGGGAAGCCGCCGGAGTTCGCGAAGGTGCTCGCGCGAGGCGGACGAGGAGGGATCGGCGGTGTCGGCCAGCGCGGTCGCGAGCAGCGAGAGGGTGACCTGCTGGGAGGCGAACGACTTCGTCGCGGCGACGCTGATCTCCGGGCCCGCGCGGATGTAGAGCACGTGGTCGCACTCCCGCGCCGCGGAGCTGGCGACGACGTTGGTCAGCGCGAGCGTCGTGGCGCCGGCGCGGTTCGCCCCCCGAAGCGCGCGCATCGTGTCGGCCGTCTCGCCGCTCTGGGTGACGCCGACGACGAGCGTCTCCTCGTCGACGGGCAGCTCGTCGGCGTCGTACTCGCTCGCGACGAACGTCTGGGCGGGGATCCCCCGACGCTGGAGCAGGCGCTCGCCGAACAGTCCCGCGTGGTAGGACGTTCCGCAGGCGACGAACTGGACCGAAGAGGGGCTCTCGAGCCCCTCGAGTTCGGGGAGCGAGACGGTGCCACCCAGCTCTTCGATGCGACCGCGCAGACAGTCCCGAATGGCCCGGGGCTGTTCGGTGATCTCCTTTCGCATGTAGTGGTCGTAGCCGCTCTTGCCGGCGTCCTCCGGATCCCAGTCGATCGTCTCGATAGACTTCTCGACGACGGCGCCCGACTCGTCGGAGACGGTGACCGACGAGGGCGAGACCGCGGCGAACTCGCCGTCGTCGAGGTAGACGACCTGGTTCGTGTACTCGATGAACGCGGGGACGTCGCTCGCGAGGAAGTTGCCGTCTTCGCCAAGCCCGAGAACAAGCGGCGACTCGTGTCGGGCGACGTAGATCGTCTCGCAGCCGGGAAACACCGCCGCGATCGCGTAGCTGCCCTCGAGTCGGTCGATCGCCGCGCGAAACGCCGCAAAGCGGTCGACTCCCGCCGAACGCTCCTGATCGATGAGGTGGGGAACGACCTCGGTGTCGGTATCGCTCCGGAACTCGTAACCGGCCGCCGACAGCTCCTCGCGGAGTTCGCAGTAGTTCTCGATGATCCCGTTGTGAACGACGGCGACCGAACCGTTGGGGCTCGTGTGCGGGTGGGCGTTGACGTCCGACGGCGGGCCGTGCGTACTCCAGCGCGTGTGGCCGATTCCGGTCGGGCCGTCGAAGCCGTCGACGGCGTCGCTCCCGATCCAGTCGTCCGAATCCGTGCCGCCGTCGGTGAGCGCGCGCTCGAGTTCCGAGAGTTCGCCCTGCCGTTTTTCGACCGCGAGCGGGGCGTTCGCCACCGCGATTCCAGCCGAGTCGTAGCCGCGGTACTCGAGGTTCGAGAGGCCGTGGAGGAGTCGCTCGAGGACGGTGTCGTCCGACTCACCGCCGGCGTAGCCGATGATTCCGCACATCAGGAACGCACCTCGGTTTCGTCGTCGATCCGACCACGGACCGTCGTGCCGGCGGCGATCGTCGCGGTGGCCCCGACGATGGTCCCCGGCGCGTACGTCACGCCGCCGCGATCGGTGACCCGATCGGCGAGTAAGGCCCCGATCGGCTCGTCCTCGAAGAACCGGTCGCCGACGCGAACGTCCCCAGGGCCGCCCGGAACGACGGACGCGTGGCCGACGTCGACACCGATTCCGGTCACGCAGTCGACGACCGTCGCGTTGGCGCCGAGACGGCTGTCGGCGTCGATCACGCTCCGCTCGACGACAGCGTTCGAGCCGACGGTCGCGTTCTCGCCGAGACAGGTGTGTGGGCCGACGACCGCCCCGGGACCGACCTCGCAGTCGCGGTCGATCACCACCGGCGAGCGGATCGTCGCCGAGTCGTGGACGGTCGCGGAGGAGGCGACCTCGTCACCGATCACGCCGGTATCGAACAGCGCGTCTGAGAGATCGAGCAGATCCCACGGGTAGGTCGCGTCGAGCCAGTAGCTGTCCGAGACGGTGCCGCGAACCGTCTCGCCGTCTTCGATCAGCGTCGTGACCGCGTCGATCAGCGACGATTCGCCGTCAGTCGGCTCCGTTCGACGGATCGCGTCGAAGATCGACGGCTCGACGGCGTAGACGCCGGCGTTGAGTTTGTACGCCCGCTTGTCCTGTGGCCTTTCGACAAGCTCCGCGACGGTGCCATCGTCATCGAGAATCGCGCCGCCGTACTCGCCGATCTCCTGTCGTCTGACGAGACCGATCGTCGCGGCGGCGTCGACGTCGTGGGCGGTAGCGACGTCGTCGATGAGCCGGCTGTCCACGAGCTGATCCCCGTTGACGACGATCGTCGTTCCGTCGATGATCGACGACGCAGCGCGAAGCGCATGTCCGGTTCCGAGCTGTCGGTCCTGCCTAACGTACGTAAGATCGGCCTCGCGATAACTCGAGCCGAAGTACGACCGGATTCGGTCGCCACGGTAGCCGACGACGACCGTGATCGAGTCGATTCCAGCCTCGATCAACTGATCGAAGACGTGCTCGAGGATGGGCCTGGTTCCCGCCGGGAGCATCGGTTTGGGTCGATTCCGAGTCAACGGCCTGAGACGGGTCCCCTCACCCGCCGCGAGGACGACCGCAGAAGGGAGACTCATACCGAACGGGCGATTTCTCGGTATTTCGTTTGTGTCACCTTACTGCACGATAACGATAGACATACCCGGCTCGAAGAGTGATCGCTCCAAACGACCCCCACCGCCCACCCGTATCTCCGTTTCAGCGACAAACTCGAGGTTTCGATGCGGCGGTACTCGCCGCGTCGCCCGTGTCGCGCTCGCGCGTAAAGGGTGGCTTTTTATGGCAACCGTCCGTACCCCGAGCTATATGTTCAAGGCCATCGTGAGCGCGGCAACGCTCACCAGCGCGCTCGATTCGGTGAGCGTGCTGGTCGACGAGTGTAAGATCCACCTCGAGGAAGACGGTCTCGAAATTCGAGCCGTCGACCCCGCTAACGTCGGGATGGTCGACCTCTCGCTCGATGCGGCGGCGTTCGAATCCTACGAAGCCGACGGCGGGCTGATCGGTGTCGACCTCTCGCGACTCGAGGATATCGCAGGCATGGCCGAATCCGGCCAGCTCGTCCAGCTCGAACTCGACGAAGAGACGCGCAAACTCCACATCCAGATCGACGGGCTCGAGTACACCCTCGCGCTCATCGACCCCGACTCCATCCGACAGGAGCCGGACATTCCGGATCTCGACCTGCCCGCAGAGGTCATCCTCGAGGGCAAAGACGTCAACCGCTCGGTGAAAGCAGCCGATATGGTGAGCGATCATATCGCACTCGGCGTCAAGGAGGCGGACGAGTACTTCTACGTCGACGCGGAGGGCGACACCGACGACGTCCACCTCGAACTCACCCAGGAGGACCTGATCGACCTGCAGGTCGGTCCGGCCCACTCGCTGTTCTCGCTCGACTACCTCAAGGACATGAACAAGGCGATTCCCTCCGACACCGAGGTCACGCTCCACCTCGGCGAGGAGTTCCCCGTCAAGATCTACTTCGGCTTCGCGGAGGGACAGGGACAGGTCACCTACATGCTCGCACCGCGCATTCAGAGCGACTGATCGCGCCGCCTCGACGGAAAACCGTTCTTACGGTGGGAGTGTTTCTATTCGTTACTCGTATCACTGGATTTATTGGGCGCCGTCACGTCAGCGTGGGTCAATGGCAATCCTCGTCGAGTTCGCCGTCCCCGCCGACGAGTTTCCGCTCGGCTCGCTGTTCTCGGCGGTTCCCGAGGCGACGGTCGAACTCGAGCGGATCGTTCCGACGAACGGGGCAGTGTTTCCCTATCTCTGGATCAGCGGTGCGGACCGACACGACGTCACGGCCGCACTCGAGGCGTCGCCGCCCGCGGAGACGTTCACGCTGGTCGACGAGCTCGACGACGGCAACGTCCTCTTTCGAGCGGAGTGGGATCCGACGGCCAACGGCATCGTCAGCGCGATCGTCGACTCGAACGTCACGCTTCTCTCGGCGGTCGGCAAACGGAACCAGTGGCGGTTCAGACTCCGAGCGGACGACCACGACGCGATCAAACGGTTCCAGAGCCGGTGTCGGACGAACGACGTTCGGCTCTCCGTTCGCCGACTCCAGCCGCTCGAGTCCCGCGAGACGAACACCGAGCTGACGCTGGCCCAGCTCGAGGCGCTCGAGTTGGCGTTCGAACGGGGTTATTTCGACGACCCCAGACGGGCGACGCTCGACGACCTCGCGACCGAGCTGGGAATTACCCGACAGTCGCTCGCGGGACGGCTCCGTCGCGGGCACCGGAACCTGCTCGCCCGTCTGTTCGGAATCGACGAACAGGTGGCTCGACGCCCAACGTCGTTTTCGGCCGAGTAGTCACCGCGCCCCAGACACCGATAGGAGCCCTGGACGTCGATGGACGCCCGATCGGAGGATGGGAGCACAAGCGACCCGTGAGCGAGAACCGCAAACGGTGTGGAAATTACTCCAGTCGTAACTATCGTATCGAACTGATGTGTACGCACCGTTATTTAATGATACTACATAGTAAGGATACGACCTACCAGTCTCTCCAGAGTAGACGTCGTATGCCCTCCGCAGACGATCAGACGGACGCGTCAGAGGCGGCCGAACTCCGATACGTCGCGACGTTCGACCCCGAAGCCGGCGAGCGGGCGAGCGAAGCCGTCGTGACGGCCGTCGCCGCGCTCACCGGCGACGCGCCGGCGGAACTCAGCCCGCTCTACGAGGCCGTCGAACCCGACTCCCTCGACTCGCTCGTCCGGCACGCCCGTCGAAGCGACGACGCCGGCGTCCACCAGCTGTGGTTCACCTACGAGGGGTTCGACATCGGCGTCCACAGCGACGGGGAGATTCGAATCCGACGGGGACCCGTCGCAGCCGAGCCGTAACTCGAGTCACCGACCCTCGAGACGATGGGTCGCGGGTAGCCGGCCCTCGAATCCGCGGAAGCCGGATAACCGACCTCGAGCAGCCGAACGGAACCCCCGCCGAGCGCGCCGTCACTCGTGTTCGTCGAGAAACGCCAGCAGTTCCTCGTTCACGTCCGCCGCGTCCTCGATGAAAAACAGGTGCGAACCGCCCTCGAACCGCTCGAGTCGAGCGTTCGGAATCGCCTCCTCGAGCAGCGTCCCGTTCCCCGCGGGGACGACCCGATCGTCGGTCCCGTGGAGGACCAACGTCGGCACCCGAATGCTGTCGAGACGGTCGCTGACGTCGAAGTTCAGGACGGCGGCGGCCTGGGCCTCGCGGGCCGGGTCCTCGGCGTCCTGTTCGAGTCGCCACTCGAGGATACGGTCCATCAGGTGCGGATTCCGATTCGTGAACCGTTCGTTGAACGCGGGACGCATTCGATGCCGCAATTTTTCGCGCTCGGTGGCCCCCTTCGGCACGTCGAAGATGAACTCCTGTGTCTCCTCCGGGACGGGAACGGCGTCCGGACCGCCGTGGCTCGTACAACAGAGCGTGAGCGTCTTCGCACGGGTGTACTCGATCGCGTAGCGCTGGGCGATCATCCCGCCCATGCTCGCCCCGACGATGTGGGCCTCCCGGATGCCCGCGTCCTCGAGGACGGCCTCGAGGTCGGCCGCGAGCCCGCCGATGGAGTAGCCGGCCAGTTTGAAGATGAGCGGCGCGCGGAGTTTGCGGGGCAGTCGCGGGAGGACCGGCGGCAGCCCGGTGTCGGACTGGCCCGTTCCGCGGTTGTCCGGCGCGACCATGTCGTAGCTGTCGCGGACGGCCTCGCGCTGCCACCGCCACATCCACCGGCCGTAACCCAGTCCCTGCACGAAGACGACCGGCGTCCCGCCGTCCTCGCTCTCCTCGCGCTCGTAGTAGATCGACACACCGTCGCGTAGCGCCCGTGGCATACTCGGAGTGACGTATCGGATCCCCTTGAAATCGACCCTCGTTTGCGCTATCAGCACCGGGAGTGGCCGACGATCGAGCGATCCAATCGCCGGTTACCACCCCCCGTGATCCGACGAACAATCAGCGGGTTTAACCCCGCGCAGTAACATCCCATTACCGATGCAGCGACTGCACGCCCGGTACCCGTTCCTCGAGGCCGCCCGCGACGCGGTGGCGACGGAGGCCGTCGATCTGGCCACCGTCGTCGAGCAGGACGACGCGGTCGTCGACCGCGCTCGCGAGCGCGTCGTGGCGGCCCTCGAGGACGGCGAAACCGGTGAACCGCGGCGGGAGGCCCGCGTCGAGTTGCTCTCCTATCCGGTCGCGCGCGTGCTCGTCTCGATGGTCGAGGAGAACATCCTCGTGCGCAAGTACGCCCGCGCCGAAGCCGCGACGGCCTACGACCGCTTTACGGCCGACCTCGAGGAGACGACCGAACTCAAAAGCGTCGAGTCGACGGGGCTCGACCTCGAGACGCTCCTCTCGGAGTTCGACCTCCACGGCGACGTTCGGGAGACGTCCGGTGGCTACCGGATCGACGTCGGAACCTACCTGCCGCTGGCGGAGGACTGCTGGGACGACGAGTGGCGGCTCGTCAACCGCGCGTTGGCCGACGGCGAGGTGCCGGTCTCGGAGGCCGAACTCCTCGTCTTGCTCCAGGAGGCCATCCGGAGTCGGATCGAGGAGGGGCTTCCGTTCGACGTTCCCGAGGTCATCGCGACGGCGCTCGAGGAGGAGGAAGCCGAGATTCGGGACGTGCTCGCCGACCTCGAACTCACGCGGGAGATCGACACCGTCGTTCCGGACCTGTTCCCGCCGTGTATGAAGGCCCTGCTCGATCAGATTCAGAAGGGCGAACACCTCCCACACCACTCCCGGTTCGCGATCACCGCCTTCCTGGCGAACATCGGGATGACGACCGACGAGATCGTCGACCTCTACCGCGTGAACTCGTCGTTCGGCGAGGAGATGACCCGCTATCAGACCGACCACATCCGCGGCGACTCCTCGCCGACGGAGTACTCCGCGCCCTCCTGTGCGACGATGCAGTCCTACGGCGACTGCGTGAACAAGGACGATCTCTGCGAACGTATTCCACATCCGATGGCCTACTACGAGGAGCGGATCGACGACGCCGACGACGACGAGGTCGAAGACTGGCGTGACGAGAGCGACGAAGGGCAGGAAGCGAGCGGCGATTGATCGGGGCGAACCGGTGCGACCGAGCGCGCGACTATTTTTCGGGCTCCTCGGACAGTTCGTCTGCCTGTCGCTGAATGTCCTGTAACGCCTGCTCCTGTTCGCCACGAGCGAGACCCCCCGATTCGACGTGTCGACCCTCGTACTGCCAGGAGGGAATCGCGTCCCAGACGTCGGACTCGCCGTCGTCGGTGTTCCCGTCCTCGTCGTCGCCGTTCGTCTCCGTGCTCGAGCCGGCCGTCGACAGCACCACAACGACGCCGAGCACGATCAGCAGCGCCAGCGCGGCGCCGGCCAGCAGCGGATCGACGGCGCCGGTCATCCGCACGACCACCGACGAGACGAGGAGCACGAAGACGGCGGCGACGGCGAGACGCCGAAGACGACTCACCGACCCCGTTCGCGACTCAGCACTGACGCCGGAATTGTCCATATGTACTGTCATTTACAGGGCGTGAAAAAGATACCGCAGCGTCGTCGGATCCGTGTCCCCGCCGACGTGAACGACCGACTTCAGGCCGCGCTCTGGGCGTCCGGGTCGTCGTCCGTCTCGAGTCCGTCCTCAGGATCGTTCAGGACGAACGCGAGGGCGATGCCGACGGCCGTCAACAGGAGGATGAAGCCGACGATGGCCATCACGAGCATCTCCCCGCCGTCGGTCGACATGGCTTGTCCGTTGCCACCGTATTCGGAACCGATACCGATCATGACGCCGAGCATCAGGAGGACGGCGGCGACGGCGACGACGATTTCGATGATTCGCTCACGCTCGAGCATTACCGGATGGATTTCGGCGGACCGGGCAAAAGCGCTTCGAAGGGCGCGCCCCGAGGACCGGGTCCGACTCGGCCGACGATCCTCCTCGACAGCCCGGCATATCTCCACTCGAACTGAAGGGGTTCTCCGTCTAAGGCATATAAAGCAGCTGCCGGCAACTGCCGGCAAACGCGTTATATCGCTCGAACGCCTAGAATCTTCGAATAGCCAGCCGACTACAACAAAGCCGATCAGCAGCCGTTGATCGCACCGCTTCGACGCACCCATGAACACAACAGCGTCACCGAAAACACCACTGCCAGTACCGCCGAGCAACCGCCTCGAGGCGCGGGCGCGCCGCGCTCGCACCGAACCGATGTCCGTCCTCTCGCTAGGCGATGGCCTCTACGAGGTCGAATCGGCCAGCAACCACACCTACCTCGTCGACCTCGAGGGCGGTCGCTGCACCTGTCCGGATCACATCTTCCGTGAGGCTCGCTGCAAGCACATCCGCCGGGTCGCCATCGAGATCACCGACGGTCGAACGCCGCCGCCGGGCGAGGTCGCGGTTCCCTGTCACGACTGCGGAACCGCCGTCTTCGTCGACGAAGACGCGGCGAACGCCCCCGCCTACTGTGACGAACACGCGATCTGGCCGGGCAGCGCGGTCCGCGACCGCGAGACGGGCGACCGACTCACGGTCGTCGACGTCTCCGACCTGCGGGCTGACGCGGTCCAGATCGGCGCAGCCGACTGTTCCGTCGCCGACTACGGGACGAACGAGAACTACGAGCCAGACGTCCCCGTCGTCGGGGCCGTCTACCCCCATGCAACCGTCGCCACGAACGGCGTCATCCCTGGCTCGCTGAAGGTCTACGTCTTCCCGCGAACGCGACTCGAGAAGGCGGCGTAGCGTTCGCTTCGACAGTTCACAGTCGATCACACACTGTCTGTTGGACAGTCGTTGAACGTGTATGGGTCATCCGTTATACCAGTCGACCGTTGACAAACAAATTCGAAATATGCTAATCCTCAGCAATTTGAGTGTACAAACGTACATCATCGACAGCTTCTACAGTGGTAATTAATTCTATTTTGTTACCGTCTATGCCCTCGATTCCATCACTACTGAACGTGGCACTACCTCCACTATCGCTATCACCGACATGGATAGTGACCTTATAATCTCCTAATTTGGTCATCGTTTCTTCTTTGACCTCAACTGATGACGTAGAAGAGCCGTCAACCGCTTCGGTTTGATGCTCTTTTTCATAGACAACCGCTTCATCTTCTTCTATTGTCACGGTAACGCCGATATCTTCCGCTAAACGGTTCATAATCAATATTCGATGTAGTTTGAATTCAACAGTACTACTATCGGAAATACAGCCCGGAAGTACGGCCACGAGTCCAGTCACTGAGAGATATTTTCGTCGTCGCATGCTACGTACGTACCTTATTGTCCAATATATGTATAAAATCTATCCAATCTCGTATGGAACCGTAACTGACTCCCGTTGCAAAGGAGGTAACTTCTGGCAACCACACTACGTGAGCCATACACAGCACCATTAACACGCAGTTCTCGGGCAGTCTCGACCAAGACAAAGCGTTACCGCTTGCCACTCTCGTCGACGGTGTCTCCCCGTCACGACATCTGGGACGGATCATCACCCGCGTAGTAGATTGCCGTTTCGAACCGGCTAGACGGATACCTGCCGACGAACCATGTCACTCGAGCCCATAAACGATCGAAAACGAATCGGCCGTTGACTCACGACCGTTTTATTGAGACGCGCCAACAACTACCAGGCTATGAGCGACGGGATCGACCACGGCCAGTTCGCGGAGGGACGCCACGTCAACTACTGGAAGCTCGATCGCGCCCTCGAGCGCGAGTTGCGTCGAATCTACACCGACGACGAGTTCGAGTGGGCCGAGTCCCGGCTCTCGGAGTTCGGCGAGATCGTCGGTCACACGATCGCGGACAACGCCGATTACATCGACGATCACGGGCCGGAACTCGAGCCCTACGACAAACACGGCGAGGTCCAGAACCGCGTTCGTTACCCCGCCGAACAGCTCGAGAACGAGCGACTGGCCTACGAGATGGGGATCGTGTCCGACTCGTTCGAAGCCCCACCCGGCCGCGAGGAGCCGATGCCGCTCTCGCACAACCTCGCGATGCAGTACCTCTTGTGTTACGCCGACCCCGGATTCGACTGCCCGGTGGCGATGACCGCGGGCGCAGCGCTCGTCCTCGAGAAGTTCGACGACGGCGACCTCGCCGGCTACTACGAGGGGCTGACGAGCCGAACCTACGCGGACCTGCTCGAGGGCGCGATGTTCCTCACCGAAAAACAGGGCGGCAGCGACGTCGGGGCGAACGAAACGCGCGCCGAGTGGGACCAAGACGAGGAGTGTTGGCGCCTCTACGGCGAGAAGTGGTTCTGTTCGAATATCGACGCCGAGGGAACCCTCGCGCTGGCCCGAACCGAGGACGCCCCCGAGGGCACGCAGGGCCTCTCGATGTTTCTCGTCCCCCACGCAGACCCCGACGAGGCCGGTGACGGCCCCTACACGAAGGGCGACCGACTCGAGGACGGCCCGCTCGCACCCGACGAGGTGAACGACCAACTCTATCGGCGGCTGAAGGACAAACTCGGGACTATCGCCGTTCCAACTGGGGAAGTCGAGTTCACCGGCGCGAAAGCCCACCTCGTCGGCGAGGAAGAGAACGGGTTCAAGCAGATGACCGAGATGCTCAACGTCGAGCGGCTCTCGAACGCCGCCGCCTCCTGTGGAATCATCGGTCGCGTGCTGCTCGAGAGCAAGATCTACGCCGCGAACCGCGAGGCGTTTGGCGAGACAATCGACCAGTACCCACTAATGAGAGCCGATCTGGTCGACATGGCCGTCGACCACGAGGCCGCGATGGCGTACACGTTCGAAGCGGCGCGGCTGTTGTCCGAACGCGAGCGGGCCGAACGCGGCGCAGATTCGGCGGAGGGCGATACCGACGCCGAGGACACCTACCGCCTGATGCGCCTGCTGGTGCCGATCGCCAAGGCGCGAACGGCGCGAATGGCCGTCGACACCGCCTCCTACGGGATGGAGATTCACGGCGGCAACGGCTACGTGAACGACTTCGTCACCAACCGACTGCTCCGGGACGCACAGGTCCTCCCGATCTGGGAGGGCACCGAGAACATCCTCTCGCTAGATGTGCTCCGGGCGCTCGAGCGCGAGGACGCCCACGAACCGCTGTTCGAGGCGATCGAGGACCGACTCGAGACCGTCTCGCACCCGGCGCTGGCGGACGCCGCCGAGACGGTCGAAGCGGAGTACCACGACCTCGCGGGGGCGCTCGCAATGCTGGCCGGCGCGGACGGCGAGTACGCACAGCTCTCGGCCAAGCGCCTCGCCCACTACGTCTTCGACGTCTTCACCGGCGCACTCCTGCTCAAGGAGGCCCAAACGAAACTCGACGACGGAAACGGCAGGATGGCGCTCGTGGCCCGGCGGTTCGTCGCGACCGAACTCGAGACCCCCGACGCGAGGGGGATTGCGAGCGGCGACCGGTTCGCGCTCGAGGCGTTCGAACCGATCGTCAGGGGGGCGTCGGTCGATCCCGAAACGCTCTCGGAGCCGATGGCGGCGGACGACTGACCGGCTCTGCCGACGATCGAGGTATCGTCAGTCGAGTTCGGAGCCGTCCTCCGAGTACTGTAGTTCGACCCCGTTGTCGACGAGCACGTTCCACCACACCCACCAGAACGCCAGGTACAGAACCGAGGCCCCCGCTGCGAACGCCAACATCGGCTCGGCTGGTGGGAGTGTCATGGTACACGCCTCCGTCGCGTCTCGAGATTGCGGCGTACTCACGTCTTCGAGACGGGTGTGTGAAAGACACACACGGTCAAATAGCTTCGCCCCACCGCAGCCAGTGACGGTCCGTTTGACACCCTTATTCGAGCATTTCGGCGGCCTCTTCTACCTCCATCACGCCCTGTTCGACGGCGTTGAGCACGCGGAGAACGTCTTCGTCCGGCCCGTCGTCGTCGTCACCGACCTCCGCGAGCGTCACCTTCTCGCTCTCGCCGACGAATTCGGCGAAGTCGGTGCCGTCGGCGATGGCCGTCTCCTTCTTGACGCGGTAGTTGCCGCCGTCGGTCACGTAGAGGTCGCCGGGGTGGAAGAAGTACCAGTCCTCGCGGTCGAATCGGACGCCGATGCGGGGTTTCGCACCGAAGTTCCGGGAGAAATAGATCAGCGCCTCCACTTCCTCGCCGGTGAGATAGATGGGGTCACCCGAACTCGATTTCGCTTCGATCGCGTAGAACTGCTCGCCGTCGCCCGCGAGGACGTCCGGCAGTTCGCGTTCCGTCGCGGAACCGCTCGCGGGTGCACGCATGACCGCGAACCCGGCCTCGTCGAGCGCGTTGACGAGTTCCCGTTCGCGTCTGTCACCCTTCGCCTGAGACATACACGCTCTCACCCGCCGGCCCTAATAAAGGGAGGGAGAACGCGGTGAAACTGATCGGGCGGCTACAGCGGAATCAGTGCGACCGCCTCGAGGACAAACGAGGGCGCAGTCTCGGCGTCGTCCAGCCCGAACTCGATCGCGAGATAGAGCATCGTGAACTGGAAGGCGTTGAGCACGGCGTGGGCGATGGTCGGCACGAGGAGGTTGTCCGTTTTCGCGTAGAGGTAGCCGAAGATCACCGAGCCGCCGAACATGATCGTGAGCGACGCGAGGGTCGCGACGAGCGTTTCGGCGAGGAGGTACATCGGGAGGTGGACGGCCGCGAAGATGACGCTCGTGACCAGAATCGCGTTCGTCCGCGAAAAGCCCTCGTAGAGGCGTTTCTGGATGACGTTCCGGAAGAGGAACTCCTCGGCGGGAGCGTTGAAGAAGAACACGATGAAGATCATGATCAGGATCATCGTCTGGTTCTCGCCGACGATATCCATCACCTGACTCTCCGCGGCGGGCACGTCGAGCAGCATAAAGAGGATACTCACGGCGTAGAGGAACACGATGATGCCGACGCTGCCGCCGATCAGGTACTTCCAGTCGTTTCGGGTCGGGACGCGGAGGTCGATCCACGACAGCCCGCGACCGGTGGCGAGCAGGTAGATCACGCCGGCTAGCGCCATTCCGACGAAGTTCAACATCAGGAGTAGCGTCCGGCCGCCCATCGAAGCGTCGCCCAGCGAGCCGCCCATGACGGCATCGAGCAGGGAAGGATCGACCAGGAAGGCGGGGAGCGTTGCGAACTCCGCCATGAGGAGACCGAAGACCGTCAGTCCGATCGCGACGAACGTCGATCGGAGCGGCGCACCGTCACGCTGTTCCGAATGCGAGGGCGTTTCCATGCGGAGGGCTACGGCATCGCCCTCCTTGGGTGTTCCTTTCTCGAAACAGCACCGAAAACGACCGACCGAACGGCCGGCTTACGCCTCGTCGGCGAACGAGAGCGCGCCGTTCTCGAACAGTTGAGCCAGCAGTCGCTGCTGGCCGATCCGGAGGTGCCGGTTGACCGTCGGCTGAGTTACTTCGAGCATCTCGGCGATCTCCTCGCCGGTGCTCTCGCGGGGCCACTCGAAGAAACCGGCCAGATACGCCGTCCGCAGCACCTCGAGTTGGCGATCGGTCAGTTCGTCGAACAGCGACGACAGCTGTCTCGTGGTGGACGATCGCCTGACGTGGCGCCGCGACTGGAGTTCGACGCCGGCGTGCCGCTCGGCGAGCATCTCGACGAACTCCCTGACGTCGGTCGTCGTGGGAACGTCGACGGTGATCATCGTTCGGTCGCCGTCGGCGGTGATCGACCGCGGGCTGGCGCCGTGACGAACCAGCCGAGAGGCGACGACGTCGCTCGTGACGGTCGCCTCGAACAGACACTGCTCGTCCGACTCGGTGACGAGTCGCGCGTCCGTTACGGAGACGAGCTCGTCGAGGACGGTACGGACATCGTCCGGCGCGACACCGTTCGTCTCGAAGAACAGCACCGTTTCCGAGCCGGAGTCGACGCCGAGGCCCTCGTACTCGACGGTCGCGCCGGTCTTCCTCGCGATTTGAGACAGCGCGTCGTCGCTGCCCTCGAGCGCGAGCGTGAGTTCGACGAGCGTCTCCGCGTGGAGCGCTTCCTGCGTCTTCGCCGCGTTCGTCGCGTTCGCGATTCCCTCGCCGAGCTCCGCAAACACCGTCCGCTCGAGGTCGGTGAAGGCGTCCGGCTCGTCGGCGTACACCGTGAGCACGCCGTAGCTGTACTCCTCGAACGACAGCGGCACGGAGAGCACCGACTGGAAGCCCGCATCGAGCGCACTGGTCCGCCACGGCTCGTCTTTGAGCCCCTCGACGACGTTTTCGACGACCGAAGGCGTCCCCGACCCGACGGTCCGAACGGACGGCTCGTCCGCGTCGGTCTCGAGATCGAACGACACCGCGTCCAGATACTCCGGTTCGGCGCCCGCCCAGCTCCGCGGCTCGAGCGTCCTTCCGGCGGCGTCGACGTCGCCGATCCAGGCGAACGCGACGGTGTCGCCCTCGACGAGCCGTTCGGGGACGGTTTGCTCGATCTCTTCGCGGCTGTTGGCGCCGATGAGCGACCGGTCGATCCCCCTAATGATCTCGGTGATCTGAATCTGGCGTCGGAGCCGCCGGTTCTGTGCCTCCAGCTCCGCGTCGCGTTCTCGAAGGCTCGCCTCGCTCTCGAGGCGGTCGAACGCGGCTTCGGTCGTCGCGACGAGGGTCTCGACCAGTCGTCGCGCCTCGTCGTCGATGGTGGCGGGCGGAGTGACCAGGACGAACACCCCGTGGTCGCCGATCGGGACCAGCAACCCGCCCGGCACGTCGCCGCCGAACAGCGGCGAGCGGTCGCTGGTCGCAGCGTCGTCGACGACCGTCTGTGAGCCGGCCAGATAGGTGTTCCAGAGCACGGAGTCGTTGTCGCCGACCGTGATCGACGGCGCGCCGTCGGTTCGATCGGCGAACTCGTCCGTGAACGCGGTCGGCTCGAACCGATTCGTTCCCGAGTCCAGCAGATACACTCCCGCGCTCCCCGGTTCGAGGATATCCGCGGCCGTCTCGACGACCAGTTCCGCGATCGCCGTCTCCGTCTCGGCGTTGAGCAGGTCGCGTGCGGTCTCGTGGAGCGACTCGAGCGTGAGTTCTCGTCTCTTCTGCTCGGAGATGTCCTTGATCGAGCCGCGGTACGCGCGGAGGTCGCCCGCCGCGTCGAAGATCGGCTCGCCGGTCGCTCGTACCCACCTGCTCTCGTCCTCGTCGGGTTGGAGCCGGGCTTCGAAATCGTACCCCCGTTCGGCGTCCATCGCGTTTCTGAGTCGGGTGCGAACGAACGGGCGATCGTCCGGATGATAGCTCTCGAGAGTCGTCTCGAGCGTGGGCGTGACGTCGCGGGAGAGGCCGTGCAATCGATAGCACTCGTCGGTCCAGGTCGCTGCCGGCGGCTCGGCGTCGACGTCCAGTTCCCAGCCACCGACCTTCGCCATGCGCTGGACCCGCTCTAACAGATCGGTCGTGCGCTCGAGTTCGCGTTCGCGCTCCTTGCGCTCGGTGATATCGCGGACGACGCCCGCGGTGCCGGCGAACTCGCCGTCGTCCATCGGTAACAGCGCAACGTGGTTCTCCGCTTCGATCACGTCGCCGTCAGCTGTCACGAGGCCCATTTCGAAGGTCCCGTACGGTTCGCCCTCGCGGAGCAGGTCGCGAACCAACTCCCTGGCCGCCTCGAGATCCGCGCTCGTCATGACGTCCGCAACGTCCCACTCGAGCATCTGCTCGGGCTCGTAGCCCGTAAGCGACTCCATCGCGTCGTTGACGAACTGGAACTCGCCCGATTCGTCGAGCGTATAGACCGGGTCACCGACCGCCTGAATGATCGTCTCGTAGCGCTCGAGTTCGCGTTCGCGTCGTTTGCGGTCGGTAATCTCCTGAAATGCCCCTCGAACTTTGACGATGGTCCCGTCCGCTTCGACCGGGTCGCCGATCGTGCGCACCCACCGTTGGTCGCCGTCGTCCGACTGGAGCCGGACCTGGAGATCGTACGGTTCGCCGTCCTCGATGGCGCGCTCGAGGGCCGACCTGACGGTCGGCCGATCCGCTGGGTGGTAGAACTCGAGCGCTCGCTCCACGTCGACCGCTTCGCTGGGCGGGAGCCCGTGAATCCGGGACACCTGATCGGTCCACTCGAGATCGTACGGCTCCTCGGTCGCGTCGAGCTCCCAGGCCCCGATGTTGGCCAGCCGCTGGGACTGCTCGAGGAGCCGCGTGGTTCGCTCGAGTCGACGCCCGTTCTCGATCTGCTCGGTGACGTCGGTGATGACACCCTCTAGCGACTCGAGTTCGCCGTTCTCGTCGAAAACGCCTCGTCCGCGTTCGCGGACCCAACGGCGGTCGCCGTCGGCCGTCTCGATCGGGAAGGTTACTTGAAACGGCTCCCGGTTCGCGACGGCCTGCTGAACCGTCTCCCACAGCTCGCCGTGTCGCTCGAGGATGATATCCGAAGCCCAGTTCACGTCGTCGTTCTCCAGCATTTCGGGGTCGTAGCCGGTGAGTTCGAAACAGCCCTCGCTGACGAAGTCGAACGGCCAGTCCGGCTCGTTCCGACACCGGTACACCATCCCCGGGACGTTGCTCATCAACGTCGAGAGCTGGCGTTCGCGCTCTTTGCGTTCGGAGATGTCGCGACCGATCCCCGTGACGACGGCGTTCCCGTCGAGATCCTCGAGTCTGGCGCCGATGAACTCGTAGGGAATCGACTCGCCGTCGGCGGTGAGCAGCGACACCTCCACTCGCGCGGAGCCCGTCTCGAGCGCTTCGTCGATCGCGTCGGCGACCAGTCGCTGATCCGCGGGCGAAAAGAACTCGGCGGCGTTCATCGACTCGATCTCCGCTGTCGAGAAGCCGGTCACCGACGAGAGCGTCTCGTTCCACCGCTGAATCTCGCCGTTCCCGTCGATAACGTAGAAGACGTCGTCGACGGCGTCGAGCAACTCGTCGGTGTACGCCGTGTGCCGCTGTAACTCCCGTTCGCGAGCCTTCTGCTCGGTGATGTCGCGACTGATAGCCACGAACCGGTTCGCCTCCGGGAGATCGAGGTGCAGCAGCTGTATCTCGACGGGAAACTCCGAGCCGTCACGGCGCAGATAGCGCCCTTCGAACGTCCGTCGGTCACCGACCGACAGCTCCTCGAGGATCGACTCGACATCCGCTTCGTCGACCAGTTTGTCGTACGTCCAGATCCCCGTCCCGAGCAGTTCGCCCTCCTCGTACCCCAGTTCGGTACGGAGCCGTCGGTTCGCGTCGACGATCCGCCCGTCGGCGTCGAGAACGTCGATCATGTCGGGAGCGCTCTCGAACAGCGTCTCGAGCCGCGCGTTCGCCGCTTCCAGTCGCTGTTCGCGTTCCTTCCGCGCGGTGTCATCCCGACCGGAGACGACGATCGAGGCGACCTCCCCCGCCTCGTTCGTCACCGGCCGAAACGTGCCGCTCACCCACCGTCGATTCCCGTCCGGGTCGTTCAATTGCGCTTCGTACTCGACGTACACGCCGGATTCGGCGCGGTCGATCCACGCTTGTACGTCCCCAGTCGGCGTGTCAGCCCACCAGGACATCGCTGGGAACGGCTCGCCGATCGCTTCCTCCCGGTCGCTGTCGAGATACTCGAGGGCCGTCTCGTTGATCCGTCGCACCGTCCCGTTCGGATCGAGCAGGGCGACGAGCGTCTTCGGATCGTCGAAGACCGCTTCGAACTGTCGGTCGCGTTCTCGAACCGTCGTCGCGAGCGTCTCGATGGCCGCCGACAGTCGACCCAGTTCGTCGTCGCGCTCGAGGTCGAACGTCGGCTCCGCCTCTCGGACCCGGCTCGTGTCGACTCGTGCCGATGCGTCCGCGGCTCGGTCGTTCGGGGCCGGTGCCTTCGCGGTTGGTTCGTCCGGTACCGGTGTATCCGGGTCCGTCTCGTCCCGTTCCGTCGCGTCTGCAGCGGCTCCGTTCCGACTCGTTCCGTCTCCTCCCCTCCCGTCCCGGCTCGACGCCGGCAGCGAACTGTCGGCCGTGAACTCGGCGACGAACGACTCGAGGTCGGTCGCGAGTCGCTCGAGGGCGGTATCTCGGTCCGGATCACCGGATGCGGCGAGTCCGAACAGTAACGGCAGGACGACCGGAATGCCCGGCGTCGGTTCCGCTATCGGACTCGGATCCATCGATGCCGTCGGTCCGACGGAACTCGATACAACAACCAGTAAACCGATCAACGCGCCGAACGCGAGCGAGAGGAGGCCGAGAGCGAGCAGTCGGATCTCTCGACCGGTGAGACACACGAACGATCCCCTGCAAGACGAAGGGATAGCCATACAGCGCGTACGCAACGCCCACAAATGATGTTCGCGGTTTTAGATTTCTCCACACTTAATATATTTAAGAACTGTATTATTGAAATAAGATTGTCGGAGAGAAGGGAGAGGAGAGACGGCCCAGAGCGCGACGGGTTCGGTACGAGTACCCGGACGGAGTCGTGCGGTTTCGTCCGGGCTTCTATACACGTAGTGTCTCAATCGCAACGAGATTACGTGTATAATGGACAGGAGAATAGCCGTCGTTCGCGTTCGGACGAACATAATGCCCGAAGCGACGCTCGATTACCACAACGATTCGATCAGCCTCACCGTTATCGACGCCCTCGCCGACGCGACCGAGACTGATCCGACCGAACTCGAGCCCCTTTACCACGTCGTCGACCCCGAAGCGCTCGATCAGCTATTTACTGGGAACGCGACGGTCAACGGCCGGGTCCAGTTCTCGTACGGTGATCACGCCGTCGAAGTCCGAAGCGACGGGACCATCCTGATCGACGGAACGGTCCATGTTCGTGCGTAAGCGGTGGCTACTGCCGACTCGAGTGACGTGCCCGCTACCGATGGTCGACAGCACGCGGCTCGAGCGACCGACTCGAGCGGCGGCCAACTGGAGATGATTCCATCGATCGCGACGAGCGACGGCGACTGTCCGCCGGTTTCCAACTCGATCACCGCGCTCGTCGTCGCGAACGATCACCGGTACGGAGACTACCTCGAGGCGACCACCGGGGACGAGTTCACGATCCGGACGGCCGAGTCGATCACGGACGCGATGGCGCGGCTCGAGGACGTCGACTGTCTCATCAGCGAGTACACGCTGGCGGACGGCGACGGCCTCGACCTGCTCGACCGGGTAACTGATCGAACGCCCACCTTACCGATCGTCTTCCTCGTGGACGGCACCGACGACTCGTCGGTCGCCGTCGACGCGATCCATAGCAACCGATGGGCCGACTGCGTCGCCCACCCCGACACGACGACGCTTCCCGACCGACTGCGACACCGCGTCGAGACGCTCGTCGAACACCGCCGACTCGCCGCGCTCTCCCGCCGATCGCTCGCCAGCGTCGAACTCGCCCAGGACGCGGTCGCCATCACCGCACCCGACGGCAATCTCGAGTTCGCCAACCGATCGTTCGCGATGCAGTTCGGCGCCGATCGCGACGCGCTCTGCGGGACGGTCTGGCAGACGTTGTTCACCGACGACAGCGTCGAGCGCCTCGAGACCACCGCGATCCCGACCGTCACGGACGGCTGGCGCTGGACCGGCAGCTGTACCGGACTGCGAGGATCGGGCGAGCCGTTCGACGTCAGGGTTCGGCTCGGGGGACTCGAGGACGGGAGCCTCGTGTTCGGCGTGGATACGCCGACCGTCGAAGGGTGAAACTGCGGGACGAAGCGCCGAAGACGAAAGCGCCGAAGACGAGAACGAACACGCGCGTCGCGCACGACGCCGGCGGGATGGTTAGCCGTGCCGAACGGTTCGACACCGCGAGAGACCGTATCGGGTCCCGAGAGAGTAGTGTCAGCTCACAACGACTCGGTGTCGGTCGGCTCGTAGATCTGAATCCAGCCGTCGCTCCTGACTTTGACGAGGTAGTCGGTGTAGTGAAATTCGACGGTTCCCGTCCCTCGTCGAGGTGCGGTTCCCGCACTGGAGCCGAAGAACGCATCTTCGATGCCGGCCACGTCGACAGTCTCGTACAGCGGCGGGGATTTCACCTCGCTCGGGGAAACGTCAGCGGCTTCCGCGATGGCGAACACGATCGGCGTCGTGAGGCCGCCGTCTCGGTCGGGTTCGTAGTGTCGCTGTGCGACCTGTCGCCAGTGAGTGTCCCCGCTGAGGGCCGGTTCGCCGCCACTGATTCTCCCGTTATTGCTCTCCATCGTTCATCTCACTTCGCGCGTGCGTTTCTTGAGCGCCGTCGAGAGTCGCCCCCATGCCCGCGAGCGCGGTCAAAACCTGTTCGGCGTTCCCGGCGGTCGTGATCGTTTCGGACTCGTCGGCGAAGGTGATGACACCCTCGTCGACGAGCTTGGGAACGTGGGCGTGATAGAGCGAGACGTACACCCGCTCTCGTTGGCCGTCGGTAACCTCATGGTCGGGAACGTCGTTCTCCCACGCGGCGATTTTCGTCGCCAGATCGATCAGCGACCAGTTCGCATCCTCCAGGAGCGTGTAGCAGAGATACCGACGCCGAGGGTGGCCGAGCGCCTCGTAGACGTGATCCAACTCCAGTATCTCTCGCGGCGGGAGATCCCCGGCCGACGAGCGTTCCGTGTGGGCATCGTCTCTGCCATCCCACTTGGTATCATCACTCATGGTGCTGGAGAGGATGCGACCCTCAGCCATTAACCTTCGTTGTCAACCGACTACACAATACGACGCGACCGCGAGGCATCTCACCGGTTACAGGGTTCATCGAGGCCCGCCGAGACCGGCGAATCCGGTTCGGTTCGCGGATCACCCGACTCGGGACGCGGCTCGCCGTCGGTCGCCGGGACTCTACGTTCCGTGGTCCCAGCTCCCCATGTAGTCGCGTTGGGTGTCCGTCAGCGAGTCGAAGTCGACGCCTTCGGCCGCGAGTTTGATCTCCGCGATCTCCTTGTCGAGTTCGTCGGGGACGTCGTGGACGCCGGCCTCGTACGCGTCACTGTTCTCGAGCATCTCGCGAACACAGACGGCCTGAATACCGAACGACTGATCCATCACTTCGACGGGGTGGCCCAGCGAGATCGGCGCCGCGAGGTTCACGAGTCGCCCCTCGGCGATGACGTTGAGTCGGCGACCGTCCGCGAGTTCGTACGCTTCGACGCCGTCGCGGGCCTCGTAGCGGTCAACAGCGAGGTCGTCGAGCGCCTCGAGGTCGATCTCGATGTCGAAGTGCCCCGCGTTGGCGAGCAGGACGCCGTCGTTCATCGACTCGAAGTGCTCCTCGACGATGACGTCGCGGTTGCCCGTCGTCGTCAGGAAGACGTCGCCCACTTCGGCCGCCTCGGTCATCGGCATCACGTCGTAGCCCTCCATGTGGGCCTCGAGCGCGCGCCGGGGCTCGACTTCGGTGACAATGACGTTCGCGTTCTGGCCAGAGGCCTTCCGAGCGACGCCCTTGCCGCAGTAGCCGAAGCCGGCGACGACGACGTTTTTGCCGGCCCACGAGAGGTTCGTGGTCATGGCGATCGACGCGAGGGAAGACTCGCCGGTGCCGTGGACGTTGTCGAACAGCCGCTTCATCGGGGTGTCGTTGACCGCGAAGACGGGATACTCGAGCGCCCCGTCGTCGTCCATCGCGCGCAGGCGGTGGACGCCCGTCGTGGTCTCCTCGGCCCCGCCGACGATGCCGTCGATCAGTTCGGGGTAGTCCTCGTGGATCGCGGCGACGAGGTCCATCCCGTCGTCGACCGTCACGGTCGGCTCGTGGGCGATGACGGCCTCGATCGCGGCGTAGTACTCCTCGTCGTCGACGCCGCGTTTGGCGTAGCTCGTGATGTTCTCGTGGGTGTCGAGCGCCGCGCTCACGTCGTCGTGAGTCGACAGCGGGTTGCAGCCCGTGACGGCGACTTCCGCGCCGCCCTCCGCGAGCGTCTCGACCAGGATCGCCGTCTTCGCTTCGACGTGCATCGCCATCGCGATTCGCTCGCCCTCGAAGGGCTGGTTGGCGACGAACTCCTCGCGGACGTGCTCGAGGATGGGCATGTGCTGGGTCGCCCAGTCCATCTTTCGGCGGCCTTCCTCCTGTGCGGCCTCGAGATCCGCCAGTTGCTCGCTGATCGGCGGATACGCAGTGTCGGTCATACGATAACTGAGTAGGAGGGGAGGCAAAACGCTACCGAACCCGGACCGTCGTTGGCAGGGGTCGGTCCGAGCCCAGTCTCCGCGAGCCGTGTCGCTCGAGCGCGTGAAAAACGGTTACAACGAAAGGGTCGGTGTGGACCGAGTCTACGCGATTCGATCAGGACGCTTCGCGTACCGTCAGCGTCGCGATCGGTCCGAACGGCGGCGACGGGATCGTGCCTCTGACAAGGTGGAACTCGAATCCGTCGGTCGACGTTCGGCGGTCGGTTCGAGGACGATCAGATCATTACTCGGCGCCGTTCGCGTGGGACGGTGGGCCCCCGCCGTTACCGTGCCCGCGGTCGTCGTCGTCTCCGTCGCCGTCATCAGACGGACCGCCGGCGTGAGCCGGTGGTCCCTGGCTGCTCTCGGTGTCGTTACTCGGTGGGCCGGCGTGGCTCGGCGGGCCCGCGTGATCCGGTGCGTTACCCGGGTTGTTCTGGACGACAAAGGAAGCGATCTGGAGCCCCCGCGGCTCGTCGTCGGTCACGTTGTTGGTCTTGAACTCGTTGAGAAGTTGCCCGAAGTTCTCCGGCTCCTCCTCGACCGGCTCGAGGATCGTCGTCGTCTCGACGGACTCGTCGTCGACGGTCGCCTCGAGCGAAATTTCGACGCTCTCGTTACCCGTCGGTGCCTCGAGGTCGACCGTTCCGTTCTCGTCGGTCGTGTGCGTCCCCGCGTCCACGTACGAGGCGTTCTCGTCGACGGTCGAAACGGTCACATTGACGTTTTCGATGACCTCTCCGTCCACGATGGCGGAGTATCCATCATCGGTCGATTCGACGTTGATCGACGGATCGTCCTCACCGCTGTTAGTTGCTGCGCCCGCAGCTGCGCTCGCTGCGACAACGCCCGGCAGTGCGAGCGCCGACAGCACCACGACAGCGGCGAACACCACTGCGAATAGTTTTCGATTACTCATCCACTCAGATATTCAGTACTTCGTGAATAAACCCCGTCGGCAGTTCTCGACGATTCCGGACCAATGTGAGCGCCTGAGAGACAGTTCGAGCGTTTATAACTAGTTCTGAACGTTCAATTCGGTTCACTGTACCGATTGTTCAACCGAACGGCTGGGTCAGTTTTCGGCACGATCGACCAGCGCTTCGGCGGCCTCGCTCGCCTGCGTTCGAACCGCCTCCTCGTCGAGGGACCGCACGTCGCGGTCGCACATAAGCACCTGACCGTCACAGACGGTGTGGCGAACATCCGAAGCCGCGGCGGCGTACGCGAGGTGGCTCACGAGGTCGTGACGCGGCGTCAGGTGAGCGGACTCGAGGTCCAGCACAGCGAGGTCGGCGGGTGCCCCTTCCTCGAGTCGACCGACGTCGAGTCCGATTGCGTCCGCGCTGCCCTGCGTCATCATCTCGACCACCGATTCGGCGGGGACCGCGCTCGCGTCGCCGGTCTCGAGTTTGCCGATCATGGCCGCGTCGCGGGCCTCGTCGAGCATCGAGAGGTCGTTGTTCGAAGCCGCGCCGTCGGTGCCGATACCTACCGTCACGCCCGCGTCGAGCATGCGCTGGACCGGGGCCATCCCGCTCGCGAGTTTCATGTTCGAGGCGGGACAGTGGACCACGCTCGTCCCGGCTTCGGCGAGCAGACCGATCTCGCTCTCGTCGAGGTGGACGCCGTGGGCGACGAAGTCGCCCTCCTGGACCATCCCGCGTTCTGCGGCGTAGGCCATCGGTCGGACGCCGTGTTCCTCGACGATCGGCGTCACCTCGTTCGTCGTCTCGTTGGCGTGGTAGTGGATCGGCACGCCGAGGTCGCGAGCCTGCGGGACGAACTCCTCGAGATACTCGCTGCCGATCGTCGTCAGCGAGTGGGGCATAAACGCCGTCGAGATCCGGCCGTCCGCGCGGCCGTCGAGTTCCTCGGCCACTTCGAGCCCCTCTCGAGCGTCCTCGCGGGCCTCCTCGTCGTTCGACGCGACGGTGACGATCCCGTGACCGAGACGGGCGCGGAGCCCGGCCTCCTCGACCGCGTCGGCGATGTTCGGGACCATGAAGTACATGTCCGCGAAGGCGGTCGTCCCGGATTTGATCATCTCGAGTGCCCCGAGTCGCGTGCCGTGGTAGACGTCGTCGGGCGTCAGTTCGGCTTCGGTCGGCCAGATATCCTCCTGAAGCCAGGCGTCGAGAGACTTGTCGTCGGCGTAGCCGCGCATGAGCGTCATCGCGACGTGACAGTGGCCGTTGACGAAGCCGGGCGTGACCAGCGAGTCGGTGGCGTCGAGGGTTTCGTCGGCATCGCTCGCGAGGTCGTCGCCGACCTCGAGAATCTCGCCGCCGTCCTGATCGACCAGTACGTCCGCGCGCGTGACCGTGATGTCGGGCAACAGCACCTGCCCGCCGGTGATCGCCAGTGTCGTCATGGGATGGAGTTTCTCCCGCGAGGGCCTTATACTGTCGAAAGGGCGTCAGCGTGGTTCGCATCGCCAGTAGCGCTTGCGCTCGTAGACTTCGTAGTCGAGGGCCTCGAGTATCGCCCTCGTTTCCCCCGGCACGTCCCCCGCGAGCCCCTCGTCGTGAAGTTCGACGAAAACGGTCGGTCGGTGGCGCTCGAGCGTCGTTCGAGCACCGCGGAGGACGGCGGGAGCCGCGCCCTCGACGTCGATTTTGAGGTGATCCGGCGGCCAGAGGTCGTCCTCGAGCACGATATCGTCCAGCCGACGGATCGGAACCGACGGTACGTCGGCGACGGCGGCTCCCCAGCGGGTCGCGCTCGCGCGGTCGAACGCCGACAGTTCGGGGTACGTCGAGACGTAGAACGGGTGCTCGCCGCTCTCGTCGCCGACGCCGCAGGCCAGGACGTCGATCCGGCGCTCGAGATCGTTCGCGCGAACGTTTCGCCGCAGTCGCTCGACGGTAGTCGACGAGGGCTCGAACGCGACGACGCGGCGACCGGGCGCGCCGCTCGCCAGCGCGAGTGCGTAAATCCCCACGTTCGCGCCGATATCGTAGACGACGTCCGACGGCCCACAGCAGGCGGCCAATTTGGCGAGCATCGCGTCGCTCCCGTGGCGGTTGAGCGGCTCGTAACAGCGAACCGTCCCCGCCGACGTCCGATTACGGCGCGCGAGGAGTTCGCGGTCGTAGTTCGCCGCGGCGAGGCGGTAGTACCCTCGATAGCCGACGCTGCGAGCGGCCTGAAGCGTCCGATTCGCGAGAGACACCAGTTCCGACGTCTCCATCCACTCGGTGGTTTCGAGACGGATGCGATTGTATATGCGGTCCCTACGCCGACGCCAAGGGCGGAGTTCGGCCAAACGACTACGTCGAGCACGGTGTATCCCTCGAGTATGGAGGCGGAGACGGTCGAGCGACTCGTCGCCGACGCGCTCGAGGCCGAGGTCCGGTCGTGGTACCGGCCGCGGTCGGGGTCAGTTGCGGAGACCGTCGTCTGTCGGCTCGAGACGGGTGACTGTGGTGGGGAGGACCGGCCCTCTCGAGTCGTCTGCAAACGCGGTGGGGCGAGCGTCTGGACGGACGACGTGATCGAACCGCTCGTCCTCGAGTACGTGGCCGAAGCGACCGACCTACCGGTCCCCCGCGTCCTCGCGTCGGGATCGGTCGAACTCGAGGGCGAATCGAACGATCCCCTCGAGCGCTGGGCGATCTACGAGTTTCGGGAGGGGCGGAATCCCGGGCCTCGGTATCTCGACCTCGAGCCGGCCGTTCGCCGACGGCTCGTCGCCGACGCCGGCGAACTGCTCGGACGGCTCCACGCGACGTCGGCACTCGCGTTCGACCGCGTCGGCGGACTGGCACGCGGCGCGGACGACCGATCGCTCCGCCTTCGAGCGCCCGACGGCTGGCACGCCGTCGATCCAGGGTGGCCACTGACGGGCTTTCCGGTCCCCCTGGCGGGCGACGAGGGCTGCCGTCCGGTGGTGACCCACGGCGACTACCAGCCGAGTAATCTCCTCGTCGACGACGAGGGTGCCGTGACGGCCGTCCTCGACTGGGGCAACGCCCACGTTACGCACGCCGAGTACGCGCTGGCTCGAGCGGAAGCCCGGTTCGTCGACGTCTACGCGGGCCGGCTCCCGCGGGCCGAACGGGAGCGGCTTCGAGGGCTGTTTCGGCGGGCGTACGCGAACGATGCGCCGCTCGAGACCGGGTTCGATCGGCGCGCGTCGATCTACAAACTGCTGTGGGTCGCCCAGTCCGGGGCGAACTACCTGCGAATCGCTCGCGAGCCCCGCGGCCGACGACAGCTTCGGACGCAGGTACGGCGGCTGCTCGAGTGAGTCGAAGCCGAAACGAGTCGCACGTTCGCCTCGAGAGCGTCGCGGCGGGGTAGAGCCGTATCCGTCCCGGACAGTCGGCGGATTTATCCACTCATTTGTCGACACGTCGACTATGAACGGAAGCGAGGACGACCGCAACGGTCGGACCGAGACGGACGCCGAGAACCGCGACGGGTACGGCGTGAATCGCGACTGGGAGCGCGACCGCGAGCAGTCTCGAGTCGACGACCGGCCGACCGTCGACATCGGTGACGACCGATCGGTCTCGAGTCCGACACCGGACGCGGACCCCCCTCGAGAGCGAGCCCCGGAGCCCCCGGAACCCCCGGATCCCGAGACGATCCGCAACTGGACCGCGCTCACGGTCGCGCTCGCGGTGGTCTCGCTCGCGAGCGCCGCGGCGATTTTCGTCGCCTACGACGCGCCGACGGCCGCCGCCGGTGCCGTCGTCCTCGGTGCCGGGTTCGGTGCCATCGCGCTCGTCGGGCGGACGGCCTCACCCGCCGTTTTCGGCCACCTCGACGATGCCTGGGCCGAACATCGGCTGTACGTCTGGTTCTCGACCGGACTGTTCGCCCTCGGCGCCCTCCTCGGTGCACTGCTCTACTTCGCCGGCGTGAACCTGATCGATTTCTTCCTCGAGATGATCATGGAGGAGTTCGGCGAGGACGAACTCCCCGGCGGGACGGACGGCGAACTCGGCGAGGAAGCCGGGTTCGAGCTCACGGCCTCGTTTTTCATCGTGAACAACACGCCGCCGTTCCTGGCCGCCATCTTCGGTGCGCTCACGCTGGGGTTACTGACGTTCGTCATCATGGTCTTCAACGGCGTGATCGTCGGGAACATCGCCGTGTTCGCCGGGTTGGAATCCGGGTTCGGCGTCATTCTCGCACTGCTCGTCCCCCACGGCATCTTCGAACTGCCGGCGCTGTTCATCGCCGCCGGCGTGGGCTTTCGGTTCGTCCATCGGGTCGGACAACGAATCGCCGGCACTCGAGACGCGCTGTTCACGAAGGGGTATCTCCTCCGGACCGCCGCGCTGGTCGTCTTCGCGTGGCTGATCCTCGTCCTCGCCGCGTTCGTCGAGGCCTACGTGACGTTTCTCATCGCGGACGCGCTCTTCCCGAACGCGACCGGATAGTGGCCCGGATACGGCAGGTCAGGATAAAACGTACGCTCGCCTCACATCTCACTCGCCACGCTCACGACGGAAAACCGTGCCACACGCGAACTGAAAACCCTCGTTTCTATTGACTACCGACGGAACCACTCGAGCGGCTTCAGTACCGCCAACCGATAGTCCTCGTGGGGGTCGTACTTCGCGAACGAGAGGCTGTTCGCCATCACGCTCACGCTCGAGGCGGCCATCGCCAGCCCCGCCAGCGCCGGATTCAGGAGCCCCAGCGAGGCGATGGGGATCAGCGTCGTGTTGTAGGCGAAGGCCCAGAACAGGTTCTGGCGCACCTTCGAGATGGTCGCCTCCGAGATCCTGACGGCCTTCAGCACGTCCGCCGGATCGTCGCGCATCAGCGTCACGTCCGCCGACTCGATGGCCACGTCGGTGCCCGAGCCGATGGCGACGCCGACCTGTGCGGTCGTGAGCGCGGGCGCGTCGTTGACCCCGTCGCCGACCATCATGACTCGAGCCCCCTCCGACTGCAGGTCCTCGATGTGGTCTGCCTTATCCTCAGGGAGGACTGCCGCACGCACGTTGTCGGGATCGATGCCGACCTGTTCGGCGACTGCTCGAGCGGTGCGCTCGTTGTCGCCGGTGAGCATGACGACCTCGGTGCCCCGTTCGCGCAGAGCCGCGACGGTCTCTTTCGCACTCTCGCGAACCTCGTCGGCCACCGCGAGCACGCCCAAGAGTTGGCCGTCCACCGCGACCGGCATCGCCGTCTTCCCCTCGCGCTCGAGTCGCGTCAGCGTCTCCTCGGCGGGTTCGGTGTCGATGCCCGCGTCCTCGAGCAGCTTTCGACGACCGATCAGCACGCTGCCGCGGTCGGTCTCGGCGCGGATCCCGTGGCCGGGGACGTTCTCGAACTCGCTGACGTCGCCGACGTCGATCCCTCGTTCCGCACAGCCCTCGACGATCGCGCGGGCGATCGGGTGTTCGGAGCCGGATTCGGCCGTCGCCGCGGCACCGAGGACGAGCGACTCGAGGTCCTCCTCGCGTTCGGTTAGGAGACCGCCGTCCGCCGCAGTATCGCCGCCGTCGGTGGCGGCTCGCTCGCCCACGAGTTCGACGTCCATCAGCACCATCTCGCCGTGGGTCAGCGTCCCCGTCTTGTCGAAGACGATGGTGTCGATACCGCGGACCTGCTCGAGCACGTCGCCGCCCTTGAACAGCACGCCGTTCGTGGCGGAGAGGGTCGAGCCGACCATCGTCGCCGCGGGCGTCGCCAGCCCCAGCGCGCAGGGACAGGCGATCAGCAGGGCCGAAGCGAGCACGACGACCGAGAACTCGAGGACCGGCACGCCGCCGATGACGGGGCCGCCGCCGACGGGCTCGAGGATCGGAATCCAGCTCCCGAGCGCCGACGAAACGCCGTACAGCGCGTCCGGAAAGAGGAACCAGAGCGTCGCCCAGAGAATCGCGTTGACGATCACCGCGGGGACGAAGTAGGCGCTCACTTTGTCGACCAGCCGCTGGATCTCGGGCTGGCGCGACTGGGCCTCTTTCACCCGATCGACGATCTGCTGGATCGCCGTCTCGGAGCCGACTTTGGTGGCCTCCACGAGGAGCACGCCGTTCTCGTTGATCGTCGAGCCGACCACTTCGTCGCCCTCGCCCTTCTCGACTGGGACGGACTCGCCGGTGAGCATCGACTCGTCGACGGCACTCTGGCCGTCGACTACCACGCCGTCCGTCGGAATCCGCTCGCCCGGCCGGACCTTCATCACGTCGCCGACCGTGACGTCCTCGAGTGGGACCTGCCGTTCGTCTCCGTCTTCCACGACGGTCGCCTCCTCGGCCTCCATCTGCAGGAGTTCGCGGAGGGCGTTGCCGGCCCGAGCCTTCGATCGGACCTCGAGCCAGTTGCCCAGCGTGATGAACCAGAGGATGAAGGCGACGGCCTCGAAGTAGAGCCCGCCGGTGATCGCGCCGGCCAGCACCGCCGTACTGTAGACGTAGCCCGCGGAGGTGCCGACGGCCACCAGCGTGTCCATGTTCGCTCGCCGATTGTGCGAGAACGCCCGCCAGGCGCCGCGGAGGAACTCCATCCCGAGCGTCCCCATCAGGACCGTCGCGAGGACGAACTCGAGCCAGCCCGGCGGATGGGCCAACGCCGCCGGAATCGGCGAGGCGACGCCGGCGAGGCCGAACAACATCTCGATCATCATCGGCAGGAACGCGAGCGTGAGGAGTCCGCCGCCGATCACCAGTCGTCGCTGGCGCCGAAGCTCCTTCTCGACGGCGCGCTCGCGCTGGCTCGAGCCCTGCGTTCCGTCGGTGTCGTCGCGCTCGTCGCGGACAGGTTCGTAGCCGGCCGCCTCGATAGCCGTGTGAATCTCACCCAGCGAGACGTCGTTCGGGTTGTACTCGACGCGAGCCTCGTCGGACGCGAAGTTCACGTCCGCTCGAATCACGCCCGGCAGTTCCGTGACCGCGTCCGCGACGGAGCCGGAACACGTCGAACAGGACATCCCCATCACCGTGATCGTCTCCGACTCCGAAGCGGCCTCGTAGCCCGCGTCGTCGATGGCGTCGTAGATCTCGGCCAGCGAGACGGCCTCGGGGTCGTACGCGACCGTCCCCTCGTCGGTCGCGTAGTTCGCACTCGCCGACTCGACGCCCTCGAGGCCCGCCACCGCGTCCTCGACGGTCCCCGAGCACGTCGAACACGACATGCCGGTGATCTCGAGGTGCGCTCGTCTGGTGCTCATGTATAGCTGTACGGGATAGACGTTCAAGCGGATTGTGCTTTTGAATATAAGAATATCTTCGAGCGCGAGTTTCGAAACTAAACTCGATCGACTCACCGGCCGAACGATTGAAGCCGGTCGTTATCGGACCGTCCTCGTTCGGCTCCGTACGTCAGTCGAGCCTGTGATACGGTTGGTTTCGAAAGAAGAGTCGCCAGCTAGCAGGCGCTGGTACCGACGTGGTGGTTACCGCCACGGTGGTCACTATGGGTGTCTCCGTCGGCGGTCCCAACCTGCTCCGATATCTCGAGGTCGAACCGTCCACCGACCTCGAGCGCTTCGCGGACGAGGCCGGCGCTCGGGGCGAGGGCGTCGTCTACGTGTTACACGACGAGGAAATCGTCGGCGCGGTCGCGCTGGCAGACGTGATCCGCGAGGAGAGCTTCGAGGCCATCGACGCGCTCCACGGGATGGGCGTCGAGGTCGCGATGCTGACCGGCGACGACGCGGACGTGGCCCACAGCGTCGCCGACGAACTCGGCATCGACACCGTCTTCGCCGAGGTACTGCCCGAGGACAAAGACGAGAAGATCCTCGAGTTACAGGATCGAGGCCACCTCGTCGCGATGGTCGGCGATGGCGTCAACGACGCGCCCGCGCTTACTCGAGCCGACGTGGGAATCGCCATCGGCTCGGGCACCGACGTGGCCGTCGAGTCGGCGGACGTGGTGCTCGTCGAGAACGACCCGCGCGACGTCGCCAGCCTCGTCCGACTGAGCGCGAAGAGCTACCGGAAGATGCAGGAGAACATCGTCTGGGCGGCCGGCTACAACGTGTTCGCCCTGCCGCTTGCCGCTGGGATCCTCGCGCCGATCGGCATCTTACTCTCGCCGGCCGTCGGCGCGGTGCTCATGTCCGCGAGTACGGTGATCGTCGCGATCAACGCGCAGTTGCTCCGGCGGGCGGATCTGTCGGTGTGAGGAGGTATCCGAGAACTGTTTTACAGTAGGATCTGACCTACTCCCCCGAGAAGCACAAGGACCGCCCCGAGGAACATCGCCCAGACCCACCGATCCGCTGGCACAGATGCAGACGGATTCTCCGAGAATCCTAGGACAAAAAGCGCACTACAGACCGTTCCGACGCCGCCTATCGCCATCAGTGCGGCTGCGATACCGGTGTTTCCGGCGGCGACACTCGAGAGCCCCATCGCTCCGACAACGACGCCACAGAGGATCGTCGACGCGTAATAGAGACGTGTAGTATCCATATCTAATCCTGTACTGGCAGGTAAGTAACAGTTTCCGTGGGAGCGGGCGAAACTCCACCTCGAGAGCAAGGCCAACGAGAACTCGGTTGCTGTTCCCGGGTCGCTATGGGAGTTCGGTTCGAAGTGACGACTACAGCTCGGCCGTGTCTTCAGAGACGAGCGTGATACCCTGGAAGACGCATCTCGCAGTGTCGTGATGACGGGCATCGGCATCGGCCCGCGCGTAGAACGACCGGTGTCAACGAACAGCGGTGTCGTACCCTGCGGAGATTCGCCCGGATGAAAAGACAATTCCCCCACCGTGCCCAATACCCGGGCAATGCGAATCGCCGTTCCCAACAAGGGCCGCCTGCACGAGCCGACGATCGACCTCCTAGAGCGGGCGGGACTCCACCTCGAGAACGGTGCCGACCGGAAACTGTACGCGGACACGGTCGACCCCGACGTCTCCGTCCTCTTCGCCCGCGCGGCGGACATCCCCGAGTACGTCTCCGACGGCGCGGCGGACCTCGGCATCACCGGACTCGATCAGGTCCACGAGGCCCGCGTCGACGACGTCTCGGAGCTGCTCGATCTCGAGTTCGGCCGCTGTCGCCTCGTGCTGGCGGCGCCGGAGGACGGCGACATCGAGACCGTCGACGATCTGGCGGGCAAGACCGTCGCCACCGAGTTCCCGAACATCACCCGCGACTTCTTCGATGACACCGGCGTCGAACCCGATATCGTCGAAGTCACGGGAGCGACGGAGCTGACGCCGCACGTCGAGATGGCCGACGCCATCGTCGACATCACGAGCACGGGGACGACGCTCAAGATGAACCGGCTCGCAGTGGTCGACGACGTGCTCTCGAGCTCGGTCCGGCTGTTCGGCCGCGAGGACGTCCTCTCCGAGCCGAAAGTCGAGGAGGTCCGGACGGCGCTCTCCTCGGTCAAGCAGGCCGAGGGCAAGCGCTACCTGATGATGAACGTCCCGACGACGAAACTGGACGACGTCCGGGACGTCATTCCCGGGATGGGCGGGCCGACGGTGATGGATATCGCCGGGAAGGACGAGAACGGCGACGAAAAGGTGGCCGTCCACGTCGTCGTCGACGAACAGGACGTGTTCGAGACGATCACGGAGGTCAAAAAGGCCGGCGCGAGCGATATCCTGGTCACCGAGATCGAGCGGTTGATCGAGTAGTCGCGATCGGACCCTCGAGACGAGGGCGGCGCGAATCGTACGGCGGCCAAGGGCAGTGTGGACCGTATCAGGACCGGAGGAGTAGGATCGACGGTGGATTCAAGGTCGGTACTCACGAACGCTGATCAATGGCCGGAACCAGCTTCGTCAGGCCGCAGTGGTTCCACCTCCCGCTCACAGCGGTCGGGCTGCTCGTCCTTCTCGGAGTCGTGGGAGCCACGCTGGTCGCACTCAGTATCGTGTTCTATCTACTGCTCGGGCTTCTTTTCGGCGTCCCCCTCGCGTTCGTCGTAGGCGAACTGTCGATATCCCGAATCGCTGCCGACCGAGCCAGCGAACCGCTCGCGTGGCTCGCCGGGGTTCTTCTCTGCATCGTGTCGATTCCGTGGTTCGACCGGTATCACCGGTGGCTCGGTCGCGTACTCCGGGAAACGAACGTCGATACCGATACGGAGGACTGAACGGACACTACTCCGACTGCGACTCCAGCCGAGAGTCGACCGGTCCCTCGAGCGACTCCGCTTCGAGCAGCGGCTCGAACGCCGGGAGCGTCGCTCCGGGGGAGACGAGCCCCTGCACTTGGTCGTACGCGAGGGCGCGATGGTCCTCGAGCAGCGGGAGGTGGGTCCGGCAGAGCGAGACGTGGACGCGCTGGCGGAGTTCGAGGAGCGACGTGACGGCCGTCGCGTCGTGTTCGGCGTCCGCGATTCGTGCGACGAGCGTGGACACCGGGAGGGAGCCGTCCTCGGCGAGGAGACTGCGGAGCACCTCGCGTCGACGGTCGTTGCCCAGCACGCGACGGACTGCCGCACGCGGGAGGGCTCCCTGAAATCGCTCGATACTGCCGGGAGCGGGGCTATCCTGCGCGGTTGCCAGTCGGTCTGGATGGATCGTCATCGATAGCTGAAACTCAGCCGAGGATCCAATAAACGCGGCTGGTCGTTCCACTCCCTGAGACACAGTTCACCCCACTACGAATCGTTCACGGGCCGGTAAACGATCGATAATCCGGCCGAAGAGAGTGATCGGTCTCGGTGAACGGTTCAGGAGATCAGCGCGGAGAGTCGGAGATGCGACCGTCGAGAACGAATCGAAAACCGTGACCGACCGATACTGTCGGTTTCCGTGACCCAGTTCGGCGAAGGCGCCGCTGAGAATCAGCGTTCACCGCGAGGACCGAAACTGAGCGGCGTTACTCGAGCAGGCCGAGGTCCTCGAGCCGTGAGACGATCTTGTCGACGGCGTGTTCGGCGTCGACGGGCTTCTTTCCGCCGGTGATGACGAGTTTCCCGGAGCCAAAGAGCAGGGCCACCACTTCGGGGTCGTCGAGGCGGTAGACCAGGCCGGGGAACTGTTCTGGCTCGTACTCGATGTTCTCGAGGCCGAGACCGATCGCGATCGCGTTCAGGTTGAGGTTGCGGCCCAGGTCGGCGCTGGTGACGATGTTCTGGACGACGATTTCGGGGTCCTCGTTGACCTGAATCTGCAGTTCACGAAGCTTATCGAAGACGATACGCAGGCTCTCGTGGACGTCGTCGGTCGATTTCGCGCCGGTGCAGACGATCTTCCCCGAGCGGAAGATCAGGGCGGCGGACTTGGGGTTCTGCGTGCGGTAGACGAGGCCGGGGAACTGTTCGGGGTCGTAGTCGGCCCCCTCGAGGTCCATGGCCACGCTCTGTAGGTCGAGCTCCTGTCCGATACCGGTCGACGCCACCACGTTTTCGATGTTGATGGTGTCCTTGGGATCCGTCATAAGTCGCTTAAAAAGACGTATTTAAGGTTTATAAAGGTTAGTACCGCCACCTGATATATCCGGTATATAGGGCGCCCGCGTCGATCGAATACCGCTCGATTTCACGGCGATTAGTGTCTGATAAACGGTCCTGGCCCGAACGAATCTCGAGCGAACCGTCACGAAAAACGGTAGGCTCATGGCTTCCCCGCGGCGACGACTACGCGTGTATCTACTCGAGCTCGGCGGCGAGGACGACGCCTTTGCGGCCCGCGAGGCAGCCAGCGGGGCCGCCGACGTCCGTCGAATCGCCCCCGGACTCGCCGTCGCGAACGCCGTCGCTCCCGAGCGAATCCGCGGATTGGCGTACACTCACCGCGCGAGCGAACTGCTCGGCCGGACCGACGCCGACCCGGCGAGCGCCCGCACGCTGCTCGAGGCCGCATCGATCGACCGCGAGGGAACGGTTGCGGTCCGTGCGACCGACGTCCACGGCTCGAGCGGCGTCGATACCGAGCGAATGGAGCGTGAACTCGGCCAAATCCTGGTCGATCGTGGCTTCGCGGTGGATCTCGACGACCCCGACCACGTGCTCCGGGCGACGTTTTCGGAAGGGGCACTCGAGTCCGGTGGCGGGCTCGAGGCTGAACGAGAGACTGGTGACCTGTTCGCGTCCGAAACGGGCGACGAAGCGCTCGACGAGACGGTTGCGGTCTGCGCGCTCGGCTGGCTCGCCGCCGAGAGCGTGCGCGATTTCGGCTCGCGCGCGCCCACGGACAAACCGTTCTTCCAGCCCGGGAGCATGGACCCGCTGCTCGCCCGCGCCGTCGCGAACGTCGCGGGGGCGCGGCCGGGAGCCACGGTGCTGGACCCGATGTGTGGCACCGGCGGCGTGCTCGTCGAGGCCGGACTGGTGGGTGCCGACGTCGTCGGGACGGACGCCCAGGCGAAGATGGTCGCGGGTGCGCGGAAGAATCTGGGCCACTTTCTCGAGTCAGACGAGCTCTCTCCCGTGGGTGTCGAGCGAGGCGAGTGGCACGTCGGTCGCGGCGACGGCACCCGGCTGCCGCTGGCGGACGACGCCGTCGACGGCGTGGTGTTCGACGCCCCCTACGGCCGGCAGTCGAAGATCGAGACGCACCGACTCGAGGATCTCGTGTCGGGTGCGCTGTCGGAGGCCCGCCGGGTCGCCCCGCGGGCCGTCGTCGTCGCGGATCGGTCGTGGGCCGGCGAGGCGCGGGAAGCGGGTTGGGAACTCGAGGCCGCGTTCGAACGCCGCGTTCATCGGTCGTTGACGCGGTACGTACTGATTCTCGAGCGGCGGGAGCCGTAGTCGACCCGAGTTCGAACGAGAGTAACGCGAGTCGTCTCCGCGCGTCAGATCACAGCGTTCGTCGAGGAGCGCGGTTCGAGTCAACGGCGAGTCACTCGGTGATAGACGCGGTCAGTATCGCACCACGGCGTCTCCCGGACGGCAGGGACTCGCTACTGCCGGATGGTGACGGTCAGCGTCGACGTGATCCAGGCCTGATCGTTCCGTGGATCGGTGACGACGGCGACGACACCGTCGTCGACGGTGAACTCGGTGTATTCGTCACGTATTTGCTCTGCAGCAGTATCGTTGGCGTCTTACTCATTGGAATCTGAAGGGAGGAGCTGATCCGACTGTAACCGTTCATCACGAGTCGCCGGCGTCGCGAGCCGACCGCCACTCGTCGTGACACGCGTTGCTACAGAACCGAACGATGCGGTACCTCCCGTCCGAATCCGTGTATCCGACCGTCGGGTGCCAGCTACCGGGATCGAGGCTCGTTCCGCAGGTCGCACAGCGGTCGGGGGAGTCGGGCGTTCCGGGGGTCGACGGGGAGCCGTCGTCATCCATCGAAACCTCCGGCGCTGGAGTAGCTCATCGGCGACTCAGTTCGCGCGTGCGTACCCCGAGGCGGCTCGTTCACTCGGCGTCTCCGAGTTCGCGGTGACGGTAACGGTGTCGTCTCGAATGCTGACCGCACACCCCGCTATCGTAAAGGAGAGCTGCGTCCCGTTCTGTGCCCGACCGGTTCGCGGTTGGAAAATCGCGTTGAGAGCGTCCGGATCGATTACGGTATAGAGCGGCGGCAGTTCGTCGACTGGGGTATCTGTCGCGGCCGAAACCGCCAGAGCTACCGTGGTACACACCTCGTCGGCCGGAGACAGCTGTTGGGTTACGGGTTCGGTTGCGCTCATCTGTTGATCTATCCGTAGAAACGGAGTGTACCGGGAAAGCCATACTAGCTCAACTGAAAGATGCGCGCTCGAGCGGAGGCTATCAGTTGAGATACCGGTGGGCGAAGCTGCAAGCGGAGACGAACGCGGCGTTCGATCGACGGCCTCAGTCGGTGTAGAGGAGTGTCAAGAGTTTTCGCAGGGCTGCGCGGAGGTGGTGATTGAACGTCGGCTGTGCGATGTCGAGGGTTGCCGCCACGTCTCGTCCGCTGCTCGCGCGCGGTGATTCGAAGTAGCCGCTGAAGAAGGCCGTTCGAAGGACTTCCGCCTGACGTTCGGTGAGACGGTCGTCGAGCGTCGTCTGGAACGCCTGACGCGTCTGCACCGATCGCTCGTCTTCGCGACTCGCCACCAGCGTCGACTCCGGATACGTCGACTGGAATCGCTCCGCAAATCCGCGAACGTCGGCGTTGCTGGAGAGTTCGACCGTCAGTTGGCCCGTTCCGTGCTCTGCCGTCAGCGTCTGCACCGTCACCCCCTGTTCGAGACAGAACGAAACGACGTTCGGCTCCCGCAGCGTACACTCGAACACGCAGCCGCCCTCCCGTTCTGCGACGAGCGCGAGATCGTCGATGGCGAGCGCTCGCTCGGCGAACGCGACCACCTCCTCGACCGGCGCGCCGTGGGTCGAGAAAAAGACCCGAAGCCGATCGTCGGTTCGCGGGACGACGCTCTCGAAGGTGATCTCGCAATCGACCGCGTCGGTCAACTCCAGGAACACGAGCTCCGCGTCCCGCACCTGAAACTTGAGTTCGACGACCCGATCGCTGATCAGCGCCTTCTTGCTCTCGACCCCGTTGATCGCGTGGGCGATCGTCTCACCGAGTTCGGAGAGGACAGCCTGCACCCGATCGGTGAAGATCCCCGGGCGATCCGCGTAGATGGTCAACACGCCGTACAGCGTCTCCGCGTACACGAGCGGAATACTCGCGATCGACCGATAGCCGCGTTTCATCGTCTCCTCGCGCCACGGGGCGTACGAGAGATCCCGCATCGTATCCTCGATCACCTGGAGTTCACGCGTGCGTACGGCAGTTCCACCCGGCCCTCGCCCGGTCTGGCTCTCGTCGGTCGTGATCGTGACGCTCTCGAGATAGCCGTCCTCGACGCCCGCACGAGCGTGTGGCGTCAGCGCCTGCGTGAGCGCGTCGTGTACGCCGATCCAGGCGAACCGGAACGAGTCGGCGGCCACGAGTCGATCGCAGACGGCTTGCTCGATCTCGGTTCGCGTCGTCGCGTGGACGACGCCCTGTACGATATCGCGGATCATCGCGTTGATCTGGTCGAGTTGCTCGAGCGACTCGGTCTGCGTCTCGAGTTCGGCCTCCCGCTCCTGCAGTCGCCGTTCGCGCTCGAGACGCTCCAGTGCCGCCTGCGTGTTCGTCGCCAGAATCTTCGCGTAATCGACGCCGGTAGACGGGATCGTCGGCGAACTCGCCGAGCCAAGGAGGAAGACGCCGTGGGTAGCGAGCGGGAACACGATTCGGCTGTCCAGCGGGAACTCGGCGTTCGTGCGGTCAGTCTGGGAACTCCCGTCGGCGTCGATGAGGACCTGATCCGTGGCGAAGGCTCGTCCGACGATCTCCGCACAGGACGACGTCAGTCGGGTCGAAACGTCGGCCACGTCGCCGGTCGGGTTCTCGGTGGGTAGGGGTTCTTCCGCTCGGTCGGTGGCGGCGAGCGGCCGCAACGTGCCGTGATCGGTGTCGTAGAGACAGACCATCGCGACGGGAAAGTCGAGTGAGTCCGCCGCCGCCGTGACCGCTCGCTCGGCGATGTCGTCGAAGGACGTCATCGCCATCAGTTCCCTCGAGACCGTCGACAGCGCGGTCAACTGCGTCTCACGCTGGTGGCGCTCGAGCGCGTGCCGGAGCGATCGAGACAGGAGTTCGCTACCGATCTCGTCTTTCACCAGGTACGCCTGGGCACCCTGCTGGACGGCACGGATGCCGACCGACTCATCGGAGAGACCCGTAAGCACCACGATTGGCACGGCTACCGAGTGCTCGAGGACGGTCGTAAGCGTCTCCAGTCCCGTGCTATCCGGGAGCCCCAGATCGAGCAACACGATATCGACCGTCGACTCGGCCAACTGCTGGAGTCCCGTCTCGAGTCGATCGGCGTGCAGTAGCTCCATCGTACCGGTTCCAGGTTCCGGGTGTGGGGTATCGCCACTCCCGCTTTTGATCGACGACAGGGGAACGGTCGTTTCCCGAAGCATCTCCTCGATCAATCGGGCATCGCCTGGATTGTCCTCGATGAGGAGAACACGGAATGTATCGTCCGCTATCATAGACGCAGATCACGTCACCACAGTCACAGTTTCGTTCACGTTCCGATTTGATTCAGCAGACATTCGGTTGTGTTAGATTTTTGAGACAGTACTCGAGTTGTTCGTGTGAATCCCACTACATTTAGACGATTACTCGTCGATATATAGTCTGATGACGAGCGGACAAATAAATCCACAGGCGTGGATGAACGGTCAGGCATCCTGTGACGCCCTCTCGGCAGTTCCACAGTCCCGGCCGTTTGAGTAGTCGACCAACAGTTCGGGTCACCCACACGTGTACTCTTGCGTTCAGTTATTCCAGGCCGCTCGGCCCGCATCGGTCGCCGCGGAGACCCGCACGAGTCGCTCGTCCCGATTCGTCCTACGAACAGACCCAATTCCAGGCGATCGAACGGCGCGTCGGCGAGCGGAGTCGGTCCGACCGGTGTGTCCGAACGAAGTGCCGCTGGTAGCCACGCCTACCCGGCTAACGAATGTACTGAGAATCGATCGTCATTTTGCCGAATTAATCGAAGCGATCGGCACGTAGCCAGGGGCTCGAGTAGATTCGCGGGTTCTCCCGTGGAAATCAGTACCCGAAGGCGGCGTTCGATTCGCCACGACGATTCAGCGACCGTCTTCGGTGACCCCGTTCGGTCGCTATCGGACAGGCATCGATTCGGACTACTGCGAAGCGATCCGCAGCGGTCCGTTGCCGTTCACGCCGCCCGTCCGTCGACGAGTCCCTGCAGTTCGGTCGCGACCTCCGGCGGGACGACGATCCGTCGCGGCCCCGCGACGTACTGACCGTCGGGTTCCGCGTACTCGAGTTTCAGGATCGTCGCGTCGCCGAGTCGGCGCGTCGAGACGCCTTGAATGACCTCGAGATCGATCGCCTGATCGGGATCGTAGAGGTAGACCGTCCGCTTCTCGCGGTCGAGTGTACCGACCGACCGCAGAAACGACGCGAGCACGAGCGCGATGAGCGCAAGGGGGAGCAACAGCGCGGCCATCCCGGTAAACGGGCCGGCACCGACCTCCAGCAGCTCTCGCCGGGAGACGTACCGCCCGACGACCATCAGCGAGCCCATGACGCCCATCATCGCGATCGTTCCGAGCGCGGCGTCCATCGCTCGCTCGAGAGCCGTCCCGGACGGCGTCGCGATTGGAAGCCGGCTGGCGAGGGCCTCAAGCCGGCGTTCGGTGTGACTGGTGACGGCGAACGCGAGAATCGTCACGACGACTGCGGCGAACATCGCGATGATAATCGCGCCGGCGCCGGCCTGCGCGGCGAGATCGTACAGTCGCCAGAAGACGATGATCGTGATCGCGGCGAAGAACGTCCCGACGCCGAGCGACCACAGCAGGCGAACGGTTCGAGACGTCGAGGCGTCGCGTCGCCACTGAATCGTCTCGGTATCGTTCGGATTCGCAGCGTCCTCGTCCATACCAGCACTCGCGACCCGTCGTGTAAAGCCTGTTCGATGTCGGTCAGCCCGTACGGGCGAGCATCAGAACAGCAGCGCGTCGATCACGACGAAGCCGACATAGGAGATGATAATCGAGCCGGCCAACGAGCCGATCCACGCGAGGACGGTGTACCCCATCTTACGTGCGCTGACGCCCCCGCCGGCGCCGGCCGCGGCGTAGCCGCTCCCGATGATCGCGCTGACGATGATCTCGTTGAACGAGACCGGAATGCCGTAGAGGACGGCGACCTGGGCGATGATGAACGACGGGATGAGCGCGGCGATCGACCGACGCGGACCGAGCGAGGAGTAGTCCTGCGAGATCGCCTTGATCATCCGCGGCGCGCCGGTCCACGAGCCGAGCAGGAGGCCGAACCCGCCGCCGACGAGCAGGGCGATCAGCGGCAGGCCGACGTCACCCGACAGCGGAATCAGCGGCCCGACCGCCAGTCCGACCTGACTGCCGCCGGCGGAGAACGCGACCAGTCCGCCGAGGATCAACAGGAAATGGCGCTCGCCCTGTTCGATGTCGCTCCGAAGATCGATCGCGATCGCACCCGCCCAAAGCGCCGCCATCACGGCCGTCGCGGCGACGATACCGACGAGCTCCGGTCCCGGAACCCAGCCGCTCGAGGCCTGTGCGATCGATTCGCCGCCGGCACCCTCCGAGCCGAGGATCGCAAACTCGATGTTCGCGACGATGACGCCGACCAGCGCCGACAGGCCGATTATCAGATACTCCTCCGCGATCGGTTCGCTCCGGAGTACTCGAGCGATCGCGTAGGCGAGGCCACCGCCGACGAAGGGGGTCAGAATCCACAACGTGGCGATTTCCGTGTACTTCGCCCACGCGGGATCGCCTCCCATCGCGAGCCCGACACCGACGACTGCGCCGGTTACCGTAAACGCGGTCGCTATCGGATACCCCGCGAAGACGCCGATTGCGACCAGCCCGGCCGCGATAATCAGGGCGACGGTCGCCGCCAGCGGCGACAGCGTCACGCCGCCGATCAGGTCGGCACCGACCGCCTCGGAGACGTTCGCGCCCTGCAAAACTGCACCGGCGAAGCCGAGAATACCGACGAGAAAGCCCGCTCGCATCACCGAGATCGCGTTCGCGCCGACCGCCGGGGCGAACGGTGTCGACCCGCTCGAGCCGGCACCGATCGCCCAGGCCATGAAGAGACTGGCGAGTGCAGCGACCAGAAACGTCGCGATCGTCACGATCTCGACCATCTATCCCGGCTTACCAGCTAGCCCTACAAGTGTGTGCCGACCTGTACCCGTCTCTCGAGACCCTACGACGTTCGCGAGGAGTGAAACGGCCGATCCCCACCCTAAAAAGTCTCGAACACCCCGAGCATCTCCTCGTCACGCTGCGCAACCGACAATTTGCAGCGGGCGAATGATGCTACCGATGGTCCGGGCAGTGATCAGTCAGTGAAAATCGCAGATTGCGAGACTGTACCGGCGCGACTCGGGTGACTCAGTTCGTCGTCGACCGCGAGTTGTCTTCCGGCTCCGGCGGCGGTTCGGCGCCCTCGATCGCCTCCGCGGCGTCGGTGTCCTTCTCGACTTCGACGTGCCAGCGGTCGATCTCCTCGTCGAACTCGGCGAGGCGATCGGAGACGTCGTCTTTGAGAACGTCGTCGTTGACGTTGACCTCGAAGACGAACTGCTCGCCGTTGCCGCCGTTGCGCGTCGACTGCTGGATGTTAGCGCTGACGAGTTCGTTGTCGAAGTAGTACGGCGCGAGCTGGGTCATCACGTTCTGGTAGACCGTGTCCTCGACCCGGCGGAACGCCTTGCGGCTGGCGGAGTCGGCCGCCCGCGCGACGTAGTCGATCGACTCCTTCCAGTTGCCGACCGCGGCTTCCGCGTCGTCCTCCTCGAGTCGCTCGTACGACTCCGAGAGCTTCTCGCCGGCGGTCTTGATGTCCTCGTCGGGGTTCTTGCCGGCCTTCTCCCCTTTCCCCTCCTCGATACTGGCCTGCTCGGACGTCTTCTCGCTGACGTCGGTATCGAGGGTCTCGTGAGCCTTGGGGCGCCACTCCTCCCATTCCTCGAACGCGCGAGTGAAGCCCGCCTGGTAGTCGGCGGCAGGGTCGTGAACGCCGGCGTCTCGGAGCGCGCGCGTGATGCGCTCGCCGTGCTCGACGACGTCGCCCCAGTCACCGCGGACCTTGAATCCCGAGATACTCTCTTCCATTCGGCTGGCCGGGTGATAGGAGATGGACCGCTATAAACTTCCTTGCTGCGAGCAAATGGTGCCGGCGAGCGCGGGCGCCAACACTTCCGCTCGAGCGTCGCAACCGTCTCGACGATGTGGGGATGGTGTTGCTGATACTATGAACAATCAGGGTGACGGTCGATCAGTGAGAGCCATCACCGTGGCGCAGCCTCCCGCCGTCAGCGGCGGACCGATACGATGAACTACCCGGCGACAGCCTGTAGAGATATGCCGATCGAAGACCGGGACAACGCGTATCTCATCACTCACGCACTGGCGAAAGACACGCTCTCGCGGCTTCGCGACGTCGAGACCGAGCAGGTCAGCTTTCGGAAAGGGCTGGTGAAGCTCGGGCGCATCTGCGGCTACGAGATCATCGACGGCCGGATGGAGACCGAGTACGTCGAGATCGAGACGCCGCTCGAGCCCACGATGGGCGAGCGCGTCCGCGGGCTCGACGACGTCGTGATCATCAACGTCCTGCGCGCGGCGACGCCGTTCGTGGAGGGACTCCTGAAGGCGTTCCCCCGCGCGCGCCAGGGCGTCATCAGCGCGAGCCGCGACGAGGAGGCCGGTCGCGACGAGGACGGCTCGTTCCCCATCTCCGTAGACTACGTGAAACTGCCCGAGATCACCGAGGAGGACACCGTGATCGTCGCGGATCCGATGCTCGCGACGGGAAGTACGATGTGTACCGTCCTCGAGCACGTCATCGAGAACTCGCCGGAGCCGGAGAACCTGATCGTCCTCTCGGCGGTCTCCGCCCCCGAAGGACTGCTCCGCGTCGACGAGGAGTGTCCGCAGGCGGATCTGTTGACGGTGTCGATCGACGACTACCTCGACGACGACGGCTTCATCGTCCCCGGGCTGGGCGACGCCGGCGACCGCGCGTTCCGGACGACCTAAGCTGTCACTCGCGCTGCCGTCGCCTTTTTGCGGATAGGCTGTGAGTCTATGACATGGACTACAGCGTCGTCGATCCGGACGAACTCGAGCCAATCGAAGACCGAGACTGTGATCTCCGCCTGGTGAGCAAATCTGCCGGCCTCGAGAACGTTGCCATCAACCGCTTTCGAGCGGAGCCGGGCGAACAGTTGCCCCTGGCCTACCACTATCACGAACAACAGGAGGAGGCGTTTATCGTCCAGTCGGGGACGCTTCACGTCGAAACCCCCGACGGCGAGTACGAGGTGCCGGCGGGGTCGGTGTTTTCGGTCCGGCCTGAAGCGCCACAGCGGGCGTACAACCCCGCGGACGCCGAGACGGCGGTCGAGGTCTTCGCGATCGGTGCGCCGGCGGTCAGGGGTGACGCGGTGAAGTACGAACCGGACGACGAGTGATCGGGTTCCCGGCGACCGAACTCGCAAGCATCCGCCCGTTACGACTCGCGCAACCCCCGTTTGCCACCTGGTCGTGGCTACTGATCCGTTCCGCAGGTATCGATCCCGAACAGTGCGTTCATCGGGCAGCGCTGGATGATCGCCGTCGCGAAGATATCGCTTCCGGCGATGAACGCGAGCGCGCCGAGCGTCCGATTTCGGTTTCGGTAGCCGAATACGAGTAACGCGAGGCCGACCACGACGCGCCAGACGCGATCGAACCCGCCGACGTTTCGATCCATGCGCGGAACCACGAGTGCGACGTCCGTAGGGATTTCCTTGCAGTCCAGTGAATCTCCTCGCGGGTATCCGGTGCACTCGAACCCCTTCGTTTCCGGTCGAACCGACCGCAACAGCCGTTCGGGCGGGGTACGACGGCTGTCGGTCGAGGCGAAACGGTCATCTGGACTCCCGCGCGAATCGCGGTTCTGTTACTCCTCGGACTTCGACTCGTTATCCCCGCTCGAGAGCCCGTCCGTTCGCTCGCGCTCGAGCGCCGGGGGGGCCTCGTGGGAGTCGGCGTAGCCGTCGAACCAACGGGCGATGCGCTCGAGTCGGTCGACGACGTGGGCCGGTTCGCCGGAGCGGGAGAGTTCGTGGCCCTCTCGCGGGTAGCGAACGAGTCGCGTGTCGACGCCGTGTTTCTGCAGGCCGAGGTAGAACAGTTCGGCCGTGTTCGCGGGCGTGCGGTAGTCGCGGTCGGAGTGCATCACGAGCGTCGGCGTGTCGACCCCGGCGACGTGGGCGGCGGGTGACTGCTCCCAGAGGAACTCGGGTTCCTCCCACGGCGTCGCCCCGAAGTCGCCCTCGATCAGCTTGAACGCGTCCGTCGAGCCGTAGAAGCTCGTGAGATCGTAGACGCCGCGCTGGGAGACTGCGGCCTCGAAGCGGTCGGTCTGGGTGACCGCCCACGCGGTCATGAAGCCGCCGAAGCTGCCGCCGGTGACGAACTGCTCGCCTTCGTCGACGTACTCGCGCTCGCAGACCGCGTCGACCCCGGCGAGCACGTCGGTCAGGGTGACCTCGCCCCAGTCGCGCTCGATGGCCGTCGCGTGGTCCTCGCCGTAGCCCGTCGATCCCCGCGGGTTACACCAGAAGATGACGTATCCCCGCGCCGCGAGCGTCTGGAACTCGTGCCACATCGTTCCGGACGTCGTCCACTGGGCGTGTGGCCCGCCGTGAATATTGACGACGAGCGGGTACTGTTCGTCGGTGGCGTCGGCGTCGAACTCCGGTGGCGTGAGCAGCCAGCCCTGAATTCGGTGACGTTCCTCGCTCTCACTCGATTCCTCGTCGACCTCGAGCCACACCTCCTCGGGCTGTCGGACGGGTTTATCGGCGAGGTAGTCGGCGTTGACCCGCGTCAGCCGGTGGACCTCGTTGCCTCCGCGCGTGGTGACGAAAACGTCGCCGGGATGGTCCCACTCGCTGAGGACGTACGCGACGGCGTTCTCGCCGACGGAGAAGCCGCCGATGTCAGTGCCGTCGCCGTACACCTTCGCGGGGTCCTCGCTCGCGTCGCCCGGCACCGACCACAGCACCCGCGACCCCTCGTCGGGCGTCGAGAGGTACAGCGTCTCGCCGTCGGGCGCCCACTCGAAGCCACAGCGGTGGCCGACGGTCCGGTCAAGCGACTCCGTCGGCGTTCGTTCCTCGCCGGTTTCGCGGTCGTGGACCCGGATTTCGGTCTGGCGCATCGAGGCGTTCTCCTCGGGCGTGTACTCGAAGGCGATCCGGCCGTCGTCGGTCGCCTCGAGCGACGAGACCCAGCCCGTGGTCTCCGTGAACGAGTCGACGGCTCCCGAAGAAAGGTCGTGTTCGTACAGCTCGTACGTGAGCGAGTCGTCCGGCACCTCGCCGGTCTTAGCGGCGTAGTAGACGGTCTCGCCGTCGCCCCACGTCGGCGCGACGTAGTCCCGGTCGACGGGCTGGTCGTCCGTCCCGGTGAGCCGCGCGATCGCGTCACCGTCGGGGTCGTCGGTCTCGGAGGACTCGAGCGCGGCCGCGACGTCGAGCGCGTATACGTGACTCCGTCGGCCGTCGAGGTACTCGGTTCCGGCGCGGTAGACCATCCGGTCGATGACGCGCGGATCAGGCTCCTCGGGCTCGTAGTCGGGATCGACCGCGAGGTCGCGGTTCGTCTCGCGGTCGTCAGGAGTGACCTGCTGGGTGAACAGTAGTCGGGAGCCGTCGGGACTCCACTCGAGGTCGCCGATCCCCCCGACGACCGACGTCAGCCGCCGCGCTTCGCCGCCGTCGGTCGGAACGAGCCACAGCTGTTGGCGGTCGGTCTCGCCGCGGGTGCTGGCGAACGCGAGCCGGTCGCCGCTCGGACTGAAGCGGGGCTGGCTGTCGACGCCGTCGCTGGCGGTGAACTGTCTCGGTTGGTCGCCGCCGACGGGAACGACGTAGATCGTCGCGGTGTACGACTCGTCGTCCTCGGGCGTTCGACGGACGAAGGCGACGCGCTCGTCACCGGGTTCGAACTGCGGATCGCTCACCTGCACGATGTCGTGGTAATCGGCGGCCTGAATCGATCGCATAGTCAACACTCCCCAGTCGTGAACCTTGTTCGCATCGATACGTTCAGCCCTATCGATTCGACACTGCTCGTCGAATCGTTCCCACACAATCGGACTCGAACGGTTCAGTTACTTTTTCAATATGACGGGCGTAGGTGTCGTCCGTGGCCGCTGGAAACACACCCGATTCGATCGGTGCAGGCAACCGAGGATCGGATAGATCGGATACAGCGTTCGTGGTCGCAAGCGGCGTGTACAGCGGTGTCGTTCTCGCCGGGTCCCTGGTGGTGCTCGCTGTGGTGACCGGATCCTGGCCAATCGGCCCCGTCGCCACCTACCCGCTCGGCTTCGCCGGCGGATTCGTCGGCGGCGCCGCGCTCGCGAGAGCGGACCGCCACCTCCCGACTCGACTCGGCCGGACGCTCGGTCGTCGACTGGCCGTCGTCGCTCCGGCGCTCGTCTTCGGTCTCCTCTGGCTCGTCGCGCTCGAGGGGGGCGCCGGAAACGTCGCACTCGCGACGGCGATTCTCGTCTTCGCGGCGGGCTACGTCCTCTCACAACTGGCCGGAAATCGATACGTCGACAGCGTGACGCCCGGCGACCCCGAGGAAACCTGGCGGTGGGACCCGCCCGGTTCCCCCCGACTCGACGCTGCCCTTTTCGTCCTCTACGTCGCGCTCGGCGCGGGCAACGCCGCCGGCGGAAGCTGGGAGCAGGCGCTGCTGTGGCTCTCACTCGGGATCGTCTGGATCGGGACCTGTCTCGCGGAAGGCCGGTGGGCGTTCGGTCCCGGACGGGATCGCTGCGAGATTCAGGTCTACGAGACCGGGTTGGTCAAACGACGACCTTACACGAAGTCGTTCGTCGCGTGGCGCGATATCAACCATACTCGCCTGCGCGGCGACGAACTCGTCCTCGATTACGGCCTGCGCGACGTCCGATTCGACCGCGACGAACTCGAGAATTCGGAGGCCGTCCTCGAGGCGGTCGATCGGCGGCTGTCGGAGACTGGCTCACGATAACGACAAGAAACCCCGAACGACGTCGAAACGCCCAGAAACGTGCGTTTTGGTCCCTCGCCCATCGACCGTTCTCGCAATCATAGTGTCAGTGAATTTTTGTGAAGGGCGAACGAAACGCGACCGATGGCGAGCATCATTCTCCCGACCCACCGCTGGACGCCGGCGGCAGAGATCGTCGTCGATACGCTCCGCGACGACGACGAACTGCTCGTCGTCTGTGACTCGCACGAGGACCCGGTCGTCGACGACGCGCCGTCGCGGGCCACCGTCGTAACCGCGGGGGAGCCGGTCGGCTGTTCGGGGAAGGCGAACGCGCTGGCAACAGGAATGGAACGCGCGTCGGACGAGATCGTCGTCTGGACCGACGACGACGTCAGTCGGGAGGACGGCTGGCTCGAGCGACTCGTTACCCACGCTCGCGAGACCGGGGCCGCGACGGAAGTCCCCGTCTTCGTGGGCGGCGGGCTCTGGCGACTCTTCGAGCCGGCGATGGTCGTGCTGGGAACGAGCGGAACCGCGTCCGGCAACTACGTCTGGGGCGGCGGCGTCGCGTTCGATCGAACCGAACTCGACGAGTCGGCGTTGCTCGCCGATCTGCGCCGAACCGTCGGGGATGACACGCTCCTCAGCACGTACGTCGACGACGTCTGGGTCGATACGGATCACGTTCGCCCGGTTCACGTAGACGGCTCACCGGAAGGTGTCTACAACCGAATCGCCCGGTTCGGGAAGACATCGGCGTTCTTCGAACCGGTCCAAACCGGCGTTCTCTTCGCGATTTCTCTCGTGTTCGTCGTCGTCACTCTGGTGTTCCCGCTTCTCGCAGCGCTCGGTTCGACGCTCGTCGGAATCGCCGCCTACCGAAAACTCGAGCTCGAACGTCCGTCCGTCTTGCTCACCTTCCCCTCGTTCCTGTTCGTTCCCCTCTTTCTCGCGGTGGGTGTCGCTGCACCCACGTTCCGCTGGGGCGGTCGAACCTACCGGTGGGAGAAGAAGTTCGACGTGATCGTCGTAGATAGCTGAAGACACACGGTGCGAACACCGTCGCCGCTACCGTCACTCGAGATCCACTCGCCCGCTCGTCGCGCTCCGCAACCGATCCCGAAACGCGTCGGCCTCCGCGAGCGGCACTCGGACCTCGAAGGAGACCGACGCCTGATACGCCGCGTCGAACTCGTAGCCCTCGCTCTCGAGGATGCTCCGAACGGTCCCCGAATCGTCGTACTCGACGCCGATCGAGACCGTCTCGTGGGGACGTTCCTCGACGATCCCGGCTTCCTCGACGGCCTCTTTGACCGCTCGAGAGTAGGCGCGGACGAGACCGCCGATGCCGAGATTGGTGCCGCCGTAGTAGCGCGTGACGACGACCGCGCAGTTTTCGAGTTCCTGCTGGGCGAGGACGTTCAGCGCCGGCTTCCCCGCGGAGCCGGAGGGCTCGCCGTCGTCGCTCGAGTACTCCCGGAGAAACGTGTTGCCGGCAGTCGCGTCCTCGTCGGCCGCATTCGTACTCGAGTTCGTCCCGCCGACTCGCACTCGATAGGCGGGCACGTTGTGAGTGGCGTCGGCGTACTCCTCGCCGACGGCGTCGACGAACGCCTCGGCGGCGTCGACGGAATCGACGGGGCGAACGTGGCCGATGAACTCCGACCCCTGAACGACGAACTCGGCGGTCGCGGGCTCGGACACGGTCAGATAGGTGCGACTCACGCGGAGTCACCCCGCAGGCATCGTGGGAGCCGAAACCGCCACCGAATCGTCCGTCGCTGCCGCGCGACCATAGCGAGCGTACGCTCGCCGTCGGAAAGAGCCCGTCGGTCCGTCTCGAGGCGATTCGCGAGACCGACCCGGCGATCGAGAGCGAGAGACCGTCGGAAGCAGAGGCCCGAATCGAGTCAGTTCGACCCGTACGTTAGTAATCGTGGGTGACGTCTAGGACAGTATGAGCACCGAAGCCATCGATCCGAAGCTCGCCGACGAACTGCGAAGCGTCTGCCGAACGACGGTTGGCGACGAACTGCGGAGTGTCACCTACTTCACCGAGGAAGCGGTCGAACAGCTCTATCTCCGCTCTGACCTCGATCAGACCGCCGATCTGGTCGGCTTCGCGGACCACGAGCGACTCGGCTTTCGCTCGCAGTCGGCGTACCGAAACACGCAACTGGGCGAGTACGGGGCGACGATCCGGATGTTCGAGAACGGCTACCTCTCGCGGGTGATCCGCGGCCCCCACGGCGTCTGGGTGACGACCGACTCCATGTCGATGGAACGGTTCGAGGAGCTCACGAGCGCGCTCGAGGTCGTCCTCGACGAGTTCACCGACGACGTCGATACCGAGAGCGAGTGAGCGATCGGCGTTCGACCGACCGTTAAACGCCCCTCGACTACTGGATCTCCATCTTCCGGACGAACTCGAGTTCGCGGATCGCGGTGAAGACCTCGCCGGAGAGCTCCTGATCGGTGATCAGGTACAGTTGGGGCTCGTCGGTGAACTCCGGGTCCTCGCTAATCGTCTGGCGGATCGAGATGCCGTGGTCTGCGAGGGTCCCGGTGACCCCCGCGACGATCCCCTTCTGGTCGGCGTTGTCCGGCGTGATCGTCAACACCGTCAGGTCGAGCACTGGTGCGAGGTCCATCAGGCTCGGCACCTGCGAGATGTTTTGAAAGATTCGTCGCAGTTCGGGGTCCTCGAGAATGACGTCGGTCGTCGAGTCGACGACGCGGCGGTCGACGCCGATCTCGCGGGCGATACCCGTGTTCGGAATCTCGATGCCGCCCGAAACGACGCGGCCGTCGTCGTTGACGGAGAACCCGCGCTCGAGTAGGAGCCGAATAACCGCCTGCTGGCTCGGGGATCCCTCGAACTTCTCCATGATCTCGTCGAACATTCGTTCGCGTATCTATGCGTGCTGGGGTATAATGTCCGGTGATCGACTGCTGGAGCGGCTCGATCGACGGCGGACCGCAGCCAGTGTCGCCAGTTCGGCCGGAAACGGCCAGCTCGAGCACCGATTCTGACTCGATCGGAACCCGTACACGGCGTCTGACGGGCGATTTTTGAGGGTCCAACCAGTAGCCACCCCCATGCGCGCACTCCGAAGCTGTGACTTCTGTGACGGCGAGGCCGTCGGGACCTTCGAAGTCCTCCCGCCCGAACTCGAGCCGACCGAGACCGAACAACGGCGTATCGTGCTCTGTGTCGGCTGTCGAGATCAGTTCGAAAACCTCCTCGAACCCCTACTCGCCCGCGCAGGTGTTGGCGAAACGAGTCAGACGGTCGGAACCGACGAGACAGCGACCAGCACGGACGGCGACAGCGGCACCGTCGTCGCCTCGGCGAACGAATCGACACAACGAGCCTCGAGTCCGAACGCGACCGTTTCGGGATCCGACGCGGACGAGGCAGACGAAACGGACGGTGCGAACGGTGCGGACAATACGGACGATGAGGACGGTGCGGACGGGATGGATAATACGGACGCTGCGGACGACACGAACGAAGCCGACACGGACGGCTCGGCGACCAAGTCGACACTCGAGGACGGAATTACGTTCGAGCGAGCCGAGACGGCGGCGGAGTCGAACGAAGCGACCGACGAAGAGACGGCGACCGACGCTTCGAGCGGTACCGACGGCGAGGAGAGCGACACGACAGCTGGCGGATCGACGGCTCAGCGGACCGCGAATCGGCCGCCGAAAGCCTACGGAAAGGTGATTCGACTGCTGCAAAACCGGGAGTTCCCCATGCCGCGGGCCGCCGTCGAGAACCTGGCCGCCGGCGCCTACGACCTCGAGTCACACGAGGTCGAGGCGGTCGTCGACCACGCGCTCGAAGAAGGCGAGTTCGTCGAGAGCCGTGACCTGCTCGAGCGACCCTAAAGGGTTCCCTTCGTACTCGGCGTTCCCGTTCGTCGCTCGTCGACCCGCGTCGCGTCGTCGAGCGCTCGCGTCAGGGCTTTGAACAGCGCCTCGACCTCGTGGTGGGCGTTCTCGCCGGTGACCTCGCAGTGAACGGTGAGCCCGGCGTTCATCGCCAGCGACTCCACGAAGTGACGAGCCATGTCGCTCGTGAACTCCCCGATCTGCGCCTGCGAGAACGTCCCGTCGAAGTAAAATCGCGGGCGACCGCTCACGTCGACGACCGCACCGGCGACGGCCTCGTCCAGCGGGACCTTCCGATCCGCGTAGCGAACGATGCCCGACCGATCGCCCAGCGCCTCGTCGAACGCCTCCCCGAGGACGATCGCCACGTCCTCGACCGTGTGGTGGTCGTCGATCTCGAGGTCGCCGTCGCAGTCGATCTCGAGGTCGAACAGCCCGTGTTTGGCGAACGACGTCAGCATGTGGTCGAAAAAGCCGACTCCGGTATCCACATCGGCGTCGCCGCTGCCGTCGATCGACAGCGCACACTCGATCGACGTCTCGGCGGTCTCGCGGGTAACGGTCGCCGTTCGCTCGCTCATACCGTTGCGATATCGCCGCCGGTACAAGGAAATTGCGCTCGGGGCCTGTCGGTACGAACGAACTCATTCGAGTGCAGCGCCCGATTCGGGGATTGTGACCAGTTCGAGCAGCCAAAATAGAACCACCGCCTCAAAATTGGCTATAAAACGTCTAATCGTCCCTCGTGGCGTTTCGAAACGTCATTTCAAACACACTAACGCCCTGAAACGGACCGAAACGACGCCAAGGTTCGACCCATTATATGATGTGTTGGCTGAATGTCGTTCATACAGGACGGTGACTCGAACCGATGTCTAACCACTCCCCGCTCTCGAACGAATCGCTCGGTCCCTCCAGCCCTGACCCGGACCGATCACACGACCAGCCCGACCGAACGCCCCTCCGATCGATCAAAGGACCGGCCCAGTTCCTCTCGTTTTGGGTCGCGATCGCCCTCCCCTTCGTCCACCTGCCCCTCGTCGCACAGGGACTCGGCAATCCGCAGATCACCCTCACGTTCCTGGTGCTACTCGCGGTCAACGTGTTCGCGCTCTACGTCGGCCACGGCTACAAGCAGTGATCGCGCGATACTGTCCCCGAGCGCAACACTGTCTTCCGATTCCGTACGTCGATCCCACCCTCGAGCACCGTCTCTCCTCCTGAATCGTCCTCGGGTCGCGCAAGCAGTAACGACACATTGTCTCGTTCCGAACTGATTAATGTCCTCCCGTTCGCAGAGACGAGTACTCGATGGGGATTCGTGTCGACTGGCGTTCGAGCTGTAGTCTCACCGGGACGGTACTGAAGTGGCTCGCCGTCCCGCTCGCCGTCCCGCTCGTACTGGCGGTGTTCGACGGCGACGGCCCGCTGGCGTTCGTCGCTGCAATCGTCGCAACGGTCGTCGTCGGCATCGCACTCGAGCGGCTGAGCGACGACCGGGATTTGGGACAGCGCGAGGCGTTCCTGATGGTCGCGCTGACCTGGTTCGGCGTCGCCGCCATCGGCTCGATCCCCTTCGCACTCGTCGGTCTCGGCGCGCCCTCGGCATCCGCATTTTCGACGTCAGTGGGCGGGCTCGTCAACGCCGCCTTCGAGAGTACGAGCGGGCTCACCACGACCGGCGCGACGGTGATGAGCGGCTGGGATTTCGAAAACCAGTCCCGCGCAATCTTGCTCTGGCGACAGCTGATCCAGTGGCTCGGCGGCCTCGGGATCCTGATCGTCGCCATCGGTCTGCTCTCGAACCTGATGGTCGGTGGGGCACAGCTGATGGAGACCGAGACGCAGACGAGAAACGTCCGAAAACTCCGGCCGCACCTCGACGAAACCGCACGGCTCATCTGGGGGCTGTACGTCGGCTTGACGGCGCTCGCCGCGGGGACCTTCTACGCGCTCCACCTGCTCGGCGCGGCACCCAACATGGACCTCTTCAACGCCGTCTCCCACGCGCTGACCAGCGTTGCGACGGCCGGATTCTCCCCGGAGCCCGAGAGCGTCGGCGCGTTCGAGCCGATCGTTCAGTGGGCCGTCATGCCGTTCATGATCCTCGGGGCGACCAACTTCGTCCTGCTTTACTACATCACGCAGGGTGACATTCGTCAGCCCCTCCAGTCCGAGGAGTTCCGGTTCTACGTCGGCGTGCTGGTGAGCCTGAGCGCGCTCATCGCGGCGATCCTCTGGATCGATCCCGCGACCGACGGCACCCTCGAGCAGACGGTCAGACACGGGCTGTTCAACGTGGTCTCGCTGGTGACGACGACGGGCTACGCCTCGACCGATTTCGGGCTGTGGCCCGCCGGGGCGACCTACCTCCTGTTCTTCTCCATGTTCATCGGCGGGATGGCCGGCTCGACGACCTGTTCGATCAAATCCCTGCGCTGGCTGGTGACCCTCAAGGCGTTCCGGCGCAACCTCTTTACGTCGATTCACCCGGAGGCAGTGCGCCCGCTTCGGCTCGGAAACACCGTCGTCGACGAGGAGACGATCCGCGACATCTACGCCTACGTCCTGCTAGCCATCGTCATCTTCTTCCTGCTCACGGTCTTCGTCGTCGTCGACGCGGCCCGCGCCAGCACGGCCGTCACCGAGTTCGAGGCCATCGGCGCCTCGGCCTCGATCTTCCTCAACATCGGCCCCGCGTTCGGCCAGTTCGGCCCGATGGACAACTACGCCGGCTTCTCCACCGCCACCCGCACCGTGATGATCGTCATGATGTGGATCGGCCGCATCGAGATCATTCCGGTGCTCGTGTTGCTGACGCCGGCGTTTTGGAAGTCGTAACAACGAAATTTTATTCTGCGGTCTGTCGCGGTCGCGAAGCACCGCGACCGCGATGTCCCTCGATAAAATTTCGATCAAAAGCACTCCTCCCTCCGTTCTCTCACTCCTTTCAGTCGTTCGCTCACATCAGTCGTCGGCCCGCTCGCTCCCTTTGGTCGCTCGCGGTCGGCAGATAGTTGCCTGCCCTCCCCCGAGTCCCACGGCTCTTCGCGTTGCTCGAGCCGTGCTCCCGGCCGGTGAGCCCACATGGCGCGCGCTGAGTCGCAGTGAACGTCAGTGAACTGCGGCTCGAACGCGTGCGAGGGATGAGCGACTGAAAGGAGCGAATCGGCTGGGGAGGACGTGGAAATCATCGCCGCCAGTGTGAGCAGCACGCTCGAGTCATCGTTCAGTTCCTCGGAAACAGCCTCAAAATACCGACTCCACTCCAAACCTCAACTTCCGTCGACCGCGTTCTGCGCCTCCTCGAGCGAGAAGTTCCCCTCGTACAGCGCGCTCCCGACCACCACAGCCGCAGCCCCAGCCGCCTCGAGTTCTCGCACGTCCTCGAGCGTCGCCACACCGCCGCTGGCGACGACCGGGATCTCGGTCGCCTCGACCAGTTCTCGAACCGGGTCGGTCGCGACGCCCTCGAGTCGACCCTCCACGTCGACGTTCGTAAATAGAATCGCCGCAGCCCCCAGTTCCTCGTACCGCTCGGCGGCTTCGACCGGCGAAATCCCGGCCCCCTCGGTCCAGCCCTCGACGACGACCTCGCCGTCTTTCGCGTCGAGGCTGACGACCACGCTGTCGGGGTGTTCGTCGCTAATTTCGGCGACGATATCCGGGTCTTCGACCGCCGCCGTCCCGAGGATGACGCGGTCGACGCCGCGCTCGAGCAGTTCGATCGCGTCCGCGGCGGTTCGAATCCCGCCGCCCAGTTGCGTGGGGACGTCGACGGTCTCGAGCAGCGCGTCGATCGCGTCGCCGTTCTTGCGCTCGCCCTCGAACGCGCCGTCTAAGTCGACGAGGTGTAACGACTCCGCACCGGCGTCGATCCAGCGCTCGGCGGCCTCGACGGGGTCGCCGTAGGTCTTCTCGGTGCCACGCTCGCCCTGGACGAGCTGGACGACGTCGCCGTCCTGCAGATCGACGGCGGGAATCACTTCGAACGTGGGAAAGGCGCTCATAGCGGGTCGCAAGCGAGGCGCGCGCCTAAAGCCACCGACTTCGTGTCGGACTCGAGTCGGCTCCGCCCGCTCGGGACGCGTTGTCGAACGTTCCGCTCCCCTGAGACGGCGCTGCAAACGGGTTCGAACTCGTTACAGTTCGATCGCTGTGGGGAGACGTTACGTGGCGAGCCGGTGTGGGTCGTCATACCCGAATGTCGGCATTCGTCGCGCTCGCACAAGAGCCCGTCACTCGTCCCGAACTGACGACGGACATGCTCGTCGTCTTCGGCGTCGTCGGGCTGGCGCTCGTCCTCTTCGTCACCGAGCGGCTGCCGATCGACGTAACCGCGATCCTGCTTATCGTGGTTCTCGTCGTCTTAGAGCCGTGGACGGGGATCGATCCGAGTACGGGCATCTCCGGGTTCGCGAACGACGCGACCATCACGGTGCTCGCGATGCTCATCCTCAGCGGCGGGATCGCCCGCACGGGACTCGTACAGGAGTTAGGACGACGGATGGCGTCGTTCGCGGGCGACAGCCTCCGGAAACAGTTGTTTGCAACGGTGCTCGCGACCAGTCCCGTCTCCGGTTTTCTGAACAACACGCCCGTCGTCGCGCTGCTGGTCCCGGTCGTCACCGACGTCGCGAACCGGGGGAACACGTCGCCGTCGAAGCTGCTCATTCCGCTCTCTTATGCGTCGCAGGTCGGCGGGATGCTCACCCTCATCGGCACCTCGACGAACATCCTCGCGAGCGACATCAGCGCCCGCCTCGGCGACGACTACCCAGAACTCCACGGGTTCTCGATGTTCGAGTTCACGCAGTTGGGCGCGATCGTCGTCGTCGTCGGCGCGCTGTACCTCATCTTCGTCGGCCACTACCTCATTCCCGAACGGGTCCCGCCGCGAGCGGACTACCTCGAGGAGTACGACGTGGGCGATTACGTCGTCGACGTCGCCGTGGTTCCCGGCTCGCCGATCGCCGGCGCAACGGTCGACGACGCCACCGAAGGATTCGGCCCCGAAATCGACGTCGTGCAGGTCGTCCGAGAGGGGACTCGTTCGATCGCTCCTCGCCGAGACAGCCGCTTGCGAGAGGGGGATATCCTCGTCGTTCGCACCGATCGCGACGCGATCACGATGCTCGAGGACATCGTGGGCGTCGAACTCGTCGGCAACCCCCAGTCTACCCCGGAGATTTCGGACGATGACGGTGAGGGGATCGTCACGGAACTGGTCGTCTCGCTCGACTCGCGGCTGGTCGGCGAACGGCTCGAGCCCGAATCCTTCCGCCGGGAGTTCGGCGCGGCCGTCCTCGGACTCCGGCGTCACGGCTCGCTCGTCGGCGAGCGCCTCGTGGGGCGGCGACTCGACGTCGGCGACACGTTGCTCGTCCAGGCCCCGCCGGACACCCTCGACCGGCTCGCTCGACGCAACGACGTGATCGTCGCTCGCGAACCGCCCCGACCCGAGTACCGGGCCGACAAGGTGCCGATCGCCGTCGCGATCATGATCGGCGTCGTCGCGGTCGCCGCCCTCGAGATCTACCCGATCCTGATTTCGGCGCTGGCGGGCGTCGTCGCGATGATCGTCACGGGCGTCCTCGAGCCGAACGAACTGTACGACGCCGTCGAGTGGGACATCATCTTCCTGTTGGCGGGCGTGATCCCGCTGGGGATCGCCTTAGAGCAGAGCGGTGGGGCCGCGTATCTCGCCTTCCTGGTCGTCCAGTCTGCCGGATTCATGCCGACGCTCGTCGTCCTCTGGCTGTTCTACATCCTCACGGGGTTGATCACGGAGGTCATCAGCAACAACGCCAGCGTCGTCCTCCTGATCCCGGTCGCCGCGGCCGCAGCGGCCGGAATCGGCGCGAACCCGCTCGCGTTCGTCTTCGCGGTGATGTTCGCGGCGAGTACCGCGTTTCTGGGACCGATCGGCTACCAGACCAACCTGTTCGTCTACGGCCCCGGCGGGTACAGGTTCAGCGACTACTTCCGCGTCGGCGCGCCGCTGCAGTTGATTCTATCAGTCGTCACCGTGCTCGGAATCGCGTTCTTCTGGGGCGTGTGATCGATTCGACGTGATGGCCGTCTTGAACGGACAGGGTGGCAAACGAAACGAGCAAAGATATCATCCAGATTTAATATTGTTCGAACAACGTCGTTAGACGTTCCAGTACTTCTTTTACCAATATGCCTGTACTATCAACCGATGGTCGAAACCGTGCTGTTGGTCGGTATCGTCGCCTCGATCTTCGTCGGGTTCAACATCGGCGGTTCCTCGACCGGGATCGCGTGGGGACCCGCTGTGGGTGCGGGAATCATAAAAAAGACCACGGCGGCCGCCCTGATGACGATGTTCGTCTTCCTCGGCGGCTGGACCGTCGGCCGGAACGTAATGGACACGCTCTCGGGCGACATCATCACAATCGAAATCTCGCTCGCGGCCGGTGTCGCCGTGCTCTTTTTCATCGGTCTGGGAATCCTCGTCGCGAACGTCTTCGGTGTCCCCGTCCCGACATCGATGACGACCGTCGGGGCGATCGTCGGACTCGGGCTGGCGACCGGAACGACCAACTTCGAGACGATCGGCTGGATCGTCTCGTGGTGGGTCGTCACGCCGATTATCGGGTTCTGGATCGGTGCCACGATCGGTCGCTATCTCTATCCGGAACTCAATCGCCGGTTCGAGATCAAATCGTCCGAGGGATCGTTGCTCGCCCTCGATCGCAGCGGTTCGGTTCCGAAACCGGCACTCGGACCGAACACGACCCTCCAGGAACTCGGCGGCACGATCGTCGTGCTCATCATCGGCTGTTACATGGCCTTCAGCGCCGGTGCGAGCAACGTCCCCAACGCCGTCGCCCCGCTCGTAAGCAGCGGCGCGCTCGAGCCCAACGCAGCGATTATCATCGCGACGGTCGCGATCGGACTCGGCGGCTTCACCATCGCTCGCCGGACGATGGAATCGGTCGGCAGCGAACTCAGCGACATCCCGTTGCTCGCGGCGCTCATCGTCATGACCACCGCGTCGACGATCACGACCGCCCTCTCGTGGATCGGCATTCCGATCAGTCTCGTGATGGGGTCGGTGATGACCATCGTCGGCCTCGGCTGGGGACGTGCGACCCGTCCCGTCACGGCTCGAGAGGTCATGCGCGGAGACACTGACACTGAGATTGCGATGGGCGCACTGGCGGCGGAGCCGGACGCGCCCGTGACGCAGATCGGTGAGGAAGAATCCGAAGCGGCGCTGGACGCGGGCGACCTGTTCAATCCGCGAGCGGTGATGAAGTACGTCTCGATGTGGATCATCGGCCCGTCGATGTCGACCCTGTTGGCCTACGGCTTCTTCACGCTCGTTCCGTTCGTCAACTGAGCCAGTCCACTGCGTTTATTCACCTCGCTATCGTAGTTTGCGTATGATTTCCCGCGTCCTCGTCCCGATGGACGGCTCCGAGATGAGCGAACACGCACTCGAGTACGCCCTTCGCGCCCATCCCAACGCCGAAATAACCGTGTTACACGTCGTCGGCGGTCCGTCGCCGATGTGGGGGGAGGCCACGGCCCTCTCGCTCGCCGACGATCTCGAGGTCGACGCAGCGGAACACGCGGAACCCGTGTTCGAGCGCGCACGCGAGATCGTCGACGCGGCCGACGGCGACGCCACGCTCGAGACGGACATCCAGTTGGGCCATCCCGTCCGAGCGATCATCAATCGAGCCGACGATTACGAGACGGTCATTATCGGCAGCCACGGGGGAACAGTGGCAGAACGACTCTTTGTCGGAAACGTCGCCGAAAAGGTCGTCCGTCGGTCGCCGGTTCCGGTGACGGTCGTTCGGTAATCAGGTCGGCTCATACGGACCGCTGTACGTCAGTTCGATACAACCGTGACCGTCCTGCGATTGTACCGAGAGATCGATACAGCAAACCGTCTCAGTCCTCAGCCTCGTCCGTCTCCTTCTCGGCGGTCGATTTTTCGACCAGTTCCTCGACTTCGTCCTCTCGAGGCCGGCGGTCGACGCGCTCTTCGACGGATTTGACCTGTTCTTGCATCTCGGCGAGTTGCTCGTTAATGGTCTCTTCGACCGTTTTCTCAACCGTTTCTTCGACTGTCTCATCGACGGTTTCGCTCACCGTCTCCTCGACTGTTTCACCCACCGTCTCTTCGACCGTTTTCTCGACCGTCTCGCCTACCGTCTCATCGAC
>NZ_FNFE01000009.1 GCF_900100335.1 Natronorubrum texcoconense | reverse complement strand
CCCGAGGTTGTTCTGATCCATAGGGTAGTTTGGCCACGTGTTACTGAGCTATCTGCTACGAGTCTAAACTCGTACAACTAGCATGGCTAAATCGGACTCCAATAGCAATGACCTCCGGCAGGATCAACCGGAATGCTATATACTCCCGACCCAATGGTCGGGAGGGTTCATTTGGCGGTGAATGTAAATTCTTGTACACACTCACACATAAATGGGTCCACGTTCGATGACCTCAGACCGACGACCGGTCGAGCGTCACCGAACTACCAAGGCTAACATCAGATCCCTTCTGTACGGCGGACCGCAGGGGAAGGATCCTCATTTCCTTCGGATCTATTCCTAGGTCGTCTGGGGTACATAACCCCTTCGAACCCTGTTGATCCGAGATGACGGAGCGAGTTGAACGCCCCGTCGATCACATATTCGTTTGCAATCCATCCGAGTGCCCTCGTACACTTAAGGGCGTCGGATCGAGATCGCCGAAAACCGCATCCGGCGGATCGGTTGCGATCCGAACTGAACGCCCAGCCACGTATAAGGGCAACGGATCGTCGCGACCGGTGAAGCCGGCCACGAGCACATCACGTTTCGAACGCCCGTATACGGATAAGGCCATCGGATCGACCCGATGGCAGTCGTGCGAGAGTGGATGGAGTGTCTACCTCCGTGCCGGGAAACGGCCAGAGGGAACGCGGCGTCGTGCGCCGCGTTGTTCGCATTAGTAACGAGTGCCGGGTTGGTATATAAGGCCGTCGAACGATTCGACCATCGGAACCCGCTACCATGGCACGGTTTTCCACCAGTCAATCACTGCAGTTATACGACAACACACAGCCGCTGCTCGAGCCCGAGTCGGTCCGGGCGGTCGACTCCCGTGTAGAATATCACGCGGGCGGAGGTCGGCCGGTCATTCCGCCCTTGCAGGCGCGGTCGGGCCGAATGAGACCCGCGTAATTTTTGTTCGAGCGTGCACGCGCAAGAACCTGTCGTGATTCGAGCGGCTCTCTCCGAGTAACCGAACGAGTTCGGACGTAACGGGGTTCGAAGAGCGAAAGTATCGATGCCGATAAACCACGTGCGTCGTAAGAGGTAGACGAATGGTCCGGGACCCGATCGCTTCGGAGTCAACGCCGTCAGCGGAGGAGATCTGCTCCGCGCTCGACGACCCCGACTGCCGAGAGATCATCCGGAATCTCGAGGAACCCATGACGGCTTCTGAGCTGACGAAACGGTGTGAGATCCCACAGTCGACGCTGTATCGAAAGCTCGAGCTGTTGACCGACTCGACGTTGCTCGAGGAGTCGACCGAGATTCGCCAGGACGGTCACCACGCGAGCAAGTACGCGGTCGCGTTCGACGAGATCACCCTCGTGTTGGACGAAGATCGGTCGCTGGCGGTGCAGATCGAGCGACCGGCCCGGACGGCGGACGAACGGCTGGCCGAACTGTGGTCGGAGGTGCGAAAGGAGACATGAGCCCACATCACACCGGCGCGACCGAAATCGCACTCGCACTCGCGGTCGTCAAGACGCTGGTGCTCGTCGTCGGAAGCGTCATCACGTACTTCGCGTTCAAGGCGTATCGGCGGACACGACAGCGCGCGCTCGGAATGCTCGCACTCGGGTTCGGGCTCGTGACGCTCGGGCTCGTCCTCGCGGGGATGCTCTACGAACTGCTCAACGTCCAGTTGGCGCTGGGGATACTGCTCGAGAGTTTGCTCGTTCTGGCCGGCTTCCTCGTGATCGCGTACTCGCTGTACGTGCAGTGAACTGTCTCGGCCTGCGCTGCCTGTCGACTCCTCACCCTGTTTTCGACGCACCGCGTCGCTGAAGATCAGCGTCCTATCTCCATACCCGCGTGACGGAATCGAGTCGATTCCCGCCGGCAGCCGCTGTAGGCGTTCGAAACGTGGTGAGTGATTTTCAGTCGATCGGAACTGCGAAGCGATTCCGAAGGCGATGGGTCGATCCGAACTGTCTCCCATCGGCGAATCGGCGGGGGCGAGTGAGTCGCATCGAATGCGAGCCGAAAAGTCGGCATTCCGTACGGTCCGGAAATGGAATCCCGTTCAGCCCTCGAAGCCGGCGTCGTCCATGATTTCTCCGAACTCGTCGGTCTCCATCGCTTCCTCGTAGACGATCGCGGTCGCCATGCCGCCGGGGTAGCTGCCCTGGTTGGTGACGTGGTGGACCTTGTGGCAGTGGGCCGGATAGATACCCGGGTCGGCAGTGGCCTCGAACTCGAGCGTGTAGCGTTCCGCGGGAGCGATGTTGACGACGTCCTCCTCGTGTTGGGCCGATTCGGGGATCGGCGAGCCGTCCTTCTCGATGACGGTGAACCGGTGGCCGTGCGTGTGGAAGGGGTGTGACTCGTAGCCATTGTTCGCGATGTTGAGATGGACGGTGTCGCCCTCGGAGACGATCAGCGGCGTCCCCAGTTCCGGGTGGAACGTCGTCGGGGCGCTCCGTCCGTTGATCGTGTAGGTGTCCGGAGAGCGGTCGACCGGACTGTAGTCGGCGTCACCGCCGGCTTCTCGCTCGTGGAGCCGGCTGTCCCAGTCGCGCAGCGTGAAGAAGTACTCCCGATCCGGCGGTTCGTAGTCCTCGGGATCGACTCGGAAGATCCCGTACATGCCCATATCGAGGTGATTGTGCGTCTGGTAGTGGCAGTGATAGACGTGGGTTCCCGGAACGGTTCCCTCGAGCGTGTAGGTGTGACTCTCGCCACCTTTGACGTGGGTACGGGTAGTGACCGGGGCACCGTCGTCGGCCCAGGTCTTGCCGACGGCGTGGACGTGAACGGTGTGGGGCCGGTTGTGTTCGCTGTTGTCGTACGTAAGTTCGACCGTCTCGCCCTCGTTCATGCGGAAGACGGGGCCGGGAACCGAGGGCGCGAGATCGTCCGCCTGCCAGGCCCACACTTCGGGGAGTTCGACGGGACCGCCGCTGGCCGCTTCGGTAACGAGCTGGTGGCGGGCGGGGACGGTTCGCAGCGTCGCCTCGTTGCCCTGTTCGGCGAAATCGACGACCTGTGGTGGTTCGGTGTACTCGTAGTCGGTCAGCGGACCATCGTCGCCGTCCGAGTCGTCTTCATCGTCGCCGTCGCCGTCGCCGTCACTCGAGAGCAGACCCGTACAGCCGGCGAGCGTACCGAGTGCGCCCGTGCCGGCGACCGAGAGGACGGTTCGCCGTCGAATGCGGCGGGAGGTGTTGGATGTCATGGTCACAGCTGAAAAGAAGGGCCGACAGATGAAGGGTGGTAAAGGTAGTTCCCGCCGGGCGGGAACTCAGTCGACGACTTTCGGCCGTTGAGGCCCTGTTCGGGTCGAAAACGAGATTTTCGTTGACTCGGCGCGCGGTAACTCGTCCGCTATCGGTTCAGCGTATGAATCGCGTGCCCGAGCGCGTTCTCGGCGGCCTCCATCACCGATTCGGAGAGCGTCGGATGGGCGTGAACCGTCGAGGCGACGTCCTCGAGGGTCGCACCCAACTCGATCGCGAGTCCGAGTTCGGCGATCAGTTCGGAGGCCTCGGGACCGACGATCGATGCACCGAGAACGTACCCTTCGTCCTCTTCGGCGACGATCTTGACGAAGCCGTCCGACTCGCCGGTCGTCAGCGCACGACCACTGGCCCGGAACGGGAACTGGCCGACGACCGTCTCGAAGCCGGTCTCCTCGGCCTCGGTCTCGGTCATTCCGACGGTAGCGATCTCGGGGTCGGTGAAGACGACCGCCGGCATCGCCTGGTAGTCGATCGCCGACGGCTCGCCGGCGATCACCTCGGCGGCGATCTGTCCCTCCATGCTCCCCTTGTGGGCGAGCATCGGCTCGCCGGCGACGTCGCCAACGGCGAAGATGTGATCGACGTTCGTGCGGGCGCGCGAATCAGTCTCGATGAAGCCGCGCTCGTCGGTCTCGACGCCGGCCGCCTCGAGATCGAGCGTGTCGGAGACGGGGCTGCGGCCGACGGCCACGAGCACGTTCTCGACGTCGAGCTCGAGGCGTTCGTCTGCTGCGGCTTCGGCGCTTCCGCTCGCCTCCTCCGAGGCGCTACGCGCCTCGCTCCCGCCGTCCGCCGCAGCGTCCTCGACGGGGTCGGCGATGACGCGAATGCCCCCGTCCGGTTCGTACCACTCCGTGGCGGTGTAGCCGAACTCGAACTCGATCCCCAGCTCCTTCGCGCGCTGTTTGACCGGGCGTTTGACGTCGTCGTCGTAGCCCGGCAGGATCGAATCGAGCATCTCGACCACCGTGACGTCGGTCCCCAGTTTTGCGAAGACGCTAGCCAGTTCCATCCCGATGTAGCCCGCGCCCACGACGACCATCGAGTCGGGGATGGAGTCCAGCGCGAGCGCCTGGCGCGAGTTCAAGACCGGCTCGTCGTCGAACGAGAAGTCCGGAATCGAGATGGGGCGCGAGCCGGTCGCGACGATGGCGTGTTCGAACTCGAGGGTCTCCGAGCCCTGTCCCTCGCCGCCGTGAGAGACGCGGACGGTATTCTCGTCGACGAAGGTGGCCGTCCCCTCGAGCAGGTTGACCTGGTTCGCCTTACAGAGTTTCTCGACGCCGCTGGTAAGCTGATCGACGACGCCGTCTTTCCACGCGACCATCCCCGAGAGGTCGATCGCGGGGTTGGCGTGGATCCCCATCTCCTCGGCCGTCGCGGCGTCGTGGGCGACGTCGGTCGCCGTGATCAGCGCCTTCGACGGGATACAGCCGTGGTTCAGACAGGTGCCTCCGTAGGCTTCCTTCTCGACGAGCGTGACGTCCAGATCGAGCTGTCCGGCGCGGATCGCGGCCACGTAGCCGGCGGGACCGGCGCCGATAATCAGCACGTCCGTCCCGGTGGTGACGTCTCCGACGACCATCAGTTCGTTCCCTCCCTCGTCTGCAGTGTTGTGGTGTACATAGTGGATCGTGGTGGTTGCTGGTAGGATACCCTACGCTACTCGAGCAATAGTAGGTGTGGATTCTCGAGGTACTCCATTACCGTGTTCGTAAACTGGGCGCCGACCGCGCCGTCGATCAGTCGGTGATCGAACGACAGCGACAGCGTCAGCACGGATCGCGGTTCGATCGACTCCGCGCCGGTTTCGTCGACGACGACGCGCGGCTTGCGCTTGATCTCGCCGAGCGCGAGGATGCCCGCCTCGGGGTAGTTGAGGATCGGCGTCGCGTACTCGCCGCCGATGCCGCCGACGTTGGTGATCGTGAACGTCGAGCCGCGCAGTTCGTCGGGACTGATCGTCCGTTCGCGGGCCTTCTGGACGACCTCGTTCATCTCCGAGGAGAGCTGTAAGAGCCCCTTCCGATCGGCGTCGTCGACGACCGGCACCATCAGGCCGACGTCGGTCGCCGTGGCGATCCCGATGTTGTAGTAGTCGCGGTAGACGATCTCCTCGTTTTCCTCGTCGATGACCGCGTTCATCTCGGGGTACTCCTGGAGCGCCGCCACGACCGCCTTCATGACGAACGGCATGTAGGTCAGCCGAATGCCGCGATCCTCGGCACGAGGTTTGAGTTGCTCCCGGGCTTCGACCAGATCCGTCACGTCGACCTCGTCGTGGTGGGTGACGTGGGGCGCACTGTACTTCGACTCGACCATGGCGTCGGCGATCGTTTTGCGGACGCCTTTGAACGGTTCGCGCCGCTCGCGCTCGCCCTCGGCGAACTCGGTCCCTTTCGTTCCGACCGGCTCGCCGGCCTCGATCGCCTCTCGATCCGCCTCCTGGGCCCGCTGTTGGGCCTCGGCGTACTCTCGAACCGCCTCGGGAGTGACGAACGCCTCGCCGTCGCGTTCCTCGTCCGTCGGAACGGCGTCGATGTCGATGTCCTCCTCCTCTGCGAGGCGCCGGGTTGCGGGCGCGGCGAGGGTCCTGTCGCGGTCGGCGGACTCGACGTTCGCCGGCGGCTCGGTCGTCGTCTGGGTCTGGGCCCGACTCGAGGCCGCGTCCGCCGTCCCCTCGTCGGTTTCCGCGTCGCTCGAGTCGCCGGCGTCCGCCGCCGCGGTCGATTCGTCCGCTGTCGCTCCGTCGGACGCCTGATCCTGTACCTGCCCGCCGCCGACGGGACCGCCACCCGCAGCGGCCCGTACGTCCGCAGCGGTGATCCGGCCGCCGGGGCCGCTGCCCCGAACCTGCGTGAGGTCGATCCTCTCCTCTCGAGCCAGCCGTCGCACGCGCGGGGGCGCGAAGACTCGATCTTTCGGCGTCGCGGCCTCGTCGGCCTCGGCGCCGAGCGCGCCGAGACTGCCGGCGGCTTCGCCGTCGTCGGCTTGGGCCTGTGCGTCGTCGGGTGCATCGACGCCCGTAGGCTCGCTCGCCCGCTCCTGTTCCTCGTCAGTCGTTGCCTCGCTCTCCTCACCTTCGACGTTGAACGAGATGATCACCGTCCCGACCGGGACGACCTCGCCCGCCTCAACGTGTAGCTCGCGGACCGTGCCGTCGACCGGCGAGGGCACCTCCACGAGGGCCTTGTCGGTCTCGACCTCCGCGACCGGCTGGTCCTCGCTCACCTCGTCGCCCTCCTCGACCAGCCACGAGACCAGTTCGCCCTCCGCGACTCCCTCGCCGACGTCCGGCAGTTCGAACTCTCTGACCATCTTAGAACCCCATCGCGTTGCGAATACCGTCCTCGATTCGTGCCGGTTCCGGCAGGTAGTAGTCCTCGAGCGCGTACAGCGGGAACGGCGTGTCGAAGCCCGTAATCCGCTCCACCGGCGCCTCCTGATAGAGGAGCGCTTCCTCCTGTAAGGTCGCCGTGATCTCGGCCCCGAGACCGCCCGTCTTGGGCGCTTCGTGGACGACTGCGGCGCGGCCCGTCTTCTTGAACGACTCGACGATGGTCTCCTCGTCCAGCGGCGACAGCGTGCGGAGGTCGATCACCTCGGCGTCGATCCCCTCCTCGGCGAGGTTTTCGGCGGCCTCGATAGTCGGTCGGGTCATCGCCCCCCACGTGTAGACCGAGATGTCGCTTCCCTCGCGCCGGACGGCCGCCTCGCCGAGGGGTACCTCGTAGGATTCCGCCGGGACGTCCCCGCGGAACGCCCGGTAGATGAGTTTCGGCTCGAGGAAGAGTACCGGGTCCGGATCTCGAATCGCGCTGGTGAGCAGCCCCTTCGTGTCGTAGGGCGTCGAGGGGATGACGACCTTCAGTCCGGGCTGGTGGACGAACATCGCCTCCGAGGACTCGGAGTGGTGTTCGGGGGCGCGGATACCGCCGCCGTAGGGCGCTCGGATGACCATCGGGCACGTGTATCGCCCGCGCGAGCGCGTTCGCAAGCGCGCGGCGTGGGAGACGATCTGATCGAACGCCGGGTAGATGAACCCGAGGAACTGCATCTCGGGAACTGGACGCATGCCGTAGGCGGCCATGCCGATGGCCGTCCCGACGATGCCCGACTCCGCGAGCGGGGTGTCGATGACCCGGTTCTCGCCGAACTCGTCGTACAGCCCCTCCGTCGCGCGGAAGACGCCGCCGTTCTTCCCGACGTCCTCGCCCATGACGACGACGTCGTCGTCGCGTTCCATCTCGGTGTGCAAGCCGTCACGAACCGCCTGTACCAGCGTGAGACTCTCCGATTCTCCGTCCGCGTCTGCGTGTGCGTGTGTGTCTGTCTCTGCAGCCATAGTATCACTCTAAGAGCGCATCGTCGCCGTGTCGCTCGCGAACCGATTCGAAGTACTCGAGTTGCCGCTGTAAACGCTTGGGCATTCCCTCGTAAACGTGTGCGAAGATCTCCTCGGGATCGGGCCGTTCGACGGCCTCCGCGGCGTCGATGGCGTCGGCCACGTCCGTTTTAATCTGCGAGTCGATCGCGTCGACGCGGTCGTCGTCGAGGATTCCTTCGTTTCGGAGGTAGTTCTCGAGGCGCGGGATCGGATCCTTCTGCTTCCAGCGTTCGACCTCGTCGTCGTCGCGGTAGACGGACGGATCGTCGGCCGTCGTGTGAGCCCCGAAGCGGTACTGGACCGCCTCGATGAGCGTCGGTCGGAGTTCGCCCTCGCCCGGATTCTTGGCCTTCTCGACGGCGTCGCGGGTGACCTTGTAGACCGCCAGCGGATCCATCCCGTCGACCTGCACCCCTTCGAAGCCGTAGGCTTCGGCCTTCTGGGCTAAGGTGGCGCTGGCCGTCTGGCGCTCTCGCGGGACCGAGATCGCCCACTGATTGTTGTTACAAAAGAAAACGTTCGGCGTATCGAAGACGCCGGCGAAGTTGAGCCCTTCGTGGAAATCACCCTCGCTCGTCGCGCCGTCGCCGAAGTAACAGAGGAACGCCTTCTCCTCGCCCTTGAGCTTCGAGGCCCAGGCGGCCCCCGTCGCGTGAGGAATCTGGGTCGCGATGGGCACGGCGACGGTGAAGATGTTGGCGTCTGCCGGGATCTGGTTGCCCTGCTCGTGACCCATCCAGTAGAGCAGCGTGCGTTTCAGACTCATCCCGCGAACCAGCGCGGTACCGTGCTCGCGGTAGCTGGGGAACACCCAGTCTTCCTCCTCGAGCGCGTAGGCGCTGCCGATCTGTGCGCCCTCCTGTCCCGACAGCGGCGGATACGTTCCCATCCGCCCCTGGCGCTGGAGGCTCACCGCCCGCTCGTCGAAGTGGCGAATCAGGCGCATCTGTCGATACATCTCGACGAGTTCCTCGGCGCTCAGGTCGGGCACCTCGGCGCCCTCGAGGACCCGACCACCCTCGTCGAGTATCTGTACTCGGTCCTGGGGGTTTCGCTGTAACGTACTCACGGAAAGACCCACCTGTACATACCCTAGGGGACTATCGCTCGGGATAAAGGAGTTTCCCAAAAAAGTTTACTATGAGTGAGATTCTTGCCAGCCACGCACAGAAATATCGGTTGCTCTCCGCCATATTCGAACGGAGTTGTCCAGGTGTGGAGATTATGAATCATTCGTCTAATTTTGGTTCGGGAGGAGAGCGAAGATTGGACAAAGTGAGAGTTCAACGATAAGTGATACGTTGACAAGCGCCACTGAGGTCGTAACGACGCGCCGACCGCCACTCAAGACTCGGTTCGCTCGGACGGTCGCACGCTCGAGTCGCGCGCGTCGGCTCTCGCCTCCTCGACGCTCTTGCCCTCCCGAAGCACGGCGTCGACGAACAGTTCGCCGGCCTTGTACGACGAGCGCACCATCGGCCCGCTGGCGCAGTAGAGGAATTCCAGTTCGTCCTCGGCGACGCGACGCCACGTCTCGTACTTGTCCGGATGGTCGTAGCGTCGCACCTCGAGGTGATCCGTCGACGGCCGGAGATACTGCCCGAGCGTGACGATGTCGACCCCGCGCTCGCGCAGGTCCGCCATCGTCTGGTAGACCTCGTGGTCGTACTCGCCGTGGCCCAGCATGATCGAGGTCTTGGTGTAGATGTCGGACTCGCGGTCGACCTGCTCGAGCACGCCCAGACTCTGCTCGTAGCCCGCGCGTCGGTCGCGGACGGGAAACTGCAGGCGTTCGACGGTCTCGACGTTGTGCGCGATCACGTCCGGGTCGGCGTCGATGATCTTCCGGACGAGCCGTTCCTCGCCCTGAAAGTCGGGAATCAGGACCTCGACGAGGATTCCGGGGTGTCGGTCCTTGATCTCCCGAATCGTCTCGGCGAAGTGGCCCGCGCCCTGATCCGGCAGGTCGTCCCGGTCGACGCTCGTCAGGACGACGTAGTCGAGCCCGATCTCGGCGACCGCCTCCGCTACGTTCGCGGGTTCGTCGGGATCGAGCGGCTCCATCCCGCCCGTCTGGACGTCACAGAAGTTACAGGCTCGAGAGCACCGATCCCCCATCAGCATGAACGTGGCCGTCCCGCCCGCGCTCTCACCGGTTCCCGCTCCGCCGGACCAACACTCGCCCAGATTCGGACAGTTGGCCTCCTCGCAGACGGTGTGTAGGTTGCGTTCGCGCAGCGTCTCCCGGATACCCGCGAACTCCCGGCCCGACGGCGGCCGCATCTTCAGCCAGTCGGGCTTGCGTGCGCTGCTCATACCCGTACGAAGGGGCCCTCGGTGAAAAACCGTGGTGGTTCCGGGGGTCGACGTCCCTCGCCGCGCGACCTCGAAATTGCACAGACCGTTCGAGTGTCGCGTATGTCCGGGTTACGTGAGGGTAGGGCCCTCGTACCCCCGATAGCGTTATCCGAGCGAACGGAATACCCTCGAGCGATGGCCTTCAGCACGACTCCCGACTGGTTTCACATCAGCGACGACGACGACGTCGTCTGGGAGAGCCGTCCGCACCCGATCACGATGGGCGCGGGGCTCCCGGTCGGAGTCGTCGTCGCGCTGCTCGGCCTCGTCCTCGCCGGCTGGACCGCGGGCGACGGCGTCGGACTCCTGACGATCGTGGGCGTTCTCGTCGCCCTCGGCGGCGCGGGACTGGCGTTCGCGCGCTACCTCGTCTGGACGAACACCCGCTACGTGATCACCACCTCCGAGCTGTACAAGAAGTACGGCGTGGTCTCGCGGGACGTCACCCAGTTTCGTCTCGACCGCGTCCAGAACACCAGCCTCAGCCAGGGCGTGGTCGGCCGCGCGCTCGGCTACGGCGACCTGACCGTCTTCACCGCGGGCTCGGGCGACCCCGAACTCACCTTCGAACGAGTCCCCAGCCCCGAGCGCGCCTCGAGTCTGTTGAGCGATCAGCTCGAGGCGACGTCGACCGACGAGTCGGCCGTCTAGCGAATTCTCACCGGCTCTCTCCGTCGCACGCGGTCGTGGCTACAATAACAACGATCTGATAGTTCTCGCGTCGAACCACAAAGCCCATTAGTTCAACCCCCTTTCGGGGTCGACACAATGGCGTCACAACTGTCGACAGCCACCGACGGCGCGGTATCGCGCGGTTCGAGCGTCGCGGCGAGTGCGGGACTCGGCGTCCTGGCCGCCGCGATCGGCTACCTCGTGTCGTACGTGCTAATCGTCGACGAGGTCCGCGACGCCTTCGGCGGCGACGTCGCCGACTGGAAGGGCGTCGCCTGGTACTTCTACAACGCCCATCTGGTCGACGTCGAGAGCACGGGCTCGTTCGGCGGGTTCAGCGGCTCGAGCACCGTCGATTTCATCGCCGAATCGGGCTCGACGAGCGCGACGCTGCTGTACGTCGTCCCGCCGCTCGTCTTGCTCGGAATGGGGGCCATGCTCGCCCGACAGTGGAACGTCGCCGATATCGGCGAGGCCGTCACCGTCGGCGCGCCGGTGACCATCGGCTACGCCGTCGTCGTGGCTCTCGGTGCGCTCGTCGCCGAGTCCAGCGCCGAGGGATCGTTCTTCGGCGTCGAGGCCAGCGGCTCGGTCGCGCCGGAACTGCTGCCCGCGATCGTCCTCGGCGGCATCCTCTACCCGCTGGTGTTCGCCACCGCGGGGGCCGTGCTCGTGGCCGTTTTCGGCTCACGATAGACCGATACTCGAGTCGCCCGTTTCTCCGTCACCCCGCCGAAACGCGCCTCGAAGGAAACGCCTTTGACCCGTCACTCCCCGTGTGAGGGTGATGGAGGTCGCCGAGGTTCTTCCCGAATTCGCGGACGCTTTTGCCTTCGAGGAGTTCAACCGGATGCAACGCGAGGCACTGCCAGGGCTGCTCGAGTCCGACGAAAACGTGGTCGCGAGCGCGCCGACGGCTTCGGGCAAGACCGCGCTCGCGGAGCTGGCGATCTGTAAGGCGCTCGCCGACGGCGGGACCGCGCTGTTTATCGCCCCGTTACGAGCGCTGACGAACGAGAAGGAAGACGACTGGGACCGCTTCGAGGAGCTGGATTACTCGGTGTACGTCGTCACCGGCGAGCGGGATCTAAATCCGCGTCGCGCGCGACGCGCGGACATCCTCGTGATGACGCCCGAGAAACTCGACTCGGCGACCCGCAAACACGACTCCCGACGCTACGACTTCGTCACCGACATCGACGTCTGCGTCATCGACGAGGTCCACCTGCTCGACGCGGATCGACGGGGCTCGGTGCTCGAGGTCACGATCTCTCGACTCCGGCGGCTCTGTGACCCGCGCGTGGTCGCCCTCTCGGCGACGATGCCGAACGTCGACGACGTGGCTGCGTGGCTCGACGCGCCCGACGAGACCACCTTCGAGTTCGGCGACGAGTACCGGCCCGTCGACCTGAACGCGGGCGTCAAGACCTACACCCACGGTGAGAACTCCTTCGCGGACAAGTACCGTCGACTCTATCGGGCGATCGACCTCGCGGAGCCACACCTCCGGGAGGACGGCCAGTCGCTCGTCTTCGTCTCCTCCCGCCAGGACACCGTCCAGGCGGCCAAGAAGGCTCGCGACGAGATCGCCGAGCGCGACGTTCCGATGGGCGTTCGCGGCGAGTACGAGTTCCACACCGATCTGAAGGAGCGACTCGACAACGACACGCTCTATCACTCCGTCCTCGACGGCGTCGCGTTCCACCACGCCGGGCTCTCGAAGAACGACCGCGACCTCGTCGAGGAGTGGTTCAAGGAGGGCCACATCGAACTCCTCTTTTCGACCTCGACGCTCGCGTGGGGCGTCAACCTCCCCGCGCGCTGCGTCGTGATTCGGGACACGAAGATCCACGACCCCCTCGAGGGCGAGGTCGACATGAGCCCCCTCGACGTGCTTCAGATGCTCGGCCGTGCGGGCCGCCCGGGCTACGACGACGTCGGCTACGGCTGGGTCGTCTGCGACGGCTCGGACGCGGACAAGTACCGACGGCTGCTTCGCGACGGCAAGGAGATCGAATCCCGCCTCGCGGAGACCTTAGAGACCCACCTCAACGCCGAGATCGCGATGGGGACGATCACCGATCTCGAGGACGTGATGGACTGGCTCGAGACGACCTTCTACTACGTCCGCGGGCAGTCGAAGCCCGAGGAATACGATTTCCCGAACCTCCGCCAGCGCGTCCGGGACTGCCTCGAGCAGCTGGTCGAGCGCGGCTTCGTGGAGATGGACCCGGAGACGCTCTCGATCGAGGCGACGCCACGGGGCGTGCTGGCCTCGAAGTACTACCTGCGCCTCGCGACGGCCGTCACGTTCGCGGAGTTGTGTGACCGCGCCGGCGAGGACGGCGAGACGCTCGCGGCCGACGATATCCTCGAGGCGGTTGCGACCGCCGAGGAGTTCGACTCAGTCTCGGCCCGCCAGTCCGAACGCGACGCGGTCAACGCGGTGCTCGTCGGCCAGGAGACGGGCGATCTCGAGGCGGGCCAGCGGAAGGTCCTTGCGATCCTTCGCGGTGCCGCAGACGGCTCGACGCCGACGGAGCTCTCGAGCGACGCGTGGGTGATCCGTCGCAACGCGACGCGGCTCATCTCCGCACTGGGGGCGTTTCTCGACCGACTTGCGGGACCCCACGAAGCCAACCTCGCCCGCCGGGTCGAGGCCCGAATCGAGAACGGCGTCGCCGAGGACGCGGTCGGCCTGACCGCCATCGACGGCGTCGGACCGGGACGGGCGAGCAAGCTGGCCAAAGACGGGCTGTCGACGCCCGGCGACATCGTCGAGGCGGGCATCGAGGGGCTCGTCGCGGCCGACCTCTCGGAGGGCGTCGCCGAGCGCGTCTACGAGGGCGCGCAGTCGCTCCCCGCCATCGAAATCGACTGGGGAGAGTTCCCCGAGACCGTCGCGACGGGCGAGAACGAGGTCTGCGAGGTGACGGTCCGCAACGTCGGCGAGCCCGCTCGGGCGGGCATCCGGGTGACCGTCAACGGGGTCGAAATGACCAGCACGAGCAGCTACCTGCGCGACGAGGACACCGTTCCAGTCGGCGTCTTCGGAGCCGACGCCGAGGACCTCGAGTACACCGTCAGTATCGTCTTTCCCGAAGAGCCGCTGCTCCCGATCCGAGAACGGCGGACCGTCGACGTCGTCTGATACGGTCTGCTGTGACGATTTACCGGTACAACCGCAGGACGATCGCGGTTGCACCGGAAATGACTTACAGCGGTCCGTCTGAGAACGCGCCGAGTGGACGGTGTTCGGTCCCGGACCGCTTCGTTATCAGTTATTTCACACGGCCAGTTCGAGCACCGCCTCCCGAACCCCTTCGGCCGAATCGACGACCTCGTCCGCCGGCGAGCGGTCGATATCGCCGTGGGCGTCGATCCGGTAGGCGACGACGGTCGTCTCGGCTCGAGCCGCCGCCTCGATCCCGTTTTCGGAGTCCTCGACGACGACACACTCTTCGGCGGGGACGCCGACCTCGTCGGCCGCGTGCTCGAAGACGTCGGGTTCCGGCTTGCTCGCCGCGTCGATGTCGTCGGCGCTGATCACGTGGTCGAACCCGTCCTCGAGGTCGAAGCGGTCCGTGACCATCCCGATCCAGTCGTGAGGCGAAGAGGAGACGACGGCGGTGGGAACGTCTTCGTCGTCCAGTTCCTCGAGCAGCCCGTGGAGACCATCCAGGAGCTCGACGCGCTCGGTGTAGATCTCCTCCGCTGCGGCGGTGAACCGATCGATGAACTCCTCGCGGGAGACGGCGGTTTCGTACTCCGCTTCGAGGTAGTCGTAGATCTCGCGGAAGTTCATCCCGCTGGTCTCGGCGAGGTCGACGTCCTCGTCGGGGACGGCGTCGGGAAAGAGGTCCTCGCGCTCGAACTCGACCCAGTAGTCCTCGCTGTTGACGAGGACGCCGTCCATGTCGAACAAGACTGCGCTCGTATCACTCATGTGGGCGACCTACCCGGTCGTCACGGATAGCCGTTTGGCACGCAGTCGATCTCGAGCCGAAATCGACCCAACCACCCGCTCGAGAGACCGGTACGATTATGCACCGCGTATCTGATGAATGGTAGTAACTTGCACAGCTCCGTATCGGAAACGGGGGGATAGACGCTCCACCGCGACGGAGCCGAAACGACGCGTCGTCCGGCAAGGGGGCGGCTCAGGTGTTACCGTGATTCAGGGTTTCGAACCGTACCTCTGGCTGAACGTCGTCGGCGTCGTACTGTTCAGTGTGATCGCGGTCGTGGCGTGGCGCCACCGCGAGCAACCCGCCGGGCTCCCCCTCGTCGTGTTCAGCCTCGCCAGCGCCGGCTGGGCGATCGTTCCCGACCTCGCGTTCGTCGCGCTCGGAATCGGCTGGGTCTACTGGGGAACGATCCTCGGCTACGTCTTCATCGACCTGCTCGTCGTCGCCTGGCTCTACATCGCCGTCGAGTACTCGAGTCGCGAACTGGCGTTGCTGCCGCCGATGGCACCGGTGCTGGTGGCTGTCCCCCTGCTCGATCAGCTCGTCCAATGGACCAACCCGCAACACGGACTGTTTTACGCGACGCTCGAGGTCGTCGAACCGGGACCGTTGTTCTACGTCCACGCGCTACTGGCGACCCTCGCGATCGTGACGGGACTCGCGCTCGTCCTCGACGAGTACCGTCGCTCTCGAGGCATCTATCGTCGGCAGGCTCTCGCGATGGCCTGGGCGATGGGTCTGTTCGTGCTCACGGCGGTCGCCTACATCACCGACCTCGCTCCCGGCGGCTCGAGCGCGTTCTCGATCGCCGGACCGGTCGTCGGCGGCGTCTTCCTGTGGGCGCTCTTCTACGCCGACTTCCTGGAGGTCGCGCCCGTCGCTCGCCAGACGCTCGTCGACAGCATGGGCGACGGCGTGGTCGCGCTCGATACGCAGGGTCGCATCATCGAACTCAATCGGGCCGCACAGACCGTCCTCGAGGTTGATTCCGACGTCGTCGGCCATCCGGGGGACCCCGTCTTCGACACCTTCCCCGTGCTCCGGGATCACGTCGGTTCGGGAGTCGAGACGACGACGGACTGTACCGTCGAGCGGATCGGCGAGACGAGACACTACGACCTGCGCATCTCGCCCGTCTACACCGATCCGAGAACGCTGTCCGGCCGACTGATGGGACGCCCCGAGGAGTACGTCGGCGACGTCGTCGCCATCCGCGACGTGACCGACGGCCGGCGCAAGGAGCTGGCGCTCGAGCGGACGAACCGACAGCTCGATCAGTTCACTCGCTTCGTCAGCCACGACCTGCGAAGTCCGCTGGGCATCGCCTCGAGCTACCTCGAGTTCGCCCAAGAGACCGGCGACGACGAGGACTTCGAGGCGGTGCGCAACCGACTCGAACGAATGGACACGATTCTCGACGAGCTCCTGGAGCTCGCCAGGCTCCACGGAAAGAGCGTCGAGCGCGAACCGTGTCAGCTGGCGACGGTCGCACGCTCCGCCTGGGATCACGTCGACACCACCGGGGCATCGCTCGCGCTCGCCGACGACCAGACGCTCTCCGCCGACGACGCCTACCTGCACAACGTGTTCGAGAACCTCTTTCGGAACGCAGTGGAACACGGTTCCACGAGCCTCGACTCGCAGGCTCGGCAGGACGGTGTGGAACACAGCACCACGAGCAGTCGGCCCCAGGCCGACGATGGTCTCGAGCACGACAGCGAGACCGTCACGATCGAGGTCGGCGCACTCGAGGGCGGAACCGGGTTTTACGTCGCGGACGACGGTCCGGGAATCCCCGCCGAAATGGAGACCGCAGTCCTCGAGCAAGGGTACTCGACGAAGGAGGACGGGACCGGGCTGGGGCTGTCGATTGTTCAGACGATCGTCGACGCTCACGGGTGGTCATTGTGCGTGACGGAGAGCGAGAACGGCGGCGCCCGCTTCGAGATCGAGACCTAAAACGCGAGTCCCGAACGACGTTACCGAGTTCGGAACAGCGCGATAGCGAGGAGTGCGACGAGCGCTGCCACGAGTCCGAATCCGGGGATTCCGTCGCCGGATTCGTCTTCGGGTTCGTCATCTGATTCGTCGGGCTCGCCGGCATCACTCGAGGCGACGTCGAAGGTCACGTCGTACGTGACGTCGTTTCCAGCCGCGTCGGAGAGGGAGACCGTCGCCTCGTACGAGGTTCCCGCCTCGACCTCGAGGGTGTGCGCTGCGGACGTCGACGTAATGCTCGTGTGCTCGTCACCGGTAACGTCCGTGCCGTCGACCGTGAGACCGACCGTGCTGACGTCGACGCCGGAGAGGGCGTCTTCGTACTCGAAGGCAACCGTCGTCTCAGTGGTGTCAGCGTCCAGCGTCTCTCCAGAGTCGGGGGAGACCGAGACGAGTTCCGGCGGCTCCTCGTCGACGATCAACGCACCGTACGTCGAGAAGCCGGGGACCTCGGCGGTCACGAACGGATCGCCGTCGATCGCCGTGACGCTCGAGTCGACGGCGTTCCACTCGCCCGCGGGTTCGTCGTAGTGGTGGAGAACCGCGTCCTCGGCGTCGACACCGTCGGCGAGTTCGTCCTCGTCGATCGCCAACTCGATCGTGGCACTTTCGATCGCCCCCTGATCGAACTGGTAGTCGATAAAGCTGTCCAGTTCGGCGGTCAGGAAGCCAACACCGAGCTCGCCACCGTCGAGGTTCGTATTGAGCGAGTTCTCCGAGAGCGCGAGGAACAGCTCCTCGGTCTTGATCGCGTCCTCGGCGTCGTCGACCAGGTCGAACGCGACCGTGGTTCCCGTCTCGTCGATCACGATCTCGCCGTCTCCGAGTGTGAATCCGGTGTTGACGACGACGGACGCGGTATTTTCGCCCACGTTACCAGCACGGTCGGTTCCGGCCACGGTGACGGTGTAGTTGCCCGACTCGTCGAACTCGAGCGTTCCCGTGAACTGCGTCCCGGTGCCGTCGTCGCCGTCGATCGTCACGCTCGCCTCCGACGTCGAGCCGTCGGATTCGATCAGTTCAGCAGTGATATCGGGCGTTTCCGCGAGCGGTTCGTCGCTCTCGACGACGACCGTCGCGTCGTCGCTGTCGACGTCCTCGAGCGTGACGGACATCCCCGGCTCCTCGCGATCGATCACGAGGGGGTCGGCGTCGGCGGCGAACCCGTCGTGTCCGTGCTCGTCGACGGCGATCACGGAGAGGGCGTACGCGCCGTCGTCGGGTATCGAATCGACGGGGACCGCAGCGTGCCAGGTGTCACCGTCGTGGTGGACCGCGTCTACGGCGATCGAGTAGGTCGTTTGCAGCGAGGAGACCAGCAGCGTCACCTCATCGAGGTCGAGATCGGATTCGACGTCGATCGTAACGGTGGTATCCTCGCTCGCGTAGACCGCATCCGTCTCCATCTCGAGATCGTAGCCGCTCGAGTGACCCGCAACGTCGGTGATCGAGGGCTCGACGGTCGGTTCGAAGACGTCGATCGACCCGGCGGGTCGGTCACCGAGCGTGAGGTCGTACGTCCCCAGCTGGTCGGGCTCGAACGTGATGTTGATCGCCCCGAGGTAGTAGACGTTCGGCCAGATCTCAGGGGTGTTTTGCGTGCCGATGGTCGTCGTCTGGTTCGACTCGAGGTGGGTCGCAGTCAGCTCGATCTCCTCCTCGCCCGCGATGGTGCCGGCCTGGTAGACGCTCCCGATCACGTACGCGTCGCCACCGAGGGGAATCTCGGTCTCGGAGGCCGACGCGGCGATCACCTGGATATCCGACTCAGCCGGAAGGACCTCGAGCGTCCCCGAGTTGCGGTCGCCCAGGTAGATCTCGTAGGTGCCGGGTTCGGTGAGCGTGAACGTCTCGTTGATGCTGCCGAGGTAGTAGACGTTCGGATGGGCCGACCGTTCGACCGTCGAGAGATTCGTCGTCTCGCCGGTTTCATTGTGGACCGCCGTCAGCGAAATCTCCTGTGTTCCGGCAACGTTTCCGGCCTGGTAGATACTGCCGACCACGTACAGCTCCTCGCCCGCGACGATTTCGGCCTCGGAGATCGACGCCGCGATCACCTGGATATCCGATTCGGCCGGCTCGACCTCGACAGTCCCCGCGGGGCGATCGCCCAGCTCGAGTTCGTACGTCCCCGCCTGGTCGGGCGTGAACGAGATGTTGAGCGCACCGAGGTAGTAGACGTTCGGCCAGAGCGTGGGGGTGTTTTGCGTGGCGATGGTCGTCGTCTCGTTCGACTCGACGTGCGTCGCGGTCAACTCGATCTCCTCCTCGCCCGCGATGGTTCCGCTCTGGTAGACGCTCCCGATCACGTACAGCTCCTCGCCCTCGATGACTTCGGTCGCCGAGGCCGAGGCGGCGATCACCTGGACGTCCGAGTAGGCTGGCTCGACCTCGAGCGTGCCCGCATTCCGGTCGCCAAGCTCGATCTCGTAGGTCCCGGCCTCCTCGAGCGTGAACGTCTCGTTGAGCGCGCCCAGGTGGTAGACGTTCGGCGCCACCGAGTGTTCGACGGTCGAGAGGGTCGTCGTCTCACCGGTGCCAGTATGGGTCGCGTTGAGTTCGATCTCCTGTGGGCCGTCGATGGTGCCGGCCTGGTAGAGGCTGCCGATCACGTACAGCTCCTCGCCCGCGACGATTTCGGCCTCGGAGATCGACGCCGCGATCACTTGAATGTCCGATTCGGCCGGCTCCACTTCGACCCAGCCCGCATTTTGCTCGCCGAGCTGGAGGTCGTACGTTCCGGGTTCGTCGGGTTCGAACGTGATGTTGATCGCGCCGAGGTGGTAGAAACCGGGGTCGAGCGTGACGTCCTGGCTGCCGACGACCTCGGTCTCGCCCGTCTCGTTGTGCGTCGCCGTCAGTTCGATCGTCTCGGTGCCACCCTCCTCACCGGCCTGGTAGACGCTGCCGATCACGTGGGTGTGTTCCCCCTCGACCAGTTCGACGTCCTCGACCGAGGCCCCGACGACCTGAATGTCTGACAGCGACTCCTCGACGGAGACGGACCCGGCATCCCGTTCGCCGAGTTCGAGGTCGTAGGTCCCTGCCTGGTCGGGTGCGAACGTGATGTTGAGCGCGCCCAGATGGTAGACGTTCGGTGAGACCGTCACGGTCTGTGTGCCGACAGTCACCGACTCACCCGTCTCGTTGTGGGTTGCGGTGAGCTCGATCTCCTCCTCGCCCACGATGTTCCCGGCCTGGTAGACGCTCCCGATGACGTTGACGTCCTCACCGACGGTGAGGTTGTATCCGTCCGGCGAGGCCGCGATCACCTGAATGTCGGAGACCGCAGGTTCAACCTCGACGGTCCCGGCGGGACGGTCGCCGAGCTCGAGTTCGTACGTCCCCGCGTCGTCAAACGAGAACGAGATATTGATGGCGCCCAGGTAGTAGACGTTCGGCCAGATTTCAGGGGTGTCCTGCGTGGCAATAGTCGTCGTCTCGCCAGTATCGATGTTCGTCGCGGTCAGCTCGATCTCCTCCTCGCCCGCGATGGTCCCGCTCTGGTAGAGGCTGCCGATTACGTACAGCTCTTCGTCCTCGATGACTTCGGTCGCCGAGGCCGATGCGGCGATCACCTGGATGTCCGAGTACGCCGGCTCGACCTCGAGCGTCCCCGCGTTGCGGTCGTCGAGGTAGATATCGTAGGTGCCGCCCTCCTCGAGCGTGAACGTCTCGTTGATCGAGCCGAGATGGTAGACGTTCGGGTAGACCGTGCGTTCGACCGTAGAGAGGTTCGTCGTCTCTCCCGACACCTGGTTGACCGCGGTCAGCGAGATGTCCTGTGGTCCGGCCACGTTGCCGGCCTGGTAGAGGCTCCCGATTACGTGCAGTTCCTCGCCCGCAACGATTTCGGCCTCGGAAATCGACGCCGCGATCACCTGGATGTCCGACTCGGCAGGTTCGACTTCGACCGTCCCGGCGGGACGGTCGCCCAATTCGAGTTCGTACGTCCCCGCGTCGTCGAACGAGAACGAGATGTTCAGCGCGCCGAGGTAGTAGACGTTCGGCCAGAGTTCAGGGGTGGTTTGCGTGGCGATGGTCGTCGTCTCGTTCGACTCGAGGTGCGTCGCGGTCAGTTCGACCTCCTCTTCGTCCGCGATGGTGCCGCTCTGGTAGACGCTCCCGATGACGTGTAGTTCCTCGCCCTCGACGACCTCGGTCGCCGAGGCCGACGCGGCGATCACCTGAATGTCCGAGTACGCCGGCTCGACCTCGAGCGTGCCAGCGTTCTGATCGTCGAGATAGATCTCGTAGGTCCCGGCCTCCTCGAGCGTGAACGTCTCGTTGATCGCGCCGAGCCAGTAGACGTTCGGCGCGACTGACTCCTCGATGGTGGTAAGAGTCGTCGTTTCGCCGGTTTCGTTGTGGACCGCTGTCAGCGAGATGTTCTGTGACCCTTCGACGTTGCCGGCCTGGTAGAGGCTCCCGATTACGTGCAGTTCCTCGCCCGCAACGATTTCGGCCTCGGAGATCGCTGCCGCGATCACCTGGATGTCCGATTCGGCCGGTTCGACTTCGACCGTCCCGGCGGGACGGTCGCCGAGCTCGAGGTCGTAGGTGCCCGCTTCGTCGGGGACGTAGCTGATGTTGATCGCCCCGAGGTGGTAGAACCCCGGCGAGAGGGTCGCTTCCTGGCTCCCGATTACATCAGTTTCGTCGGTCTCCTGGTTGGTCGCCGTGAGTTCGATCTCCTCGGTACCCTCGGCGGTACCAGCCTGATAGATGCTCCCGACGACGTGGGTTTCCTCACCCTCAACGAGTTCGACGTCGGACGTCGAGGCCGCGACAACCTGAATGTCCGAATAGTCGTGATCGACCGTCACCGTCCCGACGAAGAAGCCGTCGAGCGTGAGCGTCACGTCCGTGCTCTCTTCGTCATCCGGGAGATCCTCAAGCGTCGGCGTCCAACTCAGTTCGACACCGCCGCGATCGATACCCGGCGCAACGGTGACCGTCGACTCGCCGACGACCTCGCCGTCAACCTCGAGTGCCACCGTCTCGGTTCCCTCGATGTCGCCAGAGTTGTAGAGATCACCCGAAACGGTGATCGTTTCGTCGACTAGCGCCGACTCCGTGTCGACATCCGCACCGTAGACAACAATATCGCTTTCGTCCGGGTCGCCATCCTCGATGGAAACCGTCACAGTATTCTCGTCGTCGTCGCTTCGAACCTCGAGCGTGATCGATTCGCCCGCGTGGCTCTGATTCGTCGTCCAGCTGAAAATCACCGTCTCTTCGTCGCCAGCGTCCAGTGAGACCGTGGCCGAATCGACTACCTCGTCGTCGGCGACCAGCTCGATGGTCTGTTCGTCGTCTTCTTCGCCGGTGTTCTCGATCAGAGCCGTGACCTCGAGTTCATCACCGGCGATCACCGATGTCGACGTGTTTTGGATCGTTACGTCAAAGGAGGCGGGGTCTGGCGAGGGGGACGGGCCAGGGGATGGAGACGAATCAGCATCTTCCACGCCAAAGACTCCAAATGTTGAGAACTCGGTGATGCTTTCGGCGTACACGTAGCCGTCATCCGTGTTTACGCCCGACTCGTAGGATTCGTCCGCTGGTGAGCTCCACATCTCGTTCAGCCGCCACAGCTCGAGTGAGGACTCGTCGACGTCGCCGACGTCGTCGTAGTGGATTTGGAGCGTTTCGACGAGTGGGTCCTGACCGCCTGCCGAGATGTCCAAGTACGCACCGATCGGAGCCGCCTCGTTCGGCAATTCTGTCGGCTCGGATGCCGAACGGAGCTGGACGTTCTTCCCCTCGAACGAGAGCGTCACGCCGTCTAAATCGAGCTTGGAGACGATGTTCTCGGTCGCGCCGTCGAACGACTGGACGCCGTAGCCGCTATCCGTGACGGTTGCATTCGACACCGTGTTCCCCGTCGCGTCACCGATGAAGGCAACGGCCGCCTGCGTGCTGTTCGTGACCGTCAGGTTCGTCGCCTCGTTGTCGTGGCTGTCGGAGCTGATGGCGACACCGTGCCAAGAGCTGTTGGCGACGGTGACGTCGCCGAAGCTGTTTCCGTCCGAGCGGCTGGCGAGGTTCAACGAGCTGTCGGTGTTGTTGTCGAACGTCAGGTCGACAAACTCGTTGTCGTCTGCATTACTTAGTTGCAACCCACTGCCAGCGTTGTCCGTTGCGGTTAGCGACTCGATGACGGTCCCCCGGACGGCCGAACCGCCGCGTAAGTCGCCAACGAGGTAGACTGCGGTCCCGTCGTTCCCACTCGCGGTGACGTTGTGTAACGTGTTCGAGTCACTCTGGCTGATTCGGATACCGTGCAAGCCGTTGCCGGATACGCTCACGTTCTCGAAGTCGTTCCCGAAGTTGCTCTCGAGGTTCAGTCCGTATCTCGAGTTGTCGTCGGCGATGACGTCGGTGAAGCTGTTCCCCGACGCGATCGTCGTCAGGCCGGCCTGATTTTCGGAAACGTTGAGCCCGATGAACTCGTTGTTCATCCCTAACCCAACGTAGACGGTACCAGGGAAAAGTGCACTCTGTTGATCCTCGTTTCCGTAGGCGTGAACGTCAGTGAACGTGTTTCCGTGGCTATGTCCGGATCCCCACCCGACGTGAAGCCCGCGGTTTGCGTTGTGGCGGGTCGTCAGCTCTGAAATTTCGTTGTCGTTGGCAGAATTGAGGTTGAACCCCGCGTTGTTGTACTCGGTGACGACAGTAGAGAGTTCGCCGTCGTTTGCGTCGTTGAAAAGCAGACCGACGTCCCAGTTACTGACCGTCAGGTCCCGCACGACGACGTTGTCCGCTTCCTCGACGACGAGACCGTACTGGGTGGCATCCTCGTCGACGTCGACACCGTCGACTGTGTGCCCCATGCCGTTGAGCACGACGTCGTCTGCGACGATCTCGAGACAGGTTTCGCTGCCCACCAGATCGTCGGTGAGCACGTACGCGCCCGGCGTGTCGATGACTGTACAGGCATCGACGTCGATGGGGTCGTCGGAGAGAACGGTGACCCCTTCGCTCGTCGAGTCGTCGTCGGTTCGAACCGTGAGTTCGCCCTGTCCGCCGTCGTCCTCGCTCGTCTCCCAATCGAGCGTGAGTTGGTCCATCTTGCCGCCGTCGATCGACCGCTCGGCGGAATCGACGACAGTGCCGTCGGTGTCCTCGAGTTCGATCGTCTGTGTGGCCGACTCCTCGCCGGCGTTGAGCACCGTCACGTCGACCTCGAGCGTCTCGCCGGCCTCGACGGGCGAGTTCGTCGTCACCTCGAGAATTTCGAAGAACGCCTCGTCCGGTTCGGGTTCGAACTGCGGCGACTCGAGCCACGGATCGAACAGGACGGTCTCGCTGACGGCGTCGCCATCACCGTCGGCCGTCTCACCCGTCTCCGGGTCTTCTACGTCGCCGCTGGGACCGTTTTCAGCTCCCCACCAGTTGTCGACTGCGTCGACGGTGCCATCGCCGTCGTACGAGAGACCGAACTCGCTGTTTCCGGTGATGTCGTTGTGACCGACGGTGAGCGTCTCGACCGGCGTGTTCTCGCTGATGAAGATTCCGTACTCGCTGTCAGTAAGCTGGTTCGAGGATACGTCGAACTCGCCGGGTTCATCCATCTCGGAGGTAGATATTTCGAGGGCAGTGCCCTCGACAGTGATTGCGTTGTCGGTGATCGAGATCGTATCTGCGCTCTCCGGGATAGAGTAGAGACCGAGCAACACGCCAGGGCCCCGGGCGTCAACGACGTTTCTGGAGATATCGATGTCGCCAGTTTCGGTATCCCACAAGTTGACGCTGAGACCGTATTCGTCATAGTCGACGACGTTGTCTCTCATCGAGAGCTGTTCAACGGTCGTGGTACTGTCGTCTGGGTAAGCTCCGAAGAAAATTCCAGACGACCCAGACGAAGCTCCGCTCGCCATTACGGTATTTTCGTCGAAATTAACCGTCCCGAACGTCGAGTCGAACGTGTAGACTTCGATACCGTGCTCAGAGTCCGACACCTCGTTGTCGGCGACTGTTACCGTCCCTTCCACAGTGTACCTGCCGTACCAGGAAACGCCATCGCCCCCGGCGATCTCGTTATCAGAGATCGTGACCGACTCGTACCCGACGCCGGAGCCACTGATCAGGAGGCCCCACTCCTCGACTGCGATCGCGTTGTCCGAAACTTCGAGTGCCCCGAAGTCGACGGATTCGTCGGGCGAGATGTCGATCCAGATCGCGCTCGCGCCCGCGGTACCGTCGGAGAACTCGTTTCCGCTGATCTCGATGTCTCCGAAACTCCCTCCTTCCTCGATCGATACGCCGGTTTCGAACCCGGAGAACTCGGAGTCTCTGATCGTCACGTCGGAAGCGTCCTCGCCCAGTTCGATTCCCGTCTCCCACCCGTCGACGTTCAGGTTCTCGATCGTCACATCTGTCGAATTGGACGCGTAGATACCGGTATCGCCCGAGTCAATAATCTCAGATTGTTCGACCGTCACTGAAGCGGCTTCGTGAATACGGATCCCATCGTCATCGTAGTTCTGGATGACGATGCCACGAACGAGAACGTCCTGCTGATCCTCGATCGTAATCCCGGTACTGAGTCCATCCGAGCCATCGAGAATCGGTGGGTTATCCGGGTCTGCAGCGACGAGCGAAATCCCACTGGTAATCGTGACGGCTTCCTCGTATGTTCCACCGTCGACACAGATCGTGTCGCCCGAGTTTGCGTCGGAGATCGCCGACTGAATAGACCCTCCGGATTCGACGATCAAGTCACACGACGCATCGGTGGCGGATATCGTCGGCCCCGCTGTGGAGTCACTCGAGTCGTCAACCGGTTCTTCGTCCCCGTCTGAGGATCCCAACCCATCGTCGGTCGTCAACGCTTGCTGTATCGAGTCGCCACTCACCGAGGCAAATTCCGCATCGTTCGTCGAATCCGCCGACGCCACGTCGGAGCTACCCACCGCTGCAACCGGAGCGACGACCGACGTGATTAGTAACACCGAAAAGAAAACTGCGAGGAACCGAACGGATACATTCGGTTTCGAATGTTCGGACTTCATGAACGTTATGGCCACTGACTCCCCAAATACTCGCGCATACCCGAGGGTTGTAGCATAGGTTACCGTCAGGTAATTGCCGCGATACAGAACGGATACGGGCACCACTACAGCGATCAACGGTCGTCGATCCGTCCAGCGATCCGCCCACTAACCGACGGCGACAGTCACTCATCGAGCCCGTCCACAAGTGCCTCGAGTCGGTCCGTCCGGTTGTGGCGTAGATTTACTCGCTCGGCGATGTGATACCACGCTCACCGAACCGGTCGCGACTCCCAGCATTCAAAGAAGCATCCGACGATTGAAAGTGGCGATCTCGGCAGTTATTCAGACGTACTCCTCGGCGACGCCACCGACGATCGGCAGGCCGTAGCGGTCTCCCTTGTAGGCCTTGACGATGAGGAAGAGCCAGAGAACGAAGATGACCGGCGCGAGGAGCAGCGAGACCAGACTCACCACGATCGCGAATATCCAGCCGACGAACGATATCTGGACGAGTATCGTCTGGAAGATCATCAGCGCAACGACGGCCGCAAACAGTCCGCCGAAAACGATCATGCTCTGGAGGGCGTGAAACCGGACGAACTTGTTGTTTTCCTCGAGGAGGTACAGTACGAGCCCGGTAAACGGCGCAAAGAGGTACGTCAGCGCCCCGGCAACGTTTTCGTCGAGTCCGCCGACGATCGGTTCGGTCTCCACGCGGTCAGTGTCGGTTCGGCCAGCCGCCAGTTCGGTTTCGGTCGATTTCATCGGAAATTGCTCGTACAGTTGACTCACTGCATCGCCGCTTAACGGTTATCTGAGCCGAACGTATGCGCGAAGGTTACTGCAGAGTAACCGTTCTCGCACCCCAACCCGTCTTGCTCATCCGCTGACCGCAAAAAGCGAACGCAGTATAGTAACACCTGGAACTGTTTACACACCGATCGCACTATCCGCGGTTCTCACTCACTCCGTTTGCTCACGGGTCGCTTACGCTCCCCGTTCGCTTTGTGCGGTTCTCACTCACTCCGTTCGTTTCGAACCGCATACGCTCCGAACCGCGCGGCCGTCGTGCGATCGGGTGTGCACTGACTTCCAGTGGCTACTATAGTTCGACGGCAGATCGACCATACGAACTCCTCGCCGAGCGAATGGCAGAATCAGCTCGTGACGACGACGGTCACTTCTCGAGTCCGTCCGAAAGCGCCTCGAGTTGCGACTCGAGGTCGCGGTACGCCGCCTGCCGTGTGAGACGGTCCTGCGAGTACACCGACTCGAGAAGCGACCGCTTGGCGACCAGCGAGCCGCGTTCGCGGTCGTCGGCCGACTCGCCCCGTCGGCGCAGTTGGTCGTCGATCGCCTCGAGCAGCGTCTCGCGGACGATCGGCTTGCGTCGCACGTCGTCGCACTCGATCTCGAGCAGATCGAGTTCGGGTCGGTCACCGACGAGCAGGATCGTCCGGCACCCCTCCCCAGCGGCGGGAGGGACGTCGGCTGCGCTGACTCCCGGAAGCCCCTCGTCGTAGACCACGACGTCGATCGACTCCCGCAGGTAGCGATCGACGTCATCGGCGGTGTGCGCTCGAGCGACGGTGTAGCGATCGGCCAACCACTGTCCGTACAGGTCGGTGATTCGCCGATCGGCGTCGGCGAGCAGGATCGTTGGCGTCGCGGCCCCGAGGTGTCGGTCCCCCCACGCACCCAAATCATCGAAGATCGGCTCGAGGTCCGCTCCCGCCTCGGTGAGTTCGTACTCGACTCTGAGCGGCGACTCGCTGACGACCGTTCGGTCGACGAGCCCGGCGTCCTGCAACGCCTCGAGCGTGTCGGTCAATACCTTCCCCGAGAGGTCCGGGATCGCCTCGAGGAGGCCGTTGAATCCGAGCGAGCCGTGGTGATGGAGCACGGCAACGACGACCGGGTGCCACTTCTTCGAGAGCAGCGCGAACGCGTCGAGCGCCGTATGAGTCGCCCGTGGAACGTCCAGTTCGCGACGAGTCATGTGAGAGAGTCCGACGGCAGGGGCTTAGCTATTCGGTCTCGTGGCGCATTCGCCCGGGAGGCGAAGCGATCAACGAGAGGAAGCGTTTCGCGTCGCTCGACTGCACGGGGTCTCCGATCGGGTCGCTCGAGTCACTCGGGTGCCGCGGAACGTACCAGGCGTTCGAACGACACCGGAACTGATAGCATGGTCGCATCCCATGGTGTGCGAAATGGACTCGTTGCGTGCGGTCGACCTCCTGCTCGTCGAGGACAATCCCGACGACGCTCGGTTCGTCGACCGGCTGATCACGGAGCACCAGACCGCACTCGAGCGGAGCGGCCGTGACGCCGCGGTCAGCATCGACTCGGTCGAGCACGTCGATCGGCTCTCGGCCGCCATCGAACGAGTGGAGTCCGAGCCACCGGACGTCGTCTTGCTCGATCTCACCCTCCCGGACAGCGCCGGGCTCGAGACGATCGATCGGCTCGTCGACCGTGCCCCGTCGGTCCCGATCGTCGTGCTGACGGGACACGACGAGGGAGAACTCGGCGTCGACGCGATCCGGTGTGGCGCACAGGATTACCTCGTCAAGGGCTCGATCACGGCCGAACTGCTCCTTCGAACGATCGGGTACGCGATCGAGCGAGCGCGAACCCAGCGCCAGCTTCTCGACAGGAACCACCGACTCGCACTGCTGAATCGACTCGTCAGAACCGACATCCGCAACGACCTGAGTATGGTCGTCGGCTGGGGGGATCAGCTCCGATCGGGCGTCGATCCCCGAGACGAACCGGCTCTCGAGGCGCTGCTCGAGGCTGCAACGCACACCCTCGAGCTCACGGATACGGCCGCCGAACTCATGGACGTCCTCGCCGCCGATATCGACGTCGAACGCGAACCCTGCGACCTCGTCGCCGTCCTCGAGACGGAACTGGACCGGCTTCGCCAGGAGTTCGGCGACGCCGTCGCCGTCGATCGAACGGCGCTGCCGGACGAACCCGTCGTCGTCTCCGCCTCACCGACGCTCGGCTCCGTGTTCGCGCAACTGCTCTCGAACGCCGCCGTCCACACCGATCGGTCCACCGCGTCGGTCACGGTCGCACTCGAGACGACGGTCGATCGAACGACGGTCGTCGTCGCGGACGATGGGGTCGGCATCTCCGACTCCCAAAAGCACCTCCTCAGTGATCCCGACGCCAGGTTCGACGCCGACTCGGGGATGGGGACCGGCCTCTATCTGGTGACGACCGTGCTGGATCTCCTCGACGGCGACCTCGAGATCACCGACAACCATCCGCGTGGAACGACCGTCTCGGTGACGCTCGATCGGGTTCGGTAACAGGAGGTGTGACAAGAAAGGGGCGTCATCACAGCGGGAGTCGCCACAGGAAGGTCGTCACGACGAGAGCCGCCGCGTAGCCGGCTCGCCGCGGATCGAGTCGGATGGCATCCGGAACTGCTGTCGCGTGTTCTCGACGTCGACCCACGACAGAGGGGCTGCGATCTCAGCCGAACACTTCGCCGCGCTCGTACTCCATCAACTCGCTCACCTCGCTCGCGATCTCCTCGCCGAACTCGCGCTCGACGATCCACAGCGCGAGATCCAGCCCCGACGTGACGCCGCCCGCGGTCAGCACGTCGCCGTCGTCGACGATCCGCTCGTCGACCACGTTCGCCGCGGACGCCTCGAGGTCGTCCTCCGCGACCGGATGGGTCGCCGCGGGCCGGCCCTCGAGCAGCCCCGCTTCGGCGAGCACCATCGCGCCGGTACAGACCGAGGCGACGGTCGAGCCCTCGGTGAACCGTTCGTCGACCGCGTCGCCCAGCGCTCCGTCGTCGACGACCGCGCGGACGCCCTCGTTCGCCGTCGTCCAGCCGCCGCCGGGGACGATCAGGATATCGGGCTGTCCCAGCGTTCCCTGGGACTCGACTCGCAGGTCGTGACTCGCGGTCACCATGTCCGTCTCCTCGAGGGTCACCAGACTCGTCTCGAGGTCGGCGCCGGCCTGGGCGGCGTTCTCGAGCACTTCGTAGGGACCGATCGCGTCCAGTTCGTCGAAGCCCTCGAACAGCACGATTTCGGCGGTGGTTTCGGCCATACCCGGACGGAGGACTGGGGAGGTAAAACGTATTGTGCCAGAATGGGAAAGACGGGTGACCACGCTGCCGACGCTCACCGCCGGACGGTCTCGTCGACGACCTCGCGGAGCGCATCGAACACCGGCTCGTTTCCGGCGGCGACGAACCACTCGCCGCGGTCCTCGCTGTTCCCGTCGTCGCATCCCGCGCGATCACCACCGCCACTCGCCGCGAGCAGTCCGCTCTCGGCCGCGAACAGCTCACCCAACAGCTGTTCCTCCGCGTCCGGCCGATAGCAGACGATACCGTCCAGTCGCCCGCGAGCGAGCAGCCCCCAGTGGACCGTCGGCGACCAGCTCTCGAGGCGGCGCTTGCAGCGGTCCTCGAGCGCCCGGTTGATCGACGCGGAGACGGCCGCCTGCTCGGGCCGGCGTTTCACGTCGTGGCCGATGACCGAAACGACGGTGGCCGTCTCGGGGCTGGCGTCGCTGTGCGCGTCGACCGGCTGCCCGTTGTATCGGACGTCCCCGCCTCGAGTGGCGACGTAGAGATCGTCGAGCAGCGGGACGTAGACGACGCCGAGAACGGGTTCTGCGTCGGAAGTCGACGAGCCGGATTCGACGCCCTCGAGCACCGTCACCGCCGTCGCGAACGACGGCAGTCCCGACTCGAAGTTGTTCGTCCCGTCCAGCGGATCCACGAGCCACGTGTACTCGCCCGTCCCCTCGTGGCGGCCCGATTCCTCGGCGACGATGGCGTGGTCGGGGAACGCGGCGCGGATCGCCTCGAGAATCCGTCGCTCTGCACCCGTGTCCGCGCTGGATTTTACGTCGTGGGCACCCGCGTCGACGTCCGTATCCTCAGCACGGTAGGCGTCGCGCAGGTACGCACCGCCGACCGTACAGGCCTCGATCGCAGTTCGCTCGAGTTCGTGGACGCTCGTCATGGCACCCGAGTACGGCCGATCCCTACTTGGTCGTTGTTCTTCCCCGACCGGTTCTCGGTTGGACCAATCGCGTTTCGGTCGGTTCTTGATGTTGGGAACTCACGTAGCCGTATGAACGACCAGCAGGCCGCTGTCGCCGCGTTCGTGGACGAATACGACCTCGAGACGCCGCCCGAGTTCCGCCTGCTCGATCTCGTCTCGGAGGTCGGCGAGCTCGCGAAGGACGCGAACACGTCGACGGAGTACGGTACCGAACCCGAGGAACTAACCCTCGAAACCGACGAGATCGGCGACGTGCTCTTTGCGACGCTCGCGCTCGCGGACTCGCTCGAGGTCGACGCCGAGGCGGCGCTCGAGGAAGCGCTCGAGAAGTACGAACGACGGATGGACGCCACCGAGACGCCCGGTTCGGGCGAGTGACCAGCGGTGCGCCGTCGACACGAGCCATCGACTCGAAACGGGTCCTGGGTATCGATTACGGCTGCGTGTTCAGCCGGCTTGCGACCCAGAGCAGGATGAGGATCACCCCGAAACCGACACCCGTGACGGCGAGCGCGAACGCCGGATGCTCGAGTGGCAGCCGCCTCGCGACCCCGACGAATCGTTCCAGCCCGACGAGGACGACGACCAGGACGACGGCGAACGCCGTGATGAGGATGTCGTACTCGAACCACGTTTTGAAACCGTCCAACGACGGCATACCACCACATCATGTCCGAATGGCTATAACTTTTTGATCGAGTTACTGAGCCCCGTCTCGGTGATAGTGTCGCTCGAGAACGAGCGGCTTCTGCTACGGATTTCGACGATAGTGATCCCTGTGCTCCCCTTTTGCAGTCGGAGAGACGAGGAGTGTCCCGTCGAGCGTCGATACACTCGTGATTGAGACCAGAGAGACGAGGAGCGCTCTGTCCCTGGCGACAGGGGGTTGACCACGTCCTCCCCAACCGATTCACTCACACCCTTCGGGTGTTCGCTCATCCAGAGGAAGACGCAAAGCGTCTTCCACGCAGTCGCTCGTTTCACTCGCGACGACCTCGCACGGCTACAAGTCGCGGCTCACTGTCCGCTCGCCGCGGCTCAGCGCGCGCACCGTACGTGATTCGATCGGACTGCAGCGACGCTCAGCCGACGACCGATCCGAAACTACGGAACTACGTCGGCGTCGACCTCGAGCACGTCCCCCGCCGCCTCCCGGACCGATTCGACCGCATCCGGCCGCGCGTAGATCCCCAGTCGCCAAATTTCTCGCGCGCAGGCGTCCAGCCCGGCGACCAGCGACGACCGCTCCTCGAGTCGCCGCAGGTCGCCGTCGACGACGATTCGGGCACGCGATTCGGGCGAACTGGGTTCGGCGGGGCTGTCGACGACGACGGCTGCGGGGTCCACATTTGCGACGGCGGCGATTTCGCGCTCGAGGTCGCGCGTGCGATCGTACTCGAGGCCGGCGAACCGATCGGGGACGTCGCCGCGGGGGAGCCAGACCGCCCGCTTGTAGAGGCGCCGTTCGCGCAGACGAGTCGCGACGTCGGCCGTCGGCGCGTGGCCCTCGAGCGTGGCGAGCAGTTCGGCGTCGGTCAGCCGCGTGAACCGGTCGGCATCGACGGCGCCGTCGGCGAGGAGTCGTTCGCTCGCACGGTCGAGCATCGCGCCCGCGATCCGCGAGACGTGGTGGCGGTAGACGGTCGCGTTCATCAGCGTCCGGGCGATCAGCGCGCTCTCGGCGGTCGCGACGTCACCGGCCTCGAGCGCGAGTTCGCCGTCGACGATCCGCAGCGAGTAGAGCAGGCGCGCGTGGTCGATGGTGCCGTACGGGACGCCGGTGTGGTGGGCGTCCCGAACGAGGTAGTCCAGCCGGTCGACGTCCAGCGGACCGGAGACGAGTTCCCCGAGCGGGCCGCGGCCGTCGACGGTCGCTGCGACGGCTTCGGGATCGAGTCCTCGCGCCTCGAGGACGTCGCCGAGGTCGCTGTCGGTTAGCAGCCACTCGATCTCGTCGTGGTGACGGCCGAGGTGGCGCTCGATGGCGGCTTCGGTCTGGTGGCCGAACGGCCCGTGGCCGACGTCGTGGACCAGCGCGGCCGCGCGCAGGCGATCCCCGAGGTCGGGCTCGAGGTCCAACTGGTCGACGGCTCGCGAGGCGAGGTGGTAGACGCCGAGGCTGTGTTCGAAACGCGTGTGGTTCGCGGAGGGATAGACGAGCTGGACGGTGCTCAACTGCCGTACGGAGCGCAGCCGCTGCATTTCGGCGGTATCGAGCAGCGCCTCGGCGGTGGGGTCGAGTTCGATATAGTCGTGAACGCTGTCCTTGATCGTCGTCATCTGAAGATATGTAACCTCTCGAGAGGGTAGCGTCTTAGCCGCCGCGGTTCCGACCGCGTGACGGTGTGCTGTGCGAGTGCTCGATTCCGGTTGCATACTCGTGCTGCCGAGTGGGTGTCCGTGCTATTCCACTCGCGCACGCGTACTCACCGAGTCGACTGTTCGCGCGGCGCGGACAACACCAGTCGATCGAGCTGTGCGCGGGTCTCCTCGATCGTCCCCGAGTTGTCGACGACGACGTGGTCGCGGTCGATCGATTCGAACGAGTCGCGCAGCAGCAGGTGCTGTTCGAACTCGGCGTCGCTAATCGAGTTCGTCCGCTCGGCGAGTCGGTCCTCGACGACCTCGAGCTCGCAGGTCACGCGGACGAATCGGACGTCCGCGTCGGCCTCGCGAGCGGCAACCGCCGCTTGCTCGCGTCGGGCGGTCGTGCGAAACGTCGCGTCGAGGACGACGTCCGAGCCCGTCTCGAGGTCCTCGCGGGCGCGCTCGAGCAGTTCGGCGTAGGTCGCGTCGCTCTCGGCGGACGAGTAGGTCGGGTCGGGAAACAGAGCCTTCCGAATTTCGTCGCTGCGGTACCGCGTCGCCGGGAGTCGATCGGCGGTGTAGCCGGAGGCCATCGACTTGCCGACGCCGGGCAGCCCGCAGTAGACGAGGAGCGTTGGACGAGCCACGCTGCACACTCTGTCGGGAAGGGTACTAAATCCGAACGGTTTGTCGAACGCGTCTCGAAGGCCGCGTTCTGGCCGCCCTCGAGTCGACTTCCAGCCGAGCCGACTCGAGTCAGCCACCAGTCGAACCCACCCGAGCGACCGACTCACTCGTAGCCCAGTTCGCGAGCGCGTCGGCGGAACAATTCGTCGTCGCCGCTGTCGGTCCCTAACTGCTGCTCCAGATCGGCAGGGTTGCACTCGAGGGCCGGTTTCTCGTATCGACTGTCGGGGAAGTGGACGGCCAGTTCGTACCTGCCGACGTCGCCGTCTGCGGAATCGACCAGCCGTTCGTCCGCACTCGAGAGGTCGAGATCGAACGCCTCCCGGACCACCGCCGCGAGTTCGGCTTCCGCGTGGGTGTAGCCCGGTAGACTCCGCTTGACCGGCGCGGGGACGTCGGCGATGTAGGCCTCCGTGGCGTCGTGGAGCAGTCCCCAGCGGACGGCGGCGGGACCGCCGCCCCGGGCTTCGACCTCGTAGCTGACGTGAACCGCGTGCCGAGCCACGCTGTAGAACTCCGCCCCGTGGCCCGTAAAGCGAGTGAGATTCGAGAGCGCGTGGGCGATATCCGCGAGCGAGACGTCCGCCGGATCGGCCGCGAGCGGCGTGATCGTCCCCCCGGTCCGCGTGTTTATCGTTCCGTGACCGCCGTTCGACTCGGCGAGCACGGCCTGCAGTTCGCCCGCGACGGCCTCGAACCGGGACCGAAGTTCGGCGTCGACGTCCTCGTCGGTCGCCCGGATCGTCCGTTCGAGCGTCGCAACCTCGCCCTCGAGGCGCTCGATTTGGGACTCGAGCGCCGCGTCCTCGTCGTCGAAAACGTCCATAGGTGACGTTCAAGTGAGGGTACCAAAAGTGGTGCGTGATGGATCGGACGGCCCAGTACGCAGGGGTAACACACACCCGACTCCGCGTCGTCCCCTCGACAGCCGACGATCCGGCACCCCAATCAGATGAACCGACGGTCCTTCATCGCAGCGGCGACGCCACTGGCGGTGCTGAGCGGCTGTCTCGACGAGAGCGAGAGCGGATCGACCACCGGCGAGGGCGAGACTGGACCCGATCGAACGGAACCCCCGTTCGACGTCACGACCGTCGACGGACCCGGCAGCGACGCCGGAACGGTCAGCGTTCCCACCGACGGACAGGTCCAACTGGTCAACTTCACCCGACTCAACTGTCCGACCAGCAAGGCGCTCCTCCCGCGCGTCGAGGAGGCCAGAGACCGCCTCGAGGAGGCGGTCGACGTCGGCCCCGACGGAACGGTCCACGTGCTCTCCGTCATCGACGGGAGCGCCGGCGCCCAGCCCTCGGCAACGGAACTGGCCGACTGGTGGGCCGAACAGGACGGCGACTGGACGATCGGTAACGACGAAGACGGTGCGCTCGACGACCACTACGAGGTCGCGCTCCGACCCACGACGATCGCCATCGACGGCACCGGTGAGGTCCACTGGCGCGACGAGGGCGGGACGACGGCGAACACGATGATCAGCGGCGTCGAGACGGCGCTCGAGGAGGCCGCGGTTGAGAATCGCTAATCGCGTCCTCGATTTTATATACCAACCCGCGGCCAGACCGTCCATGATCGACGACGCGATTCGCGTGCTCGCTGGCGACTGTACCGTCATCGCCGAAGACGCCGACCGCGAGGAGTACCGCGGCCGGGTGACGACCATCGTCAAACCCGACAACACCGTCTTAGTCCACGACAGCGACGGCTACCAGCCCGTGGCCTGGCTGACGCGGGCCGACAGCGTCTCGAGCGACCGCGCGAACGACTTCACGCTCGTGGCGAAGAAGGACACCCAGACGCTGCGGATCGCCGCCCACGACCAGGACGGCTTCGCGCACTATCCGGCCTCGGCGGCCGGGACGCCCGTCGGGCGCTGTCCCGACTGCGACGGCGCGCTTGTGCGCTCGAACGGCGTCCACTGCGTCGGCTGCGGGGATCGGTACGGAGTGCCTCGAGACGCGACGATTCGCGAGGAGCAGTGCGACTGCGACTGTGGCCTCCCGCGGATGCGCGTCGAGCGCGGGCTGGCGTTCAACGTCTGTCTCGACCGCTCGTGCGAGTCCCTCGACGACGCCGTCCGAGAAGCGTTCGACCGCGAGTGGGCCTGTCCGGAGTCGAACTGCGATGGCGACCTTCGAATCCTCCGACGCGGCGGACTCATCGCCGGCTGCGAGCACTACCCAGACTGCGACACCGGCTTCGCCGTCCCCGCGGGCGTCGTCGACGGCGAGTGCGGCTGTGGGCTGCCGACGTTCGAAACCCGGAGCGGGACCCGGTGTCTCGACGCGACGTGTAAAGAGGTGCTCGGAGAGCCGCTCGAGGCCGAATCGACGGCAAGGGACTAATCTAACAACGCGCTCCAGAGCGAACCCCATCCACCGCGCTACAGCGACCCGACCAGCCGCTGCGGTGGGTGGGACTGAAAGGGGCTGGCGTTGAGCGGACGCTTTGCGTCCGCGATGCTCGGAAGAGCTTGCTCTTCCGTTGTGCTGGGCGAAGCCCGACAGCCCAAGCACCGCAATCGAACGAAGTGAGATGCGGAGCGCAGGGTCGGCGCGCGAGTTCAGCGTGCCAGGGGCTTTCGAGACGGTCGAATCAGTCGCCGCTGCTCGAGTATCGTCCGCCGATGCTCGCCATCCGTCACCGACTAGGAATCGATCCGCAGCCCCTTAGTCCCGGCCGGCGAAACCCCGACTATGACACTCGAGGGGCGGTTCGACGAGGATGCGGGCGTCGTCCGCGTGGGGAGCGACGCGCGGCAGCGCTATCACGACTCGCGGGGCTACGGCTACCCGCTCGAGGGCAACGAGATCGCCCTCGCACCGATCGAGGCGGCGCACCTCCTGTATCGCGGGGACCTCGAGGCGGTCGTCGACGACGCGAGCGGCGACCGTCTCGACTTCCGCGCTTTCGCGGCCCGCGAACCCGGCGAGAAGTTCGGCGTCCGGTTTCTGGTCTACGCCGACCTCCGTTCTCGTGGCTTCTACCTCTCGCCGGCCGCGGAGCCGTGGGTTCCCGACCCGCCCGAGGGAGCGGTCGATTTCGCGGTCTTCCCCCGCGGGAAGGGGCCACGAGACGGCGAGACCGAGTACGCGCTGCGGGTGATCGGCGAGCGGACCGACGTGCCCGCGAGCGACCTCGAGGACGCCGTTCTCGCGGTGGTCGACGAGGAGAGCGAGATCACGTACTTCGACGTATCGTCCCGCGATCCGTCGGGATCGTCGACCCCCGACGCCGCGTTGCCCGACGGCTGCGAGGCCGACCTGCTGGCCGATCGGGTCGTCGTCTGGGAGCCTCCGTTGTCCCTCTACGAGACCACCTTCTACGGCCAGCCGCTCGAGGGCAGAGAGTACGACGAGCCGACGCTGCAGTTGTCGCTGCTCGAGGCGGCCTTCCTCGCCGAACGCGGGGCGATCGATCTCGATCCGGAGACGGTTCGCGACCGGGGCCACGAGGTCGAAGGCGAGCGGTTCGCCCGACGACTTGCGGTCTACACCGAACTGCGCGAGCGGGACGTCGTCCCGAAGACGGGCTACAAGTTCGGCGCGGACTTCCGAACCTACGCCGACGTGGAGTCCGTCGAGAACCTGGGTCACTCCGAGCTGCTGCTCCGGGTCCACCCCGACGACCACGTCTTCGAACCCCGGGACCTCGCGCTCGACGTGCGCCTCGCCCACGGCGTCCGCAAGACCATGGTGTTCGCGCTGGTCGACGGGGCCGGCGGGATCGACTGGTGGTCGGTCGAGCGGTTGACGCCCTGATCCGGGCCCCGCGCGAGCGCAACCATAAAAACCCCGACGCGAGAGGGTAGCCGTATGCAACTCGAGGTGATCGGCGTCGGCGGCGCGGGCTGTCGGATCGCCGACGCGATTCGGGCGGCGGAGCCGGCTGGAGGCTCGTTTCTCACGGACGTCTTCGCGTTCGATACCGACGAAGCCGACCTACAGCGGACGGTGCTCCCCGAGTCACACCGCTATCGCTACGGCGCGGAATCGGCGTTCGACGACGGGCTCGAGGCCGCGACGGAGACCGGACAGGAACACGCCGCGGAACTGCTCGAGGTACTCGAGCGCGGTAGCCCCACCGAGGCCGACGCGTTCCTCGTCGCGGTCGGTCTCGGTGGCGTGACCGGCGGCGGAACGGTCCCCGCGCTCGTCGCGGCGCTGCAACGAACCTACGACGAGTCGGTGTACGTCCTCGCGACGTTGCCGGCTGACCGGGAGTTCGATCCGAACGCCGGCGAGCCGTCCGGCCTCGGCGGTGGCTCGAGGAAGGCCTCGGCCGGGGAGAATACGCCGCCGCGACCCGACGCGGCAACGAACGCGGTTCGGACGCTCGAGCGACTCGAGGGGGTGGCGAGCGCGATCGTTCCGTTCGACAACGAGACGTGGCTCCGACCCGGCGAGGAGCTCGCCGATGCACGCGATCGGTCGAATCGAGCGCTTGCGACGCGAGTCGCGGCCGTCTTCGCCGGCGGCGGCGAGTCGGATGGTCCCGTCGCCCAAACCGTCATCGACGCGAGCGACATCGAACGGATCGTCGGCAACGAGTCGGCCATCGTCACGCTCGGCTACGCCGAACAAACGGTCGAGACCACGAGTTCGAAGTTCGGACTCGGACTGCTGCCGACGGAGCGGGAGGTCGAAGCCAGAGAGGCCGTCAGCGCCGTCGAGACTGTCGTCCGAAAGGGAATAAGGGGGAAGTTGACGCTCGAGTGCGAGCCCGAAACCGCGGCGCGCGGACTCCTGATCGTCGGCGGCCCGCCCGCGTGGCTCAACCGACAGGCGATCGCCGAGGGCCGGCGGACGCTCGAGTCTGCCATCGGCGGCTCGGGAATTCTGGGCGGGGACGCGCCGCGGCCCGACGGCGAGACGGTGTTCGCGGGCGTGGTGCTGGCTGACGTGGAGTCCGATCGACTCGAGGAGTTGCGAGCAGCTGCGGCCCGCTCGACGTAACTCCAGTACGAACACGGCGTCGGGCGAAGAAACTATTTTTCGCACTCCGACGAGACGAGTGTTCTGCTCACCCTGGCAGCAGTGATTTCCACGTCCTCCCCAACCGATTCATTCAGTCGCTGGCGCTCCTTCACTCATCCCTCACACGAGTTCGAGCCGCGCCTCACCTGGCTCACGGGTCGCTTCGCTCCCCCTTCGCTTCGCTCGTCGCGGCTCAGCGCGTGCCACCGCACGTGGTCTGATCGGTACAGAACAAACGTCGGTTCAATCCGTCTCCGGCTCCGTAACCTCACCCTCGGCAGTCGAGATTCTGGGTTCGGCTCCGGTCTCGAGTGACTCCCCATCCTCCTCGAGCACGATCATCGTCGCGGAGCCGACCGACGGGGCGTCGACGACGTCGTGACCGCGATCTGCGAGCTCCTCGCGGACGTCCTCGGGGTACTCCGCCTCCATCTCGAGCGTGTTCTCGGCCTCCCAGGGAACGTCAGTCGACGGGAACGCCGTGCTCACGAACCGGGGGTGGTCGATGGCCGCCTGGGCGTCGTGGCCGAACTCGTGGACGTGGAGGAACTGCTGGGTCTGGCCCTGCGGCTGGGTGTCCACGCCGGTGTTGCCGCCCAAGATGTAGGGCTGGCCGTCGCGGACGGCCATGTAGGGGTTCGAGGTGTGTCGGACCTTGTACCCGGGCGTGAGCTGATTCGGGTCGTCGTCCTCGACGGAGAGCATTCGCATTCGGTTGTTGATGTGGATGCCAGTGTCGCCGACGACGAGGAACTGCGCGCCCAGACTGGTCGTTACCGCGGCCGCGTTGCCGTCGCCGTCGACGACGTGGAACGTGGTGGTGTGATCGGCGTTTCCGACGGACGAAACCGGGTCCTCCTCGAGTCCCGAGTCGAACGGCCACTCCACCGCACTGTCCATCTCGATCCGCTCGGCCTGGTCCGCGGCGTACTCGTCGTCAAGCAACTCCTCGACGGGGACGTCGACTCGCTCGGGATCGCCCACGTGGTGGTAGCGGTCCGCGAACGCGAGTTTGATCGCCTCGGCCTGCAGGTGGACGGCGTCGGCGTCGGTCGAGTCGAGGTCGTCGAAGTCGTACTCTTTCAGGGTGTTCAGCGCCAGTAGCTGCGTGATTCCCTGACTGTTGGGCGGGTTCTGGTAGACGTCGACGTCATCGTCGTACTCGATCGAGAGGGGGTCGACGATCTCGGCTTCGAACGCCTCGAAGTCCGACAGCGTGAGGTAGCCGTCGTGTTCGTCGCTAAACTCGACGATTTCCTCGGCGATCGGACCGCGGTAGAAGTAGTCTCGAGCCGCCTGTATCGCGTCGCTGCGGTCCTCGTCTCCCTGTTCGTCGGCGGCGTCGGCGAGCGCCCCGAACGTATCCGCCATCTCCTCCTGATAGACCGTGTCACCTTCCTCCAGGAGGTCGCCGTCGGAGTGGTAGATCTCGGCGGCGTCGGGACGGTCGTCGATCTCGTCGGCCTCGTTCTCGAGCCAACTCCGCAGTTCCGGACTGGCGGGATACCCCTCTCGAGCGGTCTCGATAGCGGGTTCGAGCACCGCATCGAGGTCAAGTTCGCCGTATTCCTCGAGCCACAGCATCCAACCGTCCCAGGCGCCGGGAACGACGGCCTGGTGCATCCCGGCTCTCTCCGCACGTTCTTCGTACTCTTCCGGCGAGGCCTCCGATCCGACGGGTCCCACGCCGTCCAGACTGGTGATCTCCTCGTCCTCGGCGTCGTAGTAGAGCGCCCAGGTACCGCCGCCGAGCGCGGAGGAGAACCAGGGCTCGACGACGCTCAGAGCGCAGGCGACGGCGACGGCCGCATCGGCGGCTGTTCCCCCGTCCTCGAGAACCTCGAGTCCGGCCTCGGTCGCGAGTTCGTGCTGTGAGACGACCGCGACGGATCCGGCTCCGTTCTGCGCTTCGTCGGACTCCTCGACCGAGAACCCGGTACACCCGGCAACGCTTACGGCACCGATCCCGCCGGTACCCGCGAGAAACTCGCGGCGGCGGACGTTCGTGTCCATGCCGGGTAGGCGGGTGACGCGAAGTAAAGTGGCGCCGGACGTTTCGGGACGTAGTGAGATATTATGGGTGGGGGTGTCGAGAAGGCGGAGACGAGGTCGGGGCTAGTCGCTCGGTACAGCCAACCGAACGGCGCGCGTCTGGGCCGCAGTCGACGCGCGTGCCGTCCCGAACGGCGTCTCGCTTCGCAACAGTCGGTTACCAGTGTTCGGACGATGGGCCGCTGCGAAGCCGAATCGGCCACCAGTGTCTCCGATGATCGACGGTCGACGAACGACGGCGAACTGCACTACAGGTCTCGAAACTCGGGGTAGGGACCACTCACGAGAGAATACGCAAGAACCAGTATCGATGCGCCAGCGAGGTAGAGCCCAATTTCGTCCTGATTCGCGAGAAACGGCACGGCCAGAATTGCGAGCACTACCGCGGCCAAAATCGTCCGAATCGAGCGAAGATAGGCTTCCAGCGCCGGACTGATCTCCTCGGCCATACGCGTCCGGTACCCGAGGAAGTTATAAATAATTACTGATACGAGGTGTTCGACAGCATCTGCCTCGAGCCTCCGACGATGTCGAGCGCGTTGCGCGACTGGCGGTGGTCACGCGAACGCCTCGAGGAATCGCGATCCGAGCACGACCTCCGTGCCGGCCAGCCCGACCGAGCAGAACAGCGTCACGTCGGCCGCGGCCGTCCGTCCGAGAGTCGGCTCCTCGAGCACTTCGGCGAGTTCGAGGAGCCGGCCGTCGTACTCGCTCGAAACGAGATGGGGACGGTCGTCGGCGTCGACCTGTGGCCGGGAATCGGTCGCGACGGCGTCGGCTCGGTCGACCACCTCGAGCGGCAGTTCGTGGGCGTCCCGGAACTTCGGTCCGATCGTGGTGACGTGGGTTCCCGACTCGAGCCAGTCGGGGTCGAAGACGGGCTCCACACTGTCGGTCGCACAGACGAGTGCGTCGGCCTCGCGGACGACCGACTCCGGATCGTCCACCGCGCGGGCGGCCGGTTCGACCTCGTCGTCGACCGTCTCAGCGAACGCGTTTCGGCTCGCTTCCGTCGGGCTGTAGACCAACACCTGATCGAAATCCCGAACCGCACAGGCCGCGCCGACCTGCGCTCGAGCCTGAAAGCCGCTGCCGAGCACGCCGAGCGTCTCGCTGTCTTCGCGTGCGAGGCAGTCGACCGCGACGCCGCCGATCCCGCCCGTTCGGAGGCCGCCGACGGCGTGGCCGACGAGCAGCCCCTCGAACGCGCCCGTCGTCGCGTCGAAGACCGCGACGAGTTCCGTGTGGGCCGCGCCCGATTCGGGGTAGGTCTCGTAGACGCGAAATCCCGCGGCGTTCGTCGATCCGGTCGCGGCGCCAGCGGTGAACACCAGGTCGCCCGCGCCGGCGTCGACGGACCAGCGCGGCGGCGCCTCGAGCGTTCCCGCCGCGCGTTCGGCGAACGCGTCGGACATCGCGTCGACGACGGTTTCGTAGTCGAACTGGGCGTAGACGTCTCCGTCGGTGAGGATCGGAAAGCCGGGCATGCTCGATCCGTCGGTCGCGACTGACATAACGGTTCAGCGGCTACTCGAGCCAGTTACGAAGACTCGAGCGGGAGCGCCAGCCTCGAGGCGAACCCGTGTCACCGACGACTGAAATCGAGTTCGGTAAGCCGCCTTACTGAAATGTTTTTCAGATTACAATTATGCCGAACGGCTCCCTCTGTAACAGTATGTGGAGACACCACCCGTCGCACCCCGAACCCGTCACCGCCCGCTCGATCGCCGCCGGCTTCCTCGTGGTCGCCGGTCTCGTCGCCGTGCTGGTCGCCGTCGACTACCCGACAGCCGCCGTCACCACCCTCGCGGTGGTGATAGCCGGGGTTCTGCTCGTCCGCCGACTCCGGCGCGCTCAAATCCTCGAGATTCCCGGCACTCGCGTCGGTCTGCAAGTCACCGTGTCGAGGTCCCGAGACGCTGCCCCGACCGTCGCCGAGTGCTCGATCGCGCTCGTCGACAGGGACGAATCGTCTGCAGAGGCGCGCCCCGGTTGAGTTCCCGTATCGATGACCTTGCGCTCGTAGTCGCCCGGTCTACGCCGACTCGCCCGGAAGCACCGCCCCTTCGTGCTCGAGCAACTCGCGTTTCAGGTCTAGCCCGCCGCCGTACCCGGTGAGCGAGTCGACGCCGACGATCCGGTGGCAGGGGACGATGATCGGAATTTGGTTTCGGCCGCAGGCCTGCCCGACCGCGATCGGCGCGCTCTCGAGCTCCCGCGCGATATCGCCGTACGTTCGCGTTTCGCCGGCCGGAATCTCCGTCATCGCCCGCATGACCTGTCCCGTGAAATCGTCCGGATACTCGATCTCGAGGTCGAATTCGGTCCGCTCGCCGGTCTCGTACTCGCGGACCTGCTCGCGGATCGCCTCCGGCCCCGCGTCGATCCTCGAGGCGGCTATCTCTCGGTCCCGACCGAAGATGCTGATCTGCATTCGCGACGCTGTTCGTCGGCTGGGCGCTTTACTCTATGTTTCGACGGCGGCGTCACGCGAAGCACCGAAGTATGAGTATTTTTCCCCGCGGAACCGAAGGGAGTACCATGACCTCGTTCGAGTACGACGTCGCGATCGTCGGTGCTGGCACCGCCGGCTGTTACGCGGCATCGACGATTTCGAAGGCTGGATACGACGTCGTCATCGTGGAGCGAAAGGACGCCGAGGAGGCCGGACACATCGCCTGTGGCGACGCACTGAAGGGAGCCGACGAGTTCCCGAAGGCGATTCCGAAATCCGAGATCGCCGACGCGTTTACGAATACGGCCGTCGACCACGGTCGCTTCGAGATTCCACAGGAGGACGCCGTACTGGACATTCCGGTCCCGGGTGAGCTCGCGGTTATCGACCGCTGGGAGTTCGGGCGACAGCTCATCGGCTCGGCCGAACGCGCGGGCGTCGACTTCCACTACGACACCGTCGTACAGCGCGTCACCCAGGACGACGACGGCCGCGTAACGGGCTTCGAGGCGAAGCGGGCGGACGAACGCCGGTCCTACAAGGCGACGGTCACGCTGGACGGCGCCGGCGCGCTGTCGATTCTCCAGGACACGATCGATTTCGACGGGACGACGTTCGATACGAACGTGCGGTACTCGCAGTTCTCCTCGGCCTACCGCGAGATCATCGAGGTCGAAGAGCCGGTCGAGTGGGACGACGCCCTCGTGGTCAAACCGACGAAACGCTCCGCGGGGTATCTATGGTACTTCCCGCGGACGCCGACGGAGATCAACGTCGGCCTCGGCTTTCAGATGAACGAGGAGCCGATGCAGTTGGTCAGCGACCTCCGGGAGGACATCAGCCAGCGCCCGGAGCTACGGGGAGCGACGGTGAAGGACAAGCTCGGCGCAGCGCTGCCGACGCGTCGACCGTACGACTCGGCGACGGCACCCGGCTACATGGCCATCGGGGACGCGGCCGCCCACGTCAACCCGATCAGCGGCGGCGGGATCGGCGGGGCGGCGTACGCCGGCCAGTACGCCGGCGAACAGGCGATACAGGCGCTCGAAAAGGAGGACGCGAGCGAGGAGACCCTCTGGCGGTACAACGAGCGCGTGATGGATCACTACGGCGGCCGGTACGCCGCGCTCGACGTCTACAACGTCTTCGCGACGGCGTACGATCTCGACGACCTGCTGTCGTTGCTGGCGGCGCTGCCCGGCGAACAGCTCTCGAACGCGCTGTACTCGGGGTCGTCGAGCGTCGGCCTCGGGCTGAAGCTGAAAGTGCTGTACGAGACGGTCGGCCACTGGGGGACGCTGAAGAAGCTCTACGATACGAAGGGGCTCGCCGATCGGCTGCTCGCTCACTACGAGACGTATCCGTCATCGCCGGACGGCTTCGACGCGTGGCAGGCCGAACGGAACTCGATCATGGACGAGATCTACGCGGCGACGGGTGCGGAAACGAAGTACTAGCGCTGCCGGAGACGCGTTCCGTAGCACGACCGGTTGCCGTCGCCTCTCGTGACGGTCCAGCGCGGCGAAGCCGAAGGCTTTTGCGCGGTGGCGCGCGAAAGGAACCAGTAATGACCGGAGACGACCCACTCGAGGAGTCCGAGTCAGGGGAACCGTTGACCGATGGAGGTGACGAGACCGCAGAACCGCAGTCGGCGCTTCGAGCCGACGGTGGCGCTGCCGGTGCCGACGATGTTGCCCTCGACCCCTGGGGATCCTCTTCCGTCTCCGACTACCGGAAACTCTTCGAGGAGTTCGGTATCGAGGAGTTCGACGAGATTCTGGACGAAGTGCCCCATCCGCACTACCTGATGCGCCGCGGCGTGATCTTCGGTCATCGGGATTACCGACCGGTCGCAGAGGCCTTGCAGAACGACGAGCCAGCGGCCGTTCTCTCCGGGTTCATGCCGACCGGCGACCCCCACATCGGCCACAAGCTCGTCTTCGACGAGATCATCTGGCACCAACAGCAGGGAGCCGACGCCTACGCCCTGATCGCCGACTTAGAGGCCAACTCGGCCCGCGGGATGAGCTGGGAGGAGATCGACGAGCACGCCCGGAGCTACCTGCTCTCCCTGCTCGCGCTCGGCTTCGATCCCGAGGACGGAACGCTCTACCGCCAGTCGACGAACCGCGAGGTGCAGGACCTCGCGTTCGAGCTCGGCGCGGAGGCCAACTTCTCGGAGTTCCAGGCGATCTACGGCTTCGACGGCGAGACCGACGTCTCCCACATGCAGAGCGTGGTCACCCAGATGGCCGACATCCTCTACCCGCAACTCGAGGAGCCAAAACCCACGGTCATCCCCGTCGGCCCGGACCAGGACCCACACGTCCGACTGGCGCGGGATCTCGCCGAGCGAATGCGCTTTTTCAAGGTGAGCGAAGCGTACGCCAGCTTCGAACTCGAGCCGGAGGAACGCGACCTCGTCGCCGAGTTCTACGAGCGACTCGATCCCGCCGACTTCGACGACGACGACCTTCGCTGCGTCCACGTCGCCGAGGCGCTCGAGGAGACGCCGCTGTCGGAGATCGACGCGGACGCCGACACGCTGAGTTCGGTGCTGACGAAACTGAACGAAGCAGGAATGGAACCGGTCCGTCCGCGCACTCGCTTCTTCGATCGACGGGCAACCGACGACGCCTTCAACGCGCTCATCGACGCCATCGAGGGCGAGAAACGGGTCTACGAGAGCCACGTCGACGCCTTCGAGATCGACCGCGCCGAAGCCGAAGAGCTCGCCAGGCAGGTCGAAGTCGAGAACGGCGGCTACGGCTTCCAGCCGCCGTCGTCGATCTACCACCGGTTCATGACCGGCCTGACGGGCGGGAAAATGTCCTCGTCCGTGCCCGCGAGCCACATCTCCCTGCTCGACGACCCCGAAGACGGCTACGACAAGGTGAAGTCGGCGACCACCGGCGGCCGCGAGACGGCCGAAGAGCAGCGCGAGAAGGGCGGGAAGGCGGACGAGTGTCCCGTCTACGAGCTGTACGCCTACCTGCTCGCCGGCGACGACGACGAGTTCGCCAAGCGCGTCTACGACGAGTGCGTCGGCGGCGAACGGCTCTGTGGCGACTGCAAGGAACAGGCCGCCCAACTCATGAAGGAGTTCCTCGCGGACCACCAGGAAAAACGCGCGGAGGTCGAGGCGTTGCTCGAGGACGCCGACATCGAACTCGAGTCGCCGCGTCGACGATAATCAATCTCGTTCGTTTTTTGTCACAGAATCTAGAGAGAAAGCATATCAGTAGTCACGATGTAGCCCGGGTCGATGGAGACCGGCCGAGCCGGCGCCCCGAGCCGAGACGTCGTGCGCTGTGCCGATATTCTCGGCTCCTTCGGCGTCACGCCCGCCGACGTGCGCGCCCAGCGCCGGGAGTACCACACGACGGCTCCGCCCGGCCGTGCGGGCGGCGACACCTCGCTCGAGCAGATCATCGCGGACGTGCTCGCCGACGAACGCGACCGAACAGCGACGGTTCGACAGCTGATCTGCCACGGCGACCGTGGCATCGCGTGCTCGGCGCGCTACGCCCAGCGAGCGCTAGGGCGCGAACTCGAGGCCGTCTTCGCGTCGATCGGCTGGTCGCTCGAGTGGACGCGGACGGGACCGGCCGAAACAGGACGCGACCGGCTGGAACTCGCCGCCACGGATCCGAAGGAACGCACTCGTGAGGCGACGGTCACCTACCCGCAGACGCCGCTGGCGGACGACAACCTGCCCGCCGTCTTGCGCGCGGTCGACGACCGATTGCTCGCCGGGACCGGCGCGACGGTCGTCCTGTTGTCGGCCGGCGTCGACCGCTGGCGGGCCGCAGTTATCGAAACGAAGGAGCTAGAGCGCCTTCGGGAGCGGTACGGTCAGCAAATTTCGGCGTTCGATCGGCCGCTGTTGCCCGAACACGACCTCGAGGCGTACGTTCCCGCAGACGACGATCTCGGAGGAGGTGATGACGACGGAGACGTCGGGGTCGACGATCCGAACGGCGCGTACGAATCGGGTCCGTGGCCGGTGTGGGCGCTCGAGCGAGCGAAACGGCGACCGTCACTCCTCGACGGCGGGAGCGACGTCGCCCCACGGGAGACGGACGACACCCAGTCCTCGGTCGCGTCGCTCATCGAGGAAGCCGAATCGAAGGGGAATGAGACGGCAGCGAACGAGGGGGACGAGACGGCAGGAGCGCCGTCGACACAATCCCCGTCGATCGAAACCGACGGCTTCGAGATCCGAGGCGGCTCGCCGACGGTCTCGAGGGTGAGCGACGACGACTCGAGCCCCGAACCCTCGCCGAAGGACGTGGCCGACGCGATGCTCGAAGACCAGCGAGAGCGAACGGCCGAACGACGCGACGGACGCGACAAACGCGACAAACGCGAGCGAGCCGACGAAGGCGATGAGTCGTCGGACGACGGGTTCGGCACGCTCTCGGGCTCCTCGAAGACCGCTCGAGTCGGCAACGACTCTTTCGGGACCGACGACGAGTTCGAGACGGCACACGACCGCTACAGCGCGCTCGGGGTCGCCCTCGGCGCCGGCGGCGCCGTCAGCGTCGAGGGACTGCTCGAGGACGACGAGTTCCTCCCCGAGCTGCCCGCGGCCGAACCCGAGGAGACCCGCATCGAGTTCGCGGAGTCGTTCGATCCCGACGCGGTGACGACGGCGAAAGCGGCCGGCGAGCAAGCGGGGTTCGAGTGGGTCGATTCGGGCTCGCTCGAGACGACGCGCGTCTCGAACGGGTAGTCTCCCGTCGCTCTCAGGGCGCGGCCTCGTTCGACTCGTCGCCTGATTCGCCGGACGGGCACAACAGTGGGACCTCGATAGTCACGACCGACCCGGTCGGCTCGTTCGTCCCGAAGGTCACCGAGCCGCCCGCGATTTCGACGCCCCACTTGGCCAACCAGAGGCCGAGACCGCTCCCGTGGTCGAGCGGCGTCTCGGTCCCGCGTTCGACCGACGATCGCTCGTAGGCGTCGATTCCGGGGCCGTTATCCGCGATACGGATCCGCACCCGGTCGTCGTCCGCCTCGACCTCGATTCGAACGAACGGGCCCGAGCCGGTGTTGTGTTCGATGCCGTTTTCGACGAGGTTCGCGAACACGGGCTCGAGAACGTTGGCGACGTAGATCCCCTCGAGATTCGAGTCGCGTTCGATGCGAGCGTTCGGGTACTCGGTACGGACGGCCGTGCTCACATCGCGGAGGAGCACCTCGAGTGAGACGGGCTCGATCGATTCGCGTCCCTGTTCGAAGACGTCGATGATTTCGCGGGCTTTGGTCGCCAGCGATTCGATACGTCGCGCACTCGCCGTGATTTCGTCGGCGACGTCCTGATTCGCGCCGTCTGCGAGCAGTTCCGCGTAGCTGCTGATGACGTTCGTCTCCGTCCGGATGTTGTGTCTGAAGACGCGGTTCAGGACCTCGTGGCGCTGTTGCTGTCGCACGTGCTCGCTGATATCGTGAAACGTGATGACGTGGCCGATCGTTCGATCCTGGACGTCGGTGATACGCGTCGCCGTCACGTCGTACAGTCGCTCGTCGTCTCTGCTTCGGAACGGGCCTTGCACCGAGACCGAGCCGTCCGACGAGACGTGGAAATCGTCGGGAACGGCTTCTCGAAGCGGACTCCCCAGCACAGCACGAGGTACCGTTCCCAGAATCGCCGCACCGGTTTCGTTGATGTCGACGACGTAGTCGTGTCCGTCGACGACGATGGCACCGTCCGGCATCCGCTCGAAGAGCAGTCGGCGTGCACGCGGGTTCGGCGACGGACTCGTCCCGAAGAGCTGAAACCGCGTGAGTGCGCCGAGGCAGGCGACCCCGGAGATCGAAAACGCGACCGGTGTAGGGTCGAGACCCGGGATCGGAATCGCCCCCAGGAGAAAGAGGAGGTTGCTCGCCCACGGCGCCACGATCCCGATCAGCAGTGCGGCGCTTTGCCCTCTGAACGGCAGCGAATCGTTCCGAATCAGCTCCAAGAGTGGAACGGCTCCGAGCAGTCCGAGCAGGTAGGTGTAGGCGGCGATCACCCAGAACCAGGGGCCGGGAGTCCGGCTGAGCAACAGCATATCGCCTTCGTAGACGAGTCTCGAGTCGGTGTAGAGCAGGCTACTGTCGGTCAATGCAAAGATTACGGTGAGGACCGGAACGATCGAGACGAGCGCGACGTAGCGTGGCTGGACGTACCGATCCCGGCCGGTGTACTCCAGCGAGAAGAGCAGCCAGCCGACCGGAATGGCGACGACGCCGATCCACCTGAGATTCGCCCAGAAGACTTTCCCGCCGAGCGTCGATGCCTCCAGATCGAAAACGAGGAGCGCCGACCAGATGCACTGTCCGGTGAGCATCACGACGAGCGGGACGGCGCCCGGCTCGGGTCGTTCTCGCCAGGCGAGGAGTGCCGCCGCTGTTCCGATCGCCACGGTTGCAAGTAATATTCCCGACAGAAATGTAAGAGAGAACACCGATGCAGGAGAGAGGTCCCGTTAGCTATTAAACGTGCGGAAAAATCGTGCTATCGAAAGATGTTCGCAGCTCGTCAGTTGAGTCAGATCAGCAGTACGACGAACGCAAGGACGACGAAGACGACGAGGTACTCGCACTCGGCAGCCTTCGCCAACAGTCGCTCGTTCTCGTACCGGCCGACCAACGACGTGATTCCCAGGGAGTAGGCGATTCCGGCGAGCAGCGGGACTGCCAGCACGGATGGGATGTAGCCGGCGTAGACTGCGAACGCGACGAGTCCGGCCGTACAGCAATCGATCCCGGCGAGGATCCTGCGCGTCCGGTCGACGCCGAAGACGACCGGAATCGTCAGGACGCCGATCGCCCGATCGCCTTCGACGTCACGGACGTTCGGAATCTCCGTGTTCGTGAACACCCGGAGAAAGAAGTACGCGAAGACGAACAGCGCCGACATCGTGACGGCACCGTCGGCGAACGCGAGCGGAAGGAACGTCAGCGTCACGGCCCACGCGAGTGCGACCACGATCGTGTTGACGAGGAAGACGTCTTTCAACCGACGGACGCGCATGCCAGAGTCGGGAATCCAGTCCGTGGCGTAACACACCCAGAACACCCCCGGAAGCAGCGTTATCGCGAGCGCGACTGGTCCACCGAGAACGGAGAGCGCGACGGCGAGTCCGTACGCGATCGATGCCAGCACGTAGAGGGCGTCCCGATATCGTCTGACGAACCCCGCCTGTCCGGGGTTCGACACCGCGTCGGTGTCGACGTCCGCGAGGCGGTCGTTGGTGTAGACGGCGAAGACGACCAGTCCGACGACGATCACCGCCGGGGTCAGTGACAGCGAGAGGAGAACCGAGACGATGACCACCTCGGCCATCGCGATCAGCGCCAGATACGTCGAACTGTACACCAGTGCGTTCCAGAACCGGCCGATACTCGAGGGAAGTCGAGCGAGCAGCGAACTGCGTCGCGCTACTGTCGTGTGACTCTCGTCTGAGAGCGTGTGATTTTTTCGTGCCATAGTTGCGGTAGTATTCGAGAGCGGCCGTCCGGTGGCGGCTCCGTACTGAATGTGTCGTCTATGCTAACAGATATGCGTATGGATTGCACAATGGTTACATTAACAGCCGAGAGTGGACGATTGAACTGTCAACTGCGACTGCGAATAGGATGTATAAAATGACAAGAAAGTATGTTTCAGCGAATCTGGTGAATGAATTTTGTTCGGGTGTGGATCGGCGACGGATGGTCATCGGTCCGGTCCGCAGCACGAGAACCGCAGCGAGCGCAACGTTTTTCGCCCGCCGTCGAGAGACAGGACGTATGGCACCCGAATCCCACGTTCGTGCCGGTATCGGTGACCGACCGTTGCGTTGCAATCGGGGATTCGGCTTCTTCTTTGCCCGGTGACTCCTGGCCGGTGGAGCCGCGAGCACACACACCGTGTCCTCGCCGCGAAACCGACCGTTCGACGTGGTCCGGTCGGGGGTCGGCCGGGCGGGCAGTATCGGAACCGCTAACTGACCGACACGCAGCCATACGAACAAGCGAATGCAACTTCCAGCACAACAGGTCGCGGTCTTAGAGGCCGCGAGCGCAGACGAGGCGGAGTCCGTCGACGCCCTCGCTGCGGCGACCGACCTCCCTCCCGAGACCGTCACCGGCGCGGTGTTCGAACTCGAGGAGGTGGGGCTGGTCGCCGTCGCGGAACGTGTCGACGAAACGATCGCGCTCACCGACGAGGGCGTCGAATACGCGGACGAGCAACTTCCCGAGGTTCGACTCTACGAGGCCGCGCTCGAGGCCGGCGGCGATAGCGACCCCGTCCAGATGGGACGAGTCATCGGCGCCTCCGGGCTCGAGGGACCGCAGGTCGACATCGCGCTCTCGAACTACGCCCGCAAGGGGTACGGCGTCATCGACAGCGGCGAGATCACGGCCGACCCGGACGCTGACCCGAGCGCGGACGCGGAAGCGAACGCGCTCGAGACGCTCTCGGGAGCCGACGACGCAGCCGTCGAGAGCGTCGACGTCGACGCGGACACCCTCGAGGAACTCGAGCGGCGCGGCCTGCTCGAGCGCACCGAGTCGACCGTCCGCGAGGTGACGCTGACCGAGCGCGCCGTCACCGAACTGATGGCCGGCCTCGAGACCGCCGAGACGGTCGGTCAGGTCACGCCGGAACTCCTGACCAGCGGGGAGTGGGAGGACGTCGAGTTCGCCGAGTACAACGTCGAGGCCGACGCCGAGACGTTCGAGGGCGGAAACGTCCACGTCCTCCGGCAGATGTCCGAGCGCGTCAAGGACGTCCTCGTCGGCATGGGCTTCCAGGAGATGGACGGCCCGCACGCCGACGCGGACTTCTGGATCAACGACTGTCTGTTCATGCCCCAGGACCACCCTGCGCGAACGCACTGGGACCGGTTCGCCCTGGAACAGCCGAGTCACATCGACGAGTTGCCCGAGGACCTCGTCGAGCGCGTCGAACGCGCCCACCGAGAGGGTATCGGCGAGGACAGCGAGGGGTATCACTCGCCGTGGGACGAGGACTTCGCCCGCGCGCTCGCGCTTCGGGGCCACACCACCTCGCTGTCGACCCGATACCTTTCGGGCGAAGAGATCGGCGAGATCGAGCCGCCAGCGCGCTACTTCAGCGTCGAGAAAGCCTATCGAAACGACACGCTCGACGCCACCCACCTGCTGGAGTTCTACCAGATCGAGGGCTGGGTGATGGCCGAGGATCTCTCGGTTCGGGACCTCATGGGCACCTTCGAGGAGTTCTACGCCCAGTTCGGGATCGAGGACATCCAGTTCAAACCCCACTACAACCCCTACACGGAGCCCAGCTTCGAACTGTTCGGCACCCACCCCACGACGGGCGAACTGATCGAGATCGGCAACTCCGGCATCTTCCGCGAGGAGATGCTGGACCCCCTCGGGGTAGAGTGCGACGTGATGGCGTGGGGGCTCGCGCTGGAGCGACTCGCCATGCTGACCACCGGCGCGGAGGACATCCGCGACCTCCACGGCACGCTCGCCGACCTCGAGTTCCTGCGGAACGCGGAGGTGACCTACTGATGCCCACCGTCGATATCGACCCCGACGAACTGCGAGAGTTAACCGGTCGCGAGGAGAAGAGCGACGACGAACTGAAAGACGACCTGTTCGGTCTCGGCCTCGAGTTCGAGGGGCTGACCGAGGACGGGGAGTTCGAACTCGAGTTCGCACCTGACCGACTCGACCGCCTCTCCGTCGAGGGCGTTGCGCGCTCGATGCGCTACCAGTACGGCGACGCCCGCGGCGTCCACGTCCCCTCGCCGAACTCGGCGGAGTGGACCATCGAGGTCGACGAGTCGGTGCCGGACGAGCGACCGTACGTCACGGGCGCGGTGATCCGCGACGTGAACTTAGACGAAGACGCCCTCGACTCGCTCATCCAGCTACAGGAGAAGCTCCACGCGACGATGGGACGCAAGCGCGCGAAGGGCGCGATCGGGATCCACGATCTGACGATGTTGAAAGGAGGCGATGCGCTACGCGCATCGGAAAATGCGAGCGGCGACGAGCCGCGAGCGGGTTCCGCCACCGAGGGAGCCTCGACCATCCAGTACGTCGGCGTCGAACCCGACGGAGATCGGTTCGTCCCGCTCGACTCGGATGAGGAGATGACTCCCGCAACGGTCCTCGAGACCCACCAGACCGGCCAAACGTACGCCGACCTCGTCAGCGGCTACGACCGGTATCCCGCGATCTACGACGATATCGGGCTGTTCTCGTTCCCGCCAGTGATCAACGGTCGCCGAACCGAAGTCTCGACCGAGTCGAGAGATCTGTTCGTCGAGATGACAGGCACCGACCAGTGGACGATCGACAAGATGCTGAACATCGTCTGCTACGCGCTCTCGGCGCGCGGCGCGACGATCGAGGACGTGACGATAGCGTATCCGGATCACGAACTCGTTCGACCGGATCTCTCGACGAAGACGAAGACGGTCGCTCACAGCCGCATCGAAACCATCCTCGGAATCGATCTCGATCCCGACGAAGTGATCGATCTGGCCGAGCGGTCGGGACTCGAGGCCACGAAAAGCGAGGACGGAGAGACAGACGACGAGAGCACCATCACGCCGCTGGAGGATCGGGATGGACTCGAGGAACGAGGCGCCGCGGAGGGCTCGGAGACGTCCCAGACAACCGACGGCACCGCGTCGTCGGGCGCCCTCGTCTACGACGTGACCATCCCGCCCTACCGCGTCGACGTCCTCCATCCGTTAGACGTCATCGACGACCTCGGGCGCGCCTACGGCTTCAACGACCTCGAGCCGACCTACCCCGACGTGGGGACCGTCGGCGGTCGCCACGAGCGCTCGCGTCTCGAGCGCGCCGTGCGCACCCAGCTCGTCGGACTCGGCTTCGAGGACCTGCTGAACTTCCACATGAGCAACGAGGAAGAGAACTACGAACGCCTCGAGATAGCGCCGGGGTCGGACGCCTACGGCGCGGGCGAGCCGGCGACGATCAAGGAGCCCTACAGCGAGGACTACACCATCCTGCGGACGTGGCTGCTCCCCTCGCTCATGATGGTCCTCGAGCGAAACACCCACCGCTCGTACCCGCAGCACCTCTCGGAGATCGGCTTCCGCGCGGCGCTCGACGACAGCGAGAACACCGGCGTCGGCGAGAGCCGCCACGTCGGGGCCGTCCTCGCGAACCACGACGCGGGCTACGAGGACGCCAAGGCGCGGCTGCAAGCGCTCGCGCGTAACTTCGACGTCGACCTCGAGACCCCACCGACGGAGCACCCGGCCTTCATTTCGGGTCGAACCGCGTCGGTCGTGATCGACGGCGAAGACGTCGGAATCGTCGGCGAGATCCATCCGAAGGCGCTGATCGAGTACGACCTCGAGGTGCCGGTTGCGGCGTTCGAGTTCGATCTCGAGGCGCTGCGGTAATCGAGGTCGGGTTTTCGTCTCAACTTCAGAGGCGATCCACGGCGGTAATCCGACGTAATGTACCGCGAGCGAACGAAGTGAGCGAGCGGGCCGACGACTGATGTGGAGTAAGCGAAGCGTCACGGAACGGAAGGAGGAGTGCTTTTGATCGAGCTTTTACCGAAGGACATTGCGCTGTGTGGCAGCTACGCTGCCGCCAGCGCAACAGACTGCAGAGTAAAAGCTCGGTTGTTAGAATTCGTGTTCGACGTCCTCTTCGTCCGCTTTCTGGATGATGATCTTCCCGTCACGAACTCGAACGAAGACTTCATCACCGATATCCATGCCCGCGACCTCGAGTTCGTCCTCGTGGAGATTGAGGTGGACGTTGTGATAGTTGCCGTCTTCGTCTTTCGCGCCGCTTGGACTCAGCTTCTTTTTCCGTACCATCGCGGGATTCTATGACGAACTTCGCCGTAGGATATACTTAAGTGTTTTCGACGCCTCGACGAGTGACCGTGTCACGCATGGGATGGGCGAATTCGGGCCGCCGCCGCTGCTGTGACGACGGCTGCAGATATTGCGGGAAAATGGCGTAGGCCATACACTTAAAGATACCGGCGCAGTCGGTCGGTTTTCGGGGATATCTTTATGTCGGATCGTGTGCTGAAGTAGCATGGAGTCGAAAACCATGGTACGTGAAGACGGTAAACGAAACTTTGCACTGCGCGAGTCGGGCGGCGACGAGTCGAGCGTCTTCTCGGGGAACACTCCCCGTCAGGCGGCCCTCAAGGCGGCCCGACGACTCGAGCCCGGCTCGAGTGAAGACGACGCGGAACGTGTAGAGCTCAGACTACGAGAGAAAGGGACGAGCAAAGTACACATCTACGAAGGCTGGGCGTGGGAGGAGACGGCCCCCGACGACAAGCCCGACTGGATGCCCAACGAGATCACGGAAGCGAACGTCTCGAAGGAAGGGATCGAACACCTCGAGGAGTGACGTGCCGACGATCGTGTTTTCTCGTTCGCCACCCCTCGAGTGTCGAATGTCTAATTTTCTGCGCACGTAGAAAAAATTCGGTTGTTTCTCCCGGCAATAGCGACATCTGTCACGTCCTTAAGGGTCAGCAGAAGGGTCTAATGTAATGCCCACTGCGTATTATTGTTAGGTCCGACTAAGAAATACGTTTATATGGATTCGAGCATCCAGAGTTGGTCGTAATATGAGGTCAATCGGTCACAAAATCAAGGAGAGAAAAGACGTTTGCGGACCTCCTCTGGAGAGTGTCTGGACGGGTAAACGATCCGGAGACGGCGAGCGGGCCGTCGTCCCAACGCGAGAGACGGCGACCACCGGCGCGCCCGGTCGGTCGCTCGCTCGCTCGAGTGACGGAACAGAACGCGAGGGAGACGTATGATCGACCGCAAGTGGATCAACCTGCTGCTCGCGACGGCGATGTTCAACCTCGGGTTCGTGATCTGGTTCTCGTTCGCCCCGTTCACGGGCGAGATCGCCGACGAGTACGGACTCTCGGTGGCCCAACTGGGACTCGTCTCGAGTGCGGCCGTCATCGCCGTCCCGCTCGGCCGGATCGTCATCGGTCCGCTCACGGACAAGTTCGGCGCGCCGGTTACCGCCGGCATCACGCTGGTGATCGTCGGGATCTTCTCGATCATCAGCGCGTTCGCGCCGAACTACGAGATCTTCACCATCTCGCGCGTGATCGCCTCGCTGGCGGGGATCACCTTCGTCATCGGCATCCAGCACGTCGCCCAGTGGTTCGAAGAGGAGAACCTCGGCCTCGCGGAGGGGATCTTCGCCGGCGTCGGGAACGCCGGTGCGGGCCTCGGCGCGTACTTCACGCTCCCGCGGATCTTCGGCGACGGCTACTCCGACGCGCTGTTCGCGTCGAACTGGCGCGCCGCGTTCTTCTACACCGGCGTCATCGCCATCGTGCTCGGAATCATCTACTTCGTGGTCGGTGACGCCGCGAAGACCGAGGAGCGACGCCAGGCGGCCAAGCAAGGCGTCAGCCTCCAGCAGTGGATCTACATCGCCACTCGCCACGGCGCGGTCGTGCTCTCGGCGGCGTACATCATGACCTTCGGTCTCGAGGTCGCGATGAACGGCTGGCTGGGCACCTACTACCGCGAAGGCTTCGGACAGGGCGACCTCGTCATCGCGGCGACGTTCGCGGCGACGTTCTCGATCGCGGCCGGATTGCTTCGCCCGCTCGGTGGCTACATCAGCGACGTGATGGCCCGAAACGAGAAAGACATCCTCCCCTGGTTCGAGGGCCGCTACCGCGAACAGTGGACGTTCGCGACGATGGCCTTCGTCGTCCTCGCGCTGTTCGGGATGACCGCCGCCGGGCTGACCGGCAACATCTACATCGCCGTGGCCGCGGGCTTCCTCGTCGGCGTCGGCTGTGCGTTCTCCGAGGGAGCGATCTTCGCGCAGGTGCCCGCGATGTTCCCGAACAACTCGGGCTCCGTCGCCGGCATCGTCGGCGGTATCGGGACCGTCGGCGGCTCGGTCTACCCGCTGCTGTTCGCCGCGCCGTTCCTCCCGAACCTGCATATGGGGTACGCCGTCGTCGCGCTCACCATGATCCCGATTCTGGCGCTGACCGCCTGGGTGTTCCAGCCGGAAATCGCCGAGAACGCGACCGAAGACGGCTGGTTCGTCTCCGAGAACCCGGCCGCGACCTCGAGCGCCGCGAACGCGACGAGCGACGACTGATACTGTCTGCTGTACGTCAGTTCCGGTGGGGCCGTGACCCGTCCGACGGTCCAACCGGAAAATCGGTACAGCAAACCGTATGAGACTGGTGGCTACCACCCCGGATTCGATCCAGCGGCGCTGATCGATTTTCACGAGCGTTCGACAGTCTCCGAGCGGAGGATTACGCCCTTTAGCACCCGCGGTGTCGGCCACAGTATGCCGATTCGACCGCCGACGGAAGACGACCTCCGCGCGCTCGGTGACTCGCTGTTTCTCGATCTCACCGACGAGGAACTCGAGTTCTTCGCCGAGATGGCCGAGCAACGAGCCGAAGCCTACGAGACGGTTCGCTCGTACGACCCCGTCTCGCGTCTCGGCGGAAGCGAACGCCGCGAGCGCAGTGCCGGCGTTCGCGTTCCCGACGAAGATAATCCACACAACGCGTGGGTGAGCCGCTGTTACGTGGCCGGCGACGACGGCGGCGAACTGGACGGGATGGAGATCGCTGTCAAGGACAACGTCTGCGTCGCCGGCGTCGAGCTGACCTGCGGCTCGCAGGTCGTCGAGGGCTACGTCCCAGACGTCGACGCGACCATCGTTACCCGGCTACTGGAGGCCGGCGCGGACATCACCGGCAAGGCGAACATGGACGACTTCGCCATGACGACGACGGGCCACAGCGCCTTCGGGACGATCACGAACCCCCACGACGACGACCACCTCGCGGGGGGCTCGAGCGGCGGGAGCGCCGTCGTCGTCGCGACGGGCGAGGCTGACGCCGCGATCGGTTCGGATCAGGGCGGGAGCGTCCGGATTCCGGCCGCACTCTGTGGTGTGGTGGGTCACAAGCCGACCTACGGACTGGTTCCCTACACGGGCTGTATCGGACTCGCACACGCGATCGATCATCCCGGGCCGATGGCGTCGGACGTCGAGACCGCCGCGCGAATGCTCTCGGTGATCGCGGGCAGCAACGAACGCGACCTGCGAGCCGCGAGCCCCGTCCCGGTCGAGCCCTACCACGAGAAGCTCGACGGCGACGCGACCGACCTCTCGATCGGGCTGCTCCGGGAGGGGTTCGACCATCCCGACGCGGACGAGGGCGTCCTCGAGCGAGTCCACGGCGCCCTCGAGACGCTCGAGGAGCGGGGCGCGAGCCTCGAGGACGTCTCCGAACCGATGCACCGCGACGCCGAAGACATCCACACCGTCTGTACGGCGGAGGGCCTGCTCGACGCGATGATCGGGGAGGGGCTCGGCCACGGCTGGAAGGGCTGGTACAACACCTCCTGGATCGAGTTCTTCGGCTCGGCGCGGCGGGTACAGGCCGACGACTTCCCGGCCCCGCTCAAACTCTCCCTGCTCGTCGGCGCCTACGCGAACGAGACGTACCACTCGCGGTACTACGCCGACGGGATGAACCTCGTCGTCGAACTCACCGAGCGCTACGACGCGCTCCTGGAGGACCGCGACTTGCTGGCGATGCCGACGACGCTGCGGACCGCGCCCGAACACGAGCCCGAGTTGGATCAGTACGATCGGCTGCGAGCGGAGAAAGTTCCCGCCAACACGACCGCGTTCAACCGGACCGGCCATCCCGCGATCAGCGTTCCCGTCGGCGAGGTCGACGGGCTTCCCGTCGGGCTGATGTTCGTCGGCTCGCGGTTCGACGACGCGACGGTTCTCGACGCGGCGGCAACGCTCGAGTCGGCGCTCGCGGGTGAAGAATCGGGCTCGTAGCGACGCTCGAGTCTTCGACGATCGACGCGTGATTACTCGTCTGAGTCGCTCGAGTCCGCGACCATCGACGCGAAGTTCTCGATGACACGAGTCGCGTTCACGTCCTCGAAACCGTGGTCGTCCTCCTTCCAGTCGAAATCGGCCGCGAGTCGGTCGCGCAGGTCAGCGGTGAACTCGGGGTGGAACTGGACGGTCCACAGCGGGGCCGTCCGGTGGCGCGTCGCGAACGCGTGGTAGTAGTCGGCCGAAGCAATGACCTCCATCTCGTCACCGACCTCGGTAACGACGTCGCCGTGCGTGACGGGGACGACGGACGAGACGTCGTCGAAGAGCGGGTCGTCGGCGAGGTCGGCGTCGACCGGCCGCGCGGTCGTTCCGACGTGTTCGACGGTCCCGCCGAGCGCCGCGTTGGCGATCTGGTGGCCGAAACAGACCCCGAGCGTCGGAATCTCGCGGTCGATCAGTTCGCGGACGAGCCGCTGCTGGTCGGCGATCCACGGCCGTTCGTCGACCTCGTAGACCCCGGCCGTACTCCCCGTGAGGACGACGCCGTCCGCGCGCTCGAGGTCCGGACGCTCGCCAGCAGGGTAATCGATCTCTCGGGTGCTGGGGGCAGCGCTCGAGACGAATCCCGCGAGCGCGTCGCAGTGGTACTCGGCGTCGGGGTCGACCTCGCTTCGAACGACGACGATCGTCGGCGATTCCATTGGTGGGCGTTGGGTCGAGTCGAAAATAGCAGTGTCGGTCGATCGGTGTATCCGGGGACCCGTTCGAGGCGAGAACCGGGCCTTCGAGTTGGACGTTCGAGACTGGACGCGTTTCAGAACCGGGTCACTCCTCCGGTTCCTCGATGAGCCGCGCGATGTTCACGAACGTGTCGAACTTCGGGGGTGCACCCTGAATCTGGACGGTCCCCTGCTCTCGATCGTACTGGATGAATTCGACCTCGGCGGCCCGCGGAAGGTGCGTGTGCGTCAGCTCGAGAGCGATGTTTTCGAACGCGTCCGCCGACCGATCCGGCCGCGTTGGATCGTCCTCCCACTCGTCGATCCGCTCGACGAGTTCCCTGATGGCCACCGGCCCGTCTCGCTGATCGAGGTAGTACAGCGCGTACCGTCGGCGCTTGTCCTCGAGTAACTTGAACACGGTACCTACGTTCACCATGACCGAGAGTAGCACTGCGTGGGTTTATGTTCGGAGGACCGTTTCCCACGGAGCTGTCACGTCAGGAACGGATTACGGGCGAGACAGGGGATATTACCGGAGCGAGACGGGGGCAGCATCGCCGGAGACGGATGAATAATAGACGTTCGGTACACCGATTACGGATCGATCCTGCCGGACAAAGCCCGGCGCGCGATCGCTCTCGTCCGCTGGATTGGTCAGTCGCTCACACCAGCCACCCGACCGGCTACGTCGGACTCGAGCCCGAGTGCCCGCTGCGAAGCAGTTTGAGGAGACCCTGTGCGGCCAGGCCGACGACCATCCACTTCCAGGCGAGGACGGCGACGCCGAGCAACAAGAGCGCGCGAGTTCGCCGACCATCGCTGAACGCCTTCTTCGCCTCCGAAAGCACCGAGACGACCGTCAGTGACCGCGTCGCTGTCGAGCCGAGGAGTTTCTTGAGTACCATACCTGTCCTTGGGGATCCGACTGGATAACGAGCGCCCCGGAGCGCGCAAGCGTGTCGATCGGTGAGTTCAGTCGCCCGATCACTCCGGATCGAAGCCGCCGACGAGGTACTCGAGTGCGAACAGTGCGATCGCACCGAGAGCCGCCCAGCCGAAGGTCAGCGCGATCGTCTCCGTCGTCCAGGCGTGCGTCTCGCCGATGTTGTGTAACGGAGCCGGCACCGAGCCGGCGATGAGACTCACCAGGAAGACGAGCGTCAGTTCGCGCTGACGGGCCAGCGCCGCGCGGACGACGCGAGCGATCGTCACGAGGCCGACGAGGCCACCGGCGACGAACAGTGCGACGGTCGTCCCCGGACCGACGGCGGCCCCGATCGACCCCCCGGTGACGAGCTCACCGAGCGCGCGAACGAACGCGCTCAGTTCCGAGGAGAGGAAGACGTACTGCCCGAGCAGGATCAGGATCAGCGAGCCGGAGATCCCTGGCAGGATCATCGCGCTAATCGCGATCGCGCCGGCGACGAAGATCACGGCGCGGCCCCCGCCGGGCAACTGGACGACGTCGGCGGCGACCAGCAAGGCGAGCGTCACGCCCGCGATCGCGACGCCGACGTGTTTCGACGACGACCACTCGAGGCTCCGGCCGAGGGCGATCGCCGAGGCAGCGATCAGCCCGGTGAAAAAGCCGAAGAGGGCGACCGGATGGGAGTCCGCGAGTGACGAGACGGTCCCGGCGATGAGCACGACCGAAGTAACCATCCCGATACCCAGCGGGATCAGGAACTGGAGATCCATCTCGACGAGGGCCTCCCGCGCTCGAGGCCGTCGGTCGGACCGGTATCCCCTGAGGACGGCGGCGGCTCGACGAGGCGTGAGTGCGGTGACGGCGGCGATCAGTCGTCCGTAGAACCCGAGGAGGAGCGCGACGGTGCCGCCGGAGACACCGGGGAGTGCGTCCGCCGCACCCATACAGAGCCCGTAGCCGTAGATCCGGAGCAGTTCGAGGCGGTCGAGGGAGAGATCGGTTCGGTCGTATTCCATAGGTTCACTCGTAGCGTCCCGGACTCGCGTTCCGCAGCGACTCCGCTGGTCGCCACCGATCCGAGCCTGTTCGATCGGGTCGCCGGTTCGTCTGCATACGTAGTCGGTCGCCACCCGGCCGTATAAAAGTGCAACGACACCATCAGCCGCTGTAGCGGCCACGAGAAATCGTTTCGGTTGTTCCTCCTGGTAGCAACTCCCACAGACGACGTCGAGTGCCAGGTATGGTGCGCCACGCGACTCTGCCGAGTCTCGACCACCGGGCGGGAACTTTTTCTCGCTCCGGTTTGATACGCTGCTCACGAAGCTATGGACCTCGAGTCGATCCCGGGCGTGGGCGAAAAGACGGCTCGGGCGCTCGACGCGCTCGAGGAACCCGAGCGCGCGCTGCGAAGCGGCGACGTCGCGACGATCGCGACCGCGCCGGGGATCACCCAGGGTCGGGCCGCGCGAATCGCGCGCGGCGCGATCCGGCAGGAACACGACGATCCCGGCGGCTTCCTCGCGACCGATCGCGCGCGCGAGGTCTACCGGAACGTCCTCGCGTTGCTCCAGGCGCGAACCGTCACCGACTACGCCGCCCAGCGACTCGAGACGATCTACCCCAGTCCCCGCCGATCCCGTATCGAGGAGGTACAGGCGTTCGCGAGCGACGCCGTCGAGCGCGACTTCGACGACGACGTGCTCGAGGCCCTCGACGGCGTGGAGCCGCTCCGACAGCCCGGCGACGTCCGGGTCCGTGAGCGCTGTCTGGCGACCACCGACGCCGAGCGCTACTCGGAAGCGCGAGAGGCGATCCCGGAGCTCTCCGTCGAGGTCGTCGAGGACGCACAGGGGCTGGCCGAACTCGCGCGAGGCTACTCGACGGTGTTCGCGCTCGACGAGTCCTTCGCCGGCGTCACCGTCGAGGGCGACGTGCAGGTTCGGCCGGACGCGCTCGAGAACCCCGCGGAGGTCGTCCCCGAGCGGCCGCTGGCCTTCTTCGCGCGCAATCGCGACCGACTGCAGGCCGCCGTCGAGGTTCATCAGGCAGCCGGCCTCGAGCCGGCCTGTGACCTCGAAGCACTCGAGGACGGCCTCTCGCGGCTCGACGAGGACGGCACCGTCGCGGGCGACGACGAACTCGACCGACTGACGACGGCGGTCGACGATCTCGACGCGGCGGCGAGCGCGGCCGAGAGCGTGGCCAACGACCACCTCAGACAGGCAATCCGCGAACAGGACGTGACGATCGAGGGGGCGGACCTCCTCTCGCTGGTCGAGCGCGGCGCGGGCGTCGACTCCCTGCTTTCGCGAGAGTTGGCGGACGAGTACGCCGCAGCCGTCGAGGCGGCTCGAGACCACCTCGTCGACGCGATCGATCTCGATCAAGGCGAGGCTGAGATCGCCCGCCGAGCGTTCAGCGACGAGCCGACGTTTCCGGTCGAGCGCGACGAGGCCGTCGTCTCGAGACTCCGCGAGGAGCTGACGGCGGCGAAGGAACGACGCGCCGGTCGACTCAAGCGCGACCTCGCGGCCGATCTCGCCGACCAGCGCGAAGATGCCCGACAGCTGGTTCGGGACGCCCTCGAGCTGGACGTCGAGCTGGCGATCGCCCGATTCTCGCGCGAGTTCGAGTGTACGATGCCCGAGTTCGTTGCCGAAGACGCTTCCCGCAGCGATTCCGACGACGCAGTCGGTTTCGCCATCGAGGGCGGCCGATCACCGCTGCTCGACGAGCCGCTCGAGGCCATCGACCCCGTCGACTACGAGGTGTCTGGCGTGGCCTTGCTCTCCGGCGTCAACAGCGGCGGGAAGACGTCGACGCTGGACCTGGTCGCGAGCGTCGTCGTGCTGGCCCACATGGGCCTGCCCGTTCCCGCCGAACGAGTGCGGCTGCGGCGGTTCGACGACCTCCACTACCACGCGAAGACCCAGGGGACGCTCGACGCGGGCGCGTTCGAGTCGACGGTGCGAGAGTTCGCCGACCTCGCAACGGGCGGCGAGGGCTCGCTCGTGCTGGTCGACGAACTCGAGAGTATCACCGAACCCGGCGCGTCCGCGAAGATCATCGCGGGCATCCTGGAGGCGCTCTCCGACAACGGCGCGACCGCCGTCTTCGTCTCCCACCTGGCCGGCGAAATCCGCGAGATGGCCGATTTCGCGGTGACGATCGACGGGATCGAGGCCGTCGGACTGGTGGACGGCGAACTCGAGGTGAACCGGTCCCCGGTCAAAGACCACCTCGCGCGGTCGACGCCGGAGCTGATCGTCGAGAAGCTGGCGAACGAAGCCGGCGAACCGGTGGCGGCCAACGGCGGAGAGCCGTCGGCCGGCGACCCCGAACCCGTCTTCTACGACCGGCTGCTCGAGAAGTTCGACTGAGTCGGCGGAGTCGGCAACGGCGTCTCTGAGACGGGCGGCGATTGCCGACTCGAGACCCCTTTTGGAACCCCCGCTCGTGGACCGAATCATGGACCTCGCGATCACGAACACGCTCGCGTTCACGATGGCGGACGAGCGACTCGGCGTACTCGAGGACGCGACGGTCGCCGTCGACGGCGGCGAGATCGCCTTCGTCGGCCCCTCGAGCGAGTTCGACGGCGACGCCGATCGAACGATCGACGGCTCGGGCCGAGTGACGATGCCGGGACTGGTGAACTGCCACGCACACACCGACCTCACCCTCCTCCGCGGCGGCGCCCAGGACGTCCCCGAGATCGAGTGGATGAACCGCTCGCTCGGGCCGCTTTCGGACGCGATGATCGCCGAGGACCGGGTCGCCGGCGCTCGGCTGGGGGTCCTCGAGGCCCTCCGATCGGGGGTGACGACCGTCGGGGAGTACGCGACGAACGTCGGCGAACTCGTCGAGAACGCCCACGAGCCGCTGGGCGTCCGCGTCGTCGCCGCCGAGACGATCAACGCGGTCGGCGACGATGCGAGCGATCTCGGCCCGGACGAGCCGTATCCGCTCGAGGAGGAACGAGGACGGAACGCGCTCGAGCGCAACGAGGCGCTGTTCGACGCCTACGCCGATCACGAGCGGGTTTCGTGTCTGTACGGCCCGCAAGCGCTGGATATGGTTCCGTCGGCGCTCCTCGTGGAGATCCGCGACCGGGCCGCGAAACGGGATCGCGGAATCCACATGCACGTCGCACAGGGCGAGCGCGAACGCCGCCAGATCGAGGCGCGCTACGGCGCGGGCGAGACGACCGTCGGGGTGCTCGAGGAGCTCGGACTCGTCTCCGAGCGGCTGTTGGCGGCCCACCTGCACGGCGCGACGGCCGACGAACGCGAGCGACTCGCCGCGGCGGGGGTCAGGATGGTCGCGAACCCGAGTTCGATCGCGGCCATCGACGGCGTCACGCCGCCGATCGTCGAGTACCGCGAACACGACGGAATCGCCGGCGTCGGCACCGATCAAGCGCCGGGGCCGGGCGGCCACGATTTCCTCCGAGAGCTTCGGACGACGGCGCTGCTCGCGAAGACCGAGCGCAGGGATCCGACGGCGTTTCCGGCCTGGGCGGCCCTTCGCGTCGCGACGATCGAGGGAGCCCGCGCGCTCGGTGTCGACGATCGAGTCGGCTCGCTCGAGGCGGGCAAACGAGCCGATCTCGTCGTCTTCGATCTCGACCACCCCTCGACGGCACCGACTGTCTCGCGGCCCCTGCACACCGCGGTACCGAACCTCGTCTACGGCGCGAACGCCGGCGTCGTTGACTCGGTGATCGTAGAGGGTGACGTCGTCCTCGACGGCGGCGACGTCGTCACGGCCGACGAGGACGCCATTCTCGAGGCCGCGAACGACCGCGCGGCGGCCGTCTTCGATCGAGCGGCGGACGCGTGGCGACGCGCCGACTCGAGGCTCGTCGAACGCGTCGAGACGGGCTGGCTCTGAGGGGAGCAAACACTCGCAGGTGCGGACCGCAAATCGCACCAGGGGATCTGTACTATGCAAGTGTAATACCTACCACCGTCCGCGGCCGATGCTATGCTATGCCCTATCAATTCGACTGTTCGGAGGGGAGCTGCCAGTTTATGATCCGTTCGAGCAGCGGCGACGAGGTGGAACGGCTGGTCCGAGCGCACGTCCGGATGACCCACGGCGGCCGGATCGATTCGGCGGATCTCGAGCGCGGCATGGAACGGATCGAACTGACGTAAACTACCCCACCCTACTCCCTCGGCGCTACGCGCCTCGGTCCTTGAGGGTAGCGTGGGACTTCCGTCCCACGGACCATGCGAACGGGCCTGCGGCCCGTGAGCAGATGGGACTTTGATGTGGACTCCCGGCAATCAGTCACCAGCCAATTGCTGGTGACTCTTCCCATTCAACATCCCACCATTTATACGCACGTCTACTGGTGCGTCTCCGCCCCCCGACGTAGGCGAGGAACGGAGTCTGTGTATTCGCTTCCGAGCATACCGCGTCCCGATGTTCTTCGCGGCGTTGTAGTCCGCGTTCACTTCGTATCCGCACTTCTGGCAACAGAAGTGCTCTCCGTGGCGGTTGTCATCGTGCGTGAACCCGCAGTCCGTCCGAGAACAGCGTTGGGACGTGTAGTTCGGCTCGACTTGTTCCACGGAGATGCCCTTCTCAGGTGCCTTGTAGGAGACGTACTCGTAGAGGCGTCGAAACGCCCATATGTGGTGCCACTTCGCCTGCGGAAGACGCTCTCGAATGTCGGTCAACTCCTCGAACACGATAACGTCGCAGTCATGTTCAACGGCTTCCGTGACGAGTTCGTTGGCGACGGTGTGAATGTACTGTTTCCGCCATGCTTCTTCACGCTTCCCGAGTCGAAGCAAGACGTTGTGTGCGGCCTGCGTGCCGCGTTGTTGCATCTCTCCACGTCGCTTCTCGAACTCGCGGCACCAGTGGTCGTAGTCGTCTCCCTGCCAGAACGTGCCGGTCGAGGAGACGGCGAGACTGTTAACGCCGAGGTCGATACCGAGGACCGTTTGGTGCTCGGCATCTTCCGAAACCTCAGACGACTTACCGTCTCCATCGGAGTCGTACTTCCGAGTGGTGATGTGGAAGTAGAACTCGTCGTTCACTGCGTCGTACTGGAGCGTACTCGCTCGGAACTCAAACTCCTCGGACAGCACGTACCGCTCATATGGTGTGGGGCTGTCCGAGGGAAGTTCAAAGTCGCACTCGACACGCCCGTTGACAGTCGAGAGTGAGACTTTGTTCCGGTAGAATGTGGCGCTCCGTTTGTCGTAAAGCATACTCCACGACGTGAACTCCGGCCGGCTCACTCGTTTTCCTTGTTTCCACCGTTCGACGCATCCGTTAACGGCGTGGACAGCACGTCGGATGGCTTCTTGAACGAGGTTCGCGGTGAGGTCGGTTTCCTCGCGGAGTTCGTCGTAAAGAGCGTCTCGTGCGGTCGTGTTGACCGTGACGCACTCGGTGTAGGATTCGTCGGACCAACAGAACTCGGCGGCACGGTTGGCGCAATGAAGGAACTGCCGGGCGGATTCGTGGAGGTCGTCGCGTCGCTCGTCGGGAACGACGAGCTTGACGGGCGCGGTACGCCGAACCCCCATATTTCAGATGGGGTTCTGATGGTTATTAAACATTCGGGCGTTGGGCGGTCGCAGTATGTCGGTTGTGACGTACCATGTCGGTTTCTACTCACGGGCCGCAGGCCCGTTCGCTCCTTGAGGCCGGAGGCTCCACCTCAAAAATGCCGAAACGGCAGGCTATGAACGTTCGAATCGGTACAGCCCCGAGAAGGGCTGTCTCGGTCACATAGGCGCGGGATAACGGTTTGGAGAGTGTGGATCGTTCCTCGAAGAGGGACGAGCTTGAACATTATCCCGCTAACAGTGCCATTACGCCAGTGGTTGTTAAGTATTTTCGCTAGATCTAGAGAACACCTGTTATTTACCGGTTTATTTGTAGACGAGTGTCTCTCGAGTTTGCGGTGCGATAGCTCGCCACGAACGGGTAATTCGACAGTACGCCACACACGTCCAGTGCCCCCTGACGCGCCGCTTTCGGTTCGCTGCGAAGAACTAAGTAGCTACGAGAGCGTGGTGAAAGTGATGGTGGATGACCCCGACGGGGGGATGTTGTCGTGGGACGAGTCCGTGTTCAAGAACGAACACGTCTTCGAAATCGACTACGTTCCCGAGACGTTCAAGCACCGCGAGGGCCAGACCCAGAGCCTGACGTACGCGTTGCGTCCGGCAGTTCGAGGGTCGCGGCCGCTGAACGTCGTGGTCCGCGGACCGCCCGGAACTGGCAAGACCACGTCCATTCAGAAACTGTTCGACGAGGTCGGCGCCCAGACCAGCGACGTCCGGACGATTCGCGTCAACTGTCAGGTCAACGCGACGCGCTACTCGGTGTTCTCGAGGCTGTTCGAGGGGACGTTCGACTACGAACCGCCCTCCTCGGGCATCTCCTTCAAGAAGCTGTTCGGTCAGATCGCCGAGAAACTCGTCGAGGAGGACAAGGTGCTCGTCGTCGCCTTGGACGACGTCAACTACCTCTTCTACGAGAACGAGGCCTCCGACACGCTGTACTCGCTGCTCCGCGCTCACGAGGAGTATCCGGGCGCGAAAATCGGCGTCGTCGTCGTCTCCTCCGATCCCGCACTGGACGTCATCGACGAACTCGACTCGCGAGTCCAGAGCGTCTTTCGGCCCGAAGACGTCTACTTCCAGGTGTACGACCAGCCGGAGATCGTCGACATCCTCTCCGAACGCGTTACACGCGGCTTCCACGACGGCGTCATCTCCCGAGAGACGTTAGAGCACGTCGCCGATCTCACCGCCGACAGCGGCGATCTCCGGGTCGGCATCGACCTGCTCCGACGGGCCGGGCTGAACGCCGAGATGCGCGCCAGTCGTACCGTCGAGATGGAGGACGTCGAAGACGCCTACGAGAAATCGAAGTACATCAACCTCTCCCGAAGCCTCTCCGGACTGACGGACACCGAACAGGCCTTGCTCGAGGTGATCGCCCACAACGACGGCGATCAGGCCGGCGACGTCTACGAGGCGTTCCGCGACCGGACCGACCTCGGCTACACGCGCTACTCCGAGATCGTCAACAAACTCGATCAGTTGGGGCTGATCGACGCCGACTACGCCGACGTCGACGGCCGCGGGCGTTCGCGGTCGCTCTCGCTATCCTACGAGAAAGAGGCGGTGCTGGATCGCCTCGAGTGAGCCGACACCGTTTCTAAACGCCCCAGATGAGAACGATACCGATCGTCGTCACGACCGCCAGCAGGAGCTGTAGCGGTCCGCCGACTTTGAGGAAGTCGGTGAATTTGTACCCGCCCGGGCCGTAGACCATCAGATTCGTCTGATAGCCGACCGGCGTCATGAACGAGGTCGCGGAGGCGAACATCACCACCAGGAGAAACGAGAACGGCGCTGCGCCGAGGCTCCCGGCCGCGTCGACCGCCACGGGGAGCATCAGTACGACCGTCGCGACGGGAGTGATGACGTTCGCGAGGAGTCCCGTCACGATGGAAAACAGTAACAGGACCGCGACGAGCGGGAGGAATGCGGCAGTCGAAACCAGCGCGGTGGCGATGATCTGGGAGCCGCCGGTCGCTTCGAGGGCGGCGCCGAGGGGAATCACGCCCGCGAGCAAGAACACGATGTTCCACGAGACGGCGTCGTACGCGTCGGTGGTCGACAGACAGCCGGTGACGATCATGAGGAAGACGCCGGCGAACGCAGCGATAGCGATGGAAACGAGACCGAGCGCGGCGGTGGCGACCACGCCGGCCATGATTCCGAGCGCGATCGGCGTCTTCGGCGACAGCGGCGCGACGTCGTCGATCCCGTCCTCGAGCAGGCGGTCGACGGCGTCATCGTCGACGACGACGAGATCGCCGGTTTCGGTCGTGTGTTCGATCGTTCCGGGAACCGTCTGGACCAGGAGGAGGTCGCCGGCCCGGAGTTGGACCTCGCCGAGATCGGTCCGGAGCAACTCGCCGTCGCGACGGATCGCCAGCACGGTCGTCCGATAGAACTCGCGGAGACGCGTCTCGGAGATCGTCTTCCCGACGAACGACGACTCCGGCGGAACGATCGCTTTGGCGAGCACTCCCTCGTCCCCGGACTCGTCGAACGTCTCTTCGGTGACCGGCTTTCGGGGGAGTTGGTGGACGCCCTGGTTCCCGACGAAACGGTTGACCGCCTGCAGCGTGCCGTGGACCGCGAGCACGTCGCCTTTCCGGATTCGTCGGTCCGTTTCGATCGGGACGAACGCCTCCTCGTTCCGGTGGGGTCGCTCGACGGTGGCGTCAGTTTCGGCTCGCAGTTCGACGCTCTCGTTGTGTCGGTGCTGCCGGTCGCGCGCCGTTTCGCCGAGGCGCGCGGTGTCGTCCTTCGGCGTCGCGTCGTCGTCATCGTACTGGAGCACGTGCTCGTTCTTCTCGGGTCGCACGTCACGGCCCCCGTTCCGACGGACCTGCAGGATGCGAACGTCGGCTTCGGTTCGCTCCTCGAGTTCGTCGACCGTGAGCCCGACCGGTTCCGAATCCGCACCGACGCGGACGTGAGCGAGGTGGTCCTCGAGGTCGAACTCCTCGACGAGGTCCGCGTCGACCGGGATCCGTGCGGGCGTCAGCCACCGGCCGACGGTCATGAGGTAGCAGAGGCCGACGGCCAGAATCACGACGCCGAGGAGAGTGAATTCGAACATGCCGATGGGCCCCCGACCGAGCAGGTCGACGGCGAACTCGCTGGCGAGCAGGTTCGTCGACGTGCCGACGAGCGTCAAGGTGCCGCCGAGGATCGCCGCGTACGAGAGTGGTAACAGCAGCTTCGACGGAGAGACGCCGGTCTTCTCGGCGAGGTCCGAGATCATCGGGATGAAGATCGCGACCACCGGCGTGTTATTGATGAATCCCGCGATCGGCCCCGTCGTCGCGACCGTCGCCGCCAGCGCGCGCGTTTCGTCCCCGTTCGTAAACGCCGCGAGCGAGAGGCCAAGTCGCTGGACGAGGCCCGTCCGCTGGATGCCCGCACTGAGCATGTACATCGCGACGATCGTGACCGTCGCCGTGTTAGCAAAGCCCGAGATCGCCTCCCGGTGGCCGACGCCGGTCAACGGCTCGAGGACGGCCAGCGCGACGATGATCCCGATCGCCGTCACGTCGTTCGGTATGAGTTCCGAGACGAACAACACGAGCGCGACGGCGATGAGTCCGAACACCACCAGCGCACCTGCGGGAACGTCCGCACCGATCATCATTCGCGCTCCGGAAGACGGCTATCAGTCATTCGTGGTGTATGTCTGCCGTCGGTAAATCTATGTTTCGGGTGCGTATTCTCGGCTGCGCCGATCGAACATGTGTGGTCCGAGGCGTCGTCGAGCGACTCGAAGAACTCGAGTTCGAAGCGGCGGTTCCGGAGCCGGGGCCGGGCGCGCGGAGCTGATACTGTCGCTTCCGTCGGTTCAGTTGCGGAAAACGAGACGAAGCTGTGCAGTCGGACGGGCGCAGATCACTGCTCTCAAATCAGCGCTGGGAACTGCGGAGGATCAGCGGCCCGATCGCGAGCGTTCGCTTCGCGGCGGTCGCGATCCGCAACACGTACGCGGTGAGGAGGAAAAACGGGACGAGCGTGATCGTAAAGCCGACCGCGACGATCCACAGCACGTTCTCGACACCGGCGGTCGTGCCCGGAGCCGTGGACGCGTCGACGAACGTGAACACCGATCCGGCGACCAGCAGCGCCGGAATCGCCGCGTAGAGGATGAGCCGCGAGAGGTCGATCAGCTCCCACTGGAAGTACAGCGTCTTGACGTGCTCGCGGGCCGGTCCGAACATCACGAGTGCCGTCCGGAGTTCGTCGATGGCGTCCCGATGGTTGTCGTCCAGCGCGTCTTCGTAGTCGTCCTCCAAGCGCTCGAGCTGAAAGATCTTCCAGGAGTAGTTGTAGTCGAGCGCCGCGTTCAGGACCTCGAAGGTGCCGAACTGCGCGCCGTCGAGCTGATCGCGAACGGTGTCGGCGTTGCCGACCAGGCTCTCGGTGAACTCGTCGACCTCGTCGGCCAGCTCCGGATCGTCGACGCCGTCGATCGACGACTGAAACCCCTCCGCTCGCGACTCGGTAGCGTTGATCAGGTTTCGCAACAGCGCCGACGGATCCGCCGGCGACGGCTTCCCGACGAGATCGGTGACGTGATCCCGGAAGTCCATCGTCTCACTCATGCGGCGGTGTTGCTCCCCGAGCGGGCCGTTCTCCTCCGAGATGATGAGCTGGCTGATCGTGACGACCAGCGTGACGCCGGTGATGAGCGCCCCGATCATCGCCGAAAACAGCGTCTCGATCACGCCGCGCTCTTCGAGCAGTACGGAAAGCGGGGGCTCGAGCTGCGAGCCGACGCCGACGAAGAGGGCGAAGAAGACGACCGAGAGCACGACGGTCACGATCGTCCGGTTCGCGCCGAGCAGCAACCAGAGCTTGAGCCGACTCTCGTCGGCCCGCTCGCGCATGGTGTCCTGCGTACCGACCTCGTCACTCATCGGTAGCGCTCCCGGGTCGTTTGAAGACGAGGTACTTCGTCCCGCCGCCAGTGTACTCGATGGTCGACACCAGTTCCCAGCCGTCGGCGCCCAACTCGTTCAACTCCTTCGAGGGGTCGACGGCCTCCTCCATCGTCGGCCCGCGCGGCGGTTCGATGACCGTGTACTCCCACGACGAACCGGCTGCGTGACTCATGGACGGATCCTCTACGGAGCGATGCAAAAGGGTCGTGCGGTGATACGCCGGGCTGAGGGGGTCTTCGCGCCTCGAGTCGTCCGGCATCGAACACGCTCGAGTCGGCTGTCGGCGGGTCGTCGCCGCAGATCAGGCCTGATCGATCGTCTCGCGGTAGTCCTCGGTCGTCTCGATGGCCGACTCGACTTTGTCCTTGGTGTTCCCATCGGCCTGCTGGCTGACCTGTCGAAGCGTGTTGAGTCGCTCGTCGAGGATGGCGTGGTCGGGTGCCGTATCGCTCATCGTGTAGTCGGCGAAGGCCTCGGCCGTTTCACGGATGTCGTCGCGGACGTCGTCGTCTGCGGATTTGGCCGCTTCCTCGAGATCGTCGCGCGCCTGCTGGAGTTGTTCTGTCATACGTCCGGCCACCACGAGACGACGCATAACGATTGGGCGAGCATTGGCCACGTGCGGGTTTCGCGGAGACGGATCGTGAGCCACATGCGAGCGCGTAAAGTGCCTCGAACCCCTGACTCCGACAATGAGTGAGACTCGAGGCCCCCTCCAGCCGGACCGTCCCGACGTGGACCGACCGTTCGAGGTCGACGCGCCGTTCGACCCCGCGGGCGACCAGCCCGAGGCGATCGAGCAGTTAGCCGCGGGCTTCAAGTCGGGGATGGACAAACAGACCCTGCTCGGGGTGACCGGATCGGGGAAGACGAACACCGTTTCGTGGGTGATGGAGGAGGTCCAGAAGCCGACGCTCGTCATCGCCCACAACAAGACGCTGGCTGCCCAACTGTACGAGGAGTTTCGAAATCTCTTCCCCGAAAACGCCGTCGAGTACTTCGTCTCCTACTACGACTACTACCAGCCCGAGGCCTACGTCGAGCAGAGCGACACCTACATCGACAAGGACGCCTCGATCAACGACGAGATCGACCGCCTGCGCCACTCCGCGACCCGATCGCTCCTGACGCGCGAGGACGTGATCGTCGTCGCCTCGGTCTCCGCGATTTACGGCCTCGGTGACCCGCGAAACTACATCGACATGTCGCTGCGACTCGAGGTCGGCGAGGAGGTCGGCCGCGACGAGTTGCTCAAGCGGCTGGTCGACCTGAACTACGAGCGCAACGACGTCGACTTCACGCAGGGCACCTTCCGCGTTCGGGGCGACACCGTCGAGATCTACCCGATGTACGGCCGCTACGCCGTTCGCGTCGAACTCTGGGGCGACGAGATCGATCGGATGGTCAAGGTCGACCCCCTCGAGGGCAAGACCCAGGGCGACCAGCAGGCCGTCCTGATCCACCCCGCGGAGCACTACTCCATTCCCGAGACGAAACTCGAGAACGCGATGGACGAGATCCGGGACGACCTCGATAGACGGATCTCGTACTTCGAACGCGCGGGCGACATGATCTCGGCCCAGCGCATCGACGAGCGAACCACGTTCGACCTCGAGATGATGCAGGAGACGGGCTACTGTTCGGGCATCGAGAACTACTCGCTGTACCTCTCGGATCGGGAGTCGGGGGAGGCCCCCTACACCCTGCTCGACTACTTCCCGGACGACTTCCTGACCGTGGTCGACGAATCCCACGTCACGCTGCCGCAGGTCCGCGGCCAGTACGCCGGCGACAAGTCCCGGAAAGACTCGCTGGTCGAGAACGGCTTTCGGCTCCCCACGGCGTACGACAATCGCCCCCTCACGTTCGAGGAGTTCCAGGAGAAGACCGACCAGACGCTGTACGTCTCGGCGACGCCGGGCGACTACGAGCGCGAGGAGAGCGAACAGATCGTCGAACAGATCGTTCGGCCAACCCATCTCGTCGATCCCGCAATCGAAGTCGCGGACGCCACCGGACAGGTCGACGACCTCATGGACCGCATCGACGACCGGATCGAGCGCGACGAGCGAACCCTCGTGACGACGCTCACGAAGCGGATGGCCGAGGATCTGACCGAGTATCTCGAGGAGTCCGGCGTCGACGTCGCGTACATGCACGACGAGACGGACACCCTGGAGCGCCACGAGATCATCCGCTCCCTTCGATTAGGCGAGATCGACGTGCTCGTCGGGATCAACCTCCTTCGGGAGGGGCTGGACATCCCCGAGGTGAGCCTCGTGGCGATCCTCGACGCCGACCAGGAGGGATTCCTCCGAAGCGAAACCACGCTCGTCCAGACGATGGGCCGGGCGGCTCGAAACGTCAACGGCGAAGTCGTCCTCTACGCCGACGAGCCATCGAACGCGATGGAATCAGCCATCGAGGAGACCCAACGCCGCCGCGAGATTCAGCGCGAGTACAACGATGAACACGACCTCGAGCCGACGACCATCGAAAAAGACGTCAGCGAGGCGAACTTGCCGGGGAGCAAGACCGACACCTCGAGCGTCTCCGGCAAGGACCTCGCGGACGAAAACGAGGCCGCCCGCTACGTCGAAGAACTCGAGGATCGGATGGAAGAGGCCGCGGGCAACCTCGAGTTCGAGTTGGCGGCTGATATCCGAGACCGGATCCGGGAGGTTCGGGAAGAGTTCGAACTCGAGGGCGGCGACGAGGGAATCGCGCCGCCGTCCGAAGAGTTCTGAGTGGGGCGGTTTGAGACGGTCTCGAGTCCGGGACGAGTGCGCGCGGACCGGTCCCGGTTCTAGCTTATTGTAACAATCTGAAATTACTGGTGTGGATTATGTATATCTTTAATGGTGGTTTTGGAATGCGTTCTTAATATCTATTCTTATTGGATAGATATCAAAATTGTATTTTTATCTTTTATATGAATATTTAAATACCGATCATTGAATCGTGGGGCATGGGGGACACCAGACAGGAATTGGTTGCAATATGCTTCGCCGTACTCATGGCGACCTCGATGATCGCCATGCCTGCACTCGCGACTGGTCCGAGTGCGACCACGGTGAACGACCGATCAAACGGATTACTCGGCCAGGCCGACGGTCCACCAGGTCACGGTGACGGACCACCGGGACAAAACGGCGGTGGCCCGCCTGGGAACGGTGACGGACCGCCTGGACACGATCGGGGCGACGCGAACGTGACGGTGACAGAACTCGAGTCGAACACGTCGATCGAGGCAGTAGTGAACGCGACCGAACGGCTCGGAGACCTCGATCTCGAGGACGAGGCTGCGTCGACGGCCGCAAACGAGACCGTCGCCGCGATCAACGCCTCGCTGCAGGAGTATCGGCAGTTCGAGTACGCCGACTCACGAGAATCGTTCGAGCAGTTCGCCGAGGCCCAGCGATCGCTCGCAGACCTTTCAGACGCCGTCGACGAGGACGACGAAGCGATCGTCGACGAGATCAGTCGCGAACTGTACACGGCGAGCGATCGGAGCGCCCGACTCACCGTGGTCGACGCCAAGACCGTCGTCGCCGCAAACGAAGACGAGTTCCGCAATCCCGGCCAGCGACAGTCGGCCGAGAGCGCGCTCGGGAATTCGATTGACGCACTCGAGCGAGCCGACGACACCGGCGGAACGGACGCTGAGCCGGCCGATCGCGCGGAAGCGCTGACCCACCTCGAGAACGCTTGGAAACACGGCGAGCGGGCGCTCGATAGAGTCGAGAAAAACACCGAGCCGACCCTCTCGGTTTCGCAGGAACGGGCCTTCGAGCGCGACGGCACGATCCTCGTTCCGCTCAGGGCGACTCTCAATGACGTCCGTCCATACGCCTACGACGAGGTCGAGGTCACGATCGACGGCGATGGCGAGGCCGACGGCCTCTCGTTGATCGCTGGCGAGTCGGCTGGTTCGACCGCGAGCGGAGTGACATTCGTCGACATCGGTGCGGATCCCGCGAACGTCAACGCCACGGTGACCGCAACGGCGACACACGACGCCGATCGAACGGTCGAGGCGACGGCGGAGATTCAAGTCGACGAAGACGCCGTCATCTGGGATCGACCCGGCCCCGACGAGTACCAGGAGGTCGAGGTCTCGAACGAATCCGCCGGTGTCGCCGCCGAGGTGGCTGGTGACGGCCTTCACGAGACCGACATCTCGGTGATCGACGAGACGCCGGCAACCGACGACGCGTACCGCGCCGGACCGATGGTTCGCATCGAGAGCCAGCAGGAGTTCGACGAGGCGACCGTCGAAATTCCGATCGACGGTGCCGACCTCGAGCGGGACGGAAACCTCTCCGTCGTGACGTGGGATCCCCACAGCGAGGAGCCCTGGACGGCCGTAGAGACCGAAATCGATCGTGACGCCGGCATCGCGACCGCCGATGTCGACCACTTCTCCTTTTTTTCGGTGTTCTGGATCGACGACTGGGAGGACCAGACGAGCGACACGATCACGCTCGATGGGAACGAAACCGACGGTGACGTCGGTAATGGGGACAGTATCGAGAAAGCGGACTTCGCGTTCGTGATCGACGTCAGCGGTTCGATGAGCGGCGACCGGATCCACTACGCCCGGGAAGCCGCCCAGCGGTTCGTCGGCGCGTTTGAGGACGACGAACGCGGCGCGCTCGTAGAATTCGAGTCCTCGTCCAGGCTGGTCGAGCAACTGACCACCGATCACGACAAACTAAACAGCAGCATCGAGTCACTCTCCGTCGGCGGTGGGACCAACACCGGTGCCGGCCTGCAAGACGGAATCGACGAACTCGAGGCCAACAACTGGGACAACCGCTCGAAGACGATCATCCTGCTCGCTGATGGCGGGACAAACCGCGGCTCCGATCCGGTCGGTATCGCGAGCGAGGCCGCCGAAACGGGCATCGACATCAGTACGATCGGACTCGGGAGCGGTATCGACGAGGACGAACTCCGCGCGATCGCCGGCGAGGCGAACGGTGACTTCTATCACGTCGAAAACTCCGAGGACCTGCCGGACACCTTCGAACGCGTTGCCGAGAACGAAACCGGCGTCGGCCTGACCGACACGAACGGCGACGGCATTCCGGATCTCGTCGCCGAGATGGACCTCTCGATGCCGACCGGCGAACCCGGCGTCGTCGGTGAACCGTCGATCTGGATCCGATCGCCCTCGATACCAGCGGCGACGGCATTCGTGACAACGAGACGGTCGATATCAACTATCGCGTCCACGAGGAAAACAACGAAACGAAACTGACTGCACAGGTCACCTACGCCGAGTCACATCCTGCGCGGATCGATACCACCGGCGACGGACTGACCGATGCCGAGCAACAGGAGGACGGCTGGGAGATCGCCTACACGGACTCGCGGGCCGACTCGCTGGAGGTACTCGGCGAACTCGAGGACGCCGACGACCTCAACGATCTCGATGCCGTAGACGAACTCTTCGAGACGACACGCGTTCACGCGAACCCGCTCCTCAACGACACCAGCGGTGACGGGCTATCGGATCGCGAGGAGGTCGAGGAACTGGGAACGGATCCGGAAGCGACCGACACGACCGGTGACGGCGTTCCGGACGCCGACGCGGCGGACCCGACGCTGTTCGATATCAGTTCGCCGGAGGTGACCGTTACCTACGCCCACTTCGACGATCCATCCGCCAGCGTCTCCGTCTCGATCGGTTGGGGCGGTGTCGACGTCGACGCCGAACTCGACACCACCGGCACGTACGAGGCACGCTTTATCGCGGAAGACCAGGCCGGACTCGGTGAGGCGCGGATCGTCCAAGACGGTTCGGTTAAGAATACGACCACCCTCACGGGAACGCACGACAGCAGTAGTCTCGAGTTCGAGACGGGAACGCTCTCGACGTTCGCCGATCTCTTCGAAGGGACCTCCGTGACGATTCAGATCGACGACCGCCACGAGACCATCGAGGAGGTAGGAACGACCGAGGCGGAAGCCATCGAGGTCGGCGGCATCTTCAATCAGGTGTCCGAAGAGCTTCGTGCTGCTGGGCTCTCCAGTTCTCAGGTCGAAGAATCACTTGGCTTCCTCGAGGGAACGACGACCGGTGCCGGTGAAACCCTCGGTGGAATCCTGGCGATCTACGACGATCCGTACGTGATCGTCGAAGCGGCGCGGGCGATCCCCGAGGCCGTCGAGAATTTCGACGAGATCATCGAGGCGCTGCCAGCAGCGATCGAAGACCAACAGCAGTTCAACAATCCCCACGAGCCCGGTGACCGGTACTACGACGATTTCCGAGATGGCTGGTACCAGGGCTACTTCTTCTGGTTCGTCGTCGAGATGGCGGTTCCGGCCGGCGAGGCCGGCAAGGCGCTCAAGAGCACCGACACGGTGCAGTCGACGGTCAACCGGATCAGCACGCCCCAGGTTCAGCGGGCTGCCCAGGTCGCAAAACAGGGCGGTCAGACCGTGACGGCGCCGGTCAGATATAGTCGTCAGCAGCTCTCTCAGGGGCTCCACGGTTCGATCGGGCTGACACGAGAGGCTGGCGAACGAGTGCTGAGCGAGGTGCGAACCGTCGGTGGCCAGTATCAAGTGGCGAAAATCCTTGACCGGAACGATGTTGATGGCGGTGAAATCAGCCGGATCGATGGGGATAGCCAAGCCAAAACGGGATCTGCTACCCTGCGAAGTGGTGATGATGCGGGGCGTGTACTGGCCGACGGCGGTCCTGATCCGGTCGCTCGTGCCTATCAGTTAGATCTCGACGTGAACAACGAGAATCTCGTTTCGAACCTGTTCAGACACAGCGATGAGATTGACCTCGAACGGGTGATCAACGATCTCGAGGAGCTGAACCGACCAGATGCTGATATTCAGGGCGTTGATGAACTTGCACTACGGCTTGCTGGAGGTGACCAGAGTAATATTAAGGGGGCAGCGTTCGAAGCAGAGGTTGCTGTGTCTCGTGGCACTGATAACGTCGAGGCCATCGGGAAGTCAAATCCACATTCGCGTGGCGAGATTGATATCGAGACTGCCGATGGTCGAGTAATCGAAACGAAGAGTGGAGATTACACTCAAGCTGCGGCAGGGAGCGATAGATACACTGATTTGGAGAATCAGATCGGTCATTACCAGCAGTACACAGACGCTGAAGGAGGAACGATCGAAGTTACGTTCCGAGAAGAACCCCACGGTGACATCAAAGGTATGCTCGACGCCAACGACGTTGAGATAGAAATCTACAATGAGTGAGCTCCTATCCATCCCGTATCTGCTCGAGGAAGAGCTACGATCTCGGGGTATCGAGAGATTGCTCCAGTTTTGTTTCGATGAGTTGCAATGTTCGCGGTCACCACCTGACAGCGAGGATACGACTCAGTTCGGCTATACTACCGAGGCGATAAACGGAATTCGATACGATTGTTCAATCGATGACGCAATCGACAGCATCGCCGGAGCGACCGGCGGCACGATATGGTTGTGGTACGACGATCTCAATGTCGGAATTCACATTCACGGCTGGGCAGCTGATCGTCCGTCCGTTCCGAATCTTTCACTCTCGGTTGACGAGTGGTATGTGAAGCCATGGCAAAACGAGCAGCCAGCCCTTATTCACGACTTTGTTGTCGAGTTGTACGACTATCTCTCGCCGAGGTACGTCTATGGAGACACGTACCTCGACGAGTCATCTCTCACTGCTGAGGGATTCGAGGCGGGTCGTCTGGAGGAGATATACTGGGTGAACGGATTCGGACCGAACATGGCTGACCGGATCGGCCGGGAACGGTTGTTGCACGCACCGGCGTGGCGAGTCGACGACTGTGCGGACGGTGGCGTCTTCCTCTGGGAGTCACCATTGCCGCTGTCTCAGAATCGCCAGGAAACCGATGATACGCTCCGGTCGTATTTCGACCTAAATTCCCGCTCCGTTACCTGAAGCGGTCACCGGAAATATGGCCCAAATTTCGAGAGAGAATCGACTCCGATAACTGCTACACTCAACGCGAACCACCACAATGACTGCCGTAACACAAGACGGGCGTAGGCTCGTCATCGACGATAATCGGATCTGTCTTCCGGCAGCGATTGAATCGACGATTCAGGTAGCAGATACCGTCGTTGTATTACTTGATCCCGATGGGAACGTCACCTCGAGCCAAAATATCTGGGAGTTCAACACCGATGGAACCCGCCGTTGAAAAGCCGAAGCGCTCCGCGCACCAGCGGGTGATACGAATTGTTACGTCGATGTGTGGTGCGAAGGGACGACGTTATGGGCAGCTGATTGGAAGGGGGCGGATCGCATCGATCTAGAAACCGGGAAACATATCAGTACAAACTCTCGGAAACAGCACCTGTTGATTCCTACGGTTTCTACTGTTTTCCGGAACGCCGGCGAACGGCTTCTGAGCCAGGTTCGGTTGAGTGGCCAGCAGGTAACGGTTAGTGGATCCCGATATGCAAAATTCGGCGTATCGTCATCGGAAGGGATTACGGGTGTCGTCTACCGGACTATCAAACACGGTGACGCCCACCGTATTCCGGATTTCGATGGTGGTGGATACGCTTACGTGCGCGAAATCAAGCGGATAAGACATGACTGTAATTACCGGTAATAATGGATTCACCGTGACTGCATATCCAGGGCAACCAACGAACATCGATATGTGATATCTAGAACGATAGAAGAGATACACCCGAACGCCCAATACCAGGGGACAGTGTACACGCAAACCGTAGTCGTCAAATTCAACGATACCACAATGAAACTGTTTGACGGGACAGTAACTGTGGCGACCGAGGAGCACATCGGCGAATCGGTAGAGTTGCAAATCACGGTCCAACCCGTTGCTCTCGACCGGAGCCCGCGTGCACAAGCAGGAATTACACCACGAGACGACTACAGTTCCAGCGTGTACACCGCTTCGTCGTACTGTTCGCCCTCGATTGTGACCTCGCCGGTGTCGGTCCGTTCGAAGCCGAGTCCCTCGTAGAACCGGCGGCTGACGTCGTTGAACGCGAAGTCGAACGAACGGACGCGGTCGACGTCGTACATCTCGAGCCGCTCAATCAGGTACTCGTGCAGGTGGGTCCCAACACCCGCTCCCTGCGCCTCAGGTGCGACGTACATTCGGAGGATGTCGGCCGTATCGCCCTGTGCGACGGCGTGCGTGAAGCCGACGATCTCACCGTCCAGTTCGACAACGAGGACGACCGTCCCGGGAGCCTCGAGGGGCATCGAGTCGGTGGTGTACCAGTCGTCGACGGTTCGGTCGATCAGATCGGCCTCGAGTTCGTCGTACGTATCGTGCCACGTTTCCCGGGCGACGGCTTTGATATGCTCGAAATCCTCCGGGTTCGCTGGACGAATGTTCATGGTCTTCCTTGACAATACTGGCATAAAGTGACTTCGACTGGTGATGCAGCCGGAAATCGGCGTCCTGACCGCGAAATCGGGGACTAGCCGGGACGTGACCGGTACCCACACTCGGCTACTCGCGAACGTCGTAGCCCCGCTCGCGGAGCAGGTCGGGGACGCGATCGCGATGGTCGCCCTGGAGTTCAATTCGTCCGTCGTCGACCGTCCCGCCCGTCCCCATCGAGCTTTTGAGGTCCGAGGCGATCGATTTGATCTCGTCCGACTCGAGATCGAACCCTTCGACGATGGTCACCGGCTTGTCGTACCGTCGGCTCTCCGTCCGGATCGAGAGCATCTGCTGGGACGTCTCGAGGTCGCCCTGGCTGTCGAGTTCGTCGAGCAGGTCGTCGAGGTCGTCGTCGTTTGCCATAGGATACCGTAAGACGCTGCGGGGGATAGCCCTGTCCCTGCCGTCGCAACGGATTGGCTCGAGTCGCGGCCCCGTTTCGTACGGACGACACGGCTGACTGGTGAAACGACAGTCCGTAGGCACATAGAGACGGAAGTTCCGTGCCATCTATCGGCACCCACGATTACCCACATGGGCAACAGAAATCACGGACACGCCTGCCGACACTGTTGCGGCGGCGTGGCGACATCATCTGTCACGAAATCGGGAATGTGACGCTATCCAATGGGTGGCGGTCGATAGCCGCGTTACAGCCTCGATTTGAGCGTTTCAGCCGTCTTCTGTCCGACTCCGGAGACGCTCTCTAAGTCCTCGAGGCTCGCCTCGCGGACGTTCTCGACGCTCCCGAACCGGCCCAGCAACCGCTTCCTGGTTTCGGGGCCGATACCCGGCACGTCGTCCAACACCGTCTTCACCTCGTCGCGGACGGTCTGGTGGTACTGCACCGCAAAGCGGTGGGACTCGTCGCGAACCCGCTGGAGGAGATGCAGGTGCGGGGCGTCGCTGGGCCAGACGAACTCCCGTTTCGGGGTCACCACGCGCTCTTCGGCCTTCGCGAGCGCGATGGCGGGTACGTCCCAGCCGACGTCGGCCAGCGCGTCGCGTGCGGCCTCGAGTTGGCCCTCGCCCCCGTCGATCACCAGCAGGTCGGGATCCGGCCGATCGTCTCGGCCCTCGACGGCGCGGCTGGCGCGCCACTCGAGCAACGCGCGCATGTTGTCGTAATCGTCGTTCTGATCGGTCAGCTTCTTCCGCCGGTAGTCGGCCTTCTCGGCGCTGCCGTCGACGAACGTGACGTTGCTCCCGACCGCCGCCTTCCCCTGTGCGTGGCTCACGTCGAAGCCCTCGATTCGCCGGGCCGAGTCGATCTCGAGGGCGTCCGCGAGCATCCCGCACTCGTCGCGGCCGCCGACGTTCCGTCGGGCGTTCTTGAGCGCGAGTTCGACCAGTTTCGCTTCGCGCCCGGCGCCAGGCACGCGGACGGAGACGCCCTCGGCCTCGAGCCAGGCGGCGACCTCGCTATCCCCGTGGCGTTCGGGCAGGAGCAGGGCGTCGGGCAGGTCGCGCTCGGCGTAGTACTGGACGATGAAGGCGGCGAGGACGGCGGGGACGCCGCCCGTGTCGGTATCGTTCGCCCCGACGTCCGCACCCGGCGCCTCGAGCGTGTGTCGGTCCCGATCGACCAGTTTGCCGGTCTCGGCGCGCAGGCGGGCGACGGTCGCGTCCTCGCCCTCGATGGCGACCCCGAGTACGTCGACGGCGCGTTCGTCGCTCCGCGCCTGAACCGCCTCACCGCCCTCGCCGTGGAAGGCTTCGACGGTCTCGAGTCGATCCCGCATGTTCGCGGCCCGCTCGAAGTTCTGGTCCTCGGCCGCCGCCTCCATCTCCCGGCGCAGCGGGTCGGCGAGGATACCCGTCTCGCCCTCGAGGAATCGCTCGACCGCGGTCACGTCCTCGGCGTAGCTCTCGAGGTCGATCTCGCGGGTGCAGGGCGCGGTACAGAGCCCCATCTCGTAGTCGAGACACGGCCGGTCGCGACCCGCGTACTTGTGGTCCGAACAGCCGCGGATGCCGTAGGTCTCCCGCAGCGCTTTGACGACGGTTTCGACCTGCCCCTTGTTCGTGTAGGGACCGAAGACGGTGGCCGACTCCTCGGGGTCTCGAGTGATCTCGATCCCCGGGGCCTCGTGGCTCGTCAGCTGCACCATCGGGTACGACTTGTCGTCCTTGAGCCGGACGTTGTACCGCGGCTGGTGGCGCTTGATCAGGTTCGCCTCGAGGAGCAGCGCCTGCGTCTCGGTGTCGGTGACGGCGATCTCGATCTCGTCGGCGCGGTCGACCATCCGACGGATGCGCGCGCTTCGCGGATCCGCGTACGATCGGACGCGGCTCCGGAGATCGACCGCCTTCCCGACGTAGAGCGTGGTGCCCTCGAGCCGGAACTGGTAGACGCCGGGCTCGCGCGGTAACGATCCGGCTCGGTCGCGAACCCCCTCGGCGTTCATCGGCGGCCCTAGAACCTCAGTGGCTTTCAGCCTGACTCCTCGGGGTCGTCCGTCGGGTCGGTCTCGGTCCCGTCGGGGGGTCCCCTCGCTTCGTCCGCGTCGACATCGGTCTCGTCGGCTGGAGCGGTCGATCCTCTCTGCTCGCCTGTCTCGCCTGCGTCAGCCTCGACGACCGCGTCGCTACCGATGGGTCCCGGACCCGGGGCGATCGCCTCCTGTAAGTCGACCTCCCGCTCGGCCTCCAAGTCGTCGTCGCTGACCGGCACCGAGATATCGTCGCCGCCGCTCACTCGAAGGAGAAGTCGGCGCGAGCGCGACCCGATGTACTGGACGAAGAACGCGGCGGCGATCAGCAACAGGAGGACGCCGATCGCGAGGACGGTCAGATCGAACACCGTGAGGAGGGTTTCGACGGTTTCGAGTGCGCCGCCGGCGATCCCCGTCGTGCCTTCGACGTCGAAGTTGTCGGCGATGCTGGCGAGGTCGTAGGTCATCGCGACGAGCAACACGCTCAGCGCGAGAAACAGGACGATCGACCCCCAGACGAGCGGGGCGATCGAATCTTCGGTCTCGATGGAGACCCGGGCGACGTTCGGCCGCTCGACCGTCCAGTAGTTCGGTCCGTCGCCGCCCTCGGTGAATACGAGGACGCGATCGTTCGTGACCACGAACGTCGCTCCCTCGAGGTCGACGCGTCGCTTCACGCGTTCGCCGTCGTACAGCAACTCGTCGACGTGCTCGCTCCAGACTCCGAGCATTCCGTCTCGAGGTTCCACAGTAGCCCGCAAGTAGCCCGCGGCGTTTCGCGTGAGTCGAGAACTAGTCGTCGTGTTACCATCAAACACAATACATTCTCGGGTCTCGGCGCCCAAATTCGGAGCATGAGTGACTCGACGGTCCAGTGCTGGCTGGTCGAACGAACGTTCGACGACCGCAACCTCGTGACCATCGTCTACGCGACGCCCGACGGCTCGCGCTACCAGCAGCGGGAGCGCTCCGCGACGTCGCTACGCACCGGCGCCGAGGTCACCGCGGCGACGGAGATTGCCGAAACCGAACTCGAGCCGGTTCCCGACGAGGAGACCCGAAAACGGTACGCCGAGGAAGCCGAGCGAACCGCCGAGCAGTACGATCCCGACGATCCGTTATAAAGGACGAGATCGGCGACTGCGAGTCGGGAGTTGCGTCGAAAACGACTCCGAGACGGCGTTCGACTCGGACGTTCCATCGAGAGACAGTTTGTTCCTCCGGACAAAACGGAAGATCAATACAACGAAGTAACAACTCTTATCGGCGAACGGTGAGACCACACAGCCATGCCAGCTATCACAGTCGATAGCCTGACCAAATCCTACGGTCAGGAACTCGCGCTCGATGACCTCTCGTTTCAGGTCGAAGAGGGCGAGGTCTTCGGCTTTCTCGGTCCGAACGGAGCCGGCAAATCGACGACGATCAACGTCATTCTGGACTTCATCCGGCCGACCAACGGCCGGGTGGAGGTGCTGGGGATGAACGCCCAGGCACACAGCCGCGAGATCCGCTCGCGGACCGGCGTCCTCCCCGAGGGCGTCGAAACCTACGACCGGCTGACCGCCCGCCAGCACCTCGAGTTCGCCATCGACTCGAAGGACACCGACGACGATCCCAGGGAACTGCTCGAGCGCGTCGGTCTCGCCGACGCCATCGACAAGAAGGCAGGGGGCTACTCGAAGGGGATGTCCCAACGACTCATGCTCGCGATGGCCCTCGTCGGCGAACCCGACCTGCTGATCCTCGACGAGCCGTCGACGGGGCTCGACCCCAACGGGGCCCGCGAGATGCGCGAAATCGTCCGCGAGGAGAACGCCCGCGGCGCCACGGTGTTCTTCTCGAGTCACATCATGGAACAGGTCGAGGCGGTCTGTGACCGCGTCGGCATCCTTCGGGACGGCGAGATGGTCGCCGTCGACACCGTCGAGGGGCTTCGCGACTCCGTCGAGGGCGGAACGAGCCTGCGGGTCACCGTCGACCGGATCGACGACGACGCGCTGCAGGCGGTTCGGTCGCTGCCGGACGTCAGCGATGCCGTGGTCGAGGGCGAGAGCCCGCCGACGCTGGTCGTACAGGTTAGCGGCTCGAAGACCGCCGTATTGACCGAACTCGAGGACCGCGGCGTCGAGGTCCGCGACTTCACGACGCGTGAGGCCTCGCTCGAGGACGTCTTCCAGTCGTACACCACGGGAACGGAGGTGGAAGCCCGATGAGCACCGAGTCCGGCACCGCAACGGGATCGGAGTCGACCTCGAGTTCGATCAATCTCACGAGCGTCCGGGCGATCGCGAGGAAGGACTTCCAGGACGCCGTCCGGTCCTGGATGTTCTGGGGACTGAGCGTCTTCTTCTTCGTGTTACTCGTCGCCGTCACGGGAACGATCTCGTACTTCGGCGAGGATATCGCCGCGGAGGGAGCGACGACGGAAGTGCTCGTTCTCTTCGTCAGTCAGATCACGCGGCTCGTGATCCCGCTGATCGCGCTGATCTTGGGCTGGAAAGCGATCGCCGGCGAGCGAGAGACGGGGAGCATCAAGATCCTGCTCTCCTTGCCCCACTCCCGAAAGGACGTACTGCTCGGGAAACTCATCGGCCGGTCGGCAGTCCTCTCGCTGTCGCTCGTCGTCGGGTTCGTGCTCGCCGCGGTCATCGTCGCGGTGTTGCTCGGCGGCTTCGACGTCGTCGACTACTTCAGCCTGCTCCTGATGGCGATCGTCTACGGTATCGCCTACACGAGCATCGCCGTCTCGCTGTCGTCGCTGACCCGCTCGACGACCATCGCCGGCGCCGCGATGTTCGGCATCTTCATCCTGTTCTACGTCGTCTGGAACGCGATCCAGTCCGTCTTCCAGCTCCTGATGAATCGTGGAACGATCGAGGGAGTCAGCTACACGACCGAGGGTATGGGACTGGACGGAACCACCGAACAAATCACGCGCGAGCGACTCCCCGACTGGGCGCTGTTCATCGACATGATCGATCCCGGAAACGCGTTCCAGAACACGATCACGTTCCTCGGCTCGTTCGGCGGTGAGGATATGGGAACGACGTACCCCGCGGATTGGTTCGCGAACGGCGTCCCGTTCTACCTCGAGAACTGGTTCTCCTTCGTCATCCTGCTCCTGTGGATCGTCGTCCCGATCGCGATCGCGCTCTACCGATTCGATCGCGTCGATCTCTGAGGCCGGTTCCGTTCGTGCGCTGATTTTTGCGTTCGATTCGTCTCCCTCGCGAGTTCGGCCGTCAGTGAAGAGACGCCTCTGTCGCCGGCCGCGTCTCACTCGCCGGCACTCGGCTTAGGTAGCTGCCACGCCTACGCGAGTCCGTGACCGACTGCATCTTCTACGGCGGGAAAGGCGGGGTCGGGAAGACGACCTGTGCGGCGGCGACCGGTCTCGAGCTAGCCGATTCGGGCCGCCGAACGCTGATCGTCTCGACCGACCCGGCCCACTCGCTGTCCGACTCGCTCGAGGCCGATCTCGGGCCCGAACCCAGCGAGGTCGATCTGGGAGCCGGTCCCGGTCTCGAGGCGACCGACGAGGGCGACCTCGAACTCGACGCGGGCGGCAGCCTCTGGGCCGTCGAGATCGACGCCGAAACCCAGCAGGAACGCTACGAGAAGCTAGCGACGGCGCTCGCCGCGGATCTCCGCAGCGCCGGCATCCGCCTCTCGGACGACGAAGTCGAACGGATCTTCGCGTCGGGCGCGCCGGCCGGCGGGGACGAGATCGCCGCGCTAGACCTGCTCGTCGAGTACGTCGATTCGGGCGAGTGGGACGTCGTCGTCTTCGACACCGCCCCGACGGGCCACACGCTCCGGCTGTTCGACACGCCCGAGGTGATGGGGCCCGCCCTCCAGACGATCCAGTCGCTTCGCGGGCAGGCCAGCCGAATCGGCACCGCCGCCAAATCGGCGGTGTTCGGCCCGATGTCGATGATGGGCAGTGGGAGTACCGACGGCGAGGAGAGCCTCGGAGCTTTTCAGGAACGTCTCGAGCGCGCCCGCGACCTGTTGGTCGACCCCGAGCGAACGGAGTTTCGCGTCGTCCTCATCCCCGAGGGGATGGCCATCGCCGAGTCCGAGCGCCTCGTCGAGAAACTCCGCGAGGGCGGGGTTCGCGTCGACCGACTCGTCGTGAACCGCGTCTTCGAGGACCCCGACGAGGGCTGTTCGCGCTGTCAGTCTCGGTACGAACGCCACGCGAAGCGGGTATCGGAGGTCCGCGAGACGTTTCCGGATCTCGAGGTCGTGACGCTGCCCGAGCGGGAAGGGGAGGTGCAGGGGCTCGAGGCAGTGTGGTCGATCGCCGATCGACTGCCGACTCCCGCGTAGCCGAACGCGGCTGAAGCGTCGCGACCGCTGCTCGTATCGGAGCGACGAGGGCCAAACGTGAGTGTCGTCGGAATGAGGATTAGTCGCCGGTAAACCACAGGACGGCGAACGAGGCGGCCAGCACGACGCTCACCGTAGCGATGGCGGGAAACGCCGCGACGACGCCCCAGCGAGTCGAGAGGACGCCGAACACCGCCGGGCCGCTCGCGCTGCCGATGGCGGAGCCGGTCTGGATGACGCCGAACAGGCTTCCGCTCGAGCCCGTCTCGGCGTGCTGGGAGACCATCGCGTTCTTGACCGGGTAGCTGGTGTACATGCCGGCGCCGATGACGGCGAACCACACCGCCAGGATCACCGTCAGGACGCCGATCGGTAGCTCGCCGAAGACGGCCGCCAGCGCCAGCGTGGCAGCGACTAGTACGGCGGTGAGAAGCGAGGCGCCGATTCCCAACGCGACCCGATCGAACCGATCCGCGAGGTCGCCGGCGTACAGCGAGGCGAGACTGCCCCCGACCAGGAGGGCGAAGAACGCGACGTTTCCGACCGACGCCGACGTTCCGGTCTCCGCGGCGACGTAGGCCGTCGTGTAGGTCTGTATCGCCCGATGTTGCATCGACAGCACGAGCGTGACGAAAAAGAGGACGACGACGCTCTTCGTGATGGTGAGATCGAACGAGAGATCCGCCGAACGGATCGCTTGCCGGATCGTCTTCCGGGATTCGCCACCGTCGGTCCGTGGGTCGTCTGTCCGCGAGTCGTCGGTGCCAGCCGACGTCGCGTCGCTCGGAGTCTCAGCCGTGAGAAAGAGGTAGACGACCAGACAGCTCACGGCGAGTCCGATCGCGACGCCGGTGGCGAGGGCGAGTCGCCAGCCCGCAACCGCGGCGACGCCGCCGACGATAACCGGCGCGGACATCGTCCCGAGCGCGCCGCCGAACCCGAACACACCCATCGCCTTCCCCTCGGTCGCCTCCGTCTCGTAGTCGCTGACGAGCGCCATCCCCGTCGGATGGAACGCGCTGCCGCTGATCCCGGCGATGGTCTGGGCGACGAGCAGCGTCTCGTAGCTCTGTGCGGTGCTCGCCAAAAAGATCCCCGCGGCCATCCCGAACAGGCCGCCGACGAGGAGTCGCTCCTTCCCGATTACGTCGGCGAGCATGCCGGCGGGAAGCTGGAAGAGGACGTACATGAGAAAGAAAATGGTGACGAGAAAGCCCGCCTGTCCGTAGGTGATCCCGAGGTCCGCGACGAGCAGCGGAATAATCGGCGGGATCACGATCGCGAAGAACTCGTTAACCCCGTGGCCGACGGTGATCGAACCCACCGCTCTCGGACGGGAGACATCGCGTAAGCGTCTGAGCAGAGTCAGCACGGTGCGCTGCAATTACGGTCGTTCGTACTAAAGCCGTCGGAACCCCGTCCGTTTGGCCGGCAGTTCTCGACGCTCACTCGAGGTCGATCCCGTACTCGCCGAGCAGTTCCCGGAACTCGTCCTCGTCGATGATCGGCACCTCGTTGTCCGCCGCGTCGTCGCGCTTCGTCTGGCCCGGACTCTCGCCGACGACGAGGTAGTCCGTGTTGCCCGAGACGCTGCCCGTCGCGTTCGCGCCGTGAGCCTCGACGGTTTCCTGAGCCTCGCCGCGGGTGACACCCTCGAGCGACCCCGTGAAGACGAAGGTCAGCCCCTCGAGTTCGTCGCCGCCGGCCTCGAGTTCGGTCTCTTGCGGCGAGACGTGCTCGAGGATGTCGTCGACGGCCGCGGCGTTCGCCTCGCTCGTGAAGAAGTCGTGGAGCTGTTGGGCGACGGTCTCGCCGACGTCGTCGACGCCCTCGAGTCGCTCCGGATCGTTCTCGGCAGTCTCGCGAAACGCTTCGAACGTGCCGAACTCGCGGGCGAGTTCGCGGGCCGTCGTCGGCCCGACGTGGGGAATGCCCAGCGCCGAGCAAAAATCAGCGAGAGGCGGCTCGCGGCTCTCCTCGAGTTCGGACAGCAGGTTCTCGGCGCTCGTCTCGCCCCAGCCCTCGAGTTCCGTGAGGGCCTCGCGCTCGAGTTCGTAGAGGTCCGCGACGGATTCGAGCAAGCCGGCGTCGACGAGCTGGCGAACGCTCTTCTCGCCCAGTCCCTCGAGGTCGAGGCCGTCGTCGCTGGCGTAGTACTCGATCGACCGGCGCAGTTGGGCGTTACAGGCCAGCCCGCCCGTACAGAACGCCATCGGCCCGTCGCGCTCGACGGCGCTGTCACAGACCGGGCAGTGTTCGGGCAGTTCGTAGTGGCCCTCACTGTCCTTCTCGACGACCTCCTCGACGTAGGGGATGACGTCGCCAGCCCGCTGGACGCGGACCGTGTCCCCGATATTGACGTTCTTTACCGCGATCTCCTCAGGGTTGTGCAGGCTGGCTCGGGAAACGGTGACGCCGCCGACGTCGACCGGCTCGAGGAGGGCGACCGGGGTCAGACGACCCGTGCGGCCCACCTGCACCGCCACGTCGACGATCGGGGTCACCTCCGCGCGGGCGGGGAACTTGTAGGCGAACGCGTAGCGGTCGTGGCGCGCCGTTCGGCCCAGTTCCTCGCGAGCGTCGCGGTCGTCGACCTTGATGACGGTGCCGTCGATCTCGTAGCCCAGATCGTCCCGCGCCTCGAGCATTCGGTTGCGGTAGTCGATCGCCGCCTCGATGTCGTCGGCGTACTCGACGTGCTCGGTGACCCGCAGCCCCCACTCCGGGAAGCGCTCGAGTTCCGCGCTGTGGCTGTCCTCGAGGTCGCTGGCCTCGAGCACGTCGAAGTAGAACACCTCGAGCGGCCGTTCGGCGACGATCGAGGGGTCGAGTTGGCGGATCGTTCCCGCGGTCGCGTTCCGGGGGTTCGCGAAGGGCTCTTCACCGCGTTCGATCCGCTCGCGGTTGTGTTCCTGAAATGCGTCCTTGGGCATGTAGACCTCGCCACGAACCGCCAGAAAATCGGGGTAGTCGCCGTGGAGTTGCTGTGGAACGGATCCGATCGTGCGGGCGTTTCGCGTGACGTCGTCGCCCTCGCGGCCGTCGCCGCGGGTGACGGCGCGCTCGAGCGAGCCGTCCTCGTAGACGAACGCCATCGAGACGCCGTCGAACTTGGGTTCACAGACGTACCGAACCTCACCCACCTCCCTTCGCACCCGGTCGTCGAACTCCCGCACGTCCTCGGCCTCGCCGCTCTGGTCGATCGAGAGCATCGGCGCGACGTGTTCGACCGTCTCGAACGCCTCGAGCGGTTCGCCGCCGACGCTTCGCGTCGGGCTGTCGGGGTGGGAGCAGTCGAAGGCGTCCTCGAGGTCCTGCAGACGGGAAAAGAGGGCGTCGTAGGTTCGGTCGGCGATGGTCGGATCACCTTCGACGTAGTACCGGCGGTCGTGTTCACGGATGGCCTCCCGCAACTGCTCGACCTGCTGTTCGGCCTCGTCCGCCGAGAGCTCCGCGACCGGTTCGAACTCCGTCGGCGGATCCCGGAGGTACGGATTCGCTTCGTCCGCGTTCTCGTCGGTGAGTGACATTCGTTGCTCGAGGGTTGCTTCCCGGACCCGTTAACGTTACTGACGCGTCGCCGCCGTCGATCCGACGAACGGCGCTCGGCAGCGGTCGACCGCCACCAAGACCGAACCTGTCGGCTCGAGCGACTAGCTCCAGGGGCTGCCGCCGACTTCCGAGCGCACCCTCGGACCGACCTCGACGCGACAGTCCGTGCGGACGAGCGCGATACACAGCAGGACGTACCCCGCTCGCTGCTCGCGGTCGGTCAGGGCCGTCGGTGCGCGTCGGTAGTCGAACGCCGCCGCGGCGTCGATCGGATCGGTCGCGCGGTCGCCGTCACCCGCGGCCGCGTCGGGTTCGGCCCCGTCCTCGTCGATCGCGCGTAGTCGACCGACGCAGGCCGTACAGGTTCCCTTCCGACAATCGTACGGGAGCCGAATGCCCTCCCGTCCGGCCACCTCGAGCACCGTCTCCCGCGGCCCGACCGCGACCCGTTCGGTGCGACCGTCCGGCCACTCGAGGGTGACGTCGTGTCCCGTCATCGGTCGCGCCCCGCCGCTCGCCGATGTGCTGTGTGACTCATACGACTGGTAGGGGCCACAGCGAGAAAAGCGTCGGCGTGGCAGCGTCCGACGGGCCGGACGCGGGGCGGCGAGAGCGACCGAACACCGATACCCAGTCTTTACCCGCACCGCTCTCGTAGAGGCCGACTAGATGGGACAGGGAACGGATACGGAGTTCGGACTGGTCGACCTCGAGGAAGTGGAAACGCCGGGCGACGAGTGGGAGGAGATCGACGTCTCGGAGACCGAGGCCGACCGGATCGCTCGCAAGCGCGACCGCGAGTTCGAGCAGTTCGAAGAGCGGATCAAAGACGCCGACCAGTTCAAGGTCGAGCAGTCGGTGTTCGACGACGCGACGCTGGCGGCGCTCTACAAACTCGTCCAGGACGGCTACGTCGAGGCCTTCGGCGGGCCGCTCTCGACGGGCAAGGAGGCCAACGTCTACCACGCGCTGGGCGACGACCGCGACGTCGCGGTCAAGATCTACCGGATCAACGCCTCGAACTTCCGGCAGATGCGCGACTACCTCGAGGGCGATCCCCGATTCGAAGGCCTCGGCGGCAAGAAAAAGGACGTCGTCCTCGCCTGGACGAAGAAGGAACTCGCGAACCTCGAGCGGGCCAGAGCGGCCGGCGTTCGCGTACCGGAGCCGATCGCCACCGAGCGAAACGTGTTGGTCATGGAGTACATCGGCGACGACGACGGCCGCGCGAAACGGCTCGGCGAGGTCCACATCGAGAACCCCCAGACCGCCTACGAGGTCATGCGCGAGTACATGCGCCGGCTCTACTCCGCGGGCATCATCCACGGCGACCTGAGCGAGTACAACGTTGTCTTCGACGAGGGCCAGCTCGTGATCATCGACGTCGGACAGGCCGTGACCGTCCACCACCCGAACAGCCGGACGTTCCTCGAGCGCGACTGCCGAAACGTCGCGAGTTTCTTCTCGCGGCAGGGGATCGAAACGGACGAAGACGAGTTGCTCGAGTTCGTGACGAGTCCGGAACCGGATCCCTCGCGGGACTGACTGCCACGGCAGCAAGGGCGGCGAAGGCACCGACGAACGGACCCGATATAGCCGCCACGACATCGAAGGTCTCGCTTTTTCTCCGACGGATCACGACGGCTCGAGTATGACCGGGTGTGAAAGCCGGGAGCCGTGTGTCCACAGGGCGAGCCACCGGATCGGTGTCAGGCACGCGACGGGAGAGCGGATCGTCTACTGGCACTACTGTCTCTGCCATTTTCGGGCAGAGATGCGGCGACTCGACGCGAGCACGTACTTCGACGTCGTCGACGTAGGTGCGCTGTCGTAGCTGGAACCAGATCACACCCCCCGAACGCATTTGGGTCTCGCAGTCGCGTCATAGCGTATGAACATCGGGATCATTTCGGACACCCACGACAACGTCGAAGCCATCGAGCGCGCGACCGAGATCTTTGAAGAGGAGGGCGTCGAGATCGTGATCCACTGCGGCGATTTCATCGCCCCCCTGATGGTCGGCTACTTCGGCGAGTTCGAACTCCACGGCGTCCTCGGGAACAACGATGGCGACGTCGCGAACCTTCAATCGCAATTCGACGCACTGGGCGGCGAGAGCGAACTCCACGGCCGCTTCGCGAGCCTCGAGTTCGACGGCCTTTCGTTCGCCGTTCTCCACGGCGAGAGTCTCGAGGAGGTCGAGGCCATCGCGGCCGGCGAGACGTACGACTTCGTCTGTTACGGCCACCACCACGAGCGCGAACTCTCGGATGAGGGTCGAACGACGGTGCTCAACCCCGGTGCGCACGTGCTGGCGAAGTCCGAAGCGGATCGGACGGTCGCGGTCGTCGACACCCTTTCGAAGTCGGTACGGTTCCGGTCGGTGCTCGAGTAACGTCTCGACTGGTCGCTCGCCGTTCACTCAACCAACGGAATCGGTACGGGCACCGCGGAAGCCCCCGACCCGTTCGTTCCCACCCCGTATCGGCTGGCCGATCGAACATCCGCGGGTGGGAATGAAAGGGGCTGCCGGGATCCGGGAAGACGGACGACGCAAGCACTGGAGAGGCGAGCGAAGCGAGCCTCGAAGCGCGCAGCGAGTCCTTCGACTGGATCCCGGCAGGGGCTTTCGTGGTGGTATCAGTAGCCGTCATCGAGAGAGACAGACCGAAACGCGCAGCCAGAGCTAGCGGACCAAGCGCTTAACCTCGCTCAGCTAGTACCGTTTCGTATGCAACACGTGAAGATTCCGCAGGACCGTATCGGCGTGCTCATCGGCGAGGGCGGCGAGACGATGCGCGAGATCGAAGCGGAAGCCGAGGTGCGACTCGACATCGATTCGGAGAACGGCTCCGTCGCCGTCGATACCGTCGGCGATCCCGTGCTCGGTCTCAAGGCGCCGGATATCGTCCGTGCGATCGGCCGCGGCTTCGCCCCCGAGGCGGCGTTGCGACTGCTCGAGGACGACATGATCATGTTCGACGTCGTCGATATCGACGCCGCCGCGCGCAACACGAACGACATGAAACGCAAGAAGGGACGACTCATCGGCGAGGGCGGCCGAACCCGCGAGCTCATGGAGGAGCTGTCGGGCGCCAACGTCGTCATCTACGGCTCGACGCTCGGGATCATCGGCGCGCCCCAGCAGGTCGACGTCGTCCGAACGGCCGCCGAGATGCTCCTCGACGGCGCGCCACACGGCGCCGTCTACTCGTTCCTCGAGGAGAAACACAACGAGATGAAACATCAGGGCATGCAGTACCACCGGTTCCCCGGCGGCCAGTCCTGATCCGGTCTCTCCGTTTTCGGTTTCGACTCGCCTTTGGCGATCGCCACAACCGCTGCCGTTCGTGAGCGCGCCCGGCCGCCGCCGATCGACTCGGGACTGAGACCGCGGCTACGGAACTGGGAGCGCGATGGTGAACGTGCCTGACCACACGAGCGGAGCCACCGGCCGCCATACGGCGAATTCTCACGCTCCGACGCCGGATGATTGTTATAAATACCAGTAACACGGCTGGCGGTGAACTGCCGTACGACACCCTCGTAGTGGGATTTGACTCGTACGTTCTCGAAAGGCTTATATAGAATCACAAACAATCCTTCGCTTGACTATGGCACAACAGCAGATGGGCAACCAGCCCCTTATCGTTCTCTCGGAGGACAGCCAGCGGACGTCCGGCAAAGACGCGCAGTCGATGAACATTCAGGCCGGAAAGGCCGTCGCCGAGTCCGTACGGACCACGCTCGGTCCGAAGGGGATGGACAAGATGCTCGTCGACTCGTCGGGTAACGTCATCGTGACGAACGACGGTGTCACACTCCTCTCGGAGATGGAGATCGATCACCCCGCCGCCGACATGATCGTCGAAGTCGCCGAGACCCAGGAGGACGAAGTCGGCGACGGCACCACGAGCGCCGTCGTCGTCTCCGGTGAACTGCTCAGCCAGGCCGAGGACCTCTTAGAGCAGGACATCCACGCGACCACCCTCGCGCAAGGATACCGAGAGGCCGCCGAGGAAGCCACCGAGGTACTCGAGGACATCGCCATCGACGTCGACGAGGACGACACCGAGATTCTCGAGCAGATCGCCGCCACCGCGATGACGGGCAAGGGCGCCGAGAACGCCCGCGACCTGCTCTCCCGACTCGTCGTCGAGGCCGTCCGCTCGGTCGCCGACGGCGACGAGGTCGACACGGACAACATCAAAGTCGAGAAGGTCGTCGGCGGCTCGATCGACAACTCCGAGCTCGTCGAGGGCGTCATCGTCGACAAGGAGCGCGTCTCCGACAGCATGCCGTACTTCGCCGAGGACGCCAACGTCGCGCTCATCGACGGCGCCCTCGAGATCAAAGAGACCGAGATCGACGCCGAAGTCAACGTCACCGACCCCGATCAGCTCGAGCAGTTCCTCGAGCAGGAAGAGGCCCAGCTGCGCGAGATGGCCGAAGCGGTCGCCGACGTCGGCGCCGACGTCGTCTTCGTCGACGGCGGCATCGACGACATGGCCCAGCACTACCTCGCACAGGAGGGCATCATCGCCGTCCGTCGCGTCAAATCCAGCGACCAGGGCCAGCTCGCCCGCGCGACCGGCGCCACGCCCGTCTCTTCCGTCGACGACCTGACCGAGGACGACCTCGGCTTCGCCGGCAGCGTCGCCCAGAAGGAGATCGCCGGCGACCAGCGCATCTTCGTCGAGGACGTCGACGACGCCAAGGCCGTCACCCTCATCCTCCGCGGCGGCACCGAGCACGTCATCGACGAGGTCGACCGGGCCATCGAGGACTCCCTCGGCGTCGTTCGCACCACGCTCCAGGACGGTAAAGTCCTCGCGGGCGGCGGTGCCCCCGAAGTCGAGCTCTCGCTCGCGCTGCGCGACTACGCCGACTCCGTCGGCGGCCGCGAACAGCTCGCCGTCGAAGCGTTCGCCGACGCCCTCGAAGTCATCCCGCGCACGCTCGCCGAGAACGCCGGACTCGACCCCATCGACTCGCTCGTCGAACTCCGCGCCGACCACGACGCCGGCGAGACCACGTCCGGCCTCGACGCCTACACCGGCGACACGATCGACATGGCCGAAGAAGGCGTCTACGAGCCGCTTCGCGTGAAGACCCAGGCTATCGAGTCCGCCACCGAGGCGGCCGTCATGCTGCTTCGCATCGACGACGTCATCGCCGCCGGCGACCTCGCCGTCGCCGACGACGACGGCGACGACGAGATGCCGCCGGGCGGCGGTGGCATGGGCGGCGGCATGGGCGGTATGGGCGGTGGCATGGGCGGCATGATGTGAAACTAAATTTTGTTCTGCGGGCGCGGCGAAGCCGCACCCTCGGCAAAATTTAGTATAAAAGCCTCCTCGCTCCGTTTCGGGACGCTCCACGTCCCTTCACGTCGCTCGTCGGCCCGAGCGCTTCGCGTTCGGTGAACGGCTTCATTCGGGTTCTTCGAACCGCTCACTCGCCGACGAATGGATTAGGGAGAACTTCATCGGTCGCAGAACCCAGGTCTGTGACGTGAGTGGTGAAACGGGGAGTTCCACTCCATTCGATTCGTCTCTCGAGCCTCGAACTCCGCTACAGTACGTTCTCGGCTACTGCCGAGTCACTCTCTCACGACACAGCAGGAGACGAGTGGTTCCCGTCGTCGTCGAACGGAAACCGGATCGAAAAGTCGATGGAATCCGCACCGCCGCGCAACTGTGGCGTCTTCGACCGGCCAGTGTCCTCGAACTCCACGACACCCAGCGACTCGAGTTCCTTCAGGTTCCGGTGGACCTCGCGATAGTCGCGATCGACCACTGCTGCGGTCTGGCGAATACTCGCGGGCTGTTTCGTCGCGATCGCCTCGACCAGTTCGAGGTTCGAAACGCGCATCAGCCGCTCGATATCGCTGTACTCCTCGAAGTTGAGGATGTGACGGACGTCCTGTTCGATCGGATCACCAGTTTCGCCAGCTTCGGCTCGCTTGAGGCGAGCTCGAGCGGCGTCGCGATGCTCGTCACGCTGTCCGAAGGTGATTTTGAGTGTGTTTTCAGTCATCGTTCGTGTTCGACCTCCTCGACGAATCGGTCCCGAAGCGCCATCATGCCCGGAAACTCGATTTCTTCGATACCGTCGGGCGTGTGGCGCTCGTGTCGTCCGACGGTTTGGTTTTCGTTATCGTAGCGGATAATGGTGCCACGGCCATCGACGTACCCGTAGTGAAGCGCGTAGCGGTAGCCGCTCGGGTACTGGGGATCGTCGGTCGAAAGTATCTTCCGACGGATGATACGGTTGCCAACCCGATCTTCGACGTCTTCGATGACCGCATACCCCATTCGTGTCATATGGGACGTTTCCCATCAAAATAAATGTATGGGGGAGATCCCATCAGTATCGGAGCAAACGGACGAAAGCACTCAGTCCTCGCTCTGCGCTCGAGCCCCCGCCCCCTGCCACGCGCCGAACCGCGAGATGGCGACCAGTAGACCCCAGGAGAGCGCCATGCCGACGAGCGCGAAGCCGATCAGGAGGCCGAAGAAGGCCTCGAGGCCGATCCCGAGCGCGAAGCCGCCGAGGGCGATGCTCCCCGCGCCGAGGCCGAACTCGCCGAGGTAGGTGTAGCCGTAGGAGAGCCCGCGGGCGTCTTCGGGCGTGTGGACCGCGACTGCCTCCTGGTAGAACGGCTGGATCGCGAAGAGGAAGAAGCCGAGAATCGCACAGAGGACGATAATCGGGCCGAGCCCCATCTCTCGCACCGGGACGAAGGCGACCGCGAGGACGGCGAGTACGGCGAAGATACCGGCGAGACCGCGCTCGACACGAATCCTGTCCGTGAGTTTCCCGCCGGCGTACTGGCCGGCGATGCCGACGACGAGCAGGCCGACGTAGATGTAGTCCGCCGGCTCGATCCCCTCGAAGCCGGTCGGCAAGTCGAGGACGGCCATCGCCGGCGCGTCGTGGAGAATTTCGGGGAGGTACGTGAGAATACCGCGGTAGAACAGCCCCTCGAAGGTCACGATGGCGAAGACGACGGCGAACGCGCTCGCGAACAGGGCGCGCGACCCGGAGACGAACTCCGAAAGCGAGAGCGGTTCGGAGGCGTCGGCGACGTCGTCGGCGTCGACCGCAGCCGCCGGATCGAAGTTCGCGCTGAGTCCGTACGCGAGACCGACGAAGCCGGGGACGGCGAGAACGGCGGCGACGAGTTGCCACTCGAGGCCAACCATCAGGAGCGTCGCGGTGACGAACGGGCCGAGCGCGATGCCGACGTTACCGGCGATGCCGTGGTAGGCGAAAACCGTCGGCCGCTCCTCGACGCCGGTGCTGATCAGCGCGAGTCCGGCGGGGTGATAGACGCTCGCGGCGACCCCCCACAGAACGAGGGCGAGCGCGATCGTGGCGATCGAGGTCGCGAACGCGAGCACAACGAAAGCGAGCGCCATGCCGCCGAGACAGATGAGGATCAGTCGTTTCGGTCCGTAGCGATCCGTGAGGACGCCGGCGGGTAGTGCACCGAGGCCGAACGGCGCGTAGCCAAGCGCGACGATCAGGCCGAAGACCGCAACGCCGGCGTCGGGGAACTCGGTCAGCCAGACGACGAGAAAGATCGGAATCGAGGTCTCGAACCAGTGGACCAGCGAGTGGCCCAGCATCGTGAAGTTCGCGATCGCTCGATCGTTGTCGGGAAGTCCGAACACAGTTCGTTCAGTGCGATAGTACACCCGCTATCGATATTTAACTGGTCGTATTTCGGCCGTTCGGTCGAGTTGCCCGAATAACAAGTTCGGTGGAGACTCGCCGCACGTCGGCACTGAAACCCCGACTGTGTCGGCCTGACAATTCGAACCTACTAAGACGGTGCCGCAATATTCGCCACTATGAACACGCTTCTCCTGGACAGCGACGACGTCGACGACTACGCGCAACTCGGCGACGTCATCGACGCGGTCGAGCAAGCATTCGCCGCGTTCGAACGCGGAGACACGCAGATGCCCGCGAAGTCCTACATCGATCTCCCGCAGTACAACGGCGACTTCCGATCGATGCCGGCCTACCTCGAGACCGACGACTGGGACGCCGCCGGCCTGAAGTGGGTCAACGTCCACCCGGACAACCCCGGAGACCACGACCTGCCAACCGTTCTGGGAACGATGATCTACTCCGACCCCGAGACCGCTTTCCCGAAGGCGATCATGGACGGCACGACGCTCACGATGAAACGTACCGGCGCCGCGGCAGCCGTCGCGACTGACTACCTCGCCGTCGACGACGCCTCGAGTCTCGGGCTCGTCGGCGCTGGCGTCCAGTCCTATACGCAACTCGAGGCGATCAGCGAGATCCGATCGATCGAGGAGGTCGTCGTCTCGGACCCGGACGACGCACGCGTCGACGCGTTCATTGACGCTTACGACGATCGGTTCGACGTTCGCGCCGGTTCGATTGCGGAGGCCGGCCACTGCGACATCCTCTCGACGGTAACCCCCGTCAAGGACCCCATCGTCGGCCCGGACGACGTCGGCGACCGCACCCACATTAACGCGATCGGGGCCGACGCGGAAGGGAAACACGAACTGGCCGACGACCTCCTGCAGGCGGCCACGATCGTCATCGACGACCACGAACAGTGCACCCACTCGGGTGAGATCAACGTCCCCTACCACAAAGGCACTTTGACCGACGACGACATCCACGCCGAGATCGGCGAGGTCGTCGTCGGCTCGAAACCGGGCCGAACGGACGAGACGGGCGTCACCGTCTTCGACTCTACCGGACTGGCCATTCAGGACGTCGCCGCGGCACACGTCGTCTACGAGAACGCTCGAGCGGCGGACGACGGCCAGCCGTTCGATCTCGTCGGCGTCGGCGACGCGAACTGAAATCGCGTCCGCGTCGGACTATCGTCGATCGCGGAGCCGCCGGGGAATCGATCCCGTCATCCGAAGTTCGTCGCAGTAGTAGACGACGGGGTCGCCCGTCGGCTCCGGCAGGTCGTTCGCCTCGAACATCGTATTCTCGTCGATCGTGACGGTCGCCGGCTGCAAGGGCCACGGGTCGTGTGCGATTTCACCCGACAGGACGCCCCGATTCTCCTCGGCGGCGTAGAACCGCCGCCGCTCGACGAGCCAGTGCGCCAGCGTTCCCGGCTCCGGGATGAAAACCTCGTCGTCGGGCTGATACGTCGCGGAGAACCGCGCTGTGGACTGGTCGTCGTCGAACCGCGGTCGAGCACCGACGGCGGTCTGGCTCCGCGTGCTCGAGAACGAGACGCCCTCGTCGTTGGCACCGACTCGCATGTGGGCGTGGTAGACCGGCAGCCGAGTCGTTCGGCCGACGGTCGCGGCGACCAACGGGCTTCCGACGTCGATACTGAAGAAGAACAGGCCGGGATCGCCGCGGTGGCGGACGTACGTCCGGACGTTGAGTTCGGCGACCGCCGTTCGAGTGATCGGTGGCGATCCGCGGAGGCCGGCGTTCGTGAGCACGAACGGGAGGACGCTGAGCCAGGCGTCGCCGTCGTACGTCTCGAGCGTCAACTCGTCGGGTACGTGCGAGCGAAGCGCGTCGGGATCGACGGGCCAGTTGAGAAACGATCCGTCGCGCCACGTCATCGACGCGACGTGTGGCGCGGTCGGCGACGACCCGTCAGCAAACGTCCATCGGAACGGGTCGGTTCGTTTCCGGTGTCGTGTCCGCGTGCGTCTCTTTCTCTCGTTCTGTTGTGTCATCCTCGAGAACCAGCGCGAGGGCTGTGCGTCACGATACGGCGGGAAGCGATATAAATCAGACAGCCGTCTGTTAGATGTGGTGGAGGTTCGACACCGACTGCGGTCAGTCCTCGATCTCGATCGCCGGTCGGCCGGGTTCGGCGTTTGTGAGCACGCTGTCGTCAGCTTCCTCGGCGTGGACGACCGACACCGGCGCGTCGAACTCGCGTTCGATCAGCCACGCCGCGGACTCGAGGGCCGCGTGCTCGTCGTCGGGACCGAGCGTCATCGAGAGCGCCTCGCGTTCGGCCTGCAGGTCCTGTCCGTAGCTGGCGGCGGCGTCGCCCTGCTCGCGAATGTGTGATTCCTGCATGAGTTCGCCGATCAGGTTGTCGGCGTCGCTCTCGATGGCGATCTCGAGGGCGTCGTACGTCCAGTCGGGCGCGACGACGACGTCGATCGCCTCGGGGTCTTCGATACCGGCCACCTCGACGATGTCGCGGATATCCTCGCGGGTGTTCTGGACCAGCCGTCGGCGCTTGGCGACGTAGTCGCGGTCGACCTGCGCGGTCGGCCACTCGGCGTCGACGACGAAGCCGTCGTATCCCAGTTCGTGCCACAGCTCTTCGGCGAGGTGGGGAGCGACCGGCGCGAGCAGGCGAACGACGGCCGACAGTCCGCGTTCGTAGGTTTCGGCGTGGGGTTCGGCGTAGTCGGCGTACTGCCGGAGCGTCCGAGTCAGATCCTGGGTCTCGCGCAGCGCTCGGTTGAACGTCAGCTCGTCGTACTCGCCGCTGGCGATGGCGATCGTCGCATCGATCTCTGCGTCGACGTAGCTGGCGATGGCGTCGTCCTCGCCCTCGGGATCGTCCGACACGTAGCCATCCACCATCTCCTGCAGTCGACTCAGGAAGGCGTACGTCGACCGAACGCCCTCCTCGCTCCAGTCGAAGTCGCGTTCGGGCTGGGCGGCCTGCATCATGAACAGGCGGGCCGTGTCGGCGCCGTACTCCTCGACGATCCGCTGTGGCGAGACCGTGTTCCCCTTCGACTTGGACATCTTCTCGCCCTCCAGCTGGACCATCCCCTGGGCCAACAGGTTCTCGAAGGGCTCGCGGTGCTCGAGCCCCTCGTAGTCGGCCAGCACCTTCGTGAAGAACCTGGAGTACAGCAGGTGCATCACGGCGTGTTCGATGCCGCCGACGTACTGGTCGACGGGCATCCAGTCGTTGGCCCGCTCGAGGTCGAACGGTACGTCGTCCGCGTCGGGCGAGACGTAGCGCAGGAAGTACCACGAGGAGTCGACGAAGGTGTCCATCGTGTCCGTCTCTCGAGTTGCGTCGCCGCCGCAGTCGGGACAGGTCGTCCGTTTCCACTCCTCGGCTTCGTCGAGCGGATTTCCGGTGGTGTTGATGAACTCCGGCAGCTCGACGGGCAGATCCTCCTCGGGCACCATGACGGCGCCGCAGTCGTCGTGGCAGTGAACGACCGGGATCGGCGTTCCCCAGTACCGTTGGCGGGAGATCCCCCAGTCGCGAAGCTGGTACTGCGTGGACTCCGCGGCGCTGTCGATATCCGCGGTCAGTCGTTCGCGGGCCGTCTCGCTCTCGAGACCGGAGTACTCGCCCGAGTTCACGAGCACGCCGTCGTCGGTGAACGCCTCCTCGCTGACGTCCGGCGCGTCGGGGACGGTCTCGCCGTCCCAGTCGTCGGGTTTCGGCGCGATGACCGGCTTGATCTCCTCGTCCATCTTCGTCGCGAAGGCGTGGTCGCGCTCGTCGTGGCCCGGGACGGCCATCAGCGCGCCCGTCCCGACGTCCGAGAGGACGAAATCGGCGACGTAAACGGGAATCTCCTCGCCCGTCACGGGGTTCGTCGCGGTCAGATCCGTCGCGACCCCGTTCGGTTCGTCACCTTCGGGGTCCGCTTCGTGCTCGACGAACCGATGAACGTCGTCGTCCGCCTCGGCCAACTCCTCGCTGATCGGGTGGTCCGGCGCGAGCGCAAAGAACGTCGCCCCGTGGATGGTGTCGACGCGGGTAGTGAAGGCCTCGACGGATCCGTGACCTGCCACCTGAAACTCCAGTTCCGTCCCGAACTGCCGCCCGATCCAGTTGCGCTGCATCTGGCGCACCGAGTTCGGCCAGCCCTCGAGATCGTCGATATCCTCGAGCAACTCGTCCGCGTACTCGGTGATCCGCAGGAACCACTGCTCGAGTTCGCGCTGTTCGACCGGCATCCCACAGCGCCAACACAGTTCGTCCTCGCCTTCGACCTGTTCGTCGGCGAGCACGGTGCCGCAGTCTTCACACCAGTTGACCTCGGCGTCGCGGCGCTCGACGAGTCCTTCCTCGTGGAACCGCGAGAAGAGCCACTGGTTCCACTGGTAGTACTCGGGCGTGCAGGTAGCGATTTCGCGATCCCAGTCGTAGCCAAAGCCCATCGACTCCATCTGGTCGGTCATCGTGTCGATGCAGTCGAACGTCCAGTCCCGCGGGTTAGTGTCGCGCTCCTTGGCCGCGTTCTCGGCGGGAAGACCGAAGGCGTCCCAGCCCATCGGGTGGAGGACCTCGTCGCCCTGCATGCGTCGGAATCGCGCATAGGCGTCCGTAATCGTGTAGTTTCGGACGTGGCCCATGTGGAGTTTGCCCGACGGGTAGGGGTACATGCCGAGGACGTACGTCGGATCCTCGACGTCGTCGGGCGTCCGATAGGCGTCTTCGTCGTCCCACGCCTCCTGCCAGCGCCGTTCGACCGCCGCGTGGTCGTATCCCGCGTCGCTCATTCTTATATACGTGTCCGGGCGTCGCCGCCCTATAGCTTTCGTCATGCCGTCCAAACGAATCGACACTCGGACGAGGAATCGTCGTCTCGAGGCGTCAGTGGAAAACGACGCCGATCGAAAAAACGGTTGGAACGGACGATCGACGTATCCGAAACGCGGTCACTCGATGTCGATCTCTTTCGACGTCTCGCCGCCGGTAACCTTCGGCAGACGAACCGTCAGCACGCCGTTCTCGTAGCCGGCCGACACCTCCTCTTCCTCGACCGGTTCCGGCAGCCGGATTCGACGGTTCGCCGACGTTCGCGTCCGTTCGCGTCGGAGGTAGCGCCCCTCCGACGAGGCTTCCTCGTCCTCGCGGCTGGCCTCGAGGCGCAGCGTTCCCTCCGAGAGCGTCAGTTCGATGTCGTCGGTCTCGTAGCCGGGTAGATCGGCCGTGACGAGGTATTCTTCACCCGTGTCGACGACGTCGGCCGGGACCGACCCCGGCACCTGGAGACCGCCGCTGGTCATCCCCGATTCGACCTGCCGGCTGACGCGGTCGAGCATCTCCTCGATATCTTCGAACGGGTTCTTTCGCATACTCGCTGCTACGGGTTCGAGCAGGATAAATTCTGCCCGCGGTAGAAGGTCACAACCGGTAGTGACCACCAGTCCTACTCCGGCAGCGACACCAGCCCGTCGTCGAGCGCGTCTAACAGGATATCACGCGCGTGTCCGTCCGGGTCGACGCTCTCGTAGACCGCCTTCACCTCGCCGTCGGCGAGGAAGAACGTCGTCCGCGTCGTAACGCCGCTGTCACGCAGTTCGACGTCGAAGGCGTCGGCGATCTCGGCGTCCGGATCGGCGAGCAGATCGAACTCGAGGCCCTCCTGCTGGCAGAAGGAGTCGTGCGAGTCGACGTCGTCCCGCGAGACGCCGTAGACGTCGACGCCCGCATCGCGGTAGGTCTCGTACTCGCGCTGGAACTGGTTGGCCTCGATCGTACAGCCGGGGGTGTCGTCTTTCGGGTAGAAGTAGACGACCGTCGGCTCGTCGAACTCGAGGCTGACCGCCTCGCCGTCCTGGTTCGGTGCGGTTACGGTCGGGGCATCGGACCCTTCGTCGAGTGTCATATGCGTACTCCCGCGGGGATGCGGAAAACCGTTTGTGGTCCGAGAAAGCAGACCGGTAGAATCGCAGCGACGCCGCTCAGCGAACGAGGTTAAAGCGGATCGTCTCGGGACCGCACCACTCCGGTTTCGAACCGCCGACCTACCCGACCACGTGCTCGGTATCGTACGACCCCAGCCGCCGAACCCAGCCCTTCTCCGCTAGCTCCTCGAGATCCTCGATCGCCTCCTTCGTCCGGGACTCGTAGAGGCCGGCTTCGATGTCGACGTGGAAGACGTAGTCGCCCAGTCGCTGGCCGCTGGGGCGAGATTCGACCCGCGTGAGGTTGATGTCACGGTTCGCGAAGGGCTGGAGGAGTTCGAGCAACAGCCCCGGGTAGTTCGCGTTCGGATAGACCACGAGCGAGCTCTTGCCGCCGCCCTTCGAGCGCTCCTCGGCGGGCGCGAGCGCGAAGAAACGCGTCGCGTTCGAGTCCTGATCCTGAATGTCCTCGGCGAGGACCTCGATGCCGTCGCCGCCGTTGTCCGGGTGAGCGATGCCCGCGATAGAGGGATCGTCGCGGGCGAACTCGACGCTCTGGGCCGTGCTCGCGACGGCCTCGAGCGAGGCGTCGGGGTACTCGCGCTCGAGGTAGGAGCGACACTGGGCGAGCGCCTGCGAGTGGCTGGCGACGGTGTCGAACTCCGGCCCCTGTGCGAGGAGCGCGTGTTTGATGGGGGTGACGATCTCGCGGACGACGGCGACGTCGTACTCCGCGAGTGCGTCGAGACTCTCCGTGACGGAGCCCTCGATGCTGTTCTCGATCGGGATGACGCCGCGGTCGTACTCGCCGCCCGCGACGGCGTCGACGATCGCCGTCACCGACTGGCGGAAGTCGATCTCGTCGCCGTTCGCGACCGCCGTTGCCGCCCGGTGTGAGTAGGTTCCTTCGGGACCCAGCGTAACTGCAGCCATTGCGTGGTGATACCCGCGACGGGATGAAAAGACCTCGGGTCCCACAGGAGTCGACCGTCGGTTCGTGACTTAGGCCGTCACCGTGACGATATCGTCCTCGTACTGGCCGACGGCTTCGAGGACCGCGTTCCGGTCGTCCGCCGGGACCTCGAACTCCTCGAGCGTCGCCTCGAGATGGGCAACGATAGCGTCGAAGTCGGGTTTCGTGATCCCGAGGTCGTCGTGTGCGGCCTCCATGTCCGCACCGGAGTAGTCGACGGGACCGCCCGCGACCGCGCTGATAAACTGAGTCTGGTGGGCGCGTTGTTTCTGCATATCGACGTCGTCGAAGTAGTGGGCGACCTGTTCGTCCGCAATCACGCGTTCGTAAAACCGGTCGACGACTGCCGCGATGGCGTCCTCGCCGCCGAGTCGGTCGTACAGAGTTTCGCTCATCCGGCCGGTCCTACGAATGGCGGGTGTATAAGTGTCCGTCCGAACGTGTTCCCGTCGGAATTTCCGGAAGAGAGATATCGTCGATATCGGTCAGGTTCCGCCGCAAATCGATCACAGCGAAGCCCTGTAGACACATATAATCGAGTCGACCGGTTAGCGGCCGACAAGCGTGCGCTTTTCATACCCGAGGCGACGACTCATCCCTATGAGAACGCGCGGGACGCTTCGATTGGCGACACGGGGGTCCACACTCGCTCGGCGGCAGGCCTCGCTGGTACAGGAGGCCTTAGAGGATCGGCGGTACGAGGTCGAACTCGTCACCGTCGACACGACGGGCGACCAGATCAGAGACGAACTGATCCATCGACTGGGGAAGACCGGCGCGTTCGTCCGCGAACTCGACGAGCGCGTCCTCGAGGGCGACCTCGACGGCGCGATCCACTCGATGAAGGACATGCCCACCGAACAGCCCGAAGAGCTGGTGACCGCCGCGGTGCCGGAGCGCGGGAAGCCGGGCGACATCCTCGTCACGCCCGACGGCTCGACGCTCGAGGAACTCCCCGACGGCGCGACCGTCGGCACCTCGAGTCTCCGCCGTCGCGCGCAACTGCTTTCCGAGCGACCCGACCTTACCGTCGAGCCGCTGCGCGGAAACGTGGATACGCGCCTCGAGAAACTGCTCGCGCCCGCGCTGCAGGCGGAACACGAGGAGCGGACGGAAGCTGACAAAGAGCGCAAGGGGAACACCGGGAACGACGACTTCGAACCCGAGTTCGACCAGACCGTCGACGACTGGTTCGACGGCCTCTCCGAACTCGAACGACAGGCCCTCGGCCGCGAGGTCGAGACCGAGTTCGACGCGATCGTGCTGGCCCAGGCGGGCCTCGAACGCAGCGGCTTCGCTCAGTACGTCGACTACCGGAAACTGCCGACGAACGCGTTCGTCCCGGCACCGGGCCAGGGCGCGCTGGCGGTGACCGCGGTCGACGGCGAGACGGCCCGCGAGATCCAGTCGGTGATCGATCACCCGCGCAGTCGCGTCGAGACGACCGTCGAACGGACGATCCTCGCGGAACTCGGCGGCGGCTGTATCGCGCCGGTCGGGATCTACGCGGTCGTCCAAGGCGAGTACGTCCACGCGAACGTCAGCGTCTTCGACCGCGACGGCGAGGAGTCGGTCGTGGCGGGCCGCGATCTGCCGATCGAGAGCCACGTCGAGGCCGCTCGCGACTTCGCGCAGGATCTGGCCGATCGCGGCGCAGCAGAACTGATCGAGCAGGCTCGAAAGGCAGCCGACGAAGACGAGGACGAAGCCGACATCTCCGAGGAAGAGAAGCCGGAGGGGAAGTAGATGACGGAGACGGACACGTCGACTGATTCCACCGAGTTCGAATCCATCGACGTCGACCCCGGCACCGTCTACCTCGTCGGCAGCGGTCCCGGCGACCCCGAACTCCTGACCGTCAAGGCCTACCGGCTGCTCGAGTCGGCCGACGTCGTCCTCCACGACAAGCTTCCGGGCCCGAAGATCATCGAGATGCTCCCCGAGGACCGCCGCGAGGACGTCGGCAAACGCGCCGGCGGCGAGCGCACGCCCCAGTCCGAGATCAACGAGCGACTGGTCGAACTCGCCCGCGAAGGGAAGTTGATCGTTCGGCTCAAAGGCGGCGACTCGTTCGTCTTCGGCCGCGGCGGCGAGGAGGCCGAGTATCTCGCGGCCCACGATGTACCATTTGAGGTCGTGCCCGGAGTTACGTCGGCCATCGCCGCGCCCGCGGTCGCCGGCGTCCCGGTCACCCATCGCGATCACGCCTCCTCCGTCTCGTTCGTCACGGGTCACGAGGATCCGACCAAGGAGGAGTCCGCCGTCGACTGGGGCGCGCTCGCCGCGACCGGCGGCACCATCGTCGTTCTGATGGGCGTCGGCCGGCTTCCCGACTACACGAAAGCCCTGCTTGAGTCCGGCATGGCCCCCGAGACGCCCGTGGCCCTCGTCGAACGCGGCACCTGGCCGGGCCAGCAGGTTGCGACGGGAACGCTCGAGACCATCGTCGACGTCCGCGACGAGGCTGAGATCTCTCCGCCCGCCGTGACGGTGATCGGCGACGTCGCCGGCAGTCGCGAGTCGGTGGTCGACTTTCTACAAAACGACTACGGCGACGTCAGCGAGGACGACTGAGAGGGGCCCACGATGAGTGAGACACCAGAGACACCCACTGTTGCCGTCTTCCGGCCCGACGACGAGCGGATCGCAGATGCGATCAGCCTGCTCGAGGACCTCGGTGCCGACCCCGTAGCGGACCCGATGCTCGCCGTCGAACCGACCGACGCGACGCCCCGAACCGACGCCGAGTACGTCGTCTTCACGAGCAAGACGGGCGCGGAACTCGTCTCGGAGGCGGGCTGGGAACCCAGCGGCGAAACCGTCTGTGCGATCGGTCCCGCGACGGCCGACGCGCTCCGCGGGGAGGGGTACGCGATCGACGTCGTTCCCGAGGAGTTCACCTCGAGCGGACTCGTCGAAACGCTGAAAAACGAGGTCGACGGGGCGCGCGTCGAAGTCGCCCGCAGCGACCACGGCAGCCCGGTGTTGCTCGAGGGATTCGAGGCCGCGGGTGCGTACGTCCACGAGACGGTCCTCTACCGGCTCGTTCGGCCCGACGAGAGTGGCGAGTCCGCCGCGCTCGCCGCCGCAGGCGACCTCGACGCCGTCTGCTTCACCTCGTCGCTGACCGTCGAACACTTCCTCGAGGCCGCGGCCGAGCGCGGACTCCGTGCGGAGGCACTCGAGGGGCTGGCCGAGACCACCGTCGGCGTCATCGGCGCGCCGACGGCCGAAACAGCGGCCGCACACGGAATCGACATCGACGTGGTGCCCGACGAGGCCACGTTCGAGGCGCTCGCGCGGGAGACGCTCGAAGCCGTTCGACGCGCCGGCGAGTAGCCCAATCGATTACGCGATCGAACCGAGCAGACGAGCGTAGAGCGCGTGAGAGTCGCACACAACCAGAGCTGGCAAGGTCAATATCTTCCCCCGTGAGACCCCTTCTATCTACTGTCTATGGCAGTCGAAACGTTTCGTAAGGGTAGTCTGGATCCGCCGAACTCCGTCGGGCTCCGAGCCGCGTTTCTCGTCCTCTGGGCGATCGACGCCATCGCAGCGACGCTGTTCTTTCTGGTTCCGTACGCGACCGAACTCAACCCCGTCACCGTCCTGTTCTATCAGCTGTTCGGACTGCCTGGCGTCCTGCTCGCGGCCCTCTGCTACGCCGCCGCCGTCGTACTGATCGGTCACGTCCTCTCGGACCCGATGGACGTCCGCTTCATCGGGATAGTCGTCGTGCTGTACACCCTGTTCGCGGTCAACAACATCCTCCTGCTCCTGTTCCGCGAACCGGTGGTCGAGATGCTCTTTCTCTGAACCAGACCGCAACTTTATGACCGAAGCCGCACCAACGATACCTCCATGGCTGGGCCAGTACCCGAACTCGAGGATCGTGCGACTCGGTGTGCGACGCGGCTGTGCGACGCCGACCGCGTGCTGCTGGCCTCCCACATCGACGCCGACGGGCTGACCAGCGCCGCAATCGCCGCGAGCGCGCTCGAGCGGGCCGAGATCCCGTTCGAGACGGTCTTCGAGAAACAGCTCGACGAAACCGCTATCGCCGAGATCGCGGCGACCGACTACGAGACTGTACTCTTCACCGACTTCGGGAGCGGCCAGCTCGATATCATCGGCGAACGCGAAGACGCGGGCGACTTCACGCCCGTCATCGCGGACCACCACCAGCCCGCCGACCGGGAGACCGAGTACCACCTCAATCCGCTCCTGTTCGGGATCAACGGCGCCTCAGAGCTCTCGGGTGCGGGTGCGAGCTACGTGCTCGCCCGCGCGCTCGCGGAGGTTCAACTTTCGGCTGAAGAGACGTCGGCCGACGGCGACCGGACGGAGCCGCGGTCCGACGGCGGGATCGTCACCGCGAGCGGGACCAGCGACGCCCGCGCCGACAACCGCGATCTGGCCGCGCTGGCCGTCGTCGGCGCCGTCGGCGACATGCAGGCCTCGAGCGGCGAACTCCACGGCGCGAACGCCAAGATCGTCGAAGAGGGCGTCGAGGCCGGCGTCGTCGAGACCGGCACGGATCTCGCGCTCTACGGGAAGCAGACCCGCCCCCTCCCCAAGCTGTTCGAGTACGCCACCGACGTCCACATCCCCGGCATCTCCAACAGCGAGGGCGGTTCGCTCCGATTCCTCGACGGACTCGATCTCGACCTAAAACAGGACGGCGAGTGGCGCCGGTGGTCCGGCCTCTCGAACGACGAGAAACAGACCGTCGCCAGCGCACTCGTCCAACGGGCCGTCTCGAAGGGCGTTCCCGCGTCGAAGATCGACCAACTCGTCAGCACCGCCTACGTGCTGCCCGCGGAACCCGTCGGCACCGAACTCCGAGACGCCAGCGAGTTCTCGACGCTGCTCAACGCGACTGCTCGCTACGAACGCGCCGACGTCGGTCTCGGCGTCTGTCTCGGGGATCGGGGCGACGCACTCGAGCGCGCGCGAAAGCTCCTCCGGGATCACCGGCGGAACCTCTCGAACGGGATCGACCTCGTCACGCGCGAAGGTGTTACACACGAGGAACACCTCCAGTGGTTCGACGCGGGCGACGAGATCCGCGAGACCATCGTCGGCATCGTCGCCGGGATGGCGATGGGGAACGAGGGGATCAGTCGATCGAAGCCGATCCTCGCGTTGGCGGTAAAAAACGAGGACGAGGTGAAAGTGTCCTCCCGCGGGACCCACAATCTGGTCCGCCAGGGGCTCGATCTCTCGGTCGTCATGGGCGAGGCCTCTCGAGCCGTCGGCGGCGACGGCGGTGGACACGACGTCGCCGCCGGTGCGACGGTACCGAAAGGCGAGGAAGAGACGTTTATTGAACGAGCCGACGAGATTGTCGGCGAGCAACTGTCCTGAACGGCGCGTCGCGATCGTTAGCTCGATCGATCCATCGACGCCGGCACCGTCGGCACCAGCGGCGCACGCTTGGTCAACAGATACGTCGACTTACGAACCGCCCCCTTGGCGTACTGGACCGTGCTCTTGTGAATCGGCGTGCGCTTGCCGCGGATCTGTGTTCGGCCCTCGAGGATGGCGTCGACGAGTTCGTCGCCATCGATATCCGCTTTGGTCGGGTTCTCGGCGTCGGGCGTGACGAGGATTTCCGTGTAGGCCTTGCCGACGTTGGGAAGGTAGTGGGCGTCGCTCGCACCGATTTCCGGATAGTCGCGACGGCGCGCGAACGTCCGGGCGCGACGGTTTCGATAGCCCGTAAAGACCATCGAGTTGTAGGTCTCGATCGCGTCGGCGTCCTCGATCCGCCGTTTGCGGACGCCGTGACGGCTGCGCTGGAAGGGGTGGGGGACGATCGCGATTCCGCCGAGTTCACGAACGGTTTCGACGGTTTCCATGAACGGTTGACCGGGGTCGGGGCGCTCTTCGACGCCGATCGCCAGCAGGTGGCCGTGGCGAGTCGACACCTCGACGCCGGGAATGCCGATCAGGCCGTACTCCGGCGCGAGTTCGGCGGCCCGAATCGACTCGCTGATCTCGTCATGATCGGTGATAACGACCCCGTCGAGGCCGATATCGGCCGCCTGCTCGAGGATGAGTTCGATCGGTTCGTGCCCGTCGTACGAGTCGTCCGAGTGGACGTGGAAGTCGATAGCAAAGGGAATCTGAGATATCATAGGACCATCGGGTGGCTTCCGTGCCTACCCATTCGCAGACGAAAGCATAAGCGCTCCGCTGGATATCTTCCCGACGGGACGGAGGATTCAATATCGCACTATGGGATTCATAGCACGATTACTCGGCAGTTCGATCGACGAATGACGGGAAAGCGTTGCAGACGAATCGGGGCGTCGAACGCGTATACTCCCTCGAGAGACCAAACGCGGATCGAACACCACCCATCGAACGTCGGCGCTCGAAATGACCGACGCAGTTCGGGTTCGTGAGAGTCCAATTACAGCGCTGGGGTTCGAACCGGCCCCGACCCTGCTGCAACTCGACGTAATCGGGCGAGGCGTCCCGGACCGAGCAACGTATTGCACAATGAGAGCGCTCGATCACCGAACGAGAGGTGGCAGTACGTATATCACCGTGCGCGCGAGGGCCAAATCGGTGGAACTCTGTCGTGGATTCGATACGGTAGCACCGCAGAGACTGATAGACAATACTCACCCGACCGACGCTATCCGCACACTGGAGTTCGCAACTCCAGTAGGTCAGCAAACTCCGCTCTCGAATCGGCGGTAGACGAATCACCCACGAGTCGAACTCTTCTGCGCCGAGATTCGACAGCCACGGTTAGTCGAGAAACGTCTCTGAGCACGTTCCCTGTGTAGCCGTGATCTGAAACCGCCCGCACAGCACGTCGGACCACCGTACGAACGACAGAAGCCACCCTCCGGAGCCCGCAGATCACGGACGGGCGTAATTGAGCACGGTTATATTGTATACTGCTATATCGAATCGGCTGTACGCCCTATCGACAGGGATAGGACGCTCACTTCGTCGGGGACTGTCCGTCCGGAACGACGTCCGAGAACCGCACTCGGTCGAGGATTTCCTGTACCTCGATTGGGCCGCCCAGTTCGTCGACGGATTCGTGGATGTGGTGCATACACTGCAGTACGCCCTCGACGGCCGCTCGACGAGTCGAGACGCGGCCGATCGACTCGGCGATCGTCCGATCACCGAGCGAGTACTGGTATCGAAGTTCCCAGCATCGACTGAGTCCGAGTCCGGGATGAGACCGATTCGCCGCCGTTCGATCGGCGACGAGCTCGATCGGCGGCTGTCTGTGACGATACGCGAACTGGCCGTCGCAAAACATCACGGCTCCCCATCCCGGTGGCAGTTTTTCGCGTGGAATGGGGGGATTATCCGGGGACATGTGCCTCGTGAGGAGCGTCGCAGGAGTGTTGGTTCCGCTTGCGCACGCATCCTCCGTATGTAGGACACCCCTACCGGGTTAGCTGGTTGTCACATTCTGAGAACGAGTCCCGCGGCGTAGAAATCAACCGCCTGAATCATCGCGCAACTGCCGACCGATCGTCCGACTTTTGTCTCCGCTCGCCTTCGGTTCGCCTATGGCCGACTTCGATCCCGAGAAATTCGAAGACAAGTACGCGAACTACTTTCCCGAACTCCAGCAAGCGTACAAGAACGCGTTCAACCGAATGAACGACAACTACGACTCCGAACTCGTCCACGCGATCGACCAGCAGGTGCTGAACGAGAGCGAACCGTTCTACGAGGGTAGCGCGGAGCAAAGCTCCGCGGATGATTCGAGCGGGCAAGGCCCGCGAGAACACGACGGGGAGTTCCGCATCGAACTGCCCGACAACCCCTACGGACGACTGTCGGGCGTCCTCGTCGAGGAAGAGCGATTCGAGCAGGTCCTCGAGAAACACGTCGAGGAGATCGAAACCGAACTCGAGCGCGTCTTCGGGTTCGCCTGATCGACCGTAACGTGTTCCCAGACGAACATAGATGACGGAAGGTTTAGGGGGTCTCGTACCCAAGCGAATCGTATGAGTACCGAGACCCAGAACGACGGGGACGACCTCGAGGACCGCGTCGCGAACTTCCTGCGTCGGAACTTCCCGCAGATTCAGATGCACGGTGGTAGTGCGGCAATCCAGGACCTCGACCGCGAGACCGGCGAGGTCACCATCGCGCTCGGTGGCGCCTGCAGTGGCTGTGGCATCTCGCCGATGACGATCCAAGCGATCAAGAGCCGAATGGTCAAGGAAATTCCCGAAATCGAGCAGGTCAACGCCCACACCGGCATGGAGGGCGAAGCCGACATGGGCGGCGGTGGCGGCATGAGTCCATCGTTCCCCGGCGAAACCGTCGACGACGGCGACGCGGACGAAGGTCCCGAAGCCCCGTTCTAAGTTCTCGAGCGTTCGATTCGTTTGTTTTCGACTGAGATCACAGTCTCTGAGCCGCCGGTACGGTCGCGAGTTGATTATGAAACCAACGACGGCGTGACATCGTGGCCGAACAGCGCGAACGCTCGCCGTCGGTCGATCACTACCGATTTCGTATCGTCACATGCAGTGTACTGGTGGTCGATTAGCGAAGGCCGCGTCCTCGCTCCCACGTCCGAATCAGTGCCGTCAGAAGGCGGTTCGTCGGTGTCTCGAGCCCCAGTTCCGATCCTCGGTCGACGACGAATCCATTGATCGCGTCGATCTCGGTGCGTCGCTCGGCGAGGATATCCTGGTGCATCGAGGAGGTGTTCGCCGCGGTATCGCCGGCAACGGACTCCATCGCGTCGATAGCCACACGATTCGACAGCTCCACGTCGTCTGCGCGGGCAACGCGAGCCGTCTCGCGTGCGGCCGCGCGCGAAAGGTCGTTTGTCTCGCGCTCGAGCACGGCTCCGTTCTCGGTTCTGGTCAGCGCCGTCACGGCGTTGATCCCGGCGTTGACGGCGAGTTTCTCCCACAGGCGACGGGGCATGTCGTCGGCGACGGTGGTCTCGAGGCCGGCCGCCGAAAACAGGTCGCCGATCCGTTCGGCCCGCTCCGATCGGCCCCCCTCTCGCGCACCGAGGACGACGTCGCCGATACCGGTGCACTCGATTACACCCGGCTCCCGCAGGAGCGCGCCGTAGGATATCGTTCCAGCGAGAACAGATGACTCGAGTTCGGTTGCGAGCGTCTCCTCGTTTCCCATCCCGTTCTGGAGGGAGAGGACGGTGTCGTACGACCCAGTCCCGAGGGTTTCGGCGGCTGCCGCCGTGTCGAACGATTTGACCGTGACGATCGCGAGGTCGGCCGAACGGTTGCGACCGTCGGTCGTCGCATGGGGAGTGGTCGTCGCCTCGAGTTCGCCGACGAGCTCGAGACCCGTCTCGCGAACGGCGCGCACGTGGGGGTCGCGTCCGACCAGCGTGACGTCGTGTCGTGACTCGCGCGCGAGGACCCCACCGACGAGACTGCCGAGGCTGCCGGCTCCGAAGACCACGATCTCCATGTCGGAGGCTGGGGCCACCGCGATAAAAACGGTTGCCGTCTTAGTCCTCGGTCCAGTAGTAGAGGTTCTCGCGTTCGGTCCCACAGGAGGGACAGCTCTCCGGCAGGTCCTGGTCGAGTTCACCCATCTCGCCACACTCGAGACAACGCCACATCAAGTGTGCTTCACCGAACTCGTGGCCCGACCGAACGTGGTCTACGCTCAGTCCCTCGAAGCCGTCGCGGAGGGTGACGTAGAAGCCATCCTCGTCGAAACCCCGAATGTGGCCGACCTGTTCGCCGTCCTCGGTGTAGAGTGCGGTTCCGAAGCCGAGTCGCGGGGGATCTTGCTCTGTGGCCATGTGGATAGCTCACGCTTCGAAGCGGCATAAAGCCGTCACGGTGTTCAGATCGGCTGACTAACGCGGTTGTGGGACTCTCTCCGAACCGGAGACGAGTAGAGGATAAACGAATAGCCGCGATACCAAATGCGCGACACCAGCGGCGACGGCTCCGACTTCCGTCAAATCCGTGTCAGAGTACCACACGGTAATAGAAAACAATATACAGCCCCCGTGCAGATACTCGGACCATGATAGATCGTCGCACCACTGGGGGATCCACCGGTGCGTTCCCAGTCAACCCACACCGTTTCGTACCGCCCGCGTACGAACCACGATGGGTGACTGGTGATAGAAAGACCGACAACGGGCGAAGCAAAGTGGCGACTATGTGCCCTCCATCGGCGCTTGCGGAGCGACGACACCGTCGCAGTTCGATCTCCGGTTCAACCGTTCGCCATCCCGTAAACGGCGTGATCCGACCATGACTGGCACCGGCGTCGCGACCATCGGCGACTGCCGGATCGCCTATCGGCGGGCCGGCACGAGCGGTCCGCCCGTCGTCCTCTGTCACGGGGCGGGCATCGACGACGCGACGGTTTCGTGGCGACACGCGATCGACGCGTTGTCGGAGGAGTACCGCGTTTACGGCCTCGATTGGCCGGAGTACGGCCGGAGTACGGGCAACGTCACACACACCATCGAGACGTACGTCGACATCCTCGAGGGGTTCATCGAGACGATTCCCTACGAACGAGTCTCGCTCGCCGGCATTTCGATGGGCGGCGGGGCCGCACTCGGCTACGCGCTCGATCACCCCGACCGCGTCGAGCAGTTGGCGCTCGTCGATAGCTACGGCCTCGGGGGTCGACTCCCGAACGCGCTCCCCTGGAAACTCCTCTCGCAGGTCCCGGGGATGACCGAGTTCGGCAAGATCGCCGCCGGCGCGACGACCGACAGCGTCCGCATGGTGCTCGATAACCTCGTCGCCGACTCGAGCGCGCTCCCCGAGCCGTTCGTCGAGGACGTCAGGCAGAAACTGATGGAACCGGGCTCGATTCAGGCGTTCAAGGCGTTCCAGAACAACGAGCTCTCGTTCAACGGCCGCGTCGCGACGAACTTCGTCGACGAACTCGACTCGCTTGCCGTGCCGACGCTGCTCGTCCACGGGAAAGAAGACCCGCTCGTTCCCGTCGAGTGGTCGGCTCGCGCCGCACGCCGGATTCCGGACGCCGAACTCGATCTGATCAGAAACTGCGGCCACTGGACGCCTCGAGAGCGCCCCGAGCGGTTCAACGAGAGTCTCTTGGAGTGGTTACCGGACTACCGACGCGTACCGAAACCGCGGTATCCGAAGGCGCAGATGCCGGGTGTGACTCGAGCGAGTTACTGATCGGTTTCGGCTACTGTTTTAGCGAAATGGCCGGGAGCATGGCTCGAGCAACGCGAGAGTCGTGCGACTCTACGGGAGAGCTTGCTCTCCCGAGCATCGCGGACGCGAGCGTCCGCTCAGCGGGGAAGGGCAAGCGGGTGACCGACGCTCATCGCGAGTGAGGCCGAAGGCCGAGGGAGCGAGCCGACGACTGATATGGAGAGCGCGGCGCTACGCGCCGCGACAAAGCGAACGGCAAAGCCGTGAGCTGAGGACGCTTCGCGTCACGAAATGGAAGGAGGTGTGTCTTCGTGAGTTTAGCGAACGAAGGCTCGGAAGTCGCAGCCTGCGAGCGATAGCGAGCAGGATCGTCTTCCGGTGCTTTTAATCGAATTTTTGCCGAGGGCGTGGCGAAGCTACGCCCGTGGATCGAAAGACGCCCCTGGCGTCTTTCGTCATCACGAGAGAGCGAAGCTCTCTCGAACGACAGAGCAAAACTTCGTTACATGAAATCCTCGATCCCACTCTGTTTGTTCTTGTCGTTCTCGAAGATGCTCTCGAGGGCCTTCTCGAGCACCTCTAACCGCTGTTTCGTGTAGTCCCGACAGTCGTACTCGTCGGCGACCTGAATCGCGGTCTGCATGTACTTGTTCACGGAGCCCTTGTGGACCGTGAGATTGACGCGGCCGCCACACTCCCGACAGTCCCCGGTCAGGGGCATCCGGCGGAACTTCTCGCCGCAGTCGAGACAGCGGGTCTCCTGGCGGGAGAACGCACGGAGATTCCCGATGAGGTCCGGCAGGAAGTGGTACTCGATGACCCGCTCGGCGACGTCGGTCTCGTCGACGGACTCGAGTTTCCGCGAGAGTTCGAGCTGGGCGTCCATCTTGTCCATCATCGAGCCGAGCGTCTTGTACGCCGAGAGGTCGGGGCCCATCGCGATGTCGGTGGTGTCGTGGGTGTGCTCGAAGCCGGTGTACTCGAGGTCGGTTCCCAGCGTGTCCTCGCCCATCTGGATGTCGACCGATTCTGGGTCGGCCTGCTCGAGCGTCGCGAGGTAGAACTCGCGGGGGTACTGGGAAACGATGTCCATGTTGTGGGCCTCGTCGTCGATCTCGGAGGGGTCGATGCGGGAGGACATGACGAGAGGTGCGTCCATCTTACCACCGCGTTGATCTGGCAAAAAGCTTTGACTAAAGTTCAATAGGCCGTCCATGAGCAGCATGACGCAATCCTCGTCACCGTCACACTGGCCGACAAATACGTCGTTTGCGACGAGTGTATTCGTTTCCTGTACAGTGAGGCAGTACGTATGATCGATATCGCTCTCGACGATTTCGACCGAGGTGACTTCGTCGAACCAGATCTCACCGCCGTCAGCGAGCAGACGCTGCGTGCGTAGCTCCGTCGTCTCGAGAACTGATTCGATCGTTTCTTGTTTTCGGTCGAGGTGGAATCCGACACGCTCGGCGAACCGGGCCGCGTTTTCGGACGTGATTTTGAGAACCTGCGACTCGAATTCTGGGGTCTCTTCCTCGTCACCGTAGAATTCAGCAACTGCACCAGTAGTCGGACAGTGTGTTTCGCGATAGGTTTTCGTTGCAATCCCAAACCGTTTCAATGCTGCAACGAGGTCAGTTGCGAGGTCGTCGCTTACCGTCGTTGCACGGATATCGATTCGCTCGCTGGAGGTACTTCCGTCTCCGCTGAAATATGCTGCGAGGAACGCTCGCAGGTGTGGTCGTGGGCTATCGAGAACGAAGTCGGGAATCCGTTTGTCCTCCGCGCCCGACCCAAGCTCGAGTACATCTGCGAATAGCGTCGAAACGAGACGACTCGAAACCGTCACTTTCCACTCGTTCTCTTCGAAGGCATCGATTGACAGGCTGTCTTTGAATGCGCGAACAATCTCATCCCGAGGCACCTCGTCAGGCGTGCAGATCGTCGTTTGATAGAACGAGCCGTTTTCACGGCGGGTGAACCCTTCAGCAGCGTAGTAGCCGAGCACTGTTGCGACAGTTTCGTCGATTTCGAAGTGGCGACGGACAGTCGCCGCATCCCGTTTCACACCGAGTGCAACGTCATCCGAAATTCGCTCGATGAGCTCCGTCTCGCTGAACAGCGAAAGGAGCGGAGCAACCGGAACGCTATCTCGATTCACCCAGTTGTACACCGTCGATTGAGAGAGTTCCAGTCGTTCTGCGACCGGCTTGAGATATGCCTGTTCCGGAGTTGCGTCGTCGAGTAGCTCTTTGATCCGGTCGGAGCCGAGCCCCCGGATGGTGAGCGATTCGTTCGGGACTGCATCCGCGTCGATAAACGCTTCCAGCAAATCGAACGATTTCGCCGTCCCTTCGAATTCGATCGATTTCGGTGTAGGAAGTTCGTCACCGGCCGAGAGTTCTCGAGCGTCTATGGACGCTAATCCGGAGGGAGACCACTTCCGGAACGTGTGATCCGGAGTTACATTCAGTGTTCGGCCGCTCCGCGTTTCTATCCGGACGAGATGATCGGGGGCCGGGTGTTTCGAAAGCGCTTCGATGGGCTGTTCGACGGGTGTTCCATCGGTAGTGACTGACGGAACGCTGAGACCTTCGACATCCTGCACGAGCGTTCCGAAGTCGTCTTTGTCGGGATTCGTCAATCGTCGTTCGACGAGCGACTCGATCGGTTCGTGGTGCCATGCGTCTGATTCGTCCTGATACCAAAGTTTCGTTTCGGGGTGGAAACAATTCCGCCGCTTAGCGGCGTGAAAGTACGGATGAGCATATCCGACGGCCGCGCTCGTGAAACCGATCACCCTTCCGACAGTTGCCGCACTCGTGTGCGGCGCCATCCCGAAGACGAGTTCGCCGACGAGCTCCTGTCGGTCGTCGATCTCGTAGAACCGTTCGAGCCCGTAGTACTGCTCGAGCAAATCGTCGATGAAGTCCGCGGTCTGCATCATGTGCTCGGCCGCGCCGTCCGAGAGGACGATGTCCTGCACCTTGAGTTCGACCAGCTGGTCCTCGTGAGTCAGGGGGTCGCCACGCATATCCTCCTCGTAGCCCAGCGCCTGGAGTTGGCCGACGTCGATGTCGAGTTCGGCGGCCCGAACCGACGTGACCGGCAGGTCGGTCATGTCGTAGCGGATGGTGCCGTCTTTGAACGTCGAGACGTCGTGTTTCGCCCGCAGGATCCCCTTCTCGATCGGTTCGGGGACTTTCGTGTTCGAGGACAGCCCCTTGACGCCTTTCAGGATCTCGAAGGCGTTCTCCCGTTCGCCGACCGACTCGAGGGCGTCGCGGTACTCCTCGTGGATGTCGACCTCGATGTTCTCGACGCAGGTGGCCTCGCGCTCGCAGTGGCCGCACTCGACGCGGCCGGCCTCGTCGGGTTCGATTCGGGTATCACAGTCGGGACAGCGGTAGTCGGGTTTCGTTCGGGCCTCACAGTCCGGACAGCGGTTCTTGAACGTCTCCGTCTCGCAGTCCGGACAGCGGTTGCGGCCGATCTGGACCTCGACGACGCCGGGCGTGTCGGACATCGTCTCGGCGTGTTTGGCCGCGTTGGCGACGTTGCGCTGTGCGCCGCCGGCCTCGCCGATGGGGAACAGCGTGTGGACCGGCGGGCTCAGGTCGCGGCGTTCGGACTTTTCGGGCCGGCCCATCCGGTTGCCGATCCGCGTCGGCGCGCGTTCCCGAACCGCGAAGGGGGCGACCTCGTTGACCGCCTCGATGGCGTTGTCGCCCTCGGTCTCGTGGCCCCACGTCCGAGCGTGCTCGGAGAGGTCTGCGTCGCTCCAGGTGCGCTCGAGTTCGACGCTGGGCGTCCCGTCCTGCCCGTCGGCGTCGAGTGCGGCCCCGTCGGTGACGGCCTGTCGTGGTTCACACCCGAGCGTTCGCGCGAACGGCCGCCAGTCGTCGATCTCGATCAGGCCCTCGTCCGACCGCTGGCGGTGTTCGATGATGATCGTCTCGAGGGCCACCGCGGTCGATTCGTCGTACTCGATCACGAGCGTCCCGTCGCCGTCGGCGTCGTTCTCGACGCGGCCGTCGGCGACGGTCGCCGCGAGATTGCAGAACGTCTCGACCGAGATATCGTGCCAGAGGTAGGTGTACTGCGGGTGCAGCGGCGCGTCGTACTCCGTGGCCCACTCGAGGGCCTCGTCGGCGTCGGGGAATTCGAGATCGATTCGAGGGTCGTCCTCGAGAGCCTGCGTGTCTGCACCGGCGTCCGCCATGTCCTGAATCCACCACTCGTAGACGTAGGAGGCCGGGGCGAGCGGGTGGTTGTTCTCGACGAACTCGCCGTAGTTGACCAGATACTCGCCGGTATCGAGGATCTTCTCGACGCCGTTTCTGATCTCGAGAGCCTCCTCGGGGTCGTCGATTCGGCGAACGTCGCCGTTTGCGAGTTTGACCGTCGGGCCGTCGATGCTGTCGACGGGGATGACGCCGTGGGCCTTCCCGGGCCGTTCGGTCTTGATCTGGGTGCCGGTCGCGAGGAAGTCGTCGACCAGATGCATCGTCGCGGGGTGGACGCCGCCGGTCGCAAACCCGTGATTACGCGCGCGGCCGTACCGGAGCCGAAAGCCGCCCTCCGCGCTGGGGTGGGAGAAGACCGGCCGGCCGGCGATCAGGTCCCGAAGGAACTTCGTCGACGGCTCGGCTCGCGGCGGGCCGGCCGATTCGTCGGCTGCTTCGCCGTCGGCGTCGTCAGCGTCGTCGTCGCTCCCGTCCGTTTCCGCGTTCGCTTCCGTCTCGTCGCCGTCTCCGTCGGCACCACCGTCGTCGGCCGTGTCACCCTCGTCGTCGGCGTAGTTGCCGTCGATCAGATCCTGCAGCCACGGCCAGTCGACCTCGTCGAGATTCCGGGTGTAGCGCTGGATCTTCGGGGCCTTGAGCGCGATCCCCTCGGCCATGACGAGACACATCCCGCCGCGGGCGCTGTTGGTGTCGACGCGCTCGAGATCGCGAAAGCCCGAAACCTCCTCGTCGCCGGTGGCTTCCCCGTCTAACATGATCGGGAGGTTCTTGGCGATGAACTTGGCTTCCTTCGCCTTCGGCGTGTACTGGAGACCAGTCTCCTTGTCGTAGAGCGCGAGCTCCTCGGCGTAGCGTTCAATCTCCTCCTGACGTGCGCCGTACTGGTCGATGCCGACGAGCGCTCGCGTGTAGTCCGCCACGAGCACGGAGAGCGCCTGTGCGGTCCCGCCCGCGGAGCGGATCGGGCCGGCGTAGTAGACGTTGACGAACTCGGTGCCGTCGTCGTTGGTGAGAATTTCGACCCGGTCGATCCCCTCGATGGGCGCGGCGACGACACCCTCGGTGAGCAGGGCGACCGCGGTCCGAACTGCTCCTTCGATCTTCCCGGCTTTCGTCTCGTAGTCGCCGACGCGGCCCTCTGCGAAGTCTTTGGCGAGTTCGAGGGCGGCCTCCTCGCGGGACATCTCGCCCTCGAGTTCGCGGACGCGCTCGGCGACGCCGTCGATCCCGAGGATGTTCTCGACGCGGTCGGCCATGTCCTTGGCGACCGGAATCTCGACCTCGGGTTCGGGATCCGCGCCGCGTTCCTTGGCGCGCTCGGCGACGTCGAACGCCTCGTCTAGCTGGGACTCGAGTCGCTGGAAGTACCGGGTATCCTCCTCGCGCATGTCAGAGCCAGAGGTCGAGTTCGGTGGTTTCGTCGTACTCGCGCACCAGTTCGTCGGCGAAGACGCGCATGTAGACTTCGCCCGCCCAGACCGTCGCCTCGTTCAGGTGGCCCGCGAGGGCGTCGCCGTCGGGGTCCGAGAGGACCGCGTGGGTGTGCGCGAACCGTTCGCCATCTAGCCAGGAGACGTTGCCGACGCAGCTGGCGACCTCGAGCGGCTCGTCGAACTCGACGGCCTCGTACGTGCAGTCGTCCTGGTCGTAAAACCAGATTTCGGCGTCCTGGACCGCTCCGAGGGCCTGGAACCAGGCCGCGTCTGCCTCGACCTCGTCCGCGAGCGACTCGATTTCGGCCCGCCAGTCGGCGCCGGTCTCGAGGCGGGCGACATACTCCGATTCCGTCTCGACCGCCCTGTAGTTCATACCAGATATCACCGGTGCTACGACAAAAATGTCACTGGTCCACCGCCGGCCAGCGTCGTCCGACGCCTCGACAGATCCGTTCCCGCGACGAGGTCGCCGGCGCCTGCGCGTCTCCCCGCGAGTGAGCGAGTAGGTGAAGCGGTGACGAGAGTGCCACGGCGCTGTGCAGAATCGTCCACTACCGTAAGAACAGTCTCACCGAAGCGGTGAACTGTCGGTGCCTGCATCTGTATGTCGACGGTAAAATCGGCTTGAAAACCGTAGGTCCCTGCTACCAATGTACATAGAACTGAAAGGCTAGCAGGATGGTATCAGATCAGCTCACCGCCACGCGACGGCGGCTTCTCGCATCAGGTGCAGCGGTCAGTGCTGCGATGGTTGCAGGGTGTATCGGTGGGAACGGAGGGCCGGGAGACGACGGTCTCCTCTACACGCAGGAGGTCAATCCGGAGGGTGACTTCGATCCGATCGTGTCGAACGACGCCTATAGCGCCCAGGTCATCCACCAGGTGTACGACGGGCTCTACGAGTACGACTACGACCTCGAGCTCCAGCCGAAACTCGCCGCCGGCGAGCCCGAGGAGGAGGAAGACGGCGAGCGATACATCATCGAGATCGTCGACGACGCGGAGTTCCACAACGGTGACCCCGTCACCGCCGAGGACGTCGCCCACTCGTTTACCGCACCCGTCGAAGAGGACACCGACAACCGACCGGAGTACGACTTCATCGACGTCGACGGCACCGAGGCCATCGACGAGCACACGGTGCAAATTGATCTCGAGCACGAGTACGGGCCGTTCGAGACGCTGACGGTGGCGACGTACGTCGTCAACGAGTCGGTCCGAACCGACGATCCGGGCGAGTACAACACGAACCCCGTCGGCTCCGGTCCGTTCACGTTCGAAGACTGGACCTCCGACGAGTTCGTCGAACTCGAGGCCTGGGACGACTACTGGGGCGATCCCCAGCCCGAACTCGAGTCGGTCCGATTCGAGGCGGCCGAAGACGACGCGGGCCGGGTCTCACAGATTCTCGCGGGCGACACGGACGCGATCGCGACCGTCCCGCCGGAAGACTGGGACCAGATCGACGGCGAGGAGGGGATCGACGTCCACCGGACCGAGAGCCCGTCGTACATGTACGTCGCGTTCAACTGCAACGAAGGAGAGACGACGGATCCCGACGTCCGTCGCGGGATCGCCCACTCGTTCTCGATGAGCGAGTTCGTCGACGCGAACCTGGGCGAGAGCGCAACGCCGATGAATGCGCCGATTCCGCCGATCGTCGACGAGCTCGGCTGGGACTTCCCGATGGACGAGTGGGAGGAACAGACGCCGGAGTACGACCCCGACGAAGCCGAGGAGTTACTCGAGGAGGGACTCGACGATCCGGACGACTGGAGTCCGACCATCATCGTCCCGCCGGACGACGTCCGCATCGCGCTGGGCGAACTGATCGCCTCGCGGCTGGACGAACTGGGCTACGATGCCGAGGTGCAGAGTCTGGACTTCGCGACGCTAACGGACACCTACATCTCGGGCGATTCGGACGACTACGAGATGTACATCCTCGGCTGGACCGGCGGCCCCGACCCCGACGTCTACCTCTACAACCTCTTCCACGAGGAGAACGCCGGCGTCACGCAAGGACACTTCTACGAGGGAAGCGACGACTTCCACGACGCCATCCTGGAGGCTCGTCAGACGGCCGACCAGGGCGACCGACGCGAACTGTACGTCGACGTTATCGACGAAATCGTCGAGGAACTCCCCGTCATGGCCGCCTACTCCGAACACAACACGATCGCCACACAGGAGTACGTCAACGACATGCAGCCACACCCGAACGTCTCGTACAATCCGGAGCTCGTCTCCGACGAGAACAACGTCAGCCTCGACGAGTAATCCTCGAGGCGGCGTTTCGGGATCGGCACCGACAGCGACCAGAGACAGATCACAGGACGATGGCGCGGACACCGTAATCGCAGAGACGAACACATGGGACTGCTCCGATACACGATCTACCGACTGATACAGGCGATTCCGGTCCTGATAGGGATTTCCGTGATCACGTTCGTGTTGGCGAACCTGGCACCGGGCGACCCCGTTCGGCTGATGCTACAGGGCCAACAGGCCGACGAGGAACTCATCAGGACGATCGAACAGCGCTACGGACTCGACCAGCCGCTACACGTTCGCTACTGGAACTACATGACCGGTCTCGTACAGGGCGATCTGGGCTACAGTATTCACCGCGACCGTCCGGTCGCCGACCTGATGCTCGAGCGGACCGGGCCGACGCTCCTGCTCGTGCTGTCGGCGTACCTGTTCGCGATCCTCACGGCGATTCCGCTCGGCGTCATCGCGGCCAAGCGCCGGAACGAACCGACCGACCACATCTCGCGGATCGTCGCGCTGATCGGCGTCAGCACGCCATCCTTCTGGATCGGCATCATGCTGATCATCGTCTTCGCGGTCAAACTCGGCGTCCTGCCGTCGGCGGGGCTGGTCTACCCGTGGCAACCGCCGGAAGCGGCCGGCCACGGCAGCTATCTCGAGCACTGGAGCGAGACGATCAGACACCTGATACTGCCGATGATCGCGCTCGGGACGTTGCAGATGGCGACGCTGATGCGAGTCGAACGGACCCAGATGATCGAGTCGCTGCAAGAGGAGTACGTCAAGCTCGCTCGCGCGTACGGCGTCCCCGAGCGGACGATCCTCCGGAAACACGCCTTCCGGTCGGCCCAGCTGCCGATCATCACCATCATCGGTCTCAACCTGTCGACGGCCCTCGGCGGCGCCGTCCTGGTCGAGACCGTCTTCGCGATCAACGGGATCGGACGGCTGTTCATCGAGGCGATTCAGCAGCTCGACTATCAGCTAATCATGGGGATCACGATGGTTCTCGGGTTCATGTTCGTCATCGGCGTCGTCATCACGGACATCTCCTACGCGTACATCGATCCGCGCGTGACCTACGGGGAGCGTGACTGACGATGGGAGGGACATAACACATGGCTACGACCGAATCACAACTCGATGACCAGCAACCGGACGCCGAGGGCGGATCGGCCGACGAGGAGTTCGAGGCGCGCGTCGGCTGGCGCTACACGCTGAAGAAAGTCAAGCGGGACGCGACCGCCCGAATCGGGCTCTACATCGTCGCGTTCGTCATCTTCATCGCGGCGTTCGCGGCGATCGATAGCAATCTCTCGCGGCTGACGTTCGGTGCGCTCTCGGACTACACCGCCGCGCAGGCGCTCCCGTTCTTCGACCACCCGACGCGGATTCCGCCGCCGGGCGAAGGGAACCCGAATCAGCCGCCGATGTTCCTCGACGGCGGGACGCTCTCCCAGCCGCTCGGGACCGATCCGCAGGGCCGCGACTACTTTACCCGCATCGTCTACGGCTCGCAGGTGTCGGTCAGCGTCGGGCTCGCGGCGACGGCGATCGGGCTGATCGGCGGGACGATCATCGGCTCGATCGCGGGCTACTACGGCGGCTGGGTGGACGACGTGCTGATGCGATCGGTCGAAACGGTGTACGCGATTCCGCCGCTCGTGCTGATCATCGTCTTCACCGTCTTCGTCAGCGGCGGGAGCCCCGACATCCAGTACGCGGTGATCGGCGTCGGCATCGCCTTCATCCCGGTGTTCGCTCGGATCATCCGCAGTCGGGTGCTGTCCGTCCGGGAGATGGACTACATCGAGGCCGCCCGCGCTGCAGGGGTAAAGGACCGAAACATCATCCGCAGACACGTCATCCCGAACAGCTTCGCACCCGTGATGGTGTACGCAACGCTGCAGATCGGCGTCACGATCCTGATCGTCGCCGGCCTCTCCTTTCTCGGCTACGGCGCCCAGCCGCCGACGCCCGACTGGGGAGAGATGCTCCGGATCGCCCACGGGCGGTACATGCACTCGAACATCTGGCTGTCGATCTGGCCCGGGCTGGCGATCCTCGTGACCATCATGGGATTCAACCTGTTCGGCGACGGGCTGCAGGACGCGCTCGATCCGCGGATCAAGAACTAACTATGAGCTCCGAACCACTCCTTCGCGTCGAGAACCTGAAGACACAGTTTTTCACCGAAAGCGGTACCGTCCGCGCCGTCGACGGCATCTCCTTCGAGGTCAACGAGGGCGAGATCGTCGGACTCGTCGGTGAGTCGGGCGCCGGCAAGTCCGTCGCCTCGATGAGCCTCATGCGCCTCGTCGAAGAGCCCGGCGAGATCGTCGGCGGCGAGGTCACCTACAAAGGCGAGACCATCTTCGGCCTCGAGGAAGGCCCTGACGGCGAACTCCGGGAGCGAGACGACATGCTCTCGGAGTCCGAGATGCGCGAGCGGATCCGGGGCCGGGAGATCGCGGTGATCTTCCAGGATCCGATGGAATCGCTCAATCCCGTCTTTACCGTCGGGGGCCAGCTCCGGGAGTTCATCGAGATCAATCGCGACCTCCCGAAAGACGAGGCGAAGGTCGAAGCGGTCCGAATGCTCCGCGAGGTCGGGATTCCGGACCCCGAGGACCGGTACGAGGAGTATCCCCACCAGTTCTCGGGTGGGATGCGCCAGCGCGTGCTCATCGCGATGGCGCTGGCGTGCGAGCCGAATCTCATCATCGCCGACGAGCCGACGACCGCGTTGGACGTCACCGTCGAGGGCCAGATCCTCGATCTCGTCGACGACCTGCAGGATCGCTACGACACGAGCTTCATCTGGGTCACCCACGACATGGGCGTCGTCGCCGAGATCTGCGACCGGGTGAACGTGATGTACCTCGGCGAGATCGTCGAACAGGCGCCGGTGGACGAACTGTTCTACGAGACCAAACACCCCTACACGGACGCCCTACTCGACTCAATGCCCCGGCCCGACCGGACCGTCGACGAACTCGACCCCATCGAGGGGGTGATGCCCGAGGCGATCAGCCCGCCCTCGGGCTGTCGGTTCCACCCCCGCTGTCCCGACGCGCGCGAGGTCTGTACCCGCGTCCACCCCGACACGCTCGAGGTCGATCGCGCCGACGGCCACCCCCACCGCGCGGCCTGCGTGAAACACGACGTCTTCGACGTGGGCTACGACGAGAGCGCGCCGCTCGAGGCGGGCGACGAGGCCGAAACGGACGTCGGTGGGGCCGCGACCGATCCGGAGGAGGATCCGGAGACGCCTGTCGAAGAGGAGCAAGCGTCTACAGACGGGGGTGAGCGACCCGAAGGATCGCGATCCTCGTCGGACCATAGGTCCGACGTAGGTGAGGCGAGCGAAGCGAGCCGAAAACCAGAGAATGAACCCGGCGGAGGTGAGTCCAGACAATGAGCACGCCCGACGACCCCATCGGCTTCGGCGAGAGCGATATCGCCCACGGCGAGACGCTCCTCGAGGTCGACGGCCTGACGAAGCACTTCGCCTCCGACTCGGGACTGCTCGCGGGCATCAACCTCGAGACCGATCGGTTCCCGCCGGTGAGTTTCGGCGTCGATCAGGTCGAGGCCGTCGACGACGTCACCTTCGAGATCAAGAAGGGGGAGACGCTCGGGCTGGTCGGCGAATCGGGCTGCGGGAAGAGCACCCTCGGGCGGACGATCCTGCGGCTGCTCGATCCGACCGACGGGACGATCAGCTTCAAGGGCGACGATCTGGCCGATCTGAGCGGCGAGGAACTACGCCAGAAGCGCTCGGAGATCCAGATGATCTTCCAGGATCCACAGTCCTCGCTGGATCCGCGCATGAAGGTCGGCCAGATCATCGAGGAGCCAATGGGTGCCCACGACATGTTCGACGACGAGGGCCGCGAGGCGCGCGCAAAGGAGTTGCTCGAGAAGGTCGGGCTCGATCCGCGCCACTACAACCGACACCCCCACGCCTTCTCGGGCGGCCAGCGCCAGCGGATCAACCTCGCGCGTGCGCTGTCGGTCGACCCCGACTTCGTCGTCTGCGACGAACCCGTCTCCGCGCTCGACGTCTCCATTCAGGCGCAGGTGATGAACACGATGGAGGAACTCCAGGAGGAGTTCGGCCTCACCTACCTCTTCATCGCCCACGACCTCTCCGTAATTCGCCACATTTCGGATCGCGTCGCGGTGATGTATCTCGGCCACATCGTCGAACTCGCGGAGAAGGAAGAGCTGTTCGAGAACCCCCAACACCCCTACACGAACGCGTTGCTCGAGTCGATTCCCGTCCCCGATCCGCGACAGTCGGGGGTTCGGGGCGTCCTCGAGGGCGAAGTGCCGAGTCCGCAGAATCCGCCCTCGGGCTGTCGGTTCCGGACGCGCTGTCCGCGACTGATCGCCCCCGACGAGTACGAGATCGGCGAGGAGGAGTGGTCACACACTCGAGCGTTCATGCGCGCGGTCAAGCGGCGGACGTTCGAACCGATGTCGGCCGCCGAGATTCGTCAGGAGTTCTTCGACGGCGAGTTGCCACGCGGCGGGGCCGGCGAAATTATCGGGGAGGCAATCGAACTGATCGCGACCGATCGAGAGGGTGGGACCCGCGACCCTGACAGCGACGACGACGATGTCGAGGAGAACTGGGAGGAGGCCACCGACCTCCTGCTCGGGCGGTTCGCAGAACAGAGCATCTGTGCGCGCGAACGGCCCGCCTACGACCTCGAGTCCGAACACGGGTCGGGAACGCACTTCGCGGCGTGTCACCTGCACCGGTGATCGGTCCGGCTTCGGACGGCATGCCACCCGTTTTGTCTGTTTTTGTATGTTTGTGAAATGACCTCGTGACTCGATCAACTGTCTCGAATATTCGGCACTTATTCGCATCGAGGAGCTCTGAGGCCCCCGTTGGCGATATGATCGATCCTGTGGACGTCGACGCCTGACTAACACAATCTTTCATCTCGAAAATACTTATATGCACGCCGCGTCTTTTTACTCTTGTATGAGTAAGATACTCGCCACCGTCACGGCAGGCAGCCGACGAGTCGCAAAGGCCCGACGAACGATCGAGCACTCCCCACAGTTCGGCGGAGATCAGGAGACGGACGGTTACAGCCCGTCGGGACAGATCCCACCCGGCGGCTTCCTCACTGGGTGAGGACGAACCGATGGCCCCGTCTCGCGGACGCACTCTTCCTTTTTCACTTCCCTCGACACCACGAAGCGACCGCTACGGATCGGCCGATAGCTCGCGTTGCCGGTTACCACTCGTTCGCGAATGCGATCTCACTCGAGCACCGACGCCGGATGCTTGAGATAGACGTCCTGTTCGACCACTCGCTGATAAACGTCGTAGAGCGTCTCGACGGCTGCTTCGTCGGGCTCGAACCGGACGTGGGGCGCGGCGTGATACCCCCGACAACTCACCAGAAAGAAGTACAGCGTTCGGTGGTGGTCCGGCGTCGCGTCGACTACGCCCAGCGACCGCCCGCCGAGGTCGCCCGAGAAGTCGTTGAGCAGCGCCGCGATGTCGTCCACCAACTGTTCGTCCGGCCGGTACTGCGGGATGCCGAACGACTGCTGCATGAACGTCGTCGCCGCCTCGAGCATCGGGTTCGAATCGATCCCCGTCGGATCTACGGCTCGAAACCGCTCGTACAGCGCGAGCAGCGTCGAGAGCTCCTCGTGCGTGACAGCGATCGGCAAGACTGGCTCGCCGCGCGGGAGCGAGTAGTCCGGAAACGTGTGCGAACTGGGGTTCGGCAGCTGAGAAAACACCTGCTCGAGAGACATGCGTGCGACTACGAGACACACACCCAAACGGTTACTGGTGGCAGGAATCGGACGATGGCTACTCGAGTCGGATCGTCGTCGCGTCGCTCGGCTGAAAGACGCCGTCTTCGGTCGCGACGAACGCGCGGAGTTCGTACTCGCCGGGGTCGGGCACGATCGATTCGGCCATCCCGCGGTCCGTCGTGCGCTCGAGGCGACCGTTCCAGGTGAACGTGACCTGTTTGCGCTCGCCCCCGCCGAACCGGAACTCGGAGGGGCGAATGCGGGTGTAGCGGCGCTCGTCGCTGGCCTCGAGGTCGCCGTCGAACGTCCACCCCCAGCGGCGCTGTCGGGGCGTCGGAATCGAGACGGGCAGCGGGAATCGGTTCTTGAAGTCGACGGTGATCTCGACCGGCTCGTCGAGTTCGTAGACGTCGCGGTCGGTGTCGATCGAGACGGCGATGACACGCCGAGCGAGGGCCGTCGGCACGAGTGCGGCGAGGAACGTCGCTATTGTGTAGCGCGAGTCGTCGGTCTGAAAGCCGAACTCGTCGTCCGCGTCGGTCCCTCGCTCGTCTCGTGGTTGCGGACCGACCATCGAGTGAGGGTCCAACGCTCACCCACTAAACTGTGGGGCCGGACGACAGTTCGTGCGAGGTCTCCGTTGGAGTCGAACTCGTTCCGACCGCACGACCGCTCGCGAATAATGTTCAGTATAGACCGAGATGTTCCCGCCCGACTGAACAACCCACGTGCGGTGGCGCGCGCTGAGCCGCGGTGAACCGCGGCTCGAAATTGCGCGAGGGATGAGTGAGCGCCTCTGGCGCGAACGAATCGGCTGGGGAGGACGTGGAACTCATCGCCGCCAGCGGCAGCAACACACTCGTCCTTATCAACCCTCATCGAAACACCTCCGTTCACTAAGTCCGTGTATACGACGAACCGGAGGCGTTAACGCCGGTTCTTCGTAGTACTAACTGGAGTGCAGGATCGAAATTAGAACAAAATTGGCATCTCGAGCCGTCCGCTGTTTTTCCCCACCCCCAGTTATCGCCAGGCCGGAAGTGTCGGCGCGTCGTCTACCTGCATCGAGAGCCAGGCATCGTCGGCCGAGATATCGGCGATGACGTAGTCAGTACTCGAGCTACTCGAGTCGATCGAACCGACGACGGTGTCGTCGGACGTCATGGCGTGGGGGTTCGTCGCCATGTATGAGACTGTCTCCCACTCATATATAAACTCGTCGAATCGGACTATCTCGCCAACCGACTGATCGGCACCGCCATCGCGGGCGTACGAAACACTGGGTTTATACTCATTTTCGCCGTACCGTGGTGATATGAACGTAGCCGACGCCATGACGCCCCGCGAGGACGTGGTCACCGTCGAACTCCCAGGCACCCGCTCGGACGTCCTGGAGTACCTACAGGAGCGGTCGTTCTCCTCCGTCCCGGTCGTCAAATCGACCGAGGACGGCCTCGAGTACCGCGGACTCGTCTCGCGGGACGTCCTGATCGAACAGCCCGATGAGGACCAGCTCGTCATGCTGATGGACGACGTGCCGACGACGACGGCCGACACCGCGCTCGAGGACGTCGCGCGACTGATGGTCGACGAGGGCGCGCGTCGCGTTCCCGTCGTCGATGGGGAGTTCGAGGGGATCGTTACGGTAACGGACGTGATCCACGCGATCGCGACGGGCGACCAGGAGACCGACGGCACGGTCGAGGGCTACGCGAGCACGGACGTCAACACGAGCTACGAGGGCGCGCCGCTTCCGGTCGCCGAGCGCGAACTGTACTACGCGAACGTTCCCTACACCGTCGCGCTTGACGAGGAGGGCAAGATGAGCGGCGTCCTCACGGAGGTCGACATCATCGACGTCGCCCGCATCGTCGAGGGCGAAGAGGAGACGGGCGACAACTTCCCGGATCAGGACTCGGAGTGGTCCTGGGAGGGGATCAAAGGCGTCGGGAGTCGCTACCTGCCCACGCGGGACATCGAGATCCCGAACGGACCCGTCAGCGAGTTCATGAGCGGTGACGTAGTGACTGTCTCGGCACAGACAACGGTTCAGGATGCCGCCCAGCAGATGATCAGCAACGATATCGAACAGATTCCGATGCTCACGGGCGAGCAGTTGGTCGGCATCGTCTGTGACGTCGACCTCCTGGAGGCACTCTATGAGTGAACACGAACACGCGGAGACGACGGCGACGACGGACGAATCGACGAGCGAGCAGCTGGTCGAACTGGCCAAACGGCGGGGCTACTTCTTCCAGTCCTCGGGCGCCTACGGCGGCGTCGGCGGCTTCTACACGTTCGGTCCGCAGGGTGCATCCTTGAAGGGCAACGTCGAGGACGCCTGGCGCGACCGCTTCGCCGTCGCCGAGGGGAACATGGAGATCGACGCGCCGACGATCATGCCCGAGCCAGTCTTCGAAGCCTCGGGCCACCTCGACGGCTTCGACGACATGCTCGTCGAGTGTCCGGAGTGCGGCGAGAGCCACCGCGCGGACCACGTCGTCGAGGACAACACCGAGTACGAGGACGCCGAGAGCCTCCCGATTCCGGAAGTCGAAGAGGTCATCGCCGAACACCAGCTCGTCTGCCCGTCCTGCGGCGCCGGCCTCGCCGGCCAGGCCGTCGAGGCGTTCAACCTCATGTTCGCGACGAACATCGGTCCCGGCGACTCCCAGCCCGGCTACTTACGGCCAGAGACCGCACAGGGCATCTTCGTCGAGTTCCCGCGGCTGAAGGAGTACGCCAGAAATCAGCTTCCGTTCGGCGTCACCCAGATCGGCCGCGCCTACCGCAACGAGATCAGCCCGCGCCGGTCGATCATCCGAACCCGCGAGTTCACGCAGGCCGAACTCGAGTACTTCGTCGACCCCGAGGAGGACGAGCCGGACCTCGAGTCGGTCGCGGACGTCGAAGTCACGCTCTACCCGGCCAGCGAGCAGAACGCCGAGGACGGCGACGAAATCGAGACGACCATCGGCGACGCCGTCGAGGAGGGCGTTATCTCGAGTCCGTGGGTCGCCTACTTCCTCGGCGTCGCCAAGCCGTGGTACGACGCGGTCGGCGTCGACATGGACCGGTTCCGGTTCCGCCAGCACCTCTCGGGCGAGCGCGCACACTACGCCAGCGACTGCTGGGACGCCGAGGGCGAGATCGACGGCAACTGGATCGAGCTGGCCGGCTTCGCCTACCGCGGCGATTACGACCTCTCGAAACACGCCGAACACTCCGGCGACCGCTTCACCGTCTTCAAGCAGTACGACGAACCCAAGACGGTCGAACGAGCCACCGTCGACCCCGACATGAGCTACCTCGGGCCGGAGTTCGGCGGTGCGGCTCAGGACGTGGTCGAGGAACTCGAGGCCCTCGCTGGCCGCGATCGAAGCGCCTTCGACGGCGATACCGTCGCAATCGATCTCGAAGGCGAAACACACGACCTCCCCGTCGAGAAGACCGGCTTTTCGGTCGAGGAGCAGACCGAAGCCGGCGAGCACATCGTCCCCCACGTCGTCGAGCCGTCCTTCGGCGTCGACCGCCTCGTCTACACCGTGCTCCACCACGCCTATCGGGAGGACGAAGTCGACGGCGAGGAGCGGACGTATCTGGACCTCGAGCCCGAAGTCGCCCCGACGTTCGTGGGCGTCTTCCCGCTGCAGAACGACGCGGAACTCGAGGCCCAGGCCGACGAGATCCTCGATGACCTGCGCGCGGAAGGACTGTCGGTCACGTACGACGACTCGGGCAACATCGGTCGACGCTACCGCCGGCAGGACGAGGTCGGCACGCCGTTCTGCGTGACGGTCGACTACGAGACGGTAGAAGACGAAGAGACGACTGTCACGGTTCGCGAGCGAGACACGACCGACCAGAAGCGACTGCCGGTCGAGGACCTCGCGGAGACGCTGGCCGAGATTCGAGAGGGCGACTTCGAGTTCGAGGAGTTGTAGCGGACTCGAGTTCAATTTCTGCGTTTGATTCAGGTTCGAGACGGCTTCGTACGGATTGCTGCCCCGACGACCGGCACAATCGAAGACGGGTTCGCTGTCGCATCGAAAACGACGCTCGGACGTCCGTCTCAGTCTGGACTCCAGTCCCCGAGATCACGAGCGACGAGCAAGTGAGCGAGAACGTAGAGCGGGACCGTGATCATGACACCGATCATACCGTCGACGGCGATTTCGGCCGGAACCGGCGGCAGAAACAGGAGCGCTAGCACGGCGACGATTCCGATTGCGATGACGAGAATGCGTCCATCCGGCCCGAGATTTCGGGTCGCCGATCCGATCCGCCGACCGATCGGCGACTGGGCGAGCGGTCCCAGCACGATCGCACCGACGACGACCCCGACGGCGACCCAGCGCCAGTCGTGCACGGTGGACGCATTGAGCGCCACGAGGAGGACACCACAAACGGCACCCACGAGATCGCTATTTGTCGGCGGTCGATTCGGAAAGAACCCGTACCAGCGTTCCATCCTTCTTGAGTCCCGATTATCGCGGCTGAACCGAATAGCTATCGGTTAGCCAACAGCTCCGCCGGAACCGGCCTCGATCGATCGCTCGAGGGGTCACCGATGACCACACCCGTCGACCCCGCGGCGCACACAACCGACGGACTGAAGGTCCCGTTGTCCGAGGGAAAACGTGATGGCTGACGAACTGAAGCGACGACTCGTCCACTCGAGCGGGGCGGGTCTCGTCGCCCTCTACCTCCTCGCAGATTACTTCGAACTCGGGCTGACGTGGCCCCGGTTTCAGGTCCTGATGGTCGCCCTCGCCGTCGGTACGATCGGTCTCGAGTTCCTCCGGCTCCAGGTCGGACTCGACTGGCAGATCTACGACAAACTGACGCGCGACTACGAGCAAGACCAGTTCGCGGGCTACGGGTACTACATGGTGAGTATGACGATTGCCGTGCTCCTGTTCGATCCGCAAATCGCCCTCCCAGCGATGCTGATGCTCGCGCTCGGCGATCCGATCAGCGGGGCCGTCTCCGACGACAGCCTCAAGTTCGTCAAGGGGCCGAAGGTGCTCGTCACGATGTTCGTCGTGAGCGCGATCATCGCCGCGCCGTTTCTCTACGAGACCCCGCCCGCCGTCCTCGCGGCGGCGCTCGGCGCGACCATCGCCGACGGAGTCAAGGTTCGGATCGGCGACTACATCGTCGACGACAACCTGACGATCCCGATCTACGCGGGTCTGTTGGCGTGGGTCGTCCTCGAGTTCGTCCCGATCTGATCGAGTCGGAGCGGTCTCTCTGCAGATATCGAAGTTCTCACCGTCGAAATAGACCATTTTCGAACCAACAAGAATCGAGCACTCGAGAGCGATCGGCGGGGCGTCGTTCGGACGTTGTTGGATTCGTGTGACTGTTACACTCTATCATGATAGGCGTGCACGTTAGTACAACTACTCAAGAACAGTGCAACGAACCATGTTCGAGACGTTTCGACTTGGCCGACGGCGATTCGTACAGGCGACGGGACTCACGATGATCGCGGGAGCGGCGACGGGCGGGCAGGTGTCGGCCGCACCCGAATCCGACTCCGGGGAGCCGCCGGTCGACGCCGGCGACGTGTTCGACCACCTCGATCGGGCAGCGATCAGCGTCTTCGCCCGGGATCTCGAGACCGGCGAGCCGATCGCCGACAGCGGTTCGGCCCGGCCCGTTCCGCCGGCGTCGACGACGAAGGTGTTGACGACCGCGACCGCGTTCGACGAACTCGGCCCCGACTACCGGTACGAGACGACCGTCGGCGTCGTCGGCGACCGGCGAAACGAGCGGGTCGTCGAATCGCTCGGGATCGTCGCTCGAGGCGATCCGGACGTGACGGCGGCGGATCTGGAAGCGCTCGCGGAAGCCGTCGCCGAGACCGGCGTCCGGCGAGTCACCGACCGACTCGTCGTCGACGTCTCCGCGTTCGACGACGGCGAGCACGCGCCGGCGTGGACGCTCGGCGACGCGGTGAACTCCTACGGCTCGAAGAGTTCGGCGTTCGTCGTCGATCACAACGAAGTCGAGGTTACGGTCAGTCGGCGGGGCGACGACTGCGAGTTCGACGTCGCGGTCGAACCCGATTCCGGACTGATCGACGTCGACGTGGACCTCGAGTGCGTCGACGAGGACCGATTCGTGACGATCACGGCGCCCGACCACTGGACGAACACCGTCGAGGTCGGCGGGCGGATGGTGCCCGACGACGAGGCGACGGCGGACGTCCCCGTCGGGACGCCCAACGAGCACGCGGCCGGCGTCTTCGTCAGGGCGCTCGAGGAGGCGGGGGTCAGCATTACTCCGGGCGGAGCTGGGCTCGAACCCGCGGTCGATATCACCGACGAGCCGATCGAACTCACCGAAGAACTCGCGACTCACGAGTCGCGACCGCTGTCCGCGATCGCGGACGGACTCAACGACTGGTCGTACAACATGGTGGCCGAGAACATCGCTCGGACGGTTGCCACCGAACGGGACGGCGTCGGCTCCTGGGCCGCCTGGGAGGGAATCCTCGGGGCGGCGCTCGAGGACGCGGGCGCCGAGACGGCGCAGATCCGCGACGGCTCCGGGCTCTCCAGACACGACCTCGCGTCCGCGCGCGACGTCGTCGCGATGATCGAGTGGGGGCTCGAGGCGGAGTGGAGCGACACCTTCCGCGAGACGATCCCGATCGCTGGCGAGGAGGGGACGGTCAGGAACCGTCTCACCGACGTCGAGCCGACGGTTCGGGCGAAAAGCGGCTCGCTTCGAGGCGTGACGTGTCTCGCGGGCGTCGTCGAGGACGACGAGGAACCGATCGCGAGCTTCGCGGTCCTCGCGGCGAATCTCACCGGCGAGCGGGCCAGCGGCGCTTCGCCGCGGGTGGACGAACTCGTCGCGAAGATCGCCGACGAAGCGACGTAAGCGGTACTTGGGGGACGGACATCCGACTCGAGTCTGCAAAGCGCTGGTGCCGTCGACGCACGGGAACGATACCGACGCGATCAGCGCGCACGAAGCGTTCCATCGCGACCGGTCCGGACGGTTCCGAACGGCAACTCTCCCGATAGAAATACCTATAGTGTTCGGTTAGAATCACGTTGACAGATGGGTCCCGCTCTTCGTCCCGCCCTCCTCGAGTCGGGACGCCGGCTCCGAACCGCTCTCCACCGGCGCGTTCAAATCGATACGCGAACGCTGGCCGTCTTTCGAATCTTCGCGGGGCTGCTCGTCGTCGCCGACCTGCTGCTCCGGTCGCGGAACTTTTGGTACTTCTACACGGACGAGGGCGTCGCCCCGCGGTCGCTGGTGCTGGAAGCCTCGGCGAGCGATCCGTTCTCGATCTATCACCTGACGACGGATCCGACGCTGATCGCGGCCCTGTTCGTCCTCCAGGGGCTGATCGCCGTCCAGTTGATCGTCGGCTACAAGACGCGACTCGCGACGGTGTTGACGTTCCTGTTCGTCGTCTCGCTGGACCACCACAACCCGTTCGTGCTCAGCTACGCCGACACGCTCTTTCGGCTCCTGCTGTTCTGGGCCGTCTTCCTCCCGCTGGGCGAGCGCTGGTCGGTCGACGCAGTCCACGCCGGCCGCGAGCCCAGATCGGTCGTCGCGAACGCCGCGACCGCGCTGATCATGGGCCAGATGGTCTACATGTACCTCACGAACGGGATCATCAAATCCCAGTCCGACGTCTGGACGAGCGGCGACGCCGCGCCGCTGGTGCTCGGCATCGACGAAATTACCTTCCTGCTGGGCGACACCATCCGCCAGCTTCCGGTGTTTCTCGAACTCGGCGGCCTGATCTGGTTTACCATCCTCCTCCTCTCGCCGCTGTTAATCTTCCTCCCCGGCCGCTGGCGATACCCCCTGATCGGCCTGTTCGCGGCCGGTCACCTCTCGTTCGCCATCTCGGTTCGCATCGGCGCGTTCCCCTACGTCGCGCTCGCGGGGCTGCTCGTCTTCCTTCAGACGCCGTTCTGGGACGACCTACGGCGGCTGGGACGGTACGCGGGGATCGATCTCGAGCGGCTCTCCGCTCGCGCCGGGTCGCTCGAGCGGGTCGCCACCCAGTTCCCGAACTATCGACTGGACTCCGACCGAGCGGTTCGGCTCCGCGGCCACGCCTACACGCTCGCGCTCGCTGCTGTCGTCGTCACGCTCCTGTTCGTCGCGGCCGTCATGGTGTTCAACGTCGGGGCCGCGCTGGCCGACGACGAGAGCGACCAGCCGATGGAAGACCGGGTCGAGGGGACGGTCGAAGAGACCCTCGCCGAGACGAGGGGCGTCAGTCAGGTCGAATCGACCGCCTCGAGGTTCGGCGTCGATCAACCCATCGGCTGGGGCGTCTTCGCCGGGCCGGATCCGCGGACGACGGACCGCTACTACGTCTTCCCCGCCGAAACCGAACACGGCGAGGTAGTCGACGCCTACACCGGAGGGCCGTTGATCGACGAGCGACCCTACGACGGCCAGTTACAGAAGCAGTACGACACCTACCGGGAGCGGTTCTACATGAACAGCGTCCGCCGCGGCAGCGTCCAGAACGCGGTCCCCGAACAGCTGGCCGACCACATCTGCGAGCAGTGGGCCGAAGATCACGACGAGGAACTCGCCTACGTCAACATGTACGCGGTCCACGAAGACGTGACGTCCGAGACGATTACCGACCCGGAGAATCGGGAGCGAGAGTACCTCGAGATCTATCGCCACGGCTGCGGCGACAACGAGCCGAAAGTGATCGAACCGCCGGAGTGAGACGGTTAGATACGTACGGCAGCGTGGATCGTCCGTTGTACAACCGGCAGCGAGCGTCCCACCGCCGTGAGACGATCATCGATCGCCGATCTGTCGTTTCATCGCGTTCCGTGCTGCTCTAGCCCGCTGCGCCGCGTCAGTCTCTTCCCAGAGTCCGGCCCCGTCAGGGAGATCGTCCATGGATGGCAGTATTCGGTATCGTCCAAAATTCTTGTCTCCAGTGGCACGAGCGGAGGCCGTCTCTCGAACAACGGGTGGTTTCACTTCCGCTACGGTACGAGAACCCTTATTCGCGCCGACGATGAACCATCGCCAATGGCAGCAACGGACGAGGGCACAGAGATCCCCTCCATCGAGCATCCACTCCTCGAGCCGAACTTCTTAGAGCGCCGGCTCTACCAGCTCAAACTCGCCGGCACGGCCGCGAACGGACACACGCTCGTCTGTCTCCCGACGGGTCTCGGGAAGACCACGGTGAGCCTGCTCGTCACGGCGCGTCGACTCGAGGAAGTCGGCGGGAAGGCGCTGATGCTCGCGCCGACCAAACCCCTCGTCCAGCAACACGCCGATTTCTACCGCGAGGCACTGCAGATCCCAGACGAGGAAATCGTCGTCTTCACCGGCGACGTCAGTCCGGACGACCGCGCCGAAACCTGGCAGGAGGCGACGGTCGTGATGGCGACGCCGCAGGTGATCGAGAACGACCTCGTCGGGAGCCGAATCTCGCTGTCCGACGTCACCCACCTCACCTTCGACGAGTGCCACCGCGCGACCGGCGACTACGCCTACAACTACATCGCCGAGCGCTACCACGTCGACGCGAGCCAGCCGCTCGTGACCGGGATGAGCGCCTCGCCCGGCGGCGACGAGGAGGCCATCCTCGAGGTCTGTGCCAACCTCGGCATCCAGGACGTCGAGGTGATGACCGAGGAGGACGCCGACGTCAGCGAGTTCACCCACGACACCGACGTCGAGTGGGAGCGAATCGACCTTCCAGAGGAGGTCCTCGAGATCCGCGACGCGCTGAACGAGGTTATCAAAGACCGCCTCGAGAAGCTCAAGGAACTCGGCGTCGCGAAATCGACCCAGCCCGACCAGTCCCAGAAAGACCTCAACCGGATGCGGGCGGAGCTCCAGCAGCTGATCAACAACGACCAGTCGGAGGGGTTCAAGGGGATGTCCGTCCACGCGGAGGTGATGAAGCTCCGACAGGCCGTCACGCTCGTCGAGACCCAGAGCGTCGAGGCGGTCTGTCGGTACTTCGACCGCCAGCGCAACCAGGCGCGGTCGTCGGGCGCGTCGAAGGCCAGCCAGCGGATGGTCTCCGATCCGCGGGTTCGGGAGGCCATGCGCAAGGCCGAGAGCTTCGACCAACTGCACCCGAAGTACCGCAAGACCCGGATGCTGCTGGCCGAGACGCTGGGGCTCGAGGGCGGCGAACGGGTCATCGTCTTCACCGAGTCCCGCGACACGGCCGAGGCGCTGACGGAGTTTCTGAACGACAGCTTCGACGCCAAGCGCTTCGTCGGGCAGGGTGACCGCGAGGGATCGGACGGGATGACCCAGAACCAGCAACAGGAGGTGTTAGACCAGTTCCGCGCCGCCGAGTTCGAGGTGCTGGTCTCGACGTCGGTCGCTGAAGAGGGGCTGGACGTCCCCGAAGTCGACCTCGTGCTCTTTTACGAACCCGTCCCGACCGCGATTCGATCCATCCAGCGCAAGGGACGAACGGGCCGCCAGTCCGAGGGCCGCGTCGTCGTCCTCATGGCCGAGGACACCCGCGACGAGGCCTACTTCTGGATCTCCCAGCGCCGGGAGAAGGAGATGGAGTCCGAACTGCGCGAGTTGAAAGGGATGGCCGACACGCTCGCCGAGGAACTCGACGATTCTCAGCAGGCGCTGTCGGATTTCGACGACGGCTCCAACAGCGAAGCGAAAGTGAACGGGAACGACGGAAATTCGACCGCAGTCGGCGATTCTTCCAGTGGAAGTGAGGGGGTTTCGGCACAGCCCGGACTGCAGGATTTCTCGAGCGACAACTCGGAGGCGAGTACCAACGAACCGGGTACTGTAGACGAGCAACCGGGCGACGAGGAGGGCGAATTCGAGGGCGAAACCGTCGACAACGAACGCGACGCCGTGGAAACTCACGAACCCCACGCCGACGGCGACGGAATCGAGATCGTCGCCGACCAGCGCGAGATGGACGCCAACATCGCGCGGGATCTCTCGAGGCGCGAGGAGATCGAAATTCGCCTCGAGACCCTCGACGTGGGCGACTACGTCTGTTCGGACCGGGTCGTCGTCGAGCGCAAGTCCGTCGCGGACTTCGTCGACTCGCTGGTCGGCGGCGACCGCTCGATCTTCGAGCAGGTCGGCGCGATGGCCCGCCACTACTCCCGGCCGATCGTGATCGTCGAGGGCGACGGCATCTACGAACAGCGGGACATCCATCCGAACGCGATCCGCGGCGCGCTCTCGAGTCTGGCCGTCGACTTCGGCGCGAGCGTGTTGCGAACCGACGGCGAGGACGAGACGACCGAACTGCTCGCCGTGATCGCCGGCCGCGAGCAGGAGACGTCCGACCGCGAGGTGTCGGTCCACGGCGAGAAGGGAGCGAAGACGGTCGCCGAACAGCAGGAGTACGTCGTCTCCTCGATCGCCGAAATCGGGCCGGTGACCGCGCGATCGCTACTCGAGGAGTTCGGCACCGTCGAAGCCGTGATGATCGCGAGCGAGGACGAACTGCAGGCGGCCGACGGCGTCGGCGCGGTGACAGCAGAACGAATGCGGGAGGTCATCGGGACCGAGTACACGGGGTCGAACTGATCGACAGCCGAAGTACTGACTCATTACGGCTCGAGCGGCTGGCTGTTTCCACGAACTACTGAAAGGCGATCGGAACGAGAGACGATCATCGAGGGCGCCCAGTGACAGACTCTACGACGTTCAGCGAGTGCATCCAGTGAGACCTCACGGCGACCGAGCGACAGTGACGGGATGAACGGAGCCAACCTGAGAGGAGCCTCGTCGATGCAGTCGACGACGACCGCGGAGACAGCGACGCCGCTGGCGACCGGCCCGTCGCTGACCCCGCCGTTCGACGACCCCGTGCTCATCTTCGGGCTCGCGATGGTGATCTTCCTCGTCGCGCCGCTCGTCCTCAAACGCTACCGACTCCCCGGAATCGTCGGCGTCATCTTGATCGGGGCGGCGATCGGCCCGAACGGCGCCCACCTGCTCGAGCGAGACGCGACGATCCAGTTGCTCGGCGAGGTCGGGCTGATCTACCTGATGTTCATCGCGGGCCTCGAGATCAACCTCAACCAGTTCATCGAGTACAAGGATCGGAGCATCGTCTTCGGGCTGTTTTCGTTCGTTATTCCGCAGGCTATCGGAACGGTAGTCGGCGTCTACCTGCTGGATCTAACGGTTGCCGCGGCGTCGCTGTTCGCGGCCATCTTCGCCTCCCACACGCTGCTCGCCTACCCCGTCGTTAACCGTCTCGGCATCGCGACGGACGAGGCGATGACCGCGACGATCGGCGGCACGATCCTGACCGATACGCTCGCCCTTCTCGTGCTCGCGGTCGTGATCGCGTCCGTCGACGGGGCCTTAGACGCCGCCTTCTGGCTGCAACTCGGCGTCGGACTGACGCTCTTTTTCGTCGGGATCTGGCTGCTCGTGCCCCGACTCGGACGCTGGTTTTTCCGCATCCACGGCGAGGAGAGCTACTTCGAGTTCCTGTTCGTGATGGCCGTCCTCTTCATCTGCGCCTTCCTCGCCGAACTCGTCGGCGTCGAACACATCATCGGGGCGTTCCTCGCCGGTCTCGCGCTCAATCGGTTGATCCCCGAGTCGGGGCCGCTGATGAACCGCATCGAGTTCGTCGGTAACGCGCTGTTTATCCCCTTCTTCCTGCTCTCCGTGGGGATGCTCGTCGACGCGAGAGTGGTGCTCGAGGGGACCGGAACGCTCGTGATCGCGGGCTCGCTGATCGTGATGGTCTTCGCGACGAAGTACGCCGCCGCGTGGGCGACGGGGCGAGTCTACGGCTACGACCGCGACCAGGTGCTCGGCATGTTCGGTCTCTCGGTCGGCCAGGCCGCCGCCGCGCTCGCGATCGTTCAGATCGGCTTCGAGGCGGGCGTTCCCGGCTTCGATCAGAACATGATCAACGCCGTCGTACTGATGATCCTCGTGGTGAGTCTGGTCAGTCCGGCGCTCGTCGAACGCGCCGGCGGCGCACTCGTTCGCGCACGCGAACACGAGGAGTACGATCCGAGCGATACGCGACAGCGAATCCTCGTCCCCGTCTCGGCGAGTTCGAAGTACAAGGAGTCGCTACTGGATCTGGCGTTTACGATCCGCAGCGAGCGCGACGACGAACCGATCCACACCGTCGCGGTCGTCCGTCCGGACGCGAGCACGCGAACGGAGGCAAAAGTCGCCAAAGCGGAGGCGCTGCTCGACGAGATGGAGGCCTACGCCTCGAGTGCCGAAGTCCCGATCGAGGAACACACTCGGGTCAATCACAACATCGCCTCCGGCATCGTCCACTCGGCCGTCGAGAACCGGATCACCACGCTCGTCATCGGCTGGGACGGGGCTCGCTCGCGGACCCAGCAGGTGTTCGGCCACACCATCGATCGGGTGCTCAGTCGAACCACCCAGCTAGCGCTGGTCGGTCGAGTTCGAGAGCGGCTCAACACCACTCGACGAATCGTCCTCGTCCTCCCACCTGGGATCGACCACAACGACGGCTTCTCCGAGGCGCTGCACACGGTGAAGCTCATCTCCGAGCAGACGGGCGCGCCGATTCGGGGACTCGTGATCGGCGGAAACCGAGAGCAGTGCCAGCGACTGTTCGGTCTCGTCGAGCCGGACGCACCCGGCGAGTTCGTCGACCTGAACGGCTGGGACGAACTGCTCGCGACGCTCCGCGACGACGTTCGTTCGGACGACCTCGTCGTCTGCATGAGCGCACGCCGGAACGATATCGGGTGGGACCCGAGACTGCAGACGCTCCCGAAGAGCATCTCCACCCTCACGAACGGGAACTTCGTCGTGATGTATCCGGCCACCGAGGAGCGAGCCGACGACCGACAGTTCCTCCGGTTCTCCTGAGCACCGGTTTGTGGCTCCGAGTTCCGAACGTTTAGCGGCCGATACGGACTCTGAGTGGCGATCCTACGGCCGTTCGGCGACACTCGAGCCGCGACCCGAAGCGAGCGTAGTGGTCTCGAGCGGAGTCGTGCTGAACAGAAAACATATACCGGATGCCTCTCGATTGCGAGCAGACGTCGACCGTCGTCCGCGACGGCCGAGACAGTCCCCTCCACCCCGACTCTACGACGAATCGGAGCCGTTCCGTCTCGCGGACGACGTCACTACGCCCTCACGATGACCGTCAATGCACCTGCCAGATCCGCCCACCCCTCGTCCGGAGTCGATCGACGAACCGTGACCGAAACGACTATTTCGTCGTTGTTGACATCTAGTATCGAATGGAGGGCTCCGTGAGACCCCGACTCGAGACGCTCGCACGGCGAGTGCAGCGAAACGTCGCCCAGTGTGTCCGGATAGACACGCGGACGCTGGCCGTCTTTCGGGTGTTCGTCGGGCTGCTCATCATCGCGGACGTGCTGTTGCGGGCGCGTAACTTCACGCACTTCTACACCGAGGAGGGAGTCGTTCCGCGGTCGCTCGCGATGGAGTTGAGCGCGGACAACGCGTTCTCGTTCTACCACCTGACGACGGATCCGACGCTGATCGCCCTTCTAATGGGGATCCAGATTCTAATCGCCGTCCAGCTGATCGTCGGCTACAAGACCCGGATCGCGACGATCCTCTCGTTTCTGTTCGTCGTCTCGCTCGACCACCACAACCCGCTGGTGTTGAGCTACGCCGACACGCTCTTTCGGCTCCTGCTGTTCTGGGCCATCTTCCTGCCACTCGGCGAGCGTTGGTCCGTCGACGCCGTTCACGCCGGCCGCGACCCCAGACCGTCGGTCGCCGGCGTCGCGTCCGCGCTGATCCTCTGCCAGATGGTCTACATGTACTTCCTCAACTGGTACCACAAGTCCGAAAACGAGCTGTGGACCAGCGGGGAGGCGACGCCGCTGATCATGGGCCTCGACGATATGACGTTCCTCTTCGTGGGCTACGCCCGACAGTTCCCGGTGTTGCTCGAGCTGGGCAGCTACATGTGGTACTACATGCTCATGTTCTCGTGGCTGTTGCTCGTGCTGGTCGGGCGAAAGCGCATGTTCCTCGTCGCGCTGTTCGCGGGCGGCCACGCCTCGTTCATCCTCACGGTCCGCATCGGGGCGTTCCCCTACGTCGCGATGGCCGGCCTGCTGTTGTTCCTGCAGGCGCAGTTCTGGGACGATCTGAAGGCCGTCGCCGCACTCGTCGACTTCGACACTGACCGACTCACCGGACCCCGAACCAGACTCGAGTCGGTCGCCGCCGCCGTCCCGTACCCGCGCGTGACCGCGCCGTCGCTGGACCAGATCCGGACCGGCGCCTACAGCGTCACCCTCGGCGTCGTCCTCGGCTCGCTCGTCCTGCTGTCGATTCTGTCGTACATCCCGGCCGTCGCGCTCATCGACGGGAACTCGACGCCCGAGGAGCGGGTCGACGACGTGGCCTCGAGTTTCGGCGTCGATCAACCCAACTGGAGCGTCTTCGCGCCGAACCCGCGGACGACGGACCGCTACTACGTCTTCCCCGCCGAGACCGCGGACGGTGATCGGATCGACGTCTACAACGATCGGCCGTTAACCTACGAGCGGCCGTCCGAAGAGCTCCACACCCAGTACGACACCTACCGCTACCGATTCTACATGAACAGCGTCCGCAGCGGCGGATTCAACGACAACGACGTGCCGCCGATCCTCGCCGATCACCTCTGTGAGACGTGGGAGGAGGAGTACGGCGTCGAACTGACGCACGTCAACATGTACGTCGTCTACGAGGACATCACCTACGACACCATCGACGATCACGAGAACCGAGACACCCGCACCTCACAGCTGTACGAGCACGGCTGCGGCGACAACGAGCCGAAAGAGATCCAGCCGCCCGACTTCTAACGGCTACCGGACGATCATCCACCGCTCACCGCAACGTCTCGAGCGTCTCGCTCGCCTCGCGAGCGGCCTCGAGACACTCCTTCGCGTAGCGCGGATCGTCGGTCTCGGCGGCCTTACGGGCGAACTTCTCGAGGGACTGCACGAGCGAGGCGTGGGCGGACTCGAGATCACCGTCGGCCGGCGAGGAATCGGCGGCCGGGCGACGGCCCTCGAACGACCGAGGTGAGGGGGTCGGCGACGGGGTCTCGGGCCGCGGCTCGTCCCCGGTGCTCGAGTCGACCGCGGGGTCGGGAGTGGAACCGATCTCAGGGCTCGAGTCATCTTGTGCGCCTGAATCGACTGGGTCGTGCCCGCGGGCGGCAGCCGAATCGACCGCTGGACTCCTGTCAACGGCCGTCTCGTCAGCCCCTTCGTCGTCCGGACTCTGTGGTGCGCGATTAGGTGCGGAACCCGCTTGCTGGTTGGCTTCGGTACGGCCCTCTTCGGCAGCCTCGTCGGCCGGCTGGGCCTCGAGCTCCGTCCCCTGAACGGCGTCGGGATTCCCGTGACAGCTCGGACAGAACGTGGTACCGTCCTCCTGAAAGAGCGGGTCGCCGCAGGTGCCACAGTGGGCGTTCGTCATCGTGGCTCCTTTGAGCAGCAGGTCGCTCATGCGCTGGGTCGCCTCCCGCTCGCGTTCGTCGCGCTCGTACTTCTCCCGGAGTTTCTCGCGTTCGGCTTCCTTGTCGAAGTCGCTCATGCTCGTCTAGAGGGAGTGGAACGTCGAAAAAGCTGCGAACGGTCGCGCGTCGAGAACGCGCCGAGCGATCGCCACTCGAGTCCGCGGTAGCTCACTCCGTACGCCGGTACAGCCCCTTCGAATCGGGTCGGACCGGTTCGTAGCCGAACCCCTCGTAGAAGCCGTCGACGTCGGCGATCAGGTTCACGTACGCCTGCGACGGCGCCGTTTCGTTGATATAGTCCTCGAGAGCGGTCATGATCCGCGTCCCGAGCCCCCGTCGCTGGTGGTCCGGGTGAACCGCCATATCCGAGATCTGGTAGACGGTGCCGCCGTCGCCGACGATTCGGCCCATCCCGACGGGTTCGTCGGTCGGCTCGTGGACCACCACGACGCCGTACAGCGAGTTCGGGAGGCCGCGTTCGACCCCCTCGAGCGAGCGCGGCGGCATCCCCGCGGCCTCGCGTAACGCGGCGAACGTCTCGGGGTCGGGGAGTTCCTCGCGAATGTGGTACGGGTCGGTGTCGTCGGCGTCGGCCATACGGCACTCGACACGCGCGCTGAAAAAGACGGTTCCGGGTTCGGGTCCTGCCACCGGCGCTCAGGGCTCGCCCTCGAGCGCGGCCTCGACGGCGTCGACGGCCGCTTCGGGACTGTCGACGGTCACGAGGTCGATTCCGATCTCGGAGACGTCGTGGGTCTCGAGGCCGACTACGGGACGGTCGTAGATGCCCGCGAAGCCGATTTCGGTGAGCGTGCCGACGCCGCCGGTGAGCGCGATAACCGCGTCGCCGTTCAGCGGGACGAGCGCGTTCCGGGCGTGGCCCAGTCCGGTCGCAATCGGGACGTCGACGTACTCGTTCGCGTCACCGGGACGGTCGCCGGGCAAAATTCCGATCGTCGTTCCGCCCTCGGTTTTCGCGCCGCGACAGACGGCTTCCATCGTTCCACCGCGGCCGCCACAGACGACCGTGTGGCCGCGAGCGGCGAGTTCGCGGCCGACGGCTTCGGCGCGGGCCGTCTGTTCGTCGGTGATCGCTCCGCCGCCGATGACGCTGACTCGCATACGGGAGTGACTGCGGGCGCGGACAATGATCGGTTCGGTCTCGAGTGGTCTCGACGAATCGTCGGGCTCGAGACGAAACGATCGTCGACGTTTCGGCCTCCGATGGCGGTATTCACGCCGAAACGTGGTATTTTGCCGACGATTGCTGCGCATCGAAATGAGTTCGACAGCTGTCGACATAATTCTCGTCAGATCGTTCGAAGGAGGAGTTTTCGACGGATTTAACGCGTGGGACGGTGGATCATTACGTGGTATGACGAAAGTTAGCGTGGTCGGCGCGGCCGGGACGGTCGGGGCCGCCGCAGGCTACAACATCGCACTTCGGGATATCGCGGACGAACTCGTCTTCGTCGACATTCCGGATCAGGAGGATACGACGATCGGACAGGCTGCGGACACCAACCACGGGGTGGCCTACGATTCGAACACGACGATCCGGCAGGGCGACTACGAGGATACGGCGGGATCGGACGTCGTCGTCATCACGGCCGGCATTCCGCGCCAGCCGGGCCAGACGCGTATCGACCTCGCGGGCGACAACGCGCCGATCATGGAGGATATCGGCTCCTCGCTCGCGGAGCACAACGACGACTTCGTCACCGTCACGACGTCGAACCCCGTCGATCTGCTCAACCGTCACCTCTACGAGGCCGGCGACCGGGCTCGCGAGCAAGTGGTCGGCTTCGGCGGTCGACTCGACTCCGCTCGCTTCCGGTACGTCATCGCCCAGCGCTTCGACGTGCCCGTCCAGAACGTCGACGCGACCATCCTCGGCGAGCACGGCGACGCCCAGGTGCCCGTCTTCTCGAAGGTCCGCGTCGACGGCCAGGACCTCGAGTTCACCGACGAGGAGAAGGAGGAACTGCTCGAGGAGCTCCAGACCTCGGCGATGAACGTCATCGAAAAGAAGGGCGCCACGGAGTGGGGGCCGGCGACCGGCGTCGGCCACATCGTCGAAGCGGTCCTGCGAGACACCGGCGAGGTGCTCCCCTGCAGCGTCCCGCTCGAGGGTGAGTACGGCCACGAGGACACCGCCTTCGGCGTCCCGTGTAAGCTCGGCTCGAACGGCATCGAAGAGGTCGTCGAGTGGGACCTCTCGGAGTTCGAGCGCGACCAGCTCGGCGAGGCCGCCGAGAAGCTCTCCGAGCAGTACGACAAGATTTCGTAATCGTTGCTCCGACTCGCGTTTTTTCACGGCAGATCGAGCGCTCGAGCCCTGCAGTCAGCTCACGTTCGGACGCGAACTTCGAGCGGTCCGGGAATCGAACGTGATCCCGACGGACGGCTCGAGCGAGTCGCTGACACGGTCGAATTCGACGTGGCGGGCGATCGTCGCGAGCGCGAGTTTGAGTTCGGCCATCGCGAATCGCATACCCGGACAGTGACGCGGGCCGCCGTCGAACGGGAAATGAGTGTACTCGGGTCGGTCGGAGTCGGACTCGAGCGTTCGACCGTCGTCCGTCCGCTCGGTTTCGGATCCGTCCCCGAGTTCGTCTGCGAGCCAGCGCTCGGGTCGAAACGTTCGCGGGGAGACTCACCGCTCGACAGTTCGAAGCGATGGAAACGGCTCGAGAATGCGGCTACTACGACGTTCCGCGCAACGGGTCGCTCGAGGAAGTCGCGTCGGCGTTAGCCTGCTCGGAGAGCGCGGCGTCGACCCTGCTCCGGACGGTCGAATCGAGGCTGGTGGACGTGGCGTTGCGACGGTAACGGCGCGGAAAACCACGGACGGTCGACTCGAGAATTAGGGGATGATTTGCTCGCCGTCGTCGTCGTAGATCCTGATCGCGTCGACGGGACAGGTTCGCGCGGCGAACTTCGCGTCGAGTTCCGCGTCCTTGGGAACCTCGCGGGCGAAGACCCCGTCTTCGACCTCCTCGCTGTCCTCGAGGACCGCTTTCCCGCTCGCTTTGTCCTTCTCGAAGGCGTCCCACTCAGCCACGCACTGATACATGCCGATACAGGTGTTTTCGTCGAACTCGACTCTCATACCCGACGGTTCGAGCGTCTGGGACATACCGCTTCCGGACCACAGTCGGTGGCTAGCGAACGAGTCGGCCCACGAGTCGACCGAGGGAACGCTTTTCCGGTCCGTCGTAGAACAGTGAGAGACGGAATGGTCGCACTGTCGTTCGCCGTACTCGTCGGGACCGCCATCCTCACCTGTCTGTTCATGGCGTGGGTACTCGGGGCGAACAGCAACTCGCCACCCTTCGCGCCCGCGATCGGCGCGAACGCGATCTCGACGATGCGGGCCGCGTTCGTCATCGGCCTGCTCGCGGCCGCCGGCGCGCTCATGCAGGGTGGGAGCATCTCGGAGACGGTCGGCGCAGACCTCATCGACGGCGTGGCGATCACGCCGCTCGCGGCTACTGCAGGTCTGCTGACGGCGGCGACGTTCATGGCGGTCGGCATCTACACGCGGTATCCGATCCCCGCGGCGTTCGCGACGACGGGTGCGATGATCGGCGTCGGCCTCTCGCTGGGCGGCGACCCCGCGATGGCAACGTACCAGCGACTCGGGACATTCTGGCTGATGGTTCCGATCATGTCCGGCGGGCTGGCGTACGTGACAGCGATTTTGTTGCGGCGCGACGACGTCCCCGAAACCGTCGGCGTCCCGTTGCTCGCTGGGGTCGTCGGGGCCATCGTCGCCAACATCCGATTGGGGGTCATCCCCGATCCGGCCGCCGATCAGGGGAGTCTCGCGCGGTTCGTTTCCCGGCTGTTCGGCGGCGGACCGACGCTCGCGGGCGGCGTCGATCTCGGAACAGTTCTGGTCACGATCGTCGTCGGTGCTCTCGCGTTCTACTGGGTCCGACAACGCGTCCTCGTCTCCGTCGAGAGCGGCATTCAGTCGTTTCTGCTCGTGCTGGGCGGCATCGTCGCCTTCTCCTCGGGCGGCTCGCAGGTCGGCCTCGCGACCGGCCCGCTCGAGAACCTCTTCCGGATCGAACTCGGCCTGCCGGGGATCGTCCTGCTCGCGATCGGCGCGACCGGCATCCTCGCCGGGGCCTGGATGGCCGCGCCGCGACTGCTGCAGGCGACTTCGAGGGAGTACGCCCAGCTCGGCGTTCGGCGGTCGATCGCGGCGCTCGTGCCGGGCTTTATCATCGCACAGCTTGCAATCGCGCTCGGGATTCCGATCTCGCTCAACAACATCATCCTCTCGGGGGTCATCGGCGGCGGGCTCGCGGCGGGCTCGGCCGGCGTCTCGAGGCGGAAGATCGGCTTTACGATCACGTTTTGGCTGCTGACGCTCGGGAGTTCGATCGTCGTGGGGTACGGACTCTATCAGCTGTTGGCGATGATCATCGGCGGGTGAGTCGGCCTCGAGGGGCCGCGCTCGAGCGAGCGTCACTCCGCCGGCGACAGCAAGTAGCTCCCGCCGAGCGCGGTGATCCCGACGAAGACGCCGAGCAGTCCCACGGGTGGAGAGACGAGCGTCGTCGCGGCGCCGAAGATGAGCGCACCCGCGCCGAACCGCCACGCGATCGACTGGGGATGATAGCCGCAGTGTGGACACTCCTCGGCGGTTCGCGAGATTTCGTCGCCGCAGCGACTGCAGTAGCAAACCGGTTTCATGGGTGCTCGCGGAGTGACTCCGTGTCGTGGGCTACTCGAGGCCCGACCATAATACGAGTGTCGGTGGCCGCGGACAGGTCATGCGTATGAAATTTGTATGATATATCAGTAGGCTTTTCAGTGATCGGGAGAGTCAAACTGTAGACTATGAGTTCCATCACGCAGGCGATCGGTGACTTCGTTTCGAACTTCGTTGCGTTCGTGCTGATGATTATCCTGGCAATCGTCTCGTTTTTCTTCGTCGTCTTCGTCGTCGATTTCGGTGCCGGACTGGCCGGCTACAGCGGCGACCAGTACGTCGTGCTCTCCTCGGCGCTGCTGGTCGCCGCGGCGATCCTCGCGGGCGGCATCTCGCCGCTCAGTGACCTGTCCGGGTCGACCGAGACCACCCGACAGGATGCGACCGTCACGGCCGACGACTGACGACTGCGGCTGAACCGAATTCGATGGCGGGACCGAGTCGACGGCTCCGCAACCGTTTTCCGCATTTTCGACCGTCGATACCGCCAGCGTGACTACTCGAGGACCGTCACCGGACTCGAGGTCCGTTCGACGACCGTCGATGCGATGCCGCGACCGAGAAATCGCTGGACGAACCCCTTCGTGTCGTTTCGGTGGCCGTACAGCACGACGTGATCGACGCGCTCCTCGCTCGCGTACTGCGGGACGACGGTTCCGGGCCGCCCCTCGGCGGTCTCGAGTCGGACTCGTTCGCTCGCGGTCGGTTCGTCGACCGCCTCGAGTAGCGTCGTCGCTCGCTCGCGTGCCTGTGTCGTGCGTTCGTCGTCACGCTCGAGGATACCGCCCTCGCTCATCCGCTCGCCGAGCGGCGTGACCACGGCGAGCAGCGTGACGTCGGCGTCGGGAAACGTCTCGAGGGCGTACGCGAGCGCCTCGTCCTCCCGCGGGCGGCCGAACGTCGGGACGAGGACGTGATCGGGAGCGAGCATACGACCGGTTTCGGTCGCCAGCCCCATCGGTGTACCGACGGGCAGGTGCAGGTCGGACCGGCCGACTGGGCTGGTCACCGCTCTCGAGTCGCTCGTCCGGCATCGATCCGGCAGCCACCGTGCCACCGTGTCCGTCTCCTCGTACGAGTCGAATCCGCCGGCGGCGACGTCTGCACGCTGACGAGACGACAGTTTAAACCACGGGACGCGCCAAAGACGAGTAATGAATATCGAGGAGCTGTCGGGGCTCCCGGCCGGTGCCGTCGATCACTTCCGAAGCGAGGGCATCGAGGAGCTCTACCCGCCACAGGCCGAGGCCGTCGAGGCCGGCGCGACCGACGGTGAGAGCCTCGTCGCCGCCGTCCCGACCGCCAGCGGGAAGACCATGATCGCCGCGCTCTCGATGCTGTCGGCGGTCGAACGCGGCGGAAAGGCGCTGTACATCGTCCCCCTGCGAGCGCTCGCCAGCGAGAAGAAGGCCGAGTTCGAGGCCTACGAACGGTTCGGCGTCACGACGGGCGTGACGACGGGCAACTACGAGAGCACCAGCGAGTGGCTCGCGACGAAGGACATCATCGTCGCGACCAGCGAGAAGGTCGACTCGCTCGTGCGTAACGGCGCGGACTGGTTGAGCGATCTGACCTGCGTCGTCAGCGACGAGGTTCACCTGATCGACGACCGAAATCGTGGGCCGACGCTCGAGGTCACCCTCGCGAAACTCCGGCGGCTCAACCCCGCCATGCAGACGGTCGCGCTCTCCGCGACGGTCGGCAACGCCGACGAAATCGCCGACTGGCTCGACGCTGCGCTCGTCGACACCGACTGGCGACCGATCGATCTGCGGATGGGCGTCCACTACGGCAACGCCCTGAACTTCGACGACGGCTCGACGCGGGAGGTTCCCGTCGAAGGATCGGAAAAACAGGAGGCCGCGCTCGTCCGGGACATCTTGCAGGAGGGCGGCTCCTCGCTCGTCTTCGTCAACTCCCGGCGAAACGCCGAGGCCGCCGCGAGCCGATTGGGGCAGGTCTCGAGTCGCGAACTCGACGGCGACGAGCGGGAAGCGTTAGTCGATCTGGCCGAGGAGATCAGGGAGGACAGCGACACCGAGACCAGCAAGGATCTGGCCGACTGCGTCGAGCGGGGCGCGGCGTTCCATCACGCCGGCCTCTCGAGCACCCAGCGAACGCTCGTCGAGGACGCCTTCCGCGACCGACTGCTGAAGGTTATCTCGGCGACGCCGACCCTCGCCGCCGGCGTGAACACCCCAGCACGCCGGGTCATCGTCCGCGACTGGCGGCGCTTCGACCCCAGCGCGGGCGGGATGTCCCCGCTGGACGTCCTCGAGGTCCACCAGATGATGGGCCGCGCCGGCCGGCCGGGGCTCGACCCCTACGGCGAGGCCGTCCTGCTGGCGAAGAGTCACGACGAGAGCGAGGAGCTGTTCGACCGCTACGTCTGGGCCGACCCCGAGGCCGTCCGGTCGAAACTCGCCGCCGAACCCGCCCTGCGAACGCACGTGCTCGCGACCATCGCCTCCGGCTTCGCCCGCACGCGTGAGGGGTTACTCGAGTTCCTCGAGGCAACCCTCTATGCCAGCCAGTCGACCGAGGCAGGGCGGCTCGAGCGGGTGACCGACGACGTGCTGGACTACCTCGAGCGCAACGACTTCATCGAGCGTGAGAGAGCGGGTGGCGATTCCGAGGACGACGCCGAGATCGACGACGGCGCGTTCACCTCCGCGGCCGACCTCGCGGCACAACGGGAGGCAACGCGCGAGGAAACCCTCGAAGCCACCAGCCTCGGCCACACCGTCTCCCGGCTCTACCTCGATCCGATGAGCGCCGCCGAGATCGTCCACGGGCTCGAGCGCGCCGACGACCGACCGACCGCGCTCGGCCTCTACCAGCTCGTCTCGCGGACGCCCGACATGTACGAACTCTACCTTCGTTCGGGCGAGGACGAGACGTTCGGCGAACTCTACTACGAACGGGAGGCCGAACTGCTCGGCGACCGGCCGAGCGAGTACGAGGAAGACCGCTTCGAGGACTGGCTGGCCGCGCTCAAGACGGGCAAACTGCTCGAGGACTGGGCCAGCGAGGAGGACGAAGAGCGGTTGACCGACCGGTACAAGATCGGTCCCGGCGACCTCCGCGGGAAGGTCGACACCGCCGAGTGGCTGCTTGGCGCGGCCGAGTCGCTGGCCGCGGAGATCGACAGCGAATGGACCGTTGCCGTCCGCGAAGCCCGCGCTCGCGTCGAACACGGCGTGAGCGAGGAACTGCTCGAACTAGTCTCCGTCGGCGGCGTTGGTCGCAAACGCGCCCGTCAGCTCTACGCGGTCGGCATCGAGGAGCCGGCCGATCTCAGAAGCGCCGACAAGGGCGTCGTCCTGGGCGCGCTCAAGGGCGAGAAGACGGCGGAGAACATCCTCGAGAACGCCGGTCGCGAGGATCCCTCGATGGAGGGCGTCGAACCGGCCGACGGAGCGGCGAACGAAGGGGCCGCCGGCTCGAGCGCTGGAGGCGGAGCCGACGAGAACGCGACGAACGAAACGGCGGACGACGGCCAGTCCAGCCTGGGTGATTTCTGATGGAGCTACTCGAGTGCACCCTCTCCGTCGACGACCTCGATCGGTTCGTCGCCGAGATCGGCGCGATCGGCGACCGGCACGACGTGACGGTACAGGCCTTCGACGCGCGCTACGTCGCCGACCGCGCTCACCTCGAGCGGGCCGTCGAACTGGCCGATCGCGCCATCGCCCGCGGGACGAACGTCGCCCGGGATCGGGCCGTCGAGATCCTGCTCTACGCCGCCGGCCGCCGACAGATCGATCGCGCCCTCGAGATGGGCGTCGGCGAGGGAGAGAACCGAGCCGTGCTCCTCGTTGACACGGGCTCCACCGGAAACGAAGGGGGTCGGGGTACGAACGACGATACCGAAGCTCCTACGGGCAGCGAAATGGCGGCGCGCGCGGCGCTGACCGAACTCGAAGCCCTCGTCGCGGCCGAACCGACCCTCGACGCTCGAGACGATGCCACGCTGTGTGACTTTTTCGACATCACCGACGCCGAACGCGGGGCGACCGACGCGAGCCTCGGTGACCTGGTCCGCGAGCGAGTGGCGCTGCTCGAGGTCGAGAAGTGAGTTGACCGAACGCGGTGACGGCTCCGCCGCGGTCGCGTCAGTCGTCCGCCGACTCCTCGAGTCGCTTCTCCCTCGCTTCCCGAAGCCCGTCACAGATTCCGCCCTGACTCGACATATTGACCGTCGCGAGCCGGCCGCGACGGTGGACGAGGTCGAACGAGTTGGGGTCGATCGGCTCGCCCTCCGGCGTCCGGAACAGGACGTCGTCCGCCTCGGAGACGAGATCGGTCTCGCGGGCCTTCTCGAGGTAGCGCTCGATCGGCGCTCGCGGAACCCGGACGACGAACGAGCGGTCGGCGACGTAGACGGCGAACGAACCCGTCGCCTCGCCGTCGTCGGGCGTGCCGTCCGCCTCGAGGGGCTCGAGGTCCGCCAGTCGCAGCCCGGTGATCGCCTCGCCGTCGAGACCGGCCTCGAGCAGCGCCTCAGTCGCGTCGTACTGTCTGGCGACGCGGGCTTTTTCGTCGAGTTCCGCGCGGACCGCCTCGACGTCTCCGTCGGCGTCCGGAAACGCCTCGGCGAACGAGCGTCGCTCGTTGACGCCGCGATTGATTTCCGCCTCGTGCATGTGTTCACGGAGCGTGATCCGGACCACCTCGACCGCAGCCAGCGTCGCGACCTCGTCGCGGGCGTCGACGGTCATCATCCAGGCGAACGCCGGCGAGCACCACGCCGTCGGGAGCGTGATCTCGACCTCGACTCGTCGACCGTCGATTTCGATTCCGTCCACGTACTCGAGTTCGACGATCGAACGGTCGAGTTCGGGATCGGTGACCCGATCCAGTCGGTCGCGGACGGCGGCTCGCGTCGGTTCGGGTCCGTCGGCGTCGGCTTCCGTTCGGCCCATCAGTCGTCGGCCGCCGCGGGCTCCCCGCCGGCGTAGTGGTCTTCGAGGCCGAACCGCTGGCTGATCTCGTCCTCCTGGAACTGCCGGCGCTTTGCCTCGATATCGATGTCGTAGAGTTTGGCGGCGTTCTCGCCCATCACCTTCCGTTTCGTCTCGAGATCCCACTCGACGCCGTACTCCGTGCGGTGCTCTTCCGTGAGTTCGGCCTCCATGACTTCCTCGACGAGCCAGTCGGGATTCCACAGCGCGTAGTCCGAGCCGAACAGGACGCGGTCCTCGCCGAGCCACCAGAGCAGTTCGGACATGATCTCGGAGAATTTTCCCGGCCGGTTCTGGGCGAACGGGGCGGCGACGGCCAGGCCCCCGTAGACGTTCGGCTCTTGGCCCGCGATCCAGCAGAAGTCGTCGAGCCGAGGAAGGCCGACGTGTTCGACGATGAAGTTCAGTCCCGAGAACGAGGAGGCCGCGTCGTCGACGTCCTTGACGTCGAACGCGTCGCGGTTCAGCGGTCGGATCGTCGGTCCCTTGTGGGTGTGGATGTTCTCGATCCCCAACTCTTCGCACCGCTCGAGGAATCGGAACGCCTCCTCGTCGTCGAGGCGCCACCCTTTCGAGTCGCCGCGCCACTCGGCCGTGTACAGCTTAACGCCCGGAATGTCGTATTTCTCGTGGAGTTCCTCGAGGTACTCGATCCCCGGATCGGCGTCGCGGGGATCGAACGAGCCGTTGAGGACGAACCGCTCCGGGTACTCCGTCGCCAGTTCGGCGTTCTGCTCGGTCGTATTGAACCCCTCCTCGTAGAAGTCGGAGAGATAGGTAGGCTGGAAAATGCCCATGTCGACGGCAGCGTTGCCGAACATGTCCTCGAGCATCCGGTCTGGGCCGTAGTAGCGGTACTCGTCCATCCCCCACTGGCGCTCCTCGGGCGTAAACGTCGTGTGGTAGTCGTAGAAGCACCGGATGAACTCCTCGCCGCCGTCGTGCTGGATGTTTTCCTCCGTGGCGTCCCACAGATGAACGTGAGCGTCGATGACGAAGATCTCCTCGCCGTTGTGCTGATACATCGCACAGTGATTATCGTTAACATAGAACATGACTCTTTTTCAGAGAGAGCTGAGTTACCCAGACGGACCACAGTACGCCGTCAAAATTAGGTCGTCACTCTCAGGGTATCAACGAACAAACGGTCACGACTTCTGATAGGTGGAGAACGTTATCATTGGCCGTGTTGAACGGTATCATAGCACCATGCAAGCAGCTCGACTCCACGAGTACACCGACGAGATGAGCGAGGCGCTGGAGGTAGAGGACGTCGATCGACCCGAGATCAATCAATCCGACGGCGTTCTGGTCGAGGTCAAAGGCGCGGGGTGGTGCCAGACGGACAACCACATCGTCGAGGGGATGTGGACCGAGTACGCCCCCCAGGAGCTCCCGATGACGCTCGGCCACGAGAACGCCGGCATCGTCGCCGAAACCGGCGACGAGGTGACGCTGGTCGAGGCGGGCGATCCGGTGATCTGTCACCCCGTCCAGACCTGCGGCATCTGTCGGCCCTGCCGGCTCGGCGAGGACATGTACTGCGAGAACAGCGCGTTCAACGGGCTCACCACCGACGGCGGCTTCGCCGAGTACCTTCGGACGAACGAGCGAGCGGTGATCCCGCTTCCCGACGGCGTCGATCCGACCGAGATCGCCCCCCACGCCGACGCGGGGATCACGGCCTACCACGCCGTCAAGAAGGCCGTCCGCGAACTGAACCCGGGCGACACCTGCGTCGTCATCGGCGTCGGCGGGCTCGGCCACATCGGCCTCCAGTGTCTCGACGCGACGAGCGCCGCGACCATCGTCGCCGCCGACATCAAGAACGAGGCCCTCGAGTTAGCGACGGAGTTGGGCGCCAATCACACCGTCAACTCGGCCGACGAAGACGTTCCGAGCGTGATCGCGGATCTGACCGACGACGAGGGTGCCCAGCAGGTGATCGACTTCGTCGGGAGAGACGAGACGACTGCCTTGGCGCCCGAAATCGTCGCCGCCGGCGGCGACCACCACATCGTCGGCTACGGCGGCCACGTCCACGAACCCAGTCAGGCGTTGGTCAACGGCGAGTTCGCGTTCCGCGGCACGCTGGTCGGGAAGTACGCCGAGTTGCAAGAACTCGTCTCGCTCGTCGACCGCGGCGACGTCGAGTTGCGAACCGAGACCCACGACCTCGCGGAGATCAACACGGTCGCGGAACGCCTCGAGCACAACGAGATCGAGGGGCGTGCGGTCCTGACGCCGCCATAATACGCGCGACGGTCGATCACAGGGTCCGCGTCAGTCGGCCGCTCGCACGGGATCGCTGTCTCGTGCGAGGAACCCGATCGCGGCACCCGAAATCGTTCCGCTCAGCATCACGAGCGCGCTTCGTTTCGGAATCCGTCCCCGGATACCGGCCTCGAGGAGCATGAGCGTATCGAGAACGTCGATCAGGAGGGCGATGCGATCCCACTCGCGACGGGTCGCCCTGCTCGCCGTCAGTCGGCCGATCCCGAGCCCGAGCGCTCGAATGCACGCGTAGCGAAGCGCGACGTCGAGGGAGCCGCCGTTCGCCGAGAGGCCGTACCACCGACCGAGCACGCGCGGAACGAGGAGCCCGATCGCTCCGAACACCACGCGAAACCAGGGAAGGAGTCTCGAGGCGGTGGCTATCATCGTCGGATGTGTGCGTGTACGAGTCATACGGTCGACACGTCTGCGGCCAACAACGAGACGTTTTCTTACAATATTTGATACGTCGGCCGCATCGATACGATCCCGGCAGAAGCACGTTGATTTCGGCGACCACACCCCCTCAGTCCCATCCGAACGGCGACGTACCACCGCTATGGAATCCGTCACCGTCACGGCGACGTACCACCGCTACGGCATCCGTCACCGTCACGGCGAGATTCGTCGTAGACGCGGCCGGGGACGTCGTGCGCACGGACGGCACGCTCTTGTACGATCCCGTGATAGCGTCGGTATGACCACCCTCGAGGACCCCATCGAGATCGGCGGCTGCGAGGTTCCCAATCGGCTCTATCGCGCGCCAGTGCTCGAGTGTGCGGGCAACGGCCCCGACGCGGTCGACACGCTGATCGACGATCTCGAGCCCGCAGCGGAGTCGGGTGTCGGCCTCCTCTGTCAGGGGGCGACCATCGTTCGCGGCGACGGCGGTTGTGCCGCGCCGGGGATGACCCGCGTCCACGACCCCGAGTTCGTCGCCGAACTATCGCGGCTGACCGACCGGATCCACGAGCACGGCAGCCGGATCTTCGTGCAACTCGAGCACGGCGGTCTACGGAGCATGGAAACCTGGCACGCCGAGTATCGCGAGGCGCATCCGGAACTGGAGCAGTTGGCGGTCTCGAGACCACCCTGGCAGTTGCGGCTGCTGGATCGACTCGGCTTTCTCGCCTACGATCCCCACGTGCTCTCGACCGAGGAGGTGTACGAACTCGCGGCCGATTTCGGCCGGTCTGCAGCATATGCGGTGGAAGCCGGCTACGACGGCATCCACCTCTCGGGGGCGAATATGGGCATCGTCCAGCAGTTTCTCTCGCCGTTCTACAACCGTCGGGACGACGAGTTCGGCGGCTCTCCGGAGGCGAGACTCGAATTCCTCGCGCTCGTTCACGACGAGATCCGCGAGCGAGCGGGCGATATTCCGCTCATGACCAAGGTGCCGGCGGAGACGCCCGCACCGCCCTCGCCGATCGTCCGGCGGAAACTGTCGCTCGAGGACGGGATCGAGATCGCTCGGCGACTCGAACGAATCGGCTACGACGCGGTCGTCCCCGTCCAGACGTCGGTCGTCTGGGACATGAGCATCGTTCGCGGGGAGTACCCCGAACGAGCCTGGGGGAACGAGCAGTTGCGCGAGGCGTACGACGCGGCGTTCGGCGGCGCGACGCGCAGACGACTCGTCGCCGCGGCGAACCGGGTCCAGTCGCTACAGTACGACTTCGACCCCGCGTGGAACGAGGGCTTCTGCCGGCGAGTTCGCGAGCGGGTGTCGATCCCCGTGCTCGCGGAGGGCGGGATCCGCGAGCGACGAGAGATGGATCGGTTGCTCGGCTCGAGTGGCGTATCCAGTGACGGCACTCGCGAGAGAGCGGCTTGTGACATGGTCGGCATGGCCCGCCCCTTCTACGCCGAGCCGCGGTTGGGGGCGCGGCTGCTCGAGAACGGTACCGACGCCGAGACGCCGGTTGACGGCGATCTGCGCGTCCTCTGTGAGAACTGTAACAACTGTACGGTGCCGCAGGCGACCGGCGCGCCGGGGATCTGCCGAACGCCGAGCGTGTTGCGAAAACGGGGCGAACTCGAGCGCGAGGGCGCGTACGAGCGCTCCGAGACGTAGAATCAGGCCGTGACGACGTCGCTCGTCAGTTCCGCGAGCGTCAGTTCACGGGTGTAGTCGGGAGCTTCGACCTCGAGCAACGAGTCGTCGCTCAGTCCAGTGAAGTGCAGCGTTAGTTCATAGGAGCCGTCGGCGTCGACGAGGCTCATCTCCTGTTTGTCGTCATCGACCGTCCGGACGGAAACGTACTCGCCGGCGTAGGCCGGATCGGACCGTCCTTCGACGTGGTACGCCGGGAGACTCGCGCTGGCGGCGTCGTCGACGTCGTTCCCTTCGAGCGGATAGCCGGCTTCGATCCACTCCTGAAAGCCGTCGTCGAGCGCGTAGACGTTCTCGTAGCCGTCGTCGATCAACCCCGCGGCCCGCTGGACGGCCATCGCGTGCGGACAGACGCAGTACGTCACGATTCGGTCGTCTTCGGCCCAGCCCGCGACCGGATCGTCGTCGCCGCCGTCGGGTGCGGGACTCAACGCGGCACCGACGATTCGGGCGTCCTCGAACGAACCGACGTCTCGCGTGTCGACTATCCGGGCTTCCTGTCGCGCGTACCAGTAGTAGACGTCCTCGAGCGGGGCTAGCGGTACCTCGATACCCTCGTAGGGCATCGTCTCGTAGTCGTCGGTATCGATCGATCGCTCGTCGAGTTCGTCGTCAGGCTCCGGTCCGTAGCCGTCTCCCTGATCGGCGTCGTCGAGTCCATTGTCCGTGTCATCGGTCTCGTCGTCACCACCAAGACAGCCAGCGACGGTCGCGGCGGTTACGACCGCCCCCGCTGTGAAAAACTGCCGTCGATTCATTGCCAGTCAGTACGAATGCAACTCAGATAGGGGTTCTGGTACGATCGACGACGCAGGTTCGACCCCTTCGTTTCCACTGGAGAGTCGGAGAGGACGGGCTGAAAGGTCTCGAGTCGAAGAACGGAGAGGAGTAGTCCATGCTGGATTCGAACCAGCGTCGAAGCCCCCAGAAGGCTTCAGGATTGGCCGCTACCCTAATGGACTTGTCATGTTTCGCCGGTCTCGTTTTCCGACGACGTACCAGTCAGTAGTTGGTGTCCGTATTAGAGTGTTACGAACTGGACCAGATACCGTGGTATATCACAGTTGTCGGCATCCGGATTGTGGCTGTAATCGCGTGGGGACTACCGTGTCGGTAGGTCGTAGTGTTCTATTCGGTGGCAATTTGCACAGAGAACGATACAGCGATCGATCTCTTCTCGAATACGCTCCCTCGAGTATCCGTCGACGACCATCGCTGAGATACCCAGTTCCTTTTCGTCCGGATGGTGAAAGTCCAAACACGGTGGTCGCTCTTCGCCACATCGGGTGCACTCACAGCGTCGGTCTTTGTACGTATAGAGCCACTGTCGGATTTCGTTTCGTCGACGATCCTTTCGCTCGATTCGAGCCTCCCGATTCTTGTAGTACCAGCGCTGTTGACCCGTGAGTTCCTCCCACTCGGCATCGTCGGGTATGTCGACCCAGTCCGGTTTCGGTTGGACCGGTTGACCGCCCGTTGCAGCCCGATCGAACGTTTCCAGTCCTGCGCGCTCTTTTGCCGCATTCCACCCACCTACTGTCTTCATGATCGTGGCCGACGCCGGCGTCAGCCCTAGCTCTTCGTACTGCGCTTTCGTCGGCGACTCGCCGAGTTGCTCCGCGGCCCGTCGCAACGCCTCGAGACACTCCGCTTCCGTCGTCACACCCCCGTTCGCCGCGGCATCGTATATAAAACGGCGGCTCCGAACCCGGTACGATGCCGGCAAAGACGGCCGCTCGAGTCCGAACCGACATCCCTTTTCCCCTCTCTCGCGCACTCCCGCGTATGTACGTTGGACGATTCGTCGTCGTCGGTCCCGACGTCGGCGCCTACCGCGTGTCGTCGCGCTCGTTTCCCAACCGGGAGATCACCGCTCGAGAGGACGCCCTCACCGTCGGTCCCACGGCGGACGCCCCCGAGACGGACAACCCCTACGTGTCCTACAACTGCCTGCGGGTGGTCGAGACGCCGACCGGCGAGACGGCTACCTTCGGCAACGGCTCGCACGTCGATCCGATCGCGGAGAAACTCGAGTTGGGCTACCCCGCTCGAGACGCCCTCGCGGAGAGCCTGCTGGCGCTGGATTACGAGAAGGACGACTACAACACGCCGCGGATCGCGGCGACGATCGACGGTTTGGGCGAGGCCCTGATCGGCACCGTGCGGAAGGACGCCCTGCTCGTCGAGACGATCGACGAGCCGACGCTCGTGGCGACCTACGAGAAGGACGCGCCGGAATCGTTCAGTCTCGAGGCCGACAGTGCCGAGGCGGCGGCGAGCGAGGTTTACGACCTCGAGTTCGAACACGCCGTCTGTGCGGCCGGCGTGAGTCGAACCGACGACGGGTTCGAGACGGCCATCGAGAACGGCGACTAGTCGGTACCAAAAAGGGTAGAGTAGTGGTTCGTAGCTTACGCTGGATCCGTTTTTCGGTAGTTGCTAGTAAAAGGAACCGCCACACGCTGGCGGCGATGATTTCCACACCCTCCCCAACCGATTCGTTCGCTTCGTTCACTCATCCCTCGCGTGCATTCGTCGACCGCCCTCGCGTTCGCTCGGCCGGCCCACAGCACGCGCCACTGCACGTGGGTCGATCAGTCCGTCGTAGCCGGGTTGATCCGCAGAGTGAGCGGTCGGCCAACCTACAAACCGCTCGCGGCCGTTGTCTTCGTACATGAAAGTCGGACTCATCTCCGACGTCCACGGGAATCGCGTCGCCCTCGAGGCCGTTCTCGACGACATGCCGCCCGTCGACGAGGTGCTGTGTGCGGGGGACGTCGTCGGCTACAACCCCTGGCCCGCTGCGTGCGTCGACGAACTTCGGGAGCGCGACGTGCCGACGGTGATGGGCAACCACGACGCCGCGGTCGTCGGCGACGCCCCGTTCCGATTCAACGGGATGGCGCGGGCCGGCGTCGAGCACGCCAGCGAACAGCTCTCGGAGGGGCAACTCGCGTGGCTCGAGTCGCTTCCCGATGAACGTCTCGCCTGTGACGGCCGAGTGAAACTCGTCCACGGCCACCCGGACGATCCGCAGCGATACACGCGCTACACGTATCCGCGAGAATTCTCTCCGGGGATGCTCGGCGAGGAGGACGTCCTCGTGCTCGGCCACACTCACGTCCAGGGCGTCGAGCAGTTCGCCGAGGGGATCGTCATCAACCCGGGCAGCGTGGGCCAGCCTCGAGACGGCGATCCGCGAGCGGCCTACGCGGTCGTCGACCTCGACGCGCTGACCGCCGAAACGCACCGCGTGGAGTACGATATCGACGCCGTCCAGGAGGCGGTTCGAGAAACCGACCTGCCCGAGCGGATCGGCACGCGACTCGCACGCGGGGAATAAGTCGGAGACGGCAGCGCCGTGTCGCGACGACGGGAAGCGAACCCTTTTAGGCCAACTCGCCGGTAGGTCCGGGTATGGTATCTACCGGCCAGACGGCGCGCATCGGCAGGAACTCCCCTCGTCGCGTTACCGGCCGGTGCTGTCGATCGATCGATCGCCCTGTGTCGTCCCGAGCGCATCATACGCTAACTGTCGCGTCCGAACTGGTGACCGATGTTCCAACGACTGCGTGAGGATACGCGGACGATGTGCGAACGCGATCCCGCTGCAAAGCGGTGTCTCGAGGTCGCACTCGCCTATCCCGGGGTCCACGCTGTCTGGGGCCACCGGCTCACCCACCGGCTCTGGAACGCCGGTTTTCAGTTGCTCGCCCGACTGCTTTCGCACGTCGTCCGCATGCTCACCGGCGTCGAGATCCATCCCGGTGCGACGATCGGTCGCCGGGTGACGATCGATCACGGTATGGGGGTCGTCATCGGCGAGACGGCCGAGATCGGTGACGACGTCCACATGTATCACGGCGTCACGCTGGGCGGCGACACGAACGAACCGGTCAAGCGCCATCCGACGATCGAGGACGGCGTCCAGATCGGAGCGAACGCGACGCTGCTCGGCGATATTACGGTCGGCGAAGATGCGGCGGTCGGCGCCGGATCGGTCGTCACGCGGGACGTCGAAGCCGGGGCGACCGTCGTCGGCGTGCCGGCGGAACGAGTGGATTGACGGGCTGTACTGGCTCCGTCTCGAGTCGAATTGGAGCGAGATACGGCCGAGACTACTGCTGTTCGTTGCTCACCGTCCCGTCCGACCCCGCCGGGGATCCCTCGCCGGGGACGCCCTCGCCCGTTTCGACGCTGTCTTCGGACTGTTCGGCGTCCGAGTCGGTCGCCTCGGGGTCGGGGTCGGACGTGTAGCCGAGTTCGAGGCGGAGCTTCGCCGTGCAGTCGAGTTCGGCCTCGTCGAGCTCGGTGTCGCCCTCCTGTTGGTCCATGTACCCGTTACAGCGGCCGTGTTTGACGATGGTCATCAGCGACGCGGCGGAGCCACACTCCGGACAGTCGAGGTAGTAGTTGCCCTCGTCGTTCTGATGCCACGAGTCCGGCGTGAGTTCCGTGAACGCGACGTCCTCGCGGTTCGATTGGCTCATACTCCTAGGGAGCGGGTCGACGCCGGTAAAGAAGGGCCCGGAGCACGCAACCCGGATCGGAGAGACGGAACGTCACCGAGACTGCACGGAAGGATGCTGACTCAGACCAGCGGCTCGACCAGTTCCTCGCCCGCCTCGAGCAACTCGGTCACCCGATCCTCGTCTGCGGCTTCGGCGTAGACCCGCAACACGGGCTCGGTTCCGCTGGGCCGAACGAGGAGCCAGGAGCCGTCGGCGAGCTGGAGTTTGAAGCCGTCCGCGGTGTTGACGCTCTCCACGTCGGTTCCAGCGACGCTCTCGGGGATTGCGTCCTCGAGATCGGCGAGGACTCGCGCCTTCTCCTGGTCCGGGCAGGCCACGCTGCGCTTGTTCTGGACGACGGTGCCGTGTTCCTCGAGGAGCCGATCGACCCGGTCGTCCAGTGGTTCGTCGGCGTGCATGACCGCGGCGAGTAGCGCCATCAGGACGCCGTCTTTCTCGCGGACGTGGCCGCGGACGGTGAAGCCGCCGGACTCCTCGCCGCCGACGAGGGCGTCGTGGTCGGCCATCGCCTCGGCGACCCACTTGAAGCCGACCGGGACCTCGTGGACGGTCTCGCCGTGAGCGTCGGCGACGCGATCGATCAGAAACGTCGTGGAGACGGTGCGGACGACGCCTCCCGAATCGTCCGCGAGCAGGTAGTCGTAGAGCGCGGCGAAAAAGAGATTTTCGTCGAGATACCCGCGCTCGGGCGTGACGATTGCGATCCGATCCGCATCGCCGTCGTTCGCGATCCCGAGAGCCGGGTCCGTCGCGTCGTCGGTGACGAGATCGATCAGTGCCTCGAGGTTCTCGGGCGACGGTTCGGGTGCGCCGCCGCCGAACTCGGGATCTCGGCGACAGCGCAGACACTCGAGGGAGGCCCCGGCGCGCTCGAGCAGGGCGTCGGTCGTCCCGCGTCCGCTGCCGTGCATGGCGTCGTAGGCGACCGTCAGGTCGGCAGGCGAGAGATCGGCACTGCCAGTGATCTCCTCGACCAGTTCGAGGGCGGCGTCGGCGTGGGGGGTCGTGAGATCGACCTCCTCGACGGTGCCGTGTTCGTCCTCCGGGAGGGGGTCCGGGTCGGCGAGTCGATCCGCGATGGCGTCGGTGACGTCGGGGAGGGCTGGCGCGCCGTCCTCGGGGATGAACTTCACGCCGTTGTACTCCGGCGGGTTGTGCGAGGCCGTGATGGCGAGTCCGCCCGCCAGGTCGCGCTCGATGATCGCGTGGGCGACCAGCGGCGTCGGTCGGTCGCGGTCGGGCATGATCACGTCGAAGCCGTTGGCACAGAGCACGCGAGCCAGTTCCTCGGCAAACCCGCGCGAGGTCTCGCGGGCGTCGTAGCCGACCACGACCGGGGCCTCGAGTCCTTCGTCCCGTAGGTACGTCGCGACAGCCTGTCCGACCATCCGCACGCGCGGCGCGGTGAACTCCGCTAACGTCGCCCGCCAGCCGTCGGTGCCGAAACTGATCGTCTCCATACGCGTGTCTCGTCGCCGGGCGCGAAAAAGGCGGCGCCCTCATACGGATCGTGCAGCGAGCGGGCAGAGTTGATCGTGCGTCGGAATCCGAGAGGCCTCGAGAACCCTCGACGGACACGAATCCACGCGGACGGACGAGCAACGGTGTTTTCTTGACGGACGTCTTAGCGCCGGTATGTCCGATACACCCTCCGTCGTCGCCGTCAACGGCAGCCTTCGCGAGACCAGCTACACGCGCACGGCGTTGCGCTACGCCCTCGAGGCGGCCGCCGCCGCCGGCGCAGAGACGAGCCTGGTCGATCTGGGCGAGTACGACCTGCCCGTCTACGATCCCGACGTCGACGATCCGGATGCCGCAGAGGAGGCGATGCGGATCGTCCGCGAGGCCGACGCCGTCGCGCTCGGGACGCCCGTCTACCACGGCTCGTACTCCGGCGCCCTGAAGAACTTTCACGACTTCTGCGGCTGGGACGAGTACGAGGATACCACCGTCGGGCTGCTGGCCACCGCCGGCGGTGGGAGCTACGGCTCGACGCTCGATCACCTGCGGATTACGGTTCGCGGCGTCCACGGCTGGGTCCTGCCCCACCAGGTGGGGCTTCGAAACGCCTCGAGCAAGTTCGAAGCCGACTCCGACGCCATCGACGGCCGTCGGTTTCGTGATCCGGACCTGCAGGAGCGAGTGGAGAAATTAGGGCGAAACCTCGCCGAGTACGCGTTCATCGAGCCGAGCGTGACGTCATCGCGGTCCGCAGCAGCCGACGACTGAGTCGGCTCGCGATCGAGTCCGCCGTTCCGCCTCCGCCGGGCTACCGCTGCATCCGACTCGTGGAGGTGTTGACCCGCTGCTCGAACAGTCGTTCGCCCGTCTCGTCGCAGGTCACGGCGATCACGTCGTGGGAGCTACAGCAGGATTCGACGACCTCCTCGTCCATGCTGATCTCGCCGCCGGCGCCCGGACAGGTCTCGAGGAACATCCGGAGCCCGTTGAGCACCTGCCCTTTCGTCTCGGGCGTCTGTCCGTCCCACTCGGGGGCCCAATCCGCGAGGACGCGACTGGCAGCGACGTCGGCGACCACCGCAGCGCGGGAGGGCCAGCGGCCGGCGATACCGCGCTCGCCAACGAGTAGTCGGGCCTCGTCGCGCTCCTCGAGTTCGAACTCTTCCGGTTCGGCGTCGAAGTCGAAGGCGTCGATCACGGCCGTCGCGTCGACGCCGGCCTCGTCTACCTCCTCGATCGCCGCGAGCCAGTCGACTTCGAACGCCTCGGTGAGGCAGAGGTCGTCCCGGTCGTCACAGGGCTCGAGGACGTCGTTCGCGAGGAAAAAATCCTCGAGATCGAGCGGTTCCGGTTCGGGTTCCGATTCGGTAGTACCGGCGTCTTCGGTCGCAATTCCGTCGTCGTCAGCCGTTGCCTCGGTGGCTTCGACCGCCGTGTCGTCGCCGTCGGTCGCGGCGTCGGCGTCGTCGGTCCCGTCGATCGCGATATCGGTCGCCTCAGTTCCGGCGTCGACGCCGCCGAACCCGCTCGAAACCTGGGGTTCGGGGTCCTTGCCGAACCAGCGCAGGACTTCGGGCGGCAGATACCGCTTCGTCAGCGTCGGCGTGCCGGGGACGAGATAGCCCCGCACGTAGATGAGGCCGATCGAGATGCCGACCGCGGCCAGCCCGCCGAGTTTCGTCTTGCGTGCGATGAGCGACCCGACGACCGCGGCGATCGCGAGGTTCAGTATCGTACACGGCTCACACCGATTCTCGCCGGTGTACTCCGGCTGTTTGAGGTCGGCGATGTCGATCTTCATGTCGTCTCGAAACAGGAACCGCCGCGGTATCTATTTTTTGGGAGGGTTCGGGCGGAATTCTATGCCCGACGGCGATCGGCTCACTCGAGGCCGACGAGTCGTTCTTTCCGTCGGCGAGAGAGCTGTTTGATCTCGTACTCGCGGGACATGGCGGCCGACTTCGAGTCGTAGCACTCGTGGTACTGGAGTTCGACCGGCGTGCGTCCGCGGGTGTACTTCGCACCTTCGCCGGCGGCGTGTTCGGCGACCCGTCGCTCGAGGTCGGTCGTGTAGCCGGTATACAGGGAGCCGTCGGCGCACTCGAGGACGTAGACCACGTGATCGGCCATGGCTCACGCTACGCAGGAGATCGATAAAAAGCGCAACGGAGTGGGGGCGCGTGGTCGTCGGTCGCGATGCTCGAGCGGGGATCAGGTACCGCGAGCGCGGTGTCGCGCGGCTTCCGCGATCCCGGCGTTCGCCGAGCAGCTGATACACGCGTGGATCTCGCCGTTTTCGTCGGCGAAGACGCGTGCAAAGCGCTCGGACACGTGCGCGTCGCAGTGATCACAGGTGGGCATTGGGCAATGGTCACACCGGCCTCGGCCGGTACCCGACACTATTCGGTGTGCAATAAAAAGCCTTCCCCATACACTGTTTGGCGTTTCGGATACGGGAGAATTTTTTGTCGGTATCAGGGGCTCGAGTCGCGAGCGCCGTCGATGGCTTGGGCAATGAGTGTCGCCTGCGCGCCGGCGACGAAGCCCGCGTCGATGTTGACCACCGACAGAACGGTACAGGACTGGAGCAGTCCCGCCAACGCGGCCTCGCCGTCGCCGCCGAAGCCGTAGCCGCTCGAGACGGGCACCGCGATAACGGGCGTATCGACCAGACCGGCGATGACGGTCGGCAGCGCCCCCTCGCGGCCGGCGGCGACGATCAGCACGTCGGCGGCCCGAAATCGGTCGACCTGATCCAGCGTGCGATCCAGCGCGGCGACGCCGACGTCCTCGACGCGGTCGATCGTCGCCCCCGCGTCGCGCGGCAGGAGTTCGGCCTCGTCGGCTACCGGGCCGTCGACGGTCCCCGCCGTGACGACGCCGACCGTCGCGTCGAGCGAGGGCTGGTCGAACTCGGGAGTGACGACGCGAACCGACGTGCCCCAACGTTCGAGGGTCGCGTTCGGGAAGGAGTTCTCGAGGGCGGTCTGGAGCGCGTCGAGCTGTTCGTCGTCGGTGCGAGTCAGCAGCGCCCTGTCGGTGGTCTCGAGGGCAGTTTCCGCGAGGGCGACGACCTGCGCGGGCGTCTTTCCCTCGGCGAGGATCGCCTCCGGAATTCCGCGGCGCTGTTTGCGGGCCGCGTCGAATCGGCCCGCGTCGTTGGTTGCATAGCCTCTGAGTTCGGCTTCGGCTTCGGACGGAGAGAGGTGGCCGTCGGCGACGGCCTCGAGGAGTTCGCGCATAGGGGAAGTTGGGGGGTGGGTGTACTCGAAGGTGTTGGGTTCGGGTTACACTAACGTGATGTCCGACCGATCCACACGCCTCCCACGCGTGACCTCCTGCTGTTCGGCGCTACTGCTGATTGCAGCCGGGTCTGTTACTCAGGAGAGAGTAGAAGGGATCCAGTAAGATCTCGAAGCACATCCACTGTGAGTGTGAACGACTATTCCAGCGGAGGGCTCAACCAAACCCGGTTCGGCGATAATATGCTATAGTAGCCACTGAAAGTCAATGCACACCTGATCGCACGACGGCTGGTGCGATCAGTGTGTAAATCGTTTCAGTTGTTACTATCTCTCAGTCGAAATTCCAGTCGATACTGAGGATCTGACTCTCGATATCGCCGTCGATTGCGACGATAGCACCGGTTCCGTTATCAGTGAGTTCGTCACCATCAACGGTCATCATATCACCAGTGGCCTCCAGTTCGTCCAGTTCGAACTCATCGTTGGGAACATCTCCCCGAAGGACGAACGCCGCTGCATCACCCATGCTGGTGACGGTAAACGTTATTCTCTCGTCGTTGTTATTCACGTCAACACTCATCGCTGGGTTGATCGGTTCGCTGTCCTGCTCGAGGTCGAACTCCCACTCGACACTCCTTACCAACTGTTCGTCGTTGCCGTCGATTGCGACGATTTTCGCTCTCACTTCAGTTCCCGATTCAGGCTCGAGCGTCATCGTATCACCCGTCTCCTGCAATTCGTCTAACCGGAGTTCCTCGGTACTATCGACATCGCTCCGGAGAACGAACTCCTCTGCACCACCCATCTCCGTAACCGAGAGTTCGACGACGTTCGACTCGTTGTCGACGGCCGCGTCTACAGTCGGGTCCGCAGAATCGTCTCCATTGTCACCTGTCTCGAGGACGAAAATTCCAACAACGGCTGCAAGGAGAACGACAGCCACGACTGCCACCAAAACCCCGAGAGCAGAAGATACCGCACGGTTCTCGTTGTTGCCGACGGAACGGAGGTTGATTTGCGTTGAGTCCATGTGGTGTCACAGTACTTTAACAAATATCGATAGCCAGTGTATTGTAATGATAACGGTTTGGAAAGTAAAGCCATCACACGTCCACGTGGTGGAACTGCGCCGAACCGCACCTGCGTAGGGAGCCGTACACCGCATCGGAGCGATTTCCTCGCTCGAACCGACTCGCTCGAGACCCGAATCGGACGTCCACCGACTCGAGCGTCGATCACAACCCATCGGGGACTCGAGTCGTACTCGTCCGACCCGGCAACTGCCGGGCCGGACCCCCCGAACGCCCAACCGACGGTAGGGACGCCACAGCGTCCACAGAGCGCGCGCGAGCGATTTCGACCCCAATTTCGGCGGCCGAATTCCTGTCGTTTACTCATCAGTCATATACTTTCCGGTGAATTCGGCCGTCGAAACGGGCGGGTTAACCCCTGCAACCCCCGTATCCCCGGACACAACCAGAATCTTTATATGAGGTAACGCGGAATCCGTAAATCGTATGGCAGACCTTATCGTCAAAGCCGCCGTGAAGGAAGCGCTCGATGACAAAAACGTTGCCTCGGACTTCTACGAAGCGCTCGACGAGGAAGTCGACGAGCTTCTCGAAGACGCAGCCCGACGTGCCGAAGCAAACGACCGGAAGACGGTCCAGCCCCGCGACCTGTAAGGGACGCCAACCGAGAATCATTTTATCGACGCTCCGCCCGTAGCCACTGGTTTCTGCGCGCTCGGAGCTGCCGGCGTGTCGAGCAGCTGGTACGACTCGAGATCCGGACCGCGGTTCGCTCGGACTCGAGTTCGAAACTGAATTGATCGAGTCGCTTACTCGTTTGCGGGACGGAAGATCGGATTGCTAGCGTACAGCCAGCGACGCCGAGCGTGTTGTTCACGCTGGTGGCAGTGATTTCCACGTCCTCCTCAACCGATTTCTGCTCACGGGCGCGAAGCGCGCGTTCACGGGTCACTCCGTTCCCCGTTCACCTCGCGGTTCTCGCTCACTTCGTTCACTCCGAACCGCGCACCGTTCGCACGGTCCGCGGGACCATAGGTCCCGCGCTACTCGCGACGACCTCGCGTACCTTCGAGTCGCGGTTCACTTGGCTCACGGATCGCTTCGCTCTCCGTTCGCTTTCCGAGGCGCTCCCGTCGGTCGCGCCTCGCAGCCAGCACGCGCCACCGCACGTGGTCTGGTCGGTCCGAAGCGAGAACTCAGTCACCAGACCCTGTTGGGTGAATCACTTCACAAACGCGAAAAGGCGATTATCGCCGTCGTTCCTCGAGATACTCCTTCGTCCGACCGAGCATCACGTACTCCGCTGACTGCAAGTCGGCCACCGAGGCCGAACCCGTGACGAACATCGCGGTTCGCAACTCGAGTTCGAGCGTCTCGATCAGGTCGACGACGGCGTCGGTACCCTGCCCTGCGGGGCCGAGAAACGGCTTCGCGAGGCCGCCCGCGCGGGCACCGAGGGCGATCGCTTTCGCGATGTCGAGCCCCGACCGGACGCCGCCGCTGGCGATTACGCAATCGTGGACCGACGCTGCTTCGCTCGTGCTGACGACGGTCGGCTCGCCCCACGCGCGAAACAGTTTCCCGACGTGTTCTTGTCTGGACGCGCCGACGGCGGCGGCCCGGTAGGACTCGATCCCCGACCAAGTGGTTCCGCCCTGTCCGGCGACGTCGATCGCGTCGACCCCCGCGTCGGCGAGTCGCTCGGCCGTCTCCCGGGAGATCCCGTTACCCGTCTCCTTGACGACGACCGGCACCGAGAGGTCGGCCGCGACCCGTTCGATCGCCTCGAGACAGCCTCGAGCGTCGACGTCGCCCTCGGGCTGGACGGCCTCCTGGAGGAAGTTCAGGTGGATCGCCATCGCGTCGGCGTCGATCATCTCGACGGCTCGCTCGACGTCTCCTACGTCGTACTCGAGCAACTGCGCCGCGCCGACGTTGCCGTAGAGGAAGGCGTCGGGGGCGACGTCCCGAACGACCGTGTAGGACTCGAGCAGCGCCTCGTCGTCGAGCTCGAGCCCGGCGCGCTGGCTCCCCACGCCCATGGCGATATTCGTCTCCTGAGCCGCTTCGGCGAGCGCGCGGTTGATTTTGGTCGTGTTCGGGTGGCCGCCGGTCATGCTCTCGATGACGATCGGCGCGTCGAGTTCGTGACCGAACAGCGTCGTCGTCGTGTCGATCTCGTCGCGGTGGAGCTCCGGCAGCGCTTCGTGAACGAGTTCGACGTCGGTAAAGCCCGCGCCGGACGTCTCCACGTCTTCGTCCTCGATGATTCGGATGTGATCGTCTTTCCTGTCGGATGTTTCGGGCATCGGATCGTCTCTACCGGACGCTAGCGTGAGACCATTGAAAAGGTGTCCATCGACGCCACGCGGCCGTCGTACCGGTCCCAACCACCGACGTGTCAACTGTAATCAGGGTCGCGTTTTTTCACGCTGGCTGGCGTACTCCGAAGCCACATGCTCCGGACACTCCTCGTCGCCTTCGGCTGTTTCGAGATTCTCAAACCCCAGCCGGTGATCGACGCCTGCGAACGCATCGGTCTCGAGAACCCCGAGGAGGCCCAGCTTCGACCCCACGCGCTCTGGGGAGCGCGACTCGAAGGCCTCCTAGTCGTCTGGCTGCTCGTCCGTGGTCGGGAGGGGTCGACCCTCGTCAGTACGCTGTTGGGCCTTGCCGGCCTGGTTCTGATCGCCCTCCCGCAACCGGCCGTCGAACTCAGCCAACGAGTGGTCTACGAGAACACGGACGATCTCGAGTTGAAACCCTGGATCGAACCCGCGGCGCGCGCATTGGGTGGACTCTACCTGCTCGTCGTCGTCCTTTCCAAGCGCAGCGACGAGCCGACCGCTGAGGAGTCGACGGAGACGGCGTGACTCGGGCGCGAACGTCGACGATCACGGCCAACCGTTTTGCGAGTCGCACGCGTACGGTCGATATGCGACGACCGCTCGCCCTCGCGCTGGGACTGTTGTTGAGTATCGCACCGAACCGAATCGTCGACTCCGTCGAACGGCTCGCCTTCGAGAACCCCGACGACGGCAGGCTTCGGCCGTGGACGCTGCAGGCGGGCCGATTCAAGGGGGTCGTCTTCGTCTGGCTGCTCGGTCGCCACCCCGAACACACGTCCATCCTCAAACGGCCGCTCAGCGTGCTCGGGTTGGTGATGATACTGGTTCCGCGACAGGCCCTCGACGTCGGACTCGAGCTCGCCTACGAGAATCCGGACGAACTCGAGGTAAAGCCCTGGATCCGTCCCGTAACGCGTCTCATCGGGAGCTGTTTCCTCGTCGTCGGATTGCGTGCGGTCCGTGCCGCCGGGCGGAACACCGAAGCCGCATCGTCGACGAACGCCTGATGCTCAGTACACCCGACGCTCGACCCCGTCCTCGCGACCGACGTACGTCACGTCCGCCAGCCCGACGAACAGTCCGTGCTCGAGCACCCCCGGGATCTGGGAGAGCGAGCCGGACAGCCCGTCGGGATCGGCGATCGAACCGAACGCGCAGTCGAGGACCAGATTTCCGTTGTCGGTGACGACCGGCCCGTCCTTCTCGCCGGCCTCGCGAAGCGTCGGCTCACCCCCGAACGCGCGAATGCGGTCGGCGACGACCGTGTGGGCGTCCGGCACCACCTCGACCGGAACGGGTCGCTCGAGCGTCCCCGCGAGTTTCGAGGGGTCGGCGACGACGACGAACCGATCGGCCGCCGCGTCGACCAGTTTCTCGCGCGCGTGCGCGGCCCCGCCGCCTTTTATTAGCGCGCCGTCGTCCTCCGCGTCCGGATCGTCGACCACCTGATCCGCGCCGTCGATCGCGAGGTCGACGCCGTCGACCGCGTCGAGGGTCGTCAGCGGAATCCCGACCTCGAGCGCCAACTGGCGAGACTGGAAGGACGTCGGAATCCCCCGAACCTCGAGACCATCTTCGACGTCCCGGCCGAGCGCCCTGATCGCGTGGGCGGTCGTCGATCCGGTGCCGAGCCCGACGACGAACCCGTCTTCGACCTCCTCGGCCGCGCGTTCACCCGCACGGCGTTTCGCCGCCTCGGAACCGCCTGCCGTCTTCATGCCTACTCTCGCGAGGGCCGACGGGAAAAACGTTGCAATCTCGCGGACCGGTTCGGGTGGCGGGCTCGAGTGCGTCGAGTGATCGGCTCGAATGGTGAACGCAGAAGAAGGTCGAACGGGGGCTCATACGGTTTACTGTAAGTCATTTCCGGCCCAACCGCGAGCCGTCCAGCGGTCGGGCCGGTAAATCGTTACAGCAATCCGTATCAGAGATCGGCGCGGCCGAACTGCCAGAGACCGATCCCGAGCGGAACGAGCGCCCAGACCGCGAGGACGACGAAGCCGAACCAGGGCTCGGCGAGCAGCGGCGGGTTCTCGACACCGTAGGCGGTCGCGATCGTGAACTGCCCCTCGCCGAAGACGGCGGCGATCGCGGAGCCGTAGGCGGCGTCCGGCGACAGCGAGAGGAGGCTCACGTACCAGTCGGGATGGTCGTCCATCCACAGCGAGCCCTCGACGAGATAGAGCAGCCCCATAGCGAGGAAACTCCAGATGAACCAGAAGAAGACGATCAGCCCGAACGCGCCGGCCGCCGCCCGGGTCGTCGACCCGGTCATCGAGGAGAGCCCGACGGCGATACAGACGTAGACGAACCCGAACAGGATCGTCACGACCGTAAACAAGAGGTAGTCGACGATCGAGACCGAACCCACGAAGACGAACAGCCCGATCAGGCCGACGAGGAAGCCGACGAGAATCGAGACGGCGACGACCGCCGAGCGGCCGAGGATCTTGCCGATCACGACGTCGCGACGAGTGTGGGGCAGGCCGAGCAGGAACTTCAGGCTCCCGCTCTCTCGCTCGCCGGCGATGGCGGCGTAGCCGATCACCAGCGCGATGATCGGCACGAGGTAGCCTGCGGGCGTCTGAAGGGCGAAGACGAGGTCGAGCGTCGACTCCGCGCCCTCGCCCTCCAACTCCGCGAAGAGGTCGCCGGCCCACGACGCCAGAAACGCGCCGCCGAGCGTAAAGAGCGCGAAGACGGCGGTCAGTCCCATCAGCTTGCGCGAGCGAGCCGCGTCGGCGAAGTCTTTCTTCGCGACGGTGATCGCGCTCATTGGGTCACCTCCGTCCGGTCGTCGGCTGTGTACGCCATAAACAGGTCCTCAAGCGACGATTCGTCCGTCGCGAAGTCCTCGATCGAGACGCCCTGTTCCTCGATCGTGCGGAGGACGGTCGTCTTCGCCCGATCCTCGCAGGTGACGACGAGCGTCGTGCCGTCGGCCGACACCTCGGAGACGCCGTCGACCGACTCGATGGCCTCGAGCGCCGCGGAGGAGTCCTCGGGAATTCGGTCGACCTGCACCCGCAGCCGGGTCTGTTCCGGCATCGAATCGCGAAGGCCGTCGACGGTGTCTTCGGCGACCAGCTCTCCCTTCCGGAGGATCCCGACGCGGTCACAGATCGCCTCGACCTGGCCGAGAATGTGTGAGGAGAAGAAGACGGTCGCGCCGCGAGCGTTCTCCTCGCGGATAATCTCGCGCATCTCGCGGGCCCCGTTGGGATCGAGTCCCGTCGATGGCTCGTCCAGAATCAGCAGATCGGGTTCGCCGACGAGCGCCGTCGCGAACATGAGTCGTTGGGTCATCCCCTTCGAGTAGCCGCCGGCTTTCTTGTCCGCCGAGTCGGCGATCCCGACGCGCTCGAGAAGTTCGTCTGGATCGTCGTCCGCCCCTTTCGATTCGATGGCGAACTCGACGTGTTTGCGGCCGGTCAGCCGGTCGTAGGTTTCGACGCCTTCCGGAAGAATTCCGGTTCGGGTTCGGATCTCGAGGGTGTCCTCGCGAGCGTCGAGACCGAAAACGCTCACCTCGCCCGCGGTCGGTCGGATGAAATCGAGGATCAGATTGATCGTCGTCGACTTCCCCGCGCCGTTCGGGCCGAGGAAGCCGTAGATCTCGCCGCGCCGGACGGAGAGATCGAGACCGTCGAGGGCCGTTTCGGTCCCGTACCGTTTCGTCGCGTTTGAGATATTGATAGTAGTCACGGTGTTAATTATACTCGTTTGTATTCAATAGACATATAGGTTTTTTCATTTAACAGTTTTGCGCGATGAGCGGCCGAGTGAGCGTCGCCAGAGCGTGAGACGGTCGAGCCGCCGGTCCGTCGGGAATCGCTACCGGATCGGCTTCGATCTCCTGTGTCGACAAAATCGATCAAAAGAAATATATTTACCACCATTTATTTTTCGATGGAAGCAACAGTATGTTCACAGTATCCCCGCAGACGACAGCTCGACCGCGCCCCGGTCACGATCGGTATCGGCGAGTCGGCGCTCGAACGGCGACGAACGGACTGGAGGGCGGTGACTGATGCTATTCGCACTCGCTCCGTTACAGACCAACGGCGAGGAGTTCATGAGTCCCACGCTTATCCTCGTCTCGACCGTGATCTTCCTGATCATCTCGGTCGTCATCGGCTACTGGGTGTACAAGGACGCCTCGAAACGCGACAACAACGAGGTCCTGTGGGCGATCGGAACCGCCGGACTGACGTTCTTCACGTTCATCTTCGGACTCGTGGCGCTCGTCGCCTACTTCATTATCCGCGGCGACGAGACGTCGGACGAACCCCCGGAAGAGGCGACCGGCGGCGACTGGTAACGACTCGTCGACCCGGTATCCGAACGCTCCGATACCCGACCTACTCCCATGCCATCCACCAGCGACGAACTGACCCGAACGGAGAGGCGCGACCTGCTCGAGCGCGCGAACCGACAAAGCGCGACTATCGGCCAACAGCTCCCGGAGACGATCACTGTTGGCGACGACGAACTTCCCCTCGAGGAGTTCGTCATCGAGACCCGAAAGGTCGAGGGTATCCCGGACGACGTCCAGCCGCTGGTCAGGGAAACCGAACGCGAACTGACCGCCGAACGCAAACGGCTCGTCGCGCGCCTCGAATCGGCGCCGATCGACCGTGAGGAAGGCGAGGGGATCGTCGAGACGATCGTCGGAATCGATCGAGCCAAGAACGCCCTCCGAAGCCTGCGCCGAAAGCGCTTCGGTGCCGAAGCGAGCGCGGCCGCGCTCGACGATCACGAGCGCTGGCTCGACTTCGTGAACGCGATCCGCGGGTAGTCTCCCGGGATCGTCCGCACGCGTCTCAGCCGAACCCGCGAGCGAGCGGTGCCCGATAAATCGCGAGCGCGGGTTGCCTGGTTCGGCTGTACCTTTTTCGCCGGCGCTGTCGTTGACGTCCTATGGCGACATCGGGAACCGGAAACGAGCCCGACACCGACGACACCGGTACGGCAGTCTCTCTGCAGAACGTCCGCAAGACCTACCAGCTCGGCGAGCCGGTCCACGCGCTAGACGGCGTCTCCCTCGATATCACGCGGGGCTCCTATACGGCGATTATGGGGCCGAGCGGTTCGGGGAAGTCGACGCTGATGAACCTCGTCGGTTGCCTCGACACGCCGACCGAGGGGACCGTGATCGTCGACGGGGCGGACGTGGCGACGCTCGACGACCGTGAACGGACGACCCTCCGGGGGACGACGGTCGGCTTCGTCTTCCAGACGTTCAACCTCATGCCGCGGCTGACCGCCCTCGAGAACGTCGCCCTCCCGCAGCTCTTCCAGAACGTCGGTCGCGGGGAGCGTCGCGAGCGGGCCAGGGAGCTCCTCGAGCGCGTCGGACTCGCGGATCGGGCCGACCACCTTCCGAACGAACTCTCGGGCGGCCAGCGCCAGCGCGTCGCGCTCGCCCGGGCGCTCGTCAACGACCCCGCCCTCGTCCTCGCCGACGAGCCCTCGGGAAACCTCGATACGGAGACCGAAGCCGACGTCCTCGACCTCTTCGCGGAGTTCCACGGCGGCGGAACGACGATGATCGTCGTCACCCACGAGCGCCACGTCGCCGAGCGCGCCGAACGCATCGTCCACCTGTTAGACGGGAAACTCGAGCGGATCGAAGACCTCGGCAGCGCGAACGCCTCCGACGAGGCGGATACCTGATGCGACCGACCGAGAGCCTGCGACTCGCCTGGCGATCGATCCGGGGTCACAAACTGCGCTCGGCGCTGACGACGCTCGGTATCGTGATCGGCATCGCGGCCGTGATCGCGTTCGTCACGCTGGGTGCGAGCCTGCAGGCGGGCATCATCGGAGATATCAGTCCCGACGACCAGCGCAACAGCTACGGCTGGGCCGCCGACCCCGACACCGAGGGCGGGCCACTCGCCGGTGCGCAACCGGTCTTCAGCCAGGACGATCTCGACGCGCTGAACGACGACGAGGATATCGACGCCGCCTACGGCTACATGCCGTTGTCGACACAGGCGCTCGTCTACGAGGGTGAAATATCTCCCCAGAGCGATGCCCTCGTCGCGGCCGGGCCGCCCTACATCAGGGAGAACACGCTCGAGGAGGGCCGGCAGTTCGAGCAGGGCGAACGCGAGGCCGTCGTCAATCCAGCCGTCGCCGGCCAGTTCGAGGAGGACCTCGAGGTCGGTGACGAGCTGACTATCGCGTTACAGGGCGGCCAGCAGACGACCGTCACCGTCGTCGGGATCACCGAAAGTTCGGAGGGGCTGAGCCCGTTCGAGGGGTTCGAGCCGTCGCCGCGCGTCTACGTGCCGACGGATCCCTTCTACACCGAGGACGCCGCCGGAGCGATTCCGGGCGGTGGTGGGGGTGGCGACGGAGACGGCACCGACGAAAACGGTGAGGCAAACGATGGGGGTGAAGCAGACGAAAACGACGAGGGCGGCGACGGTACCGACGAAAACGAGACCGATACCGATGCTCCCGACGGGCCCGGAGACGCGCTCTTCCTCGCCATCGTCGTCGAGGCCGAATCGGCCGACGAATCGGATATCGACCGCGCCAAGGAGAGCGCGCTCGCCTACCTCGAGAGCGACGAGTCCGACGCGAGCGAACTGCTGGGCGACGACCTCGAGATAACGCTGCAGACGAGCGCGGAGTTGCTCCAGCAACTCGAGGACGTGCTCGACCTCTTACAGAACTTCATCGTCGGCATCGCGGCCATCTCGTTGCTGGTGGGCTCGATCGGCATCGCGAACATCATGCTCGTCTCGGTGACCGAACGGACCCGCGAGATCGGGATCATGAAAGCCGTCGGCGCCCAGAACCGTGAGATACTGGGGCTGTTCCTCGCCGAGTCGGTGATCCTCGGCATCGTGGGGGCGATCCTCGGGACGCTGCTCGGTCTCATCGCGGGCTATCTGGGCGCGTGGTACATCGACCTCCCGCTGGTCTACCCCTACGAGTACGTCGTGCTCGCCATCGCCGTGGGCGTGCTCGTCGGCATCGCCGCCGGGCTGTATCCGGCCTGGCGAGCCGCGCGAACGGACCCGATCGACGCGCTCAGATACGAGTGACGTGGATCACCAGCGTAGTGGAGAGTCAGCGTCGATCCCGTTCGACATCACGGTCGCGCCTCGAGTCGCGCGCGTCGGGACGAGTCGACTCTCGGTCCCGCCTCCGCCGCGAGTCCGACTGCGGTCCGGACGAGTGCGTTCGGCCGACCGACGGCGACTGCTCCGCCGACAGCCCGATCTTCTCTCGCGTTCGAACGCGATGGGCCGGATACTCCCTGGCGAGATACGCGCCGAGATAGCCGCCGAGCGCGGAGAGACCGACGGTGTACAGAAACAGGAGCGCCACGGCGGCGACGACGGCGAGCGCGACGAGCGCGAACCCCTCGAACGGGACCGCAGCGATCCCCATCCCGAATCCGAGCACCCCGAGGCCGAAGATCGCGATCCCAGCGAGCGGCAGGAACGTGATCGCCCCCGCCAGCGCGCCGACGATCGCCCCAGATCGGGTGTCCGGACCCTCGAGAAATCCCCCAGCGATACCGCCGAGGACGGTCGAGAACGGGACGAACGAGAGTACGACGCCGACGATAGCACCGATGAGCGCGTTGACGAGCGTCCGGCTATTGACCATACCGGACGAACGGCGAGCACGGAGAAAAGTGACGGTGGTGTCGTAACCGGGCTCGATCCGTTCCGAATCGCAGACGGCTCAGTCGTCGGCCGGTCGCGAGCCGGGCTCCTCCGGCGACGTCATCGTGGTCTCGGTGCCGGGCCTGGATGTGTCCTCGCCCGGCGGCTCCTCGAGGTCGGCTTCGACGATCTCGGAGAAGGTCGCATTCCCGTTGACTTCGGCGGCGAGTAGGTCGACGGCTTCGACGAAGACCGCGACGATCAGCGGCCCGACGACGATCCCGATCGGGCCGAGCGTGAAGAGCCCGCCGGTGAAGCCGACGAAGTAGAGGCTACCGGGGAGGCCGGCGGAGTGCTGAGCGAGGCGCGGCCGGACGCCGATATCGGGAAACCAGGCGACGAGGGTGATGCCGAGGACGCCGACGAGGACGGCCGCGGTGAGTTCGCCCGCCGCGACGTGATAGAGGGCGATCGGCGCGATGAGCAGGCTCGGGCCGATGATCGGGACGAACTGGAGGATCGCGGCGATGATCGCCAGCGTAAAGGCCGCCTCGTAGCCCAGCAGCCAGAACAGCGGGTAGCCGATGAGCAGGGTCGCGACGGACGTCGCGAGCTGCAGGACGTAGATCGCATACAGCGTTTCGCGCGTCCGTTCGGCGAGCGCGTAGATGATATCTCGATACTCGTGTGGAACCGGCGCGATGGCCGCCCGCCCGGCCGCGTCACCCTTGAGTACGAGCGCGAACAGCAGGATGACGAACAGCGCGAACTTGATCGCGAGCACCGGCAGCGCCGAGGCGAAGGAGACGGCAGCCCCGCTCAGGAAGTCGAGTGCGATAGACTGCACTTCGGCGACCTCGATCGTGTACGCCATGCCGAACGCCTCGATCGGGACTTCCTGTGGAATCCCCTCGATGACGCCGATTACCTGATCGATCCGGAAGTAGAGCGTGACGACGATCGGTGCGAAGACGGCGATCGCACTGACGAAGCCGATCAGCGTCGCCCCGACGGCCGCCAGCCACTCCGAGAGCCCGCGTCTGACCAACCAGTCCTGTACGGGCATCAGCACGTACGCCACCGTCAGTGCGAAGAGAATCGTCCCGAGAACCTCGAGCAGGATCGCGCCCGTGACGAGCCCGAGTATCGCGACGATACCTGCGAGCACGTACCGGCGGTTCCTAGGAGCGGTCGCGTTCGATGTCACAGCTATGGCTCACACTGCGGGAGCAAAACCCTTCGGATCGGAAGAAATTCCGAGAACGTGTACGATCAGTTAGACGTTGGGAACGAGACTTACGTCTTCACGACGTATCCCCGCTGAATGAAACGGCGGACGGTCGTGCGAACTATCGGCGTCGGAGCGGGGACAGCCGTCGGTCTCGCCGGCTGCCTCACTCGCAACGGCGACGACGATCCACCGAACGGCGGCGAAGACGGCGATCCCGAACCCGAGGAACCCGATTACGACGGCACCCTCCGGATCGCCACCTACGGCTCGATGGTCACGGGTCCGAACCCGGCCGGACCGTGGCTCGAGGAAACGTTCGTCGAGGAGTATCCCGACGCCGAACTCGAGTGGGTCGTTCCGAACACGGGTCTTCAACACTACATCCGGCGCGGGGAGTACGAGTCCGAGATCGACGTCGACGTGCTCTTCGGGTTCACCGTCGGCGATCTGGCACGGATCGACGACCGGGTCGGCGACGGAAGCCTCCTCCGGGAACTCAACCTCGAGCGAATCGACGGCCACGAACGAATCCGAGACGAGCTCGCGCTCGGAGATCCGCACAATCGGTCGCTGACCTACGATACGGGCTACGTCAGCCTCGTCTACGACGAAACCGAACTCGAGGCTCCCGACGGGTTCGACGACCTACTCGGGTCCGCGTACGACAACGCACTGTTAGCCCAACATCCCGTCACCTCCACCCCCGGCCAGGCGTTTCTGCTGTGGACGATCGAGTCGGCCGACGCGGAGACCGCATTCGAGTACTGGGAGGAACTCCTCGCGAACGGCGTTCAGGTTCACGACACCTGGAGCGACGCCTACTACGATGCGTACATCGAGAACCAGCGGCCGATGGTCGTCTCCTACTCGACCGATCCGCTGTTCGCGGCCACCGAAGGGTACGAGCCCGAACGCCACCGGGTCGCGTTCCCGAACGACGAGGGGTACGCCGTTCCCGAGGGGATGGGGATTTTCGAGGGAAGCGAGGAGCCCGATCTGGCCTACGCGTTTCTCGAACACGTACTCTCGCCGGAGTCCCAGCTAGAACTCGCCCGGCGGAACGTCCAGTTTCCGGCCATCGAGGACGTCAGCCTCTCGCCGGAGTTCGGCGAAGCCGTCCGCCAACCCGCGGAGCCGGTGACGACGAGTTACACCGAACTTCGGGGCCACCTCGACCAGTGGCTCGAGGACTGGACGGAACGGTTCGATGACCGCCTCGGAGACCAGTAGCGGCCCGATTGCTCCGTTCCAGCCGTTCCCCCAGAGTGGGAACTGGCACCGTCACTAAAGTGCAATAGCGACGGAGTGGACGACATCCGAGCGGCGTTCGACCATCGAATCGGCGACCGATCGGTGGCTCGGACGTGGGACAGCGACCGACTACGCGATCACCATGGACGAATACACACTCCTCATCGCCGGCGCGAACACCGCGACGTTACTCACCGGTGGCGCCGTCGCCGCACTCGCGTACCGTGCGTTTCGACGAACGGGTTCGGCTGCACTGCGTGCGGTCGCCCTCGGCTTCAGCTTCATCGTCGCCGGCTCGGTCGGCGGTGCCATCGCCCACCTCGTCGGCGGTAACGTCGCCCTCGGCGTGACGATCCAGAGTGCGTTCACCGCCGGCGGGTTCGCAATCCTGCTGTACTCGCTGTACGCCGAGACGTCCGCAACGAGGACGGTGACGATTCGCCAGTCCGACTGAGGACAACTCGCGAGTGTCTACTCGAGTCGGTCCCGAAACCGCTCCAGTCCCATCCCGAGCATGTCCGGACTGACGGGCTGGAACTCGCCGTCATCGGGCAGATACGGTCGAACCGAATCCCAGCTATCGCGAGCGTAGCGCTCGTCGAGGAGGACGCGAACGCCGACATCGTCGGGGCTGCGAATGACGCGGCCGATCGCCTGCCGAGCCTTGCGGACGGCGGGGATCGTGAGCGCGTACGTGAAGCCGTCCCCGAACTCGTCGTCGTAGGCCCGGCGGACCGCCTTCGTCCGCGGACTCGAGGTGTTGACGATTGGAACGCCACAGACGACGGCCGCGGAGAGGCGGTCGCCGCTGTAGTCGACGCCCTCGGTCAAGGTGCCACGGAGGCTCGTGACGAGGACCTTCCCGCCGCCGTCGAAGAACTCGCGTTTGAGCGACTGGGTGGTCTCGTCGTCGCTCGCCGCGTCGACTAAGACGGGTTTCGAGAGGCGATCCTCGAGGACGCCCGCGATCCACTCGGCTTCGGCGTAGCTGGGCATGCCGACGAGAACGTTGCCCGAAAGTCCCCCCACCTGGGAGATGGCGTCGATGTACTGCGTCCGTGTCGGATTCTCCGCACCCGGACGACCGCGGTTGTCGTAGGTGAACTTCGGCGCGGCGACCGCGAAGCTCTCCCGGTTTTCGGCGGGAAAGTGCAGTCCGTAGCGTCGTTCGACGACGGGTCGCTCCTCCTCCCGCTCGAGGTAGTCGAGTCCCGTCACTTCGGTGAACGCCTCCATCGGCTCGAGGGTCGCACTCATGAGGATACCGCCGCCGAAGGCCGCGAGTCGGTCGCCGATCGCGTCGCTCGGCACGCAGTTGTGTAGGGCGAGTCTGGCGTTGTAGGCTCGCCGCCAGGAGTCGGCGGGTTCGGTGTCGTCCCAGGTGCGCTCGAGTTCGATCTCCCGGAAGTAATCGGTGTGATTACAGCGGTACCACTCGCCGAGGACGCGGCCGACGGCGGGTGCCGCGCGGATTCGGTCCTCGTCTTCGGCCTCGTTGAGGATTCGCTCGACGACGGCCCCCACGGAGTCGGCCCGGACCCAGTCGGCGTCGCCGTAGCCGGCGTCCCTCGCCCACTCGGTCAACTCGTCTTCGGCCGGCACGGATGGATCGCGCAGCGGAATCTCCTCGTCGTGGAGGTCGTGGGGATCGGACTCCCATCCCCTGTGGTTCCGGTCGAGATAGGCCGTCACCCGGCGGTCGAGTTCGCTCCGGAGGTCCCGGACGAACTCGAGGGTGCGATTCAGTTCCTCGAAAGTGACGTCAGTATCGTTGAGTTCGGCCCGCACGAGGTCGGCGTCGGCGGTCTTCGAGCCGCCTTGCGCGTTGCGGCCTTCCCGTTCGAATTTGATCGGCTGGATCACGCGCGAGAGTTCGGTTTCGGCGTCGCGCAGGAACGTATCGCTGATGCCGTCGCTGACCAGGTCTCGAACGCGCGGCTCCAGCATGTGCGCCTCGTCGCAGACGACGAACGTGGAGTCGTCGAGCAGCGCGCCGGTAAAGGAGCCGGTCGTGCGGGGATCGAACGCGTGGTAGTAGTTTCCGAGAACGACTTCGGCGTGGCCCAGCACGGCGCCCATCACCGAGTGCGGACAGGTGCCGTGGGCGACCGACCGTGTGACGAGGTCCTCCGGCGTGATCATTCCCGCCTCGGTGAAGTCGTAGGGGACGGCTTCGACCGCGTCGCCGTCGCTGCCCTCCTCGGGGAGGTCCTCGAGGTACTGCGCGTAGAACGGGCAGTACTCGGTTTCGGCGCCGACGGGACCACCCTCGCCGTACTCGGGGAGGTCGGGCGCGTACGGCGTCGGTTCGCCGGCCGTCTCGAGGAAGCGACTGCTGGTCCCGCCCCGACTGCCGCTGTCGGCCAACCCGATCTGCTGGCTGCGGGCGCGTGCCGCGAGGTTCTGGGCGGTCGTCTCGCCGGCCTCGCCGGTGAGGTCCCGGGTGCGGTCCCGCAAGGTCTCACAGCGGTCGTAGACGTTGCCGTCGTCGATCCCCGCTGCCCCCTCGCGGTTGTACGGACAGACGTCGGCCTTTCCGACCAGTGTGAGTCCCGAAATCGGGTTCCAGTCGGCGGGCAGATTCTCGTTGATCGTCTCGAGGTCGGCTTCGAACTGGCGCAGTTGCTGTTTGACGCTCGTGAGGACGAAGACGCGCTCGTAGTCGCTGTCAGGATCGCGGACCAGGTCGATCCCGGCGGTGAGCGCGATCATCGTCTTCCCCGTGCCACAGGCGCCCTCGACGACGGTGTAGCCGCCGTCTCGAGCGGTGTCGATGGTAGTCTCGATACCGTCGACCTGCTCGTCGTAGGGCTGTCTGTGGCCGAAGATCGATCGCCAGTCCGTCATGCTTTCCGTACTCCGCCCGTCATGCTTTCCGTACTCCGCAGCGGTCGTGCATATCCTTGACGGACTGTGGCCGCGTCATCACTAATAAAGCGCGGGACGGTCGCGGCGGCCGGACGCTGCCAGCGTGCTCCTTTAAGTGTCCGAGAGCCTACTATCAGCTATGAAAGTCCCCCACTCCCTCGAGAACGTCGACCGAGACGACGTCGTCGTCCGTACCTTCGAGTACGAGGACGGCAGCGTTATCGCAGTCGATTTCGGCAACTCGGCCGCCGACATCTCGATGGATATCCTCGGTTCGACGGCCATCATCGTCGCCGACGGCGAGCAGTACGAGTTCGAACTGCCGCCGGAAGCCAGCGACGTCTCGGCACAAAACGGCGTGCTGACGATCAAAGAGTGACGGTCGGGTTACGAGGTCGTCGAGAGCGACGCGCGATACGCTCCGTCTGAGCGCCCGTTTTCCGCCAGCTCGAGAACCGAACCGGGGTAGACGGCTCGCGACGAGCGGGCGGAAACGCAACGCCTTCCCCGTTCGGTCGACTACGCTCGCTATGAGCGACGCTATCGACGTCGAGCGCTGGCGAGAGGAACTCGAGTCGAAACGGGCCGAGAAAGACGAGTTCTTCGCGGAGCATCCACAGTCACCGATCCCGCCGGAAGAGCGCGACGAGTTCGACGGGCTGGAGTACTTCGACCCGGACGCGACCTACCGCGTGACCGCCACCGTCGAGCGCCACGACGATCCCGAAGTCGTCCTGATGGACACGACCGCGGGCCGGGAGATGCGGTATCTGCGGGTCGCGACGCTCGAGTTCGAATTGGAACGGGACGACGAGGACCTCGCGGACGGCACCTACGAACTCGCGGCCTACCAACTCGAGAGTCCGAACGAAGAGCCGCTGTTCGTCCCCTTCCGGGACAAGACGACCGGCCAGCAGAGCTACGACGGCGGTCGGTATATGGAGCTCTCGCCGGATCGAGAACTCGCAAGCGAGGACGAACTCGTCGTCGACTTCAACCTCGCGTACACGCCGTTCTGTGCCTACAGCGAGACGTTCGACTGTCCGCTCCCGCCGGAGGAAAACTGGCTCGAGATCACGATTCCCGCGGGCGAACGGTTCGAGTAGCGAAACGAGTACAGATCGGTGACGGGGGTAGGGGGTGGGTGGCTTCGGGTCGAGCCACAGCCGCAAAACCACCCGACGCAGGTGCGACTCGAGTCGAAGCGAGGGGGTTGTGAGATCGGCGCGTATCGAGTGGAAACCGGGGGCCGTCCGCGAAGTCAGGCCGTCGATGCAATCGAAGGCCGCCCGCAAAGTCAGCCCGTCGACGAAACGGGAGCCGCCGCGAGAGTCAGGGTGCGACGCCGACCGTCAGCAGGGTGCCGAACTCGCGGTAGCGTTCGACCATCGCCTCGCGGCGATCCCAGTTGTCGGTCGGGAACTCGTCGGCGTCCGGAATCGTCGTCTCCCGATCGGGAACGTTGTCCTGTGCAGCAACGTAGAGACCCGCCTCACGGAAGGCCTCGCGGTACTCCCGACGATTCCAGCGAGTCATTTCGATCGAGATTCGCTCCTGCCACTCGTGAGAGTAGACGTTTTCCTCGTAGTAGTTGACGGCGCAGTAGAACGTGCCACCGGGACGGAGGATTCGGGCGACCTCCTCGAGGGTGTGGTGTGGATCGGCGGCGTAGTAGAACGCCTCCATGCTCCAGACGTGATCGACCGAGTCGTCGGCGAACGGAAGCGAATCGAAGTCGCCGACGAGAAAGGCGACCTGCGGGTCATCCGTGTAGTCCGCCGCGTTGTGCGCCATCTCCGGCGAGCCGTCGAGCCCGTAGACGCGGCCTGCGTCGTTGGTATCCCGCAGTGCACGGCCGGCGTAGCCGCTGCCACAGCCGAGGTCGAGGACGGTGTCGCCCGATTCGACCGGCATACGCGCGAGCGCGTGTTTCGCGGTGTGCCAGTGGCGGTCTTCCATCCCGCGATCGCGGCCGCTTGCGGCCCAGTCGTCGAACTCCTCGCGAACGCTCATACGCACAACGTGGCGCTCGGGAGCCAAAATGCGTTCGACTCGGGGCGCGCGGCGTCCCGGACCACGAACGCAGGAATCATCGACAGACTCTTTAGGCTGGCCTAAAAAGGTGTAGTTGGAGAGGTTTAGGTTGGCCGAAACTCCGTGGGCATCGGACGAAGGTCAAAAACAGCTCCCGCTGACGCAATTTTTCGTGCAGTATCTCGGGAATAATCGGAAGCTATATGTGTTTTAGGTCAGCCTAAAACTAGATATGCAACAGCGCAACAGCACGCCAACGCACCGAACCGCAATGGACCGACGACGATTCCTCGCGACCGCGAGCGTCTCTGCAGCCGGAATCGCAGGACTCGCGGGCTGTCTCGGCGACGATTTCGACGACACACCGCTCGTCGAGACCGATCCGATGGAAGATTCCCTCGGCTCGTCCGTCGTCAGTTGGGACGACCTCGGCGATCTCGAGGGTGAGATCACCATCTACTCCGGTCGAACTCCCGATCAGATCTCCGCGGTGTTCGATGCGATCGAGGAGGAGTACGACGACCTCACCATCAGCGTCGATTACGACGACAACGACGTGCAGGTCAACCAGATTCTCGAAGAAGAGACGCATCCGGCGGACCTGATGTACTCGCAGGACCCGGGTGCGTTGAACGAACTCTACAACAACGACGTCCTGCAGGAACTCCCGGAAGACATCATCGACGCGGTTCCCGGTAGCTACCAACACAACGAAGGCTACTGGACCGGCGTCACCGGTCGAACGCGTTCGATTCAGTACAACAGCGATCGGGTAGACGAAACGGAGTTCGACGACTGGGACGAACTGCCGACCGACATCATGGAGTACGCGACCGACGAGCGCTTCGAGGGAATCATCTCGACGCGACCCAACTCCGGGTCGTTCCGCGGATTTATCCAGGCGATGGTCGAGCTCGAGGGCGAAGAGGAAACCCGCGAGTGGGTTCGGGCGATGGCCGAAGATCAGGACGCACAGCTCTTCGAAGGCGGTTCCGATCAGGCCAGCGCCGTCAATCAGGGCGGCGACGGCGATCCGATCATCGGACTCGGTAACAGCTACTACGCCGCGCGAATCCTCAACGAGGACTCCGACGCTCCGATCAGAACGACGTTTACGGAAAACGACGCCGGCTGTCTGTTCAGCGTCGCCGGCGTCGGCGTCCTGAACGAGGTCAACGACGCCGAACTCGTCGCGGAGTTCGTCCGTCACCTGCTCGCCGAGGAGGGACAAGAGCTCATGATGGAAGACAACGGCGAGTATCCCGTCATCGAAGGCATCGACTACGTCGGTCCGCTGCCAAACCTCGACGAGATCAATCCGCCGGAGTTCGATCTCAGTAGCTTCGACATGGACCTCCAGGAAGCAGGGGATCTCATCGACGAGGAAGGAATGGGCGTCTGAGACGACCGGACGATCAGCGTACAGCGAAACCGAAACCGTCTCGCGTTGCCGACCGCTCACCACCCGCTATGTCCGCGCCGGCAAGCGTTTCTTTCCTCGCGGTGGCTCCGTTCGTGGTAGGTCTTGGTTCCACGAACTGCCTCGGGAAAAGTGGTTCGGGGCGCCTTCGGCGTCTTCTCATCACGAGAGAGCGTTTCCATCTCGAACGACTCCAACGTACTCGGCCTGCACCGCCTGTAGCCTCCGCAGAATCGCTTCGGAGGGTTTAGGTGAACCTAACTCCAAGCGACCAATCAGCTTCGCGATTCCGTCGGTCGGATCTGACGAGTACCATGAAATCACTCACGAACTACCTCGATCTCTCACGGCAATTCGCGGCGATTCGCGAACGGGTCCACGAGACGGATCGCTCGAGCGCCGCTCTGGCGATTTCGAGTGCGATCGTCGCCCTGCTCGTCATCTCACCGATGCTGTGGCTGGTCCTGCGTGCGACGGAAGTCGAACCGTCGCGTGCGTACAGCCTCATCGTCTCCGGTCGCACGGCGTGGGTTACGGTCAACAGTATCGTCCTGATGGCTCTCGTCACCCTGTTCTCGATCGTTCTCGGCGTTCCGCTCGCCGTCCTGACGACGCGGACCGATCTCCCCTACCCGCGGTTCTGGACCGTCGTCGCCGCGCTCCCGCTCGTGATCCCGAGTTACATCGGCGCGATCGCGTTCGTCGGGATGTTCGGCTCGGGCGGCGAAGTCGACACGCTCTTCGGAACGACGCTTCCCACCATCGACGGCCTCTCCGGTGCGATATTCATCATCACCCTCTACACGTACCCGTACGTATTCCTCACGGCTCGAGCGGCGTTACTCTCGATGGATAGTTCGATCGTCGACGCCGCGCGCACGTTGAACGCCGGCCCGTTGGAAGCGTTCCGACGGGTCACGTTTCCACAGATCAGACCCGGGATCGCCGCCGGGGCGTTGCTCGCCGGGCTCTACGCGATCTCGGACTTCGGAACGCCGGCGTTCATGGGCGCGAACGTCTTCACGAGCCGGATCTACTGGGAAACCACCGGCTTCGGCCGCGAGTACGCCGCGTTGCTCGCGCTACAGTTGGTCGCGATCGTCGCCATCGTCCTCGTCATCGAGGCCGGGATCGGACGCGACGAAGACGCCACGGGTGGCGGCGGGGAAGGCAGTACGATTCGACTCGGCAACTGGAAGTGGCCCGCGATGGGAGTCGTCTCGCTGCTCGGCGTACTCACGCTCGTCGTTCCCGTCGCGATCTTTACGCGCTGGCTGCTCTACAGCGAGGGGGACCGGATCCCGGCCTACGAGTTCCAGTGGGAGTTCGCGTTCAACTCGGTCCACCTCGCACTCCTCGCGGCCCTGGTCGCGTGCGCGTTCGCCCTGCCCGTTGCCTACTACTCCGGACGGTCGAACTCCGTCGTCTCGCGAATCCTCGAGCGGGCGACCTACGTCGGCTTCGCCGTTCCGGGCGTCGTCATCGGTCTCGCGCTCGTGTTTATGGGCAACAGACTCCTCCCCTCGCTGTACAGACAGGGGATCTGGCTGCTCGTCTTCGCCTACGTCGTTCGGTTCCTCCCGCAGGTGGTCGGCACCGTTCGGTCCTCCGTGCTGCAGGTCGACGACAAGACGATCGAGGCCGCACGGACGCTCAACGCCGGCCCGCTCGAGGCGTTCCGGCGCGTGACGTTGCCGCTGATCATGCCGGGCGTGATCGCCGGCGGCGTCCTCGTGTTTCTGACGACGATGAAGGAGCTCCCGGTCACGCTGATGCTCAGGCCCATCGGCATGGAAACGCTCGTCAGCATCATCTGGAACGCCCAGGACGCCATCGCCTACCGGTACGCGGCGATCCCGTCGCTCCTGCTCATCTTCATCTCCGGGCTCTCGATGCTGATCCTGCTCAGACAGGAAGGGAACGACGTCGGCTGAGGAGGAACCGATCCTCTCGCGCTCGGGTATCTCGCGACATCCGCACAATTAAGTCGGTGCCCAAAGTTGTTCACGTCAATATGGACTATTCGCTTGCAATCGACGGGACGCCGGAGACGGTACCGGGTGGGACGGGCGTACTGCTCCTCCACCCGAGCACGGGCGAAACGGACCGCATCGACACCGACTTTCTGAAAACTGATACCGACAACTTCCTCGTCATCTCCACTCGAACCACCGCCCGCGAGGTCAGACAGAAACTCGAGTACTACGACGTCGACGAGGAGCGCGCCGAAATTCTCGACACGCTGAGCATCGAACGCGGCTACTCCCGACGCTCCTCCGACAACGTCCACTACGTCGCCGCCCCCGACGACGTCGACGGCATCGTCGAACACATCGACGGCTTCCTCGAGGCCCACGACGGCAAACTCCGGCTCAGTTTCGACTCCGTCACCGAACTCGCCTACTACGCCGGCGACGACGCCGCACTCGAGGCCGTCGAACGCATCCTGGAACTACTCGAGAAACACGACGCCATCGGCCTCTTCCACGTCTCGGAGGAACCCCACGACCCCTCTCTCGTCGACGACTTCCGAGAGCTGTTCGACGGCACCATCGATCTGGACGAGGACGGCAGCATCGAGAGCGAGTTCTAACTCCCGACCCCGATTTTCGTTGCGAATCGATCACGAAAAGTGACGTCTCGAGTACTGAACTCGGCGAACCACGTGGCGCGTTCCGAATCGCGCCGAGCACAACGAGGCGTGATTCGAAATCACGCGAGCGATGAGCGGGTGAGCGGGGCGCGGCGCTTTGCGCCGCGGAAAGGCGAACGGTCGACGACCGTGAGCCAGCGAACGAGTGAATCGGCTGGGGAGGACGTGGAAATCATCGCTGCCTTTCGAGTAGTTACACGCTGTTGCCCATCAGTATCGTGTAGGTGCTACCCAAGACCGGCGATTTGAAACGAAAAGTGCGTTATTCAGCGAGCGAGTCGAACGTCTTCTCGGCCCACTTGACCGCGTACCCTGGACCGTGATCCCGGTACGCGCCGGTGTCGAGCGCTGCGAATGGGGCCGGCAGCTCGAGGCCGTGCTTGATCGCCGCACACGCGAGTTCCGTCGCGTCGGCGAAATCCGTCTCGCCGCGGGCGACGGCACGCGACAGCCCGGAGACGCGGTCCTCGAGTCGGTCGCCGGCGTCCTGCCACGCGTCGAAGAGGTCGGGGTGGTCGTCGGTCCAGTCCGCAAACTCCTCGCGGGTCTGGAGCCCGATCCAGCCGTCGTACAGCGCGGCGGCCACCTGGTAGGTGTCGTTCGAATCGAGATCGGTCGCCGCGTCGAGCGCGAGATACTCGTCCTCGAAGAACCCGAGGAAGTGTTCGGGAACACCACAGTTCAGTTCGACGAACGCTTCGGCGATCAGAAAATCGACGAACGGCTCCGGAGAGCCCTCGACGCGAGCCTTCACGAGGACGAGCGGTGGCTCGGTCTGGCGCGTCCAGACGACGCTGCCGTCGCCGGGCATCCCGATGGTGAGATCCGATCCCGCGTAGCGCGCGAGCAGCGTCGGGGCGTCCGCAGGGAGCCAGTTGGACGGATAGCTCGCGGGCTCGAGTGCGTCGACGATCAACCCGAGGTCTTCCGCCCGTGCGGGATCCAGCGTCTCGAAATCGCGCGCACAGTCGAGTACCTGTACGTCAGGCGCGTACTCGTCGCGAACTGCCTCGACCGGACTCGAGAGATCGCGAGCCTCGAACATTACGCGAGGACGGTCTGGAAGATGACCAGCAGCGACAGCAGTGCTGCGACGGCGATCGTGGTGAGAACGACCTTGGTGGGAGTGCTCATACGCGAACACAGTCAGCCGTCTCGCTTAAATCCATCTTTCTCGCCCAATACGGCGAGCGATTCGCCGGCGAGTCTCGCCCCTCGAGTGGAACACGAATCGTTGTCCGTCACGATCTCGGACCGTGACGGAGACGCGTTCGAACCGGGAGCAACGGCAGAAGACCAGTAGTTCGTCTGGAGCAAAGGTCTTGTGTTATTATCCATTAGAGTCTCGAACAGTAGGGTTTGCAGTCGAAGTAATGGGGGTCGGGCGATGGCTCGGAGGCGACACGATCGGCGAACCCTCGCCAAACCGTACAGAGTCGGGACCGCCAGCAAACGTCGTCCGACTATCAGGGATCATCGCCTGAGCGCTACGAGTCGTCCTCCAATCGCTACGAGTCGTCCTCCAATCGCTACGAGTCGTCGTCCGAGCGCCAAGAGTCCGGCACGTCGATGACGTACCGACCGTCTTCTTGCAGCGAGATGATGTACTCCTCACGGTTGTAGAGCTCCATCAGGTTGAGTTCGTACTGTCCAGGGCTGACGATTTTGATGCTCTCGAACTGTTCGTTGAGCTCCGCGCGGAGTTCCTCGATCGACGGTTGGTCTCCCGACGGTTCGCTAACGACGCGGCCGTGATCCGGCGGCTGCTCACCGGTACCGTCTGCGGGGTCGGGTGATCCCGACGGTCCAGCGGCCCCCGTTTCGGGTGCAGTGGTCCGATCGACGTCGCTGGGGAGGTCGTCCGTCGACACGACCTCGCTTCGGGCGTCGGCCTGTGCCGTGTTCTCGCTCTCCGCGAGCGTCGGCCCGTCCGTCAGCGTCCCATCGTCCTCGAGCGATCCGCCGTCGTCGATCGAATCAGCGGGGGGAGATACAGAGCCGGCCCCAGCGTTGTCCCCTTGGATTCCACTGGAAGCGTCGCCCGGGGGTGTCGAACGGTCTTCGGGCCGACGGGCGGTCTCCGGCCACTCGGCGAACTCGCCCGGTTCGGAACGCTCGTCAGGTTCGATCGACCCGTCGCTGCCGGGCCACGATCGATCCGTCTGTTGGGCTTCGGTTTGTTGGGATCGGTTCGCATCCGCCCGTTGGGATCGGTTTGCGTCCGCCGATCCGGACCGAGTTCCGGCCGTCGATGTGGAGCGATCGTCGACCGTCGACGACCCGGAGCGATTCGACGCTGTCGGTTGCGACTCCGGTTCAGTACTCGAGTCGTCCGATTCCGACGACATCCACCCACGAACGGTTTCTGCGGCGCGTCCGACGGTTCCGGAGGTGTCGGGGTCCGCGGCTGTGTCGGGTGACTCTACAGTTCCCGCGCCCGAATCGGCTACCTTCCTCGCAGTCGACCCGGACGACCCGCTCGTCGCCCGTCCGGACGGGGCGAACTGGAACTTGTTCCCGCCGCAGTCGGGACAGCCCGACAGCATCTCCTTGGAGCCGTCGGGAAACGTGCGGCCGCAGTTCGTACATTCGTGTGGCATTATTCGTGTGACATCAGTCTCGAGAGACGAGCGCGCTGATGAGCGTTTCGTCCTTGTGAAGCGTCTCGATCTGGTTCGCTGGTCCGATGACCGTCAGTTTAGCCGTCGATTCGTCCCCACCCATGATCCGGCCGAGGAGCGAGGAGTCACGCGTCGTGGATTTCGGATAGGTCTCGATCTCGATCCCGTTGAACTCGTCGGGGCTGATCTCGGACATCGTTACCTCGATCAGTTTGCTCTCTTCGTCGGGCGTCAACCCCTCCTCCAAGATGACGATGTTGCCGTCGTGGACGCCGTCCAAGATCATCCGGATCTTCTCCATCGTCGCCATGTTCTCCATGCGCTCGCCGCTGATCAGGTCGATCTGGACACCGTTGGGAGCGTCCGGGTCGTCCGCGTTAGTTGCTTTTGGCATCCTCGTTCACCCGAAGTACTCCGCGATGTTTTCGTACACTTCGTCCATGTTCTCGCCCTCCTTGGCCGACAGCGGGACGGTCTTGTGCTGTGGGAACGCGTCCTCGATCCGCTTGACGCTCGAGTCGTCGAGGTCGATCTTGTTCGCGAAGATAAGAACCGGGAGATCTCGAGATTCGATGATGCCGATCAGCATCGTGTTGACCTGCGTGATCGGATCCTCGGCGCTGTCGAGTACGTAGATGACGCCGTCGACGTCCTCGCGCAGCCAGTGCATCGCTTCCGCGACGCCTTCGGTGGCCTCGCGCGAGCGACGGATGGCGTCGTCCTCTTCCATCTCGTCGGTGAACTCCTCGTAGTCGACTTTCGTCGTGACACCGGGGGTGTCGACGATGTCGATGGTCACCGACTTGCCGTTGCGCTCGATTTCGACGCCTTCCTTCCGGCGCGCGCGCCGTGTTTCGTGTGGAATGTGACTCTCCGCGCCGATGGCGTCACCGGTCCAGTCACGAGCGATACGATTGGCAAGCGTTGTCTTTCCTGCGTTCGGCGGACCGTAGATGCCGATTCGTTTGGGTTCCTGTTCCGAAAACAGGCGGTCCGTAACCCGAGAGATACTATCTTTGAGTTCTGTGAACAGTCCCATCAGTGGGGCCCTCCAGCACCGCGGGGTGCAGTTGCGCGTACTACAAACTGAATTCACTTAAGCCTACGTCAGACGTGTAGACAATTCAACGCGAGAAGGAGTCCGTTCCGCTCGGTGAGGGGTTCGATCGGACATCGTACGGCGTTCCGCGTCGGCACCGTTCGGTTAGTTGCTCGTCGGAGTTGTCGAGTGCCGTAATTGCTCGTCGGAGTCGTCAAGCTGGGCAACACTACGCACGACGTATTACGGACATACGCGGGTACGCGCGAACTTCACAACGTGTACTGATTCATCGGTTAGAACGAGTACCATCGACTCGGGACAACTACTGCTACGCGGTGTGTCCGTTCGATGATGAGTGTTGGTCCGGCTACGACAGCGATGCGACGACGGCGAACCAGCTGTGTGTGAGTTTCACGGGATCGAAGAAAGCACGACATCAGAGTGATTTTGAGAGTACATGAACCAGTAGGGAGGGTTCGATGAATTCGGTAGGTATGTGTGTGGAATGGTAGCAGTAGACAACCAGAGCGAAACACCCCCACCCCTTCGTTTCAACTGGAGAGTGTCGAGAGAGGTGGTGGGAGAGTAGGGGAAATCGATCACGATCCCATCGAAAGAACGTAAGATCGGCTCGAGACCGGAGCGAGAAGGATTCAGCGGAGGGAATTCGGTAAAAGGGAGTGATCTAGTAACTCGAGACGGTGAGAGAGACAATTCTAGTAGGGACTAGTAACCATATCCACTTTCTCTAGTAAAAAATGCGTTTTGCTAGTGCTACGGACCGTGTTCCTCACCCACTATCTTAAAGATTCCCGTCCTAGAGACACCCCCTCCCCCCACCCCCTCTGTTGACTCGTTCCACCCGAAACGAAGGGGTGGGGGGCTCCCCCTCCACAGAATATTGTTAACATGGGTCTCGCGACATCTCCTAACACACTATTCTTTCACGTCGTTCGACCACTCGAAGACTGATCTCCCTTCTCCACCTCAGACATACTGATGCACTCGAGCCACATCGCACTCGCTCTGCCATCCTATTCGCACGCTTCGAAATTCGCCCTCGCGTTCTCCGACACTTGTTTGCTCGCCACCGAATCGATCGACCATTTCCTTCCGTACGACGACCACGGTTCTCCGTTCTCGAGGGTCTGCCTGGTTGGTCGCCGCGGTACATCACCGCTATCGCTTCCGATTACCTCGAGTTTCGTTTCCCGTCCGGCTTTCGGTCGATACCAACCGAACATCGGGGACTCTCAAAATATGACATTTTCGATACTTCTTTGCTCGGTTCCCGCCCACTGGTGACTGCTCGAAGGGTGTCTGAATTTTGACTACTGGTCCGTCGACCTGAAACGTACGTTCTATCTCACTCCAGCGGCTCGATGACGCGCTCGTTACATGAAATCGTTTTTCTCAGAGGCTAACGGGCTCGTTCCTCCGAAGATTCGAAAACGGCCGTGGATGGAAGGGAAGAATTTAATAGCATGGTTTTCCTCTGTTTCGTTTGCATCAACTGGACCCAGGTTGGGTGCTTGGAATAGGAGGTTGCCCCAGTCGGGCTATCTACCGCGCAATATTCCTGATTTAGGGTCCGGTCTTCCACTCGAAGCAAGGGGGTATGTACACGACGGATGTCAGACGACAATTCAGAACCGAGAGGCGGAGAGGAGGTCGATAGCGACGAGAGTCCCGGGTTCTCGAACCTCGAGCGATCCGATCTCGACGACGAAGCGTCGAGTCAGGGCCTGTTCGACGATCTGCTCAGCGGCGAACCGATTTTCGAGAACAAGGAAGTGCTTCGGCCGTCCTACACGCCGCACGAACTCCCCCACCGAAGCGATCAGATCAACAAGATGGCGACGATTCTTGTCGCTGCGCTCCGCGGCGAGACGCCGTCGAACATCCTCATCTACGGTAAGACCGGAACGGGAAAGACGGCCAGCGCGAAGTTCGTCAGCAAGGAACTCGAGAGCACCTCCCAGAAGTACAGCGTCCCGTGTGACGTCGAGTACATCAACTGCGAGGTCACGGACACGCAGTACCGCGTGCTCGCACAGCTCGCGAACAAGTTCATCGAGAAGAACGAGGCCCGAATCGACGACCGGGTCGCCGAACTCGAGGAGCTGCTCGAGGCTCTCGACGAGTACATGACCGACGCCGCCGTCGAGCCGGAGTTCGACACCGATGCCGAGCCGGAGTTCGACGACGAGACGGTCGTTTCAGACGATCTCGCAGAATCTGACCGGTTCGCCGATACGGAGTCCCCCGATCGAGCGACTGCGGTCCCTGACGACGATGTGGACGGGAACGATCAGTTGCCGGCGGCCCATCCGCTCGAGTCGACCCCCTTCGACTCCAGGGGCGAGGTCGAGACGAAAATCGAGAACCTCGAGGCGGACAAGGAGTCCTTCGAGGAAGTCCCCATGACGGGGTGGCCCACCGACCGGGTCTACAGCGTGTTTTTCGACGCGGTCGATTACGACGAACGGGTCGTCGTCATCATGTTAGACGAGATCGACAAACTCGTCGAGAAGAGCGGCGACGATACGCTGTACAACCTCTCGCGGATGAACTCCGAACTCGAGAACTCCCGTGTCTCCATCATCGGAATCTCGAACGACCTGAAGTTCACCGACTTCCTCGATCCGCGCGTCAAGTCCTCGCTGGGCGAGGAGGAGATCGTCTTCCCGCCGTACGACGCGAATCAGTTGCGCGATATCCTGGAACACCGGTCGGAGGTCGCGTTCAAGCCCGGCGCGCTGTCGGACGACGTGATCCCGCTCTGTGCGGCCTTCGCGGCACAGGAACACGGTGACGCGCGCCGCGCGTTAGATCTCCTTCGGACCGCGGGCGAACTGGCGGAGCGCTCCCAGACGGAGACGATCGTCGAGGAACACGTCAGACAGGCACAGGACAAGATCGAACTCGACCGCGTGGTCGAGGTCGTTCGCACGCTCCCTACGCAGTCGAAACTCGTCCTCTTCGCGATCATCCTGCTCGAGAAAAACGGCGTCCACAGCATCAACACGGGCGAGGTGTTCAACATCTACAAACGTCTCTGCGAGGAGATCGACGCCGACGTACTCACTCAACGCCGGGTGACGGACCTGATCAGCGAACTCGACATGCTCGGCATCGTCAACGCCGTCGTCGTCTCGAAGGGCCGCTACGGCCGGACCAAGGAGATCAGTCTCTCGGTACCGATCGACGAGACGGAGGCCGTCCTCCTCTCTGACTCCCGACTGAGCGATATCGACGACGTCCAGCCGTTCGTCCAGGCACGGTTCGAGAACTAGCTCGTTCCGTAGCCGTACTCCTCCGGATTCATTCTGCTCGAGATCTTCGACCCTCCGAGTATCGTTCGACTGGAACCCTACACTCTTCCGTTCCCGTTCCGCTGGAAACCCGTCCCCCCCGGACTCCCTCTCCTCGGGAGTCACCGACGAACCGATATACGTGCGCTCACTTCGATTCGACATGAAACGACGGGCCGTTCTCGGTGCGACGGCGAGTCTCGTCTCGCTCGCCGGCTGTGTATTCGTCGACGGCGAGGTCGAGTACGAGCGCGGCGAGATCGAGGTCGTAGTCGATGGCAACCCCATCGATCTCGAGGCCGACCGTTATCAGGCCGAACACGCCGAGAATCACTCGATCGATTTTCACCTCCACGAGCGAGACGAGTACTGGTACATGGAGGGCGAGGAGCCGGTGACGTTCGCCGAGGGTATCGATCTTCTTCCCCATTTCGAGTGTACGCGTGCGAACGGATCCTACGTCGTGACGATCGACGGAACGATTTACGACGGTACCGACGAGGACACCAAACTGACGTTTCTGGTCGACGACGAATCTGTGGATCCGAGCGAGTACGTGGTCCAGGACGGCGACAAGCTCCGACTCGAGATCGACACCGACGGCTGATCGTCGCTCGATTCGCGCGTTCACCGATCCGTGTTCGATGATCTGTACTGGACAGGTGGCCCTCGTTTTCGGCTCAGCGCCGCCCCTCTGGTTCGCTTCCACTCGAACGGATGGTCCGTAGTGGAGATTCGTCTCGAAGCCGTCGCACTCGCGTAGAAACAAACGTAGAAAACGGGCGAATCGGGGGCGCAGTCGAGTCGGATCCGCAGGCTCAGTCGCGGTATCGGTTAACCGCGACGGCAATTCCGCCAGTCGCTCCGGCAGCGCCGGTGGTTCCGACGAGACCGACCTGTGCGGCGCTCGAGTCGAGTCCGGTCAGCCCCGCTGGATCGGTCTCGATTACGGGCGAGGGAGCGAGCATCCCGCCGAGAATCGAGTCGAACGTCAGTCTGATGTGGCCGAGCCACGGAATTCCGAACCTCGCCTTGCCGGTGACCCAGTCGGGGTCGACGACCTCGCTTTGTGGCTCGTTGAAGCTGCCGTACTGTTGGTCGTAGCCGTTGTTGGCGTCGCCTTTCGTGATAAACCCGTCGTGGTTCGCTGGACAGGTCTGGAGATCGTCGCAGGTCGTCTCGCCGATGATCTCCTCGTCGGCTTTCGTATCGACCCAGTTTTCGTCCTCCTCGACCCAGAAGTGTGCCCGGTGGATTATCGGCGTCTGTCGCTCGTCGCCGTTGGGTTGGAAGATGATGACGTCGCCCGGTTGACCGAAGCGCTCGTGGCCGTTTTCGACGCCGTTCTCGAGGGGAACGATTCCGGTGTCACCGGCCGGATCGTCGCCGACGTACCGATCCTCGTCGATGACGAAGATGAGATCGCCTCGCTCCATATCGGGTTCCATGCTGCCGCTCTCGACGGCGACCAGCGGCGGCCAGACCCCGCTGAGCGCGAACAGAAGGAGTCCGATCACGGCGACGATAGCGACGCTGCTCAGGATATCGCGGACGAAGACGACGTTCCCGTCGTTGGATTTCAGGAACCAGTGAACGACGCCGTCGTCCTCGATCGTCACCCGGTCGTCGGTAGCGGCCGCGTCGGCCGTCCCGGCGGAGGTGCCGGTCGACTCTCGATTCGCGGTGGCCGGATCTCGCTTCCCGCTGGCCGAATCTCGCTTCGCGTCGGCAACTGGGTCTCGACCCGTGTTTGCGTCCGGACTCTGGCCTGCGTCACCGTCCGGATCTCGACCCGTGTTTGCGTCCGAATCCCGGCGTCCCTCACCGTCAGGATCACCCCGCTTACCGGTGTGGTCACCACGCTCGTCGGGATCGTCGGGCGGGTCACCGGGGTTAGAACCGCTCATCGTCACCCGTTTTGCTGGGGCCTGCAATCAACCTTCTGCTCCGACACCCCGGATCGAATGCGGCGAACACTGCGGTAGTCATTTCGCACGATGACCGGACCGGCGCGATGGAAGACGGACACACCTGAATCACTCGTTCGCGTTGCTATTTTAGTTACGGGAATAACTCTACTGGTGGGAACAGTGGACGGTCGGGTCGCCGTCTCGTCCGCCGTTCGGCGAAACGGAACGGTCTCGAGAACACTCCCATGACGATATCCTTTTCTCCCCGCTCGCGAATGCGAATCGTGTGCCACTCGAGGCCTCCGCTCGGATCGTCAGCGAACTCACCAGTCGTGGGTACAACGCCGAACGCGAGGCCGTCACGAAACTCGCGTCGGCCGACGACCCGCAGGCGACCCTCGAGCGCGTCGTCGAGGAGCTGCCGGCGGACGCGCTGGTCGTTCGGACCGACCACGTCGAAGCCGTCCTCTCGACGACCGACGCGGACGCGAAACCGACAGCGGGCGGGCAGCAACCACCCGTCACAGCTGACAACGGAGACCCCTCCGTTTCGACTGGAGATCGAACGGCCGATCCGTCAGACGTGGATGGGGCAGCTCCAGTCGAAACAGAGGGGTCGGGGACCGCGAACCGGTCCGTCGATCCCGAGCTGCGTTCGCTCGAGATCGCGGGAGATATGACCGGTGACAGCACCGGAACGGGCGAGTACGAGGATTTCGTCGCCGTCTTTCGGGATCGACTCGAGAAGCTGGGATCGAAACTGCGGGGCCGGGTCAACCACCGTCCCGCGACGGCCATCCAGAAGATGCCGGGCGGCGGCGAGGTCGGAATGGTCGGGCTGGTCAACGACATCCGCTCGACGGCGAGCGGCCACTGGCTGATCGAACTCGAGGACGCGACGGGAACGTTCCCGTGGCTGGTGATGAAAGACCGGGAGTACGCCGATTTGGTGGAAGAACTGCTCTGCGACGAGGTGCTGGCGATGGAGGGAACCCTCGCCGACGACTCCGGGATCGCGTTCGTCGACTCGATGTACTTCCCGGACGTTCCCCGGACACACAAGCCGTCGACGGCCGATCGCCACGTGCAGGCGGCGCTGATTAGCGACGTTCACGTCGGAAGCCAGGAGTTCATGCACGACGCCTGGAACGCCTTCGCCGACTGGCTACACACCCCTGAGGCCCAACACGTCGAGTACCTGCTCATCGCGGGCGACATGGTGGAAGGCGTCGGCGTCTACCCGAACCAGGACGAGGAGCTCGACGTCGTCGACATCTACGAGCAGTACGAGGTGTTCAACGAGTACCTCAAACAGGTGCCCGGCGACATCGAGATCGTGATGATTCCGGGCAACCACGACGCGGTGCGCCTCGCCGAACCCCAGCCCGGATTCGACGAGAACCTCCGGGAGATCATGTCGGCCCACGACTCGCGGATCGTCAGCAATCCGTCGACGGTGACGCTCGAGGGCGTCTCCGTCTTGATGTACCACGGCGTTTCGTTGGACGAAGTGATCGCGGAACTGCCCGAGGAGAAGGCGAGCTACGACGACCCGCACAAGGCGATGTTCCACCTCCTGAAGAAGCGCCACGTCGCGCCCCAGTTCGGGGGTCACACGCGACTCGCACCCGAGGAGGAGGACTTCCTCGTAATGGAGGAGGTGCCCGACATCTTCCACACCGGTCACGTCCACAAACTCGGCTTCGGGAAGTACCACAACGTGCTCGCGATCAACTCCGGCTGCTGGCAGTCCCAGACCGACTTCCAGAAGAGCGTCAACATCGACCCCGACGCCGGTTTTGCGCCCATCGTCGATCTCGATACGCTCGACGTGACGGTTCAGAAGTTCAGCTAATCTCGCTCTCGAGAGTATTCGAGCCGATCGTCGCACGCTGGTCGTCTTTTATTGCCGCTCTCCGCTAACTGTCACCCAATGCTCTCGACGCTCGGCGCGTTGCTCGTTGCCGGCGGACTGGCGGCGGTGCACGTCGGTGCCGGACGGCTCGAGTTCCTCCGCGGGATACCTCGAAGCGGATGGCTCTCGCTGTGTGGCGGCATTTCCGTCGCGTACGTCTTCGTCCACCTGCTTCCGGAGGTCACGGAACACCAGTCTCGAGTCGTCGAGGCGTTCGAGCCGACGAACGTCATCCTCGCGGCGACGCACGAGCGGTCGCTGTTCGTCGCGGCACTCGTCGGCTTCACGCTCTTCTACGGTCTCGAGCAGATCGTTCGCCGTTCGCAGGCTCGGCCGGGCCGACGAGCGAGCGCCGGCGAACGGACGATTCGAGCGGTATCCGGCGTGTTCTGGATCCACATCGGCTCCTTTGCGCTGTACAACGGTTTCTTCGGCTATCTCTTGCTTCACCGAGAGGAAACCGGGGTCTCGAGTCTGCTGCTCTACGCGGTGGCGATGGGCGTCCACTTCGTCGTCAACGACTACGGACTGCGCGAGCATCACCGGGCCGCCTACGATCGGGTCGGTCGCTGGCTGCTCGCCGGTTCGATCCTCGGCGGTGCGGCGGTCGGCGCGCTCGTCGGCGTACCGGAACTCGTGTTGAGTCTCCTGCTCGCGTTTCTG
>NZ_FNFE01000008.1 GCF_900100335.1 Natronorubrum texcoconense | reverse complement strand
ATTCTCACTGCGACTCACCCCTCCACCCCCTCCATCGACCGAGTCCACATCCCCGCTGACGACGTCCTCCTTCATTCTCACTGCGACTCACCCCTTTACCGGCGACGCCGCGCCAGTTCTCGCTGTGAACTCATTTCTCACCCCCTGACGACGGATCTGCCATCTTCGTTGACGAACTTACTGCTGCCCACGCTGCCAGCGACGTTTTTGTCCGCCTCCCGCTACCGCTCCGTTCCGCCTTCCTGCCATATTCGATAGTAACCCCACCGGTGCAACTACCGAACGTGACAGCCACGTGCGTCCCCCTGTATCGGTAGTGCGCTCCGTCTTGACCATCTCTCTTGCGGATAAGTCTCTAGCCACTGTCAGTCCGGTATCCCGGCGTATCGAATCGTTCGGCCAGTTTCTGCCACCCTGAACGGACGCAATTTGTAGTAATACTATATTACTATAGGGCTAGAAGCGGTCTAGGAGCCGTATTCCTGGTAAATTATGATTACTTGGAACGTCTCGTGATCTCACTAATATATAAAATTTCGCGATTATTCGTCGATGGTTTCGTGAAGGAAAATTCAGATTGGAGATATAGTCTATTAATTTTAAGATAAGTAGAGGAGAAAGTTTATGGTGGTAGTATTAGATTACCCGATTGCATGGCACGCGAATCTTCGGTACCGGATGACGATCGATGCGTCGGCGACGAACTGTCGTCGACCAGTAATGACGAGACCAGTGAATTACTCGGCCGGCGATCCTACATGAAGTTGGCCGGAGCAACCACCGCGGCGGCAGCGGTATTTAGTACCGGTGCGAGCGCCGACGATGGCGACTACGACGTCATCGAGGCGCGCGGGCAGGTGATCAGGATCGGTAACGAGACCTTCGAAAACAAGCTCGTCGACGTCTCGAACGGAAACGGAATCACGTTCGTCGTCGACGGTGCGGCAACCATCCGAAACATCGGAATCAGCGGTCTCTACCAGGGAGATGGCTTCATCTTCTCGATCACCGCTCCTCGAGGAACCGTCGAGTTCGAGAACATCTACATCGGCGACGGCGCGAACAAGTCGGGCTCGAGCTTCGTCCACGGTCCGGGCGCAATCTTTTACCACGCCAGCGCCAGCGCCGACGTCGTGTTCCGCGAGTGCAACGTACAGGGCTATCCCAACAACGGCTGGTACTGTTCGAACAGTTCCAGGGGCGGATCCGTTACGTGGGAGCGATGTTTCGGGAAGAACAACGGCGTCACGACGTTCCGGGCCGCCAGCGGCGGCGACACGCTCCGCGACTGTGTCGCGTACAACGACAACACCGACTACTCGACCGAGTACGGCAGCTGGGGCAACTACAACGAGAGCTCCGGCCGCCCGCTGTGGGTCTGGCAACCCGGTGGCTGCACCGTCGAGGACTGTCACTTCGACGCCGGCCAGTACAACGCGGCCGTGATCACGCACCACGGAGCGTCGGTCGCGCTCGACGGCGGCGCCGTCGCGGGCGGCACGCAAGGGCGTGTCAACACCTCCAACGCGGGGAGCAGTCCCGACCTTTCCATCCCAGACGGCGTTCCGACCAGTGCAGAGCAAGCCGCTTCGGGCGAGTCGGATAGCGGGAGCGACGGCGGTTCGGAACCCGACGAGGAGGAACTCGAGCACACGCTCCTTTTCGACGGCGACGCGTCGGACGTGACGCGATACGAGTTCTCGGTCGACGGCGACGTCGAACCGTCGAACTACGAGGGCGCGACGATCGACGACGCGGCCGGGATCGAAGATGCCGTCGCCCACGGCGTCGTCGCCGACTGGCGCGACGCCTTCCGATTCAGCGGCGAGCTCGAGGCGCTCACCGTCGACGGACCGGCGACGGTGTTGCTCGACGACGAGGAGATCGATCCGGCCGACTACGGCGAGGACCTTCCACACGTCCTCGAGGTCGAGGGTCAGGGTGAGCCGACGAGTTTCGAGATCACGGTCGACGGCACGATCGAACTCGACTCCGAGGACGAACCCGAAGACGAGGCGACGACGATTTCGGGATCGACCGTCCAGAGTTCGGTCACCGACGACAGCCTGACGTTCCGGTTCTCGGGTGCGCTGACGGACGTCTCCATCATCGACGGCGAGGCCGCGGTCAGCCTCGACGACGAGGAGATCGACCCGGACGACTTCGGCGACCACGAACTGCTCCCCCACGCACTGGTCATCGACGGGACTCAAGACGAGGAGCCGAGCGCGTACTCGTTCGAGGCGAGCGGCGCAGTCTTCAAGTCGACGTACCAGGACGCCACGATCGACGCGAACGACGTGATCGAGGGGCGAACCGTTCGCGGCGTCGTCGACGACCACCTCGACGCCTACTGGTTCGAGGGCGGCATCGAGGACTTCACGCTCCGCGGCAGAGCGGAGGTTGACGTGCAGTACAACGTCCGCAATCAGTAATCGCGGCCGACACTCACGGCCAGTATCGACGAACGCCAACGACGCTCAGGTCAGTTGCGCGATCGTCTCGCGCGGGTCGATCACGCCGCTTGCCGTGACCAACACGCCCCAGATAGCGATCCCGGCACCGATCACGCCGAACAGTGCCGGCAGATTCGACGCGTACGGAATCAACAGCAGTACCGCGAGACCCATCCCGCCGGCGATCGCCGTCGTCACGACCAGCGAACGAGCGATCCGAACGAAGTCGAGCGAGAGTTCGCTGTGCATGACGTAGACGTTCACCAGCGTGTAGATCCCGAACGTGATCACCGTCGCGACGGCAGCGCCGGTGACCCCGTAGGTCGGGATCATCACGATGTTGAGGCCGACGTTCGCGACCGCCGTCGATCCCTTCGCGTACGCCCGCGTTTTCGCCCGACCCAGGAAGTCGAGCCCCTGCGTCGTCACGTCGGTAATCGCCTGGAAGACGACGTAGACGCCGAGCACCTGCAACACCGGCGCCGCGCCGGCGTACTCGGCGCCGAAGACGAGCGTGACGGCGGGTTCGGCCACGAGCATCATTCCAACTGCGGCCGGCACGTAGAGCAGGAACATGTACTCGAGCGTCGTCTCGTAGATGTCTGCAGCGTGCTCGAGCGAATCGTTGGCCTTCTCCTCGCCGTACGTCGGCGAGACCGAAAACCCGAGCGAGCCGGCCGGAACGAGCACGAACTCCGTGATCTGCTTGCTCAGCACGTAGTAGCTGACCGCGACGGGGTTGATGAAGAACGCGACCAGGACCGTGTCGATCTGCCTGTCGAGTACGCCGGCACCGTGGGTCGCCGTCAGCGGCACGCTGTACTTCAGCATCCGGTTCCGGAGCGACTTGCTGCCGCCGCCGTCGGCGTACTTCGTGTAGAATCGGCGATAGAGGAAGACCAGCCCGACGATCGTTCCGAGGAAGACGCCGACGATGTACCCGAAGAGCGCTCCGGCGACCCCCAGACCGAGGGCCGTCAGGATGACGACGAACACCAGCCGTGAGACGTTGTTGATGACTTCGATGATCGCGCTCAGATCGACGCGATTGAACCCCTGAAACAGGGTCATGTGGTAGGAGAACAGCGACTGGAAGATCAGGTAGCCGACGGCGATCACCATCAGCGTCGAGAGCTCGGGAATGTCGAGGGCGGCGGCGAGCGGCTCGCGGGCGATCAGCAGCGCTCCGGAGACGATCGCGAGCAACACCAGCCGGTAGCCCAGCGACGTCCGGAGGAGATAGGGGATAGCCGAGGGTTCGGTTTCCTTCTTGTCCGACACGTAGCGGGCGGCCGAGCGGCCGATCCCGAGGTCGGCACCGAGCTGGGCGACGGCGATAACGGAGATGATCGTAAACAACAGCCCGTACTCGTCGTTCGTCAACAGGAATCGCGCGAGCACGAGCATCAACAGCCCGTTCGCGAGGTTGTTCACGAGGCGGGCGCCAAGCGTCGCCTTGAACCCGTCGACGATACGGTCAGTGAGCGACATGCTCGAGTAGTCGTCGATCGTCGGTGTAGTTTCGACACGGGTCACCGGAACGGCACTCGACGTCTCCACCGACCGAGCGTCGGAGCCACGAAATATCGACTGCACCACCAGCGGACTCCGACGGGCGATTCGACCATCGAGCAGGTAGAGACGGTTTCGCTGTCACTGACCGATACCTACCCGAACGAAGCCATTGTAATCCTCCACATACCCGATGTTTTATACGTCATACCGCTAGCCGACTGCCGGACGCGGGCCGAACGTAACGGAGCGAGAACCGATACCCCCTCTCAGTCGGTATCAGGGCTACTGTCTCACAGTTTCGACCGACCTATGAGGCGAAGAGATAGTACGTCGAAGATAACAAAGCAGTACGAGAACATCTCACCGGGTATGAAAATCGGCTTCTATCACGACGCTGCAGGGACCCGCCACGCCGGCGGAATCGCCGTCTACACCCAGCAGCTAGCCGCCGCACTCAGCCGATCGAACGACGTCTACCTCTACACCCAGCAGGGGGAGCTGTCGTCCGTGCTAACCGAATCGGACGTCACCGTCGTCGAAACGCCGTCGTTCGACGACCACTGGCTCCACTCGATCGAGGCGATGAGTCCGCTCACCGATCAGGATCACTCGAAGCTCCTCATGACGTACTGGGCCGCTCGGAACGACGTCGTCGACCACATCGACGACCACCTCGACGTGCTCGTTACCGCCCAGTTCCTCGACGATCTCCTGCTCTCGAACCTGACCGACGTGCCGACTATCTACACCTTCCACCAGTTCTCCGACGTCGGTCTCGGAATCAAACTGCGCGATGCACTCTCCCAGACGGAGCTGATTCTGGCGAACTCCGACGATACCGCCCGGAAGGTGTCGGAGACGTTCGACTACGATATCGGAGAGGTGATCTACCCGGGTATCGATCTGGATCAGTTCCGACCGGACGTCGATCCGGCGATCGACAGCGACGACCCGATCGTCCTCTTCGTCGGTCGGCTCATCGAAGCCAAGGGTATCGGCGACCTGCTCGAGGCGGTCTCCCGTCTCGACGGCCGCCAGGAACTCCACGTCGTCGGCGGCGGCGACGAACGGTGGGTGCGACGCCGAGCCCGCTCCCTCGGGATCGCGGATGCCGTCGTTATCCACGGGGAGGTCCCCAACGCGGAGCTGCCAGCCTATCACGCCGGTGCCGACGTGTTCTGCCTGCCGAGTCACGACGAGAGCTTCGGCATGGCGAACGTCGAGGCGATGGCGTGTGAACTCCCGGTCGTCACGACCGATCTCGAGGGCATCGAAACCTACCTCGCCAACGGTGAGAACGGGCTCCTCGCCCGGGCTGGAGACCCGCAGGATCTCGCCGACAAACTGACGATGCTACTCGACTCACCGCAGCTTCGGGAGCGACTTGGCGCGCGCGCTCGCGAGGACGTACGGCGGTTCAGCTGGGACGAGCAGGCGCGGGACCTCGAGCGATTCTGTTACGAAACGCTCGACATCGACGTCCCCGCCGACCGACCCGAACCGGAGCCCGTTCCGGGAGTGTAGGAGAAGCCAGTCGAATCGGGGCCCTTCGGAAGTGGAGGATGAGTTACCTGAGACCGGCGCTCTTCCAAGAGTGGGATGCAAGACAGTCCAACTGAGCCGCGGCTCGCGGTGTGAGTTCGAAAGGTGGCTCCCGCGCCTGAATCGGAAACAGATGCTGGCACGCGAACTGCTCCGGTACTGGATGACGGTCGCCGGGAGCCAGTCGGTACTTCGAGAGCCGTGAATAAAAGTCCTTCCTACCCACACCGGTGACGTGAGTCGAAAGGCGAGTCGCGCGCGACCGAACGGACACCGACAATCGCCAGCAATGACGGAGGTGTTAGCGGCTTCGGACGTTGTACTCGACGTCCACGGTCGCGTCGCCGGTCACCCGGAAGTCGACGATCTCGCCGTCGAACCAGTAGGCGTCGAGCGAATCGTCGACGCTCCCGGTGACGGACGTTCCCTCGATGGCGTCACCCTCGTCGACGGACGCGTCGCGGTAGTTCGAGGCGATCACGTCGCCGTCGACCTCGAAGAAGTAGGTCGTCTCGCCGTCCGCATCCGTCCCGTCGATCACGACCGCGTGCGGGAGCAGTTCCGCGTCGCCGACCTCGGCAGGGTCGACGCGTTCCTCGTCGACGTAGACGTGCGCCGAGCCGTCGATGAACGTGATATCGCTGACTGCGCCGGAAAACCGGAAGCGCTGGACGCCGCGTTCGATCGATCCCTCGAGCGTGCTCTCGGAGATGGTCGTCGACTCCGTGGAGTCGTCGCCCGGCATCCGACCGATCGCGCCGTCGACGCTGACCTCGTAGCTCGCCGGCGACCTGTTGCCGACGATCGTCAGCACGTGCGGTTTCTCCGCACCGTACTCGCTCGGATCGACTCGGTCGTCGTTGACGAAGACCCGTGCCGGACCGTCGACGGTGAGGTTCTCGAGGTCGCCGCTGAAACGGAAGGCGTCGCGCCAGCCGGCGACGGTTCCCGTAACCGTCCCGCTATCGATCACGTCTTCGTCGTCGATCGTCGCGCTCCGTTCGTTTGATTTCTCGACCTCGCCGGAGACGCTGAACTCGTAGCGAGTGCCGCCGGACGTGCCGACGCCGTCGACGAGCAGCAGGTTCTCGAGGTCTGGCTCGCCGGAGTAGTCGTCGGGGTCGATCTCCTCGCCGTCGAGTTCGACTCTCGCGGCACCCTCGTGGAAGCCGACCTCGAGCAGTTCTCCCTCGAACTGGAAGCCATCGACGTTCTCGGGTGTCGTCACCCAACCGACGGCGCTGGTGCCGTCGATCTCGTCGTGCTCCTGCAGATCACCGCGCTCGGGGTTCGGTTCGATATCGCCGCTCGTCTCGAAGTAGTATCTCGTCGGTTCGCCCTCGCCGATGACGGTGAGCGTGTGGTCGGGACCGGTTTCGTCCTCCTCGTCGCCGTCGTCGCTGTAGTCGTCGGGATCGATCACGTCGCCGTTGACTTCGATCCTCGCAGCACCCTCGTGAAAGCCGACGTCGACGAGGTCGCCGTCGAAACAGAAGCCGTCGACGTGGTCGGGCGTCGTCACCCAGCCGACGGCGCTGGTGCCGTCGATCTCGTCGTGCTCCTGCAGGTCGCCGCGTTCGGGGTTCCCGGTGATCTCGCCGGTCGTCTCGAAGTAGTACCTCGTCGGTTCACCCTCGCCGATGACGGTGAGCGTGTTCTCGGGAAGGTCCTCGACCGGCGGAGTCGAGTCGCCGTCGTCGGAGCGTCCCCCCGAAGCCGCTTCCTCGGCGCTCTCGGGACAGCCCTCGGGGACGAAGTGCTGTGGGTTCCCGGCGTCACCGCTGCCGTCGTCGGTCCGAAGGTTCGAAAGCGAGAGGTTCGGGTTCCCGTTCGTGGCGAGACCGACCCCCCTTCCGTTCGTGATGAAATGACAGTCTTCGAACGTCGCACTCCCGCCGAAGCGGCCCTCCCATACCCATGCGCTCCGGCTTGCGGTCCGGTTTCCGCTCTTGTAGCTGACGCAGTTTCGCACGCTCGAGCCGTTGTCCGGGATTCGGAACGCGGTGTGATGACAGTCGTTACCGTAACAGTTCCGGAGGTGAATCTCTCCGCCGCGCCCGTTGGAGTTGGATCCGGGAGCGCTGCCGTAGATCCCGAGCGCGCCGGCGATCGAGAAGTTGACGTTGGTCACCTCGAGCCGACCGCTGTGATCGGGGGCGACCCAGACGACGCCGCCGCGTTCGTTGGAGGAGGCGCGTGGGTTCCCCTCGCCCGCGTAGACGTTCTCGAGGGTCGACGTGTTCCCGCCCGTGTCGGCGAGCGAGAAGAGGTAGTCGTGAGTGTTGTGGTGGAACGTTCCCGTGATGCCGATGTTGCGGATCGTCCAATCCGTTCCCTGGGCGACGATATTGATCGAGTTTCCGTTGCCGAGATCGATGAGTTTGTTCTCCCAGGTCTCGCCGGAGCCGATACGAATCACCTGTCCACGCGCGGTGATCGTCTCGTACTCGTCGCTCGATGCGCCGGCGACGCCGGATGCGGCACCTGCAGCAATCGCCGTCGCACTGGCCAACTTGAGGTACGACCGGCGATCGATCGTGCCGCGTTCGGACCAGGTCGACTGTTCAGTATTGCTATCGCTCGTCTCGGGATCACCTGGATCCCGTACCGGATAATCGCGTGCCATGCGACCGGAGAACGATACTATTGTACCATAAACTTTCTCGCTCAATTATGTACAAGAAATCGTGATTTTCATTAAATAGTGTATGAAATTCCATTCAATTTGCTAACAGAGTGGTAGTTCTTTTATTGAGTCGCGTAGAATCTGCTTCGAACCAGCGATACCGCTATCGGTCAACGGACATACCGAGCCGCCACCGTCCTGGAACGAAGTGGTCAGCGGTCTCGCGTCGTGGAGGATCGTTTCGCCAACTGGGTCTCACACCCAAAATCGCTAGCCGAAGGTCGTCTCCTGGTGTGACTCGAGGACGCTCCGCGAGGAGTGAATATCGTCGACGACGGACGTGATCGCGAAGACCCTGTAGATCGACGTCCGCTCGTGTTCGGCGGCGGCATCGAGGAACGCCTGCACGTCGTCGGCCGAGAGGACGTCGTCGACCGCGTTACACTGCTCGACCTGATTTCGGATGCAGCCGATCGTATCGGGGTCGACGGTCGATCCCTTCTCGAGCCCGTTGACCGACCGGATAATCGGCAACACCGTCTCGAATAGCCGCGGATACCGGGACAGCAGGTCGTCGACGTGGGCCGCGACCGCGTGGCGAGTCGATGCGACGGGAGCCCGGTAGTCGGGATGGACGTGCTCCGCCGCCGCCGGCGAGAGCTGCTCGAGGAACTCGCGATAGAGGCCGTATCGCGCCTTCTGATCGGCCGGACAGCTCATCGCGTAGCGGAAAAAGTCGAGCGAGTAGAACGGGGACGTACTCCAGAAGAAGAGCCGGTTGCGGTCCTCGCCCTCGAACAGGAAGTTCACGCCGCGTTCGTAGACGAGGAAGTGGACGTACTGCGACGCGAAGTCTTGCTCTGGGTACGTCCGGATTCGGTCGCGGACGCTCCGTCGGATCTCCTCGGCCGAGACGCCCGTCAGCCGCGCGACCTCCTCGAGATCCAGAAAGGAGTTCTCCTCAATGACGTACTCGACGAGTTGGGACTCGGTCGCGAGCGGGCGCGTGGGCGTCAGATCGGGGAGCGCCTTATCCCCGCCGTCGCCGGTCACGTACGTGATTCCCGCGCCGTGGTCCGAACGCAGCTTGCGGAAGAAATCGAGAATGAACGACGTGAGAAGCCCGATCTGACCGGTCTTCGACTTGATGAGCATGTCCAGATCTCCGCCTTTCGGCGGCTCGATCTGATAGCGATTCCACTCGATATCGAACGTGCGGGCGAGTTTTTCGGCGATCTCGACGTCCGAGTCGGCGACGTACGTCTCCGAATCCATCGTCGCCGCGGTCGCGGGCGTCTCCGTCGCGTGATACCCTGCCAGAACGGATCGGGAATCGAGTCCGCCGCTCAGCGAGATTATGTCGCCGTCTCCGTATCCGGATCTGTTCTCACACGCCGTCTCGAATCGGTCCGCGAGTTCGGCCGCGTTACGGGTCCGACTCCGATCAGCAGCCGTCTGCTGTTCGAAATCGAGCCGGTGCAGCGCAGTCCGCGTAACCACGCCCTCGTCCGGATCGAACGTGAGATGGGTTCCCGGTCGCAGCCGGGTCACTCGTCGCATGAGCGTCCGCTCGCCGAGCGAATACCCGAAGAGGAGAGACTGTGCGACACCGACGGGGTCGAACTCGGTATCGTCGAGCGCCTCGATGATGTAGCGAAGTTCTCGAGAGAAGAGGAGCGCGTCGTCGTCGTGGTAGTAGTAGACCGGAAGCCGTCCGAGCAGGTCGTTGCAGAGACCGATTCGCTCGCTCCGTTTGTCGTAGGCGACGAGCAGGAACTCCCCGTCGGTCTCGCGTACCCAGTTGCGGAGATACTCGCTCGAGCCGTCGTCCGCCAGCACGCGTTCACCGACCTCGAGCAGCTCCGATCTCAGCGACTGGCTCTCGCTATCGTAAATGCGTCCTTCGAGGTACACCCACAGCGCTTCGGTTTCGACTACCTGCGTCGGATACTCGGGATACGTCGTCGTTCCGGCGGTGTACGCATCCGTTTCGAGAAGCGTCTCGGCGCGGTACCGTTCGTCGTGACACAGCGGTTCGAGCGAGTCGGAAAACGATTCGTCAGCCGTCGACTGTCGCGTGCGAGCGGAGATACCGACCATGAACGCATCGAGGAAAGACACGTATATTGTAATGTTACGGTTTATGATCAGTAGCGCTCGAATCCACGGATTGACGCCGAGCAACCGGTCCGTTTGACTCGGTAAACGGACCGATCGAAAGACGTGCTTACGGGCGAGAGAACCGCCGCCGAAAAGGGAATCCGTCGCCGAGACGACCGCTGCCGGAAGCCGACGCTAACGGTGTTTTCTCCCGACAGACGGTAGGGAGAAGAGCGTGTTCGACAGGAGGTTCGCCGACGGTCCCACCGATCGTGAGAGTCCCAACGGGCCAGCTCCCTCGAGTCGACCGACTCGAGACAACGGACGAGCGGAGCCCGGAGAACGGGCGGTGGAAGACCAGACGTGCGGGAGACGTGTGCGTGTGGGAGCAGTAGACGTACGCGAGCGCAGTGAACGCGCGGAGAAGAGCCACACCGCACGAACGTTGCCAGCCGTCGATGTGGCTGTCGCCGGAGGGACGGTTAGTATCCCGAAAACGTCGGCACAAATCCGACAGTACAGTTACTCGATTCGCGAGAGTTTGCCGTCGACGTTGCGCTCTAGCTGTCGGTTGGTCACGACGTGGGCGACCGAGAGGAGGAAGAACGCGACGACGACGACGCCGGCGAGTCCGAGCGTCGGAATCGACGATAGCGGCGGGACACCGAGGAAGGCACCGGTAACGAGTGCCGCACCCACGACGCTGAGCGTCGCGTACCATCGGTCCCATCGATCCTGTCGATGCGTATCCGTATCGAGATACATCATCAACAGATCGGCGTTGTCCGCGAGCGAGATCAGACCGCGGTCCTGATCGTACTCGACGATCCCGGCATCGTCCATCTTCGGAAGATGCGTCTGGTAAAGGGCAACGTATACTCGCTTACGCTGGTCCGAACTGAGTGCGTTGACCTCCGTGTCGTTCTCCCAGGCGGCGATCTGCTCGGCGAGTTCACCGAGCGTGACCGTTTCGTCGGATTCGAGCAAGTACGCGAGGACTTCTCGACGCCGGCGGTTTTTCAGGAGCTCGAAAATAACGTCTTTCGAGAGCCGTTGCTCCTCGTCTGAGTCGGCGACCGACGCAATCTCGTCCGGAAGCGAGGTATCGATCGACGACATTAGTCTCGACCTCCAGGCACTGAACGGCCGGTCCAGCCCCATCCGTTGGAGGAGAAACGTCTACCATACTGTCGGGTCGACGGGTTCCGCTGTCTGTTTGATCGGCAAATCGCAATCACGATTGACACACCAAGTTGTACACCAATACTGACACTCTTAAGGACGGCCACGTTTCGCACCGGCTGCAAAGCGGGTACGGAGAGGCTTCCCGGGGTTGCCAACACCGCATCGAATCGAGACCTCGGCGATCGATCCAGGCGGCGGATCGGTACGAACGGTATCGATCGATTGTGGTCGAGTATCTTTCGCGTACGTGCGAAAGCGTCGAGGGCAACGAAACGCGTCTCCGGGTCGAGGGGCAAAGGTGCGACACGACACTGGTTCGGAACGTTTGCTCGTAGCGACATAAAGTCGAGCGACAGTTCGCACGGGAAACTCGAATTTACGCAGTGAACGCGTGATTTACGACGGCTCTCCGTCGGACCAATTGGCGTATTTCCCGTCTCGTGTCCACACTGCACACAGAAGAACGAAACCGGTTCCGGCTGCTGGTTGCCAGTAACTGACTGATGAGACAGATATCCGACACGGTTCGTAGACCGACTCGATCGGAGACGGCGATATCGTGTTGATACTGCTCCGCTCGACGCGACTCCCACCGCGTGATAGTCACTCGCAGCTCTCGGAAACCCCCGTACAGTGACGGCTGGGCGAATATTCGTCGTCAGTCGGCGATCGAAGCGGTAAGTCGGCGTTTCTCGCGAAACCATGTGAACCCCTTACAGTGCCGGCACGGCTCTTTCCGCTACTGATGACGCGGTCCATTATCGATCACACGGAGACAGAATCAACGAAAACGGAGCCCGGGCTGTGTCCTGACTGCGAAACCGATACGATCATCCACGACCCGGACCGCGGCGAACGAGTCTGTGAAGAGTGTGGTCTCGTCCTCACCGAAGATCCGATCGACTACGGTCCCGAGTGGCGGGCGTTCAACGCTCAGGAACACGACGAACTCTCCCGCGTCGGCGCGCCGCTGACCCAGTCGATGCACGACCGCGGGCTGACGACGACGATCGACTGGCGCAACAAGGACGCGAACGGACACTCGATGTCGGCCGACAAGCACGGCCAACTCCATCGACTCCGCGTCTGGCAGGAGCGAATCAGGACGAAAAACGCCGGCGAACGCAACCTCAAGTACGCGCTCTCGGAGATCGACCGCATGGTCAGCGCGCTCGGCGTTCCGCGACCCGTCAAGGAGACCGCGAGCGTCATCTACCGACAGGCGCTCGATCAGGATCTCATCCGCGGCCGTTCGATCGAAGGCGTCGCGACCAGCGCCCTCTACACGGCGTGTCGGAAGGAGGATATTCCGCGCAGCCTCGAGGAGGTAACCTCGGTTTCACGCGTCGATCAACGAGAGATTGGTCGGACCTATCGGTACATCGCGGACGAGCTCGATATCAACCTCGAGCCCACGAACCCGCGTCAGTTCGTCCCTCGCTTTTGCTCCGAACTCGACGTCGGGAAGGACGTCGAGACGAAGGCCGTCGAGATCATCGACACGACGACCGAGCAGGGACTGCACTCCGGGAAGTCCCCGACCGGGTTCGCCGCGGCGGCGATCTACGCGGCCGGCCTGCTCTGCGACGAGACGATCCCGCAGCGAGCCGTCGCCGACACCGCACAGACGACCGTGGTGACGGTTCGGAATCGGTACCGAGAACAGCTCGAGGCGATCGATCAGCAGCCGGCCTAACTGCGTGCTATCGAGACGGCTAGTTACATGATCGACCGCTCTTCATCCCCTCTCCTGTTCGTATAGAGGTCTTGATCCGCCACCGCGTGGAGGTTCGCGTACGGCACGAACGCGATGAACGCGTCGTCCTCGTCGTAGAGTTCGATGCCGTTGTCGGTGTGTTCGTATCGATCGCAGTCGATCTGCCCTTCGGGGAGGATTGCACGATACATAGCTGACGGGACGCTCGCCAGGCGGAAATAACTGCGGTAGGGGATCGCAAGACAGTGGTAAGCGGGATCGGAACTGCATCCGACTACTCACTGCTCGAGCGGCTCCGTGGACAGCTGTTGTCTCCGGACGGCATCGGGTCGGCGTCTCCGACGTGACCGCCGAGGACCGCTCGAGCGGTGGACCCGCGGCTACCGCCGTGATGCGAGCAGCCGCGCGTAGCTGCAGTGGAGCGTGGATGGTGGGTCTCGAGGGCCGGTTCCGGCCCCGTGGACGGGTCTACCCGTGGACGTCAGCTGTCTCCGGGTCGCTCGAGTCGGGCGTCTCGTTCTCGGTTTGGCTCGTCGACTCGGTCTGGTGGGTCGAGTCGGTCGCCTCGTCACGTCCCGCCTCACCAGGGATCGAGGCGTCCGCCGGGAGGATCACCCGTCGTTCGGTGTACTCGAGGCCGTTCTTGCGTTCGGTCTTTCGGCGGACCGCGAGCCGGTTCTTCGAGAGATCCAGGAGGGAATCGATCGTTCGCGAGACCAATTTCTTCGCGTAGCTCTCGCTGATGCCGGGTTCGGTGCGGCGGATCCAGTGTTTCAGATCGCTCGCGGTGACGAACTCGACGACGTCCTTACAGCCGCGTTCCCACGGATCGTCGCCGACGCTCGGGTCGGTTCGGGCCTGCCAGAGTTTCGCGGCCAATCTGGTGGGCAGGGCGTTCGCCGCACTTCGGCGGCGCTGGTCGTCCATCCGGGCGAGTTGCTGGATCGGGAGCAGGTCGCCGTAGGCGAGCGAGACGTCGCCGCCGCGCTCGAGCGGGTCGGCGTGCTCTGGCAGTCGGTAGTAGGCCGCACCGTCGTCCTTCTCGATTCGCTCGAGGCGGCCCTCCGGGACGGTGACGGCGTGCTCGTCGACATGTTCGGTCCGGAGGTGGGCCCCTTTCTCGAGTTCGCGGGACTGCAGTTCCGCGATCCGCTCCTTGTTCGCGCCGGCCTTGTTCAGCGCCGCGTCGGTGACGCTATCGAGGCGCGTCGTTTCGGTCTCGAGTCGATCGGTTTCGGAATCCAGGCGATCGGTGTCGCGCTCGAGTTGCTCGGTATCGGCCTCGAGTCGTTCGGTTTCGGCTTCGAGCTCCGCGACCCGATGGTCGAGCTGGTCGACGATCCCTTCGAGTCGGTCGCGGTCCCGCTCGAGGTCCTCGATCCGGTCGTCCTTGCGCTCGAGGCGGGTCTCGAGGGTCTCGAGACGCTCGCGGAGGTGGTCGAACTCGTCGCGTCGGTCGGACTGTGCGGGCTGGTTGGGTGTCGGTTCGTCGGTCTCGGCTGCTGTCGGTGATGGCATCGGTGTCGAATGGTGTGGGTGGTTGCACGACGATGCGGGGGCGTCGGGAGGTGTCCGAGTCGTCACTCGGGCGGCGGATCGTCGGACTCGGTATGAGAGCCTCGGTCGTCGGAATCAGTGTGCGGGCGGCGTTCGTCGGTGGCCGCGCAGGAGTGACTGTCGTTGGTGGTCGCGCGGGAGTGACCGTCGTCAGTATCGACGCGAGAGTGGAGCACGACCAGCAGTGGGTTGATTTGGGCGCGGATCTCCCGCAGCCGACGCCTGGTCCGGGCGCGCGTCTCGTCGTCGAACGCCTCCGTGTCGGGGATGGAATCGAGAAGCCGCGCGACGTGCGCGTCGAGTTCCTCGAGGTGATCGATGAACCACTCGGTGGTCATCGTCTCGGGGACGGGCGGGGAGTCAGCGTGACGGAACGGCTCGGAATCGTCGGAATCATCGCTCACGGCTCGGCCCCCGCGTCGCGTTCACCGTCGGCCTCCGCGTCGCGTTCACCGTCGGCCTCCGCGTCGCGTTCATCGTCGACTCCTGCGTCGCCGTCGGCCTCGAGACACGGATCGTCCGCCGCGTCGACGAGCAACAGGCCGGGGCGGTCGTCGATCACCGCGAGATCGTAGACGCGGACCGAATCGCCGGGCTCGAGCCCGAGTTCGGCCACGGCAGCCGATCCGACGGCGATCCGAGCCGCGTCGTGGCGGGTGCACAGCACGTAGGCGGCGATCGGCTCCGTCGACTCGGCCGCGGGGACGAGTGCGACGCCGTCCGCGTGGGCGATGGCGTGGACTCGAGCCCGGTCGGTCCAGTCCCGGTCGCCGAGCACGGCGGTCGAGAGCGTGACCGTCCGGCCGGTGCTGACGGCGTGCGTGCCGAGGTAGCCCCGGCCCGTGGGGACGACGTACCTCGAGTCGGTCATCGGCGGGGTCCTCCGCGGGACTCGAGAATGGCGTCCTCGCTGACGACGAGCGCGGTGTCGCTGAGAAGTGGGAGTGCGACGGCTTCGTCGTCCGGATTGATCGCGTAGCGAGTTGGTTCGTCGTGGTCACTACCTACGTAGTTGTCATCCGATGCATCTGGCTCGTGAACCCTACAGTTATGGGCTCGGAGGCTATCTTGTCGCATGGCTTCTAGAATCCCTAGAGGGGATCGGAAGCCGCGTCCGACGTGCTCCAACACGTTGGGCACTTTGCGGTGAGTCCCCAATGGACCGGCTTCCAGACAACCCATCACAGGTTGGCATTAAATAAGTTACTCACTATCTCTGAGTTGGGGTACTGTATCTATGATCTTGAGATGGGAAATACTGAGTGTTTATGGCACATCGGAGGGCATATGAGCACAGTCAGCAATACCGAAAACGTGGTTCGACAACCTGCGGAGTGGATGCAGCCCGTCGACGACCGAATCCTCGAGATCTTCCGTGAACACGGGAATCTCACCCCGGCGGCAGTCGAGGAGTTCGGCGGTCCCTCCAGTAGCCACGCCAGCCGCAGGTGTAAGCAACTGGCTCGATACGGATTGCTCGAGCAGATCGTTACCGGCCTCTATACGCTTACTGATGAGGGTGGAGCATATCTCGACGAGGAGTTCGACGCCAGCGAACTGGAAATTGCAACCGACGATTCGTAGCGATTTGTCGTTAACCAGTTTGGAGATTACATAACCAATCTAAACCGCCAGAGCGGACTCGTGAACATTAGCCTGTTATTCCCTATTTGTAGACTGTTGGTGCTAACAATCAAAAGATCGAATGATAGCTAAGGCGGTTGAATTAGCTATGATAACAGCAATCAAAAAGGAGATGAACACAGAAAATCCGATTTCGTGTTCATATAGGGAAAATAGATCTGTTCTACGTACAACCCCCAGGAGAGAGGATGAAGGGAGAAGATTAGGGTAACTAAGGCTGTATACTAAAACGTATCAGTGTCAAATAATCCTCAATCAGATCTTATTCTAGTTGAGATTGTATCTCGAATAGAGTCTCACGAACCATTATTAGAGTACTTTCTGCTTCTCTTTCGTTCGGAACTAGCTCAGGATGGGCTACTTGATTTCGGCGGTCTTTTAAATATTCTAGGTGTGACAGAATTAATGGACGATCATCTTTCTCGAACTGGTCATCCAGCTCAGATAAAGTTTGGCCAAATGTTCGGTCGTCGATCGTTCTACCGGTTTCGTCTCGGTACCATTCCTGCAGATGACGCTCAACTGTTCTTAATGAAAGCAATACAGAGCAGGTCGGTAGACCGAAACAAAGTGCATTGATAGATTCAGTCAAATCAGATTTTGATTTTTCTGGCAAAGCCCCCCACAGTTCATCCTGAAAAAGCGTAGCAGGATCATTCATTACTCTTTCTGAATCAATAGCGCCACGATGCTGTAAAGTAATACGCACTTCTTCAGACAATTCTTCAGTTAATATCCGCTGCCAGGTTACCGAAAGAGTAACCGCTTTCTCCTTCTCAAATTCCGTTGCTTGTCGAGGCTGTTTTTTAATCCGCTGGTATTCCATCCCCTCTTCATCAGATGTCTCATCATCAGGGATCCCCTCTTCATCAGATGTCTCATCATCAGGGATCCCCTCTTCATCAGATGTCTCATCATCAGGGATCCCCTCTTCATCAGATGTCTCATCATCAGGGATCCCCTCTTCATCAGATGTCTCATCATCAGACATCTCTATTTCTTTCAGTTTTTTTGCCTCGTCTTCAAATAGCCCTCCCTTCACATTCGTCATAAATTCCATTTGATATTCCACATCAGACCGTATTTTAGAATCAAAACCAGTCTCGTCAAGTGTTTCGATAATACTGTCATAGCAATTATGTATGCCTAACGCTGTAAAATCGTATCTACCAGCCATTCTTAGTCGCATTAAATTCCATCCCAACCGAAGAGCAGCTGGGAGTGTTACCGTCTTAGATGACCGATCCTGATCAATTTCGCTCATTGTCACATGACTATAGCATGTGATCTTTAGCTTTGGGATATAGCAGATCTGTCTGCTAAGAATATATTATGAAATATTAAGTTTTATATAGATTGGTGAATTTTCTCGCAAACCGTGAGTCCGAGTTGATCTGCGATTATAGTTCGAGGTGGGCGGTCGCGTCCGTGACTGTCAGTCCATGTTGATCCGCGATTTCAGCCGCGAGATTCAGGGCTTCTTCTTCTCTCTGGGTTGTTTTATGGTCCTGAGCGAGCAGTACTAGCGCGTAGATGATCAGCAAATCGTCCTGTGGGTGGCGCATGACGATCATGTTTGGTTCCGTCTTCACTGATAAAACCTCGTAGGCATATCCGACAAGTACGGTTATCGGGGTCCCATCCCGGTAGATCAGTGCTGTAGACGATGTGTGCCATCCGATATCTGCCGGTCAAATTTTTCGCGAGCGCGGCGCGCGCTCTGCACGCCGCGCAATTACCCTGCCCCCTTAGGGGCAGCGGTGGACCATCCGAGCAGCGTGGATTACACCTACTGACCGTCAGTGGTCTCTCCGGAGAGGTCTTCGCTGGAATTTAACCTTATTTTCGTTAGGTAACGGTGGTTATTACGGATATTACCCAAGCTATTGTAACAAGGTACATAAGCACAGACATCACCGTGAACAAGACATTTTCAAAATAATGGCTCTCAACAGAATTCCATTTGTCATCCTTTCTAAGAATCTCTTCGACTAAGCTGGTTTCAGCCTTTGATTCATCATTTATTATCAATTGAGAAAGTGTCGTACTCATCATTGTACTAGGTATTGCAACTGAGACATTTATTAGTAATAATTGATATACCTCAATGTTGGAACTCCAATAAAATATCATTCCAGACATAAATAGTAGTAGACCGAATAGAAATGCTCTTAATGTCGCTGCTATATATTCGGAATATATAATGTCTAAACGCTCTTGATTTTCGTAAATAGAGGTCTCTAAAGCTTTGGAAAATGGTATTCGTCCACTTTCTTCTTGGAATGATAGTTGAACAGGATTCGGTCCTAATACTGGTTCTCTTTTAAACCAAATCTCATTAGTGAAGTCATCGTCTGTGAATATTCCGATATACTTTGATATAGCAGTTGAGACTGAAGTGAAAGCCAAAAGAAGGAGTGTTCCAGCAATAAGATAATTCATTCCTATCGTCCATTGGATGGTCAAACTTCCAACAAAAGTGTTTGAAGCAACTTCGATATAGGCGTCTGGATCGTCAGGAAGCCCTATGATTTCATCACCTATTGCTGTATAGACTGTTACTGCAATTGCAAGAACTGCAATACATATCCCGAATAATCCTTGAGATAGCTTTTGTATATGATGATATCTCTCTTGTTGTAGTCTAAGCAGAAACCTCAGGTCTTCCTTATCGCCTGAGAACAACTGTGTTCTATTATCCCCCTTCAGCATGTTATAGCTCCTTTGCTGAATTTATCAAAGCCACAGCCATGAATACAAATAATAAGATCAGAACAAAGGGCACCGCTAATTCCGAGATGACTTGGACCATTCCACTTATGTCGCCACCTTGGGTCGCCTCATGGAATAATACAACAACAGTAACTGCAATAATTATCGAGAATAACAGCGATACGACTTCGGCGGCGTCAGCCATTACCGGTTTTAAATTCACGATGAGCAGATAAACCTTGTTCTCACTGATCAGGTTAGCTCAGTTGATAACAGGTATCTCGTCTGTCTAATTTCTACAATATTTTACTACCCCATTTTCATGTGCTTCAACTGGAGATCTGCGTACGGAGGTGGGGGTGGGCGTTGTAATTTTTTGGCTCAGTCGCAAGATTCCAAGCCTAATCTTCTTGCGCTATTGAAAATGGAAGACGACGGCGAGATCCGTGAGATCGTTCAACTGGTTGCGCTCACCAACAGCAAGAAACTCGCTAAGACGCTATGATCGTACGTCCGTACCGCATTTTCAGTAGAGCAGTAGGACCACTGTGCCTTCGGGTGCAAACCAGTCGCCGAAGCAAGAAGTCCATGACGTCAGTCATGGAACCCATCACAAACGAGAGACCACTTCGAAACCCGGCAGGACTCCCCGTTTTTGAAGAACGTTCTCGACGAGGGGCGTTCGCATGGGTGATACTGACGATTATCCGTTGCAGAGCAGTTTTTCGAAGTGGACCATCTCCATGTCGATTTCTGCGTGCCATTTCCGACTCGTCTCTCGGTAGCCCTCGTTTCGGTACAGTGACTGGGACGCCGCTAAATCCTCGCTCGTGTACAACACGACCCGTTCATAGACCTGTTCGCGCATCCGATCCTCAAGGGCAGCAATCAGCGCCCGCCCGTAGCCGCGTCGCCAGTGATCGGGACAGATACGGAGACTCTTGAGTTCGACCGTCCGCTCGTTCACGGGCACAAATCCGCCGATAGCGGCGATTTCGTCTTCGACCTCGCCAACCAGAAAGTCACCATCGGCGAGGTACGCGTCCGGAACGTTCCGCAGGTCGCGATTCATGGCGGGGAAAAACTGCGGAAGCGTCGCCCGAAACGCACGCTCGTGAACCCGCCAAACGTCGTTCTTGTCACGTGGTTCGTAGCGACGGATTGCTAACTGTTCACCCATACCAAGACGACGGTTCTCCCTTCAAGAAGATAACGGCTCTGATGCTACGTCCTGGCTGGCAAACCACCAGTCAGCACAGTCCTCACACTGTACCGATGAAAGAGGCCCGTTTCCCCCTGATATACACCCCTATCCCGACGCCGCACCTCATTTTCAATAAAGCAGATCTTCGTTCTTCGTTCCGTGTGCTCTTGAGCGAGCAGTGACAGTGCATAGACGATCAACAAGTCATCTTGTGGGTGGCGCATGACGCTCCTGTTTGGCTGCGACTTCACTCATAACCTCTCGCACCTCCAAATTTTCGCGCGCACCGCAAGAGTGCGTTTCGAGTGCTTCGACTGGAACTGCAGAAGCGGGGCGGTTAGTTTGGGACCTTGGCCTTAGCCACAGCTGCTTGAGGTTCTATTCACCCTCCTCAGTAGACTCGACAATGCTGGTTATTGAGGGCCGTCCGATATCCACAGCCCCATAATTGCTCCTCGAGGTCAACAATCCGACACTCCTGAGCGAGCATCGAAATGAGGTGTGTGGTCGTCGGATCGATGTGGTTCTGAATCCTACTAGCGTCGGCGACGTTCCGCGCCTGGACAAATAGTTGTTTCACGCGGCGAGGGCGTTCTCACCTGCTTTTTGTCACGTTGCTCCAGCGTTCGACCGCTCGAGCGTCTCGTCCAGCCAGTCGAACGTTCGCTGGTGGAACACTGACTGTCCCATCCCCTCACAGTGACCGCCGGCCCCTTCCGCGTCGGTGAACTCGAGGTACGTCGTCGGTGCCGAGAGCGACGATGCGAGATCTCGAGACTGGCTCGCGAGACGGTCCGATTCGTTGTCGGTAACGAGCGTCGGACACCGGATCGCGTCGACTCGATCCTCGAGCGTGTACTGCTGGAGTTCGCGGACGTACTCGCCGAGCGAGTCGACGCCGTGGGCGGCCATCCGGGAGCCGAAGTACTCGAGGGAGTGTGGATCCTCGAGGCGTTTGTCGAGCGTCGCATCGGCGTCGGCGTCGCCCTCGAGGACGGCTTCCCGAAGCTCGTCGGGGACCAGATTCAACACGAGTGACCCGAGGTCGGATATGCCGGGGTCGGCGACGAGCGCGGCGAGTCGATGGTCGCCCGTGGCCGCTCGGGGCGCGAGGTAGCCGCCGAAGCTTCGGCCGACCAGTGCGAGACGGGAGGAGTCGACGTCCGTCCGTCTGGCGGCGTAGTTGACGACCGGACGAAGCACGGTCTCGTAGTCCGGACGAAAGAACAGACGCTTCTCGTAGAGGGTTCCACCCTGTCCCGGCCCCTCGAACAGCAGGCAGTTGTAGCCGCGGGCGATTGCGGGTGCCGCCAGCATCGGATACGACTCCTCGACGGGAGAGTCGTAGCCAGGAAAGCCGATTACGGTCGGTCGGACCTGCCCCGATGCGTTCGGCGCGAAAAAGTAACCGTCGAGGGTCGTCCCCTCGAACGGAATGTCAACGATCTCGCAGTAGCGGTCGAACAGGGAGGTCGCATCTCGAAAACATTCGCGCTGTCGACGCCAGGCCTCGAGCAACTGTGGATCGTCGAGGTCGTGTCTGTGGAAGAAGTACGCCGAGCGGTAGTACTCCGCCGCGCGGAGAAACGCCTGCCGTGCGCTCACCCGGTGATCGCCATCGAGTGAGTCCTGGGCAGCGGTCTCGACTGATTCGGCTGTCTCGAACCACTCGTGATACCAGCTGTCGTACTCGCCGTCCGTGATCCGGTCGGCTGTGGCAAGACACTCGCCGATCTCCGCACAGCCGTAAACCGTCTTCGCCAGCGCCCGCTCGAACTGGGCCTCGAACTCGTCATCAAACTGAGCGACCGACATAGCTCTCGGACGACGACGAAAATAATAAATCCGCTACCTGCTGCGGACCGAGACAGACGACCACCACCCTCGAGATGGCTACACGCTCGTGGGTCACACTCCGGCAGTTCACTCAGCACGGCACCCAACCGGTCAGGAGTGGAATCCGACGAGCAAGGCCATGTACCTGCCGAACGGGATTGCTGACAACGGAGGTCATCAACAAGAACGAGCGGTGCGTGCCACAGTCCCCAGACCACACCCACGGCGAGTGACGCAACCAGCGCGGATTGACTGGCTTGTCTCCCTCTTGGAGGGAACCTCGCCATCCGTCTGCTGATTTAGACAACACTGATCGAATCAACTCCCTCAGAAAACGTCGGTACTGAACCGACGTCGAAGCCCCCCATCCGGTGGTGGTATGCCAACCGGACGGGCCGATCGGAAATCAACCGTCGGTGGCTGGTGACGGTGAACCGATCCCGATCGGTGACGGTGGGGTCGATGTCTCACGTCGAACGGACCCTGTCGGCAACGACAGTACCCCTTCCCCCCGTCGGTTGGGTTACTCGACCGGTGGAAAGTAAGCTTATTGGCCGTTAACGGGGTTCTGAGGCGGTGTTTGCCGGTATTTCGAATCCACTCGAGCAGCGTTTTGAGTTGCGTCTCGTATGCTGAACGACCAGAAGTGAGCTTGATACTCGAGGCTCGTATCGAATCACGCCGACGGTGCTCTCCCAGCGGCTGTCCGAACTCGCCGACGCCGACAGCCTCGAGCGTCGATCCGACGACGAGAGTCCCCCGCACGTCGAGTACGAGCCGACTGAAACGGCGACCGAACTTCCCCGCCAAGATGGTCGCCGTCCGTCTGCGTAGCGGTGGAGACCGGGCTACTCTACCGGACTGACTGTGTCGCCTTCTTGGCGTACCCGGTCGAATTCGACGAGATACGCGACCCTGTCCCGGACGTCATCGATGTCTAGTCCAAGATCGGCACCCAGTTCGTCGACGGTCATCGGTTCATGGAGTGCCTGGAGGACTTCGAGCCCGCGGTAGTATCGGTTCGTCAGCTCTTGGATGCGGTCCTCGATTGGTGTGGTCACCCCGTATCGCTCGTCGAGTTCGATCAGCGCCTCGTTGGCGAAGGTGGCAAACTGGTCGTCGCCGAGCCGGTCGATCTGCGCTTCGAGTTCCTCTCGGACGACGTCGTATTCGAGGCCAGCCTGTACGAGCATAGTCATGTCCTCGATATCGTCGTCGCGACCTGCGATCAGCTTAAAAAGGAAGATATCCACGTTGCTGACCAGCCGAACCCGCAACCGATCCGTCGCGAGGAACGGCTCGCTCCGGTCGCGCATCCCCTCGGTCAGCACGAGTTTGTTCGCGACCTGTTGATTGAAGATGTCGAGGCGACAGCCATCGTCGTTCTCGACGCAGCTGGTCGCACCCAGCGCCCGGTAATCGGCTTCCAGCGATTGCACCTCCGAATATCCGAGGTCCATGAGGACGGCCCACAGCTGGCTGTACGCGTCGGCGTCCGCGACGACGAGGTCAATATCCTTTGTCGCCCCCTTGAGGTCGCGCAGCGACATCGCGCCGCCACCGATCAGGTAAACCGTGAGCGGGTCAGACAGCCCATCTGCGATTCGCTGGAACTCGTTCTCGATGTATTCGCGGCCGAATGTTGGTCTCATTTGGGTAGTGGCACCTCGTAGTCAGCCGCCAGCTCCTGGAAATCGTCCCACTCCGGGAGCTGGTCGTCGTCGACCGCTCCGTGTGTCTCGAGGTACCGGAGCAGGGCGTCGGTGTCGTCTTCGAGGCCGTATTTCACCGCTCGCTCTCGAAGGTCGTTCTCGTCGATATCGACGTGGATGAGCAACAGGAGACAGTACGAGCGGTGGCGGGTGTCGTTGTCAATCAGCAGCGTGTGACAGCAGAGTTCCGCCGGCGAGATTCCCGCGACGTCCTCGGAGTAGAGATAGTAGCGGTGGCGGGTCAACAGAAACTGGAGGTCGAACGCCGCAAACCGAGCGAGGCCGGTTTCGTGGAAGCTCTCCGCGTCGACCTCCGTCGCTGTCTGCGCGAGAAATTCATCGTGACCCTCCCAGAGAATCGTGCCATTCGGGGCGACCGCTTCGAGACGCTGTCGGTGAAGATGGTGCGTCAATTCGCGTGCGAATTCATTGAGTCGGTCGAAGTCGGCGTTGAAGTCGTATCGGCTGTCGTCCGTGCCGACGAGACCACGATCGCGAAGCCGTTTTAAAACTCGGTTGACCGTGTTACGGTAGTTTTCGCTTTGGTCGGCGATTTCGGAGACGGTTCGCGGCTGATCGAGATAGTAGAGTACCTCGAGGGCCTTGCCGGTCAACAGCTCAGGGAAGTCGATGTGGGAGTGCTGGCGGACGAGGTCTTGGTAGACTTCGACGGCCCGGCTACCGGAGGGAACGACCCGTTTTCGGCGACCGTCGCGTTCCGTGTAGACGAGGTCTTTCTCGACGAGGTCCGCGACAGCCCGGGAGAGATAGCTCTCGCTATGGTCGAGCTTCGTCGCGAGCTCGGAGATCGTGTCACCGCGTTCGACGGTAGCGAGGACCTCGAGTTCGATGCGTCGAAGCATTGTGTAACATAGTACGAAACTCGTATATTAACAAGTTGCGATTAATGTTACAGACAGCGGGTACGGGTCGGCGCTGCTATAGTAACAACTGGAACTGTTTACACACCGATCGCATAGCCGTCGTACGATCGGGTGTGCACTGACTTCCAGTGGCTAATGTAACTTACCCAACAAAATCAGTTACACATGCCCGTCGATTACGAGAACTACCGGCCGACCGATCTCCCCGACGAGAACACGAACGTGCGTCAGATCCTCGAATTCCTCGCGACCCACCCCGAAACGGGCTACCGGGCCGGTGAACTCACGGAGGAACTCGAGATCCCGCGCGGGAGCGTCGGAACCACGCTGAGCCGACTCGAGAGTCGCGGACTCGTTCGTCACAAGGGCCAGTATTGGGCGATCAACCCGGAGGCCTACGACGCCCACACGGCGAGCGTCATCGGTCTCCAGACCGTCGCCGAACAGTTCGAAGGCGACTACTATGATCAGAATCCGGACTGGGACGACGACCTCCCCGATCTCGATGAGCAAGCGGCGGACGACGAGTCGTCGGAGGAGCGGTAAATGCACGAGCGCGGCGTCGTCGTTGCAACGGACCCGTTTGGCAACACGCCGCGTCGGCCGTATCTGCTCATCAGCGATGAGACCCATCCGTTTCCCGGGGACCAGTACATCGCGCTCGGAATTACGACGAAAGAGTACGCCGAGAGCGTTCCCCTCTCCGGTGCGTTCGAAACTGGAACCCTCAATCGCGACTCGTTCGTGTCTCCGTGGGCCGTCGTCTCGCTACAGGCCACCGACGTGGATCGGGCTGTCGCTCGCGTCACCACCGAGCTGATCGAGACCGTCACCGATCAAACGATGCGGTACATCTGCGAGTAAAAACACCTCCCCCGAAAACACACCCGAGCGCACACATCGGACGAGCGATCAGGCGTTCGACTCGTCCTCGAGTCCATCGACAGTCCTCGAGCGCCCGATCACCGGAATCGGACTCGAAATGTGGAGGAACTAACTCGCCTCTCGGAAGAACACGCGAAATCGGAGGCCGGTCAGTTCGAAGCTGAGAATCAGCGTGTGAGGTGAACTCGAGCTTACGCTTCAAATTCGAGGGACCAGTCTCCCAACGCACCGATTGATACCCATGCGGTTCCCCATGTGAGTCCCTCGAAGATGATCGGCTCGCCGTCAATTTCAGACCCAGTATCGCCGCTTTGTGAAAGTATGGGTGTGGCATATGCGGGGTCGTCTGTATTGCCCTCGGGAAAGGCGACAGCCGTGAGGAAGTCCAGGTCGCCCGCAGGATTGAACTCACCGGTAACTCGTATGCGATCAGCAACGTCGATTGGTCCGACAACTGCTCGGCCCGCACCCGATGTCGAAACTGGCATCGTTCGAATCTCTGCAGCAGGTGCACGAGGTTGAGCGACGTGTATACTCCAGTCAGTATCTGCATCGATATCTAAGACGTAGTCCCGAGCATCAGCCATGGCCATCGGAGAACCAGTCGAAAACTCGGGGGCACTGTCGCCCATTCTACTGATAATACCCGGGTGGCTGTACAGCGTATCGCCATCCGTTCGATTGAGATCAACTGAGAAGGGTGCGGTATCGCTTCCGAACTCGTAGGCGAGTATCGTGGGACCCGACTCGAGCGCAAAACTATCAGTCACAGTGCTCCCGTCACCATTGAATTCACCGACGACAGTGGCATCGAATGGGAGTTCGTAGAGATCTGAGATCTCTCTGATTGTGAGTAGTGTATCGGCATCCGACCGGTCTCCATCGGGACCACTGCTACTCGCTGTATCGTCATTCGCCGTATCGTCCTCACTACTATCGTCCATACCTCCGGTACAACCAGCAAGCCCCGCCACCAACGAGGCCCCTCCTGCAGTAAGCACCCCTCTACGTCTCATACAGTTAATAATCGGGGCAGCGTATATAATTCTATGAGATTGTATTCAAATTGTACCAGGCACATTTCCTTCATCATGAAATATCATGTTGGATAGTAAATCAAACTCACTGCACACCTGATCGCACGGCAGTTGTGCAGTGGCGTTCAGCGACTACTCTCTACTGTTTGCCGAGACCGACGACTGTCTCTACGACTGAGCCGATTGGCACAGTTCCGCTTTAGGTACTCACGGTTTCGTCCTCACGAACGTCAGCGTGGCTTTTCTATCGCGTTTTACAGCACGACTCTGGACAGATGCAGACACAAACTGTTCGCGAACCTCGTCCGGACGGTCACTGATGGCGACTCTCGGATCATCGTCGAGTCTGACAGAGAAGTAACGGTTGTGCTATACGTTTGGGTCGTCGCCCTCACCACCAAGGTCGCCACGGTCGAGATCGACATCCGACGCCGCCCCGAAATCGATCTCCCCGCCGACCGGCGTCTCGGCCTCGAGCACCACCGTCTCCCCGGCCGTCATCGCGTCCCCGATTTCGACGTCGATATCCTCGAGTGCCACCCCGGGCGGAAACAGGAGGTCCACCCGACTGCCGAAGGCGATATGCCCGATTCGGTCGCCCCGCTCGAGTTCGTCGCCGCGCTCGGCGTAGGGGTGAATCCGACGGGCGAACGCGCCGGCGATCAGCGTCACCTCGGCGTTGCTCGGCGGCTGGTCGGCTTTCGCGTGCGGGTCATCGGCGACCGAATCGTCGTCACCACTCTCATTCCCCATTCCCTCAGACGACTCAGAGGCCGGCAGGTTCGACGACTCGGTTTCACACCGCACGTGCACGCGCTCGTTCCGATCCGAGTCCTTCGAGAAGGCGGGCCGGTTCGCCCCGGAGACGTGCTCGACGTCGGTCACCGACGCGGCGAACGGCGCGCGGACGACGTGGACGTGCCAGACGTTCATGAAGACCCCCAGCCGCACGCGGTCGCCCTCCTCGCGGAGCACGGAGACGTTTCCGTCGGCCGGCGAGACCACGCCCGTCGGCGGCGGCGTTCGTTCCGGATCGCGGAAGAACGCGAGCGTTCCGGCACCGAGCGCGAGTGCAAAAATACTCGCCGTCACGCTGAAGACGAACGCGAACGGCGCGGCGAGCAACGGGAGAATCGCGTACTTCCAGGCTCCCGGCGCGAAGTTCATGGGCCAACCCACGTGACCGATTCGTATGGCCGTTACGGTGGACTGCAGCGGCGTGAGAGACGCGAGACGGAGCGCAACGCGGATTGTGACGGCAAAAGACGGTGATGCGCGACGGAAAACTCGCGCACGCACTCCAAACGAACCGACCCCTATCGAAGCCCCTCGGCCGGCCGGTGGCGCGGCAGCGTAAACGAAAACGTCGCCCCTTCCCCGGCCTCGGACTCGACCCAGATCTCGCCGCCGTGGCGCTCGACGATGCGCCGACAGAGCGCGAGCCCGATCCCCATGCCGTCGTACTCCTGGCGGCTGTGTAGCCGCTGGAACACTTGGAAGATCCGTTCGGAGTCGTCGGGATCGATCCCGATCCCCTCGTCGTGCACCGACAGCGTCCAGACGTCGCCGGTTCGCTCGGCCTCGATCCGAACCCGCGGCGGCTCGTCGCCCGAATACTCGATCGCGTTCGACAGCAGGTTCTGGAACAGCTGTCGAAGCTGATTCGCGTCGCCGTGTACCTCCGGCAGCGACTCCGCGGTAATCTCGGCGTCCTGTTGCTCGATCATCACCTGCAGGTCCGTCAGGACGTCCTCGAGCAGCGCGTCCAACTCCACGGGCTCGAACGGGTCCCCCTGGGAGTCGATGCGGGAGTACGCGAGCAGGCCGTCGATCATCGACCGCATTCGCTCGGCGCCGTCGACGGCGTAGTCGATGAACTCCTCCGCGTCCGAATCGAGCTCGTCCGCGTAGCGCCCCTCGAGCAACTGGAGGTAGCTCGAGACCATCCGCAGCGGCTCCTGGAGATCGTGCGACGCGGCGTAGGCGAACTGCTCTAACCGTTCGTTCGACTCCTCGAGTTCGTCGACGGTGTCGCTCAATCGGCGCTCGTAGGACTGGCGTTCGATCGCCGTCGCGATGATCGTCGCGACGCTCTCGAGGAAGTCGACGTCGTGCTCCGCGAACTCCCGAGACTCCGTATCGTAGACGGTGAGGATCCCCCAGGGATCGTTCAGCGGCCCGATGGTCACGCCGATACCGCTTCGGACGCCGGCCTCAGTCAGTCCCGTCGTGTCGGCGATCTGTGTGTCCGTCCCGAACGCTTCGATGATTACGGGCTCACTCGCGTCGAGAGTTACCGCCGCCAGCGAACTGCTCTCGCTCGAGCGACGCGTTTCGCTGTCGATGAGCGGGTCCGCACAGCCGACCTGTGAACGGACCCGAAACCGGCGCTCGGGAGCGGTCGGCGTCCGCTCGAACACCCCACAGCACTCGACGTCGAGGGCCGTCGTGACTAGCTCGGCCGCTTTGTCGGCCAACTCCTCGGTATCCGTGTTCTCGAGTGCGTGCCGTCCGAGGTAGGCGACCGACTCGAGTTGGGCGACCTTGGCCGTGAGCGTCTCCTCGGCCTCCTTTCGCGGAGAGATATCCCGGAACAGCCCCACGAAGTAGCGGTCGCCGTCGTACGTGAAATCGTTGAGTGAGACGCCGAGGGGCACCTCGTGGCCCGCTTTGTGCTGGCCCGGCAGTTCGACGTAGGTCCAGTTCAGATTTCGCTCACCGGTCTCGAGGTATCGCTGCAGCGCGTCGAGATGTGTCTGCCGAAGCCGCGGCGGAATGATGTTGACCTTGCTCGAACCGAGGAGTTCGTCCGGCGAATGGCCGAGAATGCGCTCGATGGCGGGGTTGGCGTACTGGATCTCGCTAGTTGTGTCGAGAACGATAATCCCGTCGGGAAGCGCGTCGGCGAGCGCCTGAAACGTTCGGCCGTACGTGAGTCCGCTATCCGATCCTGATCCTACCGCCGACTCCGAGCCCGCTTCCGACTCCGACTCCGAGCCCGCTTCCGACTTCGACTCCAATTCCGACTCCGACCCTGACCCCGTCGCGCCCGGTCGGCCGTCGACGATACCCGCGATCCGCGGCTCCTCCCCGTCGGACTCGAGGTGCTCGAGGTGGACGACTCGGGAGTCGACGCTCCCTGCTTTCGTCCGAATCGAGAGGGTCGTAGAAATCGGCTGCCCATCCTCGCCGGCGACGAGGGATTCGAGGGACGGTTCGTCGTCCGCCACAACGTCAGAGAACGACGTACCGAGGAGATCCGAACGACTGTAGCCGGTCAGCGACGCGAACGCGTCGGTGACGTCGACGATCGTACCGTCCAAGCGGGCGCGAAAGCCCGCGATGTCTGCCGCCGCGAGAAGCGATCCCAGCTCGAAGCCGTTCGCCGGCTCGTCGAGGTCCGGCTCTTCGGACGGGGACGACGAGGACGGACCGGATTCCATTGCGCGTAGTTGGCCAGTCGTCATTATAAGAACTGGGTTCGTGAAAGCGGCGTCCGGCGGGCGAGACGAAATGAGAGACCGCCGAAACGAACACGAGCAAGACCCCGGAAAACGGCCGCTTTAGACAGGCCGCAGTGCGTCAGTTCCGGTGTCGCTGCGACCGTCCTGGGTTGTGTCGGAAAAGGGGTACAGCCAGACCGTATCAGTCCCACGCAGGTCGTATCAGTCCCAGAACGACTGGGTTCGCGCGTACTCTCGCTCCTTCGAGAGGATGTCGCGATAGAACTCGTCCTCGTTTTCCCGGAGCTTGTTGATGATCCGGGCGGCGTTGTGCGGCCCGACGCCGCGGGCGGCCATCGCGATCACGGCCTGCTTCCCGTGGCTCTGGACCAGTCCGGCGCTGCGATACGCCCGTTCGGTCATCGCCGCCTGCTCCTCGTCTTTCTCCTCGGCACGAACCGCCTGTACGACCTCGTCGGCCCACGGATTCAGCGAAGCGATCCGGGTCGAACCGCAGTCGGGACACTCGGGCTGGTCGCGGACCCGCTTGACCTTCGTCTTCACCTTCCACTCCGTGCAGTGCGTACAGAGCAGGATGATCCGATCGTTCTGGATCCGCTCCCGGACGGTGTTGATGACGCTCGCGTCCGCGTTCTCCGGCGCCAGCAGTTCCTTCCCGCTCGAGGAGCGACCTCCCTGTCCGACCGGCGTTCGGCCCCGGTGGGTCACGAGTTCGATCTCGCCCGACTGGATCCCCTCGAGCACGGCGCTCGCCCGCTCGACGTCCAGATCCTCGTGGAACACCTCGCGGATCGACTCCTGGTACATCGGGGTGTCCTCGAGCGCCGCGAGCAGTCGGTCGTTCGAAATCCGCCCCGACCCGCTGGCCTCCCAGCGTTTGAGCGCGCCGAACTTCGCCGAGACCTGCGCCAGTCGGAAGGCGAGCGCGTCCGAGTTCTTGAGCCCGAGTTCCACGATGGCCTCGACGTGGCCGGGATCGGTCTCCTCGAGCACCGACAGCACGTCGCTCGTCGCGACCGAGTTCGGTACCTCGAGTTCGATCCGGTAGGGGTCCGTCTCGAGCCCCACCGACGAGCCCGACTGCTGTCCCAGAAGCGCCGAGATCACCCGTCCGAGCGTCTCGTTGGCCGTGTGGCCGAACGGCGCGTTCAGGACGACGGACCGGCCCTGGCGCTCGAGGACGAGTCGGTCCGCCGTCGGCATCGGCGCCTCGGATTCGATCTGCCGCTCGAGTTGGTCGCAGGCCTCGGTGAGCGTGTAGTCGTCCGCGGGATATCGGTGTGCCAACTCGCGACCGACCGCGGCGGCGTCGGCCCCCGCCGAGAGCTGTGGCTCGGCCACCCCCCGAATTTCGCCGACTTCACCCGCCACAGCCGCCGGAACGGGGATCTCCTGGCCGATCCACGACGGCACCTCGCCGGCGGGGTCCTCGATCGGACTCACCTTGACCCGTCCCTCCTCGTCGTCGATCTCGGCGATACGCCACATCTCGCCGCGCTGGATGAACACCTCGCCCGGTTGGGCGAAGTTAACCACGAACCGCTCGTCCAAGGTCCCGATCTGACCACCCGAGGCGATGTCGTGGACCTCGTACGTCTCCTCGTCGGGGATCATCGAGAGATTTGCGTAGACGTACTGCCAGGTGCCGCCGGTCGTCTCGAGTCGGTCGTCGGCCTCGTCGAACCAGACGATTCGGTTGCGGTGGAGCTCCGAGACGACCTCGCGGAACGTCTCCTCGGGAAGGTTCCTGAACGGGTACGCGCGCGTGACGGTCTCGTAGGCCTCCCGGAGCGGCGTCGCACCGCGGCTCTGGACGAATCCCGGAATCTGGTTCGCGACGACGTCCAGACTGCCCTCGTGGATCGCGGCCGGTTCGACCTCGCCGTCGCGGGCGCGCCGAGCGATCGCGAGCGCCTCGAACGTGTCGTCGGGTCGGGTCGTGACGATAGTGCCGCTCGAGACCTCGTCCTGGCGGTGCCCCGCGCGACCGATTCGCTGGAGCAGTCGCGTCACCTGTCGCGGGCTCTTGTACTGGACCACGTGATCGACCCGGCCGACGTCGATCCCTAACTCCATCGAGGACGTACAGAGCAGCCCGTCCAGTTCGCCCGACTTGAATCGGTCCTCGACGTCGATCCGGGCCTCCTTCGACAGCGAGCCGTGGTGGACGCCGATCGGCAGCTCGAGTTCGGTGAATCGCGACCCCAGCGCCTCCGCCGTCTGTCGCGTGTTGACGAATATCAGCGTCGACTCGTGGTCCGCTACCAGGTCGCGGATCAGCCGAACGTGGCTGGCCGTGTCCGCTTCGGTCATCAGTTCGCCCGAGAGCCGGTCGTCTTCCTCGGTGGTTTCGGGCTGGCAGACGGTGACGTCGACGTTGCTGCCGACGTCGATCTCCCGGATCTCGCAGGGCCGCCCGCCCGTCAGGAACTGCCCGACCTCGCCAGGATCGCCGACGGTCGCCGAGAGGCCGATCCGCTGGATCCCGTCCGCGAGGTCCTCCAGACGCTCGAGGCCGATCGCCAGCTGTGCCCCCCGCTTGGAGGCTGCGAGTTCGTGGACCTCGTCGATCACGACGTGGGAGACGTCGACTAACGCCTCCCGCAGCCGTTCGCCGGTGAGCATCGCCTGCAGCGTCTCCGGCGTCGTGACCAGCACGTCCGGCGGATTCTTCGCCTGCTTGCCCCGCTGATACTGGGTCGTGTCGCCGTGACGGACGTCCACCTCGAGATCCAGATACTCGCCCCACCACTCGAGACGTTCGCGCATGTCTCGGTTGAGCGCTCGCAGGGGAGTCACGTAGAGCGCAGCAAAGCCCTCCGGAGGGCCATCCTCTGCCACGAGGTGATCGAAAACGGGCAACATCGCCGTCTCGGTCTTGCCACTCCCCGTGGGTGCGATCACGAGCGTGTGCTCGCCGGCCGACAGCGGCGGAATCGCCAGTCGCTGCGGTGCCGTTGGCGTCGAAAAGCCGCGCTCGGAGAGCGCCCCGCGAACCGTCGGTCCGAGGTGCGTAAACGCCGCGACGTCGCCCTCACTCATCGAGAGCCCGTAGGGGCGAGAACCGGATAAGCACCACGTTCCCGGCGGTTAAATCGGGCGGGTCGGACTCGAGAGTCCCCACGTGTCCGTCCTCACTCCTCGTCGTCGGCGCTCGAGTCGCCGTCAGCACCGTCAGCCGAACGCCCGTCCGCATCCACGTCGGTTCCCACATCGTCCTCGTCGATCACGTCCTCGACGTCTTCGTCGACGGACAGTTCGCCCGGTTCGGCCGGCTTCTCCTGAATCTCGTCGCTCGAGCCCGACGTAATCTTCGTGGACGACGGGTCGTCGGCGAGATCGACGTTCGTCTCCGCGTCGTCGACCGGTTCTCCGGCACCGGACGCGGAAGCGTCACTCGAGGTATCGGTGTCGGTCCCCGTCTCGTTGGTCGTATTCGCCTCGTCCGTCGTGTCCGCCTCGCTCTCGTCGGAGCCGACGTCACCGATCGGAATGGCCTGCGGTTCCGTGGGAACTGCGTCCGGAACGCGGTCGCTGACGGCCGAGGGGACGGCGTCGACGGCTTGCTCTCGGATCGCCTCGAGTGACGGTTCGTCCTCGTCACTCGAACCGAGAACGCGATCGAGGGCGTACGCGACGACGACGGTCCCGGCTGCCACGAGTACGAGCGTTCGGAGCGCCCTGCTCGAGTCGGTGTTCGTCACGTTCGGCGACCGGTCCTGTGGCGACGACGTATCCGTATCGACGGCGGATCGAACGCGCATCAAAAACCGTACAGTCCCGCCCCGGAAGTCGGTTCGGGGTGCCAGCGCAAGCGTCGAGCATCGACGATCCACAGGAGTCGGTGGACGGCCGTGAACTGCCGGAAGGGCGGCCAGTACGGGCAAGTAGTGACTGCATTCCGAATCACCGGTGGGGAGTAACCACTCCGAAACCAGCGTAAGTCGCCCCCTACTCGTTCCTGACATTCTGGTATTCAGGTCATATAAAAATGGATGAATGAAGTGGTTCGATCGTATGAATCGATTCAGATCACGGTCGGCGAACCGATGTCGTTGGGGCACTCGTCCTGTCCCCGGGTCGCCTCACGAGACCTTCGATCGCGAACGTACCACCGAATTCGAAGAGCGGTCCCGGACGCTCGAGCGTCGGGTCGCGACGGACGCACGGCCTGAAAGGTCGAGCGACGCGACCGACACGGTGACTTCCGGAGGGGACTCTCGATGAGTGCGAATCGAGCACGGACGACCGTCGTGGCTGGCGCGTTCGCATTCTGTCTCGTCGGCGTCCTCGGTGTCGCCCTCATGGGCGGCGTCAGCGCCGACGAGTCGGTAGCCGCATCCGGCGCGACCATCGATCCGGACGCGTCGACGAACGCGAACGTCTCCGAGGAGGCGTACGTCGAACCGGCCCCCGAAGTGGGCGATCCGTACTACGAAGCGAGCGACGGGAACTGGGTCAGCTACATCAACCCGCGCGACGAATACCGGTCCCCGTATCTGGGTGACGGCTCAGGGAAAATCGGCGTGACGCTCCTCAACGAAGCGGGCGAACCGATCGTCGGTGAAACCGTCCCGAACACGACCGTCACGATCGAGACCGGCGACGAGTTGAACTGGCATTCCCACGCCAATCCGGTGACCGTCCAGTACCCGCTGACCGACCACTACGACCGGCCGCTCGACGCCGATCAGTTCGGCACGACCGACGATCTGCCACAGGGCGACGGCTATATGGACTCCCACACCATCGAGATGCACGGCCAGCCCGAGGACGCGACCATCGAGTACGGAGAGGTCCAGATCGAGGGCGAACACGCCGACAAGATCGAGGTCGTCGGCTACATCGAGCAGACCCACGACACCTGGGACACGAGCGTCGATCCGATCGAGGACGCCGAATCCTACGAGGAAGTCGGCGGCGAGTGGACCTTCAAGCCCGACGGCTCACACGGCCAGGTCATCGCAGTCCTCCAGCTCGACGCCGACGAGACCGGCGTCAACGACGGCGACTCGAGCGAGGAGAACGGCGACTCGGACGATAGTGACGGAACGGAGCACTCGAGCGACGAAGACGATGGATCGTCGAGTACCGACGGAACGAGCAACGAAGACGACGCCGACGACGGCGACGAACTCCCCGGATTCGGCGTTCCGGCAGTGATCGTCGCGCTGGCGATCGCCGCACTCCTCGGCGTCCGCCGCCGATCGACCTGACGACGGACGAAACCGTTTCGGAGAAAACACGGTCCTTGCGTCGTGTCTGTGCCTCGTCGTTGCGATCTCCAACGACGACCGCGGAGACAACCGAGAAGCACCATCATCAGGAGTAATGAGGGTTCTATGATACTCTCACCTTTCAGTGTACTCTCGAAAATGGATTTCTACCATAGGAAGGAGACGGCAGGGGAAGAAAACCTCAACAAGCGGACTCACGGCATTTGTTTCGTGAAGTAGATTGAATACAACAGTAACGTTTTTAACAGCATGCTTATATTATTTTGGTATGAACGAAATATTACTCGGGATACTCGGCTTTCAAATTTCGATAGTCGCTGCACTCGATCTGATTCTCCGGGAAATTGGCCCCACCCCTGAGGGACCGGGCTACCTCCTGATCTGGGCGGGTGTACTGATCACGCTCGCCGCTATCGGTCTCAATCACGCCTCGTCTGAATAGGTAGCTGAGCACAGTGTGCGAGTCGGTGACACGCTCACGCGAGAGTCAGAGCCTGATGGGTTCAACTGTCGTACAGCGAACGGAAAACCGGTGGAACCGGTCGATAGTCTATCGCCCCCTCGAGTGAACGCATCAGTCCATCTATAATAAGAGTGCTGGCCGATCGGTCGATCGGAGAGTCACGTAAAGCACCTCGAGACAGCTAACACAGTGCCATCCTCGAAACCGTCCAACCAGTGAGATTTTGCCGCTCCGCTCGAGAGAGTCAAACGATGACAGCCGCCAGCGACTCGGACGATCCCCGCGTCCCGATCGTGTGTCCCGACTGTGAGACGACCTCCCGCATCCCCCTCTCGGACGTCGCCGACACCATCGAGCGACACAACGACCAGTTACACGACGGCGAGGACGTCGCGGCCGTCGACCCCGACATCGTCGAACGTATCGCCGACCTCGCTGCGACCGATCTCGGACTGCTCGAGGACTCCGAGCCGGAGTAAACGCTATCGACGCAGGGACGATCGAATCCGCCAGAGCAGTGACTGTGACGTCCCCTCGTTCGCCTCGCCGCCGGAGTTCGTTACCCGGCCCGCTTCGTCGGGATTGTCGTCCAGTCGAACGTCGGGGCGCTTCGAATCCATGGGATGGAGTACGACCACGAACAGAACAAGCGGTCCGCTTGCGATCGAAACCCGCAGGTTGGCACGATCGGAACCCGCGAGTTAGCACGATCGAAATCCGCGAGTCGGCGCGATCAGATCACGTCGAGGACGAAGATCGCGAGATACAGCTGTCCGAGGCCGGCGACGATCATGACGACCCCCGCAATACGCTCGAGTAACTCGCTGTGGGCAGCCAGTCGGCCGGCGCTCGCGACAAGGCCCATTCCAGTCGCGACCGTCAGCGAGATCATCAATACGACGACGCTGCCGACGTAGGTGCCGACGACGAGCGCCGCCGAGACTGGCGGGAGCGCTAGCGCCTGTGCGAGCACGGCGACGAACAGCGGCGCGACACAGCCCGCCGCAGCCAGCGCGTAGCCAGCGCCGAAGATTCCGAAGCCGAACACGCTCGAGCGGCGTTTCGGAAGGGGGATCGTGAGCGACGGAGCACGGTCGAAGACGACCAGCAGGCCGAACGCGACCAGAATCGCGCCGACGATTGGCTCGAAGAGGACGATGTTCGACAGCGTCGAGTGGCCGACCCAGTAGGCGGCGACCAAAAGTACGCCGAACGTCGCCAGGACGCCGATTCCGGCGACGAGACCGCGACTCAGCGCGCCGGACAGCGAAGCTTGCTCTCCCTCGGTCTGGCTCACGTAGAATCCGACGTAGCCCGGTAAGAGCGGGTACGCACACGGCGAAAAAAACGTCGCAATGCCCGCTACCAACGCGAACGTGAGCGGCAACGAGCCGTCAGTCATCGCCCGTCACCCGAGTTGGCATCACCGGTCCCCTCATCTGCAGTACCATCTTACTCGTCACCGGCATCGGCTTCGAGCGCTTGCTCGATTCCGGACACGAGTTCATCCGCGCTCTTGACGCCCGAATCGGCCCACTGAACGCGTCCGGAGGCGTCGATAGCGACGGCCGTGGGAAAGCCGCCCTCGAGGTAGCGAGCCGTGAGCTCGGCCGCCGGATCGTGGCCGACCATCCAGTCACCGTCGTGTTCGTCCCACCACTCGACGAGTTCCGCCTCGGTGATCGAGCCGTTCTCGCCGACGGACTCGTTAGTGACCGAGCAGAACAGTACGTCCTCGCCGATCCGCTCGTTGGCCGTCGCGAGCGCCGGCATCTGTTCGATACAGGGCGCACACCAGGTTCCGAACAGGTCGACGAACGTCACCTGTCCGATGGTAGGTACCTCGATCGTTCCCGCCTCGCTCCCGGGGGCGTCGATCGTCTCGATCTCGAGCGGCTCGTCGGGTTCGTCAGCCGATTCCTCGTTTAGCAGACGCTCGGTCGACGGGAGTCCGTAGACGGCGATCGCACCGGCGCCGGCAACGACGCCCGCACTCCCGAGGCCGGCGAGGACGTCCCGTCTCCGCATGCTCACTCCACCCCGACGACCGTCCTCGTGTCCTCGACGATCTGTTCGTTGTCGACCGCCCGCTCGGACTGGACGGCCGACGGATACGCCCGTTCCACGATTCCGTCTTCGTTGACGAGCGTGATCAAATTGTTGTGGATGAACGTGTACTCGCCGTGGTCGTGGTCGTCGTGGTCGGATTCGTTTTCGTGATCGCGGTCCGAGTCGTCGTGATCGTCGTGATCGTCCGCATCGTCGTGTCCCTCACCGTCGTGGTCGCCGTTGCCCTCGAACTCGTCGTGCTCCTCGAGTTCCTCCTCGTCGTCGATCCGCTGGAGTGGCAGTTTGAAGGTCTCGGTCATCACGTCCTCGGCCTCGTCGTTGGTTTCGGGCCGGAGGAAGTGCCAGTTGTCCGCCTCGTAGTCGATACTTCGCTCGGCCGCGTACTCACGAAGGACCTCGGGCGTGTCGCGTTCGGGATCGAACGTGAACGCGAGCAACGCGATATCGTCCTCGTAGCCATGTTCCGCGGCGTCCTCCTGAATCCACCGGAGTCGCAAGAGGAGGGCCGGACAGGCGCCGTCCGGACACGTCGTAAAGAAGTACGTCAGCAGAAACGGCTTCTCGCCGACGAAGTCCTCGAGCGAGACGGACGTCTCCGCGATCGGGTCCGGAATCGAAAACGAGGGGAACTCCTCGCCGTACTCCGGATAGGAGGCCCCCGTCGGGTGGTCCGGCGGCGGGAGAATCCCGTCGCCATCGTGGTTGTCGCCGGAAAGTGCCTGATCGACCGTGTCGAGACAGCCGGCAGTCCCAGCGACACCCGCGACCCCGAGCGCGCGAAGGTACGTCCGTCGTTCCATACGAGATGCGTAGGAGCGCGCCATGAAATGCTCGTTGGTTCGCTCACCGAATGTGAGACGAATCCGGTCGGGGAAATTCCGAACGTAGCGTCGAACGGACCCCTCTCCACTGCTGCGATCGAGAGCCGATTACATGTGGGTCGTCGTCGTAATATCCCGCGTGTCACCGTCGCGTTCGGCTCGAGCGGTCGGTTCGATCGTCCTCGGACTGGGAGCGATCGGTATCGTCGCAGGCTACTGGACCGAACCCGTCGCGGCCTCGAACGTCGCCGCCGGACTCGGTGACGATCGGACGCTCACCGTCCCGACGTGGCTCACGCTGCTCACCGGCGGGGCCGCCGTCGGAGCCTCCGCGCTGCTCGCCGCGCTCGTGACCGATCGTCGCTTCGTCGATACGGTCCACGAGTGGGGCGTTCCGCTCGCGGCTATCGCGGAGTCGAATCCTACCGAATCAAGTCCTGGCAAATCGAGTCCCGCCGAGTCGAGCCCCGTCGGATCGACGGGGCTCTCGAGACGAACGGTCGCCGCGGGATCGCTCATTGGTGGGGGTCTCGGCGTGCTCGGACTCGCAGCCGTGATCGTCGTCGGTCTCGAGGGACCGACGATGCCGACGGCGAACCTCGCCGTTATCATCGCGTTCGTGGGCGTGCGAGCCGTCCTACCGATGGTCGCCTTTCTCGTCGTCGATCCGTGGCCAACGATCGATCCGTTTCGGACCCTCGCGCGCGGTGTCGATAAATTAGTGACTCGAGTCCGAGAACTGGTGACTCGAGTTCGAGAACGCGTCCGGCGTCGCCCGTCGAACCCGAGCACGAACGAAACGAACAGAACGGACGGAACGAACGAGACGAACGAAAACGATTCGTCAGCGGTCGACTCGGCTCTTCTCGAGTACCCCACGTGGCTCTCGTCGTGGCCGGCGGTACTCGGGCTGGGAGCGCTCGTGTGGCTCGAGCTCGTCCTCCCCATCACGACCGATACGGAGCTCCTCGCGTTCACTGCGGTCGGCTACGCGGGGTACACCGTCACCGGTGCGGTCCTCTTCTCGCCGACGGTGTGGTTTCGACGCGCCGATCCACTGGCCGTACTCTTTCGGCTCTACGGGGCCGTCGCTCCGATTCAGCGACGCGACGGGACAGTTCGACTCGTCGTTCCGGGCGCTCGTCTTCGGGACGCGGACGTCGTGACCGACTCGAGCGACGTCGCTTTCGTCGTCCTGCTGGTCTGGGAGCTAACGTTCAACGGGTTCGTCGTGACGCGACCCGGCCGGCGGGTCGTCGAGGCACTCGTCGCGACCGGACTCCCCGCCCGCGTCGTCTACCTCGCGCTGCTCGTCGGCGGGTTCGCCGTCGCGCTCGCCGTCTACTGGCTGGCCGCACACCTCTCGCGGCGAACCGCACCGACCTACCTCTCGGAGCGAGTGCTCGCCCGCCGGTTCGCCCCGCCCCTGCTGGCGATCGCCGCGGGCTATCACCTCGCTCACTACGTCACGTTCGTTGTCTCGCTCGCTCCGGCGTCGCTGGCTGCGCTCTCGAGTCCGTTCGCCCCGCCGGTGAATCCGACGACGCTCGTCGTTCCCGGGTGGATGGGGACGCTCGAGATCGCCACCCTCCTCGCCGGTCACGTGCTCGCGATCTGGACCGCCCACGCGATCGCGTTCGACTGTGTTCCAGGTCGTTTGCAGGCGATTCGAAGTCAGTATCCGTTCGTCGTCGTCATGGTCTGTTATACGGCGCTCAGTCTGTGGCTCCTGACGCTGCCGACGATGGAGCCGGTGTACGTTGCTGGATAGGATGGAACAGGGGCTGGCAGCGAGGAGAGACACCTCGGTCGGTTCGATCGCCGCGGTTCGAACGATAGCTCGACAGTCGCGATTCGAGCGGCAGGTCGACAGCCGCGATTCGAGCAGCAAACCAATAGCCGTTTTGTCACTGGCATCCCAAGATCGGCGCAATGAACCGTCGGGGATTCCTGCGCGGAACCGCCGTGGCCGGAACCGCCGCCATCGCGGGCTGTCTCGAGCGGCTCGGTTTCGAAGAGCAGTCCGCCTGGTCGAACCCGCCGCTCGTCGAAAACCGACCCGACGCCGTCTACCTCCCCGCCGGCATCGAGGAGATGGGAACCTACGGGCGTGCGACCGACGGCGAGTACGCCGTCGAACTCACCTACACGATCCCGCACCGATTCTGGCTCGTCGCCGGCGAAACCGAACGCGTCGACGTCGACGCCGACGACAGCATGCATCTCATGCTCACCGTCTGGGACCCCGAAACGGACACCGTCCTTCCGGTGAACGCTGAACTCGACGTGCGCCGAGGCGGCGACTCGGTCACCGGACAGTTCTCGCCCTGGCCGATGCTCTCCCAGCGGATGGGCTTTCACTACGGCGACAACATCTCGCTCCCGGACGAGGGCGAGTACACGGCTCGCATTCGGATCGGCCGGCTCGAGGCCGAGAGGACGGGCGCGTTCGGGGATCGATTCGATAGCTCGTCCACGCTCGAGATCGACTTCGAGTTCAACCGGTCGGACATCCACGACCTCGAGTTCGAGCTGATCGACGAGGATCGACGCGGAGAGCGGGACGCTCTCGAGTTGATGGACCACAGCGACCACGGAGCGCACGACGGTCACGGGGACGACGAGCACGCAGATCACGGAGAGAACGATGATCACGACCACGACGACAGTGACGGGGGGCGCGGCCACGGCGACCACGGCGGCGACCCCGGACACCCGCCGACGTCCGACGGGCCGGCCATCGACGAACTACCGGGTGACGTCCTCGGAACGGAACGAAGCGGCGACGCGAAGCTATCCGTGATCGTCCCTAATACCGACCGATTCGCCGACGATGCAGCGTATCTGATGGGCTGTCTGCGGACCCCGTACAACGACGTCATCCTCCCGTCCGCCTCGTTGCGGGTGACGATCGACCGGGACGGATCGACCGTCCTCGAGGACGAACGACTGACCGAACGGATCGATCACGAGTACGGTCACCACTACGGACTCGCGGTCGACGATCTCGAGAGCGACGACGAGATCACGGTCGCCGTCGACTCACCACCCCAGGTGTCGCGCCACGACGGGTACGAGACGGCGTTTTTCGAGTTCGAAGACGTTTCGTTCACCGTGTGAACTACTCCGCCCTACTCAGCCGCTGACGCGGCTTCCTTGAGGGCGGAGCTTCCTGATTCAACGACGCGACTTGCAGATACTGACCGTGTATCCACAGTGGCCGCAGTCTCCACAGGCGTTCGAAAATCGCTGCGCGATTTTCGCAGCCCATCAGAATCGCAAAGCGATTCTGAGGACGTTGCTTTGGAGTGAACCACTCCTAGTTTCGCCAAGCCGCGCGACTGTACGTTCAACGCGGCGTTGAAATCCCTATCTACTTCAAACCCACATGACGGACACGAATGCTCTCGAACCCACAACGGCTTCGCGGTCTCAACGCCACACTCGGCACACTCCTTCGTCGTGCCTCGCGGTTCGACTTCGACTATGTGGCAGCCGTTCTTCCGTCCGTGGTGTTTCAGAATCGTGATGAAGTCTCGCCAGCCTACTTCGGCTTTGTTCCGAGCATTGCCATCGGATTCGAGCATCGGCTTCACGTCAAGTTCTTCGACAAACACTGCGTCGTACAGCGTCGTATACGCGTGAGCGAGTTTGTGCTTGTAGTCGCGTTTCTTGTTCGACATCCCCTCGTGAACCTTAGCAACGCGGCTACGCTGTCGTTCCCAGTTACGCGACTCGTATTTCTTTCGAGACAGGGAACGCTGTTCTCTCTCTAATCGCTCACGGTCATCATCGAGGTCGAGTCGTCCGATGGAGCGTCCATCTGAATCGGACACGAAGTTGAGAACTCCAAGGTCAAGTCCAACAGTGTCCTCTGAGTTGATGTCTTCTGGAGCGGGTTTCTTTGGAGTCTCGGTTTCGACGCTGAAAGACGCGTACCACACACCAGTGGCTTCCTGCTTCACTGTGACGTGCTTGATGTCGGCGTCATCAAGCACGTCGCGGTGGAGTCGAATAGGGATTTCGAGGGTTTCGCCACGCACTTTCTTGAGAATTAAGAGCCCACGGCCTTTGGGACCACTCTTTTTGTCGAGTTCGAAGCCCCGCTGGCGATACGTGAAGCTCTTGAATTCTCTGGGTTTCTTCCAGTTCAACTCTCCCACGGAGAACCCGTTCTGTTTGAGCTGTCCAAGCGATTTGATGCTGTGGTAGATGCGTTCCACAGCGGCTTGGAGTACAGTGGAGTAGACCTGTGTGAGGTCATTCCACCATTGTTTCAAGTCTGGTAGTTCGTCTCGGACTGTCCAGACTCGTTGTCGAACAGTGCCTTCACTTTCGGGTATTTGGTCGAGTCGGTAGAGTGCGTGGTTGTACACTTGTCGCACGGTGTTACGCTGCCAGCCCAGCGACTCTCGCTGTGGTTTATCGGGGAAGAGTCGGTAGCGTGGCCCGTAGTTCATGTGCGACGCCTCTCTCTGCTGATTAACACGTGTAGAATGTAATGGTTTGGTTTTGGATGGGTGTTTGAGAGTCGTGCGGGCGCTGTATCCCTCCCTGCTCGCGCCTTCGGCGCTCTCTGAGGAAGGGGGCTTAGCGCCTTCTCTTTCAGCTAACAAGCATGTGCCTTGCGAGCCGACCGACTGGACGGTCCGGATCTCCTGTAGACCGGGATCGGTGCCAATACCGATGGTGTGTTCGTTGCCGATGTCTATCGTCAGGTGGCAGAAGTTCGACCCTACGACGACGAAACGCATCGAAACCGACGATGAACCGACCGTACGGCTGGTATAACTAACCAAAGCTCTCGAGTACTCTCGGGGTATGTCTCGATCAGACCACTCAGATATGCGTATCGGCTGTCCGGAGTGTGAAGCACGCGTCGACGCGTCCGTGCCGCCGGGTCCGGGGATCCACGAAGAACGTGCCACGAACCGACTCCAGGGGAGGGAAACCGCGTGTCGGAACTGTGGACACGAACTCGAGCTGTACTACTACTGATCCTGCATCGACGTCGGTTTCGACGTTCGATTTTGGTCTCGGCTTCGGTTCGACTGGTTCTGAGTGGATTCCGAGTAACCATGTACGACGAACCCAGTATGAAAAACAATCAGTGACAGAAGACGGAACCAGACGAAATTCCAGTCGCTATCTGAAACCGTGCAACTGGCTACTATCGAGCGAGACGGACACACCATGTTTCCGGTGAAAATACACGAGGCCGGTACGCGAAGCTGACGGCCGGTGCGACATACTGACGGTCGGCACGCGATGCCGATAGTCGAGACACGACGCTCGAGAGCAGCGTCGCTACCGAGTCACACACCGTGTTTCCGGTGAAGACATGTCGTTGGTGGGCAGCGCAAAACGCCCTTCGTGGGTTCGCGGTTCACGTAGGTTCGCTATTCATGGATTCCCTGTACGGAGAGTACGCCAGGAATGAAACAGTACGAAAGGGGTAGCGATAGTGAGACCTGGGCGAGACCGGAGCAAGACTGGAACGAGGCCGTAAGTAGAGGAGATATAGGGGATGAGGCAGTGAGTGCGGGAATTGATGTGGCGAAGAAGAAACAGGCGTCCGTCCGGGACGATTATCGGTTGCACTGACACACCACGTTTCCGGTGAACGAGGAAACGAGTGGGGAGGCCGAAAGTGAGTGAAGCAACTGGAAGAAACGTAACCAGATCGAGTCGCGCGCACACACCGCGTTTCCGGTGAAAGGGGAAAAGAAGGGGTGTGGGGGGATCCGACTCGATGATCAATCCGGATCGATAACTACAGCGAAAGATTCGATTTGCGGCAGCGATAGCGAACTCGAATAGGACGAACTCGAGGAGAAGAGGATACCGAGGTCGAACGCTAATCACCAAAATCAAACGCTAACGGAGTCATTTAACGGTGTTATTCCACTGAAACGTTGTTGTAAAGACCAATAGTGAGGGGCAGCAGTGACGATCAACACACCACGCTTCCGGTGAAATGATCCGGTGGTATAAGAGAGAAACTAATTGTTTGCATGGCGTCGTCAAGTTTCTCTACTGGATTCCCTTACTCTTACTAGAATGTCACTTAGTGTAAGACCGCATCCGGTAATTATAAGTTTCCTCAGATCAAAAAGTCCATTGAGTCCAGAACTAACATAGAAATCGATGTGAGTCGATTGAAGGTGTTTCATCGGAAATTCGAGGTCGTGTATCTGTTCTCTGGTGTGTTTGTTCTCAGAAACCAGCCTCCTTCGGATCTCATAGGCGGTGTTTCGCCAATTCGTGGTGATACCCTCCAGTTATCCCTTCTCAATCGCTTCTGATTCCGCTATTCGTCGCTGCTGTCTCCGTAGCGTTGTGGCTGTTCTTCGGCCGAGTATCGTTAACCTGCCCTACTTACACCATAGGAGTACTCACACTGATGAAATCGTGTCCTGATGCACCGATAGCCAACCCCCACCACACCGCGTTTCCGATGAATGCAACCCCCGTTTCAACTGCACCCCCACACCCCCTTCACCCCGTTTCACCGGAAACGTGGTGTGTGTGTGCTCCACTTCTCACCCACTTCCGGTTCGTTCCACCCTCCCCTCTCGAGAATCGCTCTCTCCTCGATATTTCACCGTTTCACCGGTTTCCGGCGAACGAGTCCAAACAGTAAAGACGTTTCACCGGAAACGTGGTGTCTACTACCTATGTCGAGTTCCGGCGACGATCTCTTCACCCGAGACGATCCGATCTTCGAGAACAAAGAGCTGCTCGAGATCAATCACCTCCCCGAGGAAGGGCGTATCGTCGGGCGAGACGACGAGATCGCGGATCTCGCGAACGCCGTCAACCCGGCGATCTTCGGACAGAGTCCGAGCAATCTGCTCATCTACGGCAAGACGGGCACCGGAAAGTCCCTCTGTGCGAAGCACATCTCCGAACGGCTGGTCCGCGTCGCAAAAGAAGAGGGCGTCACGGCCGAGTTCGCCTACGTCGACTGTGCACAGGACAGCACCGAGACGCAGGCCGTCCAGACGATCGCCCACTCGTTGAACGACTCGGCGGTCACCGATATCAAGATCCCCGACAAAGGGCTCAGCACGTCGACCTACTACAAACGCCTCTGGCGGGTGCTCGACACCCAGTACGAGGTCGTGCTCATCATCTTGGACGAGGTCGACAAGCTGGACGACGACGACATTCTCATGCAACTCTCGCGCGCGGGCGAGGCCGGGAAACTCGAGAACTGCAAGATCGGCGTTATCGGGATCAGTAACAAGATCAAGTACAAGGATCGGATGGATGAACGGGTCAAGTCGAGTCTCTGCGAGCGCGAGTTCGTCTTCCCGCCGTACGACGCGAATCAGCTCCGAGATATTATGCAGGCGCGCAGCGACGCGTTCAAGGACGAAGTGCTCGATCCGTCGGTTATTCCGCGGGCTGCAGCGCTCGCGGCTCGCGAACACGGTGACGCCCGAAAGGCGATCGACATCCTCCGATACGCCGGCGAGATCGCCCAGTCGAACGGGAGCAAGACGGTTCGCGAGGAGTTCGTCGTACAGGCCCGCGAACGGGCAGAAACCGATCGATTCCGCGAGCTCATCCGCGGATCGACACCCCACTCCCGGTACGTGCTGCAGGCGCTCGCGGTGCTCGCACTCAACAGACCCGAGGAGGACGGCTTTCGAACGACGCGCATCTTCGACGTCTACGAGGAGATCTGTCGGCAGGAGGGCTCCGACACGCTCTCGCTGCGTCGCGTCCGCGACCTGTTAAAGGAGCACGCGTTTCTCGACATCATCGAACAGTCCCGACAGAGCGGCGGCAGCGCCGAAGGGAGCTACACCGAACACCAACTGCTCGAGGATCCGGACGTCGTACGGAAGGTACTCGTCGAGACGGACGAGACGTAGCGGCGATTCCGATCGATAGGCCGATAGTACGACGATATTTCACCGGAAGCCCGGCGTCCTCGGATCCGAAAACTTGCGACGGCGCTTCGGAGACTCGTCGCCGAGGTACCACAACGTTGGCGCTGGTCACACTACGACTTTGATGCTGATCACACCACAACCCCGGTAGCGAATTCACCGGAAACCAGGTGTCTGATTCGCTGACAGTCTGAACTGATTCACCGGAAACGTGGTGTCTCGAGTGAGGACTGGGATGTTCCCCGAGTTACGACTGGGAGTTCCTCGAGTTAGGACTGAGACGGCACACCGGTTTCCCAGCCCCGCGGTGAGTCGTTCAGCCGTTCGGCACCGTCCTCGGTCACGACGACGAGATCCTCGATTCTGACACCGAATTCCCCCTCGAGGTAGACGCCCGGTTCGATGCTGAACACCATTCCGGGCTCGAGTTCGCGGTCGTTGCCCTCGACGATGTACGGCGGCTCGTGGACCTCGAGGCCGACGCCGTGGCCGGTTCGGTGGACGAACGCGTCGCCGTAGCCGGCGGCCTCGATCGTCGTTCGGGCGGCTCGATCGATCGCGTCGGCTGTCACGCCGGGCTCGACCGCATCGACCGCGGCCTGCTGTGCCTCTCGGACGACCTCGTGGACTCGCTCGTACTCGTCTGACGGCTCGCCGACGACGATCGTTCGGGTTTGGTCACCCGGGTAGCGTCCCGTTCCGGCCTCGAGATCGGCGTCGACGAACGCCCCGAAATCCAACACGATGGGATCGCCGCGTTCGATCGTTCGGTCGCCGCTGTGGTGGTGTGGCCGCGCACCGTTCGGTCCCGAGGCGACGATCGTCTCGAACGCCGGCTTCCCGCCACCTTCGGCTGCGAGCAGGCGTTCGATCTCGGCCGCCAACTCCGACTCGGTCGTGCCGAGGAGGTCGTCACCGCGCGAGCGAATCTCGAGCGAGACGCGATCGGCGATCTGCCCCGCCCTCCGCAGCGCTTCCAGTTCGACCTCGTCCTTTCGAATTCGGATGTTCTCGAGGACGTCGCTCGCGAGACCGAACTGTGCATTCGGAACGCACGCTCGGAGATCCTGCGTGAACGTCGCCCACATCCGGTCGTCGACGAATATCGTGGGCGGTTCGTCGCCCGTTTCGTCGGTTGCCGCGCTGTCGTCACCACTCCCTTGCTCGAGCAGTTTCTCGAGAACACCGTCGATAACGGCCACCGGATCGTCGTTGTCGTCCCAAAGCCGGATCCCGAGCGAGGGGTCGTCGATCGGCACGTCGGCGAGCTGTCGGTCGTACATCGTCGGTGCGACGACGATGGGGTCGCCCGCTCGCGGAACGAACAGCAACAGGTGGCGCTCGGAGGGCGATTCCTCGAACCCGGTCAGATAGGTCAGATTCGGGCTCGGAAAACAGACGAGGAGCGACGCGTCGGTGCGCTCGAGTCGGCGTTGACAGTCCGCGATTCGGCGCTCGAAGAGCGATTGCATACTCGCGATTCGCGGGAGAACGGAAAGAACGTTTGGACTGAGAAGTGGTCTCTCGGCCGGGTAGCGGTGTGGCCGGTGTTATTCTGGGGGGTGAGGTAATAGTAATCTGAGGGTGGGTCAATGGCTGTCCGGGAGGCAAATCACTGTCAACTCGGCAGACCGCCAGTGTATTCTCTCCCACGCTATTGCGTGCCACTCGTCGAGAAATATCCGATATTGTTGCGCGATATCCGAAGTAGATCCGTTCATTTTTCCTCATTGTCTGGTGAGTCTGACGAGTAGTGGACGCTATTAGAGGTCCATGCGGATGCAGGCCGCGCAGCAACCCGCCACGAAACTGTGTATTATCAGCGAATGCGATTTACCGACGAGCGGTCGTCGTCGACGCACCCGAATAACGGACAGTTGCGGACCGACGGATACGGTCGTGTGACCGCTGACACGCAGGCCGACGAATCGACCTGTCCCGGTTCGCTGATCGTCGTTTCGAATCGGCAGCCGTACCGCCACGAGTACGAGGATGACGAGGAGGCTGCCGCGGAGACGGCGAGTCGATCCATCGAGGTCGACGAGCCGACCGGCGGACTGACTGCCGGTCTCGATCCCGTGGTCCAGGAGTCCGAAGGCACCTGGATCGCCTGGGGCGACGGCGAGGCGGACTTCGACGTTACGGACGAGGACAACTGCGTTGCCGTCCCGCCGGCGGAGGAGTCGTACACCCTTCGACGGCTCGATCTCTCGGACGAGGCGGTCGACTCCTACTACTACGGATTCAGTAATCGCGTCCTCTGGCCCCTCTGTCACGGCTTTACCGATCTGGTCGAGAATCGGTCGAACGATTTCGACTGGTACCGGACGGTCAACGAACGATTCGCCGACGCGGTGAGCGAGCACGCGACTGACGATTCGGTCGTCTGGCTGCAGGACTATCACTTCGCACTCGCGCCGGGAATGATCCGCGAGTCGGTTCCGCAGTCGACGACCATCGCGCAATTCTGGCACATTCCGTGGCCGCTGGCCCGGACGTTCCAGCACTGCCCGGCCGGTGGCAGCCTTCTCGAGGGATTGCTCGGAAACGACCTGCTCGGCTTCCACGTCGACCGATACGCCGAGCGCTTTCTCGACTGCGTCCAGCGGTACGTACCGGCTGCCAGCGTCGATCGCTCACGGCGGGTCGTCCGCTACAACGGGACGACGACCCGCGTCGTCGCGACGCCGATGGGTGTCGACGCCGAGTCCTACGACCGTGACGCGCGATCGGTCTCGGATGCGGCGGCGTCCGAGTTGCTCGAGCGATACGATATCTCGCCGGAGAACGTCATCGGTCTCGGCGTCGATCGACTCGACTACTCGAAGGGGATCCCGGAACGCCTGGCCGCTCTCGAGCGATTTTTCGAACGGAACCCGTCGTGGCACGGCGAGTTCACTTTCGTGCAGTCGTGCTCGCTCTCCCGAACGAATATTCGGACCTACGAGCGACACGGGGATCTCGTCCGAAGCGAGGTTACGCGGATCAATCAGCGATTCGGAACGGACGACTGGACGCCGATCGTCTACACCGAAGACTACCTCTCGAACGACGAGCTCTGTGCGCTCTACCGCCGTGCGGACGTGATGGTCGTGAGTCCGCTGTGCGACGGGATGAATCTGGTCGCCCAGGAGTACGTCGCCGCGAGCGTCGACGGCGATGGGACGCTCCTGTTGAGCGATCGGACCGGCGCCCACGAGACGCTCGGCTCCCACGCGCTGACGATCGATCCGGCGGATATCGACGGCTTCGCGAGCCAGCTCGAGGTCGCGGTCGCGATGCCGTTACACGGACGACAGCGCCGGATACGCACGCTCCGTAACCGGGTGTTCGACGGCGATCTCGAGTGGTGGATGGACACCCAGTTCGATTGGATTCGCCGGGTACATAACGAGCGCCGCAGCGATACCCGTCACGGTGGCGCGACTCGAGGAACAGACTCGGGAGCGGCTCGAGGAACTGACTCGGCCACCGCTCAGGATCGGCCGTCGGATTCGAATTCGGGTCAGTCTGGTGACTCCGACGCTAGTACAGAGATGGACTCCGGTTCCGATTCCGGTTCTGGTTCCGATTTCGGTTCCGGTTCCGATTTCGGTTCCGGTTCCGATTCCGGTTCCAGTTCCAACTCAGATTCAGATTCAAATCCGGACTCGGATTCGGATACTGACCCGCCCGAATACACCTCCACCGTGTGATCAATGTCGGACGCGACACCCCCCCAGCCGATGGACGAGCAGCGAGATCGAATTCGGTCGCGACTCGCCGGCGCGTCGCATCTCCTGTGCTGTCTGGATTTCGACGGGACGCTCGCACCGATCGTCGACGATCCCGACGCGGCGGTGCCGACGGCCGCAAACGAGGCCGCTGTGGCGACCCTCGCGGCGACATCGTCGGTGACGACGGCAATCGTCAGCGGCCGTGCGTTAGCCGACGTCCGGCAGCGAATCGACGGCCCGAAGACGTACGCCGGAAACCACGGTCTCGAACTCGAGCGCGGTGAGTCGGTCGCCGTCCATCCCGTCGCTCGAAAGCGGGCCGCGAAGATCGAGCGGGTCTGTACGGCGCTCGAGACGGCCCTCGAACACGTGCCGAACACGCGAATCGAGAACAAGCGACTGACGGGGACGGTTCACGTGCGATCGGTCCCGCCTGCGCTGCGGCCGATCGTCGAGCACCTGACGACCGCGGTCGTCGACCGATTCGGCGGCGACGTACTCGAGATTTCGACCGGAAAACGCATCCTCGAAATCGGGCCGTCGATTCCGTGGGGGAAGGGGAACGCGGTCGGCTTGATCGACGCGGATATGCCGCCACGGACGGTGCCGATATACATCGGCGACGATGTGACCGACGAATCCGCGTTTCGGACCGTCGAACCAAAGGGAATCGGGATTCGAGTCGGTGACGACGAGCCGTCTGCAGCCTCCTGTCGACTCGATGCTCCCGACGACGTCGCGACGTTCCTGGAGTGGCTCGGTTCGGTCGGCGTCGACTCACTCGAGCGAAATCGAACGCGAACGAGATCGCCGGACGGCCGATCGAGGACTGGTATCTACTCGAGACCGGATACCCGCTCGACCGCTGGCACACGGTCGAACGCCGATACGACACGTATCGATGAGATCCGCTCGAGCTAACTATCGGTCTCAGTCGCGTACCTGACACCAGGGCCCGATATTCGGCGTTGCCGTGTACCATCTTGGTCTCTACTAATCTTGAAATGTTAAATTTCGTAATTTTATTCGCTGTTTTCGGTGTCCGGTATCGTAGAAACCACAACCGAAAAAGGCGAAAGTATTAGTTACCGGTGGAAATATAGTGATAGATGAGAGTGAACGATAGTGAAGTTACGTCAACCTACTGATTTTTTGGTCCTCGAGGCGCTCGAGGACAAGGGTCGAAACGTCGCCACGAATCTCGCCGCTCACACGGGGAAGAGCCGCAAAAACATCAACACGAGGCTCCCGGTACTGGAAGATTACGGACTCGTCCGGAAGATCGGGCCGGCCGAACGGTCCGGGTTATACGAGATTACGTCCCTCGGGAAGGCAGCGCTCGTCTACCGGGAGCAGTACGACGAGGTCGACGACTTCGACTCGCTCATCGAAGGTCCAAGCGCGGGCGGGACCGGACAGGGTGGCGATGCGCAGGCGAGTTTCGTCCGCGGCGAGGACGAGAGCGACGACGACGAAGACTGATCCGGTCGTCCCGCTCCGTTGATCCAAGTCGAGTCCTCCCCGCTGATGCGTTTCCGGACGGCCTCTCTCCGTCGGCGCGTCAAGGGGCGGGGTGTGAAATTTGTGTTCGTCTACGGGAGAAACCCGCCGCTGTAGTCGGCGAGTTCGCGGCGCGCACAGGGCGAGAACGCCAGACTGAGCTTTCGATCGAGACCCGCGGGGTCGGGGTAGCTCGTACCGCATCGCGAGCTATCGTCGTCGTAGTCGGACGACCAGGCGTAACTGCTCAGCATCGGTGAGGCGACGATCGCATCACCGTACCGATAGGCGACGCCGTGATCGTGTTGTAAGCCAAGCGCGTGACCGACTTCGTGGGCGAGAATTTGCATCGTCCGCGGCGGCCGTCCGTTCGGAACGATCCGCCGGTCGGCGTCGGCTCCCGGTGACGAGAAGAGTTCGTCGAACGGGTCGAGGGCGGCGATGTGCCTGGCGCCGCCGACCGAGGCGATGTGCGGAAGCCCGTAGCCGGTCGGGGCCTGCCGCATCTGGCCGTCCGTGACGAGCAGGTTGACGTCGGAGACCGGTGACAAGTCACGGCGACCGATCGCCCCCGCAGCGAGCGCTGCCGGCCATTCGCCGCCGCTCGTCACTTCCGCACCGTTCTCGGTCGAGACGTCGACGGTTCCACCGCTCGAGACCGTGAGCGACCAGTGCTCGAGGTCGAAGATTCGCTCGAGATACTCGAGTATACGATCGGTGACGCCGCCGTAACTTGCCGCCTGCTCCGAGAGCCAGACGCGAATCTCGAGCGTGTCGACGGGGTCCCGGGTCGCGTACGCCAGCGTCCCGACGGAGGCGAGGGAGCCGGCCGTTCCGAGAAACACGCGTCGATTCACGATCGCTCCTCTCGCGCGCGACGGCCAGTTTGTACCGCTTCACATAGTACTCCATTATAGTCGGTCAGGTACGCCTGACACTCATCCCCACACCTATTTCGTCACCGAGACGTCGTCGTTTCCGAACTGCGGGTGTTGGCAGCAGGCGCTACCGTCGAACACAGCGAAAATCGTTGGGACGGAACGTCACTCCGGCAGTGGGCGTCGCGTATCGACGACGCGAGTACCGCGGTCGTCGACGCGTATCTCCGCCCAGGCGGGGAGGTCGTCTGTCGGTGTCAGCAACAGCAGGCCACCGTCGCTCGTTTCCACCAGTCGTCGGTCCGGGTCACGCTGTCTGATGCATGGCTTCCATCGTTCGGTACGCAGATTGGTCGTGACCTGGCAGTCGGTGTAGTAGTGGCCGTTTGCCCCCTCGTAGAGCACGTCGGCGGGTGTATCCGTCACCACGATACCACGCTCTCCGTCGGTCGATCGACGGTGGTTATCGCCGAGGCGGTCGTCGTACCCATCCCAGTCGTTCGAACTCGAGGCGACGACATCGGCCCTCGGGTTCACATACCGTTTCTTTAAGATATCGTGACTATCGACTTTCGTTATGAGTACTCCGCTGGCGAGTTCGGACTCAGGTACGCGACCGAGGGTGGTGCCTTCGCTGGCGTCTCGACGAGTCCTCTGTTGCTCGGCAGAATAGCTGTCGGCGTCGTTGGCACCGACCTATTGGGCCGCGTATCGTTCGCTTGTCGTCTACTGGGGTCCTCAGTACGTGTTGACATCCTCCTGCGCCTGAAGACGTCTCCAGAACGCGGAGCGTTCTGGTGTGCGAACGAGACGCGACGCGTCTCGTTAACGCAGGAATCCCGAGCGGTGAGAGTTTCAGGTTCGCAACCATGACTCCGCCACTTTACGGGAGTCCACATCTAACCCAGCCATCGTGACGGTGGCTGACTGGCGGTGCCAAACCGCCGTTACTCCTATCCTCAGTGTCTTTGGCTCTCATCTGTTTTTTTTGCCAGCAGGGAGCCGCTGACACGTCGACGAACTCGGAGTTATCGTCGGGCTTGCTCGACCGACGGGCACAATGACGAACCCTTCGAGGATTCGTGTTCACCGCGTCAGCGTTTCGGATATTGCCTCGTTGGGTGGCGGGCAGGCCGCCTCCGAAGGTTGTTCGGAATCCGCTCCGTTCCGACCTGACCTTACCAGCCTATGGAGACTCTTGTAACTTGAACGTTAGGATCGGAAACTCGGCTATGCTCTTAACGGTGGAATGTGGCACTAAGTGACGGCGCGTATCCACGGCCTGAAGGCCGTGGTATTGCGCCTGTTCAGCGTATAATCTCGTAGCCGTCGACGAGGTGCGATCGGATACTGGGGTGGCCCTCGTGTTCGTCGAGTAGTTCTGCCGGACTATCTTTGACCTCGTCGCCGACCTCGTAGGCGTTCGCACAGTATAGTAGCCACTGCAACGATTTACACACTGATCGCCAGACGGTTCGGCGATCAGGTGTGCAATGACTTGCAGTTGTTACTATAGTTACAGGCCGACATGAGCCCGGTCAGTTCGGCGTACAGCGAGTGATAGTCGTGATCCTCGTCCTCGAGTTCGGGAATCCACTGTGTTCCCGCACTGTCGAAGAGTATCTCGACGCTATCCCCCGCGTCGTCGAACTCCTGTGCGGTCTGGAGACCGTTGACGACCCGGCCGAGCTCGGATGGCGACTTTGTACCGGCGAGAACGACGATTGCTGCGTCTGGGATACGAATTGCCGTAGCGCGCCGTTCCGTATCGACATTGTGCGTTCGTGTGCCTGTTCGCTCTCCCAAGTTTTGATAGGGGAGCGTTCGACCGGTTGGACGACTGACCGTCCCGTCTCTCGAGCGTCTCGCCGTCCCGCCCGATATCGAACCGTTTGAGCCCGAACGCACTCGATTCTGCGCGGTTCGGTCGACGTGTGTCCCACCGCATCTACCACACCGGATTTCCGGTGAAGAGCTCTCGATCGTACCGAGAACGACTCTCCGGTAGCGAGGTCGGTCCGCACCTCGTCTGACATCGACTGTGCCGTCACTCCGTCTCGGTGCCGACCTCGAAGAACTCGCAGAGAACCGCTTTTAGCCCCTTTCGAAGGTGCTGGTGCATCGTCGGTGGAGTAACCCCCATCGCGTCGGCGATCTCCTCGCCGGTACTCTCCCGGGGCCAGTCGAAAAAGCCGCTGTAGTAGGCGAGTCGGAGCGTGGTCAGCTGTCGATCGGTGAGCTGATCGAGGATTCGGTTGCGACGCTCGGCTGCGGTCTGCACCGATCGGTCGACTTCGCGACGAGCGATGAGCTGTGTGTTCTCGTAGACGACGGTCAGCGCCTCCGCGATCTCTCGAACGTCCGCGTCCTGTGAAACCTCGATCACGCAGCATCCGACCCCGTCCTCGACGCTGACGTCTCTGATCGTCGCACCGTGATTCGCCAGCGTCCGAACGCCCGACTCGGAGAGACGCATTTCGATCGTACAGCTGGCATCGCCGTCGTGGATGAGTCGACACTCCTCGATCGAGTGGTGGTCGTTGGCCGCTTCGAGGACGGTTTCGCCGTCGATTCCGTCGACCGTCACGTACTGGACGGTCCGCCCGCTGGAGGTCGTTCCGGCCCATTCGAGCGAACACGTACAGCCGTACTCCTCCGAGAGGTCGAACGCGAACGTGTCGCCGCCGTCGATCCGGAACTCGAGTTCGACGACCGTATCGGCGAACAGCAGCTGTCGATTCTTCACGGCCATGATGGTGAAGCCGATGGTCTCGCCGAGGAGTTCGAAGCCGGCCATCTCGTCGCCGCTGAACGCCTCATCACGGCTGGCGAGGACGGTTAACACGCCGTAAATCGAGTCGTTGTGGTCGATCGGAACGGTGATCGCCGAACTGACGTCGTCCTCGCGAGCGGCGTTTCGCAACGGCTCGGGGACCGTCTCGCTCTTCTGGACGTCCATCTCCGTCTGGGCCGACCCCGTCTGGACGGTTCGCATTCCTAACCACTCGTGGTCGGCGTCGAGCGCTTCGACCGCCTCGAGGTAGGTTTCGGCATCGCCGGCACCGGTTCGGTACGCAAGCGTCCCTTCGCCCGTGCGCTCGGCGATCCAGGCGCCACAGTACAGCTCCGAGTCGACGAGCTGTTCACAGACCTCGCGCTCGATGGCGTCCCGCGATGGGGCCTCCACCAGCGTATCGATGACTTGCCCGACGACCGTGCTGATTCGATTGAGTGTCTCGAGTTGATCCTGACGCGATCGAAGCTCGCGTTCGCGTTTCGCCCGTTCGGTGATATCCCTGGCGAGCCAGACGACGGCTCGCTGTCCCTCGATTCGATCGTCGATCGGGACGACTCGAGCTTCGAACTGTCGGTCTCCGTCGGTCGTCTTCGCGCCGTACTCGATCGTTTGAATCGTATCGGTCCGAAGCGTTCGATCGATACACGCCTCTAGCTTCGCGGCGACGTCGTCCGGAAAGACGTTTTGGAGCTGTTCTCCCAGTAACTGGTCGGCCGGCTTCGTGTACAGTTCCGCAGCGTCCGGTCGCACCTTCACCTCGAGGTAGGTTCCGTCTTCGCCGAGGACGAACGCCTCGTCGGGCAGTTCGTTCGCGAGGATTCGGTGGTAGTCGCGGTCGGCGGATCGCGTCGACGGTCGCGTTCGCGCTGTCTCCACACTCGTTTCCGGGGTTGAGCGAATCGTCTCGAGAATTCGTTCGACAGGATCCTCGTCCGTTCCGGGAGCGACGTACTCGTCGGCGTTCCCCCGCAGCGCAGCCGTCGCGAGCGCTTCGCTTCCCGCTTTCGGGACCACGATCGTCGGAACGGCTGCATCGGTCGCGTGACACCGCTCGAGTAGGGCCGTCGTTTCCGCCGGATCGTCGTGTTCGATGACGACGGCGACGGGGCCCTGTGGGTCGGCTCCGTCTCGAGAAGCGGATCCGAACTCGCCCACGAGACCGTCTTCGAGAGCCGTCGCTACTGAAATTGCTCGAGTAGCGTACGGTGTCCCGTCGCGGAGTCGGCTTTGGAGGGAACTCGATCGTGCGTCTGTGATGTGCGTGACCGATCCGGATGGGTTCTCGTGGGACATGCGGTACCAGTATTTACCGATCGCTATCTGTCGCCGTCTTCTTTCTGTCCTATCACCACATCAGAATAAAAGACTACTGGTACATCGCCCCGCCGCTAGACGAGGCGTTCGGGAATTAGTGGGCGATGTCGAACTGTTGAACGCATTTCACAAAACCTGATACTAATTCGGTGGGAACTCGTGAGTATCGCTCACGGTCAGTTCGGTCGACACGCCAGACGTCTCGGCAGTCGGAGATGCGTTCGACGGTCCTACCCCTCGTTCGTCGCCAGCTCGCTTAATTCCTGGGACGGTGGATCGTTAGCACAGTGTACACGGTGTACACTGTGTAGAACTTGTGCACTGCTTGTGCGGTACCCTACCGATAGGCGAAAGTATTGCAGGTTGGGTGATCACCACGTAACATCGGGACTGTCACCACCTAGCGTCGAGGCTGTCACCACATTGTCCGTGCGATCACGCTCCGGCGGTGGTTACCCCGGCCCGGGGTCGCTGAAACTGGTGGCGGTGTCTGCTCCGCTGTGCTGAACCGACGACTACTGACCGCTGGGCAACTACTGAGCGGGGATCTACTGCCCCGTGATCGTCGGAGGAATAGGGACTGGAATCGCCGGGGAGCCAGTCCGTCTCCCGTGCGTGAAACGGTCGTTCGGGTGGTTCGAGTCCCGCCGTCCGAGTTAGATTTCGCCCTGTTCTTTGAGGTCCTCGATGATGTCGTCGACGAAGGACTCGGGGTCGTCGTAGGGGAAGTCCCCGCCCGAGGTTTTCGTGTTCAGTTCCATTGCGGTCATCGAGAAGTCGCCGGACTCGAACTTCGTCCCGGGACCGTTTGGCAGTGCCGGCACGAGATCCATCGGACTGGAGATTGGATAGTCGGCACCTTCGAACGCGTCGATCATCTGGTCGCGGATTTCGGATTCGTCTGCCATTGCGCGTGCTAGTTGTGCCCGATAAATAATAAATTTGCAGGTAGTTGCTATCGCTGACGGCGGTACGATGAGACCGCTACTGTGGCGATAAGGGCCACTCTACAGTAGCGCATGGCAATAATTCACGCAGGTGGGCCGCGCAACAGCCGACCGTCCTGTAGTAAGCGGTTTCGTTCTACACTTGTTAGCACAGTAGACAACCCGTCCAGCTACAGCCGGCGCATGAACTCCGGGAGGATCCCCCGCTCGCTCGAGTCCGCGGCGGCTGCCGGTTCGGCTCCGGGATGGTCGAACTCGGTACCGCCCTCACGCACGCCGGACTCGTCGAACGAATTCGCCTCCGGGCGGCCGGATTCCGGCCCACCGCCGGAACGAGCAGTCGCGTCGTCGGCTGTCGCCGCTGCTGTCGGCTCGTTTTCGGACGCTGTTGTGGCCGACTCGGCCGCCGAGTCGCCGGTCTCGGCCGTCGGTGCGTCGATCGGTGATCCGGCCGTCGCTCCGGTCTCGAGGCTTGCTTCGAACGCGTCCGGTGAATCGGGGCCGAAGTAGTACGGTTCTCTGGGGCTGAGGTACTCTCGAAGCTGGTGGTTGGCGTAGCCTGCGAGCACGATCGCGGGAACGACCAGCGGCTCGACCCCGAACAGCGTCGGCCCGGCGGTCAGGATGACGAGAAAGACCGCCAGCGGCGAGTAGACGAAGTACGCGAGCAGTCGGAACCAGGCCCCGACGTAGCCGTCGATCACGTAAGCGTACAGCCCGTAGGCACCGATCACGAGACCCACGTCGGCGTACAGCGCGACCAGGAACCCGGCGTCGCCGGCGACGAAGATGTGCATGTGCGCGGCGATGGCGCCGGTCAGGATCGTCGTCCGATTGACGTAGGTTTCGTCCAGTGCCATCCCGACGACGAGCACCGCGATTTGGAGCAGCGGCGCTGCCAACCACCAGGGGAGGGAACTGACGAAGAGGCCGAGAGACACGTCGATTACACCTATCTGTGTGGGCCAACCCCTCCCGTTCGCTTTAACGTTCGTTCCGTTTCGAGACTCGATACGAGCCTCGAGTGTCCGTCGGATTTACTCGAGACCCCCCGATCCTGTCTCAAAATCTACAGCTGTTCGAAACAGTAATGAGCCAGGAGTGTGCACTGTGTCGATATGGCGAAAGATACCGTCAGATACCCGGACGAGGTCGTCGAGGCGATCGACGAACTCGTCGACGACGGTATGTTCGAGAGCAAATCCGAGTTCTATCGCTTCTCCGCGGAGTACGTACTGACGCTGATCAACTCCGACCACGAGGTGGAGACGTTCAACTTCGACGAGATCAAGTCCGAACTCGATATCAGCGAGCAGGATCACGCAGCCGTGCTGGGCACGGACGGCGGCACGTTCTTCCTCGACGCCGTGATCAACGTCCGCAAACACGGCCTTCGCGGCGACTACGAGGCGGCGGAACGCTTCATCGACACCCACTACGATTCGACAGACCAGGAGTGTATTATTCTCGAGGAACTGCTCGGCACGTACAGAAATCAGTCGGCCTAACGCAACTCGACGCCGCGCTGCAGCATCACGGGTCGAGCGTCTCGTTGACCGACTTCTCGATCCCCTCGTCGAACGGCTCGCCGAGCGCTTCGAGATCGAGATTGTCTCGAACCAGCGCCGCGGCGCGGTCGTAGGGCGTCGTGCTGGATCCCGTCTCTTCGTCAGCTACTGTAGCCGAGTCGCTACCTAACGGCGACCACTCGATTCCGGCGTCGGCGGCGACGTGTGTGAGAAACGCCGACCGAATCGGTTCGTTGTCGAACAGCCCGTGGAGATACGTCCCTAGGACCCGTCCGCGGGAGGCGCTCGACTCGCCGAGCGGCCGAGCGACGTCCTCGAGCGTCCGCGTTCGTCCGGCGTGGATCTCGTACCCAGACGCCGACCCCTCGGCGCCCGCGAGCAACGGCGTCGCGGTCCCGTCGACCGGCACCGTCGTCTGCTCGAGCCGTTTGCTGCCCTCGAACTCGGTTTCGACCGGCAGCAAGCCGAGACCGTCGACCACGTCGTCCTCGCCCGTTCCCTCGAGCGAGGCGTTCGTGATCCGCTCGCCCAGTAGCTGATAGCCGCCACAGATTCCCACGATCGGCCCGTCGAAGTTCGTGAGCGCGTCGCCGAAACCGGCGCGATGGAGCGCCAGCAGATCGTCCACCGTGTTCTTCGTCCCCGGGAGGACGACGGCATCGGCGTCGACGTCCTCGAGCGTCGCCGCCACGTCCGCAGTTTCGTCTCCGCTGCTGTCGGTCGACCCGCTCTCGACCGGGACGAAGACGACCGAGACGCCGGGTTCGGCCGCCAGCGCCTCGAGGTCCGTCGCGTTCGAGATTCTGGGGAGTCGGGGGACGGCGATCCGGAGCCGCTGCTCGGCGGGCACGCCGTCGTCGCCACCCAGCACGCCGCGTTCGCTCGTCGACGGCAGGCCGACGCTATCCTCTTCAGGCAGCCCGGGATCGTCGTAGGGGAGCACTCCCAGAATCGGGACGCCGGTTTTCGCCTCGATCTCCTCGATGCCGGGCTCGAGCAGCGTCGGGTCGCCCCGGAATTTGGTGATGGCTGCGCCCACGACGCGCTCGCGAAGCGCGTCGGGGAGGAGTTCGACGGTGCCGTAGAGGCTGGCGAACGCCCCGCCGCGTTCGATGTCGACCAGCAGGAGGATGTCGGCGTCGGCGAACCGAGCCGTCTCGACGTTCGCGAGGTCCCGGTCGTGGAGGTTGATCTCGCCGATGCTCCCCGCGCCCTCCGCGACGATCACGTCGTGATCGGCTGCGAGCCGCCGGAAGGAGTTTTCGGCCGCGTCCCGAGCTTCCTCCCAGTATTCCTCGTAGTAGGTCCCGGCTGGGACGTGCTCGTGGGCCTCTCCCTGGAGCACGAGCTGGCTCTCGCCGTCGCCGCGCGGTTTGAGTAGGACCGGGTTGCAGTCCGTCGTCGGGGTCATGGAGGCGGCTCGAGCCTGCACGAATTGCGAGACGCCGATCTCTCCCCACTGGTCGACGTTTGGTCGATCGCCGTTCGACTGGTCGGAATTCGGTTCGTCGCCTGGGACGACGCCGGAACCGTCGTCAGTGACCTCCGCTCGCACGACCACGCGGGCGTTGTTGCTCATGTTCTGTCCCTTAAATGGGGCGACCGAAATGCCACGGTCGGCGAGCAGCCGACAGAGTCCGGCGGCGACCGTCGACTTGCCGACGTGGCTCGCCGTCCCCGCGACGAGAAGCGTTCGTGTCATCCGCGTTGGGGCTACTCGCGTGCCGTGAAGTATCGTCCTATCGGTTCGGCGTGGCGGGGACTCGAGCGAGTTAGAGATGATTCGAGCGCCTTCGCTGGTCGTTGCTCGAGTTCGTCCGTCGCTATTCGTCGTCGTAACCGGGTTCCGGCGGCTGGCCGTCCTCGAAGTCGACCATCTCCCCCTCGTGCGGTTCGATGTGGCTCAGAATTTCGTGGGGAACGTAACCGATGTTGTACCCCTCCTCGTCGTGGAGGACGATTCCCTGATCGTACTCGCGGAAGTCGAAGCAGTTGATCTCCTCGTAGGCGTTGCCGGGTTTGTAGACGACTTTCATGGGAAACCGTTCAACGGATTGGCTGGTTTGGATGCGCCCTGCACGTGAAGGGTGTTTTCAGGATCGGTGGTCGATTTCGAGTCAATACAATCACACTACTGCTGCAAATGAAACGCAATATCGATCGTTCTACTGTGATCAGTTGGGGAGGGGGGATTCCAGTGTAAACTCGTCTTTCCGGGTCATGCGGATCGATTGCTCCAACCCGAGTTGGATAGCTTGACTTGTAATCCATCTGGAGCGGTGGAGAGGGTCTATCTGGTTACATACAACTGTTCCAACTGAACCACAAAACCCCCTAGTTCCAGTGTACGGGGGGTGTTCCAGTGTAAAGACTACTTCCCGAGATCCCAGAGTATTTCTGCGACGCCTTCGAGTCGCTGGTCGTCTCCGAGGGCTTCAATCGCGAGTTCAGGGTCGATTGAGAGGGAATAGAAATTCGACATCCCTCGTCCCTGTCCTCGGCCACGACGGGACTGGGTCAGAATGTTTTGATGTGCAAGGTCGTTGAGTTTGGCTCGAACAGTCCGCTGTGATACTTGTCTCCCATCGATTTCTTTCGAGAAGGCACAGTATGTCTGATAGATATCCGTCGTCCCGGGATTTGGATTCCCGGTGATTTCGTGCTTGATTACTCCTGCAAGCGCCAATTTTCGCTGTGTCGTCTCAGATTCGATTAGCTCCCGATGAGCCTCCTTCTCGATCTTCCGGTGTGCTTCTTTAACGTGTCCCTCTCGGACGAGTTCTTCTCGCTCCTCTGCGATCTCACACGCATCCCGGAGCAAGCGGATTGCTTGCCTTGCATCACCCGTTTCATTGCTTGCTCGGGCCGCCGTCAACGGAATTGTAGCGTCATCAAGGACGTTACTCTCGAGGTTTTCAAACGTTCTCTCTGCGCCGTTGAACGACGTATCCACTAACCCTCTACCAGCGCGGCGTGCCAGAATGTCTTGAAGTTGGTTTGCATCATACGGATGGAAAAAAATCTCACGCTGTCCGAGTGATGACTGGACGTCCGCATCCAGATTGTTTCGGAATTGGGCGTCGTTCGTGATCCCAATCACACCGATCTTCGCATTCGAGATATCTGGACGTGAGAGCTCATAGAGAGCATAGTCATCTTCGCCGATTCCATCGATCTCGTCTAAAACGAGAACAACGATACCACCTAGCCTATCGATCTCGTTGAATACCATCTCGATGAGAGCCTTTCGTGGGTAGCCTTGTGGTCGCTCAACACCTCGTCCTTCCTTGATTTCTCGGAGTCGCTTCACCAGAAGTGTGAGAACGTGATAAGAACTATCGCAACCTTTGCATCGTGCGATCACGATAGTGACGTCCTCTCCCTTGTTGTCTGCCCACGTCCGGAGTTCCTGCATTTTCAGCTCTACAGCTACGGTCTTTCCTTGCCCGGTCGGGCCATAGACAAGTGCATTATGTGGTGACCCACCCGTTTGGAGCGGTCGCAGAATCCGATTAATTTCGGCTAATTCGTCCTCTCGTTCGGGGAGGTTAGACGGTGTGTATGAGTTGTTATCGGGCTCGAGAACAGCGTGGTTCTCGATGATAGGATCATCCGACGGGAATAATGACATGATACAACCATTCTTCTTCTCTATAATAAACCCCCCGTTCCAGTGTAGCTAGTGAGGGAGGGGGGATTCCAGTGTAAACTCACAAAAACAGGAATAGCACAACTGAATATTGACCCACCTTTTCTGAATAACATTGTTCTGAACGTTCTGTAATCCTAATATTGGTACTCCAACAGTTGTCTGCCCATACTGTCGGGGATTTACACTGGAATACCCCCCGTCCCCCTCTGCTAACTAATTAGTGGAAATGATGGAACGTGGAGGCTCGCTGTAAAAGTGAATGGCTGTGATCGACAGCTACCCTTTTGTTCGAAAATGTGGTGTATCTCTCTGCAAACTTTCAGCAGTCGGTTTTTCAGCCCCCTACCTGATACCGCTTCTCCCACCGCGGCCCCGCCCGACTCGAGAGCACCACTCCCACCACACCGAACCCCACCCCTGCAATCCCGAGCGCGAGCGCAACAGTCCCGGACGGCGGCACGACGACGAACCCGGCGACGAGCGTCGGCACGAGCGCAACGCCGACGCCGACGGTGAACATCGTGAACCGGACGGCATCGAAGAGGAACTCGTTGGGATCGAAGCCGGCGATGTAGACGGTCAGGCCGTAGTAGTACAGCGCGTAGCCCGCGAGCAAGAGAGCGCCGACGACTGCATCCAGCACCGTCGCCTCGAACCAGATCACGGCCGCCAGGTACGGCACTGCGACCGTCGGTGCGCCGACGAGAACGAACGCGATCCGTTTCGCGCGGAAGACGTCTTCGATCGAGACGGGGTAGGTGAGGTAGGCCTCGAGCGAATCGAACTGGGTCAGCCAGTTGTACGTGGTAAACGCCGTCAGTCCGAGTACGCCGCCGAAGAAGATTCCCGGTGCGGGCGCGATGCCGGTGATCGAGTCGACGACGCCGACGAGGGCGGCCACGAGCGCGAACAGGATCGCGGCCGAGACGAACGGCTTCGCGACGCCACCCGACGAGCGTGCCAGATCGAGCAACGTCTTCGAGACGAGTGCGCTGCTGTTGTCCGTCCCCAGCGGTAGCGAATCGCTGAGCCGTGCGAACCGGTCGCCGGCCGTCCGCGAGGGTCGGCCGTAGGTCGGGTCGTACAGCGCGAGCGATGCGACACCGACGAGGACGGTCCCGGCGGCCAATCCGAGTGCGCTGGCGAGCGAGCCCTCGATCGGGACGAACAGGGCCCAGCCGTCTCGAGCGGTTCCCGTCAGCCACGATCCGCCCGCGACGACGACGATCGTCCCGGCGATTGCCCACGTCGGTATCCCTCGCGTTCGAATCGCGATCATCGCGACGGTCAGCGCCATGCCGGCCGCGAACGACAGCGATAGCGAGAGCCACAGCGTTCCGATGGCGACCGGCGCGGCGGACACCTCCCCGACGAGGACCGCGTTGGCGACCGCCATCGGGAGCACGAACGCGACCGCGTAGAACAGCGCGTCCTTGACGAGGAAGATCCCCAGCAACCGGCGCCGGGACAGCGGCAGCGTCGTCGACGTCGAGAGGACGAGCGAGAGCCGACCGAAGACGTTCTCGAGCATGTCCGACCCCGCGAAGCCGGCCGTCCCGCTGTAGAGGCCGAAACCGAGCGCGAGGACGTGCAGCCCGGTTACGATCGTTCCGGCGGCGGTTCCGGTCTCGAGAAGCGCGACCGTCGCGCCGACGGTGAGGGCGGCGATGACGACCGGGAAGAGTACGAATCGCCAGCCGCCGAACAGCTGCGTGTGTAGCCGCCACTCCTCGCGGAGGAGGAGCGCGAACAGTCGCCACGTCGATCGCGGCGAGCGCGAGGCCGTACTCATTGTTTCGACTCAGCCCCTAGGCGATCGAGCGACGGTGCGTCGCGGACGTCGGCGTCCTCGACGCGCTCGAGGAAGATCTCGAGCAACGATTCGTCGCTGTCGATACCGTCGCCGCGGCCATTGCCGTCACCACCATCACCACCATCACCGCCGTCACTCCCGTCGAGCGACCGCTCCGTCACGAGCTGTCCGTCGGCAACGATTCCGACACGGGTACAGATCTCTTCTGCGACGTCGATGTTGTGCGTCGAGACGAAGACGGCGTTGTCACCGGCGGCGTAGGAGACGAGGAATTGCTTGACCTGCTCTTGGACCAGCGGATCGAGGTTCGCCAGCGGCTCGTCGATGAAGACCACGTCAGGTTCGTGGACGAAGGCCTGTGTGATCATCACTTTCTGTTGTTGACCCCGCGAGAGATCCGTGTGAAGCGTGTCGAGCTTGCTCTCGAAGCCGAGTCGGTCGGCCCAGACGTCGGTCTGCGTCGCGACTCGATCGGGCTCGAGCCCGCGGACGTCGCCGACGAAGTCGAGGAACTCCCGCGGCGTCAGAAAGCTCGGCGGCGATCCCTGTTCGGGCAGGATTCCGACCCGATGTCGCGTTTCGATCGGTTCAGCAGTCGGATCGGTCTCGAGGACGCGAGCCGTTCCCGAATCCGGCCGGAGTTGGCCGGTCAGAACGCCGATTGTGGTCGTCTTTCCGGCGCCGTTCGGCCCGAGAAAGCCGTATAATTCGCCCCGCTCGACGGAAAACGATAGCCCGTCCACTGCGTCGACATCCCCGTACGATTTCACCAGTCCGTCGACCTGTATCACACCCATCGATTTGCCGAACATTCGGTACGATTGGTAATAATTGTGCTGGCATCTCCCCCTCTCGAGTGTTTGGCTCCAAGGACCGACTATACCGATGGAGAGACGCTGTCTAGTGAGACTAGTTTTTGAAAGATCTATCGCGACAGGAGAGTGAGCGGTCTCCCGTAGATCCATCTGATGCACGTCACTAGCGCAGAAACAGAATTACAAATGAGCCGTTATGGCCGGCTTCCAGCAACCATGACGCCCGCTTGCTCGGATCCGTACGCTGGATCGTTGTAAATCACCCACGTAATCGTTCCAGGATCGGATTGTCGAGCGACCTGGGTTCCGTGAACCACATTTATGTGGAACAGGATTACGTCTCCCGCATTCGCTGGAACGCCGATCGTCTCGTCGAACGAGTGACTGGTTTCTGGAAGTTGCGGCCCTTTCTCCCCGTCGACGTGTTCGAGATCGCCGTCGAGGTGGCTTCCCGGTATGAACCGCATGCCGCCTTCGTCTTCGGGGAAATCGTCAAGATAGACGATCGCATTGATGAACGTTTCCGCACTGTGGGAGTAGAAGACGCGGTCCTGATGGAGATCGTGTTGTTCGATCTCGGCTGTCTCCGCGGGCATCCATTTTCGCCCTGTGGTATGATCGAGTTCCACGTTCGGTCCGATCAACTGTGTCATCGGGACGGTGATCCGGGGGTCTTGTATCGCCCGAGCCCAGACGCCCGACTTGAACAGATGATCGCTCGTCTTGATCGGTGCTGATCCGTGATCAGTTCCAGTATCAGCATTCTGAATCAACGTATCGTTCTCCGCCCGAAGCGCCTCAAGTTCCGATTCGTCGAACACGGACTCGAGTTTCAGATAGCCGTTTTCGTTGTATCGGTCGATCTCCTCGTCGGTCAGCTGATATTGTTCTTGCTGACCAACGCGCTCTGAGACTCGTGTGTGGATCATCTCCATGTTAATAAATACCATTGAGTATAAATCCTACTGTTTCGCAGTATCGCTCGAAGTGGTGAGTTGTTAAACGCCGTTCTTGGTGTCTGAACTCACTCCGTCAGAAACATGACGGGGAGCATGATTGCAACGCCGAGGACGATTCCGCCGACCAGTTCCCGACGACCGCCACCTCGAAGCTCCGCGCCGTGATCCAATGCCTCGGGAAAGATGTCGTGGAGCACCAGGTAGATCATCGCGCCGGCGGCGAAACCGAAGCCGAAGGGGAGAAACTCGCGGGCGACGCTGACGAACACGAACGCGACTCCCGCGCCGATCGGCTGTGGAATACTCGAGAAAACCGCCCAGCCGAAGATCTTCCAGTTCGGGAGCCCGTACGTGTGCAGCGGGATCGCGACGGCGAGCCCTTCCGGAATGTTCTGGATCGAGATCGCGACCGTGATGAAGACCGCCAGCGCCGGCACCGCGAGCCCCGCGACGACGAGGTCGCCGTCGACGCCCAGATCGGCGAACGCCACCCCGAGAGCGACCCCTTCCGGGAAGCTGTGGACGGTCAGAATGCCGACGATGAGGACGAGCTTCCGGAAGTCAGCGTTGGGCATTTCGCGGGGCTTGAACTCGTAGTCTGAGATGAGCCGGTCGGCGACGATGACGAGTCCGACGCCGACGAGGAGGCCGGTTCCGACTTGGGTTAGCGTGCCCTCCTCGAGCCCCTCGACGACGAACCCGAACAACGAGGCAAACAGCATAATGCCGCCCGCGAGCCCCCAGAGGACGACGGTCACCCGATCGCTGATATCGTCGACGAAAAAGAACGGAAGGGTTCCTAATCCGCAGACTACGGCCGTGAATATTCCGGCGGCGAGTACGAGTCCAAGCCCCTCGACAACCATACTATCTCTCGCTGTCAGAACACATTACGGTTGTCGATTCGGCGGGCAGACGGATCGACAGCCCACATCACTCCGCCGTTGATGTCCGCCTGCTCTTCGCATCATCTGACGACCGTCACCGGGGCCGTTGCGCGGCGAACAACCCGCTCGGCGACGCTCCCCAGCAGGACGCGGGAGACGCCGGACCGGCCGTGGCTTCCGATGACGATCCCGTCGACGTCGTGTTCGTCGGCGAACTCGACGATGCCTCGAGCGGCCGGTCCGCCGATGGTTTCGGTCGTGATCGTCACGTCGTGTTCGCTAGCGAACTCCCGCGCGCGCTCGAACAGCGCCTCGGCTCTCTCCTCCTCGATTTCGAGGGCCCGTTCGACGTTGTACGCCGTGTCGCCCCCGTACATCGCCATCGACGGATCGACGACGTGCAACACGGTGATGGTCGCGTCGGGAAACGTCGTGAGTGCATATTTGAGTGCCGCGCGAGCCGGTTCGGAGTCGTCCATCGGAACCAGTAGGTGCATAGCTACCGGTTCGACGACTGATCATATATAGGACGGGTGATATTCCCGCGTCGTGGAAGTACCCGTGCGATAGGTCGGGGCCCGATGTCGCCGGTTCCGTGCCGGCGTCTCGAGGTCGAGACGTCATTCGTTCCGAAGGAACTGACCGTCGGACGAGCGGATCTCGAGTGATTCGATGGCGACGGAAATCGCGTCCGCGTCCGGTTCGGTGACGATTTGTGCACCGATAAGAAGCACGTACGGCGCATCCGAGGTCCGGTCCGACTGGTCGTCGACTGGTGCACCGACTATCGTCAGGAACATCGTGCCGTCACCGTCACACCGTCGCCAGATCTGACTCCGGAAGGTGAACTCGTCGGACCGAAACCGCTGTCGACCGCCGTCGTCGCACTCGTGGCTGTAGTCGACGAGTCTGTCGAGGATCGCGGCCGGATCGCCGCCCAGTCTCGTGGTCACGGCGACCTCGACGCCGGGAACGTCTCTCGTGGTGAGGTAACCGTCCAGGTCCGGGGCGGCGATGATCGAGGGATTGTTACCGACCTGCGTGCTGTTGACGTCGTCCCAGGCTTCCGGGACCGTGATCTGAACCGTCCTGGTGTCGTCGGTGATCGTCCGTTGCGGGTCGTCGTCCGAATCGTCGGAGCGGTCTTCGCCGTTCCGCTCGTCAGCGCCGCTCTGAACGTCGGTACTGCCGATGGACCGCTGCTGGTCGGCCGGCCGGTCCGGTTCTTCCCGTGCACCCGCCGCCAGTACAGACGGGTTGCTTCCCAGTCCCGCGAGGAGTGCGCTTCCCGTCGCGAGGACGGTCCGTCTCCCTATCACCGATTTCGGCGACGTGCTATTCTCTCTCATACTCCCGACCGTACACTGGGAGGGAGTAAGAAAGCCAATTCGAGGTCCGGGCGACTGTTCGATTCCGCTCACTATCGCGACACCGCATCCGAGAGCCACCGATGCCGAGATCGAACGCTTCTAGAGCAGTAGTGCTGTCCCCGATCGGGACGGAGCGATGTGAGCCGTCGCCGTTCAGAACTCCGTGCCGCGTCGCGCCCGCTGGCCGTCGTCGATCGGGTGTTTCACCTTCCGCACGTTGGTGATCAGATCGGCTCGCTCCTCGAGATACGTCGGTTCGGCGTGGCTACCCGAGAGCACGAGTTCGAGCTCGGCCGGCTTCGCGTCGAGCAGCCCGTAGATATCGTCTTCACTGAGTAGTCCGCGATCCGCTGCGTAGAGCACTTCGTCCAGAATTAGCATGTGGACCCCGTCTTCGGGCGGCGCATCGAGATCGATCGGCGAACCCAGATCGGTCCCGTCGGCCGCCTCGAGCAACTCGCGAGCGCGTTCGAGTCCCGCCTGTGCCTGGGCTGCGTGGTCGGCCTCGTCGCTGCCGTCGGCCATGCCGTGCCAGCCGTAGTGGCCGAGGTTCTCGTAGCTGATTCCGGGGAGCGCGGCCATCGCGTTGTACTCGCCGCGGACGGCCTCGACGCTCGAGGCGCCGCCTTTCATGAACTGGAGCATGTGGACGCGGTAGCCGTGGCCCGCGGCGCGCATTCCCATGCCGAGCGTGGCCGTCGTCTTCCCCTTTCCGTCGCCCCACCAGACCTGGACGAGACCGAACTCTTCGGGAGCGGCGGGCTCGATGGTCTCGGCTTCGGGACTCCGACCCCGCCCCGGCGTGTTTTCGACCGTCGACTCCGACGGGTGATCGTCACTCATACGGTGTCCGTCGGCCCGGGCGTATATGTAGGTAGGCACATCGAGTGATTCGACGACCGGAGGAGCGATTCGACGACCGAACGAATGATTCGACGATCGGCGGTATCGACCAAACGTGTCTTTAGGCTTCGCTCCTAACGTGGTCGCAGTTATGCCACTCGAGTTCTCGTCGTCCGGCGACACGCCCGGTCTCGAGCGCATCATCGGCGTGTTGGACGACGCTGACTGTCGGGAGATCATCTCGCTGCTCGAGGCGCCCAAGACTGTCCCGGAAATCGCGGACGAGGCCGAGTTGCCGCTCTCGACGACCTACCGCAAACTCGATCGGCTGACCGAAGCCGACCTCGTCGAGGAGACGGTCGGCGTGCGACAGGGCCGCCACCACAAGTCGCGGTACGTGGCGAACTTCGACCGGATCGCGATCAGCCTCGACTCGGATCGCGAACTCCGCGTCGACGTCGACCGATCGAACGACCAGTCGCTCGGCATCTGGTCGAACGCGACGGAAAAATTCTGACGACCTCGCGCTATTTCTTCGCCGAACCTGGATCCGGGTTCTCGTTCTGAGTCGATCGCTGACTCCGTTCTCCATTCGCGTCTTCGGACGGCCTACCGATCGGAGCCGGACTCGTCGCCGGAATCGACGTCGGGTTCAATCTCGGTCGCCGTCGCGGACGGCTCGGTCTCGCCGCCGATATCTTGACCTTCCTTGATCGCCTGGGCCTCCGCCTCCATCGCTTCGACGTCCATCTCGGTCTGCTCGATCTCGCCGATGATCTCGGCAATGTCGTCGAGGCCGATCAGTTCGCGCGTCTCCTCGTCGAACTCGAGACTCTGGAGCGAGTCGTCGCCCTCTTTGACATCGCTACCGGAGAGGTGTTTGCCGTAGCGGCCGACCATCGAGGTGAGCTCTTGAGGCATGACGAACGTCGTCGATTCGCTCTGGCCGATCTCCTCGAGCGTCTGCATTCCCTTGTCGATGATGGCGCGTTCGCCCATCGATTCGGCGGATTTCGCGCGCAGAACGGTCGAGATCGAGTCACCCTGCGCTTCGAGGATCTGGCTCTGCTTTTCACCCTGTGCGCGGATGATCTCGCTCTGTTTGGCCCCTTCGGCCTTCTCGACGGCGCTGCGGCGTTCACCTTGGGCCTCGAGAATCATGGCGCGGCGTTTCCGCTCGGCGGAGGTCTGCTGTTCCATCGCCCCCTTGACGCCCTGGGACGGCGTCACCTCGCGGACCTCGACGCTCTCGACGCGGATCCCCCACTCGTCGGTGGGCTCGTCGAGTTCGGTACGAATTCGCTCGTTGATCATCTCTCGGCGGCTGAGCGTGTCGTCGAGCTCCATGTCACCGATGACGGCGCGCAGCGTCGTCTGAGCGAGATTCGAGACCGCTCGCTCGTAGTTCTCGACCTCGAGGAACGCGCGTTTGGCATCCATCACTCGGATGTAGATGACGGCGTCGGCCGTCACCGGGGAGTTGTCCCGCGTGATCGCTTCCTGACTCGGGACGTCGATCGTCTGGGTCCGCATGTCGAAGGTGTAGACCCGCGAGACGAACGGCGGGACGATGTTCAGCCCCGGCTCGAGCAGTTTGCGGTACTCTCCGAAGACGGTCAGTGCGCCCCTGTCGTAGGCGTCGACGATCTCGACCATCTGCCAGACGGTGATGACGACGAGCAGGAGGACGACGACTCCCGCGGTCAGCATCGGATCACCGAGCTGCAGCGGTCCGAATGCCAGAACGTTCATTATTCATATCAGGGGCGCTGTCCCAATAACCATTGGGTTGCGTTAGCGTCTATTTAGTTGCCGAACGTTGATATTATCGCCGATCAAGAGGCCAGTTCGATCTACTCCGTTGTGTCCGTACGGGTTTCGATCACGAGTTACACGAGGAGCTGAACGTCGGATTCGGCCATGTGCTGTAGCGCGGTCGCCGCGCCCACACCCGTCGTCACACCGTCGTAGAAGTCGTCCTCGTCGTACTCCATCAACTCGATCGTCATCTGACAGGCCTGCAGGTCGACGCCGGTTTCCAGCGAGAGTTCGATCAGTTCCTCGATACTGGCGGTGCCGTTCTCATCGATCCTCTTTTGCATCATCCGCGTCGCCATCGCGTCCATTCCGGGGAGCGCGGCGAGTGCGTTCGGCATCGGCATGTTGGGATTCCCGACGGCACTGAGCTTGAGGTCCCGGGATTTCTCCTCGTGGAGGATATCGAGCCCCCAGAACGTGTGGAAGACGACGACGTCCCAGCCGAAAGCTGCGGCTGTACTTGCGAGGATCAACGGCGGATACGCCATGTCGAAACTCCCCTGGGTGGCGACGATCGTCAGCTTCTGTCGGTCGTCGTCGTCGTCCAGTTCGGCCATCGACGCCTCGAGTTCCTCGACGCGCTCCCGAAGCGCCTGAACCTCGGCGGCATCGAACTCGCTCTCGCCGTCGGCGTCGACCGACGATGGGGGATTGTCCGTGCTCATGTTATTCCGTTTTCTTGACGTAGTGGGTGTAGAGGTCGCTATCCTCGACCTGGTCGAGGAGTTCGACCCCGCTGGTGCCGTCGGCCCAGCCCTGGATGTCGCTTATACTGCCCGAGTCGGTTGCAACCACTTCCAGGACATCGCCAGCCTCGAGGTCGTCGATGGCTTGCTTCGTCTTGACAATGGGCATCGGGCAGGACTGTCCTTTCACGTCGAGCGTCTCCGTGGTGTCGTATTGGGAACTCATAGTTGATTTCTATGCTCTGTATTGGAGCTATCATACAATATCGAATGCACCCATAAAAGGATGTCGATTATTGCACTGTATAAGAACACCTGTGGTTTGCGGAGGTTGGTGTATGTCTCTGTATGAGTGCTTCACGCGCCCTTCTCGGATTATAACCCGATACATCTCGCGAGCTATATTGTGTGATTTAGGAACTACTATACAAACGCTTAAGGGCTCGTAGCCGCTACCGAGTAATGTACAATATGGACGACATGGACTTTCCAACGCCGGATGTCGAGATCGAGTCGGTGACGCCGGACGGGCTGAAAGGACGCATCGACGCGGGCGAGGAGGTCACGCTCCTCGACGCCCGGATGGAGTCGGATTACGAGGAGTGGAAGATCGACGGCGAGCGCGTCGAGTCGGTCAACGTCCCGTACTTCCACTTCCTGGACGAGGAGATCGACGACGACGTTCTTGCAGAAGTTCCGGACGACCGTGAGGTTACGGTCCTCTGTGCGAAAGGCGGTGCCAGCGAGTTCGTTGCGGGCGCGCTGAAAGAGCGCGGCTACGACGTAAACCACCTCGAGGAGGGGATGAACGGCTGGGCACGCATCTACGAGGCCGTCGAGATCGAGCGCTACGACGGCGCGGGCACGCTCTACCAGTACCAGCGCCCCTCTTCGGGCTGTCTCGGCTACCTCGTGGTCGACGGCGACGAGGCGGCCGTCATCGACCCCCTGCGTGCGTTCACGGATCGCTACCTCGAGGATTCGGCGGAGTTAGGTGTCGAGCTAACGTACGCGATCGACACGCACATCCACGCGGACCACATCTCGGGCCTTCGAAACCTCGCCGAAGAGGGTGTTGAGGGCGTTATCCCCGAAGCCGCCGTCGACCGCGGCGTCACCTACGCCGACGAACTGACACTGGCCGAGGACGGCGACGAGTTCCAGATCGGCGACGCCACCATCGAGACCGTCTCCACGCCCGGCCACACCTCCGGGATGACCTCGTACCTGATCGATGGCGAACTGCTCGCGACTGGCGACGGGCTGTTCGTCGAGAGCGTCGCTCGCCCCGACCTGGAAGAAGGCGACGAGGGGGCCGAAGACGCTGCCAAACAGCTCTACGAGTCGCTGCAAGAGCGCGTGCTCTCTCTGCCCGACGAGACGCTAATCGGTGGCGCCCACTTCAGCGACGCCGCTGAGCCCGCCGCCGACGGCACCTACACGGCGCCAGTCGGCCAACTCGTTGACGAGATGGATGCCCTGACGATGGACGAAGCCGAGTTCGTCGAGTTGATCCTCTCGGATATGCCGCCCCGGCCAGCCAACTACGAGGACATCATCGCGACGAACCTCGGTAAACGGGAGACCGGCGATCAAGAAGCGTTCGAACTCGAGCTCGGCCCGAACAACTGCGCCGCCAGCCAGGAGTCGCTGGCCGGTGACTAACGCCTCATATCCACAGTCGAATGGTCACTGAACTCTTCGCTCCGGCGCTGTACGAATCGCTGTTTCCCGTGGGGATCAGCCGCTACGTCGTCGGCGGACTGCTCGTCGGCCTCGGAGCCGTCGTTATCTACCTCGGAACCGGCATCGCGGCCGGCGCGAGTACGTTCCTCGAGTCGACGCTGTCGTACGTCTCCGACCAGTCGTGGTTCCAGCGCTACCGGAGTTCACGGGACTGGCGGGTCGTTTTCACACTCGGGATCATCGCCGGCGCGTTCGCCTACGCGCTGACGTTCCAGTCCGGACTGGTCTCGAGCGGGCTTTACGAAGCCGGGGCGACCGGCGAGTTGTACGATGTCGGCGGTGTCACACTCTGGCTGACCGATGTCCAGCCCTGGCGGCTGTTCCTGGGCGGCATTCTCGTCGGGATCGGCACCCGGATCGGCAAGGGCTGTACCTCGGGCCACGGCGTCTGTGGCGTCGGCTCGGCCTCGAAGACGTCGATCGTCGGCGTGATGACGTTCCTCGCCGTGGCGATCGGAACGGCCCAGGTCGTAATGGCACTGGGGGTGAGTCCGTGATGAGCGAGATTCTCGTTCGAGAATCTCGGAAACGCGAACGGGGAGGTGACGACCCGTGAGCGGCAATCGCCACCCGCTGTTCATGCCGCTGATCTTCGTCGGCGGCCTGATCTTCGGCTTCGGGCTCGGTTTCAGTCATATGGCCCGACCCGAAGTCGTGCTGAACTTCCTGCAGTTCGAGGATTTCGGACTGCTGTTCGTCATGTTCGGCGCGGCGATCGTCTCTGGCATCGCGTTTGCGATCGTCCCGCGACTCCGCGATCGTGCGCCGTTGACGGGCGACACGTACGGCCGGCGGCTAAAATCGTTTGACCGCAACGTCCTGATCGGCGGCGCGATCTTCGGCGTCGGTTGGGGCCTCTCGGGGATCTGTCCCGGTGCGGCCTACGCCAGCCTCGGCGTCGGTAACATCACGATCCTGTGGGCACTCGCTGGGATGTTCGTCGGAGCCTACATCCAGGGCTACTGGCGCAGCCAACGCGCTGTCTCGGAAACCACGCCCGCAGGCGCTGACTAATTCGTTTCACGCACGTCTTGCGTTCGGCGCTCGAAATAGCGGGTGGTTCTGCTATCACGTGCGCCACCGCTGAGATCAGCGCATTGGTCGACTGAGCGACGGGGGCGTCGTCTTACACACCAAGCCACGCGAAGCGATTTGCCGGCAAACGCGAGCTAGCTGGGACCGCTGTGTCGTTCGATCAACTCCTCGAGTTGGCCCTTGCTTTGTGCTCCGACCGTCCGCTCGACCGGCTGGCCGTCGGCGTACAGTACGAGCGTCGGCACACCCCGGGCGCCGAGTTGCTGCGCCAGACGCTGATGGGCGTCGACATCGACTTTTGCGACCGCGGCGTCGGTCTCGGTTGCCAGCGACTCGATCGTCGGCTCGAGCATCTGGCAGGGTCCACACCAGTCGGCGTAACAGTCCACGAGCACGACGTCGTGCGTACTGACGACGTCATTCAGGTGTGCCTGCCCCTCGATTACGATCGGTTCGGACGGTGTCGCCATACTGTCGCCGGTCCCGTCCAGCTCGCCGTCGTTCTCGAGGCGCTGCTGAAGTTCTCGTTTCTTCTGCTCGCGGATCCGTTCTCGTTCGTCGTCCGGTGACTCGCTCATAGATCGTTCGTACGGACTCGGCGACCTTAGTAATTGTTCTTACTGAACAATACTGCGTGGTCGAATCGACTCTCATCGAGATACCGGTTCTCAACGGCGATCGTCCGAACTGGGGGGACGCTATATCGGCTCGCCGCTCGAGGACCGTTGCTGTCGTTTCTGGTCTCGTTTTCGGAAGCCTCTGGCGAATGCGGGACTGGGCGGACGCGAACCACTATTACGTCGCCGGTCGGTATACGACTGGAGTCGGGAACGGGGTTCTACTCGCGGGACGTCGCGCCGTTCCCGACGATGACCCACCACGAGTACGCTGACGCCGAGGCGCTAGCCGAACTCGCCCGCGTGGTCCGACCGGACGGCCGCCTCGTCACCGTCGACTGGTCAGCGACTGGAGACGGCGAGGACGGTCCGCCGGTGGACGAGCGGTTCGGCCCCGAAGAGGTGGCGAGCCAACTCGAGCGGGCCGGATTCACCGTCGATGACGCGCCCGTGGAGCGAACCGACATTTTATAGCATTGGGGTTATTATACATTATTGTGCCTGAACAGAATGCAGCGACCGAACGGCTCGGAATCGTCCTCGAGACCGCAGATCCCGAACGCGCTTGGAACGCACTTCGACTCGGTATTACGGCCGTAGAGAACGGCCACGAGGTCTCGGTGTTCCTTCTTGGCGAGGGCGTCGAGGCCGAGGGTGTCACCGACGGTCAGTTCGATGTCCGCGATCGGATGGAGGCGTTCGTCGACGGCGGCGGCGACCTACAAGCGTGTGGGACGTGTCTCGAGATCCGCAACAGCGAGGAAAGCGAGTACTGTCCGATGTCGACGATGTCCGACCTCCTCGAGATCGTGACGTCGTCCGACCGCGTGCTGACGATCGGCTGATCGCCGTCGCGCTACCGCCCCCTCATTCGTCCCGCTGTAAGCGCTCGCGGCGTTGTTCGAACTCCTCGTCGGAGAGATCACCGCGAGCGTAGGCCAGTCGGAGTTCCTCGAGCGCCGGGTCTTCTTCGGTCCGCGCCGAGCGCGCGGCCGCCTTGTATACCAAATAGCCGACGACGAGGAGCAACAGGAGGGGGAGCCAGCCTATTAGCCACATTCCCGTCCCGGTTGGACCGTTCCACGTGCCGCCGTTCCACATGTGGCCGCCACCCCACATACCCATCATCGGCCAGGCGACGGCCATCAGCAGGAGCGGCACGAGCACGACGAGTGCGACGACGAGCAACAGGATTCGAAGAAGCGTATCATCGTCAGCCATACGGAACGATTCGATCGATGCCGTAATAAGCACCAACCACAATTTCGAAAAATTCCCGCTAGTACTACCGCTCGAGTTCGTGCAATCTCACGCTCGGGACGGCGGCACGAGCATCACGTTCCCGTTCGCTCGAGCGACGATATCTTCGGAGACGCTGCCGAGCAATAATCTGCGGAGCCGGCTGTGGCCGCGCGAGCCGACGAGGATCGTCGTCGGATCGTGGGACTCTTCCGCAGCGAGAATCTCGTCGGCGGGGTCTCCCTGTCGAACCTCGGTCCGCGTCTCGATACTCCACGCCTCGAGTTGATCGGCCAGTTCACCCAGCCGTGTTTCTGGATCCTCGTCGTTCGAGAGCCCCGAATCCTTCGGCGTTTCGACGTGGACCAGCGTCGCTTCCTGGGTCGCGTGACGCAGATACGAAAACGTCTCGAACGCGCGCTCGGCGTTCTCCGAGAAGTCCGTCGCGTACAGCATCCGCTGGAAGAGATGCTGTCTGACGACAGCCGGGTCGTCGGCCGCTCGCTCGATGCGGTTGACCAGCAGCGGCGTCTCGGTCGTCCGGGCGAGGTTGCGCGCCGTCGAACCGATGACGCGATTCTCGAGCGGACTCTTCCCGCGCGAGCCCACGACCGTGAGACTCGCTCCGATCGTCTCGGCCAGTCCGGTAATACGTCGGTGAGGCGTCCCGCGGACGACGTGCGTCTGGACGTCGAATCCGGCGTCTTCGATGACCCGTTCGTATTTCCCGATCGCTTTCCGTCGCCGGGTCTCGAAGTCGATACCGGGCATTCCTCTGTGGACGTTCGACGGGATAACCGTCACGAGATGCATTTCTTCGATCCCAATCCGTCCGAGACACTCGAGACAGGTCTCGTTCTCGATGGTCGCCTCGCTGGCGGCCGAGAGGTCAGTGGCGAGTACCGCTTTCATACCGACCGTAGGTGCTGGCGGTATAATATTGTTTGGGTAGCCCAATACCGAGTGGAAAACAATCGCACACGAAGAAGTGCTGGATCTCGTTGTACGCCGACTCCTTGCGGTCGTCTGGACTCCCAGCGGACAGGATCGCTCGCTCGCACACCCCGGTTCGCGCCTACGCTCTCGCGACGCGAGATTGCACGTCTTCGCGACGCCAGTCGCCCGGAAATACTAACGCGGGCGACACGACGCCCCGGCACGAACTGGCCGATCAACGCAACTCCCATATTCTCATAACTTACACAGATATCTCCGTTGGATAGCCGTCCCATATTTCGCAGTAATATTGTACACTAGTCCCAAAAGCGTTATACCATCTCTCCGGGTAGAGAGCACCGAGTAGAAATCCATGATCCGCACACTATCGAACGCAAACGAGGGGCCGGACGAATGATCGAATTCGCAGCCCTCTCCCCACCGGTGCAGGCGATGCTCCTCGTGGGAGTCATCCTCGTTCAGGCGGTTGCCCTCTACGCTGGCTACGGCATCCTCGAGCGAGTCGCAACGCCACTGATCGACACGATCACGGACGCACGATAGATGGAGATATTCGGCCTCAGTCTGGCGCTGTTGGCGCTGTTCGTGAGCTTTGGGTTCATGGTCGGGGTGCTGTTCGGGTTCTTCGGGATGGGTGGGTCCTTCCTGATCACGCCGACGCTGTTGCTCCTCGACTACCCTGCCTCGGTCGCAATCGGTAGCGGGCTGGCGTTTTACTTCGGGACGTCCGTGATCGCCGTCCTGAAGCACTACGACGTCGGCCAGGTCGACTACAAACTCGGTGCGATCCTGTTCGTCGTCCTTTCGATCGGGATCGAACTCGGGAGTCGGCTCGTCTTCGGCCTCGAGGCGCTCGGCGTCGCCAACCTCGTCACGGGCGTCGCCTACGTCGTCCTGCTGGCTGGAATCGGCGTGCTGTTCCTGCGCCGTGCGTACAACCTCGAGGACGATGACGACGATGGCGATGACGATGACGGTGCCAACGACGACGAGATTCCGGCGATCGGCCAGAAGATTCAGTCGTACACCGTGCCGCCGATGATCTCCCTCACCTCCGGCGGTCGGGCGTCGGTGTGGACGATCGGTGGCGCTGGCGGGAGCGTCGGCCTCATCTCCGGGTTGATCGGTGTCGGCGGCGGATTCATCCGAATGCCCGCGATCTACTATTTGATCGGGACGCCCCTGACCGCCGCGGTCGGCACAAGCCTCTTTGCCGGCCTCTTCTCGGGCGCGTTCGGGACCTTCACCTACGGGATGTCCGGCAGCGTCGACCTCACGGTGGTCTCCTTGCTGCTCGTCGGGAGCGCACTCGGTGCGAGAATCGGCTCGGCGGCGACCACGATGGTCGAGGAGGACGACGTGATCGTCTACTTCGGGCTGATGATGCTGTTCGCCAGCGGCGGCATCGCGCTCAGCGAACTCGCGAACTGGCTGGGGACGGGTGCACTCGACATGCTGAGCGTGTTCCTGCTCGTCGGCTCGTCGTTTTTCGTCGCGTCGATGATCCTCTACAAGGTCTTTCAGTCGGCTGGCAGTGGGGAACCGGACGCACAGACGGCTCCAGACGGAGGTCGTTGATGATCTCGACGCACCGTCAGCACAGCGCCGAACCAACTGTTACTCTGCCTGGCACACACACGCGTAGGCGCTCGTGATGCTCGTCGCTACCGTTGCCCTCGTCCTGGCACTCGGTGTCGCCTCCCGCGTCCTCGCGGACCGACTGCAGATTCCCAGCGTCCTCTTTCTGATCTTCGCCGGAATCGCGATCGGTCCCGAACTCCTCGGACTCGTCTCTCGAGAGACGTTCGGTGGCGGGCTCTCGGCGATGGTCGGCGTCAGCGTCGCCATTATCCTCTTCGAGGGGGGCTACCACCTCCAGCTCGAGAAACTTCGGGAGAGTCCGACGGCGCTTGCTCGCCTCGTTACCGTCGGTGCGGCCATCACCTGGCTCGGGACGGCCGCCGCCGTCGTCGTCTTCCTCGAGACCAGCCTCGAGGTCGGCCTGCTGGTCGGCGCGTTGCTGATCGCGACCGGCCCGACCGTCATCGGCCCTATCCTGCAGGTCGTCACCGTCCGCGACCACGTCGCGTCCGTCCTCGAGGGTGAGGGGGTGATCAACGACGTGACTGCGGCGATTCTGGTGGTCGTCGTCTTCGAGGTTCTCATCGCCGACAACGGGAATTCGCTCTCGTTTCTCGTCAACTTCTTCGGACGGCTCTTCATCGGGCTCGGTATCGGTGCGCTCGTCGCTGGGATCGTCTGGTTCGCGCTCAGCCGGGGCAACCTCGCGCCGAAAACCGGGTCGTTGCACGCGCGCCTGATCGTTCTCGCCGGGATCGTCGTCGCCTACGGTGGCGCCGAGACGATCGCTAGCGAGACGGGGATCGCCGCCGCCGCGATGGCGGGATTCGCACTCGGCAACGTCGACCTGCCACACCACGAGGAGGTCATCGACTTCCTCGACGACCTTTCGGTGGTTGTACTCTCCTTTATCTTCGTTGCGTTGGCGGCGCTGATTGACTTCGAAGACATCTTTACGCTCGGGTTGGCCGGACTCGCTATCGTTGCTGCGATCACGCTGGTACTCCGGCCCGCCGTGATCTACCTCTCGACGACGGATGAACGGTTTACTCGCAACGAGCGGCTCTTTCTCAGCGCCGTCGGCCCGCGGGGAATCATCCCAGCCAGCGTCGCGACGCTGTTCGCCGTCGAACTGCAGGCGCTCGGTCGGCCACAGGAAGCCCAGTTGCTCGCTGGCACCGTCTTTCTCATCATTTTCGCGACGGTCGTCCTTCAGGCCGGCCTCGCACGACAGATCGCGAACACCCTCGAGGTTTCACCAATGCGCATAATCATCGTCGGCGGGGGACGGGTCGGCCTTTCCCTCGCCGCACGGCTCGAACAGGACGGAGAGAACGTACTGCTTATCGACAGCGACCCTGACGCGGTCGAGAAGGCCCGCGAACGCGGTCTCCGGGCGGTCGAGGGCGACGGCACCGACGCCGACGTCTTGGAGCGTGCCGGCGCGTCGGAGGCCAAGACGGTTATCGCGACCACGCCCGACGACGACGTCAACCTGCTGGTCTGCCAACTCGCGAAGACGGGCTTCGATGTCGAGAAGGTCGCATCGCGGGTCAATCAGCCGGACAACGTCGGAGCTTTCGAGTCGCTCGACGTTCGGGCGATCGACCTCTCGATGGCGACCGCGTGGTCGCTCGAGAACGTCTTAGAGCGGCCGTCGCTGTCGTCGTGGATGAACGAACTCGGCCGAACCGGCGACGTTCAGGAGATCGAAGTGACGGCTGCGGACCTCGTCGGGAAGACGATCGCCGAACTCAACGCTGATATTCCCGACGGCTGTATCGTCGGCCTGCTCACTCATCGGGACGGGACGACGGAGGTCCCGACTGGTAACCACGAACTTCGGAGCGGAGATCGAGTCACCTTTCTCGGCCAGACTGACGCGGTCGATGGTGCCGTCAAGCGGTTCCATCCCCACGACTGATCGCCGCCCGGCAAGAGATACAGTTGCGAGGACCGCCGGAGTAGAAACCCGGGCCCAAGCGCCTCGACAAGGACTGTTCTCGCGTGCTGGTCGCCACTACCGTCTGTGTACTATATTGTGGAAACCATACAAACTATTAAGACGGACCAGTCCATACATCAGGATACAATGGGCGAAACGGTCACACAAAGCGAGACAGCACAGTCTTACGGCACGCAGCAGTACGTGAACAAGCTCCTCGGTGCCTTCCTCGGCATCGCGGTGATCGGCTGGGGGGCCAGCGTGTTCCTCACCGCAGTGCACTTCTGGGCACTGCCGCTTCCCTCCGGAATCGAGCCTGAAGGAAGCATGGCCGTGATCACGAGCGCGTGGGCGTACGTCGGTCCGGTTCCGCTCGCACTGCTCGGTGCGGGCTACTACGCGACGATGATCGTACTGGGCGGGCTCTGGCTCGAGACGAAACACGAACTGCTCGGGACGGGAATCTTCGCGATCACGCTGGGCGGACTTGGTGCGTCCGCTTACTTCGTCTCCCTTCAACTCGGCGTTATCGGGGCGATCTGTCCGTTCTGTATGATCTCGGCAGCGGCGACGACGAGTCTATTTGCGATCGAAGTGATCGTAAAGCATCTCGGTGGTGGACGCGTCGCCCCACCGATCTCGAGTACGCGAATCTGGCCGCCGCTGATCGTCGCGACAATCTCGATTACGGTCGTCGCGATGTACGGTCTCACGCTCGCTCCAATTCCGGGCGTTTGAAAGCGGACATCACACGATCCGAAGCTGTTGACCGTCTCTTTCGTCGACCGACAGAACGGTAACGGGACGATCGACTCGAGTCGACTCGATTGGGCGAACTGCGCGTCAGACGACCAGTTTTCGGGTGTCTTGCAGATTCGGCCCTGTGGAGGCGACCCAGTCTGAACGTTATCTATTGTTCAATATTAACAATACTATCGCTGTTCTACTTTCTCATCATACCCAGTGACACCCTTCGTTTCGGAGTTGGTTCGGCGCTGACGCCGCCGGAACTCCGAGCTGACGTTCCGCACTCGGGGAGGCGACATATTTTAACTACGGCGTACACGGGCGGAGCCAGGAGTACGTCGTCGGCGCCGCCACCGACTTCGTTCGGTCACACGAGTACGACGCGCCGGCGACGGCCGATCGGTACGAGACGGCGACCGCTGGCGACTTCTCGTTTGCAGCCGGCGCCCGCCGGTTCGAAGTTGGTTCGGCAAATCTGGCCCCACGTCGCACTCAATGAGGCGATTCGAACCGTCGACGGTGTCGGCACCGATCTGATCGAGCGCCGAATCGGCGAAATCGACGCGCTCCTCGAGGCCATTGCCGACGGCTGGTAAGATTGCTGCGACGAGAACGCCGTTTTCGAACTCTGAACCGGCTCTACAGTGGGATTGCGCAATATTCACATAACCCTTATACCGCTGGGCCCCCTTTCCGGAACCAGAACATGGCTAACTCGATGGCAGAACAACTCCAGCAGGATATGGAGTGTGAAGGGCTGCTGGAGTGTATCCACGGTCTCAAACAGCTCGACAAGGAGTGTTTCCGGGCGATGGTCGAAAGCGATGAACCGCTGACGATCGACGAAGTCGCGGAGCGGGTCGATCGCGAGCGCTCGACCGCCTATCGATCGATCCAGCGGCTCCTCCAGAGCGGTTTCATCCAGAAAGAGCAGATCAACTACGATCAGGGTGGTTACTACCACGTTTATTATCCGACCGATCCGACGCAGATCTCGAACGATATGCAGCGAATGCTCAACGACTGGTACGCCAAGATGGGTCAGCTCATCCAGGAGTTCGAGGACAAGTACGAACACGTCGAGGACACCCCCACACCCGTCGAGGGATAGCTCCCGGCTCTCTCGAGAGCCGTGCTGATTTCACGACCCCATCGAGCTTTCACGCGGGATGTGTGTTAGTCACACACGTCTGCCGCACACCTCGCTCGAATCATCTGGTACGTTGTGTTCGTCCCAACAGTAGTTCAGAAGATGGGGAACGCTTCGATACCACTTTAGCACGGCTGAAACCTCGGAACCGGCCGCCCTCGACGCAATCTGATTCTCTGACTGCTCCGTGACCAGTTCATTCGAAACCATCGACGGCTCTCTTCCCCAATCAATATTGTATAGTGTCCACAAAACTCTTAAATACTCGAGGGCCGTACGAGGACGTGATGACAGTTGATGCATACAGCGACTCGCCCGAACGGTCGATCGACGAACCGATCCACATCGACGGCAAGCGTCACCTCGACGAGATCGTCGACGAGCACGACGTGGTACTCGTGGATTTCTTCGCGACGTGGTGTGGCCCGTGCCAGATGCTCGAGCCGGTCCTCGATGGACTGGCAGCCGAGACGGACGCCGTGATCGCGAAAGTCGACGTCGACGAACACCAGCAGCTCGCGGGCGCCTACGGTGTCCGTGGCGTTCCGACGCTCGCGCTGTTCGCGAACGGCGAACAGGCAGAACGATACACCGGCGCACTGCCGGCGGACCGGCTTCGCGACCTGATCGAGGGATACACTGAATGAGCGGGAGTCCGAACACGCCTTCGCCCGTCCGCGACGTGGTGATCGTCGGCTCCGGCGTCGCCGGGCTCTCGGCGGCGGTGTACGCCGCGCGAGCGGACCTCGAGCCGCTCGTCCTCGAGGGCCCGGAACCGGGCGGACAACTTACGCTGACGACCGAGGTGGAGAACTTCCTCGGGTTCCCCGAGGGCGTCGGCGGGATGGAGCTGATCCAGCGGGGCAAAGACCAGGCCGAACGGTTCGGCGCGGAGTTCGAACACGGCACGGTTGAGGACGCGACGCTTACGGACCGTCCACTCGAACTCGAGCTTTCGACTGGTGACAACCTCCGAACTCGAGCACTGATCGTCGCGACCGGAGCGAGCGCGCGCTGGGTCGGCGCGGAGAACGAGGCCGAACTGATGGGCTACGGGCTCTCGACGTGTGCGACTTGCGACGGCGCGTTCCACCGCGGCGACGACGTGCTCGTCGTCGGCGGCGGCGACAGCGCGATGGAGGAGGCGCTCTTCCTCGCGAAGTTCGCCGAGAGCGTCACGATCGTTCACCGACGGGAGGAACTGCGGGCCTCCGAGGTTATGGCCCGTCGCGCTCGCGAACACGACCGGATCTCGTTCCGCTGGAACGCGGAACTGCTCGAGATTCACGGTTCGCAGAACGAGGGCGTCACCGGCGCGACGCTGGTGAGCCACCCCGACGGTCGCCCGACGGAACAGCTCGAGGCGGGACTCGACGTCGCGGAGGAGACCGTCGCCGTCGGCGGCGTCTTCTACGGCGTCGGCCACGTTCCAAACACGGCGTTTCTCGAGGAGACGCCGGTCGAACTCGACGAGACGGGTCATCTGCTGACGCTCGAGGGGATGACGACCGAGACCGCGGTCGACGGAGTGTTCGGCGCCGGTGACGTGATGGACCCCGACTACCGGCAAGCGATCACGGCCGCCGGAACCGGGAGTATGGCTGCCCTCGATGCGGAGTCGTGGCTCGACGAGGAACTCGAGCGAGAGGCGCCGGCCGCCGTCACCGTCGCGACAACCGACTGAGGGAGTTGCCTCGCAGGACCACCGTTCGAGCCGACCTCACTCTGCGTCGGGTCCCTCGATTAGATCAGCATCCGTCGGTCCCTGTCCGTCGAACTCCCTGACGAACCCGTCCAGCATCGACGAAACGCCTGCACCCGGGAGTTCGGTTTCAGCGGTGGTGCACGCACGATCTACGCCGATCCTCTCGCAAACGTGATCGGCCGTCACCTCGGCCATCCGCCGGTACGTCGTCAGCTTTCCGCCGACGACGCTGGCGAAATTTTTGACGCCCTCGGTCGGGCCGTGATCGAGCACGTGAAACCCTCTGGAGATTCCGCGTCCACCTCGCGCGGCTTCCTCCGGTTCGTACAGCGGCCGAACGCCCCACCACGTCCGGACGTGTTCCGCGTCGGCGACGTCGGGAAGTATCGTCGCACACTCCGAGACCGTCTCTTCGACTTCCCAGTCGGCGGTCTCGTACGCGTCGGGGTCGTCGACCGGCACGCTCGTCGTTCCGAGGACGACCTCTCCGTCGTGGGGGACGATAATATCGCCGTCCGCGGGATCTCGACAGCGGTTGAGTACGGGCTCGAGTCCCTCGTAGTCGACTGAAATCATGACGCCCCGCGTCGGCCGCATCTCGACGTCGACGCCGGCCATGGCGGCCAGTTTGCCGGCGTGGGCGCCGGTCGCGTTCACGACGTACGTCGGTTCGACGGTCTCCGCGACGTCGTCGCCGAGCGAAACCGCCGCGATTCGGCCGTCTTCGACGGTTATCGACGTCACCGGCGCGTGGGGCAGGATCCGCGCACCGTGGTTTCGAGCGTCCGCCGCGTTCGCGGCGACCAGTCGCGACGGGACGACGACGCCGTCGGGCACCCACATCGCGCGCTCGACCGCGTCCGCGAGGCCGGGGACCGCGTCTCGAGCGGTATCGCCGTCCACCACCTCGATCGGGATTCCGATCTCCTCGCAGGCCGCGCGTTTCTCCTCGAAGTAGTCGGGATCGTCCTCAGCTAACTGGACGAACAGGCCGCGGGTCTCTCGGACGCATTCTCCGCCGATCTCTCTGAGGATTCGGCTTTCCTCGAGACACTCGAGGGCTCCTTCGGCGTCGCTCTCGGCGTAGCGAGCGCCGCTGTGGAGGAGCCCGTGAGACCGTCCCGTTGCGCCGGCCGAGAGCCCGTCTCGGTCGACGAGCGTGACGTCAACGCCGCGCAGCGCGAGGTCCCTCGCGATTCCCGTCCCGGTCGCGCCGCCACCGACGACGAGGACGTCCGGTTGACTGTTCATACGGGAGCGTCGGGTTCCGTACGGAGGTACTTTTCACCTCACGAGTGAGGCAATAGCGACGTGTCACGTCTCGAGAACCGCCGCTATCCGTCTGGAACGTACTCTGGGTTGACGACGTCGGAAGCGACTACTCGTTGTCGTTTATTGCCGTCGGAAAAGCATACGCCGAGGATCGTGGCATGATGATCTGGGATTGACGTACTCCATTGTGTCGGTCTTATGGAACCACAGGGGTAGTGTCACAGATCCACAATGGTTAGAGTTGGGTTTCGGTTGGTGTGTGTCGGTCTCGTATCTCCATCACCTCATCAACAGTTACTGCACGTCCAATAATAAAGGTTATCCTGTAGCCAATATCTACACTTAGGTGGACGAACCTATTCAAAGATATCTTTTTACCTCTATCTGATGGTCATATGTTCAATAGCTATACGTGTAGTGGGCTGGTTTCTGGTCAGTTTTAGAACGAGACCGGCGCCGGACGTTCGTCGTTGCTACCCACCGCATCGGGGTCGAGACGTCGAAACGGACCGTCGTCGCCGACGTCGAACTCGGCAACGAGTCCACAGCCGTACCACGCGAGACCGGTCGGCCTCGCGGGTAACAGGTTCGGCGCCGTCGTGCTCGCAGGACGGAGATCGCACACGCGCTCGAAACGAGGGATCCAGGCGCTACCAGGCTGGCTCTCCCGGACAAGCGCCGTCAGAAGACGAACGGAAGGTCGAAGCGCTTTGCACGCTGCTCTCGTTACGCTTTGGCACCGGCCAGGAAACCGAACGATCGACGCCCGCCGTCGACTCGCGTCTTACGGCGACGGCTGTTCGCTCGCGACGCTGTCGGCGAACTTCTCGCGGACCTTCTCGATCTTCGGCGCCGCGTGCATCGTGCAGTAGGCGTCGTTGGGGTTCTTCTCGAAGTAGTTCTGGTGTTTCTCTTCTGCCTCGTAGAACGTCTCGAGCGGCTCGATCTCGGTGACGATATCCTCGTACAGCCCCTCGTTCTCGAGTTCCTCGGCGAACGCCTCGGCGGTCTCGAGTTGCTCGTCGTCGTGGGCGTAGACGGCCGACCGGTACTGGCTCCCGACGTCCGGCCCCTGCCGGTTCAGCTGGGTCGGGTCGTGGATCGTAAAGAACACCTCGAGTAGGTCCTCGTAGGCGATCCGGTCGGGATCGTACTCGAGTTGGACGACCTCCGCGTGGCCGGTCCGTCCGGAACAGACCTCGCGGTAGGTGGGATCCTCGGTGTCGCCGCCGGCGTAGCCGGAGGTGACCGACTCGACGCCCTCGAGTTGTTCCATCGCCGCCTCGACACACCAGAAACAGCCGCCGCCGAACGTCGCGCGTTCCATGGGCGTTCGTTGGGGTCGCGCGAGGAAAGGTGTGACGGGTACCGACGCCGTTCTATCGACGCTTCGTTCATCACCGTCGGCTTCGTCCGCACTCGCTGCCGCGGTGCCAAGGGATTTCACGGGGGCCGATGAACGCCGGGATATGTCCTGGGACACTGTCCAACTCGATTGGAATGGAGACGTCGCAACGCTAACTGTCGACCGCCCGGAGGCGCTCAACGCGCTGAACGTGGCGACGCTCGAGGCGATGAGCGAGGCGCTCACCGAAGCCGCCGACGAAGGCGCCCGCGCGCTGATCCTGACGGGTGCCGGCGACGACGCGTTCATCGCGGGTGCGGACATCGAGTACATGAAGGATCTCTCCACCGCCGAGGGACAGGCGTGGGGCGAACTCGGTCACGACGTCGCGGACGCGCTCGAGGCGTTCCCCGCGCCGACGATCGCGGCCGTCAACGGCTACGCGTTCGGCGGCGGCTGCGAGATGGCCATCGCCTGCGACCTGCGCGTCGCCAGCGAGTCGGCCGTGATCGGCAACACGGAGATCGACCTCGGCATCATCCCCGGCTGGGGAGCCACCCAGCGGCTGCCGGAACTCGTCGGCGACGAGACCGCGCGGCGGATGATCTTCCTCGGGGAGCGCCTCGACGCCCGGTCGGCCGCCGAGGCGGGCATCTTCGGCGAAGTCGTCGCTGACGAGGACCTCGAGGAGACCGTCGACGAGTTAGCCGAGCGGATCGCGGCGAAGCCGGCAGTCGCGATGCGCGCGGCCAAGCAGGCGCTCAACCAGCGCTACGAGGGGTCGCAGTCGGCCGGCCTGACTTACGAGAAACGGGCGTTCGCCAGCCTGTTCGGCACCCCGGACCAGCGCGAGGGGATGGAGGCGTTCGTCGAGAAACGGGATCCGGAGTTCGAGTAAAATAAGTCACACGAACATCACGCTGCTGTTTTAATTTTCACACCCGCCAGTAGGTAACCATAGATGGGTCTATCGGCTGTTATTGATCGCGTACAATGTGTACCGGACCGAAGTATGAATACCACCTGTTCGAGTGAGTGGTTTTGTTTATATACACGGGGACCCCGTCGTTCGAGTGAATCCTTTGAAAGTTCGCTCTCTCAGAAAATAGTTAACCACCCATGCTGATATACTACGCTTCAACACTCTCTACGATGCCACCCTGTCGCTAGTATAGCTGCGTTTTATCATCTACCAAAATAAAATTTCCTTTTGTGGTAGTATTAATACATATTCTTTCCTTCCTCTATTCAAATGAATACACTCGAACGATGGGGTCTCTGGGTACAACGGCTTTTATATACATCACCACCCAGTCGAATCACTCGAACGGGTGGTCGAAAAATCTAAACGGACGTGTGAGAATGCTGTTAATAATGACTCGATTCGCCTTCACTCCGGGGAACTTCCCTTTTCAAAATCGGAACGCTCTGTTGGATGATTACACACCCGAGGAAATGGTCGGAAGGGACGACGAACTCGAGGAATACCACGCTGCGCTCTAGCCTGCGATCAACGCGAGCCAGCCTGATAACATCTTTTTATACGGAAAAACAGGGGTCGGAAAGACTGCGGCCACCAAATTCTTGCTTGACCGTCTCGAGGACGCCAGCGAACAACACGATGTTACGATTAATACTCACGTTGTCAACTGTGACGGTGCTGATACCAGTTATCGAGTAGCCGTCGAACTCGTGAACTCTTTCCGTGATGACAAAATTAGCGAGACTGGCCATCCTCGATCCAAAGTTTACGATCTGATGTGGGACTCGTTCGACGATCACGGTGGACTCATCATTTTAGTCCTCGACGAAATCGACCACCTCCAAGACGACTCCCTACTCTATCAGCTTTCTCGAGCGCGAGAAAACGACAACATCAGTAATGCACGCGTTAGCGTCGTTGGAATCAGTAACGACCTGACTTATCGGGATACTCTCTCCCCGAAGGTTCGATCCAGTCTCTGTGAACGGAGTATCAACTTTCCGGCGTACACCGCTGACGAACTAGAGGAAGTGCTGCGTCAGCGTCAATCCATTGCGTTTCAGGACGACGTTCTCGAGAACGGTGTCATTCCATTGTGTGCTGCGTTCGGAGCGCAGGAGTCCGGCGATGCGCGGAAAGCTCTTGACCTCCTGTTGAAGGCCGGAGATGTCGCGCATGAAGGTGATGCTGATATGGTTCGCGAAGAGCACGTTCGTCGCGGTCGTGGTCTTCTTCAAGAAGAGGAGATTACGCGCGGGATTTTAGGGCTCAATACGCACGAGAAAATTCTGCTTTATGCACTGGCATCGTACGTTTCGTCGGGTGACTCCCCCGTCCGATCTCGTGATTTGTATCGCCGGTACGAGATGTTTTGTGGAGGGGCTGGACACGATCCGCTGACGAGTCGATGGATGCACGACCATCTCGATGAACTCGAGATGCTAGGATTGGTCAGCGCTGAAAAGCGGAACGAAGGGAGCTCTGGGGGACAGTACAAGACGTTTGAGTTGAGCCAGGATTTGATTGCCGTCCTTGATGCGTTAGACGAGACGATTGAGACGGTGGGTGTCCATCGCTCGGTGCGAACGATGCTGGACTAGTGATGTGGTTCAAAGGTGTGTCCAATTGTTGGTCGGCGACTCTTTTTTGGTAACCGGACGGGTGGGCTTTGTCGCTACGATATCTGACACCGCATTGAATACCGACTCTCGAGTCAGCTATCCACCGTCCACCGCAGTAACGCCCCGTCGTCGATTCGCTTCACGCTCTCGAGGCTCAACAGCGGGAACTCGTCGACGAAGCCGTCACCGTCGGCGAGCGTCGGCGCGTCGCGGCCGCCGATCACCTTCGCGCCGACGTAGACGGTGAGCTCGTCAACTAGGCCGACGTCGAACAGCGAGAAGATGAGTTCGCCGCCACCCTCGACCATGAGCCGCTCGAGTCCCTGTCCCTGCAGCGTCGCGAACGCGCGCAGGAGGTCGACGCGATCCTCGCCCGCGGTCACGAGTTCCGCGTGGTCGGCGAGATCCATCCGCGAATCGATCGGCGCGGCCTCGCTCAGACAGACGTACGTCGCCGCTCGATCGTCGAGAACTGCTGCGTCTTCCGGCGTTCGACCGTTCGAGTCGACGACCACCCGGGCGGGCTGGGCCGACTCGCCGCGCTCGAGCCGCTGTTCACACAGCGTCTCGTCTTTGACGGTGAGGCTGGGATCGTCCGCGAGAACGGTGCCGACGCCGACGACGACGGCGTCGCTGTCGGCCCGGAGGCGATCGACTCGAGCGAAATCTTCCTCGCCGCTGATCGCGAGCTGCTCGCGACGGCGCGAGGAGAGTTTGCCGTCCGCGCTCATCGCTGCGTTGACGACGACGTGCATACCTCTGCTGTGTGGCCGACCCTAAAGAAGATACTGAGGCGTCGCAAGGACGGGACTGCCGTCCGGCTCGAAAACGCGCTCGCTACGCGACCGCGGCCGACTGCGTTCGATTACGCGACTTCGATGTCGCCGACCATCGTTCCGGCGTGGGGTTCACAGACGTACTGGGCCATCTCGTCGGTGACCTCGTCGATCTCGAGGGTCTGTGTCTCTCCCTCCTCGTCGATGATGTCGGTTTCGTAGTCGTCGACGACCTCGTCGCCGTCGTCTCGGATCTCGATGTTGTGACCGACACCGTCTAGGTTCTCCCACATGATCTCGTAGGACTCGCCCTCTTGCAAGGTGAGCGTCGGGTTCTCTTCGCCGTTGATCTCGTCCGGAGCGACGCCCTGCCAGGCCGACGTTTCCCCGCCGAGTTCGATCTCGCCGGGCTCGATCGCCTCGCCGTTTCCGTTATCGCCTTCCTCGTCCCCGTTTTCTTGGTCCTCGTCGCCATTGGCGGGTTCCTCTTCGTCCTCGTCACCGGGTCCCTCGTCGCCACAGCCGGCTAACACCGCTGAAAGGACCGCGACGCCGCTTAGCTTGAGCATTCGCCGTCGACTCTGTGTGTTATCGAGTGTCATCTCGTCTACTGAACGTCTTGTGCCCGTCTGGATAACCTGCCGCCTGGCACTCTCATGGCTGAAAGCTCCGGTTTTGGGCGTGAGAGAGTGGGTGAACCGACGCGACGATGGAACCGAGACAAACGGTCTCTGGTTCGAGTCGCCGCGGGCTCACGCTCTTCGTGAGACTATTCTCGAGGCTGTTTCGCGGTCGACCGTGGTTCGGCAGTCAGTGTACCGTTTTGCCCCTCGAAATCGGTTGTTGCCGTTCGTTGTCGGTCTCGATCACCGGCGCGCGACGATCGCGAACGTCTCGGGTCGATCACGGACGGCGTCGATCGAAAACCCGGCCTCCTCGAGCTGTGCGACGACCGCATCGGAGCCGAATCGTTCGTCCCGCGGCGGCCCGTCGTCACCCGATCCGTCGGCGGACCAATCGACGGTGACCAGGCGACCTCCCGACCGGATCGCTCGAGCGAGTTCCACGAACGCTTCTTTGTCGGCGTACTCGTGGTGGGTGTTCACCGAGAACGCGCCGTCGAGTTCGTCCTCGGCGAACGGGAGCGAGGTAACGTTCGTGGTCACCAGGTCGACGTTTGCGGGAACGCCGTGCTCCCGAAACCGGTCGTGCATCGCCGATTGTACGTCGACAGCGTAGAGCGTCCCGACGAACGGGGCGACGTCAGTCGCGTAGAATCCGGTACCCGAACCCAGATCGGCGACGGTCGCATCCGGGTCCGGATCGAGCAACTCGAGCAGTTCCTCTCGTGAACAGAAGCGGTAGCGCGACGGGTCGTCGAGGGCGTCGGCCCGCTCGACCGGGAACGTGTGAAATCCCATACCGTCGATTGGCCGGGGAGGGGCAAGAACGCATCCCTCTCACACGGCGAGTCCGACGTCGACGATCACCATGACGACGAAGCCGACGACGAACGTGAGCGTGGCGGCGTCGGCGTAGCCGTGGCCGTGGCTGGCGGGGATCATCTCCCGGAAGATAACGGCCATCATCGTCCCGGCGGCGAACCCCGCGGCGACGGGGAAGAGCCCGGTGACGAGGGAGACGAGCGCGAAGCCGAGCGCGGCCGCTATCGGCTCGGGGACCGCCCCGGAGAGGGTCGTGTACAGAACCGTCTTGGCGTTCGAGAGACCGGTTCGACTCGCCGGCACGGCCATCGCGAAGCCGTCGGGGACGTTCTGGATCGCGATGGCGATGGCGAGCGCGACGCCGACGCCCTCGAGCCCGCCCGCGAACGCGATGCCGATCGCCAACCCCTCAGGGACGTTGTGGATGGTGATCGCGCTGCCGACGAGCAGCGCTTGGCGGCGGTTCTCGCCGGCGTCCTCGCCGTCGCTGTTCCCCCCGCTGTCGCCATCGTCGTGACGTCCACCGCCGGCTTCCAACGTCAACTCGTCGGCTCCGACCGTCTCCTCGGCCCGGGCCGTCGGCGGATAGGTTTCGTCGGCCTCGTCCGCGAGCAACAGGTGGACGTGCGGAATGAGTCGGTTCGCGGCGAGCAGAAAGACGCCGCCGAGGAGCACGCCGACGACGACCTCCCACAGCGAGCCGAACTCGAGTCCCGGAACGACGAGCGCGAAGACGGCCGCGCCGAACATGATCCCGGCGGCGAGCCCGAGCGCGGCGTCGTAAAAGCGGTGGCTGATGCGCTCGGTGACGACGATCGGTAGCGCACCGAGTCCGGTCGCCGCACCTGCAAGCCCCGCGATTGCGACGACTTCGACGATCGAAACCACAGTGAGTCCGATATTCACACTAGGCGTCAAAAGCGTTCGCGTCGGCTGTCACTCCGTCAATCGATCCGCCGAGGATCGTCACTCGAGCCCAGCAGGATCCGGTAGACGACGTAACCGATCAGCAGGGCGAACGCGAGCGTCGCGACGGTTTCGGCGAACCAGATCGCGACGTACAGCGCCCGAGTGAGTATTCTAATTACCACGATTCCGCCGAAGATCGCGACGACGAACGCCAATCCACCGACTGCTGCGCCAACACGCTCCATACGATTACGTTCATTGCCACCGAAATGAACCTACTGCTGGTCGATCGATGACTGCCTGCTACTGTCCCAGTCTGTTTCGTTTCGTTCCGTCTCGTCCGGTTCCGTTTCTTTCACTTTCGCCCCGGTGCGGGAACGTTTTTTACACCCCCGCGCGAATATCCGATGATGGAACTCGACAATCATGCCGAGGATCTCGCCTCCGACCTCGGTGTCGACAAAGAGGAGGTCAAAGCGGACCTGCAGAACTTAGTGGAGTACAGCGTCCCCATCGACGAAGCCAAGCAGAGCCTTCGCCGGAAGTACGGCGACGGCTCGAGCGGCGGCGGTGGGGCTCCCTCGAGCAAGGATATCGGCGACATCACACCGGAGGACGGCAACGTCACCGTCACTGGCGTCGTGCTGACGGCCGGTAAACGGTCGATCCGATATCAGGGCGACGACCTCGAGATCGTTGAAGGCCGACTCGCCGACGAGACCGGCGTGATCGACTACACCTCCTGGGAGGACTTCGGACTCTCGCCGGGCGATACGATCACGGCGGGCAACGCGGGCGTCCGCGAGTGGGACGGCGAACCGGAACTCAACCTCGGCGAGAGCACGTCGCTGTCGTTCGAGGACCAGTCGCTCGATGTCGCCTACGAGATCGGCGGTGAGGCCCAACTCGCCGACCTGCAGACGGGCGACCGCGCGGTCACCGTCGAAGTGACGGTCGTCGACTGCGAGCGCCGGACGATCGACGGTCGCGACGGCGAGACCGAGATTTTAAGCGGCGTCTTCGGCGACGAGAGCGGTCGACTCCCGTTCACGAACTGGGATCCGGCCCCCGCGATCGAAGACGGCGGGACGATTCGCATCGAGAACGCGTTCGTCCAGGAGTTTCGCGGCGTCCCCGAAGTCAACGTCTCGGAGTTCTCGGTCGTCTCCGCGATCGACCGCGAGATCGACGTCGGCGCCGACGCGACGACGATGGACGTCGGCGAAGCCGTCCACACGGGGGGTATCTACGACGTCGAAGTCAACGGTAACGTCATCGCCGTCCGCGACGGGTCGGGACTGATCCAGCGCTGTCCCGAGTGCTACCGCGTCATTCAGAAGGGCCAGTGCCGAACCCACGGCAGCGTCGACGGCGTCGACGACCTTCGCGTGAAGGCGATCCTCGACGACGGCACCGGAGCCGTCACGGTCGTCCTCGACGACGAACTAACCCAGCAGGTCTACGACGGGACGCTCGAGGACGCCTTGGAGCAGGCTCGCGAGGCCATGGATCAGGAGGTCGTCGCGGACACGATCCGAGAACGTATCGTGGGTCGCGAGTACCGCGTGCGCGGTCACCTCTCGGTCGACGAGTACGGCGCGAACCTCGACGCCGAGGACTTCGAGGAGAGCGGTGACGATCCGGAAGCCCGTGCGAGCGCCTTCCTCACGGAGGTGGACGCATGAGCGCAACGGACGAAAACGGCGAGGAGATTCCGACCCGGGAGATCGCCTACCGACTGTTCGCGGCCGAGTACGACGATGCCTCGTTCTCTTACGCCGAGAGCGACGAGGAACGAGCACCGAACTACGTCATCTCGCCGACCGGTGCACGGCTCAACCGGCTCTTCGCCGTCGGCACCCTGACGGAGATCACGTCGGTCAACGAGGAGATGGTTCGCGCCCGCGTGGTCGATCCGACGGGCGCGTTCGTCGTCTACGCCGGCCAGTACCAGCCCGACGCGCTCGCGACCTTAGAACAGCTCGAGCCGCCCGCGTTCGTCGCGGTGACGGGCAAGGCCCGGACGTTCCAGCCCGACGATTCGGAGCAGGTTTACACCTCGATCCGTCCGGAGAGCATCGCGACGGTCGACGCCGACACCCGCGACCGCTGGGTCGTCAGCGCCGCCGAACAGACCGTCGACCGCATCGGCGCGTACGCCACCGCAGCCGAGAGCGACGCGAGCGGGGATGCGCTGGCCGACGCACTCCGCGAAGCCGGCGTCGAATCCGGCCTCGCCGCCGGCATCCCGCTCGCGCTGGATCACTACGGGACCACCCCGGCCTATCTCGAGGCCCTGCGCGACTGCGCCCTCGAGGCGGTCGAGGTCGTCGCCGGCGAGCGCGATCAGGTGACGCCGCTGTCGCTCCAGCCGAGCGACTCGCCCGACACCGACGCGACGTTTTCGTCGCTCGCGGCGCACGCCGACATCGAACTCTCGAGTCTCGAATCGACCATTGAGACTGAACCCGATGCAGAATCACAGCCGGCTGAACCGGCCGCGGCAACGGCCGGCGTCGGCGATGCCGAGGGGGACGCAAGCGTGGACGCCGGTTCCGAATCGATCGACGCCGGATCGGCGGCCGGAACGGCGACCGGAAGCGAACCCGACGCTGCCTCTGACGCGGAGTCCGCGGCGGCTGACGAGGCGGCCGACAGCGCCCTCGAGTCCGAGTCGGACGCTGACGCGGAGACGGATACTGGCGACTCGGCGGCAGCCGCCGGGACTGCCGATACGGCGGCGGCCGACGCTGACGACGAGACCGATGAGACCGACGAACAGACTGCGTCGTTCGACGAGTCGACCGACGTCGACGAGGCCGTCGACACCGACGATTCCGCTACGACCGACGATGGCGACTCCGCCGACGCCGCGGACGAGGGAGCCGAGGACGACCTCGGCGACTTCGACGCCGGCGACACCGGCATGTACGAGATGGACGACGAGGAGCGCGAACAGCTAGAGGAGGAGTTCGGCGCCGAGTTCACGACCGGAAGCGAGGTCGAAGAGCCCGGCGAGGCGGGGATCGACGTTCCCGAACCCGAGGACGAACTCGAGGATGCTCCTGACGGCGACTCCGTCGACGCTGGGGCCGACTCCGCTGACAGCGGAGCCGAGCCCGACGACGACCTCGGCGAACCGCCAGCGTCCGGACTCGAGACCGACTCGGAATCCGATGCGGCGGCGACTGACGATGGCGACTCCGAAGCGGACGACGAGACCGACGTCGAGGTCGACGACATCGACGCGACCGACGATACGGCACCGTCCGAGTCGGACGCCGAATCCGAAAGCGACGCGGACGAGGAGCCAGCCGAGGACGTGGATCTGGAGGCGTACGTCGTCGACACGATGGCGGATCTCGACGACGGCGACGGTGCCGACCGATCGACGGTCGTCGAGACGGTCGCCGACGAGACCGGCGCGTCCGAAGACGAGGTCGAAGACGCCATCCAAGACGCGCTGATGGGCGGCCAGTGTTACGAACCGAACGACGAGACGCTGAAGCCGATCTAACGCCTCGAGCCCACGATGTCCGAGGAGTCCCGTCGACCGGCCGCGGCGCGCGTCGAACCGGTTCCCGGCGAACCGGCCGCGGTCGCCACCGTCGGCGCCGAACGCGCGCTGCTCGTCGCCGACTACCACGCGGGCTACGAGGCCGGACTGCGGTACGAACGCGGCGTCGACGTGCCGAGCAAGGCCCCCGAGCGCCGCGAGCGGCTGCTCGACGTACTCGAGGAGTCCGACCCCGACCGACTCGTCGTCCTCGGAGACCTCATGCACTCCATCGGCGACCCGGGCGGGGCCGAACGCGGCGAACTCGAGGTGCTGTTCGAAGCGTTTCCGTCGACGCTCGCCGTCACGGTCGTCAAGGGCAACCACGACGGCGGGATCGAGAGCTGGCTGACCCCCGAAACCCCACGCGAGGCGGCCGCACTCGAGTTCGACACCGACGCTGTAACCGTCGTCCCCGGCAGCGGGATTGCGCTCGGGGATCGGGCCCTCGGTGTCTGTCACGGCCACACCTGGCCCGCGCCGGCCGCGCTCGAGTGTGACGTGCTCTGTCTGGGCCACGAACACCCCTGCGTCCGACTCGAGGACGAGGTCGGCGGGAGTCGCGTCGAACGGGCGTGGCTCCGGGGACGGCTCGATCCGACGCCGTTTCGCGACCGTCCCGAGTACGACGAGGTCTCGTGGCTCGTGAATTCGGACGTCGCGCCGCCACGAGTCGTCGTGATGCCGGCGTTCAACGACCTCGTCGGCGGGACGTGGGTGAATCTCCCGAATCAGTCGTTTCTCTCGCCGTTTCTGCCCGCCGGCCTGGCCGACGGCGAGGCGTATCTGTTAGACGGGACGCGACTCGGTTCGTACGAGTCGGTGTAGGATCGTTCCCAAGCGCCAACGAACGTACGCCGAATCGCCATCCTGTGGAGTCAAGAACGTGACGTGTGACGATGGAAGCCTCCCGTCTCAAGGTGCGCAAAACCGAGACCAGCGGAATCGATGTCGACGTCTTCGATGCGGACGAACTGATCGAGGAATCGACGCGTGTCTTCTCCGAGAACGACGATCTCGAGTCGCGACTCGTGGGCGGAGTTGCCGTCTTCCAGCGAGGAGATCACGGCCGACGAGTGGGATCTGAACTGATAATCGGCGGGTGTCGAGAGGGGCCGACGCTACCCGCCCGTCGGTGACTGGGTCCGGGGGTCAGGGATCGGAGTAATTGAATTTTCGAGCGACGGCGCTTTCGACCCGCTCGGTCAGCGGACTCCGATCGACCGCGAGTCGCTTGTGGAGTCGGTACTGCACGAGACACGGCAGTGCGGAGACGGCGGGCAGCAGTATGCCGGCGGTCCAGACGTTTCCGCCGACGAGAATCCACGCGAGGCTGACGAGTCCGACGACGGACAGCAGGAGCCCCGAGCCGAAATACGCTCGGACGAGTCGTGGCGCTCGGGCCCGCTGCTCGTCGGTGTACGAGCGCGCATCGTACGCACAGACGACACCCCCGAGGACGAACACGAACGCGACCGAGCCGTACAGGGCGCTGAGCATAGCTGACAGTTGTTCGTGCTGTCATATAGCTGTTCTCCATCCGACAGCTCGAGCGGTGGGGTCGACGGTCGATACGGACGATCGATTCGGCCGACGCCGTCACCGTTCGACCGTCTTCGACTCGATCCGGTCGCCGTCGCGCCACTGGTAGTAGTGATAGGTCGTTCCGGCGATCTCCTTGACCGTGACGCTCGCTCGCGCCGGCACGTCCGACGGGTACTCGAGGTCGTCGTCGACACTCGTCTCGGGTTCGTTTTCGTCTCGAGTGATATCCCCGTCTCCAGATTCCGCGTCTGTAGCCGGCCGCCGCTGCTCGTCGGTGTCGGCTGCCTTCCACGCCGCGAGATCCTCGAGGTAGCTACTGACGGCGCGAAGCGTGTCGGCGTCTCGACGCTCGAGTCCGTCCAGCAGGTCGTCGAGCTCTCGATCGATATCGGTCGGGGGCTGGGGTCGATCGCGCGTCGTCATCGTTCGCCCGGCGATTTGGGAGACGGCCTCAAACGTCCACCGGTCCCGTTCGGATCCCGTCTCCACGTCTCGATCGCGTCGCGTTCTCTGGAGGCTGATAGTCCGCCGAATGGCCTACTAGAGCCCTCCGTGAGATATATACACAACCTACGAGGGAATTTATATACGCGACCGAGGACGGTGCTGATGACAATGAATCCACAGCAATACCGTCCGCGGTCAGCGATCGAACCGGTTCCTGACGACCTCGATTCGGCGCAGGCGAAACTCGTCTACGTCTTCCTCGAGTCGACCGGTGGCGCGACCGTCGAGGAGTTGGGCGAGACGCTGGCGCTGAAGAAACTCTCGGTTTTGAGCATCCTGAACACGCTCTCGAGCGCCGGGTTCGTCGATCGACGAGCGAACGAGTACGTCGTCGCGAACTGAAGCGGCGGAGCGAGCAACGGAGTCGGCGGTCGTCGTCACTGTTCCTCGAGAGCCGTTTTTCGCGGACGGGACCGGTTGCCCGATCGGGAAACGACGCAGTGAGTGTTCACGTTGAGTCGTTCGTGGCGGGACGCGTCGTCAGTATTGGGTTCTCGAACCGATCGTTCGCAAAACAAGCGGGACGTTCGCGAAGTGATCGCGCCGGGCGTCGTCAGAACGTCTCGAGGTAGCGGTCCAGTTCCCAGTCCGAGACGTCGACGAGATAGTCCTCGAACTCCTGGCTCTTCGCTTCGACGAACTTTGGCCCGATGTGCTCGCCGAGTGCGTCGTAGACGACTTCGTCCGCCTCTAAGGCGTCGACGGCCTCGCCGAGGTTCGACGGCAGCGTCTCGATGCCGTACTCTTCGCGTTTTTCCTCGTCGAACTCGTAGATGTTTTCCCGAACCGGATCGGGTGCTTCGAGGTCCTTTTCGATGCCCTCGAGACCGGCGTGGATCATGACGGCGAACGCGAGGTAGGGGTTACACGACGGGTCCGGCGAGCGAAGCTCGATTCGCGAGGCGGCCGGGACGCGGGCGGCCGGCTTGCGGACGAGCGCCGAGCGGTTACGGTCGGACCAGGCGACGTAAACGGGCGCTTCGTAGCCCGGAACCAGGCGCTTGTAACTGTTGACCGTCGGGTTCGCGACCGCCGTGATCGCCGGCGCGTGCTCGAGGACGCCGGCGAGGTAAGCGTGAGCGGTGTCGCTGAGGTTGAACTCGTCGTCCTCGTCGTGGAAGGCGTTCTCGCCGTCCTCGGTCATCAGCGACATGTGGGTGTGCATGCCCGAGCCGTTGATTTTCGGGATCGGTTTCGGCATGAACGTCGCGTGCAGGTCGTGTTCGGCCGCGATGGCGCGAACGACGGTGCGGAACGTGCCGACATTGTCCGCCGTCGTCAGCGCGTCGTCGTACTCGAAGTTGATCTCGTACTGCCCGCGAGCAACCTCGTGGTGGCTGGCCTCGATCTCGAAGCCCATGTCCTCGAGGCCGTAGATGATGTCGCGGCGGACGTCGCTGGCGAGGTCTTTCGGTGCGAGGTCGAAGTAGCCGCCGTGGTCGGCGGTCTCGGTCGTTGCGCGACCGTCTTCGTCCTCTTGGAACATGAAGAACTCCGGTTCGGGCGCGAAGTTGATCTCGTAGCCCATCTCGTTGGCGCGCTCGATCGCCTGTTTGAGGACGTAGCGTGGGTCACCTTCGAACGGTTCGCCCGTCGAGGTGTCGTAGACGTCACAAATCATCCGGGCCGAGGCGCCGTCTTCGCGCTGTCTCCACGGGAGGACGGCGAACGTGTTCGGATCCGGAACCAGACGCATGTCCGATTCCTGGATGCGCACGAAGCCTTCGATCGAGGAGCCGTCGAAGTAGATGCCGTCGGTAAACGCCTTCTCGGCCTGCCGTGCCGGCACCGAGACGTTCTTCACTGTTCCCAGGATGTCGGTGAACTGGAGTCGCAGGAAGTCGATATCTTTCGATTCGATCTCGTCCAGCACGTCTTCTTCTGTGGTGGTCAGATTTCCGCTTGTCATCTTTTTCTCGACTCAAACAATGGATTCTACTATTAAAGCTCTGCTGTTGTGGGCGAATATCTCTATGGAGTATAATGAGTGGACGAATGGTGATTAATATAGGTCGTATGAGGGTGTGTGGCTGACAACGACAGGAAAACTGTAGGAAAAATGGATGGTTGTACGCGTCACCGCTCGAGACCGGGTGATCGGGTCCGGTGGGAGAGCAGCATCGCCGCTGGGGTCACTCGCTCTCGAGGTGGTCGGTCGGTGACGACGGACGGCGTCTTACCGACCGTTTCCGATCGGATAGGGGGGCATCGCTGCGACGCTCGAGACGCTGATATCGACGCTCGCGCGCCAAACCCGCATCGTGGCTCGAACTGCTCGGCGCCACGTGACCGACGGCCGTGGCGGTCGGTGATCGCGCGTGACGTCGTCGGGGAGTGGACGTTTTGCGATCGTCGTCTCGCAAACGGGGCAGACGTACTCCTCGTGGCGATCCCGCGTCCAGCGGACCCAGTCGCCGTCGATCGGGCTCGCGTGATCACAGCCCCAGCAGAAGAGGGTGGACTTTTGGGGGACTTGCGTCCGCTCGTCGTGGGTAGTTACGGATCGAGTCATCGCGCCTCCCTACCGTCCCGGGATATAAAGCCACCCGCTATGCTTGTGGGTGGTCCGGTCGAATATACGAACGATTACGGCAGAAACGACGCTCCCGATTCGACTGAGAAGCGGCTTCGATGGGGCGTTTGTCCATCGTTTGGCGACTCGGTTACGGACCGTTCGAACTGGCCGATCAGCCTGACGGTTCAGGTGAGTTCACTCGAGTGGTGTCCCGAGAGGTCGTTCACTGCAGGCGATCTCCCCTCGGTGTGCCAACAGTATCGGTTTTAGGCTTCGGGGGCTACGAGGGGTATGGACGAGACACTCAGACCGACCCGGCTCGAGGACGGTGCCGATCTCGACGCGTTTCTCGAAGACCGTACCGTCGCGCTCGTGGAGTGCTACACCAGCGGCTGTTCGAAGTGCCAGGCGATGGAGCCGGTGTTAGGAAACGTCGCTCGAGCGACCGGGATTCCCGTCGGGTTGGTGAATCCCGGCGACGATCTCTCCCTGGTCGACCGGTTCGAGATCGACTCGGTGCCGACGTTGCTGTGTTTCGAGAACGGACGGGAAGTCGGACGGCTGGCCGAAGGGTTCGTCGGTGCGGACGCCGTCGTCACGTTCCTCGAGGCGACCGTTCCAGGCGCCGTCGACATCGAGGCAGCCGATACGTGATACTCGAATTGGGTGCGTGAGCGTTCGTCGCCGACGGATCGTTACTCGTCGTCGGCCTCGAGCTCGGTCGGATCGATCTCGCCCGCGAGATACTGTTCACCCAGCTCCGTAATGTCGTACATGCCGATCGCTTGCTTCTTCAAAAGTCCACGTTTTGCGAGCTCTCGACAGCGATAGGCGGCGTCCGGAGCGCGACAGACGTCCTCTTCTTCGATGTGGTCTGGGTCGAAGATGTGGTTCTCGGTCATCAACTCGAGGATATCGTCGTCGACGGGGGTCATCCACTCGGCGGGGACGTCCCACTCGTACTCGTCGGGATTCGTGTTGTCCATACTGTCTCTCCGTTCACCAGGGTGGCGTTGTGCGACAGAAGGTCGTCGTGCTACATGATCCTGTTGGATCGACTGCTCGAGCGGTCCCTGCCGATCGTGATCGCATCTACTTGCTGCCGGCGGTGTCGTACGTGACACTGGAGGCGTTATCGTACGTTTCCGCGGCCGACCGGAGTTGTCTCGACTCAGGGTCGTGACTGTTTCGGGGCGGAGTGAACTACCCCACCCTACTCAGCCGCTGACGCGGCTTCCTTGAGGGTGGGGCTTCCTGTTTCCACGACGTTGTCAGACTACGTCTGACAGCCTGTCGAGGTTCCCTCGACAAACGCGCTTTGCAGACACCGAGGTGGTGTCCGTAGGGAGCGCAGTCTTCACAGGCTTGTCTTCGGGCCATCCCAGCCCTAATTCAGAAAAACCGCGTTGCAAGACGTTCATCGCGGCATTCGCGTCACGGTCACACTCGAACCCGCACGAGGGACAGGAGTGTTCCCTAACCCAGATGGGTTTCGCCGTCTCCACGCCACACGACGCGCACTCTTTCGTCGTTCCTCGTGCTTCGACCTGAACGACGTGCGTGCCATACAGGTTGGCTTTGTATTCGAGGAGGGTGATGAACTGTCGCCACGCCGCATCCTGCTTGTTCCGAGCGTTATGCGACTGTTCGAGCATCCCCTTCACGTTCAAGTCCTCGACGAATACCGCGTCGTACTCTTTGACGAGCCACGTCGTGAGTTTGTGCTGGTAGTCCAGCACCTTCCGTCGGATGTGGCGCTTAACCTTCGCAACCTTCTGGCGTTGTTTCTCATAGTTGTTCGAGCGTTGCTCCTTCCGTGAGAGTTTGCGTTGCTCGCGGCGGAGTCGTTCGTACTCGTCTTCGAGGTCGAGCCAATCTACGGTCTTGCCATCAGAAGTGTGGATGTAGTTCAGGATGCCGAGGTCAATCCCGACGCTGTTGGTCGCGTCTAGTGAGTCCACGTTAGGTTTCTCGGGCAAGTCGGCGTCATCAGTTTCCAGCCCGAAGGAGACGAACCAGTCGCCGGTCGTCTCCTTTTTGACCGTGACTTCCTTGATGGCCGCCTTGTCGGGTATTTCGCGGTGATCGCGGATCGGGATGTCGCCGATTTTGGAGAGCCAGAGTGTCGCGTGTCGGCCACTCGTGTTTTTGAGTTTGAAACCGTCATCAGAAATCGAAGATTTCTGATTGCCCATCAGACGTAGTCTGATGACCGGACTGCGAATACGTCATACTCTGGAACTCCCTCGGTGACTTCCACCTGAGTTTTCCGACCTTGCGCCCGTTCTGTTTCTGCTCGGAGAGGCCGTTGAGGTTCTGGTAGAATCGCGTGATGGTTCGTTGCAGAGCCTTCGAATTAACCGCCGAGAAAACGGGAAACTCGTCTTTCCAGCCGGGAAGTCGGGAGTGGTGTTTGTACGCAGAGCCGATATCGTCGCTATCCACGTTTTCGTACTCGTACAGAGTGTAGTTGTACGCTTGGCGATGAACGTCGATATGGTATTCCAGTTGCTCCGCTACCTGTTGTGTCGGGTATGCGGGGTAGCGGTGACTGTACTCCATCGCTATCTATTGGTTCAAAATATATTCATTTAATGGTTTGTATCTCGTACGGCGATTCATCCCCTCCCTACTCGCTCCCATTGGTCGCTCCTTGAGGAAGGGGCATTCTCGCCTCAATTCTGGTAATCCACGTGGACGTTCGGGGCAGCAGCGGGTGACAGACCCGTGATCTCGCGATCGACGAAGGTCACGTCGGTGAGATCGCCGGTGAACTGGAATCTGATGGTTCCGTTCTCGATCGTGCCTTCGACGGTTGATCCCGAGACGACGGTGGCGTTTGTGTCACTGTCGTCCGTGAGCAGTTCGATCTCGCCGTCGACGGTGATCTCGAAACTCGAGGGGGTGTCGCGGCCGATGATCGTCAGCGTGTTGATGCGGGATTCGACGTTCTCGGCCCGGGTCGGTCGCGTCGCTGCGATCGTCGCCATCGGCGTTCCCGCGAGCGTCGGTGAGACGGCTCGATCGACTGCAGCGGCCTGCTCGTCGGATTCAGTCTCGGAATCGACCGTCGCGTTCGTGCGTCCCATATACTGGATGAAGCCGAGTATGACAGTATAAGCCTTCTCACTGAACCAACGGTTAGTTGTCGTGAAATATATCCTCTCGATACACTCTTTGTCAGCACTTTGGCCGGACGCTCGCTCGAGGAGCCGGCTCGAATACTCGATCACGAAACACTTATACCGAGATCGATTGAACAATCGATAAGCCCATTCTATGAGTCTTTCTCGTCTCCTCTCCGGCCTCTTTGCCGACTCGGAACCGAGCACCGAATCACCCGCGACGACACAGAACTCCGGCGAGCCCGAGGAGTCGACGACGGTCGTCCACGAGTGTCGAAACTGCGGAACGAACGTCTCGGAAGAGACGACGTGCTGCCCGGCGTGTGAGTCCGAAGATATCGTCCGCTATTCGATATAAGTCTCAGCTGAAACTGTCCTCTTGGCCTGAAAGCCGTTGACTAGCGGCGATCCGGTAGCTGCTCGCTACTGCTCCGTTCGGTACTGTACTCGTAGCCGGTCACCTCGAGATCTTCGTCCTCGTCCGCGTCGAGCCAGATGCCGATGCCGAGTGCGACGACGCCGACCAGCAGCGTCGCGAACGACGCCATCGCACTGGTGAAGCCGTCCTTTCCGCGAAGGGTTCGGAAGAACGAGCCGGCGATACCGACGGTGCCACCGGCCAGTCCGGCGGAGCCGGCGCCGTAGAAGACGACGCTCGGGTGGAACTCCTGGACGACGAACCGCGTTTTCAGCCGCCAGATAAAACTCCGGAGCAACAGCAATGATACGAACCGAATGAACGGGACATATCGAATGCTGCTCTCTTCCTCGCCGTAGACCGCCGTCATCGGCACATCTGCAACGCGCTGTTCGTTGACGTTGAGGTGGGTGAGGAGGTGGTTGAGGAAGCCGTACTCGTCCGTAACCGAGTCGAGATCGAGTTCTTCGATCGTCTCGCGCGAAATCGCCGTGTAGCCGTTCTGCGGGTCGCTGATCGCCCAGTAGCCCGAGGCGAACTTCGAGAGCCCGGTGAGCATGGCGTTGCCGACGAATCTGAACGTCGACATATCCTGTCGATCCTCGGGATCGAGGAGGCGATTCCCCTTCGCGTAGTCGGCTTCGCCTTCGACGACGGGATCGATGATTCGATGGAGGATATCGGGGTCCATCTGCCCGTCGCCGTTCAGTACGGCGACGACGTCCATCTCGTCTTCGACGGCGTGTCTGTACCCCGTCTTGACCGACGCGCCGTAGCCCCGGTTCTCCTCGTGCTGGATCGGGACGACGCGTCGTCCCTCGCCGCCGTCGGTGACCGCGAGTTCGGGTCTGGGTTCGGCGGTCTCGTTGACTTGCGATGCGACCTGCTGGATCACCGCCCAGCTATCGTCGGGTGACGCGTCGTCGACGGCGTAGATTCGGTCGACGAAGTCGGGAACCGTCTCGATGACGGTTCCGACGAACGCCTCCTCATCGTAGGCCGTGACGACGACGCCGATTCGGTTGCCCTTATACATCGTCTCCTCCGTCGGTTGTCGTGCCGTCGACCGCGTCCGAACCGCTCGCTCGTTCGATCGTGCCGCCGTCCGCGGTCACCGACTGTCCGTCCGTCGACACCGCGTCGCTTCCATCTGCGTCCGTCGGCGGTCGGCCGCTCGCTGCACCGCCGAGTGTGTACGCTCGGTGGTGCGTCTCCGAGAGGTCGACCGCGTCTCGGCCGTCGACGACGACCATCGGCTCGAGATCGGCCCACGGAATCTCGTCGAACTCCTGGTGGGGGGTGACGATCACGGCCGCGTCGAAGGACTCGTCTACGAGGTCGTCGATACTGACCGCTCGAGCGCCGTACTCCTCGGGATCGACGAGCGGGTCGACGCCGGCGACGTTCGCGCCGCGATCGGCTAACTCGTCGATGACGCCGATCGCGGGTGAGGCGCGAGTCTCCTCGACGCCTGGCCGGTACGTGATGCCGAGGACGACCACGGCGGCGTCCGCGAGATCGGTACCGGTGTTCGACAGTTCGTGCTCGAGTCGCTCCACGACGACCGTCGGCATCTCGTCGTTGATCCGTCGGGCGGTCCGCGTGAGATCCATCGGTTCCTCGTTTTGCGAGAGCAGGAAATGTGGGTAGTAAGGGATGCAGTGACCCCCGACGCCCGGTCCCGGGTCGTGGAGCTGACACATCGGCAGATCGTTGGCCGTCTCGATCGCTTCGCGGACCGAAATGCCGAGTTCGTCGGCCAGCCGCCCCAGTTCGTTGGCCAGCCCGATGTTGACGTCGCGGTAGACGCCCTCGAACACCTTGACAGCCTCCGCAGTCGTCGCGTCCGAGACGGGATGGACGTCGTTGTCCGAAAGCTCGTCGTAGACGACCGCGGCGGCTCGCGTACTTTCGTCGTCGATGCCGCCGACGACCTTCGGGTACTGGCCGCGGATGTCACGCAGCGCCGTCCCGGAGGAGGTCCGCTCCGGACAGAACGCGAGGCCGAACTCGTCGGCCGCGAGTCCGCTTTCCTGTTCGAGGTGTGGCTGGATTACGTCTCGGCAGCTCGTCGGCGGCAGTGTCGACTCGGCGATGACCAGGTCGCCGGGCTCGAGACCGGCCGCGATGTCATCGACTACCGACTCGACCGTCGTCAGGTTCGGTTCGTCGTTCTCGTCCAGCAGCGTCGGGACGATGATGACGTGGATCCGGGCGTTCGCGGCCGCTTCGGCGCCGTCGGTCGTCGCCTCGAATCGATCGGTTTCGACCTGCTCGGCGACGAGATCGTCGAGTCCCGGCTCGCCGACGACGTGGCTCTCGCCGCCGTTGATCGTCTCGACGACGTCGGGATCGATGTCGACGCCCGTGACGTTGCCCGTCGTCTCCGCGTAGACGCCCGCGAGCGGGAGTCCCATCTTCCCGAGGCCGTAGACTGCGACCGGGAGCTCGCCCGACGTGAGCAGTTCCCGCTGCCGATCCGGGGAGTCGCTCGAGTCGTAGAGACCGCCGTTCGGGTCGATATCGGTTTCAGCGCCGTCGTCGGACCCCGGCTCACCAGCTGTCTCTCGGTTCACCGGACTTGCACCTCCGTTTTCTTGACGTCCTCCTCGACGAGTGCTTCGATCGTCTGGACCGTCTCGAGGGCCGCGATCCCGTCTTCGGCGGTGACGACCGGTTCGGAGCCGGTCCGAACGGCGTCGATGAACGCCTCGAGTTCGTGGCGCAGGGGTTCGCCGTTGTCGACTCGCGGACGTTCGATGACGCTCTCGTGGCGGTACCGGCGCTTGCCGTCGTCCACGACGTACTCCGGATAGGAGTTCCGGTGGATCAGCACGGACTGCTCGAGGTAGTCGACTTCGACCAGACACTCGCGAGCGGTCACGGTGAGTTTCCGAACCTTCTTCTGGGTCACCCGACTCGCGGTCAGCGAGGCGACGACGTCGTCGTACTGCATCGTTGCTGTGGCGTACTGGCCGTTTTCGGCACTCATTGCGGTCATCGTGTCCGGCTTCGCGTCGAGCACGGAGCCGACGACGTCGATGTCGTGGACCATCAGATCCGAGACGACGTTCCCGAGGGCGTCTCGATCCAGCGGCGGACCGAGGCGTTCGGCCTCGAGGCTGATGACGTCCAGGTCGTCGATCAGGTCGGTTACCGTCTGGACGGCCGGGTTGAACCGTTCGATGTGCCCGACCTGAAGGACGAGCCCTTCTCTGTCCGCCTGTTCCGCCAGCGCTCGCCCTTGCTCGGTCGTTTCGGCGATCGGCTTTTCGACGAGGACGTGGAGGCCCGCCGCCAGACAGTCCGAGACGACGTCGTAGTGGGCTTGCGTCGGGACGGCGACCGTCACGACGTCACAGCGATCGAGGACGGTTTCGAAGTCGACGGCCTCGGTGCCGTACTCGTCCGCGACTCGCTGTGCGATCGCTTCGTCGTGATCGGTGATGCAGGCGAGATCGACGTTTTGTAGTTCGCTATACACGCGCGCGTGGTTTTCGCCCATGGAACCGACGCCGATGACGCCGGCTCGAATCGGTCGTGAGGAGGGTGTTCGACTCATTGGGGGTGGAAGTGGTCCTGTACCGCGTCGACGACGGTTCGCCGATCGCGCTCCGACAGTGACGGATGGACGGGAAGTGAGAGGACCGTCTCGGCCGCCCGTTCTGCGTTTGGCAACGTTTCTGCAGCCGTACTCACTGTCTCGTAGGCCGGCTGACGGTGAATCGGCGTGTCGTAGTAGACGGCGGTGTCGACGCCGTGTTCGTCGAGCGTTGCTGCGAGGGACTCCCGATCCTCCGTCCGAATCGTATACTGGTGGTAGACGTGACGGTACCCTTCGGGAGCCGTCGGCGTCTCGATCGGTAGCTCCGCCAACTGCTCGTCGTAGTAGGCTGCGTTCTCACGACGTTGGCGGTTGAACTCGGGTAGTCGCTCGAGTTGGGCGCGGCCGACCGCGCCGGCCATACTCGTCATTCGGTGGTTGTGGCCCAGCTCAATGTGTTCGTAGCTTGCATCGTCACCGACGTCTCGACCGTGATTGACGTAGCCCGCGGCTCGGTCGGCGACGTCGTTTCGATCGGTGGTGATGATCCCACCTTCGCCGGTCGTCATGTTCTTCGTCGGATAGAACGAGAAGCAGGCCGCGTCGCCGAGGGTGCCGGCGCGGTCGCCGTCGATCTCCGCGCCGTGTGCCTGACAGGCGTCTTCGAGGACGAAGAGGTCGTGTTCGTCCGCGAGATCACCGATCGCTTTCATATCGGCTGCCAGTCCGTAGAGGTGGACCGGCATGATGCCGACGACGTCGTCGCGCTCTGTGAGCACCCGTTCGACGGCGCTCGGATCGAGCGTGTACGTCTCGGGATCGATGTCGGCGAAAACGGGGGTTCCGCCCGCGAGTCTGATCGCGTTCGCGCTCGCGACGAACGAGAACGGGGACGTGATAACGCCCTCGCCGTCCTCGAGACCGAGCGCCTCGAGTGCGGCGTGGAGAGCGGTGGTGCCGTTCGACGTCGCGACGGCCCGCTCGGCGCCGCAGTAGGCGGCGAATTCGTCTTCGAAGGCTCGCACTTCGGGACCGTCGGCGAGCATCCCGCTCTCAAGGACCGACTCGACTCGATCGATGGCGTCCGAACCGATGTCGGGAGCAGCGATCGAGACGGAGCCGCCCGCTTCACCGTCGGCCGCTCCGTTCTTGGCCGGATCGGTTTCCGAGGTGTCGGATTCGGCGACGCCGCCGTCCGTCTCGGCGTCGATGTCTCTCTCGGAATCGGTTTCTGGCTCGGTCATGCGATCTGATTCGCCCCCTCGAGCGGTTTCGGTAGTTCTCGAATCGACGCCGGTGTGCCGACGGCGAGCGTATCGGGCGGGACGTCGTCGGTGACGACCGATCCGGCCGCGACGAAGGCGTTCTCTCCGATCGTGACGCCGGGTAGCAGCGTCGCGTTCGCACCGATCGACGCGCCGTCTTCGATGGTCGGTCCCTCGAGCCCGTCGTCAGTCCTGATCGGGTACTCGTCGTTGGTCAGTGCGGCGCTCGGTCCGATGAAGACGTTGTCCCCGATCGTCGTTTCGGTCGGGATGTAGACGTTCGTCTGCAGACTGACGTGCGAGCCGATCGTCGTTTGGCCGTCGATGACCGTCTTGGTGCCGACGAGGACGTCGTCGCCGATCGTCGTTCCTTCCCTGACGAGTACATCGTGGCCCGTGGTGAACTCGTCACCGATCGTGACGTCCCCGTAGACGATCGATCCGGCTCTGATCGTCGCGCCGTCGCCGACTCGGGTCGGCGCATCGAACTCGCCGTGGCCGACCGTCACGTCGTCGTCGACCGTACAGTCGTCTCCACAGACGAACCGGCTCACCGTGGCTCACCTCCCGAACTGAAACCCGCTACGTGTCGTCGAAATCTTGCGTGTCGTCGTTGATATATCATTGATACCTCGATACCCGTGTGGGCAATCATCCAGATACAGCCGGTAACACGGCTTTGTTATCCCCGGCCTGCGAGACGTGTAGTCAGGAGCTATACTCTCGGCGAACCGAGGTATCCCCGAATTGTGGAGAACCAGCCGTTCACTCCACTGATCGATCGCTCCGGGTCCGTATTCGTGAGGAAATATTGGATTATATGTCGGTCATGGCAACCGACTGGTACAGATACCTTTCGCCAGGGTAGTCGAGTGATAGTAAAGTGCCACAGTCTGGCATTCGTTGTCGTGAGGTATCCGAACATACCCGTGGCACGGGAACGGGAGCCACTTCGGGAACGCGAGGACGCTTATGTCTAAACACGAACTGACGCAAGCAGAACTGTTCGACGTCTTTAGTAACGCCCGGCGACGCCGCGCCGTCCAGTATCTCAAGCGACACGGAGGGAGCTGCGATCTCGCTCCGCTGGTCGAGCAGGTTGCCGCCTGGGAGAACGGTATCGATTCGGACGATGTCACGCGCACGCAGCGACGGCGCGTCTACATCTCCCTGTACCAGACCCATCTGCCGATGCTCGAGGAGCACGGCATCGTCGACTGGGATCCGGACGATCACGCCATCGATCTCCTTCCGGGCGACGATGTCTTCGAACCCTACCTCGATCATCGACTCGAGAATCAGCGCCCCTGGCATCGGCTTTACGCGTCGGTCACGGCGCTGGGCGTGATCGGGGTCGCGTTGTCGTGGCTCTCGATCGGTCCCCTGACGGCGACCGTCGCACCGGCGATCGCACTGGCCCTGTGTCTGCTCGTTCTCGCGGTTTCGGTCGCCCAACACGTCTCGCGGCGTCCCGAATTCGACCTTCAACTGGCGCTGTAACCGAGCGTGCCGTCTCGCTCTGGGTCGACCGAACGTTTCGCTCATCGAGAGCGGTATCTCCGGCTCGAAACCGGTTGCATCACCGACTCAGCTGTCTTGTAACCATCTCCGTTCGTGGTTCGGAGCGGCCGCTCTCACCGAACCGAAACTGTCGGACAAGACAACTTTCGGTCGATAGCGTTGATGACTGTGCGCGTGGGGGCGAACGCGACGCATCAGTTGCACGAGCGTCGATCTCGTTTCCGAGTTGATGCGCGAGTAGTATGGGTGTCTCGAGTCGGCTGTCGACGGAGCGATGCGGACGGGAACTGCCGCTCCCGTTGCCGTGTCCTCGACAATACAATTGGTGGCTCGGGTCGCGAGATTTCGTTGCTGTGTCGAATCGGGACAACTACGCCGCTGTTTCGGCTTGCGACGACTGTCCACCCGCTCCGCCTGGTAGCAACTGTCTACTGTCGGTACGGCTCGGCTTCGTCTCGAAGAGCGGTGGCCCGAAGGCGGCGGCGAACGTTACTCGACCGTCACCCAGAAGAAGGTGTCCTCGTCGGCGTTGTCGTTCGTCGGTTCGTCGGGCGCGTCACCCTCGTACATGAGGACGCTGATACGGACCGTCTCTCCCTCGCTCGCCGTCGGCGTAATCTCCAACTCGCCGGTCCCGGTCGTCCCGTCGTCGAGCGTCGTCTCGAGCTCGTCGAGTTCGGTCCGTTCGACGACCTCACCGTCCTCGATCACCTGCTCCTGGACGACGACCGTGTAGTCGGTCTCCTCGCCCTCCTGGTTGTCGATCGAGACGGTCACCGGAACCGACTCGCCCGGCTCGATCTCGCCGTCGATTCCCCCGGCGACCAGGTCGCCGTTGTCATCCTCGCTGTACAGTGCCAGTTCGCTGAACCCACCCGTCGAGACTGGGGCAAGAAACCCGATGAGAAGGGCCCCCACTGCCAACCCGATCGCGAGGACGAGCAACACGGACGAGACCGTCGCGACGGCGTTTTCGTCCCGCCGAAGTCTCGAGACCGACGCGAGCGGGGAGACGATGAATCGCTCCGGCTTCGGTGTTCGGAGCCGACGAACGGCGCCGAGCTGTGCCAGAACGACGGTGGCGACCACGAGTGCGGCCGCGATCGACCCGGTTGCGAGACCCCACTGCGTAAACGGCAGCGCGATCACGAGCGCGGGAACGATCGCGAGCGACACCGCCAACGACAGTCCGAGTCGTTCGACGACGTCGATTCCGCGAGGCCGCGTTTCGATGGACGCCGATGTCGTTTTCCGCGCGCTACGATCTCCCGCCGGAAAGAGCACCGAGATGAGCGCGTATCCCGGAAGGAACAACGCGAGTGGGAACGTCACGAACAGTCTGAGGACGCTTCCCTCCGGAAACCACGTGGCGACCCCGTACGCTAGTACTGCGGCGACTGAGACGACCGCGAGATCTACCGGATACTCCCGGACGACACCGAATCCCGTCTGTGTACTCGTTTCGTGGCTCATCGATCGACCACTGGACGTTGCTGGTCAGTCATTCGCCTGGCTCGAGCCGACACGAATATCATTCTCGAATCGTTGTCTCAAAGGACTCTCTATTGCTTTGTTATGCCCGGGTTACCGCGAAATCGGCCCCGTTCGGTATCGATGGAATGTCTGTCTTGCGCACGCTCTCGACACCCGTTTGCCGATCGACGATATCCGTCCCGATCGTCCTTCTAGAAGTCGACGTACTGTGCTTCCCACTCGCGACGTTCGTCGATTCGCTCTCGACCGTCGTCCGTAATCGCGTAGTAGTTCGTTCGCCTGTCGAGCTGTCCCTTCTCGACCAACTCCTTATTCACGAGCGTATCGAGGTTCGGATAGAGGCGACCGTGATTGATCTCCGAACTGTAGTACTTCTCGACTTCGTCCTTGACGGTCTGTCCTGAGGGCTGATCGGCACCTGCGATCACGTACAGGAGGTCGCGTTGGAAGCCGGTCAGATCGTGCATTGTTCAATCACAGTGACCATTCCACTGAATAGATATTTGTTATCCGTATCATACAGGAGTGTTAGAACTCCTTTCAAGACATGTTCGACGAACTAAAGTGAATGTTCTCAAGACAGTCTCGAGCACTACTATTCGAACCGATAGAGTCGCTCATTCGGATTGCACGTCCGACGCCGGTTCGTCAGTTCAGTCCGGATCGCATCAGTACTACCGCGATTCGGAACGCGTCAGTCTTCGATCTCCGACACCGAGACGTCGATCCCGTCCCCACCGATCTGGACCTGCAGCGTCTCGATCGTCGCCTCGTACGCCGTCGTGTGCGAGCCGTCGTCGTCGAACCGAACGCACTCCGAGAGGAGATCGCTCTCGAGGAGGTTGTTGATTCGTCGGTACACCGTCGCCGACGAGCTGTCCGTTCGGTTGGTCAGTTCCTTCGCCGTCTTCGGTCCGTCACTCGTTGCGACGAGGATCGTTCGCGCACACTCGTCCCCGAGGACGTCGAGTTGGGCGGACGGTTCTGGCGTCGGTTCGGATCGCGTATTACTCGCTTGCATTGACATCGTCGAAATCACTCAGTTGTGGCGGGTTGGAGCCGTTCACTCTCACGAGCGGGGGATCGAGACGGACCGACCGGGAGTACGGTCCATCCCCATCACGGGCACCAGTATGTTCCAGCACGACGATGAGTAAGCGATAGTGGTATTTTATAACGATGTACCTTATATCTCGAAACAAGATCATTCTTTAGCGAAACTCCTAATTTCTATCTGGAAATGGGAGCTTTCGGACGGTATGGGATAGGTCAATCCGCTGTTTGCCCGTCAAATGCAAGGCAAGCCATCTAAACTCGGTGTGGAAACCGTCTTGTCGAACTGTCGTCATTCGGTGACACACCGCTGTTATCGCAGGGTACAGGGCGGAAACCCTGTATTTCGCGGTTCTCACGGCCGTGCGTCGGGTGAACGGTCGGCGTCCTTTATCCACGTTTGCTCCCCTCGATAGAAGTGATGCCCGGACGACTCCGGCGATGTACCGGTGTCTGTGCCATCGCTGGTCGGTCTCGACGACCGATCGACGTCGGTGACCGACGCCCACTCGCCTCGTCCGAGTACCCCCCCATCCAACCATGAAATCCACCCAACAAGATTGGAAGCCCATGGAATCGTCGACCGCAGGCGCACGATGTCGCAACTGTGGCACCCATGTAACCCAACAGTTCGCACGCGTCTTCGGTGACAACGGAGATATCGTCCACGGCTGTCCGGCCTGTACGACCTATCGCGAGATGCAGTCCGGTAACCATCTGCCGGGTAAGTGAGGGCGACACGATTTTGCGGTCCGATTTCGTCGCGTGACACCCCGATTCGGTGAGTACGAGCGACCGTCCACCGAACGCCACCGATTCCTTCCCAGACCGAAACTGATACTGATTCGTGTTCTCGGCCAGTTCGTCCGCACCGCGCTGGCGAAACGGTCTCGTCAGCGACACCGCCGACCGCCTCGTCGATACGTCGAGAGACGCCTGTGTATCCCAAACTTACTGCTATTCTGGTCGTGCTGGCCGCGTCAGCGGCAGGTCAGGTGGGATCTAGTCTGCAAAAGTTAAAGTTAGTGGTCTGCGAAACGACGATGCGTATGGTAACTGGTGGTGGACTGCTCGTCGACAATATGCGCTCTTCCTGATCGATGTCTGTCCAGACCAATCGTTCCGAGTCACTCGCCGAAAGTGAAGTGTTCCACATCCTCGGGAACGACAGACGGCGGGCTATCGTCCAACTCCTCGCCGAGGAGGCCGGACAGGTCGACGTCTCCGACATCGCATCGGAGATTGCTGCCAACGAAACCGACACCACACCTGTTCCGAACAATCTGTACAAAAGCGTCTACGTCTCCCTCCAGCAGACGCATCTGCCACAGCTCCAGGAGGACGCCGTTATCGAGTACGATTCCGACGCGAAGACGATCCAGCGGGGTCCGAACTTCGACGACGTCCTGCAGTACATCGACGGGCACGGGGAGACCGAGTCGACGGCGCTTCGGTTTCACTTCGCCGTCTGTCTCCTCGGCCTCGCCGTGATCGCGTTCGCCGGACTCGGGATTCCGCTGCTTTCGAGCGTCGATCCCGTTCTCTCGAGCGTCGTCGTGCTGTTGGCCGTTGCTGCGAGCAGCCTGTATCGGCTGCTCGCGTGACGCCACTATCGGCTGTTTTGTGACGCCACTATCGGCTGTTTTGTGACGCCACTATCGTCTTATCGGCTGTTTTGTGACGCTGCTGTCGGTGAGTGACTTTTGCGAACGCGTTTCGGTCTGCGGTTCGATAGCGTCGAGAAAAGCGGCTATTCGACGGGGTGATTCGACGAGCTGTGCCTAGAGCGCGCTTGCGATAGCGGGCTGGGTGTCAGCACCGTCGTCGTCGGCAGCATCGTCGTAGTCGTCGGAATGCTCAGCCGATTCGTCGTCGATTGGGTGGTGTGGTAGCTCACCGAGGTCACCGACGAACACGAAGACGGACGCGTGTTCGATCACGACGTCGTACTCGTCGTGGTCGGCTGCATCGTGTGCGTCGTCAACTGAATCCGCTTCGACGCCGTCCGTTCCGTTGTCGGCGTCGTGGTGGTGTTCGCCGTCAGCGTGGTGGTGACCGCTGTCGGCGTCGTGATGGTGGTCGTCACCGTGGTGATCGTAGATCGGCACGATCGTCACCGTCTCGATAGTGACGTTGAGTTCGATATCGGTGAACGTGTAGCCGAGTTCGTCGAGATCGTACGTCTCGTTCGCACCGTCGCGAGCCGTATCGTCACCGGCAGCCGCATCGGTCTCGGCTGCGTCGCCGTCGATTGCAGCGCCCTCGAGACCGTCGTCAACCTCGACATCGTTCGCGTCGACGTCGACGTGGTGCCCGTCGGCTGGCTTGTCGTGCGGTAGTTCATCGAAGAACACGAAGATCGTCACCTCTTCGATGAGAACGTCGATGGTGTCGTCATCGACCGGTTCGGGTTCCTCTTCAACTGGTTCTTCCTCCACCGGTTCCTTCTCTACGGGCTCCTCGTCACCGTCTACAGGCTCCTCATCAGCGTCTTCGACCTCTTCGTCAACCGGTTCCTCGTCGCCGTCTGCAACCTCTTCGTCAGCCGGCTCCTCCGCTACTGGTTCTTCTTCGACTGCGTCAGGCTCTTCTTCGGGTGGCTCGTCGTCAGCATCGTCAGGGGCCACGTCGGCTGGCTCCTCCTCAACCGGTTCCTCGTCGACATCTACAACCTCTTCGTCAACCGGCTCCTCCGCTACTGGCTCTTCTTCGACCGCTTCAGGGGTTTCTTCGGGCGTTTCCTCCGATTCCGCGTCGACGGTGACGACGGCTTCGTCGGTCACCGGTTCGTCGTCAGCAGTGAGGTACGGACCGTCTTCCGCGCCGTCGGTCTCTACGAAGTCGTACTCCTCGTTGTCGTTCGTGTCGAAGTGCGGCATCGCGATGAGCGTCTCGTCCTCTTCGAGCGGCTCGTCGAGGGTCACTTCGACGTTCTCGTGTGTCCCCTCGTCGAGGTGCTCGGAGACGCCGATGACGCTGTCGAAGACGTTGCCCGCGAGCAGGCTGCTGTCGTGAATCACGACGAAGCCGCCGTCATCGACCGTTACCTCGTCGACGACGACCGTGTCGTTTTCGAGTTCCTGATCGGTGAACGTCACGGTCGCCTCGGCGTCCTCAGGTGGATCCACCTCCTCGTCAGCGTCGTCGGGATCCGTGTCATCTCCGTCCTCGCCCACGTCTGAATCGTTGTACTCGTCCTCGTCGTGCTCGTCGAGGGTCGCGGCCGGCGCCGCACCCGCGACCATCGCCCCGCTCGAGCACACCATCATCAAGGCGGTGAGTACTACGAGTAGCTGATTGCGTGTAGTCATGTCTGTCTGCCGTAAGGCACCGGCTAATGGCTATTAGCCCGCATAAACCGCCACAACCATTGCGGCCGGAAATCGCATCCTACGGCCGGTAGGGTTCGCTTCAGGCAGTGCTTCGCACCACGAAAGCAATAATTGCTGATACGTTTGCGACGGCTGCCAGCGGTGGCCGTCACTCGCTTTTCGGTTTCTCCGGTGACTGTGAGGCCGTCGGCTCGTGACCCGGGAGACAGACCAGGTTCTCCCGCCCCAGACGAAGTTTCGTGACTCGGCCTTCCTCCTCGAGTTCGGCGAGCAGTCGACTGACCTTCGCTTTCGACCAGTCGACGGAGTCGACGATTCTCGATTGCTTCATCCGACCGCCGTTCTCGCGGACGAGTTGTTGGACTCTCTCTCGGTCGGTCAGGAACTCCTCGCTCCGTGGCTCCGACTCGGCGACGAGCGTATCCCGCTCGTCAAATCGGTTACGGGCGGCGAGGACGCCACCGAGGAGCGCGAGTGCCAGAATGCCGACCAGCGCTGCGAGGTGTGGGCTCCACCCGATCTGGGCCGGCTGGCCGTGGCTGGAGACGATAAGTGGGATGAATGTCTCGACGCTCGTGCCGGTGGGGACTGATGCGGTGCTGACCGTACTGAAAGCGGCGACCGCCGCGACGGAGGCTCGGAACTGAATGCTCATGTGGGCTGGGTGTGGCTGGTTTGACTCACGTTTCTCTATACCGTCGTGACCGCTCCTCAAAATGTTTTTTATCAATCATTTATTCGTACGATATCGTATCTCATGGGAGGTGATAGATCGTGCGCTCGAGCGAGTCACCGTCGATGATGCGCGCGCTCGTTTCCTGTCGCGATGTCGTGGACGGACGACAGTTAGATCGCGTACAGTTCGGGTTCGTGCACAGCAGCGCTGTACAGTCGTCGCCCCACACGATCCGCTCGCTCGAAACCCCGTGCCGATTGCGTCGGTTGTGTTCACTGGTGCTTCTCCACCACCGAAGCCGCCGCATTCACCGTGGGAGTTGGTGGCCGCGACGGCGATCACTCGGTGTTGCTCCGACGATACGTAGACCGAGGGTTCGAATAAACTCGGTCGGACGTTCGCAACGACTAGCTCGGATTCCGCTCGATTTAGTCGGTAAGTAAATACTTCCGTGAGTCTCTCGAAATCCGTTCAATTTATCGTTGCCAACGAGTCGGCCGTGGCGGCAGAGAGCGATTCTCTCAGTGGCACGTGGGCCGCGGCTGTCGTTGCTGTTGTGAATCAATCTGTTGCTGCCACCGTCAGTCGTGACCGTCGTCGTCGGTCGCCGAGTGCCAGTCCGTCGGCTCCCTCGAGTGGGGGCAACTGGACGCACGCCATCTCTGGAGCCGGTTCCGTCGAACTGCTGGGGGAGTTCGAGGACAGAAGTCGTTCTCTGCTGTCGCGTTACGGGCCGATGCCCTCCGGAGACGCAGATGAGGAGGGTGCTCGAGCGATCGTGAGCACGCGGTCCGGTGACCTGTGAGCGTGATGGCCCGTCACTGGCAGAATATCAGTTCATTGGCCGGCGTGTCCGTATTGATTCACTGAGGCCGATGGGACATTCGGCCGCAATTCGTCGCTCGCGAACGAGCGAACTGTTCGGTCACTTCGACGGCTACCAACTCCGAGTGATAGCTGCTACCGATCCCGGGTGGTGGCTGCTACCGATACGTCGTCCCTGTTTGCAGTCCAGACTGTGACGACGGTCCCGTTCGACTCGAGCGAGAAGCCACTCCCGGATCGAGGCTGAAGTCGAAGCGACGCTCCGGTCCGAGTTCGTCACGCGGTGCTCTCGTCACGGAAGCCGCGAGAACAGTGTTGTCGAGCGCCCGATTCCTCAGTGACGTGGCTGGCCGTCGCTCGCGTTAGACGCCCGGCACACCGACGGCGTCGAATCCGGTTACGCCGACGAGTGCGAGGACGTAGAGCACGATCAGGACGGAGAGCCAGGCGACGATCGTGATCGCGGCGGCATCGACCCAACCGCCCGGGTATCGGGCGTTGATGATCGCGAGGTAGGCGACGAAGACCAGGAGCGGTCCGAGCAGCGGGATCCAGCCGAAGAAGAACCCGACGACGCCCCAGATGATCGCCCCTAACAGGGCCGTGACGAGTGCGTACGTGTAATCTTCGGAGTCGACGATCACCTTTGCACCGGCGTAGATGCCGATAGCGCCGATGAGTAGGCTCACTACGAATACGACGAGACTTTCGATCATACATCCTCTTGAGGCCGCGGATACCGTTAGTTATCTTTCACCTACACTCATGAAAGCCGTGTTGTACGGCCTCAGGAGTCGGTTTTCGAGACACTCATCGGTTATTTGATCCCAACACGATATCGGCCGTGGCTCCGCCGTCACGGATCGGATCCCGATGGCTGTCGGCCTTCCCGTCGCTCCAAAACGAGTTTCGTCCCCCCTCACACAGCCGTCGTGCGATCGGACGGACGATCGCGCGGCTGTTAGCGACTGTTCGTCGCCGACTCGAGGAGGGTCTCGGTGTCGTCGTCGACCGGTGCGAGCCGCGTTCCGTCGACGAGCGATTGAATCCCGCACTCGAGGCCTACTCGCGGCTCGAACCCGAGCGTGCGTTTTGCCCTGGTGACGTCCGCCCCGCTGTGTCTGATATCTCCAGGGCGAGGGTCGCGATGGACGATCGACGACGACGAGTCGGTCGCGTCTCGAATCGTCTCGGCTAACTCCTCGATCGAGATTCGGGTCCCCGTCCCGATGTTGTACGCTTCGCCGACGTCGTCGGTGGTCGCCGCGTAGAGGTTCGCCCGGACGATATCGCTTACGTGAACGAAATCGCGGGTCTGCTCGCCGTCGCCCTCGATCGTGATCGGGTCGTCCGCACGCGCCTGCTCGAGAAACGTCGAGATGACGCCGCTGTAGGGCCCCTGCTGGCGTGGTCCGTAGGCGTTGAAGTACCGCAGGGCCACCGTCTCGAGACCGTACAGGTCTTCGTAGAGTCGGGTGTACTGATCGAGCGCGAGCTTTTGAATGCCGTACGGCGACGACGGTTCGGTCGACGCCGTCTCCGAAACCGGGAGTTCGTCTGGATGGCCGTAAACCGCCGCACTCGAGGCGACGATTACCCGTGCGTCCTCCTGGCGGGCTTGCTCTAAGACGAGCAAACTCGCGTCGAGATTCGTCTCGTTGCTCTGGCGGGGGGCGTCGACGCTTTGGGAGACGCTGACGACGGCGGCGTGGTGGAAGATGATGTCGACGCCGCGGGCCGCCTGCTGCAGGGCGATCGGATCGCGGATATCTCCCTCGACGATCGTTACGTCCTCGGGAAGGTTCGTCCGGTCGCCCGACGAGAAGTTGTCGAGTACCCGGACCTCGTTGTGCGGGGCCAGGGCCTCGACGAGGTGACTGCCGATGAAGCCCGCCCCACCGGTCACGAGCACCGTCTTGTCACGAATCGCTGGCGAATCCATCTACTTTCCGTCCCATCTCCCCGCCGTTTAGTATAGCACTCGTACCCCATCGTATTCGGTGCCTACACGGGCTAGTTCACCACTAAGACAGGCTCGTTTAACGGTCCCACAGGCGAGCAGCGCTGCCCCCCCACCGATTCGGATCGGTCGCGCCGACTCGAGCGATTGGCAAACTCGGGAAGACAAGCCGCGATCTGATCGCCCAACAGAAGCTATATGCGCCGCGCTCGGCAACTCCCGGCAATGATCGTCGACCTCGTCGTACGCAACTGTACCGTGGTGACTCCCGCCGGGCGGACGCCGAACTCGGGCGTCGCCGTCGAGGACGGTGAGATCGTCGCCGTCGGTCGGAGCGACCGTCTGCCCGACGCGGATCGCGTCGTCGACGGCGACGGACACGTCCTCGTGCCGGGGATCGTCGACTGCCACATACACAACCGCGAACCCGGCCTCGAGTACAAGGAAGACTGGGAGTCCGCGACGCGGGCGGCAGCCGCCGGCGGCGTGACGACCGTCGTCGGGATGCCCAACACGGACCCCGTCATCGACCGTCCCGAGCACCTCGAGTTGAAGTTCGAGCGCGGCGAGGCCTCTGCACACGTCGACTTCCAGAGCTACGTCGTCGTCACGAGCGAAAATATCGATCTGATCCCGGCCATCGACGATGCCGGTGCGCTCGGCTACAAGATTTTCCTCGGCTCGACGGTGGGGGACGTCCCGCCGCCGAACGACGGTGAAATCCTCGAGGCCATGGAGAAGATTCGGGAGACGGGCAAGCGCCTCGGCTTCCACGAGGAAAACGGGGAGATCATCGACCACTACACGGAAAAGTTCCAGGCCGAAGGGCGGAACGAACCGATCGATCACTCCCACTCCCGACCCGTGATCGCCGAGCGCGAGGCCGTCGAACGGATGATCACATTCGCCGAGGAGACCGGCGCGAAGATCCACATGTACCACGTCTCTTCCGGCTCGGCAGCCGAGGCCGTCGCTCGCGGGAAAGACCGCGGGGTGGACGTGACCGCCGAGACGACCCCCCACTACCTCTGGTTCACCGAGGACGTTATGCGTGAGAAGGGGAATCCAGCGCGGATCCAGCCGCCCATTCGGAACGCCGCGGAACGCGAGAAACTCTGGGAGGTCGGGATCGACGACGGTGCGATCGACTGTATCGCAACCGATCACGCACCTCACACGCCGGAGGAGAAGAAAGTCGACGATCCCTTCGGCAACACCTGGGAGGCCATTTCGGGGTTCGTCGGCCTCGAGACCGAAGTTCCGGTCATGCTCTCGTTCGTCGATCAGGGTCGCCTCACGCTCGAGGAGTGGGTCCGCCGGCACTCGACCCGACCGGCCCAGGTCTGGGGCATGTACCCCCAGAAGGGATCGTTACAGGTCGGCACCGACGCCGACTTTACGATCGTCGATCCCGAGCGGGAGTGGACGCTCGAGGATAGCAACGAGCTCCACTCGAAGAATTGCGTCACGCCGTTCGTGGGCGAGTCGTTCACCGGAAACGTGGTGTCGACGGTCGTCCGCGGCGAGGTCGTCTACGAGGACGGCGACGTGGTCGGCGAATCGGGTTACGGAACGCGTGTCGACGTCGACTGAGAACTACGGCTTCGTTCCCGTTTGATCGATCGTTCTGCCGAACACCTACTCGATATCGTTTGTCGATGATTTTCACTTTCTGAAAGCGACGGTGGATTTATATTCGCACCTGGTGCCACCGGAATCGATGAGGATCACGAACGATGACAGATGCCGACTCCGAGACGGACGAATCCCGTGAGGTGGATAGGACGGAACAGCTTCGGTCGGTCTACCTCTCCGTGACCGACGGCGACGCGGAACCCGTCGTCGAATCCCAGCAGGAGGACTCCGGCAGTCGTGAGATTCGCGAGGACCGTACGGACGAAACCGTCGGTCCTGCGGAAATGCACGGACTCGACGACGCGATCGACGACCCCGAACCGGCGGACTGATCGACGGTGTCGTGCGGACGACCCCTACTGATGGTTCCTAGACGCGGCCCTAGTCGAGGCCCGCCCCCACGGCCTCCTCGACCGAGGCGAACCCGTCCCGCTCGAGTAGCTGTACCAGCCCTCGATTGATCCGTTTCGCCGTCGACGGCCCCTCGTAGACGAATCCGGTGTACAGCTGGACGAGCGAGGCGCCGGCCAGAATCTTCTCGTAGGCGCTGCCCGGCGAGTCGACGCCACCGACGCCGACGATCGGGAGATCGCCGTCCGTGTACTCGGCGACCGTCCGAATCACGTCCGTCGATCGGTCCTGGAGCGGATTGCCGCTGAGGCCACCCCACTCCTCCCGGTTCGGTGACTCGAGCCCCTCGCGACTCGTGGAGGTGTTCGTCGCGACGATACCGTCGAGATCGAACTCCTGGACGATGTCGACGAGATCGAGTACGGACGCCTCGGGCTCGTCGGGACCGATCTTGACCAGCATCGGCACGTCCGCGTCGTTTTCGTCCTCGAGCGTCTCGAAGATCTCTCGCAGGTGGTCGGGGGAGGCCTCGTCGAACTCGTCGGGCGTGTTCGGACAGGAGACGTTGACGACGACGTAGTCGGCGAACGGCGAGAGCCGATCGAAGACGCGTCGGTAATCTTCGATCGCCTCCCGTTCGTTCGAGGAGTTCATCTTGCCGATGTTCACGCCGAGCGGGAAGCCGGGCGTGCCGTCGCGCTCGAGTCGCGACTTCACGCGCTCCATCCCCTGCCCGTTGAATCCCATCCGGTTGACCATCGCCTCGTCTTCTTGCAGACGGAACAGCCGCGGTCGCTCGTTCCCAGACTGGGGGTACGGCGTCACGGTGCCGATCTCGACGAAGCCGAAGCCGAGCGCCTCGAGGGCGTGGGTCACTTCGGCGTTCTTGTCGAACCCCGCGGCGACGCCGACGGGGTTCGGAAACGTGGTGTCGAACAGGTCGACCTCGAGGGCCGGATGCTCGTACTGATATGCAGCTGAGATGGCCGTTCGCGTGGGCCACGTCGACTGGGCCGTCCGGAGCGTCCGCTTGCCGAGGTCGTGGGCCGTCTCGGCTGGAAGTTTGAACGCGAGGGGACGAACCCGCGAGTACAGCGTCATTAGCAACCGTTCCGAACGGCTGCTACCTAAACGTCTCGAAGGCTTCGAAGGGCTGGCCGGTCTCGGTACGGGTTCGGATACGATGTCGACGCAATTACGGCACGGTCTCGGTCGTCGGTCCGTGGGTGAGCTAGAGCCGCTCGAGCAGCGTCCTCACGTCCGATACCGTTCGAAGCGAGTCGAGCGACTCTACGGCGCCGTCGACGTCGACGGTCCCCGGCGCGCGCTCGGCGCACATCCGGAACTTCTCGTGGAGTTCGTCGTCCGAGAGCGGCTCGTCGTGCGTGCCCGGCGGTCGCCGCTGAGTGCGTTCGTACGTCTCGCCGTCGCGCGCCGTGATCTCGACGCGCGCCTCGTTCGAGTCGTACGGCAGTTCGTCGTCGACCGTCAGCCGCACCCGTTCGCGGACGAACTGCACTGCTGGTTCGTCGAGCTGCTCCGCGTCGAACGCGGCCAGATCGACGTGCTCCCGGGCGATGGCGCTCGCGATCAGAAACGGCATCGAGAACTTCGCCTCGAGTCCGGTGTCCGGATCGTCGTACTCGAGCGCGTCCGCGGCTCCCTGTGAGGCCGTCACGGCGACCTCGTCGATCGTTCCGGCCTCGAGACCGTGTGCGTCCGCCAGTTCGCTCGCGGCGTAGATCGCGGCGTGGGTGTAGTAACAGCAAGGGTACTTCTTGACGTCGATGCCGTCCTCGAGCAGCGACCACCGGGTTCCCAACGCCGGCAGTCGGCCGAAGTTCGGCCGTTCGTCGCCGCAGTACAGGTCGAAGAAGCCGCCCTCGCCGTCGACCGCGCTCGGATCCGCCGTCGCTCCCTCGGCCGCGAGCAGCGCCGCGGTCGTCCCCGAACGGGCCGCCTGTCCGGCGTGGATCGGCTTGGTCGTCGAGCCGAAGTTCCGCTTGAGTCCGGCCGGCATCGAGGCGGCGATCGCAAGCGCGTGCTCGGCGCGCTCGGGGGAGAGTTCGAGCAACCGGCTCACGGCCGCGGCGGCGCCGAAGACGCCGATCGTGGACGTCGCGTGCCAGCCGCCTTCGTAGTGACCGGGACTGATCGGTCGCGAGAGGTAGTTCTGAGTTTCGAATCCCGCGACGAAGGCCGTCAGCAGCTCGCTTCCGCTCGCACCTTCACGTTCGCCGACCGCCAGCAGGGCTGGAACCATCGGAACGCTCGGATGGCCGTCCATCGCGGCGAGCGCGACGTCGTCGAAATCGAGGGCGTGTCCCGCAGTCGCGTTCGCGAACACGGTATCCGCGAGGGGGAGGCTTTCGTCGCGTCCGAGTACGGTCGCCGTCCCGTCTCCGTCGCTCAGCGCGGCCGCGGCAATCTCACCGGCGTCGTCGCCCGCACCTGCCAGCGTCACGCCGACGGTGTCGAGAACCGCTCGCTCGGCCAGCCGGAGCGCGTCTTCGGGGACGTCTTCGCTCGAGAGCGATGCCACGAACGCCGCGAGATCCGCGGTCGTCCGCTCGGCCGCCGGGCTCGTACTCGTCATGCCCGTACCGTGCGGAGTAAGCGGTATAGGTTTTCTCTCTGATACTGATCGCCGGACGCGCTCACCGCTCCTCGAGCAGCGCCATGATCGCGCCGCCGCCACCGATGCTCATGCCGACGAAGCCGCGGGAGACGTCCGGATCGTCACGGAATTGGTAGGCGAGGCTGGCCGCGAGCATCCCGCCGGAGGCGCCGATCGGATGGCCGAAGGCGACCGCCCCGCCGTTCGGGTTCACGCGTTCACGGGGAATGCCGATTCGATCCATCACGTACACCGCCTGGGCGGCGAACGCCTCGTTGATCCAGTAGGCGTCGACGTCGTCGACGGCGAGATCGTTTCGATCGAGTAGATCCTCGACGACGTCGCCGACGGCCTCGTTGAACCGATCGGGGTCCCGGTAGGCGGTCGCGTAGTCGACGACGCGCGCCATCGGCTCGAGCCCGCGGTCTTCGGCTGCGGCCTCGTCGGCCAGCAACACCGTGCCCGCGCCGTCGCTGAGCTTCGAAGCGTTTCCGGGGGTGATCGTACCGCCCTCCGCGAACGGCGTCGGCAGTTCGGCCAGGTCCTCCAACGTCGAGTCGGGTCGCGGTCCCTGGTCGGTGTCGACCGTCTCCCCGTTCGTCTCGACGGGGACGATTTCGTCGTCGAACGTGCCGGAGTCGATCGCTTCGGCGGCGCGCTGGTGGCTCTCGAGGGCGTACTCGTCCTGTGCTTCGCGCGAAACCTCCTCGCGGTCGACCAGCCCCTCGGTGATCTCGCCCATGTGGACGTCGAGGTTCACGTCCCACAGCGAGTCGAGCAGCATCGAGTCCTCGAGTTCGACGTTGCCGTAGCGACGCCCCTTCCGGTAGTCCGGCAGGATCCACGGGGCGTTCGACATGGACTCGAAGCCGCCGGCGACCGCGAACTCGGCCCGACCGGCCGCGATTCGGTCCGCCGCGAGCGAGATGGCGCTCACCCCCGATCCCGAGGCCTCGTTGATCGTCGTCGCGCGCGTCTCGTTCGGCAGTTCGGATTTCACGACGACCTGCCGACCGGGCACCTGGCCGATTCCGGCCTGGATGGCGTTGCCGAGGGCCACCCAGTCGACGTCCGTGTCGTCGATAGAAACTCGCTCGAGGAGGCCGTCTACGGCTATGCGGCCTAACTCGACCGGTTCGACGTTCGCGAGCGATCCGAGTAACGTTCCGTGTGGCGTTCGTGCGCCGTCGACGAGGACGACGTCGGTATCTGGCTCAGTCATAGTCGTTCTGTCGACACGAAACGGGATCAAACTTGACCCAGGTTCTGCGGCGTGGCGACGGCGCCGCTCCGATTCGGTTCTCGCTCGAGCGCTCGGGTGATCGTCCGGCTACAGTTCCTCGGGTTGCGTCCCGATCCCTTCGAGCCACCCCGGCGGCGTCGCGGCCGACGGCTCGGCGTGCTCGCGTTTCAACACCATCGGCGTGCGCTCGAGTGTCAACACGTGCTCCCCGTCTTGGTTGTACGCCCGGAGTTCGGTTTCGACGATGCCGACGTGGTCGCGGGACTCGAGTTCCCGCTTGCTCAGCACTTCGCTCTCGGCGTAGATGGTGTCACCGTGGAAGACGGGTGCGTGATGCCGAATGTTGTCGTAGCCGAGGTTTGCGGTCGCGTTCACGGAGATGTCGATGACGCTCATCCCGACCGCGAGCGCGATGACGAAGGTGCCGTCGACGAGGCGCTCGCCGAACTCCGTCTCGGCGGCGTACGCCTCGTTGAAGTGCATCGGGTTGAGGTTCATCGTCACGTTCGTCATCCAGACGTTGTCCGTCTCGGTGACGGTGCGTCCGAACGGGTGTTTGTAGATATCTCCCACCTGAAAGTCCTCGTAGTAGCGGCCGTGCCACCCGCTGACGAGGCGTTTATCGGTCGATTCGTCGTCTGGGCTGTGTGTTTCGTTCAGTTCGTCTCCTTCGTCCGTCTCTGTGGTGTCGGTCATATTTTTCACTCGGTGAATCGATCCTGCACCCGATCTCGCAATAGCGTTTTCTGTACCTTCTCGCCGTTTGGTCCCTCCGTCGTCGGGAACTCGTCGACGAACTCGAACGCGGCGGGCACCTTGTAGTCGGCCACGCGGTCGTCGAGGAACGACTCGAGATCCGCTGCGGACACGTTGAAACCTCTGTCATCGGCTGCGACGACGAACGCGACCGGCACCTCACCGTGACGAGGATGGGGTGCGCCGACGACTTCGCAGGAGCGAACGGCCGGGTGCTCCTCAACGGTAGCCGCGATCTCTCGAGGTGCGACGAGAAACCCACGCGTTCGGAGCGCGTCGTCGAGTCTCGAGCGGTAGTAGACGTAACCGTCGTCGTCCATCGTACAGAGATCGCCGGTGTAGAACCAGCCCGACTCGTCGAAGGCTTCGGCAGTCGCTTCGGGGTTGCCGAGATAGCCGTCCGCGAGCAGGTAGCCCCGGAGGGCGAGTTCGCCCTCCTCGCCGGTCGGTAGCTCCTCCCGCGTCTCGGGATCGACGATCGTCGCGTCGATCGCCGGATGGATCGGTGGCCCGCCGACGCGCTTCCGTCGGGACATCGAGTCGGCCGGATCGCCGACGAAGATCTGGCTGTTCGCCTCGGAGAGCCCGTAGGGCTGGACGACGGGAAAGCCGAACGTCTCCTCGATGCGCTCGAACAGCGCCTCGTCGAACCCCTTACTGACGAATCCGACGACGCCGCGTTCGATCGTCCCCACGCGCGACCGCGCGAAGGACTCGTGCTCGAGCAGCCGTTCGAACATCACGCCGAGTCCCGTGAGGGCGGTCGCGTCGTACTCGTCGACCAACTCGAGGGTCGCCTCGGGATCGAAGTGCGTCTTCGCGACGAGTGTCGCGCCGGTCGCGAGGTGGCTGAACAGGGTGTTGTACCCCCAGATCCCGCAGAACGGGAGCGTTGCGACGCCAACATCCTCGTCGGTGACGCCCAGATGATCCGCGACGTGAGCGGAGTGGTTCAGCAGCGACCGATTCGACTGCAGACAGCCCTTCGGATCGCTCGTCGTGCCACTCGTGTAGAAGATGGCTGCCGGGGCGGTCGGATCGGACGCCGGCTCGAGCGAGTTTCGTCCGTCGTTCCGTCGCTCACCCCCAAGTCGATCACGTCCCGTCTCGAGGACGCTCTCGTACCCGCGCAGTGCCGACAGGTTCGACGGCGAGTCGAGGCTGACGACGCCCTCGAGTGCGGGAATCGAGCCGGGAGCGAACGAGTCGGGTGATTGCGTCGCGAGTTCGGGAACGGCGGTCTCGAGCATCTCGTGGTAGTTCCGGCCGAGCAGTGACTCCTCGGTGACGAGTACGCTCGCTACCGAATCGGTGAGCATGTACTCGAGTTCGTGGGTTCGGTAGCGCGTGTTGACGGCGACCATCGCCGCGCCGAGGAACGACGTCGCGAGCTGACTGACGATCCACTCCGGCCGGTTCCCGAGCCAGACGGCGACGACGTCGCCCGCCGAGACGCCCAGATCGGCGAGTCCGTGAGCGAGCGCGCGGCTCTCCTCGAGCAGTTCCGCGTAGCTCCAATCGGTTCCTCGAAAGACGACGGCCGTCCGGTCCGGTCGATCCGACGCGACCGACGCCACGCCCTCGTAGATGGTTTTCTCCGGCCAGGCGAGCATTATCGTACGCGATCAGTCGGAATCGGACGACAAAACCGTTGTGCCGTGTGCCCGTTTCTCACTCGGCGGCTGTGTGCTCGCCGCCATCGGCGTGCTCGCTGTACGCCTCGCCCACGCGGTCGGCGTTCGGCCCGAACTCGCGCTCGAGGAGTTCGGGGACGTCTTCGGGCTGAACGTCGGAGTACCACCGGTTTCGCGGCTGGATGGCGATGGCCGTCCCCGCCTCGCTGCAGAGGCCCAAACAGGCGGTTTCGGTCACCGAGATCGGGCTCCAGAACGCGTTGCGCTCGCGGAGCCAGGATTTGACCGCCTCGAGGGTCTCCTGCCCGCCGACGTCGGCACAGCAGGCGTACTCCGAGTCGCGGTCGTTCGTACAGACGAACACCTGTGCGGCGAGCCGGTCGCGCTGTTTTTCGGTTCGGTTTTGCATTGGTTATGGACTGACCGTGAGACACTCGTGTGTGCCGTCGGCGTCTGTGGACGGGCCCGCGCGACGTCGGACGGGGGTAAACGACCCGACGAACGGGAGTCCGGTCGTGACCTGGAACGGCGTCAGATCGGTGTGGGCGGTTTCGAATCGGCTGTGGACGGCGTCGCTCGTCTCCATGGAGAAAGTCAATTTGAAGTAGTGAAAACATGGTTGTAAAAGTATCGGTCGGTCAGCCGCCCCGCTCTCGGACGCGTTACCGAGTCGGCGAAAAACGTCCCACGTTGTCACGATTCGCCCGATACAATTCGCTGAACCGTCAGTTCGTCTGGCGGATAACGAAATCGTTTTCCTACGGCTACCGCTTGACTCGACTAACGACGAGTGACATGAATATCTATCGACTGTCTCGAGGAGGGACGCGCCGTGGCGGCTGAACGAGTGCTCGTACCGCTGTCGGATACGGTGACCGTTCGACAGACGGTCGGCTACGCGGTTCAGTCCGGTCTCGAACGAGCGGACGAACTCGAGGTCCATCTGGTGGTCGCGTTACCCCACGAGGCGGACCTCATCGAGGGCCAACAGGAGACCGAGGCGGCCAAAGAGCTCCTCTCGAAAGCGGCCAACTGGGTTCGAGAGGACGCCGGCAGTGGGCCGATCACGGTCGAGACGACGCTGCTCGGCACCGACGAGTATCTCTTCGGTCCCCGCGACTTTGCCAGTGCGTTCGACGACTACGCGCGCGAACACGACATCGAACTGGTCGTGCTCGACCCGGAGTATCAGCCGGGTGCGACGGCCCAGATGCTCCAGTCGATCGAACGCGAACTCGACGCCGTCGGGTTGGCGTACGACGAGGCACCGGTCGAACGACCGGCGCGCCACGAGCGACTGGTCGGCGACGGGACCGAACGCTTCGACCGCCTGTTCGCCCTATTCTGGATCTCCTACGGTTTCTATCTGATTCTCGGGGACCCGACCTACTGGTTCGATCTCGTGACGGGCGCGGCGGTCGCCGGCATCGTCTCCGTCTCGCTCGCACACATCACGTTCACGTTCCCGCTCGATCGGATCCAGTCGCCGATTCGAACGCTCCGATTCGGCCTCTACGTCCCGTATCTCATCTGGGAGATCGTCAAGGCCAACCTCGCGATTTCGATCGTGATCCTGCGGCCGTCGCTGCCGATCGATCCCACGATGACTCGTCTCAACGCCCGAGTCAGGGGCGGACTCCCGCTGCTCGCGCTCGCGAACAGTATCACGCTCACGCCGGGGACGCTCGTGGTCCGCGGCGACGACCAACGGCTGATCGTGCACACGCTGATCCCGTCGGCCCGCGAGGATCTCTTCGACGGGTCGCTCGAGCGCGCCGTCAGATTCGTCTTCCACGGCCGCGAAGCGGCTGCGATCGCGTCGCCTCGCGAACGCGGGGATACCGAGATTCTCGGAGGTGACGAGCAGTGATTCCGAGCGGCGTGACGGTCGAGGAGGTCTTCCTCGGCGCGGCGGCGCTGTTCGTCGTTCTCGCGATCATGATGTTCTATCGGGCCGTCGCGGGGCCGACGACGCAGGACCGCTTGCTCGCCGTCAACGTGCTCGGGACGAACACGGTCGTCATCCTGGCCTTGCTGGCTGCGGGGCTCGACGAGCCGTGGTTCCTCGACATCGCGTTGATCTACGCCCTGCTCAACTTCTTGATGGCGGTCGCCATCTCGAAGTTCACCGTCGAGCGAGGTGGTGTGCTGTGATCGAGTCGATCCGATTCTGGGCGATCATCGTCCTCATCGCTTTCGGACTGTTCTTCACGTTCGTTTCGGCGATGGGCGTGCTTCGATTGCCCGACGTCTACGCCCGCGCACACACCGCATCCCAGGCGGACACGCTCGGTGCGGGGCTCGCACTCGCAGCCGTCGCACTCGCGCTCGGCTGGCAGCACGCGACGGTGTACACCGTCTTGTTGCTGTTTTTCGTCTTCATCACGAATCCGACCGCGGCCCACGCGATCGCTCGCTCGGCCGCAGAGAGCGGTATCGACCCGTGGACGAAAGAGTCGGAGGAGGAGGGTGAGACCAAATGAGCCCGTTCGCCCTCACCCTCGCCGTCTTCATCCTGCTGACCGCGATCGCCACGGCCCTGTTCCGTGACGTCCTCTCGGCGATCGTCGTCTTCGGCGCCTACAGCCTCGGCATGGCGATCCTCTACACGTACCTGCTCGCGCCCGACGTCGCGATGACCGAGGCCGCGATCGGCGCCGGGGTGACGACGATTCTGCTCCTCTTGACTATCGCGCGGACGAGTCGTCCGCCGACCGATCAACTGTTCGAACGAGTGAGCGTGCCCGCCGTCGTCGCCGTGGGCGCGTTCGTCCTCGTGACGCTGACGCTGCTTCCGGATATGTACGCGGTCGGCACCGAAGACGCGCCGATCTGGGGCGGCGGCGTGCTCGAGCAGACGCCCTCGCTGTACTACCTGCAGGAAACGTACGCCGACACCGGCGCGCAGAACGCGGTTAGCGCAGTGTTGGCCTCCTACCGTGGGTTCGACACCTTCGGCGAGGCGGTCGTCGTCTTCGCCGCCGGCGTCGCCGTTCTCCTCGTTCTCAAACGGGAGGTGTTCACCTAATGTCTCAGACCGACTCCTACGACGATACCTACACCGAGAGTCAGGTGATCATGACGACGGTCAAGATCATCGCACCGTTTACGCTCACCTACGGCATGTTCATGAGCCTCCACGGGGCCGACACGCCCGGTGGGAGCTTCCAGGGCGGCGCGATCATCGGCGTCACCGTGCTCATGCTCGCCTTCGCGTTCGGAATCGAACCCACCCGTCAGTGGCTGAAGAACTCCTTCGTCGTCGGACTCGTCACCGGTGGTGTCACCATCTTCATCGCAACCGGTCTCGCCACCATGGCGCTCGGGGGGAACTTCCTCGAGTACGACGCCTTCAGCGAGACGTTCGGCATCGCCCACTACTGGGGGATGGAAGCGATCGAGGTCGGCGGCGTCGCACTGATCGTCGCCGGCGTCGTCATCACGCTGTTCTTCGCGACGGCCGCGGGCTTTACGCCCGAACGCCGCAGTCGCGGAACCGACTCTCTCGATCGGGAGGTGAGCGACGATGATTGAGGGGACACTCGACGTCCTCACGACGCGGTACGCCTACGCACTGATGTTCGTCCTGATGGGCATCGGGATCTACATGATCATCGCCAACGAGAACCTCGTGAAGAAGCTGATCGGGGTCAATCTCTTCCAGACCGCGATCTTCCTGTTTTTCGTCGCGGTCGCCTACGTCGAAGGCGGAAACGCGCCGATCGTTCCGTCGGATGGAAGCGATCCCGGTCTCATGGCGAGTCCGCTCCCGCACGTGATCGTGCTGACTGCAATTGTCGTCGGGATCGCGCTGACGGCCGTCGGTCTCGCGCTCATCGTCCGCATCTACGCGGAGTACGGAACCCTCCGCGAAGACACGCTCCGGGAGGTGCGTGCCGATGAGTAGTCTCGCCGAGATGCTGCCGGCCCTGCTGGTCGCCGTGCCGATCCTGCTGGCGGCCGTACCGATCGTCCTCGGCCTCCGGTTCGAGCGCACGGGCTGGTCCGTCGCCGCGCTGACGACCACCGCGTTGACCGCGGCTACGGTCTACCTCGCGGCCGCCGTCTACGAGACCGGCCGTGTCGTCCACGTCCTCGGCGGGTGGGGCGAGACGGCAGACCGACCGCAGGGGGTCGGCATCGAACTCGTCGCCGACGAGTTCTCCGTGTTGATCGCCCTGCTCGTCACCGTCACCGCCGCGGGTGTCCTCGCGTACACGCGCGTAGGCGGGCCGCGCGGGAACACGTTCTACACCGGCTACCTGCTGCTCATCGGTGGCCTGCTCGGGCTCTCGCTGACCGGCGACGTGTTCAACATGTTCGTCTTCCTCGAGATCGTCGGGCTGGCGACCTACGCCATGATCGCCGCCGGCGACGGTCCCGAATCCGCGGTTGCAGCACTGAAGTACCTCATCCTCGGAACGATGGGGGCCTCGCTGTACCTCATCGGCGTCGGCTTCCTCTTCATGGCGACCGGCGCCCTGAACATGGACGTTCTCGGCGAGGCGATTCCGCTGGTCGCCGAGGAGGGCGGCAGCGATCTCACGCTGCTCCGTGCGGCGTTCGCCTTCATCTTCATCGGCTTCGCGCTGAAGGTGGCCCAGTGGCCCCTGCACACGTGGCAGCCCGATGCCTACCAGCACGCCCCCGACGGCGTGACGCCGGTGATCGCGGCGCTCGTCTCGACAGTTTCGGCGTACGCGCTCGGCCGAATCATGTACAACGTCTTCGGCCCCGAGTTCCTCACCGCGACGCCGTATCTGACCGAGATCGTCGTCACGGTCGGCTGCGTGAGCGTCCTCGCCGGCAGCACCCTCGCGGTGATCCAGCGAGACGTCAAGCGGATGTTCGCGTACTCTTCGGTCGCGCAGTTCGGTCTCATCGTCGCGGCCTACGGGCTCGTCACGCAGACGGCGTTCGTCGGCGCGGTGATCCACCTGATCGGCCACGGCGTCATCAAGGCCGGGCTGTTCGTCGCCGCCGGCGTCGTCGCGCTCGGCTACGGCGCCCGGACCGTCGACGGCTACGCCGGCCTCGCCGAACACAGGCCGTACACCGCCGGCTCGATCGCAATCTTACTGATCGCGCTGATCGGCATCCCGCCGTCGGCCGGCTTCATCGGTAAGTGGTACGTCGCCGTCGGCGCGGTCGAAGCAGAGGTCTGGCCCGTCGCCGTCGTCATCTTCCTCAGCACCATGCTTACGCTAGCCTACTCGGCCCGGCTGCTCGAGAAGATGTACTTCACGCCGGCGATACCGGTTGAATCGCCACACTCACCAGGACCGGTCGCGGCTGACGGTGGAACTGATACTGGCGCCGACGACCACGACGGCGCCACGGCCCTCGGTCGCGATTCGTTCCGCCGAGGATCCCCCGACGCCGTCTCGATCGGCATGCTCGGAATCCTCGTCGTCATCGCCGTCGCCGCCGTCTTGCTCGGCTTCGCCGGTGGTGCGTTCTTCGAGTGGCTCGAGCCGTTTACGTCGGAGGTGTTTACTGAATGACTGAAGTTGCAGACCCACGTCCGTTAGCCGCCGTCCTCGTCTCGGCGCTCGCGATGTGTCTGATCATCGCGTCGTATCGCTATCCGAACGTCCGCGAGAGCTGGTCGGTCGTCGCCGCACTGGCGAAGTTCGGAATCATCCTCAGCATGCTCCCCGGTGTGATGGACGGCACCGTCTACGAGTGGAGTCTCGCGGACTCCCTCGGCGTCGAGTTCCTCGCGGGAATCGACTTCGTGTTGCGTGCCGATCCGCTGGGACTGCTGTTCGCCTTGCTCGCGAGTTTCCTCTGGATCTTCACCTCCTTTTACGCCGCGGGCTACATGCGAGGGCTCGACGAACACGCTCAGACGCGCTTTTTCGCCTCCTTCGCGGCCAGTCTCTCGACGGCGATCGGGATCGCCTTCGCCGGCAACCTGGTGACGATCTTCATCTTCTACGAGCTACTGAGCCTCGTCACCTACCCGCTGGTCGCCCACAACGAGGACAACGAGGCCCGAATCGCGGGGCGGAAGTACCTCGCGTACACGTTCTTCGGCGGCGGGGTCTTCCTGCTGGCCGGGACCGTGCTGGTCTACTGGCTCACCAGTAGCGCCGATCCAGCGGGCGAGGCGCATCTGGCCTTCGAATCCGGCGGTATCGGGATGCTCGCCGAGGCCGCACAGGCCGACCCCGTCTTCGCTCAGGCCGCCTTCTACCTGCTGATCGCCGGCTTCGGAGTCAAGGCCGCGGTGATGCCGCTTCACTCCTGGCTGGCCGACGCGATGGTCGCGCCGACGCCGGTTTCGGGACTGCTCCACGCAGTGGCGGTCGTCAAATCCGGCGCGTTCGGGGTGGCACGCGTTATCCTCGACGTCTTCGGTCCGGGACTCATCTACGATCTGCCGTTGAGCGTTCCCGGAGTCGGGGAGGTAGGGCTGAATATCCCGCTCGCGATACTGGCCGCGTTCACGCTTACGGCGGCGAGTATCATCGCCCTGCGAAAGGATCACCTGAAACGCCGGCTCGCGTTCTCGACGACGGCACAGCTGTCCTACATCGTACTGGGGCTCTCGATGCTCCATCCGCTCGCGATCCTCGGGGCACTGTTCCACATCCCTGCCCACGCGTTCGGGAAGCTCACCCTGTTCTTCTGTGCGGGGGCGGTCCACGTCGAGACCCACACCGACTACGTCAGCGAGATGGCCGGCATCGGCAAGCGGATGCCGCTGACGATGTCCGCGTTCGCCATCGGCGCGGCCGGAATGGCCGGCATGCCGCTGATCGCCGGCTTCGTCAGCAAGTTCTACATGTTGATCGGCTCCGGCTCGGTCGGTGGCGGCTACTGGCTCTTCGCCACCGCGCTGATCGTCTCCGGGATCCTCAACATCGCCTACCTCTGGCCGGTCGTCTACACGGCCTTCTTCGAGAGCGAGGATCGCCACGACGCGAAACCGCTGCTCGAGTTCCCGCCGGGCGGCAAACGCGAGTCGTACTTCGAAGACGATGCGGCGGTCGCGACCGACGGTGGCGATCGATCCGACGAGAAGCCCGAAAGCGGCCAACCGCAGCCTGCGGACGAACGGGACGACGAAACAGAGGCCAAAGGCGCCGGCACGCCCGAGACAGTCAACGACGAAGACGAGCCCGAATATGCTGTCGACAAGTATCCGAGCGACCACACCGTTCCCGAGGATGCAGAGACCCACGACGACCACGCCGAAGACCATCACGATCACGGCGACCACCACCACGGCGGCCCGCCGGCCGGCGGCTGGGAACGCCACTCGCCGTTCACCGAGAGCACGTGGCTCATGATCTTCCCGATCAGCGTCATCGCGACCGGCGCGGTCACGCTCGGCGTGATCCCCGACTACGCCGTCTTCCTCGACCTCGCGATGTACATCGTCGAGGGCGTCTTCGGCGTCGACTCGTTTAACGAGTTACACGATCTCTCGCTCGAGGAGGCGATGGAGGTGATCGATCGATGATCGAAGCAGACCTACTGACGATGGCCTACCCGCCGCTGATCGTCTTCGCGGCGGCCCTGCTCGTGCTCGTCCTGCCGCGCATCCTCGGCTTCGCGATCGGTGCGCTCAGCCTCGCTGCTGTGGTGGCCATTGCAGTCTTCGCTCCAGAGGGTGCCCACCTCACGGGGACCTTCCTCGGATTCTCCGATATTCGGCCGTTCTACATCGACGAGTTCACCCGAATGATGGGGATCGCCCTCGGCTTCCTCGGCACGTTCGCCGTGATCTACGCGTACTCGAGTGAAGCCACCAAAACGATGGCCGCGTTCGCGCTGGCGTACGTCGCGAGCGCGTTCGGCGTGGCTTTCGCAGGCGACTGGCTCGTCCTCGTCTTCATGTGGGAGATCATGGCGCTGACGAGCACCGTCCTGGTCTGGCACTACGGCGGCGACGCCGTCCGCGCGGGCTATCGGTACGCGATCGCCCACGGTATCGGCGGCAGCCTCGTGCTGTTCGCGGTGATCGCCCACTACGCGCAGGTCGGGACGTTCGTCTTCGGCGAGGGCGTCGACTATCCGAACGCCCTGCTGGCGGGCGGGTTCGCGGAGGGGCTGCCGATGTTGCTCGCGATCCTCGGGATCGGCGTCAACGTCGCGTTCGTCGGCTTCCACACCTGGCTGCCGGACACCTATCCGCGGCCCCATTTCGCCGCGTCGGTGTTCCTCGCAGCCTTTACCACGAAGACGAGCGCGTACGTCCTCCTGCGTGCGGTTCCGGAGGGGAACATCTACCTCGCCTACATGGGCGGGCTGATGGCCGTCTACGGCGTCGTCTTCGCGCTGCTCCAGCACGATATGCGCGCGCTGCTGTCCTACCACATCCAGGCCCAGCTGGGCTACATGGTGGCCGGGATCGGTATCGGGACCACGATCGGTGCCGCCGGCGCGATGGGGCACCTGTTCAACAACGTGCTCTACAAGAGCCTGCTGTTCATGGCCGTCGGGGTCGTCATCTACCGCACGCGGGAGAACGACCTCTACAAACTCGGCGGACTCTGGCGGGAGATGCCGCTGACCGCGATCGCCTTCTTCATCGGCGCGCTCTCGATTACCGCCGTCCCCGGCTTCAGCGGCTTCATCAGCAAGGGGATGGTCCTCGACGCCGCCGATCCGCACTACTACGGCGGATCCGAGTATCAGGCCCTGTACTGGCTGCTCTTCATCGGTGCGATCGGGACCTTCCTCTCGTTCATCAAGCTCGGCTTCTACGTCTTCTTCCACGGCGAGAGCGATCGGGAGGTCAGAGACGCAAAAACTGGCCAGATCACGGCGATGTTCTCCGTCGGTGGCGCGTGTGTCGTCCTCGGGCTGCCGGTGATCGGTTGGCCGGTCTTCACCGATCTGTTGCCGTTGATCGACGGGACGGAGTTCCTCGGCCCCGGCGGCGAAGGTCAGACGCTGACCCCCTACAGCATCGGGCACTTGCAGGACGCGGCTATCCTGATCGCCGTCTCGGCTGTCGGCTTCAAGCTCATCCGCAAGCCGCTCTCGAAGCTCGACTACTCCGACCCGGCGTTGATCGTCAACCCCATCACCTACCACGTCGGTCGCGGAACGATGCGAGCGACCACGGGGACGTACGCCGCGGTCGACAACGCGGTCGTCAGCTTCGTCAAACGCTGTTACTGGGTTGGGAACAACCCCGTGCTGGCCGTCGACGCGGCCGCTCGTCGGCTTCCGATGGTCGACGCCGAGGAGCGCCGGCCGGCCGACGGCGGCCGTCCGTCGACGATTCACCTTCGGATTAGCATCGGCACGACCGTCCTGTTGCTCACGATCGTACTCACGGTCGTCCTCTGGCTGCTCATCAGCTGAAATTCGCCTCGGACGAGTTCCTGCTTTCCGTCTCCGCCGAACTGATTCACCACCCCCGAGAACCGTCAGTCAACGTTCGACGGCTGTCGCTCGAGAGACCACTCACGTATCAAACCCACGTCGGACAGTCTTTCCTGTCGAAAACCGCACTCATCTGGGCTCCGCTATCGTCTCAGTCCTGTTCCGACTGCTCGTCACGGTCGCTCGAGCCGACGTCGATGATCGAAGGCGGCGATTCCGGGACGGCGATCGTTCGCTCGAGGACCGACGCGCGGAGCGCGGGCTTCGACGTCGTCGCTTCGCGCCGGTACAGATCGCTGTCTCCGTCGGCGGTCTCCCGGACTCCTCGCGGCGTCAGGTAGTCGCCGTCGATGTTGACGTCCGCGTCCTCACAGAGCCGTTTCAGGACCGAACGAGCACCTTCGGTAGTGATCGCCGGTGGCGCGATCGAACGCTCGCGAGCGAGTCGGGTCGCCGTCGTCTCCGCGAGAAGCGCGTCGATTTCGGGCTCGGTGTGGCCCCGGTCCGCCAGTACGCTCCTGACGCGACGGGCGATCGATGGCGCGTGACGCGTCGGAAACAGCGGCCAGTCGTTCGACGGCGGATCGAGAACGACCCGGTAGCGTCGCAGCGGCGTCCGGGCGGATGCCGGCAGTGGCACGTCCTCGAGTCGCTGTGATTTCCCGAGCACGCGGATCGTTCCCGTATAGAAGTCGACGTCGTCCCAGGTCGCCCCCGTGCGCCGTTCGTCGTCGGGGACGCGAAACAGTTCGGAGCCGCGAACCCCGGAGTGAGCCAGGAGGGCGACCATCGCGTACTCTCGCAGTCGGCTGCAGCGTTCCTCCCGGTCGAGTTCGCCTGCCGAGGCCTCGAGTGCGCGTTCGCGGACGTGCGTCCGGAGCCGTCGGCGCTGCGCGGCCGTCCAGAACTCGTCGCTGGATCGATCGTCTCCGGCGGGGAGGGCGGATTCGGCAGCGTCGGCCGCGGCCGGGTTCGACTCGAGAATGCCGCCGCGGACGCACCACGAGAGAAACGCTCGGACGACCGCGTAGTAGGTCCCGGCGGTCGACGCCGCGTACTCGCCGCGGTCGGCCCGAGACCGCAACTCGACGGCGTACGCCCGCATCTGTTCGGTCTCGAGGGAAAACAGCGAGACGACGCCGTGTTCGGTCTCGAGCCAGTCGCCCCAGCGCCGCAGAATCGACTCGGCGTTCGACGCGTAGGTTCCGGCACCGGGACCGTCGGGGTCGCCGACGGCCTTCCGCTGGAGGTAGGCGTCGACCGCGTCGACGACGGTGACGCCGTCGGCGTTGCTCACGGTTCGATCACCCGCTCGACGAACGGCTCGATATGTGAGGGCTGTTCCTGAGTCATACCGTTTCGGGACGTCGTTCGCTCGCGGCTGCCGAGGACACGGCGAGCGCAGCCGGTGGAATCGACGCCGCGAATCATCTGTTCGTACGGTACTGGTCCACCACCCTAAATCTGTGTTTCGGTCTCACGCCTCCGGAAAGAAACGAGATCAATCGAACGAACTGTCGGTCCGAACGGACTCTCGCTTCTCGTGACGGTCGCCATTATGGCCGCTGACGGCGTACGCCACCCTATGACACGTCAGGCGTCACGCCGCTCCGTGCTGGCCGGCGCCGCCGGTGGGGTCCTCTGCGGCGTCGCCGGCTGTCTCTCGAGGAGCCGAGGCGTCGAGCAAACGGTAACGAAGACACACACCACGGACGAACTGCGGGCGGTAACGGTCTCGACGACGCTCGGCGACGTCGACGTTCGCGCGACACCGACGGACGCGATCGACATCGAGGGACAGAAGGCGGCCGTCAGCCGCGACGACCTCGAGTCGGTCGGCCTGTCGACGACGGCCGCCGACGGCGTCCTCGATATTTCGGTCGACCGAGACGACGCACGGACCGTCTTCGGGCTCCGTCCCGATCCGGTGCTCGACCTCTCGGTCGCCGTTCCGGACCGACTCGAGGTGCGACGGATCGAATCGAAGGCGGGGGATCTCGACGTGAATGACGTCGTAGGAAACCTTCAGATAACCTCCGAAACGGGAGATCTGAGTGCAACGGCCGTCGAAGGGATCGTCTCGGCCGCGACGGAGACCGGCGACCTCGCTGTCGAGGATCCCACGTCGATCGACCGACTCGTCACCGACACCGGCGACGTGGACGTCTCGCTGTCCGGGATCGACGACGACGCAACCATCGAGTCGTCGACGGGTTCTATCGATCTGCGCGTTCCCGACGAACTCGATTTAACGCTCGAGATCACGACCGAGACGGGCCAGATCGAAGTTACCGACGTGGAAGACCTCCCGGAGATGTCCGGCGATTCGTTGATCGAAGCCGTCGTCGGTGACGGAGCGACGCGACTCGAGGTTTCGACGGAAACGGGAGACGTGACGGTGAGGGGCCGGGAGTAGTGATCGTCCCGGTGGGTACCGGGGCCGTTCACGGTCGATAGCTGTCGATTGAGTGTGAAAATCAAAATATATTTAGTAATACGGATTGATTTTTTGACCGTAACTACTACATTGCACGCTCGTTCGAAGATGAAACGACGGCGGCGAACTCCTGAAGGGACGACTCGGTCGAGACGCGGTCAGTTACTCGTTTGGCCGAACCGTTCACGTCGGGGGGACGCGATCCGGAACGACGAGCAATCGAGTGCGTGTACCGAGTCACGATGATACCACGGTGGCTCCAGCAGAGTTTCGCGATTGCCCGTGCCGAACGGCGGCGCTACCGCCGTGAGTTCGGTCGGCAGGGAATCGGACCTGGAATCGTTCGCGGCGTGTTACTGATCGTTGCGGTCGTCTCGGGGATGCTAGCCTACTCGGCCGGCCGGGACCTCGCTTCCGAGCGGGCGATACCGCTCGAGGCCCTCTGGATTCTCGTCGTCGTGCTGTTCGGCTGGTTGGTGTGGCGGAGTGCAACATTGACGCACATGCGATTCGAGCGCCTGGCTCCCGACATGCTTCTCACTACCGTTCCGACCCGAGCCGCCGCCACGGGAGTACTCCTGTTCGTCTATGCCCGAGTAGTCGCGGTGATCGCCCTGCCAACGGTCGGCGTCGGAGTCGGGGCCGCGTTCGGGCTCCGGTCGCCGGCGGTTGCGGTGACGATCGTAGCGGCGACCCTCGGCGTCACGGCTCTCGCCGTCGGCGTCGGCGTTGCGGCCAGGCTCACCGTCTATCTCGTTGGAACGCGGCTAACCCGAGGAGGGTTCTACAGGGACTTGCTCGTCGTGTTCGGCTGGGTGCCGCTACTCGCCGGATGGTTGTTGCTCCAGGAGGCGTCGCTGTCGGTCGCTCCGCTGCGCTCCGCCCTCGAGTCACAACCGCTCGCGTGGTTCGTCGACCTCGCGCTCCTCGGTGCAGGTGATCTGCCGGCTATCGAGACCCATCGTGGGCTGGGTGCACTCGGACTCGTCGTCCTCACGGTGCCGCCCGCCGTGGCCGTAACCGTCGCGGTCGCCCGTCGGATCTGGGAGTCCGAACCGGCCAGTTCGAGCGGCTCTCACGGCTCACGCACACTTACTGCGGACGGCTGGCTCGATCGCCTTCTCGGAGACTACGTCTCGCGGCCCGTCCGTACCATCGCTCGAGAGCGCTGGCTCATGGAACGACGCGTTCCACGAGGGCTGCTGTCGACGGGGTACGTACTCCTGTTTGCAGCGCTGGTCCTCCTCCCGACGTTCAGTATCGCCGGGGGGCCGAACGGGCTGCTGTTGTTCCTGACGATATCGCTCGGACTCGCGGCTGGCATCGCCTTCGGGACCGATCCGTTCGGGATCGAGTACCGAACGCTGCCGATGCTGTTGACCACGGTCGGTGGACGGCAGTTCGTCGGCGGCTACCTCCTGGCTGCACTTACCGTCGGGGTCGTCGTCGTCACGGCAGTCGTCTTTCCGCTCGGACTCGTGGCTCCCGTCGGTATCGCGGAGACGATCCTGCTCGTCCTCGTCGGTATCGCCATCTGCGCGGCTACCGCCTCGGTCGGCGTCGCGATCGGAACCGGTGTTGAGCGCCACGAGTTCGTTCCCGCTCCGTTTTTCTTCACCGACGTTCCGGTGTATACCGAAATGGGGCTGGTTCCGTTCCTCAGGCTCGGGGGGGTCTTCGTGATCGTGTCACTCGTGGGACTGCCAGCCTTTCTGGGGAACTCTCCACCGGTGTACGAACGGCTCGCAGTACTCGGTCTGTCGACCGGCGTCGTTCGACTCGGTGCGCTCTTCGCCACGATACTCGTTGCTGCTGGCGTTTCGAAAGCGGCGTCCCGAATCGCTATCGATCGATACCGTCGGTACCGAATCAGACGAGGCTAATCCATGACAGACAGAACGAACGACACGAACGCAAAGACACGGTCGATCGATCCCGAGCGGCGCGATCAACTCGCCGTCGCCACGGACGGACTGACGAAACAGTACGGTGCGACGACGGCCGTCGACGACCTGACTCTCGAGATCGAACCCGGCACGGTGTACGGCTTTCTCGGACCCAATGGCGCGGGCAAAACGACTACGATCCGGATGCTGACGTCGTTGCTGCCACCGACCACCGGCACCGGTCACGTCGCCGGAGCGCCGATCACCGACCGGGAGGCGGTCGTCGACCACATCGGATACCTGCCCGAATCACCGCCGATACACGAGGAGTTCACGGCTCGCGAGCAACTCGAGTACCACGGCGGACTACGAGATATGAGCCCGGACGAACTCGACGTCCGCATCGAGACGTTGCTCGACCGCTTCGAGCTCACCGACGATGCCGACGATCGGATCGTGACCTACTCGAAGGGGATGCGCAAGAAGACCGGCCTGATTCAGGCCATTCTGCACGAACCGGACGTCGTTTTCTTGGACGAGCCGACGGGTGGGCTCGATCCGCACGCCAGACGAACCGTTCGTGAGGTGTTGAGCGAGCTCGCGGCAAACGGAACGACCGTTTTTCTGTCGACACACATCCTGCCAGTGGTCGAACGAATCGCAACCGAGGTAGGGATTCTCTACGAGGGACGACTCGTCGAAGAAGGTGCGCCCGGCGTGCTCGTCGATCGGATGGAATCCGGTGACGAATCGACGCTCGAAGCAGTGTTTCTCGACGTAACGACGGACCCGGAGTCCGAGTGACTCGTCGGGCTGCCAGTACTCTCGGCGTTCGGTTACCAGAACTGTGGGATACTGCACTCGCGTGTGCACGCTACCGCAGCGCTGGCACCGACGCACACGGCACACGGTGCACAGGTGTAGGGAGTCGGTGCCGACGCACACGGTACACACGTTCGAATTTCTTCCAATGAAAATCACTGAGGAGATTCCACGACCCCGACTCCCAAAACGATAGAGAATTGATATACCATCATAGGATTTACACACTTCGGTAAGCAGAGCAATACCCCCGAATATTGCACAGCTGGGCATTCATACCGCTATACAACTTGCTTTGCGAGTGCACAGTACATTAGCCCAATAATGTACGGTGGATTTAGGAGGGTTGCTTCCGTCTCCGAAGTTGAGTCGATGGTAGATACCGAATCCGGGGGTTCGTCCGGGGAAACGCCGCTCGAGGCGGCGACAGCCGAGTTCGTCGCCGAGCGCGACGGCAACTACGCACAGAACCTCGAGTACAGTCTCGAGAGCTGGATCGACTGGTGTGCCGACCGGGACGTCGACACGCTCGAGGGGGTGTCGCCACTGACGATGCGGAACTACGCGTCGCACCTCAAGCGTCGGGCACACGCCGATGCGATTAACGCCTCGACTGCACAAACGTACTACAACTACGTCTCGGCGCTGTTGGCCCGATCCGTCGAAGTGGGCGTCCTCGGGGAGAACCCCGCCGAGAAACGCGAAGCGAGAAAACCGCTTCCGGTGGCGACGACCGACAGCGGCGACCAGCAGTTCTGGCATCCTGAACAACGAACGGCGATCATCGAATACGTCGACGAACGTGCTCGAGCGGCGGTCGACGAACAGGGCAGCGACGCCGTCGAAGCGGTTCGCGATCGCGCACTGATCACCGTCCTCGCGTACACGGGCGTCCGCGGATCGGAGGTGGTAGCCGATTCACGACACGACCGCCGAAACGGACTGCGGTGGTCCGACGTCGACCTCGAGAACGGTGTTATCCAGGTCTTCGGCAAGAGCCAGGATCGGGAGGAGGTCGGACTGACGGGTCAGACGATCGACCCGCTGTGCCGACTTCGGTCGCTCGTCGACCCGCCTGCCGAGTCGTGGCCGGTGTTCCCCTCGAGACATCCGCCGTCGTTGTACGAGCGTATTCGAAATGCGGGATACGACGTCTCCGACGCTGACCCGTGGACGTTCGTTCTCGAGAACGCGATCGAACCGCCGTCGGTGACCATCTCCGGGACGCGAACGCTGTTGAAACGACTGTCGGACGAAGCTGACGTACCCGGACTCGCGGACGGCGAGTATCTGACCCTCCACGGCGCTCGACGGGGGGTCGGTGAAACGTTGTACAGGGAACACGGCGCACAGCGGGCCCAGCGAACCCTTCGCCACGCCGATCCGAAGACGACGTCGACGATGTACTCCCACATCGAAGCGAGCGAGTTGGGTGCGGACAATACCGAAGTGTTCGACGACGAGTGATCGTCCGTTGCTTCGGCATTTCTCGCTCGAATACGGTCCGTCTTCAGTCGGTGCGTTCGGTCGCGAACCCAGCGATCGCTTCGAGTGACGTGAGAACTGCCAGGAACACCAACAATCCGATACCGATCGATTCCAGATGGAGGAAGGCGACGGCGCCCCACAGCACGGAGGCAGCGGCCGCGGCTCCGCCTGGCGAACCCGGCGGTGCCAATCTATCTCTTTCAGACGTTTCCGATCGATCTGAACCGCCGTTGTCCTGACGTCGCTCGTCGGTCATATTCGCGCGATACGACCTGCCGATACAACTACCTGTGCACGTGACTGAACCCGATATAACTCTCGGCCAAATGCAGGCGACAATGGATCGCGATTCGGTTGTTCGTGTTCACGCAAAGGCGGTCACGAGTACCGATGTACATTCGGAAGTCGAATTTCGCCGTCCCATCGAGGAGAGAGACGGATGGGTGACGCGACGCTCCAGCGACGTGGCTGGCTCGTCTCCGCGACCTGCCTCGTTCTCTGGGCCGCGAGCACGCTCTCGTTCGCCTGGTACGCCTTCGTCGTGGGTCTCTCGGCGGCTCAACGGCAAGCGCTCGAGCAGTTCCTCTCCCGCCCTTTCGAAACGACGATCGAACCGCTGGTCGCGTTATTGGCCTCGACCATCGTACTGGGAGTTCTCACCGGCTTCTCGCTGGTCTACTACGGATACGTGCAGTGGCGATACGCACGACAGCGTCGGCTCGCTCTCGAGTACGAACTCGAGGCCGACCGTCAGTAACGATCTTCGACGTACTCAGTTATCGTCGTCTTCATCGGGAGCGCCGCCCGTCGGCTCCGCCGCGTCATCGGCACCGGCGTCGCCCTCGTCGCCGACTTCGTCGGGATGCTCGGCCTGCTCGTCGTCGCCGTTGTCACCGTTCCCCCCATCGCCGTCGTTCTCGTCCGGTTCGCCGTCGTCCGGCTCCTCGTCACCGGGGCCCTCGTCGCTGCACCCGGCGAGCAGGGTTATCGAGCCGACTGCAGCGAGTCCCGTCAGTTCGAGCATGCGCCTACGGTTGCGATCCATCGTGTACGTTGGTTGTTTCCCCTCCGAGACATATCGGCGGTGCTTGCGATGCCGTGTGCGAACCGCGTCGAACAGTGCCGAACCGGCACGCGACGCCCCTTTCGATTGGACCGGGGACGGGGATCAGGACGGATGCTGGTGGCGGACCTTCTCGGCGATCTGTCCCGGAACGGGCGTCCCGCAGTCCGTACACTTCCAGCTCCGCGTCGTGATCCCGGACTCCTTCTCGAGATCCTGTGCGAACTTCAACAGCGCGCCGCAGGTGCATCGATAGGTCGTGCGGGTCATACCGAGGCAGTCGCCACGCCGGTGCGTAAACGGTGTGCCAGCGATGGAAGCCGCACGGTGCTAATCCACCACGAACGACAACGCCTACGGTCGTAAGTCTCGAGAGGACACACAATGGCCGAAACGGACCATCGTATCCCGGTCGGCGACGGCGAATCCGTCGCCGCCGTCCACCACGAGGCGACCGGAGACGACTGGCTGGTCTTCTGTCACGGCTTCCTGAGCGACAAATCGGGGAGCTACGAGCGACGCTGTCGTCGAGCGGTCGAACGGGGGTACAACGCCGTTCGGTTCGACTTTCGGGGCTGTGGCGAGTCCGACGGCGCGTTCGTCGACCAGACGCTCAGTTCGAAGCTCGCAGATCTGGCGGCCGTCGTCGAGTGGTTCGAACCACCGTCGTACGCGCTGTTCGGCTCGAGTTTCGGCGGCAAGGTCGCGTTCCACGCTGCTGCCGAGGACGAGCGTCTCGAGGCAATCGTTACGCGGGCCCCCGTGACCTACAACCCCACGTTCGACGCGTACCGAACGGTCGTCGAGGGCGAGGGTGCGTGTCAGTTCGACACCGGTGATCGGATCGATCAGCGGTTCTTCGCGGACTTCGACGACTACGCGTTCGACGACGTCGCGGACTCGATCGACGTTCCGGTCGCTATCTTCCACGGCCGGCAGGACGACTCCGTCGACGTTTCCCACAGCATCGAGGCCACGGCTGCACTCGAGACGAATCTCCTCCTCGAGACGTTCGCCGAGGAAGGCCACCTGTTCTCGTCAGAAGCGGAAGAACGGCTGCTCGAGCGGACGTTTCACTGGCTCGAGACGCAGTGATCGCCTCGCCACGATAAATCGCATATCGATATATCATTCTTCTCGGCCGCTCGAACCGATTTTCAAGTATCGACAGCAGTCCCAAATCGCCACCGGTCGGCCTCGAGAGCGGATTCTCTCGGTCAGAAAAACCGGACCGTTTTTCATAGCGTTGCCGGAACGAACAGGTAGCAGTGAGTGAGGATACCGATCTGTCGACAGTACTCGCGGTGCTCGACGACGAGTACGCACGCAAAATCCTCACCCATACGAGCATCGAACCCATGTCTGCCAGTACCCTGAGTGACCGGTGTGATGCGTCCCTACCGACGATTTATCGTCGACTCGACCGCCTCGAGGAGTGCCAGCTTGTCACCGAAGAGACGGAGCTCGCACCCGACGGAAATCACTACAGCGTCTACAGCGCGAACCTCGAACATCTCGAGCTCTCCCTCGAGGACGGCTCGTTCGAACTCGAGGTAACGTATCGCGAGGAAGACGTCGCCGACAAGTTCACCCGTCTGTGGGAGGGGATGCGATGAGCCAGGACATCGTCCGGATCGACGAAGCACCGTTGTTCGAACTCTTGACCGTAGCGACGCTCTTTCTCGTCGCGCTGTTCGGTACGGTCATCGCCTATCAGGCCTACCGCGGCTACCGTCGCAACGACGCGGGATCGATGCTCTATCTCGCCACTGGATTGCTCTTGTTAACGCTTTGTCCGTTCCTGATCAACGTCACGGTCACGACGATTGCCAGCCCGGGACAGGTCGTCACGGTCTTTCTCGAGAACGTGAGTCGACTTCTCGGACTGGTCGCGATCATGTACTCGCTGTACGGCCACCACTGAGACGGGCTGCTGTAACTGGTTACTGGACGACCGCAAGATGGCTCGCTGATGCTCTGGAGATGACTTACCGTATGGGTCGAGCACGCTGGGTCCTACTGGCTGCAAAACTGAGACGAGTGTCGGGTTCGTGGGGCCGAAGCGGAGGCGGGGACTGGGGGACCACTTTGTCGGGGAGACCGTCCGGACAACCGTGGTCCGGCACGTGATCGTCCGCCGGGGGCAGCAGTTCGTCAGCGGAGTGGCACCGTTGGGCCGTTGGGATGATCGGGTCCGACGACACACGCCGTTCGGAGGGAAGGACCCTCCCGCTCCCTCCTTTCGACTAGCACGTAATAGTGATACGAGCGAATTTTCTGAGTCGGAAAATCCTCACGACGGATCGACTCGGTTGCGTCGCGTTCGACCAAGTCGTGATCGAGACGCGAGTGTCAACACGTTCTTCGTGTCGCTCTTCGAGGATTCGATATGCACTTTCTCGTCGGCACGGCGTCCGTGCACACGACGGCAGCGATCTGTGACTACCTCGACGAGCGCGCGACGAGCGACGACGACGCCACGGTCGTCGCCGTTGCACCGGCGGACGACGCGACGGCACGGCGGGACGCACAGGAGGCGTTGAACGTCGCTCCCGTCAGGTTGGCTGCGCTCGGCGACGTTGAAACGGAGCTACGAACCGGCGAGGAGCCGGTCCAAACGCTCCTCGAGACCGCGACGGAAGTCGACGCGGACGAGATACTGATCGCCGCTCACGACGGGCTCGCCGACGAGTCGACATCCGTCGGGTCGACCACGCGGCGGCTGCTCGAGACGGCGTCGCTGCCGGTCGTCGTCGTGCCAGTCCCGGACGCGTAACGAGTTCGAGGAGCGTCGAAATTACCCTGGAAGCTCGAGAGAACCGTGCTGATAACGACTGTGCAGGAAGTTGCAAGCATCAAAATAGTCAAATTTTTGTCGGTAGCGAACGGCTACTTAATCGGCAGTCCGGTGAATCACCGCTCGATGAGTGACGAGATTCCGTTGTTCGAAATCCCGTGGGACGAAGACGACGTTTCGAACGCCGTCGACTCGATCACGCGGGGTTCGTACTGGGCGAACGGGCCGTACATCGAGGAGTTCGAGAATGGACTCGAGGGGTATCTGGGGGTCGAACACGCTGTGACCGTCAACTCGGGGACGACGGCGCTGGTCGCCGCGCTGACGGCGTACGGTATCGGCGAGGGTGATGAAGTGATCGTCCCTTCGTTTACGTTTATCGCGACCGCGAACGCCGTTCGACTCGTCGGTGCCACCCCGGTGTTCGCCGATATCGAGCGGGAGACGTACGGCCTCGATCCCGAACGCGTCGAGGCGCGGATAACTGACGACACCGCGGCGATTTTACCGATCCATCCCTACGGCGCCGCCTGCGAGATCGGTCCACTCGAGGAGATCGCTGCCGACGCGGGCGTCCCGTTGATCGAGGACGTCGCCGAATCGTTCGGGGCCGATTATCACGGCAGGGCGCTAGGAACGATCGGTGACGCGGCGATACTCAGTTTCTGCCAGAACAAGGTTCTGCCGACGGGTGAGGGTGGTGCCATCGTTACCGACGACGACGACCTCGCTCGCCGTCTCGAGCGGTACCGCTCGCACGGTCGCGCCTCGTCGGAGTACTTCGACTCGCCCGATAGCGGCGAGTACACCAGCGTCGGGACGAACGTCCGGATGTCGGACCTCGTGGCGAGTATCGGCTGTGCGCAACTCGGGAAAGTCGAAGATCACATCTCGAACCGCCGACGCGTGGCGTCACGCCTGTCCGACGGTCTCGCTGCTGTCGACGGTGTCGATCCCCACGGAGCTGCCGGTCGTGGACGCCACGTCTACCAGCTGTACACGGTCACGCTCGACGAACAGGTCGACCGAGACGCCGTTATCGATACCCTAACCGAGCGAGGGATTGCGTCGAAGGTGTACTGGGATCCGAGCGTTCACCTCACGCGAGCGTACCGCAACGAGTACGGCTACGAGTCGGGTTCGCTTCCCGTCACCGAAGAGATCGCAGGACGGGTCCTCTCGCTTCCAATTCATCCGGGACTACGCGACGACGAGATCGATCGGATCACAACCGGCGTCAGAGACGGTCTCGAGCGTGACAGGGCTGCCGGTGGGGCCCAGTCGAATACGATACAGAGCTGATATTTTCCAGGCCTGACGCAGTCGACGAAATCCGTCACACGTCACGACAACCTTCTATCAATATTAGTTGACTATCAATCCAACCGACCCATAACAAAGGGGAACGCTCTGGGTTGAGTGAATAGGCCGCGTCGGCGTCGGTACCGAGCCGACATCAGCGGCAGTTGGAGTCGATACGTAATCATGAGATGGCCAGTCACAGCCGATTCGCGGATGTCGATCCGGACCGCACTTTCACGGATCGATCGATCCGAAGCAGGGGGTATCGTTGTCGTCGACGACGGGAACCAACTCGTTGGGACCGCGACCGACGAGCGACTCAGGCAAAAACTATTCGAGGGGGTTACACCAGATACGCCGATTTCGGACGTAGTGAACGACGATCCCATCGTCGTCGATACGAGCGGGAGTATCCGAACAGTGGAAGGGGCATCGGACGCTCTCGAGGGCAACGATCGAGCACAGCAGACGACCATCGCGCCCGTGGTCGACGGCGACGAACGAGTCACCGACGTCACGACGATCGAGTTGATCGACGACGTGACCCGAGAAGTCGAACCGAATTCGAACGCCGTCGACACGGTTCTCGTCGTCGGTGGAGCTGGATATCTCGGCTCGGTGCTCTGCCGACAACTTCTCGAGGACGGGTTCGACGTTCGCGTGCTCGATCCGTTGATGTACGGCGACGCGGGCATCAGCGGGCTCCGCGACGACGATCGGTTCACCTTGTATCGAGGCGATGCCCGATCGATCGATACCGTTCTCGAGGCGATCGACGGGGTCGACGCCGTCGTCCACCTCGGCGGCATCGTCGGCGATCCGGCCTCCGAGATCGATCCGGAGAAGACCCTCGAGTACAACCTCCACTCGACGCAGCTGCTGGCGTCGATTTGTAAGTACCACGGCATCAACCGCTTCGTTTTCGCTTCGACCTGCAGCGTTTACGGACGCTCCGAGACCGAAGCCGAGCGCCTCTCCGAGGAATCGCCACGAAATCCGGTCTCGCTGTACGCTCGGCTGAAGATTCAGTCCGAGCGCGTGCTCCACGACCTCGCCGACGAGCACTTCTCCCCGACGATCCTCCGGATGGCAACGATCTACGGCCAGTCGCCGCGGATGCGATTCGATCTCGTCGGAAACATCCTGCCGGCCAAGGCCCATACTGAGGGAACGATCCCGGTGTTCGGCGGCGATCAGTACCGACCGAACGTCCACGTCGCAGACGCCGCTCGGGCGTACGTCGACTGCCTAACCGCGCCGATCGATGACGTTGCCGACACCGTGTACAACGTCGGGTCGAACCAGCAGAACTACCGGATCGACGAACTCGCGACCATCGTCGCCGACTGCTTCCCCGACGCTTCGATCGAGTACCACGACGAACTCACCGACGAACGGAGCTATCGCGTGGAGTTCGAGAAGATCCGGACGGAACTAGGATTCGAGCCCGAACGGACGGTTCGCGACCACTGTCTCGAGTTGAACGAACAGTTCAACTCCAACGCGTACGCCGATTATACGGCGACCAGATACAACAACTACGAGACGCTCGAACGAGCGCCGAGCTACGAGAACGCGGCCGCTATCCTCGACAGTCACGACCCGGTCTCGCGTGAGCAGGCGCGTGAGACGCTTTCCTCGAAAGAAGTGTAGTTCTGAGTCCCAAATCGCATAATCGACCATCCCCGACGCCGATAGCCCGTGCAGTCGAGTTTTCGTCTCGAACCCGATCAGGAACGTTCGGGTGGACTCTCGTCCAGTTCGTCGGGCCCGTCGTACGCGTCGCGGATCGACGTTGCGCACGACTCGGCGTCCGGATTTCGAACCGACACGTCTCCGCCACCTGGAACCGTCGGCGTTCCGGCGTCGAAGAGTTCGACTCCCGTGATAACCGGGCCGTAGGCGAACGTTCCAAACTCCGTCGTCGCCGAAATCGTTCGCTCCTCTTCGACACTACCGACCGGTTCGGTGATCGTTCCGAGCTGTCCCCGCTCGTCCCACCAGAATAACGAAAGGAGCACCTCGGCTGCGGGTTCGGTGACCCGAACCGTCTCGCAGTCGAGGAACTCCGCATACGGCGACGACCCCAAGCCACCGTTTTCGCCGTCCACGCGCTCGAGATAACAGTCCTCGAACTGCGGATTTTCGACCCGTACGTCTCCGAGCCCCGGGATTGCAGCCTCGCTCTCGAACAGTTCGGCGTACTCGATGACCGTCGACTCCGGCGAGAGGTCGAATTCGACGGCCGAGTCGATCGTTCGTTCACCGTCGACGCCGCCGACCGAATCGACGACAGTACCCGTCTCTCCGTCGTCAGAGACGAAGGTTACACCGAGAAGGACGTCCTCGTACGTGCCAGTGATTTGGACCCGCGTGCAGTCCTGGAACTCGACTCCGGGCTGTGCCACTCCCTCGTCTCTGGCGTCAGGATCAGTTTGCATCTCGATTCCCCTTCTCGAGCGCGTTCCGAGTCGCTCTCCGCTCGTCGTCTGTTTCTTCGATCGACCGATTTACCGTCATTACAACTGCAGTTGGGTCAGTTCGTACGCGTGTACCTATCGACGATAGGCTCCGTCGTCGGTCGAATTCGGACATACGCTCACATTCTCGACCATATCAATCAACCATTTGCCAGTTATTGATGAGTGTCAGTACATTCGAGACGAACGAGCCACCAGTCGTTCACTCGTGAAGGAGGCGTTCGATTACGTTCCGTACGTGGCAAGCGTTCTCCAACTCGTTCCTGTGCAGAGAGTGTACCGTACCGCCTCTATGGCACGACTCGCGGAAAATATCGGTTGCGGGTAATAGTGGTCAAGGCCCATTCAGTAGTAGAATCTAGTTGGGAACATGATGAAGGTGGATGCGCGAGACCTCCAAACCAACGAGACTGATGACCGAAGGCGAATCAATCTCGGAATGGAGTACGCGAACAAGCGCGTAACCGTCGCCGTCGGCGAGGTAGAATCCGACCATCCCGACGAGGACGAACTGGCAGCCGCCTCCCGCGAGACGTCTGAGAGTGCAGAAGAACTTGTAAAAGATTGGGACGCCGCGTCGGACGAAGCGTGGAGCGAGCTGGATAAATGAGCGAGGGTACGAAGGTTCGTCGCGGTGGCGTCGTTGTCGTTCGATTTGGTCCTGCGGAAGGGCACGAGATGAAGAAAACCCGCCCTGCGGTAGTCGTCCAGAACGACGTTGGGTGACCTTTGCGCTGCGATCAGTGTGGTAAAGAGACGTATTATCTACTGATTCGGTCGGTTCGTACGCGTAGTGCTTGCTACCGATTTTCGCGCTGTTCAACCTTGTTCAGGTCTCTGACTGATGTTACAGAGTTCGTCTACTTTGCCGGTTCTGGTACATCTACTCAGTCGTCGTCAGCGGTATACGCGCCTCCACGACGCTTGATTCGAGCAACGACCATTCGGCGTTCGTCTCTGTGGAAAGTGACCGCGAGACGGAACTCACCGATACGTACCTTACGGCGTGGACTGTTCTGGAGCGGTTCGCCATAGTCTGGTGGGTCGCGCCACGGGGAATCGACGATTTCGTCGAGTTTGTCGATAATTCGTTGCTGCTCGTTCGGATTGAGTGCATGGAGGTCGTCCTGTGCTTTCGATGCGAGTTCCCACACCCACCCGTCGTCACTCATTCGTGTCGTCGGTGCCGAATCGTTCGCGCGCTTCTTCGGCGCTCATCGTCCGTTCTTCACGGACATCTTCTTCGGCTTGGAGGAGTGCAACGAGTTCATCGCGGTCGAACGTGGGATGTTCGACGGCATCGCGTAAGGTATACCGAATAAATTCGCTACGGCTGTTGAATCCTCGTCCTTGCCACGTGTCTTCGATTTCGTCGAGAAACGACCGTTTGACTTTAAAGTTCACCGTGACGATCTCGTCGTCGCCGTTGTTCGTGGCCGCTTCGGACATACGAGTGTATTACCCACGTGTTACCGTAGGTGTTTCGCCGTCCGAGCGCTGAAGCTATTGACGAAGAGAAACGATAGTAGGGACGTGAAACGCGTGTTGCTTGCTACCGGTTCTCACGCTGCTCAACTTTGTTCAGTTCGATCAACAGTCGGAAGATCGCCTTTACAAGATTGTCGTCGACGTCGAACTGTTTTGCGTTGGCTCCCGCGCGCTCCATCACCTGCTGTTCTTGCTTCTCGTCGGTCGTCGGCAGATTCTGCTCGTCTTTGACCTGTGCGATCGTATCCGCGACGTACGTTCGCTGCGCGATCAGTTCGACGATCTCGCGATCGATCGTCTGGATCTCCTCGCGCAGTTCGTCGAGGCTCATCTCGTCCGGTGTTCGCTCCGTCTCGCCGCCGTCCGTGGCTGTCTCTGGGTCTCGAGTCATATCACTTGTGCTCCGTCTGTCCGCGTCCGCAGTAATCGTGTCGTTCCATCCCGTTCCGCCCACCGTTCACGAACCGTCTCGAGCGTGTCCTGGTCGCCGACGGCGACGTAACTCGGCCCGGTTCCCGACAGCGAGACGCCCGTGACGTCGGGCAGGGCGTCGATCATCGGGCCGGTCGAGAACTCGAGGGCGCCACAGAAGGCAAAGCCGTTGACGGTCATGGCCTCGCCGTAGCGACCGTCGAGCGCGAGTTCCGCGACGAGATCCGCCATCGGGGCGATCCGCTCGCAGGCCGAGACGTCGGCGTCGGCGCTGAACGACTGTTCTGGCGGGATGTACACCAACGCCGACCAGTCGATTTCCTCGCGAGCGAGCAACTCATCGCCCAAGTTGTCGGTGACCGTCACGCCGCCGAGCATGCTCGCGCTGGCGTCGTCGAACGCACCCGTAACCGTGACGCCGGCGTCGCGGGCCGCACGGACACCCAGTCGACAGGCGTCAATTCGCTCGACCGTGCCGACGATCTCGAGGGCATCGAGTGTCGCGAGCACGGTCGCGTTCGCCGCGGCGCTCGAGCTCTTCAGCCCCGACGCCATCGGCACCTCGCTCTCGGTTCGGACGCGAGCGCCGACGGCCGAAGCGTCCAGTCCTGCGATCTCGGCGTACTCGTCGATCGTCAGTTCAGCACAGCGCTCGACGAGCACCGTATCTGCGTCGGGTTGGCCGGCGATTTCGGCGTCGATACTCCCGTCGGTCGTGAGTTCGACGGTGGCTGTCGTCTCGAGGTCAATCGCGAACGCAGCGCCGGTCCCGGTTGCGAGGGCGTTGAGAACCGTTCCGGCTGCTGGGGCGACGGCGCGGCCGTCCATACGACAACCGACTCAGAGCGCGTATTTACGGCTGACGGTCTCGACGATTCTCTCCGCGGACGACCGCTCGACTGAGACGGTAGACTCGAGTCAATTACCGGCCGATCCGAACGAACGAACGGACGGCAGAACGGACCGTTTTTCCGGGATCCGACCCAATGGACGAGTAATGAGCGTTCGCAGCAACGTCGCACCCAGTACGATCGGGGTCGACTTCGTCGAGGGTGGCGTCGTCGTCGAGTATCTCGACGGCCGGGACGTCTTCTACCACGGCCCGCCGAAACCCGTCGAGGAATCGATCAAGACCCCGCCGGGCAAGGAGGTCCACGTCCTCGTCACCGACCCCGACGGAATCGAGGGCGTCATGACCTACGTCAACGACCACAACACCCACGACGACATCCTCGAGACGACCGGCGTCGGCCGCGTGATGCTCGAGGGGGACGACGAGGAGGTCCTGTTTCCGGGGGTGACCGTCTCGACGGAAGCGTACTCGATTCGCGTCGATGCCGACCTCTCGCTGGTCGACGGCCGCGTGTTCGTCTTCGCCGAGGACGAACTCAGCGAGCACGCCTACGAACTCGTCGCCCACGCCGAGCGCGTCGATAGCGAGGGCGAACGTGCCGGCGCCGATACCGAGCGCGATGAACCGGACGAGAGTGCCGAGACCGACGGCACCGAGTGGGGATAACGCGATGCCGCTACAGAAACCCTGGCGCGACCTCGACCGCGGGACGGTCGCCAGCGCACCCGACCGACCTGGCGTGTACGAACTCGCCGATTCGTCGGGGACGGTTCAGTCGGTCGGACACGGCGTCCTCCGGGACGAACTCAAGACGGCGCTCGCCTACGGCGACGGCGAGCGCGTGCGGTGGACGGAAACCCACACGCTCGAGCAGGCTCAGGAACTAGCTGTCGATCACCGCGAGCGACTCGAGTGATCGTCGGTCGATCCGCCGAACGACACGCTATCGCTGTGGGGTCGAGCTATTGAATGTACGACGGTTCGCTGTCGTCACACCGCTGCTCGTGCTCCGAGGCGTCCGCCTTTTCGTCGAACAGTAGCCCGCAGGTCTCACACTCCCACCACGTGGCGTCGTCCCGCTCGGTCTGGACTACCATACCCGACAGTTCACGACGAACGACAAAGGCGTTTCTTCGAGGTGACTAGGTGTTCGACGCGGTGAGGCGACGAGCGAGAACGTGGTTTGAATCCGCAGACGGCCCCGCTGGAGCGGGGGACGCTCAGGCGTCGAGCTCCGTGAGTTCCTCGACTTCCGGAATTTTCTCGCTGGCGGTGGTGATCTGTTGCATTCGCTGTTCGTGTTTGTGATAGGCGTACTCGGAGAGATCGGACGGGCTCGGACCGGGACCGCCTTCGGAGCTGGCACCGTCGTCGCTGGTCAGACTCTCCTGGACGAGCGGGACCAGTTCGCCGACCGTCTCGCGGAGGAGGTCGGCCTCGACGTCGCCGTCGATAACGAGCGACTTGAGTTGTGCCATTCCGAACCCGACGTGGCGTCCCTCGTCGCTGCGGATCAGTTTGAGCCCCTCGACCAGTCCCGGTAGGTCGGGGAGGTCGGGTTCGTTCTCGCCGTAGGCGAGCGTGAGTCCGTAGTAGCCCGTTTGCGCCAGAATGCCCTCGATCGTCAGGTGGTAGTGACAGTGAGCTTTCGCACGGTTTTCGGGCGAATCGTCCTCGAGGAGGCGATCCATCGCCCGCTCGTTGCGCTCGAACAGTTCGTCGTAGGGCTCGTTGAACCACTTCTCGTCGGTCGGCGAAGACAGCTCCTGACCGCGCCGTTTCTCTTCGGCGTGAACCACCTCGCGCCAGTAGCGGTCGAAGAAATCCGTGTGTTTCGACTCCTCGTAGAGCTGGGTGGTGAGGAACATCTGGTCGCCGATATCGTCCAGGACGACCGCGAGCGGCGCGAGATCCTCCGTCACCGACTCCTCGCCGGCGCCGAACAGTGCGAGCGACTGTTTGAGCCCTTCGAACGCCGGTTCCGGAAGTTCGGCAGCGCCTTCGAGATCGGCCTCGAGGTCGATCTCGTGGGGATCCCAGTGTTTCTCGACGGCGTTGCGGTAGTAGTTGTGCGAACGCACCGTCGTGTCGAGTTGCGTTTCGGGTTGTGGCCGGCTATCGGTTGCCATCGTTGGACGGACCTACCGGCAGAACCCACATGAATTTGTATCTCACAGAGTAGGGTGTTTAAGTATCTAAAGCTGAATCTGGTGCCATGGGACTCATCGCAGAGTTTCGGGTGACGTCACTCGACCTCCCGTTGACGAACGCAGTAGCGGCCGTTCCGTCGGTCACGGTCTACATCGAACGGATCCTCGTCATCGACCCCGACCGTCCCGTGGCGCTCTGTCGAGTCGTCGACGAGCCCGACGACGAATTTCGCGACGCACTGGCGGACGATGCTACGGTCGCAGGGGCCATGACGCTGGACGAATACGACGGGAACGCCCTGTATCGGATCGAACTCCGTGATCCACCGGTGCCGATATACCGGAAATTCATCGAGTTGGGCACCACGCCGCTCGGCAGCATCGTGACCGTCGACGGTTGGTGGAGTCGGTCCCGGTTTCCGGATCGAGAGGCGCTCGCGGAGTACCGCGAGTTCTGTGTCGAGCGCGGCGCCACGTTCCAACTCGAGCGACTGACTCGGGAATCGACGGCCGACGATCCGCCGTTCGGACTCACTCACGAGCAGTACGAAGCGCTGACCGCGGCCCGCGATGCAGGCTACTTCGCGGTCCCGCGAGAGGTGTCGACCGCGGAGATCGGGGACGAACTGGGGATTTCGGGGCCGTCGGCGTCCGAACGGATTCGACGAGGGATCGATCGAGTGCTCGAGAACGGGCTGTAAGTGACTCGATTTCGGAACCGACTGACAGGACAATTCTCAAGACGGCCCGTGCGAAAGGAACGGGTATGAGCCAGTCGGATTCGGACGGCGTTTCGCTGACGGTTCGGGCCGCCGAGAAGCGAGACGCGGGGCGAGGGGTCGCACGGATCCCGGAGATCGCACGTCGGCAACTCGGCGTGTTGAGCGGCGACACCGTCGTCATCGAGGGCGAGAAGACGACCGTCGCGAAAATGTGGCCGGCGGACTCGTCGGTTCCGGAGAACGTCATCCAGATCGACGGCGACACCCGGGCGAACGCCGGCGCACACGTCGGTGATACGGTGGCCGTTCGAACGAAAGACACGTCGACGATCGCCGAAGCGAACCGAGTCACACTCGCCGCACCGTCGTCGTTCACCGACACCCAGCGTGGCAGTGCGGAGCGAGAGGCGGCCAAGACGCTTCGAAACCGCCCGGTTCGGGCGGGCGAGCAGATTCGAATCGAGGGGCTCGGACAGGAGCCGTTCAGAGTCACCGACACCGACCCCGGCGGCGACGTTCGGATCACGAGTACGACCACGATTCGAATCGCCGGCGGCGGTTCGAACACGGCTCGGAAGGGATCCTCGAGCACCAGCCGAAGCGCCGACGGGAGTGCCGCCAGTGCGAGCGAAAGCGGCAGTAGCGGCGGAGCGAGCGGAGCGGCGGACGGTCAGCCACCCGGAACCACCGAGGCGGAACCCACCTCCGGAGTCACGTACGAGGACATCGGCGGACTGGATGAAGAGCTCGAACTCGTCCGCGAGATGATCGAACTCCCCCTCTCGGAGCCGGAACTGTTCCGACGGCTCGGCGTCGAACCGCCTTCCGGCGTCTTACTCTACGGGCCGCCGGGAACCGGGAAGACGCTGATCGCTCGCGCGGTCGCAAACGAGGTCGACGCCAACTTCGAGACGATCTCCGGCCCGGAGATCATGTCGAAGTACAAAGGTGAGTCCGAGGAGCGACTCCGAGAGGTGTTCGAACAGGCCGAGGCGAACGCGCCGACGATCATCTTCTTCGACGAGATCGACTCCATCGCGGGCCAGCGAGACGACGACGGCGACGCCGAAAACCGGATCGTCGGCCAGCTCCTGACGCTGATGGACGGGCTCGACGCTCGCGGCGAGGTGATCGTCATCGGCGCGACGAACCGGGTCGATGTGATAGATCCCGCACTCCGTCGCGGCGGGCGCTTCGATCGCGAGATCCAGGTCGGCGTTCCGGACGTGGAGGGACGGAAAGAGATTCTCGAGGTCCACACTCGCGGGATGCCGCTCGACGACGACGTGAGCGTCGACGCTATCGCTCGGCGAACGCACGGGTTCGTCGGGGCCGACCTCGACGCCGTCGCGAGCGAGGCCGCGATGGCTGCGATTCGGGACCGACCGACCGAATCCGACGAGCGCGACGAGTGGAACGAGAGTCCGACGGTGACGAAATCCCACTTCGACAGCGCGCTCGCCGCCGTCGAACCCTCGGCGATGCGCGAGTACGTCGCCGAATCGCCGAACACGGACTTCTCGAACGTCGGCGGGCTCGAGGACGCCAAACAGATCCTCCGGGAGTCCGTCGAGTGGCCGCTGACGTACGATCGGCTGTTCGAGGAGACGAACACCGACCCTCCCTCCGGCGTCTTGCTCTACGGCCCACCCGGGACGGGGAAGACGTTGCTCGCACGCGCGCTCGCGGGAGAGACCGACGTCAACTTCGTCCGCGTGGACGGTCCGGAGATCATCGACCGCTACGTCGGCGAGAGCGAGAAGGCGATCCGCGAGGTGTTCGAGCGAGCCCGACAGTCCGCGCCGTCGATCGTCTTCTTCGACGAGATCGACGCGATCACGGCCGCGCGCGGCGAGGGCCACGAGGTGACCGAACGCGTCGTCTCACAGCTCCTGACCGAACTCGACGGGATGCGAGAGAACCCGAATCTGGTGGTGCTCGCGGCGACGAACCGCAAGGATCAGATCGATCCCGCCCTGCTTCGTCCGGGACGGCTGGACACGCACGTTCTGGTCGGTGAACCCGACCAGGCGGCCCGCGAGAAGATTCTCGAGGTCCACACCCGCGGGAAGCCGCTGGACGACGAGATCGATCTCTCGGCGCTGGCCGCCGAGTTGGAGGGGTATACGGGTGCGGACCTCGAGGCGCTCGTTCGGACGGCCTCGATGAAGGCGATCCGCGAGGTGGCCAGCAAGTACGATCCCGACGAGGCGAACGAGAAGGCGGACGAGGTGGTCATCGAGCGACGGCATCTGAAGGCGGCGCGGGAGAACGGGAAGCCGACTCGGTGAAAATCGGGTAATCCGACGGAGCGCAGCACAGAGGAACCACACACCACTCCATCGCTACTGAGGTTTAAATACGAATAGTCGGCCAGTGGCCGCATGGATTGGGAGACTCCGGCCGACGCGTGGTACGTCTGGCTGGCCGTCAGCATCGTCAGTGTGGGGCTCGCCGGTCTCGTACTCGGGCTCCCGACGGGCCCGCCGCCGGACGCGAATCAGGCCGCGAACACGATCGACCGCGTTGCCGGGACCACGCACGACGCCAGCGCGACGTACGGCCACGACGCCGCGGAAGTCAAATTCGAGGGACCCACCGTCTCGCTGCGAAACGAACACGGAACCGCCCGCTCGAGTCTCGCGTACGGAACCGTCGTTCCCGTCGTGGGGAACGAACGACTCGAGGCGGTCGCTCGCGGCGCGTCGCTCGAGTCTGCCTACGGCGACGCCGTCGAGACCGATCGACAGGACGTCGAGGGCGAGTTCCTGGCCGATCTCGTCGAGGCTCACGAGGAAAGCGACGGTGAGTGGAACCTCGCAGACGGCGAACTGGCCGTTCGAACGCTCGAAGTCGAGGCGGAAGCGGGAACAACGGTCGAGACCGCCGGCTCTATCGATCGGGCCGAGAACGTCTCCAGAAGTTTCGAGTCCACGGCTGCCACCGAAGCGACGGTTCGCTACACGGCTGCATCGGGAGCCGAGATCGAAGTCGTGCTCACCGGATTCGAGTACGCCGGTCACGGAAACCGAGATTTCGACGACGTCGAACACGGCGGCGACAACGAGCTGTTGGTGACCAAGAGCGAGACGGATACCGCAGACGGCTCGCAAACCGATTTCGAGGTACCGATTCTCTCCGAAACCGGCGAAAACCAGAACGCGTTCGTCTACCCCATCGCCGTCGGGGTTTACACCGACGGCTCCCTCGAGTGCGAAGGTCGGCTCGAGAGCAGTCACGGGTTCGCTGACATTTGCGAGGGTGGATCGATCACGGCCGACATCGCCAGCGACGCCGCGGAGATAGCGCAGGACGCCCAATCGGGTGAGTACCGTGTCACGCTCGTCACCGCGTAGGGATCGAAGCACACGACGTAACCGGCACACCGAACGGGGTGTCAGCACGGTCGTAGACGTCGCGATGGCACTGCTGCTCGTCAGCGCGAGCGTCCTCCTGCTCGGCGCCTATCTCCACGCGGCGGACGACGACCGCGACGAAACCCGGCCCGACAGAACGGTGGAGACGCTGGCTGCAGTGACGCTCAGCGTCGAGTACGATCTCGGGGCTGCCGACCCCGTCGACGAGCGCGACGGCAACTACACCCGAACCGACTTCGGCTCGGCGACCGGGCTGCTCGCCGACGCGGCAGTCACGAACCTCCACATCGACGGCGACCAGATACTGCCGTACGCCGACGACTTCGAAGACGCCGTCGACGCCTCCACTAAGAGTGCCCTCCTCGGCGCGAACCACGAGTTCTACGTCGTCGCCGAATGGGAACCGTACAATGGCGCGGCGATCAACGGCACGGCGACGGCTGGCGAGCGACCGCCGCCGGACGAGGACGTCTCGAGTCGCACGATCACGGCCTCGAGCGATCTTCCGGCCGTCGACGAAGCCGATCTATCCGTCGGGTCCGACGACGACGCACTCGAGGTCGCCGGAGCAGCCATCGGTGCGGCGATTATCGAAGGCTACCTTCCGGCAGACTCGGTCCAGCGAACGCTCGAGAGTCAGGGACTCTCGCGAGAACTCACGGTCTACCACTACGAACGACTGGTCGCCCCGCTAGAATACGAGTTCGGCGAGGAGACGAATGCCGACGACGAGCGCCCGCTCAACCGAAGCGATGCGGATGCGCTCGAGGCGAACGAGCGCGTGCTCTACGGCTCCGACGGCGAAAGCGAATCCGACTCCGAAGCGAGGGGACTCGCAGACTGGATCGCAAACGACCTGGAAACCGCCTTCGCGGACGAACTCGAGGCGATCGACGAGGACTCCGACGACGATGCCGAGCGAGAGGAGGCGGTCGCGGCGCTGCTCGCCGAGGAGGTATCGACCGACGACGTGACGATCACCGTCCAGACGTGGCAGCCATGAGCGGGCGACCGCGGACCGTCTCACTCGCGTCGGACGATCGAGCGCGAATCCCGTTCGCGCTGCTCGCAGTTCTCCTGCTCGTCAGCAGTATCGCGATCGTCGCCGTACTCGAGTCCAGAGACCGCCCGGAGGTCGACGTCGATCAGGGGCTCGCGGTCGACAGAGCCGAATCGATCGCGACCGGAGAAATTCGTCACGCGGTCGTCCGTGCGACGGACGACGCCGCCAAGGAACCGGTCAGTTCGACGGACGGCGCCGACACGGCGTTCGCCGATGCGGTCGATTCCGACGACGTGTTCGAGCAGTATCTCGCGCTCCGTATCTACCGCGACGTCGCGGTGTCACTCGCCAGCGCCGAACAGGAGATCGGTCACGACCGAACCGCGGTCGCGTCGGTCGAACGGCTCGACTGGGACGACGGCGACGACCTCGAGAGTGCCATCGATCGGATCGATCTCGAGCAAACGGACGACGACGTGCTCACCGCGACGGTCGAAGACGTCGAACTCACCGTCGAGCACGACGGCGAGGAGACCGTCAGCGAGCGGCGTGATATCACGGTCTCGGTGGGAACGAACGCCCTCGAGTTACGCGATCGGACGAGCGAGTTCGAGGAACAACTCGAGACCGGCTTCTTCGAGGCCGACGAGTTCTACGACGGGTTCGGTCGCTACTTCGCGGCGCGAATGTACCCCTACGTCTGGGGGAAGGCGTACTACGATCGCCTCGTGAGCAACGATCGAACGTTTCACAACCTCACGCCGAACGAGCACACCGAGGTGATGGCGAACGACGCCGTCTTCGCGCTGCAAGAGGCCTCGTTCGGAACGGCAGATCCGTACGAGCATCACGCGACGTTCCTGCCGACGATCTGCATGGCGAACGATCTCGCATCGGAAGCGGGCGATATCGACCTCGACGAACTCCTGGGCGAGCAACTCGAGGACGAGATCAACGAGTCGGATGGACTCTGTGAGAGCGACTTCATCGACACCGAAGGAGAGATCGACTATCCGGAGCCGCCGACGATCCAGGAAATCGTCCTCACGCTCCTCGAGGACAACGTCGACACCGACGTCGAAATTCAGGCCCACCCGTTCGCCGACATCGCGTACATGGAGCTGGTCGCGGGGCTCGCGATGGACGACGTCGAATCCGAGTTCAACGACTCGCTCGAAGGCCACGAGCGGTTCAGCGGCGTCTATCTGGAGGACTACTTCGCCGACGAGCCGGCGAATCAGGACGCGGCGGACGCCATCGACGGGCTCGGCGAGCAACTGGCCGATCTCGAGGAACTAATCGACGAGACCGCACCCATGAGCGATCTGACAGACGACAGCATGGAGAGCGTCTACGACGTCGAGATCGACACGAGCGAAACGGGACCGACCAAACACGATCAGCTGCCGGAGACGGAGCGGCCGGGTGAAAACTGGTCTCGAATCGATCGCAGCTATACGACCAGCGGCGGCGACGCCAGCGTTTCGATCGACGTCGTCTCCGACGATGGGGCCGGGTTCGACGATCGGGAGCTCACGGAGGTCGAACTCGCGTACGAGACCGACGTCGGTGTGATCGAGACGTGGCGACACGACAACGAGACGTTCCTCGATCCGATAACGAACGTGACGGTCCCCCTCGAACAGGTTCGAACGGACTGGAAACGGCCGGTAACGTACAGCGCGAGCTACGAGATCGACGCTGATCTCGCGGAAAACATCGACGTCGAACGCGAACGAGGACTCGAGTCTCCGTTCGGTACCGATTCGTGGAACGAGTCGTACGGTTTCGTCGGCAACTTCGACGGTATCGAAACGGATGCCGCCGGCGAAACGTTCGATCTCGATGCGACGTCGGTGGGTGCACAGGAACGCGAACTCGAGGACGAGATCGAAGGCTCGAGCCGGTCGATCGTCACCGAGAGCGACCTCGAGCGCGCGATTCCGTACTCGAGCGATCCGGACGTCGACGTCGAGCCGCGGGACAGAACCCTGCTCTACGACTGGGTGATCGGCGAACTCAACCGAACGCACGAAGCGGTCGTCACGTCGGTCGCACCCCACGAGACCAATCTCTGGAGTATGCTCGAGCAACCGAGTCCGCTCGGCGAGGTCGAAGACAACGTCCGAAGCGTCGAGAACGAACTCGTCTACGAGAACACGACGGGAAGCTACGAGAACACCGCCGACCTACTTCGGGCCGAAGTCCGGAAACAGTACTTCGAGGCGATCTACGAGCACATCGAGACGGTCGAAAGTTATCACGAGGAGACGATCGACGGCGGGGCCGGGATGATCGACGACCTGCTCGGTGGGTTGCTCGACGCGGGCAACGACCTGCTCGGCGCGCCGTTGGAGTTCGTCGAATCGATGCTCGATCCCGAGAGCCAACCCGAAGACGCACGGGCGCCAGCTCCGGACTCGGAGCTACTAGAAGCGACCAGCTATCAGGTCGAAGCCTCGCCGACGTACCTCTCGCTCGAGCCCGTCAACCGAAGCGACGTCCCTGCGGTCCGTCCGGAAGGCGGAACGCTACTCGAGGCCGATCCGACGAGCGAACACGCCTCGATGGGGGCGGGCTACTTCAACGCCGTCGGCTTCCCGGGACTGCCGCTCCTCCCCGTTCCGTCGCTGTCGTTCCTGCAACTCGACGTCTACTCTCTCGAAGTGCAGGGCGAGTACGCCCGCTTCGAGGTTCGGGCGAACAGCGGTGACCCCGCGGCCAGCGACGAGACGACGTACGTTCGCCAAGACACGCGGGTCTCCCTCGAGACGCCCCCGTGGGCCGATCAGGACGAACTCGCGGTCGGCTCCGTCGAGCCCATCGGCTTCGAGAACCGCCTCGTCGTCCCGGTCGTCGTCCCGAGTCCCCAGTTGCTCCCGCGAGGGACGCCCGGCGTCGGCGATATGTGGCAGTCGACGACTCTCGACGTCCCTCGCGAGGAGTGTTCGACGGCGTGGAACGACGTGGGTGCGAGCTTCGAGCCGGACGAACAGGGCGAATCGGACGAGTGCATTTCGGACGAGACCGAGCTCGAGCTACCGGTTGGCGGATGAATCGGCTGAAGACGACCGGACCCCAACGAAGTCACTGAGACACAATCGGGCGCGAACACGCTTGCCGAGCGAAATCGGTTTACCCGCACCGCCGCTACGACCCGCCAGTGACCGACGAACGTGCTTCGGAGGCGACTGATGGCGAACGCCACCAACCCGACGCTCCAGCGGCCCCAGCAGATGACGAGGCCGTCGAAGAGACCGAACACGAGCAGGATGACGACCAGTTCACGCTCGCGGAGTTCCACGATGCATCGCAGGAAGCGGGTCGGCCCGTCCTCACCGCTGCAGCCGTCGCTCGGACGCTCGAAATCCCGACCGAAGCTGCACGCGAGGCGCTCACGAATCTCGCCGATCGCGGCGACGTCGAACGCCTCGCCGTTGAGACAGATCCCATCGTTTGGTATCCGAGCGAACTCGAGGATCTCACCGATCGCGAGCGGGTCGTCGTCTTCCCGAAGCGTCGCGAAATCGTCGTCGATCGACCGGACCAGTTTACCCGCGCACAGCTCTCCCAGTTCGCCCACCTCGCGGACGGCAACGGCGAGCAGGGGTACCGATACGTCGTCAGGCCGGAGGACGTCTGGCAGGCCCCCCACGATTCGTTCGACACCCTCGCGCGAACGATGCGACAGGCGCTCGGCCAGCGCTCGGAGGCCCTCGAGGACTGGGTCCACAGCCAGTGGGATCGCGCCCACCAATTCAGGCTGACGACTCACGAGGAAGGGTACACCGTCCTCGAGGCGAAGAGTCCGGAGATCATGGGCAACGTCGCCCGCCAGAAACTCGACGAGGAACACGTCCACGCGCCGATTTCAGACACCGAAGACTGGGTTCGCGAGGGGTCGGAAGCCGCCATCAAGCGGCTTCTCTACGAGGCCGGCTACCCGGTGCAGGACCATCGTGACCTCGAGTCCGGCGAGGACCTACCGATCGATCTCGAGATTTCGCTGCGCGACTACCAGCGGACGTGGGTCGATCGCTTCGCGGAGGGCGGCGAAGGCGTCTTCGTCGGTCCGCCGGGGAGCGGAAAGACCATCGCCGCGATGGGCGCGATGGCCCACGTGGGCGGCGAAACGCTCGTGCTCGTCCCGAGTCGGGATCTGGCGAGACAGTGGGCCGACGCGATCGAGGAGTACACCTCGCTCGAGCCCCACCAGATCGGCCAGTACCACGGGGGTCGCAAGGAAGTCCGGCCGGTAACGATCGCGACCTACCAGATCGCGGGAATGGACCGCCACCGCTCGCTGTTCGACGACCGCGAGTGGGGACTCGTGGTGTTCGACGAGTGCCAGCACGTCCCCTCGGACGTCTACCGACGGAGTACCCACCTGCAGTCCCGTCATCGACTGGGGCTCAGCGCCAGCCCCATCCGGGAAGACGACCGTCAAACCGAAATTTTCACGCTCGTCGGGCCACCCATCGGCACCGACTGGGAGGCGCTGTTCGAGGCCGGCTTCGTCGCCGAACCCGAACTCGAGATTCGATACGTCCCGTGGGGCGACGAGGAACAGCGAAACGCCTACGCCTCCGCGGACGGCCAAGAGCGCTACCGAATCGCCGCGAAAAACCGGGGAAAAGTCGACGACGTCCGCTACCTGCTCTCGGCTCACCCCGACGCGAAGGCGCTCGTCTTCGTGGACTACTTGGAGCAAGGACGCGACATCGCCGCCGCGCTGGACGTCCCCTTCCTCAGCGGCGAGACGCCCCACCACGAGCGACGACGGCTGCTCGAGGAGTTCCGGCGGAACGAACGTGACTTGCTGGTCATCTCCCGCGTTGGCGACGAAGGGATCGACCTCCCCACTGCGGACCTCGCCATCGTCGCCTCTGGGCTTGGCGGCTCTCGCCGGCAGGGCACCCAGCGCGCGGGCCGAACGATGCGGCCCGCCGGCGGGGCGCTCGTCTACGTGCTCGCCACTCGCGGCACGCGCGAGGAAGATTTCGCCCGCAAACAGCTCCAGCATCTCGGCCGCAAGGGGATGACGATTCGCGAGCAGACGGTCGAACCGAGCGATGGGAACGACGAATCCGAGGCTGACGACGAGTAACAGAACAACCGGTGGCTGACTACTCCTCGCGGGCCTCGAGAATCTCGTCGATCAACCCGTCCGTATCGGCGGCCGCGAGTCGAAACGCGGCGTCGTAGAACTCCCGGCCGGTCAAGTCGCGGACGTCGTGTTCGGTCCGCAGCTGTGCGTCCACGAGCGCGCGGGCGTCCTCGAGTCCGTCGAGCGTTTCGGGCCGGACGTACACCGTCTTCTTCTCGGTCGCATCGAAGGGGAACGCGGTCGGATCGTCGGCGTCACCGTCGGCCGAGTCGTCGGAATCTGGTCCCGTCTCGCTCTGCTCGGTATCTTCGCCTGCTTCGGCGTCCGCCTCGACTGACTCGTACGCTACTTCGGTAGTCGGTTCGTCGACCTCACTCGAGTCGTCGGTGGTCGACGATTCGGCATCGAGAGCCGGGTCTGCTGACTGCTCGTCCTCCGATTCCTCGTTCTCCGGCTCCTCGTCCTCGACGGCATCGCTCAGTCCCGCGAACCGGTTGTCCTCAGGCATCGGTAACACCTCCGCGCTCGACGACTGCAGCCAGTTCATCCAGCCGGTCCAGCATGTCGTTTTCGGGGTCGTACTCGGCGAGCGGGACGCCCTCGCGCCACGCTCGCTTGAAGGCGATCCGTTCTCGAATCCCCGGCCCGGGCGAGTCCGAATCGTCGAAGTGGGCCGAACGGGCGAACGCCGGGAGGTAGTCGCCGAACTGGGACTCCTCCAAGTCGCCGATGATCCGCTTTTCCTCGTTGTCGCCGGCCAGAGAGTTGGGGACGATCGCGAGGATGTCGAGGTCGATCTCCTTGCGGATCGGGCCGATCTGCTGGGTGTACATCCGCTCGAATCCGCTCACGCTGGGTTCGCTCATCCGCAGCGGAACGATGACGTTCTGTGTCGAGATGAGTGAGGCGTCGGCGAGCGGGCCGAGGTTCGGCGGCGAGTCGACGACGACGTAGTCGTACTCGTCGCCGAGCACTGGATCGACGATCTCGTTTCTGATCCAGAGCTCGCCGAAGGTCGCGCTACGGATGCTGTTCTCGACGCTATCGAGATCCTCGTGGGCGGGAAGGACGTCGAACGAACTGGTCGAGTGGATCACGTCCTCGAGCGTCGTGTCGGTCCCGTCCTCGAGGACGTCACCGATGTGGACGTCGCTCGAGTAGGCATCACTCAGACCGACGCCTTCGGTGGCGTTGCCCTGCTGGTCCAGATCGACGAGCAGGACGTCGTTGTCTCGGTTGGAGAGTCGTTCGGCGAGGTTGATCGCGAGGGTCGTCTTGCCGACGCCGCCTTTCTGGAGGGCGACGCTGACGGCGCGTGGGGTTTTCGTCATTCGTGGGTACACCTCCGTCGCCGTGTCGACCGTTTCGACGGTCGAGACCGTCCGAACGTCGAAGGCCGTTTTCGAGGTCCGAACAGTCTGCACCGTGCACACAGTGTGAAATTTGCAGACGGTTCACGGTAGTTGGACGCTCGAGCGAGCGCCCGAATCGACACGGAATCGGAACGCGACCGTGATGGCGGCAGCGACCCGTCGGGGTTCGACCATCCCGAACGTCTTGGACTGTCCAAACCGTTTGGAATGTCCACACAGTGTGAGCGTTCCAGACGGTCGAGTCGAGGCTCTGACCTCCGGTCGTCCGGTCGGTTCTCGAGTCCTGTACCGTCCACAACGTTACACAGTGTAGACATCGTGCGATGTTCAGTGGTTATCGGTTCGATCGGACACGGCGAGTGTCACGTCGATCATCCGAGTGGCATGACTTAACAGTAGCGGAAACAGTTCACACGGTTCGAACCGTCAAGACATTGTACCTGATGTGTGAATCTAGCACGGTGTACACTGTTTAGGATGTGTACACTGTAGTAGCGAATCGTCCCGGGTTTCGTGTGATCTGCCGAGAGAGAAGAAATTACACAGTCTGAGCAGTTTAGACCTCTTACACCGTGCGAACGGTTCCAACAGTCCAGAATTCGGAGTCAGTCGTCGAGAGTCAGCGAGCACCGGCCGGAGGAACGGAACGACCGACGACTGGTCCACACAGTGTGCGATGTTTACAAATTGTACACTGTGTTACCCGATAGCGGGGGCGTCAGAAGCGCACTCCCCCGAACTGCTAGAGTGGCCGCTACCGCAACGCCAGTGGACGGGGTAGCGAAGCGAGGGTCGGACAGAATGTGGAGACTGTGGAGACAGTGGAAGAGTGGGTACACCCTACACGCTCCGAACCGTTTACACATTCTACACAGTCTACACGCCTGAACTCCGCGAGGGATCGAGAACCCTCGCGACGTATCGAACGGCGAGACACGAGTCGAGGCCAATATTCAAGGTGTCGTGTTCGAACTGTACGACGTATGAACACGTCGCGCGCGAACGAGGTGGTGGGGCGGTGAGCGATCAACGCGAGATTCTGGTCGGCGAACGCGACGACGGGACAGATCTGTACCTCCCCGTCGTCGAACTGCTGACCGGCCGCGGGTTCGTAACCGGGAAGTCGGGATCCGGCAAGTCGAACACGGCCTCGGTGATCGCCGAGGAGTTACTCGAGTCCGGCTTCCCCCTCCTGATCGTCGACACGGACGGCGAGTACTACGGGCTCAAAGAGGAGTACGAGATGCTCCACGCCGGGGCCGACGAGGAGTGCGACATCCAGATCGGGCCGGAACACGCAGAACAGATGGCCTCGCTCGCACTCGAGGAGAACGTCCCAGTCATTCTCGACGTCTCGGGCTACCTCGACGAGGAGGTGGCCGACGAGTTGCTTCGGAAGATCGCCCGACAGCTGTTCGTCAAAGAGAAGAAGTTGAAGAAGCCGTTCCTGCTCGTCGTCGAGGAGGTCCACGAGTACATTCCGGAAGGCGGCGGAATGGGCGAGACGGGCCGGTTGCTGATCAAGATCAGCAAGCGCGGGCGCAAACACGGGCTGGGAATTCTGGGAATCAGCCAGCGCCCGGCCGACGTCAAGAAGGACTTCATCACGCAGGCGAACTGGCTCGTCTGGCACCGACTGACCTGGGACAACGACACGAACGTCGTCGGGCGGATCATCGACACCGAGTACTCGGAGCTCGTCTCGGAGCTGAACGATGGTCAGGGGTTCGTCCAGACCGACTGGATGGACGTCGACGTTCGCAAGGTACAGTTCCGACGCAAGCGCACGTTCGACGCGGGCGCGACGCCCGGACTCGACGACTTCGAACGACCCGAACTCAAATCCGTCTCCGACGCCCTCGTCGGCGACCTCCAGGATATTTCGGAGCGAAAGGACCGCGAGGAGAGTCGCATCCTCGAGCTCGAGAACGAACTCGAGAAGAAAGAGAAACGTATCGAAACCTTAGAGGACGAACTCGAATCGGCGCGGGACGTCTCGAACGCGGCCAAGCAGATGGCCGATGCGCTGACGCGAAAGGAGACCCTCCAGACGAAACTCGGCGGCGGTGACGACGAGGAACTGCGTCGGCTCCACGACGAGATCGTCGATCTCGAGACCGAGCGGGACGACCTCGAGGACGAACGCGACGAGTTGCAAGCCAAACTCGACGAGCGGACGAATCGGATCGAAACGCTCGAGGGAAAACTGTCGTCACGAACGGAGACGGTGGACCGACTGCGCGAGGAAAACGAGCGGTTGCGCGACCGCGTGCGAGATCTCGAGACGGCAGTGGAGACGGAAGAAGTAGAAGAGTCGAACGCGGAGTCGACCGACGAGACCGAGATCCTCCAGGCTGGCGGCGACGACGTCGAGTTCGGGTTTACGTCGGTGGAGTGGCCGAGTCAGACCGAGTCCGACGCCGACGAGTCCGAGGAGATCACCACCGCGCCGGAGCCGAAACCGCCGGAGGCGGTCTTCGAAGGCGAGTGGATCGACGACCGTCTCGAGCGCGCGGCTGAACAGTCCCAGTGTACGGCGTCGACGGCCCGGCGCGCACTCGTCGTCCTGGCTCGAGACGGACCGCTCGAGTCGGCCGCCATCGCCGACGCGGTCGGTCGGTCGACCGTCGCGGTACAGGGGCTGTGCTCGGAGCTGCTGACCGAGGGTGTGGTCGAGCGCCCGGTCGCACGGACGTACACGCTGAGCGACGACGTCCGATCGAAGCTGGACGCGATGGCGAGCGCGGAGTAGTCGAGGACAGTGCTGGCGGTGCGTGTGCGACGGCGGCGGAGCGTCGGGCGTCACCATTCCAAGCGCTCGCCGACCGCGTCGATCGACGAGGAGTCGAGATCCTGGTGGACGGGAAGAACGACGATCTCTCGAGCCAGCCGCGTCGCGACGTCGTAGGTCGAGTTATCGCGGACGACACCGGGAAGTCGCGGCCAGGTGTGAGCACCACCCACGCCACACGCCTCGAGTTCGGCGAGCAATCGCTGTGGTGTCGACGTTCGAACCGGAAACACCTGTGGACAGATCCCCGGCGGCAGTGACTCGTAGAGCACGTCGGCGTTCGATCGACCGTCGAAGACCCGTCGCCACGCGCGGTAGTTGTCCCGACGTGTGGCTCGAATCGAGATCGGATCCGCGTCGTCGACGACGTACGCGGACAATCTCGACATCGATCCTTTGCCGTTCTCGTATCGCGCGTAGGGACCCACACTCCCGGCCGACTGCCCGGCGACGAAGTCGTCGACCGACTGGCGGACCGCCGCGTTTCTGTCGAGCAGATCCGAGAGGAGGGATTTGCAGATGAACCGGTAATCGGCGAGCCGAAACTGATCGTCGATGCCGGCCAGCGACGACGGTTCGAACGCCTCGGCGATGGCGTCGTCGTTGCAGTAGAGGATCGCTCCGTTCGGAATCGGCAGCAGCTTCCAGAGGCTCGTGACGCCGATGTCGCCGCGAGTACCGAGTAACGTCCCATTGTCCACGCTGAGCGGGGCGTGGGCGTTGTCATCGATGTGATAGCAGTCGTACTCGTCGACGAGCGCCGTGAACTCTCGAAGGCCGGGCTGTGGAAAACCGAAGTAGTTGACTGACATGATCGCCGCCGTCTCCTCGTCGATCCGGCGCTCGACGTCGACCAGGTCCGGCGCGAGATGCTCTTCGAGGCGGTAGTACCGGGCCTCGAGACCGAGTTCGTGAAACGGTTCGACGACCGCATCGGGAAGATAAGCGGGGAGGAGGACGTTTTCACCGGGGTCGACGAGCCCCGCGAGACCGTCACGAAGTGCCGTCTTGCTGGAGCCGTAGAACGTAACGGACGCGGTGTATTGCTCGAAGAAGGATTCCATACCGGCCGGTCGCGGCTCGGATATCGACCAGCCGAACAGCGACGGACTCTCACTGATCATACGAGATGTGGTTTCGACGGACGTGAGGAGCGACACGGCCGGACGAATAGAACCTAGTCGAACGTCGTTTTAGTGATTGGGACGGTACTGTCGGATGATAGTACCACAGGCACCGCTTACAGGAAATCGGCACTAGAGACTATGACCCATTGTCCGAAGGACAGTCCAGGCTTACACGAACCCAACAGTCAAATAACAAAAACGGGGTGGGTGGCATAGTTGCACATGGAAGGTTCGACCGACGAAACCGACGTTCGGTTGCTGGTGGTTGGTCTCGATGCTGGCTGTCGTTCAGTTCTCGAGCCGCTGTTCGAGGCGGGCGAAGTGCCTACGCTCGAACGGCTGATAGAGAGCGGCACCAGCGGGCCCCTCGAGTCACAGATCCCACCGTGGACGGCCAGCGCCTGGCCGTCGATGTACACGGGGAAGAATCCCGGGAAACACGGCGTCTACGACTTTCTGTCGTTCGACGGCTACGACTGGAACGTCGTGAACTCGACGTACGTTCGGGAACGACCGCTGTGGGAGTTGCTGAGCGATCACGGAATCTCGAGCGTCGTCGTCAACGTTCCCGTCACGCATCCACCGCGAGCGTTCGACGGCGCGTTAATTCCCGGGATGACTGCTCCGGAAGATCCGCCCTGCCACCCCGAGGGGATTCTGGAGGACGTGAAACTGGCCTGTGGCGACTATCACGTCTACCCGCAGAGTACGGACGCGCCCGACCAGTCCATCGAGGGGTACGAACGGACGGTCGAGTGCCGTGGAGAGGCGTTTCGATACCTCTGTCGGCGAGTCGCCCCCGAAATGGGCTTCCTGCAGTTCCAGCAGACGGACACCGTCTTCCACGAGCGACCAGGCGACAAAGAGGCGATCGAAGCCGTCTACCGCGCGGTCGACCGCCAACTCGCCGAGACGCTCGAGGCGGTCGATCCGGACAACGTCCTGCTCGTCAGCGATCACGGAATGGGGAAGGTAACGGGCCACGAGTTCCGAGTCAACGAGTTCCTCCGAGACCGGGGCTACCTCGAGGTCAAAAGCGGCGGCGAAGGAATGCCCGACTGGTCGGCGGCGTGGGAGAACGACCTGCTCGAGGGCGACGGCGCCAGCGAGCGTGACGAGGGCGTCCTCGAACGAGCCATGAACGTCGCCGCGAAAGTCGGCATCACGACGCAACGAGTCGCGAGCGTCCTGGATAGGGTCGGATTAACGGAGCCGATCGGGAGCCGGGTACCCAACGGGATGATTCGAGCGGCGAGCGAGCAGGTCGACTTCCCCGAGTCGAAAGCCTACCTCCGGTCGAAAAGCGAACTCGGCGTCCGGATCAACCTCGAGGGACGGGAGCCGAACGGGCAGGTTCCCGCAGACGAGTACGAGACCGTTCGGGACGAACTGATCGAACAGCTATCCGCCGTCGACACGCCCGACGGCGAGCCGATGTTCGAGGTCGTCGCACCTCGAGAAGCGTACTTCGACGGACCCCACGTCGAGCAGGGCCCGGACATCGTGACCGTCCCCGCCGGATTCAACAACGCGATCGTCGCCGACGTCGGCACCGACCAGTTCGGCGAGCCGATGGAGCCGTGGAACCACAAGCAGACCGGGATCGTCGCGGCCACGGGAGACGCGTTCGACGACGGGGCCGGAGTCGAGGGAGCGACGATCCTCGACGTCGCACCGACGGTCTGTACGCTGTTCGACGTGCCGGTCGACACCGCCATGGACGGGACGACCCTCCCCATCGTCGACGGCACCACGGAGGCGGAGTACCCGGACTACGAGGCCGACCCGATCAGCGCGACCGACGACACCGCCGTCGAAGATCGACTCTCCGATCTGGGGTACCTCTAACGATGACCATCGAAGTCACCACGCTCGACGCCGACACGGACGCCGACGAGTGGAATCGCTACGTCGAACGATCGGACGGAACGAACCCGTTCTTCCGCGCCGAGGCGCTGCAGTTACAGGCGGAGGACACCGGTTCGACGGCGCATCTGCTGGCCGGTTTTAAGGGACAGGAAGCCGTCGGTCTCTTCCCCGTCTTCGAGTACAAGAAGGGGCCGATCACCGGCGCGTTCTCGCCGGCCCCACACTCGTGGTCGTGTTACCTCGGGCCGTCGCTGTTGAACGTCAACAAACTCAAACAACGAAAGGCCGATCGCCGGACGAAACGTTTCCTCGAGGGCTGTCTCGAGTGGATCGATCGGGAGATCTCGCCGCTGTACACCAAGTTCGTCGCCGCCGAGTTCGACGACGTGCGGCCGTTCATCTGGAACGGTTACGACGTCGAGCCGGGGTATACGTACGTCGTCGACCTCGAGGGGTCCGAAGACGAGTTGTTGAAGCGGTTCAGCAGCGACGCGCGGAGTAACGTTCGGAACGCCGACGAGGATGCATACGTGATCGAGGAGGGGACCAACGGCGACGTCGAGCGCATCGTCGAACAGGTCGCAAACCGATACGAAAGCCAGGGGAAATCGTTCGAGTTGAGCCCGGAGTTCGCGCGAGCGGTCCACGAACGGCTCCCGGACGGCTCGATCCGTCCCTACGTCTGTCGCGTCGACGACGAGTTCCTCGGCGGCATCCTCGTCGTCGACTCCGAGCGGACTCGATACCGATGGCAGGGCGGTGTCAAACCGGATACCGGGATCGACCTGCCGATCAACGACCTCCTCGACTGGCACGTCATGCGCGACGGCCTCCGAGACGGCGTCGAGACGTACGATCTCGTCGGCGCCGGCGTGCCGAGCATCAACCGCTACAAGGCGAAGTTCAACCCGCGTCTCGAGACGCACTACCAGATCACGTCGGGCGCCTTCGGACTCGATCTCCTGGTCGATCGGTACCAGAAACACAGATAGCGGCCCCGACTGTGCCGCGGTGGCGGCCCGGCGACCCCGTCGCCAGTCGACTGTCGGACAGTCGACGACTCAGGAAGTGAGTTACTCGACGATCCGATACTTCGACTGTCGTGCGTCTTCGAGATAGACACGACTGGTGACCAACTCCTCGTCCTCGAGTTTTCCGAGCGCGTACCGGACGGTGCGCGAACAGAGCCTCGACTCGCCGGCGATCTCCTCCTGGGTCATCGACCCCTCGTACTCGAGAACCTTGTAGACGAGTTTCGAACTCGGCGGGAGTTCGGTTAGCGACCCGACGGCGTCCGCGTCGACGTCGTCCGCATCGACCTCGGCGTCGGGTTCGGTCGCGCTCATCGCAGCCCCCGCGTGTCGGCGTGGGCGGTTCGTGCTGCGCCGCCGCGCTGTTCGTCTGGAGGCGACGCGTTTCGCGTTCGTTCGAACGTGGTTGGGCAGGCCGAAGCAGACCATCGGCTGTGAGACGGTGACGCTGAATGCATTCTCGTATGCGTCCAACGCGAGTGGGTCGTATATACGCTGACGACAGTTCAAAAATATAGGGAGACACTAACGGCGTCGTAACCGGTGTTCAAGCCGTACCGTCCGACTGTCGTCGCTCGTCGGAGCAATCCGATGCGGAACGGACACGGGAGTCTGTAGGCCGCCACGGACGATACAGTCAACGAGGCGATCGGCTGGCGGTTCACACCCGACACATGCAGCCCCGTGTCGATGGCAACGTAACCGTCTAGGAACTGCATAGAACAGTCAGTTGCGACCGACGCAAGCAAGTGGAAGTAGGGAATCCGCCGACGGATCGATGGGCGCCACGAGAGACGGAACGGTACTCGGGCGAGCCGCTATCGAACGGCCGTCGACCGCTCGAGTGGATATCGACCGTCGGTAGCGGCGAGAGAAGCGACCGCCCCGCGTACTGATCGACGACGACACGCGGACGAACGAGACGTCTACAAGAAACCGTTATCGCTGTTCCTTCGGAATGAAATCGGACGTTTTCATCTCACGGTACGTCGCGCAGTCGGGACAGGCGTGGACGACGTCGCGATTGTCCCCGAAGACGCGAGCGAACTGCCGGGTGACCTGGTTTCCACAGTTGACACAACGGGGGGCAGTCGTTTGCTGGCCGGACGTCATCGGCGTCCACTTCGTGTCGGTTGGTTCCGTCGACATCAACAACTCGTAGCCACAGAACGGTATTTACTATAGACAGCATAATTCCGTGTCGGGCACGGTCACGCTGAATCCAGCCGGATTATTCATCGAACGAAGACTGTTCGGAGAACGGCAGTGTCACACCCTCACTCGGCAGAAATTCAATATTTCTATCCAGTAATGGACCGTTTTATCGGGTGGTGACCGCCGCTGGGCGGGGTGTAACCCGCTCGCAGAATCAACGGGACCAACGAGACGACCGACTCGCCGCAAGCGCTCGGAACGGACGTCCTCGAGACGACGGGACGAAGGGGATTTCCAGGCGGTAATAGACCGATTCCACCCGGGAAAACGGGTGAGGGCAGTAGCAGCCGTATAATTATCCACGAAATCGAGGTAGGAAGACGACATGCAAGCCGTTGTGCTTACCGCGGGCGAAGGAACGCGGATCAGGCCGCTCTCCGCGGCACTGCCGAAACCCATGTTGCCCGTCGCCGATAGACCGCTCGCCGCCCACACAGTCGACGCCGCCGTCGACGCCGGCGCGGACGAGATCGTTCTCGTCGTCGGCTACGAAGCCGAGACCGTCCGCGACTATTTCGGTTCGGCGTATCGCGGCGTCCCCGTCAGCTACGCCGTCCAGACCGAACAGGCCGGCACGGCCCACGCCGTCGACACCGCACGCAAGCATCTCGACGGGCCGTTCGCCGTCCTCAACGGCGACAATCTCTACGATCCCGCGGCGATCGATCGACTCTTCGATACCTGTCCGGCCGTCTGCGCGGTCGTGGTCGACGATCCCCGTAACTACGGTGTTCTCAGTACCGACGATGGCACCGTCGTCGACATCGTCGAGAAACCGACCGATCCGCCGACGAACCTCGCCAACGCTGGGGCCTACGCCTTCCCCGAAGCGGCACAGAAGTGGCTCGAGGTCCCCGAAAGCGACCGCGGTGAACACGAGATCACCGACGTGCTCGCCTCGGTCGTCGACCGGTTCGCGGTGACGCCGGTCACTCTCGAGCGTTGGCTCGACGTCGGCCGACCCTGGGAACTGCTCGAGGCCAACGAGTGGAAACTCGCGGCGCTCGAGCGCCGGATCGACGGCGACGTGAGCGACAGCGCCCACCTCTCGGGTGACATCGTCGTCGAGTCGGGTGCGACGGTGAAACCCGGAGCCGTCATCGACGGACCGGTGCTGATCCGCTCGGGCGCGACCGTCGGGACGAACGCGTCCGTCCGCGGGGCGACCCTGATCGGCGAGGGCGTGTCGGTCGGCGACGGAGCCGAGGTCGAAAACAGCGTGATCTCGCGTGGGACGTCGATCGATCACCGCTCGTCCGTCGCCGACAGCATCCTCGGCCGTAACGTCACCGTCGGCGCGGGAACGAGCGTCGAGAACCGCCGTCACGATGGTGCGGACGTCGAGGTAACCGTCAAAGGCGAAGTGATCTCGACCGGCCGACGGCGGTTCGGTGTCGTGGCCGGCGACGGCGCGAAGACGGGGATCGATACCAGCCTGACGCCGGGAGTCAAACTGACGAGCGGCGCGACGACGCGACCCGGAGAAACCGTCGAGCGGGATCGATAGCTCGAGACCGGCTGTTTTCGCCGATGTAGACGGAGAGCACGGCACTCGATCGAACCGTCCATCGCAAGTATGAGCTTTATCAGATTGCGAATTGCTATCACACGTGGAGGGGTCGAACGACGATACGACCGAGGTACCCTCCAGGACGGTTCCGACTCGACCGAGTGCGGGTCACGGGTCGGTGCCCGAAGAGGCCGTGTGGACCCGAGACTATGGGGGTGGTTTCGGTTCCGGCGGCGTCGACGACTCGTACTCGTTTCCGTCGACATCACTGCACACCGTGCGTCGAGCGATGTGATCGGAGCGGTCGAGCAGGCGACGCGACCGCTCCTTCTCGATACGGACGCCAGCCGTGAGAAAACGCATTCGTCCGCAAACGCCGGATGAAAAAAGCAGCGACCGCACAGGCCATCAGACCCGATTTTCGAGCGCTTACTCGACCGTGACGCTCTTCGCTAAGTTCCGCGGCTTGTCGATCGGCCGGTCTAAGAGATCGGCCGCGTAGTAGGAGACGAGCTGGAGCTGGACGTTCGCGAGCAGTCCCGCGAGATCGGGTTCGGTTTCGGGAATCGCGAGGTGTGCGTCGGCGATGTCGACGGCTCGATGCCCGTCCGGACAGACCGCGACGACGGGTGCGCCGCGAGTCTGGGCCTCCTCGGCGTTCTTGAGCGTCTTCTCGTCTTCGACCCCGTTGAAGACCGCGAACACCGGTGTATCGGGCGTCACCAGGGCGAGCGGTCCGTGTTTGAGCTCGCCCGAGGCGAAGCCTTCGGCGTGCTCGTAGGTGATCTCCTTGAACTTCAGCGCGCCCTCGAGCGCGACCGGGAAGCCGAGTCCGCGGCCGATGAAGAAGTACGACTGACTGTTCTCATACCGTTCGGCGATGGCTTCCGCGTCGGACTGTTCGAGCAACGCCTCGAGCGAATCGGGCATCGCCTCGAGTTCCGGCAGGAGCGACTCGAGGTTCGCGGGCACCTCTCCCTGCAGGTCCGCGGCGATACGCTGCCCGAGCAGCGTGAGCATGACGGCCTGCGAGGAGAACGTCTTCGTGGCGGCGACGCCGATCTCCGGGCCGGCGCGGATGAACAGCGCTTCGTCGGCCTCGCGGGCGGCCGTCGAGCCGACGACGTTCGTGACGGTGACCGTCGACGCACCCTCGGCTTTCGCGTGTCGCATCGCGTTCAGCGTGTCCGCCGTCTCGCCGCTCTGGGTGACCGCGACGACCAACGTGTCGTCGCCGATCGGCGGCGCGGAGACGCTGTACTCGTTGGCGAGCAGCGCCGTCGACTGCACGCCGGCCTGTTTCAGCGCGAGCGAGCCGTACAGCGCCGCGTGGTAGGACGTCCCGCAGGCGACGAACTGGACGCTGCTGATATCCGCGAAGGTCCCCGGCTCGAAGTTCTCGAGGGCTATCCGTCCGTTTTCGGGATCGATTCGCCCCTCGAGCGCCTGGGCCAGCGCGGTCGGCTGCTCGTAGATTTCCTTGAGCATGAAGTGGTCGTACTCGCCTTTCCCAGCCTGCTCGGGGTCCCACTCGACCGTCTCGGGCTCGCGCGTGACGGGATTACCCTCGAGGTCGGTGTACTCGACGCCGTCGTCGTCGACGATGACGACGTCGCCGTCCTCGAGGTAGACCACGCTGTCGGTGTACTCGAGGAACGCCGGGACGTCGCTGGCGAGGAAGTACTCGCCGTCTTCGATACCGACGACCAGCGGCGAGCCCTGCCGGGCGGCGTAGAGGACGTGCTCGCCGGAGAGCATGGCCGTGACGGCGTAGCTCCCCTCGAGTTCGTCGATCGCTCGGCGGAACGCCGCCTCGTTGTCCATACCCTCGTCGAGATAGAACTGGATGAGATGCGGAATGACCTCGGTGTCGGTGTCGCTGGTGAACGTGTGCCCGTAGTCGGACAGCTCCGATTTGAGTTCAGCGTAGTTCTCGATGATCCCGTTGTGGACGACGGCGACGTCTTTCGTCTCGTCCGTGTGGGGATGGGCGTTCTCGTCGGTCGGCGGGCCGTGCGTACTCCAGCGCGTGTGGCCGATACCGACCTCGCCCTCGAGCACCGTATCACCGATCGATTCTCGCAGTTCGTCGACCTTCCCCGACCGCTTCTGGACGTCGATACCGGCACCGTTCTGGACGGCGATCCCGGCTGAATCGTAGCCGCGGTACTCGAGGTTCTCGAGCCCGGTCAACAGCGGTTCGAGCGCGTTTCCATCTCCGACTCGGCCGATTATTCCACACATTAGAAACTCACCATTCGGACGGCTGCCCGGGGAGAGCCGCTCCCTCGGACGACGGTTCGGTTTGCACAGTAGACGGGACGACGGTTCGGTCTGCACGCGTTGACAGCGGACGAACGCTGGCGGGCGCTCGAGCGCCCGCCCGTGACAATCGTGATCGTGTCATCGGGAGTCGTTCGTCCACGAAGACTATTCGAGAGCGGGGACGGTGCACGGACATGATACAGACCTACCCACCAGCACCCATTACTATAGACGGGCTACTAGTCCCAGTAGCGAGGGGGTAACGGCCAGTGACGGATATCCACCCCCAGAAGTCAGTTCTCGATACACTAACGTGCTCGAAGTGATTTTTGAAATATTCGTCCAGTTCTCGGTATCAGTACGAAGATAGTTCGTTCGATGCCCCCTCCGAGAACCAGTATGTCAAGCGAACAGCGCCACAGTACTCGAGTATGAACGAGCGACGAAACGGTATCGATGGCCAAACAACACAGTATGGAGAGAAAAATCGTGCCAGCTTTGGTCTCGATATTGTCTAGCAATAGCACAAGTAGACGACGACCCACGTCGAGCCGAACAAACGTGAATTGATCGTAGAAAATGCCGTAGAAACCACTCACTGAGGCAGTTTCGCGTCCCCGATCCGGGAACAAATTGAACGCTTATCCGTATCCGTCGTCCCAAGTAGGACATTTTATTACCTATCCGGCCATTTTCTCGCGACGATTACGCTGCTCCGAGCCGAAACCACACGAAAGGCGCATCGTTTGCCGGAACCGTCGCCCGACACGCCGTCGGCGCCACCTCGATGCAGGCGGACTCAAATCCGTGAATACGAACTCTCGAACCATCGATGAACACGCCACTCGTCGTCGACGCGCTCGGTCTCCCGCTCGATCAGCCGGTGCTGGTCTTTACGATCGCGATGGCGATCTTTCTCGTCGGCCCACTGCTGGTCAAACGGCTCGGCCAGCCCGGAATCGTCGGCATCGTCATCTTCGGCGCAGCCGTCGGACCGGGCGCGCTCGAACTCGTCGAGCACTCGGACGCGATCGAGTTGCTCGGCGAAGTCGGACTGATCTATCTGCTGTTTACCGTCGGTCTCGAACTCGACATCCAGGGGTTCAAGGAGGCTCCGGAGAACGCCGCCCTGTTCGGACTGGCGAGCTTTTTCATCCCGTTTATTATCGGTACCGTCGCGACGTACACCCTCCTCTTCCCCGATAACCTGTGGGCCGCACTGTTGCTCTCGTCGGTGTTCGCCTCGCACACGCTGCTCGCCTACCCGGTCGTCAACCGCCTCGGCGTGACGAAGAATCGGGCCGTCACGGCCGTCTTCGGCGGGATTCTCTTCACCGACACGCTCGCGCTCGTCGTGCTCGCGATCGTCACCGGAGCCGTCGAGGGCGAACTCACCGCCTGGCTGTTCGCGCAGGTGTTCTTCGCGCTCGTCGTGCTCTTCGGGGCCGCCTGGTTCGTCATCCCGCCGATCTCGCGGTGGTTCTTCCAGAGTTTCAGCGAGGAGAGCTACTTCGAGTTCCTGTTCGTCATGGTCGCGATCTTCGCCGCGGCCAGTCTCGCCGAGATCCTCGAACTCGCGCCCATCCTCGGCGCGTTCGTCGCCGGAATCGCGCTCAATCAGCTCATTCCGGAGGGCGGCACGCTGATGAACCGCGTCGAGTTCGTCGGGAACGCCTTCTTCATCCCCTTCTTCCTGTTGCACGTCGGCATGCTCGTCGACCCGAGCGTTATTCTCGACGGGCCGGAGACGCTACAGATCACCGCGCTCATCGTCGTCGTCATGGTGGTCACGAAAGGCGGCGCAGCCTGGCTCGTCGCCACGATCCAGGGATACACACCCAACGAGCGAAACGTCATCTTCGGGCTTTCGGTCGGACAGGCCGCCGCCGCGCTGGCGATCACGCTCATCGGGTTCGAAGCCGGGCTGTTCGGCTCCGAAGTGCTCAACGCCGTCGTCCTGATGTTGCTCATCACGGCCCTGATCAGTCCGTGGCTGACCGAACGGGCCGCGACGAGCCTCGCCCTCGAGCGCGAGGTCGGCGAGGGCGACGACAGCGCGAAGGATCCCAACATCCTGCTCCCGCTGTCTCGCAACGCCGAGCTCCAGCAACGACTGCTCGAGCTCGCGTTCGTGATCAAAGGCGAGCGCGGCTCCAGCCCGGTGCACGTGATGACGGTGGTCCAGCCCAGCGACGATCGGACGACCGAAACCGAAGTCGCGAGGGTCAACGACGAACTCGAGGAGCTCGCCGCCGTGGGAAGTGCGGCCGAGGTCCCCATCGAGACCGAGACGCGCGTCAACCACAACGTCGCCTCCGGAATCGTACAGGGATCGGTCGAGATCGAAGCGAACCAGATCATCATGGGTTGGGACGCCGCCTCGACGTTCCGGCACCGAATCTTTGGGAGCATCATCGATCAGGTGCTCAAACGGACCACCCTGCCCGTCCTGATCTCCCGGCTGGGCCACCCGATCAACACGACCAAACGGATCTTCGTCGTCGTCCCGATCGGCGCCGACCACCACGAGGGGTTCTACGAGGCCGTCCACATCGTCAAACGGATCGCCGCGAGCCTGGGCGCAGAGCTTCACGTGATCGTCGTCGAGGGCTCCGCCCACCAGTTCGAGCAGCTGTTCGAACTCGTCGAAGAGGACGCCACGGCCGAGTTCAGCGAGCTCCGCGACTGGGGCGACCTCCTCCCGACGCTCGAGAGCGAATCCGAGGACGACGACCTCATCGTGACCATCTCGCCGCGTCGCGGCGACGTCGGCTGGCACAACGAACTCGAGGACCTGCCGGCCCGACTGGCCGAGATGCCGCCGGAGTCGTTCATCACCATTCACCCGCGCCAGGGCGAACCGGAGTACGATCGACAGTACCTGCGGCTGAAGTGACAGCCAGTCCGAGGAACGAAGCGGTCGGATTGGCTTCGAATCTGATCGGTTTTCGTCGAGACGCGAATCGATTCCGGACTCGAACACACCACGGTTCCGGTCCAGACCGCACGCGGGAACGACCTCGGGGGTGGGTCCGGAAACGACGTCGGCTCGGGCCGAGACGCATATATCAAATTCGAAGACAATATGTCGGAAAACGGCCAGCGAACCGGCACACCTTTGACAGTCACTGAGAGAGCTAGGGTATGGGTTTTGGTAGCTACGACGAATCCGAACAACAGCAGCAGACGGCCGACGACGAAGACGACGTAGAAGCCGTCAACGTTCACGAGAACGATCACGACGGGAAAATGTCGTTCGAGTCCGACGCCTCGACCGACGAGCTCGTCTCCCAGCTCGACGCGATGAAAGACGACCCGGACGAGGAAGACGAGTAACCGGCCGGCAGCGGACGGATGCGTAGCCGTCCGCGAACCGGATTCGACGCCGTCCGCAAAACGGCTCGAGCGGTCCGTACCGATGCATCTCGATCTTTTTACGTACGAACCAAACCGACGCAGAGTCGAACCGATAGTCGACGAACGCAGAGTCGGGCTGACAATCAACGGGGGAGTCGAACTACCGCCGAACTGCGACGCTCAGCACAGTTTCGACGCGCAGAGTTCGCCGATCGCTCGACGAAGTCGCTGGGAGACGGCCGACTTCGAAACGCCGAGCCGATCGGCCAGTTCGTCCTGAGAAATCCCGCGAGGAACGTCGAAGTACCCCTCCTCGTAGGCGACCGCGAGCAGTTCCTGCTGTTTCTCCGTCAGGGCGACGACGCCGTCGTCCTCGTCGTCCGACACGCGCAGGTGATCGACCGTCACCGAGATGTCGTGCTCGCGGCAGTAGTCGTTGAACGCGACGAGATTGTCCCGACTGGGGAACTGAAGCTGGACGAGCCAGCCGTCGCGCGAACTCGAGAGTTCGAGTAGTCGACCGTCGGACTCCGCCGTCTGGGCGATGAAGGGTATCGCTCGGCTGGTGAGTTCGACGCGGTAGACGCGTCGGTCGGGGTAGCGGTCGGCGAGAATCGGCTCGCTGATCGTCGGGTCAATCTCGAGGGCGCTCTCGAAGCCGTCGAACGAGTCGCCGAAGACGCTACAGAAGACGAGGGTTCGACCCGTTCCGACGGTCGTCCAGTACTCCGGTTCGACGGTGACATCGGGCGCGCGACGAAGCGTCGGACGCAGGAACAGCGACGAGTGATCGAGACGGAGCTGGGTGACGATCCCCCCGTCGGCTTGCGAGCGGACGCCGGTCCGCTCGTGTTCGAACTCCGTACTCTCGATGCTCACAGGTGAATCCCCCATCCGGGTAGATGGCGGCTGTAATTCCTCGTTACCACGAACTCGCTCATTGAATGCCAAATTCGACCGCGAGTACATGGTGGTAGACGCTATATAGGAAATCGACGCGCCACCGAGACGCTATACCTATTCACGCGTCGTTCATCCAGAGTGTTTACCACCGATAGAAACACCTCCTTACACACGTATTCGCCGACGGCCCAGCGTGGTAATCAGCCACTACTCGGCGCGAGCGGGCGAAATCGCGTTCGTACCGTCGGCTCGAGCGAGCGAGATTACCCCTCGTCGTCACCGTCGCGCTCGTCGAACAGCAGCGCGAACAGCTTGTCCTGGGCGAGTCGGAGATGGCGGCTGAACGTCGGCTGTGAGACGCCCAGCGATTCGGCCACCGCCTCCCCGGTGCTCTCGCGGGGCCACTCGAAGAAGCCGCTGTAGTAGGCCGTCTCGAGGGTCCGGAGCTGGCGCTCCGAGAGCCGGTTACGGAGTTCGGCGTCGAACGGGCGAGCGGAACGGGTGGATCGGTCGCGCTCACGTCGGGCGACCAGTTCCGCCCCGGCGTACCGCCGCTCGACCATGCTGACGAACGAGCGAACGTCGACGGTGCTGGGAAGTTCGACCACGAGCCGGGTCCGATCGTCGACCGGGAGAACCGACCGCAACGTCCCGCCGTGGTTCGCGAACGGCTCCGCGACAGACGGCGCCGTGAGGACGAACTCGAGGAGCGACTCCTCGGCCCGGTCGCCGACGAGTCGCCCGGATTCGACCCCTGAGACGTCGGCGGCGGCCGCCCGAATCGACTCCTCGTCGGTCGCCGGGACGGTGCAGTACAGCGTCGATCCGCCCGACGACCGAGGAATCACCGCCTGCACGTCGAGCCGTCGATCGAGTCGATGGGCGATCGCAGACAGGGGCTCGTCGTCCTCTCGGAGGAGGAGTTCGAGTTCGGTCAGTCGCTCGGCCAGTAGCGCCCGTTTCCGTTCGGCGGCCGAGATCGCGTGGCTGGCGACCGTCGCGAGATGGGTACAGATCTCCCGCGTGACGTCGTCGAACGCGGACGGCCGGTCGGCGAACACGGTGAGTATGCCGTAACAGAACTCGTCGGTCACGAGCGGGACGGCCAGTACGGACCGAAAGCCACGCTCGATCGCCCGTCGACGCCACTCCGGACCGTTCCGTGCGGTGTCCTCGTCGCCGATATCGGCGACGGTCGCCGGTTCGAGCGTCGCGGCCGCCACCGCCGTCGGATGGTCCGGCTCCGCGGCCGCCATCGACACCGAGACCGACTCGAGGTACGCGCCGTTCTCACCCGCCCACGTATCCGGCGTGATCCGTTCGGAGCCGGTATCGACGTGACCGATCCAGGCCAGGTCGATCGATTCCGGCGTCTCCGCGAACGGAAGCGAGACCAGCGCGTCACAGAGCGACTGCTCGATCTCGCTGCGGGTCTCGCTATCGAGTACCGTTCGCTCGATCTCTCGTAAGCGCCGGCAGCGAGCCACGACGCCCTCGAGGCGCTCGAGTTCCGCTCGAGACGACCGAACTGTCGAGCCGCGTTCGAGCGACTCGAGCGTGATCGACGCCGCCCGCGAAACGACCGCGAGCGGCGTTCGACCGTCCCCTTCGAAGGCCATCGGATCGGTGCTGGTGGCGAGGACGACGCCACGACCGTCGATCGGAATCGCGAGGATTCGCTCGGCACGAATTCCCGTCTTCGCGAAGAGCGACTCGAGTTCAGATCGGTCGAGAACGGTCGTCACGCGCTCCCCGTTCGCGTCCGCGTCGGCGTCCGTCCCGTCTGCCGGATCGATTCGGTCGATCAGGTCGCGACCGATCGGCGGGAGTTCGACCGACGAACTCGCGGCCGTCGTCGCGACTGCTGCCGGCCTGAACAGATCGTCCTCGAGGCGGTACCAGCCCGCGAGGTCGGCGCCGGTATACGCGAGGACCGCGTCGACGGCTGCCTGCCGAACAGCGGGACGGCTCTCGGCGTCGGCCATCGTCGCGATCGATCGGTCGATCGCCGACAGCGCGCCGGCAGCGGATCGGTCCCTGTCTCGGACGACGCAGAGCGTTCGGTCGTCGTCCGGCAGCGGGGTGACGAAGACGTCGACGGCTCGCGGCTCGTCAGCGGCCGTGATCGTCCCAGTGACGGGCTCCATCCACCGGACGACCGACGAACGGGCACGCTCCCGAATCGTCGCCGCGAGGTCGTCGTCGAAAACGTCGTCCAGTTCCCGACCGACGAGCGTCGCCGCACCGGTGGCCTCGAGCAGCGCCGCGTTGGCGAACCGAATCGTCGATTTCTCGAGGACGGCGACCCCGTCGTCGAGTCCGTCGACGACCGACTCGAGCAGATCGAATCGCTCTCTGTCGATAGCGGCGGCTCCGGGATCGGGTGCCTCGCGCGCGTACACCGTGACACCGTCGTCGCCGGGGTAGACTGAGACCGCGAGCCGCGTCTCGAGCGACGGGTACGGAGTCTCGAACTCGACGGCCGACTCCGACGCGGCGGCCTCGAGGAAGCGCTCGTAGAACACCCCCCGAACGCGCTCGTCGAGGAGATCCCAGACGACGGTCCCGGGCGACGAAGAACCGTCCGCGTCGAACAGCTGTTCGGCGGCCGCGTTCGCGTACCGAAGCTCCCACTGTGGTCCGAGCGCGAACAGCGGCTCCGCGAGGCGCTCGAGCGCCGGCCGAACACCGCTGTCGGCCCCGACGTCGGCGGCCGAGGTCTCCGAAAGCGTCAGCACGACGCCGCCGACCAGCGGATCCGCGAGGCGATTGCTGCACGTCAGCTCGTAGGCGTGCCAGGTGCCGTCGACGTGACCGATCCGAACGGCGACGCGGTCGGTCGTTCCGAACGGGGCCGCCGAGACTGCCTCGAACACCTCGGTGAGCGTCTCGCGGTCGTCCGGATGGACGAGTTGGGTGAGCGGCGTTCGCTCGAGTTCGGCCGGCGTGTACCCTAGCCGCGGCTCGACGGCCGCGCTGGTGTACTCGATCGTCGCCGACTCGTCGACCACCCAGACGAGCGCCTCCGAGCGCTCGAGGATCGATCGATCGCGGCGGACGGACGCGGTCTCGAGCCGGTAACGCTCGGCTGCGTTCCTGACGCGGGCGGCGACGAGCGACTGGGGGTCATCGGCGTCGAAGACGTCGATGGCGCCCGCCTCGAGTGCGCGCTCGATCGCGTCGGTATCGGTCTCTCCCGCCTCGATGACCGCGATGACCGGCAGCTCGCTGTCCCTGTTGCGAATTTTCTCGATCGCTACCCCGTTCGAACCGCTCTCGAGCGGAGCGACGACGCAGTGAATATCGAGGTGCGTCAGCCGGTCGAGCCCGCTCGAGACCGAGCGCTCCCTGACGAGCGAGATCGAGTCGAACTGCGAGGAGAGCGCGTCCATCGCCGCGTCGACCGGCCGCGAGTCGCCGACCACGAGCACCCGGAGGACGTCGCCGACGACGGCTGTAGCACCGTCGCTCACCGGAGATCCACCTCCACACGGGACGAAGTCGCGGATGCGAGCCGGGAGATGGACGACGAGCGATGACGAAGTCGACCGGTCGCCGGCCGACGGTGGGTCGTCGTGAACCGACGGAACACGATAGGACGGCTATCGGTCGCTCGGCGGTTAATTATCGATCGCGTATCGGACGCTAGTGATTGATTAGGGCGGGGCTTCGGGAGCGTGGCGGTTCGTCCGTCGTCCGGCGGAGACGCCCGACGGGGCGATCGAGCCTTACTCCGTCTGATCGCGGACCGTGACGACCGGAACCGGCGCGTTTCGGACGATCTCCTCGGCGACGCTGCCGACGACCAGATGATCGAGTCCAGTTCGACCCTCGGTTCCCACGACGATCATATCGATCGCGTTCACCTCGGCGACGTCGACGATCTCCTCCTGGGGGACGCCGTGACGGACCGTCGTCGTCACCTCGAGGTCGCGCTGGGCCGCGGCCCGTTCGGCCTCCTCTAGGGCCTCCGCGGCCTCGCCCTCGGGGTCCGAGCGCATCGCGTCCTGTTTTTCGCTACTGTGCGGGCCGTCCTCCGACACCGAGACGATGTGGAGCGTGGCCCCGAGACGGTCGGCCAGTTCGATCGCGTGCTCGGTCGCCTGTCGAGCGCCGTCGCTGCCGTCGGTCGCGAGCAACAGATCCTGATACATGACCTGAACGTTCACCGGACGGACGGAAACATATCGCACTTGCCGTTGCCGGGAATCTATCCAACAGTCGAGAGGGGGACTCGAGTGGCGAGGGAATCGACGGAGTCAGTGTCGCGGTGGACGGTCGCTCGAGGCGGGGACGTGCGAGGAAAACGAGGTCGAAATTTGCGGGACGGCCGAGAGCAACGTTCGGCGAATCGCCACGTTCGGGCGGGGACCTCTCGAAACACCGAAAGGGACAGCGGCGCACGAACGATCGACCTCGTTCGAGTTTCGATTACTCCGCGCTATGCTCTTCGATTGCGATACGATCGTCCGTAATATCGTCGAACGATTTGTCCGACGAAACGATCGGGTCTTCGTCCGCGTAGGCGGCGTGGTATGCATCGAACGCGGTGAGTCCGTCCTGTTCCATGTAGTCCGCTGCCTGAAACAGAACGTCTTCGTCTTCGGGGACCGCTGCGAGTTCGAGTGCGTAGGCGAGCGCCTCCATCCGATCGAACTCGAACCGATTCGAAATCATCAGCAGTTCGAGCAACGTTGCCCGAGAAGTGTAGATTTCTCCCTCGTTCTCGAGCGCGATCTCGGCCGCGCTGCACTGGAGCCAATCGTCGTCTTTCACCAGCGCGATAAAGAAATCCGTATCAGCGTAGATCATCGCGATCTCACTCAGTTACGTCGTCGATAGCGTTTTCTCGAGCGGTCTCGCGCGACTCGCGCTTGATTTCCTCGATCGATTTGTCGTCGAACGCGTCACCGACGGCATCCCGGAGCCCCTCGATCGGATCATCTTCGAGCGGGATCAGCTCGACCCGGTTTTTGAGTTCGACGACACGATATCGATCACCGTGTTTTTCCCGAATCTCGTGTGGGATGACGATTCGGCCTCTATCGTCAGCCTCAGCCGTTTTGCTCATTGTACTCACTACTACTGTGGGAGCAATCAAAAATATTCCCACAGGCACCGATGTTCTCCCTCTTCCCGTCGCCGCACGGTTTCGAAAGGCGCTACACGTCTTTCGTGAGTGGACGGAACGAAGTTCTACGAGGTCGGCAACAGACAGCCGTTATAGTTGGGGCTGCTCGCGTCCTTTCGCCTGCAACGATCCCCGAATCGACGAACTGAGCCGATCGACGGCGCCGCGGGACTCCGCAACTTCAACCAGCAGATCGGAAAGGTTCACCAGGTCCGCGACGTACTCCTCGCGTCGGCGCTGCCAACGAGCCGCGGCGTCGTCGTCCGTGACGACCTCGAGCGAGCGCTCGCGAACCGTCTCGTACTCGTCGAACTGTTCGGCGAGGCCGGCACGCTCGAGTTCCTGGAACTCGCCGTACTCGTGATCGTCGGTGCCGCGATACCGGAAGGCGGGCGTTCCCAGCAGCGCTGCCTCGGTGGCCATCGTCCCCGTATCTGCGACGAGCAGCGACGCTTCGGCCATCGCGTCGTGAATCAGCGCCGGGTGAAGATCGTACGACCGAGCGGGCAGGTCCGTGAGGTCCATGTCGTCTCCCTCGTCCGAGACGAAGACGGTCGCGTGCTCACTCAGCCGTTCGATCAGGTCGCGGCGCTGCTCCGGTCTGAATCCCTCGAGGGTGGCGTCGTGAAGCGCGTCGAGCGCGTTGAACCGGACGAGCACGTACGGTTCGTCCGACTCGACGCCGAGATACTCGCGGACGCCCTCGTCGCGCTCGAAGACGTCGGGGTGGAGATAGGCGCACTCCTTGAACCCCTCGAAGGTGTAGTGGGCGTCGCCGAGGTCCCGGCGGGTGACCGCCGGCGAGAGAATGCAGTCGGCGAAGGGGCGCGAAACGGCGTAGTTGAAGTCGCCCGGCTCGTCGTCGAGGACGAGGACGACCGGCGTGCGCGTGAGCGTGCCCGCGTAGGCCGCGTACGGCCCGCGGCCGAAGACGACGTCCGGATCGAACCGACGGGCCTCGCGACCGATCGTCGCCACCTGCCCGACGAGTTCGCGGGCGAACCGGAGCTTCGAGTAGCGGTCGGTCCCGTGGCCGCCGTAGACCCGGTACGGCATGTCGAAGAACTCGAGTAGGTCCGTGGTACAGGCGTACTCCCGCGTCAGCACGCGGACGTCGTGTCCCGCGTCCTCGAGGCGGTCGACGGTATGTCGATACAGGTGGACGTGTGCAGGCGTATTGGCGAAGACGAGGATCCGCATCAACAGACTGTATCCGAGGCTGAACCTTTGTAATCGTACAGCTACCCGATATGATCGCCTGTGGAGAAATTCAGCGCCGATAGACGGCGGTCGCGACGAGAGAGAAACGACCCGAAAACGGAAATCAGAAATTCGCTACTTCCGACGGACGACAGCAGGACGCGGTTCAGTCACCGAATACCGGCGCCGGGACGAGCGAGTCACGCGTCGGCGAGTTGATCCAGCGACGCGACAGCAGCGATACAGCGGACAGCAAGCGGGTACGTAACCAACGTGCCGGTCGATCGAAGCGACCGAACGGATCGGTTCGGAGTGTCCGCCGACGTATAAGAGTACGTGAAGAAAAACTCGAGCATCGCCCTCTGACGGCGCCGTTCTCAGCAACTGAAACGAAGATAGTCACCGATTGCGTCTCGTCGTTCGCAGGCTGTTCGCTCTATAACAAAACGCCGCCCGCTGGTAGCGGACGATCAACCGGCTAATGCACGTCCTCACCCTCACGAACAGCGCGGACGCACCGTTCATGAACCAGCAGATGGCCGAACTCGAGCGCCGCGGCGTCTCTTTTACGACGGTGTCGGTCTCCGGCGACGTGGACGCGACGACCGCGCGCGGACCGACGGACTACCTTCGGACCGTCCCGAAGGTCATCAGCGAGTCGAGCAACGGCTACGATCTGATCCACGCCCACTACGGGCTGATGGCTCCGATGGCGCTCGCCCAGCTCGGAACGCCGGTGGTCCTGTCGCTGTGGGGTTCGGACGTACACGGACCCGTCAAGCCCGTCAGCAGCCTCTGTGCGCCGCTGTGTGAGGAAGTCGTCGTCATGTCCGAGGAGATGCGCGAGGAACTCGGTCGCGATGCGCGGGTGATCCCCGACGGGGTCGATCTCGAGCGGTTCCAACCGGGATCACAGGACCGCGCACGCGAGAGGGTCGGCTGGGACGACGCCGGCGACGCTTACCAGGTGCTGTTTCCCTACCCGCCCGAACGCGAGGTGAAGAACTACCCGCGAGCGCGCCGGATCGTCACCGCGGCCGACAACTTACTCGACCGACCGGTCGAACTCCGGACCGTCCACGGCGTCGACCACGACACCGTGCCGGACTACATGAACGCCGCGGACGCCCTCCTGTTGACCTCCCACAGCGAGGGATCGCCGAACTCGGTCAAGGAGGCGATGGCCTGCAACCTGCCCGTCGTTGCCGTCGACGTCGGCGACGTGCGGGAACGGTTGGCCCGCGTCGAACCGTCGTGGGTCGGAACCAGCGACGAGGAACTGATTACGGGGCTGATGGACGTCCTCAAACGTGGCGAGCGCTCGAACGGTCGGGAGGCCGCAAAAGAGGTGAGCATCGAACGGACGACGGAGCAGATACTCGAGATCTACGAGCAGGTCGCCGGGGAAACGACCCAACAGGTTCGGGACGCGCCGCAGATCGAGTGATCGCTCGAGGGTGACGGACGCCACGTAGGCAAAGTATATTTCCCGCCCCAAAAACTATTTTTCCACAGCGCGTCGGGGTTCGTATGGACCGGAGCGACCCGCAGGTGTCCGACGTCGATCCGTTTCCGGAGACGGGCGCCCAGGGTGACGTAAACGACGCCGCCGAACGGGAGTGGAAAGCCGCGACGACGGCGTTCGAACGCGTCGACGCGGTGCTCGGGCGGACGACCGAGTGGCAGAGTGCGAGCGAGATTGCGAATCGAGCCCGCGTCTCGGAGCCGACCGCTCGAAAACATCTCCTCGCCCTGGCCGAGTCCGGACGCGCGTCGACGAACGAGACCGGGAACGCCACGCAGTTTCGACGCGATCCCGATCAGCGACGGCTCGAGCGCGTCCAACAGCTCGCTAACGAGCACTCGCGGACGGAACTCGAGCGTTCAATCCGAGAGATGAAAACGCGGGTCCGGGAGTTCGAAGACGAGTACGGAGCGACGAGTCCGGAAGAGCTCGTCGACGGTTTAGAGCCGGACGACGAGGCAGGATGGGACGACCGCTCGCGGTGGAAGACGACGCGCCGAAACCTCGCGTTCGCGAAGACGGCGCTCTCGTTCAAGGAGACGCGATTCGTCGATGCGATGAGCACCGGTGAAGACGGCGCCGTCGAAAAGAATGCCTGAGGAACGCGGTCCGATCGACTGGGATGCGTTGCAAACCGTCGAACGCGTCTTCCGCGATCGGCTGGACGGACTGGTGACGGCCACGGAGTACGTGCCGAACGCTATCGACCCAGTCGAGTTACGCCTCTCGATCGGCACCGGATTCGACGCGGACAGCAGCCGGTTCGACGTTCAGTGGTGGACCAACCACGGCTACAAGTACCACTACGGCGAGCGCGACCTCGAGTTCCGATTCGGCTGGGAGATCCGTCCAACGTCGCGGTATCCGGAGAAACACTTCCACCCGCCCGAGAACCCGTCCGCTCATCGCGAGTCGTGCATCGCGCACGAGGAGCCCGAACTGGTCACGCTCGCCGTACTCGCGTGCTGGTGGAACGCCCTCGAGGCGGACGATCCGTCGATCCTGAACGCGACCGAAAATCCGCCGTGAGAAGCCGGTTTAGAACGACGTTCGACGCTACTGCACGTCCGCCCGATACCACGCCATCGTCTCCGGTAAGTGGGCCTCGATCGGCTGGTACTCGTAGCCGAGTTCGCGCTCCGCCTTTCTCGAGGTGTAGAACATCCGCTTGGTCGCGAGTTTGGCCATCTGTCGGTCGAAGGGGAACACGCGGACGTCGGCGACGGCGCTGGCGGCTTCGGCGACCGGCCCGGCCGCGTGAATCGCCATCGCCGGGACCGGAATCCGGGCCGGCGAGCCGTCGGTCGCGTGGGCGATCCGGGAGACCGCCTGATCGAACGTCAGGTTCTCGCCGCCGAGGATGTAGTGTTCGCCGCTGGTTCCCCGTTCGTCGGCCAGGAGCAGGCCGTCGACGACGTCCGAGACGCCGACGATGCTCAGCCCGCCGGGCAGGTACGCCGGCATCGTGGGCTCGAGTCCCATCGCCAGCAACTGGGCGGTGAACTCCTCGTCGCCGGGACCGAAGATCGAGGTCGGGTGAACGGTAACGGCGTCGCCACCCGTCACGGCGTACTCGTCGACCAGTCGCTCGGCCTCCGCCTTCGATTCCTGGTAGGCGCCGATCGGCTCCGCGACGTCCGTCTCGTCGGCAAAGTCGTCGTCGCCCGACGGTCGGCGCGTGCCGGACGTGCTGGTGAAGACGAGTCGGCCGACGTCGCTGTCGCGGCAGGCCTCGAGGACCCGCTCGGTGCCGTCAGCATTGACCCGATGGACGGTCTCGGGGCCGGCGCTCCAGAGCCCGATGCCGGCGAGGTGGAAGACGGTGTCCGCGCCGTCGACCAGTTCGCGCAGCGTCTCGTCGTCGAAGAGATCGCCGACGTACCAGTCGATCTCCTCGAGATCCGGCCGATCCGACGTGGGGCGGCTGAGCCCGCGGACCTCCCAGCCCTCCTCGAGCAGGCGCTCACAGAGCGCCGAGCCGAGAAAGCCCGTCGCGCCGGTGACGGCTGCGGTTCGCTTCCCGGTCATCGTCCACTCTCGAGTTGTGGCGGGACGGCGTCGCCGGCCACCCGCGCGTAGAGTCGGTACGCGAGCGTCACGGCGGGATGCGTCTCGTCCCGCGGCGGGAGCGCCCCATTCGGGAGCCGGCGTCTGAGCGTCGTGAGATCGACGTCGGGACCGGACCCGCCGGCGTTTTCGACCGTGATCGACGGCTCTTCCACGCCGAACGCCGCGCGGAGCACCGGATCCTCATCGATGGATCGCTCGAGTAACGACGAGGCGAGCGCGTCGACCTGCTGTGTCGGCCCGGCAAACAGGGTGTCCGCCGCGATCGGATCGCCGGCGAACGCGGTCGTCGCGTCCAGCACCGAAAGGGCGGGTTCGACCGTTCGCGTCGCCGCGACCGCAGTCGACTCCGCGTCGGCCGCACTCGAGACGAGCCGGCCGAGCGCTCGCATCCCGCCGGCGACGGGGCCGGATTCGGTCGGGCGCAGCGTCGGGACGACCACGACGGTGCTGTCGAGGAGTCGCTCCGGTACCGAGACCGACACCTGCTCGTCGTCGACGGTGACGACGCTGTTGCGCCGCGACTCGTCCGCGAGGTCGACGATCTCGGCGCCGAAGCGCTCGACGATGTCGGGGTAGCTCAGATACTCGGCGGTCCGGTCGAACGCGATGCGGTCGTCGCTCGCTCCGGCGACGGCGACGTCGGCCTCCGTCCAGCCCGCGAGGTGATCGGCGATCGAGCCGACGACGGCGGGGTCGGTGACCATCCCCGTGGAGGGGTGGAACGGGTAGTGAGCGTCGGGGACGATCGTGATTCGATCCGCCGCGGTGAGCGAACTGACGTAGGGCTCGAGGACGGACCGAGCCGGCGACTCGAACGACGCGAGTCGCGCGTCGGTGTCGGCGATCCACCCGCCGCGTCGGTCTGCGGCGTCGATACCGGCGACGTGAACGCTCACGTCATCACCTCCGGCGGCTCGAGCTCCGCACCGTCGCCTTCGGCTGCGAGTTCGTACGCGGTTTCGGCCAACTCGAGCGTTCGCAGGCCGAGTTCGCCGCCGACCGGCGGTTCTTCGTCGTTCCGAACCGCGTCGCAGAAGTCTTCTAGCGCGTCGTAGTGGGCCTGCAGGTAGAACGTCGGCCCGAAGACGTCCGGCTCGCCGCCGGTGAATCGACTCGCGACGTTCGAGAGTGCAGCCTTGGCCGCGCCCGCGTAGAAGTTTCCTGGCATGTGCTCCTTGTTACTGATCGTCCCCGTGACACCCTCGAGTCGGAGTCGGGTGTTAACCTCGGGGAGCTGTTCCCACTGGTAGGTCCCGCAGTGGAGGTTGATCGTCGTCTCCGTCTCCGGCGCGCGAAGTAACACCGTCGCGGCGTCCTCGGCCGGAATGTTGAGCGTTTTCCCCATCGTCGCGTCCTGGACCTCGAGGTCGCCGAACAGCCACTCGAGGAGATCGAAGCAGTGGACGCCGAGTTCGATGAGCGAGCCGCCGCCGGCGGCGTCGGGATCCATCGGCCAGGCCGGCGGGGCCTCGTCGGCGGGCGGCTTTCCGAGCGGGTGATCGTTGAGTCGCGTGATCGAGGCGTAGGGGACGTGTCCGACGCTGCCCTCGTCGTACGCCTCCTTGACGCCCGTCATGTCCGGCTGGTAGCGGAGCGTGTGGTCGACGCCGAGCGCGATGTTCGCCTCGCGTGCGGTCTCGATCATCGCCTCGGCCTCCGCGGCCGTTCGAGCGAGCGGTTTCTCGACGAAGACGTCGACGCCGGCCTCGGCGGCGCACTCGACCGCGTCGGCGTGGAGGAACGGCGGCAACGCGACCACCGCCGCGTCGAGGTCCTCCTGTTCGAGCAGCGTCGTGTAATCGTCGTACGTTCGGGTCGCGCCGGCGCTAGCGGCCTTGTCGCGGTTCGCCGGCATCGCGTCGGCGGCCGCGACGACGTCGACGCCGGGCATCGCGAGCGCGGACTTCAGATGTACCATGCCGATGTTTCCGACACCGAGAACGCCGAGTTGCAGCGCGCTCGAGTCGGACCACCGGTCGAGAAAGGGTGGAGCCATTCGGTCGAAAACGGACCAGCAGCGGGCTTTGTTATCGTCGCCATACCGACGAGAGCTGGCGGGTAGCACCTGCATTCGTTCCGCCGGTGGGCGCTCGAGGTGCCGGGACGGCGGGCGGTTCAGCTGAGAACAACCGTCACTGGCGGGAACGATAGCCGTCAGTTACCGCTCGCCGGAATCTGTCCGTCGATCCGCTCCGTGACGTCGGTTCCCGCAAACCCCTGAACCCGTCGAGCGACGTCCGCCATCGTTTCGACCGTGAGATCCGTCTCGGCGCGTCGCCGCTCGAGGTACGCGAGGATCGCTCGCATCCGACGGTCATCCCGTTCGCTCGTCAGGTTGTTCGGGTGCAGCCACATGTGGAAGACGCCGTCGGCGTCGACCGCGTCGTCGATGCCCTGCCGAGCGAGTTCGAGCATGGGATCGGTCCAAATCGACTCGGCGACGGTCCGCGCCGGCCCCTCGAACCCGAAGAGGAACATCGAGGCCGGGACGTTGACGAGCCCGTACTCGTCGACTTCGGGCTCGACGATCATCGACTGATCCCGGAGCGTCGTGTCGACGACGCCGCGGACGCCGTCTCTGGTCGGAGATTTGCCGCGGTAGGCCGAGAGTCCGTGATCCGCGAGGACGTCCCGGTGGCCCACGTCGTTGCGCGGGTAGACGAACGAGTCGATCGACTGATCCCAGATGTCGGCGATCTCGATCGCCCGCTCGAGTTCGGCGTCGGCCAGTTCGTGATCCGTCTCCTCACCGCCGAAGAGAACGTGGGAGAACGAGTGGCTCGCGAACTCGTGGTCGGCGTCGGCCCGGAGAATATCGGTGACGAGGTCTGGAGCGAACCGAAGGTCCTCGCGGTCGCGCCACGAGCCGCGTTCGCGATCGAACCAGCCCGGCGGGGCCGGGTGGTCGGCGTGGCGACCGTCACAGTCCTCGAGCATGAGGTGGCCGACGACGGCCCACGTCGCGGGGACGTCGAACTCGTCTAAGAGTTCGAGCATGACGTTCCAGCCGCGGCGGCCCGATTCGACGCGGTCGTCCGGCGGGTCCTCGAGATCGTGAAAGCCCCAGCCGAGTTCCGCGTCGAGGGAGATAACGACGCTACCCACGGCAGTCACCACCAGGATACGGCGGGTGAATCCGTCTCATACGTCACAGCTACCCGACGAATAGTTTTGTTATGGGTGGCCTGTTACGGGCGACGGGGTTCTCGCTGACGTATAGTGGCCGGATATAGGCGTGGTATATTGGAACACGATAGGGAGCGACATTCGACAACAAATCGAGCAAATTCGCCGGCCATCGTCCGGACGGTGGATGAAATCTCCCCATAACAAAGCCGACAACCAGTAACTTCCAGCACAGCAGACGTCCCCAACGTCTCAGATATCCAATCATGAGCAGGTCTTCCCAGACAGCCGAGCGCGCATTCGTGCTCGGATTCGACGGCGTACCGTGGAGACTCATCGAACAATGGAGCGACGAGGGCGAGCTCCCGAACTTCGCCCGGATGCGCGAAGAGGGCGCCTCCGGCACCCTCGAGAGCACCCAGCCGGCGACGACGCCGCTGGCGTGGCCGACCATCGCGACGGGCGTCTGGCCCGACAAGCACGGTCTCTACGGCTTCCAGAACCTCTCGTCGAACTATACGCACGAGATGTACACCAGCTACGATATGCAACAACCGACGCTCTGGGAGCAGCTCTCGCCAGCCCACGTCGGCAACGTCCCGATGACGTATCCGGCCAAAGCCATCGACGGGACGATGGTCACCGGCATGATGACCCCATCGACCGAGAAGGAGTACACGCACCCGCCCGAGCTAAAAGACGAGATCGAGTCCCGAATCCCCGACTACGAGATCAGCCTGGATTACCCCGACTACGCGGACCGACTCGACGAGTTCGAGGTCGCGGTCGACGACATGCTCGAGAACCGGCGCGAACTGATGCAGCTCCAGATGGAGAAAGCCGGCGACGACTGGGGGCTGTTCTTTTTCGTCTTCACCGCGCCCGACCGATTCCAGCACCTCATCTGGGATATGGACCGGCTGCTGGATCACTACAAGAAACTCGACGACATCCTCGGCGAGGTGATGGACTACACGGACGAGCACGACGCCGACCTCTACACCGTCTCCGACCACGGCTTCGGGCCGATCGAGGAACTGGTTTACGTCAACCACATCCTCGAACAGGACGGCTACCTCTTCCGAGAGGAAGACGAGGGGACCCGCGGCGCGCTCTCGAGTCTCGGCATCTCCCGGGACCGGATCACGGACGCGCTCGAGCGGGTCGGCATCTCAGAGGAGAAGATCGTCTCGACGCTGCCCCGGTCGATCGTCGACACCGTTGCCGAGCAGATCCCGGGCGATCACGCCCTCTACGACGTCGACTACGAGAAGACCGTCGCGTTCGTCCACGGCGCCGGCTGCCTGTACGTCAACGACACCGAACGCTTCGACAGCGGGGTCGTCGATCCGAGCCAGGTGCCGGCGATCAAAGACGAACTCACCGACCTCTTTGAGTCGGTGACCGACGACGACGGCGAGCCGATGCTCAAGGTGTTCGACGGCGACGAACTGTTCCCGACCGACGACGACTCGCCCGACCTGATCGTCAACGGACGGGGCGTCTACGAGGCCCGAAACGCGCTCACCGACGAGCCGACCGGCGACACCGGCAACTACGACGCGAGCCACCGCAAGGAGGGGATCGTCCTCTGTCGCGGACCGTCGATCGACGCCGGGGCGGAGCTTCGCGGGGCGCGCGTCGTCGACATCGCGCCAACACTGCTTCACGGCATCGGCAAACCGGTCCCGAAGAACGCAGACGGTCGCGTCCTCTTCGACGCGTTCGACGAGGAGACGACTCCCGCATCGACGAAGGTCGAACGGACGGGCGTCTCACAGGGCGGCACCGACGAGGAGGTCGACGACGACTTCGGAGAGGTCGAGGATCGGCTGAAGGGCCTCGGCTACATGGAGTGATCGGGGGGCATACGATCGGTCTCGACTAGTCACTCAAGTTGCGTTTTCGGCTATAGCGATACTCGAGTGAGAGCGTATCAGCACTCGTCCGTAGTCGATGCTGTACCGAACCGTCTCTCGGCCGACGCTCCGTGTTCGGCCCGGGTCCGTTTGATTCCCGGAGGGAACGAACGCCATCGACGCGAACCGAACGACCGACCGCCATCAGGCTGGCAGCACGAGACTTCGCTATGGGAGAATCCACATCACCGGCGACGCAACCGTCGTATACGGTCCGCTCGTTCGAATCCAGCGACCGCGACGCGCTGTTGTCGCTGTACGAGACCGTCTTCGAGAAAGAGCGCGGCGCGGACTGGTTCCGCTGGAAGTACGCAGAGAATCCGTACGCCGACCACGTACCGATCGTCGTCGCCGACGCCGGCGGCGAACTCGTCGGCTGTCGGGCCTTCTTCGCCCTCGAGATGCGCGTCGGCGACGACCGGCCGATCGCGTTCCAGCCCTGCGATACGATGGTCCACCCCGAACACCGGGACCGGGGCCTGTTCAGCCGCATGAACGAGTACGCGCTCGAGCGATACGCCGACGGTCCACCGTCTCTGTGCTTTAACTTCCCCAACGAGAGCGCCAAGCCGGGGAACCTCAAACACGGCTGGAAAGAGATCGGAACGATCCCGACGTACTACCGGCCACAAGACCCAGTCGAGAGCGTAAAGAAGGTGGTAGACGACGGCGACGGAGACGAGTCGGAGGCGAGCGACGAGACAGCGGCGAGCGGCGATGGATCGGACGGATGGGTGTATCGCGATCTTCCGCCCGAGGACGACACCGGCGACCTCATCGGCGAGAACGACGGTTCGGACGACGGCGTGGCCGAGGTCCTCTCCGACGTCATCACGAGCTCGCAGCTCGCGGGCGATAAGCTGGTGACGCAGGCCGATTCGGAGATCGCCGCGATCCGGTTCGAGACGCCGCCCGCGGAGGTTCTCGAGTCGGTATACCGGCGGTCGATTCCCGACGGCATTCACACGAATCGAACCGCCGAGTTCTACCGGTGGCGCCTCGAGAATCCCGCGCGGAGCTACACGACCTACGTTGCGACGCGCGACGGCGAAACGCCGATCGCGGCGCTGGTCTGTTCTCGCGTCGACGACCACCTCCGGATCGTCGAGAGCCTTCCACGAGAGATTACGTCAGCGCAGGACGCGATCAATCAGCTACTAGCGGCAGCACTGGCCGATTGTCCGGATCGAAACTACGTCACCGCGTTCGGGGAGACGCTGCCGACGCCGATCCGGTACCGGTTCTATCCCGACACACGGTTTCCGCTCTCGACGTTGGAGCGGCCGACTGCGCTGACGCTCCTCGCTCGTGACCTCGATCGGGAAACCGAATTCGAGGAGACGACGAGGGACGAGTGGACGCTCTCGGGCCTCGATGTAGACACGTCATAACATTTCTATTCCGGACGGGAACTGGACGTATGGAGACTGCTGGTCGGGGCGGGACGAAATCGGTCGTCGTTCCGGGAGTCGTCGCACCGAGTTCCGTCGCCTGCGTCAGGTCGCTCGGTCGCCGCGGCATCCGGACCATCGTCGTCTCGAGCGACGAATCGACGCCGGCGTTCGCGTCGAAGTACTGCGACGAGGCGGTCCACGCCCCGTCCCCGCACGAGGATCTCGTGGCGTACAAGGACGTCCTGTGCTCGCTCGCGAAGCGGTCCGACGTCCAGACGATTATTCCCGTCCGAGAGCCGGATATCTACGTGCTGTCGAAGTACAGAGACGAATTCGCCGAGCACGTGAGTACCCCCTGGCCGACGTTCGAAACGCTGTCGCGCACCCAAGATCGGGTACAGCTGTTCGAGGCCGCCGCCGCGGCAGGGGTCGCCGCGCCGGAGACGACCCTCTTTACCGCGACCCCCGACAGGGAACGCGAGTGGATCGTCAAGCCGCGGTATACGATTCTGGGCGACGAGTACCTCGAGGAGTATGCGCCCGAACGGTGCGTTGCACCGCCGTCGACCCAGTATCTCGAGTCGAATCCCGCCAGGAGTACCGAGGACGTCCGGACCGAGATGGAACACGTCCCGCTGGTTCAGGAGTACGTCTCGACGACCGAGGAGTACGGCTTCTTCGCCCTCTACGACGAGGGCGAGCCGGTCGCGACGTTTCAACACCGACAGCGACGGGGGTACAGCTACGCCGGCGGCCCCAGCGCGTTTCGGGAATCGGTCGACATTCCGGCGCTGGAGGAGGCCGGACTGGCGCTGCTCGACGAACTCGAGTGGCACGGGCTCGCGATGGTCGAGTTCCTGCGCGACGACGAGACCGGCGAGTTCAAACTCATGGAGGTCAACCCCCGGTTCTGGTCGTCGCTGCCGTTTTCGGTACAGGCCGGCGCGGACTTTCCGTACTACTACTGGCTGTTGGCGAACGGAATGCGAGACCGAATCGATCACAGCTATCAGCCGGGCATCGGCGGCCACCTCCTCCGCGGCGAACTGTTATATCTCCACTCCGTCCTCACCGACGAGATCGATCTGGTCGAGAAGCCGGGGCTGGCTGAGGCCGTCCTCGATATCGGTCGCTCGCTCCTCGAGCAGCCGCGGTTCGACTATCTCTCTCGCGACGATCCACAGCCGTTCGTTCGGGATCTCGTGAACACGCTCTCGTCGATCCGGCAGTAGCGTGATCGGTTCCGATGTCCGAGCGTAGCGAGGATCGGCCGAACCAGTCGGGCAGTCGTGGACCGTCCGACGGATCCGCCACCGGCCGTGGCTGTCCAGTTCTCGTCAGCAACGAGATGGCGGTTCACCGCAGTGTCAGTATCCAACTGAGTGTATTTCCAAAACAGCTACCATTAATTCGACAGGAAAGCTTATACCGGGATACTCGGGTTACCACAGTATGGCACGTGACACTCCGGTACAGAACGAAGCTGCCACGACCGACGCTGAACCACTCCCGAACCTCGTAACGATCGTTGGACGCGGCGTTCCCTCGAGTTTCGAGATCACCGTCGACGGTGAGATCGAGATGGACACGGACGATCCCGTCGAGGAAGCGACCATCGTTTCGGGCAGCGTCGCGGAAGGGTCGATCGACGTCGGCGTCCAGCGATTCCGATTCGACGGCCAGGTAACGAACGTCCACCTCGTCGACTGGAACGGCGTCCCCGCGCCGGAATCCGCGAGCGTTCCGAACGTGCACGTCGACTACGGCGTTCCCGAACGGTAGACGCGCAGCGTCCAGGTAGGGGTTCGATTTTTCAGATGTCGGTCGGTACGGAGCGATGCGTCGAGCGCGGCGAGGGTAGGGTACTGCCACACGGGAACCGGTTGCGGCCGCCACGTCGTCAGCGACTTCGCACGCGCTGCAGTCCGGACTTCGCGCTCCGCCAGGCCGGGTAGACGGTGTTGTAGACGCGGGCCGGCGTGTTTCTCGCGCCCGCGTGAAGGATTCGGTGCGAGAGCGGCGACCTCGATTCGGAGACGAGTTCGTCGAGGTCGGCGTCGTCGAGCCACGCGAAAAAGGCCGCCTCGTCGGGCGACGACGGCTCCGTCTCGCGCGCGCGATCGCGGATGTCCTCCCACATGTAGCGTTCGTCCTGTCCGAGGACCCACCGGCCCTCCTCGAGTGCGGTCCGGATCTCCCGGTAGTCCTCGTGTTCGAACTGATAGCCGTGGTCCGTCGGCTCGAGTCCCGAGAGACGCAGGCCGACGGCGGTCCGGTAACACTTCTCACACTCGCCGCAGTTGCCGTCCATCCGGACGTTACAGGTCTGTAACTGGAGCGCCGGCGCTTCCGCCTCGATGTAGTCGGCGATGGCGTCGAGTCGCTCCTGTCGAGTCAAGTCGTAGGAGTCGTGGTGACACTGGGTACCGGCCCAGCGGACGTGGTCGTCGATATCGGGCCGTGAACCCCACTCGAGGTCGATCCCCTCCCAGTGGGTGGCGGCGACGTAGAGGTCGTCCATGCCGCGCGCGTAGGCCATCGGCGCACAGAGACCGAGTAATCCGAGCCCGTGGCCGACGGAGCTGTACCAGGCGCCGTCGACGTGGCGCTTGTAGTGAGCCAGCAACATCGGGTGGGCGAGAAACGAGAGCATGTTCGACTCGACGAACGCGGTCTCGAGACCGTGATCGTCGGCGAACGACGAGGCCCGAGAACGAAGGTGGTCCCACTTGTCGTCGTCGGCGGCGTCGGGCGTAATCGTCCAGCCGCGGATGCTGATCAGCGTCGGCTCCTCCTCGCGGTGGCGAACGTACGAGCAGGTCGAGTCGACGCCGCCGGTAAAGAGCAGGCCGCTCTCGCCGCCCGCCTCCCGTTGGACGTCGACGGTCTCTTTCGCGTAGAGCGTGCCGCCCTCGAGGAAGTCGTGCATCGAGCACAGCGACGCCTGAACGTCGTCTAACGCCGCGGCAAACGTTGCGTCGACCTCGTCGACGTAGACGTCGGCACCGTTCGCCCACGCGACGGGACAGACCTGTGCGAGAACGGGGATTACGAGGACTGCGTCGGGAACGTCCTCGATCGGAACGTCGTACTCGGTTCGAAACGATTCGCCGGAGAAGAACCGCTCGAGCGCCGGAGACGTCCGGACGTCACACTCGAGGGTCGTACCATCTGCGCTGACGTGGTCGATGACGATTGATGACATAGTTAGGTCGAGATCGCGCCACAGTGTCGGTTGCGCACTGTTCGCTGTCGAGTCAACGGAGTACAAACGGGTACAAAAAGCATCAGAACCGTTGATCGTCTCGAATTCGGGAATGCAATCCATATCGACGGGTTGGAATCGGTAATGAGTGCATACTTCAGAGCGAGAGCAGTTCCGACCGGGGTAGGCAGGACCGGTTGGAGAACGATCGGTGCCGAGCCGCGCAATAGAAAGGGACACCAGCGGGGCGTGAGCGGTTTCGAACTGGGATGAGAAGGGAGCTAACCCGACCGGATTGGCCTTCGAGAGCTGTCGACCGGCTGTAACGACGTCACAGCGGCCGAGCAACCGACGCCTTCTCCGTGCGCAGAACCGATAGGAGCCGTATAACAAACGTCGCTATCGATGACCATCCGTCCAACACATGCGTATCGCCACTGGACCGGACAGCGCCACTTCTGAGAGCACATGAAACGGTCGACACTCAACGTCACGTTCGCCGTGGGCTTCCTCGCGATTGCGATCGCAATTCTCGTCGCGAGAGCCAACCCCGCAACCAGCTACGAAGCGTCGATCTATACCGGGACGCCGACGGTTACGTGGATCGCGTTCGCGTTCGCGCTCGCGATCGCCGCCAGCACGGCGCTCACCTGCCGTGGTCGCGAACAGGGCTACGGAATCGCACTCGGCGGAACGGCGGTGACGGCGATTGTGGGCCTTCCGGTGATCAGGAACTACCGATTCTCCGGAAAGGGCGACGCGCTCACCCACCTCGGTTGGACCCGGGACATCATCGACGGGTCACTGGCCCCACACGAACTGTTCTATCCCGGGTTTCACGCGATCTCGACGGTCTTTCACTACGTCGGCGGCGTTCCGATCGAGCGCGGAATGCTGTTCGTCGTTGCGATCGCCTTCCTCCCGTTCGTGCTGTTCGTACCGCTCGTCGTCCGAGAGATGGGCGGTAACGGAATGGCGATCGGCGTCGCCGCGATCGTCTCCTGGATGGTGCTTCCCATCAATAACATCGCGACGCACATGGGTATCCACACGAACTCGAACGCGCTCTTCCTGGTGCCCGTCGTCATCTTCGCGTTCCTCGCGTACCTCCGTCGGCGCGCGACGATCGAGCGGCTGCCGTTCGGGCTCTCGCCCTTCAGCCTGCTCATCTACGTCACCGGTATCGGGCTGCTGTTCATGCACCCCCAACAGATGATCAACGTCGTCGTCCTCATCGCTGCGGTCACCGGCGTTCAGTATCTCGCCCGACGACGGTACGACGACCATCCGATGCTCGATCATCCGACGACGTACGCCCACACCACCGTTCTCGGCGTCATCTTCACCGTCTGGGCGGCGAGTAACGCACGGTTCAGAGGAGCCGTCGAAGGGCTCGTCAGCGGCGTCTTCGCAGAAGACGTGGGCGGGAGTGCCGAAGTCGACCAGGCCGAAGCCTCGCTCGGCGAAGTCGGCGGGAGCCTCGGCGAACTGTTCGTGACGATGTTCCTCGACCTCGCACTGATCTCGCTCGCCGTGGGGCTGTTCATCCTGCTGGTGTGGCTCGGCCGGACCAGACTCGATCCCGAGACGAAGTCGTTCGTCAACTACTTCGCGATCGCGCTGATCCCGCTGACGGGGATGTTCTTCATCTACTTCGTCGGCACGCCGACGATGGCGTTCCGCCAGATCGGGTTCATCGCGATCATCCTGACGATCCTGGCGGGAGTCGGGATCGCACGCGCCATCGATGCGCTCTCCGGCGTGATCACGGTCCCAGGTGGGACAGCCGTCGCAGCGCTCTTGCTCGGTGCCTGTCTCGTGCTCGGGCTGATGACGGTGTTCGCCTCACCGATCATCTACAACCCCGGTCAGCACATCACCGACCAGCAGTTCAACGGCTACGAGACCACTATGGAGCACGGGGACGAGGACGTCCCCCTCGTCGGGCTGGGGTACGACCCGTACCGATACGACCACGGCATCAACGGCGTCGAGGGACAGGAGAGTCTCAGCGCAGCAACGACTGCCAGCGGCACCGTCGAGCCCGATGAATTCGAAGAGGGCAACTTTAGCGGCGCATATGGAGGGGTGGACTACAACTTCATCGTGACGGAGTTCGACACCACCCGCGAACTCGAGGTCTACCAGGAGCTCCACCACAGCGAAGCCGCACTCGAGGCCCTCGAGAAGGACTCGAGTACGAACAAAGTAATCTCGAACGACGAGTTCCGGATGTACAACGTCCAGGGCGACGACTAACTCGGCTCAGTCGTAGCTGGTTGTTCTTTGCGCGCGCGTAGAAGTGCGAACGTCGTGCCGTCGGGCTCGAGACGGTGTCCGATCGTCACCGTTTCCGCGGCCCACTCCGACCGTCGCTGACTCCCTTCTGTAGTTCGGCCGAACGCGACGTGAGCTATCGCGCAGATCGGTAACTCGAGCAGTCGCCGGCGGGGACCAGCAAACGAAGGTCCAAACACGACCGCGCTCGAGCCAGCACTCGCAACCGACGACCGACCGACCATGCCGTAGAACCGTGTCGCACGCGAGCGAGAGAACGGGCGTACTGCGACTGAGTGGGGACTTCGGTGAGCGAGCGGCCTCTACGCGTCACCCGTCGGGAGCCGTGGCTTCCCGCAATCGTCAACCCGCGCCACTCGAGACGCGCCCGACGAGTCGCTCGCGAGAATCGACCTCACGAACGAGCCGCGACGGTTGGGAGGAGCGAGGTCGAAGAGCTGTTTCGGGACGACGTGCGAGCGAGTCGTCGCAGACAGCCCGTCCGTCTTCGACCGATCGGAACCGTCCGTCGTACGCGTTCGCCCTACTGGTTTTGCTGCGTACACAGCAGACGGGGACGAGTCGACGGGCGCTTCGACCGTAACGCGCCGATCGTTCACGTCGTTTCGAACCCGTCCGTGAACGATCAGAACGATCGACCGTCGATTCGAAAAACAGGCAGTACACCGGCTCTGAAGCGCAGTAATCATCTATTTCTGCCGAAAACAGTGGCTAACGGACGCCGTATTCCCGCACGTACGTTCACAATTTCTTAGTAGAATAATCACGAATTCTGCTACAATATGAAATGGTAGAAAGACATTCTGTAAATTGAGGCTATATTTCCAAGGAAAAGTTTATGAGTGTAAGCCCAGGTTACGAGAGTGTATGGCGCAGAACCCCCGCTCGTCCGAGACGGACACTACGCCGACTGCAGACCGTAACAGTGGCTTACATCGCCGCACCTACGTGCGTTCGCTCGCAGCGGTCGTGACCGCCGCCACCTCGCTCGGTGCGGCCGGCACGGCCGCCGCGCAGGACGAGGACGACTACGAAGTCATCGAAGCCGCAAACCAGGAGATCACCATCGAGGACGGTGAGACCTGGGAGAACAAACTCTTCGACATGACCACCGGGCAGGACGTGACGATCACGACCCTCGGGAGCGACTGGACCATCCGCAACATCGGGTTCGAGGGCGAGAACACCTCCGGAGCCGGCTCCGCAACGTTCGGTATCTCCGACGCCGGCGGCTCGAGTACGATCGAGAACGTCTACCTCGGTGACGGCTCCGACGACCGCAACGGCAGTTCGACCGGTCACGGACAGACCGCGTTCTGGGTCAACCCCGACCACGCGGGCCACATCGACATGCAGAACGTCAACATTCAGGGCTTCGCGGACAACGCGGTCTACGGCTCCGCACCCGGAAACAGCGGCGGCGGAACGATCCACATCGACAGCTGTTTCGCGGCCAACTGTCACGTCTCCCACTTCCGTCTCGCGACAGAGGGGAGTAAGGTGACGAACTCCGCCATCCTGGTCGACGAAGACGGCTACGCGGGCCGCGGCATCTGGGCCTGGGCCCCCGGAACGATCGAGATCGAGGACTGCCAGATCGAGATGAACGGCAACCACACCGCGATCGACGCCGGCGCCAACGGACAGGGAACCGAGGTCCTCGTGCGCGACACCGACTACGACGACCAGGCCGGCATCGTCGAACACGCCGGCTCGTCGGTCCAACTCGAGGACGACTCGGGAACCGATCCCGAGGCGTTCATCCCCGAGGGCACCCCGACCAGCGCCGAAGACGCTGCTGCCGGTGACGCCTGATCGAGGATACTCGACACCGCGCTGACGCCAGCACCGAACGATCCCCCTCCACCCCCGCTGACGACTCACCCCTCCACCCCGCCGACGACTCGACCCCCATCCCCGCTGACGACTCACCCCTCCACCCCCTCCATCGACCGAGTCCACATCCCCGCTGACGACGTCCTCCTTCATTCTCACTGCGACTCACCCCTCCACCCCCTC
>NZ_FNFE01000007.1 GCF_900100335.1 Natronorubrum texcoconense | reverse complement strand
GTCCGGACGCAAACTGGACTACACATACATTACGGTCAGTAACCACCGATTACGGTAGCTCGGGCGGACGTCCGAGGGCCGGAAGACACTAGTCTTCCGGGTACAACGGTTCGAATCCGTTGATCGGCGTTACGGCGGCCAGAGCGGTGAGGTTCCTCCCGTACCCATCCCGAACACGGAAGATAAGCTCACCTGCGTATCGCGGAGTACTGGAGTGCGCGAGCCTCTGGGAAATGCGATTCGCCGCCTTCACTCATACTCGGCGATCCCTCGGGATCGCCACGCACATTACCCACGGAGCCACAGCGCTGGCTCTGTGGGTTTTTTGCGTATAGACGGCACAGTCGCTCAGTAACGATTGTGCCGTACCGCTATGCTTAAACGAACGCAGTGACAACAGCAAGACGCGCCAAGGTGGCAGAGTCCGGCCGAACGCAGCGGCCTGCAGAGCCGCCCACCGCCGGTTCAAATCCGGCCCTTGGCTTTCTATCGCGAACAACCCGTGAGCGACTGGTACCAAAATGCGGATTTGAATCTTGGAACGAGCGAAGCGACGTCTCTCCGGTTCAAATCGTCCCGTAGCCTCTTACTGAATAATTCACGAACGGCAGATACGTCCCTGCGGTAAACTGAGATTCTACGTGGACAGTTCTTGAACGTCGCTCAAGTTCGACTGCCAGGTTCCAATCGCTGTCATCGATAGCGTCAGTGATCGAGGAGTGACTTCGTAACAGAAGAGCCGGGCGCGATTATGAACGACGCCGAGACGGCCCTACTCGCTCGTTTTACTCGCTGCGCGGGCTGCGACTCGCTTGGTTCAAATCGCGATAGCCGCTTTGCTCATCGTATAATTTCTCGGGGCAGAAGCGGGTTGGGCGCGATTTGAACACACGGTCGATCGCTTCCTCGCTCACTCCGTTCGCGAGACTGCGCTCTCCCTGCGTTCAAATCGTGCCTGCCGGTTCACTCACCGATTCGCTGCGCTCATCGGTTCGTTACACGGGCCGGGCGCGATTTGAACACGCGACCGTCTGGTTAAAAGCCAGACGCTCTGCCAGACTGAGCTACCGGCCCCGTAGTTGCTACTTCCGGAGAGTGATGGTTAAACGTTTCTTTCTGCATCAGGCAGTGGTCGTCCTGGTGGTATTTTTCACGACAAATTGACGCACAGTCTCGTCCGAACACTATTCGAAGTAGTCTTCGAGTGCCTCGCTAACGATGGTTCCGGGTTCGACGCCGTCGATCGAGGCGCGACGCCGGAGATCACGATAGGTATTCGGAGTGAGCGTCAGTTCGAGTTGGCCGAGCGTGACGTTCTGATCGATCAACGCCTGCTCGATCGGGATATCGTCGTTGACAGCGCTCGCGACGCTGCGAACCTCGCGGACGGTGAGGTCGCCGTCGAGTGCGGCCCACGCGAGCAAGAGTCTGGCCTCGCCGCCGACGCGAGCGATGTGCTTGGCTGCAGTCGGCGCGATACGGCCAAGTGCGACCTGTTTGCGGACCGAGCGGGGGAGATCGTGGACGCGAGCCCACTTTCGAATGAAGGAGACAGTTGCGTCGCCGCCGGCCCGCTCCGCGGCAGCCTTGTAGGAGCCTTCGCCGCGGACGAGTGCGGCACAGGCGGCGGCGCCGCGGAGCATGTAGAGGTGGTCGTCGTTCGTCGAGCCAGCGGCGAACTGACGGACGATTTCGGCGGCGTCGGCGAGACTGCCGGGATCGTCAGGATCGAACTGCACGGCCTCGCGGGCGCGCGTTCCAGTGACCGATTCGTCGCCCCGGATAACTGGTGCACCGACGGGGGACTCTCGGTCCGTCGGGATCGATCGACCGCTGTCACGACGATTGGCGCTCCGATCGCCGGGCCGATTGTCGGTCATACCTCCGGTACGGGCTTCGAGGTCAAAAAAGTCGCTGCCATGGCGAATATCTCACTCGTCGCGCTGCTCGGCGAGATGCTCCCAGATTTCCGTACAGCCGGCACCCTCCTCGATGTCGTCGAGGTGGGCGTCGTCACGCTCCGCTTCGTCCTGCTCGTGCTCGGTTATCTCTGGTTTGCATTCGGCCGCGTCAGTCATGGATACCCTTTCGAACGCGGAGGGCATAAGTACCGCTTCGTCTGCAAGCGATACCCGTGCTCGGTCTTATCGGTTAGTGCTGCCGCTATCGTTGACGCACTCGAGCATCGTTCGTGTCGGAACGGCTGTCGCAGATCGCCATTACAGATCGATGACTCCGAAACGGGCTATCGGTAGTATCGTCGTATTCGACCAGTGCCGTGAGGTGCGGAGAATCTGTAGCCGTTCACTCGACATTTCGTATAGCCTCGACCCGTGGTCTCTTCAGGGCCGTGACCACAGTTCTATCGCGAGATCTCGAGCGAACGCTTCGGAACGCGGTTTCCCGTCGACGGACGACGGGAACCAGCGACGGCTCGTTTCAGGTCGAACGTCCAGTTTTGGCAACTTGGAATCGCCTGTCGAACGCCGTCAGTACGGGTAGATCGCGTGAGAGATCGACCGTTGGTGCTCGAAGCGGTCGGCAGGCGTGAGTCACTATGTTCGATTTTATAGGCAAATGGTGCCGATACGCGGGGTGCTGTTTAGTGTGGTATATCGAGAATGAGCGGTGCTATCGCGACACCCGGGTAAGACAGTGTCACGGGAACGCAACGGGGGCTTCAGTCCGGAGTCGGATTCGTGGGTGAGAATTGAATCGTGATCCACGGTTGTGCGATAAATCCAGCGCGTCACGGTAGATTGGGGCCCGACCGTTCGCTCGTCGCGGGGCCTAAGTGATCCCGCCGCGAGCGTTGCAGTATGTCCGATCGACTGATGTCGGTAACCGCTTACACGACGTTGGATTACGTCGAGGCCACAGCGAAGGGCCAGGAGTTCGAGTGGGAGTCGGTCGCCGTCGTGAACGCGACCACCGACACGGAGGAGCCCGATGCCGTCCACTTGCAACTCGAGCTCGACAACCTCTCCGAGCGACACCTGCCCAAACACATGGAGGACCTCGAGTTGACGCCCGAGCAGGCGCGAGCGCTGGCGGCGGACCTCGAGAAACACGCTGCCCGCGTAGAGAACGCGAGTACCGACGAGAACGACGGCGGCGAAACCAGCACGTAGCTCCCGCTCCATCGACAGCGCCTGCCGTCGCAGGCTGCCGATTCTTTCGGTTCCGTGGCGAACGATCCGCTGGTTCCACGATGAGTATGGACACGATTCAGGATCTGTTCGAGCACGGTCTCGAGGACATCTATCACGCCGAGCATCAGCTGTTGGACGCACTCGAAGACTTCGAGGAAAACACCGAGCACGAGGACATCGCACGGGCGTTCGCCGACCACCGCGAGGAGACCGAGGACCAGATCGAACGCCTCGAGGAGGTGTTCGACCTCTTCGGCGAGCCACCCGAAAAAGAGGAGTGTGACGGTATCGAAGGCCTGCTCCAGGAGTACGAGGAGTTCGTGGCGGCGGAGCCGAGCCAGGAAGTGATGGATTACCACAACATGGCCGCGGCCGAGAAGACCGAGCACTACGAAATCGCTGCCTACGGGAATCTGATCCCGCTCGCGGATCAGCTCGGACTGGACGAAGGCGCCGACCTGCTCGAGGAGAACCTTCGGGAGGAACAGGACGCCCTCGAGGAACTGAAGGAGCTGACCGAGCAGTTCGAGATGGACGCGATTCCGGCGGAGTAACTCACCTGTGCCGGACGAACGTACTGGCGACGACAAACGTATCGAGACCGACGAAGCCGTCGACACGTAATCGGTGACTGTCGTCTCGGCCGTCGACGATCCCGTGTGTATTTTCGCTGATCGATAGTCTGATCTCGCTGTCAACGCCTGAATTCGGGTCCGTCTCGCGCGAATCACTCTTGTCTCGAGTATTCGCTTGTCGATTCCCTGACCGACCGGTAACCCGCTGATAATTCCATGTGGGTTGGTGGCAAGCAGCAAATATATAGATAGGTGGACGTAGTGCGTTTGCCGGGTGATCCGACGATGGCTGATGTCCCAACAAAGACGGCACGAGCGGAGTGGGGAACCCGGTTCGGGTTCCTGATGGCGATGATCGGCGCGATGGTGGGCGCTGGAAACATCTGGCGGTTCCCGTACGTGATGGGTGATAACGGAGGTGGCGCGTTCGTTCTCGCCTTTCTCGTCCTGTTGTTCCTCCTTGCGGTACCGGGGTTGATGGCCGAGGTTGCACTCGGTCGGTACACGAACAAGGGAGTCATCGGCGCCTTCCGCGAGGTCGTCGGGCGGGGCGGGATGGTCGGCTTCGGCGTCGTCGTTATTTTGGTGAACATCGCGCTGATGTCGTACTACTCGCCGGTGATCGCCTGGACGCTGTACTACGCGGTTCACTCGCTGCTGTTTACGTTTACCGCGACCGGCTTCGAGGCCGAGGCGTTCATGAACGGGCTCTTCGCGAACTCGGCGCTGATGATCGGGCTCCACACGGTCGTGATGGGCTCGATCGCGGCGATTCTCGTCCTGGGAATCCGGCGCGGCGTCGAGCGAATCGTCGTCTACGCGGTGCCGGCGCTGGTGGTCGCGCTCGTAGTCATGACGATTCGCGGACTGACGTTGCCGGGGGCCAGCGAAGGGATCGCCTTCACCTTCGGTGTCCAGTGGGAGTATTTAACGTTCAGCGACACTTGGATCGCGGCGCTCGGTCAGGCGCTGTTCTCGACGGGTCTCGGCTGGGGGATCGCCCTAACTGTTGGGAGCTATCTACGGGAGTACGACGACGTCCCGCTCGGCGGTGGCGTCTTCACGGCGATCGGTGAGTCCAGTATCGGCATTCTCGCCGCCCTCGCCATCTTCCCCATCGTCTTCGCGGTCGGAGTCGACCCCGACGCCGGGGCTGGCCTCGCGTTCGTCTCGTTGGTCCAGGTCTTCCCCGAGATTCCGCTGGGCGGGCTCGTCGCGATCCTGTTTTTCGTCGGCTTCTTCCTCGCGACGTTCACGTCGGGGCTACTCATCACCGAAGTCAGCGTGACGACGGTGAGCGAGGAAACGCGATTCGATCGGACCCAGACGACGCTCGGAGTCTGTGGCGTGATCTGGCTGCTCGGTATTCCGAGCGCGTACTCCGTCGACGTTCTCGACTACCTCGACTTCGTCTTCGGGAACTGGGGGCTGCCGCTCGCAACGCTCGCCATCATCGGCATCATCGGCTGGGTCGTTGGGCCGAAACGGATCCGCATGCTCGCGGTCAACCGCAATGCGGGCATCTACATCGGCTCCTGGTGGGATCCCGTGATCAAGTACGTTATCCCCGCGGTCATGCTCTTCATCATGGGCTACTTCGCCTGGGAGAACTACGGCACCGCGGAGATGATCGGCGGCATGCTCGTGATCGTGCTGTTCCCGATCATCGGCTACGCGATCATGTCCGTCGTGGAGGGCCGGGGCGGTCAACCGGATCGCGCGGACGTTACTGGAGGTGACGACTGATGGCGCTGACTGCCGAAGTGCTGGCCATGCTCGCGTTCACCCTGCTCGCGTTCTGGGGGATCGCCGCGTGGGCGCTCGTCCGGACGCTGCGTCAGGAAGGGCGGAAAGTCGACATTCTCGAGCACCAGGACCGGATGGACACCTACTCGCCGAAAGCCCTCGCGGAGTTACGCGAGTGGGTCGAGGCCAACCCCGACGATCCGCTGGTCGACGAGGTCCGCGAACAGCACAACGAGTGCGTCGAGGTCCTCGAGCAGACCGACAGGCGCTTTTACGACTGGTCGGACGCGGAGGTCGAACGACTCGAGCGGGTCTGACCGCCGGATCGAGTCCGCCTCGTCCGCCGGCATTTCCTCGTCCGACGGCGTTCGCCTATCTGACCGGGGCTCGTCCGTCCGACGCTAGTTCTTTTACGATGCCGCCACTACCTGCAGGTGTGACACGGCCGGCTTCCGGAGCGCCTCACGGCGACAGCGGTCCCTCGATCCGCCCCGCAGAGCGCGCTGACCTGCTCGCGGTTACCCGTATCGAAAACGAGTCGTTCACTCAGCCCTGGCCGTACGACGCGTTCGACCGGTTTCTGGGCGAACCGGGCTTTCTCATCGCCCTCGAGGGGGGCGAGGTCGCCGGCTACATCGTCGCCGACGTCACGCGGAACTTCGGCCGAAGTCTCGGTCACGTGAAGGACATCGCGGTCCACCCGGACCACCGCGGCGCGGGCGTCGGCAGCCTATTACTCTCCCGGGCGCTCGCGGTGCTCACCGCCCACGGAGCCGACTCGGTCAAACTCGAGGTTCGTCGCTCGAACGACGGTGCGAAGCGTCTCTACCGGCAGTTCGGCTTCGAGCCGTTGCGGTTCGTCCCCGACTACTACGGGGACGATGAGGACGCGATCGTGATGATCCGTAAACTCGGCTGATCGTCGCTCGTCGGTTCTCGCTGTGTCGATTCCATGCTGGTTCTCGCTCTTCGATCGCCGTTTCAGCCGCGGGACGTGGACGTTTTACCGCGCGCGCTCGTACGGTCGGGCATGGGATACGCTTGCCCCGTCTGCGGCGCCGAACAGGCCGACGCGGCGCATCTCGCGAATCACCTCGCGATCACCGCGTCGCTCGGCCGGGAGGATCACCGCGAGTGGCTCGAGGAGTACGCCCCCGACTGGGGTGACTGCTCGCCAGAGGAGTTGGGCGAGCGCGTCACTCCACACGCCCCGGAGATCGAGACGCCCGACTTCGAAAGCGCGAGCCACGGCCACGACCACGGTCGACCGGACGGTCTCGAGGGCGGGATCGCCCAGCAGAGCCGCCAGCCCGGTCGCGGCTCGCTGACGGCCGAAGCCGAGGACGTTCTGCAGGAAGCCCGAGAACTGACGCGACAGATGCAGGCGGCGAGCGACGCGGACGACGATATCGAGGACAACGCGACTGAAGGCAGTGGCGACGATACCGAGGACGGTGGAGTCGAAAGCGCAGACGACACCGCCGAGAGCGGAGACGACACCGCCGAGAGCGGAAACGAAAACGCGTAACTGCCCGTCGATCGTTCGTCCGCGTATGCACACGGTGGGGACGTTCACCTTCGAGTCGGCGGCGGACGCACGCGAACAGTACGACGACGTCGGTCCGGCAGCTCAGACCGTCGTCCGCGAGGTCGCGAAAGCCATGGAGTTCGACCGCGAGGAGTACGCTGATCGCGTCTCGAGCGAAGTCATCGAGACCGCCCGCGATGCCCTCTTCGCGAGTCTGCTCGAGGTCCACGTCGGCACGCGTGAGACGTTCGACGACTGGCGGGAGTCGTACGACGGCGAGGTCTCGGTCGCCGGCCACGAGAACGTCGAAAACGTCGTCTGGCACGTCGGTCCCGAGGGTGAGGCCGTCGCCGCGACGTTCCAAAACGAGGAGGACGCGGCGGTCGCGACGCTTCGCCGGCAGGCGTTCGGGCAACTGTACCGGGACCTCCTGTAGTCGCTCGAGTCCCCTCAGTTCAGATTCTTCGTGCCGTCACTCGAGACAACCCGCAAAACTGTTCGGTAAACCGATATCATAATGCGTTTGTGAATACTATCCAACAACTACTACGATGCCCTCCGTACAGGACTTTCGCGACGGTCTGGCCGACGAGTCGCTACGGACGGCGATCCTCGCCGGTCTCGCGGCGGTGCCGTTCGTCGTTTTCTTCTCTTGGGAGGCGGTGATCGACGACGTCGTCGTTCTCGGCGGATCGATCTCGTTCTGGGCGCTGGCTCTGGCGGCGGTGTACGTCGGCTACCGCTACAGCGATCACGAAACCTCGAGTCGTCGCGCCGGTTTCTGGACCGGGCTCGCCGGTTCGCTTGGAACGGTACTGATCCACGTCGCCAACACGATCACGACGATCCAGTCGCTCTCGCCTCGTTGGGCCGTCATTACCATCGTCGCGACGCCGTTCGTCGCCGCTTTGGGCGTCGGGATCACCGCCCTGTTGACCATGCTCATCGCACAGTTCGTTGGCTGGGTGACGACGCGACTCGACCGAGACCGACGCATTCGGGACGGATCGAACGTCGTCGACGAACACATCACCGAGTCGCGGTGGTGGCTCCCGGTTGCCGCGTACGCGGTTCTGGCCCCGATCGTATTTGGCTCTCTGTTCTGGGAGATCTGGACGACGTCCGGTGGTGTCTGGTTGCTCGTCTCGCTGGTGGGTGTCGTCGGGTTGGTCGGCCTCTCGATCGTCGCCCTCGTCGGCCTCTTCGTCGACGCGACGGCTCCACGGGACGAAGGCGCGGCCTGGTTCCCGAACGCGCTCTTGTACGCGGGAGTTCCGATCGGAGCGTACGTCCTCGCCCACCTGACGGCCACCCTCTGGACGCTGGAGAACCCGCCCGGCTACGGGATGTACGCGTTCCTCGGTGCGCTTTGGCTGACGTCGGTCGTCTACGTTATCCACCGACATCGGTACGTTGGCACGCTGTCGCGCCACTCCGCGTAGCGACGCTCTCGATCGATCGCTCGAGGCCGACTCCATCAACCGATGGCGAACTGTAAGCGGAACGATTTTATTCGCTCCCACTGTAGTGGGATCTATGAGCACTGACGGTGAGGACCGTCGAATCGACGGCAAGGGACGCGTAACCATCCCACAGCGAATACGCGAGCAGTTGAACCTCGAGCCGGGTGAACGCGTTTCCGTCGGTGTCGAAGAGGGAGCTGTCGTCGTGCGTCCGCGAGTGTCTCGTTCGACGTTCATCGAATCGATGCGCGGGTGCATCACTGCAGAGTCGAAAGCCGCCGACGCGCCGGAGGTCTCGCCGGGCGATCTGAAAGCCGATTGGACGTCCGATCTCCCGAACGAACCGTAGCAATGTACTGTCTCGATGCGAACGTCTGGATCTATTTCCTCGACCAGTCGCTCGAGGAACACGACGACGTCGCTTCGGTCGTCGTTCCACTTCTCGAGGCGAAACCGCTGTTCACGACGACGGTTCTCCAGATGGAAGTCGTTCATTATCTGCACACGCAGCTCTCGGAGCCGATGTCCGCGATCGATCGCTTTCTCGCCCTTGAGGACGTTTTCGTCGCGGATTTGACTCCACGTGACGTCGAGAGCGGGGCGACGATGCTCCAAACATATCCACACACCGGAATCGGTGGTCGTGACGCGACGGTTCTCGCAGCGATGCGTCGTCATGACGTTTCACACCTGTGGACCCACGATACCGGACTGAAACGAACGGCCGCCGAACTCGAGTGGCTCGAGGTTTTCGATCCAGTCGAGGCAGAGGCGGAATCTCGATGACCACTCGAGCGAACGGCACCTATTACCCGCTCGAGGCCGACGTCACTCTCGATGACTGCACCCGACGAGTGGGAGCTTCGCGAGGCGGTCACCGAGTACGAAACCGGCTGGTACGACGGCGGCTACGACCTGCTCGAGCAACCCGACGGAACCGAGAAGCGCTACTACTGGGCCGACCTGCCGCCGGCGGTCGTCGTGGTCGCCCGGATCGATGGCACCCTCGCCGCGTCCGTCGTCGGTGACGAGACCGAAACTGACGACGGGAGGGACGCCAACGGCGGCAGCGACGGCGATCGCCTCCTCTTCGTCGAACAGTATCGGCCGGCGATCCGCGAAACCCATCTCGAACTTCCCGCTGGCATCGTCGAGGACGGCGAATCCTACACACACGCCGCCGCCCGCGAACTCGAGGAGGAGACCGGATTCAAACCCTCGAGCACCGCGCTCCTCCAGGAGTACGCGGTCGCGACGGGCGTCCTCCGACACGATCGCGGTATCGTCTACGCCGAGGGGCTCGAGCCCGGCGAGCGCGAGTTGGATAACAACGAGTTCCTCGAGGTGACGACGGTGCCGATCGAGACGGCCCTCGAGCGCGCCCGCGAGCAGCCGGCGAACGACTCGACGGTGTCGGCGCTGTTGCTGGCGAAAGAAGACGGCGTGCTCTGAGCGAGGTGGCTCGCACCGACACTGGAGGAGTATTCGAGTTTGCACGGGTCAGTGACTACCGACCGCGGGTTGTTGCACGCCGCTTCTTCGGACGACTGTCGCCGCGAAGCGGCGCACATCATTGTGGATATTTCTGAATTCGATTGGAACGACTTGTACGCGGGACACGGCCAGTAACGAGTACGCGTCCAAACGTATCCAGGCGAAGCGGTTCAAAAAAGCCGGATACCGCTATTTCGAGCCGAGTCCGAACGGGAGACGGCTGCGTTCGCGGCCCCCGGCGTCCTCGAGCGGTCGCTCTTCCGCTTCGACGCTCGCGGCGAGCGCCAGTCCCACGACGGCAAGCATGATGATCACGCCGCCGGCGAGCGTCACGAGCGTGAGACCGCCCAGCGAGAGTCCGATCACGAAGACGACGGTGCCGACGAGTTGCAGGGCGAACACCCCTTCAAAGGGAATTGATTCTCGGTTCATACGTGAATAGAGGCGCTCTGCGTAGATAACGGATTCATACGAACGGACGGTATCTCCGCCGCACTGGCAGGATCGTCGTTCCTCGCGTCACCGCTCTCGGCTGGCTCCGTCCGCGAGAATCGACCCGTGGGCTTATTCTGTCCGAGTTCCAACCCGGCAGTAATGGACGGCGAAATCTCCCCCGACGAGGTCAAAGACCTTCTCGAGGACGATGCCGACGTACGTATCGTGGACATTCGCGATGCACAGAGCTTCACGCACAGCCACATCCCCGACAGCGAGAACGTTCCGTTCCACGAACTGACGAGTCGCGTCGAGGAGTTCGAGGGCGACGACCACATCGTCACGGTCTGTCCCCACGGCAAGGCCAGCGTGCAGGCAGCACAGCTCATCGGCTCCTACGAGGGCACCGCGGACGCCCGCGTCGAGAGCATGGCCGGGGGGCTCGAGAAGTACGGGATGAAGTACGGCCTCGCCCGCCCGGAGGAGGAGACGGACGAGTCCGCGAACGCAGAATCTCCGTTCTGAACTCGCGACTCGGTCGTTGGGTCTCGAATCGGTCCTGAACCGAGAGCGGGGGCACTCGAGTCGCCCGTAAGTTGTTCGCCGCCGCCTCGATTTCGATTTCCGTCGCGTCGACTGATCACGCCGCTATGGTTACTGTAGCCGAAAACAGATCACAATCGCTGAGAGGCGATTCGCGAGTCGATCGTGACGCTCGGAAGTCGTCTCAGATCATCGCGGGCATTAGGCGACGTTGAAGCCGCGGTCCCGAAGGAACTCTTCGATGCGGCCCCTGTGATTGCCTTGCAGTTCGATCTGGCCGTCTTCGACGGTTCCCCCGCAGGCGAACTTGGACTTCAAGTCCGACGAGAGACTGTCTAAGTCGACGTCCTTCGGATCGAATCCTTCGACGATCGTTACCTCTTTACCGTATCTGCGCTCGTCAATGCGGATATTGAGTTGCTGTTGTCCCTTGGCTACGTCTTCGCAGACGCAAAGTTCCTCGGGCAGCCCGCACGTCGAGCAGACTTCCGACATTACGTTCCATGCTACGAAACGGCCATATTAAACACTATCGGGACCTACATGCCCTCGCGTGGTTCTTTTTGAGGTAGACGGGGCTGACGAGACGACGGATCGGGGCGACATCGGTGTTACCGGCGACCGACGATTGGGAGGCGCGCTCGAGTGAACTCGTCGACGAGTTCGATCGTTTCGTCGGCCTCGTTCCGACTGACGCCGCCGCCGTAGAGCGCTCGCTCGTAGCGGTCGACGACGGTTGCGACCTGCGGACCGACGTCTCTGTCCGGATCGGCGGACAGCGCCTCGAGGTAGCTTCGGGCGGACTCCGAGCGCTCGCGCGGTCGGTACTCGCGTGCGAGTACGCGCTCGAGTCGCCGGTAGGCGCGTTCGGTATCGCGGTCGGGGTCGTCGGTCCGTCGCTGCCAGTAGCAGCCGACGGTTCGTCGAACGCGGTCGGTCGCGCCGGTGCGGTGGACGCCGGCGACCACCCCGACGAGTGCGACCAGGCCGATCGCGGCCGTCTCGCGCGAGACGGAGAGTGCGGAAATGAGGCTACTCACGAGTCCGTCGTCGCGATCGCTCGCCTCGACGCTCGCGCCGGCGCCGTCCGAGCCGTCGTCGGACCCACTCTGATCGTCGTCGGAACCGGGATCGGTCTCGTTGCCGTCTGGCCCGTCGTCGGAACCAGGGTCAGTCTCGTTCAGGTCGGAGCCGTCGTCGTCAGCCCCGTTCTCGTCGGGATTGTCCGCGCTCTCGTCGTCATCGTCGCTGACCGGAACGTCCTGGCTCGAGTCGGTGTCGACGTTGTCGGCGCCGTCCGAGCGGGCCTGTTCGACGCTGTCGGCGTGGGCCTCGTCGCGCGGGCCCGGCGGCGTCGGCTCGAAGGCGACCCAGCCGTGGTCGGGGAAGTAGACCTCGACCCAGGCGTGGGCGTCGGTGCCGCGGACGACGTACTCGTCGTCGTCGACCTCCTGCCCGGCCGTGTAGCCGGTGACGTAGCGGGCCGGAACGTCCTCCGCGCGCAGCATCTGGGTCATCGCCGTCGCGAAGTAGACGCAGTAGCCTTCGTCCATCTCGAGCAGGAACTCCTCGGCGACGTTGCCGTTGGGTCGGTCGACCTCGAGCGAGTAGTCCTTCGTCGAGCGGAGATGGGCCTCGATGGCGACAGCCTTGTCGTACGGAGTGTCGGCGTCGGCGGTGATCTCGGCGGTACGCTCCTCGAACTCGCTCGAGGTGCTCTCGGGGGTCTGGAGGTAGTCGCCCTCGAGGATCGGCTGCGGATAGTTCGTCCCCGCAGCGCGGAGTTCGGCCGCGTCAGGGTCGATGATCGCACTTTCGACGGCGTAGCTGTCGCCCTCGATTACGGACGTCGTCGGGTGGAACTGCCCGTGCGCGCTGACCTCGGTGTGCTGGGCGAGATCGCCTTCGATGGCGAGTGGCTGCCCCGCGGCCGGCAAGACGCCGAGGTTGGTTTCGGCGGTGACGACCTGTCGGACTCGCTCGTGCTCGCCGGGCGGTTCCTCGAGCGGGCCGTCGTAGGCGCTGGCGTCGCCAGTTCGGACCCACTCGTCGCCCGCGAAGCGGTCGTAGACGCCCGTTCGCCAGTAGGCTCCTCGTTCGGACTCGACGGTGAACCGCACCTCCGGCGAGAGATCGACGGAGCCGCCGATCCCCGACCGCTCGGAGGAGTAGTCGATCGCGCCCTCGAGCGTGTTGGGATCGCCGCCGGAGAGGTGGTCCGAAGAGCCCGAGCCGTCGGGAACGACCGTGACCGACAGCGAGAGGACGATGATCAGCGCAAAGGAGACCGCAAGCAGGTCGGCCTGGGCGACGGAGCCGCCGCGTCGCTCGAGTTCGCCGAAGCCGACGGCCCCGACCGCGGCCAGCGTCCCGAGCAGCGTGACCGTCGTCCCGGCGTCGCCGGTCAGGACGAGAAAGATCAGCGCGAAGCCGCCGGGAATCACGGCGAGTGCGTACCGACTTCGAACGGCGAGATACCACGAGAGGAAGACTGGCGCGGGGACGAACGCGAGCGTCCAGACGCCGGCTTCGACCATTCGGAGCAGCGGGAGGCCGGCCACGAGCGTGACCGTGTCCGAGAGGATCGCGTCGCTCGCCGAGAACACGACGTCGACGCCGACGCCGGTGATCTCGAGGTAGTAGCCGAAGCCGACCGCGCCGGCGACGAGCGCAGCGACGACCGCCGTTCGGGGGCGAATGGTCCAGGCGAGCACCGTCGCGACGACGATCACCGCCCCGACGAGGGCGAACAGCGACTGGGTGCCGCCGACGACGCGGGTCACCTCGCGCAGCACGCTCACGTACGAGGCAGTCATGACCAGCACGCACCCCAGCGCGAGCAGCCGGAACGTGTCCGGACCGATCGACCCGTCCAGACCGAGATCCGCCGTCCGGTCGCCGGCGTGGGACTCCGACTTCGCGCTCACGAGGCCACCCCCGACTCGTCGCCGTCGGCCCGCTCACGAGTCGCCTGGCCGATCGGGCTGGGTCGTTGGCTCTGCCGGTTCCCCCGACGAGTCTCGACGAGCCGGTCGAACGGGATCGATCGGCCGTCGACGACGACCGTCGTTCCGTCGCCGTCGGCTCGGACGACGATATCCGCCGCCCGTCGCTGCTCGTCCTCGAGGTCGCCGGCTTCGAGGACGGCGAACGCCGCCAGCAGGGTGTGGCGGTGGTCCGGTCCGGATCCAGGCGGGTACTCGCCGTTGGGGACGGTCACGCCGACGCCGACGTCGGCCTCGAGCAGGTAGGTCGCGACGCTCGCGACGGCAGTCGCCAGGTCGTCGTCCCGGCCGGGAGCACACTCCGCGGCGATCGTTACGGACCCGGTCTCCTCGTCGGCGGCGTACTCCGTGACGACGAGATCCGAGTCGGGTCGCTTGGCGGCGGACTTCCAGTGGACGTCGCGCAACGAGTCGCCGCGCTGGTACTCTCGCAGGTGGTCGAACTCCTCTCGGTCGCCGCGCTCGCGCTCGACGAACGCCCGAAGGTCGCTTCCGGGGCCGCTCCGGAGGTCGTGAACGCGCGGATAGACGAGCACGGACGTCGTTTCCGCGTCGTCGAACCGCCGCTTGAACAGTCCGAAGACGTCGGTGACGGTGATCGTCAGGGGCCCGAGTCGATGGTCGCCTCGTCGCTCGAGTCGCACTGCGTATTCGAACCGGTCGTCGCCCTCGAGGGTCGTCGTCGCGGCGGGCGCGCCGCTCCCGTCGATCTCGGTTTCGGCTCCACTGACCGACTCGACGTCGGTAACCGCGGCTCCCTCGCCGACGGCGTCGCGAACGGTCGCCGAGACGGCGGACGCGGTCTCGAGCCCGATCTCGACCGTTCGGCGGTCGTCGACGAACCCCGCGGCGACGGGGGCACGTCTCACTTCGGGCCGCGTGGCTCGTGCGGTCGTCAGCGCACCGACGACCAGCACGACCAGCAGCGGCGTCACGACGGCGTTCAGCGCACGGGGACCGAACTCCCACGCCATCGCGAACGAGAGCGCGACGATGCCGATGGCAGTCCAGCCGCGAATCGTCGGTCGCATCTGTTACTCCACGGAGACGCGCTCGAGGGCGTTCGAAACGACCGCCTCGCCGTCGCGGTCGTGATCGGTCGTCCTGATCCGGTGGGGGAGGACGACGGGGGCTTCGGCCTGGACGTCGTCCGGAATCACGTAGTCGCGAGCGTCGGTGGCGGCTCGGGCCTGTGCGGCCCGCAGGAGGGCGATCGTTCCGCGGGGACTGACGCCGATTCGGGCGTGCTCGCGGGTGTAGCCCGCCAGTCGCGTCGCGTACTCTCGAACCGGCGCTTCGACGCGTATCTGTGCGACGGTCTCGCGGGCGGCGACGATCGTCTCGAGGTCGGTCACCGACTCGAGGTCCTCGATCGGGTGGTGGCCGACCGTGCGGCCCAGCATCTCGGCTTCCTCCTCGGGCTCGGGGTAGCCTAACTGGAGTTTCTTCATGAACCGGTCGAGTTCGGCGAACGGCAGGTCGTAGGTCCGGTTCGGCTCGATCGCGTTCTGCGTCGCGATCACGGTGAAGGGGTCGGGCAGGTCGCGGGTCGTTCCGTCGACGGTTACTTGCTCTTCCTCCATGGCCTCGAGCAGCGCGGACTGGGTCTTCGGCGGGGCGCGGTTGATCTCGTCGCCCAAAACGATGTTGCCGAAGACGGGCCCGCGTTGGAACTCGAACTCGCGGCTCTGCTGGTTGAAGACGTTCACGCCGGTGACGTCGGCGGGGAGGAGATCGGGGGTGAACTGAACCCGGCGAAACGTACAGTCGACGGACGTCGCGATCGACCGGGCGAGCATCGTCTTGCCGACGCCGGGGACGTCGTCGAGCAGGACGTGGCCGCGGCCGAGCATGGCGGTAACGACGTGTTCGATCGCCTCCTCGTGGCCCACGATCACGTCGGCGACGTTCGCCTCGATCTCGGCACAGAGGTCGGCGACCGTCGAGACGTCGAGGGCCGCCCGATCCGGGCTGGCGGTCTGCGTCGGCGGGTTCACGTCAGTCATGGTTCGTACACGTCTGGAAAGCGGGGACCGGTCGAACCTCTCATCAGTACGTCAGTAGTGGCTCCGGACCATAGGCTTTGCGTCACGTTACCCGAATGTCAGCTGTCGCTGCTCGGTTTGTGGAGCGCCAGTGCTACTACCTCCGGACGTTGTTCCGCTCGAGCGGCGTGTCTCGGATCGGAACGGCCTCGGATCCGAGACAGCCGCTGCTAGCGACGTAACAATCAGAGAACGATACCACTCCGTGAATTCGCCTTACAGGCGTTCGAGGTTCGTCGCTCGTGGGCCCTTCTCGGCCTCCTCGATGTCGAACTCGACCTCCTGTCCCTCCTCGAGATCAGGGCCGCCGACGTCTTCCATGTGGAAGAACACGTCGTCGTCTGCGTCGTCGGTTTCGATGAATCCATAGCCGCCAGTGTCGTTGAAGAAGTCGACCGTACCTTTCGCCATTGCAAGTGTATCAATCCGCGACAGAGATATAAAGCTTCGGGAGTACACTCGCAGGCACCTTCGCAAAAACTCGGTTACACTCGCTGAGAGTGCCGATTACCAGGGTTTGCACGCTGGACAGACGAAATCACCTTCGTCACGCCAGACGCGCTCGGTTTCGGCATCGCACCGACCGCAGGTGTACGTTCCCCACGCGTACGTCGAACGTGCGGCTTCGCCGTCCGCGTCCGCTCCGCGCGTTTCGCGGACGCTGTCGTCGGCCGTCTCGCCGTCGACTGGCTCTCCGTCGTCGGTACCGTCATCCGGCGCCCGTTCGCCCGTCTCGACCCCGGTTGTCGAATTCGAGTTCGAGTTCGATCGCTGCTCGTCGGGGTCGTCGGGGTCGTCGTCAGTCGTCTCGCCCGAATCGAAGTCCGAGAGCGTCGCGTCGTCGGTCACGCTCGAGGGTACGGCCGGCGATGGCTTATATTGTTGTGACCGTTCGCGAGAGTCGTTGGTACCGTCCAACCCAGTACGCCGTCGGCTGCCAGCCGTCCGTCTCCCCGCTGCGATCAGTGCCAGCGACGGCGCCAGTAACGGTCCGGCAGCGGCCGCTCCGTCACGATGGACCGGCACGGCCAAGTAGGATCGGTGACAACCCCCGTACATGGACACCGCCACACCGATGAACGTGATCGTCGACAACATCATCGAGATGAACGAATACTTTGCCGACGTCGCGATGGGCGACGGACTCGCCCCGCTGCTCGTCCTGATTGGGACGCTGCTGATCGTCTTCTCGCTCGGCGTCTTCGGTATCCTCACCCTCGGCGCCATCGGTAGCCTCTTCTCCTCGAGTTCGAGCTAACGGTCTGACCGACCGAACTCTCACTCGGATCGTCGATCTTCGACGCTGTCGAGCGCTTCGCTCGCCCGTCGGACCGCGTCCTCGAGATCCGGCCCGAGCGGGGAGCCGACGACGATACCGTCGACGTGTTCGAGGGCGGCTTCGAACCGATCCGCGACGGTCTCGGTCGTCCCCGCGATACAGAAGGCGTCGATCATCGCCGGCGTGACGTGACCGAACGCCTCGTGCAGATTCCCTTGCTCTAACGCTTCGCTCACCGCGCTCGCGGCCTCGCGGTCGATACCGTGGCGTTCGAGGACGGGTTCGGCCGCCCCGCCGGCGATGAACGCGACGGGCGGCCGGGCCGCCTCGCGGGCCTCGGTTTCGTCGCCGGCGACGCTGACGCTGGCGAACGCGAGCGATTCGAACGGGCCGTACTCGTCCGGTCGCTCGTCCAACCCCTGCTCGATTTCGCCCGCGGCCCACTCGAGGTCCCGGGGATGGGAAGCGTTGATCAGCACGCCATCGGCGTGTTTCGCGCTCATTCGGAGCATGTGCGGCCCCTGCGCGCCGACGTAGGTCGGAATCTCCTCCGAGGGTGGGTCGATGTTGAGCGAGGCGTCTCGCGCAGTGAACGTTCCCTCGTGGGTCACCGTCTCGCCGTCCCAGAGATCCTGCGCGAGTTTGAACGTCTCGAGGACCCGCCGGAGCGGACTGTCGCGCTCGATTCCGAGGTTCGCGAGCGAGGAGCGATCTCCAGCCCCGACGCCGAAGACCCCCCGCCCGTCGCTCACTTCGTCGATCGTCGCCGTCTGCGCGGCGAGTTTCACGGGGTGGCTCTCGTAGGGGTTGACGACGCCCGGTCCGAGGCGGATCTCGTCGGTGGCGTCGGCCATTCGCGAGAGCGCGACGAACGGATCGCGGTTGAAGTAGTGGCTGCTCGCGAACGCGATGTCGAATCCCTCTTCCTCCGCCTGCGCCGCCAGTTCGGCGACGCGCTCCGTGGGATGTTCGGGTGTCAGTTCGATGGCTCGAGTCGCGCCGTCGGTCGGTGTGGTGTTGTCTGTCATCAGTCGTCGAACCTCCAGTTTCGCAGCGCCTGTCGCACGAGGTCGTCCTCGACCGCTCTGAACAACTCGTCGCTGCCCTCGTGGTCGCCGAACTCCCAGTCGCGGACGACGACCGCGGGCGTCCCGCCGGCCCCCTCGCCCGTCACGAGGTTCGCGGCCGAGGAGAGTTCGTCGACTACGGACTGGACGGTGACGCCGAGTTCGTGACCGTCACGGTCGAGTTCGCCCCGCCAGTCCCGGCTCGCGGGCATCCCCGCCCAGCCGAGGGCGACGCCGCGCTGGCCGTGACGGAACGGTCGCCCGCAGGTGTCTGTCACGATCACGGCGACGTCTTCGATACCGCGCTCTACGAGCCTCGATCGGATCCGTTCGGCGCTCTCGGTCGGCTTCTTCGGCAGCAGCAGAATATCGTGGTCCGGCACGTTCGAGCGATCGATCCCCGCGTTCACGCAGATGTGGCCGAACCGCGTCTCGGTCAGCAGGAACGGACAGTCGATCAGCAGCTCCGTGCTTTCCTCCAAGACGGCCTGTGCGAACCGTGGGTCCTTCTCCTCGCCCGCCACGTCGGCGATCCGGTCGGCGATCTCCTGGGCTCGCCCGCTGACCGGGTAGTCCTCGAGGTTCGCCACTCGGCCCTCCGTCTTCGAGACGATGGTGCTCGCGACGGTGAGCACGTCGCCGGACTCGAGGGATGCCCGATCCGCGACGAGTTCGGCGATGTCGTCGCCGGGACGGATCTCGGGCAGATCCGCCACTGGGTCGAGTTCCATACCGAAGGGTGGGCCAGCGGCGTCAAAAACGCACCGTCACCGGAGAATGGAGCCAGTGTCGGGGACTGTCGAACGAGAGGTATGGCCACCGATTGGCAGTCGAGATCTCGAAACAACCGACACTCAGGAAGCGGATTCGCCCTCGAGCCCGACCGCTCTCCCCTCGAGGTAGGCATCGATTCCCCGAAACAGCACCTGATACGAAAACCACAGTCCGTAGATTCCGACAACACTGCCAGCGACGGTACCGAGCGGCGCGAATAAGTCGACAGCATACATCGCTCCGAAGTAGGTAAAAACGAGAATCAGCAGCGATCGAGTGAAGACCCAGTTCGCAATCTCCGCAGGCGACTGTGTTGGTTCCGGTTCGAACGCCTTCATACAACCACTCGATAGCTATGGTGTAAATAGGTTGAGGACTGTAGATTCCACTCGAGAGACGATACTCCACCCTAACTGACGGAACGGTGCTCAAGGAGTCCGTCGTCTGGCGTGGGAGACGAGAAAGGCGACGAGAAGTAAAATCGGGGTTCGCAACCGCGTTAGCCGAGGACGTACCGGAGTTTCGGGTATTTCTCGACCAGCGTCTGGCCGCCGACTCGCAGGTTCTCGAGGTAGCGGTCCGCACCGAGGATCCGTCCGGCCCCGAAGGCTGCGAGGGCCAGGAACAGGACGGCGTAGATCAGCGTCGAGTCGAACAGCGCGAGCCACTGGCCTTCCCATCCGCCGAGGTAGAAGGCGAACATCTGCAGCGCGCCGCCGAGGGCGGCCAGTCGGAGCAGGCCGCCAGCGATCAGCGCGACGCCGATCAGTACCTGCGTGGCCGGGATCACGACGTTGATGACGTCCAGTAGCAGGGCACTTTCGGCCATCGCGGCGTAGAGGCCGCTGACGGGGCTGGCCGGATCGACGCCGTGGACGAGGAAGCCGCTCGCGTCGAACGGCTCGCCGCTGACGAACGCCAGTTTACCGAGGCCGGCGAACAGTATCATGCCGCCCAGCAGGAATCGCAGGGCGACGACGAACCACGCCGACAGCGCGTGTGGCTGGCCCTCGAGTTTGATTCCTGCATAGCGGCTTTCGAGTTCGTTTTTGGTGGTAGTGGACATGATCGGGTTCCTCCTTATACTCGATAGAAGGGTGGCTACTCCTTTGAACGAATACCCATCTTCCCACCGTACGGGAACACATATAGTGCGCTAACACCACTCTCACCCCCGATATGAACAGGGTACACTCGATCAGATTCAACTTCAGTAAGTACGACTAATCACGTCTCTCTTTATCTCCGAATCGCGGTACTCGAGCCCAGCCGACCCCGACCGCCGCTCACGACCGGTCGCGGTCGAACAGCGCGCCCGGCTCGTCGAGATCGGTCTCGAACCCCGCGACGCCACAGACGTCCCACAGCGTCGCACCGTTGCTGGTGATCACCGGGACCCCCAGTTTCTCCTCGAGTCCCTCGACGGCGGCCAGCGACCGGTAGTTCGTACAGGAGACGAAGACCGCGCCGAGATCCTCGTCCTCGTCGACGCTGTCGAGCACCTGTTGAGACGCGTCGTCGGCGTCCAGCGCGCCGATCGCCGTGTTCGACTCGAGTCCCCAGCCGTCGATCGAGGCGACCTCGACCCCCGCCGCCTCGAGAAAGTCGCGCTCCTTCGCGTCGAGATCGGCGGTGTAGGGCGTGACGACTGCGATCCGTTCGGCGTCGAGCGCCTCGAGCGCGCGCACCACGGAGCGGGCCGTCGCGACGGCGGGTGCGTCGGCCGCCTCCCGCAGTCGCTCCTCGAGTTCGGCGTCGAACCCGGGTCCGTGGAGCAGGCTGCCGGTGGTGCAGGCGTAGGCGACCGCATCGACGTCGGCGTGGCCCAGCAGTTCGGCAGCCCGCGCCGCGTCGTCGCTCATCGCGTCCAGCGCGTCGATGGTCACCGATTCGAGCGCCATTCGCGCGCCGTGGACGGTGATCCCCTCCGGAAGCCACCGCCGGAACTCCGGTTCGGCCGTGGTGTTCGAGGAAGGGACGATCAGCCCGAGTCGGCCGCGGACGTCGTCGGTGTTAGCGTCGACGTCAGCGTCGGTGTCGGTGTTCATCGATCGGCCACCCCTCCCTTCGTTTCCTCGTCCGTGTCGGTTCGCTTCCCGGCCGAACGGTCGGCCTCGAGCGCCGCCTCGTCGCGCTCCTTTGGCTCGCCGTGCCCGCCCCCGCCGGGCGTCCTGACGGAGACCGTCGTCCCGGCCTCGACGTCGACGGTCGTCTTCGCGGGCACCGACTCACCGTCGATCAGATTCTCGCCGATGGCGCCGTTCTCGCCGCCGGCGACGCCCTTCGGCGCGTGACGACGGCGTTCGGTCAGCAGCGACACCGTCGCGTCGGCTTCGACGGTGACGGTTCGATCGAGCCCCAGCCCACCCCGGAACCGCCCGCGCCCGCCGCTATCCGGACGCAACGCGTAGCGTTCGACACGGAGCGGATACTCGGTCTCGAGGGATTCGATGGGCGTGTTCAGCGTGTTCGTCATCCCGACCTGCACGCCGTCCATCCCGTCGCGGTCCGCTCGAGCGCCGAAGCCGCCGCCGATGGTCTCGTAGTAGGTGAACGAGCCGTCGCGCGCGCCGATGGTCAGGTTGTTCATCGTCCCCTGGCCCTGGGCGGGCACGCGCTCCGGCGCGGCCCCCGCGAGCGCGGTGAAAACGACGTCCGTGACGCGCTGGCTGGTCTCGACGTTGCCGCCGACCACGGCAGCGGGAGGGTTCGGATTCAACAGCGAGCCCTCGGGCGCGTGGACGCTCACGGGATCGTAGCAGCCGTGATTCGGCGGAATCTCGGGGTCGGTGATACAGCGCACGACGAAGTAGACCGCGCTCTTCGCGACCGCGATGGGGGCGTTGAGGTTCCCCTCGAGCTGTCCCGCGGTCCCCGAGAAGTCCACGTCGATCGCGTCGCCGTCGACCGTCACCGAGACGCGAATTTCGATATCTTCGTCGGTGATACCGTCGCCCTCGAGGAGGTCTGTCGCGTCGTAGGTGCCGTCGGGGAGCGCCGCGATCTCGTCCGATATCCGGTCGCGCGAGTAGTCGATGACGGCATCGAATCCGGAGAGAACCGTCTCCCGTCCGTGTTCGTCGAAGAGCGCGCTCAACCGCTCCTCGGCGCGTTCGTTCGCCGCCAGTTGCGCGCGGAGGTCGGCCCGTCGCTCGGTCGGGTTGCGGACGTTCGCGAGGATCAGCGACCGCACCTCTTCGCGGCGCTCGCCGCCCTCGACGAGCCGAGTGGGCGGGAGCCGTAGGCCCTCCTGGTAGATCTCCTGTGCCCCGGCGGGCATGCTGCCAGGAGTCATCCCGCCGACGTCGGCGTGGTGGGCGCGTGAGACGGCGAAGCCGACGATTTCGGGGTCGTTCTCGCCGTCTGTTCCGGGTGCGATCGGCGACACCATCGTCACGTCGGGCAGGTGCGTCCCGCCCGTGAACGGGTCGTTGAGCACGAAGACGTCGCCCGGTTTCGGATCGTACTCGAGCACCGCGTCGACGGCCGCGGGCATCGCGCCGAGGTGAACCGGAATGTGCTCGGCCTGGGCGATCATCCGCCCCTCGGCGTCGAACAGGGCCGTCGAGCAGTCCCGGCGCTCCTTGATGTTCGGCGAGTACGCGCCGCGGATCAGCGTCTGGCCCATCTCCTCCGCGACGCTCTCGAGTTGGTTGCGCAGCACCTCGAGGGTCACCGGATCGATGCTGTCGGCGTCGGCTGTGTCGGTTGTCGAATTCGTCGTCATCGCTCGCTCACCTCCGTCTCGTTCGCCGCTCGACTCATCACCAGCGTGCCGTCCGCGAGGATTTCGCCGTCCCAGTTCGGCGGGACGACGGTCGTACTCTCGGCCTGTTCGAGGATCGCCGGCCCCGAAATCGAGGCGCCGGACGCGAGTCGATCCCGATCGTAGACGGTCGTCTCTCGGGGCTCGACGCCGGTTCCGGGGAAGTGTGCGTCTCGAGAGCCGAGTCGAGCGTCGCCCGTCCCCTCGTGGCGGACGGTCGGCTCCGTTCCCGGAACCGTCGCCGTGGCTCGGAGGTTGACGACCTCGAGCGATTCGTCCATCGCGTAGCCGTAGGCTTGCTCGTGGGCCGCGTGGAAGCGCTCGGCCACGGCATCTGCGTCGAACGACTCGTCGACGGGAACGGTTAGCTCGAAGCTCTGTCCAGCATAGCGGCAGTCCGCGGCGCGTTCGACCTCCGCAGCGTCTCGATCGGAGGCGTCCGCGAGCACGTCCGCGACGAGGTCGTCGTAGACGGACTCGAGTTCGGCCGGCTCCGCTCGATTCAAGTCGACGCCGACCGTCCGAACGGCGTCGTAGCTCTCGTCGGCCGCGAGGAGGCCGAACGCGGAGAGCACCCCACCCGGCCGCGGGACGACGACTCGATCCACCTCGAGCGAGTCGGCCAGCGCGGCGGCGTGCATCGGTCCCGCGCCGCCGAAGGCGACGACGGCGAACTCGCGGGGATCGTGACCTCGTTCGACCGTCACCGCGCGGATCGTCCGGGTCATCGTCGCGTTCGCGACGCGGTAGACGCCGCGCGCGGCCTCGAGCGCGCTCTCGAGGCCGGCCTCGTCGGCGAGTCGCTCGAGAGCGTCGTGAGCGGCCTCGACGTCGAGGGTCATTTCGCCGCCCAGCGCGGTCTCGGGGCCGATGTAGCCGAGGACGACGTTGGCGTCGGTGACCGTCGGCTCGGTGCCGCCGCGGCCGTAGCAGGCGGGACCGGGCTCTGCGCCCGAGGAACGGGGGCCGACGCGCAACGCACCGCCGGCGTCCACCCACGCGATCGAGCCGCCACCCGCACCGACGGTGTTCACGTCCACCATCGGCGTCCGGATCGGCAATCCGGCGATTTCGGCGTCGGTCGTCCGCTCGGCCTGCCCGTCTCGGACGAGGCTCACGTCGCTCGAGGTGCCGCCCATGTCGAAGGTGACGAGTCCCTCGACGTCGGCGTCGTCGACGGTTGCAGCGGCACCGACGACACCCGCAGCGGGGCCCGAAAGCGTCGTCGTCACGGCGTGCTCCCGAACGGTTTCGGGATCCGCGATGCCGCCGTTGGCCTGCATGATGCGCGGTGCCGGAATTTCGGCGTCCTCGGCTTCGTCGACCAGTCGACCGACGTAGCGGTCGATCGCCGGCCGAACGTAGGCGTCGACGGTCGTCGTCGACGTCCGCTCGAACTCGCGGAACTCCGCGAGCACCTCGTGGGAGGCCGAGACCGGGACTGCGAGCCCCTCGCGCAAAATCTCGGTGACGACCTGCTCGTTCTCCGAGTCGGCGTAGGCGTGCAGGAGACAGACGGCGACGGCTTCGACGTCCGATTCCCGCAGGCTCGCCGCGAGGTCGCGGATCTCGTCGGGATCGACCGCCCGCTCGACGCCATCGGTCGTCGTTCGCTCTGCGACCTCGTACCGTCGCTGGCGCGGAACGAGGGGATCCGGCTTCTCGGCCTCGAGATCGTACAGATCCGGTCGGTTCTGGCGGCCGATCTCGAGGACGTCGCGGAACCCCTCGGTCGTGACGAGCGCGGTTTTCGCGCCGCCGCGCTCGAGGAGGGCGTTGACCGAGACGGTCATCGCGTGGGCGAAGGCGTCGATTTCGCCGGGGTCGATGCTCGCTCGTTCGCAGGCCTTTCGGATGCCCTCGAGCACGCCGAGCTGTTGGGGATCGGTCGTCGGCACCTTCGCGGTGACGAGGCGGTCGTCGACGGTCAGCGCGACGTCGGTGAATGTGCCGCCGACGTCGACTCCGATTCTGGTGTCGTCCGTCTCGGGCGTCGCCCGTCTCTCAGTTCGGTTCGCGTTTATCTGTTCGTCTGGCGTCTCTATGCGTTCGTCTCGTGCGTCTGTCTCGTTCATTAGTGGAGAGCGATATGGTCAGTAGTCGTTAGAACGGCAGGAAGCCGAATAATACCTCGAGGCCGTCGCCGACGACCACGACGTCGTAGAGCGTCTGCAGACCGATTCCGACCACGACGAGCGTGATGAAGCCGCCGAGGACGTTCTGGAGGGTCGTGTTCGTGTGTTCGCCGAGCAGGTCGTCGTTGTTCATCGCGTAGATGAGGAAGACCGCGAGGATCGGCAGGAGGAGCCCGTTGGCGACCTGCGCGAAGACGATGACCTCGACGGGGTTGTAGTCCAGCGCCGAGAAGACGATGCCGACGCCGAGGATCGTCATCCAGATCGCGCGAAAGCGCGTCGATTTCAGGTCGCGCTCCCAGCCGAGTGCACCCGCAGTCGCGTACGCTCCCGCGAGCGGTGCGCTCATCGCGCTCGTGAAGCCGGCCGCGAAGAGACCGATCGCAAAGAACGTCAGCGCGTAGCCGCCGAAGACGGGCTCTAGCTGGTCGGCCATCTCGCCGACGTCGGCGATCTGGGTGCCCTCGGGGAACACCGCGGCGGCCGTGACGACGATCGAGGTCGTGATGAGCCCGCCGACGATGATCATGCCGATCGTGTCGGTGCGACACTCCGCGAGGTCGTCGGGGCCGCTCCAACGCTCCTGGACGGTGCTCGCGTGCAGGAACAGGTTGTAGCCGACGACGGTGGTGCCGACGAGCCCGGCGATCAGGTACGCCGACCCCTCGGGAACCGTCGGCACGAGACCGCCGCCGAGGGCGGTGACGTCGGGCCGAACGATGATCGCGTTGAGCACGAACGCGAGTCCCATGATGACGACGAGTCCGATGAAGACCCGCTCGATCAGTTTGTAGCTACCCGACCACAACAAGGCAGCGGCGACCAGTCCGATAAGCGGCCCCCAGATGTTCTCGCTGACGCCGGTGATCGTCGCGAGGCCGGCCGCGCCGCCGACGATGTTCCCCGTCTGGAACGCCGCCGTCCCGATTCCGATCGCGCTCACGACGAGGGCGACGGTCACCCCCTTCGCGATCGGGTTCGAGAACTCGCCGCGGAACGCCTCGCCCAGCCCTTCCTTCGAGATCAGTCCCAGTCGCGCGCTCATCTCCTGGAGCACGATGGTCGCCAGGATCGAGAACGCGATCGTCCACACGAGCAGGTACGCGTACTCTGCCCCGATGACACTCGCCGTCGTCACGGTTCCCGGACCGACGAACGCCGCGGCAACGAGTGCGCCCGGTCCGATCGCCTTCAGTCTATCTACAACACCCATGATGTATGTCCACACACATCCCTCGCCGAAGAGCACAAAAGGGTTGTTAAGAATCGAACACACGGACTCGAGTATTCCTGATCGGGTGATGTTCGACGTATGAAATCGTATGAACGTCGGCCGTCCGTCGACGAATCCGTGCTTCGAGCGTGGAATCAGCTACTCGATCGTTCGGTCACGATCACCTTCGAGACGCCCTGTTCGATCCCGATCTCCGTCGGCAGATCGACCGTGCTGCGCTCGAGAAAGCGCGTCATGAACCAGCGGATCGCCTCCGAGGGGAAGACGATGTGGTAGACGTCGTCCTCCTCGCTGCGCACGTCCAGAAAGCCACAGAACGAGAGCCACTCGAGGACCTCGCCGACGCTGTCGAAGCGCTGGGCGTACTCGCGAGCGTGGTAGTCCGAGACCCTGTCGGCCGCCGCGACGAACGCCGGATCGGGATCGCCGCCGGCGTAGCAGTGCTCGAGAAAGGCGTGGAGAAAATCGACGTCCAACAGGACGTGCTCGCCCGAGGTAAGCATCTGATAGTACTGTTCTAAGTTGTCGCTCGGCGAGGCGCTCGCCGCCTCGAAGTTCGCCGCGTAGAAGGCGAGCGAACGGCGGACGATCTCGCTCTGTCCGTTTCCGGTCTCGGCGAGGAGCGTCTCGAGTGCCGCCTGCGAGTCGTCGTCGAGCGAGACCGTGACGCGCTGAGTCATGTGTTTCCGTCGAACGCGAGACGGGTATAGTTCACGGCACGTGTCCGATTGGAGTCACGTTCGCGGCCCGTCGAGTCGGTCGTCGCTCGCCGATCGAGAGGGCGATGTCGGTGAACGTGTCGCCGACGCCGATCTGAGCGTCCGTTCCGGACCTTATAGTCGTTCGTTCGGGAGTTCCCATCGATAGTCCCGGATATGTGCTGCCGGTAATTTATCGTTCGTTTACCGCCTGCGACCGAGGGCCCCACTCGCGTTCTCCGAGATGGGGCGATCTATCCAGTTCGATGCTCGACCGAGAGGGTTCCGTCGTCGACGGTCGCGACGAACATCGTCTCGAACGTCGTGGGTGCAGCGCCGGTGGCGCTCCCCGGGTTCAGCAGCCGGACGCGACTGGCGGGTTGGCCCTCATCGTCGGCTCCGTGGGGGTCGTCGAACGTGACGGTCGTATCGACGACCTGGTGGGTGTGGCCGGCGACGGCGACGAGTGTCGTTTCGGCGTCCACGCCTGCTGCGGTGCGAACTGTCTCGAGGACCCGTTCGCGCCAACTGCCCGACGAGCCGTCCCCGTGGGTGACGACGAACGTCACGCCGTCGACTTCGAGGGTGGCCGTCCGCGGCACGTCGAGCGTCGCCGGATCTACGTTTCCAAGAACGGCGGTCAGTTCGCCGTCCGTAAGATCGACCATCTGCTCGTGCGCCCCGATCGACTCGAAATCGCCGGCGTGGATGGTGTGGTCTGCCCGTTCGATCTCGGCGACGACCCAGTCGGGAATGTCGGACTCTCGAGTAGGGACGTGCGTGTCGGAAATGATCGCGATACGGGTCATAGCGTCCGTTTGTCAGCCTGTCTCGAAAACTGTTCGTCTCTCCCAAACCATTTGTCACCGACGCCGAAACCCGTTCGTCAGCGGACGATCCCCGTGGCCCGTCTCACGTACTCGAGGTCGTGACGGGAGACGCTGCCTTCTTCGAGAGACGCGTTCGGCCGCGAGGGCGACCAACCCGGAGGGCGAGTCGCTGTCGAAAGCGACACCACTCCGCCCCCCGTCGGGACGGGTATGTGCGCCGACACTCCCGATGGAACGCACGTCGTCACTGCCTTTCTCAGACACCGAGGCGAGATCCTGCTCTTGTGCCGCAGCGACGCAGTCGGCACCTATCAGGGCCGATGGGGCGGCGTCTCCGGCTTCGCTGAAGGCGACCCCGACGAACAGGTTCGCGCGGAGATCCGCGAGGAGACCGGTCTCGTGCCTGGAGAATCCGTCTCGCTCGTTCGCTCGGGCCGGCCGGTCGAGTTCGCTGATCCGTCCCTCGATCGCGAGTGGGTCGTCCACCCGTATCTGTTCGACGCCGACTTCCGGGAGATCGAACTGAGCGAGGAACACGACGCCCTCGAGTGGGTGTCGCCCACGGTCGTCGTCGATCCGGACGACGATCGCGAGACGGTGCCCGAACTGTGGACCGCCTACGAGCGCGTCGCGCCCACGGTTCGCTCGATCGCGGCCGACGACGAGCACGGGGCGGCGTATCTGTCGATCCGCTCTCTCGAGGTGCTCCGCGACCGCGCGGGACTGCTCGTCGCCGAACGGGAAGAGCGCGAAGCGTCGTCGTCTGGGGACGACGATCGGAGAACCCGTGATTCCGGCCTGGACTCCGAGGAAGAGTGGGACGAACTCGCCGAACTCGCCGGCCGACTGCTCGAGGCTCGCCCCTCGATGGCCGTCCTCCGAAACCGGGTCAATCGGGCGATGAGCGAGGCGGTGGACGCCGCACCGGACGAGGAGTCGGTTCCCGGCGCGTCCGCCGTCCTCGAGTCCACGATCACCGGAATCGAGCGCGCGACCGCCGCCGACACCGACGCCGCGGCGGCCGCCGACGAACTGATCGACGGCACCGTCGCGACGCTCTCGCGGTCGGGAACCGTCCTCGAGGCGCTCCGCGGGGGCGATCCGTCGCGGATTTTCGTCGCCGAATCCCGGCCGGCTCAGGAGGGGATCGACGTGGCGGAGGAACTCGCCGCGGACGACGCAATCGACTGCCCAGTGACAGTCCACACCGACGCGGCAGCGGCACACGTTTGCTCGCAGGAGGCCGTCGATCGAGTCGTCGTCGGTGCGGATACGGTGCTCCACGACGGCTCCGTGGTGAACAAGACGGGAACGCGGGCGTTGGTGCTCGCGGCCGCCCACGAGGGAATTCCGGTGACGATCGTCGCCGCGACGGACAAACTCTCGACGCGCGAGGAAGTGAACCTCGAGTCCGGCTCCCGGTCCGCCGTCTACGACGGCGACGCGTCGCTCGACGTGGTGAATCCGACGTTCGACGTGACGCCCGCGGACTGCGTGGACGAGATCGTGACCGAACGGGGTTCGCTCGAGGGTAGTGAGGTGAGGGTCGTCGTCGAGGAGTTGCGGGGGCTCGAGGAGTGGCGCGATCGGTGAGCCAAAGCGATAGACGGAAACCCCTCGAGTGCGTAGTCGAAGGAGGCGGCAGTGACGATATGTTACCCCCTCCGAGCCCCTTGTGACGAGGATTTTTCCTGAGCCGCCCTTTCGAAGTTTCTAGCGACGGCACCGTTTCTGAACCGTCCTCTCAGTGATTCCAATAGTCGACCGATTTCGTGTATCGATCGTCAGTACAGGCGTTCCTGCTCGGACTAACCAAACCACGTGCAGCGGCGCACGCTGTCGGCCGACCGAACAAGCGTGGGTCGGTCGACGAAAACGTGCGAGGTCGTCGCGAGTGCGACGAGCGACTGCGTGGAAGACGCTCTGCGTCTTCCTATGGATGAGCGAGCGACTGGAAGAAGCGAGCGAATCGGCTGGGGAGGACGTGGCACTCATCGCCGCCAGCAACTGCAGAACACTCGTCTTCCCGATCACTACACGCTCGAGCGTTCACTACGCCCATCAAATGGACACCATCAGCTGTCTAACGCAGACTCCAGCAACGATGCCGACGACGAGTCGTCTCTGGAAAGGTTCAACTCGAGTTCGTCCGTACCCACACCCATGCACTTCGAACTCGAGCGACTCGGCGTCCACGACTCGGTCGACGCGGTGTTTCCGCCGTCGGAACTCGCGACCCACCTCGCCGACCTCCCGGTCGCCGTCGACGTGATCGGCGACGACGAAATCGCCGACTGCGACGCGGTCGTCACCATCGAGTACCGCGAGGCGCTCCTCGAACTCGACTGGATCCACTCGATCCAGGCGGGCGTCGACCGGTTCCCGTTCGACGACCTCGAGGCCGCGAACGTGATTCTCACGAACAGCACGGGGATCCACGACCGCACGGTCGGCGAGACGGTCGCGGGCTACCTGCTCGCGTTCTCGCGACGGCTCCACGATCACGTCGCGAACCAGCAAGAACGCCGGTGGGAGCGCCCCGAGTGGGACGAGGCGTTCACGCTGCCCGGGAAAACTGCCTGCGTCGTCGGCACCGGAACCCTGGGACGCGGCGTCGCGGAGACGCTCGGGGCGCTCGGTGTTCGCGTCATCGGCGTCCGCCGCTCCGGCGACCCGGTCCCCGGATTCGAGGAGATCTACGCGAACGACGACTTGCTCGAGGCCGTCGCCGACGCCGAGTTCGTGATCGCCACGGTCCCGCTGACCGACGAGACCCACCACCTGTTCGACGCGGAGGCGTTCGACGCCATGCGCGAGGACGCCTACTTCGTCAACGTGGCCCGCGGGCCAGTCGTGGACGAACCGGCGCTGATCGACGCCCTCGAGTCGGATTCGATCGAAGGCGCGGCGCTCGACGTCTTCGAGGCGGAACCGCTGCCCGAGGACTCCCCGCTGTGGAGCATGGACGAAGTGATCGTCACGCCCCACTGTGCGGCTTACACGCGGGACTACTTCCGGGACGTCGGCGAGATCGTTCGCGACAACGTGGGACGACTCGAGGCCGACGACGAGTTCCACAACCGCGTCGTCTAAGAATGGCTCCCGCTCGAGTGAAAATTCGCGAGGCGGAGTCGACCGATGCGGAATCGATCGCCGACGTTCACGCGGCCTCGATCCGCGACCTCGGACCCGCCGCGTACGACGCCGAGCAGGTTCGGGCGTGGCTCTCGAACGTCCCGCCGGAGGGCTATCCGCTCGGGGGTCCCGACCACCACATCGTTGTGGCCGAACTCGAAGGCGAGGATGGCGTCGAAATCGCCGGCTTCGGCCTGCTCGACTGCGATCCCGACGGCCGCGATGACTCAACCGGCGAGATCGGTGCCGTCTACGTCCATCCCGACCACGTCCGCGAGGGCATCGGCCGCGCGATTCTCGAAGCGCTCGAGTCGGCCGCGAGCGATGCGGGCCTCGAAACGCTCGTACTCACGGCGTCGCGGAACGCGATCGAGTTCTACCGACGGCAGGGCTACGAGGGGGTCGAGACGGTTTCGCTCGAGATGGAAGCGGGGGTGGGACTCGAGTGTCTGCGGATGCGAACGGCGCTGTAATCGGTGTCGTTTAGTTTTAGTTTCGCCGCGGATGGAATACGCTGAAGGAACGGCGGTCTCTCTCGCCAGTATGGAAACGACGCGCCACTTTACCGCGACCGTCTACATCGTCAGCGACGGGGCGACTGCCCTCCACGAGCACGAGCGACTCGGGATGACGATCCCGCCCGGCGGACACGTGGATCGGGACGAACTGCCCGCCGAAGCCGGCCTTCGGGAGGTTCGCGAGGAGACCGGACTCGAGGCGACGCTGCTCGACGAGGCTGATTCGATCGAGGCGCCCGCCGGACGGCCGCTCCCCCCGGCGCGCCACCAGATGCTGTACGATATCAACGTCCACGACGGACAGGTCGGCCACCAGCACATCGATCTGATCTACTACGCGACGGTCTCGAGTCGCGACATCTCGCCCGCGGACGGCGAGGTGGCTGCAGACTCCTGGGAGTGGTATACGCGGAACGACCTACTCGAGAGCGAGCTGCCGGAGGACGTGGTCACGCTCGGGACGGAGGCGATTCGCGCCGCCGGCTCTGAGATGTGACCTTCTTCGAACTGCAGTCGACATCGCAAATTCAGCTGGCCGGGAGGCGTCTCGAGCGCCGCGAGAGCCGTCTTCCGTACTCACGCTCGCCCCGTGTATGGCCCCGCGAACCGTTTGCGCCACGTTGTCGCCCAACTGCAAGCGACTCCGTCGGAATCACCAACTCCGAACGAGCGCAGAGCGCGACGCGCTCTGTTGCGGATTTTGCCGAGGAACGACGCGCTGTGGGTACCGACGCTGCCGTCAGTGGGGCAGACCGTAGCGCGAAAGGTCGTATCGATGTTCTTTTGAGCGACGGCCGTCTTCCGTCGCACATGGCAAGTTTCACTGTCGTCGTTGGCGACCCCGACTCCGGGTCGTCCTACCAGCTCGAGGCGGAAGAACAGGACGCAAACCGGTTCATCGGCAAGTCGATCGGCGAGGAAGTCGACGGCGGCGCCGTCGGTCTCGACGGCTACACGCTCGAGATCACCGGTGGCTCGGACAACGCCGGCCGACCGCTCAACCCGGGCGTCGCCGGCGCGAACCTGCAGGAAGTCCTGATGAAAGAACGCCAGACTGGCTACAAGCCGTCGCGTGACGGCGAGCGCCGCCGTATCACGGTCCGCGGAAGCGAGGTCTCCGACGCCGTCGCACAGATCAACGCCGCAGTTGTCGAGCACGGCAGCACCGGTATCGACGAGCTGCTCGGTGAGGGCGACGCCGAAGACGCCGAGGACGACGAGTAATCCGACCACACGACCTTTCGTTCTAGCATGGCAGACCGAATTTCGAGCGACCATCCGTCAGTGCAGACGGTCCGGTCGACGTGTACGGAGACGGCGACCGGCGTCCGTCTCGAGGTACCGGCCGACGAACGCGACGCGTTCCCGACCGACGAGGTCGTCCGGATCGTCCTCGACGGCGACGAACTGTTCGGACGGGTCGAACGGGCGCTGACGGGCGACGATCTGTCGATCCCGGCCATCTACGAGACGCCCGATCAGGCCCGCGATCCGAGCGGCGCGCCGGACCGACTGGTCGACTGGGCCGACGACCACGGCGTCGCGGCCGGCGGCTCGGTGCTGGTCGACGTCATCGAACCCGAGTTCCTCTACGGCCTTCGCGCACCGGGCGAGACGGTCTACTACGACGCCCACGAACCACCGAGCGACAGTCTGACCGACATCGCGAAGGATCTCGAAGAGCAGTAGCAGTACCGTCGGCCCGGGCTCGAGTCGTCGCTGGGCGCAAAATTAGATGAAAACAGCGACCGGTCTACAGAGAAAACAAAGCGAGTGCCTCGGGGATTGACCCCGAGGCGGTTCACAGGCGCGGCAGGAACGCGTACAGCAACAGCCCGAAGGCCAGATGCTGGACCATCGTTCGCTCGACGGTCGCGCGGACGTACTCCTCGTCGTCGATCGAGTACTCCTTGGTTCGAACCTTCGCGTGCATCGATAGCACGTCCTCCTCCTCCAGAGTGTGTAGACTCGGGTAGACGGTACCCGGGCTCAGCTGAGCACCGAACAGGTGAGTGAGATCCGACAGCAGCTCCTTCCCGTGGGTCTCTTCGTGCAGGGCGATGAGCATCAGCAGAATCTCGTCGAGATTCTCCTTGATTATCGTCTCGTCGAACTGGACGTCCTCGGTCGGCAGCGCCGCGTTTACTTCCGCCATCAGCTCGTCGAGCTCTCGCTCGACGTCCTTGGACGACTCGTCGGTCGTTCCCAAGGAGATAGTGTACGATTCCGACTGCTCGCCTGCAGTCGCCGCCCTCGACAGCTCGTCGAAGACGGACTCCGTATCGGGTATATCCTCACGCATTGACGATCACCAGTTGGGGGGTACGTGAGAAGGATCGTCGATCCACCTGTCGACCACGCACTGCCGACGAACCGCTGACAGACGACCACTACTCACGACTATTGAATTTCTGGAACCCATAGATATTAAATGGCAAGGGGTCGAACAGACGTCGGACCTGTAAGTACAATAGTTATTGATTTATAAAATAACCGTATTTTATACCATTGTTTCCAACTCGATACTAATTTCGTATTCTCCGCAGTTTTCACTCACGCCACAGCTGCAATAGTGACTGTATGATTGATTTTTGGACTGAATGGGTTATATTGTATAAGGTTTTTGGCCGATGGGGAAATGAATGACCACTATGTCGGCGGCCCGTTGCGAATGATGCTGACCATCTCGTTCGGGCCGTCGGCCGTCTCCTCCTCGTCGTCGATCCGTCGCTCCACGCGACGTTCTGCCATCCGAGCGATCATGACGTGCTCCTCCAGGTCGTCTCCTCTGATCGTCGCGATGTACTCGAGGCTCTGGGCGTGAGCCGAAAAGAGCGTCCCGCTGAGCGACTCGAGCGGGTAGTCGAGCGTGGTCGGTTCGTCGTAGCGCTTGTTGTGGATTTCCCCGAGCGAGAGTCCGCGCAGGTAGGAGGTCATCTGCTCGCGGACGAGGGGGCTGATCCAGCCGAGATCCTCGTAGTAGCGCAGGCAGTTCAGCGCACCCGTGGTCCCGAACGTTTCGCCGAGAAATCTGGCCCACTGGATGGTCGCGTCGGTTCGCCCGGCCGATCGTTCGAGCGTCTCGAGATACGGTTGTGATCCTGTCATGGTAGGTGGCCGGAGGCCGGTCTATACCGATGACAGTGGTGGCAGTATCAAGAAGCTTCGTCCGATTACGAGGACTGAGTCGCCTGTTAGTGCGGGTCAACGCGGCGTCAGCATCCGAATTCGATCAGACGGCGATGACGGCGTTGACGACGTACTTCGTCACAACGGCGATGATCGCGCCGAGCCAGGTCAGGAGCACGAAGTGGACGAGGCTACTGATCATGTGGCCGCGGTCGGTGATCCGGATCATGATCGACGAGAGCATCGCGTTGATCAGGATGGTCATGATCAGCAGATACTCGATGGCCCCGAGATTGTACTGCTCGGTGTGCAAGAAGTCGCTCGCGACGCCGCCGCCGCTCACCTGCGCCCCCTCGGCCCCTGCCGCTGCAGCGTCGCTCCCACCGTCGAGGTTCATCTCGGTCGTGATCTCCATCATGATCTCGACGACCTCGAGGCCGATGAAGAAGGCGAAGACGCTCGCGGCCGTGATCCCGTAGAGAACGCCGGTCAGCGTCGTCGTCGCCTGCTGGCGCTGTTCGCGGACTTTGAGCACCTGATTCTGGTTCTGGCTAATGACCTTTCCGAGCACCTTCGGATCGCCACCCATCTGGCGGCCGACGACGTACATGTCGCCGAACTTCTGGATGAGGTAGGAGCCGGTCTCGGCGGCGAACAGCCGCCACGACCGGATGTCGTCGATCCGCATGTTGAGTCGCTTGTAGAGCGCGTCGACGTTCGCCGTCAGCGCGCCGAAATCCTTCCGTCGCAGGCTCTCGAGGACGTTCCCCGTCGAGGTCTGTTTGACGCTCTCGACGGCACCGAGCGCACGGATGAAACTGGGGAACTCGCCGTCGCGGACCTTCACCTTGCTCTCCTCTTGGCGCATCCGCCAGCCGGGGAGGAGCAACGGCGTCACGGGAATCGCGGCCATGATCGGCAGCGGAATCCGATCGGCGGCGATCGGGAGGAGTCCGAGCAGGACGAGCAGGACGACGACCGCGAGGACGAGACTGCAGCCGATCCCGATCGCGAGCGCCCGGGGAATCCGCGACAGCGGCCCGGGTCCGGCCGTCTCCTCGATGTACCAGAGCGGGTCGTACGGCGAGACCACGTGAATCGCGTAGACGAACGCCACCTGCACGATCGCGAACATGGCGATCGTCCCGGCGATGAGCAGGGTCGGACTGATTCCGACCAGGATCGGCAACACGATGGCGAACACGAGGATGAACGCCACCGACAGCATCATCGACATGTACAGTTCCTTCATCACGTCGAGTTTCGCCAGATCCGACTCGTAGCGGGTGACGAACTGCTGGATGATCGTGTCCTGCTCTTCGACCAGGAACTCGTCGATCCCCTGGCCCCCGCCGACCGTGTACGCGAGTCGCTCCAGAAAGTCGGTCAGGAGCGGACTCGAGGTCTGTTTGGCCCGCAATCGGCAGGCGTCGTCCAGGCTCATGTTCCAGGTGTCGACCAGCGCGACGAGATACCCCATCTCCTCGGCGAGGGCGTCGTACTCGTCCTCCTCGGCGAGCGTTCGAAAGATCTCGACGCGGTTGATGTTCGTCATCGACAGGACGGTGATGTGGGTCAAAAAGAGGTGAAAGCGCTGGCGAACCTGCTTTCGCTTGCGATCTTGTGCGAGTTTCGGGTAGATGATCGCGACGACCACGAACAGGAGTCCGAGCAACACGACCGGGAGCGCGACGAACAGCGGGAGACCGAGGACGACCACGACGACGGCCGCGCCGACGAAGAAGCCGAACGCGGGCCCGATTACGAGCAGGAGATACCGCTCGAGGGACATCTCCATGTTCGCGTACGCCGTGTTGAGCGACTGCAGAATCGAACGGGCGCTCAGATCGGGCGCGGATTGGGATTCTGTCGACATTGGCGGTGTGTGGGTCTCGCGTCGCCGCTCAGGCGAACTGGTTGATCCCCCGTATCTGGATCGGGAGCCCCTCGAGTCCGTCGCGCTGGAAGTTGGCGATGGCGTCGTTGACCTCGTGGTAGCCGAGCACGTCGGCGTCGATGAGCTGGCGGATGATCTCCGCGCGCCGGTCGAGTTCGTCGTAGATCTCCCGCGTGTCCTCGTAGCCGAGCAGGGTCGCGATCTGCTCCTCTAAGACGTAGGAGTTGTTCCGCCCCGTGAAGGCGACGTCGTCGTCGCGTGGGTCCCACTTGAACGCCTGCCGGGTGACGACCCCGCCTTCGTAGTCGGAGTAGCCTTCGATCTCCTGGACCGAGGTGACCCGACGGAGGACGTCGTCGCCCTGTTTGACTCGGTTCTGGAACAGCGCGACGTCGCAGTTGTCCATGAACGTCTCGGGGACGTTGATCGGCGCGCCGGTGAATCGCTGGATCATCGAGACGATGTCGCTGGCGTGGAAGGTCAGCATGACGGGGTGGCCGGTCTGAGCCGCCTGAAACGCCATCTGCCCCTCCGCTCCGCGAACCTCACCCACGATAATGTAGTCGGGGCGTGATCGGAGGGCAGCCGCGACGAGGTCGAACATGTCGACGTCCGCGGACTCGTCGCCCGACCCCTCGCGGGTGAGGAGTTGCTGCCACGTGTCGTGGGGCGGCAACACTTCCGCCGTGTCCTCCGCGGTGTAGATCTTCGAGTCCTGCGGGATGAACGAGAGGATCGCGTTCAGCGTCGTCGTCTTCCCCGACGCCGTCTCCCCGACGACGAACACCGTCTGCTCGTTCTCGAGACAGAGCCAGAGGTACGCCGCCAGTTCGGGAGACACCGTCCCCCACTTCGTGATCTGCAGGATCGACAGCGGGATCTCCTCGCCCTGACGAATCGTCATCGACGGCCCCTGGACGGAGACGTCGTCGGAGTAGATGATGTTGATACGCGACCCGTTCGGCAGCGTCGCGTCGATCACCGGATCGGAGTCGCTGACGGGGTGGTTCATCCGCTCGCCCATGTTGCGCAGCCACTGTTCGAACTCCTCGGGCGTGCCGAAGTCGACCGTCGCCGAGATCATGCCGTAGGTGCCGTGGTCGAGGTAACACTGTTTGGGTCCGATGACGTGAATGTCCTCGTTCGCCGTGTCGACCATCACCGGCTCGAGCGGGCCGAGGCCGACGATATCGCGCTGGAGCTGGTATCGCAACCGGTCGAACTGGTCCTGGGAGAGCGAAATCTTGTTCCCGCCGAGGGATTTGAGGCGACCGATCGACTGGCCGGTGATCCCCGACGTGATCTCGACGACGCCGTCGAGGAGTTCGTCGAGGTGCTCCTCGAACTCCTCGTTGTTGCTGGGTGCGGGTCGCGTCACGCTCTTGTCGAGGATCCGCCGCCGGATCTTGTCGTACAGGGCCTTGTCCGCCTCCTCGAGGGTCGGTTCGACGCAGTAGTAGGTCGTGCTGATCCCCAGATCGCCGTGGACGTGGCAGAAGATCGGTTCTTCGGCCTCGTAGATGACGTTCGGCCGGTCAGATTCCCACTCGCCGCTCGGCTCGTCGATGAGCTTCGGGTACTCGCCGTGTTCCTCGGAGAACCATTCGAGATGTTCCCGAAGGTGTGGGTGCTCGTCGGCCAAGGCGTCGAGTTCGTTCTCGAGCCGTGCGGTGCCGAAATCGGACATCTCAGGCCACCGTCCTGCTGACGATCGAGATGCCCCGTCCCTGTTGGACGTTGAACCCGATCGAGTCGTCGACTGGCGTTTTCATGTTCTGGAACCGACGGACGAGGACGTTCCGTCGGATCTCCTGTCCCACCGTGTTCGTCTCTATCTGGAAGTAGATATCGGCCGTGTTTCGCAGCGGCCGCAACGCGTCGTCGCGGACGCTCGTCGGATCGATCGTCAACACGACGGTCTTGTCTTGCATCGTCACGTGCCGGAGGAAGGTCACCAGCCGCTGGATGACGTGGTCCTCGTCTCCCTCTTCGATGACGGCCTCGTAGTTGGGGTCGTTTCGAAGGAGCGCGGAGAGCGTATCGACGTACACCACGTCGGCCTTCCAGAGCGTCTCCGCGCTCGCGAGCCGCGCGAGCAGCTGTCGTTCTCTCCCCTCGTCGTGCGTGTCGACGTTCGCGTGGAGGAAGAGCATTCGTTCGTCTAACAGCAGGTCGACCACGTCGTAGGACAGCGAGTGCATCTGCTGGACGAACTCCCAGGACTCGAGCTCCGTCGAGATGTAGGTGACGGGGATCTCTTCCGTCGCCATTCCGTAGGAAAACCGCTGGGAGAGCGCGCTCTTTCCGGCGCCGTCTTCGCCCTCGATGAGCACGATGCTCCCCTCGGGGATGCCGCCGCCGACGGCGGTGTTCACGCGGTCGCTGTCGGTCAGTCCGATGGAGTAGTAGTCGGTCATGATTGGGGCACGTAGAACTCGAGGGTCTCCGTCTGGCCGTTGACGGTGACGGTGACTCGGTGTTCCTCGCCGCTGGCGAGTCCGTTCTCGACCTCGATCTCGAGTTCGGCGACGACGCCGCGGCGCCAGCTGGTGGCGTCGTCGTCGAGGATCTCGGGTCGAACCTGGTCGGTCACGTACTCGCCGTTGACGAGGAGGTCGAGATCGCTGCCGTCGCTCGCGAGCGTGGTCGATCCGGTGTTTTTGACCAGCACCGAGACGGTTTCGCTGCTATCGTCGTACACCGCATCGCTCCCCGGATCGCTGATGATCTCGAAATCGGTGTCGATCTGCTCTTTGACCCCGTCGCTGTGGGTATCGATCGAGCCGCTGACATCGGTTACCGTCGTCACGAGCGTCCCGGCGACGGCCGCCGCGACGAGCATCGCGGCGATGAAGAGGATCAGCGACGAGATCGATTCACTCGACATCGGTCACCTCCGTCGTGGTCTCCGCGATGCCGTGTTCGGTTACGATCTTCACTCGTTTCGGCGGGTCGTCCGACTCGTCGAGCTCGACGGTGAACGTCAGCGTCTCACCGGGCTGCCAGAGGTCTCTGCCAGCGGTTCCGTCTACGTCGGTCTCGTCCTCGCCGACAGGTTGGTAGATGCCGTCGACGAGCAGGTCCGTCGCGGGGACCGACAGCGTCGTCGAGCCGGTGTTGGTCACGTTCACCATCAGCGTGTACTCGTCGTCGCCGTTTTCGTCTTCGTCATCTCCGCCCTCGTCGTCGCTCGAGATGTCGTACGTCGCCTCTTCGAGTTCGATATCGCTGTTGCGAAGGTCGAGCGCCCGGTCGTCGCGGTCGTCGATGGCCGTCAGTCGCGCCTCCTGAGCACCCTGTAAGACCGGGTAGGCGATGCCGACCGCCACGAGCAGTCCGACGAGGAGCACTGCCGTCGCGCCACTGGTACTGAATCCCATCTTCGATCACCTCGGTCGTCGGGTCACGGCCCCGGCCTCGAGTTCGCCGTCCGCTCCGGTTCGACCTCCCGTCGCGTCTCGTGGATCTCCTGCAGCTTCATGATGTACGTGTAGCTGTCGGCGTGATCCTCGGCGGTCAGCTCCTCCGGCGTCGTCTCCGGATCGACGTGAATGTCGAGATCCGGGCCGCTGAGCACGCCCTCGAGATGGGCTTTGACCTCCTCGTCGATCCAGCCGATCTCGGCGTAGTAGGAGATGGCTCGCAGCGTCGCCGCCGAGCCGCCCGTCCGGACCAGTTGGGTGAGCCACTCGAAGACGATGATGTCGGTCGCGTACGTGTCGGCGAGCGTCGCGAGCGTCACGTCGTCCGAATCGACGTCCGCGTCGGTTCGGTTCTCGTCTCCCGCGTCGGGTCGGGTCCGGTCGGTCGCGTCGTCCGGCTCGTCGACGCTCTCGGTCGCCTGCACCTCGACGCGCGTGTCGCGGTCGTCCTCGCGCTCGAACTGCTCGTTCTCGTCGAACGCGATCGTCTCCCCGCCGTCGGCCTGGGCTTGGGCCGCGTTCTCGAGCGCCCCCTTCAGATCGTCGAACGAGACCGTCTCGTTTGCGGGACTTGAGCCGGCTGCCGATTCGGTGGCCGACGCGAGACCGAATCCGCCCGACTCGTCGGTCCCGTCGTCGTCCTCGCCGAAGACGCCGAAGCCGTTCTTCTCCTCGCCCGCGCCCGTAAACGGGTTGACGTCGTCGGTTACCATGTCGTAGACGCCGAGTAGCTGGCGAACCGTGTCGTTGACTTCTTCGACCTGCTGAGCGACCTGCTGCTGGGAGTCCTGGACGGTTCCCAGCGTCGACTCCTTGGACTCGAGTTCCTCCTCGAGTTCCTGAATGCGGTAGACGAGGTCGTCGACCTCCTCGTCGTCGTTCGATCCACGACCGAACAGGCCGCCGCCACCGCTCTCGGTCGCTTCGGGTTCGGACTCGGTTTCGTCGGCGGCTGTCTCCGAATCGGACGGCTCCGCGTCGGTCGTCGACTCGGACTCCTCGCCGCCGTTACCCTCCTCACGTCGCGCCTCGCGCTCGCGGCCCCGACGGCCGCCGCTGCTGGCGAGGAAGTCTTCGATGAGTTCGCGGAAGGTTTGGAGTCCGAAGTTCATTGTCACCTACGCGGGGTCGCGACGCGGTTGGAGACCGCCTCGAGAACGCCGTTGGCTGCGATCGACGTTCCCCTAAATCCACGTCGCACGGTCATGCTACTCCCCAGTAGCGAGTCGGGTCCTAAAGGGGTTCCCTCGAGTTCGGGCCGCGTTTCGAACCGTGAGTCGAGTCTCGATACGCTCGCTGAAATGGTACAGAGCTTGATAGTCCGACTATTCGTTGTCGTCGCCGGGGTGCATCCCCAGATACTGTGATGCCAACCATCTCGCCACACACCGACCTTCGACGGGACACAACCGTTGTTCCGTCGCCACGCCCGCGGAGGGAGCGACGGGCTCGGCCCGTCAGGTCGGTGGTGAGTGTCCAGGTGGGCGCTCGAGCGTGTCACGTGCGGTGTGACGCGTCGTGGGCGAGTCCGGCACGCAGGGTGTACGCATTATGTTCGAAACTATAACAGACGAAGAAGAACGTGGCCAGGTGGGTATCGGTACCCTCATCGTGTTCATCGCGATGGTGCTGGTCGCAGCGATTGCAGCAGGGGTACTGATTAATACGGCAGGGGTGCTGCAGAGTCAAGCATCCGACACCGGGTCTGAAACGCAAGAGGCGGTTGCGAATCAGATCGAAGTTGTCAATGCAGTTGCTGAAACGTTTGACGATAATAACGAAATTGATGATGAGGATTACGTGGACACGCTTGAGATGACAATCAAGAAGTCGGCTGGGTCCGGTGCAATCGACCTCACGTCGATGACCGTCCAGTACACAAGTGATTCGACCTCCGAGACGCTCACATACGACGAAGGTGGAGCGACTGAAGACCACTTTGGTACAGAGGGCGTTGCAGATTACGATGATGAGTCGTTGACTAATACCGAAGAACGGGTTACACTCACGCTTGACCTTGGTGCGCTCGAAGAAGAAATCGATGTTGGCGGGGAAGATGAACCAGTTGGCCTCGCGAGTGGCTCAAGCGCAACGGTTGCGCTGGTTGACCAATCTGGTGCACAGTACACCTACGGTGTGAGTGTCCCATCGACCTTCGGTGACGCAACCGTCGTGGAGGTCTAAACGATGTTCGAATCAATTACAGATAGTGATGAACGCGGGCAGGTGGGTATCGGTACTCTCATCGTGTTCATCGCGATGGTGCTGGTTGCCGCGATTGCAGCAGGAGTGCTGATCAATACGGCCGGTGTCTTGCAAAGTCAGGCATCCGACACTGGATCCGAGACACAGGAAGCAGTGGCGAACCAAATTGAAGTCGTCAACGCAGTCGGTGAAATAGAGCCAGAAGGTGGCCCGGACGATGTAGATGTCGTTGATCGGCTTGATCTGACGATTAAGCAGTCAGCTGGTGCAGGTCCGATTGATCTTACATCGATGACCGTTCAATACACGAGTGATTCTATTTCAGAGACACTCGTTTTCAGCGATGAAGATGAATTTGGTGGTGGTACAGATCAGGCTGACGGTGGTTCTGAATTCATTACTGAAGACCTGACGGGAGATAATGGAGATTCCCTAACGAGCACGCACGAGCGTGTCAAACTCTCGGTTGATATTGCCGAACTTGAAGAGGATGATGGACTGGTAGGTGGATCGAGTGCAACTGTCGCGCTCGTCGATCAGTCCGGTGCACAATACACCTACGGTGTGAGTGTTCCATCGACCTTCGGTGACGCAACCGTCGTGGAGGTCTAATCAATGTTCGAAACAATAACAGATAGCGACGAACGAGGGCAGGTGGGTATCGGGACCCTCATCGTGTTCATCGCGATGGTGCTGGTCGCAGCGATTGCAGCAGGGGTACTAATCAATACCGCAGGTGTCTTGCAAAGTCAAGCATCCGATACTGGCTCCGAGACGCAAGAGGCGGTGGCGAACCAGATCGAAGTCGTTAATGCGGTCGCAGAAGTGTCTGATGAAGATGATGATTACGTAGACACGCTTGAGATGACAATCAAGAAGTCGGCTGGGTCCGGTGCAATCGACCTCACGTCGATGACCGTCCAGTACACGAGTGATTCGACCGCTGAAACACTCACACATGGCTCAGAAGCAAATGGAGAGGACTTCGAAACTGAGGGTGTCGCAGACTACGACGATGATTCATTAACTAACACTGATGAACGTGTGACACTTACAATTAACCTAGAAGACCTCGAAGAAAATGAGGGGTTACAAAGTGGTTCAAGCGCAACGGTTGCGTTGGTTGATCAGTCTGGAGCGCAGTACACCTATGGTGTAAGCGTCCCATCGACCTTTGGTGACGCAACTGTCGTCCAAGTCTAACATATAGCCACACAATCAACTTCACGCACATGACCCTCGACCCAACACACGACGACGGCATTCTCACCCCCGACGAGTTGCAGCTCGAGGACGACACCGTCGCCGAACTCAGTGGGAACCGCTATCTCGTGCGGTCGGACGGGGAGACGGCCGCCGCGGATCCGGCCGCCGGTGCTACGACGATCACCCCCGACTCGAGTGCCACGCACCTCGAGTCGGACCACGCACAGTCGGCACCGGCGACGGAACTCGCCGACGCGGCCGACCCCCACGGGGTCGAGATCACGCTGAAGACCGACGTCGAACTCGCACACTATCACGCCACGTCACACGACGTGCGCGAGGTGTTCGTGGACCTCCTGACGTAGTATGCAGGCCAGCTGGACGACGATATGTCGCCGAGCGAAGCGTTGCAGGTGATGCTGGCCGCATCCGATCTCGAGGTCTAACTCGTCGACTCGACACGCATGCCCGTATAGGGAATACAGGGCGCGGCGTGTTGCATTCTGGCGGACTGCGGTGGTTCGCTGTTCTCAACTCGGTGCTGGAGCGTACTCGAACACGATTCAGCTACTGCTCGGCGAGAACATCGTAGAATACTCGAGGAGAGACGATATCGACTCCGCGAAAGGTATCGAGGTCGAGCAAGTGCTGGTCGCCGGAGACGAGATACTCCACGTTACCCGCGACAGCAGCCTCGAGAAATTTGTCGTCATCGGGATCGGCATTCACTGCCGTAATGCTTTCGTCCGGCTCGACGAACTCCGCAAAGTAGCGGATCGTTTCGACTTCCGTTTGAACGGCCTCCGCATCCATCTGAAATCGGTCGGGGTATTTGAGTAGCGTCTCACGGAACTCCGTAAGCGTGGGTACGGAGACGACGATCTGATACTCGCCTTCGAATCCTGCCACGACGACCTCGTGAGGCGTGCCGGTCGCGATCACCGACGAAATGAGAACGTTCGTGTCGAGGACAGCCCTCATTCATCAGCGCCCCGTGCCTCGTGGACCAATTGCTCGACATCCTCACTCGAGAGATCGAGGGACGTAGCGCGGTTTTCGACTCGGTTCTGAAACTCCTCGACTGAGGGGAGATCGATCTTTTTCAGGACGAGACCGTAATCGGTCGGCACGACCATCAGTTTAGTGCCCTGTTCGAGACCGAACTGCTCGCGCAGTCGACTCGGGATCGTGATCTGTCCCTTCGAGGTCACCGTCGTCAGTTCCGGATCGGTACTCATTCTACGTAAGATTTCCTTACGCAGACGCTTGAACCCATCGGTCAGGTGAGACACCGCGCGTACTGAGTCGATCCACGACTCACGACTCGATATCGTCCGGGTCTTTTTGCAGGTGGTACACCGATGCAGAGCTATGACAGACGCGTTCCCCACACCCTCGCGGCGGCAGTTCCTCGGTGCGGCCGCCGGGACGGCCGCGACCGTCGCGACCGCCGGCTGCCTCGACTCGGTTATCGGCACCTCGACGGCAGCCACCGAAATCGAACCCGAAGAACCCTCCCAACCGCGGGAGGGAACCCCCGGCGAGTTCTACTACTTCCTCGAGTCGAACGGCATCGAAGTCGACGAACTCCTCGAAGAGGACGACGAACTCTACCTCACGTACCGCTCCGAGGCCGAAACGGTCGAGGAGTCCGACGAGGAGATCTGGCTCATCTACGAAGTCTACAAACAGGCGCTGATCCACCGCGGCTCGGAGATCGAGTTTATCTACACGGAACTCTCGAACCCCTTCGACGGGCAGGCGCTGGGCTGGGGGATCAACTCCGAGTGGATCCACGAGTTCGACAGCGACGAGACGGCGGCCGAAGGGAACGAGTCGGATATGGATAACTCGACCACTCCCGACGGAAACGAGACCGCTGGGAACGAGAGCACCGGTGATGGCATCGATATGAACCAGATGACGCTCTGGAACAATATTATGAACACGAAGGTCTACGAGGACGACCTCGAAGCGGACGGAGACGACGAGGGCGGAACCGAGACCGATCAGGACCAGGAACCCGACCGAGACGACACCGACGAGACCGGAGACGACGATGGCGGTCAGGAGAACGACAGCGACGACGCGGCCGAGGATCAGACAGCTGATGACACCGAGAGTGAGGACGGTGACGCCGAGACCGACGATTGATCGAGATCACCTCACTGCCGGCCAACAAGACCAGCACCCTCGACCGTTCACACACTACTGCTACGATAGCAATCCACCATGACCTCCGACCCAACTCAGGACGACGGCATCCTTACTCCCGAGGAGTTGCAACTCGAGGACGACAACGTCGCCAAACTCAGCGAGAACCGGTATCTCGTTCGATCGGACGGAGCGGGCGCGACGGCCGAGATGCCGGCGGCCGACGCCGCTGCGAACATCACAGACGCCGACTCGAGTCCCGCGCACCTCGAGTCGACCCCGTCAGACCAGTCGGCGGACACCTCGCTCGCCGAGGCGGCCGACCCCCACGGGGTCGAGATCACGCTGAAAACCGACGGCGAACTCGCACACCACCGCGCCACGTCGCACGACGTCCGCGAGGTGTTCGTGGAGCTCCTGACCTGGTATGCGGGCCAGCTGGACGACGATATGTCGCCCAGCGAGGCGCTGCAGGTGATGCTGGCCGCGTCTGATCTCGACGTTGCGCCGCCCTCACGCTGACAGGGTAGGCGGACGCCACGAGGAATGCGCGGCGAAGAATTCGTTTTCGATGTGATCGACTCGTAGCTGTTCCACTGACCCGAGTCCCTTACACAGTCACCCGTATGACGCGTCCTTTTTCCACCTCGAGCGAAAATACTGCCCTATGACCAACGCACGCGAGGAATTCCTAGCCGGCGAGCGGCCCGACGACGTCGCACTGTTTTTGGCCGACTCGTACGTCTCGGACGACCGCCTCGAGCAGTTCGGCGACCGGGTCGAAGAGGGCGTCCTGATCGTCGTCGACGGCGAGCGCGGCCGGAGCGCGTTTCAGGCGGCGACCGGCACGCAGGCGATGGAGTTCGCGAAGTCGGCGATGGATCTCGAGGGCGAGATCGACGACGAACTCTCGAGCGGCAGCTGTCCGGAGGCCTCGGACGACGAGGACCACGCGGTCCAGTTCGTCTTCGCCTTCGCGGAGGAGCAAAACGAGGACGTCGGGGGAATTTACGCGGAGGGTGACGTGGTGCACGCCTACGCAAAGTGTACGTGCGGGACGGCGTATTCGGATCGGTGGAACGCGACCGACGCCTGACTGCGTCGCATCAACAAAGCTATCTTTTCAACCGTAAGGAACACGCTTTTGCGATCCGGCCGGCTACCCTCGAGCAATGAGTTCCTTCGAAACACCGCACAAGACCGACCGTGGCTTCGGGCTCTCGAGTCGAGAGGTGCAGGTGATCGGCGGCGCGACCGGGCTGATGGCGATCACCGTCGCGTTGATGTACGTCTTCGCGGCGACGCCGCTCGCGGTCGTCAACGACTACCTCTTTGCGGCCCCGATCGTGGGCGTGCTCGTCTACGGTGCGGCGATCATGGGTGGCGAGATCATCGCCGAACGCGGGATCGAGGGCGGCGATATGGGGATCGCCTTCGCCGGGATGGTCGTTCTGCAACTGGCCTTCGGCGTCTTCGGCGCCGGTATCCTGTCGATGGCTCCGCAGGAGACACAGCTCACGGTACTGGGAATTACGGCTGTCGTCACCGCGCTGATGACGGCGCTGGTGTCGGGCTACATCTACGCCCGCTCGACGACGTTCGAGCACTGGGGACGGTTCGCGAACTACGCGTTCCTCGGTGGCCTCGGCGTGATCCTCGTCGGGACGTTCATCCTCGATGTCCTGCTCCTGGTCGGCTTCGTCCTCATCTTCCTGGGCTTCATCCTCCGGCTGGGCTACGAGATCTGGCAGGTTCGGGACCACCGCGATGCGCGCGTCGCCCTCCAGACGATCGGCGTCTACATCGCCGTCGCCGGTGTGTTCGTTCACGTCCTGCAGCTCGTCATGCGGTACGTGATGTCCCAGGACTGAGGTGGCGCTTCGGGCCAGCGTTCGGCGCGATAGCTACCGAGTAGCCGGGAACTCGAGCCCCTGAACCGGTCGATTTAATCACTTCTCCCGAGAGAGTACGCTTCGTGACGCGCTACTACGAGGACCTGACGGTCGGAGACACGTACGAAACCGGGAGCTACACCGTTTCCAAGGAAGAGATCGTCGACTTCGCCGAGCAGTTCGATCCGCAGCCGTTCCACGTCGACGAGGCGGCGGCCGAGGAGTCGATGTTCGGAGAACTCGTCGCCAGCGGGCTGCACACGCTCTGTCTGTCGGTTCGGTTGTTCATCACGGACTTCGTCCAGGGCGAGGAGGGAGTCGCGAACATGGGCGGGCTCGGAATGGACGACCTGCGGTGGCACGAGCCGGTCCGCCCCGGCGATACGCTCCGCGTTCGAGCCGAGGTGCTGAAGAAGACGCCCTCCGAGAGCCGATCGGATCGCGGCTACGTCGACTTCCGCCGTACCGTCCACGTCGACGGCGCGGAGGTCATGTCGATCACGTCTCACAATATCGTCCGTCGAGCAAACGCCGAGGAGTAGACCGTTTCTACCGGTCGACTATGGACTGCCGCCGTCAAGCCGCGACTCACCGATGGCTGCCAGTACTGACCGTTCACGGAACGTCGCGCAGACAGGAAGAATAACGGAGTCAAACGGTCGCGGTCCGTTGGATCGTCGTCTCCTCGAGTCGACTACGCGTCGTCCGTATCGGTTGCTCCGTCGTCCGCATCAGCAGCGTTCTCGACGACTTCCTCGAACGCGTTCAGAATGACCTGCTTCGTCACCGCTCCTCGAGTCACCCAGTGGTTCGCGTAGTCGAGCATGTCGTCGTAGATATCGGGCTTGCAGCCCGCGGCCTTGGGGTGGCCGCCGCCGTTGACCTTGCCCGCGACCTCGTGACACAGCTGGAACTCGTCGGTGCCCCGAATCGAGGCCGAGCCGGCGGGCTTGACGATCACGGAGGCGTCGGCGCCCTGCTCGCGCATCGCTTCGGCGACCTCGTTCTGGGAACAGCGGCCGTAGGTGATCCCCACGGTGTAGCCGCCGATCTCGCGGAGCTCCGAGCGGCCGACCGCCTGGTCGATCAGCGCCTGTTTCTCGACGCGTCGCTCCTCGAGGAACTCGCCCACCCAGTCGGGCAGGTCGGCGCCGTACTCGCGGACGACCTCGACGTACGCCGCGGGATCGGACCAGTAGGCGTAATCCGCGAGGTCGTCGCTGCGGGGATCCTCGCGCAGCCAGAGGTCGTGATCGCGGGTGACGGCCGCGAGTTCCTCGTACATCGAGGCGAAGTCGTACTCGAGCGAGCGGTAGACCACGTCGGCGCTACACTCCTCGTCCGAATCGCCGACGACCAGGTCGACGCCGGCGTCCCGAACCGACTGGGCGACGTCGTCGCCCCACTGGTGGTGGTCGTACCAAGAGACGCCGCTCGCGGTCTCGAGCGCCGCGTCGAGTTCGTCTTCGACGTACTCGTATCGGTCGGGCGCGAGGTCGCAGACGAAGAGATCGATCCCCTCGTCGCCGTACTCAGCGACGCGGGCCAGCGCGTCCTCGACGTCGTGCGGGCTGGCGGGGATCAACGCCACGCTGTGGGGCGTGGGTTCGGGCTCCTCGAGTGGGGCCTCGGCCGCATCGCCGGCAGCGAGCGCGGCGGCCGCTTCGTCGGCGACGTCGACAGCGTCCGCGGCGGGCTCATCGTCGGCAGTTTCGTCGGCGTCGTCGTCCTCGTCGTCCGGCTCCGGGACGTTCCGAACGTCGTCGTAGGCTTCGCGAATCAGCGCGACGCAGGCCAGTCCGTCGGCGTCGGGATCGGCGACGACGGCGACGTCGGCTCCCTCGAGTGCGGCCGCAGTCTGCTCGTCTTCTAAGTCCTCTTCGAGCGTGTCCGGGAGAAAGAACCCGGTGCCCGGAACGACCGACTTCCGGGCGATGGGGAGCTCGCCGCTATCGATGAGTTCGTCGTACATATCCGGAACTGCGCGCTGGCGGGGGAAGTGACTTCCCCTCTGTGGTGGCCACTGGCTCGCGTTGGCACGGAGAGCCGGAAAACGACGGGGCGGCTCAGGCCTCGGTCGTCACTTCTTCGCCGTTGGCGTCGGCGTCCCGGACCGTCTCGAGTTGGCGTACCGAGAGGACGGGAACGGGTGACGTGCGGACGACTCGTTCGGCGACGCTGCCGAGCAGGAGTCGGTTCTCGCCGTGGCGGCCGCGGGTGCCGGTCGCGATCAGATCGGCGTCGACTTCGCGAGCGTACTCGCAGAGTTCGACGGCGGGTCGTCCCTCGCGGACGGCCGTGATGATCTCTCTCCCGTCAGCCGTCCGGTTCTCGACGGTCGCAAGCGCGGCGTCGGCGGTCGTCTCGAGGGCGGTCTGGAGCTCGTCTCGGAGCTGTTGGGGTGAGGCGTCGACCTCGCTGGCGTCGACGACCGAGAGGGCGTGGACCTCCGCGTCGAAGCGATTGGCGAGATCGAGGGCGACGTCGACGGCCCGTTTGACGCTGTCGGAGCCGTCGGTGGCGATCACGACCGTATCGAACATACGCGAGGGTTACAGGCGAAGCGGCTTAAACGCTCTCTCCTCGTCCGTCACCTCGAGAGCGGGTCTCGTCTCGTCCGTGCTCTTTGGAACGCATCTCGTCGTGAAAACGGGTCCCGATTTCGCGGAACGTGGGATGGCTTTTTGACGACGGGCCACACACCAGCGCGTATGGACGACAGCGAGCCGTTTACCGTCGACACCGTTCTCGCGCCGGTCGACGGGAGCGAGGAGTCAGCCACCGCCGTCGAGTACGCCGTCGCAGTCGCCGACCGCTACGATGCCTCGGTCCACGCTCTGTTCGTACTCGGCCGCGGTGTCGTGCAGGGGATGAACGCCGGCGCCGTCGACGAAGACGACGTTGCGACGGACACGCAGGGTTTTTTCGACGACGTTACTCGCATCGCCGACGAGGCGGACGTCCCGATCGGAACCTCCGTCGACGACGGCTTCTCGCCGACTCGCAAGACTCGGCATCCGGGAAACGTCGTGCTCGACACCGCCGACGAAATCGACGCCGACTTCATCGTGTTGCCCAGGGAACCGGTCGCCGACACCGCATCGGCGGAGGTCCTCGAGCAGGTCGCCGAGTACGTGCTGTCCTACGCGAGCCAGCCCGTGCTGTCGGTCTAATCCGATACGAAGGAACGGGCGCGATTTCGTCGCGACTCCCGCCGAGAATTGAGCGAAGGGACGGCGGCGTGTTCGCCGCGTTCGAATAGCCACCGGCCGTTACAGCCGGATCGCCATCTCCTGTTCGAAGCTCTCGGTGCCGGTCGACTCGAAGCCGACCCGCTCGTAGAGCGCGATCGCCGGGTTGTTCCAGCGCTCGACGGTCAGCCACACCCGATCGATGCCGACGGTGCTCGCGTGGCCGAGGAGGTGCTCGAGCAGCATCGTTCCGATCCCGGCGCGCTGGTAGGCCTGCAGGACGAAGATCGCGAGCTCCCACTCGATGTCGGCGTTGTCCTCGATCGAGGCCGGATCGTCGGTGTCGGGGACGAGCATCGCGTGGCCGATCACGTCCTCGTCGTGGCGGGCGACGACGTTGACGCTCTCGTCGGCGATCGTCTCGAGCCAGTTGCGAATGCGCTCTTCGCCGGTCGGTGGGATCCCTTGCGCTCGGTCGGTGGGGTCGAACTGGTCGTACATCTCGACGACGTCCTCGAGGGTGTCTTCGAAGTCGTCGGACGCCAGAACCTCGATCTGGCGGCCCGCTCCGTCCTCGAGCGTCGTCGGTGGTGCGGGAAACGGTCCGGCTGACTCGTCCGGATACGGTCGCGTGTCAGCCATCGTTATCGCACCAGTTTGACGGTCGTCGGCGCGTTCAACAGGACGAACTCGGTGATCGGTCCGAGCTGGATTTTCCCCATCGGACTCAGGGTCCCGCCGCCGATCACCAGCTGATCGTACTCACCCTGTTCGGCGTAGTCGACCAGCGAACTGCCGGGATCGCCCTCGAGTTGGACGATCTCCGCGTCGACGCCGGCCTCCGAGAGCAGCTCTCGTGCCCGTTCGGCCATCGCATCCTGTGAGCGTTTCGCCTCGGGTTTATCGACGACCGCGACGGTGAGGTCGTCGCCGACCTCGTGGGTGCGATCGATCGTTCGGCGGAGTGTCTTGATCGATTCGTCGCTGCCGACGATTCCCACTAAGACGTTCATACGCATGACTGTGCACCCATGCACGAAAACCGTTGTGCCGCTGGGACCGTTCTCGAGGGTACGTCGGGGTGGCCGTACGCTGTCGACCCCCGCTCTCGAGTGTCGCGAACGAATACTCGAGTGTGAGTGAACACCGCGCGTATCGGCCGCAGACGTTGCGCAGGACGACGACGTTAAGAGCGTGTGGTGAATACGATGACGGAATGAGTGATGCGGCGCTCGATGTCGTGGAGTTCCTGCTCACGACGAGCGTGTATTCGGACGACAGGACGCTAGACGAGAACGATCTCCCGCCGGCGTTCCGGCGGGTCTTCTGGACCGGGAGTGTCGAGGAGGAGGGCGACAGCGGTGAGGGGCGCAAACACGCCGGCATCAGTCGTCCCCTCTCGGCGACCAACGCAACCGCCCGAGAGGCGACGGACGTCGACCGACCCTGGGACGCCGTCTCGGAGCTGATGTTCACCGAACGCGACGAGTTTTCGGGAACGATCACCCTCGCACAGGAGGAGATGGCCGAGCAGTGGTTCGCCGAGCGCGTCGACGACGAGCGACTGCGCGAGAACCCGACGCTGACGAAACACTTCACGACCCACGAGGAACACGGCGACCAGTTCGACGTGACCCACGAGGAAGCGCGGGAGGAAAACCGGCCGATTCAGGCCGACCGCGTCTGGATCGACGGGCTGCTCGACGAGTACTTCGACGAGGAAGACGACGAGGAGATGCTCGACCTCGTCGAGGTTCGAGCGCCGGAGGAGGTCGACATGTCCCTCGACGACCTCGTGCTTACCAAGGATCAGGAGAACGAACTCAACAAGATCGCGAAGGCGATCGAACACCGCGACTACCTCGCGGATATCGGGCTTCGCGAGATCGGGAAACTGCTGTTCGTCGGGCCGCCGGGGACCGGGAAGACGTCGACGGCGCAGGCGCTGGCTCAGGACATGGATCTCCCGTTCGTCGAGGTCAAACTGTCGATGATCACGAGCCAGTATCTCGGCGAGACGGCCAAGAACGTCGACAAGACGTTCGAGGTCGCCAAACGGCTCTCGCCGTGTATCCTCTTCATCGACGAGTTCGACTTCGTCGCCAAGACCAGAAGCAGCGACGAACACGCCGCCCTCAAACGCGCGGTCAACACGCTCCTCAAGAGCATCGACAACATCTCGCTCATCGAGGACGACGTCCTGTTGATCGGGGCGACCAACCACCCCGACCAGCTCGACGACGCCGCTTGGCGGCGCTTCGACGAGATCATCAACTTCCCCAAACCCGACCACGGCATGCGGGCGGACATCCTCTCGCTCATCACCCGCACGATGGATATCGACGAGTTCGAACCCCACCTCATCGCCGAGGTCACCGAAGGACTGACCGGCAGCGACCTTCGAATGGTGTTGCGAGAGGCCGTCCTCGAGGCCCTGACGGAAGACCGAACGACGCTGACACAGGAGGACCTGCTCAACGCCGTCGAGGAGTTCGAGGAGCGCGATACGCTGAAGAACATGGACATGATGGGCGGCGACCACGACGCGCTCGTCGCCGGCGGAGACCTCGGAAAGGCCAGCGACGGCGGCGAACCGGACGGCTCCGAGGGGGGACACGATCACAGCCACGACCACGGGGATCACGACCACGCTCACGGTGATCACGCCCACGATCACAGTCACTAACGCCGGTACTCGATCGAGGGCAGCGTCCACCGTCCCGAGTTAATTTTCACCGGTATCGAGTCAGCTCCCGAACAGTATTGACCGAGGCCGCCGGATCACCAGTATGAGCCGCGACCACGCCGATCCAGCCCGCGCCGGAGGGCTCCATCACGTCGAACTGTACGCGTCCGACCTCGAGGCGTCCGTCGCGTTCTGGGACTGGCTGCTGGCCGAACTCGGCTACGAACAGAAAAACGAGTGGGGCGGGGGTCGGTCGTGGATCAACGGGCCGACGTATCTCGTGCTCGTCCGGGCGGACGACGCCGACCAGCCGTTCGACCGTCGGGCCGCCGGTCTGAACCACCTCGCCTTTCACGGCACCTCCCGCGAACAGGTCGATCGGCTCACGGACGGCGTTCGCGACCGGGCGGACGCGACGGTGCTCTACGAGGATCGCCACCCCTACGCCGGCGGCTACTACGCGCTCTACTGCGAGGATCCCGAGGGGATCAAAGTCGAGGTCGTCGCGCCGGATGAACCCGCGGACGTATAGTAACAACTGAAACGATGTAACACCGATCGCACAGCTGTCGTGCGATCGGGTGTGCATTGACTTTCAGTGGCTACTATAGCAGTTGAGTACGAGCGAAACGCCCAACTGTTTGCCCGGTGTCATCCGCGTATGAAGGACTTCCACACGCACACGACCTACTCCGACGGGGGATTTCTCCAGGGGATGGTCGAGGCCGCGGAGGCGGCCGGACTCGAGGGAATCGGGCTGACGGATCACTGTACGGTTTCGTCCCGCGAGAAGCCGGCGACCACCCGAACCATCTACGGCTTCAACCTGGATGTGACCTACGAGCGACGACGTCGAGCCATCGAGGAACTTCGCGGCCGCGAGGGCGTCTCGATCGAGATCTACGACGGCGTCGAGATGGACTACGACCCGCGCGACGAGACCGACATTCGCGACTTTCTCGAGGTGGCCGACTTCGACTACACGATCGGCAGCGTCCACGCGGTCGACGGGCTGAACGTCCAGGTGCCGAGCAATTTTGCGGAGCTAACCGACGCGAGGCGCGACGAACTCGTCGACGGCTACTTCGAGAACCTGGTCTCGCTGATCGAGTCGGAGCTGTTCGACGTCGCGGCCCACGTCGATTTGATCGAACGGACGCCGCCCTTGCGCGGGCGAGCGACGACGGACCACTACGAATCCGTCGCCCGGGCGCTCGCGGACTCGCGAACGGTTCCCGAAATCAACGCCGGCCGAGCGATCGCCGACATGGCGATCGTCCACCCCTCCGAGACGTTCCTCGACGTGTTACGGGAGCACGACGTCGCCGTCACCGTCGGCTCCGACTCCCACCGACCGAGCGAGATCGGCGACCGAGCCGCGTTCCTCGAGGAGTACTTCGAGCGCCGCGATCTCGAGTCGGTCGAACCGCCGGGGCTCGACAGGCAACGCGTCCCAACCGAAGGCTGAGTCGATCCCATTCGTACAGGAATTGCGTGTCCGGTGTGTCCCCAGAGTTGGTGCCGACAGTTGCGAAGGTTCGAGAACGATGGGATGTGCTCGCGCCTCGGGCGCTGAGGACACGCCTTTTTGTTGGCGACATCCGATAGCCCGAGTATGAGTACGGACCGGAACGTCTACGGGACCGACCTCGAACCCTGTGGCACCGATCCATCGACCGGCTTTCTCCGGGACGGCTGCTGTCGTCGCGTCGAATCGGATCGGGGCCGCCACGAGATCTGTGCCGTGATGACCGAGGAGTTCCTGCGGTTCAGCAGCGCCCGGGGAAACGACCTCGTCACGCCGAAGCCCGAGTTCGAGTTCCCCGGTCTCGAGCCTGGGGATCGGTGGTGTCTCTGTCTCGGGCGATGGATAGAGTCGGTCGAGGCCGACTGTGCACCGCCGGTGGTCCTCGAGGCGACTCACGAGGCCGTCCTCCGCGACGTCGAGCCGGATCTGCTTCGAGAGCACGAGTACGAGCGCGGCGAACGCGGCGGGGGAGACGCGGACGAGGGTGCATCCACTGACGGATTCGGAACGCGGTAGTTCGCAATCGGCCGTCGAATCGCCAGCGACCGTCGGACCGAGCGACCGGAGACGACCGGCGGGGGAATACCCTTTATGTGGCGGGTTCTAATCGGACGCCAATGAGCGATGGATCGTCACAGGGAAGCGCCGCGGACGCGTTCGCCGACCGAGCGCAGGCGGAGTACGGCGACTCGATCCGTCACCTCGTCGTCTTCGGTGACGCGGTCCGAGGTGACGACCGCGGCATGCGCGCCGAGTGGGAGGCGCTGGTCGTCCTCGAGGACCACGACGAGGCCGCCGAACGGCAGCTCGAGGGACTCGGCGAGCGCGTCGGTCTCGAACACGGGGTCGTCACCTCGGTGTACGTGCTGCCGGTCGAGCGGTTCGAAGCCAGCGAGGACCACCCGTTCGTGCGGACGGCGTTCGAAGAAGGGCGGTCGTATGTGTAGGCGACGACGGACCGGCGGTCCCGTGCGCGGACCCGTAGTCGGTCTGGGAGCCGGTAGCTCACCGGACTCCCACGGAGGACGACGGTGACCATGCGCGTCACCCTGCTCGGAACCGGCGACACGACCGGGACGCCCACCGTCGGCTGCGACTGTGACACCTGCGAGACCGCCCGCGAGCGCGAGGTCGAGCGCACCCGGTTTTCGGTTCACGTCGAGAACGAACGCACCGAGGAGTCGCTGCTGATCGACTTCAGCCCCGACTTTCGGTATCAGTTCCTGCGCGACGACGTCCCGCTGCCCGACGCGGCCATCGTCACGCACATCCACTTCGATCACCTCGACGGGCTCGGCAACGTCTTTCGCGTCTTCGACTCCCTCGACGTCTACGCGGCGAACGAAACCGATCCGAAGACGGACAAGAGCGTCGCCGAGACGGTCCGGGCGGACTACCACTACCTCGAGTCGATCGACGTCCACCCGACGACGCCCCTCGAGTCCGTTCGGGTCTGTGGCTTCGACGTGACGCTGGTCCCGGTCGAACACCCGCCGCTTTTGTGTTACGGCGTCGCGATTGAGGACCCCAAGACGGGCGCGAAACTGTCGCTCTCGGGCGATACGAGCTACAACGTTCCGGCGGACTCGCGCGAGGCCCTCGCCGACCCCGACCTGTTGCTCGCGGACGGCATCGTCCCCGCACACCTCTGTGAGTACCACCCGATCGGGGGTCGCCACGAGAACGACGCGGGCGTTCCCCGGACGTTCGGGACGAAACACATGACTCGAGAGGGCGCGCTCGAATTGGCCGACGAGTTGAACGCCGAGCGAACGCGGCTGGTCCACCTCGCACACTACTATCCGGCCGATGAGGCGTTCGAGGAGCCGCTGGCGATCGACGGCGAGCAGTACGTGCTCTAACCCGTGTTCGACCGGTCCTCTATCTGGAGACGGAAGGTGGGTTCGAAGGAACGCCCGTGGGGATATCCGTGACCGTTACCGGTTCCTATACGCTCGAGGACAGTTAGGATAGTGTGATTCATAACCGCCAGTTCCGTGTACGGGTACATGGGATCGAACGTATCATCGATACATAGCGGAGTTGATGGGGTAGACGATATTCTCCGCGGCGGCCTCGTCACCGGCCGTATGTATCTCATTCAGGGCCAGCCGGGTACCGGAAAGACGTTACTCGGCATGCACTTTCTCGAGGAGGGTCTCGAGGCGGACGAAACGGTACTGTTCATCCACAGCGAGGAGTCTCGCGGGGAGATTCTCTCGAACGGGGCCGCAGTCGGCATCGACATCTCCGAGGCGGAATTTCTCGACCTGGGACCCGACTCCGAATTCTTCATCGAAGACTACTCCTACGATCTGGTCAATCCGAGCGATATCGAACAGAACCGGTACACGCAGGATATTCACGACGCCATCCGCGACATCGATCCCGACCGCGTCGTGGTCGATCCGATCACGCAACTACGATACGTCGAGGCGAACGACCACCAGTTTCGAAAGCGCATTCTCGCGTTCATGCGCTTTCTCAAGCAGCGCGAAGTAACCGTGATCGCGACGGCGACGTCCGCCACCGGACAGGAGTACGATTCGGAGATCCGCTCGCTCAGCGACGGGATCCTCGAACTCACTCGAGGCGAGCGCGGCCGTCGGATCAAAGCCGCGAAACACCGTGCACGCGGTCAGATAGAGGGGGATCACGGGATGGCAATCCGCGGCGAGGGTATCGAGGTATTTCCGCAGCTGATTCCCGAACAGGCCGACGAACAAGCCAAGCAGAACCGCCGCTTCGAGACCGAGCGCGTCCAGTTCGGTATCGATGAACTCGACGATCTGGTCGGCGGCGGCTTCGAGCAAGAGACCGTGACGTTCATCAGCGGACCGACGGGGACCGGAAAGACGTCGACCGGCACACAGTTGCTGTGTCAGGCGGCCGAGAACGGTCTCCAGTCGGCGATCTATCTCTTCGAGGAGGACGGACGAACGTACGATCACCGATCGGAGTCGATCGGCTTACCCGTCCGAAGGCTTCGCGAGGAGGGATCGCTCGCGGTGACCGAAGTCGAACCGCTCACGCGCTCGGGCGAGGAGTTCGGGCACATGGTCAAACAGCAGGTGAACGAACAGGGGGCAGACATCGTGATGATCGACGGGATCGACGGCTACACGGTCTCGCTACAGGGACAGGAGTCCGAACTCGTGCGGAAACTACACGCGCTGACTCGGTATCTGAAGAGCCGCGGCGTGACGGTGCTCATCATGAACGAAATCTCCGAGATCACGGGGATCTCGAGGGCGACGAGCGGTGATCTGAGCTATATCGCGGACAATCTCATGTTCCTGAGCTACGTCGAGATGGACGGCAGCCTCCGAAAGGTCATCGGCGTGTTGAAAAAGCGAACCGGCGGGTTCGAACACAGTCTCCGCGAGTTCGAAATCACGTCGAACGGAATCCACGTCGGCGAACCGTTGACGGGTCTCTACGGAATTCTTCAGGGATCTCCGAGAGCGAGCGGTCCCGCGAACAGCCCCCGAACCGAATGATGGGACCAGGAACGCGCCGTCGGCCCACCGACCCGCATCCATGACGGCCGCCGACCAGCGCGGAACGATTCAGTTACTCATCGGCGAAGCGGGCAACCGTGCTGCCGTCGAGGCGTTGCTCGAGGGACACTACGAGGTCGAGACCGAGCAGGCGGTCGGCGAGGCCGACTGCTATCTCATCGACGATCACACGTTTCCCGAGTATCACCGCGAGTTGCGCGAGCGCGTCGAAGAGAGCGATCCCGTCTTCTGTCCGGTCGTCGTCGTTCGCCGGCGGGACAGCAGGCTTCGGATCTCGCTTCCGGATCCGGACGAGCGCGAGCCACCCCTGCTCGTCGACGAAATCGTCGATGCGCCGATCGACCGAAACGTCCTCTTTCGGCGGCTGAACACCCTACTTACCCGTCGGTCGCAGTCGAAAGAGCTCCGCCACTACATCGCGAGACTCGAGGAGTCCAACAGATCCCTCGAGCAGTTCGCCTACGCGGCCTCACACGACCTGCAAGAGCCCCTGCGGATGGTCTCGAGCTACCTCCAGTTGATCGAGCAGCGATACGGCGGCGAACTCGATCAGGACGCCGACGAGTTCCTCGAGTTCGCGATCGACGGCGCCGATCGGATGAGCGCGATGATCGACGGCCTGCTCGAGTACTCCCGGGTCGACTCGGAGGGAGATCCGCTCGAGCCGATGGACCTGAACACGGTGCTCGAGGACGCGCTCACGGATCTAATGGTCATGATCGAGGAGCACGACGCCGATATCCGGGTCGAACCGCTCCCCCGCGTCGAAGGCGATCCCGACCAGCTTCGGCAGCTGTTCCAAAATCTGCTGTCGAACGCGATCGAGTACAACGGCACCGGTACGCCGGAGATCCGCATCGGAGCCGAGCGAGTCGGCTCGCGGTGGCGCCTGTCGGTCAGCGACGACGGGATCGGTATCGACCCCGGCGACCAAGAGCGGATCTTCGAGATCTTCCAGCGGCTCCACAGCCACGAGGAACACGCCGGCACCGGAATCGGCCTCGCCCTCTGTAAGCGGATCGTCGAGCGCCACGACGGACGGATCTGGGTGGAGTCCGAGCCGGGCGAGGGAGCGACGTTCACGTTCTCCCTCCCCGCGGTCGACGACCCGTAAGGGCCGTCTCCACGGAGAACCGAGTCGAGAATTCAAGATGTTGGAGCCCGTATTCCGGCCATGGAGTGGACCAGGCGACGGATCGTCGGGACGACTGTGGCTGCTGCTGCGCTCGCCGGCTGTCTCGGTGAGGACAGTGCCGACGACGGAGACGAAAACCCGGGGGACGACGAGGACGAAAACGAGACCGAGAGCGCGAACGGCGACGACCGCGACGCCGAGTCGGTCCTCGAAGCGCGCAACCTCGAGGACCACACTGGCGAAGAGACCGTCGAGATCACGGTCGACCCCGATGGGGACGGTTTCGAGCCTGACGCGCTCGAGATCGATCAGGACACCGTCCTCGAGTGGACCTGGGAGGGGGCAAGTACCGGTATCTATCCGATCGACATCCCGCCGGAGTGCGTCTGGGACGAGGACGTCGACGAAGATTCCGTCGACGAGCAGGAGGCGGGCTACCAGTTCGACCGACTCTTCTGGGCCGACGGCGCGTATCTCTACGGCAGTCGCGACGCGGACGGCGAGGAGTTTACGGGCGCGTTTCGGGTTCTCGAGGGCGACGACTAATCGTTGTATTGAGTCGATAACGACGCTTTGACGCCGTGAAACGGACCGTTCGTAGCGCGAGTAGCAGTGTTCCCTGTCGTTCAGTACAGGGCAAGGCGTTACCGTTCGGACTAACCAAACCACGTGCGGTGGCGCGCGCTGAGCCGCGGTGAACTGACGGTGAACCGCGGCTCGAAGACGTGTGAGGGATGAGCGAGCGACTTTGGAGCGAGTGAATCGGTTGGGGAGGACGTGGCACTCACTGCCGCCAGCGATTGCAAACCGCTCGTCTTCTCAACCACTGAGCAACACAAAGCGTTCACTAAACTCAACGATCGAGCAGCCTACCCGAACTGATCCAACCCCGACTGCCGACGCCGTTTCCCGTCCGGGTCGGCGGTCCAGGGCGTTCGGCGGTCGCGCTCGGCCTCGAGATCCACCGCCGGAGGCGACTCTGTTTCCGAACACGACTCCGATACGGGCTCGTACCCCCCACACGAAGTCCCACACTCCGAGCCGGCGTCGACCACGCGCCCCTTCCACGAACAGTAGGGAAGCGTCGCGCCGCTCGAGTCGTCCGGACGACAGGTCCCACACGCCGGAAAGTCGTACGTTCGCCACCCCTTGCCGTAGGCTCGCTCGCCGATCCGACGCCGCTTGCGGGCCTTCGCGTCGGGGGCAACGACGGCGATGTCGGTTCGGCCGGGGTGGGACTCGAGGGGTTCGATCCCCGAATCCTCGACGGCAAGCGGCTCGGATTCCCGAATCACCTCGATCTCAACTCCATCCTCGCCCTGCCCACTCGAGTCTTCGCGATGCACGCGCCAGACGCCGACCGCCTCGGGGATTCGGTTCAGGTGGGCGCGCGTGACGTAGCTCTCCGTCGCGAGCACGATTTCGTCGACCACCGCGAGGCTGACGTCGGTTCGGAGCTGGGCCTCGAGATCCCCCGGCCGACCCAGATCGGGCTTGTTCTCGATACCGACGATGCGACTATACCAGTCCGGGTAGCGGGCCACCTGTCGGACGTACTCGCGACCCTTGCGGCGTTCGCGTTCGAAGAAGCCGATCTCGCAGGCTCGGTCGACGGCGCGTCGGGCTTGATCGGGGTGACAGTCGAAGGCGTCCTTCCAGTAGCGCGCCCGTCCGGTACCCACGTCGGCCTCGATCGCAGCGTCCGGAACGGCGGCGCTCGAGAGGGCGACGCGGTCGTCGAACGCGGGGCCCGGTTCGACGCAGACCACGTCGAGGATTCGCCCGCCGGGATCGGCGACGCTCGCGCCGAGCTGGCGGGCGAGGACCCCCTCGCGACGCGACTCGAGGTGGGCACACAGCTCGAGTTCGAACGCGAACTCACTCACGTCCCTCGAGAGGGGTGCCAGCGGGAAAAAGCGCGCGAATCGTGGCGCGATCCGTCCGGCTCGCCGTTCAGTCGGCCGATTCGACGGTCGTCTCCAGTACCTCGAGATCCGCGTCTAGCGTGGCGCGGAGTTCGTCGCCCTCGAGCGGGACGCGGACCCGGAGCCGGATCGGATCGCGGTCGACGACGGTCGTGTACTCGTCGGAGACACACCACGGCAGGGTCCAGTAGGGCCGTTCGTCCAGCGAGACGCCGCGCTCGCGGTGGAAGCCGACCACCTGCGAGTGATCGAGCAGGCGGAGTCCGGGCGCCGAACAGAGGGTGTGACCGCACTGGACGCACTCGTGATCGATGCGCACCGTGGCCCCGAGACAGCAGTCGTCGTCCTCGACGACGTGCGATTCGACGCGACCGCTGCACTCCGGACAGACGCCGTCGGCCGCGAGACAGTGGAGGTGTTTCACCCGCTGATCGAAGGCGGCGGCAACTTCGTCTCGCGTTCGGTCGTTCAGCCCGCCCGGCGGGAAGCCGTACTCGCCGTGGCCGTGTCCGCAGTCGCGACAGCCGATCGCGAGTCGTTCGTCCCGATAGCGGGCCTCGAGCGGCCCGCCGCAGGCGACGCAGGAGCCCTCGACCGGAAACGGATCGATCGTCGGGTGCTCGTTGAACGAGCCGGCGATCACCGAGCGGACGACCTTCTCGCCGGCGTGTTTGAAGTCGTAGCCGTCCTCGGAGCCGACGACGAACTGGCCGAGCAGCTTCTGGAGGTGGTAGTTGAACTGCGCCGAGTCGCGCATCCCGACCTCGCGTCGCAGTTCCGAGAACGCAACCGGACGGTCGTCGGCCGCCCACAGCGCCTCGAGAATCGCGAGGCGGGTCTCGTTGCCGATCAGGGCGAAGGCGTCCGCCGGATCGAGACAGTCGGTGCACGCGAGGACGCTCTCGCGTTCGCTCGAGGCGTCAGACTTACTCATACGTTTGCGTATGGGACCAGTTGACAAAACCGTTCCCTGAACGACGTTTTTGTAACGGTGTTGATACTAAAGGAAGGGACCATCAGGGGCGCGGCGCGGCCTTCTGCAGCGCCGTCTCGGCGATGTTGCCGCCGTAGTCCGCGCTTCGGGACAGCGAGTCGAGAATCAGGCCGAGGGACTGTGCCTGTACGGGCTCGAGGTCCCGAAGCATGTCGTCGATCGTCCGGGTGTGTTCGTCGATTTCGAGGACGGACTCGAGCGCCTCGTGACCCAGCTTCGTCGCCTCGTCGCTGTCCTCGGCGAAGAGGGCGTCCATCGATTGCTCGATGATCGTCGACGCGTCGGCGTGGAGTTCGAGCAGGGCATCGGCGACGCCCTCCGGGACGTCGTCGAGTTTGCGCGCGAGTTGGCTGATCTTGACGGCGTGGTCGGCGACGCGCTCGAGTTGGCGCGCACTCGAGTGGAAGTCGAAGCAGTCCTCGCGGGAGACGCCGAGCCCCTCGGCGGCGCGGGGTGAGCGCAGCGTCGCCCGGAAGATCCGGGAGACGACGAGGAAGAGTCGATCGACGTCGTCGTCGCGCTCGATCACGTCGCGGGCGATGTCGTCGTCGTTCTCGACGAGGGCGGTGACGGCGTCCGCGAGCATCGAGGTGGCGATCAGGCGCATCCGACTGACGGCGTTGACGATCGATAGCTCCGCGGAGTCGAGGAGGTCCTGGACGACGACGGAGCCGCTGCCCTCCTCGACGACTTCGACGCCGACGAGCCCCTGGACCGCGCTGCGAATCGCGCGCCGCTGGTCAGTCGTGATCCGCCCCGCTTCGAGACGGATGATATCGAAGCCGCTGACGTACATCGTCAGGACGGCTCGGATCAGCTGTTCGTCCTCGAGCGTGGCGATCTCGAGGGTCCCCTCCTGATGATCAGTCTCGCGCTGTGGCGTGACGAGCAACGTATCGTCGTCCGAATATATTTCGACGGTCGAGCCACTGCTGACACCGTTTTCCGTCGCCCACGACTTCGGGAGCGACACCGTATACGTCGAGCCACCGGTCACCTGGACCTTGCGGGTCTCCATACAGGGGATTTCTATGCCTGGACTATAAATTCACTTGGATCTATAGAGGTGAACTTTTATCTCCGCTTCAAAGCGCTAAGAAGCTATAATACCGAACGTAGTCGTCATAGTTAGATGTATTTCTCGGCAGATAATCGTACTCGAACGTAGGGATATATAGTGAGTAGTGGGTAGTGAGGAATGAGCGATGGTTGCTCCGGAACGCGGTTCGAAGGGCGATTCGAAGCGTGTCGACCGCGAATGATCCCGGTGCGGAGACGACCCGAACTTCGAGCCCGAACCTGGTCAAAAGCGGGAGTAAATGGCGTATATGTGCAGAAATCTAGCTTACATTGCGCGGCAGAATCGATCACTATTGCGATCTATGGGCGGTTACGTACTGATATATCGAGAGCAGTGATCAACTATATAGATAATAGTATCCTCTTTATACGATCTGGACTACCCTCCGGGTGATGACGGACAACACGTCCGAAACCGGTCGAACCGGGGTCGCATCGCGGCGGAACTTCCTTGTCGGAACCGGCGCAGCGGGCGTCGTAGCGCTCGCGGGTTGCTCGAGTTTCCTCGAGAGGCAGGCCGAAACTGACGCCGTGCTCTCGACAGTCGCGGTCGAAAGCGACGAGGACGGCGAGTACTACCACCCGACGCAGGAGAACATCGAGAGCGGCGTCTACTCGCCGCTGACCCGACCGCTCTTCATTTACGTCAATCACGCGAGCTTAGAGGAGAAACCCGATACGCTCGCGACGTACGTCCAGCACTACTTCGAAGGTCAGCACGACTTCTCGCGGGAAGCCGGTTACTACGCCGCGACGGACGAGGTTCGAGACGGAAATATCGAGACCTTCGATACGGTGCTCGAGGACCTCGGCATCGATCCCGATCCCGACGCCGTCGACGACGATATCGACTGCTCGGGGTCGAACACCGTCGCGCCGGTGACGGACACGGCCGGCGAGTCCTTCGAGAACGAATACCCCGGCGCGAACGTCTTCGTCGACCCCGAGGGAACGGGTGCGGGATTCCAGGCGTTCGCCGAGGGCGATTCGGACGTTCAGAGCGCGAGCCGGGAGATCCTCGACGAGGAAGCCGAAATCGCCGAGGCAAACGGCGTCGAGTACAGCCACTACGAGATCGGCTGGGACGGACTTTCGGTCGTCAAACACGGAGAGAACGATTGGTTGGACGAGATTTCGATCGAGAACTTGCACGCGGTCTGGCAGTACGAATCCGACGTCACCTACTGGAACGATATCGACGACGACTACCCCGACGAGGAGATCGAACTCTGGGGCCGCGACAGCGACTCCGGGACGTTCGACTACTTTACCCGGGAGATCAACGGCGAAATCGGCTCCATTCGGACCGATTACAGCGCTCACACGCACACGGATTCGATCATGGAAGGAGTCGCCGACAACCAGTACGCCCTCGGCTGGGGCGGCGTCGGCTACTTCCAGGCGCTCGGCGGCGAGCCGGGCGAAGACGAGTTCGAAGTCGAAGAGTCGGACGATGAAGACGACGAGTAACACCACTTACCCACAATGAGTACGGAAACAGACCCGAACTCGGGAATTACGGGCGGTGACGCCGACGCGCATCGGCGTCGCGACCGCCGGATCCGTCGGCTCCTGTTCGGGTGTACGAGCATCACCGTGTTGACGACGGTGGCGATCTTCGCCGTCCTGTTCGACAACACGTTCAACTTCTTTTACGACGTCCGCTTCCACGAGTGGCTGATCGGACTGGTAACGGAGTTCCGACTCTTCCCAGAACAGCGCGTCGCCATCACCGAGTTCCTGTTCGATACGGAGTGGCGGCCGTCTCACGCGGACGACCCGCGCTTCGGCATCCTCCCGCTCGCGGCAGGAACGCTGCTCGTGACCGTCGGTGCGGCGTTCGTCTCGATCCCGATCGGAACGGCCACCGCGCTCTACCTCTCGGAGTACGCCCGACCGCGGACCCGCAAGTACCTTAAGCCGACGCTCGAGGTGCTGGCCGGGGTCCCGACGATCGTTTACGGCTTCTTCGCGCTGACGTTCATCACGCCGAACATAATCGCCCCGGTCGCGGCCGCCTTCGGCTACGACGTCGGGCGGTTCAGCGCGCTGTCGGGAGCGATCGTCGTCGGAATCATGACCATTCCGATGGTGGCGTCGATCTCCGAAGACGCCATGTCCTCGGTTCCCGACGAACTTCGCAATGGTGCGTACGCGCTCGGCGCGTCGAAGTTTTCGGTCTCGACCAGCGTCGTTCTCCCCGCCTCGATCTCCGGCGTGATGGCGTCGTACATCCTCGCGGTCTCGCGAGCGATCGGCGAGACGATGGCGGTCGCGCTCGCCGCAGGTGTCACGCCGCGGCTGACGACGAATCCGTTAGCCGAAATTCAGACGATGACGGCCTTTATGGTCGACTCGACGCGGTCGACGATGCTCGTCGGCTCGGTCGAGTACCAGAGTCTGTTTGCCGTCGGACTCGCGCTGTTCATCATGACGCTGGCGGCGAACCTGGTGAACGACTACGTTAAACGGAGTTACCGGGAGGTGTACCGATGAGTACCGAGACGGATGCTGGTGACAGCTCCGCTCGAAACTGGGCGGCGGACGTCGATCTCACGTGGGTGAAGCGAAAGAACCGGCTCTTTCACCTCGTCCTCGTCGGCGCCTCCCTGTTCGGCGTGCTCATGCTGGCGTTGCTGATCGCCGACGTGATCCTCGATACCTTGATCGGGATCGTCGTCTTCGAAATCGGCATCGAGACGTTCCTCACGCAGACGGCCTCGAGCGACTGGACCCAGGCCGGCTTCCTCGCCGCGATCGTCGGCTCGATTTGGCTGCTCGTCTTTACGCTCCTGTTCTCCTTTTTCTTCGGCGTCGGCACGGCGGTCTACCTCGAGGAGTACGCGCCCGACACGCGAACGACCCGGCTGATCGAGGCGAACCTGACCAACCTTGCGGGCGTTCCCTCGGTCGTCTACGGCCTGCTCGCGCTCGGCGTGTTCGTCAACGCGATGCGGATGGGACCGATCCTCATCGCCGGGGCGCTCGCCCTCGCGCTGCTCGTCACGCCGATCGTCATCGTCTCGAGCCAGGAGGCGTTGCGAGCGGTACCGGACGGCGTCCGAAACGGCTCCTTGGCGACCGGGGCAACCCAGTGGCAAACGATTCGAGGGGTCGTTCTCCCCTCTGCAATGCCGGGAATCGTCACCGGGACGATCCTCGCACTCGCCCGTGCGATCGGCGAGACGGCGCCGCTGCTCATGGTCGGCACGATCTGGGGGCTACGCCACGTTCCCGGCCCGCTCGATCGGTTCGGCGCGATGCCGACGCAGATCTACGAGTGGGCGTTCCTTCCCGAGCAGGCGCTGCAGTACCTCGCTGCGATGGGTATCGCGGTCCTGATGACGATCCTGCTCGGAATGTACGGGATCGCGTTCTTCGTGCGAAACAGGTACGAACGAGAGTACTAACATGGCACAACACGAATCCGACTCACTGATTACGACGGAGGTATCGGCCGCGGAAACCGCTCGCTCGGAGATCCCGGACGAAACGGTCCTCCGAGCCGAGGAGCTCGACGTCTACTACGGCGAGGAGCAAGCGCTCGACGACGTCACCATCGAGATCCCCGATCGAAAAGTGACGGCGATCATCGGCCCGTCGGGCTGCGGGAAGTCGACCTTCCTCCGGTGTATCAATCGAATGAACGACCAGATACCCTCGTGCCGGGTCGACGGGTCGCTCGCCTTTCAGGGGAAAGACGTCTACGACGAGGACGTCGACCCCGTCGCCTTACGCCGAAAGATCGGGATGGTGTTCCAGAAACCGAACCCGTTCCCGAAATCGATCCGTGACAACGTTGCCTACGGACTCACCGTCCAGGGGAAGACCGAGAACGTCGACGAGCGCGTCGAGGAATCGCTGCGGGCTGCGGCGCTGTGGGACGAAGTGAACGACCAGCTCGACTCGAGCGGGCTCGACCTCTCGGGCGGGCAACAACAGCGACTCTGTATCGCCCGCGCCATCGCGCCGGACCCGGAGGTCATCCTGATGGACGAGCCGACGTCCGCACTCGATCCCGTGGCCGCCTCGAAGATCGAGGATCTGATCGCCGACCTCGCCGAAGAGTACACGGTCGTCATCGTCACGCACAACATGCAGCAGGCGGCCCGGATCTCCGACAAAACGGCCGTCTTTCTCACCGGGGGTAACCTCGTCGAGTACGACGACACCGCGACGATCTTCGAGGACCCGGAACACGACCGCGTCGAAGACTACATCACCGGCAAATTCGGCTAACTATGGCACGAAACGACTACCAACAGCAACTCACCGAACTGCGCGACCGCGTCCTCGAGATGAGCGACCTCGTCTGTCACCGACTCGAGCGAGCGCTCGAGGCTCTCGAGGCGAAAGACGACGAACTCGCCGAGCAGATCATCGCGGGCGACCACGAGATCAACGAACTGTACCTCGAGATCGAACAGACGTGCATCGAGCTGTTCGCGCTCCAACAGCCGGTTGCGGGCGATCTTCGCTTTATCGCCGCCTCGTTCAAGATCATCACCGATCTCGAGCGGATCGCCGATTTGGCGGTCAACCTCGGCGAGTACACCTTGCAGGCGGAGCGGGATCGCTACTCGGAGATCGACATCGGCTACATCGGTTCACAGACGGTCGAGATGGTCGAGATGGCGATGGACGCCTACGCGGAGGACGACCCCGGAACGACCCACGACATCGCAGCCCTGGACGACGAGATCGACGCGCTCTGTGAGAACGCGAGCCAGGTCGTCGTTCGGAGCGTCCTCGAAGCCGGGACGGGGGCCGTCGAGGGCGTCGAGGACGAAGCGCTCCTCGACGACGTCTCGCGGATGTTATTGACGATCCGCGATCTGGAGCGCGTCGGCGACCACGCGGTCAACATCGCCGCGCGAACGCTGTACATGGTCGAGAACGACGACGAACTGATCTACTGAGCGATGAGCCAGCACTCCGTTTCCGACGAGTCGTTCGAGCCCGTCGAGCGAAAGGTCCAGCTGACCGGCAACTCCACGTTCGTCGTCTCGCTGCCGAAGGAGTGGGCCCTCGAGCGGGGCCTCGAGTCCGGCATGTCGATGTACCTCTATCCGCACGACGACCGGGTTATCGCGGCCCCGGAGCACGTCTCGGGGCGGGATCGATCGGTGACGATCGACGCGACGGACGGCGACGAGCAAGCGCTGTTGCAACGGGTTCGGGCGGCGTACGCGACGGGCTCCGATCGAATCACCGTCACGGGAGTGGCCGATCTCGAGACCGACTCGCGGCGGGAACTCGAGCGAACCGTCGGTCGACTCATCGGCATCGAAATTCAGGAGACGACAGACGACCGACTCACCGTCGTAAACCTGCTCGACACCGGTGAGGTCTCGCTCCCGCAAACGGTCGCCCAGGCGCGCCAACTCGCGCTCGAGCTGTACGACGACGCGATCGAGGCGCTCCTGTGTGACGACGACGAACTCGCGCGACGAGTCCGGAGCCGGGACGACGACGTCGACCGGCTGTTCGCGTTCGTGAGCCGGGGCTTTCACCGCGGGCTCGAGGACGTCCGGGACATCGGCCGACTGGGGACCGATCGAACGGTCGCCTTTCGCGAGTATCGGACGGCCCGCCAGCTCGAGCGGCTCGCCGACCACGCGGGCCGAATCGCCGCTGTCACGCTGGATCAGTCCGGCCCGCCCGACGACGCGCTTCGGGACGAGATCGACTCCGTCGCGGCCGATATCCGGCGGCTGCTCGAGGCCGCCCTCTCGGGCGAGGATCGGGCCGCGAGCGACGCGCACGCCGCCGTCGACGAGGGCCTCGAGGACCTCACCCAGCGAGCGTACGCCCGCTGTGAGACCGACGCGTGTCTGTACAGTCCGCTCCTCTCGAGCCTCCGCCAGCTGGCCGAGATCGGTCTCACGATCGCCGAAACCGAGATCGAAGCGGGACTCGAAGAGTGAGAGTGGCTCCGTTACGCGTTCTCGAGTGCGACTCTCGCTCTCGGTCCGTACTGGCCGGCACGTAATCGGAAGGAGAAGCGGCGTATCACCGCTCCAGTGAAGTGGAGACCGACGCTTTTAGTCCGACGAGGTCCTCGACGGTGCCGGCCGCTCCGATTCACTCGTAGATCGAAAACTCGCCGCAGCCACACGGACACGTTTTTCCGGATCCGATCGGTCTGAGGGTGCCGTTCGGCAGTTCGCGCGCGACCAGCGGGCTCCGACAGCGATCGCAGACGACCAGCAGTCGCGGGTACTCCTGTATGGTGGGCATGCGTAGCCGACGAATGGACGGAACCGCGCATAAAACGAACTAGGAGGCGTCCCGAGGGGTACGGAGCACTATTGATAGCCTCATCGAAACGCCGCTCGTCGTCGGAACCGGTTCGAGCGAGGAACGTGCCCGATGCCGGACGCGATTCGTGTCGGCGTTCGACGCGAGTAGTCACTCGTCCAGTCAGTCACCGCGACGTCCGTGATCCGCTGCAGGAACCGTCGTCACCCCGATCCGGAGAGCGCAGAACAGTAGGTTTATCAAGCGCACGGGGATAGGCCTACCTAAGATTACTTACCGTCTTATGGCAGGAACTCAACAACCGGAGGTGAACATCGGGCTCGTCGGTCACGTCGACCACGGCAAGACGACGCTAGTCCAGGCGCTCAGCGGCTCCTGGACTGACCAGCACTCTGAGGAGATGAAACGCGGGATCTCCATCAGGCTGGGCTACGCGGACGCGACGTTCCGTTACTGCGAGGGCGCCGAGGAACCCGAGTGTTACACCGTCGAGGAGGAGTGTCCGGACGGCTCCGAAAGCGAGCCGCTGCGGACCGTGTCGTTCGTCGACGCCCCGGGTCACGAGACCCTGATGGCGACGATGCTCTCTGGCGCCTCGCTGATGGACGGCGCCGTGCTGGTCGTCAGCGCCAGCGAGTCCGTCCCACAGCCCCAGACCGAAGAGCACCTGATGGCGCTCGACATCATCGGCATCGACAACATCGTCATCGCCCAGAACAAGGTCGACCTCGTCGATAGCGAGACGGCTCGAGACAACTACGAGCAGATCCAGGAGTTCGTCGAAGGGACGGTCGCCGAAGGCGCGCCAGTCGTTCCCGTCTCGGCCGGCCAGGAGGTCAACATGGACCTGCTGATTCAGGCGATCGAGGAGGAGATCCCGACGCCGGAGCGGGATCCCGACGCCGATCCGCGGATGCACGTCGCCCGCAGTTTCGACATCAACAAGCCAGGGACGACCTACGAGGATCTCGCCGGCGGCGTCCTCGGCGGCAGCCTGGTGCAGGGCGAGCTCTCGGTCGACGACGAGATCGAGATCAAACCCGGCCGCGAGGTCGAAGAGGGGGGCCAAACCGAGTACGTCCCGATCGAGACGACGATCCGCTCGCTGCAAGCCGGCGGCGAGACGGTCGACACCGTCAGCCCGGGCGGCCTGCTCGGCGTCGGTACCGGACTCGATCCGGCGCTGACGAAAGGCGACGCGCTGGCCGGCCGACTGGCCGGTCCGCCGGGGTCGCTCCCGCCGACGTGGCAGGAGTTCACGATGGAGGTCGACCTGCTCGAGCGCGTCGTCGGCGCCGAAAGCGGCGAGACGGTCGACGAGATCAGCACCGGCGAGCCGCTGATGATGACCGTCGGGACGGCGACGACCGTCGGCGCGGTCACCAGCGCTCGCGAGGGCGAGTGCGAGGTCAACCTCAAGCGGCCGGTCGCCGCCGAACCAGGGGCAAAGATCGCGATCAACCGCCGCATCGGCGCGCGCTGGCGGCTGATCGGGCTCGGAACGCTCACGGAGTAACGCCGACGGAAGACGAATGAGCACGCCGACGCGGGTCGCACTCGATACGAGTGCCCTCATGATGCCGGTCGAACTCGACGTTCGGTTGTTCGACGAACTCGATCGACTCGTCGATTCGTACGAGCCCACGATACCGCAGGCCGTCGTGGAAGAACTTCGACGCCTCTCCGAGAAGGGCGGCACCGAAGGGACGGCCGCGAACGTCGGGCACGATCTGGCGACCGAACGCTGTCTCGTCGTCGACACGGAGGCGTCGTACGCCGACGACGCGTTAGTCGAACTCGCCCGCGAGGGAGGGGTCGACTACGTCGTCACGAACGACCGTCCGCTGGGCGACCGGATACTCGCGGCGAGCGTACCGGTAATTGCATTACGCGGGAGAAACAAGTTAGCGATCACTCAACCATAGATGTACAAGCGGGTCACCCTAACGGACACGGTAGAAGTACCGCCCGAGGAGCTCGGCGACGTTTCGCCGGACCTCGTGAAGCGACTGCTGCAGGACAAACTCGAGGGACGCATGGACGAAGAGGTCGGCAGCATCGTCTCCGTCACCGACGTCGACGATATCGGTGAAGGGACGGTACTGCCGAACCGGCCGGGCGTCTACTACGAGGCCACGTTCGACGCCGTCACGTTCGATCCACAGATGCAGGAAGTGGTCGACGGCACCGTCGTCGAAGTCGTCGAGTTCGGCGCCTTCGTCGGGATCGGTCCCGTCGACGGACTCCTCCACGTCTCGCAGATCAGCGACGAGTACCTCGCCTACGACGGCGAGAACCAGCAGCTCGCTTCGAACGAATCCAACCGGACGCTGGGCGTCGAAGACGCCGTCCGCGCACGGATCGTCACCAAGAGCATCGACGAGCGCAACCCGCGCGACTCGAAGATCGGCCTGACGGCCAAACAGCCGGGGCTCGGCAAGCACGGTTGGCTCGAGGAAGACCACGAGAAGCAGGAAGCGGCTGCGGGTGAATAACCATGGCATCGGATCGGCTCGTCTGTCGCGAGTGCCACCGGGTCAACGAACCGGACAACGAAACCTGCGACGCCTGTAACTCCTCGTCGCTGACCGAGGATTGGGCCGGCTACGTCGTCATCGCCCACCCCGAGGAGAGCCAGATCGCGACCGAGATGCAGGTCACGGAACCCGGCGCGTACGCGCTGAAAGTCCGGTAGCCGTGACTCGCGACGACGACAAACCTGGCGGCTCGACCGACGACGCGGCGCCCGCCGACGTCGACGACCAGCTACTGGTTCTTCCCGACGACCTTCGCCACGAGCTCAAGGAGCCGATGGGGCCGATCGAGACCGACGCCGACGTCCTGCTTTCGGCCGTTGACGGCCCGCTGATCGCCGTCGGCGACGTCGTCACCTACCACTTCCTGCAGGCCGGCCGCGCGCCCGACGTCGCGGTGGTCGACGAGCGAACCAAGCGATCGGCCGTCGACGAGGAGATTCGGGAGACCGTCACCGAGTCGACCAATCTCGAGGCCGTCAACCCGCCCGCGGAGCTCTCGGCCGAGATGATCGAGGCGCTTCGCGAGGCCATGGCGAGCGACGAACCGACGACCATCCTCGTCGAGGGCGAAGAGGATCTGGTCGCGCTGCCCGCGATCGTCGCCGCACCGGAGGGGGCAAGCGTCGTCTACGGCCAGCCCGGCGAGGGAATGGTCCACGTGAAGGTGAGCGACGACCACCGGACGGAGATGCGCGCGTTGCTCGAGCGTTTCGAGGGCGATACGGAGCGGTTTTGGGACCTGCTCGAGGGAGGCGCCGACGGCGAATAGTTCTCGATAGTCGACGCCGTCCGCTCGGCCGCCGGTTCGACCGCAACTATGGTTCTCGACCGTTTACTCGAGGTCGATGAGAGACGATTCCGAGGCGAAACGGGAGACTGCGTCGTCGTTCGACGTCGCCGCTGCCGACTACGTCGACAGCGACGTCCACAGGCAGGGGGCCGATCTCGAGCGCCTCGCCGACTGGTGTCGGGACGCGGAGACGGCGCTCGACGTCGCCACGGGCGCGGGACACGTCGCCGGAGCCGTGGCCGAGCGCGGCGTTCCGACCGTCGTCGCCGTCGACGCCTCGCGAGCGATGGTCGCGACCGCCGAACGGGAGTTCGACGGGGTCGCTGGCGCGATGGCCGACGCCGAGCGGTTGCCGTTCGCCGCGAACTCGTTCGACGCCGTCGCCTGTCGCATCGCGGCCCACCACTTTCCCGACCCGGAGGCGTTCGTCGCGGAGGTCGCCCGCGTGCTTCGCCCGGGCGGGACGTTCGCGTTCGAGGACAACGTCGCGCCACCCGATCCGGCGCTCGAGTCGTTTCTCGACCGCGTCGAACGGCTCCGCGATCCGACGCACGTCCGTTCGCACCGCACGGATCGGTGGTATGAGTGGCTCGAGGGGCAGGGTTTCGTCGTCGAGGAGACCAGCCACCTGACGAAGACCCTCGAGTTCGATAGCTGGGTCGCCGCGCAGTCGGTCGACGCCGACCGCCGGGCGGAACTCGAGTCGATACTGCTCGACGCTTCGCCCGAGGCGACGTCGTTCTTCGAGATCGAGGCCGAAGACGGGACCGTCCGGTCGTTCGCGAACCTCAAGGCGCTCGTTCGCGCGACGCGAGTCGACTGACGCGCCGACGCGGAGCGTAGGTGGCGAGAAGGTGGTCGGGTCGACGTCCTCACTCGACGACGGTGTGCTCGAGGGTGCCGATCCCCTCGATTTCGAGTTCTACGGTCGAGCCGTCCTCGAGCCACTTGCCTAACTCGAGCCCACAGCCCCCACCCACGGTGCCGCTCCCGATGACGTCGCCGGGGTGGAGCGTCTCGGACTGGGAGACGTGCGCGATGATGTCGGAAAAGGAGTGGTACATCTCGTCGACGGTGCCCTCCGACCAGACTTCGCCGTCGATTCGGGCGGTCATGGGGGCCTCGAGGACGTTGATATCTTCGGCGGGAACGAAGTACGGGCCGAGTCCGTTCGCGAAGTCCTTGCCCTTCGCCGGACCGAGCCGTCCCTTCATCTCCCTGCCCTGGATGTCGCGGGCGCTGAAGTCGTTGAAGACGGTGTAGCCGGCGATGTGGTCTTCGGCGTCCTCGGCCGCGATATCCCGTCCGCGTTTGCCGATCACGGCCGCGATCTCGAGTTCGTAGTCCATGATCGACGAGTACGCGGGCCACTTGACCGTCTCGCCGGGCGCGACGACGCTGTCGGCGTTGCCCTTGTAGTACACCGGCAACTCGTACCAGACGTCGTCGATCTCGCCGTCCATGCTGTTCTGGACGTGCTCTTCGATCGCCATGAAGTCGCGCAGCGAGTTCGGCCGTGGGAGGGGCGCGAGTAGGTCGTACTCGCCGGGTTCGTAGCGGATTTTGGCGCCGCCGGGGCCGCGCTCGCGATCCGTTTCGGCCGCATACTCGAGAGCCTCTCTGGCGTCGGCGATCGCTCGATCGCCGCGCTCGAGGAAAGCGATCATCTCCGGCGGGACGCGGGCGTGGGCGAGGTCGGCAGGTGCGGGTTCGCCCTCGGCCTCGAGGGCCGCGCCGTAGGCCGCGGTGAGGTCGACGAGGGTGGCCTCTCCCGCCGTATCGTCCGCCGTCGACTCGTCGACGGCACCGATGCGCTCGACGGGGCCGACCGACGTTTGGACTTCGAAGGTGGCGAGCTTCACGCCGCGTCACCTCCGGCTTCGCCGCCAGCTCCGTCGTTGGCGTCGGCCTCGACGAACGCAACCGGACGAACCCACCCCGCGCTCCCGTTCTCGATCTTAATCGGGAACGCGACGATCGGGACGTCGGTCTTGCGCGGTAGTTTATCGAGGTTCGCCATCTTCTCGATCTGGCAGTACTCGACCTCGCGGCCGGCGAAGTGGGCCGGCCACAGTTCGTCCGAATCGTCCGATTCGACGTAGCGTTCCCCCATCGCGGTAAAGGGCTTGTCGAAACCGTAGGCGTCGGTTCCAATCACTTTCACGCCCTGTTCGACGAGGAACTTCGTTCCCGCAGCGCTCATGCCGGGGAACTGGGTGAGATACTCCGGCTGGCCCCACAGCTCGTCGGCACCGGTCTGAATCAGGACGATCTCGCCGGGCGAGAGCTCGTGATCCAGCTCGTCGAGGGCGTCCTCGAGGTCCGCCACCGAAATCTCCTCGCCGGGATCCACCGAGCGAAAGTCGAGGACGACGGCGTTTCCGCGACACCACTCGAGGGGGACCTCCTCGATCGTCTTCGCCGGCTCGCCGTCGACCTCGGGGCCGTAGTGCCAGGGGGCGTCCATGTGGGTTCCGGCGTGGGGGATGACCTCAAGGTCCTCCCAGGCCAGCCCCATCCCGTCGGGGAAGTCGCTCGCCTCGACGTCGTGGCCGAGTCCGCGGAGGTTCTCCGCGAGGCGTTCGGCACCGGCTTCGTGGCCGAACGCGTCGATCGACGGCGGCATCGGCTCGCTCGGCGGGTCGTCCTCGAGACCGATGCTCAGGTCGATCAGTGTCGCATCGTCGGCTGTCAACAGTCCGCTCATAGGGGCTACGTTTCGGGGCATACATTTGAAACTGACTGCGGGTGCTGGCTGTGACGACAACACTCCGCTGCGAATAGAACTGGATATTCGTAACCTCCTAATACAAAGAGTGATTGATATTGTACAATGACCTACGAAACACTGGATGACGATCTGGTAAACGAACTTCTCGACAACGGTCGCGCGAGTCTCCGCAGCCTCGCCGAAGAGCTCGACGTCTCGGTAACGACGGTCTCCAACCACCTCTCCGATCTCGAAGAGGAGGGCGTGATCGAGGGCTACACGCCGAAGGTCAACTACGACGAACTCGGCTACGACGTCACCGCGATCATGCAGCTCAAAGCCGAGGGCCACGCGCTGCCCGAGATCACCGAGACGCTTCGAGACCACCGACAGATGATCTCGGTCTACGAGGTCACGGGCGACTACGACGTGATCGCGATCGGCAAGTTCGAAGACACCGACGACATGAACGACCAGATCAAGACGCTGATCACCGATCCGGACATCAACCAGTCGAACACGAGCATCGTTCTCAACACCGTCGCCGAGAACGAACAGTTCGAACTCGAGACCGACGACGACTGAACGAAATCGCTCCCAACCGGGAGTAGCCCGTTCTCGCGCCTTCAGACCCCGATAGCGCGACCGAATCGCTTCTGTGCCGGTAGCTACAGCATCGGAGCGCCGTTCCGAATCACGACGTTGCCGAGCCGTCGTCCCGGAACCGCTGAGGTGGGAGAGTGATGCACCGGCCCTGAGAGCGGTGAGGACTCGATTCGCCCGGCGTCGCTCCGAGAGCCATTGCCGCTACGCTCGAGAGAATCTCGAGAAGGTATTTACACGCTCACGAGAACCCCATGAACATGTACGATTTCGTCGTTGTCGGCGTCGGACCGCCGGGAGCGCGCTTCGCCCGCCGCGCCGCCGAAGACGGCTCCGACGTGCTCGCGCTCGAGAAGGGAACGATCGGCGAGCCGCTGGCCTGCTCGGGGCACGTGAGCACGGATATCTGGGAGTTTACCGGCGACGGCGCGCGCGAGGAGCTGTTCCAGAACGAGATCTACGGCGCGCGATTCCACGTCGGCGGGCCACACAGCGAGGCCTACCCATTTTACAAAAACGAGGTCGCGTCGAACGTCATCGACCGCGTCGGACTCGACCGCCACCTCGCCGATCTCGCGAGCGAGGCGGGCGCGGACGTCCGCGAGCGACACACCGTTACGGAGATCACCGAACACCACGACCGCGTCGAAGTCACCGCCAACGGTCCCGACGGCACCGTCGAGTTCGAAGCGAAGATGCTCGCCGGCTGCGACGGGGCTCGATCGCGAGTGCGGGACGAACTCGAACTCCCCGAGCCAGACGAACTCCTCCACGGCGTGCTTGCGTTCTCCGAGGAGGAGGACCACCAGAATTTCGTCGACGTCCACCTCACCGCGCCGACCTTTTTCGCCTGGCGCATCCCCCGCGGCGATGCCGGCGTCGAGTACGGACTCGCGGCGCCGCCGGGCGTCCAGGTCACCAAACACTTCGAGGAGCTGATCGACGGCTACGAGATCGACGTCTCCCACCGCTGTTCGGGCCCGATTCCGATCGGTCCGCCGGACCGCGTCACGAGCCGACGCGCGTTCCTGATCGGCGACGCGGCCGCCCAAACGAAGCCCTTCACCGGCGGCGGCATCCTCTACAGCATGACCAGCGCCGACCACGCCGCCCGCGAGATCGATCCCGACCGGCCGACCACGCTCGCGGCCTACGAACACGCCTGGCGCAACGACCTGGAACGCGAGCAGGAACTCGGCCACTACCTCCGTCGGGCCTACTCGCTCCCCGAGCCCGTCCAGCATCTCGGCCTCGGCGCGCTCTCCGGCGAGATCGGCGTCCACATGGATCGACCGACATCGCTCGTCTCGCCGTCGCACCTCAAGGCGATGCTCTCTCGCTCGCGGAACTGACTGGAGAAAAGCGCAAGATCTGAACTAGATCGGCGAACGTGGTTATACGATTTCGAGAATATGGCCATAGTGTTTAACAATAGCTGTGCCTTTCATTCGATCGGTGGGTGGATGTGACGCTCCGCTATGGAGCCGTCCGTGTGCCCAAACGAATCCGCCCACCGTTCTCAGCGATGCACTGATGCTCGAGCGACCCCATCCCGTGCTCGCAGTGCCGTCGCGCCGCCGAGAGCCGAACCGAGCAGCCGATTCGGTCCGTCGCCGCACACTCGTTTTTCCAGCGTGGGTGTGACCTCGCCGCCTCCAGCGGTCGTCCGTGTGCCCACGAGAGCGTGTTGGCACGCTCCGATCACCAGCCTTCCGCCGAATACGTTCGTCTACGCACCGACGGCGTCTCGAGCCGCTCAACCCCGAATCGTCGACGCGCACGGTGGAACCCGCAGCCGACAGAGCGAAGGCGTCCGTCCCGAAACGGCCAGTAGATGACTGGCCGGCAGCGCGCTGCGGTCGAGTTCGTCGCGCGGAGCCTCGAGCGCCTCGGAATCATCGACGCCGAGCGGTTCCACCCGACCGCGGATCTGGCGTGGCCCCGGATCGTAACCGGCTTCGCGATCATGTCCAAGCAGACGGCCGACCTGGCGATGGTCGGTATCGCGGTCGGGACGGCGGGAACCGCGGGACTGGCGTTCGCGCTCGCGTTCTGGGAGATCGTCACGATGATCGGACTGGGGCTGGCCGGCGGCACCGTCAGTCTGGTCTCCCAGAACTACGGCGGCGAGGAGACCGACCGCGCCTCGCTCGTGGTGACACAGAGCATCCTTCTCGCGACCGCGATTGCGCTCCCGATCGTCGCCGTCTTCCTGCTCTTTGCGGACTCGCTGATCGGCCTCTTCGGGGCCCAGCCGGCCTCGCTCGAACACGGGAGCACCTACCTCGTGTTCGTCGCGCCGGCCGTCCTGTTCGAACTCCTGAACCTGATCGCCAGCCGAACCTACACCGGCGTCGGCGACACGTTCACGGAGATGGTCGCCCGCGCGGGCGGGGCGATCCTCAACGTCGTCCTGAGCGCGATCCTCATCTTCGGCTTCGACCTCGGCGTCGCCGGCGCGGCGATCGGCACGACGCTCTCGACGGGGTTCGTTACCGTCGTCCTCGGCTGGGGAATGGTGGGCCGATCCTACGGCGCACTCGGGATGGAGCCCAGTCCCGTCCCCGTCACGCGCTCGGGGCCGTGGCTCGAGCCGACGATTCTCCGGCAGGTGATCGAGATCTCCGCACCCGAGATCGGTCGCAAACTCGCCCAGGGGATCGTCGTCTTCCCGCTGCTGTGGATCGCCGCGACGTTCGGTCCCGTGGTCGTCACCGCCCTCGAGGTCGGCCGCCGGGTCCGGAGCGTCATCAACAGCGTCAACTGGGGGCTGTCGCTGGCCTCGAGTTCGCTCGTAGGCCAACGGCTCGGGTCGAACGAGGAGGATGAAGCGGGCGCGTACGGCGCGGCGATCATCCGGCTCTCGGTGGTGTGTTTCACCGGACTGGCCGCGCTCGTCGTCGTCTTCGCCGAACCGATCGCGGGCCTGTTCGTCGGGAGCGAAGAGGTCGCGCTGGCGGCTACGTTCGTCGCCGTCGGCGCGATCAGTTCGATCGGGTTCGGAATCGACGGCGCCGCGGCGGGGGCACTGCTCGGCGCCGGCGACACGCGCTGGCCGTTCGTCGCCTCGCTGGTCGGTCGCTACGGCTTTGCGGTTCCGGCGGCGGCGCTCGGACTGGTCACGCCGCTCGGCGTCACCGCGCTCTACCTCGCCCTGCTGCTCGAGACGTTCGTCCCGGGCGGGATCAACTACTGGCTGTTCCGAAGCGGCCGCTGGAAGGCCGTGAGCCGGCGGTATCGACCCTCGGCCGATGCCGATTGAGATCGCAGACGGCTCGGCGGATACCGACCGTCGTTTCTGCGGGCCGGCGGACGCCGTCAGTCACCACCGGGTCGCGGAGCGACGGACCCGGACGAGCCGAACAGATTCTCCGGGTCGTACTCGGTTTTGAGATCGACCATCCGCTCGTAGTTGTCCCCGAAGCGCTGTTTCGCGGGGTCTTCGTTCAGTCCCGGGAAGTTTCCGTAGCTCCCCGACGCTACCGCCAGCTCGCTCGCTTCGGCGATTCCCGCCCGACCCCAGGCGACGTTCGCGTCGTCGTCTGCGGGGTCGCCCCAGTTGGCCTCGAAGTTGAGCATGTACGGCTTCTCGCGGTGGTAGAACGCGGTCGCGTCCGCCGGGACGTCCTCGACGGCGCCGCCGAGACACCAGAGGTCGATCGTCGAGAGCGCCGAGGGGGCCGACTCGGTGTACCGGACCATGATATCGACGACCTCGTCGGTGACTTCGGTGAGGTAGACCGACTTCCAGTAGTACCGGAGTCCGTCGGGGTAGTCCTCGTCGAGCATCGACTGCACGTCGACGTAGTCCATCGGTCCGCTGAAGTCGGCGAGGGGCGTCGCGCTCTCGCGCAGCGGTCGGAAGACCGCGTCGCCGTCCGCCGGATCGCCGCGGTACGTGCCGAGCATGGCCAGAGCGGGGTCGCCCCACGAGTCCTCGGGGAACTCCTCGAGGTCGGGAACGTAACCGGTAAAGGCGAGCACGCCGGCCTCGCGCGGCGCGTCGGCGGCCCACTCGAGACAGCGCTCCATCGCGGCCGCCGTGTCGTCGCCGTGGAACCACGCGAAGAACGCGTACACCTCGGGACCGACCTCGTGGCAGTCGAACTCGAACGACGTGACGATGCCGAGGGAGCCACCGCCGCCGCGGATCCCCCAGAACAGGTCCGCGTTTCGGTCGGCGCTTGCGGTGTGAACCTGTCCGTCCGCGGTCACGACGTCGACGCTCCGAAGGTTGTCCAGTGCGAGCCCGTACTGCCGACTCAGGTGACCGTAACCGCCGTTGAGGGTCAACCCGGCGACGCCGGTCTCCGAAACCGCGCCGAGGGCCGTCGCGAGTCCGAACAGTTGCGTTTCGCGGTCGACGTCCCCGAGGGTTGCACCGCCCTCGACGCGAACGGTTCGTCGATCCGGATCGACCCGGACGCTCCGCATCGTCGAGAGGTCGACGACGAGGCCCCCGTCGCAGACGGCCGTCCCGGCGACGTTGTGTCCGCCGCTTCGAACGGCGAACGGCAGGTCGTGCTCTCGAGCGAACGTCACCGACGCGACGACGTCGGCGACGCCGGCACAGCGGGCGACGACCGCCGGATACCGGTCTATCATTCCGTTCCAGACCTGCCGAACCCGTTCGTACTTCGGATCCGACGGACGGACCACGTCGCCGGAGACGTCGGCCTCGAACGATCGGACGGCACCGCTCGGAAGGTCGGCGAGCGCCTTCTCACCTGCTGTCTTGCCTACCGTTGCCATGGATCGACCTACGCTATCGGCAGCGATAAACTAGTTTGGCGATTTATACGATGATCAACCGTGTAGATATGACGGCGCCGACGATCAAGCGTCTGGAACCGGCTAAGTCGGCGAGCGACGACGGCACCCGGTTCAGTGGTCGGAGCGTCCACTCGTCGGCCAACGCGAACCCGGGAGACAGTTATCACCCCGGAACGCTATCGTCCGATATGGCTGATCCTGCAGCGCCGGGATCCGAATCGGACGATAGCAACGGTCTCGACGAGACGGGCTTCGGCGCCGGAATCGCGATCGGAATGGCGATCGGCGTCTCGATCGGTATCGCAACGGACAATTTGGCGCTGTGGCTGCCGATCGGCGTCGCCATCGGCGTCGCTCTCGGCGCCGGAATGAGTGAGTGAGCGTCGCTTAGGCCCCGCTCGAGGGGCGAACTGTCGCCGACTGTGTCTCCGTTTCGTCACCGCGCTGTTCGACGACCACGTACTGCACCTCGACGACAAGCGACTCGTCGCCGTGTGGTTCGATCGCCTCGTAGAGCCGATCGGCGAGCCCCGACTCGGGTCCCGGCTCCTCGCTGCCGACGGTGACGACGATTCGATCGACCGACTGGATCGGGTAGTCGCCGTCGAGTTCGACCGTGACGTCTTCGTTCTGGAGGTGCTCGTACTCGGACTCCGCGAGCACCGCGTCGACCTCGTCCTCGGCCGACGACTCGAGTTGGGTCGTGTGGAAATCGAGCAGGGTGACGCCGGCCAGCGGCGCGGTGAGCACCAGGAGCCCGATTCCGAAAATCGTCGCGTACGTGTACGTCGGCGTTCGGCTCGGCGACACTTCGAACAACCCCTGCGGACGATAGCCGGCGACCCACAGCGTCGCCAGCGCGGCGAGATTGATCGAGAGCAGGTTGACGATCACGAGCACGGCGGCACCGATCGCCGCGCCGTACATCCCCCAGGCGACCGTGATCCCGACCGCGGCGGAGGGCGGGATCAACGCCGCGGCGATCATCACGCCGACGATGGCCTCCGAGAAGCCCCGCGTCAGACTCAGAATGCCGGCGATCCCGGCCCCCAGCGCGACCGCGAGCGAGAACAGGTTCGGCGAGACTCGCTCTCCCAGTTCCGTCGCGACGACGATGTCGACGCCCGCGGGCTCGAGGCCGGCGAACCGGGCGAGCACCGCGAGGACGATCGAGGCACCGACGACGATCGTCACGCCGACGAACTGGTAGGAGAAGCCGGTGGACTTGAGCCGGGCGTCGCCGGTGACGATCCCGACGTTGGCCGCGAGCGCGGGGCCGAGCAGCGGGGCGATGACCATCGCGCCGATGACGACCGCCGGCGAGTCGGCCAACAGCCCCGCGGTGGCGACGACGGCGCTGATGAGCAGCATGACGGCGTAGATCGGAAATGGCGGCGTGAGTTCGTCGGCTTTGGTTCGGAGCACCTGTCTCGAGGTGCGAGCCCCCTTCCCGCCCTGGCTGTACTGGTCGCGAAGCGTCGAGAACTGTTCGGAGAGGACCGTTTCGGCATTGATCACGACGACGCTGGAGTCGTCGCTGATGCCGGCTCGCTTCAGTCGGTCGAGCACCGGCTCGACGGCCCGCGTCGGCAGCGGGAACCGGACGACTGCGGTGTATCCCCGGCCGCTGGTTTCGTCGCTGACGACGTAGTCGATCCCCTCCTCCTCTAAGATGTCGAGGACGGCCCGACGTTTCCCCTCGGGGACCGTAATCTCGAGATAGCGCATACGGGCACCACACTCGAGCCGTGGATAATCCCGGGGGCGGCAGGAGACGGGTATGACGGGACGAGTAGCACGTGAACAGCGTCAGTCGTCGGCACCGACGATCCCGCAGGCGATGGCGTCGGGGTCACGGATCTCCTCGCCGTCGACCGCGTCCGGATCCAACAGGAGGATCGTGTCGTCGGGCATCTCGCCTTCGATCTGTACCGTCCGGCCCAGCACCTCCTCGAGTTCGTCCGCGTCGTCGATGTCGAACTCCCGCTCGAGCAGAAGTTCGGCGTTCGCTCGCGAGAGCACGAAGACGAGATCGGACGGGTCGGCGGCGTCGTTCTCGCCCGCCTCGAGTAACTCGGAGAGCGAGTCGGCGCTGACTTCGTCGAACGAGCGGATCGTCACGCGCGCGGTGTCGGAGCCGGGGGCGTCGCTGGACTGCGTGCGCAGACGCGCGGACAGTTCCTCGAAGTCGGTCGCGGCGTCGATCGGGGTGTCGTGGCTCGAGCCCATAGCTGGCGTCCGCCGTCGGCGTCCTTGATGGTACGGCCGGCCAGTTCCGGGAGGAAGCCGTGCGGCGGAGTGAGAGCCATCCGTGAGGCGAGCCTCGCTGTCAGCCGGTGCTCGCGGAGCGAGGCCGTTCGGCCAGCGCTCTACCTGCACGATTATCGTGTGTCACATCGTACCACGTCTATGGGTGAGACACTCGACGATATCGACTTTCTCGTCCGCTCCGACCACCGCGTCGGCGTACTCGAGACGCTGGCCGAACGCCCGTGTGATCGGAACGACCTGCGCGCCGCGACGGGGGCCTCTTCGCCGACGATGGGACGAATCCTTACTGATTTTCAGGATCGCCGCTGGATCGAACGGGACGGACGAACGTACCGGCTGACCGAGTTGGGCGCGTTCGTCGCCGATCGATTCGGAACGTTCGTCGACGCGATGGCGCTCGAGCGACAACTTCGCGACGTCTGGCCGTGGCTGCCACACGAGACCGACGGGTTCAGCGTCGACCTGTTCACCGACGCGGTCGTCTCCGTTCCGGGTCCCGGGTATCCCTATCAGCCCGTCGAACGTCTCACGGACCTCTTCGCGGAGACGACGACGATGTACGGGTTCGGGATGGCGATACTCAAGTCCAGTAATTTGGACGCGTTCTTCGAGCGCGCCCTGGACGATCTGGTGTGTGAATACATCTATCCGCCCGGCGTCTTCGAGGAACTCCTGGCGTGGGACAAAGAAACCGTCATTGAGGCGACCACGCGATCCAACTACACCGTCTTGTTGCACGACGACCTGCCGATAGACGAACGGTGTGGAATCTGCCTCTTCGACGACCGGGTCAGCATCTGTTGTTACGAGTACGAGACCGGAACGCTCCGATCGCTCGTCGATACGGGGAGCGACGAGATGCACGACTGGGCGACGTCGTACTACGAGCAGTTTCGGGCGGAAGCCAGTCCGCTCGAGGCGGCGGACGATCTCCTCTCGGTCGAATCGTTCCCGTGAGCGGTGCCCGAATCGAACCCTCGCTCTGCCGGCCGCTGCGTTCACGTCGTGAAATATTTCACTAGACAGATACACATTCGCCCGTCGCGTACTCGTTTTCGTGGTGAACTGACATGAGTGATCAGGAACGCCAATCCGCCGGCTGGCAGCTCGAACAATCCGCTTCCGAAGCCTACGAACGGTACTTGGTCCCACCGCTGTTTGCCCCGTGGGCCGAACGACTCCTCGATGCCGCCGATCCGCAAGCGGGGGATCGTCTCCTGGACGTCGCGTGCGGGACCGGCATCGTGGCGCGCAGCGCCGCCTCCCGGGTGGGTGAACACGGAGCCGTCGTGGGCCTCGACACCAACGAGGGAATGCTCGCGGTGGCGGCTGAGACGACCGACGACGACCGCCGACCTACGATCGAGTGGCGACGTGGGGACGCGACCGACCTCCCGTTTCCCGAGGGACGATTCGACGTCGTCTGCTGCCAACAGGCCCTCCAGTTCGTCGACGAGCCGTCCACTGCACTCGAGGAGATGCACCGCGTCCTCGCGCCGGGCGGGCGCGTGGCGCTCAGCGTCTGGCGACCGTTGGAGCACCAGCCCGGCTACGTCGTCGCGGCCGACGCGCTGGAGCGCCATATCGGAGACGAGGCCGGGACGATGATGCGCTCACCGTTCCCCGCGTGGGACGGGGAGTTCCTCCGAACGCTCGCCAGCGAGGCGGGGTTCGACGACGTATCGATCACCATCGAGATCGGTACGATGCGCTATCCCTCGATCGAGGAATTCGTCCGTCGAGAGGCCGCAAGCTCACCCCTGGCCGAGCCGATCGCAGCCGCCGAGGGGACGGTTCGAGACGAGCTGATTCGAGCGGTCGAAGACGGCCTCGACGGGTACACCGACGACGACGGAGTCGTCTTCCCGATGGAATCGTACCGCCTCACCGCGCGCGGATAGCAACGGCGGGCGGTCGTCAATGCTCGTTGAAAAGGAAACTCACCTGCCCTTCGAAGATTCCCGATCGGGCCGGAAAGCTACGGATCACTCGAGCCGCGACTGGAGAACCACTCGTCCATCCAGCCCGTAAACTCCATGTGCTCGTGCATGCGCCACTGAACGAGCGCCATGGGCAGCGGGACGAACGTTAGCGCGGTAAAGATCCAGATCGTGGTCAGTCCTCTCGTGAGGATCCAGGCCAGACAGACGAGTCCGACGACGCTTTCGAGGGCCGACATCGCGATCCAGGCCCGCCAGAGCCGGTTCGCCCTGGCCCGCTGTTCCGCCGTGTAGATCCGATAGCCGTTGGCGACGGCGAGCGGCCCGCCGACCAGAAAGACGACCGAGAGGACGATCGTCACCGTTTCGATCATACGACCCCCTCGAGCGGACGTATCAAAAATCCATCTACACTCCCAGGACAGACTACTGATAGTCGCGCAATCGACCCGATCGATCCGAGCCCTCAACGAACGGCAGCGAAGAACCGTCGCAGGCACTTCCTCACTGGCGACGAAACCGTCAGCTCGGCGCTCTCGAGTCCATAGCGATCGTTCGAGTAGCACCAGTGAGGAGGCTACGGGTGTTGGGTACCGGCGACGGACTCGAGGCCGTCAGGCGCGTTCGGTTTCGGTTCGTTGCCCGTCATCCGACTCCGCGGCTCGTCGTGCGAGCGACCCTCGCTTGGACAGATAGTAAGCGAAGACGAGAAACCCGGCCGCCGGTAGTATGATCCCCAGATCGTACTGTTCGGGGTTCTCGAGTCCGAGTCGCCTCGCATCGATGTAGACGAGAACGGCCATCGGGATCTGGATGGCGAAGAGACCGACCAGGAGGACGAGAATCAGATCTGACATACCCGGTCGTTTGCTGTCAATCGTCGTAATTATGTCGGAGACTGTGAGTATGAGACGGCGCGCGTCGTTGCGTCGTTCGACTGCTGGATGCCGAACGCGGGCGTTACTGATACGTTGGCAACCGATCGGACGAGTCCGATCCCTCGACGAACGGCAACTCGGTGACGGTCGCGGGCACTTCCTCGCCGCCGACGCGAACCGTCAGTTCGTCGCTCTCGAGTCCGTAGTCGACGAAGGCAAGCGCGATGACCTCCTCGAGCAGCGGGCTCTCGCCCGCACGAGTGACCTCGCCGACGGAGGCGTCGCCGTCGAAGACGGCCGCACCGGTGTCCGGAACTGCTTCACCCTCGAGCGTCAGCCCCACCAGCCGCCGGCTCGGCTGGCCGCGGTTCTCGACGCGGGAGACGACCTCCTGGCCGACGTAACAGCCCTTCTCGAAGTCGAGCGCGTTTCGCAGGCCGAGCACGTTCGGGAGCGTGCCCTCGAGTTCGGTTTCGAACAGCGGCGATCCGGCCTCGAGCGCGAGGCTCTCGAGCGTTCGGTGGCCGAAAGGCGCGGCGTTGAGCCCCTGATTTAGGAGCGTATCGTAGACGCCCGCGGCGTCGTCGGCCGCACAGATAACCTCGTAGCTCTCCTCGCCGGTGAGCGCGTCGGTTCGGATGACGGTCACGCCCTCGTCGCCCATCGTCCCGCGGACGAACGAGTAGCGTTCGTCTGGCGACGCCGCGCCGTTGAGGACGCTGGCGATCTTCTCGGTGGCGTGGGGTCCGTGGATCCCGAAGATGGCGTAGTCGTCGGTCGCGACGCGGATGTCGACGTCCTGGATGAACACCTTCTCGGACCAGTCCTCGGCCAGCGGTTCGGCCTCGGCGGGCGGCGTGAAGAGCAAGAGGCGCTCGCCCGCGTTGTAGACGTAGAGCTCGACGGCGATCCCGCCCTGCGGGTCCAGTACGAGCGCGTAACAGCCCTGGCCGTCCTCCGCCGGGACGCGGTTCGAGACGACGTTGTCGACGTACTCGAGGCGGTCGTCGCCCTCGACGACGACGACGCCGTAGGCCAGTTCGAGCAGGCCGACGCCGTTGCGGACCGCGCGGTGGGTCCGCTCGGGGCGGCCGAAGTGTTCGACGATCGTTCGGCCGTCGCGCTCGCCGAACGTCGCGCCGTGATCGGTATGAATAGACTCGATGACGCTCATGCCTACTCTCAGGAGCCTGTACCCCACAGGCGTTTCGATTCAGAAGGGGAGGCGGTCGCGAATCCAGTCGCCGATCGTCTGCGCGTCATCCTCGTCGGTCGGTGCATCGGGGACGACCCGGTCGTCTGGCTTGATGACGGTCTCGCTGGTTCCGGATTCGACGGTGATCAGGCCGTCCTCCTTGAGCGTCGACAGCGCGGTCTCGAGTTCGTCGATGTCGACCTCGACGGCGGCGCGGAGTTCGAAGACGGTCATCCCGTCGTCGGTACGATCGACGAGCGCGTCGAGTACCGCCACCTCCGTCGACTCCCGGTCTCGGTACTCCCGCTTTGCTCTCATCCGTCTCCGTCTTCGACGACCGGGGATTTGACGTTTGTCGTTCGCTGAGCGGCGAGGGGCGATCGAGTCGGCCGTCGCCGAACGGGTATAACTCGTGTCTCGAGAGGCAGTACGTTTTTTATGCCGTGACTGGGTACGGTGGGACAATGGTCCTGCGATGTTCGCTGCTCGGTCACGACTACGGTGACACCGACGTCGAACGCGAGCGCGAAGAACGGGGCAGTGAGGTCGTCGTAACCGTCCAGGAGTACGAAGAGTGTGAGCGCTGTGGCGATCGAAACGTCATCAGCGAGAACACCGAGGTAACGAGCCTCTCCGCCGAGACGGCCGCCGACGCGCTTCCCGACGAGTACGAGCTCGAGTCCGATTCGACTGCACCGACCGACGGCGACGCCGTCGAAACACCACCCGACGCGGCCGCCGAGGCCGGCACCGAGGTCGAGTTCTCCGAAGGCGAGAACGACGCGGCGTTCATCGACGCCGACGACGGTGACGTCGATCCGGCCGCCGCGACTGCCGATGCACCCGAACCCGAGTCGGCGGCCGACGACGAGGAGGACGAGTTCGACGTTCCGACCGACGAGAACGGCGACCCCATCACCGACGACGGCGAAATCCTCGAGGACGACGAGTCGACGGTCGATCGCGACCGCGAACACGGCGAGTGGCCCGACTCGGAGGATGTCGGGCCGCCCGTCGGCGCGGAAAACGAACCGACCGAATGGCCGGACAGCGACGACGCGGAGGCGGACGACGCGAAGGCAGACGACGACGCGGTGCCATCCGCCGAGACCGACGACGACGCCGAACTCGTCGACGCGGACACCGAGGTCACCGACGACGCGATCGTCCTCGAGGACGACACCGACGCGACCGGCACCGGAGCCGAGTCACCCGCGGCGGCCGACGCGCGGTCGGTGACCACGTCGGCCCCGACCCCGTCGGACGCTCAGAACGCGGACGATGCGACGCCGCAGGCCGACGCCGGTGGCAGTTCCGGCTCCGGTATCGAGCGAGCGGCGACCGCGCCGACGCCCGGCCAGAGCGGCGGCACGGCTCGTGACGACGTCCCCTCCGAGTTCTACTGTCCGCGATGTGAGTACGTCGCGGGAAGCGATCGGAGCTCGCTCCGCGCCGGCGACATCTGCCCCGAGTGCCGGAAGGGCTACCTCGGCGAGCGCGAGCGGTAGCGCAGCCCGCACGGGCGACCGAGCGGTTGACTGGCGCTCACCGGAAGTGGTCGACTGCTGTCGTCCGCGACGACTGCAGAACTGGGGGCGTTACTCCCCGTCACCAGCCGCTGCACGCGCCGTCTGTCGAAGCGATGAGAGATCGGCTATGAAAAGAGGTAAACAGTCCGCCGTGTATTTCCGATTCATGAAGGAGTACAAGATGCGTCGCGGTGAGTATCTCGAGGAGCGAATCCCCGATATGGAGTCGACAGTCGTGGACTACTTCGGCCCCATCACCGACACGGAGGAGTACAAGGGAAGCGACCTCTTCGTGATCGGCGAACCCGACAATCCAGTCTTCGAAAAGGTCGTCGTCGGGACGATCGAGTACTCCGGCAAGAAGGACAAACTCGGCGTCGAGTTCTACGAGCGCGATCCGACCGAACTCGGCCCCGAGGAGTTAGAGGCCGCAGCCGACGCCGTCGACGCGAAGAACGACTTCCTGCTCGAGGCGACCGGCCGAGACGCCAAGTCCCGCCGCGACTCGATGAAACGATCCGTCGAGGACGATCCGGACCACGACGTCGACGCCTGATCGGCGAACCGCTGTCGCGCTTCTCGGACGAAACATCACGGCTAGCCCGTCGTCCGCGCTACCCGCGGGGGTCGATGTGACGCCGACACCCGACCGCTCAGTCGCGCTGGTCCCGTCGCTCGTGAACGGAGACCAATCCGCCGGAGCTACGGAAGACGAAATCGGCGACGTCGCCGACTTCGATCTCGTTGAAGTCCTCGCGGACGAGCGTCGTGCGCCGACAGTCGTCGCTCTCGTCCGTCTCGCACGCACGGATCCGGTACTCGACGGTTTCGAACTCATCTTCGAGTTCCGCAACGAGGACGTCTGAGAGGACGAGCGGGTCGTCCTCGCCGACCTCGTCGGCGAGGGTCTCGTGGATTTCGCCGTCGTAGAACGCCCCCTCGTCGGGATCGTATCGCCGCACGGCCGCGTCGATCGGATCGTCCGTCTCCGTCGGCTGGAGGCGCACGGATTTCCGAGCGATCTCGACGCGATCGGCGAGACCGAGCCGCGTCAGACAGCCCGCGAGGGCGATCGACGGGACGAGAGCGACGAACGCGCGTCGGTTCACACGGTAACTATCGTGGACCGGCCTCGAGAATGTTTTCCTCGAGACTCCGAAACGGCTAATACCGGACCGTGAAATCACCCGAACGATGGATATCGCTGCGTTCCTGCTCGCGACGCTGGTCGCTCACATCGGTTTCGCTATCTTCGTCGCCGGCCACGCCCACCTGACGGACACCGACGCCGGAAACTGGCCGTACATCACGCTCGCACTGGGGCTCGCGGGTCTCGCCGGCTACTTCTTCTACGACGAGTGAGCGGAATCGAACGGGCGGGCGGTCGATTCCAAAAGGAGCGACTGCGGGATCGGCCACACACCGTTGTTGATCTGTTTGACGCTACTCAGCCCTCGAGGCACGATCACGAGCGGACGAATAGTAGAACACAGATCTAAATCAACACGCTATGCCAATCATTCATCTGGACAATCATCATATTCTTGGATAATTACTGAGATATCATCTTCCGAAGTGTGCCTGGCCCAAGCACCAGCGTATACACATTCATAATCAGATAATACGGCCGATTCCCAAACGCCATCTATCCAAACCCGGATGGTTAGTTCCTCACTGATGTCTACCGGCAAATCCTCATCTATCACTAGCGTAGTTGATCTATCTGTGTCGGTGCCTTCGAGCTCGTAAAAATCCCAGAACACGACCTCGCTTTCCGTCTCGAGATATACTTGAAATCGGGCTGTGCCAGAACGCTGATTTATCAATTCAATAATTCCTACGGAAGTAGGTTGTGCTGAAGTATGCCAAAACCGTTGACATCCCGCAATACTCGGTATCATTCCGGCGGATGCTGAGGCTAACACGTAGCGGCGATTCATTACAAAATTATTCGGAAATGTAACTAAATATCTTCTGACTACAGTTCTGTTGGTGAATGCTGTAGATAACTCGAACAGAACCGACCACAAGGGTTGGTGCGTCTTCTTGGTTCTCTCCCGTGACAACAGCCGAACTAATCAGGCCAGGAAGACGTGTCGCGGCCGGTCGGCGAGGATGTCGCGACCGAACTCGACGGTTTCGCCGAAGGCGTCGCTGCGGAAGAACGCCATGGCGTCTTCGCGGGAGTCCCAGCGGCTGGCGATGAACATGTCGTTCTCGTTCTCGCGGTTGACCAGCAGGTCGGTCTTGCGATGGCCGTCCATGTCGGCGAGCAGGCCGGCGACGTCGCCGAAGGTCCCGACGAAGTCCTCGCGGTGGTCGGGCTCGACGGTGTAGAACATGCCCATCGTCCCCCACGAATCGCTGTCGTCGTCGCCAGCCTGCCGGACGATATCCGGCAGATCAGCGAGGAAGCCGGCGGCCGTGTTCGCGGCACGCTCGGTCTCCCAGAGGCTGACGATGGCGTTCTCGGCGTCGTCGCCTCGAGAGCCTGCGTCGCTCGGTTCGTAGACCGCCGTCTTCACGTGCGTATCGTAGTGGTCGAAGTTCGTCCGAAGCCCGTCGACCTCGTCGAACAACTCGTCGGCGTCGGCCTCGGAGTAGAGGACGACCGCGTGAACGTCCTCGCCGTGTGGCTGGCCCGCGTAGACGCCGATCTCCTCGAGTTCGCTGCGGACGTCCTCGCCGTCGGAGCCGGGTCGGCCGCCGCTCGAGTCGCCGTGTGCCCCACTGGAGTCGCCGTGATGGCCCCCGGAATCACTGCGGTGACCTCCAGCGTCTCCGTGATGACCGCCGGAGTCCGACTCTCCGTGATGGTGGCCGCCGTGACCGTCGCCACCCTCCTGTGGAACTCGGTCGCCCGCGAGGTACGCGCCGAGGTTCTCGGGCGGGAAGCGGCGGGCCGAGAGGAAGCGACCGAACTCGGCGAAGCGGGAACTCGAGGGATCGAAGCGCATTTCGTAGAGCAGTTCCTTCACGTCGGTCGGATCGTCGCCGAACAGGGTGATACCCCACTCGAAGTCGTCCAGTCCGAGGCTGCCGGAGATGATCTGGGTGACGCGGCCGGCGTACCCCTTGCCGATCTCGCCGTGGTTCGAGAGGTACTCCGCGCGCTCGTCGAACGGCAGTTCGTACCAGTTGTGGTCGGGACCGCGGCGCTTGCTCATCGGATAGAAGCTGAGGAACTCCGCGTCGGGAATCTCGGGTTTGAGCCGCGACTCGATGTAGCGGGCCATCCCGGCGTCCTCCATCTCGGCGTCGTCGTCGAAGTAGTCCTGGGACATGTAGCCCGAGACCTCCGTCACCGAGAGGTAGGAGTCCGCTCGCTCGGTGAACTCGGCGAGCGCCGTGTGCTCGAACTGACGCTCGAGGGCGTCGATATCGCCGAGCGTCGGTCGGAGGTGGAGCACGAGCAGGTCGGCCTTGTGGCCGAGGACGGCGAACGTCGCCGAGTCGCCCTCGTCGGCGTCGGAGACGTTCTCGGCGGCGGTGAGGTAGTCGATACCCTCGTCGATCGCCTGCGAGCGACGTCGTTCCGGCGCGTCGCGCCAGGCGTCCCAGTCGATCGACCGGAAATCGTGCAGGACGTACCAGCCCTCTTCGGTCTGTGGCGGCTGCCGTCGTTCCATGTGCCCGGGTTGGGTCGGCGACGCTAAGAAGGACCGGGTTTCGCGACGAGATCGATCGCGCCACTCGGAGCCGAGCCACCGACCGTCGAAATCGTCCGTCTCAGCCGCCGCTCGGCAGATTTGGATCCGACCGAAACCCTTTACGTACGGCGGTTTAAATCACGGGTTACATGCGGAAAAGTGGGCCGCCGAAAGGACTCATCGCCTATCTCGTTCTCGAACTTCTCGAGGAGAAACCGCGGTACGGCTACGAGATTTTGAAGGAGATTCGCGAGATCAGCGGCGGTCACTGGGAGCCCTCGTACGGCTCCGTCTACCCCATTCTCTACAAGTTCGAGGAGAAGGGGTGGACCGAGCGGATCGAACGCGAAGACGAACCGGACCGGAAGTACTTCGAACTCACGGAGGAGGGATACGCGGAACTCTTGGAGCGCCGCGAGAGCTCCACCGAGAAAGCTCGTGACTTCGCGGACGTCATTCTGGGCTTTTTTCACGTTTATGCGGCGTTCTCGACCGACGAACGGTTCGAAATACCCGAATCCAACGGCGAGTGGCGGTTCGACGAGACGTTCAGCGAGTGGATCGTCGAACAGGTCGTCCGCCACCACGAACACTACTTCGATACCGAGTTCGACCGAATCGAGGCGACGCCCGACGAGTTCTACGAGCGCCACGGCATCGACGAAGACGTCGAAGCGGCGACATCGGACGCGGACGACGAGGCGGACACGGACGAAGACGAAGACGACTAGCGTTCGACGAGGTTGAGTCGAACCGTTCTGTCGACAGTACAAAACGGAGACGGCGGACCGTCAGTTCGAACCGAAGCCGGCCGACCGATTCTAGAGGAGGAAGGGGAGGAACAGCATCGTGAGGAAGCTGACGAGCATCGTTAGCCCGACGGTCGTCGTCACCGTCCGTACGTGCCCACGAGTCGTCTCGACGGGGAGCCTCGAGACGACGGCCTCGGTGCTCGTCCGGAGAATGTGCCCGCCGTCGAGCGGGAACGCCGGAATGCAGTTGAAGAAGCCGAGTTGGACGTTGATCCAGCCGGTCCAGAACAGGATGTTCGCGAGGATGAACACGGTGCTATCCCCGAGCACCGCGAGCGATCCCTGCACCTCGTAGAAGTTCTCGACGCCGCCGGTGAAGCCGGCGAAGTTGAACGGCAGCAAGCCGACGACGCCGATGACCGGGAGCAGTATCGAAAGTCCGATCTTTCCGAAGAAGGAGTCGGCGACGCCGCCGTAGCTGCTGCCACCGTTACCCCCGAGAATGGACAGATACTCCTCGGCGGGATAGAGCTGGACGCCGATATCGCTCACTTCGAAGCCGGACGTGCCGGGAGTGGGGCTGACGCCGAGGAATCCGGAGTCGTCTCGTGGATGCTCGCCGAGGGTCACGTCGACCTCCTCGCGCTCGCCGTCGAGGTAGCCGACGACGGTCGCCTCGTCGCCCGATTCGGTCTCCGAGAGCAACGCGTCGAGATCGTCGTAGGAGTGCGTTCGCTCCCCCTCGAAGGAGGTGATGACGAACGTCTCGTCGGTCGGACCGAGCGCCTCCTCGAGCGGGCCGTCCTCGACGACGCCGACCGCGGCGCCGATCGGTACCTCGCGCTCGCTCCGGTCGCCGGCCTCGGTTTCGATCGTCAGCGTCACGACCTCGTCGTCGCCGACGGCCTCGAGGAACTCGCGCTCGGTGACGACCGTCTCGCCGTTTACCTCGACGATCGCGTCGCCGGCGTTGACGCCGGCGGGACCGTTCTCCATCGCGGCGGTCACGAGCAGTGACCGATCGACCGTGACGGTCCGTTCGCCGTCGAGTTCGAGTTCGACCTGTTGGCCGTCGTGGGCCTCGAGTCGGTCGGCGAGGTCGTCGTTCGTCTCGACCGCCTCGCCCTCGACGGCCGTGATGCGGTCGTTCGGTTCGACGCCGGCGTCGGCGGCGGGCGAGTTCGGTGCGACGCCGCCGACCGCGGCACCGGGGGCGACGGCGATGGCCCCCACGATCGGACCGAAGAGGAGGGCGAAGACGATGATCGTAACCGCGAAGTTGTTCGTGACGCCCGCCGCGAACATCCGCGTCTGGGCCCCTCTCGAGGCCTTTTTGCTGCTCTCCTGTTCGGGCTCGACGAACGCGCCGAAGGGGATGATCGCGAGCATAGCGACACCCATCGACTTGATGCCGATGTCCTCGACGCGACAGAGCAGGCCGTGGCCACCCTCGTGGACGACCAGTCCGACGAGGAGCCCGATGACGATGCCGGGCGTCGCCGAGAGCGGCAGGAAGTCGTTGACGCCGGGGAACGGTACGACGTTACGGGGCTGCTGGACGCCGCCGGTCGGCTGGGGCGACGTGATCGCGGAGATGGCGGCGAGCAGAAGCAGGACGAACATCGCCACCATCACGACGATGGCGATGCCGACGCCGAGGTTAGCCCAGGCTCGCCAGAACCGCTTCGGTTTCGACAGTCGGTCGAGGAACTCCCGGCCGCGTTTGGTGTGGAACGTGAGAATGGGTCCCTGCGCCCCGACGTACTCCGGCAGCAGATCCGCTCGTCGAAGGGCGATGATCCCGAACCAGTAGACGAGCAGGCCGGCGACGACCCACGTAAGCGTCTCCGAGCCGTAGAGTTCGGGAACCGAGACGACAGCAGGGAAACCGTGATCCATTGGTCCTACTTCGGGGAGGGGTTCTCAAAGGGCTTTTGTCTATTCGACCGACTCAACCGGGTCGGTCGGGCTCACCGTTCCCGGCGCAACCGAGCGACGACGAACTCGCGGTCGACCTTCGCGAGGAACGAGCCGAGCTTCGGCCCCTGTTCCTCGTCGAAAAAGAGCCGGTAGCCCGCGGTGAAGAAGTCGCCGACGTCGACGTCGTGGCGGCGCGCCGTCTCGTAGATCTCGCCCTGAATTTCGTCGGGTTCGTGACCCGCTTCGATGAAGTCGGCGAGCTCCTCGAGTGCGTCCTCCGTCGCCGCGTCGAACTCGTGGTCGGGGATCTCGCTGCGCTTGAGTTCGTAGTCGAACTCGTTTTCCGTGCGTCGCGCCCAGTTGCGGGCCTGCTCGACGCGCTCGAGGGCGCCCTCGACGGCCCAGTCGGGCGCATCGTCGGGGATGTGACCCTCGCGGCGGGCGATCTCCTCCCGGAGGTCGGGGTCGTCGGTCATACCGAGCACGGCGGCGAAGGTGTAAGGAAGCCGTACCCGCTCTACTCTGGGTTCCTCAACGACGAACGGGTAGACGCGCTTCGCGAAGGCCGTCTCGTCCTCGTCCGCATCGATCTCGTCGAAGTAGATCGCCTCGATGCGGTCGAACTCGTCGACCAGCTGGTCGAGCCGTTCGATGCTGAAATCCCGCGCCTTCGCGGGGTCCTTCGCGAAGAAGTACCGCAGCACTTCGGGCTCTAACAGTTCGAGCACGTCCGAGACGAGGATGACGTTCCCCTCCGAGGAGGAGAACGGCTCGCCCTCGAGGGTGAACCACTCGTAGACCATCGGAACGGGCGGCTCGATCTCGAGGACGTTTCGGGCGACGTCCTGTCCGCTGGGCCAGGACCCTTCGGCGTGGTCCTTCCCGAAGGGCTCGAAGTCGACGCCGAGGGTCTGCCACTGGGCGGGCCACTCGAAGCGCCAGGGCAGTTTGCCCTCGCGCAGCGTCGCGGTGCCCTCGTGGCCGCAGCCGTCGATGGTCCGGTCGCCGGCGTCCATGTCGGTACACGTGTAGTCCACGGTCGGCGGCTCGGCGTCCAGGTCGACGCTCGTGACGGTCTCGGTTACTTTCCCGCACTCCGCACAGATGGGGTTGAACGGGACGTAGTCCTCGTCGACCTTGTCCTGGTACTCGGCGAGGACGTCGCGTGCGCGTTCGCGATTCTCGAGCACGAATCGGGTCACGTCCTCGAAGTCGCCGTTCTCGTACAGTTCGGTGTTCGAGAGCAGTTCGATCGGCACGTCGACGGCGTCGGCGCTGTCCTGAATGATCGTCGAGAAGTGGTCGCCGTAGGAGTCACAGCAGCCGAAGGGGTCCGGGATGTCCGTGTACGGCGCGCCGAGGTTGCGTCCGAGCGCGCCCGCGTCGACGTCGCCGAGGTCGACGAGGTTCCCCTCGAGATCACAGAGGGTCCGGGGGAGCTTTCGCAGCGGGTCGCGGTCGTCTGCGGTAAAGACCTGCCGAACCTCGTGGCCGCGATCACGGAGCACTTCGGCGACGAAGTAGCCCCGCAGGAGTTCGTTGACGTTGCCGAGGTGGGGAACGCCCGACGGCGAGATACCGCCCTTGACGACGATCGGGTCATCGCCGGGACGGTCGGCCACGCGCTCTTCCACTCGATCCGCGACGACATCCGCCCAGAAGGCGTGTCGTTCCGCGTCCTCGCGCTGGAGGGTGTACGGACTCTCGTCGCTCATCGTTCGTCCTGCGCCCAGTAAGTCGGTTCTTCACCCGCACCCTCGGGGATGACGTCGGTGCCGTCGTGCTCGCCGTAGCGGACGGCACGCGAGATGCGGTCCGGATCGGTGCCGTCGAGGACGATCGTGCGCATGCCCGAGCGCTGGATGATCTTCGCCGCCAGCAGATCGACGGGTGCCGACGCGCCGGCGTTCATCTCGAGGCCGGCGATAACGTCGACGAGGTCCGCAGCGGAGAGCCGATCGTACTTCGTCGCCTCGGCGTTCTCGTTGGGGTCGTCGCTGTAGACGCCGGGGACGCTCGTCGCGTAGACGAGCAGATCGGCGTCGACGTACTCCGCGAGAGCGGCGCCGACGGCGTCGGTCGTCTGAGCCGGTGCGACACCGCCCATCACGGAGATACCGCCCCGCTGCAGCGCTTCGCCGGCCTCCTCGTAGTCTTTCGCCGGCGCCGTCACCGAGTCGCCGCCCAGCGCGGCGATCAGCAGGCGTGCGTTGAGTCGGGTGACGTCGATTCCCAACTGATCGAGCTCGATCTCGTTTGCCCCCAGGTCGCGAGCGGCGCCGATGTACTCGCGTGCGACGCCGCCGCCCCCGACGACGGCACCGACGCGACAGCCGTCCGCGACGAGGTCTTCGACGACGGCTGCGTGTTCGGCTACCCGATCCGTCCCGAGTTCGGGCACGAGCACGCTTCCGCCGATAGAGACGACCACTTTCATGCTATCCCGGTGTAACCGGGTTGCTATCTTAAGGGTTGCCAACTGAGAGGCAGCGCGCGTGTCTCACACGAACACGGGAGCGAATCCCGAAGCCAGAGCGGTGGTGAACCAGCGGTAGACGGCATCAACGCGATCACGACCGCGCCGACCCCTCGCGAGCTTCTCGGCGTCGACAGCTACAAAGTCCGAGGGCACCTCGGTTGGAACATGCACGTACTCGGCGTTTGCGACCACGGAACGGGCGACGACGCGCTCGAGCGCGTCGTCGACCGGCTCGTCGATCGACTCGAGCGGGAGGGGCGCGTCGGCGTCGTCAGATACGACGCGACGATCGCCGACGGGATGCAGGCCCACGACTCGCTGACCGTCGGCGGCGACGTCAGCTACGAACTCGGCGCGGACGGGGACTGGGCGGCCTCCGGAACCGGAATGACGATCGAAAGCGTCGTCGACCAGCTCGCGGTCGACTGCGACTACGCCGTCGTGGTCGGCGTCGACGGACTCCGACACCCCACCGTCGTCGTCGGCGCGGACGGCGAGGCGGCGGCTTCAGCGGACGAAAACGACGACCGCGTGATCGCAGCCGTCGAAGCGCCCGGGGACCTCGATTCGGACGCCGTGCTGGCCGCCCTCGAGGACTGTGATCCCCACGAAACCCTCGAGTCGCTCGTCGACCGCGTCAAACGCTCGCCGAAAGCGGAGCTATCCGGTGCGATCGCCACCTTCACCGGCCGCGTCCGGGCGAAAGACGACGCGGACGACGCGCGCACCCAGTACCTCGAGTTCGAGAAGTACGAGGGGATCGCCGAGGAGCGCATGGCCTCCCTCAAAACCGATCTCGAGTCCCGCGACGGCGTCCTCGAGGTCGAACTCTACCATCGGACCGGCGTCGTCGAGGACGGCGAGGATATCGTTTTCGTCGTGGTGCTAGCCGGACACCGCGGTGAGGCGTTTCGGACCGTCGAAGACGGAATCAACCGGTTGAAAGACGAAGTTCCCCTGTTCAAAAAAGAGGTGACGGTCGACGACGAGTTCTGGGTTCACGAGCGATCGTAACACTATTGGTTTCGTGAACCTTCCGTTCAAAATAGGTCAAGCCTCTCGAAAAAGGATATTCTAATCTCCGTGAGTGTTTCGCCGGCGATAATAGATTAGCGGCGGTTTTAAAACGTCTCGGACGATCTCGTCGCTCGAGAGAAGTTATCATTACCGAGAATAAAACGTCGATTACCCCCCAGATCGCTGAACACAAACGAAATGCCGCTAACCATCCTCCCTTTATAACATATTCCCCCCACAAGCAGTTGATGTCGATGAGCACGACAGCCCAACCCTCCACGGAAAGCAAAGAACGTCGCCTCACGAACTACCTGCGCAACCGCGCGGAAGACGGCGAGCTGTACTTCAAAGGCAAGTTCATCGCAGACGACGTCGGCATGTCCCCCAAAGAGATCGGCGCGTTGATGGTCAAACTCTCCGACTCGGTCAGCGATCTCGAGATCGAGAAGTGGTCCTACACGAGCGCGACCACCTGGCGCGTCGCCCCCGCCTGACGCAGATCGTGTCGATCGGCTGTTCCAGCCACGACGCGACGGATCTCCCCCGATCCCCGCTACACCCACCGCACCTACACCCTGCGTGTCAACGCGGTTCTCCCGCGATCCGGCACGTTCCCTGAAGTCCCCGCAGCACCCCTTTCGGGTCGGCCACCCCCTTCCGTCCGACCCGTTCGTTTCGAACCCTGTAGTGCAACCGATAGTAGACACTGAAAGTCAATGCACATCCGATCGCAGGAGGGAAGCGCGGTTCGGAGCGTACGCGGTTCGGAGCGTACGCGGTTCGGAGCGTACGCGGTTCGGAACGAACGAAGTGAGTGAGAACCGCGGGAAAGCGAGCGGGGAACGCAGTGACCCGCGAGCGAACGAAGTGAGCGAGAACCGCGGCAAAGCGAGGGGGAGCGACGACCCGCGAGCTATGCGATCGGTGTGTAAATCGTTTCAGTTGTTACTATCCCAGTCGGCGCCGCCGACGACAGGCGATTTATACGAGGAGACCTTGAACCATCGATGATGGACGACGTCGACTCGTCCGAGTTCGGGTCCGCGCGGACGAACGGCTCGTCGCTCGACGCCGGGCCGCCGCTCGAGCGCATCGAGTCCGTGTTTACGATCTACGAGATCCGAACCGAGGGCGATCAGCTGATCTACTACGGCGATCCGCGGGTACATCCCGAGGAGGCGATGCGCGAGCTGTGGCCCGCGTTCCGAAAGGCGGGCTACGATCCGCAGCTGACCACCCGGTACGGCGAGTACGTGCTCGTCGCCGAGCCGATCGACCTCGGCATCAACGGGATCCCATGGACGAACGTCCTATTGTTGCTGGCGACGGTCGTCTCGACGCTGTTCGTCGGCGCACTCTGGTGGTACCCCCAGCTCGATCCGTTGTCGGATCCGATGGTGATGCTCCAGGCGTGGCCCTTCTCGCTCGCGATTCTCGGGGTACTCGGCGTCCACGAACTGGGTCACTACGTGATGAGCCGCTACCACGAGGTCGACGCCTCGCTCCCGTACTTTATCCCCATCCCGACGATCATCGGGACGATGGGGGCGGTGATCAGGTTGAAGGGGCAGATGCCCGACCGGAAAGCGCTGTTCGACATCGGCGTCGCCGGGCCGCTCGCCGGACTGGTGGCGACGATCGCCGTCGCGATTATCGGGCTACATATGCCGCCCGTCACCGTTCCGGAGCCGCTCCTCGAGGAGGCCGACGGGAGCGGGTTCCGACTCGGAATCCCGCCGATGCTCGAGTTGCTCGCGTGGGCGGTCGACCAGCCGATGTACGCCGACGACCCGACTCGAAACGTCAACCCGGTCGTCATCGGCGCCTGGGTCGGCATGTTCGTCACCTTCCTCAACCTGATTCCGGTGGGTCAACTCGACGGCGGGCACATCCTCCGGGCGATGGCCGGAGAGTTCCACGCGCTCGTCAGCACGATCGTTCCGACTGCGCTGATCGCACTCGCCGGCTACCTCTACTTCGTCGGCGGCTACGGGTTCCAGTCGGTGTTCATCTGGATCCTGTGGGGGATCCTGACCGCGCTCTTCGCCTCGGCGGGGGCGGCCCGCCCGGTCACCGACGAGCGTCTCGGTACCGGCCGACTCCTCGTGGGAATTCTCACGTTCGGGCTCGGTGCGCTCTGTTTCATGCCCGTTCCCCTCGAGATCATCCCGTAACGAACCGTGACTCCGCTATCAGTGCGTGTAGCCGCGATCCTCGAGCGCTTCGCCGTCCATCGTGATTCCGTTCTCGCGCGCGGTGACGGACCCGATCACTGACAGATCGACCGCGAGCGCCGACTGTACGGTTTCAACTGCGTCCTCGGGTATCGTAACGACGAGTTCGAAGTCCTCGCCGAAGGTCGTCGCGCGCTCGAGCGCCTCGTCGTCGCTCGCGGCGACGGAGCGCAACGCGTCGTCGATCGGAATCGTCTCGGCGTCGATCTCGAATCCGCAGTCGCTGGCTTCGGCGAGCTGGTGTAGCGAGCGGGCGAGCCCGTCGCTCGAGTCCATCATCGCGGTCGCGTGGGGTGCGAGCGCTCGGCCGGCCGCGATTCGCGGCTCGAACCGGAACAGCTCGTTCGCGCGCTCGAGTACGTCCGGGTCGTCATGACGCGTGCCGCGTTCGAACAGCTCGAGTGCGGCGGCGCTGCGGCCCAGCGTCCCGGTGACGCAGACGACGTCGCCGGGAGTCGCACCGCTGCGGTAGACGGGGTCGTCAGTGCTGCCGATCGCGGTCGTCGTTGCGGTGAACTCCTCGTGGCCGTCGAGATCGCCGCCGACGTACTCGCCGCCGACGCGTTCGCAGACGTCGCTCGCGCCGCGTACGAACGCGAGCAGTTCCTCGGCGTCGAACTCGGGGGCCGCGTAGGCCGCGACGGCGGCGGTCGCCTCGGCACCCATCGCGGCGACGTCCGAGAGCGAGGCCCCGACGGCCCGCCAACCCGCCGTGTAGCGGGTCGTTCCGGCCGGGAAATCCGTCCGCTCGTGGAGCATATCCGTCGTGATCACGAGTCCGTCGACGACGGCAGCGTCGTCGCCCGCGGCCTCGAGTTCGCGTTCCAGCAGCGCCAGCGCGGCGCGTTCGTCCATATCTGGGCGTTTCGAGTCCAGCACGAAAAACGGTCCGGGCTGCGGCCGCGAGAGCGGAACCGACCTCGACGCTGGAGAGCGAGTCTCGAGTCGCCCCCGCGGAGTCCGTGAAACCCGTGTACACACTCCGCACGCACCGCGACACACCGGCAGAATACGATGGCCTTAAATGCCGCGGACGGAAACCACACGCCAATGGCTACGATGTACGACGTTCCGGCGGACGACCTCATCGAGGCGCTCGCCGACGATCTCGAGGAACGGCTCGACGAACCCGACTGGGGTAAGTTCGCAAAGAGCGGTGTCGATCGCGAACTCCCACCGGAACAGGAGACGTTCTGGGCGACCCGCGCCGCGAGCCTCCTGCGCAAGGTCTCCGACCGCGGTCCCGTCGGTGTCGAGCGACTCTCGACGGAGTACGGCGGCGGCAAGACCTCGAACCGCTACCAGGTCGCCCCGGACAAGCGCGCCGACGGCTCGAAGAACCTGATCCGCACCATCCTCCAGCAGTTAGAGGAAGAGGACCTCGTCGAGACCGCCGAGGGTGAGGGCCGACGCATCACGCCCGCGGGTCAGAGCCTGCTCGACGACACCGCTGGTACCGTCCTCGAAGAGCTCGACCGTCCGGAACTCGAGCGCTACGCGTAACGACGCGACGCGAGACCGGCTTTTCTCACCGAACGTCCCCTCGAGCACCGGCAGTCGTACATCTCGTCCGTAATCATTTTCCACCGTGGAACACAACAGTAGCCTATGAGTGGTTCACCCGACGAAGAGAAACTCGAGGAGCTCCGACAGAAGAAGATGGAGCAGCTACAGGAACAGGCCGAGGGCCAGCAAGGCCAGGGCGGTGCCTCGCAGGAAGCGGCCCAGCAGCAGGCCGAAGCCCAGAAGAAGGCGCTCCTGCGTCAGTACCTGACCGACGACGCCCGGAAACGGCTCAACACGGTCAAGATGAGCAAGCCCCAGTTCGGCGAGCAGGTCGAGCGACAGGTCGTCACGCTGGCCAAGAGCGGCCGCATTCAGGGCAAAATTGACGACGACAAGATGAAGAAGCTCCTCCAGGAGTTAAAGCCCGACTCGAAGAGCTTCGACATCACGCGTCGCTGATGGAGCTCGGGGTTCTCTACAGCGGCGGCAAGGACTCGACGCTCGCGGCGCTGCTCTTAGAGGAGTTCTACGACGTCACCCTCGTCACGGCCCACTTCGGCATCAGTGACGACTGGACCCACGCCCGCGAGACGGCCGCAGCTCTCGACTTCGAGTTCGAACGCCTCGAACTCGATCCCGACATCGCCCGGGACGCCGCCGGGACGATCCGCGAGGATGGTTTCCCCCGCAACGGCATCCAGCAGGTCCACCTGCACGCCTTAGAGCGGCTGGCCGAGCGAGAGTACGACGCCATCGCGGACGGCACCCGGCGCGACGACCGCGTCCCCACGGTCTCGCGCGCACAGGCTCAGAGCCTCGAGGACCGCCACGACGTCGACTACATCGCCCCGCTGTCGGGCTTTGGCCGCACCGCCGTCGATCGATTGGTCGAGACGGAACTCGAGGTCGTCGTCGGGCCGAGCGAGGAGATCGACCGGGCGGACTACGAGGCGGAGCTACGGGCGATCATCGCCGACAAAGCCGGTCCCGGTGCCATCGCGGAGTGTTTTCCGGACCACACGCAGACGTACGTGACGGGCGTCCAGCAGGAGTAATACGCTGGTTCCGTGCTCCGTTCTGAGTCGCTCTCCTGTCGAGATGGAGACGAGCAACGGCGAACGCCGCGAGGGCGGCCGTGAGTGTGGACCTATGCATTCACGCGAAATCCTACAACAGTAATACATTTAACACTACACGACGCCCTCGAAATATGTGCACTGCGCGGGCGGAACCGAACGACAGCGAATTTCTAACCGGACGGGTCGCGACGACGGCACTCGCAGCCGGCTACCTGCTGGTTGGGATCGGGTTCTGGGTCGGCCTGGCAACGGGGTTGATTCGGCTGTTCGTCGCCGTTCTCGCCGGGACCGTCGTCCTCGTGCTCGTGTCGCTCTATATTGCCGTCAAGCGAGAGGGGTTGATCACTGCCGAAAACAAGCTGATCGGCGTCTTCGTCATACTCGGAATGGGGCTTCTGTTCGGACTCGACGAGTTCACCGCCCTCTCCGAGGGGATCATCTACGTGCTCGTCCTCGGCGTCGGCGCGCTCGTTCCCTTTCTCCTCTTGACGTACACCGAGTACGGGACGTCGACGTGATCGACGCCGACTGCCCTACCCAGTGAATTCGAACCGGGCCCCGCCCGATTCGCTCTCGGTCACCGTAATCGACCAGCCGTGGGCGTCGGCGATGGCGCGGACGATGGCCAGTCCCAGCCCCGAACCGTCCCTCGCGGTCGAGTATCCTTGTTCCAGAATTTTGTCGCGTTCGTCCTCAGGGATGCCGGGACCGTCGTCCTCGACGAAGAAGCCGCCGTCACAGGAACCGACGCGGACGTGAACGTCGTCCCGACCGTGGTCCAGCGAGTTGCGAAAAAGGTTCTCGAACAGCCGTTTCGTGCGCAGCGGGTCGACCTGCAGCGTCCGAGAGTCGACGACCTCGTAGGTCGCCTCGTCGGTCGCGGTGGCCGACCAGGCGTCGCTCGCGAGTTCGATCAGCGGGACCTCGTAGGTCTCCTCGACCTGCGTCCCGTTGCGGGCCACCGACAGCGAGGCGTCGATCAGTTCGTCCATCCGCCGGAGGGAGGCGTCGACCTCTTTCAGGTGGTCGGCGCTGCCGGTCCGAAACGCCGCGTCGAGGCGACCGCGCGCGACGCTGAGCGGGTTCCGAAGGTCGTGGCTCACCACGCTCGCGAACTCCTCGAGTCGGTCGCTCTGGCGTCGCGCCTCGCGGGTTGCCGCTCGCTGTTTGATGTCGAAAACGCCGGCGACGGTGCCGGCACCGACGCCCATCGTCCCGCCCATCAACAGTAAGTACAACGGCGCGTGAGCGCCGGTCCCCTCGAGGTAGGCGATGTAGAGGTGGAGCGACGTCACGACGACGGCGGCGAGAAAGCCGCCGAGCGCGTAGGCGAAAACGGTGAGTCGGTCGCGTATCGGGACGTCCATCGCCACCAGAAAGCGATCGGCGAGGACGACCGCCGTCGCGGTCACGAGCGGAAAGACGCTCTCGAGGAGCGCCTGGCTCGAGGCGCTCTCGCCGGCGATCCGAACGCCGATGGTGGCCGCGAGGACGAATCCGAGGAGCGACAGCGGTGAAACCGGAAGTTGGTCGCCGATCTCGGCGACCCAGTCGTCGTCCGCAGTGGGTTGCACAGGCCCACGGACCACCCAGAAAGATATCAATTTACGGGAGTATCTCATCTCGATCGAGGTGGAAATAACCGCCGAGAACACCGTACGAAAGGGGCGGCTACCGCTATCGATGCCCCAGCCGTTCGGGAATAACAGGATAGAAGTTCGCCGTGCCCGAACGGACGAGCATGTACGACCGGATCAAGGGCTTTCGTGACTTCTATCCCGGCGAGATGGCCGCCAGACGGGCGACCATCGACGTCGTCGAGGAGACCGCTCGCGGCTACGGCTTCCGCGAGATCGGGACGCCGGCCCTGGAACGAGCCGAGCTGTGGACCGACAAGAGCGGCGACGACATCGTCGACGAACTCTACTCGTTCGAGGACCAGGGCGGTCGCCACGTCACGCTCACGCCGGAACTGACTCCGACCGTCGCGCGGATGGTCGTCGCGAAACAGCAAGCGCTCTCGAAGCCGATCAAGTGGTTCTCGACGCGGCCGTTCTGGCGCTACGAGCAGGTCCAACAGGGCCGCCAGCGCGAGTTCTACCAGACCAACGTCGACATCTTCGGTTCCTCGGAACCCGAAGCAGACGCCGAGATTCTGGCGTGGGCCGCCGACGCGCTGACCGGCCTCGGCCTGACGGGCGAGCACTTCGAGTTCCGAATCTCGCACCGAGATATTCTGGGCGGCGTCCTCGAGAGCTACGATACGGATCTCGATACCGACGCCGCGATCCGCGCGGTCGACAAATCGGACAAGCTCTCGCAGGTCGAGTACCACGACCTGCTGATCGGTGCCGGGCTGACGGCCGATCAGGCCGCCGAGTTCGCCGACCTCATCGCGGGCGGCGACCTCGAGGACGTCGAAGCGTTTGCCGACAGCGAGCGCGTGACCGATGCCGTCGAGAACCTGCAAAACGTGCTCGCCGCTGCGGAGGACTTCGGCGCTCGCGAGTACTGTACGATCTCGCTCGAGACCGCGCGCGGACTCGACTACTACACCGGCGTCGTCTTCGAGTGCTTCGACTCGACGGGCGAGGTCTCGCGGTCGATCTTCGGTGGCGGCCGCTACGACGACCTGATCGAGAGCTTCGGCGGCCAGCCGACGCCCGCGGTCGGCGTCGCGCCCGGCCACGCGACGCTGTCGCTGTTGTGTCAGCGTGCGGGCGTCTGGCCCGAGGAAGAAGTCCAAACGGAGTACTACGTGCTCCAGGTCGGCGACACGCGGACGGAAGCAGCCCGGATCTCCCGCGACCTGCGCGAGACGGGCCACGTCGTCGAGACCGACGTCGCCGGTCGATCCTTCGGCGCGCAGTTGAACTACGCCGACTCGATCAACGCCGAGACGGTCGTCATCGTCGGCGAGCAGGATCTCGAGAACGACGAAGTCACGATCAAGGATATGGAATCGGGCGACCAGATTCAGGTGCCGGTCGACTCCTTCCCCGGGGACCTCGAGCGACCGACGATCGACGATTTCGAGTAGGGCACTCTCGGTCACCGATCACCGGTCTCGAAGAGGGAGCCCTCGGCTGCCGGTCGACGATTTCGAGCGGGCGCTGATCGTCTTGGGAGTCACGAGCACAGAGCCGTTCACAGCCGATCCCTGTCTTTCGGCAGCGGCTACTCGCGTTCGTGACGGTCCCAGGAGTCGTGACGCGCCGATAGCGTCGAGAGCGAGTCCGCGAGGTCGAGCCGTTCGATCGGACCGTGGCCGGTCTCGACGTAGTGGTTGATCATCGGCCGGTTGAGATCTTCGCTCGAGTCCTCGTCCGCTCGTCGCTCCCACTCACACGCCGCACAGTACGCGATCGGCACTATTCGGTACTTCGACGCCGATCGACTCAACGGTCAGCCTTGACATAGACGGACGTTATCTGCGTGATCGAGTCGAGCGTGGGTGGCCGTCGACTCGAGTCCAAGCCGCCACGGTCGTCGTGTCCGACTCGAGAACCGTCGGTCGTATTCCTGCAGCCCCCAGCATTAATTACGGCGTCGGCGTAGCACGTCCGATGGCTGACAGCCGACCGAACGTCCTCTTCGTCCTCACTGACCAGGAGCGATACGACTGTAGCGCGCCCGACGGGCCGCCGGTCGAGACCGAGACGATGGATCGGCTCTCGAGGGAGGGAATGCACTTTTCGCAGGCGTTCACCCCGATCAGCATCTGTACGAGCGCCCGCGCGTCGCTCATGACCGGCCGGTTCCCCCACGACCACGGGATGCTCAACAACAGCCACGAGGCCGACGCAATTCGGCCGAATCTGCCTGCTGAGATGGAGACGTTTTCGGAGGCGCTGGTCGAGAGCGGGTACGAGTGTAGCTACACCGGGAAGTGGCACGTCGGCCGCGATCAGACGCCCGAGGACTTCGGCTTCTCGTATCTCGGCGGCAGCGACGTTCACCACGACGACATCGACGACGCGTTCCGCGAGCACCGCGAGGAGCGCGGTGTGCCCCCGGGCGAGGTCGATCTCGAGGAGGAACTCTACACCGGTAGCGATCCTCGAGACGCCAGCGAGGGGACGCTCGTGGCCGCCAAAACGCCGGTCGACGTCGAGGAGACCCGCGCGCACTTCCTCGCCGAGCGGACGATCGAGGCGATTGAGGAGCACGCCGAGGGGGGTCGATCGGGTGCCAGTGCCGATACCGAGGGCGGCAACAGCGATGCCCCCTTCTTCCACCGCGCGGACTTCTACGGCCCGCACCACCCCTACGTCGTCCCCGAGCCCTACGCCTCGATGTACGATCCCGAGGCGATCGAACCGCCCGCGAGCTACGCCGAGACCTTCGAGGGGAAACCGCGGGTCCACGAGAACTACCTGCACTACCGCGGAGCCGACGGCTTCGACTGGGAACACTGGGCCGAAGCCACCGCGAAGTACTGGGGGTTCGTGACGCTGATCGACGACCAACTCGAGCGGATTCTCGAGGCGCTCGAGGGGTACGGGCTCGCGGAAGAAACGGCGGTCGTCCACGCCGCCGATCACGGCGACTTCGTCGGCGGCCACCGCCAGTTCAACAAGGGCCCGCTGATGTACGACGACACCTATCGGATCCCGTTACAGGTGCGCTGGCCCGGCGTCGTCGAGCCAGGAACGGTCTGCGAGGTACCTGTCCACCTGCACGATCTGGCGGCGACGTTCCTCGAGATGGGCGACGTGGCGGTACCCGAGAGCTTCGACTCGCGGAGTCTCGTGCCGTTGCTCGAGTCCGGCGGCGACCCGGACGTCGTCCCCGGATGGCCCGACTCCACGTTCGCCCAGTACCACGGCGACGAGTTCGGTCTCTACACCCAGCGGATGGTTCGGACGCGGCAGTTCAAGTACGTCTACAACGGACCGGATATCGACGAGCTGTACGATCTCGAGGGTGACCCCGCCGAACTGCAGAACCTGATCGACCACCCCGAGTACGACGAGGTGCGCCGGAAGATGCGCGAGCGATTGATCGAGTGGATGAAGAAGACGGACGACACGAACCAAGGCTGGGTGCCGGACGTGCTCAGAAACGCGTCGTGACGACCGACCAGAAGACGTGCGGTGGCGCGCGCTGTGCCACGGCGAGTGAACCACGAGCCGTGGCTCGAAGTCGTGCGAGGGATGAGCGAACGAAGTGAGCGAATCGGCTGGGGAGGGAGTGGCTCTCACCGTTGCCACGATAGCAGGACACTCATCACGGTCGACGGCGTTCGGACGCCCGCCGCGGTCGACGGCGTTCAATCGAGAACGAGACGCTCCCGTTCGAACCGCCCCTCGTTCCCCCGCTCTCGCCACCGCCACGATCCGACCTCGAGCGGCTCGAGCGAGACGATCAGGTACGACCGATCGGGCCAGGTCGCCTGCGCTTCGTCGGTCGCGCTCGGACGCGGCGGGCCGCGGGGATGGGAGTGATAGAAGCCGACAATCTCTTCGCCGCGATCCTCGAGTTCCTCGAAGAGCTCGAGTTGGGCCTCGGGATCGATCCGATACCGGGTGCGCGGCGTCTCGGCGACGTTTTCGGCGGGGTACTGCGACCGAACGCGGCTCCGGCCGTCGGGGGCGGGATCGTACTCGCCGCCGAAGATCCCGCAGATTTCCTCTGGCTGCCCCTCGCGAGCGCGCTCGAGGATCCGATCGCGAATCGCGGTCGGGACGACGAGCTCGGGTGGTGAACTGGTCACGGTTTCGGCTCTGCAGTCGCCCCGCGTCGGTCCGTCAGCGTCTCGAAGGGGACGGCAACCTCCTCGAGCGCAACTGGCGGCGTTCCCTCGTCGAACAGTTCGGGCTGGACGATCGGCGCCAGCGCCTCGAGGGTGTCCACCAGCCGCGGTCCCGGCCGATTCAGGTAGTGGTGGCCGTCCATCGCCCAGACGCGGCCTTCCTGTACTGCGGTGAGGTCCTCCCACCCTTCGCGCTCGGTCAGGTCTCCCGTGTTTTCGGCGGTCTGTGCGAGCCCGAACCCACAGGGCGCCACGACGATCAGTTCGGGGTCGTACTCGCGAATATCCGACCATTCACGGGGCCTCGAGCGCTCCCCCGAGTCGGCCAGCCCGTACGTCCCGCCGGCCCACTGTACGAGGTCGGCCGTCCAGTGGCCCGCGATCATGACGGGGTCGGTCCAGTCGAAGATGGCCATGCGTGGGCGTTCGATGGGGTCGAGGTCCGCGGTTCGGTTTCGAACGGCGTCGATTCGGGACTCGAGTTCGGCGCGGACCTCGCGGGCGCGATCCTCGCGACCCGTCGCGCGGCCGATTCGCTCGAGGTCCTCGAGCACGTCCGCGACGTTGTGGGGGTCGGTGGTGATGATGTCGGGGTTCGCGTCGATTTCGCCGACGGCATTTTCGATTACGACTTCGTCGACCGCACAGACGTCGCACATCCCCTGCGTGACGATGAGGTCGGGCTCGAGCGAGTCGAGAAGGTCCACGTCGACGCTGTAGACGCCCGCCTCGGAATTGTCGAGGACTTGCTGGTCGATCTCGCCGCTCGAGGCCTCGGCGTCGATTCTCGAGGCGGTGACCGACGGCAGGTCCTCGACGCCGGGCGGGTGGTCGCACTCGTGGGAAACGCCGACCGGCTCTATGCCGAGCGCGGCCACGGTTTCGGTCGCCGAGGGGAGCGTCGTGACGATTCGCATGGTCTCCGTAGGTGTTGAGGGATGAAAAACGGCTGGCTCGAGTTCGGTTCAGACGCTACGTTCGTAGAGCGGACGGGAACGATAGCGATTCAAATTAAAAGGGGACGGTGACTCGAGACTCGAGCACCGAGGACGCAACGCTGCTCGCGCTGGCAACGGTGAGTACCACGCCCTCCCCAGCCGACTCGCTCGTTTCATCTGCTCACGGGCACGAAGCGCCCGTTCGCATGGTATGCGGGACCGGAGGTCCCGCACTACTCGCTCATCCCTCGCGCAGCATCGTCGAGGCACCCTCACACTGCTCGGGTGCCTCGACAGCGCGCGCCACCGCACGCGGTTCGATCGAAACGCTGTAAAAACGGCAGAGAGACGCCTAGTGGAACTTCACGCCGACGTCGTGCAGCTCCTCGTTGTATTTCGCGATGTTGATCACGAGGGGGGTGACGCTCTCGACTTCGGCGGCGTTGGCGAGCGGGCCGACGTCCAGCGCGCGCAGGCCGTCGATCTCGTTCGACAGGTTGCGGACGGTCTCCTTCGCGTCGTCGTCGTTCGCGACGAGCAGGGTGTCCAGATCGAGGTCGTTGTCGAGATCCGAGAGCGCGTCGGCCGCGAGGTTGTGGAACGCGCCGACGACGGGGACCTCGTCGGGCGCGCGCTCGGCGACGAGTTCGGTGACGCTGCCGGTCCCCGGCGGATGGTAGTGCAGGCCGTCCTCGTCGCCCTGCATGCCGACCGCGGGGGTGACCAGGATCGTCTCCGAGTCGAGGACGTCTTCGACCGCCTCGACGGTGTCGCCGGCGTAGTACGGCGGCACGCTGAGGATGACGACGTCCGCGCGATCGGCCGCCATCTCGTTATCGAAGCCCTTGATATTCGCCTCGACGTCGCGCGACTCGAGTTCGTCCGCGTATCCCTCGACCGCGTCGCGGGCCTTCTCCGGATCGCGCGAGCCGATGAGGACTTCGTGGTCCGTGTCGTGTGCAAAACGCAGGGCCAGCCCCTGCCCGATGTCGCCGGTTCCGCCGAGTAGTGCGATTCGCATACGCGACTCTCGGGACGGCATCCGAATAAAAGGGTGGGAGGTCGGCCGATCTCGCCGGGTTCTCGGACGCCCTCGAGAAGCCGACCGCCGCGAGCGAGAATCCGGACGCCCTGAGCGCGACCCGTCCTGACCTACGGCGCTTCGTCCTCGTCGGGGTTCATCGACGCGCCCAGCCCGCTATCGTAGGCGTCGCGCTCTTCGACCTGTCGGATGCGCTGGTCGAGGCGATCCTCGAGTTCCCGCCGTCGCTCCTCGTCGACGTCCGCGGCGGTGTCGAGATCCGCGAGGTCCTGACGCGTCGTTCGCAGCACGGAGAGGGCCTCTTCCTCCTCGAGATCGGTCGCGCGGTCGAGATTTCGTTCGACGTCCTCGAGCGTGGTGTCGGTCATGTCAGTGGCTTCGGCGGGGAGCGTCGTGAATGCTGGGCCGTCAGTGGTCGGGCGCGACGGTCCCCGACGAGTCACCGAACGCGTAGGTCGGCGCCAGGTCCCAAGCGTTGGTCGGCGACGGGCCGCGAATCCGCAAACACTTCCGACGCTGCGCCCACCCTCCGATATGGATCTCTCGATCGTCGATCTCGCACCGATACCGGAAGGCGGCAGCGCGACGGAGGCGTTCGACGGGACGGTCGAACGTGCCCGACAGGCCGAACGGCTCGGCTACTCGCGGTTCTGGGTCGCCGAGCACCACGACTTCGCGCAGTCGATCGCGAGCACGACCCCGGAAGCGCTCATCCCGCACGTCGCTGCGAAGACCGACGAGATCCGGGTCGGCTCCGGGACGGTGCTGCTCAACCACTACAGCCCGTACAAGGTCGCGGAGACGTTCAGCGTCCTCGACGCGCTCGCTCCGGGCCGCATCGATCTCGGGCTCGGGCGGGCGACGGGGAACCCCACGCGCGACTACGCCCTGCAGGTCGACCGCAGCGAGCGACGCCGCGGTGGGAGCGACCACCGAGAGAAGATCGACGAAGTCGCGAAACACCTCTTCGGCGGCTTCGAACCGGACCACCCGTTCAGCGGGCTGGACCTCCCCCGCGCTCGAGACACCGCCCCGGAGCCGTGGGTGCTGGGCTCGAGTCCCTCCAGCGCGAAAATCGCCGGCGAACTGGGGCTACCGTACTGCTTCGCCGCGTTCATCAGACCCGAGCCGGCCGTGCGAGCGTTCGAGGTGTACCGGGAACACTTCCAACCGTCTCCCTACGGCGCCGGGCCGGACGAGCCACACGGGATGCTCGCGGTGAACGCCACCTGCGCCGAGACCGACGAGGAGGCCGCACGACTCCGCGCGACGACGGAAGCCTCCTCGCGGCTGCTCAGAAGCGGGCAGATGGACAAGCTGCCGATCCGTTCGGTCGAGGAGGCGATCGACGTTCTCGGCGACGTCCCCGAGCCGACTCGGCTCCCGATCGAGCCCGGCGAGTGGCCGCGGGCGATCTCCGGGAGCCCGGAGACGATGCAGGCGGTACTCGAGGAGCTCACGGCACAGGTCGGCGTCGACGAGGTCATCATCCAGAACCAGATCGCCGATCCCGAGGACACGCTGCGGTCGCACGAGTTGCTCGCCGACGCGGTCGGGCTTTCCGCGCGGTAACGGTGAGACTGCGAGTTCGCGGTTCCGCCGCCGGGCCGACGTCGATTCGTACACGACAAGCGACCGAGGAAGCGACAGTCGCATGAAAAAACTTATTCTGTCCTACAGGTTAGCGTCGGTATGGAACGACGTTCGTATCTGGCAGCCGTCGGCGCGGTAACCGCGGCCGGATTCGCGGGCTGTGTCGGCGAGCTCGGCGCCGACGACGGCGGAAACGGCGGCGATGACGACGGGAACGGAGACGATACCGGAAACGGCGCCGACGGAAACGAAGCGCAAGACGACGAGCACGGCGCAGTGGAGGCGGTCGAGGCGTACATGGCGGCCGGGGCGGACGAGGACCTGGACGCGATGGCCGACGCGATGCATACTCACCACCCGTTCGATCCGGCGGAGATGGCGGCGGAGGCGGAGGAAGACGAGGACATGACCTTCGAAATGGACGCCGTCGGCGACTACGCGGTCGAACTGGCCGACGAGTCATACGAAACTGACGAGATTCACGACCTCCCGTACGCGGAGTTCTGGTTCCAGGACGTCGATCTCGACGACGCGCTGGAGGGTGAGGAGGCCGCACTGGTGACGGTCGAGACCGAAACGACCATCGCCGGCGAGACGGTCACGAAGACGGATACACTCGTCGCGCTCACCGAGGACGGTGAGTGGCGCGTGTTCCTCCCGTACGAAGAGTCGACCGAGCTTCCCGACGGCGACCCCGTCGACGACGAGACGTACCGCGTCGTCGACGACCTCGAGTTCGACACCGACGACGAAAGGGTGCGGGTGAACCTCGTCGACTCGATCGACAGCAGTATCGAGGAGATCGTCGCGTACTCGGAGAGTCAGGGGCGAGGAAGCTCCGTCTACGAGCCCGAAGACAGCGACGACGACTACGCGATTCCGTCGACCTGGTTCTCCTCGCAGTTCGATCCCGACGGTGACGAGATCGTCGTGACGGTGATCGTCGACGGCGAAGAACTGCTGGTCCACCGGGAGACGTACGAGTCCTGATCGATCGCCACAGCGCGTTCACATCGGCCACCGTTCTCGAGCGAGCACAGCACCCAATAGCCTCGCCGTCGTCTCACGACCATGACCACGCCAGCCGTCATCGCTCACCGCGGCTTCGCGGGCGTCACCCCCGAAAACACCGTCGCGGCGGCGCTCGCCGCGGCCGAGTTCGACGAAACTGCCATGCTCGAGATCGACGTCCAGCCGGCGGCCTGTGGAACCCCGGTCGTCGTTCACGACGAGCGATTGGACGGCACTCGAGACGGCCGTCCGCTCACCGACGCCTCGGGGCTCGTCTGGCAGACCGATCTCGAGACCCTCCAGACGACCCGCGTGCTCGGCACCGATGCGACGATTCCGACGCTCGCCGCGTTCCTCGAGGCGATTCCCGAGACGGTCGGCGTCAACGTCGAGTTGAAGAATCCGGGGACGACGGAGCTTCGATTCGCCGAGTCGCTCGCCCCGGACGAGCGCGACGACCGACGCGGGATCTGGGAGCCGTTCGTCGAGCGCGTCGTCGAGGAGTGTCGCGCGTTCGACGGCGAAATTCTCTACTCCTCGTTCTGTGAGGGCGCGCTGGCTGCCGTCCGCGAGGCGGGCCCCACCTATCCGGCCGCGACGCTCGTCTGGGACGACCTCGAGGCGGGTCTCGAGATCGCGCGCCGGTACGACTGCGAGGCGATCCATCCGCCCAGAAACGCGATCGCCGGAACCGCACTGGCGACGACGCCGTACTACGGCTCGCCGGAGGCCGAACCGGAGATCGATATCGTCGCCGAAGCCCACGCGGACGGACGAACGGTCAACGTCTGGACGGTCACGAACTGGCAGCAGTTCGCGCAACTCGCCGAGGCGGGGGTCGACGGCATTATCGCCGACTATCCGGGGCTGGGAACGGTCTCGCAGACGTCGTAGATCCCGGGCTGAGAACGATCGCGACGACGCCGTAACGACTCACTCCGATCAGAGAACGTCCGTCCGAAAGCCGAACCAGCAGGCTGCGCCCTGCACGCCGGCGGCGACAGTCGCAGCGGCGAGATCGGTCGTCAGCCATCCGATATCGGCGAGGAGGACCGCCGCGACGGGAATCGAGCCGAGCGCGACGGCGAAAACGGCGACGCGAAGGAAATCGTCCGGCACGAGGGCCAATCGCTCGAGCCCGCCGTAAAACGCGAGCCAGCCCGCAAACAGTGTCGCCGTCAGCACGAACAGGGCGTCGAGCACGCCGGGTTCGCCGACGAGGAATCCGAGCGCGAACCGCGCCGGAAAAAAGGCGAGCGGAACGAACAACACAGCCAGCCACGCGAACGTCGCACCGCCGCTTGGATCGGCCCCGAGTCGCTCGTAGCCGCCGTCGACGAGCCAACTCGTGCCGACGAAGGCGACGGCGAGCACCCCGAACGTGACCAGTTCGGCCGGGAGGGGGACGGCCGCCATCGACGTGCCGGTGGCTCGAGCGAGGACGATCCCGACGACGAAACACAGCCACGCGAGACCGAAGAACGTCCCGATAGCGCGGCCGAGATCGACGATGATACCGCCGACGCCAGCACGTCGCGTGTTCGACATCGACTCAATTTCGTTCGGGCCGCTACATAATTGTTCGGTTTATTGACTGGTTAGAACGGATGTGTGAAACGAAACTGTCGCGCCGAGTTCGGATTCGGTCGGGGCTCACTCACGTTTCAGGTCCGGATCCGAGGACGCTCGGCGCGTCGGCAACGGCTCGTTCGCCGGCCCCTCGAGAACCTCGCCGTCGGGCGAAAATCGCGAGCCGTGACAGGGACAGTCCCAGCTGGCTTCGCCGTCGTTCCACTCGACGAGACAGTACAGGTGGGTACAGATCGCCGACGTGGCGTGGAGGGTGCCGTCGTCGTCGCGCGAGCAGGCGATCGGCTTCCCACCGCGGCGGATGATCCGGCCCTCCCCTGGCTCGAGCGACTCGAGGTCGGGCGAGAGTAACGTCCGCGCCCAGTCGGTGACGAACTGACTCGCCGCGTCGGCGTTCTCGGTGAGGGCTGTCCCGGCCGACGTCTTCGGCGTAAACCGCAGCGGCGAGAAGAGGTCTCGCTCCGGTGGTTCCTCGCCGGCGATGGTCGCGGCGAGCAGATTTCCGGCGGCCACGCCGTTGGTCATCCCCCAGCCGCGAAAGCCGGTCGCGACGAGGACGTTCTCGGCGGCCCCGATTCGACCGACGAGCGGCACCTTGTCGACCGGCTTGTAGTCCTGCGTCGACCACCGGTAGGCGATTTCGTCGACCGGGAACCGCTCGCGCGCCCAGCGCTCGAGTCGCCGGTACCGGTCTGCGGTCGACCCACCCTGACCCGTCTTGTGGTTCTCGCCGCCGACGAGCAGGAGGTCGCCCGCGGAATCGCGGTGGGTTCGCACGGAACGGTAGCTGCCGCTCGAGCGGTAGTACATCCCCTCCGGCGGTTCGCCGTCGAGGCGAATTCCGAGCACGTAGGAGCGTTTCGGGTGCATCCGCGCGAAGTAGCCCGTTCGATCGAGGATGGGGAAGCCGGTCGCGATAACGACGCGCCGGGCAGTCACCGAGCCCTCGGATGTTCGGACGCGACACGGGGATCCCGGCTCGACGTCCGTCACGCGGGTGTGTTCGTAAACTGTCGCCCCGTCGTCCGCCCGAAGCTCGTCCACGATTCCGAGGAGGTACTTCCGCGGGTGGAACCAGGCCTGGTCGTCGAACCGGACGCCCGCTTCGGCGCGTTCGAACGGCGGAACCGAGGTTACGTAGGTCGCGTCGAGCCCTGCGGCCTGCGCGGCGTCGGCTTCGCGCCGCATCGCGTCGGGTTCGTTGCTGTAGAGGTAGGCCGGCTGGCGTTCGAACCCACAGTCGATTTCCAACTCGTCGATCCGGCGTTCGACCTCGTCGATGGCCTCCTCCTGGACCCGCGCGTACTGGCTCGCCTGCCTGCGGCCGAACTCCCGGCGCAGGTGGTCGTAGATCGTCCCGTGCTGGCTGGTCAGTTTCGCCGTCGACTTGCCCGTGATTCCGGTCCCCACTCGATCGCGCTCGAGGACGGCAACCGTTCGGCCGCGCTCGCGGAGCTCGATCGCGGTCGAGAGCCCGGCGATACCGCCGCCGACGACGGCGACGTCGACCGACCGATCGCCCGTGAGCGAGTCGGTTTCGCGTTCCTCGGCCGTCGATTCGTCACGCGCCGGGTCGGTTCCGGCTGGGTCTCCGTCGCCCTCGGACTCGAGCGTGCTCGCGAGCCAGGGCGAGGTCGGATCGCCGGGAAGATCGCTACGGGTGAACTCGGGCATTGATCTGCGGCGGGCTACGCCGACGGGAGGCAAAAAAGGGGCGGGCGGAGGTGCAAGTCGGTCGCTCGATCGAGAACCGTCCTCGCTCTCGTAGTCGGTCCCGAAGACCGCGCCATTCATCGTGTCGACGTTCCTATGCGAGTCATGACACCGTCGCCCGAGGACGTCATTTCGATACTACTCGTGGAACCGGACCCCGAGAACGCGGATCTGTACGTCGATTCGTTCGCGGACGTTCCCACTCCAGCCGAGATTCACACCGTTCCCGACGGCGCGACCGCACTCGAGTTCGTTCACCGGCGCGGCGAGTACGCCGACAGTCCTCGACCGGACCTCGTGTTGCTCCCGTTCCGGCTGCCGGCGATCAGCGGCGAAGCCGTCCTCTCCGAGCTCAAAGGCGAGCCGGCGCTGAAATCGATCCCCGTACTCGTGCTGACGGCTCCGGACGACGAGGAGATTCGCCGATCGTACGAGCTTCACGCGAACGCGGTCCTGGAGAAGCCGGACAGTTCCGAGGGGGTCGACTCACTCGTTCGTCTCATCGAGCGTTTCTGGCTCGAGTTCGTCCGGTATCCTAAGGCAAACGCGTGAACCGTTGTCCGTCGGCCGGTACCACCGTTTCTCCTCGAGCCGGTCCCGTCTTCTCGTATCTCCGACCGGTATCGACCTCACCTCTCCCCACTGACCTCACCGACCTCACCTCTCCCCACTGACCTCACCTCGTTCCACCAACCTCTCCTCATTCTACTAACCCACTCACTCCACTGACCTCAGCCCTCGAGCAGCGCCGGGAGATCGTCGATCGATTCGATGACCGCCGCCGCGTCTTCGGCGGCGTACTTCTCTCGGCCCGCCTCGCCGGTGAGACCGCCCGTGAGGACGCCGACTCCGTGATACTCCCGCTCCGAGTCTGCCTCGGCCGCGTTGGTAGCCGTCCGAACGTCGTCTAACGTATCGCCGACGAAGACCACGGTGTCCGCGTCGAACCGGTCGGCGAGCGTCGTGAGGGCGTGCGGGTGCGGTTTCCCTTCCTCCCAGTCGTCCATCGTAAACCGGTGTTCGAGCGGGATCTCGCGCTCGAGTCCGACGCGTTCGAGGGCGATTTCGGCCTCGGCTTCCGGCCGGCCGGTCACGACGCCGACGTCGTAGCCCTCGAGCAAGTACTCGCGCGTTTCGTCGGCGAGCAGGATCGGTTCGTCGTGGATGAAGCCGCGGCTCTCGATGTCGGGGTCGCCGCCCTCGAGACCGCGATACAGGTCGGCACCCAGATACAACTGCTGGAACACGTCCCGGAGTCGCTCGCGATCCCAGCGGTTCGTCACGCGCTGGGTCGCCTGCGCGCCGAGTTCGTCGCGAACGGCGGCTTCGGCCGCCTCGAGACCGCCGCCTCGAGTCGCGATCTCGTCGGTAAACTCGTCGATCGACTGGCCGTAATTCTCGCTCGTCGCGAGCACGTACAGCGCCGCGGCGTAGGTCAGCTCCCAGTCGTTGTTGAACCCGCCGGCGTCTTTGAACTGCTGGATATCGGCCTTGCGGATCGTCCGATCGTAGACGTGCTCGATGGACTCGAGGATCGCGCGCCGGTAGGAGTCTTCGACGTCGACGAGCACGCCGTCGATATCGAGGACGACAGCATCTGCGTTCATGGCTGTTCAGACGGGGTCCCACGGATAAAGGGGATCGGATTCGCTTCTCGATAAAATTCCTCAAGTGGGTTGCAACGGTTATCGACTAACTCGAGCGTTCTGCTCACGCTGGCAGCAGTGATTTCCACACCTTCCCCAACCGATTTCTGCTCACGGGCGCGAAGCGCCCGTTCGCATGGTCCGCGGAACCGTTGGTTCCGCGCTACGCTCACTCCCTCCGATCGTTCGTTCATCCCCAGGAAGACGCTTTGCGTCTTCCACGCAGTCGCTCGGTTCACTCGCGACGACCTCGCACGGTTTTGAGGCACGGTTCGTCAGTGACTCACCGTGCCAAAGCGCGCGCCACCGCACGTGGGTCGACGCGCCGTCAGAATCCCAGCGAGCCGACCACGTAGAACGCGGCGACGCCCAGCGCCAGCGCGTAGAGCACGTCGGCCCAGAGCCACGAGAGCAGGTTCGCGAGGTAGATGACGAGGACGACGGGGACGCCGAGCAACACGACCGGCGACCGTCGCCACTCCGCCCTCGAGCGAGCCCAGAGCGTGTTCGCGTCGCCGGTGCTCGGAAACGCCTGCATGCCGATGGAAAGCCCCCACCAGCCCCAGAGTCCTGCGAGCGCGAGCGTCTCGCGCGAGGCCGCTGAGAGCGTGTCGAGAACGGCGGCCGGCGAGCCGGCGTCACCCGTCGTGCTCACGAGCCACGCGAGGCCGAGGAAGGCGGCGAACGCGACGACGGTGTTGACCAGAAACGGGGCGACGCTGATGACGAACGACGTGCGATAGCGCTCGGGGTGGTGGTGACGTACGTAGCCCGGCGGATTGCCGAACCTGAAGTAGACGACCTCGACGACGGGGACGCCGACGAGGTCACAGGCCTGCTTGTGGGCGAACTCGTGGACGACGACCCCGGGAGCGGTGAAGCAGACGAACGCGGCCGAGAGCAGGTAGCTGACGCCGGCGATGGCGGCCGTCAACACTACGAGCGCGACGACGACCGCAGCCGCGATCAACGCGTACTCGGCGGGCATCGGTTTCCGGAAGGGTTCGCATCCCGATAACTCGTTCGGACCGATCTATTAGGGGAGTCGAACGCGCATCGATCAGTCATCTGCCCGCATCGAGCGAGCCACGTACAGCGTCCCGGCGTCGACGGTCCGACGTTCGACCGGCACCGCGGGCTGATCGCCGCCGAGCGTCGTAAACAGGAAGTCGGCGCCAACCTCGCGAGCGACCTCGAGCGTCGGACGGTGGAGCTCCGGCGGGAGATTCAGCGCGTATATCGCGTCGGCGTCGGCGTAGCGGTCGAGGTCCGGATCGACGATATCGTCGCGGACGAATCGCACGTTCGACGGGCTCTCGAAGTCGTGAACGTCCGTCGCGGTGACGGCGACGCCGCAGTCTGCGAGCGCCGCCGCGACGTCGGTTCGGCGGCCGATTCCGACCTCGACGACCCGATCGTACTCCGAAAGCGTCTCGAGTAGGTCCGAGTTCCGGCGAGAGTGGGCCACGGCGGGACGTTTATGCCATCCGCGGCCATAGCAGTTTTCATGCTCGTCGATATCGTGCCGGTCGGCAACGTCCCCGCCAACGTCAAGCGGGCGGCTTCCTCCGCGTTGCGATCGGTATACGACTGCGACGTCACGATCAACGACGCCCAGTCGGTCCCCAACGGCGCGTACGACGCCGACCGGAATCAGTACGCCGCCGAAACGTTCATCCAGCTCGCCGAACGGATCGGCCGCGGAGAGAAAAACATCGCCGTCACGCCCCACGACCTCTTCTACCGACGGCGAAACTACGTTTTCGGACTCGCCTACCTCGACGGCAGCGGGAGCGTCGTCTCGACATACCGGCTCCAGACCTCGAGCGACGGCGGCTTCTCGAACCAGAGTGCGAACGATATCTTCCAGGACCGCGTCCGCAAGGAGATTGTCCACGAGATCGGTCACACCTACGGACTCGAGCACTGCGACAACAACCGCTGCGTGATGAACTTCTCGCCGACGGTGCGAGAGGTCGACATCAAAGAGGAGAACCTCTGTGGCTCCTGCCAGCGGCTGATTAGTTGAGCGGCGTCCGCTATCGCGAGCGAGCGAACGGGAACAACGACTTATTCCGTCCCATCCTACGAGCGGGTGACGACCGCTCCGCTCGCGCGGCACGAATCGGAACCGAACCGATCGACTCGAGCAGAGCCGACCGAAACGCTCGCTCGATTAGCGACTCGCCGCTCGAGCGCATCGGAGACGCATCGTCACCGACGTTTCCACCCTATAGAACCGTGACCGATACGACCGACGAACCCGACGAGATCGAGATCGAAATCGAGCGCGCGGAGCGCGGCGGGAGCGACGGCGACGACCGCGACACCGTCGACGCGCCGCCGAGAACGGAACGGAGCGGATCGGCCGGAACGTCGCCGCCCGCAGGCAGCCGCGCCAATCGCGCCGAGTCGTCGCCCGAACGGCGACTCGAGGACGAACTCGGACGGATCGATATCTCGACGACGAGCGAGGGGTACGTCGAGGGACACGTCACCGGACTCGAGTCGATCGACGAGACGACGGTTCGGCTCGACGCGTCGCTGCCACACGGCGAGACGGTGTCGTTCACGCTGGACAAACCGATCCCGTGGTCCGACGAGTTTCTGCTGGCCCGGATCGTCGAGGACGTCGGTTACGACGCGTCGTCGATCGGCCACCTGGTCGACGAGCGCGTCTATCTGGCCCGAGTCGACCTCGAGGAGTCCACAGACGAGAGCGAGGGCGACTGGTGGTCGTGGCCGTCGTCGGCACGCGCCGGCGGCTGGGACATCCTCGTCTCCTCGCTGTCCGGCGGACGATACCGCCTCGAACGGGACGTCGAACCCGAGTGGCGGCTGGTCGACCCACGGGAGCGACGGTCGAACGAAGACGCCGGCGACCGACTAACTCACGACACGACGATGCTCGGCGCGTTGCTGCTCGTGCTCGCGCCGCTCGTCGTCGCCGTCGGCGTCGCGTACGGACTGACCGGCGGACTGCTACTTTCGGCGACGGTCGTCGGCGTTGCGCTTTTGGGCGTAGTACTCTCGTTACTCGGTGGGGCTGCGCTCGTCCGCGGCGACGATTGAGGGCACTCGAGACCGCCTTCTCGGAGGCGCGTTCTGATCGTATTCCCGAAAACCAGCCCGATTCGTTCCGGCAGTACCAGCGCAGCGTCAGCGTCGGACGACGGACGGATGCCCGGGTCACGAGAGCACCCGCCGAACCCGCGCGACGAGTGCGGCCGGACTGAACGGTTTCGTCACGTAGTCGTCGGCCCCGAGATCGAACCCCCTGCGAACGTCCGCCTGCCGGCCGCGAGACGAGAGCACGATAACCGGGACGCCCTCGAGTCGGTCGTCGTTTCGAATCCGGCCGAGCACGCGAAAGCCGTCCAGTCCGGGGACCATGACGTCGAGCAGCACCAGATCCGGCGCCTCTCCGGTCGCCAGAAACGACCAACACTCCCGCCCGTCGGCAAGCGCGGTCGTCTCGTAGCCGTTCGATTCGAGTTTATGTACCAGCAGTTCGCGAAGCGAGTCGTCGTCCTCGAGGAGCAGGATGTGTGGCGTCTCGGGCGAGCGGTCGGCGGCGGTGTCGGCTGAACAGTCGGCGGCGGTGTCGGCCGGCTTGTTAGCGTCGTCACTCGATCCGCTGTCGGTCGTCGTCTCGTTCGTGTCGCCGTCGAGCCCGCTCGGACGATTCTCTCGTGCGGTCATGGACCGCTCGAAGACGTCTCGAGTCGTCCGTCCACGGGTGGACGTGACTCGCGACGGAACGCGTTTCCGTCGACGAACTCGGCAGCGAATCGACCCGCACCGACGGCGACGAGCCACCGGCGAGGCCGGTGGCGATCGCTGTCGTCGTCGAGATCACCCGCGCTCGGGCGACCGGTAGTCAGCAGCCCCCAATCCATTCGATCGGAGATTCCGGCCGAATCACTATAGAAGTTGCCCAGCGAGTCGCGCGTGAAAACAATCAGCCCACGCCAAGGTTACCAGTTAGTCGTCCTCAGGGTGCGTAGTAGTACTCGCCCTCGCGCTTCTGTTCGCGGTCGAGTTGGGAGTCGGGTTTGTTGATCCGCGGTCGAGAGGTTCGCTCGTCCCGACGGAAGGTGACCTCGAGGTTCGCGAGGAACTCGTTCATCCCGTCGCGCATCGGCTGTGGGGTGCCGGCGCGACCGTGGACGGCGGGTTCGCCGTCGAAGACCATCAATCGGTCCGCGAGGAGGTCGATCATGTAGATGTCGTGGTCGATGACCAGGACGGTGGCGTCCTGCTGTTCGGCGTACCGACGGATCGCGCTCGTCGCCTGCACGCGCTGTTCGACGTCGAGGTGGGCCGAGGGTTCGTCGAGCAAGTAGAGATCCGCGGAATCGGAGAGACAGGCCGCGATGGCCACCCGCTGGCGCTCACCGCCGGAGAGATCCGAGAGGTTCTGCTCCATGATCCGCTCGAGCTGGAGCGGTTGGGCGATCTCGGTGTTCCAGTACGAGGAGCCGAACTGGTCCGTGATCGAGGAGAGGAAGGCGTCGACCCGCATGTGCTGGTCGATGGTGACGTACTGCGGTTTGTAGGAGATCTCGAGGTCCAGATCGGCGTCGCCCTCGTCGGGCTCGAGGTTGCCCGTGAGGAGGTTCGCGAACGTCGACTTCCCGATCCCGTTGGGGCCGACGATGCCGAGCACTTCGTTTTGTCTGATCTCGCCGCCCTCGACGTCCAGACTGAACTCGCCGTCGCCGTAGCTCTTGGTGAGGTCGGGGTACTCGACGAGCGTCTCCCCGCGGGCCGAGCTGCGGGGCGCGTGCTCTTCGAACTCGATCGGGTTCGGCCGAATCCGCATGTTTTCGTTGTCGAGGTAGCCCGAGAGATACTCGTTGATCCCGTTACGGACGGATTTCGGTGCCGTGACGACACCGTACGCTCCGGGCTCACCGTAGGCGACGTGGAGCGTATCCGCGAGCAGATCGAGAATCGCCAGGTCGTGTTCGACCACGAGCATCGAGCGGTTCTCCTCTTCGGCGAGTTCGCGGATCAGCCGCGCGACCGTCACGCGCTGGCCGATGTCGAGGTACGGCGTGATCTCGTCGAGGAAGTAGAAGTCCGTATCGCGGGCCAGCGTCGCGGCGATCGCGACTCGCTGGAGTTCGCCGCCGGAGAGGTCGTCGATCGCCTGCTCCATGACGGGCCCGATCGAGAGCCGCTCGACCAGATAGTCGAGTTCGCCCCGCTCGTCCGTTCGCTCGAGCAGTTCACGAGTGTTGCCGTCGAAGCTGTTCGGAATCTGATCGACGTACTGAGGCTTTCGCGAGATGGTCATCTCGCCGTCGCGGACGTCCGCGATGTAGTCCTGCAGTTCCGTCCCGCGGTAGGCCTCGAGGACGTCGTCCCAGTCGACCGGCTCGTCATGACGGCCGAGGTTGGGCTCGAGTTCGCCCGCGAGGATGCGCACGGCGGTGGTCTTCCCGATCCCGTTCGGACCGAGAATGCCGGTTACTTTTCCTTCCTGTGGCGCGGGCAGCCCGTACAGCGAGAAGGCGTTCTCGCCGTAGCGGTGAGCCGGATCGTCCTGCAGTTCCTTGGGCAGGTTGATGATCTCGATCGCGTCGAACGGGCACTTCTCGACGCAGATCCCGCAGGTTTCTCCGAGACAGATCTCTTCGGAGATGTGGATCTGTTCGGGCTGGCCTTCGTCGGCTTCCTCGCCACGAAGCGTGATACACTCCTTGCCCGTGCGGTTCGGCGGGCAGTAGTTCTTACACTCGTAGCTACAGCGGTCGGGCTGGCACCGATCTAAGTCTACGACGGCGATGCTGTCGTCCGCCATGGTTACGCTGCTGCCTCCGCCGTGGTCAGCAGGATGCCCCACGTCACGAACCAGAACGAGAACGTCATGAAGACGATGAACAGGTAGTGTTTCGCCCCGAACTCGTCCTCACCGTAGATGCTCGTGAAGTCGAAGAGGATGAACTGGGCGAGGATCGCCCCCGCGACGAGCATGAGCGCGCGGAGATCGGTCGCGGCCGCGTCTAACGTGGCGGCGTCGCCCGTGATAGACATCGAGGCGAGTGCCGCGGCGACGCCGAGCAGCGCTGACAGCGACGTGACGCTGATCGAGCGGATGTGCTCGCGTCGGTCACTGATCGATTCGGTCGACATGGGAAGAAGTCCGAGTGCGGGGCTAAAAAGGCGTTCGGGTTGGTCTCGAAGTAGACCAACAGTCTGTTTTGGCGGGGCGTGTGAATACGGAAAGTTCCTCTACGATGAGATCACCCATTGAAGCGGGAAAGCCAACAGCTACGTTTTCTTTCGAGGTTGCCATCGCAACCATCCATATCAACGACCTTCCAGAGCAGCGTCAAGCGATTCACTCAAACATATAAAGAACCAGTAATTAAATGTCTCTTCCGGACTTTTGGGTCCTCAAAGCGTCGCTTTCATGATCTCCGAACAGATCAGACAGGACAAACGTCACAGGATTTATAACGTTCGAGAGTGAATCATCACTCAATGATACGGCGGACGTTCCTAGGCCTCGGTGCGATGTCTATTGCCGCCGGGGCGCTGTACAGTACCAACGCGTTTACGTCCGCTAGCGCTGGTCGTGGTGTGGCTGTCAATGCCGCTGACGGCACAGATGCTCTCCTCGGTATCGATAATGTCGATTCGAGTGATGATCCTGTATTCATAAACAACACGTCACTGGAAATGGAAGTAACGTTAGAAGAGAGTGACACTGAGATCACTTTCGATGGCAATTCATCGCCGTTTAGTTTTCCGTTGCCACCTACCGAGATCAGGAGTGTAGAAATAGAAGCAACGGACGACTCTGAGAACGCGTTTGTCGATATCACAGCCGATTTATCCGAGAACGGAACCAGCAGGGGACAGATCACACTACAACGCGACTTCAGCGTATCACCAGCCGAATCGATCGAATTTACTGGTGAGGCGAGATCACCCGGTGGAAGTGGTACCTATAGATTTACCCTTAGAAACGTTGGAAACGTTGATATTACGTTTACAGGGGTGCGAATTGACCAAACAACAGCCGAGTCGCCGACTCGGTCCGCGGGATTAGAATTAAATAATCAAACGGTCGTCGAAAACGATTTACACATCGGTGAGGATGGCCCGTTAGTCTCCTTCGATGGTGTCACGATAGAGGCTGGCCAAGATAACTTCGAAGGACGGTTCGGTCAGTTCAGACCAGGTGGCGGGCCGGGGAATAGTCCAGCCAGTATGGATGGAGAAGACCTGCGCGTGACGTTTCAGTTCGAAGCATCTGGTGAAACATTCACGAGCACTACTGACTTGTGTATCGATGGCTGTGACCTTGACTAACGGTCCCTATCTCTGCTCGTTGAGTTCGACTATGTACCCAAGAGAAACGTTAGCCACCAGTATCACTTTCGGGACAACCAACCCAACCACAACGAACGGTAGGTAGTACGCCAAACTACGGAGGCCGCTCCATTTCCCCTAGTCGCATCCGCCGGCTCTCTACCACGTGCACAATCGCAGACACCGCAAACAGCGCGAACACCAGCGTCGCCCAGCCGAGTTCGGGAACCGTCTCCGTTGGCACGACCTCGAGCCACAGCCCTCCCATCACAATCGCACCGACAACAGTCAGTCCTAGATAGTACATACCCCACGGAATCGAGTCTGACGGGACGACGTCGAGGTAGACGTCTAGCTCTGTCGCTTCCTCGGTGAGTTCGATCGTACGGTCGTCGAACTCGATCATGTCGGCTCGCTCGAGCGTCGGCAGGTGGGTCTGTTGTAAGGACGTGTAGACCCGCTTTCGCTCCGCGGAGGTGAGTTCCTGAACCTCTTTGTCGAGCTCCCAGGCAGCGACGTGTTCGGCGAGGTCGCCCAGCGTTACTGGTTCGTCCTCGCGCTTGCAGTAGTGGATGGCGTACCGGCGACGGTGGTTACTCAGCAGGTCGAAAATTTCACCTCTGTTCGAATCCTTAACCATCTTGCCTGCCATCTGATACCCCGTACTGTTGTGAAAGAACGCCTTTCCGATACATAATCCTTCTCGCCGAAGGATGGCATCTACACTCACTCGCCACGATCTTTCCAGCAGCCCATTATATTCTTCAATAAAAATGGATAATGAAACCAGTTAGAGAGGCGAAAAGTAGAAAGAATATGGTCCCACCGGGGCTGTTCTCAATCACCAACGCATTCGATATCGACCGTTCGGTCGAGGTCGATTGTTACCGCCCCACCACTTGCTTCGATACCGATCGTTATCGTCGCGGACCAATCCTCTTGATCGCCATACCCGAACAGAGAACCGCTCGCAGGGCAGCTAAAATCTCCACGTACAAAATTTCCGTCGGTGTATTCGAGGTCATCGATTATATCGTCACCATCGTCCTCAAACGAGATCTCTTCGACGACGAGTTCGCCAGATGGTATGTTATCTTTCACTTCGACGAGTTCCCGTTCGGTGTATTCGTATGGGCCACAGGCGAGAAAGCAAAACCCGCCACCGTCACTATCGTCGCTCGCCAGTTCCAGCGTTCTGGCCTCGTTCGAGTACTCGAGTCCGAGAAACGCATTTGCGTCGTCAGCGGTCTCAATTCCGACACCTCGGTCAGCGACCTGCGTGTCGAACGCACCGCTCGAGCCGATCATCACCAACCCACTGATGAGAAGGAGACGCCGAGATATGTGACCTGTCGCATCTGTTTTAGTTGATTGAGCTGGTGTGGCGAGTGGTCGAATAGTTCATAATTCGACGATGTTGACTTGACTCTTGGCGTCAAGTGCGCCGTTACAGCGTCTAAATCGGGTCTAGACAGGGCTAGCCGATCACAATGTAATCGGTATCGATGTCGATTCCCGTCTCGGTCGACTGATGATCTCCCGTACTGCCAGCGGACTCCCCAGTTCCAACTGAAGGGGAGTTACCTGCACTGGAACTTCCCTCACCGAGGTCGACATCGACGTCACCGACCTCACCGACACCGTCAGAGCCGCCGTGACTCACGTTAGTTTCGTCACCGCCACCGGGTATGATCGTAATACTCGGTGTGTCAGGATTGACGCCTGCACGTTCGACCTCAACGTAGACGATCAGGTCGTTGAAGTTCGGGTCGTACGTTTGATCGGGGTACTGCTCGTAGGTGTCGATCGCGTCGTCCCAGAGCGCGTCGATACCGTCCTCGTCCGTCGTTTCCGTGTTCTCGAAGAGGAACACGAACTCACCGGGGCCGAGATCGAGCTCATCGCCGCTGTCCGCGATCAGTCCCTGTTGCTCGAGGACCTCAGTTGCGCTCAGCTGTTGGTCGTTACCTGCGGGAAGGGCGGGAATCGTGTTGTTTTCCGCGCTCCGAACCCGAACGTTCTGCAAGTTCTCGCCCTGGGACGCGTCGATCGGTCCGAACGCCTCGCCGCTTGGTGCATCAGTACACCACATGAAGTCCCGGTCGGTCGGACCCGAATAGTGCGGGAGCGTGTTCGGATCGGTGGACTGCGATTGACAAGTGTTGTGTCTCGTGTTCCGCAACGTGAGTTCGATCTCGTCGTCCACGGAGAAATTGTACCGGTAACTGTCGTCGCTCTTGTCCTGCCAAGTCGGGCCGGTGTTGATGTTATCTCCGCCGTCGGGGTTCTCGAAGGAGTGTACCTCATTCTCGTCAGCCAGTATGTCCAACGTCATCGGGGCCAGATTGTGGACCGATTGAGGGAACAAGCCAGACCACATTGTACCGTCACCAGACACCTGTGAGCCGAGGACTTCGACGGTCACTTCAGCGTCTTCGATTTCACCTAGCCCCACTCGTCCGGGGTCGATTCCGGCGTCGACATCGAACGTGACACTGTCCGTCCCATCATCCGTGTGAATCGTCGCTTCGTACTCGCCATCGATGAGGTTGCTCTCATTGAGTGCCAGTTCGATGGTGTCCGATTCGCCGAACGATCGTTCGACGGTGTTCTCACCGAGATAGCCGTAGGGACTGTCTCCCTCGAGCTCCTCCGGAAGGTCATCAAGATATTCGAGTTCGAAGCCGATGTCCTGAGAGCCGGATTCGACGCCGAGGTTCGTGATGTTGGACGTAACCGTGACGTAGTCGTCGTCGTGCGTCGCGTTCGTCTCCGAGGCCTCGAAGTACGTGCCAGAGTAGCCGGCGTAGAACGTGCCGGGTGTGGTCATCGAACTGTTTTCAGTTGAAACGTTGTACTCGTATACTGACCCGGCCTCGAAGTCGTCGGTATCGATCTCGAACGCGACGGTTTCGGATTCGTTCGACTCGAGCGTCACCGTTTCGGGCTCGGGTTCGCTACCTGATTCGCCCGGAAGTGACAGCGCCACGTCCTGCGTTTCGGTGGTAAGATTCGTGTTCGTGACCTCCGTTCCGATCGTGAACGTCTCCTCCGTCACGTCGACGCGTTGGTCGCCGGTGTCTCCGGGTCCGTCGAGCACGCCGTGGTCCGCGGTGACGACGATCCCGTCTCCCTCCTGCCCGCCACTGATGTTGAGTATGCCGTGTGCGCTGTCGTTGTCAGTTGCGATGGTGAACGGATACTCCCCGCCTGGCCAGGCGCTCTCGTTTATCGTCCACTCGACCGTCCCCTCGGCTCCGTAGTCGAGCTCGAGTTCCTGTTTTACGCCGTCGATGTCAGGGTGATCGAACTCGAGTGAGATGTCCTGAGCGTCGGCACCCGTCGCGTTCTCGACACCCTGGTTCCAGATGTCCGCGCTGATCGTGATGTTTTCGCCGTCTGATGTCGTTTCATTGCCGGTGACGTTGAAGTGCGTTCCTGGTTTTCCGAGGTAGAACTCGCCGGGAGTGTCGAGCGACTCGTCGTTGATGTCAAACGAATACTGGTACTGGTAGGTTTGGCCAGGGATTAGATCGTTTTGATAGACGTTTGAATTGATTCGAACGTCTCGATCGCGAATACCGGGTCCGACGCCCAAATTTTGTGTTTCGGAAACTGGAGTTCCGAGAATAGAGACAGTCGCATCTGGTGTAAGGGCTGAGCCGCCAGTGTTGTTTAGTTGCATTGCGAAGCGGAGTTGGTCACCGAAGACCACTCGCTGATCGCTACTTCCAACCGTGTCCGTCAGGCCTTTGTCTTCCTCGAGAATCAGTTCCGGATCATCTGATGTCTCCCTAACCCCTGTTACCTTTGCTTCGACGGTTTCGGCGTCCGAATCGTGCGAGATCTCGGCACCCTCGAGTGTGTCCTCAAGGTGCCGATTCCACCCGTCGTGATAGGAACTCTCGATTCGGATCGCGACATTATTTCCATCGGATTCGCTGGCTGCATTGGTGATGTTTTCGGCCAATTCGTCGCTTCGTTCGTGGTCCGCCCGCGCAACAGGATCAGAACTCGAGAGTTCGTCCTGATCGAGGAGCATAATATTGAACTGGACGGACCTATTCTCCTCGTCGGATTCATTTTCGTAGCTGATTCCGGGCTCCGAGATGATTCGCGTCTCCGAACCGGTGTCCTCCCAGATCGCACCGCCCTGGTGGGCAATCGTTCGGTCCTCGAGTTCGAACTCGAGGGCACCGAGTTTTGCGGACGCGGTTCGATTGTCGTCGTCCCACGGGATATCATCAGCCTCGGTGTCGTTGTACCAGACGAACTCGATCTGTCCTTCGTCGGCGACGTCGATCTGGCACTCCGAAATATCGGTCGACGGCATCGACCGCTGCTCACCGGTCCCGGCGACCGTCGCGAGTTGGTGATCCGTTTCGTCCATACAGAGATGCGCTCGCTCGCGTTCGCTCTCCGATTCGAACGTATCGAGCATCGGCGAACCGATAAGAAAGAGCAGTGCTGTCGCTGCAATCACCATCCCTATGAGGAGTACGAGACCGACGATGGGGCTCACTCCCCGCTTTTCCCGAGAGCAAGACCCCTGGTTGTTCCCACCTGCACCAGCCATTGTATCCCACTAAAACATTGTGACTATAAATATATTCAGGAACGTTTACTGATCGGCAGTCTCGACTCTACACCCTCGAGAACGCGGTTTCGAAGTGGGACGGTAAGTTGCGGTAGCAGATATCAATAGTCCCTGACCAAACGGAGTCGAGAGACAAAATCGACATCTAGCCAGGTTCGGTGACCGTTCCAGCCTCACACGCGATTTCGACTGGTCGGTCGAGGTCGACGGAAACGGTTTGGCCATTCGCCTCGAGATCGACCGTTCCCGTTTGACTAGCGGAATGTTGTACGGCTTCGCCGGATCCAATCGGACTCTGACACGCATCGCCGACGAGGGAACCACCTGTGCATTCTGCATTGCACCGGATCGAAGCCTCGAGGGTGTACTCGTCTCCATCGCTCTCGACCACGGTAGATTCGATCGACGGATTATCATTGAAGCCTGCTATCTCGTTGATATCGATTGTCTCGAACTCTGCTGTTGCCGTCTGATCACTAACGGAGAGCAGTATTTCATTGTATGTGAACTCGCCGTCGGAGCAGTACTGGAAAAACAAGAACCCACTCTGTTCTGTACAGATGAACTCTCCCTCTTCCGCAGAGAGGATCGTATCGGAGTGATCGAGCCCGACGAGGGCATCTTCGTCGTCTGCAGTGCCGGCACTGACACCCCGGTCGGCGAGCGTCGAATCGAACGCGCCGCTCGAGGCGACGAAGACGAGCGCCCCACAGACGAGCAGTCCCAATCCGAGATACGTTATCGTACGCATGTGACACCTGTTCGAGCAATCGGTAGGAGCCGCCGTCCACAGAGATCAGTCCAACTTCGATTGGAGCAGCGATGGACCAGTGCTAACTCGTCGATTCTACTCAATTGCTATCTGGATACATTCTGTACGGCTAACATATGAGCGTTCTGGCCTGGTACATTTCATCGGTCTCATCATCATAGCCGGAACGGCCTCGAGAGCCCTGTTCTGCCTCGAATTTGATCGTGCCGATTACGAGGGGTCAGAAGTCGATACAGAGCCGTTCAGGACTGTCTTGAACAAGTGTATTGATCGGCTTTCAGTACTTCTGGCAACCTAATACAAAGTGGGTAGCGTTTCTGGTATGGGGTAAGGACCGCGTTCCGAACCCGCCTCGAGATGGTGGATATCGACGCGGTTGTATGGAGATCATAACCATGAGAATGAATCGACGCAACGTGTTAGTTGGACTGGGTACGATTGTCGCGGGCGGCGGAGCTGCGCTTGGGACGGGTGCGTTTAGTAGTGTGGAAGCAGATCGATCTGTAACCGTCGAAACTACCGGTGATGGAGATGCATACCTCGGTATTTCAGTTGATGGCGACTATGCTACTGATGATAGTAGTGGAGATGGTGCAGCCGAAATCAATCTCGGGGAAAGCTACAACGACGATGCCGTCACGACCGTCAACGGGGTATTGACTCTAACAAACAACGCTGCTGATGATGAAGAGATTCACGTGAGCTTTGGAGATGATGAGTCCCACTCCTCTACTGCTGAAATAGATATTGACGGTGCAGTTGTCGAGTTCACGCTGAACGAAACCAATGGTGGAGAATACCAGAGCCTCAGTAATAATGAGAGCGTAGAGATTAATGCTGAAATTGATACAAGAGAAGATCCGCTAGAGAGCGGAGGAGATCCTGAGGATCTAACACTCTACGCAGCTGACCCATAATGACCAGATAGAAGGCTCATCTGTGGGCTTCCGCAACGAGAATCAGCTACGGCTCTTCCCCCAGCTATAGATCCGTGCTATAGACGCCAATTCCGAATGCCATCCACCAAAATCCTACTCACCGCTGCAGCAGCCTGCTTTCTCCTCGCGCTTGCAGTCCCAACAGTAGCAATTACGGTGGGTGAAAACACGGCATCCGATGATGTCGTCCTCGAGCCAACCTCCCAATACGCCTCACTCGACGACAACGACGAACTCCAACTCGACCTCGAGAAACTCAACAACCAGGCACACACCACGTTCGATGACGTCTTCTCGATCACCGTCAACGACAATGCAGTCGAACGGGTCTGGATCGAGAACGACATCACGGGTCTCGAGTTCTACCAGGGCGGAGACCAATCGGATACACTCACGGAGTCCAATCCTCTCGAGCCATCAGCCGCCGAGACGACAAATATCGGCGTCGCAATCGACACGCACATTGCTCACAGTGGCACGGAGACGTTCACGATCCACGTCGAGTACGAGGACGAAGAGGAAGACGACGACCATCCGAGTGGCATTGAACTCACGAGTTTCGAGGTCGAGCCGACCAAACTCGAGACAGGCGAAAACGTAACTGCGAACGCGACCTACGAGAATGTCGGCCGGACGACCAAAGAAACGACGGCGCAGCTCACCGTCGACGGCACCGTCGTCGACACCGAAACGCTCGAGATCGGACCCGGCGAAAACGAGTCGGCCGTCTTCGAGCGGCAGATGCAGTGGCCCGGGCGGTACGAGGTCGGTATCGACGGGATCGCGAGCGAGACGGTCACCGTCGAAGGACCGCCGATCGACGTCCTCGAGGCATCCGTCACCACCACCGAGATCACGGCCGGCGACAGCGCGACGATCGAGGCCACGGTGTCGAACCCGACCGAGCAGCGAGTGCAGCGCACGCTCGAGCTCGCGGTCGACGGTATCGTCGTCGACACGAGGACGGTGCCGATCGACCCGAACGGGGAGACGACGGTGACGTTCGAGCGGCAGTTCGACGACGCGGGGACGTACAATATTGCGATCAGCGGCGTGGAAGCGGGGTCGGTCACCGTCACGGAGCCAGCCACGATCGCGATTCAGAACCGCGAGCTGTCGGCGGCGGCGACGGCTGCCCTCGCGCCGCCGATGGCGATGGGCTTTCTGTTCCTGGGTATCGCCGCGAACCGCCGGTGGGCGTTCGTTCCGATGCGGTAGCGAATCACCGGAGGGCTGCCCCGTAGGGTCAAACGCCGACTCTCGGGGAGTTTAAGGTGTTTGCTTTCTAAGTGAATCAGTAATTGAATAGTCGGTACAGAATGATATTCTCCGAACAAACACGATGACGTCGGCCACACTTCTTAAACGAGGGTTGGGGCTGGCCGTCGCCGTCTGCATCGTCCTCCTACTGGTCGGACAATTATTAGGACAGCCGATCCTGCTCGGCTACGTTGCGACCGGCAGCATGGAGCCGACGATGAACGCCGGCGACGGCTTCGTCGCGGTCCCGAGCATCGCGACCGGCGACGTCGAGGAGGGGGACATCGTCGTCTTCGAGGCCCGTGAATTACACGACGGCGAACTGACGACCCATCGCGTGATCGGCGAAACCGACGAGGGCTACGTCACCAGAGGGGACGCCAACCCCTTCACCGATCAGGACGGCGGCGAGCCACACGTCACGGACGGCCAGATCGTCGCCACGGCGTGGCAAGTCAACGGTGAGGCCGTGACGCTTCCGTACCTCGGCACGGCGATCATGGGCGTCCAGAGCGTCGCGGAGTCGGCCTACGGAACGGTCGCGTCGGTGCTCGGGCTGACGACGACGGCCGACTCGGAGGGACTCGGCGCGATGCTGGTTGCCTTCGGCGTGGCCCTGCTCGGCTTCGGAACGCTCCTCGAGCGACTCGGCCCTGGACGACGCGAGACGCGCCGCTCGCGCTCCCGCGAGAACGTTATCGCATTCTGGACGGCGCTGGGGCTCGTTTTGCTCGTGTTCGTCACGTTCGCGACCGCGGCGATGGTCGTTCCCGCCGGCACCGCCGAGTACGAACTCGTGAGCACGGACTCGCCGTCCGACGATCCACAGGTACTCGCTCCCGGTGAGACGGCAGAACTTACGCGGACCGTCGACAACGCGGGCTATCTCCCGATCGTGGCCGTCCACGACGCCGCGAGTCGAAACATCGCGGCGGACCCCGGCTCGCAGACGGTCGGGATACGCTCGAGCGGGGAGACGACGGTCTCGCTTACCGCACCCGAGGAGACCGGCGAGTACACGCGACACCTCGGAGAGTACCGGTATCTCGCCGTGCTCCCGCCGTCCGTGATCGTCTGGCTCCACGGGCTGCACCCGCTCGCGGCGATCGCCGCGGTCAACGGCGTCATCGTCGGCGTCACCGTCGCGATCGTCCTCGCGATTTTCGGGTACAACGACCTGCGCGTTCGATCCGCGGGATCCCACGTTTCGCTGTCGACTCGGCTCCAACGGAAACTTCGGGAGTGGCTGTGAGGGGGCGTAACACGGTGGTGTAGCCGATAGCTTAAAATAGACGCCATCGTCAGCCAGTATCGTTATAATGGTTGCCTTGTATGAATGTACGCATACGTGTCTTCCGATCGGTCTGGGAACGGCCCGAACCGGTCGCTGCGGGGAACGGACGCCAGGGGGACTGGCTCCGGGGGAATTTGAACTGTGATCGACAATCCGCGTCTCGAACTACTGCTCGCCGAATACGGCCGTCCGATCGTGATCGCTCTGGTCGTGATCGGTGCGCTCGCGCTCCTCGCGAGCGGTTGGGCCGTTGCGAACCCGTCGACGACGACCGAGGCCCAGTACGGCGAAGAGCGCGTCTCGAGCGACCTGCAGACGAGCGCCGTCGTCGTTCAGGACGGGACGCTCTGGAACGAGGGCGATCGACTCGAGAACAGCGAAGTCTACATGCTGAACGCCTCGCCCGAACTGACGCTCGAGGCCGGGACCGAACTGCGAAACGAGAGCGGCGGGACGCCGATCGACGACGGCGAGGTGACCCACGAACTCGAGGTGCGCTACGAGGCGACCCGAAACGACCAGTCGTTCTGGAACGAGAGCCACACCGTGATCGACGGCTCGCCGGCGGTCGAGGACGGCGTCGCAACGTCCGAAACGACGGTCGACGTCGAATCCTACCGGGATCGTCAGCAGGAACTCGAGAGCGAGCTGAGCGGCGTCGGCGACGTCGACATGGCGTTCGTCCTCCACGTCGAGTACGATACCGGAACCAATCAGGGAACCCAGCGCGAGTCGACGATGTTTCGCGTGACCGACACCGCCTATTGGCTCGAGGAGTCGGTGTCCGCGTCCGACACGCACACCCACCAGACGGGAACGATAGAGACGACCGAGTCACAGAGTCTCGCCGCTATCGCGGGACTCTCGCTGCTCGGGACGCTCTCGCTCGCAGCCGGTGCGTTCGTCGCCCGACGATCGCCGATCGACGAGGACGCCGCCCGGCGTGCGGTTCACGAACGGCGCTACGCCGAGTGGATCTCGCGCGGTTCGATTCCGATGTGGATCGGCGACTATCACGTCTCGCTCGACACCTTAGAGGACGTCGTCGACGTCGCGATCGACACGAACGAGCGCGTCGTTCACGACACGCAGCGCGGTCTGTTCGCCGTCGTCAACGACGGCGTCGTCTACTACTACAGCGAACGCGGGCTCTGGGAGGAGACCGCCTGGCCGGAGATGAACCTGGAGGAACAGCCGGCGGTCGCCGACGGCGAGCCGGCGCTCTCGGCCGACGAGATGGAACTCGAGGGCAACGAGGAGTTCGCCGATCCCGAAGACGGGTTCGACGACGACGAGGACGTCTGGCAGAAGCTGTGAGAGCGGTGGCGACCCGAGCTGCACACGTTTCGAACGCGAAGCCGATCACAACACGGCCACCGGCGATCCACGGTCCCCGAGTTGCACGGAGTACGCCGGCGATCACCGAGCAATTGACAACGAGACGGACAGTCGCTCGCGACTCCCGCAAGCTTCGCCAGAACCTGACTATCCGGTCAAATCGCTATTTCGGCAGTTACGAACCACCACGGCCTACTTTACTGGACGTACGCTATCGTAATCTTTCACGATAGTCGCGGCTCGTAAGGCTCAACTTTTATGCTGCTGGGTGCTTTCGATTCGTAGTATGGCAGAGACCGACGGGGAGGACATCGAAGATTTGCCACCGAGTGCCAAACTCGTTTTCAAGGTGCTCGAGTACGATGGGCCGTTGACCCAGAAACAGATCGTCGAGGAGTCGATGCTGTCGGCTCGAACGGTCCGATACGCGCTCGAGCGACTCGAGGAGATCGGGATCGTCGACGAGGATATCTATTTTGCTGACGCACGTCAGAGTCTCTACCGGATCGAAGAGCCTGTCGCGGCCGACGGCAACGGCGTCGACGAGTCACCGAAAAAAGACGCCTGCTGTGCCGAATAGCGGACGACAAACAGGAGGATTATTTTAACGGCGTAACCGTCCCCCTGCATGGACAAGGAGAGGCTCCCGCGGTGGGGATGGCTGCTAATCGGTCTGTTCGGGATGGCGATCGTCGCTAACACGCTCAACATTGCCGTTCTCGGGCCGGCGGGACTACCCGACGAGTATCAGGTGATCACCGTGATCACCTCGATGGCGCCGGTGTTGATCTACATCGGGATCTGGTACGACGAGGATCGACAGGAGTACTGGGAGCAGACGCGAGAACACATCGCGGGTGATCTGGTGTTCGTCGTCACGGGAGCCGCGATCGGGTCGGCGATCGTCCTCGTCCCGATCGTCGATCTCGGTCTCCCGCGTATCGTCCAGGACATCATCGCGATGGCGGCCGGGTTCATGCTCTCGTGGGGGCTGTTCTGGTGGCGCAACACGGAGGTCTACAGCGGTCTCTAACGGGCTGGCGGTCGCGCGTGACAGCTCGGTATTGGCGGTCACACGTGCAGCTTTCTACTGGCAAACAGGGCAGTAACTGCCTCAGGCGACGTATCTGGGAATGAGTACGGACTGACAGTCAGGGATCGTCGGTTCGGCCGGCGATCCCCGGCGTCGGTGGGGTAGCCCGTTTGTGCTGCGTTTCGGCACAGAGCCACGCGATCGAGCGGGCGGTCTCGCGATCGATACCGAGTGCGTCCGCGGCGTCGCCGATCGGTTCGTCCAGTTCGACGAGCCGCTGGAGGAACGGGTCGATGACCTCGTAGGAGGCCCCGAGTTCGTCGGCGTCGGTCTGATCCGCCCAGAACCCCGCCGTCGGCTCCTTGCTGACGATGCGTTTCGGAACCCCGATCCGTTTGGCGAGCGCGCGCACCTCCGTCTTGTAGAGGTCGCCGATCGGATACGTGTCGGCCGCACCGTCGCCGTACTTGGTGAAGTAGCCGAGCAACCACTCGGAGCGGTTCGCCGTCCCGAGGACGAGTCGACGCTGGCGGTTCGCCGCGTAGTACGCACAGATCATCCGCAGGCGTGCGATGACGTTGCCGGTCGCGTGGGTGCGCTCGTGTGGGCGGTCGTCGTCATCGGTGGCGGCGGGCTCGAGCGACTCCACGACCGTCCCCTCGAACGCCTCGAGGATCGGTCGCAGCTGGATCTCTTCGAACTCGATCCCCAGCCCCTCCGCGATAGTCCGGGCTTCGCTGACGCCCGTCTGTTCGGATTTGTGGCAGGGGAGACCGAGTCCGAGGACGCGATCGCTGCCGAGCGCTTCGACGGCCAGCGCGGCCGTGACGGTCGAGTCGATTCCGCCGCTCATCGCGACGACGGCGCCCTCGGCGCTCGCGTCCTCGACGGTCGACCGAATATCGCTCACGATCCGCGAGCGCACGGTCTCGAGTCCCGGTCGGTCCGTAATGAACGATCTGTCCGGCTGTCCGACGTCCGAGTAGACGACTGTCTTCCTATCTGCTCCCATAGAGGTCAAACACCATGTTGTGTTACGTTCTATTCAACATTCGTCTCGTATAAATGCTTACTCCTTAAACAGCTAGTAGTAGTTGGTCAGATTGGACGACACTCGGCCAGCACACGGGATATTTCGTGCTAGTATTTACCATTACTGAGTGTGGCGGATTCCACAGTATACGGGTCGTCGATATCGCCTCTTTCCACGCTTCAACAGCCGCCTCCGGCACGTTTCACGGCGCACGACCGCCGTTCGATATCGGATGGATACAATTATGTTCGAACAGTTTGATTCCGAAGACGGTTACAACTCCCTGTTGACATGAACCCCTCTCTCGCGGACCGCTCCCTCCGACTCCGAATGCTCGTCGCGCTCGGCCTGATCGTCTGCCTGCCGTTCGCGTTCGTCTACACGTTCGTTTTTCTCGCGAACACGGTCGGCATCGCGCTTCTCGAGTGGGCCAACGAGCGGCCGTACCACGGCGAGTTCTACGTCGATCCGCTGGTCCTCTCCGTCGTCGTTCTCGGCGGTCTCGCCGTCCAGTACCGGTTCGGCCCGCGAACCGTTCTCGGCTCGCTCGACGCGCGCGACGTCGACGCGAGCGAGTACCCCGACCTCCACGCCACGGTCACGCGACTCGCCTCCCAAATCGACCTCGCGAAACCCGACGTCGCCGTGATCCGAAGCGAGGCCCCCAATGCGTTCGCCGTGGCCGGCGGCGGTCACGAACGCGTCGTCGTCACGACCGCGCTCCTCGACCAACTCGCGGACGACGAACTCGAGGCCGTCCTGGCCCACGAACTCGCTCACCTGAAGAATCGGGACGCGAACCTGATGACCGTCGCGTGGCTGTTGCCGACGATCACCTACTACCTCGCCGTCGTCGCGTTCTACGTCCTCTACGGGCTCGTCCGGCTGTTTGGGAGCGGATTCACCGGTGGGTCGAGCGGCGGTGGCGGCGACAGCGACGGCCGCGGACTGCTCGTCGCCATCGTGGTCATCGTCGTCTGTGCCGTCGTGACGCTGACCGTCTCGGCGATGTTCTGGCTCGCGAGCGTGCTGTTCTATCGCGTGCTCTCCCGACAGCGCGAATACGCGGCGGACGAAGCCGCGGCGACGATCACTGGCTCCCCCGCGGCGCTCGCGAGCGCGCTCGAGACGATCGACGGGGCGATGCCCGAGGTCCCAGACAAAGACCTACGAAAGCTCGACGGCGGGGCGGAGGCGCTCTACCTCGCGCCGCTCGAGAGTCGCGATTTCGGCTCGAACGAACTCGTTAGCACGGACATCTTCCCCGAAACGCACCCGCCGACGGCGGAGCGAATCGACCGACTTCGCGAACTGGAACGGGAGGGCAGATGACTGGAGGTCGAATCAGTAGACGCCGACTGCTCGCAGCGGTCGGAACGGGCCTCACGACGGGGCTCGCCGGCTGTGGCTACCAACCCGGTGGCGGCGAACTCGACTGGCAGTTCGATGTCGGTAGCCTTTCGTCCGGCGGCCCGTCCGACGAGACGTGGCTCACCGACGGCGACTCGTGCTACAGGATTCGTAACCGTAGCGGCCGTACGTTCCAAAGCGGCGATACCGGTGTCAACTTCGTCGACGTCGACGACGCTCGCATCACCACCTATCACGAAACCGGCGACCAGCGCTGGAGTCAGAACGCCGACCGACAGTACGTCGGCGAACCCGCGGTCGCCGACGGTCGTGTTTATCTGGCGCTCGAGGACGGCGGCGTAACGGCGCTCGAGGCGCCGGCGGACGACGAGGACGATCCCACACCGCGCTGGACGGCCGACTGGGAGGGACCACCGCTCTCGCTGTCCGCCGCCGGCGACGCGCTCGTCGGCCGCCACGAGGTCGGGGTGGTCGGCTTCGATGCGAACGACGGCACCGAACGGTTCGCGCTCGAGGACGAGTCGCTCGCCGCTGACGCAGTCGCCGACATCGCGCTCGCAGGCGACCGCCTGTGGCTGCTCAGCACGAGGGGTCCTGGCGAGACGGATGCCGACAACGAGCCGGAGGCCCCGACGCTGTACGGAATCGGCGACGACGGCACCGTCGAAGCGAGTCGGTCGCTGCCCGTCGACACTCACTGGCTCGAGACGGTCGGTTCGGACGCACTGCTCGGCGTCGACGACGAACTGTGGGCGGTCGCGGCCGACGGCGACCGGCGGTTCGCGCTTCCACTCGAAGGATCGACGGAGAGCGCTACGCCCGTCACCGTCTCGGAGACAGAGTGGTGTTATCAATATTCGGACGGCACGCTCGAGGCGATCGACGTCTCTGCCGGCGACGTCGTCTGGCGACGCGACGAGTACTCGTTCCGCGAGACGCCGGTCGCCGACCGTGACGGAATATACGGCTGGGGATCGGGGCCCGAGATGGACGGCTGCGGACTGGCCGCGGTGACGAGTGATGGGGACGGGTGGTGGGAAGCGTCACCGGCCGACGGACGTGGCTGTCTGGGAACCCTCTTGCTCGTTGGCGATCGACTGGTCGTCGTCGTTGACGGGACCGTCTACGGCTACCGGAAAGCGCCCGGAAGCCGGTATACGATCGTTTGATACCCCTTCGTTGGGCCGTTCGTTTTCAGGCCACTGACTTTTTCTCGTCGGGTTCGCTCACTCCGTTCGCGACCCACTCTCTGCTCACGGATTCGAAGAACCCGTTCGCACGGTGTGCGGGACCTTCGGTCCCGCTCAACTCCACAAAATCTACGCTAACAACGGCCACTCGCTCACTTTCTCACGGGCGTTGCCCGTTCGTCTTTCCGCGGTTCTCGGCTTTCAGCCTCCGAACCGTGCGTTCGTTCACGGTTCGCCTACGACGGCACCACAGTCACCGGCTCCTTCACGATGGACCTTTTTCCGCTCGGGTCGCTACGGCGACCACTCGCGCAAAAATCTCCACCAAAAAGCCGCTCGCTTCCCACGGTCGCTCGCGGTACAACGACTTACGACGGCACGACCGTCACCGGCTCCTTCCGGTCGACCGCCTGCTCTAACTCGTCCGCGATCGCACTTCCGCGAGACACCTGAATTTCACACACGCACCTTTTTTAACGGGGTCCTCACGCACCTATGGTGCGTTCGAACCCCGCGAAAAAATCTGCACCAAAAAAGTCCGCTCGTTCGCGTCGCTCACTCGCGGTCTGCTTACGACGGCACGACCGTCACCGGCTCCTTCCGATCGACCGCGTGCTCTAACTCGTCCGCGATCGCGCTCCCGCGCGACACCTGAATCTCGCCGCCGCGACTGACCGTCGCGGTGAAGAGGTAGTCGCCGCCGGCTTGCACTTCGACCGTCTCGCCGTGGTTGCCGTCGACTGGGATGACGATGTGCCTCGAGGTAATCTCGGGCGTGACCATCTGGCCGGCGGCCTGTCCGCCGCCAGCGCCTCTGCCGTCGGCGCTGGCAGCGCCGCCGCCACCGCCGCCGGCACCGTAGTTGGGGTTCTCGTCGTGGGTCCGGACGTCGATATCGATGCCGAGGCGGTTCTCGACGTCGGTGATTCGACCGCCGCCCTTGCCGATGACGCTCGAGATGTCGTCGTCTTCGACGTAGACGACGGCTTTGTCCTGGCTCCTGAGTTCGACGTCGACGTAGCCGCGGGCGATCGAGCGAATCTCCCGTTCGATCTCCTGTTTGGCGATCCGGTCGACGCCGGACTCGTTCGCCGGGCCGCCGTCTTCGTCTTTGAGCGGAACGGTGACGACCTGGCGGTTGAACGTGTAGATCTCGTACTCGGGCTCGCCGGTCCGGAAGTTCGTGATCTGGATGACCGGTCGAGCCAGGTCTTCCTCCGTGAGTCCGGCGGGCACCTTGACCTCCGTCTTGACGTCGTAGACGGTGTGGACCTCACCGGCTTCGATGTAGACGACGGTGTCGACGACCTGGGGAATCATCCCGAGTTCGACCCGGCCGACGAGTCGCTGGAGCGCGTCGATCGCTCGCGTCGCGTGGACGACGCCGATCATGCCGACGCCCGCGAGTCGCATGTCCGCGAAGACCTCGAAGTCGTTGGTCTTTCGGACCTCGTCGTAGATCGTGTAGTCTGGTCGAACCATCAGGAGAGCGTCGGCCGTGTTGGCCATGTCGCCCGCCAGTTCGGTGTACTGCGTGATCTCGGGGCCGACCTGCAGGTCCCTCGGCTTCTCCATCGTCTTGACCGAGTAGTCGTGATCCGAAATGTAGCGGGCGACCGCCTGTGCGAACGTCGACTTCCCGGCACCGGGGGCACCCGAAATCAGGACCCCGCGCTGGTGCTCGAGCAGTCGCTCTTTCAACTCGTCGGCGTGCTCGTAGTCGTCGATGTCGGTTTGAGCGATCGGGCGGACGGCCGTGATCTCGATGCCGTCCGAGAATGGCGGCCGGCCGATGGCGATCCGGTAATCGCGGAACTGGACGATCTGCATGCCCGGCTCCGAGAGTTCGATGAAGCCTTCGGGGGCCTCCTTAGCGCCGTCGACGACCTCGCGGGCGTACTCGTCCATCGTCTCCTCGTCGAGCGGTTCGTCGGCGATCGGCTCGTAGCGCATCTCGCCGATCGAGCCGCGCTTGGCCTTCGGCACGGCCCCCGTCCTGAGGTGGACGCTCATCGTCTGATCGTCGAAGTAGTTCTCGACGGTGAGCTTGCCGACCTCGCGAACCTCGGGCGAGACGTGCTCGACCGTGAGCCCCTTGGCTTCGGCGACTTCGGCCTGAACGATGTCGCTGGTGAGGAAGGTCGCGTCGAGCTCCTCGGCCAGATCGCGGATCAGCGCGTCGATCTCGCCCTCGGAGGCGTGGCCGCGCTCGATGGCGTTGGGCCGCTCGCCGATGTACTCGAGATCGATGACGCCCTCGTCGGCGAGATCGGCCAGCCGCTGGAGTTCCGACAGCCCGTCCCAGCCGCTGTCGATCCCGTCGTTCGCCTGCGCCTCGAGTTCCGCGACGACGGCTTCCGGCACCGAAATCGTCGCTCCCTCGAACTGCCCGTCTTCGATCGTCGCCGAGACGCGGCCGTCGATGACCACGCTCGTATCCGGCACGACGTGCATACGACAACTGGTCGACGGACACGTATAAGGGTGTTCCACCGCCGGAGCGGGCGTGACTGTGGGGAGTTGCCACGGATCGCGATCCGCGACGAATTGGCCTTGTCGGCTGACCGCGGCCCGCCTATCGAGAATCCGTACTGTCTTCCCAGCCGATGGGAAGACGCGTTGTCCCTTCACTCTCGGACCGAACACGTTCACGTAATGAATCCGGAGCAATCGTTCGGGCGGGGCGGACTCAACGGCTTTTTGGACGCCGACGATCTCGTCGACCGTATCGGGCTGGACGCCGACGAGATCGCTTGGCGAAAGACGTACATCGGCTTCGATGCGGAAGACGAGCGACGGTTGAGCGACCTCGAGACGCTGTTACGGGAGAACCAACACCAGATCGCGGACGACTTCTACGACAACGTGTTGCAGTACGACGAGACGCGAGCGATCGTCGACCGCTCGCCGAAGGGTGTCGACGCGCTCAAGCAAACCCAACGGGCGTATCTGGTCTCGCTCGCGACGGGCGACTACGACCGTCAGTTCTTCGCGAACCGCGCACGGATCGGAAAGCTCCACGAACTGCTCGATATGCCGTTGAAACAGTACGTGGGTCAGTACGGCGTCTACTACGAGTTACTCCTCGAGCGACTCGACGAGCGCGTCCAGCAGCAGGTGGTCGACGCGATCGAGGCGTGGGCTGAGGAACGACAGGACGACGGCGGACTCGGCGGACTCGTCTCGGCCCTCGGATTCGGTGACGACGGCGGGGAGACAGGACTCGAGGAGTCGTTCGAGGAGACCGTCAGAGCAGCCGTCGACGACGGCATGATGGACGTGCTCGCGCTGTTGCGACTCATCAATCTCGACATGCAGATCGCGACCGAGACGTACGTCGACTCCTACGCACAGCGCCTCGAGGAGTCGATCGAGCGCCGCGAGCGGCTCGCCGCCGAGGTGGAAGCCGACGTCCAGCAGCCGATCGAAGAGCTGCACGAGGCGAGCGAGGCGGTCGCGACCCGCGCGGAGACCATCAGCAGTCACACGGCGACGCAGGCGACGAAGACGAATCGGGCCGCGACCGAACTCGGTGAACTGAGCGCCGCGGTCGAGGAAGTCGCGAGCGTCACCGACGAGGTTCGCCGAGAGAGCGATCGGACCGAGCGACTCGCCGCCGAGGGGGTCGAGGCCGCCGACGACGCGCTGGCGGAACTCGAGGCCATCGAGGACGCGACGACGGCCGTCTCTCGATCCGTCGCCGATCTCGAGGAGCGAACGCGGGAGATCGACGCGGTCGTCGACCGACTCGACGCGCTCGCCGAGCGAACGACCGTGCTGGCGAAGAACGCGAAGATCGAGGCCGCCCGATCGGATGGACAGCACACCGGTTCGGGAACGATGGGCGTCATCGCCGACGAGGTCGAATCGTTCGCCGAGCGGACGAAACGCGACCTCGCGGCGATCGAAACCGCCGTCGAGGGCGTTCGCGACGACGCACTCGAGACGGTCGAGACGACCGAGGAAACCGTCGATCGGGTCGACGACGGCACGGACCGGGTCCGCGAGACGATGGCCTCGCTCGAGGGGATCCACGAGTCGGCGGAGACGACGGCTGTGCGGATGGAGGACGTCGCAGCGGCGACCGATCAACAGGCGCGCAACGTCGAGGCGGCGGCGACGACCGTCGAGGAGATCGCCGGAACGGCCGATCAGGTTGCTACCGCCGCGGAGTCGACCGCCGCGGCGAGCCAGGAACAGACCGCGAGTCTCCGCAACGTCGGCGAGACGGTCTCGAGGCTCACCGAGGAAGACGGCGAGGACCGGGAACCGGTGTACGAACGGCTCGAGTGACGCTGGAGCCTGCCCTCGTATCGAGTGTCGACGCGAGTCGACGAACTGCCACGATACTTAACTAATGGGTCCTCGATTGCATCGGTGATGGACGGCCCCGGCCTCGACGGCAGTGACGAACTCACGATCCTCTCCCGAGCGGAACTCGAGGAGCGCGTTCGCCAGCGGACGGCGGATCTCGAGAACGTGATGGACACGATGGTCGACGTGCTGGTGAAACTCGGCCCGGACGGCCGCATTCGGATGGTGAACGCGGCCGCGACGGACGTGCTCGGCTACGAGCAGGACGTCCTCGTCGGAAAGCCGATCGACCACGTGCTCGCGGACGGCCCGCGCGGTCCGTCCGCATCGTCGACCGTCAGCACCGGCGAGTTCGTCGAGACGCTGGTGCGCGAGAATCGGATCACCGAGTACGAGACCGCGCTGGTGACCGCCGAAGGCGAGGAGATACCGACGAGTCTGTCGGCGTCGATCCTTCGCGACGACGACGGCGTCATCGAGGGCGTCGTCTGCGTCGCCACCGACATCAGCGAACGGACGGAGGCCGAGGAGCGCGCCGCCTTTCTCCACTCGCTGTTGCGCCACGATCTGGGGAACAAGCTCACGGTCACCTACGGCTATCTGGAACTGCTCGCGGAGTCGGCCACGGATCTCACCGAGGAGGAACGCCAGTACTGCAGCTACGCTCGCGAGGGCGTCGAGGAGTCGATGAACCTCGTCGAGAACGTCCGAACGCTCAACCGTCTCGAGGAGGAGGAGTCGATTACTGCGGTCGATCTCCACACCGTCCTCGAGGAGAGCGTCGCCCGCCACGCGGATCTGGCGGACAGACAGGACGTCGACGTTCGCATCGATGCGGACGCGGACGTCGCCATCCTGGGCGGCGCCCTGCTCAAAGAGCTCTTTGCTAACCTGCTCGAGAACGCGCTGATCCACGCCGACGCCTCGGAGATCCGACTCACGACGATACCTCACGAGTCGACGGTCCGCGTCCACGTCGACGACGACGGCCGAGGCGTCCCCCCGAATCGGCGGGATTCGATCCTCGAGCGCGGGGAGACCGACGGCGAGGCGGGCGGCACCGGGTTGGGAACGTATCTCGCCGCCAGAATCGCGAGCAGCTACGGCGGCGACCTTGCGGTCGACGACTCACCGATCGGCGGTGCCCGCTTTACCGTCACGCTCAGGACGCCGGCGGGGTGAGCCGGGCGTTTCCTCGGGAGCCGCGTCGGCTGGCCGGTCCGCGAGACGATCCGCGAACCGATCGGCGTACAGCGTCGCGCCGATTTCTCCGGCGAGTTCGCGTCCCACTTCCAGTCGCTCGCGGCGCAGTCGTTCGTCACCGCTGACTCGGTCGCACGAGGCGAGTTCCAACAGACAGCGCAGCGTAGCTTCGTTCGACATCCCCGTTGCGTCTTCGAGCGCCGTTTCGAGCAGTTCTCGAGCCGCTTCGGTGTCGCCGCTTCGACGAAGCGCTCCGGCGTGGACGATACGGGCGGTTACGTCGACCAGTCGATACCCCTCGGGGACGCCGTCGATCGCACGCCGGCTCTGCTCGAGTGCTCGTCCGGCGTCGTCGCCGTCGGTCCGAGCCAGCGTCGCGGCGAGTTCCGTCCGATGGGTTGCGACGTCGCTGTCGCTGCCGAGTCCGGTCGCGAGATCGAGTCCCGCCCGCTGGTCCTCCAGCGCCGCATCGAGGGTCCCGCGTTCGCGTTCGAGCACGCCCCGCGCCAGCAACCCCTTGGCGTGTAGCTTCGTGAACTCGCGGTCGATCGCCAACTCGAGACCGGCGTCGATCCGCTCGGCCGCCCGGTCGAACGCGCCGCGCTGGAGGGAGATCGTTCCGAGGACGATTCGGTACTTGGCGCGGTGATAGGTGCTCTCGGTCTCACGAAGCATCTCCAGCCCCCGCTCGAGCGTGTCGGTCGCCGTTTCGAGATTGCCGGTCGCCTGCTCGACGAGCGCCAGTTTCGCGTGGGTGATCGCTTCGATCTCGTCGTTGCCGACTCGCGTCGCGATCTCGAAGACCTCCTCGAGGACGGGATCGGCCTCCTCCCACCGGGCCCGCGTCACGGTGACCATCGCCAGGTTGTTCAGCGCGAGTATCTTCACGCGTAAGCTACCGGTTTTCGCCGCCAGATCGCGGCAGCGCTCGAACGTTTCCGTCGCGCGCTGGAGTCGGTCGTCGCGGAGGTAGGCGATCCCGAGGTCGTTCAGACACCGAGCGAGTTCGCGGTCGTCGCCGGCGCGCTCGAGCAGCGAAACCCCTCGATCGAACTGGCCGATTGCGCGGTCGGCGTCGCCCTGTCGCATGTAACAGATCCCGATGTTCTGGTGTGCGCGACCGAGCAGGAGGTCGTCGTCGATCCGCGCCGCCAGCGCTCGTTGGGTTCGAAACTCCTCGAGTGCCGCCTCGATGTGGCCGCGTTTCATGTCCGCCCCTGCGCGATAGTCGTGCAGCCAGCAGACTTCGCGCGTCACGTCGTCGCCGCCGACGTCGAGGCCCGCCGTCGCGTACCGTTCGGTCGCCTCGTACTCGCTCCGTTCGAACCGAACCCGGGCCTGATAGCGGTAGGTGCGACGGATTCGGTCTGGGTCGGTCGTTCGGTCGCGAACGTACCGGAACTGCTTGTCCGCCGTCTCGTACTCGCCGCGCGTGTAGTGGACGTCGCCCAGGGATTCGAGCACCGCGAGGATCGTCTCCTCGTGGCCGCGCTCGCGGGCGAGTCGGAGGGCTCGCTCGTACCACGCGACGGCGTCCTCGAGCGCGTAGAGCGTCGTCGCGTGATCCGCGGCGGCGATCCAGTGTTCGAGCGCGAGATCGGGTTCGTCGGCGCGGTCGTAGTGGTGAGCGATCGTGGCGTCGGTCTCCCGGCGGTCGTCGTCGGCCATCGCATCCGCGATTCGCCGGTGGAGTCGGCTGGCGTGCTCCTCGTCGATCTCGTCACGGACGACCGACCGGATAACGTCGCTTTCGAACCGAACCGTCGCGTCGTCCGTCCGTCGCCAGAGTCCCGACTCGATCAGCCGATCGACGTGCTCCCGACAGGTCGACGGGGCGTAACGGGTCACCGTCTGCAACAGGGAAAGCGGGACGACGTCGCCGACGACGGCGCCGGTCTCGAGCACCGCGCGGGTCGCCGGGTCGAGGCGCTCGAGTCGAGCCCCGATCGTCGTCTGGACGACGTCGGCGACGGCGATCTCGTCGGGCCGTTCGGGGTAGTAGTCGTGCGTCGGATCGATCCGTCCCGCCTCGAGCATGTGTTCGACGGTTTCGACGACGAACAGCGGATTGCCGCCCGTCTCCTCGGCGATCGCATCGACGAACGCGGGGGGAACGCCGCGGTCGCCGACGTGTCGTTCGACGAGTTCGGCGATCGGCTCGCGGTCGAGCGGCCCCAGTTCCAGCCGGACGGTCGACTCCTCGCGACCGACGGCTTCGGAGATCCACGTGAGCTGGCCGTCGGTCTCGGGTCCCGTCGGTCGGGCGGTACAGATTACAGCGAGGGGTGCCTCGTCGATCGTCTCGACGAGGTGCGTGAGCAACTCGACCGTCGCCGTATCGGCCCACTGGAGATCGTCGATTGCGAGTACGAGCGGCCGTTCGGCTGCACGGTCTTCGAGCCAGGCTGCCGTTCGATCGTAGACCGCTTCGAGACGGGCGTCGTAGGTGGTGTCGTCGCGGACCGGCGGCGAGGGCGAGTCGACGAACGGGAGCGGCTCCGCGTCCGCTCGGTCGTCGAACGCGTCGCGGAACGGGTGGTAGGGACCGCCGCCGTCGCGTCGACAACGACCGATCGCCGTCTCGAAGCCCACATCGCTCGCGTCCGCACAGAGCCGTTCGATCAGCGCCGTCTTGCCGATGCCCGGTTCGCCCGCGATGAGCGCGACCGACGACTGTTCGTCGCGAGCGCCCTCGAGCAGCGTCGTGAGCCGTTCGCGTTCGGAGTCGCGGCCGACGAACGCCGGCTCGAGGGCGGACTCGATCGAGATCGTGCCGTCGGGCGTTCGGGCAGCGAGCGCCCTCGAGAGTGGGATACCGTACGCGTCGGGAACCGCGCCGAGGGCCAGTTCGCTGCGATCGTCGTCGGTGATCACGTCGACTCGCTCGGACTCGAGTCGAGCGCACCGATCGTCAGCCCGCTCGCGGCCCGCAGCGGTCAGTCGGTAGCTCGTTTCGTCGGCCCTGTCGCCGCTAGAACCGGTCCCATCGGCAGTTTCGCCGGACCGAGCAGGCGCTTCGACTTCGACAACATCGTCAGTTGGTTCGTCGCTGCGGGGCTCGCCGTCCCGGCTCGTCACGAGGCCGTCCGACTCGAGCGCCGACAGCGTCGACGCGAGACGGAGTCGGTCAGCGAGCGTGTCCTCGAGAGCCACCGCGGCCGCAATCGTTCGAATCGAGGCCTCGAAGACGGGGCCGTCGTTCGCCTCTCGTTCGCGGAGAGCGAGTAAAATGGGGGTCTCGAGGTCACGCTCGTCCATTGCGTACTCGTAACTGCTCCATCATATAAGCCCTGTTGGCAGAACTGGTCGATCGAGACCGTCGCCCGAGGCTCCCCACTTCGACGGTGACGAGCAGCGCCGTTACTCGCCGTCGCCGCCGGCGTCTGCGCTGCTCGCGTCGGCCGATGGGGTCGGCGCGTCGGTAGCCACGTCGCCGCCCACGTAGTTCGTCCAGAGCACGAGCATGCTCGGGAGGACGAAGACGCTGCCCAGGAACGCGTAGATGATCGTCAGTCCGGTGATCAGGCCGAACTGCTGGAGCGGCGGGAGGATGGCGAAGACGAGGACGCCGAAGCCGCCGACCGTCGTGGCCGCGCTGCCGAAGAGCGCACCGCCGGTGCCGGTGACGCTGCGATAGAGCGCATCGAACGGGTCGTCGCCCCGCTTTCGCTCGAGCAGGTAGCGCTCGGTCATGTGGATGTTGTACGCGACCCCGAGCCCGATCGTCAGGCTCGTGATCGTCCCCGTCATCACGTTGAACGAAATTCCGAGCAGGTACATCGTGCCGAGGATCCACGCGACGCCGAAAACGATCGGGGCGATGGTGAGCAGGCCGAGCAGGGCGCTCCCGTGGGTCCATCGGTAGGCGACCATCAGGAACGCCACGACGGCGACCAACGCGACGAGCATGCTCTCGATGACCGTCTCGAACAGCTCCTGTTCGATGAGGTGGAAGACGATGATCTGGCCCGTCGCAGTCACCTGCAAGCCGTCGCCGTCGGCCGCCGACGCCACGCCTGTCAACTGGTCGTTTACGTCGCCGGCAGAGGCGTCGCCCTGCGTCGAGACGACGACGCGAAGCGACTGATACTCGCCGCCGTCGGCTCCCGCACCGCCCGTCCGGTGGATCACGTCCCGTGCCTGCTCGGGGGCGACCTCGAAGAACTCGTCGTACACCGCCTCGAGATTCTGATCGGGGACGCCGTCGCCGGTCGTATCGGCCGCGTCGTACGTCGCGGCAAAGGACTCGTTCTCCGCGGCGACGGACTCCATCGCCGTCAGCGGGCTTCTAACGTGGGCCTCGCCGTTGGGGAGGACGACGGCGACGTCCGTCTCGGCGGCCGACGCCTGCATCTCGTCGGTCCGCTCGAGCGTTCGATCGTCCGTGATATCGCCCTCGACGAGCAGTTGGGCCTGGGTATCCTGCCGGAGGAAGTGCTCGTTGACGTAGCCCATGTTCTCCTTGACGCTGTAGTCGCCGGCGGCGAACGGTCCGGGGAGCGACTTCGCCCAGTCGGCCGGATCGTCCGCGATGAAGTCCTCCTGATCGAACGTGGTGTCGATCTGTGCGGCTCCGTAGGCCCCGCCCAGCGTCAGCAAGACGGCGACCGCGACGACCGCCCACGGCATCCGTTTAGCCGCACGGTGGCCGCCCGCGAGTGCGCCGCTGAGTCGGCCGCCGCCGGTACCGAAGGCTCGCTTGCGGCGGTCGTATCCGCGGGCCTCGAGGAGGGCGTCGAGTTCGACTTTCGCCGCGGGGATGACTGCCCCGAAGACGACGAGCGCCGAGACGATGCCGAACGCGCTGGCCACCCCGAACTCGCGGATCGGACCGATCGGGCTGACCAGATTCGAGAGGAAGCCGATGACGGCCGTCGCCGTCACCCAGACGAACGCGACGCCGAGGCCGGCGACGACCAGGACCATGGCGGATCTGGTCGACTCGGTGGCGTCCTCGCTCGCGGGTCGCTCCGCTCCCCGCTCGCCGCTCCGAGGCGCGTTGCGCCTCGCGTCGCGCGCCTCTCTGTGCCGCATAAACAGGTGTATCGCGTAGTCGACGCTCAACCCGACGAGCAACACCGGCACCGCGATCATCAGCTGGTTGAAGTCGATTCCGGCCCAGCCGAGGAAGCCGAAGGTCCAGACGAGCACCAGCGCGACGCCGCCCAGCCCGAGCACGATATCGAGCAGGTCGCGGTAGGCGACGGCCAGCACGGCCGAAACGAACAGCAACGCCATCGGCACCACGATGATCAGACTGTCCGTCAGCGATCGATCGATCTCGTCGGTGATGATCCCCGCACCGAAGACGAAGCCGCCGTCACCGAAGCGGTCGTCCACCAGTTCGGCCATCGCCAGCTGCGAGTCGACGACGTGATCGGCTGCTTCACCCTCCATTCCGCCCTGTCCATCGCCGTGCTGAGTCACGAACAGCATCCGGGCGTCGGCCTGCGTCGACCCCTGCTCGTAGTCCGTCGGCAGGAACGCCAGCACCTGTCGATCCGCGTCCTCGCCCAGCACGGCGGCGACGACGTCTTCGACCTCCTCGTCGCTCATCGACTCGAGTTGCTCGATCTGGGCCTCGAGCGACGGTCCGTCCTCTCCGCCGTCCATCTGTGCCGTGCCGGTGGCGGGTTCGTCGCCGTCCTCTGTGTCGCCACCCTCAGTGTCACCGTCCTCGGCATCTGCGTCACCGTCCTCGGCATCGGTGCCGTTACCGTTCTCACCACCCTCCGCCGGGGCGTCCTGCTGTCCGCCCGCCGCCCCCTCCCCTTGCATCGCGGTCATCGCGACGATGGAGGCGACGTCGGTGAACGGCTCGTCCGTCAGCGTCGGCTCGATCCGGTCGTCCTCCCGAAACTCCTGTTGTAACTCGAGCGTCGCGAGCAGCGACTCGCGGTCGAGAACGTTCTCCCCGCGGACGACGACCTGCACCGTCGTCGTGTCGTCGTCCTCGCCGTAGTTGGCCTGGATGTACTCGAGTTTCTCGGCGGCCTCGCTGTCGGTCTCGAACTGATCGAGCGAGGAGGTCTGCTCGAGCGAGCCGACGCCAGCTCCCATCACCAGCGTCATCACCAGCGCGAGGGCGACGACGAGCCGTCCTTGCTGGGTAACCGCTCGAATGAATCGATCGGCGACCGACACGTCAGGTCGCCCCTCGCGTCGTCTCGGCTGCGTTCATGACGGACACGTAGGGACAATCCGTCCATACGTGTTACTATCCGAAGGTGACGACGATTCGACCGGTGCAATCAACTCGCCGAGCGATGAGAGGGGACGTATGAACGTCGTCGAGCTGACCCGCGACCTCGTTTCGATCCCGAGCCACGAGGACGAGACGGCCGCGGGCGACTACATCGAGGAGTGGCTCCGCGCCGAAACCGACGCCGACGTGCGGCGAGACGAGGTGGGCAACGTGATCGCCAGAACGGGAACCCGCGAGGAAGCACACGCCGACGGAGAAACGCTGGCGCTCGTCGGCCACCACGACGTCGTCGCGCCCGCGGCGTCGCAGGTGGACGAGGACGGGGGGTACGTCGTCGAGCAGCGAGACGGGCGACTGTACGGTCGCGGCACGGCGGATATGAAGGGGGCCGTCGCGGCCGCGATGCTCGCCTTTCGCGACGCCGAACTCGCGCTCTCGGACGTCGACAGCGTCGGCGGCGACGATTCGGCCGCGAACGCGCTCGTCTTCGCCAGTTTCGTCGGCGAGGAGGTCGGCGGAATCGGTGCGCGCCACGCCATCGAGCGGGGATTCGAACCCGACTACGCCATCGTCGGCGAGGGATCGACCAACTACTCCGAACCGGGCGTCACCGACGTCGTCGTCGCCCACAAGGGCCGTCGCGGGAGCACGATCACCGCTCGCGGCACCGCGGCCCACGCCAGCGAGGTCGAGGCGGGCGAGAACGCCATCTATCGGGCGACCGACGCCGTCGACGTCGTTCGGGGCCTCGAGGCACCCGCCGTCGACGTCGCGGGCGAAACCCTCGAGGGCAGCCTCGTCGTCACCGAAATCGACGGCGGGACGGCGATGAACGTGATCCCCGAGCGCTGTGCCCTGACGGTCGACGAGCGGACGGTTCCGGGCGAGCGAGCGGCTCTCGAGCGCGTCGAGTCGGTCGACGGCGTCGAGTGGACCGTCGATCAGGACCTGCCGCCGATGCGCTGCGACGACGAGAAATTCGCCGAGCGGGTGCTCGAGGCCGCCGACGAGGCACAGGTGGGGTCGCCGGAACTGGTGACGAAACCCCACGCGACCGACGCGGGGTGGCTCGCCGAAGCCGGTACGGAGTGCGTGATCTACGGCGCCTCAGAGCCCGGCGAGGCCCACACGAAAGCCGAGAGCGTCTCGCTCGAGGTGCTCGAGCGGTGTCGGGAGACGTATCGTCGGGTGGCGGCGTCCTGGCTCGAGTAGCCCGCATCTCCACTCGCGTTCTCGGGTCCACGTCATCGTACATCGATGGCGGACGGTCGCACGTCTATCGGTAGTTCAGGGCGTGTTGACAGAAAACGTCGAATTGGGAGTTCCCGCGGCGTGGCGACGGGAGCCCTCGCGCGAAGTCTTCTATACGCCGGGGACGCCGACGGCCTCGAAGCCGGTGATGCCGACCGCGGCGAGCGCGTAGAGCACGATCAGGACCGTCACCCAGGCGAGCAGGCCGATCATCGCCGCCGCGGTCCAGTCGCCGGGGTACCGGAAGTTGATCACCGCGATGTACGCGAGCAGGGCCAGCAACGGTCCGAGCAGCGGGATCCATCCCACGAAAAAGCCGACGACGGCCCATATCACCGCCCCGATCAGCGCGGTGACGATCGCGTGGTCGTAGTCGCCGGCGCCCACGATGACGCGCGCGCCGACGTAGATACCCAGTGCTCCGATCAACAGGCTGGCGAGGAAGACGATTGCTGATGCGACTACCATATCATCGTGATACACGTCAGATAGGCCGAATAGCTCACTGCTTGCGAGTTCCACACCGCTTTCACGGGTGAGCGATTTCCGGCCGGAGACCCCTTGCAGGTGCCACGTCGCGGGTCTCCGAACTGTCGTCGAACTCGAGAGATTTCCGAGTGCTGGCCCGAGACCGCAGGCGGAGACGCACCCCAGCGAGACCACCGAAACCGCAACGAGACGAGACCACCGGAACCACGACGTTGATACTATGCCCGCGCATACGAAACGCCAATGGCGACCGATCAGGCTCAGAGCGAGGCGGCTACGAGCGACACCTACGAGGAGTTCGAGCAGCGCGTGCGGCGGATTTCGAACGTATCGAACGCGGCCGGCATCCTGCAGTGGGATCAGGAGGTCGTGATGCCCGAGGAGGGGACCCCAGCCCGAGCGCAGCAGCTCTCGGCGCTCTCCTCGATCGGTCACGAACTCTTGACCGACGACGAAACGGGCGAGTTGCTCGAGGAACTCGAGGGCGAGACGACGGAGTCGTCTCGAAAAACGAGCGGTGAAACCGCGAGTAGCGACCTGTCCGACGAGCAGGAAGCCGTCGTCCGCGAAGTTCGGCGACGCTACGACCGCGAGACCAGCGTCCCGCAGGAGCTCGTCGAGGAGATTTCGGAGACGACGGCCACCGCCCACCCGACGTGGAAACAGGCTAAGGAGGAGGACGACTTCGAGCAGTTCGCGCCCACGCTCGAGAAACTGGTCGAGCTCAAACGCGAGTACGCAGAGCACATCGACCCCGACGCCGATCCCTACGAGGTGCTCTTCTCGGACTACGAGCCGTATCTCGACCTCGAGACGGCCGAGCGCGTACTCGAGAAGCTACGCGACGAACTCGTGCCGCTGATCGACGCGATCGACGACAGCGGTGCGGAGATCGAGACCGACGCCTTCGCGGGCACGTTCGAAGACGACGATCAGGAGGCCCTCGCGCGGGACGTCCTCGACTCGCTGGGCTACCACTGGGGTCGCGGCCGACTGGACACGGCACCGCATCCGTTCTCCTCGGGTACGCAGTTCGACGCCCGCGTGACGACTCGCTTCGAGGAGGACGATCTGCTGGGTTCGATCACGTCGACGATCCACGAGTTCGGCCACGCGAATTACACCCTCGGACTGCCCGACGAGGGCTACGGCACGCCGCTCGGCGAGGCGCGGGACCTCTCGGTTCACGAGTCCCAGTCGCGACTCTGGGAGAACCACGTCGGGCGCTCGCGGCCCTTCTGGGAGCACTTCCTCCCGATCGCACGGGAGCGGTTCCCGAGCCTCGAGGACGTCTCCCCCGAAGCGGCCTACGAGGCCGCCAACCAGGTCCACGACGACAACCTCATCCGGGTCGAGGCGGACGAACTCACCTACCACCTCCACATCGTGATTCGGTTCGAGATCGAGCGCGACCTCATTAGCGGCGACCTCGCCGTCGAAGACGTCCCGGAGGTCTGGAACGACAAGTACGAGGAGTACCTCGGCGTCCGTCCCGAAACCGACGCGGAGGGCTGTCTGCAGGACATCCACTGGTCCCACGGCTCCTTCGGCTACTTCTCGACGTACTCGCTGGGATCGGTGCTCGCGGCGCAGCTCTACGACGCCGCCGAAGACGACCTTGGCGAGTTCGACGACGACATCCGCGCCGGCGAGTTCGGCGAACTCAACGGCTGGCTCCGCGAAAACGTCCACCAGCACGGCAAGCAGTTCACCACGCCCGAACTGATCGAGCGCGCGACCGGCGAGGAGTACACGGCCGAATACTTCCTCGAGTACGTGAAATCGAAGTACGGCGAGCTGTACGACCTCGAGGAGTACTGAAAACGTCGTTGCCAGGAATTGAGGAGTGGAACGTGCGATTTTGAGCCTAGTTTCGAACGGTGTCGGAGTGATCGTGTTTCTTGGTCAAACGGTGCAGGAACGTGGCGGCTGGATCGGTGTTTCGTCGTCCGAACACTGTGGTATCAGGTGTGGGCCGTGAGTATGGGTCTATTACAGCGTATATCCAAGTTCAGTCGCCGCAAATCGTGAAGTAGTTTCATCAATGACAACCCAAAATGTCTTCGCAGTCGTCGGGACTAATATAGCATACGCCAACAAGTAAATAGAATAATATATTGCTTGATAAAAAGCGATCCACGTCGATTGAGTGAAGAATCACTTGTATCTCTTGGAGCGAACAAACGGTTGCGTGGAGGCGGACAAAAAACACCTCGGCGGGTGTCGCCGTCCAACCGCGCTCTTAGCAGTCATCTAATTCCGCTGTGTAGCACTCGCTGAGCAATTCTGCGAGCATTATTCTAAATCAACTATACGATCTGCTTGCTTCTTAAATTTGCCTAATTAGGCACTACCATTGACAGGTTTTATACATATGTTACAATCATTATTGTATCTCTAGAAGAGTATATTGGATCATAATAACTGTTTCTCAAAAACACTTATTAGTAATACGTCTTTTAATTAATGTATGTCTGATAACTCGGATGTGAATAGAAGGGCGATGTTGAAATCGATCGGCGCAAGTTCAGCAGGACTTGCGTTGGTATCCACAGCAAAGGCAGATGAAGTGGATTCAGACAACTACATGCCATGCTGTGGGGGAGGAAGTGGGAGTTCTCCAAATGAAGAATGGGAGTTCGAAAGTGATCATACTTGAAGTAGTCCTGCTTGGGACATTCCACAGAAACTGGCTCTTGGAGTGACTTACTTCGGTTCCACTGAGATTCCATCGTCGGGCTACTGGCAACACGATATACGGTTTTCTGGAACCGGTGGCGAGGATGCTTCAGGAACTAGCTTAACTGACGAAAAGCTTGAGCGAATCGGATACGAATTAACAGCCGTTGATAACGGGATCGAATTTGCCGATACCACTATTGATGATTGGTCTGGCGTCTATCCAGAAGATGAAGGTGGTCCAGGAGATGGCGTTGATGTTGAAAGCGCAGCGACGACGGTTCTTGCAGCATCAGTTGGTGTTGTAAATCCGGCTCTTGGCCTGGGACTATCAGCAGCAGACGTAGCCAACGATTTAACTGCAACTGATAGTCACGGTGGCGATGGACTTGCTATGGATCATTATCCGCAGTCTTGTAGCTGGGGCGGTATCAATTGCAATAAGAAAAATCTCGAAGCAATCTCGTTTTATCAGCGGTGCTACGTTAAAAGCGAAACCATAGTCAACAACCCACAATTTGAAATTAGGGTTTATTTGGACGATGGATTTGAGAACAACGGTAGAGATTACTCTCAAGAGATCGTAGTCAAATTTGAAACATTTGGTTCAGAAGATGACGGTGTCGATAATCCAGTAGAGACATCCTCTTTCCCAGATGATCCTGCGGAAATGTCTAAGGAGCAGAAAGAGCACCTGAATATAAAGAAAATTCCTGTGGATAATGTTGAAAATATGACTTCCTCTCAGGAATTTATTGCTGAGAACTATGCAGACGAAGACGACGTGTTATACACCGCTGATGTCCCATTCAACGTTAGTTCATCTACTGACGATTGATTATTCGATTGAGTAAGAGAAGTGAATTCTTCTATTTTCTTCGATCATAAAGTGTACTGTGAATTTTCCTTCTCCAGCATCTGCCAACCTGAACTCTTCGTATTGATCGCTGTCTTTGAGATCTGCTGTTAGTTTGATCTCATCCGATTTATCAGGCCAAACTTGTTTAACCTCTTCACTTCCTGCACGTCCATTATCGGCTGAGGAGATTGTGTGTGTCTCATCATATATCTCTTCGCCATTATCGATTATTCCTATCTCTATCTCTTGATTCTCCAAGTATTTATTAACCAAATGAAGTTCATCTAATTTATGTTCTGTCGCACTATCTCTTTGGCTACAACCAGCTAATAATCCGAGACCAAACAGCGCTTTCATAGCGAAAATTCGCCGAGTCGAATTTGGCATATTTCTACGGTATTTCATCACCCATATATTTCTTGTGATGGTAATTATAATACCATTCATATTTGACAAAGTTATAATTAAAAACAATTTTAATTTATCGTGGAGAACAAACCGATGGGGATGGCTCCCTGCGTATTAGTGTGTATCTGTATCCAGGTGACTTTCACCACCTGTATCGGGCATCAGGTCAATTATCCCGGTCTGTAAGCCTTCTGCGGACGTTCGTGTGCGTACTCTTTCCCATCGTCGGCATAGACGTCCATATTCTATAAGACAGAATTCATCAGTAATACAGTTCGCCAGTATGGTTACCGCTTCAGCAAATGGCCTGAACCCGACCTCGTACCGGAGCACTATTTCCCTACCTTACTACTCTAGTTGTACACCATCGTCGACCGGGTTCCGCAACCCGCGTTTTTTAGGACTCGGTGGCCGTCTCCTCCCGACATGATCGAGACGTCACTCGAGGGTAACACCGCCATCGTCACCGGCGCGAGCTCGGGCATCGGCGCGGCGACCTGTCGCGCGTTCGCGGCCGAGGGAGCGAACGTGGTCCTCGCGGCCCGCAGCGAGGACAAACTGACCGAACTCGCCGACGAACTCGAGACCGAACACGACGTCGAGACGCTGGTCGTCCCGACGAACGTCCGCGAGGAGGACGCGGTCGACCACCTGATCGAGGAGACCGTCGACACCTTCGGCGGGATCGACGTGCTGGTGAACAACGCGGGGCTCTCGCGGGGGAGCGACGTCGAATCGATGAGCACCGACGACTACGAGACGATGCAGGAGACCAACGTCGACGGGCTCTTCTACGCGACGCGGGCCGCGATTCCACACGTTCGCGAGACGGACGGCCACCTCGTCTTCGTCGGGAGTTTCGCAGGCCAGTATCCGCGGTCGTTCAACCCCGTCTACGCCGCCACGAAGTGGTGGACCCGCGGCTTCGCCAAGAGCGTTGCCGCGCAGGTCGGCGACGACGACGTCGGCGTCTCGATCGTCAACCCTGCGGAAGTCCGTTCGGAGTTCGAGGCGGCCGACGGGACGACGTTCGAGGAGCACTTCGACGAGGACGAGGCCAGCGAACCCGAAGAAGTCGCCGAGGCGATTCTCTTTGCTGCAAGTCGGGAGGGCTCGAGCGTCAGCGAGATCGACGTCAATCGCCGAGACAAGTTCGCCGACGGCTTCTGACGCGGCCGCCGCTTGGAACCCCGAGCGCGCTTAAAACGCGGCCGGCGCGTGCCGGGTGCAGACTGACCCGTAATCGCCGCCATAACTCGCGTATGCGCGTTTCCATCCCGGGCGTTCCCGGCGTCTACTACGACACCGATTCGGGCTCGTCGGCGATCGGCGTGGCCATGACGGCCGCCGGCCGAAAGGTGCCGAAGCCGAAGGGGTACGCCATCCAGTTGTTGCCGTACCTCTGGTCGTTCGACGTCGATCTGCACGAAGTACCGAACGGTCACCCGATCCAGTATCTCCACCCCGAAGGGGCGCAGAGCCTCGGCGAACTCTCGCCCGAGCGCGGCATGCGGGAGGCGGGGACCGATCTCGAGGGCGTCCTCCGATTCGTCTGGTCGGTCAATCAGGAGATTGAAGCGACGACCAACCAGTTGATCGGCCGCCGCGCGGACCACGACGGGGTCGTTATCGAGATTCAGGACGGCAGCGTCGGCGTCGACGGCGAGGAACTCCGCACGGACGAGTTCGATATCGAGGAAGAAGCGACTGGCGAGACCGAGATCGACATCGAGGAGGGATCGGTGGGCGAAACGGAGGCCGATCCGGACGACGAACCGATCGGTTTCGATCACTCGACCAACGACGTCGATATCGAAGACACCGATACCGACGATTTCGAGCCGGACGAGCCGTAGCAACGTGCGGCGATTCGCGGGAGACAGCTTCCGCTAATCGACGGTAGAACCGCAAAAACGGGTATCTCGAGTTCGAGCGCGCTTACGCGCCCGCGGACTCGAGGGCGTCTTCGATGTCGTCGCGCTGCGTGACGCCGACGAACCGCTCGACGATGCCGTCGTCGTTCTCGATGATGAGCGTCGGCAGCGATCGAACCTGGTACTCGTTTGCGATATCCTGTTGCTCGTCCACGTTTACTTTCTCGACTTCGAATCGGCCCTCCCAGTCGTCCTCGAGCTCCTCGAGGATCGGATCCTGGGTCTTGCAGGGGCCACACCAGTCTGCGTAGAAGTCCTTCAGTGTGACAGTCATCGGTTCATCGCTAGTTCCAACGCGTCGCGCATAAGGGTTTCCCACCGGTTGTGAATTGCCGCAATCGGAGGCATCAATCGCGGGGGGCTACCGTGGCCGACGGATGCCGAATTCGGGGCTGCGGAGCGATAGGTGATCACTCCCGAGCCCGCTGATATGACGGGTGGTCGTAGAACGGGGTCGACTGAGGGAGCGGGTGCACTCGAGAGCCCGTATCGAAGTCAGCGTCGCGGCGGGTCGCCGTCACTCAACGAGCGCGCTCTGTGACCCCGTCGTGAGCGCGACGTATCCGGGGCTGTTTCGGTCGTTCCGTCTCGAGGAGATATAGATAAGAGATGCGGTAACTTTTTCAACCTACAATTTACAAAACACGTTTTGAGAAGATCTCGATTAGTTCTCTCCGGAGAACCAGGACAGTTTGGGTAGATCGACGTAGCCCGGTACAGGCCTCGATAGAAGGGGATTCCGACCGAGCACGGGAAACAGAACCATCTCGGTGTCGAGCCGCGAAAATAGTTGGTTTCAAGGAGGTAAAAACGAGATTCCACGCCCAGGTTGCTTCCTAAATTCGAATAACATGGCATATAGTTCGTCTACTGGTGAAGTTATTGGGCGCTTGTCGTATCGATCCCGTCGGTATTCGATCGAACAATATTCGGTAGTTTGATATCGAATACCCGTATTTCGAACTATATATGGTAATGGACATATAGTCGATCGAACGCGTCACTACAGAGCTACCGGGGCCGTGTGTGCGGCCCGCCGAACGGTTGGGTGCGTTCGTCCGCGACCGAGATCACGACCCGCGCTGTCGTTCGAACGCGCGGGCGCTCGAGAGTACCGTCGCGTCGTCGAAGCGCTCGCCGATCAGCATGAGTCCGACCGGGAGGTCGTTCGCCCGGCCCGCGGGCACCGAAATCGCCGGATGGCCGGTGACGTCGAACGGCGACGTGTTGTGCAACATGTTGAGCGCGCGGTCGATCGCCTCGAGGCGCGAGATCGAGTCGTCGACTTCGTGGGCGGTCTGGGGCGTCGTCGGCATCGCGAGGACGTCGACGTCCTCGAGGGCCTCGTCGTAGGCGTCGGCCAACTGTCGGCCGAGGTTCTTCGCCTTCGCGTAGTACTGGCCGCGGTACTCCTCGGAGAGGTACTGACCGAGTACGAGCGTGAGTTTCAGCGTCGTCAGGTAGTCGTCGGCGTGAGCGCGTCGCGCCCGTCCGAACGCGTTCGCCAGTTGGGTGTCGTAGAACCCCTTCCCGTAGTGGCCGATACACTCGGCGTCGACCGTCGCGGCCGTCTCCTCCGTCGCGATGGCGTTCCAGATCGTGAGCCCGTCGACGTGCATCGGGACGGACAGCCCCGTCACCGTCGCACCAGCATCTTCGAACTCGGTGAGGGCGTCGCGAACGGCGTCGTCGGCCGCCGGCTCGCTGACCGCGTGGCCGAACCCCTCCTCGACGACGCCGACGGTCACGTCGGACGGGTCCTCGGAGAGCGCCCCCGTGTAGTCGTCGGTCGGAACGGCGCCCTGCCGGGGGTCGAGATCGTCTTTACCGGCGATCACGTCCAGCACGCGTGCGCAGTCCTCGACGGTGGAACACATCGGTCCGGCGTGATCGAACGAGCGACCGAGCCCCGCGATTCCGGTGTAGGGAACCAGTCCGTGGGTGGGCTTGTGGCCGACGATCCCGCTCCACGCGGCGGGAATGCGAACCGAGCCGCCCTGATCGCCGCCGATGGCTACATCGACGTCGCCGTTGCCGACGGCTGCGGCCGACCCCGACGAGGAGCCGCCCGCGACGTGATCCGAGTCGACGGGATTCAGAACCGGGCCGGTCGCGGAAAGTTCGCCGCTCCCCGAAAACGCCATGTCCTCCATGTTCAGCTTCCCGGTGATGGTCGCGCCGGCGTCGAGCAGTCGGCTGACGATCGTCGCGTCCGTCGACGGCACGTAGCCCTCGAGGAGCTTCGACCCGAGCGTCATCTCGACGCCGGCGACGTTGACGTTGTCCTTGAGCCCGACGTCGTAGCCCTCGAGCGGGCCGCTCTCGGCTCCCCGCACTTCGCACTTAGTGACGAACGCGTTGAGCGGATCCTCGTCGCGCCCCGGTTTGTAGCCGGGATCGCGGTCGGTGTACTCGACTCGAGGCCGGGGGTCCGGAAGCTCGTCCAGTCGTTCGTAGCCGGCCAGCGTCTCGACGATCGCTGCTTCGAACTCCTCGACTTCTTCGTCGGAGAGGTCGATGTGGTGGTGGGCTGCGTACGCTCGAATTTCCTCGGTCGTCGGCGGTTGTACGTTCGGTGGTGACTCGGACATCCTACTGCGGTAGTCGATAACAAGGAACAAAAAGATTCACCGAGGGCACCTCTCGCGGAAGCGAGACGAATCGACCGCTACCGCTCAGATCCACCGACTGCTCCCACTCAGATCCGACCGTGGTGTCTGAGATATCCTTCCGTGAGCAGCTTCGCGAAGAAGGACTCGACGACCGGATCGTACGGCGGCGAGAGGTCGAGCAGTTCATCGGCGACGGCTCGCTTCGTCTCCTCGAGCGAATCGGTCTCCTCGAACAGCTCGAGGATCCGTTCGTCGTAGCGGTGTAGTTCGGTTCTCGCCGTCTCGAACGCCTCTTCAGGGTCGTTCGGCCAGACGCCGAAGTGCGGGAAGATGATTCGGTCGGGGTCGAGCGTCTCGAGTCGACCGATCGTCTCCGCGATCACGTCGACGTCGAAGTTAGGGAGCGTCGCCGGCGGGAGCCACTGGTCGGCCCGCCCGAAGTAGATGCCGAGACACTCGGCGGCGAACAGGAGGTCCCGTTCGGGGTTCCAGACCGCGAGATGGTCGGGGGAGTGTCCGGGCGCGTGGATCAACTCGAGGCCGTTCGAGCCGATATCGATCGTCGTCCCGTCGTCCGGGACGCTGACAACGTTCTCCGCGGGGACGGGTCCCTGCTCGCCCATCGAGTCGAAGTGGTCGCCCATTGCTTGCCTGCTGCTCTCGATCAGCCCCGCGGGATTTTCGAGGTGCGTCGCGGTCGATTCGTGGATGTAGACGTCACAGTCGGGCGCGGCGTCGACGAGCGCGCTCGCGGCGCCGGTGTGGTCGACGTGTACGTGCGAGAGAACGACGTTCGACAGGTCGGCCGGCGAGACGCCACACGCGTCGAGTCCGTCCAGGAGTTCGTCGGCGGTGGCGGCCACGCCCGCGTCGACCAGCGTCGGTTCGTCGTCGTCGAAGCAGTAGACGGAGGCGACCTCCGAATCGAACAGCTCCACGTCGATTCCGTACACTCCCTCGGTAACGGTGAACACGGTCATACGATAGCTGTTCGGCCAAGTCGCAAATCCGTTTCGGTGGTCCTCAGCACGTCCGTCCTCCCGCGCTCAGAAGTCGATTTCCGCCTGCCCGGTCTTACACACGAAGAACGTCAGGTCGCCCCGGAAGACGACGGTCTCATCCTGCGTCGTCATCTCCGTCTCGAAGACGACCAGTCCGACGTCGTCGCGGCTTTCGAGCGCTCTCGCCTCCGCGACCTCGATCTCGGCCGAAACGGTGTCGCCGATGGAGGCGGGGTTCGGCAGTTCCATGGAATCCATGCCGAGGAACGCGTAAGCTGTTCGCTCGAGGATTCCGATGCTCATGAGCATCCCGAGCGCGTAGTTGAACGTCATCGCGCCGTGGGCGATCCGCTCGCCGAAGTCGCGCTCCTCCGCGAACTCGGCGTTCGTGTGGAGTTCGTTCCAGTCACCGGTCAGCGCCGCCTGCATCGTCACGTCGGTCTCGGTGATCGTTCGGCCGGGGCTCCGGAACGTCTGCCCCTCCTCGAACGCCTCGAAGTGGTGTGGCTCGTAGCTGTAGGCCATACCGGCACCTCTTCGACGACCCACAAATACCTTGTCGCGATCGGTCACCCGCCGAAGACGAGACGGGAGGAGACGAGAATCGGTCTGCTCGCGAGTGGAATCGATCGAAGCGGCACCCTCGAGGGCGGACCGAACGGAGCCGTCACGTTCGTGAAGAGGAACAGCTATAGGCCGATCGACTGAACACCTCTAGCATGGAGTTTCGATTCACCGACGAGCAGCGACAGATCGTCGAGATGGTCGCGGAGTTCGTCGACGACGAGGTCGTCCCGATCGCCGACGAGATCGACCACGAGGACGAGTTCCCCCGCGAACTCGTCGACGAACTCGCCGAACTCGGACTGATGGGGATGCCGTTCCCCGAGGAGTACGGCGGCGCCGGACTCGACTACCACGCCTATCCGGCGGCCCTCGAGGAGATTTCGCGGGGCTCGGGCGGTCTCGGAACGATCGTCGCCGCCCATATCTCGCTCGCGGGGAACATGCTCTACGAGTTCGGCGACGAGTCACAGAAGGAGGAGTTCCTCACGCCGGTCGCCGAGGGAACGGATATCGGCGCGTTCGCGCTCTCCGAAGCCGGAGCCGGCAGCGACGTGCCCGCGATGGACACGGTCGCCGAGAGAGAGGGCGACGGCTACCGGATCAACGGCGGCAAGCTCTGGATCTCGAACGGCTCGGTCGCGGATACGGTCACGCTGTTCGCGAAGACCGACCGAGACGCGGGGAGCAAGGGAATCTCCTCGTTTATCGTCCGGCCCGAGGCGGACGACGGCTTCATCGTCGAGGGGACGGAGGACAAACTCGGCGACAAAGGGTGTCCGACCGCCGAACTCCGGTTCGACGACCTCTGGATCCCCGAGGACCGCCGACTGGGCGAGGAAGGCGAGGGGTTCGTCCAGGCGCTGAAGACGCTCAACGGCGGGCGAATCACCATCGCCGCTCGGTCGATTGGAATCGCACAGGCAGCCTTAGACGAGGCCACGACGTACAGTCAGGATCGGGAGCAGTTCGACCAGCCGATTTCGGACTTCCAGGCGATCCAGCACAAACTGGCCGACATGGACACGAAGACGCGCGCCGCGCGACTGCTCATGCACGACGCCGCCGACAAGAAAATCCGCGGCGAGAACTTCATCAAGGAGGCCGCACAGGCGAAGCTGTACGCCAGCGAAATCTCGCGCGAGGTCGCCAACGAGGGGATCCAGATCCACGGCGGCTACGGCTACACGAAGGACTTCCCGGCCGAGCGGTTCTACCGCGACGCGAAACTCAACGAGATCTACGAGGGCACGAGCGAAGTACTTCGAAACACGATCGCTGCGAAGTTGCTGGACTGACGACGGCCCGCGGTCTCCGTTTTTCGTTCGATCCGTCGGTGGACCGAGCAATTCTGACGAATGACGATCCGACAGAGCGAGTGCTACGCGTCTTCCGTCTCGAGTTCGTCGAGACAATCTTCGACGGGATCGAGCAGTTCGCCGGCGATCGAGTAGGGATCGGTCTCGCCCTGCCGAACCGATTCGGCGAGGTCGTCGATCCCGCCGCGCTCGGCGAGTCGGTCCTCGAGCAGGGCATGGACGTCCTCGCGTAGGAGTGTCCGAATTTCCTCGGCGTAGCGGCCGCGAACCTGCTCGGCGTGCTCGCCGGAGTCGACGAGGTAGGTACGGTGGTTCGCGAACTCGCTAATGAGGTCGTCGACGCCCTCACCTTTCGTCGCGACGGTCTCGACGATCGGTGTCGTCCAGCCCGCCGTCTCCTCAACGTCCGCAACCTCACCGTCCCAGTCGTCGTGGGCGTCGATGACCTCCTGGCTGTGGTGACCATCGCCGCCGCTCATCCCACCGCCGCCGTCGCCGAGTTGGATCATGTCCCGCAGTTCCTGGACCGTCCGATCCGAGCCGGGTCTGTCGGCCTTGTTGACTACGAAAACGTCGGCTATCTCGAGAATGCCGGCCTTCAAGGTCTGAATGTCGTCGCCGGATCCCGGCGGGACGAGAACGGCGACAGTATCAGCCGTCCGGACGATGTCGATCTCGTTTTGGCCGGCACCGACGGTCTCGATGATGATCTTGTCCTTGCCGAAGGCGTCCATCGCCTTGACGGCGTCGGCGGTGGCCGTCGAGAGTCCGCCGAGGGTGCCGCGGGCGCTCATCGATCTGACGAAGACGTCCATATCGCCCACGGTGGAGGCCATTCGGATGCGGTCGCCGAGGACGGCGCCACCCGTAAAGGGCGAGGAGGGATCGATTGCAATGACGCCGACGGTCTCGCCGCGGTCGCGGTACGTCTCGGCGAGTTTGTCGACTAAGGTCGATTTCCCCGCGCCGGGACTGCCCGTGATGCCGATGACGTCGGCCCCGCCGGTGTGGGCGTATATCTCGGAAACGAGGTCCCGGTAGCCCGGCGAGCGGTTCTCGATCTTCGAAATCACTCGAGCCAGCGCGCGGTGTTCGCCTGCGAGCAGCGCCTCGAGCAGTTCCTCGTCGGAGCTCATCGCTCGGGGGCGTTCTCGCGGACGAACTCGATCGTCTCCTCGATCGACGTTCCGGGCCCGAAGATGGCCGCCACGCCATCGTCTCTGAGCGGTTGGCGGTCTTCTTCGGGAATCACGCCGCCGACGAGGACGAGGGTGTCCTCCTTCGCGCCGTACTCCTCGAGTCCGTCCATGATCTTCGGGACGAGCGTGTCGTGTGCGCCTGAGAGGATGGAGATCCCGAGGACGTCGACGTCCTCCTGGACGGCCGCCTGGACGATTTCCTCTGGCCCTTTGTGCAGTCCGGAGTAGATAACTTCGAAGCCGGCGTCGCGGAAGGCCCGCGCGATGACGTGGGCGCCGCGGTCGTGACCGTCGAGTCCGACTTTCGCAACCATACACCGGATACTTTGCTGATCGCTGCCAGCACTCATACCGCTGTGTTTCACGTATTCCCGTATGGTTCTATCGGAACGCTGGATGACATACAGTCCCGTTTCATCGGTGAAACTCGAGTTGGATCGTTTGCGGGGAGGGTCTCCTGAATCGGAGAAAAGGATTAATCTCCCAAGCGTGGTTGGTATTGTATGGCAATCCGCGAAGCAACCGTCGACGACATCGAGTCGATTCAGGACGTAGCACAGCAGTCGTGGACGCAGGACTATCCAAAGATTCTGAGCCGAGAGTCGTTACAGGAGGGGCTCGACGACTGGTACTCCGAGGAGCGAGTTCGAGATTCCATCGTCTGGGCGCGTGCGCTTATGCTGGTCGTCGAGCGGGACGACGAAATCGTCGGCTTCGCACACGGCGTCTGGGACAACGAGACCGAAGTCGGGAACATCCTTCGTGTCTACGTCGCCCCGGACGCTCGGGGCGAGGGAACCGGCGGCCGGCTGCTCGAGGAGACGTGTCGCTCGCTCTTCGAACAGGGCGTCGAGCAGGTCAACGCGATGGTGCTCGACGCGAACGAACTCGGCAAGGACTTCTACGGTGCGTTCGGCTTCGAGCGGGACGACGTCGAGACGGTGTCGATCGGTGACGATGACTATCAGGAGTGTACGTACGTTCTCGAGCGCGAGTCGTACGCCGAAGAGATCGACGGTATCGCGTAGTCAATTCCGAGATCGCTCGGGCCGGTATCGATCCGCTCAGACCGGCGAGAGCTCCTCCTGGTAGGCGCCGTGGTGGTCCTCGAACACCTGCATGATCTCGCCCATCGAGACGTACGCTTTCACCGCGTCGACGATGTACGGCATGACGTTCTCCTCGTTGTCGATGGCGTCCGACAGCGCCGACAGCGTCGCGTCGACCTCTTCGTCGTCGCGTTCGTCCTTGACGCGCTCGAGTCGGTTGAGCTGTCGATCGCGCGTCGTCTCGTCGATCTTGAGGATGTCCGGCGAGGTGTCCTCCTCGATGGTGAACTTGTTGACGCCGACGACGACCTCCTCGCCGCGTTCGACGCGCTGTTGGTACTCGTAGCTCGCCTCGCCGATCTCGCGGTGGAAGTAGCCTTGCTGGATACCGTCGAGCACGCCGTCTCGCACCGAGCCGTCGCCGATCTCCTTGATCTCCTCGATGTAGCCCATGATCTCGGCTTCCATCTCGTTCGTGAGCTTTTCGATGGCGAAACTGCCGCCCATCGGGTCGACGATGTCGGCCGCGCCCGACTCCTCGGCGATGATCTGCTGGGTTCGCAGGGCGACGCGGACGGCCTTCTCGCTCGGCAGCGCCAGCGCCTCGTCGAAACTGTTCGTGTGCAGCGACTGCGTGCCGCCGAGGACGCCAGCGAGCGCTTGAATGGTGACGCGGGCGATGTTGTTCAGCGGCTGCTGGGCGGTCAGCGACTGGCCCGCCGTTTGCGTGTGGAACTTCAGTCGCTTCGACTCGGGGCGTTCCGCATCGTACCACTCCTCCATCACGTTCGCGTAGATGCGACGCGACGCGCGGAACTTCGCGATCTCCTCGAAGATCGAGTTGTGAGAGTTGAAGAAAAAGGAGAGCAGCGGCGCGAACTCGTCGACCTCGAGCCCGCGGTCGAGACAGTCCTCGACGTAGGCGAATCCGTCGGCGAGCGTGAACGCGGCCTCCTGTGCGGCCGTCGAGCCGGCCTCGCGGATGTGGTAGCCCGAAATGGAGACGGGGTGGAACTTCGGCGTCTCGTCGACGGCGAACTCGATGGTGTCGGTGACGATCTTCAGCGAGGGACCCGGCGGAATCACCCACTCCTTCTGGGCGATGAACTCCTTGAGCATGTCGTTCTGCAGGGTCCCGCGGACCTCGTCTCGGGGGACGCCCTGCTGGTCGGCCAGCGCGATGTACATCGCGTAGATGACCGCCGCGGAGGGGTTGATCGTAAAGGACGTCGAGACCTGGTCGATGTCGATCCCGTCGAAGAGGATCTCCATATCGGCGAGCGTGTCGACGGCGACGCCCTCCTTCCCGACCTCGCCCTCGCTCATCGGGTGGTCGGAATCGAGCCCCATCAGCGACGGCATGTCGAACGCCGTCGAGAGCCCGGTCTGGCCCTCGTCGATGAGGTAGTGAAAGCGCTCGTTGGTCTCCTCGGCGGTCCCGAAGCCGGCGAACTGGCGCATCGTCCACGCCCGACCGCGGTACATCGTCGGATACGGCCCCCGCGTGTACGGCGGTTCGCCGGGGAAGCCGAGATCCTCCTCGAAATCCAGATCGGCGATATCCTCCGGCGTGTAGAGACGATCGACTTCGTGGTTCGAGACCGTCGCGAATCGGTCCTTTCGCTCGCCGTGGCCCTCGAGTGCGGGCTCGAGCGTCTCCGCTTCCCACTGCTCCTGTTGCTCGCGGATGTTCTCGAGCTCGGTGTGGTCGAACATTAGTATGGATAACAGTGCCAAGATTCTAAAGTCTTGTTATCGGGACGCTGGTGGATCGTCGAGGTGCCGATATCGACGTCATTGACTCTCGTTTCCGACGACTGGCTCCGTCGCCCAAATCGTTAAGTGCTGCTGACTCGATTGTCAGCTATGCACACGATTCTGCTCCCGATAGACGAGAGTGAAACGCGGTCGCGGCGGGCGGCCAGAACCGTCATCGATCTGCCCGGCGGCCCCGAGGAGAAGGCGGTCGTCCTCCTCAACGTTTCCGAGGAGACGAAACAGCCCTGGCTACAGGAGTTCGAGAGCCAGCGGGCGGAGGGGCGGGCTGAGCCCGAGTTGCCGGCCAGCACCGAGGCGGCGCGAGCTCTTCTCGCGGAGGCCGGCATCGACGTCGACACGCGACTGGAGCGGGGCGACATCACCGAAAATATTCTAGCGGTTGCCGAGGAGATCGACGCGGACAGCATCGTCATGAGCGGGCGAAAGAAGAGCGCGACCGGAAAGGTGCTCTTCGGCAGCGTCACCCAGTCGGTGTTGCTCAGCGCGGATCGGCCCGTCACCGTATTGATGAGCGACGACTGATACGGCCTGCTGTAACTTTTTACCGGTGCAACCGCAGGACGGCTCGCGGTTGCAGCGTCAACGACTTACAGTAGTCCGTATGACCGAGTTCAAACTGTTTCTGCGGACGAGTACGGCTCGAGAGGGTATAGCAAACCTCGAGTCGAACAGCGAACGTCGGTGCAGCCGGGATCGTCGCTGAATTCGAAGTCGTCCCCGACCGCGAGAGCCGGCTGTAAAACGCGACGGCGATCGGTTCGTCAGTCCGCTTTTCGGTACTCGGCCCAGCTGAACACCGCGAGCGTGATCCACCCGATCGCGATGATCGCGGTCAACCGATTGTCGTTGTGGAGCGCGAGCGCCGCGGTCCCGATACCGATGAGCAACCACACCACCGTCCCGGATTTGGATCCAAAGAGTTGCATAGTCTCGGTTTGGGTTACCAGGGCTGGATTCCCCACCAGAGGATCGGGAGCATGAGCACGGCGAGCACGATGAGCGGCACCGCGCTCGTGAAGCGGTCGACGTTGTCGTCGGGGTAGCCGTGCATCTCGTTGATCAGGTTGCGGTTCGATTCCGGATCGACGTTCAGCGCGTCGATCCGTTCGGCCACGAGGGAGACGATGACGAACGTCAGGATCGACAGCGGGAACGCGATCATGATCGCGTCGATCCCCAGGTCGGCGGTTAGTCCCTCCGCACCCGCTCCGAGCCCGCCGATCGCGTGCGGCGAGAGCGCGACGACGGTAACGAAACCGACGACGCTCGAGGCGATCGCCCCGTAGCGGTTCACGCGAGCGGACCAGACACCGAGCACGATCACCGGCGTGATCGCGGCGGCGCTGACGGCGAACGCCCACAAGATACTGACCACGAGGAACGCGGGCGGGTTCAGCGCGATGAGCGCGATGATCAGTCCGGCCGCGATGACGGACGCGTAGCCGGCCTGGGTCTTGCGGTCTTCCGTGATGTCGAGCTCGAAGGCCTCGATGACGTCGTTCGCGACGGCGGCACTGATCGCGAGCATGTGACCGCTGACGGTCGACAGCCCGCCGGCGATCGCCCCCGCGACGACGTAGCCGGTAATCGAGTTGCCGCTGAACGCGAAGTTGAGGTAGAAGATCATCTTGTCGAAGTCGGCCTCGGCGACCTCGAACCCTTCCTGCCCGAGCCACATGACGCCGGCGAACGCGACGGAGTAGATCGTCGCGAACATGAGCCCCGTCACGGCGACGAACCAGAAGACGGTCTTGCGGCCGGCCTCGACGTCACGGCTCGTGAAGATACGCTGTGCCAGGTGGGGCATCCCGATCGGCCCTAGCGCCATCGCCAGGAACATAGCGAAGTACCATCGGGTGTCGAACGTCATGTCGAAGAAGCCCGGATTGGTCGCCTCCATCTCCGGAACGAGGTCACCGTAGCCGAGCGGCGGGAAGAACCAGCCGCTCGAGCCGAGTTGATGGAGGACGATCATCATCGGGAAGAACGCCGCCGTCAGCATGATCCAGAACTGCAGGGCGGAGTTGTAGGAGACGCCCCACATTCCGGCGATGACGACGTACCCCGTCACGAGCGCGGCGATGACGAACAGCGAGAGGGTGTAGTCCCACCCGAACAGGATCTCGGCGATCTGTGCGAGGCCGATGAACTGCCCCAGCGCGTACATCAGCATGACGAACACGATGAGCAGCGCCATCACGACGGACATCGTGTTGCCGTACCGGTCCTTACAGAACGTCGCCGGCGTGTACGAGCCGAGCCGACGGAGCGTCTGTCCGTACAGGATGACGATCAGCGGAATCGAGAGCAGGAAGTTGGTCCAGACGGCCAGAAACGGGATCTGGACCGTAACCATCAGGGCGACGACGCCCATGAACGTCGCCAGACTCTCCCAGGTCGCGGAGATCGCGGAACCGTTGACGAACGGCCCGATAGTCCGGCCGGCGACCATGTAGTCGTCCGTCCCCTTGATCTTGTTTTTCATGTAGTAGCTGATCCCGTAGTAGGCGACGAACGTGAGTCCGATAATGATCAGCGGGATCAGAAGGTCGGTGAACGTTTCCTGGAACGGATACTCTCCCATCTCCTGGAGCGGGAGCGGCCTAATCATCGGCATCACCCGGCTCTGCGCCGACCTCGTCGGCTCCGCTTACGTCACCTGCCGACGCGTTCAACTGCGCTTTTTCGTCCATGATCGAGGTGGTAACGTACTGGTAGTACCCCCAGTACAGGACGAACATCGCTGCCGGTCCACCGGCGATCATCCAGAAGTAGTGGAACGGGAATCCCAGTATTCTGAAGTCCGGTGTTCCAAACATGGTGAACCAGATCCCCGAGTGTATCACACCAATGAGTGCCAACGCAGCAATCAGTGATGCGAGTGCTTCCTTGGTATGAGTCTGCATACACTACTCCCCGTCATAATGCAACTATTAAATTCTTACGCATAGGTAGACCTAATATTCATCATATGCATTTGAACCGTCGTCTGAGTGAACTGATCGCGTTGATTCAAACGAATATCGGCCGATAGTACGCTCTGCAGACCGGGATACTCGGTCGAACGGCGTCGACAGCTCGCGGTACTCACCATCGAGAGGAACGCGACCGGCTCAGCCCGCGAGTTCGTCCGTAAGGTCGAAGAACGTCTCGACGGTCAGATCCGGCTCCGTCGCGGAGGGATCCCACGGCCCGTCGTCGCGATTGATCCACACGCCTTGCATCCCCGCGTGCATCGCTCCCCGGACGTCGAAGGTCGGTCCGGCAACGTGCGCTATCGACTCGATCGGTGTTCCGGTTCGGGCCGCAGCGTGTCGGTAGATGTCAGCGTCGGGTTTGAACGTCCGAATCTCGTGTGCGCTGATCGCGTCGGCGATGACGTCCTCGATATCCGCCGACTCGACCATCGATTCGAGCATCTCGGGGTTGCCGTTCGACAGCACGTACACGTCGTAGCCGGCGTCCGTAAGCGTCTCGAGTCCGTCCCGAACGTCGTCGAACGGGTCGAGATCGTGGTACGTCGAGAGGATCTCCTCGATCGTCTCCGAGGTGAGATCGACACCGTGGCTCTCGAGTGCAAACCGGAGGGCGTCGCGATTCATCTCGTAGAACGGCTGATAGTCGTCGACGAAGTTGCCGACCATCGTGTACATGATCGAGCGACTGCGCCAGAGCGTCGAGATCGGACGAATTTCGTCGACGTGTTCCTCGAGGGTCGCCTCGACGGAGTGAGGATCGACGAGCGTCCCGTACGAATCGACGGTGATCGTGTCGACGGCGGTCGGATCGAAGGACATACGCTATCGGTTGGACGCCGTCGCTCATATACGGTGGGGTGTGTTGGCACGGATCGGTTTCGCGATCGAATGCCCTTCGATTCGAACGGTTCCTCAGTCGTACGCGCGTCTCCCCGTCGCGTCGACCGTCGCCGCGTACACCGGCAGCGCCGGGATCACGGTCTCGATCGGTCCTCGATTGAAGTCGCGAAACAGCGTCTGCAGCTCCGATATCGCCTCTTCGTCGATCCCCCGTTCGGCGAGCGACTCCGGCCCCAGTTGCGGGACGTACGCGGCCTCGTCGACGAACTCGGAAACCACCGCTCGAGCGTCGTCGACGGCCGTCGAGAACGCGTCGCCCGCTAAAATCGGCTCGACGTCGTCCCACATCGGGGCCAGGTAGTCGGGCCACTGTGCGAGAGTCCGGTAGATGCTCGGCAGGCCGTCCTCGAGGCCGTGAAACGACTGGATAGCCGTAACCACGTCGTCCAGTTCGGCCGGCGTCTCGTCGAACGCGATCATCGTCGGCGGTCGTCCCCGGTCGGCGTCGAGCCACGGCGGAAGGGGCGACGTCGCCTCGCGAGTGGAGTCGGGGTCGGTCCCGACCGGCTCCTCGTGGAGCCCCCGGTCTACGAGTTCGAAGAGCACGGCGAGTCGGGGGGCGACGATATCGTAGGTCGCGAGCTGGCCCCGGAGTTCGCCGTACTCGGCCGGCGAGACGTCGAGCTCTCCGCAGCGATAGGTCGGCACGGTGGACTCGGCCTCGAGTGCCGAGAGCACGGTGTCCCGATACGCGACCGACAGCCTGCCGAACCGAGCGGTCTCGAACACCGGCTTCACCTGTGCCCACGCATATCGGCAGAACTCGGGGTAGTTCGCGATCGTCGTTCGAAAGATCCAGTTGACGATCGGCGCCCTGAACGTCCGTTTGATGTCGTCGTAGAGCCCTCGTTTCCAGCCCGTCGCCTCGATCTCGTACAGCTGCTTGCTCGTATCCATACCGGAGCAGCGACCGCGTGTCGTGTTAAGTGTTCTCGTTGACCAAATCGAGAGCGTCGAATGCCGTCGAGTACGCATCGGACGGTTCGACGGACGCCCACCGATCGCCGGCACGTTGGGGAGATTGGCGGCGGCAAGAACGGCAGAAACAGGAAAACATTAAAGCGGACATGGTATGATTGGTCGAGTATGGGTGTGGATTACGATACCATAGTCGAGTCGTTCGAATGGGACATTCCCGAGTCGTACACGATCACGTCGACCGTCGACGACCACGCGTCGTCGTTCGGCGACCGGGTCGCGATCAAGTTTCTGAACGCGGACGGTCACCGCGAGGAGCGGACGTACGCCGATCTCCGGGACGAGATGTATCGGTTCGCGAACGGCCTCGAGGAACTCGGCGTCAGCGAGGGCGACCGCGTGATGCATCTGCTGCCGCGACATCCGGACGTGTTCGCCGTCCAACTTGGCGCGCTCGCAACCGGCTCGCTGCTGGTCCCCTGTTCGTCGATGCTGCGAGCGAAGGACATCGAGTTCCGGGCGAACGACTGCAACGCCACGACCATCGTCGTCCACGAGTCGCTCATCGATATGGTCGAGCCGGTGCTCGAGGAGACGCCGCTCGAGCGCGTGATCGTCCTCGACGGCGACGAGAGCGAGCTCGACGACGACCGGTGGTCGACCGTCCAGTCGGTCGCCGACGGCCAGTCGGCGGACTACGACGGTCCGGAGCTCTCCTCGGAGGACCCGATGTCGATCAACTACACCAGCGGGACGACCGGTCAGCCGAAACCGGTGCTGCACAAACACCGTTGGCAGTACTGCTTCAACCAGGTTAACGCCCCCTACTGGTGGGGCGTCGACGAAGACACCGATCTCGAGGACGAACTGCTGTGGGCGACGACCGGCACCGGCTGGGCGAAGTGGTTCTGGAGCCCCGTCGGCGTCGGCCTGACGACCGGTGCGACCCAGCTCGTATACGACGGCGATTTCGAACCCGACGTCTTCCTCGAAATTCTCCAGGATGAGGGCGTCACGAAACTCTGTGCGGTCCCCACCCAGTACCGGATGTTCGCGAACGCCGACCTCGAGTCCTACGACGTCCAGTTGAACGACACGCTCTCGGCCGGCGAACCGCTCAACCGCGAGCCGATCGAGCGCATTCAGGACGCCTGGGGCGTGACCCCGCGGGACGGCTACGGCCAGACCGAGACCGTCGCGCTCGTGACGAACTACCCCGGAATCGACGTCAAAACCGGCAGCATGGGGAAACCGACCCCCGGCGTCGGCGCGACGATCATCGAGATGGACGAGGAGAAAGAGGTCGAGCCCGGCGAGATCGGCGAGATCGCCGTTCCCGTCGACTCGCCGGCCATCTTCGACGGCTACTACGAGAAGCCCGAACTCGACGAGCAGAAGCTCTCGGGCGAGTACTACCGAACCGGCGACCTTGCCTCCCAGGACGAGGACGGCTACTTCTTCTTCGAGGGCCGGGCCGACGACATCATCATCTCCTCGGGCTACCGCATCGGCCCGTTCGAGGTCGAGGACGCGCTCGTGAGCCACGACGCCGTCGCCGAAGCGGCCGCGGTCGACAGTCCCCACGACGAACGCGGCAGCGTCGTCAAGACCTACGTGATCCTCGCCGAGGAGTACGAAGGCAGCGAGGAGCTCAAGACCGAACTCCAGGACTTCATGAAAGAGGAGACGGCCCCCTACAAGTACCCGCGCCGCATCGAGTTCGTCGACGAACTGCCCAAGACTTCGAGCGGGAAGATCCGACGGATCGAACTCCGCCAGCAGGAACAGGAGAAGTACAGCTAATCCCCGCCGTCAACTGAACGCAGCCGCTTACTCTTTCCAGATCAGTCCCGCGATCTCGCCCTCGAGAACGATCTTTCCGTCGTCGTTCGTACAAACGACGCTGCTCTCGATCTCGTAGCGATCGTCGCCCTCGTTCACCGACTCGTTTCGCAGGGTGCAGGTGATTCGATCGCCTGTGTACACCGGCCGGACGAACTCGAGTTCCATCCGCCGCGCCAGATAGCTGAGATCGCCGCCGATCTTCGTCGGGAGGCTCGCGGTGAGAAGGCCCTGAACCACCAGTTCGCCGTCCTCGTTCGGCTCCGTGTGAATCGCCTGCTGATCGCCCGAGAGCTCGCCGAACTCGCGAACCTCCGCGACCGTGAACGTCCGCTCGTACGTATACTCCTCGCCTGCTTCGGGAACTGACGTCGACATGGTCGTTCGTTCTCGCCGAGCCGATTTCAAGCTACTGCCGCTCGAGTGGGTTACGCGTCGCCGCGGGCCCGGATACACTCGCGAATCTCGTCGGGCAGCGGCGTCGCCTCGAACGCGTCGTCGACGAAGACGAACGACACCTCGCCCTCGGCGACGCGTTCGTCGTCCGCCGCGCGGGTGATCGCGAACGCGAGCGTCAGCGAGGACGTCCCGCTGTCCACGACGGTCGTCTCGATGACGGCCTCGTCGCCGGCGCGAAGCGGCGAGTGAAACGACGCCGAGGCCTCGACCGCGGGGAGGACGTAGCCGGCGCGTCGGTACCGCTCCATCGGGTGTTCGCCGTCGGTGGCGAGCCTGAAGTAGTCGTTCAGTCCCACGATCACGAAGTGGAAGAATCGCGGGTAGTAGATGAGGCCGCCGGCGTCGGTGTCGCCCCAGTCGACGGTGATCTCAGTCGTGTGTGTCATCGGCCGGTCGAAATGTAATCGTTCGGTCGCCGCTCGTCTCGCTCGGTTTGACGGTCGCCGTGACGGCGTCTCCGATATCGACGTCGGCTGGATCGACGCCGCGGACGATTCCGGTCAGCCTGACCGGCCCGAACGCCGCGAGCGCCGTCACGTAGGGCGCGTCGTCGTCGAACGCCGGCGTCGGCACGGTGACGGTCGTGTGCGTGACGATCTCGCCCGTTGCCGGCAACGGCAGCGTCTCGAGGTCCCGATCCCCGCAGTGGGGACAGGCCCGTCGCGGCGGAAGCGTTCCGTGGGCGTTCGAACACTCGTAGTAGTAGCCGTCGCCGGAGTCGAGGGCCTCGAGGAACTCGTCGTAGCCGGCGTTACGAGAGTCGCTCACGCAACCACCTCCAACACGTGAACCGTCGCACTGGCGACCGTCCCGCCGGCGTTGTGGGCCAGCCCGACGGTGACGTCGTCGTCGACGGCGTCCGACTGGGGATGGGTGCCCTCGAGCAAGGTCCTGACGGCCGCGATCTGGGCCGCGCCGGTCGCGCCGACGGGGTGGCCCTTTGCCTTCAGTCCGCCCGAGAGGTTCACCGGCAGCGCGCCGTCGCGGCGCGTCTCGCCGCGGCGGGCCGCGCCGAGCGCCTCGCCGTAGCTGTAGAGGCCCAGTCCCTCGAGCGCGAGCACCTCCGCGATCGTAAAGCAGTCGTGGACTTCGGCGATGCCGACCTCGTCGGGGGTAATCCCGGCGTCGTCGTACGCCGCTTCGGCGGCCTCGCGCGTGCCGGGCGTCTTCGCGAGCGACTGGCGATCCTGCAGCGCCATCGTGTCGCCGCCGTGGCCCGAGCCCGTGATCGCAACGCCAGAGTCGAGCCCGTGCTCGGCTGCGTAGGACGGAGAGCAGAGGACGACGGCGGCGGCGCCGTCGCTGATCGGGCAGGCGTCGTACAGCCCGAGCGGCGCGGCGATCTCCGGGGCCTCGAGGACGTCGTCGACGGTGATCTCCTGGCGCAGGTGGGCGTGGTCGTTGACGAGCGCGTTCTCGTGGTTCTTGACCGCGACGTGCGCGAGGTCCGTCCGGTCGCCGCCGTAGGCGTCGAAGTAGGCTCGAGCCAATAACGCGTAGGCCGCAGGAAACGTCACGCCGGCCCGCACTTCGAAGAGATCGTCCGCCGCGCGAGCCAGCCCGTCGGTCGCTCCGGCGGTTCCCATGTTGCTCATCCGTTCCATACCGCCCGCGACGACCACGTCGGCGTCGCCGGCCCGAACGGCGCGAACCGCGTCCCGAATCGCGACGCCGCTCGAGGCGCAAGCGCTCTCGACGCGTCTCGCCGGCGCGGTCGTGCCGAGGGCCTCCGCGACGAGCGGTCCCTGGTGGCCCTGGCGCTCCGAGAGCGTGCCGACGAAGTTGCCGTAGAACACCTCGTCGACGTCCGCAGATGTGAGGCCGGCGTCGTCGAGCGCGGCGAGTCCGGCCTCCGCGAACATGTCCCGTCCGGTTCGGTCCGGAAACGATCCGAACGCAGTCGTCCCTGATCCGGCGATGAATGCCTTCGTCATTAGCTACCACGACACGATTGCACAGACGACGATTTAGGTGTATCGACAGCGGCCCGAAGCACGGAGCGACGGCCGCTCGAGGCGCTACACTTATCAGCGTGGTCGAAACACCTTCTCTCGGTGGTCGCCGAGACGATCGACCGCGTCGGCGTCGTCGGCGCGGGAACGATGGGCAGCGGTATCGCACAGGTCGCCGCCACGCACGGCTACGACGTCGTGATGCGGGACATCGAGCAGGGGTTCGTCGAGAACGGCTTCGACACGATCGACGACAGTCTCGGGCGGCTCGAGGGACGCGATTCCCTCGAGGAAGACCCCGATACCATCCGGGAGCGAATCGACGGCACGACGAGTCTCGAGGACCTCGCCGACTGCGATATCGTGGTCGAGGCGGCCCTCGAGAAACTCGACGTGAAACGGGACATCTTCGCGGACCTCGAGGATGTCTGTGACGAAGCGTGCGTGCTCGCGACGAACACGAGCACGCTCTCGATCACCTCGATCGCGGGCGACCTGGACGCGCCCGAGCGCGTGGTCGGACTGCACTTCATGAACCCCGTGCCGATCATGGAGGGCGTCGAGGTCGTCGTCGGCGAGAAGACCGACCCGGAGATCGTCGAGTTCGCCCACGAGTTCTCCGAGGACCTCGAGAAGACGACCTGGGAGTCCGACGACAAGCCCGGCTTCGTTACGAACCGGATCCTGATGCCGTGGATCAACGAGGGGATCCGCGCGTTCGACGAGGGCGTCGCCACGAAGGAGGATATCGACGCGGGCATGGAACTCGGCACGAACGTTCCGATGGGGCCGCTGACGCTCGCGGATCACATCGGTCTGGACATCTGTCTGCACGCGACCGAAACGCTGTACGAGGAGCTCGGCGACCGCTACAAACCCGCCTACCTCCTCAAGCGGAAGGTCGAAGCGGGCGACCTCGGGAAGAAAACTGGCGTCGGCTTCTACGAGTACGACTGAGTTCGTTCGCTCGAGTCCGAATCGCTGCCCGGCCGCCTACCGCTTCAAGTGCCGGGCGATGATCTTCTTCTGGATCTCGGACGTACCCTCGTAGATCGTCGTGATCTTGGCGTCGCGGTAGTAGCGCTCGACGTCGAAGTCCTTCGTGTAGCCGTAGCCGCCGTGGATCTGGACCGCCTCGCTCGCGACGTCCACCGCCGTCTCGCTGGCGAAGTACTTCGCCATCGCGGCCGCTTTCGGGGCGACGCCGCCCTCGTTCTGGCGGGCCGCGTCGCGGGTGAGCAGGCGGGCCGCCTGTACGTCCGTCTGCATATCGGCGAGTTTGTGCCCGATCGCCTGGTGTTCGACGATCGGCTTGCCGAACTGCTCGCGGTCGTGTGCGTAGGTGATCGAGTCGTCGAGCGCCGCCTGCGCGACGCCGACCGCCTGACTCGCGATCGCGACCCGGCCGCCGGTCAGGATCGAGAACGCGGAGCTGAGTCCCTCCCCGACCTCCGTCAGTCGATTCTCGGCCGGAATGCGGACGTCGTCGAAGATGAGCGTCGTCGTGTCGCTCGCGCGCAGGCCGAGTTTGTCCTCCTTCTTGCCGACCTCGAGCCCCTCGACGTCTTTTGGGACGAGGAACTGAGTGACACTTCCCGGGTCGTCGCGGTCGGTCTTGGCGAAGAGGATCACGACGCCCGCGCGCTCGCCGTTCGTGATCCATTGTTTCTTGCCGTTGATGACGTACTCGTCCCCTTCGAGGCGGGCTTCGGTCGACAGTTCGGCGGGGTTCGAGCCGGCGTGGGGCTCCGACAGCGCGAACGCGCCGACCGGCCGGCCCGACACCATCTCCGGGAGCCACTCCTCGCGGTGTGTCTCCGAGCCGAACTGCCGGATGCAGGAGGTGGCGAGACAGTGGACCGAGAGGGCCGTCGCAACGGCGAGGTGGCCGTACGCGAGCTCCTCGTTGACGATGCTGTACGTGAGCGTGTCGACGTCGAGTCCGCCGTACTCCTCTGGGACCGTCAGCCCCGTGAGGTCGAGTTCCGCGAGGCCGTCCCAGACGTCCTCCGGGAACGCCTGGTTCGCGTCCGCCTCGTCGACGTCGACTCCGACCTCGTTCTCGACGAACTCCTGTACCGTGTTCCGAATGAGCTCCTGTTCGTCTGTCAGCGTCATTACCTCCCTCTTCTCGAGGCTGCTACTAAAGTGTGCGATTCGACAGCCGTCGGATACGTCCCGAATGTGGAACCTCGAGCGACGAGTGAGAAGAGAGCTCGGGCGGCGAGTGCCGGATGAACGGAATCGTTAACCGGAATCGTGTCGAACCGGCCGCACACATGGACGACTACGACAACCTGACCGTCGATCGGACCGACGGCGTGGCGACGGTAACGCTCGACAGCGCGGCCGGCCGGAACGCGCTGACGCTCGAGATGGCGAACGAACTGGTCTCGGCGGCGACGACGCTGGGCGAAGATCCGGACGTTCGGTGTGTCGTGCTGACCCACGAGGGCGACTTCTTCGGTGCGGGCGCCGACCTCTCCCAATTTTCGGGCGACGAGTCCGACGCGCCGCTGCTCCGCGAGTTGGCTGGCCGCGCCCACGAGGCGATCGTCCAGTTCCACCGGACCGAGACGCCGGTCGTCGGCGGTATCGACGGCGTCGCTGCCGGAATCGGCTTCAGTCTCGCGCTCATGCCCGACCTGGTCGTCCTCGGCGAGAGCGCGACCCTCAAATTCGCCTATCCGGGAATCGGGCTGACGGGAGACGGCGGAGCCACCTTCTTCCTGCCGCGACTCGTTGGGCTTCGAACCGCGAAGGAGATCGTCCTCCGGGACGAGCCGATCGCGCCCGACGAGGCCGTCGAAATGGGACTCGCGACCGAAGCCGTCCCCAGCGACGAGTTCGAGGATCGACTCGAGACCGTCGCCGCAGAGATCGCCTCCGGCCCGACTCAGGCCCTCGGAGCGACGACGCGACTGCTGACCGACAGCTACGAGCGGAGCCTCGAGTCCCAACTGTCCGCGGAGGCGGACACCATCGCGGGCGCGACGCGGACGGAAGACTACGAGCGAGGGCTCGAGGCCTTCTTCGGCGACGGCGATCCCGAGTTCGTCGGTCGGTAACGAGCCCGCGCCGCGGAATGATTTATGGCACCGAGTCGCAAATAGGGGGATATGCATCTCGGCCTGGTAATCCCGCGAACTGGCGCACACGACCCGACCGACCTCGCGATCGACGCCGAAGCGCAGGGGTACGACTCCGTCTGGATGGGCGAACTCTGGGGAACGAGTTCCGTCGTCAAACTCTCGGAGATCGCCGCACGCACCGACAGCGTCGAGATCGGAACGGCGATCGTGAACGTCTTCTCGCGGACGCCGGCCGTCCTCGCCATGACGGCGGCGACGCTCGACGACGTGTCGGACGGACGGGCGTCCTTCGGCGTCGGGACGAGCACGCCGACGGCCGTCGAGAACGTCCACGGCATGCCGTTCGAACGCCCCGTTCGCCGCTCTCACGAGACCATCGAAATCGTACAGGAGATCCTGACGGGCGAGGAGTCCGTCGACTACGAGGGTGAACTGCTCGAGGTGACCGGCGTCCCGCCCATCGACAGGGACGTCCCGATCTACCACGCGGCGCTCGGACCGGCGAACCGGCGAGTCGTCGGCCGACTCTGCGACGGCTGGATGCCGCACAACATCCCGTTCTCGGCGCTCGACGAGGCGTTCGAGGTCGTCGAGGAGACCGCTCGAGAGAGCGGCCGCGATCCGGACGAGATCACGATCGCGCCGTACGTCCCTGCCGCCGTCAGCGACGACGCAGAGGAGGCTTACGACGCCGTTCGCGGCCACATCGCCTACTACGCCGGGAGCGCCGACGGCTACCGGAACGCGGTCGGGACCCGGTTCCCCGACCGGGCCGACCGCATCGCCGAGGCGTGGGGAGCCGGCAACCGCGGGGAGGCCGCCGGGCTCGTGACGGACGAGATGGTCCACGACCTGGGTGTCGCAGGGACACCGGCGGATGCTCGCGAACAGCTTCGCGACCTCGTCGCCGAGACCGCCATCGATCGGCCGCTGCTGACGATCCCGGAGCAGGCCGCGGACGATCTGGCCGAGGGAACGATCGAGGCGCTCGCGCCGGTTTCTGACTCGTAATCGGACGGCGACGAACGGCTGGTGACGCTCGAGCCGCCGTCACACGTAATCTAAGTTCACCTGCGTCACGTTCGCCGCTCGCTGGACGACGTCCGCGATTTCGTCTCGGCGCGTCTCGTCGATTCGGCTCTGGGGTCCGCAGACACAGATCGCACCCCGCACTCGATCGTTCTTGTCGAAGATCGGTGCGGCGATACAGACCATGCCCGCGATCCGCTCGCCCTCGTCGACCGCGTACCCCTGTCCGCGAATCTCCTCGAGCTGGTCGAACAGGACGTCCGGGTTGGTGATCGTTCGAGAGGTCAGTTCGACGAGCCCGTGTCGGTCGATGATCTCCTCGACGCGGTCGGTCGGCATGGAGGCGAGCATCGCCTTCCCCGGTGCCACCGCGTGCAGGGGCATTCGCGCGCCAGGATACGCGAACAGGTTGACCGCGTCCGATCCCTCCTGGACGGCGAGGATAACCGCCTGGTCCGCCTCCTCGACGAAGAGCGTCGCGTGTTCGCCGGTCTCCTCGGCGACGGTCTCGAGTTCGTCGCGAACGGCCTTGAACACCTCCAGTCGGTGTCGCTGCCGGTGACCGACCTCCAGAAACCGCGTCGTCGTCTGGTACTCCTTGTCCTCCATCCGCACGTAGCCGGTCTCGACGAGCGTCTGCAGGTGATCGTGAGCCGTACTCACCGGCATATCGACGCGCTCAGCGAGTTCGGAGACTCTCCCGCCGCCGTTCTCCGCGAGTTCGTCGACGAGTGCGAACGCCCGTTCGACCGACCGATTCGATGTCCGTCCCATACTGAACGACCTCTACCGCCACCCACAGAAGTCTTTCGACTCTACCGGATATGTTTTCGAGCAGACTGACGATCGATTCGTTGCCGACGGCGCGAGAAACGAAGACGATGGCGTCAGATCAGCGGGAATACTCTAGTGGTAGGCCAGAAAGCAGAGATTGTCGTGAATGTGGGGTGCTAGCAGGGGGAGATGGCGGAAACGGCTGTTTCGAAGGAGTCGGATCTCCTTCCACTGAATATATTATATTAACACCATATTATTAGGAACCCGTTCGTTCGGAACGAAAGCCGAGATCTCGATTGAGACCCTGAGCATGGCTGTACGAGGGAATAGCCCGACTGTTCTACCAGTACATCCGGAAGAGGGCTACGTCAACACCTCTCAATGTGGTTCCGGTAGAGTCGGAACACGTTTCGCGTCGGATGCAACCTCAACTGGTGAATGGACCATAGAGAGCAGCCTTCGAACCGGTTTTCGATCTTCGGTACGTTCCGACTTACTCGGAACTGATAATGAGTCGTGTGAAGAGTCTAATGGCAGCGGAACGAGATAATGACTATACTTTACAGACGTACACTCGTAATCCACTACGGGGTCGAGTAGAGAACGGTGCCGACTAAACATCGTTAGCCGGCTGGGAACTGCTGCCTCGAGAGACCAGTGTTCGCACATTCTCTTCTACCGGGATAACGTCGGTTGCCAGACCAAGCGGTAGGCCCGTTGACAGGGTACGGCACTGTTATATTAAAACATACACATATTTATTACACACTCAATTATGTCAACGTACACATTTCTGCTAAGCGCACTCGGCTGAATGTGGTATATGAAAATCAGACCACACCATTCAGATATCAGTTATTTAATGACTATTTATTACTGTATTTGTGGTCTTTTCGGCCCTATTATTTCGTATCTTTCTATTAGACGCGCTCCCACAATCAGCTCAGCTTTCTCACGGAGAGATAACGGTATTGGTGCGCCTAAAACGTGGGCATGTAGTGAAGGCGATTTGGTGGCATCTCGAGAAGCCGCGTACACAGCGTAATTTAAGTGTAAGAATATAAACACTCTCGACTCTACTAAAAACTCTACATCAGTTTAATAATATGTCGACATCCCGGCGACTCGGACGACGATCCGACACTGAAAACGGGAGCGACGAACGAACCGACGGTCGAGGGGCACTGGTGAGAGCCATCACAGCCAGACCAGCTAGCGGACGAAAGATTTAGTTCCGTCCGCTCGTAGTATCTGGTATGGATAAAGGACAGAACACTGGCGGACTGATGTCCAGTGCCGGACTCGTTCGGTACTTCGACGCAGAGGACTCGAACGCGATCCAGATCGATCCGAAGACGGTCATCGCGACCGGCGTGATGATCGGTGTGCTGATCCAGTTGCTGACGTTCGTCGCGTAATCGACTGGCCCGGCTTCTCACACGACGTTCGAGGTCACCCAGTGATACCTCGACGATTCTACACTGTCGACCGAGAGACAGCATCGGTCACACCGTCTATATGCGATCGGTGCGTATCGGACGTATGAACGACGCTATCGGGCTTCTACCGGACTCGAGCCGGATCGGTCGGGCGGCACTGACCGTCGGCGACGAGTCGGCGGTGATCGACTTCTATCGGGACATCGTCGGACTCGAGCAACTGACGCGAGAGGCGTCGACGACGGCGCTCGGCGTCGACGGCAGGTCGCTGCTCGAGGTTCGCTACGACGCGGATGCGCATCCGCGTCCCGAGGACGCGACTGGACTCTTTCACAACGCGTTCAGAGTACCAACTCGTGAAGCGCTGGGGGATGCACTCGCGCGGATTCGCGACGGCTGGGAGCTGACCGGGGCGTCCGACCACGGCGTCAGCGAGGCGCTCTACTGTACCGATCCGGAGGGAAACGGGGTCGAAATCTATCGGGACCGACCGCGGAAGGACTGGCCGCGAGACGACGACGGGAGCCTCGAGATCGGCTCGTGGCCGCTCGACCTCGCCGACCTCGCGGCCGCGGCGAGCGACGAGTCGGTATCGACGGCCCCCGCAGAGACCTCGCTCGGGCACGTCCACCTCGAGGTGTCGTCGCTCGACGACGCCCGCGAGTTCTACGTTGATACCCTGGGGTTCGACGTGATGGTTTCGGCGCCGTCGGCACTGTTTCTCGCCGCGGGCGGCTACCACCACCATCTGGGGCTGAACACCTGGAACCGCCGATCGGTCCCGTCGACGGCGGACCATCGCGGACTCGCGTGGTTCGAACTCGTCGTCCCCTCGAGCGACGCCCTCGCGCCGATCCGGCGGCGACTCGAGGACCGCGGCGTTCCCGTCGCCGACCGCGACGAGGGCTTCGAGATCGCTGATCCCGACGGGATCACCGTTCGCCTCGTCGCCGAATCGTAGCCGGTGACGTGACCTTTTTGACGGCCCCCTCCATAGGGCGGAGCATGTCACTGATCGCTGGCGTCGTCGCCGTCCAGGGCGACGTCGAGGAACACGCGGCCGCCATCGAACGCGCGGCGCAGGCCCACGACCGCGAGGTCACCGTCCGCGAGATTCGCGACTCGGGCATCGTCCCCGACTGCAACCTGCTCGCGATGCCCGGCGGCGAGTCGACGACCATCTCCCGACTGCTCCACAGCGAGGGGATCGCCCCCGAGATTCGGGATCACGTCGCCGCCGGAAAACCATTGCTCGCGACCTGTGCCGGCCTGATCGTCGCCTCGAGCGACGCGGGGGACGACCGGGTCGACGAACTCGGACTGATCGACGTGAGCGTCGAACGCAACGCCTTCGGCCGTCAGCGAGACAGCTTCGAGGCCCCGCTCGCGGTCGACGGGCTGGCCGACGACGAGCCGTATCCGGCGGTGTTCATCCGCGCACCGGCAATCGACGACGTCGGCGACGGGAACGCCGAGGTACTCGCCGCGTGGGACGGCCGGCCGGTCGCCGTCAAGCAAGGCTCGGTCGTTGGAACCGCGTTCCACCCCGAACTGACTCCCGACAGCCGGATTCACGGGCTCGCCTTCTTCGAGAACGGGAGCGCCGACGTCCCCGAACTCGAGGAAACGGCCTGACGCAACTGGCCCGATCGACGACCGTCGATAGCCGATAGACTATGCGGCCTTTTCGAGCATTCTCGATCGTAGCAGTATACGTGGCAGAAGAAATCGTGTACTCTCGTTCATCCACAAATATCTCCCACATAACTTAGGGAAAACATATACGTGTGGGAGAATAAATTATTGACATGATGGTAACGGAGCGGAACCCGATTCGATGTCGATCGAGGCGTCCGATCTGCTCACTGTCCGCTGGGGAAACCGAGGACGTCCGATCGTGACCGCTCCGAGCGAACCCGAGTACGCGGGCTCCGCGAGCCGAAACGGCGAGCCATCGGACGAGACGCTCGCGGTGACTGTCGCGGCCGCCTGCCTCTGGGCAGGAATACTGTACGTGTCCCATCCGGGACTGGTTCCCGTCGGTCGAGACGGGTCGTTCCACCGGATGGAGTTCGCGACCCTCTTTCTCGGGGGCGTCCTCGCGTTCTACGCGATCGACTCGTGTCGCCGCGCGTATGCGGCCGGTGACCACCGGGAAGCGAGGGCAATGGCCGTCGCCGCGGGCGTCGCCCTCCTCGGGTCGCTGTACGTCTATCGAAATCAGATCGAGCTCGCCTTTGGAGCCGAACTGCCGCTGAGCGCAACGGTGGCAGCCGTCGCGCTCCTCGGCCTCGTGTGGTACTTCGCGTGGCGAGAGCTCGGCCCCGTCCCCGCCGGACTGGTCGGTCTCGCGCTCGCGTACGCCCTCCTCGGGGCCGGCCTCCCCGAACCGCTCGGCCACGAGGGGCTCGCGGTCGAGCAGTTGGCGCTGACCGTCGCGATCGACGGCGGCGTCCACGGCCAGTTCGTCCAGACGACCGGACTCCAGATCGCGCTCCTCGTGTTGTACGCGGCGCTCGTGGTCGGCTACGGTGGCGTCGAGACGCTCCGATCGATCGCCGCCGCCGCGTCGTCTCGACTCGGGAGCGTTCGGAGGTGGGCGATCGGCTCGGCGCTGCTCGCCTCGGTCAGCGGCTCGTACCTGGCGAACGCCGACCTGCTGCGGTCGCGGTCGGTGCCGGCGCTGTCCGAACTGGGACTGAGCGACCGGGACGCCGCCGGGGTCGAAGCGGCCGCGTCGACGATCGGCCAGGTGCTGCCGCCGACAATCTTCATCGCGGGCTTTCTGGTCGCGTCGCTCGTCTCGGATCTCACGCTCACGGACGTCGTCGTCGCGGGGCTGCTCCCGGCGGCGATCGCCGTGAGTTGTTTCCTCGTCGCGCTCCGATACGTCCCGTTCGGCGCGGATCGACGAGCGGCGACGACCGACTCGAGTCGATCGGACGACGGGGCCGATACGAGTCGGAACGCGGGAGCGGGCGCAGGCGTGGACTCGAGCCGGACGCGGCGGGTCCTCGCGATCGACGGCGTTCGGTTCGGCCTCCCGCTGGTCGCGTTCGCCGGCCTGTACTACGGTAACGTTACGCTCTCGCTGACGCTGACACAGGCGCTGGTGTGGACGGTCCTCCTGCTCGCGGCGCTCGGACTCCTCGTCCCCGTCGTCAGAAGCGCGATCCGGGAGCCAGCAGTGGACGGACGGCACCGCCGACCGATCGCTGCCCTCGAGGACGCAGTCGGCGACACCGCCCACGGGCTTCGCCTGGGGGCGCTGGTGCTCGCTCCCGTCGTGATCGCCGTCGCCGCGATCGGCGTCGTCGTTGATCTCCTATTGGCCGTCGAGGCGCTCGAATTGCTCTCGACCGTCGGAACGACGCTCGAGGACTGGCCGCTGGCCGTCGTCGGTCTCGCGCTGGTCGTCGCCGCCGTCGGGACCGCCGGCCTCCCGACGGCCGTGGGCGCCGCGCTCGTCGGCACGCTCGCCGTCTTCGGGGCCGGGTCGCCGTCGGACCTGTCCGCGTTTTTCGCCACGCTTTACGCGGCCGTCGCGGTCGGCGTCGCGCCGCCGGTCGCCGCCGCCGCGGCGCGGACCGCTCGAGTTGGGTCGACGGACACCCGGTCCGTCTCGCTGACTGCAATGCGACTGCTCGCGCCGGTGTACGTCCTGCCGTTTGCGATCGTCTCCCACCCCGAACTCGTCTCGCCGTCACCGTCGCTCGAGAGTCTCACTACTGCCGCGGTCGTGCTGGTCGGTGCGCTCGCGGTCGTCTACGCGGCCAACGCACCGATACAGAATTCGCAGTCGCGACGGTCGCGGTGGTTCGTCCGCACAGTCGCGGGCGCGCTCGGCGTCGTCGCGATGGCGTACCCGACGACTGCGATCCAGTTCGTCGCCGCCGCGGTGATCCTCGGACTGGCCACCGTTCGGCTACGGTGAGCCTCGGGGGGCCCGCGGACGGCCGATCGGATCGGAGAGTGTTTTATCCCGTCTCGCGCCGAGAATGAGAACGAATGTCGAACGAGAGCGCTTCAGCGGATCACGAGATACGCCCCGACGACGATACCGTCCACAGCATGTGGGACAACAGTCTCGAGCCGGTGCGGACGGTCGAACCTGGCGACATCGTCCAGTTTACGTGCAGAGACTCGACCGACGGACAGCTCGGTCCCGGCTCGACGGTCGCCGACCTCGCCGACCTCGACGTCAGCCGCGTCCACGCGCTGACCGGGCCGGTCGCGGTCGAGGGTGCCCAGCCGGGCGACGTCCTCGAGGTCGAACTGCTCGACCTCGAACACGAGGGCTGGGGCCACTCGCTGATCCTTCCGGGCGAAGCGGAGCTCGGACTCCTGTCGGACGAGTTCCCCGAACCGAGCCTCCACGTCTGGGACCTCGAGGACGGCGTCGCACAGTTCGTCGACGGAATCGAGGTCCCGCTGGATCCGTTCCCCGGCGTCGTCGGCGTCGCCCCCGAGGAGGCCGGCAGCCACGAGACGTTCCCGCCGCGGTCGGTCGGCGGGAACATGGACATCAAACAGCTGACGGCGGGGTCGACGGTCTACCTCCCCGTCGCGGTCGACGACGCGCTGTTCAGCATCGGCGACTGCCACGCCGCTCAGGGCGACGGCGAGGTCTGTGGGACCGGCATCGAGGCGCCGATGACCGTCACCTGCCGGTTCGACCTGCGGTCGGATCTATCCATCGAGCAACCGCAGTTCGAAACCACGGGCCCGTTCACCCCGACCGGTCGGGACGAGCGGATGTACGGGACGACGGGGATCGGCGACGACCTGATGGAGGCGAGCAGAGCGGCCGTTCGATCCATGATCGACCATCTCCAGGAGGAACGCGGACTCGATCGGAACGAGGCCTACATCCTGTGTTCGGCGGCCGTCGACCTGAAGATCAACGAGGCGGTCAACGCCCCGAACTGGGTCGTCTCCGCGTATCTCCCGCAGAGTATCTTCCCCGAGGAGTAGCGATCGGCAGCGCGGAGCGATGATCCCGTGAGACGACATGTCGAACCCAGCCGAGACGGCGCGGCCAACTCCGTCCGGCTAGCGTACCAGTGGTACGCATTTACCCGTCGACACCGTAGTAGTGGTATGAACCGGTACCGATCCGTCGGGGCGTCGATCGATCGCCGCGGTGTACTCGGACGACGATCGGCACCCGGCTACCGACGCGACGGATGGTGCGACGAGCAATTCGACCGCCTCGAGGTGAGCCGACGGTGTGTCGAGCGGGTGTTAACACGATGACGGATTCGCCAACGGAGACCGTTCACGACGACGACTCAACTGACGGTGATGAATCCGCGTTTCGAGATACGCCCTCCGAGGACCTCGCGGAGCGAGTATTCGATTCGAGCCCGATTAGCACCATCGTGATCGACTCGGCGGGAACTATCGTCTTCGCAAACGAGCGCGCCTCTGAGACGCTCGCCCTCTCGAACGAACGGCTCACCGGCCGACCGTACGATCCGTCCGAGTGGAATATCTACGACGACGATGGAGCGCCGATCACCGTGGACGACCACCCCGTCACGCGCACCTTCGAGTCGGGTGAACCGGTGTACGGATTCGAACACTGGATCGAGCTCTCGGACGGCTCCGAGCGATGGTTCTCGAGCAGCACGTCCCCCGTCCTGGACGACGAGGGGGAAGTCGAGTACGTCGTCGTCGCGTTCGAGGACGTAACGGCGTTGAAACGACGCGAGAAGCGATTAACTAGCGATCACGTCAGACAGGTCGAGTTTCGCGCGACGCAAGCGGCAGTGCCCCCTTCCCTCCGCATCGACGGCGGCGAAACGCGGATCGAAATCGATTCCATCGTTTCGCTACCGGACGGGACAACCGTCCAGTATATGGGGACGTCGGATCTCTCCGCGAGCGAGTTCGTCACCATGGTAGAGGAGGTCCCCCACTATCTCGACGCGCGGTTGCTCAGTTCGATCGACGGTTACAGCCGTATCGAAGCCCACGCGGAAACGACGACGGTCTCCCACGTCTTCCAGTCCCTCGGCGGTCAGGCCCGCACGATCATCGTCAGTCCGGACGAGGTCCGGTTCCGCGGCGAACTTCCCGGTGACGTCGATCCCCGTCTGGCCGCGGACGGCATTCGGGAGTTCCATCCCGAGGTCGAACTGGTGTCCGAAAAGCTCGTCTACTCGCCGCATCTCCTCTACGACGTCGTCGCCGACGCGCTCACCGATCGACAGCTGGCCGTGCTCGACACCGCTTACTTCGGCGGCTACTTCGATTCGCCGCGAGCCAGCACCGGCGACGAACTCGCGAACCGGTTCGGCGTCACGCGACAGACCTTCAACCAGCACCTTCGCAAGGCACAGCGGACCGTCTTCCGGCACCTCTTCGAGAAGTCCGGCGCGGACGCACGCTGACTGGTCAGCGCCTCCTCTTAGGCTGATGTCCGTTCTAATAGCGATAATGAACGAGAACACGGGTCACACCGATTCCGCCCCGTTCCGACCGATCGGTGACGACAGTACCGGCTACGATCCCACGACGGGAACGTTTCACAGGGAGTTCGATATCGACTCCGAGACGGTGCTCAGCGCGGTCGTCGAAACCGTGGGTGCGGTTACGAACCGCGATCCGACCGCTATGGAAGCGCTGTACGAGACGGTCGACCCCGAAGCGCTCGGGACCCTCCTTCGATCGACTCGAGATCGCCCCATCGATATCACCTTCGCCTACGAGCGCTGTCAGGTGACCGTGTCGAACGACGGACGCGTCGTCGTCGAACCGCCGACGAACTGAATCGATCGTCCCGATAGCGACGATACAGCTGCATGCATTCGCGACCGGACCTGTTTTCTCGCTCGCTCGCAAGGGTATCGGTATGCAGGCATCCATCGACGCGGTTCGTGTCGCGGGGACTCCACAGGGACCGGTGCCAGTGGTCGTCCTCGAGGTCGACGGCGAAGACGACGTCGTTCCGATCTTCATCGGCTTCAACGAGGCGACGAGCATCGCTCGCGGCCTCGAGGCCGAGGATATCGGCCGCCCGCTCACGCACGACCTCCTGCTCGACGTCATGGAAGAGCTGGGGAGCCGGATCGACCGCGTCGTCGTCAGCGAGATCAAAGCGCGCGAGGACGGACAGGGCGGCACCTACATCGCCGACCTCCACCTCGAGACGGCGCGGGGCGAGACCGTCGTCGACGCCCGACCGAGCGACTCGCTTGCGCTCGCGGCTCGGACCAACGCCCCCATCGAGATCACCGACGCCGTCTTCGAGGACGGCCGAGACGATAGCCAGAAGTTCGAGCAGTTAGAAGACATCCGCAGCATGTCGGGTGAGATGTAGATGGACCAGACGCTCGAAGCGCTGTTCGCCGTGATCGAGGACCGAAAGGAGACGCTACCGGAGGAGTCCTACACCGCCTCGCTGTTCACACACGAGAAAGGCGAGAACGCGGTGCTCGAGAAACTCGGCGAGGAGACGACCGAACTCGTGTTGGCGGCCAAAGACGATGATCACGACGAGATCGCTTACGAGGCCGCAGATATCGTCTACCACCTGCTCGTCCTCCTCTCGATGAAGGAGATGGAGCTGGAGGATCTCGAGGCGGAACTCGAGGCGCGGCGCTGAAGCGGACGACTCGAGCCGTCCGTCGATGAAACGGACGGCGCGACAGTGCGACGCTAACGCGGGAATTACGAGTCGGACGGCGACGACACGGAGCAGCGCTGTTGTTTTTGGGAGCGATTGTCACGGAGTCGCGTCGAGCGATGCGTCCGCGGGCGCCGTCGGCGAGACAACGCTCGCGGACGTGGTCGCCCCAACTCGAGGTTAGGACGTGAAACGGACGGCCAGAGCGAGATTGTCCGTGGAACGGTTTATCCGATTTATGCGACTGTGTGGCACAGCCACGGAAGGGCGAGTCACACGGTCATGGCGGGTCGATCCCGCCAAATCCGCGTACGTGCGGGAGCGTCACCGTGTGGTGGGGGAGGACCACACTCCATCGTCCAATCGACTCACGAGTGAGACACTATGAGCCAACCGAACGAGACGATACCCGACAGTCAGAGCACCGGAATCGGACGTCAATCGCGACGAACGATCCTTCGCGCCCTCGCGGCGACGGGGTCGGCGGCCGCACTCGGCGGCGTCGCGAGCGCACAGGACGAGGAAGATCCAGACGAGGAGGAGGCCGAAGCGGCCGACTTCGAGGACGTCCCCGTCGCCGGCGAGTTTCCCGCGGGAGAGACCGTCGGCCTCCAACTGGTTGCGGAGAATTTGCCCGCGCCGACCGACCTCGATTACGTCGAGGTAGACGGCGAGGTCTACCACTTCGTCGTCACGCAGACTGGACAGGTGTTCGTCACCAACTTCGACGAGGAGCCGGCGGACGTCGATGAGGAACTCGAGGAGGATGAAGTAGAAGACGAACCGACCGGGGAGGACGAAGCCGCCGAGGACGAACTCGACGAGGAAGACGCCGAAGGTGAGCCAGCCGAAGCTGACGAGGACGACCCTGTCGGACCCGAGGAGGGTAGTCTGATCCAGGAGGACGATGACCCCGACGAGCCGGTCGAAGTCGACGACGAGGACGACGTCGACGAACCGGAGCCGGACGAGGAGGTCGAGGAAGGCGCAGACGAGGAGATCGAACCGGAGCCAGACGAGGAAGTCGAGGACGATCCGGACGACCCACAGGAGTTCGTCTTCAACGGCGTCATCCCGGCCTGGTTCGGTATGGAGCCGGAAGAAATCGACGGCGAGGAGAACCCGACGCTCGAGCTGACCGCCGGCGAGACCTACCAGTTCACCTGGGAGAACGGCGACGGCGATCCGCACAACGTCGTCATCCTCGACGCCAACGACGACATCCTCGAGCGAACGGAGATCGTCCAGGAGGTCGGCGAGAGCCAGACTCTCGAGTTCGAGGCGACCGAGGAGATGGATCGGTACCTCTGTGAGGTCCACCCCGGGACGATGGTAGGCGCCATTCAGGTCGAACCGGCGGAAGACGAGGAAGAAGAGGTCGAGGATGCCGACTCGATGACGCCCGCCGACATGGACCTCTTCCTCGACATCGAGGATCAGCTTGTCAGCCTCGGCATCGGCGAACTCGGCGGCTACGACGAGCGCGGCCTGCTGGGGCTCGCGTTCCACCCCGAGTTCGAGGAGAACCAGTTGTTCTACGTCCACTACAGCGCGCCGGAGCGCCACGGACTCGGTTACAACCACACCGCGGTCGTCGCGGAGTTCCAGGCCGAAGAGGACCTGACGGGCGTCGATCCGGACTCCGAGCGGACGATCATGGAGATCCCGCAGCCACAGGACAACCACAACGGCGGCCGTCTCGCGTTCGGCCCTGACGGCTACCTCTACGTCTCGCTCGGAGACGGCGGCAACGTCCACGACATCGGCGTGGGCCACGTCGAGGACTGGTACGACGAGAACGAGGGCGGCAACGGCCAAGATACGGAAGAGAATTTACACGGCGGGATCCACCGCATCGACGTCGACGAGGAGGAGGATCAGGAGTACGGCGAGTACGGCATCCCCGAGGACAATCCGCTCGTCGACTCGGACGAAGACATCGACTCCTACTGGGCCTGGGGCTTCCGGAACCCCTGGGGAATGTCGATCGACGACGACGGCCAGGTGTTCGTCTCCGACGCCGGCCAGCACGCCATCGAATCCGTCTACGCCGTCGAAGAGGGCGGCAACTACAGCTGGAACGTCAAGGAGGGCTCGTTCTGCTTCAGCCCGGACTCGCCGCTCGAACCGGCCGATGAGTGTCCCGACGAGGTCGACGGCGACGTCAGCGACGCTCGAGACGGTGAGCCGCTCCTCGATCCGATCGCGGAGTACCAGCACACGCGGATCTCCGAGGCGTTCATCGACAGCTCGGTCGTCGTCGGCGGCCACCGCTACGCGGGCGAAGCGATCCCCGAACTCGAGGGTAACTTCGTCTTCGGCAACTGGAGCAGCCAGGGTGTCGCCGACGCCGACGGCGAAGTGTTAGTGGCGGTCGATCCGAACGGCGAGGTCGCAGACGAAGAAGACGACGAAGACGAGGAGGAACTCGAGGACGACGAGGCTGAGGAGACCGAGGAAGACAGCTGGATTCAGGACGAAGACGACGAGGACGACGATGCGGAACTGGACGAGGAAGAAGAGGAGGAAGAACTGGACGAAGACGAAGAAGAACTGGACGAGGAAGAAGAGGAGGAAGAACTGGACGAAGATGAAGAGCTAGAAGACGACGAAGACGAGGACGACCTCGTCGAGGTCGACGAACGCTGGGAACTCGAGGAACTACAGTTCGAGGGCGCCGATGACGAGTCGCTCAACCGGTACGTCTACGGCGTCGAACGCGACGAGAACGGCGAACTGTACGTCCTCGCGAACACCGACTTCCGACCGGACCCCGAGACGGGCGAGATCTACCGAATCGTGCCGGCGGGAGAGGGTGAGGAGATCCCCGAACCCGAGGACCCGTTCGTCGTCGACGAAGAAGCGATGGACGAAGACGATCCCGAGGAAGAAGCGCCGGACGACGTTGCAGAAGAGGACGAGGAGGTGCCCGAAGACGAGGACGACGAGATGCCGGAGGACGAAGCGCCGGACGAACCTGAAGCGGACGAAGCTGGACCCGACGACGAAGCGGACCCAGAGCCACAGGAAGCCGACGACTGACCGCGACGGGTTCAGCGCGGTCGGTTTTCGAGCGCCCTCGAACACGCGGTCGGGCACGTGCGAACGATCACACACCGGAACGAGACGGCTCGCAGCGGCGACCATACACGCGAGTTCACTCGCAGCAGCGAAGACCGCGCCGAGCTACAGGTGTTCGGAACCCACCCGGATTGCACTCGAGACGACCGTCGACGGCTGCTGACATCGTCCGCTCGTTCCCGCTGGAGTCTCCGTCTGTCCTCCTTGCAGTCGCTCGTTACATCTTGATGTATCTCTTCGGTGCCGAACTGCGTGATGGCGCTCCAACAGCTCGAGCACGCGGACGACCACATGCAGGAGTGTATCGACAACTGCCTCGAGGCGGCCCAGGTCTGTGAGTGGTGTGCCGACGCCTGCGCGGGAGAAGGTGAGGAAATGGCCCGCTGTATCCGCCTCTGTCGGGACGTGGCGGATATCGCTTCGCTACACGCGCGGTTCATGGCTCGTAGCTCGGGCTACCACGAGGAACTGGGCGAACTCTGTGCGGACCTCTGTGAGGAGTGTGCCGAGGAGTGCGACCAGCACGATCACGACCACTGTCAGGCCTGCGCGGAGATCCTCCCGAACTGTGTCGAGAGCTGTCGCGAGATGGCGTCTGCCTGAACCGTAGTCTCCCCCACCGGTCGCATTGCAGGTCGGTCGAGCGTCCAAACGTAGCCGGGGAGCGGCGCGCACTCGAGACGATTCGGGACACCGTAGCGGCTCAAACTGTCGGCCATCGGCACTCGTTTCGCCGAGATCAGTACGTGTTCCGTCCGCCGCGACCTGGGCGGTCGGGACGGTCGGGGTTGAGCACACCACCGATCGCCCCCGCGATGGCGCTCTCGATCGCCATAATGAACGAGACGAGCACGGCGATCGCGAAGATTCCGAGGCCGGCGATCCCGGTAATCGCGCCGCCGATGGGACCGCCCGCCCAGCCGGCGACGCCGACGACCAGCGCGATCAACAGACCTCCGACGATGCCGCCGAGGGCACCCGCGAGCAATCCGTGCCAGAAGCCGCGCCCGAGGCCGCCGCCGGCCATGTAGCCGGCGACGAAGCCACCGATCAGTCCCGCGGCGAGTTGCCCTAACCCGGGCAGGGCAAGCCCGAACAGTCCGAGCACGGTCGCGACGAGGAAGCCGACCAGAACCGCACGCCAATTCGTCATAGCCGAACGTACGCGAGCAGCGGGGATATACTGTTGGCCGGAGGGAGCTGGCGATGTCGCGACTTCATCGAAGACCGACGATTTCGAACCTCGCACCGCCCTCTTCGCTCTCCTCGATCGAAAGACTCCAGCCGTGTGCGTCGATGACGTCCCGGATGATCTTGAAGCCGAATCTGACGTCGGCGCCGGAGCTGTCGCCCTCGAGCAACTGCTCTCGTTGTTCGGGGTCGATCCCGGGACCGTCGTCGGCGATGTAGATGCCGCCGTCGATCGCGCCGACGCGAACGGAGACGTCCGCACCGCCGTGATCGATCGCGTTTCGGAACATGTTCTCGAACAGCTGTTGGAGCCAGCCCAGATCGGCGGTGATCGTCCGATCGGACTCGACCCGTAGCGTCGCGTCGCGCGTCTTGATCGACGACCACGCTTCGCTGGCCAGCTGCTTGAGCGGGGCCGATTCGAACTCGCTGACTCCCTGGCCAGTTCGTGCGAGCGCGAGCAACCCGTCCATGATCGATAGCGCCCGTTCGACACCTTCTTCGACGTCAGCGAGGTACTCCAGGTCGCCGGTCTCGCGCGTGAGGTCGGTGTACCCCTTCGCGACGGCGAGTGGATTCCGGAGGTCGTGTGCGAGGACGTTCGAGAACTCCTCTAACCGCTGGTTTTTCGTCTGAAGCTGTTGCTCCCTGTCGACCCGGTCGATCGTCCCCTGAATCATCGCCCCCAGGATCGTCGCGAACTCGAGGTCGTGCTCGTCAAACGTGCGGGGTTCAGTCGAACCCGCGAGCAGGATCCCGTGTTCGCCGAGCGGAACGATGATCTCGCTCTCGATGGGGGTTTCTGGGTTCAACACCTCCTGATCGGAACTGACGTCGCTCGAGGCGTACAGTTCGCCCGTGTCGAACACCCGCCAGGCGATCCCCGACCCGCGCGGTATCGCCGTTTCGCCGAACAGCTCGATCGCTTCGTCAGTCATACTGAGCGGACGGAGCGCGTCACCCATCTCGTCGAGCGTCAGGATGCCGGTGATCTGCTGGTTCAACACCGATTCCGCAACGGAGACGGCGACCGAGCCGACCGACTCCATCGTCTCGCACTCGAGCAGCCGCGGCCCGGCTTCGGCGAGCGCTTGCATGCTCTCTTCGCGCTCTTTGCGTTCGGTGATCTCGGTGGCGATCCCGTAGATCGCGTACGGCTCGCCGTCGGCGTCGAACAGCGGCGCTCGGACGTTGAAAAAGACCCGACGCCTGCCCCGAATACGGAAATCTTCGACGTACTTGTTCGCCTCCCCACTCTCGAGCACCTCGCGATCCATCTCGTTGATCTGCTCGATGTTGACCGCCGGATGGATGTCCTCCGATCGCTTCCCGAGTATCTCCTCGCGCGGCTGATCGAATATCTCCTCGAACGCCGGGTTGACGTAGAGATATCGCCGCTCGAGATCCTTCATGTAGACGACCGCCGGTGTGTTGTCGAGGATGACCTGCAGTTGGTCGCGCGTGCTCCGCAACTCCTCGGTCGTCTCACGCATCTCCGTGATGTCTCGGGAGATAATGACGAACTCGCGGCCGTCGTCGTCGTCCGATCCGGTAGGGGTGTCGGTCGGGAGCGACTGGCCGACCGCCTCGAGTGAGACCCACGAGCCGTCCGTGTGCCGGAACCGGAACACGGCACGGCCGGTACGACTTGTTTCGGACGTGACGATGTCGAAAAACACCTCGGCAGCGCGGTCCGTGTCCTCCGGGTGGATGTAGTCGAACGCATACTCGTCGACGAGGTCGTCCTGCTCGTAGCCCAGAATGTCGCTGATCGACGGGGACTGATACCGGACGATACCGTTCTCGTCGAGGACCGTGACAAGATCCGACGCGTTCTCGATGAGACCGGAGAAGTGAGTGGCCCGTTCTCGCGCGGTCGACAGTTCCGCCGCGCGCTCGACCGCTCGACGGAGACGAGCGACGACCAGCGACGGGGCCGAGACGAGTCGGTCCTCGTCCACCCAGTCGTCGACGGGACGCAACTCGGCTATCGCTCCGTCCTCGAACTCGTCGTCGCGACCGCCGATCACGTGAACGACGGGGACGGCGGGCCACTCCGAGCGAATCTGATCGATCGATATCAGATCGACGCTGTCGTGATAGAGCACGCAGTCGACCGATTCCACGTCGGTCCACTCGTCCCCGTCCGTCGGGTCCACGACGGTGATCGTTAGCTCGCGGCGCTCTCGCTCGAGCGAGCGAATCTGCTCGCCCGCCTCGAGATCGCCGGAAACGAAACAACACACGTGCATGCATCAGCTAGACCGTCGAGCGGGATATAATCCTCGCGGCCGATTGCCGCCGGCACGTAACGAACGGCCTTTTATGATCGGGGGATCTAGTGCTGGGTATGATTTTCGAAGACCTTCCGACAACGCCCACGTCGGAAGAGCTGATCGACAAGGCGTTTTCGCGGGCATCCCGGTCCGGGAAAGCCAAAGGCGGGCTCGAGGCCCAGCAGTCGATGCTTCAGGTAGCGGCGAACATCATCTCGGACAACTTGGAGAACGTGGTCACGGCGTGGCCTGACTTCGCGTACGAAGACGACGTCCACCCGTTCTACTACGAACTCGCCGACGCGATCGTCGACGTCGACAGGCTTCGCCAGAGCCTCTCGGAGGTGATGTGGGCCAGCCGGAAGGCTCGCGAGATCCACGAGGAGTACCAGCCGAAGCTTCGGAAGACGGACGTCGACACGGCCCGCAAACACCGCAAGCAGGCCTTCGCTCGCCTCGCGGACATCGTCGAGCAGATCGACGACGAACTGATCTACATCAACAAGTCCCGGAACGACCTGCGGGACTTACCCGAGATCAACCCCGAGGAGCCGACGATCGTCGTCGCCGGCTACCCCAACGTCGGCAAGTCTTCGTTCGTCAACGACATCACCAACGCCCGCGGCGAGACGGCATCGTACCCGTTTACGACCAGAGGGATCGGCCTCGGTCACTTCGAGCGCGATCACATCCGCTACCAGATCGTCGACACGCCCGGCTTGCTCGACCGACCGGCGGACGAACGCAACGAGATCGAGTCCCAGGCCGTCAGCGCCATCGAACACCTCGCCGACTGCATGCTCGTGATGATCGACCCCAGCGCCGAGTGTGGCTACCCGCTCGACTCCCAACTCGAGCTCCGCGACGCGATCGCGAGCCAGTTCGAGGACGTCCCCGTGCTCACGATCGCGAACAAAGCCGACCGGCGAGAGGTCTGGGACGACAGCTTGATCGACGAGATGGCGGCCGATTACAGCATGAGCGTCGAGACCGGCGCGGACGTCGAGACGGTGGTCGAAGCGGCCGTCGCGGCGATCGACTACGAACCCAAGCTGCCGTTCGACGAGTGACGGTGTCTTCGAACGCACGAACCGACAGCGATACCGGCGGGCGACCCGAACCGAGACAGCGATGAAGGGACCGGGTATCTTCTGGATGCTCCAGACCGCCGCCGGACTCTCGATGGCCGGCCCGATGTTCGTCGTCGGCTTCGAGTTCGTCCGGAGCGGCCGGACCGCATACGGCATCGGCTTTTTCGCCCTCGGAGCGGTGGCGCTGTACTTTCCGACGTATCTCATCAACCGCATCGGCGGGCCGAGAACGTGGATTCGACGACGACTCGGCCGCGGCGACTCGAGCGAGGACGACGACCGGAGCGATCGATCCGAACACGAGTCCGACGCAGCGGCCGAGCCGACGGACGCGGCCGACGGAACCGAGCGAAACGCGACGCTGCTCGATCGATTGCGCCGATAAGCTCGGCCCGAACTGATTCTGGAACCTGGAACTTGCTCGAGTAGCCGCCGTTCAAGAGACTCACGCCAAACCGAGCGCGCAGTTTGGAGCCCTCGACGAAGCGTTCAGTATCGGACCGAAGGAGGCAGAAAGCCGCGCGTTCAGCGCTCGGTGATTCCGACGGACCTGATCTCGACGCCGACCGGGTCGTCGGCGTGCTGGTTGATCCGCTCGTGTAACGTATCGGCTAGCTCCGAGGGGATCTCCCCCTGGGGCCCCCCGATCGTGAGGGTCACGCGCTCCGGGCCGACGAACGGATAGTTGTCGTCCATAATGACCTCGAACTCGAGGAGCTGGTACTCGGCGAACTCCTCCTCGGAGAGGACCGTCTCGACCTCGCCGCGGGCGTTCTCCTCGAAGGTCGCGACGGCGTAGGAGGAGTAGGTGATGGCGGCGAGGAAGATCGCGAAGACGAGGACGATTCCGGCCAGTCCGAGCACCCGTCTGCGGACGCGCTTTTCCGTCTGGCCGAGCGTGAACAGGTTCTCCGGGCGGTAGCCAGCCCACCAGAGCGTCAGCAGTCCGGCGAGGTTCACCGAGAGGACGTTGACCAGCACGAGCGCGGTCGACCCGATCGCGGCTGACGGCTGGCCCCAGGCGATGGCGATTCCGGCCGCCGCGGCGGGCGGAATCAACGCGGCTGCGATCATCACACCGACGAGGGCGACGGAGGTTCCCGTCGCGATACTGATGATCCCCGCGACGCCGGCACCGAGGGCGATCGCGAGCGAGAGCAAGTCCGGCGCGAGTCGCTCGGAGATTTCGTCGACCCCGCTGATGTTGAGTCCCGGCGGCACGATGTTGGTAACCCTGACCATCCAGGCGAAGACCGCCGCTGCACCGATCGCGAGAACGATGCCGATGATCTGATAGTAGAGACTGCTCTTGAACAGGTCCTCGTCGTCGATCACCGAGCCGACGCTCAGTCCGAGCGCCGGACCGATCAGCGGCGCGATCACCATCGAACCGACGACGACGGCCGGCGAGTCGAGAAAGAGCCCGGCCGTCGCGACCACGGCACTGATGATCGTCATGATCGCGTAGACGGCAAACGTCGGCGTCAGCGAGTCCGCTTCGGCCTGAAGCTCCTGTCTCGAGATCCGGTCGCTCTCGACGTCGCCGTTCTCGTACTCCGCGCGCAGGGACTCGAAGCGGCGAGAGATGACCGTTTCCGCGTCGACGACGACCGTGTACGCATCGTCGTCGATGCCGGCGTCCTGTAGCTCGTCGAGAACGGGTTCGACCGCCGGCGACGGGAGCGGGAAGTAGATAACTGCCGTATAGTCCCGATTGCTATTCTCGTCAGTGAGGACGTAATCGATCTCCCGATCCTCGAGCGTGTCGACGATCGTTTGCCGCTTGCCCGTCGGAACCGTCAGCTGTACGAGCCGCACATCTCTGGCTGAGAACCTCGGGGGACATAACTTGGGGCGCTTTCGGGCCCCAGTCGGTCGCTTTCGCGACGAAGCGCTGTCGGCGTCCGACGTCGGTGGTCGTCGGGCGGTACGCACCGGTAGTTGTTTGTATCAACGAAACGCAATTTGCTGTATGCACCGACGGCTCGCACTGTGGTTCGGTAGCCTCCTGCTGGCGCTGATCGCGGGATTTCTTGCCGTTTTCGGACGCGACGCCATCGCGGATCCCGGTACCGCCGTCCTGATTTCGGGGCTCGTCGCCGCGGCGACGCTGTCGATCGTCGGCGGTACTGTCGAGTCGATCACGATCGGCCCGCGGACGCTCCGGTGGAACGTCCTCCTCGGCGCCGCGGACGTCGTTCTCGCGGCCGTCGTCATCCTGTCGGGTCTTCGAGCCTTCGGTACCGGCGGAACCGACGCGGGGCTCTTTGCCGTCGCGGCGAGTATTGGCGGGTTGTCGCTCGCTTGGTTCGGTCTCCAAATCGCTCGTGAGGGCCGCCATATCGAACTCGAGCCTACGCCATCGCGCGGACGAGTGGTCGGAACCGCCGCGCTCGTGGTCGCTTCCGTGGTCGCCGGACTCCTCGTTACGACGGTCGTGTGACCCCGATTCCGGGTCGCGTGCTCGAACCCGCGCGGATCGACCCCTTTCACGGAGTATAAACCCGAGACGCACCTACGACGCCCTATGTTCGACACCCGTCCCGCCCGCGAGGCCGAAGTTGTCCTCGTCGGTCGCTCCAACGTGGGCAAGTCGACGCTCATGCGCGAGTTGACCGGCCACAGCTTCGACACCGGCGGTAAACCCGGCGTCACCCGCGAGCCGAACCACTACGACTGGGCGCCCGAGGACTTCGTCATCACCGATCTGCCCGGCTTCGGCTTCATGAGCGGCGTCCACGAGGACTACCGCGAGGAGATCAAGACCGGCATCGTCCACTATCTCGAGGAGTACGCCGACAACGTCCTCGTCGCGGTGCTCGTCGTCGACGGCAAGAGCGTCATCGACATCATCGACCGCCACTCCGGCCCCGACGAGATCCCCTACGACGTCGAGATGTTCCACTTCCTGCGGGAACTCGACGTGCCGACCGTCGTCGCCGTCAACAAGATGGACAAGGTCGACGACCGCGACGAGCGCCTGAACGAACTCTGCGACCGCCTCGGCTTACTCCCGCCGTGGAAGCAGTGGCAGGAGACGATCGCTCCCATCACCGCCAAGAACGGCCAGATCAGTTCGCTCGAGGAGGCCGTTCGCGATCACCTCCACGAGCAGAACCGGGACGATCTGTTCAAGTTCTTCTAGACCCGCAACGCCGGTCCGAGGACGCCGCGCCCTCCACATCGATCGTCGGCCCGCTCTGTGTCCTCCCGGCCACCGGAATCGGTGTTCCTCGACGCCACTCGAGAGTCACGGTGGTTCCGGCGCTCGAACAGTCAAGTGGGTCGAAGCCGTACGTTCGTCCGTGTTTATCGACCCCGGAAAACTCGAGATACGCCTGCGCGACGAGTTCGGCGGGACGATGGGCCAGTCCCGCGTCGTCGTGCGGCAGGCCGTCGATCTCGCGGACTCCGGCCAGTACCAGGCCGACGTCGGGGCGACGCTGACGAACGACGTCGTCATCGAGGAGCTTTCGGACGCGCCCGACGGTCCCCCGACGGACCGGTGGAACTGGTGGATCGGCTCGCTCGAGATCGCCTTCGGCGGCTACGGACAGTTCGGAATCCGTCGATATCAGAACCAGGAGTGAGGGTTCGATCGTGCTGTTTCGAGTGCCATCTCCTTCGAACCGAAACATCTTTTCCCGCTCCTGACTGACTGGTTAGTCAGTGAGTACAGACGACACGCGGGACGCGATCATGGTGGCGACATACGAAGCACTCTGTGAGGAGGGCTACAGTGATCTCACCGCCCAGTCGATCGCCGACCGAACCGACCGCAGCAAATCCGCGCTCTTCTACCACTACGACTCGCGCGAGGCGCTCGTCGCGGACTTTATCGAGTACCTGATCGAGGGGTTCGACGCACGGGTCGAACGAACCCGCGAGCAGCCGCCCCTCGAGCGACTCGCGGCGTTCGTCGACTGGTTCCTCGCCGATCCCGACGACGACGAGCTGGCGTTTCACACGGCCTTCCTCGAACTCCGAGCGCAGGCGCCGTACAACGACGTCTACCGAGAGAAGCTCCGCGAGAGCGACGATATCCTCCGAACGGTCGTCGAGGATATCCTCCGGGACGGGATCGACGCGGGCGTCTTTCGAGCGCACGATCCGGAGTCCGTTTCGGCACTCCTTCTCGCCTCGTTCGACGGCGCGCGGATCCGCCAGTTCACGCTCGGGCGCGACGAGTACCTCGAGACGGTCAGAGCGGAGACCGTCGATCGCGTTCTCGCGGACGTTCTCGCAGCGGACGTCGAGTTTCCCGACGAGGCGAGTTTCGAGTTCCCGCGCGACGATCGGCTCGTGGACGACGACGGGACCACAGACACAGCGGACAGCGACGGGACCACGAACGCAGCGGACGATGACGAAACCACGGACGCGGAGAGCGATACCGAAAACACAGCGTCGAACGCGGAGGGTGATCCCACGGAATGAGCGAAGCGACGGACCGATCGGTGGATGTCACCGACGGCGAACTGTTCAAGCCGCTCATGGTGCTGTCGGCGCCGATCGTCGCCTCGCAGATCCTCAACGTCGGCTACAATCTGGCGGACACCTACTGGGTCGGTCGCCTCGGCGGGGACGCCATCGCCGCGCTCTCGTACTCCTGGGCGGTCGTCTTCCTGATGATCAGCGTCGGCGGCGGCCTCACCGTCGCCGGGACGGTCCTCATCGCCCAGAACAAGGGCGCAGGGAAGATCGGCGCGGCGAGTCATCTCGCCGGCCAGACGCTCTCGTTCGTGACGGTCGTCGCCCTGGCGTTCGCGGCCGTCGGCTACGTGCTGACGCCGTGGCTCATGCAGATGGTCGGCGCCGCACCCGGCGGCGACGCCTACGCCTACGCCGTCAGCTACACTCGGATCATGTTCGTCGGCATCGTGTTCATGTTCTGGTTTTTCATCTTCGACGCGCTCTCTCGCGGCTGGGGCGACACCAGAACGCCGCTCTATCTGATGGCCATCAGCGTTACGCTCAACGTGCTCATCGACCCGTTCCTGATTCTCGGCTTCGACGGGAACCCGCTGTTCGCCTGGGTCGGGGCGACGAGTCTCGAGTCCACGCTCTACGCCGCTACCGGTTTCGACGGCTGGGGCGTCGACGGCGCCGCAGTCGCGACGATCTTCTCCCGCGGCATCGCGGCCGCAATCGGTCTCACGTTGCTGTTCACGGGCCGCGTCGGGCTTCAGCCCTCGTTCTCGGATCTCTGGCTCGACGGTGAGACGGTCCGGCAGATCCTCGACATCGGCGCGCCGATCGCGACCGAGCAGGGCTTTCGCGCGTTCGGGATCACCGTCCTGACGGCGATCATCGCGCTCGCGGGCACCGAAGCCGTTGCAGCCTACGGGATCATCACGCGCCTCTCCTCGTTGCTGTTCATGCCCGCGCTGGGGCTCGCCCGCGGGACCGAGACGGTCGTCGGCCAGAACCTCGGCGCCCAGCAGGTCGACCGCGCCAAGCAGGCGGTCACGCTCAGTTCGATCGTCGTCGTCTCGGTGTTCGCGGTCGTCATCGCGGTCGCCTACCAGTTCGCCGAGCCGATTGTCTCGATCTTCATCGAGGCGGGGACCGAGGGCGCCGATCAGGTGATCGAGTACGCCGCAGCGTACGTCATCATCGCCGGCCCCTCCTACCTCTTCCTCGGCATCTTTCAGATACTGCTGGGCGGGCTCCGCGGCAGCGGCTCCACCCGAGCCGCGATGGTGCTCTCCGTACAGGAGCTGTGGCTCTGGCGCATCCCGATCGCAGCCGTTGCGCTTATCGTTCTCGACATGGGCGTTGTTGGCGTCTGGTACGCCGTCGCCATCTCGTACGTACTGTCGACGATCACCACCGCGGCCTGGTTCCTCCGTGGAACCTGGACCGACGACGTCGTGACCGACGAGTCGCCGACGCCCACACCCGGTGATTGACGTGACCGAACACGATTTCCACCCCAGCCGACGTATCGCTCGTTCGACCCCAAACAGCCCGGGCGGCGAACTGGCGCCGCGGATTCGTACGCTCGCCACCGACACCGTCACCCCGCGTGACCGATCGCTCCCCGCCGCGCTGTGTACCGTGGCGGCCGAAGTCGGTTTCGAGACCGCAAACGGGACCGATTCGGCGAACGCGACAGCGTTCGCGGACGTTCTCGAGCCGGTCGTCACGACGGTCACGCTCCTCGAGGGCTACGTCCGACTCCGACTGACGCTGGTGGACGCCGCCGAGGCGCTGGCGGACTGGGGCGCACCGACGGTCGACCGCGACGACGCCATCCTCGCGAGCGACTTTCTTCACGCCAGCGCGTACGCGACGGTCGCCGAGACGCCGGTTCCCGACCGACGGCGCCTCGAGCTGTACCGCCTTCTGCTCGGGGGTTCGACGACGCTCACCCGGCAGTGTCTGGCCCGCGCCGACGCGGACGAGCGCGCCGATGCGAACGGGGCCAGCGACGGCCGATTCGAGGCGCCAGCGACGCTCGCCGAAACGGCGGGTGCGATCGGTGCGACGGTCGTCGGCGCCTCGGCCGAAACACGGACGGCGCTGCGCCGCTATAGTCACGCGATGATGACCGCACTCGCGTCCCAGTCGTCGGCCACGTCCGACGACGACGATCCCCGGGCGAGCGCCGCTCGCGTACTCTTCGACCCGACGTGCCAGCACGCGGTCGTGACCGACGAGGAACTCGCGTACGCGACCCCGACCGTCGAGCGCTCGCTCGAGCGAGCGCGGACGGCACTCGAGGCGCTCGCCGACGACGCCGCTGGTACCGACGTCTCGTCACCGCTCGGTCGACTCGAGCGTGCGACGCGCGTTCCGTTCCACCGGGAGTGAGGTCCGACCGATGAGTGGGCTCTCGAGACCGATCTGGCCTGCCTACCCGCTGTCGGCGTTCGTCGCGGGGCTCGGCCACTGCTATCTCGGCCAGTGGAAACGCGGAGCGATCTGGTTCGCGTGCTACGCGCTCGCGCTCGCCTTCCTCTCCGCCCGGACGCTGTCGGGTGCGCTCGACTTCGGCGAGCCGTTCGTCGTGACGGCGCTGCAGTTCGAGTCGGTCGCCTACGTCGACGTCGCGGTTCCGCTCGCCGTGTTGGTGATCTGCCTACTCGACGTCTACCTCATCGGACTCACGAGACGGACGGCCGCGAAGACGACGCCGCCGCCGGCATCGAACGGCTCCTGAGGCGGGCCTCGAGGGCCGGTCCGGTAGCCGGCCGATTGCTACACCTTTTTTGCCGTGTGAGACGAACGACAGGTATGGCTCGTCTCGGGACACTCCTGCTCAAGGGGGCCGGAGCCCTCCTCCTCGCGTTCGTCGTGCTCAGCGTGATCGCGGCCGTCGTCGGTATCGTCCTCTCGATCGTCGCGACCGTCGTCGCCGCCGTCGTGACGCTCGCGATTCTGGCCGTCGTCGTGCTGGCGGTCGTCGGTCTCGCCTCGCTGTTCCGCGACGACGGGGCGACCGTCGATGCGGCGTACAGCAGTGAGCGTCCGGAGCAGTCGGCCAAGACCGAGGCGCCGGCGGACCGAATTCGCTCCCAGTACGTCGACGGGACACTCAGCGAGGACGAGTTCGAGCGCGAACTGGACCGACTGCTCGAGGACGATCTCAGTCACGATGGCTCGAGCGCTCGCGGGTCGACCGATCGAACGCGACTCCGGGATCGCTAACGGTCAGCAGTCGTCTGCAACGAAACGCACTGTCGAAACGGAGCGTTTCGAACAGCACACTCGTGACTTACCTCGGCCTGTGCCGCCTGTAGAGCGGTCGGTCACCGCAGTCACGAGCGGCGTGAAAACGTCCGAGTGCTACAATTCGGGCGGCGGTGAACGGATAACGCTGAGCCAAAAGAACTCGAACGAGCGCACGAGCGAGATAAAATCGTCAGGATCGACCGGCTTCGTGAGATAGGCGTTGGCTTCGAACTCGGACGTCTGGATGAGCTCTTCGCCGACGTCAGAGCCCGTTAACACGATGACGGGAATCTGACTCAGTGCTGAATCCTCTTTCATCGCTCGGAGGACTTCGTCGCCAGTCGCTCGCGGAAGATGCCAATCCAGCAGGACGATGTCCGGTCGCGGAACGTCCGTAAACTCGCCGCGCTGATTGACGAAATCGAGTGCCTCCCGGTGGTCGGTGGCGACGTGAAGCGTGTTCACGATGTGTGCATCCGAGAACAGCTCTGTTACGAGCCGAGCGTCTCCTGGATTATCTTCTACCAGGAGAATCTCCACCTCCTGACCGGGAGCGGAGGGTTGAGAATCCATTGGCCAATGTATGTTGGTGGAGAGTTTAAGTATCCCGGTTGTCAAACCGCTCGATCTGCGATACAAACGGGCTGAACTCACGACAGGAGGCTTCTCCACAGCACGTTTCGAGACCTGCAATAGTGCACGTACACTCGAAAGCAGCCTGTCACTGCCGGTGGCGGAGCCGCCACGACCGAGCACCGGGAACCGATGGAGGAAAACGGCTCGAGCACTGAGTTCTCCCAATGGAACTCCGTTTTCTCGGCGGCGCTCGCGAGGTGGGCCGCAGTGCGATCCTCGTGAACGACGCCCTCCTCCTCGATTTCGGGATGCTGACGGCCAATCCGCCGCAGTTTCCGGTCGAGACGCCGACCCCCGAGGCGGTCGTCGTCTCCCACGGTCACCTCGACCACGTCGGCACGGTGCCGGCGCTGCTTTCGGGCGACGCCCGGCCGTCGATCCACTGGACGCCGCCGACGTACGAGCTGACGATGACGCTCGCTCGAGACACGCTCAAACTCCACGGGGGATCGTTCCACTGCCCGTTCACGGAAACCGACCTCCGACGCGTCACGCAAGTTTCGGAGACCCACGGCTACCGCGAGACGTTCGAGGCGGCCGGCCACGAGGTCACCTTCTACAACGCCGGCCACATTCCGGGTAGTGCACACGTCCTCGTCGACGACGGGGAGACCCGACTCCTCTACACGGGTGATTTCCACATCGACGAGCCGTCAGGCACGAACGGTAACGTCGCCTCGAATCGGGGGGACGACTCCGGCGAAGCCGTCAGCGGCCAGCGACTGGTCGCGGGCTCGAGCGCGCGCCCCGGGGCGGACGTCGTCCTCTGTGAGAGCACGTACTCCGATGTCGAACACGATGACCGGGCCGTCGTGGAGGAGCAGTTCGTCGAGAGCGTCGAGACGACGCTCTGGGAGGGTGGCACGGTCGTCGTCCCCGCGTTCGCGATCGGCCGCACGCAGGAGCTGATGCTCGTCTGTGCGGCCCACGACATCCCGTGCTACGTCGACGGCATGGGGACGGAAGTCACGGAGATGCTCCGACAGCACCCCGAGTTCGTCCGCGATTCCGACGCGTTCAAACGGGCAATCTCACACGCCCGGTTCGTGACCGGCCGCGACGGACAGCGCAAGCGGATCGTCGACCAGACGGCGGCGATCATCACTACCAGCGGGATGCTCTCGGGCGGCCCGGCGATGACCTACATCCCCGAAATTCGCGGGAACCCGACGAACAAGATCACGATGACGGGGTATCAGGTAGAGGGGACCCCGGGCCGCGACCTCCTCGAGACCGGCCGCGCCGAGATCGACGGCCGCGTGATGCCCGTCAGCGCGCAGGTCGAGCAGTACGACTTTTCGGCGCACGCGGATCGAGACGGGGTGCTCGAGTTTCTGGAATCGTACCGCGAGAGTCCGGTGCTGGTCAATCACGGTGATCGGTGCGAGGCGTTCGCCGAGGAACTGCGGGGGGAGGGGTTCGACTCGAGCGCACCCGAACTCGGCGAGACCGTGACGGTGTGACGAGTCGGTCGGATTCTGTGCTCGAGAACGCGGCTGCTGTCGACATATTCAGGATATGTTAATTCGCCCCTTCCGCAATTAGTACAGGCGCTCTATGTATAGGAAATTACAATTTAGGGGGCGGATTTCCAACGTCAATTAGTACCCAAAGCATTATTAGTTTTTAATAGGTATCGGGTAACATGAACGGGGGCCTTCAAGGGCGGGTCTTTCGAGAACCAGATGGATATCGAATCGGAGCCCTTTGGGTTCTTTTCGGACTCATGTTTTTTGGTCTTTTTCTATTTTCTGGCCGTGAACTGTTCGTGTTACCGGTTACGGGAATCCTCTTTTTCCTGATGGCGGTTCCAGAGGTTCTTCCAAGAGAGCGTACATATGTGGCTGGGATCATCCGTACTATCTATGTTATATTTGCCGTTACAGCGATTCCGTATGCGTTATCTCTCTATTGATATTTCTACCATTCTAAATATAGTCGGAGAAAGAAAACTCACTAAAATAATAGTTATTCCAACTTGTAGATGCTTCGGTGATTAGTTCGCCCAGCGCGTGAACGGAGTCGCATCAAACCCGGTCGTATCGACCGGGACGGCAAACTACTCGAACGTCCTCGCACTCGATTCGCCTGAATGAGTCGCTCGAGTGCCGAGTACCGTCAGGAGTACGGGCTCGTCGCCGTCGCGGCGCTGAGCTACACCTGCCTGATGTTCGTCTGGTTCTCGCTGCCGGCGTATCTGCCGGTGATCATCGACGATTTGGGGCTCTCGAGTACGCAGGCCGGGATGCTCGCCGGCGCGGTGCCGTTGACCTACATCCCGCTCGCGCTCTTTTCCGGGATCGCGGTGGACCGAATCGGCCCCGGACGGAGCCTCGCGGTCGGCGTGGTGATCTACGGACTCGCCCAGGTCGGTCGCAGCGTCGCCCCCGGGTTTCCGTCGTTGCTGGCCGCGACGCTGCTGCTCGGCGTCGGCGCGACGGCGATCACCTTCGGGCTCCCGAAACTGGTCGGCGTGCTCTTTCCGCCGGCGAAGACCGGTCGCCCGTCCGCGATCTACCTCGTCGGCGCGTCGGCGGGGTCGGCGCTCGTGTTCGCGGTCGGCCGGCCGGTGCTGGGCCCGTGGCTCGGCGGCTGGCGAGCGCTGTTTTTCTGGAGCGGCGTCGTCTCCGTCGCCTACGGACTGGGCTGGCTGCTCGTCGCCCGCCGAGCGCGGATCGACGCCCGGATGGCCGACGATGACTCCTTCTCGCTCGAGTCGGTCGTCGCCGACCTCCGACTGGTGCTCTCGCATCGCGAACTCCAGTTGGTCGTCGTCGTCGGGACGATGTACCTGCTGCTCAATCACGGGCTGCAGGGGTGGCTGCCGACGGTGCTCGAGTCCCGCGGGCTCTCACCCGGGTTGGCCGGGCAGGCGACGAGCCTGCTGATCGGCGCCTACGTCGTCGGCGTCCTCACGGTTCCCGAACTGGCGGACCGATTCGAGGCACGACGACCTGCGCTGATGGGCTGTGGCACTGTTGCCTTCCTCGGTCTCCTGGGGGTGATCGTCGGCGACACTGGAGCGCTGGTCGTCGTCGGCATCGTCGTCACGGGGCTGGGAGTCGGCGGCGTCTCGCCGCTCGTCCGGGCGATCCCGCCGGATCTCGAGGGAATCGGCGCGCGACTCACGGGCACCGCGGTGGGCTTCATCTTCGCCGTCGGCGAGATCGGCGGCTTCTTCGGCCCGATGCTCATCGGCGTCTTCCACGATGCGACGGGGTCGTTCGTCCCCGGGCTGGCGATGCTTGCGGGCGGCGCGCTGGTCGTTGTTCTCGCCGGAGGGGGGCTGCAACGACGGGCTGAATGACGTCCACAACACTTTGGTATTACGGGACGTATTACCCGATATGAGCAAGAGTACGCGAGTGACGGAAAAAGGACAGGCGACCATCCCGAAGGAACTTCGTGAAAAATACGACCTCGACCCCGGTGACGAGGTCGTCTGGGTGGATACCGACGACGGGATCGTCGTAAAAAAGCGTACGCGAACCGATGCCCGAGGCCTGCTCGTCCCGGACGAGACGCCGAAGGAGAAGCGCGAAGCGATTGGTGAGGAACTCACACAGCGCGTTCGCGACCGGCGCGATCGAAATTACGAGGAAGCTTGACGTGGCGACGCCGACGTACACGGCCGATGCGGTCGCGCTGCTCGTGTATCTGGTCGACGGACTTCCGGAGCGCGCTGATAGCGTGTTCGCACAGGCAGAGGCTGGCGAAGCCGTCATTCAAGCGCCGAGTACGGCGCTCGCCGAAGTGTTGTATGCAGTTTCCCGAGACAAAGACGTTCGTGGAGTACAGTTGACCGGGACGCCCGAGGACGCTCGGCAGGCGCTCGTCGCGAACGGTCCGATAGCTCTTGCTCCAATCGACGATGATGAACTCGTGGAATATGCGTCAGTCGTCGATGCGTTCAGTATTCACGACGCACTGGTCGTCGCGAGTCATTCCGCTCGAGAAACCGACGCCGTGATCACGTCCGACAGAACCATTCAGGACGCTGGAGTCGAGACGATCTGGAAGTGACGCGATCGGTCGCGTTGCGGCGCCAACGCTACGCTTCCTCGAGCGACAGCGTCGCCTCGCAGTCCGGACACTCGAAATCGGCGTCCTCGTCGCTCGAGATGCGCATGTGATCTGCCTCACAGTCCGGACAGCTCACGTCCCTGTCCTCGAGCACGGGAATCCGAGCGATGCGAATATCCTCGGTGTCGCGCGGCGCACCGAGCGCCAGCGCGACGACCCGATCCTCGCCGTCGTTTCGACCGGACTGGAACTCGCCTGGCGCAAAGCGGATCACCTCGTTTTCGGCGACGGTGATATCGGTGGGTTCGATGCCTCTATCTCCAGTGTTCGGAATGACTTCGAACGTCGCCTCGCCCTCGAGGACGACGAACACCTCCTCCTGATCGAAGTGGGCGTGGACGGAGCCGCTGAACCGCTCGCCGGGCTCGAGGACGTAGCGCGTGATCGCGACGTGGTCGGTTCCCAGGGGTTCGGTCAGGGGGCGTCGATCCCCGTGTAACTCGTCGTCGTACGGTTTCGGCTCGAGGTCGCCGATCGCGACGCGGTTCATGGGTGCCGTTCGACGTGTCGGCACAAAGATGCTTCCTCGAAGCGATGCTCTAGTCTGCGAAGCGTTATCACTCCTGCAGGTGTCACTGTGCTATGGCGACGTCACCACGCACCAACCTGCTCCGACGGACGCTCGAGGACGACGCCGTCGCGCTCGGCATCCTCGAGAACACGTACAGCCCTACCCTCGTCGAGTTCTACGGCGAACTCGGTCTCGACTTCGTCTGGATCGACCTCGAGCACGCGGGGCCGAGCCCGTTCGACGGCGACCGACTCGAGGACCTGCTCCGCGCGGCGAACGTGACGGGCACGGAACTGCTCGTTCGACTACCCGAACCCGATCCGGGGATGATTCGGAAGGCGCTGGACGCCGGCGTTCGGACCCTGTTCGTCTCGCGGATCGAGACGGCCGCGGAGGTCCGGCAAGCGGTGGAAGCGTCTCGGTTCGAGTACGACGGCGACCCCGGCAAGCGGGGGTTCGCGAGCCCCCGCGCGAGTCGGTGGGGGACGACCGACGACTACGCCGGCACCGAAGACGACGAGATCGTCGTCGGCGTGACGATCGAGAACCCGACCGCGGTGGCGAACATCGAGGAGATTCTGGCGGTTCCGGAACTCGGGTTCGTCTTCGCCGGCCCGCTCGATCTCGCGGTGTCGCTGGGTCATCCCGGGGAGCCGACCCACGAGGCGGTCGAGGAACAGATTGAGGAGATTCGAGAGGCGGCGCTCGAGGCCGACGTCCCCCTCGGCGGGCTCGGCTTCGGGATGGACGACGTCAACGAGAAGGCGCGGTCGGGGTATCAGCTCCTGAACCTGGGGACCACGACGGGGGCCCTACAGGGCGTGGTGCGTTCGTGGTTCGCCGAGTACGAGGGACTCGAGTAACGTGCGTGCGGTGTTCGTGTTACGCGAGTCGCTCATTCGCGTCACGTGAGCGGGTGGCTCGAGGAGCGACGGATGTCCGGACCGGGGCTGTAGTCGATCGCGGACCGGGGCTGTAGTCGATCGCGGACCGGGGCTGTAGGCGATCGCGGACCGGGGCTGTAGACGATCGCGGACCGGGGCTGTAGTCGCTGGCGAGTCGGCGCTCCGAGGAGCGTCGGTACTGACCGACTCAATCTCAGCGATCGCCGTCGGCTTTCTGGCGCGCCGGCGGCGTCTTCGACATCACCTGTCCCCACTTGTCGCGGTTGTCCGCCACCTGTCGGTAGCCCCACTCGCGAATCTGGCCGTAGTCCTCGAAATTTCGGAGGAAACCGATCGCGTTGCCGACGGGGCCGCCATCGTCGTACCGGCGCAGCGCCTCCTCGATCGACGCGCCACAGGAGTAGCGGGCGTCTTCGGTCAGGAAGTGCGAGCACTCCTCGTACTGTTCCGGCAGTCGCTCTTGCAGGTCGGGGTGGTCCGGCAGATCGCTGAAGCCGACGATCCTGATTTCGGTCCGGTCGTCGAAGTAGTCGGCCCACCACGTACAGAAGCCGCAGTCGTCGTCGTAGACGAGGGTCGGCTCGATCATGGGTCGACGTACGTCTTCGAGACAGTAACGTTTGGCCCGGTTTCGCGTCTCGTGATGAGAGCGCTCGAGCGCCGGAGACGTCGTCTCGAACGGCGGATTCTCGAGTCGGGAGGTGGACTCAAAGGGGACGATCGACCGCGTAGCGCGACGGTCGTCGATTACCCCTTTTCGGGTACATCGACGAGCACGCCCGGATTCATCACGCCCGCGGGGTCGAGGACGCCCTTCACGGCGCGCAGCGACTCGCCGTAGTTCTCGGGGATCTGTTCGGCGTACCACTCCCTGTGATTTCGCCCGACTGCGTGGTGGTGCGTCGGGGACAGGTCGTACTCCATGACGGTGTCGAGCCCGGCGCGTTTGATTCGCTGCCACTGTTCGATCCGACGATCAGGGTCGGCGTCGCCGGGTGCCTGGAAGGTGTAGTAGACGGCCGGCCCGTCCGGATAGACGTGCGAGAAGCGGGTCGAGACGTGTCCCATCCCGCACTCCGCCTCGAGTACCTCGTCGAACGCGGCGAGCATCGCCTCGTGGAACGCGGGGAACCGATCCCAGGTCACCGCGGTCTCGACGGTGCCGCGGACGACGCAGAGCGGAATCGCCGCGTTGCCCGCACCACCCATCTGGAAGGCTCGTCCCCACCGGACCACGTCGCTGTCGGGCGAGCGGTTGCTGCCGTAGCCCTCCCCGTGGTGATCCGGTCCGTCCGGGCAGTCGCCGCCTTCTTCCTCGCAGATCTCGAGGGCGCGCTCGATCGCTCCCTCCGTCGGTCCGTTGGTGGACTCGAACCCGAGGACGACCATGTCGCGATCGACGTCCTCGAGGCCGTACATCGTCGTCTCCACGCGATCGTGGAGGCGACAGTTCGCGGGGTAGAGCTTCGCCTGGACGATCCGCCGGATCGCTTCCGCGGCCTCGAAGATCCCGTCGAAGTAGACCGCGGCCTCCGAACGGTACTCCGGTCGCGGTTCGACCCGCATCCACGCTCGCGTGATCACCCCGAGGCTGCCCTCGGAGCCGCAGACGAGCCGGTTCGCGTCCGGTCCGGCGCCGTGGGCCGGGAGCCGCTGGGTTTCGAACGTACCCGCCGGACAGATCATCCGGACGCTCTCGACGAGTTCGTCGATGTGGGTGTACCTGGTCGCGTAGTGGCCGCCGGATCGCGTCGCGATCCAGCCGCCGAGTCCCGAGAGCTCGTAGGATTGGGGATAGTGCCGGAGGTGGAGTCCGTGGGCCTCGAGTTGGTCGTTGATATCTGGGCCCATAGTCCCGCCTTCGATCAGCGCGGTCCGGGAGGTCTCGTCGACCTCGAGGACGTCGTTTAGCTCTCGGAGGTCGAGCGCCAGCGTGCCCGCGTAGTTCGATCGAACGTCTCCCGCCGGCGGCCCCGTGCCGCCCGCGACGCCCGTCCCGCCGGTGATCGGCGTTACGGCGATTCGCCGGTCGGTGGCCCACTCGAGGACCGCCTCGACGTCCGTCTCAGTCCGCGGCCGGGCGAGGACGTCCGGCGCGGGCGAGAAGTCGCCGTGGAACGCCCGAACGTTCTCCGGCGGGGCCATGCCGTACGTTCGTCTGGCTCGGGCAGCCGGATCCATCGAGCAGACGTCCTCGAGGTGGGCGGGCGGTTCGATCTCCGGCTCGGGGATCGTCGCCTCGGCTATCGGCGTCGGCTCGAGAACGGGCCGCTCCGGGAAGTCGAGAACGGACTCGAGGAACGCCTTCCGATCCCGAAGGCCGTCCTCGTCGATCAGTTCGTTCTCGAAGCCCCATCCCCAGCGGCCTCGCGGCGTCGAACTCACGGGTGGCCCCCGCTCGAGGAATCGGTGGCGCGTCCGTTCGTGCACTGTGGCATGACATCATACGACATGGGAGCACGTCTACGCACGTTGAATTAACTATTGTGCCGCGTTCGGCGGGCCGCTCCCGGCGGTGGGCGGTCTCACTGCGTGTCACTTCATCCCCTCCCCCTCGAGCCCGCAGGCGTTCGGTTCGGGTTCGACGGCACCGTCGACTCGCCAGAACATTATTGGTGTCCGTGACTAATCGAGACCCATGAGTAGCGCGGCGCGGCCGCTTTCGGAACCGCAGGTGCTGGCCCACACGAAGCGGCGGCTCTTTCCGGCCGCGGAAGACGACGGGCCGTCCTACGTGGTGGCGGACACGCAGTTCTCGAAAGACGAGTGGCTCCCCGGCCAGCCCGTTACGCCGGCCGTTCGGGAGTGTCTCGCGCCGTTCAACCACGTCCGAATCGGCGGCGGCTATCCGGATCTCGTCGGCGTCCGCGCCCTCGAGTCGGACCTCCTCGCCGTCGAACGGGTGGGCGACGAGCCGCCGCTGATCGCCATCGAAGCGAAGGGGGAGACGAGTAGCGGCGTCGATACCCAGCTCGGAATCGTCCAGGCTTACGATCGGCTGCACGAGGCCAACGCGGCGTACCTCGCCGCGCCCGCGGCCGCGATCACGGAGACCGATCGGACGCTCGCGCGGGAGCTGAACGTGGGCGTGCTGGGCGTCGATGCGACGGGAAGCGTCGACGCGCTCGAGGTCCCGCGAGTCGTCGGCAATCGGACCTCGAGCGAGGCGACTGCGCTGCGGTTTCAGGCCGGCGCACAGGGCGTCGCGGACAAATCCTTCGGGCTGAACCACCCGAAGAACTACCTCGGCTATCCGCTGGCCCACTACGCGGACGGCGACACGGACGCGTTGCTCTCGGAGTACACGGTCGTCAGCGCCGTCGAGAGCGCCAGACAGGGAGCCGCGTTTCTTGGTTTGGTCGAGGACGAGCCGCGCGGAATCGAACTCACGTCGCTGGGCCAGGAGGTCGTCCGGTTCGCGAACGCCCGCTGTGGCTCCGTCGAGAGCGCGCTCGAGGAGTTCGCGGACTGGTATCGATCGCGAACACGGTTCGTCGATCTCGCACCCGAGTGGGGCCAGCTGGCTCGGCGAGTGGTGTTCGAGTACCCCGCGACGGAGCTACTCGTCACGGAGTTGCAGGTCATGCACGACGACTGGCAGCCGGAACCGTCGCTCGTGGATCTCGTCGAGCACCTGCACGCGGTCCACCCGACCTTTACGGTGGAGCTGTTCGTTCGCGGTGACGACAACGTTCGACGGCGGGTGTTGACCGAAGACGGGGACCTGCGACGCGAGGCGCTCGCGGACGGACACGTCTACCACTCACCGACCGTGTTTCAGCTGAAGGCGATGCTCTACCACGCCGGGATTCTGACCGAGCGCGGACGGGAGCCGAATCGACTCGAGCCGACGGAAGACGTCTGGGCGCTTCGAGAGCCGGTTTGATTCGAGCACCCGCTGCTTATGAGGGTTCTTCGATCGATTCGAACCCGTACCGCTCGCGGTGTGCCGCCAGGAATTTCGCGTGCGGTCGTTCTTCCTCACTAGTCGGCACCGTGATGGTCTCCCCCTCGAGTCGCGAAAACTCCTCGTAGCCCTCGAGGTCCGGTCGATCCGCCACGAGAATTCGATACTCGTCCGATACGGCGAGCCAGCCGGCGTCGAAGGCCCAGTGGTGCAGTCGACAGAGTGCGAGCCCGTTCTGTACGACATCGCGGCCGTCGTCCCGTTTCGGATAGATGTGTGCTGCCTCGATGTCGACGGTTCCCGCGGGTGACTCTCGAGACGTTCCACAGATCGCACAGCGGGAGTCGTAGGCTGATTTGACTCGGCTCGCGAACGCACTCGAGCGCACCCGTCGTTGGGTCTCGGTGAACTCGGCATCGTCGTCGGTCAGCGCCGGTTCCGAGTCTTTACCGCCCATTGTCTCCATCCCACTCGCAGCACCGCCGTCGGTCACCGACGCTGCGAGCGTCTCGAACTCCGCCGGATGGTCGAGTTCCAGCCGCTCCATCGTGAACTGGTAGACCATTCGGTCTTGGTCGTCGTCGAACACGTATCGGGCGTCGACGACAGCGACCAGCCCCTCGTACCGAAGCTCGCTGCTGTCCGCCGGCTGGTAGAAGAAATATATCGGCACGGTCGATCCGTCGGCCTGTCCGAGCAGCGCCTTGTTCGCCCCGGTCGGCGACTGATCGCCCTTCGAGGGGACGCCCTCGCCGATATAGGTGAACCGCTCACCCTCGAGGTCGTCGCCGTACGGGCCGTCCTCTCTCGCTTTCACGATGATGTACGATAGCGCGCCGTCATCGTCCGTTCGCGGACTGATTCCCTTGATGTACGACCCGAAACTCGTGTCGAACGCCGATTCGAGCTCCGTCTGCGAATAGTACTCGCCGCGCTCGAGCGTCGGGCCATCGGACGCGAGTTGTCGAGCCAAGTCGTGTCCGGTCTCCGTCAGCGAGTTCATCCCATCCGAGCGCTCGACGTAGTCAAGACTCTGCAGCCAGCCGCGGTGCTGGGCGGGTCCCGAGGGGTCGTTCCAGCCGATTTCTGGATGGGCGGCTGCGATCGCCTCACCTAACTCCTCGTCCGTTTTCGGGCCGTCGAGCAACGTCTCGAGCGCCGTTTCGAAGCCACGGACGTTCTCCGTGAGCGCCTCGAACAGCACCTTCGGCTCAGTACCGGCCCGCCACTGAATTCCGCGTTCGGTCAATTCCACTTTGTCTTCCTCGAGGACGAGCAGTCCGATCGCCTCGAGAAAGCGGAGTCGATCGCGGATGCCGTCGTCGCTCGTCGCTCGCGTGTTCGATCTCACCCACTCGAAGAGCGCAGCCTCGTCCGGGGTATCGGTGAGAATGTACGTGAAACACCGTTCGAGGACGTCCGCATAGTTTCCTGCGCCGCCGAAGAATCGAACTGCGATTGTGAGTTTCTCCTCCCCCATCTGTAAGTGGTACCATCGATACTATTGTGAAACGAACAGTATAAATTGAGTGGCAGTGAGCGGCTCGAACCGCGTTTCGGTCCGAAACGTGAGACGATCGACGAGATTCGACGTAGTAGCTGTGTCTACTCTCGATAGGGAATAATACCATTAATGATAACTATAAACGAGTGTCTTTTCACGATGTCGTACCAGTAGGACGTATGGTTACACGACGTACTGTCATTGGGGCCTGTTGTGCTGGCGGAGTCGGTGTGGTCGCTGGCTGTGCAGACGAAGGGAACGGTGAGACGACAGCGACGGCGTCGTCCGACAGCGATTCGGATTGCAGAACCGTTACCGAGACCAGAACAGACACGCTGTACGACGAGATACAGTCTATCAACGCCGGCGGGACGCTCACGTGGAATCCCGACCTGGAGCGTGGGGACCAACTGACCATCGACGTTACCGAAATCGACGGTGCACGGCCCGCACTCGAGGTGGAGGATTCGTCCGGAACCATGATCGCTGATATCGGTCCCAGCAGCAACATTCGGCGGACGCTCAGTATCGATGCCGACGACCGTTACTACATCACGCTCGAGAACGAGGCACTGATGACGTCGGGTCAGTGGGATATCGTGCTCACGCTCGAGCGCGAATACGAGGAAGAAGTCTGCAACTAAGGGCGGAACCCGGCTGCAGTCGCGACCGTTCGTTTGTGACGTGGTGAAAGTTCAGCCTATACCGATGGTCCGCTATCCGCAACACCCGACGACCCCGCCGCGCCGATCGTCACCGGCTCGAGCGAGATATCTAACCCCTCCTCGACCTGTTCGACGACGACGGTGTGACTCGCGTACTGAAATTCGAGGCTCGTGAAGCCAGAACTGGACGTACAGAGCGTGTCGAGAACGTCGGGATCGATGGCGTTATAGAGGGGATCGAGCTCGAGTGCGTCGGTGCCGGTTACCTCACTGACGAGGTCGACGACGGCCATACTCGGCTGCTGGTCGTCGTCAGCTGACACCGTCGTCGAGTTGTGAGCGTTCATAACTCATGCTGTCGAGACCGGGAGTAAAGAAAATGACCCAATATTTCGACCCGGGTCGGACAGGCAAAATCACAGTTCGACCCCGTGTAATGTCGCGATCGGTGTCGATCCGGTCGGTTTTGTCGCGTGTCAGTACCTTCTACGCCCGGTTTCGGGATCGGGACGCCGCTACTCCCGTCGCTGCACTTCGTGTCGACCGAAGCCGTATCGGAGTCGGTTCGCCAGCCGCCGCGAGAAGCGGCCGTCGTCGGCCCGCGAGCCGAACCGTTCGGACAGCGCGGTGTAGATCAGTGGGAGGGGCACCTCCTGCTCGAGTCCCTCCTGGACGGTCCACGTCCCCGTCGAGCCGCCCTCGATTCGGTCCGCGACGTCGCCCAGATCGGAGCCCTCCTCGCGGAACGCCTCCTCGCAGAGTTCGAGCAGCCACGAGCGGATCACCGCGCCGTTGTTCCAGACCGACGCCACGTTCTCCAGATCGAGATCGTATCGCCCCTCGTGGAGCAGCTCGAAGCCCTCGCCGTAGGTCTGCATCAGCGCGTACTCGACGCCGTTGTGGACCATCTTCACGTAGTGACCCGAACCCGCGGGTCCCATGCGCTCGTGGCCGTCGGGCCCCGTCGCGACGGCGTCGAAGACGGGCGTCAGTTCGTCGTAGGCCCACTCGGGGCCGCCGACCATCAGCGAGAAGCCGAGGTGTGCGCCCGCGGGACCGCCGGAGGTCCCGCAATCGAGGTAGGCCGCGGGACAGCTCTCGGCTCGCCGAACGGAGTCCTCGAAGTAGGAGTTGCCGCCGTCCACCACGACGTCGTCCGAGTCGAGATGGTCCTCGAGTTCCTCGAGCGTCGCGTCGACGGCCCCGCCCGCGGGGACCATCAGCCAGATGCGCTTGTCCGCGCCGAGCCGGTCGACGAGATCCGCCACCGAGTCGGCCGGCTCGGCACCCGCGTCCGCAGCCGTCGCGACGGCTTCCGGCTCGAGGTCGAAGGCGACGACGTCGTGGCCCGCCTCGAGCGTGCGATCGACGACGATCTGTCCCATACGTCCGAGTCCGATTACGCCCAGTTGCATGGGGTTCACTCGGCGGGGGTGTGAGGTAGTGGTTGTGATTCGTGCTACGCCACTCGATGCTCGAGTTCGGCCGACCCTCCGCTCGAGTGGCGCGTGGGTGATCCATCCGGTCAGCACGCGCTGGCTGTCCGGTCGGTCGGCACGCGCTAGCTATCCGCTCGACCCACACGTGCCGGTCGAGCAGTGCCCACTGTGCAGGTTCGGAACGGCTCAAAAACCAACGATTCGGCGACGGGTAAGCGAGAAAACCGTTCGATCGGACGCTAGGACGGCTAGTGGAGCGGCTCCTCGAGACGCGCCCAGCCGATCGCGTCGAGGACGACGATGCGGTCGTCGTACCGGACGTAGACGCCGTTGTACTCGCAGCCGTTTCCGTCGTGATACGGCAGCGAGCCGCGAACGGCGTCGACGACGGACCAGGCGCCCTCGTGATCGATCGTGAGGTGTTCCCACTCCTCCCGTGCGTCGTTGCGAACCGCGCGGTCGATAGCGCGGCGCGCGCCGGGGATGTCGCCCAGCCGTTGGGAACTGATATCGACGACGGTGGCCCCGCGAGGGACCTCCTCGTGGCCGATGACTCGTGCGCCGAGGTCGGCTTTCGATCGCGACGGGCGGTCGGTCCGCTGGCCCGCGTGTAGCACGTATCCGGCGACTGCAGCGGTTCCGACCGCGAGCACCGACAGCGCCAGTTCTTTGCCCCTGATCATCATGGGAGTACGTTACAGTAACCAACTAAGTATCTTTCGCAAGAATATTTGTTCCTAAGACGTTTCCGGCCGAAAAACCATTCTGTCGCCAGTTTCACGACGGTATTCGACGCGTTCGCGGACGTATGTCGACCGAGAGTGTCTATTACTCGTCGAACGCTCACGCGGCCCGCTGCCGCCGCGAGCGGGCCCCAGGTCGTCAGAGCAGTCGGACGACGTTCGTCGAAATCATGCCCCCGACGACGAGCAACGCGATGGAGACGACCGCCGCCGCGCGGTACATCGGGAGCGCCTTGCTCGCTGGCTCGCGCAGCTTCTTCCCGTTGAGTCCCGCCTCGAGTCGCTTCGCGCCGATCTCGACGAGCGCGGCGAGGACGGCCCAGAGGACGACCATGAGGAGGACGAGTTGGCCGTTCGTCGTCTCGAAGAGGCTCTCGGACGTGTACCGCGTTCCGGCGAGGTGGCCGCCCGAGAGGAGCAAGACGAGCGCGCTCACCCGCGTAATGGTCGTCAGTTTGCCCGAGATGACCTCGAGTGGTTTCGTCGTATTGAAGGCGCCGTCTCGAGCGAGCGGAAGGACGACCAACGCGACGAAACAGACGCTGCCGGCCCAGAGCGCGGCGAAGACGAGATGGGACGCTTGGGCGAGGAACGTATCAACCATACGGAGTTGCTTGGTAAGCGGCAGTATCAGCGTTCCGACTCGCGGCTCCCGTCGTGTCAGCGGCTCCGTACGCCGTCACTCGAGCCAGTCGGGCACCCACGCGACCAGCCGCCGCCGGAGCAACGCGTAGGCCAGCGAGACGGCAATGCCGCCGACCACGACTGCGCTGATCCAGCCGTCGAAGACGATCAGCGCGGGGACGGCGAGCGCGACGGCGAGGGCGGCGTCTTCCGGCGCGCCGTCGTAGCGAATCCAACGCCGCGGCCGGATCCAGCGGCTCCGAACGTGGTCGTAGACGGCGCGTTCGCTCCGGTCGTTCCACGGATCCATCTCCGGCCCGCCGCCGAGCGCGTCGCTGGCGGCGTGGAGCCAGGCGGCGACGGCGAACGTCGCGAGGGCGACCGCAACACTCGAGGGAAACGCGACTGCGAACGCGACGGCCGGAACGGCGAGTGCGACGCCGGCGACGGGAAAGTGCAGCGTTCGCCGGTGGGCGAAGACGAGGTCGAAATCGGGCGCGAGTCCGCCGAGAATCGCCCCCACGGCCAGCGGTACCGCGAACTCGGGAGCCAACGCGGCGACGGGAGCGACGACGGCGAGCCCGGTAAACACGTGGGTAGTCGCCATCATCGCGGTTCGTCCGGACCGACGGCCCCAGGGGTCAAAACGTATGCGAAGCGCGATGGCGTTCGTCACGGAATCTGGTTCTGTCGCCTTCGTCTGACTTCCAGAACGTATCCCGTTGCCGACCCTGTGAGTCCCGTTTCTCGAGTCGACAGGACAGTAGGCTTATGCGTTTTCGGTCGCCGTACCCAGTATGCGACGACGGAGCCTGCTCGGATTGGCAGGGATAGGCGGTGCCGTCTCGATTGCAGGCTGTGGACGGTTGCGGAGGATGGGGCGATCCGTCGACCGCCGATTTCGAATCGGCGACGACGGGTTCGAGTTCGACACGGGCGATGGGTTCGAACCCCTCGACGTCCGCGGCGTCAACCTCGGCATGGGCAAACCGGGCCGATTCCCCGGCGAAGCCGCTATTACCCGCGAGGAGTACGATCGCTGGCTCGAGGCTATCGGCGAACTGAACGCGACCGCGATTCGAGTCTACACCATCCATCCGCCGGCGTTCTACGAGGCCCTTGCCGCGTACAACCGCCGCGCGGACGATCCCCTCTATCTGCTTCACGGAAACTGGATCGGCGAACAGCGACTCCACGACGCCGGCGACGCGTTCCGGCTCTCGGACGAACTCGCGGACGGCCTTCGAACGGTCGTCGACGTCGTTCACGGCGCGGCGACGCTCCCCGACCGGCCGGGGCTGGCTCACGGAACGTTCGATACCGACGTCAGCAACTACGTGCTGGGCTACATCGCCGGTATCGAGTGGCCGCCTGCGGTCGTCCTCGAGACGAACGACCGAAACGAACCCGGCAAGTACGAGGGGACGTACCTCCGGTCGACGACCGAACGGCCGTTCGAGCGCTGGCTCGCCGGTGGATTGGATGCCACCGTCGCCTACGAAACCGCGGAGTACGGGGTCCAGCGGCCGGTTACGTTCACCAACTGGGTGACGACCGATCCGCTCGAGCACCCCTACGAGCCGTTCCCGATGGAAGACGCGGTCACGATCGATCCCGACGCGCTGGTCCCGACGTCCGACTTCGAGGCGGGAACGTTCGCGGCCTACCACGTCTACCCCTACTATCCCGACCTGTTGAACGAGACCCCGAAGTACGTCGACTACGTCGATCACCGCGGCGATCCGAACAGCTACGCTGGTTACCTCGACGACCTCGTCGAGACGACCGAGCATCCGCTAGTGGTCGCCGAGTTCGGCGTGCCCGCCTCTCGAGGGATCGCTCACCGAGACGTTCACGGGCGCGATCAGGGTGCCCACACCGAACGGGAACAGGGCCGAATCGTCGCCGACATGTACGAAGATATTCGAGCGGTCGGCGCGGCTGGCGCGCTCGTCTTTACCTGGCAAGACGAGTGGTTCAAACGGACCTGGAACCTCCAGCAGTTCTCCGATCCCGACCGGCGGCCGTTCTGGTCGAACGTCCAGACGCCCGAGCAGCGGTTCGGTCTCCTGGCGTTCGATCCGGCGACTGCCGTCTCCCTCGACGGCTCGAGCGACGACTGGGTGGACGCGACGACGCTCACTCCCGCCGACTCGCCGCGGCGACTCGACGACGGCGCGGACGCGTCCCGCGAACTCACTGCGGTCCGGGTCACGAGCGACGAGGCATATCTCTCCATCCGACTCGAGTTCGCCGACCTCGGGTCGGCTATCGACTGGGAGGAAACGACCGTCCTCGTCGCCCTCGGGCTCACTGGCCGCGGAAATACGACGCTCCCCCACGGAACCGCGGCCCGCACGGCGCCGATGGACTTCCTCGTCCGGTTGGCTGGCCCGGACGACTCCCGGGTAACCGTCGACGCGTACTACGACGCGTTCGCGGCCCGCTATGGGGAAGAAGCGGGACTCGACGTGGACGCCTACCGCGAGCACGATAGCGGTCGGTTCACGCCGATTCGGATGGTTCTCAACCGCGGGTACACGGTTCCGCCGACCGGGAAGGAAGTCCCCTTCGACGCCGTCGAAACCGGCCGCCTCCGGTTCGGAAACGGCAACCCCGACGCTCCTGACTCCGACTCGCTCACCGACGTTCACGTCTCGCCGTCGACGAACGCGATCGAGCTTCGACTTCCCTGGCTCCTGCTCAACGTCTCTGATCCGAGCCAGCGGCGGCGACTCGGCGACGTCTGGGCGGAATCGCTCGAGACCGACGCGTCGTTTCGAGAGATTTCGGTCGCCGCGACGACCTACCGGCCGCGCGAGGACGGGACTGCGACGTCGATCGACGGCGAAACGAACCTCACCCACGCCGTTCCGGGACTCGAGGGCGACCGGCTCCGTTCGGGCGCGTACGAGCCGCCGACATGGACCGAACCGGCGTACACGGAGCGGCTGAAACGCGGCTACGAGACCGTCCAGGCGGCGTTCGACCCAGACGCGTAAAAACAAAACCGTCGGTGATCGACTACTCGAGGTTCTCGCGCTGATAGCTGCCGTCGTAGACGTCCTCGTGGTTCGCTTCGGCGAAGACGAGCTGGGCGATCCGTGCGCCGCGCTCGATCTCGACGTCGTGGTGGACCTGCAACAGGCCCTCGCCGCGGCCCTCGTAGCCGGCGTCCCAGACGGCCGTGTTCAGCATGCACGAGTTACGCATCAGCGACGAGCGGGGGTAGACGAAGCCGATGTGGCCCTCGGGGATCGCGATTCGCTCGCCGTAGCGGGCGACGTAGGCTCCTTCCGGGAGATAGTAGGTGTCGGGATCTTTCTTCTCGAGTTCCTCGAGCGGACGGGCGATGCGGTCGCCGACCTCTTTCCCGTCCCGGCCGATGCGACCCGGTTCGAGCTGTTCGAAGACGACGTCGAGCGTCAGGTCGACGCCGTTGGGCTGGATCTGATCGTCGGACGTCGGCGAGATATGGTCGGCGACGAATGCACCGGAGCGGAACATGTGCTGACAACGCCACGGAACCGAGAAAAGCGTATCCGTTCGGGAGCAGGGGGCGGATACACAGGCGGGCTGTGCAACCGAGCGTGGGACTGTACTCGTGTCGGCTGTCGGGACTCGAGCGAATCGATCGAACACGAGTACGAGCGACTCGATCGAACGCCGACTCGAACGCGTGACATCCAAGAGACGGAGAAAATCGTCGGTATTGGAACGTTAGTATCGTCGAATCGGAATCCCCCGGACGAACGTCCACTCGCGTGGTAACATTTACTCGAAGAGTAGCTGTTTCCTGGCCCGAAAACGGACGACGCCTCGCCAAAACACGCTGGATTTATCACGACGGAAAGCCGAGTTCTGGGTGCTATGGGACAAACTCTCACCGAGAAGATTCTCGACGACCACCTCGTCGAGGGCGAACTCGAGACCGGCGAGGAGATCGGGATCGAGATCGACCAGGTACTTACCCAAGACACGACCGGAACGATGGTCTGGCTCCAGTTCGAAGCGATGGGACTGGACGAGGTACAGACCGAGATCGCAGCCCAGTACTGCGACCACCAGACCTACCAGTTCGACTTTAAGAACACCGACGATCACCGTTTCCTCCGCTCTGCGGCCGGCACCTACGGCGCTCATTTCTCTCGCCCCGGTAACGGTATCTGTCACAACGTTCACCGCGAGAACTTCGCCGCCCCCGGCAAGACGCTGCTCGGCTCCGACAGCCACACCCCGACCCCCGGCGGAATCGGCGAACTCGCCATCGGCTCCGGCGGCATCGACGTCACCGTCGCCATGGGCGGCGCACCGTACTACATCGAGATGCCCGAGATCGTCAGCGTCCGTCTCGAGGGCGAACTCCCCGAGTGGGCCACCGCGAAGGACGTCATCTTGGAGCTGCTCCGTCGCCTCTCCGTCAAAGGCGGCGTCGGCAAGATCCTCGAGTACACCGGTCCCGGCGTCGAGTCGCTCACCGCACCCGAGCGGATGACGATCACCAACATGGGAACCGAACTCGGCGCGACGACGTCGATCTTCCCAACCGACCACCAGACCGAAGATTACCTCGAGCGCGTCGGCCGCGGCGACGAGTACGTCGAACTCCAGCCCGACGACGACGCCGAGTACGACGACGAGATCGTCGTCGACCTCTCGGACCTCGAGCCGCTGATCGCACAGCCCTCGATGCCCGACAAGGTCGTCCCCGTCAGCGAAGTCGAAGGCGAATCCGTCGAGCAGGTCATCGTCGGCTCCTGTACGAACGGCGGCTACGAGGACATCCTCCCCGTCGCCAAGATGCTCGAGGGTCGCGAGACCTCGATGGAGACCGAGACGATCGTCGCGCCCGGCTCCAAGCAGGCCTCCGAGATGCTCGCCCGCGAGGGCTGGGTCGCGGAGATGATGGCCGCTGGCGTCAACTTCTCCGAGGCCACCTGTGGTGCGTGTATCGGCATCGGTCACGTTCCGGCTTCGGACTCCGTCTCGCTGCGAACCTTCAACCGCAACTTCGAGGGTCGCTCCGGGATCGAAGACGACAACGTCTACCTCTGTTCGCCGGAGGTCGCGGCCGCGGCCGCGCTCAAGGGCGAGATCATCGATCCACGGAACCTCGCCGACGAACTCGGCGACCTCGAGGCCCCCGGCGTCGAGCTTCCCGACGAGTACGACGGCTCCAAGACGGACCTCATCGCCCCCGACGAGGCCGTCGACGACGAACTCATCAAGGGTCCGAACATCGGCGACGTCCCGCTGAAAGACCAGCTCGGCTCCGAAATCAAGGGCGAAGCGCTGCTCAAGATGGAGGACAACATCACGACCGACCACATCATCCCTGCAACCCAGGACATCCTGATGTACCGGTCGAACGTCCCCAAACTGAGCGAGTTCACGCTCTCGCGCGTCGACGACACCTTCGCACAGCGCGCGCTGGACGCCGACGGCGGCTTCCTCGTCGCCGGCGAGAACTACGGCCAGGGCTCCTCGCGTGAGCACGCCGCCCTCTGTCCGATGTATCTGGGCATCGAAGGCGTCCTCGCACAGAGCTTCGCCCGGATCCACCGCGCGAACCTCTTTAACTTCGGGATCGTCCCGCTGACGATCGACGAGGACACCTACGACGCGATCGATCAGGGCGACGAGATCGAGATCGACGACGACGTCTACGACGCCGTCACCAGCGGTCAGGAGGAGTTCACGGTCCTCGTCAACGGCGACGAGTACACCGCGACGCTGGACGCCTCCGAACGCGAACGTGCAATCCTCGCGGCCGGTGGCAAGCTCTCCTGGACGAAAGACCAGGCCGAAGGCGGCAGCGCCGGAACTCCCGCTGACGACTGATCGACTCGCTGCAGCGAGCGACACCGGTTCGATTTTTTGTTGTCCGCGAGAACTCGATAGCCGATGATATTTATTTATCGCCCGTAAGAGTCGGCTATGGACGCTTCATCGCGTGACTTCCTCGTCGAACTGCTCGAGACGCCCTCCCCGTCGGGCTACGAAACGCGCGGTCAGCGCGTCTGGCTGGACTACGTCGAACAGTTTGCGGACGACGTGCGAACGGATGCCTACGGGAACGCTATCGCCGTTCACGAAGGGGATCCAGACGCGCCCGAAGTGGTCCTCACCGGACACGCTGACGAGATCGGGTTCATCGTCAGATCGATCGACGACGACGGCTTCGTCAGGCCGGGCCGCATCGGCGGCAGCGATCCGTCGGTCTCGCAGGGTCAACACGTGACGATTCACGCCGCGGACGGTCCCGTCGAGGGCGTCGTCGGCCAGACGGCGATCCACCTCCGGGAGGAGGACGGCGACGGACCCGAGATCTCCGACCTCTGGATCGATATCGGGGCCGAAGACGAGGAGGAAGCGAGCGAGCGCCTCGCAGTCGGCGATCCGATCACGTTCTCGTCGACGGTCTCCTGGCTCTCGGAGACGCGGCTGGCCGCCCGCGGGCTCGACAACCGCGTCGGGACGTGGGCTGCCGCCGAAGGATTTCGGTCGGCCGTCGAAGCCGGCACCGAGGCGACCGTCTACGCCGTCTCGACCGTCCAGGAGGAAGTCGGGATCAAGGGGGCCCAGATGGTCGGCTTCGACTTGGAGCCCGACGCCGTCGTCGTCGTCGACGTCGGTCACGCGGTCGACTACCCCTCGGCACCGAAAGAGAAGACGAGTCAGATGGAACTCGGCGAGGGGCCGGCGCTGGGACGCGGGAGTACGAACCACCCGGTGCTCTTCGAGGCGCTGCGGTCGGTCGCCGACGACCGCGAGATCGCCGTGCAGGTCGAAGCGCTCGGGCTCGGAACGGGAACCGACGCCGACGGCTTCTTTACGGCGGCCGGCGGCATCCCCTCGCAGGTCGTCAGCGTGCCTAACCGGTACATGCACACCCCCGTGGAGCTGATCGACACCGAGGACCTCGAGGAGATCGCGGCCCTCCTCGGCGCGTTCGCGAGCGACGCACACGAGTTCGCGCCGTTCGCCGTCGATATCTGATACGGTTTGCTGTACCGATGTACCGGTGGGTTCGCAAGACGGTCGCGGTCCCACTGGAAATGACTTACAGCAAACAGTATGACTCTCGGCGCTCGCACGCGAACTGGTGTCTCGTCCGAACCGGTACCGACAGCCGATCTCGGGTCCGAACCGGTACCGACAGCCGATCTCGGGTCCGAACCGGTACCGACAGCCGATCTCGGGTCCGAACCGGTACCGACATCCGAACAGAGCCGATAGCTCGAGCGAATGCCGACCCGGGGACACGAAAACGAGGGCTACCGACGACTGTTCGACCGCGACGGCCTGACCTTCGGCGCGGGCTTTCCGCTCACGGGCGCGAATCGCTCGACGCCGGACGTCGCCGAAGAGATTCGGCTCGCGAAACACGCGGAAGCCGTCGGTTTCGACGGCCTCTGGGCGCGCGACGTGCCGACCTACTGGCCCAAATTTGGCGATGCCGGCCAAACGTTCGACACCTGGCCGTGGCTCTCCCACGTCGCCGCCCACACCGACGAGATCGCGCTGGGGACCTCGAGCGTCGTGCTTACGCTCCGTCATCCGATCCACGTCGCAAAATCGGCCGCGACGGTCGATCAGCTCTCGGGCGGCCGACTCGTCCTGGGCGTCGCCTCCGGCGACCGCGACCCCGAGTACCCTGCTTTTGACGTCGACCGCGAGGAGCGCGGCCGGGCGTTTCGCGAGCGGTACGAGGCGATCCGAACCGTCTGGCGCGAGGAGTACCCGACTATCGAGGGCGAGTGGGGGCGACTCGAGGGCGACCTCGAGGTGGTGCCGAACCCCGTCGAGGAGACGATCCCGCTCCTCCCGACCGGCAACTCGCGGCAGTCCGACGAGTGGATCGCCGAGCACGGCGACGGCTGGCTGTTCTACCACCTTCCCGAACGCACGCTCGAGAGCTACCTCGCGGACTGGCGGGAGCGGACGGACGAGAAGCCGTTCTCGATCGCCGTCCGGGTCGAGTTGGCCGACGAGCCGACGGCTGAGCCCGAACCGCTACATCTGGGCTTTCACGCGGGGATCGAGTGGTTTCGGGACTACTTCCGACGGCTCGAGGAGTACGGGCTCGATCACGCGATCGTCGGGATCCAGAACGACGATCGGGAGGCGGCGCTGGCGACGTTCGCCGACGAGATTATCGACGGCCTGTAACGCACTCGAACTCGTCCGTTCACCTCGGATTCAGGAATCGCTCCAGACGCCCTCGACGCGCCCGCTGTACCCGTCGCCGACGAACTCGAGCGTCGCCCCGCTCCGGGTTCCTGGCTTTCCGTCCGGCGGTTGGGTCGCCGACGACGCCGATTCGGATTCCGATTTCACGAGTCGAAGTTCGAACGATGCATCGTCGGTCTCGAGCGGCTCCGCGAGCGCGACGTCGATCCGATCCGCCGTCCGGCGTTCGATCTCGGCCTCGCGTTCGGTGCCGTCGACCACGACCGTCGTCGACAGCGACTTCGCGTCGTCGAACCGATGCGAGGAGCCCGCCTCGAGGTCAGTGTAATCGAACCGAAGCGCCTCGAGCGCGACGCCGCCGGTGTCGAGATTCGACAGGGTCCATCGGTGTTCGACGGTGTCGTCGTCGACTCGACGCAGCGCCAGCGCCGCCTCCTCGACGACGAATCCGGGTCGTTCGAGGGTGAGTTTCGGTCCGGTCTCGCTCGACCCCTCGCCGTCGATAGCGACCGCAATCGGCACCGTGATCGTTCGCTCTCTCGCTCGCGTGGCGGCGTCCAACGTCAGTTCGACGACCACGTTCGCGAGTCGATCACCGGGCTGGAGTCGGTCGTTCGAGCCGTCTCCGACGACGAGTCGGCCGTCGTCGGTCGTCGTGGCGTCCGTCGCGTTCAGTCGAAACGCGTCGGCGGCGAGCGTGACGGAGACGGGTTCGGAACGCCCGTTCACGACGTCGAACGTGACTGGCGGACGCTGGACCTCGCCGTCGAACAGGTCGCCGTGGGCCTCGACCCCATCGTCGGTCAACTCGAGGACCGCGCTCTCGCCGTCGACCGCCGACTCGCCGGATCCGTCGCTGGACCAGTACGAGGCCGCGAGCGTCCCCGCAGTGAGCACGCCGATCGAGCCGCCGATGGTCGCGACGATCGTTCGTCGTGTTCGATTCATGGCCATCTTAGCCCGACGGCGTCCCCAGCCGTCGCTATTTCCGAATCCCCCATTCGATCAACTATCTGGCGTCCCATCAAATAATTGTATCGAACGCGTAGAGTTTCGCCGGCCGTTACCGCTCGTCCGTCGCGCGGTCGCGCAACCGTCGCTTCTGGCGGCGCTCGGTTACGTGATCGAGTCCGTCGGCCAGTTCGTCCCTGACCGCGGCTTCGAAGTCGTCGACCTCATCGAGGAACTCGGTCGAGAACTCTTCGACGAGTTCGAACGTCCACTGGTCGCTGATCGCCCCTGCGGGGAGGTGCTCGTCGCGAAGATCGTCCGCCCACTCGTCGTGACCGGCCTCGCGGAGGGCATCCTCGGCGCTGCTCATCCGATCCATTGCGTGGCCGAGATCGTGGTGGAACTCGAGGAGGGTCCCGTACGCCCGGTGGATGTGCTCGATGCCCAGCTGCAGTTCGTGGAGGGCCTGCTCCTCGGCGTCGGTCAACTCGAGATCGTCGGGGTCAGTTGTCATAGGCCTGCGACCACGAACGCGACAAAAGACGTTTCAGGCTCGGCAACGGCTGCCGATTCTCGAATCCGATACTCGACCCGAAACGCTATGGTTCCCTGACTATCTAGATTCCGTGAACGCGATGGCGATACTCGACGACCTCTCGGGCTACGAGTTCGAGGACCTGATGGAGGACGTGTTCCGCCACTTGGGCTACGAGAACGTCCGCCAATCGAGGCGGACGGCCGACGAGGGGCGGGATATTCTGATGGAGGAGGTCGTCGACGGGAGCCGACGTGCGGTCGTCGTCGAGTGCAAACACACGGAGACCGTCAGCCGTCCGGTTATCCAGAAGCTCCACTCGGCGGTCACGACCTACGACTACGACGGGCCCGTCCGGGGGATGGTGGTGACGACTGGACGCTTCACTGCTCCCGCCCGAGAGTACGCACAGGACCTCGGTGCCAGACGGGACGGCGGGATGGAACTGCTCGACGGCGCGGACCTTCGGGAGATCGGCGAGGAGATCGGCATGGACCTCTACAACGGCCGGATCGAGATCCTCTGTGAGGAGGCCCTCCGGCCGACCAACCCGACCTGCGGGCGGGACGCGCCGGTCTTCGAAGCGTCCCGTGAGATCGAGAACCTCGAGCCCGCGATGATCCCGACGCCGGAGACGACCGTCTCGCTCGAGCCGATGGTGACCGTCCACACGAGAACGAACGCGACGTTCGAGACGAGCGTCGGCATCGTCCACCAGGTCGACGAGTCCGACGACCTCGTGATCCGCGCCGAGGGCGACACGCCGCGGATCGAGACCGGCGACGTCAAGGAACTGGTCGCGAACCCGTCGGCCCCCCGCATCGACCTCGAGGATCGAAATCTCGAGGAAACCTTCGACGGCGTCGAACGGCGGCGATTCGGCCGGACCGAGACGACCTACAAACAGTGGGCGATCGATCGGCTCCAGCAGGTCCACACCACGACGGTCCAGTACACGGGCGGCAACAACGTCGACTACGAGAAGACCTGTACCCCGAGACCGTCGGATATCTCGATCTGGTCGATCGACCCGGTCTACGTGCCCCACGTTCGCTCGCGCGTCTCGCTGGGCGAGTACGAGTATCGGTACGGCCACTACGCCGCGGGTCCCTCGAGAGCGACCACGACGAACGAGTTTCGCCAGTGCGTCCACTGCGGCGCCGACGGCGCGAACGAGACCTACACCTATTGTACCAACTGCGGGAGCATCAACTGCGACGACCACATCGAGACGGAGCGACTCGTGGGCGAACCGGTCTGTACTGGCTGCGCCGTGACCGAGCGGTTCGCGTTCGATACCAAGTACTTCTACGATCAGGAGAACCTCGAGGCCTTCCGCGAGGAGTACGCCGAGATGCCGATCCACGAGAAGGCAAAGGAGAACGTGAGACTGGCCGCGGGCACCGTCCTCTGTCTGCTGTTTGCGGCGTTCTTGGTCGTCCTCTCGCTCGGTCTCGTGTAAATTCGCCCGACGAGGAGAACTTCCCACGCGTCACTTCGGACCGATCGGTCCACGTGCGGTGGCGCGCGCTGGGCCGTGGTGAGCCAGGGGGCGAACCACGGCACAAAATCGTGCGAGGGATGAGCGAATAGTGCGGGACCTCCGGTCCCGCATACCATGCGAACGGGCGCTTCGCGCCCGTGAGCAGACGAAGTGAGCGAATCGGCTGGGGAGGACGTGGCACTCATCGCCGCCAGCGTCAGCAGAACGCTCGACTCGCCATGTCCGTCGGAAAGAGAGCAATACAGTCGTTCAGCTGAGCTGAGATGAGAACTCGAGTGCGAACGCCTCGACTTCGTCCCAGTCCGTATACTCGTAGTCCCGTGACGTATCGGTATCGCCGCTCGCCTTTCCCGCGATTCGACGCATCACGAACCGTTTTACCAGTCCGTACTCGCTGTACTTGAGCGCGCCCGCCACGGTGAGCGTCCCGTCCGGCTCCCAGCCCGTCTCCTCGAGAAACGCCTCGAGCAACTCCCGTGCGGGTTCTCGCTCGACCGGATCCGCGTTCGCCGCCGTCAGACTCACCGAGAAAAAGGCTGACGGCTTCCGGTTCAGGGTCTCGCGGTGGTCGCGAACGAACTCGGCGACGTACCCCTGATGGGAGCCGGCGTGGATCGACGCGCCGACGATCACGCCGTCGTACGCAGCCACGTCGAGCCCCGACGGAGGATGTTTTAAGTGAATCAGCACTGGCTCGTGGCCCGCAGAGTCGAGGACGTCACCCACTCGTTCGGCGATCGTGGCCGTCTGGCCCTCGCTCGAGCCGTAGGCGACGAGCACGCGGGTCATCGGTGACCGCCTCGAGCGGCCGCGGATTCGGGGTCGAACAGAGACATCTCGAGTCCCTGTTCGACGATGTGGGTATTGAGCGTTGTACCTGAACTGACCCGCTCGAGTCGGTCACTTGGTGGGCGTAGTGAACGGAGCTCTGTTGCTGAGGTGTTGGTGAGGACGAACGTGTTGCTATCGCTGGCGGCGATGAGTACCACATCCTCCCCAGCCGATTCGCTCGCTCCGGGGTCGCTCGCTCATCCCTCGCACATCTTCGAGCCGCGGTTCACTGTTGGTTCACCGCGGCTCAGTGCGCGCCACCGCACGTGGCTCGGTCAGTCGAGTGGTAACGCCTCAGCCTGCACTTTTTGTTTCTCGGGCGTCCACCGAGAAGCAGTCGCTCGGTCGACCCGTATCGAGCCGTCTCTGAACGATTTACGCGAATTGCTCCTCGAGCAGCGCCCGCGAGGAGTTTCCGACGATCAACGCCGCACTGAGAACCAACGCAAGAGTGGTCACCACCGGACTCAACAGGCCCGCAAGCGCGACGGGGATCACGATCGCGTTGTAGGCGAGCGCCAACCCGAGATTCTGCATTACGCGCCTGCGAGCGCCGCGGGCCAGCGCGAAGGCGCGTTCGACCGCGGCGAGATCGTCCTCGACGATCGCGAGATCGGCCGCGTCGGCGGCCAGCGCCGTCCCGCCGCCGAGCGAGAGCCCCAGATCCGCCGCGGCGAGCGCGGGCGCGTCGTTCGTCCCGTCGCCGACCATCGCGACGCAGCCGTCCTCGCGCAGTCGCCGGATCGCGGCCGTCTTTCCCGTCGGCGGGACGCTCGAGAAGACGCGACTCACCCCGGTCTGGTCCCGAAAACGGGCCGTCGCTGATTCGTCGTCGCCGGTGAGGACCACGACGTCGACGCCGCGGGCGTCGAGCGCGGACACCACGTCTTCCCACTCCGCTCGCGGTTCGTCACCCACGACGACGAGGCCCTCCGCGCGTCCGTCCCGACCGACGATCACGGGGAGGTGGCCGTCCGCTCGCACGTCGTCGATTCGGCGCTCGAGATCGGCCTCGAACTCGCACCCCGCCACCCGAACGAAGTCGGGGTGACCGACGACCAGCCGCTGGCCGTCGACGACCCCCTCGACGCCGGTCGCGTGGCGCTGGAACTCCTTCACCGATTTCTCTTCCGGGCCGTCACCCGTCTCACTCGGTCCCTCGTCGGCGATTCCGCCGTCCGTTCGCGCTCGCTCGTTTCCGCCATCGGTTCGTGCCTGTTCGTTCCCGCCATCCGCTCGAGTCTGGTCGCTCCCGCCCTCGTCGATCCCGTCGGCGAAGGCGTCCGCGATCGCCGCCGCAGCCGGGTGTGCCGCGCGTCGTTCGAGCGTCCCGGCAGCCCGTAACAGCTCGTCAGGCCCCTCGGCCTCGAGCACGGTCATCTCGCCGGTCGTGAGCGTCCCCGTCTTGTCGAAGACGACGCAGTCGACCTCGCGCAGCCGTTCGAAGACGCTCTCGTCGAAGACGACGATGCCGGACTCGAGGGCGTCGCGGATGCTCGAGGCGATCGAACACGGCGTGGCGAGCGCGAGCGCCCACGGACTCGCGACGACGACTGTGAGAAGAACGGCCGACGCGACGGCCGGCCCGCTCGATCCCAGCAGGACGGCCGCGAGACCGACGACGACGGCGGCAACGACGACGAGCGGGAGGGCGATTCCGGCGAGTTCGTCTGCCCGGCGCTGGACGCCGTGGTCCGCGCTTTGGAGGTTCCAGACGGTTCGGGTTAACCGCTCGATGCTGCTCGCGGTCCGGTCGCCGACGTCGACGACCGCGGCGTCGCCCGTCACGACCGAGCCGCCGATCACCTCGTCCCCCGCGGCTTTCGAAATCGGGAGGGATTCGCCGGTGACGACCGCCTCGTCGACGGTACACTCGCCCTCGGCGACGCGGCCGTCGACCGGGATCCGTTCGCCGGCGCGGACGAGCAGGCGGTCGTCGGCCGCGACGTCCGCCACCGGAATCGCTCGCGTCGTTCCGTCGGACTCGAGGATGCGGGCCGTATCGACCTGCGAAACCGTGAGATCGGTGAGTCGGTTCAGCGCCGCTCGTTTGACGGTCTCTTCGTAGAAGACGGCGGCCATCACCGTCGCGGCGACGAGGATCGTCAGGTCGTAGTAGACCTCGGGTCGCCCCTCGAAAAAAGAGAGCGTCCCGTAACAGAAGGCGGCCACGATCGTCAGCGCGGCGAGCAACTGCGTGCTCGGCTGCCGGAGTTTCAAACTCACGTAGGCCCCGCGAAGCAACGGCATCCCGGTCAGGTAGAGGACGGCCGCGGTCAGCACGAAGAAGACGGGCAGGAACAGCATCCCGTCGAAACTCGCGAACGTTTCGCCGTACTGAGCGAACAGCCAGTACTCCGTGTATCGGGAGAGATAGACGGGGTAGAACACCGTCACGTACGGCACCAGCAGGAACGAGCCGAAGACGATCCCGACGATGTAGCGGATCTCGAGGACGTCCTCCGAGCGTCGTTTGCGCATCCCCCGCATCTCGCGGGATCGGCGGGTGGTACTCGTGTCGTTACTCCGTCCCCCGGAAACAACGGACCCGCCGTCGTCCCCACCCGCGGCCTCCTCGCGACGGTACGCGGTGTACCCCGTTCTGCTCAGCGCATCCTCGAGTTCCGCCGCCGACACCCGATCGGGATCGTGATCGACCTGCACCGTCTCCGTCACGTAACTTGCCGCCGCGTCCGCGACGCCCTCGCACCGCTCGGCGATCGACTCGAGGTAGGACTCACACAGCGTCGAGTGCATGCCGTCGACCCGGAAGAACGCGCGCACGTGCTCGGCGGAAGTCGTCTCCGTGGACGCCGCCTCCGCGGTGTTGCTCCCGCTCTCGACCGAGTGTCCCTCGGCAATATGGTCGTCGCCGTGGGGGCAGCCGAGTTCCGCGGCGACCTCGCGACAGCCGCTCGAGCAGAACGGGCCCTCGGGCTCCGGTTCAGAATCCGGATCGATATCCGGCTCCGAATCCGTATCCGGATTCACAGCCGCCTCCGACGCCGACTCGTCCGTGGGTTCGGAACACGCCGCTCCACAGAGGCGACAGCGATCCCGCGCCGATTCCTGATCACTCGCCACACGAACGCTCCGCCGCCGAGTACCATAACGGTGGTCGCAGCGCTCGTCAGCTTCGCTCGACGAAGGTGCCGTTCTCGCCGACCGCGACCCCTCGAGCGCCGTCGATCGAGACCCCCAGCAGCGGGCCGGACGCGTCGACGTCGAACCGCTCCCAGTCCCCGGTCGGGCCGGCCCGTTCGTACACTGCGTCGTCGGTACACACCGTGACGCGTTCGTCGTGGCGGGCGATTCCAGACGCTGCCCGGTCGGCGACGCGCTCGGGCGTCCACGTCGGGCCGTCGTAGCGGTGGACGACGCCGTCGTCCGCGGCCACCAGACACTCGCCCTCTCCCGTCGTCGCGACGTCGGTGAGCGTCCCGTCGGCTCCCTCGAGTCCCACCCGCTCGAACGACTCGCCGCCGTCGGTCGTCTCGAAGACGCCGTCGTTGGTGTCACAGCAGTAGCCGACGCCGTCCTCGAGGAGCGCGACGCCGCTCAGACTTGAGCCGCTGCCGGGTTTCTCTGGGCCGGTCCACTCGAGGGCGTCGCCGCGGTACCGCCCGCGGAGGACGGCTCCGGAGCCGTTGATCAGGAGGATCGTCTCCGCGCCGCTCTCGCCGGCGACGGCGACGCCCAGCCAGTTGTCGGTGATATCATCGGGGGCCGTGTAGTCCACGTGGCGGCCGGTCTCGTCGTCGATTCGTCCCAGCGAGCCGCTGTCGCCCGCGACCCAGACCGCGCCGCCGTCGCTCGTCGTGTCGACCCCTCGGAGGTCGTTGCCGCCGGCGGTGGGACCGTCCTCGAGGAGAACGCGCCACTCGTCTCCGTCGCCGTTTTCTCCGTTTCCGCCGGTATCGGCGCTTTTGCCGTTTCCGCCGGTATCGGCGCTTTCGCCGTTTCCGCCGCTTTCTCCGTTCCCGCTATCAGCGAGGACCGTGCCGCCGTCACCGACCGCGTAGCCGCCGCTGCTCGAAACGGTCGCGTCACGCAGCGTCGCATCCGTTGGAACGTCGACGGCGTTCCACTCGGGCTGGGTCTCCGCCGATGCTCCCGTCGACTCGTCGACTGTCGACTGGTCTCGAGTGGTGCCGGCCTCCGTTGGCTCCTCGTCGACTGCCGCGTCGCTCCTCGCTGGTTCGGCAGCGTCTCCGTTCACGGAATCGGCGTGCTCGAGCGCCGCCCCACCGGCTTCGTCGCCGCCCGACCCTGCCGTGGAGCGTCGCTCGACTGTCGTGTTCGGTTCCGTTCCGGCCGTCTCGCTCGAAGAGGCGTCCGCAGCGGCGTCCGGCGTGTTTGCCGTAGACTCGTTCGTCGTCGTTTCTTGTGCCGATGCTCGAGCGCCGGCGTGTTCCGACTCGCCCGACTGACCGCTCTCGGCGACGCTCCCGCTCTCACGCTCGTCGCCGCTCGAGGAACTGCTCCCGTCGCTCGAGTCCGCAACTGACGCCGAATCCTCTCGCGGGCGCGCCCGCCCGTGCCGGAGATAGAGCGCGATCGGCGGGACGAGATAGGACGCGATCGCGAGCGCGGCGAACCAGCGGTGGACGATGGTCAGCGTCCCGAACGCGGTCAACCCGGCCGTCGCGACGGCGTGAATCCACGTCTTCGTGTAGTTGCGAAAGAACCGAACGAAGCCGTTCGCGTCAGCGGATGCGTCGTGTGTGGTCATCGGGTGGCGTTGTGGCTCTCCCGAGTGATTCGGACTCGAGACGGGAGACGAAACTCGTGGCTCGAGTGTATCGGATCCCCGGGCAAAAGCTCATTGCAGGCACACCCACTCGGGCGAACGGAGCGGCTGACTCAGTGCCCGTATCGCCGTTCCGTCCCGACCGTGACGGTGAGCACGCCGTTGTTGTAGACGGCCTCGCGGTCGTCGGTGAACTCCTCCAGGCGGACCGGCGGGGAGACGACCCGCTCGAAGGTGGTGTCTTCCTGTTCGATTCGGAGGTAGACGCGCGTCGAACTGGCGGTGACCGTAATGTCGTCGACGGGGGCCGGAAGTGCATCGACGACGACGGTCAGCCGCCCGGTCGATCGGTCGTGGACCGCTCGAGTCGGAAACTGCGTTGTCGTGTGCGTGGCGGAGGGCATGCAGCCACGTATCGAAGGCAGACGGAAGTCGACCCGCGTGCACAGATATCGGTTTGATAGGTGGCCGTTCTCGCCGCCGCTCAGAGGTACCCCAGATCCGCCAGCCGTTCTTTGGTCCCCTCGCGCATCTCCACCGTACCCGTCGCGTCGGCGTCCTCGAGCGGTTCGAACTGCTCCTCGAGCCGACGCTGGAGCGTCCGAACCTGCTCGGGCTCCTCGGCCGCGATATCGTCGCGCTCGTTCGGATCGGTCGTGACGTCGTGGAGGCGCTCGAAGCCGTCGTCGCCGCGGACGTACTTGTACTCCCGCGTCCGAACCGCGCGAAGCCGACGGTCGTACTCGCGGACGCGGTCGGGGATGTCGCCGAAACGGGCCTCGAGGCGCTCGATCGAGGGCTGCGGGGCGACGTACTCGGCGAAGACGGCGTCCCGCGGCGGCGCCGTCGAATCGGGGTGGAGCGAGCGACTCGAGCCCTGCTCGAGCAGTTCGGGGTCGTCGATGCCTGCGGTCTCGAGCAGCGTGGCGGGGAGGTCGAGCAACTGGACGAGGTCGTCGCGTTCGCCGCCGTCGGTGAAGGGGCCGCCGTGGAACACGAGCGGGACGTTGATCAGGGTGTCGTAGAGGTTGTACTGGTGACCGAAGAAACCGTGCTCGCCGATGTGTTCGCCGTGGTCGCCGCAGACGACGAAGAGGGTGTCCTCCCACTCGCCGCTCTCCTCGAGCGCGGTCCGGAGTTGGCCGAGCTGATCGTCGACGTAAGCGAGTTCGGCCCGGTAGAGTCCGCGGAGGAGGGCGAAGTCGCGGTCGGTGAGCTCGTAGTCCTCGCAGTCGAACGCGCGGGGGTCCTGTCGGATCGCGGCCGCCTCCTCGTAGCTCGCGCCCTCGGGGAGGAATCGTTCGGCGTACTCCCGCGGCGGGTCGTACTCGACGTGGGGTTCGATGAAGTTACAGAACAGGAAGAACGGATCGTCGGCGTCGCGCTCGGCGAGCCAGTTCGCGACCCAGGTCGTCGATCGGTCGGAGCCGTCGTCGCCGGCCGGCTGGAGCACTTCGCTGTAGAGGATGTTCGCCGCGTTGACCACCGGGTTGCCGTCGAAGAGTCGATTTCGGGTCGCGTCGAGCTTTTCGCGAAGGTCCTCGCCGCGGACGACGGCCCCCATGTCCGCGTCGGACTGGATGTACTGCCAGCCCTTTCGGAGTTCGTCGAAGCCCCGATCGAAGCCGAACTCCTCGGTGATCCAGGTGTTGTTCGAGACGCCGATCGTTTCGTATCCGGAATCGGCGAACGATTCGGCGAGGGTTCGCAACCCCTCGTCGAGGTAGGTGTGACCGCCGTGGGTCCCGTGTTCGGAGGAGTAGGTGCCGGTAAACATCGACGCGTGGGAGGGGAGCGTCCACGGCGCCGTCGCGAAGGCGTTGGTGAAGGCGGTTCCCTCGTCTGCGAGGCGAGTCAACGTCGGGCTCGTCTTCGGCCCGCTGCTCTTCGCTCGAGCGGTGTCGAGAACGACCAGAACGACGTTCCGCACGGTGGAATGTGACTCCGAGTCACGCTCGTTACTCGAGGCCGCATCGGATTCGGTAGAGTCCGCCATGGTTGGTACAGCTCCGCCCCTCGCAGGGAAGGTCACCGCCCCGGAGTATGCAGGTGGTTCACGATATTGGAATGTATCCATATCCTCGATATTCGCCGTCGAGACCCGATCTCGCGGCTGTTGCAGTCCGAACGCTTACTCGGCTCGTTCCCATACACCACGGCCATGGTCTCACCCAACATCGTTCTCGTCCACTGCCACGATCTGGGGACGTACGCGGGCTGTTACGGTGCGGCCGTCGACACGCCGAACATCGACGCCCTCGCCGACGACGGCGTCCGGTTCGATCGCCACTTCGTGACGGCTCCACAGTGTTCGCCCAGCCGATCGAGTCTCATGACCGGCCGTCATCCCCACCAGAACGGGATGCTCGGGTTGGCCCACGGGAACTGGGAGCTCGGTCCCGACGAGCGACTGTTGCCCGAACTGCTGGCGGAGGCCGGCTACGAAACGCACCTGTTCGGCCTCCAGCATCTCACCGAATATCCGGACCGGCTCGGCTACGATCGAATCCACAGCGACGAGCCGCTGACGGCGGACGCACCGCCCTCGGTCCACGAGACGGCCCGCGCTCGAGACGTCGCCGACGACGTCGCCGGGATGCTCGAGGCGGGCGACCACGACGACCCCTTCTTCGCCTCGGTCGGCTTCTTCGAGCTCCACCGAGTCGAGGAGAACGGCGGCTTCGGCTTCGAGGGCGACCGCTACGAGACGCCGGATCCCGACGCGGTCGAACCGCTCGAGTTCCTCCCCGATCGACCCGGCATCCGGTCGGATATCGCCGAGATGCAGGGGATGCTCGGCGCGATCGACGACGGCGTCGGGCGAATCTGCGAGGCCGTAGACGAGGCGGGTCTCACCGAGGACACCCTCGTTGTCTTCACGACCGAACACGGGCTGGCGATGCCGCGAGCGAAGGGAACCTGCTTCGACGCCGGCATCGAGGGCGCTCTTCTGATGCGCCAGCCCGGCGTCCTCGAGTCCGGTCGGGTCGTCGACGACCTCGTGAGCAACGTCGACGTCTTCGCGACGCTGCTCGAGGTCGCGGGGGCGTCGATGCCCGATCCGAACCGGCTCGCCGGCCGGAGTTTCGCGCCGCTACTGCGCGACGGCGAATCCGCGTACGAGTCGCGCGACCGACTCTTCGCCGGGATGACCTGGCACGATCGGTACAACCCGATCCGGGCGATCCGCACGGAGCGCTGGAAGTACATCCGGAACTTCTGGCACTTACCCGCGGTCTACATGACGACGGATATCTACGCCAGCGAGGCCGGCCGCGAGGTCCAAGAGGAGTACTACGGCGAGCAGCGAGCGTACGAGGAACTGTACGATCTGGAGGCCGACCCGCTCGAGCAGGAGAACCTCGCGGACGACGAACCCGACGACCCGGCCGTCGAGGCCGTTCGCGACCGGCTCCGCGACGAGTTACTCGACTGGATGGCCGAGACCGACGATCCCCTGCTCGAGGGACCGGTCCTGCCCAACGACTGGGAGACGGTCCATCCGCGACGCGAAGACGACCGGGAGGCGACGCGGAACTGACGCGGACGGGCCACGGCCTGGGCCGGCGCTCGAGGTACCCGAAAGCCGATCGATGGCCGGGACACCCGAAGACCGGCCAACGACCGGGACACCCAAAAGCCGGCCGGCGAGCGGGGCAGCCGAGCGTCGGCTGACGACCGGATTAATACCCCCGCGATCGAAGCTACGGCACGAATGACCGACGTCGTGAGTCTGGGCAGCGCTAACGTCGACCGGACCCGGTACCTGCCGGCCGACCGAATCCGCGACCTCGAGACACGATACGACTGGTTTCCGGCGGCCGGCGAGACCGTTCGGATCGACTGCAGCCCCGACCTGCCGACCCTCGAGGCCGAACGCTACGAGAACGTCGTCGGCGGCAAGGGTGCAAATCAGGCGGTTGCGGCGGCTCGCGCCGGCGCCGAGGCCGCGTTCTTCGGCTGCGTCGGGGCCGACGAGGCCGAGTTCGGCGTGCTCGAGACGCTCGCCGACCGCGGCGTCGACGTCGACCACGTGGCGATCGTCGCCGATCGCGAGACGGGCAAAGCGTACGTGTTCGTCGACGACGCCGGCGAGTCGTGGATCGCGATCGTCGGCGGGGCGAACGACGCGGTCGACGGGGCGTACGTCGACCGCCACGTCGAACGGATTCGGACGGCTGACGCGGTCCTCTTGCAGAACGAGATTCCCGTCACCGCGGCGGATCGGCTGCTCGAGCGCCTCGAGGACGAGCCCACCCGTCCGACGGTGGTGTTCAACCCGGCTCCGGCCGAGGGAGCCGGACCGCTCTGTTCGCGTTCGGCCGTCGATATCGTCGTCGTCAACGAAACCGAGCACGCGGCGCTCGAGGAGGAACTCGCGGCGTTCGACGGGACGATGGTCCGAACGCAGGGAGCCGACGACGTCGTCGCGACCGGTGCCGTCGAATATCAGGTCACGCCGCCCGTCGTCGAACCGGTCGACACGACCGGTGCGGGCGACGCCTTCTGTGGCTACCTCGCAGCGCTGGTGGGTGCGGGAGCGGGGCTCGAGCGAGCGCTCGAGGCTGCGACCGTCGCTGGCTCGCTGGCGACCGAGGCGGAAGGCGTCCAGCACGCGATTCCAGACCGCGAGACGGTCGAGAAAGTCCTCGAACGTAGGCCCGGGGACGGTTGACCGTCAACATCGGCGTCACCGACGGCGCCCCGTTCTCTCACGCGACGGAGTCCTCGCTCGGTTTCGCCTCGGGTCCGTCGAGAGATCGCTCGAGCGACTCGGTCACGATCTCCCGAAACCGCTCGTAGTCGGCCTCGAGGGCGACCGAGCCGTTCGGCTGCTCACCCCTCACGTCGTTCCGATCGCAGACCAGCGCTCCGCGAGCGATGTCGGAGTCGATTCCGACCTCCATCGGATAGCGCTCGGTCTCCAGTACGCCGTCGTCGACGATGGCCGCGATCACGAGGGCATCGTGAATCGCGGCCGATTCGATCCCGTACTGCTCGAGTTGCTCGTCGCCGTAGTAGGTGAGCCACTCGCGGACGGCCCGTCCCAGCGAGTCGTCTCGCGGAAGCGACTCGATTTCCGCCGGCGGAACGGCGGCGTCGGCCGTGACGTCGAGGCCGACGAGCGTGGGCGAACAGTCCCGAACGACCCGGTGGGCGGCGTGGGGATCGGTGTGGAAGTTGGCCTCGGCCAGCGGCGTCACGTTGCCCGAACTGAACGCGGCCCCGCCCATGACGACGAGTTCGTCGAGCAGGTCGGGCAAGTCCGGTTCCATCGCGTGTGCGAGCGCGACGTTCGTCAGCGGCCCGATCGCGGCGAGCGTCAGCTCTCCCGCGTGCGCTCGAGCCTGCTCGACGATGAACTGCGCGGCGTGGACGTCCACGGGCCGGCTCGCAGCCGTCGGCGTCGGCAAGTCGCCGCGGATCCCGCCCTCGCCGTGGATGTGTTCGGCCGTCCGGAGCGGGACGGTCAGCGGTCGATCGGCGCCCTTCGCGACGGGCACGTCCGTGCGATCGACGAGTTCGAGAATCGACCTGGCGTTCTCGGTCGTCTCCGAAACCGGCGCGTTGCCGTGGACGGTGGTCAGTCCGACGACCTCGAGATCGGCGCGCTCGAGGGCGGTTAGTATGGCCACGGCGTCGTCGCAGCCGGGATCCGTATCGACCAGCAGTGGGCGGCTCATGGGGACTCTCGGAACCTGACGGGCATAAAACGCCGGGGAGAGACTGCCGACCGAAACCGCCGCTTGCGAGGTATTCGTTCCCGTCGACTGGCAACTCCCACCCGGGCTTATTCCCGTCCGGAAAGACGACGCGAACGAGCATGGCAAACGATGCAGACGAGATCGACGATCCGACGGAAGAGCTGCCGTCGACCGCCGGCCAGTTCGCGGAGCGCCACCCCGAGGTCTGGGACGCTTACGCCGACCTTGGCGAAGCCTGTTCCGCGGCCGGTCCCGTCGACGACGAGACGAAGCGACTCGTCAAACTCGGCCTCGCAGTCGCCGCCCAGTCCGAAGGGGCCGTCCACTCGCACGTCCGTCGTGGACTCGAGGAGGGCCACGACCCCGAGGCGCTCGAGCAGGTCGCCGTCCTCGCGATTCCGACAGTCGGCTTCCCGCAGGCGATGGCCGCCCTGAGCTGGATTAGGGATGTCACCGACGAGGAGGCGGAGCGATAGCACATCACCTCGAGTGCGATGGCAGGCTGGCGCCGTTCGACGCGCCTAACACGCTGGCGTCCATCCGTCGAGCCGATGCCGACGCGCGCCTTCCGGATCGCCTACGACGGAACCGGCTACTACGGCTTTCAGCGCCAGCCCGACGTACCCACCGTCGAGGATGCGGTATTCGACGCCCTGCGCGGTCTCGGAGCTCTCGCCTCGGACGCCGACAAACCCGACGGCTACGCCGCGGCGGGCCGGACCGACGCCGGCGTCTCCGCGCTCGCCCAGACGGTGGCGCTCGCGGTCCCGGAGTGGCTCACGCCGCGGGCGTTCAACGCCGAACTCCCCGCCGATATTCGGGCGTGGGCGGCCGGTGACGCGTCCGAGGCTTTTCACGCGACCCACGATGCAGCCAGTCGGACGTACACGTACCACCTGTATGCGCCGCCGAATCTAGCCGACGCCGGCGATACGGCCGGAATCGCGGGCGAACACGCCGTCGACGACGCTCGGTTCCGCGCCGCCTGCGAGGCGCTCTCGGGCAGTCACGATTTCCACAACCTCACGCCGGACGACCACAACACCGAGCGCGCGCCGACGCTCGAGGCGTCCCGCGACGGCGACTATCTCGTCGTGACGGTCACCGCGAGCGGCTTCGCCCGCGAACTCGTCCGGCGGCTCGTCTCGCTGGCCCGCGACGTCGCCACCGGGGCGGAGCCGCTCGCGAAGATCGACCGCACGTTCGGTTCCGACCCGCTGCCGGGTCACGAGGGAATCGCGCCCGCGCCTCCCGAACCGCTCGTGTTGGCCGCGGTCGACTACCCCGACCTCGAGTTCGCGGTGGACGAGGAGGCGGCTGCGAGCGCTCGAGCGATCTTCGAGCGGCGACGGATCGACCGCCGGACGGGTTCGCGCGTGGCGGGGCAGATCGCCGACGGCGTCCGATGAGTCGACGACCGACGGTACCCGGTCCCTTGACGAGCCTTTTTGTGTCGAGGAAGACACCTCGGAGCATGGAACTCTCACCGGAAGAGTACGGCGCGTACTGGCGGGCGTCGCTGCACGTTTCCGCGGGCATCGTTATCGTCTATCTGGGCTATCAGGTCGCCTCGCCGCTGCTCGCCTACTCCAACGTCGGCGCGGTCGGTATCGGGATCTTCCTGTTCGTCGCGCTCGTCGTCGCCGGCTGTTTCATCGCGATGCTCGGCGTCGCTCGGACCGTTCGAACCGCCGTCGACGCCGAGATGCGGGGGTGAAACGAGACGACCGACTCGAGCGGTGAACAGAGATTTATCCATCCGGATCCTCGAGTCGAGCATGAGCGAGTCCGTCCAGTCCCCCGAAGACGAGGTTCGAGAAGCGGTGTCGCTGTTCCTCCAGCGAAACTTCCCCCAGATTCAGGCCCACGGCGGCGACTCCTCGATCACCGACGTCGATCTCGAGGAGGGCCACGTCGAGATCAACTTAAGCGGCGCCTGCAGCGGCTGTGGCGTCAGTCCGATGACGACGCAGGCGATCCAGCGGCGGCTCCCGAGCGAGATCGACGCGATCGACTACGTCTCGGTGACCACCGGCTTCGACGGGCTGAGTGAGGGGACGTCTCGGGACATTTCGGACGACGTCCCCTTCTAGGGATGATCTCTCGCGGCGAGTCGCTCCTTTTTAGCTCCCGCCGACGCCGTTGGCCGCCGGCAACGTAAACGAGAACGTCGATCCCTGATCTGGCTCGGAGTCGACCCAGATCTCGCCGCCGTGGCGCTCGACGATCCGCCGACACAGCGCCAACCCGATACCGGTTCCGGCGTGAGTCTCGCGGCTGTGGAGCCGCTGAAAGACCTCGAAGATTCGATCCGTCTCATCGGGGTCGATGCCGATCCCTTCGTCACGAATCGACACGATCCACTGGTCTCCGCTTCGTTCGGCCGAGATCTCGACCTGCGGAATGTCCTCGCTGTACTCGATCGCGTTGATGATGAGGTTCTGGAACACCTGTCGGAGTTGGCTGGCGTCTCCCTCGACGGTCGGTAGCTCCGTCGCGGTGATCTCGGTGCTGGTTTCGGCGATCCGCCGCTCGAGATCCAATAGAACGTCGTCGAGCACGGCGTCCAGATCGACCCGCTCGAACGGGTCGCCGCGGGTTTCGACCCGCGAGTAGGCGAGCAGCCCGTCGATCATGTCCCGCATCCGTTCGGCGCCGTCGACGGCGTAGCCGATGAACTCCTCGCCGTCGTCGTCGAACTCGTCGCCGTAGCGGCGCTCGAGCAACTGGAGGTAGCTCGAGACCATCCGCAGCGGCTCCTGGAGGTCGTGGCTGGCGGCGTACGCGAACTGCTCTAAGCGCCTGGTCTCCGCCTGTAACTCGTCGATGTACTCCTGGCGCTCGAAGTGAAAGCGAACGAGCGTCGCGAGCGTCTCGATGAGTTCGCGTTCCTCCTCGAGAAACGGTTCCGCGTCGGGTTCAGGCGTGCTCGCGGCGGTCCCGATCTCGATCGTGATCGGCGTCCCGGTGTCCGTCCTGGTGCGAGCGCTGATCGTCGGCAATATCCGATCGAACCCGTCGGTGGCTGCGACGTGCTGGCCGACCGAGACGCGTGCACCGGTCCGTTCGGGATACTTGAAGAACTGTGGAAGCTCCGTGACGAACTCGCGAAGCAGGGTCTCGATCGGCTGGTCACCGGTCTCGAGCAGATCCGTCGCGAGGCGGACGGCGGCGAGCTCTTTCTCCCGTTCCTGCAGTTCCCGCTTTCGGCGGTCCGCCAGCTTTTTCAGATCGGTGATATCCGTCGCAGTGACGAGGGCCCGCTCCGGCGAGCCTCCGTCGTCGGTGATCGGCGTCGCGTTCACCGACAGCCACGTTCGCCGTTCCGTCGCGGGAGACAGCAGGATCTCCTGATCGTACACCGGCGCTCCCCGCTCGAAAACGCGGCTCGCCGGGCGGCGTTCCACCGGGAGAAACTCCCCGTTCGCATCGAACATCTCGCGCTGACCCGCGCTGTACCCCGACATTTCGCTCGCCGGAACCGAGAGCAGTTCGGCCATCCGTTCGTTCGCTCGGCTCGTCGAACCGTCGGAGTTCACCACGGCAATGCCGACCGGGCTCGTCTCCAGGATCCGTTCGGTCAGATCCCGCTCGCGACGCAGCTGTCGTTCGCGCTCCCGTCGCTCGGTCATATCGCGCGTGATCTTCGCGTACCCCTGTATCTCGGCGTCGTCGTCTCGGATCGCGGTAATCGTTACCCTCGCCCAGAATCGCGAGCCGTCGGCCCGAACGCGCCAGCCTTCGTCCTCGATGGACCCCTCCTCCCTCGCTCGTGCGAGCTGGCGCTCCGGGACCTCGTTCGCTCGATCCTCGTCGGTGTAAAACACCGACACGTGCTCGCCGAGAATCTGTGACGAGTCGTAGCCCGCGATCCGTTCGCCACCCTCGTTCCAGCTCGCGAGCCGTCCGTCCGGGTCGAGGGTGAAGATCGCGTACTCCTCGACGGCGTCGATCAACGATCGAAACCGCCGTTCGCTCTCCCGTCGGGCTCGTTCCGACTCCTTCCGGTCGGTGATGTCGTAGTACAGTTCGACTCGACCACCCGCGTACCGACCCGACTCGATCGGCTTGCTCCGGTGCTCGAGCCAGCGCTCCTCGCGGTCGGGGCCGGCGGTGATGTGACACTCGAACTGCTCGACGTACGTGTTGTCGTCGTAGGTCGCTCGCACGGTCTCCGCGAACGCGTCAGGATCGGCGAACCGGTCCCGGATCGTCTCTTCGATGACCGTCTTCTTGTCCCGGCCGACGACGTCGTCCCGGCTCAGGCCGAAGTACCGTTCGATCGTCTCGTCGATCCATACGATGTCGAACGCCTCGTCCAGGATGAACACGCCGACGTCGGCGTCGTCGATGACGCTCGTGATCGATTCGTACCGCTCCCAGATGGATTCGCTCCGGCCGCCCGCGCCGGTCCGGTCGTCGACCTCGCTGACGACGCCGACGATCCCCTCGAACGTGCCGTCCTCGACGAGTCGACTCCACTGTAGCTCGCATCGGACACGGTCGCCCTCGACCGTCTCTATCACGACCTCCTGTGTCGTATCGTCGCCGTCGCTCTCGAGTCGCGATCGAAGCGCTCGCTCGAGGCGTTCGGTATCCGTTTCGCGGACGACGAGCGAGACGTGTGCGCCCAGCAGGTCGTCGCGGGCGTACCCCGTCCGGTCGACGATGCCGTCGGTGACCGCGACGAACCGCCCCTCGGCGTCGAGTTGGAAGACGCCGTCCTCGAGGGTGTCGGCGAGTGTCCGGTACTCGCGGGACGGCCCCTCCTCGACCGTCCGCGAGTTCGACCCTACGCGCTCTCCCGGATCGCTCATACCGTCTCCAATCGATAGCTGTAGTTAAATCTCCTGCCGGTCTCGGCGATTCACGGAGTCGTTCCCGTCGGCTCCCGTCTTTCAACGCCGGAGTTCACGTTGGCTCGCGAGCCGTCTCTCACTCCCACCCGTCCGGCCAAACCTCTGCGGCCCGCATCCCCGGCTCGTACTCCTGTTCTCGTAGTTGCTCGCGTAACTCGCCGGCCTCGACTCGCGGCACGTCCGTCCGCGTCAGTTCGCGAACCAGCAGCGCCGTCAGCATGGCGTGCTCGCGGAGGTTCCGCGGATCGACCTTGTCTCGCGTGTCCGCGCTCGTGTGTCCCCAGCCGCGGCCCCGTTCGGAGCCCTCCGGCGGCTCGCTGTGCAGTTGGAGTGCGGGTGCTCCCGCCCGCAGGAACGGCCAGTGATCGCTGAACGGGTGCGGATCCGACTCGTGGACGACCGGCTGGCCCGCCGCGTCCGTCACTTCTTCAGCCAGTTCCGCGATCGGCTCGGAGCCGTGGGAGTACGCCTTCAGGTTCCGAAACCGGCCCGCGCCGTCGACGTTGAGGACCGCGCGGATCGACTCGAGGTCGAGTTCGTCGGCCATCGCCTCGGCACCCAGCAATCCGATCTCCTCGCAGCCGACGCCGGCGATCCGGACCCGACAGTCGAGGTCACCCTCGATCGCCGACAGGATCGACGTCGCGGCGGCGACGGTCGAGATACCGCAGCCGTTGTCCAGTGCCCCCTCGGTGATGTCGTGGGCGTCGTAGTGGGCGACGACGAGGACCTCCTCGTCCGTGTCGGGGCCAAGCGTCCCGTGGACGTTCTGACTCGAGCCGTCCTGCGTCGAGGCGTCGACGCGAAGCCGCCCTCGAGCCCCCCTGTCGGCGTACTCGGTCAGCCAGTCGTGGGTCTCGGCGCTGACGCCGACGCCGGGAACTGCGGCCTCGCTGTCGAACTTCAGCGCCCCCGTCGGCGGTAGCTGTCCTTGCACGTGATTCGCGAAGACGAACGCCTTCGCGCCCGCCGCGACCGCGTGACCGAACTTCTCCATCCGGTGGACGAACCGCTGGCCCGACGGCGTCGTCGTACTCGCGACGGCGATCGCCCCCTGGAGATCGACGTCCTCGAGTTCCGTCGGCGTCCCGTAGCCGACGTCGACTAACGGTCCCTCAACGTCGCCCGCCGGGGCGTACGGGAGTGCGATCGCCTCGAACGAGCGGTCGACGCCCGTGGATCCCGACTCAGGGCTGTCACGCTGCGGATCCGAATCGGTTCCCGAATCCCCGCTCCCGCCGGTCGTCGTCTCGCTTCCCAGCACGGCGAACTCCGTGGAGCCTCGTTCCCAGTACTGCATGGGAAACTCCTGGAACTCGACGTCCTCGAGTCCGGCGTCGGTCAGCTCCTCGCGAACGATCTCTGCGGCGCGGCGTTCGCCCGGCGAACCCCCCATCCGGTGGGGGAGTTCGGTCAATCGTGTCAGCAGTTCCCAGCCCCGGTCGTCGCTCCAGGCACGACCGAGCGCGCGCTCGAGTCGCTCGTCGATGATTGCCTCGTCGTCCATAGCCGGCTATTCGCGCTCGAGCGGCATATTTTGCTGGTCGGATTCGGCCGGGATTGGTCGCGCGAGACGGAGACCGTTCGACTACCGTCTCGGCGACCAAACCGACCGCTCGGCGATGTCCCGACGGTTCTGTCGTGTGTGGTGTGACCATCCCCCTTCGATACCCTTTACCACCTACGTTCCGAAACGCGTGCTATGAGTTCTGTTCCCGAACGCTCCGAGGTCGACGAGGACTATACCTGGGATCTCGAGAGCATCTACGCGTCCGACGACGACTGGGAGAGCGCCTACGAGACGGTCGCCGAGCGCGTCGACGAACTCGCCGCGTACGAAGGACAGGTTACCGACGACGCCGACACGCTCCTCGAGACGCTCGAGTTGCGCGACGAGATCATGCGCGAGGTGTCGATGGTCGCCTCCTACGCTCGAATGCGTCGCGACGAGGACACGACGAATCAGCAGTATCAGGCCCTGACGGCGCGAGCGCAGTCGCTCGCTTCCGACGCCCACTCCGCGGCCTCGTTCATCGATCCCGAACTGCAGGAGCTGACGCGCGAGGCGTTCGACGAGATGGTCGACGCGGAACCGGCGCTCGAGACGTACGACCACTACGTCGACGACGTCCTGCGGATGAAACCGCACACGCGCTCGGCCGAAGTCGAGGAGTTGCTCGCCGAACTGGGCGAAGTCACGGGCGCGACGGGAGAGGTGTACAACATGCTCGCGAACGCGGACATGGCGTTCCCCACGGTCGAGGATTCCGACGGTGACGCCGTCGAAATCACCCAGAGCAACTTCGTCAACCTGCTCAAACGGCCGAACCGCGATTTCCGCCGGACGGTCCACGAGGAGTACTACGACGAGTGGGAGTCGCTCCGAAACACGGTCGCCTCGGCCTACAAGAACAGCGTCAAGGCCGACGTCAAGACGGCCCGGGCGCGAAACTACGACACGGCTCGCGAGGCCGCCCTCGACGGTCCCAACGTCCCCGTCGACGTCTACGACACGCTCGTCGACAGCGTCCACGAGAACATCGACAAGCTCCACCACCACGCCGAACTCAAGCGACAGGCCCTCGAGGTCGAAGAGCTCCAGATGTGGGACGTCTACATGCCCCTGACCGGCGACGAGGGTCCCGACGTCGAGTACGATCAAGCCGCGGAGTGGGTCGTCGACTCCCTCGCGCCGCTGGGTGAGGAGTACCAGTCCCGCGTCGCCGAGGGTCTCGACTCGCGCTGGGTCGACGTCTACGAGAACGAGGGCAAGCAGTCCGGGGCGTACTCGGGCGGCACCTACGACACCCAGCCCTTTATCCTGATGAACTATCAGAACGACATCTCCTCGATGTACACGCTGGCCCACGAACTCGGCCACTCGATGCACTCCGAGTTGACGAAAGACGAACAGCCCTTCGTCTACTCGAACTACGAAATCTTCGTGGCCGAGGTCGCCAGTACGGTCAACGAGGCCCTGCTGACGAATCACTTGCTCGAGACCGTCGACGACCCCGAGTTCCGCAAGCACGTGCTCAACGAATTCCTGGAACGCGTCCGCTCGACGCTCTACCGACAGACGCTGTTCGCGGAGTTCGAACACGAGGCCCACCGCTTAGAGGAGGAGGGCGAACCGCTGACGGCGGACCGACTGGACGAACTCTACCGCGGACTCAAATCGGAGTACTACGAGCCCGCCGTCGTCGACGACCACATCGCCCGCGAGTGGATGCGCATCCCCCACTTCTACCGCGCGTTCTACGTCTACCAGTACGCGACCGGGATTTCGGCCGCGCTGGCCATCGTCGACGACGTCCTCCCGAACGGAGCCGGCAGCGAGCCGAACCGCGACGCGGCCGAGGACTACCTCGAGTTCCTCCGGCGCGGTTCCCGGGAGTATCCCCTCGAACTGCTGCGCATCGCCGGCGTCGACATGAGCAGTTCGGACCCGATCGATCGCGCGCTCGAGAGCTACGGCCAGCGACTCGAGGAGATGGACGCGCTGCTCGAGTAGCGTTCCTCCCCGTATATCGAGGGTTCCGCCGCGCCGTACTCTGATTCGAAAACCGTCCGGGACCCAAAGGCACATTTATCATCGGGGACTTACCAGCGTACGTCAGGATGTCTCGAAGCCCGTCTATCCCAGACCGACCTCACCGCGATATCGATCCCGATCTCCCCGACGATGAGCGGCTCGAGGCGCTCCGCGGGCACTTTGCGGATCTCGCGGAGGTAAACGAACAGCTCACCGAGCAGCTCGAGGAGGCCGAACAGCGTCGCCAAGACCTGCGCGACCGCGTCGAGCGCGTCGAGCGCGAGAACGAGACGCTCAAGAGCTCCTCGCTGTACATCGCCACCGTCGAGGACGTCCTCGAGAACGACGAAGTGATCGTCAAACAGCACGGCAACAACCAGGAGGTGCTCACGGACGTCTCCCCGCGCATCGTCGAGGAGGTCGATCCCGGCGACCGCGTCGCGGTCAACGACTCCTTTGCGATCCAGACGGTGCTCAACGCCGAGACCGACGCGCGCGCCCAGTCGATGGAGATCACGGAGAAGCCGGAAGTAACCTACGCAGACATCGGCGGGATCGACGAGCAGGTTCGCGAGGTCCGCGAGGCCGTCGAACAGCCGCTGGCCGAACCCGAACTGTTCCACGAGGTCGGGATCGAGCCGCCGAGCGGCGTCCTGCTCTACGGCCCGCCCGGGACCGGCAAGACGATGCTCGCCAAAGCCGTCGCCAACGAGACCGACGCCACCTTCATCAAGATGGCCGGCTCGGAGCTCGTCCGGAAGTTCATCGGCGAGGGCTCCCGACTCGTCCGCGACCTCTTCGAGATGGCCCGCGAGCGCGAGCCGGCAATAATCTTCATCGACGAGATCGACGCCATCGCCACGACTCGCACGGAGTCGAAGACCTCCGGCGACGCCGAGGTCCAGCGAACGATGATGCAGTTGCTCTCCGAGATGGACGGCTTCGAGGCCCGCGGCGAGATCCGCATCATCGCCGCGACGAACCGCTTCGACATGCTCGACCGCGCCATCCTCCGCCCCGGTCGCTTCGACCGACTCATCGAAGTCCCCGAGGCCGACCGCGACGGCCGCGAGCAGATCCTCGAGATCCACACCCGGAACATGAACGTCGCGGACGGGGTCGACTTCGCCGACTTGGCCGACGACACCGACGGCTACTCCGGTGCCGAGATCGAGAGTCTCACCACCGAAGCCGGCATGTTCGCGATCCGTAACGACCGCGAGCAGGTCCACCACCAGGACTTCGTCGAGGCCTTAGAGAAGATCGAGAAAGACGACTCGAGCGAGGTCATCTCGTCGGCGGGTTACTTCTACCAGTAAGCGGTTTCTTCCCCGATTTGCTTCGACCGACTTATTAGACGTGTGATACTATCGGTGCGTACAGCGACGTATGAGCCTCGAATCCGCGTTTCGTCGGTACCGATAGGTCGGACAGTGGCTCGAGGCTCACCCGTTCGTTCACGGTCTCGTTCTCGCGGGTGTCATCGGCTCGAGTTGGGCGGTCAGCTCGATCCTGATCGCCGGTCAGTCACCCCCGGAAGCGGCTCGGTACGGGCTCGCCGCCGGAATAGCCGCGTTCGTCGTCGCGGGTAGCGCCGCACTCGTTCGCCGGTAGATTTCAGCGAGGAGAGTCGCGAGACGACGCGCCGCTCGGCGGGTTCGGCCTCGGAACCGCAACGCCTTACGCCCTCGGTCCCCGAACGCGAGTATGAGCACGATTCGAGTCGTCTGGGGGACCGCGTCCGGCCCCACGGCGATGTCGTCCTACGACGCCGCGCTCGCGGACGCCGGCGTCGAGAACTACAACCTCGTCTCGGTCTCCTCCGTGATTCCCGCGGACGTGAACGTCGAAGCCGTCGGCACCGCACCCGATCTCGGTCCCGCCGGCGAACGGCTGACCGTCGTCGAGGCTCGAGCCACCGTCGCCGGCCCCGGCCGAGCCAGCGCGGCGCTCGCGTGGTCCCAGTCGGTCGACGACGGGCCGGGGCTGTTCTACGAGACGTCCGGAGAGACGGACCGCGAGGACGTCGAACGACGCGTTCGCGAAGGGCTGGCCGCGGGCCAGGAGCTTCGTGATTGGGAGTTCACCGAACCGCGGGTCGCCGTCGAGAGCACGCAAGCCGAGTCGGGCGTGCACACGACGGCGCTCGTTCTTGCGGTGTACGGCGAGAGCGAGCCGATCTGTTGAGCGAACGGGTGGTCTTATATTCTTTTCCGTTAACCTGACATAGCCAATAATACAGTGGAACATTCATTCAAATTATGACTTCGATGTGAACTTATTTATACTCGGCCATATAGAATGTCGTATGGCTAGTAATAATAGTCATCGAATGTCTCGTAGAAAAGCACTTTCAGCAATCACAGCGGGTAGTGTTCTAATGCTATCCACTCCCGTTAAGGGAACTCCCAGTAATCGACCAGATACAGGAACAGGCAAAGTTTATCGAGAAGGTACAAGAGCCAGCCCAATTTGTGCTGATGCAATATCTGACCTCCAAGCAGATGAGTTCAATCGAATCAACGATGATGATTTGGTTGATGACAAACTCTTAGCCGTTCCGTCCAAAGCAGACATGCATGATATCGTATCATACGCACATTATATTGACAATGACGGTGTTATGCATTCTCATTTCGGTTACGCATTATCTGATTCATTCTCTCCAAGAGAAGATCTCAGGTACGAACCTATTGAAGACACAGAAGTGGCTGAATACAATACAGAACTCTCTCAAGAGGAAATATTGAGTGAGGTCCCTGCTAGTGAAATTGAACTACCGCGCTCGGACGTTAGTGAGAGACGTAATAGCACAAAAGACTTTCTGGAAAACAGTAGCGGTATGACTGCAACAAAGAGCAGTGAAAGAGACACCTTCTCTACCCAGAGTAGTGGTTTCGACACTGATAATTTGGATCATCGACGATATGTTCAAGACGATTTCGGTGATTGTCCAATTGGATTCGTAAACACAGAGCATGAGGTAATGAGAGGAACAGGTGACCATAACGATCGATGGGCGATAGGGACTACTCAATCGATCATTCCAGGTACAAACGAAGGCTGTGTAGACGACTGGCAAAACGATGAGTTAGGAATCCGTCACGAATGGATGAAAGCTCGGACCTGAATGGCACTCGTAGGGACCATGAACCGTCTGGTCCTAATTCTGGTAGTGTAGATACTTACCTTGAATTCACATATGGGGCACCTACTATCGGATTCAGTTTCGATACCCCTGACGTATCAAGGTCCGATAATTCGGACCAGACTAACTTTGATCTTCATTATGAATTCAATAGTGGAAGATCAGATACAGACAATTTCCGCTCATCGTCTATAGCTACTTTAGATGATTCACCAAACGTTAACAGGAGAGTTGTTATGACCAGACAACAGGTCCAATTCCGAGATCGCCTCTGTACTGGCGGTGCATGCTTCTGGCGGTACAGCGATAGCGACAGCCGATATGATATCCTATATCAGGGCTGACTAAGCCCCTTCTATTCTTACCCTTAGTTTTTTAGCAAACGAGCACAGAATTATTTTATGGAAGAATCAATATCACGCCGCAGTCTTATTACTACTATTGGGACGATAAGTTTTGCTGGTTGCACTCTCACAAGTAACGATCATTCTATTTCCCTCCCTAGTAATGAACTCTCAGAATCACTCGACGCTCTCGACCACGAGTGGCGAATGGGGCGTGTCGATCGACGGAACTCGGGGCACGTAGAGACGGAGAGCAGCGCAGCGCCGGTCGATCTCGTCTGGTCGCACTCCGATATCGGTGTCTACACGGAGCCGGTATTCACAGAAGACCGGTTGTTCTACGTCGATCGCGAGCGAGAACTCGTCGGGGTGGACCTCCAAACCGGTACGGAACTGTGGTCGGTACCCGACGGGAACGCGTTCTATCCCATCGCGATCGACGAGCAGCACGTGTACAATCACGCGATCGCTACTGAGACGCCGTTCGTCGCCCGCGATAGCGAAACCGGTGAGAGACGGTGGGCCGCCGATATCGGTGCCCTGACCGCACCGAAGCTGTACGACGATTCGGTGTACGTCGTCGAAACCCGCACGGGGAGACTCGTCCGATTCGACGCGGAATCCGGCGACGTCCGCTGGGAGTACGAACTCGCGGGATCGACCGCCCAGCTCGCCGTCAGCGAAGACGGTATTTCAGGGATTTCGAACGGCGGATCCGTCGAGTTCGTCGACCACGGTGGCGACGGTCTCTGGGAACGAAGCCTCGATCGAGGGCCGGTTGCACACGCTCAGCACGCGGACCTCGTGCTGTTCTCCACTCGCGACGGGACACTCGTCGCGCTGGATCGAGCCACTGGCGACGCCCGCTGGCAGTACGACACGGAGAGCGAGGCGATCGTCTCCAATCCGACCACCGTCAACGACCGCGTCCACGTCCTCGACCGCGACGGCGTCGTCCACGCAGTCACCGTCGACGGCGATGCCGTCTGGACGTGGGACACCGATACGGACGGTGACGGCTGGAACGGCGAGCTTTTCAACTACGAGATCAACGCGACGAACAACTGGCTCTACGTACTTGGATTCGACGAGCACGTCCACGTTCTCGATGCCGATACGGAGTCCATCGACGCCGAATCCCGTTGGGATGTCGGAACCGTCACGTCGCCGCCAGCCGTCGCCGGAGACGTCGCGTTTCTCCAGAGTGGTGGTGATTCGATCCGCGCCTTCGAACTGGAATGAGTGATCGAAGGATGTTGGATGCGTACGCGTATCGTGCTCGGATTGTCCGAAGGCGAATCCTTTTGACCCGGCAGCGCATTGTGACCGGCACACACATCTTATGAACGGAAATACGCCGTACGCAGGGCTGCCGGGAGAGACGGGTGCTGGTCAGCGTGCCGCGGCGGACGTTCCGGACCTCTCGAGGGATCAGAAACGACTGCTTCACCGCGACGTCTCGCGAATCGCCGCCCGCACTCGCGAGTTCCTCCCCAGCGAGTACGTCGTCGACTCCGACGTCTCGAGCGGGATGACCGGTCCTCAGGTCACCGTCGCCGTTCGGCCGCCGGTGGGTCACGCGGTCAGCGCCGGATTTACGCCGGACCTCGAGGACGTCGCAGCCGGCGAGGAGGTCATCACCGCCGACGAGCGCAGCGAGGTGGCTCGGGGGTTGGCCGCCAGCGCGGCCCTACAGGTGAAACAGGCGGTCAGCAACAACGTGACGCCGACCGGAAAGTAGTTGCGGCTCTGTTGCGTTTCGGGTACGTTCACCATGCGAGCGTAGTGAACAGGGCTGTTTTGATGATGATTTGGTGAGGGCGAGTGTATCGTGCCGCTGGCAGCAATGATTTCCACGTCCTCCCCAACCGATTCGCTCGCTCCACGGTCGCTCGCTCATCCCTCGCACGTTTTCGTCGCCCGACCTCACGCTCGTTCGGTCGACCGACAGCGTGCGCCGCTGCACGTGGTTAGGTCAGTCCGAACAGAAACGTCTCTACCTCTACTGAACGGATACTCTATGATCCTCTTTCGGAGACCGTCGACCGTGCGTAGCGATGCAGTCAGTACAATAACTGCTCGAGTTGGTGCCGTCGGCGCTCGAGATCGATTTCCGGCTCGAGTTCGGGATCGTCGACGAGCCGATCGAGCACCAGCAGCGGATCCGTTCCCGCGCGTTCGACCGCCTCGAAGAGGTCTTCGATCGCTGCCCGATTAGTCGCGAGCGACGAACACAGGCCCAGCGCGAGCGCGAGCGGAACCGCCGCCTCGCCCGTCGGAAACGCGTCGCTCACGCGTGTGAAATCGGGATCCTTGCCCTCGCCCTCCGCCGGTTCGACGGTGAGGCAGCGCGTACAACACGCCGCGGCCGACGACCGTTCCGGTGCGTACTCGCGGTACGGTTCGGGAATCGCAAACGCGACCGTCGGGGAATCACAGACTGAACAAGTCATAAGAGAACTGGTCGGAGCCGATCAGTCGCCGCCCGGAACGCCGCCCGCAGTCGACTGCTCCATATCGGGTTCGGCCGTGCTCTCGTCTCCAACGTCGGGGGCCGCTTCGTCCTCCGCTTCGGCCTGACGCTCTTCTTTCTCCTGCTGTTCTTTCTTCTCCTTGATCTTCTTCAGGCGGAAGGTCTCCTCGCGTTCTTGCTCCTCGAGTTTCTGCTCGATGTACTCTTGGTTGTCGTAGAGGTCGGGCAGGAGTTTGAACTCGAGGGCGTTGACGCGCCGTTTCGTCGTCTCGATTTCGCGGAGCATCTTCTTCATCGCGGTCTCGACCTCGGCGGCGAGGATGATGCTCTCGAGCAGGTCCTCGTAGGCCTCGGCGGCCTCGTCGATGCGGGCGGAGGTGCCCATGATCCCGTAGCCACGCTGATCGAGGCTCTTCGAGACGCGCGAGGACTCGATCTGCGGAACGACGACGCCCATGATGTTCTTCGACTCGGTGGTGATCTCGGGGTGTTCCTGCAGCGCGGCGGCGGCCCCGCGAACCGCGACGTCGCCCTCCATGGCTCGCGCCATGTTGATCTTCTTCTGAGCGTCCTCGTAGTCCTGTGCGAGGTCGCCGCGGACGTCCTGGGCCTTGTCCAGGATGTCCATGAACTCCATGATCAGCCCGTCCCGTTTCTTCTCGAGCGTCCCGTGCCCCCGCTCGGAGAGTTCGATGCGATCCTCGATCTCCATCAGGTTCTTGCGGGTGGGCTTGACGTCCTTGGCCATCTTGTGGGAGGATTGCGCCCCCAGTCGGATAACTGTTTACAGTTTCCCTGGCCGCTGCGGCCGTGGGACGGCCCTCGAGCGCGTGGACTCGCCCTCGATCGGAGTCACGCTCACCCCTGTCCGACCATGCGGTCTTCGTCCTCCCACTCCTCCTGACGAAGTTCGTACTTCTGAACCTTCCCGGTTGCCGTCGTCGGCAGCTCCTCAACGAACTCGATCTCCCGAACCACCTTGTACCCCGCGAGGTTGTCTCGCGTAAAGTCGACGAGTTCGTCGACAGTCACGCCGGGGTCGTCCGGATCGCCGCCCTCGGGCACGACGAACGCCTTCGGCGTCTCGCCCCACTGGTCGCTGGGGGCCGGGATGACCGCCACGTCAGATATTTCGGGGTGGTCGAACAGCGTGTCCTCGAGTTCGATGCTCGAGATGTTTTCGCCGCCGGAGATGATGATGTCCTTCTTGCGGTCCTGGATCGAGACCATCCCGTTCTCGTCGACGGTCGCGAGGTCGCCCATGTGGTAGTAGCCCTCGATCCGGTCGTTGAACGCTTCCTCGGTCTCTTCGGGCTTGTTCCAGTACTTCTCCATGATCTGGTTGCCCCGAACGACGATCTCGCCGATCGTCTCGTCGTCGCGGGGGACGTCGTTCCCGTCCTCGTCGACGACACGGACCTCGGTCCCCAGATAGGCGAGGCCCTGCCGTTTCTTGATCCGGAACCGGTCGTCGCTGTCGTCGTCGAAGTGCCGTCGCGCGTCCGAGGTGGTGATCAGCGGGCCGGTCTCGGTCGCACCGTAGACGTGTTTCATGTACCAGCCGAACTCCTCTTCGACGGTTCGGATCGTCGCCTCCGGCGGCGCGCTGCCGGCGGTGGCCAGCCGAACGTCGGCGTCGCCCGTCGTCTCGGGTTCGTGCTCTGCGTAGTGACTGGTCAGCATGTTCAACACCGTCGGCGCGCCGCACATGTAGGAGACGTCCTCGCTACGGACCGCTTCGAAGATGTCCGCGGCGTCGACGCCGCGGGTACAGACGTGTTTCGCGCCGATCCCGGTCACCGCGAAGATGTGTCCCCAGCCGTTGGCGTGGAACATCGGCAGCGTCCAGAGGTAGACGTCGTCGTCTCGGAGCTCCTGATGGGCGGTGATCAGATAGGCGTGAATCGTCTCACAGCGGTGGGTTCGACAGACGCCCTTCGGATCGCCCGTCGTCCCCGAGGTGTAGTTGATCGTGATGATCTCGTCCTCGCTCATCTCGGGGCGGTCGTACTCCGTTCCGGCCGCTTCGAGCATCTCGTCGAACGATTCCCATTCACCGTCTACCGCGTCCGCGTCGTTCGTGATGAACGTCTCCGTCGGCACCGACTCGCGGACCGCCTCGATGTTCTCGGCGTAGTCGTAGTCCGCGTAAATTGCGTCGACGCCCGCATCGTTGAGGATGTACTCGAAATCGTTCGGCGTCAACCGATAGTTCAGCGGCGTGTGGACCGCGCCGAGTTGCATGATCCCGTAGGCGGCCTCGAGGTGGTAGTGCGTGTTCGGATCCAAGACGGCGACCCGATCACCCTTCTCGATACCGCGTTCCTGTAGCGCCGCCGAGAACCGATCGGCGCGCTCCCCCAGTTCGCCGTAGGTGAACCGGTCACCCGTCGTGGCGACCACGGCCTCGTCGTCGCCGTAGTGCGTCCGCGCCCGGTCGAGAAAGTCCGTTGTGAGCAGTGGCTTGTGCATTAGTACCACACATTCGGTCCTTCACCGACGAGACGTACAGAAGTTTCGGTCGCTCGCAGTTCGGCGCCCTCCGTCTCGAGCGTGTGACGAATCACGGATATCGAACGCGTGGAGCCGACCCGACTGTCTCCGGACTCGAGGTCAGTTTCTGACGACGCGAATGTCAGGGTTCGGCTGCTCGTCGATATAATTAGTATCGGACGGCGGAACGATGTCCAGTTCGATCGTACCCATATCCTGGTCGTCGCGAAGCGACTGCCGACCGTCGAAATTCAGCACAGCCTGGTGATCTTCGAGGTCGTCGTAGGCACCCTCGAGGTCATCGGGGACGGCACCGGTCTCGGCGCGGAGAACGTCCTCGAGTAGTGCCGATCCATCGGTAGCGATCACCGTCGCGCCCGGCACAATCTCCCCGTCCTCGTCGATAACCGAAACGACGACTTCCGCGGCTTTCCCGTCTGCGTCCGCGTCGATCAGCTGATCATCCTCGGCGATTTCGACCGTCACTTCGGTGTCCTGACCGGATACGTCGACGACGCCGGCGTACCACGTCCCCTCTATTTCGAGGGCGAGAACGTCCATCAACTCCGATGCCGTCTCCCCATCGGTCTCGAGGTCGAGTTCGTAGGTGAGCCACTCGCCCGCTGTCACCTCGACGTCTAGTTCGTCGCGGGCCGCCTCGATCACGTCGTGGTCGTCCGTCGACTCGGCACAGTTCGCAGCCGTGAGATCGTAGTTGTCGACGGCGTGGGCAAATCGACCTTCGAGGTAGTCGACGAAAAACTCCCGGTCGTACTCTTCGAGATACTCGTGGGGGTAGTACTCCCCGGCCGCCTCGAACTCTCCTTCGAAGGTCGTCTCGAGGAACCCGGTGCCAGCCTCGCAGGCGGTTGCGTACGACTCGTCTTCGTCGGCGGGATCGTCGTCACCGTTTTCGGGCCCGCTCCCGGCGTCGGTTGTCGCGTCGTCATCGTCGCTCGACTCGCTACCGAACCCGTCGAGACAGCCGGCGACGCCGACCGTCAGACTGCCGGCCGCCGCTGTGGAGAGCAGCCGTCGCCGCGAAATGCGATCGTCCATACGCAATCATGTTGAATGGAATGAAATAACTATTGTCATTACTTCCAGCCCGTCAGCGTTCGGGCGCCGCTCGAGCTGGCCGATCGACTTTCGGTGAGAGCGAACCGGGAGAAATGGAATAACGAAACCGCGCCGATCAGTCGGCCGAGACTTCGGCGGCTTCCGTTTCGTCTTCGCGGTAGTGCTCCGCGATGAGGTCCTCGTCGATCCGGTTGAGGGACTCCTTCGGGAGCTCCGACAGAAGGTCCCAGCCGAGTTCGATCGTGTCGTCGATCGAGCGGTTGTTGTCGTACCCCTGCTGGATGAACTCCTCCTCGAATCGGTCGGCGAAGTCGAGATACTTGTTGTCCAGTTCGGAGAGCGCCTCGCGACCGACGATGTTCACGAGGTCGCGCAGGTCCTCACCCTCCGCGTAGGCGGCGTACATCTGGTCGGAGACGTCGGCGTGGTCGCCGCGGGTCAGCCCCTCGCCGATCCCGTCGTCCATCAGCCGCGAGAGCGATGGCAGGACGTTGATCGGTGGCTCGATCCCCTGGCTGTTCAGGTCCCGATCCATCACGATCTGGCCTTCCGTAATGTAACCGGTCAGGTCCGGAATCGGGTGTGTGTCGTCGTCGCCGGGCATCGTCAGGATGGGAATCTGCGTGACCGACCCCTCCTTGCCCTCGATTCGACCGGCGCGCTCGTAGAGCTGTGCCAGGTCGGTGTACATGTATCCGGGGTAGCCACGCCGACCCGGAACCTCCTCGCGTGCGGCACCGATCTCACGAAGCGCCTCACAGTAGTTCGTGATGTCGGTGAGGATGACCAGTACGTGGTAGCCCTTCTCGAAGGCGAGGTACTCCGCCGTCGTCAGGGCGAGTCGCGGCGTGACCGTCCGCTCGACTGCGGGGTCGTCCGCGAGGTTCATGAAGACGACCGAGCGCTCGAGTGCGCCGGTGCGCTCGAAGTCGTCCATGAACTCGTTTGCTTCCTCGGCGGTAATTCCCATCGCACCGAAGATGACTGCGAACTCCGACCCCTCTTCGTCGTCGCCTTCCTCTTCCTCGGGCACCGACGCCTGGCGGGCGATCTGGAGCGCGAGGTCGTTGTGGGGCAGTCCGGAGCCCGAGAAGATCGGGAGCTTCTGGCCACGAACGAGCGTGTTCATGCCGTCGATACCGGAGACGCCGGTCTGGATGAACTCCTCTGGGTACTCGCGGGAGTAGGGGTTGATCGCCTTGCCGACGATATCGATGCGGTCGTCGGGGACGATCTCCGGACCGCCGTCGATCGGGTTGCCGGAGCCGTCGAGCACCCGTCCGAGGAGATCCTCGGTGACGGGCATCTTCATCGTCTCGCCCAGGAATCGGACGGAAGCGTTGCGGTCGATACCGCCCGTTCCCTCGAACACCTGGATCGAGACGACGCCCTCGCTCGATTCCAGCACCTGTCCGCGCAGCGTTCGGCCGTCGTCGGTTTCGATCTCGACGATCTCGTCGTAACCGACGGGTTCGTCGACCTCGGCGAACACCAGCGGGCCGCTGATTTCCGTGATTGTTTGGTACTCTTTCATCGTTAGTACAGTGCTCTGATCTGCGATTCGATCTCGGATTCGAGTTCGTCGATGTACTCGTTCCACTCCTCCGCCGTCGCCATCCGGTTGAGCCGTGGGAGGGCGTCGGCGTCCTGAATCTCCTCGGCCGGAACGCCAGCGTCGAGCGCCTCGAAAGCCTCGTCGTTGAACGTTCGGATCGCGCCGAGCATCCGGTAGGTCTTCTTCGGGTCGCAGTAGGTGTCGACGTCGTGGAACGCGTTCTGCTGGAGCCAGGCTTCACGCAGGTAGCGTGCGACCTCGAGGGTCAGCTGCTGGTCTTCCGGCAGGGCGTCCTTGCCGACGAGCTGAACGATCTCCTGCAGTTCGGCCTCCTCGTCGAGCACGTCGACCGCCCACTGGCGAACCTCCGGCCAGTCTTCGGCGACGTTCTCTCGGAACCAGGGGTCGAGCTGCTGTCGATACAGCGAGTACGACTCGTTCCAGTTGATCGAGGGGAAGTGCCGACGCTCCGCGAGGTCGGCGTCCAGCGCCCAGAACGTCTTGACGATACGCAGGGTGTTCTGCGTGACGGGTTCGGAGAAGTCCCCGCCGGGCGGCGAGACGGCACCGATCGCCGTCACCGATCCCTCGTCGCCGTTGAGCAGCTGGAACTTGCCCGCGCGCTCGTAGAACTCCGAGAGCGACGCGGCGAGATATGCGGGATACCCCTCTTCGCCGGGCATCTCCTCGAGTCGGCTCGAGATCTCGCGCATGGCCTCGGCCCACCGGGAGGTGGAGTCGGCCATCAGCGCGACGTCGTAGCCCATGTCGCGGAAGTACTCCGCGATGGTGATCCCCGTGTAGATACAGGACTCGCGGGCTGCGACCGGCATGTTGGACGTGTTCGCGATGAGGCACGTCCGGGACATGAGCGGCTTGCCCGTCTGCGGGTCCTCCAGTTCGGGAAAGTCCTCGATAACCTCGGTCATCTCGTTCCCGCGCTCACCACAGCCGACGTAGACGACGATGTCCGCGTCGGCCCACTTGGCGAGCTGGTGCTGGGTGACCGTCTTCCCGGAACCGAAGGGGCCGGGAATCGCGGCCGTCCCGCCTTTCGCGATCGGGAAGAGGCCGTCGAGAATTCGCTGCCCCGACACGAGGGGGATCGTCGGCGTCTCCTTCGTCTCTGCAGGGCGGGCCTCACGAACGGGCCACTCCTGGTGCATCGTGATCTCCTCGCCGGAGTCGAGTTCGACGACGGTTTCGTCGACCGTGAACTCTCCGCTCTCGGTCGCCGTCACTTCGCCACCCTCGTAGTCCGGCGGGACCATCACGCGGTGCGTGATGCTCTCGGTCTCGGGCACTTCACCGACGACGTCGCCGGCTTCGACTGCGTCACCGACCTCGACGGTCGGAGTGAACTCCCACTCCGTCTCGAAGTCGATCCCGGGGGCGTCGACCCCGCGGTCCAAGAACGCCGTCCCCATCTTCTCCTCGAGGACGTCGAGCGGGCGCTGGACACCGTCGTAGATGGCGTCCAGCACGCCGGGTCCGAGGTCGACAGAGAGCGGTTCGCCCGTGTTCTCGACGGGTTCGCCCGGGCCGACGCCGGAGGTTTCTTCGTACACCTGAATCGTGGTCAGGTTCCCTTCGATCTCGATGACCTCGCCCATCAGCCCTTCGTCACCGACGTAGACGACGTCGTTCATCCGGGCGTCGAGGTCCGCGGCGGTCACGACCGGACCGCTCACGCTTTCGATTACACCGTCTTCGTCGACGGTCTGGGTGTCTTCTGCCTGGCTCATAGTTTATTGTTCGTCTTCGTCCATCAGGTCGATACCGATCGCACGCTTGATCTGGTCGCGCAGTCCGCCGCCGCCGGTTCCGCTTCCGATCGTGACGACGACCGGCTCGACGCTCGTCTCGACGGTCTGGCGCACGTTCCGCGAGAGGAACTCCAGATCGTCGTCGTGCATGACGACGATCCCGACGCCGTCGTCCTCGAGGACGTCCGTGACGGCGTCGTCGAGTTCGCTCTCCTTCTCGTCGTCCGGGACGTTCTCGGAGCGACGGACTCCCGCGAGGCGGAAGCCGGTCGTGAACTCCGGACTGCCGACGACTGCGATTTCCTGACTCATAGGATCACCAGCTCCTCTTCGATCTCGCTCTCCTCGAGTCCGACCTCGCGTCCGCGAGCGATCGCACGGATGTTCTCGACCTCGCGCTCCTTGGCGAGGATGTACGACAGCACGGCCGAGATCGAGGCCGGGTAGATGCTCGAGAGCGTGTCCGCGTACTCGAGCAGCGCAGCGTCTAGTGCGTGCTCGAACTGGATAAGGCTGTCAGCGTTCCGCAGCCGATCCATCGCTCCGGAGAGTCGCTTGCCGTAGCGTTTGTTCTCGCCGATGTGATCGACGAGCGCGTCGTAATCGTTGACGAGTCGGCTCAGCTCCGACTGGTCGAACAGGACGCCGCCCTCGATGTAGTAGGACGCAGGATCGAGGTCGGCACCGCTGCGAGCGAGTCGCAGGGCGTTCCGGGCGTTCCGGAAGTCGATCTCGGCCTGCAGGAACTCGACGTACTTCGCTTCCGGCCCCTCCTGCGGCTCGGCAATCGGTCCGCGAGAGAGATCGTCGAGCAGGTGCTCGTAGAACTCTCGGTCCAGTGCGTTCTCGAGGGGGACGAGCGCACCGGTCTCTTCGAACTCCTCGTACGCTTCCGTGAGGGGCTCGTAGTAGATCGTTCGATTGAGGACTTCGATCGCGTCCTCGATCTCGTCGACCTCGAGCAGTCGATCGATCGTCGCCTCATCGAGTTCGCCAGCCATGATCAGGTCCGTCCTGATCTCCTCGGGATCGGTTTCGGTGTAGATCCCGCGGATGATCGTCTTCAGGTTCCAGACGTCGAACTTCCGGAGGTAGCGAGCGATGAGGTCGTACAGTCGACCGTCCGACCAGTCGAGCAAGTCCTGGAAGTGTTTCGCGAGATTCCGGTTCAGCGCGTACTCGATCAGGTCGACACCCGAAAAGCGTGCGCCGAGTTCGTTGATCTCGCGTTCGTACTCCGATTCTTCCATGAACCGTGCGATCCCGCTCGGCCCCATCCGGATCAGCTTCCGATAATCTTCGTCCGCGAACAGCGAGGCTCGGCGTGACCGAACGCGAGCGTTCACGTATTCCGGATTCGAGGCACCTACGCTCATTGTTCGAAGAGTCTGTTGCTGATCTCCCGGAGGTTGTCTTCCCAGACGTCCTCGAGCAGCGAGTCGAACGTGTTGTTGACTCGGACTCGAGACTGGTCGCTTTCGACGAAGACGCCACCGAGGCAGTCGTGCTCACCGGCGTACTCGTAGCCGTCGTAGTCGTCGAGGATCGACGTGATCAACTCCTCGTCGCTTTCGCGACCGTAGACGCTGACGTCGTCGCCCTCGTCGAACTCCTCGCTTGCCGCCTCGAGGAGGGTTCGCGTCAGCTCCTCGCGAGTGTCTCCCTCGAGGGCGGCGAGCTCGTCCTCGACCTGCTCGCGAACGTCGCCGAGGACGTCACGGCGGGCCTCCAGGCGCTTCTGTTTCGCCTCCAGTTTCGCACTGGAGAGTCGCTGTTCGCGAAGCTGCTCGATCTCGCGCTCGACAGCCTGCTCCGCATCGCTGAGGATCTCCTCGGCGTCCTCCTCGGCGGCCGATTCGATCTCGTCGGCGCGCGCTTCGCCCTCCGCACGGATGTCCTCCGCACGCGCGTGGGCCTCTTCTCGAATGTCTTCTACGACTGTATCCAAACTCATTGGTGAGAGAAGGGGGGTTGTTTTAGACGATGAAGACGACGACCAGTGCCAGGATCACGAGCGTCTCTGGAAGGACGGTCATGATCAGGCCTGGAACGAACATATCGTCGTCCTCGGCCATTGCGCCGACCGCAGCGGCGCCGATACCGCGCTCTGCATATCCGGCTGCGAGTGCCGCGAGACCGACTGCCAGTGCCGCTGCACCTTCGTTCTCGAGGGTTGGGCCGCTCACTTCTTCTGCTTGCAGTGCAACATCCGCCAGTTCAGGTCCGAGTTCAAGTGCCATTGTAGTTAGTCCTCGCTGTTATTTCGATCGTGTCCGAACGGTTCGTAGTTCTTTCCACCGCCTTCATAAAACTTCCCAAAGAACTCGACGTACTCGAGCCTGATACCCTGTAATCCGGCACTTGTGATACCAAGTAGCAAGACCAGGATATGTCCGAGTACCAGCACGAGAATGCCGAGTGCGAAGGCGGCGATCGCGACTGCTCCGTCGCCGATGTAGAACAGGCCATCGAACATGACCTGTCCGTCCTCGGGTCCGTAGCCAGTCCACGGCGCCATGAAGGGACGTGCCCCCTCAGGCGTCTGGACGGCTCCGAAGGTCAGCAGGTTGACGACGAACGCCATCCCACCCTTTGCGAGCAGGACGGCGGTCATTCGTGCGTAGGAGACGACGTGTGCGAACGGCATGGCGAACTCGGCCAGTTCGACCGGGTCGCCGACTGCCAAGAGCACGACGCCGAGGATGACTGCCAGGAGCGGCAGCGTAATCTCGACGCCGCCGATCGAGAACAGATCCATCATTGGGAAGCCGCTGAATCCGAACGCGAACGGCTCGCCGTCGAACGCGGTGTAGATGAAGTCAGGCTTGACGTGCGCTGCCTGCTCCGTGAACACCCACACCCAGAGTCCGTTGAGCATCAGGAGCCACGAGCCGCTGTGGGTGATCGCACCCCAGAGACCGTGACCGTGCTGGATGTTTTCGACGAAGTCGAGGATCCAGCCGATGTTCAGGTGAAGCACTCCGAGTGCGACGGCGACGATCAGCCAGGCGTTGACGAACTCTGCCGTCGCTGGCGAGAGTCCCTTGTCTCCCATCGGCGCACCGCCGTCACCGAAGATCATGTAGCCGAGTTCGTGGAGTCCGAAGAACTCCCCGAACAGGATCCCGAAGAAGATCGTGAACGCGCCACACCACATGGCGACGCCCCCGAGACTCGTGATCCCCGGACTATCGAAGCTCTGGTACATGTAGAATCCGGTCAGCACGTACAAGAGTCCGTACCCGACGTCGCTGATCATGAACCCGAAGAACAGCGGGAACGTCAGGAACAGGAAGATCGTGGGATCGAGTTCGTTGTACTTCGGTCGGTTGACCGCCTGTACCAGCGTTTCGAACGGCTTGGCTGCCGACGGATTCTTCTGAATCGTCGGCGGCTCGTCGCTCATCGTCACGGCCGAGCCACCGTCCGTCATGGCCTTCTGCTGCTGGCCATCTTCTTCCGCAGCCGCATCTTCGTCGTCTTTCGCCGCCTGGGTACCCTGCTGGATATCCTCCGTGTGGGTTTTCCCGTGACGGTCGTAGCTCGCTCGCTCGAGCTCTTCGATCTCGACGCTCTCGCCGACGGCGTCGTTCAGCGACGCGACGAGATCGTCGTACTCGTCGCTCGGGATCCATCCTTCGGCGATGAACGCCCGACCCGTCGTCGCGAACTGCAGCGGCGCGTCGGCCTGCTGAACCTCGATGGTTAGCTCCTCCTCTACACGCAGGAGGAAGCCGGCCTCGTTCGCCTTGATCTGCTCGAGTTCGGCGTCGATATCTTCGATCTCGTACTCGAGTTCGCGTTTACGTTCCGACAGCTCGTCGACGTACGCACTCGGCGTCTGGTCGGTCTCCGGCACCGGATGCCGAGTGAACTCGACGCCGACCAGGGCGTCGTCGATCGGACTCGAGCCGGCGTCTGCGGTGGGTGCAGCCACGATAGCCACAACGTCGCCACCGGTGAACGTCTCGTAGGCTCGAATCTCGTCGGACGCGGCGACGGCGTCTTCGACCTGGGCGCGCGGCCCTTCGCCGACGACGACGTCGACCGTGTCGTACCCCGACAGGAGGTCGAGGTCGATTCCGAGCTCCGCGAAGGGAGCGACCCGACTGATCTTCTCTTCGACCTGTCGAAGCTCCTCGCGAGTCTCGCTGCGCTGGTCGTCGAGCTCGTTGACCCGCGTTCGGATCTCCTCGAGGCGCGACTCCCAGTTCTCCTCGAGGGCCCCCGGTTCGGCCTCGTCGGCCGACAGCTTCAGGGTACTCTCGAGGGCGCGGACCGTCACCAGTTTCTCGGAGGCGTCGTCGGCTCCTTCGATGGGGTTCCCGTTGTCGAACCCCTCCCAAGAGCCGTCGTAGTCCGAGAGGTGAACCAGGTTCAGTCCGTGGATCGTCTCGATGACCGCGGGCATGACGCCCTTGGAACCGGTCACCGAGACCTTGCTCATCCGTTCAGGTCTGAGCATGGACGTCCTCCTGGAACAGTTCGACGACGTGGTTCGTCACTTCGTCGACCCGATCCTGGGCACGTTCGGCTAGCGCCGCACGCTCCTGTTCTCCTTCCTCGAGGACGCGTTCGCACTCCTCGTCGATCTCTTCGCGCGCCGCCTCTAGCTGGCGCTCCGTGAGATCCCGCGCTTCTTGTTCCGCTTCCGTGCGAATCTCCTCGGCACGTTTCCGGGCCTCGGCTATTCGCTCGTCGCGGTCGTTCTGTGCCAATGCGACGATCTCGTCGGCTTCCTCTTCCGCCGACTGTATTCGTTCGAGAACCTCTGGCCTCGGCATACTCTAAGCGGGTGGACGTTTACAAGGGCGCGTATATGGTAGTTGCGAAAGTCATCCAGCGATTCCGCCCACGGGGGCGTCGGTCTGTATCGATTAATCGCCCTTCGTGACCGACGGGAACAGCAGACATATCCCGATCCGGATAAAATCCACCCCTAATGGGAATCCTCGAGAACAAGGCCAGAGCCCGACTGTTCTACAAGTACCTCTCGAAGGTGTACGACCAGGTTAATCCCTTCATCTGGAACGAGGAGATGCGCGCCGACGCCCTCGAACTGCTCGATCTCGAGGCCGACGCGACCGTCCTCGACGTCGGCTGCGGCACCGGGTTCGCGACCGAAGGGCTGCTCGAGCACGTCGACGAGGTGTACGCGCTCGATCAGAGCGAGCACCAGCTCGAGCAGGCCTACGCGAAACTCGGAAAACGCGCTCCGCCGGTTCACTTCCACCGCGGCGACGCCGAACGGCTGCCGTTCGCGACGGACACGTTCGACGTCGTCTGGTCGTCCGGTTCGATCGAGTACTGGCCGAATCCGATCCTCGCGCTCCGGGAGTTCCGCCGCGTCCTGAAACCCGGCGGACAGGTGCTCGTCGTCGGGCCGAACTACCCCGACAGCTTCGTCGCACAGAAACTCGCCGACTCGATCATGCTCTTTTACGACGAGTACGAGGCCGACCGGATGTTCAAACGAGCCGGGTTCGAGGACGTCAAACACCTGTTTCAGGGCCCATCCTACGATCCGGACGTCGCGATCACGACGATCGGTCGCGCTCCCGAGTAATCGCGGACTATCGGTCTCCGCTACCGCTACGCTACGTCGCCGTCGCCTCGAGCGTCGCTATCCGGGTCCCGTCGACGACGAGCGTGACGCCGACTGTATCGCCTGACTCGATATCCGGATCGTTCGTTCCGGCGACCGTGACGCCCGCGCGCTCCCCGGTCCGCCACTCGGAATCGCTCTCCGCGTTGAACGGCCCCGTCGGCGAACCGTCGAATCCGTCCGCGCCGACGAACGGCACCGGCGGCTGGTCGGCCAGTCCCTCGCCGTCGACCGTAATCTGTACCGACAGCTCGGCAACGTCGACGGCGTCGCCCTCGACGTGATCGATTGCAACCGTCGACTCCTCTCCGTCGACCGTAAGATCGAACGCCGCGGTCGGCCCGGCGGACTCGAGCGACCACGTGCTGGCACCGACTGCGACCATCGTCGCCAGCAGGACCGTTATCGCGACCAGCGCGAGCACGCCGACGAGTCGGCTGACGGCTCGAGTGTCGTAGCCGAACGTCGTTTCGTCGGCGCTCCCCTTGCTGGCGCGGTCGCTCTTGTGTTCGACGTTCCGGTCGGAGATCGACGGTTCGCTCGAGCGGAGTGACACGCCCCATCGTGGCCGCTCGTTCCGATATAAAGGTACGGCCGAACGATGCTATCGTCTATTCGCCGTCCTCGTGTCGACGCTCCCGGAGTCCGACTCGATCGACACCTCGTAGTCATCGAGTGGCGGCAAGAGCCACAGCGTGCCGTCGTCGTCGGTCTCGCCGAGTTCTACCCCGTTCATCCAAACCGTCGCATTCTCGGGGTCGTCAGTGACCATATCGGCTACTCTCACTTCTACCGGCCCGTTGACGGGCGTTTCCGTAATCGTGAGATCGATATCGTCGTTGATCCACGATCTGTTGTTGTCTTCGGGCAGCGACTCGAGCGCGAGTTCCTGTGATTCGCGGTAGACGTCTCCCGTTCCCCCGTCGAGGTACACTTGGAGGTGGTTTCGGTCGTCCTCCATCTCGACGAAGTAGAGATTCTGCTCGCCGTAGTCGTTGAAGCTCGACCAGCTCTGTTCACCGCCCGCCCACGGATAGTGCTCCGTGGCGGCCTCCATCGTCTCGGAGTTCGAATAGTCCTCGAATTGGTTTTCGACGTCGGGGCCGGTGTCGCGGTTGTCGAACCGAACCGTCTCGAGAATGTACATGTCACCCTCGATCATCGAGAGGCTGTAGCCATCTTCCGACGTCTGAATTCGGACGTCGGGCCGTTCGTCCCAGCCGGACGACTGGCTCGCCTGGTCGAGGTTCGCCCGGAGCGACGTTCGGTGGAGGTCGAGCGCCGCTTCGTCGGCACGGACCTGCTGGTTCGACAGCGAGTATCCAGGCACCGCATCCGTTCGGTCGTCTATCTCGTTCAGTGCGTTTAGCAGCGATTCTGCTTCGTTGTAGTTTCGCAACAGCGTCTGTATCAGTTCGGTATCGGTGATCTCACCGTCGGCGTGGTCTCTGACCGCATCACGTTCGCGCTGCTCGAGATTTTCGGTTCGATCGGCGATCCGATTGTTCGCCGTTCTGATCATATTCTCTCGCTCCTCGTCCGTCGCGGTATCGAACTCGCTGTCGACGATAGTGTACTGCTCGTGATCGACCCTGAGGTGATCGTCCACGGCGGCGAGTGTGAGACCGAAATCGGTTCCGTACGTGGCTCGTTCTTCCCTGATCTCACCGGAAAGCTGGAGGCGGTTCGTCGTATCTTCGGCTTCGACCGGCGACGATGACGCTTGCTGGAGGGTCAACTGCTGGAACTGCGGGTCGGGGGCATCGCGTGTTGCGTCGTCGGCTTCCGGTCCCGCCGCGATGACGGGCATCGCCAGAAGCGACGTAACGAGCAACACCGCGAAGACGACGGGCGTCGCACTGTTCATCGCCCCACCATAAGGACTCCTGATACAAAAACTGGTCGCACCAGTGATGGATCCGTCCAGTGGCCGATTACAGGCCTGAAACAGGAGTTTCCACCCGAAAGTAACGCGTTATTTTCCGATGGAAAGTGTTTTTTCCCCGGGGAAACCACCGGTTGGTACGCATGCGGTTATCCACCGCGATTACAATTGCCCTCACAGCCCTCCTCGTGACGTCTTCCGTGGGGGTGGTGGCCGCCGCCCCGTCGGCGTCCCCGCACGACCCCACACCGACGGGTCACGACTCCCTCGAGTCGACTCCACTCGCACTTTCCCCGTCGATCTCGACGTCTGACACCTCGCCGTCGGTTTCGTCCGCCAGTCTCGCACCAGCGATGGCCATCGAGGACCCGCCCGCGGAGGCCGGTGCGAAACAGGTGCTCCGGATCGAGATCGACGAGACCGGCGACGCCCGTTGGTCGATCGAGAGCCGTTTTATCCTGACTGACGACGATGATGTCGACGAGTTCAACGACTACGCCGACGCCATTCTGGCAGGCGAACGCGACCCCAACGTCGATCCGCGCGAGTTCGAACATCTCGCGAGCGAAGCTGCGGACCGAACCGACCGCGAGATGACGATTCGGGACGCCGGTTGGGACGACCCACGGGTCGAGTCCGTCGACGACGTCGACGACATTGACGGCGAAGCGATCGATCACGAAGACGGCGACGACGTTCGCGTCGGTACCATCACGTACTCGCTCACCTGGACTAACTTCGCGACGGCCGAAAACGATCGCATCTATCTCGGCGATGTCTTCCAGACCGACGACGGCGTCTGGCTCTCGTTGAACAGCATCCAACGTCTCGTCATCGACTATCCGGACGCGTACGCCCTCGAGACACCCACGCAACTCGACTGGGACGGACCCTACGAGTTCAACGACCACGAACTCGAGATCGTCTTCGTCCGCAGCGGTGGCGGCGGCTCCGCCGGCCCTGCATCCTCCATGGGAATCCCGAACTGGCTGATCGCCGGCGTCGTCGGCGTCGTCTTCGCCGTCGGAATCGGGAGCTACCTCTTCGCCCGCCGCGACCAGAACGCCGAGCTTCCGGCCCCGCTCGAGCGCGTTTCGGAGCGGATCGCCCAACTCGGCCTCCTCGGATTCCTCACCAGTGTCCGTTCGCGGGCCGCCGCTCGAGACGGAGCAGGCGATCAGGACACGTCCGCGACTGGCACCGACGGCGGGACCGCAGTTCAGTCTGCGGCTGACAACCCAGTGGACGCTGTCGGCGACCGGGACGCCGCCGGGACGCGACTCGAGTACGAGGAGGAACCCGACGACGGTATCGATCCCGAACTGTTGAGCGACGAAGAGCGCGTCCTCCGGATGCTCACGCGAAACGGCGGGCGGATGAAACAGGCCTCGATCGTCAAAGAGACCGGCTGGTCGAACGCCAAGGTCTCCCAACTCCTCTCGCAGATGGACGACGACGAGGAGATCGAGAAGCTCCGGATCGGTCGAGAGAATCTCATCACGCTCCCCGAAGTCGATCCGACCGAACTGGATTGACGACGACCGCTTTCTTTTCGGGTTCGCTCCGCTCACCGCTCTCTGCTCACGGACGCTTTGCGTCCGTTCACACGGTTAGCGGGACCGCCGATCCCGCTCAACTCCAAAAATCTCCACCAAAAAGCCGCTCACTCCTTCCAGTCGCTCGCGGTACTCACACCAACGGCGTCCGCTCGACGACCTGTCCGTCGTACGTCGGATACTGCTCGACGATTTCGCCGTCCTCGAGATCACCCTCGTCGATCATCTCCTCTAAGAGCCACCAGGCGATCTCGACGTGGTCCGTCTTGACGGTGTAGAACTCCTCGGGAACGCCCAGCGCTTCGAACCGCTCGGGTTCGGCGCGGGTCTTGCCGTAGACGAGCGTGCCGTCGTCGGTGATATCGTCGAACTCCCGGCGGATGTTTCGGGCCATACGCTTCAGGCGACGGCGGTGCTGGGCGGCGTCCTTGAAGACAGAGGTACAGAAGTAGACCTTCTCGTGGTCGCCCATCACCTCGAGGATCTCCTCGCGGGAGCCCTCGACGGCGCTCATATGGTCTTCTTTGAGTTCGAAGCCTTCCTCCTGCATCCGGCGGTAGTTCCCGTCGCTCATCTCGAACTCGTTGACGTTACAGAAGTCGGCCGCACCCTCGTCGAGAAAGTCGAGGAACTCCGGTTCGGGGCGAATGCCGGGGATTTCGAACGCCGGCGTGAGCCCCTCTTCGCGGGCGATGTAGAGGATCTCCTCCCACTCGGTGCCGTGCATCTCGCCCCAGAGCTCGAGCGGCGGATGGAAGCGAATTTCGTCGAGCCCGGCTTCGGAGAGGCGACGCATGTTCTCGCGGCCGCCAGGAATACCCGTGTAGAGGTGGGTGTGGTGGTCCTCGCCGAACTCGTCTTTCAGCAGTTCGAGGTAGTGACAGGTTCGGTCGAGGGCCTCCTGGGGTTCGCCGCCGGTGATCGACGTGCCGAGTGCGTCCATCCGGTGGGCCTCCGTGAGGACGTCCTCGTCGCTCTCGACGAGTCGCTCGTTCGCGTAGACGTCGGTGACGTTCTTGCGGTTCTCGCCGAGCGGGCAGTAAAAGCAGTCACGCTGGTCGCAGTAGCCGTACACGAACAGCACCATCTTGCCGCCTTTCGCGCACTGCTCACAGCCCTTCGAGATCATTCGAGGGAACGTACTGGGCGCGTCCACAAAAGCCGTGCGAAACGAACGCGCCGTGAGTCGACGGCTCACGCCACCCTCGAGCGTCGGTCATCTCCCGGTCGCGCGACGGTCGCGTTCCGAGCACCCTCGGCCGCATACTATTATACGGTGGCCTCCCAACGGAGGCTAGCTAATGTCTCCCGGGATCAGCGTCCTCTGTGTCGACGACGACCCGGACGTTCGGTCACTGACGGCGACCGCACTCGAGCGAACGAGCGACGAACTGGACGTCGCGACGGCGAGCGGGAGCCGCGAGGCGCTCGATCGACTGGCGAACGGCGACGATCCCGACTGCATCGTCAGCGACTACGACATGCCAGAACTGAACGGGCTCGAGTTGCTCGAGGCGGTTCGGAAGGAGGATTCCGACCTCCCGTTCATCCTGTTCACCGGAAAGGGGTCCGAAGAGATCGCCAGCGAGGCGATCTCGGCCGGCGTGACCGACTACCTACAGAAAGGGTCCGGGCTGGATCGCTACGCGGTCCTCGCGAACCGAATCGAAAACGCCGTCGACCGCCGACGGACGGCTCGCGCGCGCCGGGAGAGCGAACGTGAACTCGAGCGCTACCGAACGCTCGTGGAGTCGATGAGCGATCCGATGTACGTCCTGGATGAGACGGGCCGGTGTACCGTCGCGAACGAGGCGTTTTGCGAGTTAGTCGACGCCGACCATGAGCGCATTCTCGGGACCCACATTTCGGCGTTTATCAGCAGGGCGTCGCTCGAGCGCGGCGTCAAGACGGTTCGTCGACTGCACGAGAGCGGCCGCGAGTCCGATCGGTTCGAAGTCACCGTCGAGGGCGACGACGGCGAGCGATGGATCGGCGAAGCGAACGTAACCGTGCTGACCGACGAACGAGGCGAACGAACCGGCTCGACCGCCGTGATTCGTGACATTACGGAGCGCAAGCAACGGATTCGCGAACTCGGCCAGTACGAAGCGATCGTCGAAACAGCCCCGATTGGATTGTTCGCAGTCGATGGCGACGGCTACCTCCGCTGGCACAACGAGGAGTTTACAAACGACCTCGGCATCGAGCGGGATATCGTGGGAACCCACTTTCAGGAACTAGTCGACGACGGGTTCGTCCCCGAACAAATCCTCGATAACTATCTCGATCGCGTTCGACACCTACTTTCTTCGGCGAACGATGACGAGCACATCGCCTACGAAATGGAGTGGAACAACGCGAAGGGTGAGCGTGGTGTCACCGAGTTCAACATTGGTCTGCTCCCGCTCGAAGACGGCGAGTTCACTGGGACCGTCCACGCCTTCCGAAACGTGACCGAGCGCGTCGAGTATCGGGAAGAACTCGAGCGCCAGAACCAACGTCTCGAGCAGTTCGTTAGTATCGTCTCTCACGACCTTCGCAACCCGTTGAACGTCGCACAGGGCCATCTCGACTTGCTCGAGACGGAGTGTGACCACGATTCCATCGAGGAGACCCGCTGGGCGATCGACCGCATGGAGGAACTCATCGACGATCTGCTTGCCCTCGCCCGCTACGGCCGCACCGTGGCTGACCGCGAACGGATCGAACTCGCCGAACTCGCCAACGCCGCTTGGGCCTGCGTCGATACCGCCGAGGCGAATCTGGTGATCAGTCTCGAGGGAACGATCACCGGCCACGAGGGACGCGTTCGCGAACTCCTCGAGAACCTCTTCCGGAACGCGATCGAACACGGCGGCGAGGACGTGACCGTTACTGTCGGCCGAATAACCGACGATGGCGACGGCGCCGGATTCTTCGTCGCAGACAATGGTTCTGGACTTCCCGAGACGGGAGATATCTTCGAATTCGGCCACACGACGGCAGCGGACGGGACCGGGTTCGGACTGGGCATTGTCGCCGAAATCGCCGACGCCCACGGCTGGCAGATCAGCGCCAGCGAGAGCGTAGACGGCGGTGCGCGCTTCGAAATCCGCAAGGCTACGACTCTCGAAGGGGAGCGCTCCGCCGAGTAAGGCCGGCCTTCCCGCCGAGTGCAAACGGTTCTTCCCAATGAGCACGCGTCCAACGGATTCGATTGGCTCGTCTTCCTCGAGCCGTCCGATGAATTCTGTCGTCCCCAGAAGATGGAAATACCCCGCGCCCGAACGTTCGTGCAGATGCTGCTGGTCCTCTGTGTCGACCTCGACGACGACCTCGGCCGGAAAACGGGCTTTTCGACGCCGGTCATCGGCCGCGACCCGGTCGAGGAGTCGGCCGTCGCCCTCGCGACCGCGGACCCGGAGGACTCCGACGTCAACGTCATCTTTCAGGGGTTACACATCTACGACGACCTCGACGGGCGCGACGAGAGCGTCGAAGTCGCCGTCGTCACCGGTAACGACGAGGGCGACGTCAAGGCCAATCGGGAGGTCGGCGACGAGGTCGATACGGTCCTCGCGAGCCTCTCGACTGCGGAGGACGTGACCGCGCTCGTGGTCACCGACGGGGCACAGGACGAGTCGGTCATCCCCATTATTCGGTCGCGGGTTCCGATCGACGGCGTTCGCCGCGTCGTCGTCCGACAGGCTCAGAACTTGGAGTCGATGTACTACACGATCAAACAGGTGCTGAACGACCCCGAGACGCGAGGGACGGTGTTGATTCCGCTGGGAATCCTCCTGCTCATCTATCCGCTCGCGCTGATCGGAAGCGTGCTGGACATGCCCGGTATCGTGCTCGGGACCACCTCCGCGCTCCTCGGGTTCTACCTCATCTCCCGCGGGCTCGGTCTCGGCGATCGACTCGACGCCGCCGTCGAACGCGGCCGACGGTCGTTGTACGCCGGCCGGACGACCCTGCTCGCCTACGTCGTCGCCGCGGCCCTGTTCGTCCTCGGCGGCGTCAGCGGGATGAACACCTTAGAGGAGGTCCAGGGGGCTACCGCGGACGATATCGGCGCGCCGGTCATGCTCGCCGCGTTCGCCTACGGCTCGATCCAGTGGATCGCCGCCGCCGGTCTCACCACCAGTCTCGGCCAGATCACCGACGAGTACATCGCGGGTCGACTCGAGTGGCGGTACCTCAACGCCCCCTTCTACGTCCTCTCGATCGCCATCGTCCTCCACGCGGTGAGCGCGTACTTCTTAAACGAGGTCGAGATCAACTACCTCGCGACGGCGCTGACGGTCGGGACGCTGCTGGGCATCGTGAGTACCCTCACGTTCGCCGTCCTCGAGTCGCGGTTTTCGGACGAGGAGAGCGACCGCGAGACCGACGACGGGACGAGACAGCGCGTATAGCGACAGCGCTCGCGGGAGAATGCGTGGACGTCGATACGAGGATCGTCACTCCGCGGTCTCGCCTCGAGTCACCGCTCGCGTTCGACGACGAACTCCGCCAGCTCGAGCAGGTAGTCCCTGGCCGCCGGATCGGCGACCTCGACCCGGTCGAGCGCGTCGATCGCGCGGTCCGACTCGGCTCGAGCGCGCGCGTTGGCCTCCTCGGGGGTGAGATCGGTGACCTGGACGACCGACGGCCGCTCTAAGGCGGCGTCGTGGCCGGTCGGTTTCCCCAGCTCTTCGGGCTCTGCGACTGCGTCCAGCACGTCGTCTCTGATCTGGAAGGCGACGCCGACGCGTTCGGCGTACTCGCCGAGCGCTTCGACGGTGACGGGATCCGAGTCGGCCGCGATGGCCCCCAGCTCGGCGGCGGCCCGAAAGAGCGCCCCGGTCTTGCGCCGCGCCAGCGTCATGTACTCCTCCTCCGTCTCCGGCTCGGCCGACAGCTCCGTCGCCTCGCCGACGCCGAGTTCGACCATCGCCTCGGCGACGACCTGCGTCGCCTTCGGGTCCGCCGAAAAGAGGGCGAACGCCTCCCCGAGCAGGCCGTCGCTCGAGACGATGGCTGGCCCGTAGCCGAACTCGGCCCACGCGCTGGTCGTCCCGCGGCGCAGTTCGGAGCGGTCGATGATGTCGTCGATGACGAGCGACGCGCTGTGGACGAGTTCGATCCCGACGCCGAAGTCAACCGCGTCTTCAGCCGTACCGCCGACGGTTTCACAGGCTAGCAGTGCGACCATCGGCCGGACGCGTTTGCCGCCCGAGAGCGCCGTGTGGCGGATCTCCTCTCTGAGCGAGTCCGGCTCGAGGGCGTCGATCACCTCGACGAGGCGCTCCTCGATCAGCGCCCGACGACGCTCCAGACGTTCCATTGCCAGCGCTTAGGACGGGGGTACAAAGTAGGTGACGGATCAGCCGAACTCAGGACTCGTCCACGCCATCGAACGAGAACGGCTGATCCGTTTGTGCTGGCTCCGACGTGTCCGCTTCCGGCTCCGCCGTTGCGGAATCTCCATCATCGGTCTGTTCGGTATCCGTCCCGGTCGGTTCGCCATCAATCTGTTCACCGTCCGTCTCGGTCTGTTCGTCCGCCTCGAATGTTAGTTCAGTTCCCGTCTCGGCCTCTCCGTCGGCTTCGTCAGTCAGTTCGGGGTCGGCGTCGGTCGACCAGGACTGCGAGCTTCGGTCGGTATCGAAGCGGTCGAGCGCCTCGCTGAGGTGTGCCGCCTGTCCGGCCAGCGAGTTCGCGTTCTCGGACACCTCGGCGAGCGCCGACGTCTGCTCCTCCGCCGCGGCCGCGACGTGTTGGGCCTCCTGCACCGTCGTCTCGGAGATGTCGGTCGCGGCCGACGTCATCGCAACGACTTCCTGCGTCGAGGCCGCCTGCTCTTCGGACGCCGCGGAGATCTCCTGGACGCCGTCGTTGGTCTGGCTCGCGTAGTCTGCAATCTCGTCGAGTGCCGCCGCCGCGTTCTCGACGGAGTCGACGTGCGTCGAGATCCGATCGGCGGTCTTTTCGACCTCCGCCGCGGTGTGGTCGGTCCGCTCGTTGATCCGCTCGAGTCGCTTCTCGATGTCCTCGGCGGTCTCTCTCGTATCCTCGGCTAGCTCCTTGACCTGCGAGGCGACGACGGCGAACCCGCTGCTGTCGTCGTTGGCTCCGCGCGAGGCCTCGATGTTGGCGTTCAACGCGAGCATGTTCGTCTGCTCGGCGACCTCGGAGATGAACTCGACCAGTTCGTCGATCTGTTCCATCTCCGCCTCGAGCGCCTGGATCGCCTCGACGGCCTCGGCCGACTCGGATTCGATCTCGTGCATCCCGTCGATCGCCTCCTGTGCCGCTTTGCGGCCGTGACGGCCCGTTTCGGCCGTCCGTTCGGCGATGTCCGCGACCTCGTTCGAGGAGGCGGCGATCTCCTCGGTCGTCGTCGAAAGGCCGCTCATCTCGGTCGCGACCGCTTGCAGGTGCTGGTTCTGTTCGTCCGCGCCGTCGGAAATCTCCTGGACGGACACCGTCACCTGTTCGGACGCCGATCGAACCTCCTCGGCGCTCGTCGTCACCTCTTCGCTCGCCGTCGCGACCTCGGTGGCGAACGTCTTGACGTGAGCGGTCGTCTCCTCGAGTTCGTCGACCATCGAGTTGAACGAGCGGGCGATATCGGCCATCGCCTCGCTTTCGCTCTCGGGATCGAGCCGCTGTGTCAGGTCTCCGCCGGCACACTGGGCCATCACGTCGCGGTACTCGTCCGCTTTCGTCTCGAGGTGGCGGTTGATCGTCTCGGTTTCGGTCCGCGCCTGCTCTGCATCTCGTCGGGCGTTCTCGGCCTCTTCGATCTGATTCCGCAGCGAGGTGCGCATGCTGTCGAAGCCCTCGTAGAGCCGTCCGATCTCGTCGGCCCGGGACGTCTCGAGATCGACGTCTAAGTTCCCTTCCTCCATCTCCTTCGTCCGATCGCGCAACTCGGCGAGCGGGACGACGGTCTGGCGACCCAGCACGACGCCGACGACGCCGAGCGCGATCAGGCTCACGAGCACCATCGCGATGACGTTGGTGCCGACGTCGGCCGCGACGCCGTAGGCCTGTTCGGTCGGGACGCTCGTGACGGCAACCCACTGCGTGTCGCCGACCGGCGTGTACGCCCGGACGAACTCGCCGTCGTCGACGCGCGTCAGTCGACCGCCGAGTGCGGCCTCGAGCGCCTCGTCGTCGACCGACGCCTCGTCGATCGACGCGTTCTCGGACTGCAGGACCGGCGTTCCGTCGGCGTCGACGATAGCCGTCGACGACGAGGCGCCTTCCTGCTGAAGCTGCTGGACGCGGTACTCGAGCGTCCCGATGACGACGACGACGCGGTCGTCCCGTTCGGAAACCGGACTGGCAAAGGCCATCACCTGGTCGTCGAGCGACGACGACGTGTAGGCCTGCTCGGAGTTCCACACCGCATCGTCGAAGGCGAGTTCGCCCTGGAAGTCGGTGGTCGCCCACGGGTCGTCGACGTCCGCGAGCGATTGGCTGCGGAGTTCCGCGTCCGTGCTCGTAACGACCTCGTCGTTCTCGGTGTCGACGTAGTGGATCGCCCGCACGTCGACGGACATCCGCGCCTGCGCCTCGACGATCTCACCCTGTACTTCCTGTGGATCGCCGTCCTGTAACACCGGCGAGGCCGACGCCGTCCGCGTCTGGACGCGCATCGACTCGACCCACTCGCCGATTCCGTCCGCCTGCAACTCCGCGGTCGACTCGAGTTGCTCGTTCGAATCGGTCCTGACCGTGTCGTCGATGGCGGCGTAGCTGACGGCGCCGACCGAGCCGATGACCAGGACGACCACCAGAATCGAGATCACGAACTTCGCGAGGTATCGCCGCCTGATGAACGACGGGACCAGTTTCTCGCGGACCGACATTAGGTCGTCACCCGATCTATTTCGGCGATACCGCCATCTGCCTCCCGATCGAACTCCCAGTACTCGAACGTCGCGTCCGTCACGTCGCCGTTCTGGTCGAACGACAGGGCGCTCGAGGCGCCTTGGTACTCGACCGGTTCGCCCTGTGCCGCGAGTTGGAGCCCCTCGGCGAGCGTCTCCGGTTCGATCACCTCACCGGGCTCGTTCGTTACCGTCTGCATGGCGTTTCTGATCGCCGTTCCGTCGTTCTGCCCGGCGTACGCGTTGGCGAGCAAGAGCACGGCCGTCGAATCGTAGGCGTGGGCCGTGAAAATCCCCGGTTCGGCGTCGTACGCGTCTTCGAACCCGTTGGCGAAGAACTCCTCGCCGGGGCCGCCGACCAGCGGCGCCGTGCCGCGAATGCCGTCGATGGAATGGTCGACCTCGTCGTGAAGGCCGCCGTCTCGGAGTCCGTCCGTGACGAGCACGTCGATCTCGTCGAGGTCGTCGCCCAGATCCGAAAACAGTTGTGCGCCCGTCTCGGGGTAGCCGATTACGATCAGGAGTTCGGGGTCGTCCGTTCCGGCCTGCTCGATCGCATCAGCGTAGGAGTCGCTCTCCTCGTCCACCGGAACCTGCGCCGATACCGTCCCGCCGTGGGTCGTCTGGAACGCTTGCGCGAACGCCTGGGTTAGCTGCCAGCCGTAGTCGTTGTTCACGTACAGCGTCGCCGCCGTCTCGTGACCGAGGTCCGTCACCGCTTGGTCTGCGAGAATAGCCGCCTGTAAGGAGTCGGACAGCGCCGTCCGGAAGACGAGTCCGGCGTCGTTCAGGGCCGTGATGGTCGGCGTCGTCGACGCCGGTGAACAGCTGACGACTCGGTGTGGAATGAGCACCTGCTGGGTCGCCTGGAGCGTCACGTCGGAGGCCGCCGGCCCGTTGACCATCGGATAGCCGTCGTTGACGAGGCGGGCGGCTCCCTGAACGCCCGCCGACGGCGAGGTTTCCGTGTCGACGACTTCGTACTCGATCTCGAGATCGATCTCGTCTTCGACCTGCGTAATCGGAAGCAACGCGGCGTCCCGAATCGGCTCTCCCACGGAGCCGAGATTACCGCTGAGCGGTAGCATTACTCCGAGTTTGATCGTTCGATCGGTACCGCCTCCATCTCCGTCGTCGTCGTCGCGAACGTCGAACCCGGAGAAACTACCGAGACAGCCGGCGAGGCCGCTGAGTCCAGCGACGCCCGCGGCCGACAGGAGCTTCCGGCGTTTCAGTCGGACTGACATACAAACCGTATTTAATCACTGATACATAGCTATGTCGGGCAGTCATCAACTGTGATACAATAACACGACACGTTCTTCCGGTGGTCCAGCGCTCGAGCGCCGACTGGCTACCTCGATCGACGTCGCGCTCGGCGTCTTCCCTGCCGGTTGCGATAGACGACAGCAGTGGTCGCCGGGCTGGAGCGACGTACTGTCTCTGCCAGATCTCGGCAATCCGCTCGGCGTCGATCTCGCGGCGGTGACTCAGGTGTTGGCACCTCTTTTGCGTTCCGCGGGAGTCACGACGTTTCTCGAGCGCACCGCTCTCGGCGGGACGTAAAGCCTGTCTACAAAAAAGGAACCCCGTGGTCTAGCGTCTATCCGCCGAACTCTTCGGTGAGCGCGGGGACGACGTCGAAGAGGTCGTCGTGGATCGCGTAGTCGGCGATGTCCATGATCGGCGCGTTCGGGTCCGTGTTGATCGCGACGATCGTATCGGAGCCTTTCATCCCGGCGACGTGCTGGACTGCCCCCGAAATACCGATCGCGATGTAGACGTCCGGCGTGACGACCTTCCCGGACTGGCCGACCTGGCGGTTCTTCGGCAGCCAGCCGTTGTCGACGATCGGACGCGAGGACGACACCGTCGCGTCGAGTGCGTCGGCGAGTTCCTCGATGAGCGGGATGTTCTCCTCCTCCTCGATCCCGCGACCGACGCTGACGAGCACGTCGGCCTCGCTGATGTCGACGTCGCCGCCGCCGACTTCCTCGAAGCCGTTGACGGTCGAACCGACGGCGTCTTCATCGATCTCGGCGTCGAACGCCTCGACCGAGGCGTCGCCGGTGCCCTCCGCAGCGGGCCACTCGGCGCCCCGAATGGTGGCGACTGCGGCACCCTCGAGTTCGTTGGTCGTCTCGACTTTGCCACCGTACATCTCGCGGGTGGCGATCAGCGTCTCGCCGTCGGTCTCGAGGCCGATGGTGTCGGTAACCACGGGGAGGTCGAGCGCGTTGGCGATGGCGGGCGCGTAGTCGAGGCCGTTGACGCTGTTGGGCGTCAGGATGTACTGCGGCGCCAGGTCGTCGTACAGTTGGGTGATCGCCTGCGTGTAGACGTCGTGGTTGAACTCCTCACCGTGGGAGACGGTGTGGATGGCGTCGACGCCTTCGCGGTTGAGTTTCTCCGCAAAGTCGTCGACGGTGCCGCTGATGACGGCGAGGTGCAGGTCGCCGCCGGTCTCGTCGGCCAGTTGGCGGCCCGCGGTAATGATCTCGTAGCTGACGTCGCGAAGTTCGCCGCGGCGGTGTTCGGTTACTGCGAGGACGTCCGTCATGGCGCCACCCCCTTGTTGCGGAGCATCTCACCTAACTCGGCGGCGGTCTCCTCGGGACTTCCCTCCCAGATCGTCGCGTCGCTCTCGCTCTCGGGTTCGTACATGTCCGTGAGCGTGAGGTCGCCTTCGATCTCACCCTCGTCGACGCCGAGGTCTGCGAGCCCCTGCACGTCGAGTTCCTTGCGCTGGGCCTGGCGGATGCCGCGCAGGCTGGCGTAGCGCGGTTCGTTGATACCCGTCTGGATCGTGAGGACGGCCGGCAGCTCGATGTCGGTGAGCTCCTCGACGCCGCCCTCGAGTTCGCGTCGCACGGAGGCGACGCCGTCGTCGAACTCGTGCTCGAGGTGATTGACGACGGCCCCCCACTGGGCGCCGATCTCTTCGGCAACGGAGACGCCGGTCGCGGCGAAGCTGTCGTCGCCGGCCTGGACGCCGGTGAGGACGAGGTCGGGATCCTCTTCCTCGACGACGGCGCTCAGGATCTGGGTCTTCGCGTTGACGTCGAGCAGGTCGACGCCCTCGAGGGCGTCGTCCCAGACGCGGACGGCGCGGTCGGCACCCTTCGCGAGCGCCTGGCGGATCGTTTGTTCGCAGTCTTCCGGACCGATGGTAACCGTGACGACTTCGTCGGCGACGCCGGCCTCTTGGAGCTGAACGGCCTCTTCGATGGCGTAATCGTCCCACTCGTTGAGGTCGGCACCGAGGTACTGATCGGCGATCTCAGTACCCTCGATCTCGAACTCGTCTTCGACGGTCGCGACTTCTTTGACCGTAACGAGGATTTTCATCATCAATCACTGCAACGTCCGTACCGTAAATCTTTTCGAAACGCGCTTTCAGATGGGAGCCGTTCATTTTCCAGTCGTCGCCGACTCACCCGGTACGTATTACGTTCCCCGGCGAACAGCCGGGGAGACGTTACCAGCGTTTTCTACAGTGCAGCCTTCGATCGGTGAGACAGCCGTCGATCTGCGAGACGGAAACGGTTTAACGACGCCACTGGTAGTACGCGCTATGGCAGACTGTCCACTTGCCGACGACTGTCCGAGCTTCTCCGAGCGGATCTCGGGAATGGGGTGTAGCCACTACGGTGATCGGGGTGGCAAGGAGTGGTGCAATCACTACAGCCAGCCGATCCAGGACTTGAAGACCCAGCCCGTCAAAGCGGGCGAGGAGGTCGTCGTCGACGTCGTCGACATGCACGAAAGCGGTGCCGGCGTCGGTCGAACCGAGGACGGGTTCATCGTCATGGTCGACGGCGTCCTGCCGGAGGCTCGCGCTCGCGTCGAAATCACGCGCGTCCACAGCAACCACGCCCGCGCGGAGGAGCTCGAACTCCTCCCGATGGACCCGGATGCAGAGGGCGAGGAGACCGAAGACGCCGACGCGATCGACGACTCCGACGACTCCGACGACAGTGACGGAGACGCGTCGACTGAGGCGGGAGACGACTCGAGGGAGTCCGCGGCGGAGAAACGCGAACGCCTCGGCAGCCGCGAGAACTTCTGGGGCTCGTAAGGCGCCGTGCGTTTCGATGAGTGGACAGTCATCGAGCAGTCGCCGTTTTCGCCGTTCGTGAACCGCCGCGGTCACAACAGTTTTCTCATCACTCGTGCGATACAATCTCATGGATCGGATTTCGTTGTCGAATTCGGCGTTCGAAGGTGACAACAACGCGTACCTCTTCGCGGACGGGCGGGAAACGGTGCTGATCGATACCGGGGACTGGATGGAGACGACGCGCGAGCAACTCGAGGCCGCCTTCGACGAGCGCGGACTCGCGTTCGCGGACGTCGATCGGATCTTCCTCACGCACTGGCACGGCGACCACACCGGGCTAGCGGGCGTGATTCAGGCCGAGAGCGGGGCCGAAGTCTACGCGCACGAGGCCGACGCGCCGCTGATCGAAGGCGACGAGGACGCTTGGGAGTCGATGCACGACCTGCAACACCGATACTTCGACGAGTGGGGCATGCCGGAGGAGAAACAGGCGGTGCTCAAGGAGCGGATGGCGTCCGCCGGCGGCGCGAACGAGTCGCCGACCGTGACGTCGTTCGAAGACGGCGACCGGTTCTCGCTCGAGGGCTACGACCACGACCTCGAGGTCGTCCACACCTCCGGCCACGCGGCCGGCCTCTCGATGTTCGAGACGACGCTCGATGGTCGCCGGGAGGTCGTCTCCGGCGACGCGCTGTTGCCCGTCTACACCCCGAACGTCGGCGGCGCGGACGTCCGGGTCGACCAACCGCTCGAGAAGTACCTCCGCGCGCTCCAGGGGATCGTCGACGCCGACTACGACCGGGCGTGGCCGGGCCACCGCGACCCGATCGACGACCCCGCGGGCCGGGCTCAGTACATCATCGACCACCACGAGGAACGCGCGTTTCGGGTGCTCGACGCGCTGGATCGCAAAGGGCCCTGCGACACGTGGACCGTCAGCGCGGACCTGTTCGGCGAACTCGAGAGTATCCACATTCTCCACGGACCGGGAGAGTCGTACGCCCACCTCGAGCATCTCGAGCGCGCGGGAACCGTCGTTCGCGAGGGGGACGAGTACCGGCTGGCCGACGGCGTGAGCGAGGTACTCGCCGCGAAGGACGAAGAGCGCTGGACGCTCGAGTACTGACACCCGTCTTCTTTCGTCCTGTTTTCGCCCCCTATCGTCCCATTTCGTCCTTTCCGTCCCATTTCGTCCCTTATCGTCCCGTTTCACCTCCTCTCCAGCCGAGCGATCTTGCCATCAGACAGGTGTATGAATATCATACTAAGTATGCAAACACTGTCCAATTGTGGAATGATGTGGCTAGGAAATGCCTATGTGGGTTGGGAGACGGTGTTCGAAGTGAATGAGTATCTCTTCGACAGTCCCATGGGGGGACGGTCATCGGTTCGTCCGTGACCGCTCCTCGAGTCACTCGCAACGATCGATCGACCTGTGCGGGGTCGAGCAACCGTCTCGTACACTGCGAACCGGTCAGCGATGACGGACGACGCCGCTGCGGTCGGTCGCGCTCGAGGCGACGGGCTCACGCGGGACGACGACGGACTCGCGACCGATCCCGACGCGCTGGCACGGCTTCAGGAGATCGTCCCGGCGTTCATCGAGGAACAGGTCGACGACGCGGGCGCCGACGGCGTCGTGATCGCCCTCGATGGTGAACTTGCGTCGACAGTCACCGCCACGCTCGCGGTCGATGCGCTCGGCTCGGACCGCGTTACCGGGCTCGTTCTGCCGGCCTACATGAATCAGGAGGCGGCGGCGCGGGACGCGGAGGCCATCGCGTCCGTCTTGGATATCGAGTACAGCCGGGTCCCGCTCCAGCCGTTGCTCGGCGCGTTTCAGGAGGTCATCGGTGCGACCGCCCAACCGGCCGACGATCTCGTCGCGATGGAGAACGTCGCAGCCCGACTGCGGATGGCCTGTTCGTACTACGTCGCGAACACGACGAACGCGCTCGTCGTCGGGACGGCGACGCGAACCGACCGGTTCCTCGGGACGCTGACGAAACACGCCGATACAGGGGTCGACTGTCTCCCGCTGGGCGACCTGTACGGGACCGAGGTCCGAGCGCTCGCTGACGCGCTCGAAATTCCCACGGATCTCGTCGCACAGTCCGCGTTTCCTGCTGTTGGAGCAGGTCAGTTCGCGGGTGATGAACTCGAGATCGAGGCGAAAGCCGTGGATCGAATACTGCGATCACACGTCGACGAGGGGCTGGCTGTCGCGTCCGTCGCCGAACGAGTCGATGTCGACGCTGCGGCGGTCGAACGGATCGCCGACTGGTACGCCAGTATGCGACACAAACGGCGACTCCCCCCGACGCCGGCGACTCGAGAGGGGTCAGAACATCCGTTCTAGCGATCCCGAACAACTCGCCTGGCGCACGTCCTCGCAGGTGTCGGCGGCCTCGAAACCGTGACGACTGCTGGCAGTCGCGTAACTGGTCTTTGGTGTTCGGCCGGTTCGCCTGCCGTCGACTGGATCGCCTCTCCCTTCTCAGCCGTCGAAAAATGACGCACTGTTAACTCGTTTCGCCTGTACCGTCTACTCGATGTCCGATTCGATCTGCCGGCGCTTCGGTCCCGGCCGACTGCCGTACGCGTCCAGACGCGACGTCGGCGCCGGGATCGCGATGGCGGCTACGGGGGTGCTCGCGATCACCATCTGGTTCGTCGCCACCGGCCTGTTGCTTCTGACCGACGCCGTTCCCGCAGTCACCGGCACGAACGATCTCGAGTTCGCCGCCGCGTTCGGACTCCTCTTCGCCCCGTTCGGCGTGGTGGCGTCGTTCGTCGTCGGGACGCTCTGCTGGCGCGCGGTCGACGCGGACGCCTTGGACCCGCTCACGGGCGCACTGTTGGGTGCGTGTACGGCAGCCGCCGGTATGATCGGCGGCTCCGTCGGTGTCTCGCTCGTGTTGACCGCCGTCAGCCTCACGACCGGGACGCTGGCGCTGGCACAACTCGTCGTGTTCGCTGTCGTCGTCTCGGTCTCGGCACTCCTGTTCAGCGCGGTGTTCGCCGGTTGGCTGATCGTCCCGCTCGGGGCGTTCGGCGGCTGGTACCACGAACGGGCGCGGGCGACCGCGACCGACGGCAACTAACCCGTCGGATCGGGAAAGCTTTGATCCCGCCGCCGGCTTAGTGTATCGTATGAGTGCACGCGAAACCGAACTCGGGGGTCTGCGGTCGGTCGAACGGACGCGGTGGTCGCCGTGATCGACGAGGTCGAGGAGCTACTCGAGGAGATCGGGTTCGACGCCGAGACGAGCGTGTTGACACGCCGACAGGCACAGGTGCTCGCGCTTCGCGAGCGCGGCACCTCCCAGGCGGATATCGCCGACGCGCTCGGAACGTCGCGGGCGAACGTCTCCTCGATCGAGTCGAGCGGTCGCGAGAACCTCGAGAAGGCCCGCGAGACGGTCGCCTTCGCCGAGGCGTTACGGGCACCGGTTCGCGTTCGCGTCCCGGAGGGAACCGACCTCTACGACGTGCCACAGCTCGTTTACGAGGCCTGCGACGAGAAGGGGGTCAAGGTCGACCACACCGCGCCGGACCTGATGAAGGTCGTCAGCGACGCCGCGGGCGCTGCGGTGTCAGGCCGCGAGATTTCGACGCCGCTGATCGTCGGCGTTACCGCCGACGGAACGGTTCGCGTGCGACATCAGCAGTGACCGGCCTGCGCCTGCAGTCAGTAACCGGCGCGCGTCTGCAGCGGAGACCAGCGTGAGCCTCCGTCACTAATCACCTCGAGCGCGCTGGGCCCACCCGGTCAACGCGAACGGGCTGTGTCTCTCGAGTGCACCCGAATCGCTCACCGTATGGTGATTCTCTCGATTCGAAACGACCGCCAGAGCGAAAGGCGACGGCCGCGTACGTGGGAGCGATGACGATCGACCTGCCGGCGTCGCTGGCCGACTCGTGGCGAGCGCTGGGAACCAGGACTGGCGAATCGAGCGTGCTTCTCGCGTCGATCACCGCCGAGACGACGGTGTACGAACCGACCGACGGCGCCGACCGACTGGCGGCGCTGGGCGCGAGCGAGATTCCGGTCCGCTCGCTGTTCACCGTCGACGTGACGTTCTCCCCGTCGCTCTCGGATCTCGGCATGGCCCCGGAATCGGCCTTCGAGAAGGCCGCGCCGAAGGCGAAGTCGCAGTTCGTCACGACCCTCGAGGACGAGGGGCTGCGCGTCGACGGGACGCGAAATACCCTCGAGTTCGAAGCGACGAACGGCGCCGAAGGTAGTTGGTTCGTCCTCGACGCGGGCTACCCCGTCTCCCCCGACCTGACGGCGGGCGAGGACGAGTGGCTCGACGCGGAGGCCCACATCGCCGTCTGGCCGACCGAGGCGAGTTTCGGAATGGCGGGCGGAATTTTGCCGCTCGAGGACGGAAGTGACGTCGTCGACGGGGCCGGTGCGACCGACGGGGGCGAACTGCCGGCCGGGCTCGAGGTCGATCCGGAGTCCGACCGAGAGACGGTCGCGGACCTGATTCGGACGATCGAGCCCGCCGGCTGAGATGAGGCGCCCACCTTGACATCTTCCCGCCCCTAAAGGGGCGAGATTCCTCCGTTGGGGGTTCGGCTACCGACCCACGGAGGCAACTTGCGGGTTCGCACGCTGTTCGTTGGGACAAGCGCATGATGACGCTGACCATGAATGGTCGTCCCACTTGAACCGTGCAGGCCGTGCCATCGGCCCGACTTCGCCGCTCGTTTCGCGTTTTAAGAACGTCTCCGACGCCGTGAGGTCCGCGTGACCCTCGAAACCGCAGGGGCACGTCAACGTATCCTCGTGGCGCACAGTCGCCTTTCGCCCCCTACAGTCGGGGCACTCTTGGGAGGTCCACGCTTCCGACCGCGCTTCGAGGACGATACCGTATTCCTCGCAAACGCAGGCGAGACGGTTGATGAACGCGCGAAACGCCCAGAAGTTGTGCGTCTTTGCGTTCGCTCGAACCGACCAATTAGATTCGAGCACGTCGGTTAGGTCGCCGACATAGACCGTTGAAACGCCGTCGTCGTAGAGCCGTTCTACGAGGTCGCGGGCAACGGCGTTCATCGCGTGGTCACGTCGGCGCGTCCGTTGTCGGTAAAGCCGCCGAATACGGTTGCTACTGTAGCGCCCTTCGGGAAGGTTCGACTGTAGGCGGGCGATTTCCGTCGTCGTCTCGCGGAACCGTTCGAACAGGTCGCGTCCTTCGTAGAGGTACTGCGAGCCGGTCGAAACCGAACACGCTACGATGTTATTCGCGCCTACGTCCAGAGCGGCGGTTTCATCCGCCAGTGGTGAATCCTGCCGAGAATCAGGCACGGTGACAGGTTGAAAAGCTCGGTACGTATCGCTCGTTTCATCGTAGGTAATTTCGAGACGGCCCTGTTTGCCATCCCACTTCGGGTTCCCGCGCACTTCGAGGCGAAGGCGCTCGTGGTAGCCAAGACCGTACTCTTCTTTCAGGTCTTGCCCGACGGGGATTTCGAGACGGCTACGCTTGCCCCATTCGAGCGTGTACTGATTGCAACGGATGTA
>NZ_FNFE01000005.1 GCF_900100335.1 Natronorubrum texcoconense | reverse complement strand
GCGGAGGTGACGCCGGGGAACCTCTCGAAGACGTTCTTCTCGACCAGCGGCACCGAAGCCGTCGAAGCCGCGATCAAGATCGCCCGCATGTACACGGGAAAGCAAAAGATCATCTCGCGGTACCGCTCCTACCACGGGGCGACCCACGGCTCGATTAGCGTCACTGGCGACCCACGACGACTGATGGCCGAACCCGGCGTTCCGGGAACGATCAAGGCCCCCGATCCGTACGCCTACGGTTCGACCCTCGAGCCGATGGAGAGCCTCGAGTACATCGACGAGATGCTGATGCTCGAAGGCGACACCGTCGCGGCGGTGCTCGTCGAACCGGTCGTCGGCTCGAACGGCATTCTCGTTCCGCCCGACGAGTACCTGCCCCGGCTCAAGGAGATCGCTCACGATCACGGCGCGCTCTTGATCTGTGACGAAGTCATGGCCGGCTTCGGCCGCACCGGCGAGTGGTTCGGCAGCGACGTGTTCGACGTGACGCCCGACATCATGACGATGGCGAAGGGGCTCTCGGGAGCCTACGCGCCGCTAGGCGCGACGATCGTCACCGACGAGATCACCGACCACTTCGAGGACGAAATGTTCTGTCACGGCCACACCTACGCGGGCCACCCCGTCGCCTGTGCCGCCGGGCTCGCGGCCATCGAGACCTACCAGGAGGAGAACCTCATCGAACACGCGAGCGAGGTCGGCGACTACCTCGGCGATCGGCTCGAGGAGCTCGCTCAGGACCACCCGAGCGTCGGTGAGACGCGGGGTGTCGGCCTCTTCCGCGGGATCGAGCTGACGAAAGATCCCGACGAACGCGTGCCGTTCGGGGAGCGCGAGGACAAGATCTCGACGGGGACGACCGTCGTCGACGAGGTCGCCGCGGCCGCCTCCGACGGCGGCGTCTACGTCGCCAACATGATCAACACGCTCATCATCGCGCCCCCGCTGCCCATCACGGAAGACGACATCGACGAAGCCGTCACGGTTCTCGACGACGCCCTCGAGGTGTCCGACGCCGCGATGGATCGGTGAACCATTACAGATACGGAGACCGACGACGCCGTAACGGCTCTCGACGCTGCGATCACCGCGGCGCGTCGAAGCCGGGGACTTCGTCGCGACGTATCGAACCTTATTACTACGGTGCTACGTAGTAAATAGTATGAAACCCACAAAACCGCTGCCGGATCTGGACGAAAACGATCTCGAAATACTCAGAGAGCTCGAGCAAAACGACGAGAAGAACCTCGAGGAGCTCGCGGCCGAGCTCGATCTCTCGAAGTCGACGATCCATTACCGACTAAATCGCCTCAAAGAAGACGGCGTGATAACGGACATCTCCGCCGATATCGATCCCCAGTCGCTGGGGCTCGCGATGGTCGTCATCACCGAGGTGAACGTCTCGCACGAGCGCGGCTACGCCGACGAGATCGGTGACGGATTGGTCGACGTCGAGGGCGTACAGCAGGTCTACTACACCATGGGGGACGTCGACTTCGTCGTCATCTCGCGGGTCCAGAACCACGATCAGATGAACGAGGTCATCGACGATATCGTCGCTATCGACGGCGTCAACGAAACGTCCTCCCGATTCGTCATGCGGGAACTCAAGGACGGAAACAGGCTACTGGAGAACATGTCCGACGAGATGATCGGCAACGTCCTCGAGACCGAGTGAACGAAATCGAGACCCAGTAAGCGATCCACACGCGCCAGCGTGTATACTGCATCTTCACCCCCTGTCTAACGGTTGGCTTTTTCTACCCTGCGTGTGATGGATCGAGTATGACAGACACGCTGTTTCTCACCAGCGACGAAGTCGACGGACTCGCAACGCCGGCCGAATACGTCGACGTCGTCCGAGAGGGCTACCGCCAGCGAGGAGAAGGCGCCCCGGCCCTGCCGCGACAGACGTTCCGCAACGAGAATCCGGACGGAAAGCTCACGAACTACTCGACGATCCTCCCCGACACGGGTGCGATGGGTGGCTACGTGTACACGTCGGGCTTTAGCGGACCCAACGCCTGGTTCGTGACGCCGCTGTTCGACGCCGAAAGCGGCGAGCCCATCGCGCTGATCGACGGCGCGAGCATGAATCCGTTCAAGACGGGCGCGGCCGGCGCGGTCGCCGTCGACGCGCTCTCGCGGGACGATGCACGTACCCTCGCCGTCATCGGCAGCGGCGCGCAGGCCCGTGGCCAACTCCACGCGACGACGACCGTCCGCGACTTCGAGTCGGTCCGCGTCTTCTCGCCGACGCCGGAGAATCGAGAGACCTTCGCCGCGGAGTTCGACGACCACCTCGACGCGTCCGTCGAGGCCGTCGACTCGAGTGCGGCCGCCGTAACCGGTGCCGACGTCGTCATCACGGCGACGAAGGCGGCCGATCCGGTCTTCGACGGCGACGACCTCGAGCCCGGGACGCACGTGACGGCGATGGGTCAGTACACCCCCGGCCGCCGCGAACTCGACACGACCACCATCGAGCGCGCGACGTACGTCCCCGACCTCCGCGACCGCGTGACGCAGGACGCGGGATCGTTCCTCGCGGCGCTCGAGGAGGGCGTCGTCGACGAGGATCACGTTCACGCCGAACTCGGTGAGGTGGTGGCGGGGACCGCTCCCGGTCGAACGAGCGACGACGAAATTACGGTGTTCGACAGCGGCGGAACGGGTATCGAAACGGTCGCCGCCGGCTACATGCTCTACGAGAAGGCCCTCGAGGAAGGGTTGGGTACCGAACTCCCGATCGCCCCCGCCAGCGAGGCGCTGACCGGCCGGCTCCCGTCGGAATAGCTGCGACCGCGGTCCAGATCAGTACGGTCGATTTTCTACGCGAACGAGCGTGAACGATCCGTCAGTCGTCGACGGGAGTGAACACCGGGACGGCGACGTCCGACGCGTCCGTATCGACGAACCGGACGTCGACTCGCGTGCCGATTTCGACGTCCTCGGGATCGGCGTCGACGTTCGTCATCAGCCGCGGCCCGTCGTCGAGTTCCACGTACGCGAGTACGAGCGGAAGATCCGCCTCCGGCCAGCCGCTTATCGCTCGAGCGATCGAGTACGAGTACACCTCCCCGCCGCCCGACGCCTCGCGCCACTCGACGTTTTCGCTGAAGCAGTCCGGGCAGAGCGACCGCGGATAGTGGTAGACGAGGCCACAATCGAGACACTCGCGAACCAGTAGCTCGCCGCTCGCGGCCGCGGCCCAGTACCGTTCGGTCTCCGGGTTCGGTTCGGGAACGGGACGAGGCTCCCAACTCATGGGGCTTCCCTCCCCAGAACGACGGTCGCTGCGCCGTGGCGAGTGCCGATGCTCCCGCCGGTTCCGTGGGCGAGCGCGACGTCGGCGTCGACCTGCACCTCGGGATTGGCCTCGTTTCTGAGTTGGCGAACCGCCTCGATGACCTTCGTCATTCCGCCGCGGTTGGCGGGGTGGTTCGAACACAGTCCGCCGCCGTCGGTGTTGAACGGCAGTTCACCGTCTGGTGCGCGGAGCGTTCCGCCCTCGACGAACGACCCGCCGTCTCCTTTCGCACAGAAGCCGAGATCCTCGATCGCCTCGAGCACCGTTATCGTAAACGAGTCGTAGATCGACGCGTAGTCCACGTGCTCCGGCCCCAGGCCGGCTTCCTCGAAGGCGCGCGACCCGGACTGCTCCGCGGCGGTTCTCGTGAGGTCGATCCGTCCGGCGTCGTGGTGACCGATCGCCTCCCCGAAGCCGAGCACTTCGACGCACTCTCGGTCCAATTCTGAACGGACGTCCTCGGAGACGACGAGCAGCGCACCGCCGCCGTCCGAAATGACACAGCAGTCGAGGAGGTGGAGCGGATCGGCGACCACCCGCGACTCGACGACGTCCTCGACGGACACCGGCTCCCGATACATCGCGTGTTCGTTGTACTGGGCGTGGTGCGAGGCGGCCGCGCGGATCTCCGCGAGTTGCTCGCTTGTCGTCCCGTGCTCGTGCATGTGACGCTGTGCGGCCATCCCGTACATGCCCACGTTGGTGGCGCCGTAGACCCGTTCGAAACTGTCCTGGACCGTTCGAATGTCGCGCGCACCGGAGCCCGTCGCCTGTCCGCGCGACCGGGGACGGCCGGCGAGCGTGACGAGCGCGACGTCGCACCGACCGTCGCGAATCGCGCTGGCCGCGTGTCCGACGTGACTCACGTACGACGAGCCGCCGAAATCCGTCGTGTCGGCGTACGACGGGTCGAGTCCGAGATAGTCCGCCATGATGAGCGGCGACAGTCCGCTCTCGTACTCCGGAACCCCCGCCGTGAAGTAGCCGTCCACGTCGGCCTTCTCGAGGCCGGCATCCTCGAGTGCGCCCGCGGCGACCTCCGCGTGCAACTGCATCGTCGATTTGTCCGGTGCCTCTCTCGTGGGGTGTTCGAACGCCCCGGCTACGTATACTGACTCGGCCATTGCCATTAGCGAACAGTTCACAAGCAGTCCCGTAAGCGTTTGTGATTCGGCGGATCACGTTTGCAACGACGGAAGACAGCAGCGGGCCCAACCCGAAGGATGTCTCGTCACGGTCTGGATCGACTGAACGCTACATCGAGTCGTCAAAAACGTGTGTCCGCAACCGTTCAGTAGAACGTCTCGCCGGTTTTCGCCTTTTGGACGAGCAGATCGCACGGAAGCGTCTCCGCGAGTTTGTTCGTGTCCTCGTGGCGGCTCGCAACCTCGGTCAGCTTCCGGACGACGACGTCGGCGCCGACTTCGTCGGCCTTCTCCAGCGGCCCCATCGGCCAGTTGCCGCCCAGCCGAGCGCCGGTGTCGATATCATCGACGCTCGCGACGTCGTTTTCGACCATCTTGGCGGCTTCGTTGACGACCGGCGCCCACACCAACAGCGTGTCGAACCCCTGTCCGGCGTCGACGGGAATCCGGGGTTCGTCGCGTTCGTCGTACTCGTAGTAGCCGGCGTCGGCCTTCCGACCGTACCGTCCCTTCTCGTAGAGCTGGTGGAGGAGCGGACAGACTTCCGTGTCGTAGGACATCGGGCGGTCGTCGACGAGGTGATCCTGTTCGCCCTCGACGCGGAGCTGGATACCGCCCGTGAAGTCGGCGAGTTCGAACGGGCCCATCGGGAACCCCTCCTCGTACTTCATCGCGGAGTCGATCTCCGTGAGGGAGTGTTCGCCCCGATAGACCATCCACGCCGGTTCTTCGCCGTACGGCCGCATGAGCCGGTTGACGATGAACGAGGGAACGTCTACCTTACAGCGGATCGGCGTCTTACCGAACGACTCGACGAGCGATTCGGCGGTGTCGGCCACGCCGTCCGGCGTGTGTTCGGTCATGATGACCTCCACGAGTTCCATCAGCATCGGCGGGTTGAACCAGTGGGTCCCGATGACCCGCTCGGGATCGTCGGTCGTCTCGGCGAGTTCCGTGATGTTGAGTCCGGACGTGTTCGTCGCGAGGATGGCCTCCTCTGGTGTCGCCGCCTCGAGGTCCGCGAAGATGTCCTGCTTGACCGCCTGCTGTTCGACCGCCGCTTCGGTGACGAAGTCCGCGTCGCCGACGGCGTCGTCGAACTCGGTGGTGAACGTGAGCCGGTCGAGCGCGGCGTTCGTCTCCGCCTCGGTGGCGCCGTCCTTCTCGACGCGCTTCTCGTAGGACCACTCGATCCGTTCCGCCGCCTCCTCGAGTTGCGACTCGTCGATGTCGGTGATCGTCGTCTCGTACCCGGCCAGCGCGGCGACGGCGCCGATTCCGCGACCCATCTGTCCCGCACCGACCACTGCCACGGTCTCGATGTCGTCGATATTCACGACCATGACCACACGATTTTCGGGGCGCTCCATAAGGGTATGCGAAGGCGAGAACGCCCGCTCGTCGAACGGTCGAGCGGACGGACGACGACCAGTTCGACGCCCGAGCCGCCACACGAGGGCGGGACGACCCGTTCGATCCCCGGAATTTACGTCGTGACGATACCTAACTACGAGCGATGACGACAGCCGATATTCGAGAGATCACCACCGAGTCCGGCCGGCGCGAACTGTTCCCGCTCGTCACCGAACTCCGCGATCACCTCGATCTCGAGACGTATCTCGAACTGTTCGAGGAGATGCGCGAGGAGGGATACCGACTGTTCGCGCGGTACGACGGCGACGAGGCGGTCGCGGCCGCCGGCGTGAAGATCTCGACGAACTTCTACCTCGGCCGCCACGTCTACGTCTACGACCTCGTGACGGCCGAGGGTGAACGGTCGAAGGGACACGGCGAACGGCTCCTCTCGTTCGTGCACGACTGGGCCGCCGAGCGCGACTGCGACGCGGTCGAACTCGAGTCGGGGCAGTGGCGCGACGACGCCCATCGGTTCTATACGGAACGGATGGGCTACGAGGAGTACTGCACCTCGTTCGTCTATCATCTATCGTAGGGCTCTGTTGGACGCGAAAACGCAAAGCGAAGCCGGTCCAGCGTCGCAGCGATCGGTCGGACGGTCCGTCGGTGCACCGGTGCACCGCGGTGGGATCGTTGACTATCAGTTCGCGAATTCGGACAGTCGAACGCTCGAGTCGGAAAGCCGAACCGACGCGTCTCAGTCGACGATATCGGCGAACCGCCGCAACTGCTCGCGCTGATCCGCCGCGGTGAAGCGGGTGATGAACGTTTCCACGCCGGCGTCGGCGTACCGCTCGAGGTGGTCCGCGACGACCGACGGCGGGCCGAACGCCCCGCGGTTCCGAATGTCGTCGTCGCTCAGTGCACCCCAGGAGGGGTAGTACCGATCGAGGAAGTCGCGAGCCTGGTCGATCGCCGCCGCTTCTGTTTCCGCGATCACCACGTCGTGATAGTAGGCCGCGTCGAAGCCCGCGGGGTCGCGACCGGCGTCGTCGACGATCTCGCGCGCCCGGTCGAGTCCGCCTTCGTACATCTCGGGCGACATGCCGATGGGAAGCCAGCCGCCGCCGCGGGTCGCGATCCGGTCCCGTATCTGTCGCGGGAAGCCGTCCCGCGGGTCGAACGTCGCCGAGGCGATGTAGATGGGCGGCGAGCTCCCGCACGGACGGATGCCGATATCGGCGTCGTCCAGTTCGAAGAACTCGCCGTCGACCGAGACGGGGTCGTTACTCCAGAGCCCCTCGAGGATCTCGAGTCCCTCGTCGAGTAACGCGCCCCGGCGCTCGTAGGGTACGTCGAGTTGGTCGTGTTCGGTCTCGACGCCGTCACCGACGCCGACTCCGACGCCGAGTGCGAGGCGGCCGCCGCTCACCAGATCGACGGTCGCCGTCTGGTGGGCGACGTGAACCGGATGTCGAAGCTGGGGCAGGTAGACCGCGGTGCCGAGGGTGACCGATTCCGTCGCCCCGGCGACCGCGGCGAGGGTCGATAACGGTTCGAGGCGCGGTTTCGCCAGCACGCTGTCTCCGGCCCACACGCCGTCGAACCCTAGCGATTCCGCTCGGCGAGCGAGCCCGATCACCTCCGATTGCACGCGAGCGGCCTGCTCGAGGGAGTCATCGGCGGAGAGAACGACGCCGCGTGTCGGCAGTACGTAGCCGTGGGATACCATACCTCATTGTTTCGACCCACTGCCCTAACCGTTTGCGCTCGGCTTGCGCATCACCGCGATGCAAAGTCATTTGGAACACCTTCGCCATGTGATAGCGTACCGATGGCACCTACGATCACGCGCATCGAGTCTGTCGAGTTCGGCTACGACCTTCCCGACGTCGGCTACGCGCCGAACGGGTTCAGCATCGTCTACGAACCCGGCACGACGACCGAACGGAAACTGTTCGCGCTCCGCGTACACACCGACGAGGGAACGACCGGCGAGTACGTCGGCGGCAACTCGCCTGGCGCCGCCCAGCTCAACATGATCGCCGACTACCTTATCGGCAAGAACCCGCTCGAGCGCGAGCGCCACTGGAGCGCGTTCAAACGCGCGCTGCGGAAGTACGACTGGATGGGAATGGGACCGATCGACATCGCGCTGTGGGACTTCGCCGGGAAGCACTGCGGCGCGCCGATCCACGAACTGCTCGGGAGCTATCGCGACTCCTTCCCCGCCTACGCCTCGACGTACCAGGGCGACAGGAACGGCGGCCTCGACTCGCCCGACGCGTACGCCGACTTCGCCGAAGACTGTCTCGAGATGGGGTATCAGGGGTTCAAGATCCACGACTGGGGCGGCGACTGGACGGATCCCGACGAGACGGTCGCGGTCGTCCGCGAGGTCGGTCGGCGCGTCGGCGACGAGATGGACCTCATGCTCGACCCGGCCTGCAACCCGGCCACGTTCGCCGACGCGCTGAAGATCGGGAAGGCCTGCGACGACGCCGACTTCCTCTGGTACGAGGATCCCTACCGCGACGGCGGCGTCTCCCAGCACTCCCACCGAAAGCTCCGCGAGATGCTCGACACGCCGCTCCTTCAGACCGAGCACGTTCGCGGCCTCGAGGCCCACACCGATTTCGTCGCGACGGAATCGACCGACTTCGTACGCGCGGATCCCGAGTACGACGGCGGGATCACCGGCGCGATGAAGATCGCCCACATGGCGGAAGGGTTCGGACTCGACGTGGAGTACCACGCCCCCGGGCCGGCCCAGCGCCACTGTCTGGCGGCGACGCGCAACAGCAACTACTACGAAGTGGCGCTCGTCCACCCGATCTGTCCGAACACCCAGCCGCCGGTGTACGCGGACGACTACTCCGACATGTTGGACACCGTCGACGCGGACGGACACGTCCACGTTCCGGACGGACCGGGTCTCGGCGTCGAGTACGACTGGGACGAGATCGAAGCCAGGGAGATCGGGCGGCGAGTCTACGAGTGATCGAGCATGGCCGACGACATCCGATACGAGACCGACGGGGGAATCGCCGCGATCACGATCGACCGTCCCGAGGTGCACAACGCCTTCCGACGGCAGACGATCCTCGAACTCAACGAGGCGCTGCGCGAGGCGGCCGACGACGACGGCGTCTACGTCGTCGTCCTGACCGGCGCCGAGGGCGGGTTCTGTGCGGGGGCCGATATCACGGAGATGCCGAACTGGCGCAAGGAGATGACCGAAGAGGAGTACGCGGGCTACCTCTGGTCGGTCCAGAACGTCGTTCGACAGCTCCGCCGAATGGAGAAGCCCTCGATCGCGGCGGTCGGCGGGCCCGCAGTCGGCGCGGGTTGTGACTTCGCGCTGGCCTGCGACCTGCGCATCGTCGGCCCGGACGCGATCCTCCGCGAAGGGTTCGTCCGCGTCGGCCTCGTCCCCGGCGACGGCGGCGGCTGGCTGTTACCGCGGCTCATCGGGGAGGCGAAAGCGAAGGAGTACCTTCTCACCGGCAACGATATCACCGCCGCAGACGCCGTCGACCTCGGTCTCGCGGTCGACAGCGCAGACGAACCCGTCGACCGCGCACGCGAGCTGGCGGCCGAGCTGCTCGAGCTTCCCGCGCTGGCGGTTCGACGGACGAACCGGCTCGTCGATCCGGAACAATCGTTCGAGGAGTACTGCGAACGGGCCATCGCGTACCAGTGGGAGTGCGTTACCGATCCCGAACACCGAGAGGCGATCGAAGCCTTCGGTGAGAATCGCGATCCGGAGTTCGACCGCGACTACTCGTGACGGTCATGACGGAGGTACCACGGATCACGCGAGGTTCGGCAGTCCGTCCTGCTTGAGCACCGCTGCGATCTGATTCTTCTGTATCTCGTCGGTGCCCGCCGCGAGCCGGCGTCCTCGAGCCAGCCGGTAGAGATACTCGAGGGGGTGGCCCTGCTGATAGCCGTTCGCGCCGTGGATCTGGAGGGCTTCGCTGACCACGTGCTCGACCATCTCGCTCGCGCGGAGTTTGGCCATCGACGCGTCGAGGCGTGCGGGAATGCGCCCCTGCTCGTGTGCGCGGGCCGCCGTTCGATGGGTGAGCGCCCGCGAGGCCTCGAGTTCGGTCGCCGCGTCCGCGAGCTTCCACTCGATTCCCTGGAACTCGTCGATCGGCTGGTCGAACTGCGTGCGCTGCTCGGCGTACTCGAGCGCCTTCTCCAGCGCACAGCTCGCGAGCGCGTTCGCCAGCGTGGCGCTTCCGACGCGCTCCCAGTTGAGCGCCCGGAGCTGGTTTTTGAACCCCTCGGGGCCGCTCGTAACGACGTTTGCCTCCGGAACGACGACGTCCTCCATGATGAAATGCGTCTGGTGGTGGCCGGCCATGTTGGCGTAATGTTGTGCGACCTCGACGCCGTCCCAGTCGAACTCGACGATAACCGAGCCGAGGCCGTCGGGAAACTTCGTCCAGACGAGCGCCGCACTCGAGTGCTCGACGTTGCTCACCCACGTTTTCTCGCCGTTGAGCACCAGATCGTCCCCGTCTTCCTCGATTCGCGTTCCCATTGCGCCCACGTCCGAGCCCGCCTCCGGCTCCGAGATGCCGATCGCGATGCTGTCCTCCGCGGCGAGAACCGGCGGCAGATATCGTTCCTTGGCGTCCTCGGTGCCGAACAGTTCGATCGCTCGCGGCGCGACCAGCTGCTGATTGTAGAGGAACTCCGCGGTGTCGGGACAGACGCGACCCACGGCCTCGATGGTGAGGATCGCGTCGAGTTCGGTCATCCCGCCGCCGCCGTACTCCTCGTCGAAGTTGACGCCGAGAAATCCACGGTCGGCCAACAGTCGCGCGTTCTCCCACGGCGGCTCGCCGTCCCACTCGAACGCTCGATCGGCGAACTCGCGCTCCGCGATGTCCGCGACCGACGAGACCAGTAACTCCTGCTCCGGGCTGAGCGATAGCATGTGAGTTGGTATCGTAGCTACCGGTATCAATGTACTGTAACCGGATCCCCGGCCGTGACTGGGAGCCTCAGGTGGCGAAATCGGATCGAAGTGCCCCCAAAGGCAATTCTTATGTGCGAATTACGCCATTCGTACGGTAGTCCACCACAGCTATGAGCAAGGTCACGTCCATGCACGACGCCATCAGCACCGGCGTCTCCGACGGTGATAGTATCTATCTCGCAGGGTTTACGCACCTGATCCCGTTCGCCGCGGGTCACGAGATCATCAGACAAGAAAAGCGCGATCTCGAGCTGATCCGAGCCACGCCGGACCTGATCTACGACCAGTTGATCGCCGCCGGCTGCGCGCGGAAGGCGACGTTCTCGTGGGCGGGGAACCCGGGCGTCGGCAGTCTGCCGGCGTTTCGCCGCGCGGCCGAGGACGGGATCCCGACGGAACTGGAACTCGAGGAGTACACCCACTTCGGGTTGATCGCCGCGCTCGACGCCGGAGCGTCGAACCTTCCGTTCGCCCCGCTCCGCGGGTTCATCGGTTCGGACCTGCCCGAACACAACGACAATATCGCTCGCATCGAGAGTCCGTTCGACGACGACTACGTCTACGCCGTCGCGCCGATCCAGCCGGACGTCGCGGTCATCCGTGCCCAACGCGCCGACGACGCGGGGAACGCTCACCTCTGGGGGATCCAGGGCGAGGTGAAGATCGCGGGGTTAGCCGCCGACACGGTCATCCTCTCGGTAGAGGAGCTGTGTTCCGAGGAGACGATCCGCAGCGATCCGAACCGAACCGTCATTACGAGCGACGACGTCGATCACGTCGTCCACGACCCCTACGGTTCCCACCCGTCGTACGCCCAGGGCTACTACGGCCGAGACAACGAGGCCTACATCGAGTGGGCCGAGATCGCGAGCGACGTCGACCGGGTCGAGGCCTGGCTCGACGAGTGGGTCTACGGCGTCGAAAACCGCCGGGAGTACGTCGAGAAACTCGGCGCCGAGCGACTGCTCGACCTGCAGCCGGAGCACTCGTACGCGACGCCCATCGATATGGGGGCGTACCGATGACCGGACCCCGCGCGAACGGACGCGAGGATAGCGGAACCGATCGAGCGACCGACTCTACGGAGGGAATCCAATGAACTACACGAAGAGCGAACTGATGGTGGTAGCGGCCGCGAGGGAACTCGAGAACGACGACTCGGTGCTCGTCGGTATCGGCAAGCCGAACCTGGCGTGTAACGTCGCCAAGCGGACCCACGCCCCGGAGCTGAAGATGGTCTACGAGTCGGGGACGATCGGATCGAACCCGTCCTCGCCGCCGCTTTCGATCGGCGACCCGGTGCTCGCGTCGGGGGCCGTCTCGATCGAACCGATGCGCAACGGGTTCAACTACTACCTGCAGGCCGGTCGCCTCGACGTGGGCTTCCTCGGCGGCGCACAAATCGACAAGTACGGCAACATCAACTCGACGGTCATCGGCGACTACGACGATCCGACGGTTCGGCTGCCGGGAAGCGGCGGGGCCTGCGAGATCGCGGGCCACGTCGATCGGACGCTGATGGTCACGCCCCACTCGGAGCGACGGTTCCCCGAGGAAGTCGACTTCATCACGAGCCCCGGCTTCGTCGACGGTCGCGAGGGCCGGGAAGAACTCGGACTGGACGGCGGGCCGGAAGCGGTCATCACCGACCTCGCCGTCTGCCGATTCGACGAGCGCGGGGAGATGTACGTCGACACCCTTCACCCGAACGCTTCGCGCGAAGATGTGCGCGCCGAGACCGGCTGGGAGATCGAGTTCGCCGACGATCTGGGGACGACGCCGGAGCCCAACGAGGAGGAACTCCGCTTGATCCGCGAGGATCTCGACCCGAACGAGATGTACACCGATCAGGCCGAGTGAGAACCGGTTCGGGCGCTTCGTTCGCTACGGATGCAGCGTGATTTTGATCCCCTCCCGCCGTCGGGTCGCGTCGAACGCCTGCTCGTACTCCTCGAGCGGAAACGATGGACCGAGCGCCGGGGAGAGATCCGTGTTCTCCGCGATCGCGATCGCCCGTCGCCAACTCGAGTCGCGCCGGCCGTAGACCGTCGTGATCGAGACGCCCCGCCGAACGAGCCGGGTGAGATCGACGGGAACCGTCTCCGAGCCGTGGAAGATGCCGATCTGGACGATTTCGCCGTCCCGACGCGTCGTCGACGACGCGAGCGATATCGCGTCGGGATGGCCTGAGGCCTCGACGAAGACGTCGACCTCCTCGGCGAGGTCCGCCTCGGCGTCCTCGGTCGTGACCGTGTTCGTCGCACCGAGCTCGCGCGCGAGCGGCAGTCGATCCTCGCGGTCGTCCGCCGTCCCGATAACCGTGACCGAACTCGCTCCGCCGGCGACCGCCGCGACGAGCGCGCCGATCCCGACCGATCCGGGGCCGGCGATCGCGACGCTGTCGCCGGGTTCGAACTGGGAACGTTCGATGCCGTGGACGGCCAAGCCGAGCAACTCGAGAAAGACCCCCTCGTCGGCGCTCAGCGAGCCGATGGGGTAGAGCGTCTCCTGTGGCACCACGGCGTACTCCGCGAGTGCGCCGTCGAGGTCGGGATGGAGACCGACGATTCGCCGATCGGGACAGATACCGAACGATCCCGAGCGACAGAGCCGACAGCGGCCACAGCCGAGGACGGGCTCCACCGCGACGCGCGTCCCCGCCTCGAACCCCTCGACGTCCGGACCGGTCGCGTCGATTACGCCGGCGAACTCGTGGCCGAACAGCTGCGGGAGCTCATCCGCGTAGTGGCGTTTGCTTTCGTGCCAGTCGTAGATCAGCGCCTCCGCGCCGCCGTCGATACCGACCGACTCGACGCGGATTCGCACCTCGCCGGGCCCCGGCTCGGGGACGGGAACGGACTCGAGTGCCATTCCCGGTTCGGGTCGCGTCTTACAGAGCGCAGTCATTCGATCCGCTGTGTTCGGCGTCACACCCGCGGTGACGCGAGGGGAGACCATATAGTTCGGGTCGGAGGCCCTCAATTCGGACTAATCCGAGTCAGAAATCTTCGGCTCCTCCCCCCGTTCACAAACCGGTGAGTACCACGTAGAGCACGCTGAAGAGGGCGAACCAGAAAAGCGATCGAAAGAAGAGTTTGCTATAGGTGTCTTTGATCGGCATCAGCTCGTGAAACTGGGATTCGGCTTCGAGCAGCGATTCGATGAGAGTTTGTTTTTCGTTACTCATGAAAACGACTCCGTGCTCGGTTACGCCTCGATGTTTTCGATGAGTTCGACGACGTATCCCTCCGGGTCGGTGACGAACGCGATCTGGATCCCCTTCTCCTCGACGGTCCGCGGATCGTCGACGACCTCGCTGTCGTACCGTTCGACGAGCGTCTCGATCGTCTCGCTCATATCGGCGACTTCGACGGCGAGGTGGTCAATGACGGCCGGCTCGGGGTTTCGCTCGGTGTCGTCGTGTTTGAACTGGATCTCCGCGTCGCTCTCCCCGGCGACGTACGTGTTGGTCACGCCGTCGAGGTCGAACTCGCGCGTCTGCTCGAGTCCGAGTCCGTCGCAGTAAAACGCCAGCTGTGCATCGATGTCGTCGACCCAGATAGCCGCATGGAGGACGTCCATGCTATCTCCCACCAAGGCCCGATACAAAAGCATATCGTCAGCGACGCCGGTTTCGCGACCGTTGTGGGTCGGGGGCTGCTGTGCCGCGAGCGATGCGGCGAACACCAGTGGAAATTACACTGTCTTTTACGAGAGATACCCTAGACCTTTACACTGTCTTCGGTCTCAGTACGGCTATGAAGGTCAACGAGGCAATTATCGATTGTCTGACTGAGAACGACGTCGACACGCTGTTCGGTATTCCGGGCAAACAGTCACTGCCGCTGAACGAGAGTATCAGCGAACGCGACGATATCCGGTTCGTCATGGCTCGCCACGAAACCGCCGTCTCGCATCAGGCGTGGGGGTACGCGGAGACCAGCGGCGGAATGGCCGCCACCGTGGTCATCCCCGGACCGGGCGATATGAACGCGATGAACGGGCTGAAAAACGCACTGAACGACTGTACGCCGCTCCTGCACATCGCCGTCGAGACCGAACCGGAGATTCGCGGCGGCGACGGGATCCACGAGACGCCGCCGGATACCTACGACAACGTCGTCAAGGAGAACATCACCGTCGAGACGCCACAGAGTACCGTCGCCGAACTCCAGACGGCGATCGACGCCGCACAGACGGCCCCGAAAGGCCCCGTTCGGATCGGTATTCCGAAAAACTTCCTCAAGATGGACGTCCCGCTCGCAGAACGGGGCGAGATCGAACGCCAGTCGTTCAGCGGCGTTCCCGCCGAGAAGGTCGACGCTGCAGCGGACCTCCTCGCTGAGGCCTCGAGTACGGTCATCATCGCCGGCGGCGGGATCAGAGCGTCCGAAGCGAGCGACGAGTTGCGAGCGGTCGCCGAACGCCTCGACGCGCCGGTCGTTCTCACGTACAAGAGTAAGGCGGTCTTCCCCGACGACCACGAACTCATGGGAGGAGTGCTGTGTGGCGGAACTGGGACGGCCGTAAAGGAACTCATCGCCGACGCGGACGCGGCGCTCGGCGTCGGGACCGACTTCGACGCGGTTACCATGCAGAACTGGTCGGTCGAGGTCCCGGACGACCTGGTCCACGTGACGCTCGACCCCGACGACATCGGAACCGGCTACGATCCGGCGGTCGGAATCGTCGCCGACGCCGCCAGAACGCTCAACGAACTCGACGGTGCGCTTTCGGACCGGTCGATCTCCGGTGCGAACGGCGCGGAGCGCGCACAGGCGACGAGGGACGCGATCGACGAGCGCCTCGAGGAACTGCGAGCGGTGTCGGACGCGCCGCTGACGTCGGTCAGGGCGCTGGACGCGATTCGTGAGGGAACGCCCCGCGATGCGGTCGTCGCCGTCGACGCGGGCGGGTTCCGGCTGTGGACGCTGGTAATGTTTCCAACGTACGAACCCCGCGATTACGTCAATCCGGGCTCGTGGGCGACGATGGCGTCGGGGCTGCCCTCCGCGATCGGGGCGAAGATCGCCAACCCCGAGCAGGACGTCGTGGCGCTCACCGGAGACGGGGGACTGCTGATGTGTCTCCACGAACTGCACACGTTGGCCGACGAGGAGATCGACGTCACGGTCGTCGTCCTCAACAACAGCGACTACGCCATCATCAGCGAGGAAGCTGGACGCAGCTACCGGATGGACGAGGGCGAGTACGGCTGGGAGGAGAACCCGGTCTCGTACACGACCGTCGCCGACGGACTCGGAATCGACGTCGAACGGGCGGAAACGCCGGACGAGATCGAAGCGACCGTCGCCGATGCGATCGCGAGCGACGGACCGACGCTCGTCGAAATTCCGACCGACCCCTACGAGCCGCAGTCCGGCGTCTGGATGAACGAATGAGGTAATCGTACCGCGGTCTCGAGTTCCCGAATTCGACCACTGCGCCCCGGATCCGGGCTCTACAGCGGTTCCCGAACGATTCACACTGCGTGCCAACTGGCAACAGATACTAGGACAATCCGATAACTGCGACCGGAACGACCCGGTTGCCTGCGGATCACCGACCAGCGGCGGTTACTCGCGTTTGGAGACGCTCTCCTCGTAGGTTTCGCGGATCCGTTCGCCGGTTTCGATGAGCGTCGTCATGTCCTTGCCCGCGATTTGAAAGTCGAACCCTCGTTCGACGCGGTCCGCGACGTCGGCTTCGCGAACCGTGAGCGTGCCGACGGGCGTGTCGGCGTTCGCTCCGGCTTCGATACTGCGAGCCATCGCGTCGGTGAGTTCGGGTGCGTCCCACTCGGCGAAGACGCCGAGCGACGCCGAGAGGTCGGCCGGGCCGACGAAGAGCGCGTCGATCCCGTCCACCGCCGCGATGTCGGCGGCGTGTTCGACGCCGGTCGGCGTTTCGATCTGCGCGATCGTGAGCAACGATCGGTGCTCCTCCGCGACGTAGTCGACGAAGTTCTGGCCGTAGCCGGCCGCGCGACCCGACGCGATCCCGCGATCACCGTCGGGCGGATACCGCGTCGCCCGGACGAGTTCGGTGGCAGCGTCCGGCGTGTCGATCATCGGCACCATGATCCCGTCGACCCCGATATCGAGGATGCGTTTGATCCGGACCGGATCGTTCCAGGCGGGACGGACGATCACCCCGAGTTCACCGGGTGACGCAGCGGCCGCACGGGCGAGTTCGGCGACGGTCTCGAGACTCATCGCGGTGTGTTCCGTGTCGATGAGAACGAAGTCGAATCCCGCTCTCGAAGCCGCTTCGACGATCGCCGGGTGACCGATCGATACCCAGGTCCCGAGAACGTCGCCGTCGGTAAATCGAGACCTGAAGCGCTCTCCGTCCGCGTCAGTTGTCATCGTGCCCTCGCTTTCGATGCGAGGAGCAAAAGCCTGTGGGTTGGAGTGACACGGCCTCGGTTCGGGGACGGCTCTTCGTTACGGTGGTCGACATCGAGAGGCGGTGACCGGTCCGTGCACGTGTGTGATAGGCCTTCCCAAAGAACTTTCTCCGACGGTGATATCGAGAGTAGTATGAAGCCCTTAGACGATTTAACCGTCGTTGATTTTACACAATCGATAGCGGGCCCCGTCTGTACGCAGTTGCTCGCCGAGATGGGGGCAACCGTTCTGAAGGTCGAACCGCCATCGGGCGATTCGTTTCGGAACCTGATGAACGGGAACATGTTCACCCCGTTCAACCACGGCAAGCAGAGCCTGTGTGTCGATATCAAAACCGACGCAGGACGTTCGATCGTCACGGAACTCGTCGACGAAGCCGACGTGATCGTAGAGAGCTTTCGGCCCGGCGTCCTCGAGAAGTACGATCTCGACTACGAGTCGGTTACGGCCCGAAACGAGGACGTCATCTACTGTTCGTTGTCGGGCTTCGGTCGAACCGGCCCGTATCAGTCGTATCCCGGCTACGATCCCTGTATTCAGGCCGTCTCGGGGCTCATGGCGACCACCGGCTACAGCGATCGGCCGCCGGTCCGAATCCGCGCGAGTCTGATCGACTGCGGGACGGGTGCGAACGCCGCGTTCGCGATCCTCGCCGCCGTTCGCCACCACGACCGCGGCGGGGACGGGACCCACATCGACATCTCGCTGTTCGACGTCGCGATCTCCTGGATGTCCTACTGGATCACGAACTACGACCAGTCGGGATCGCTCCCCGAACGCGCGGGAGGCAAAGGAATCGGCAGCGCGCCGAACGGGGTCTTCCCGACGGCCGACGGACACATCTACGTCGCGACGCTCTCGGAGGCGATGTACGAGCGACTCTGTACGGCCCTCGATCGAACCGATCTGCTCGAGGAAGACCGGTTCCAGACGATCGACGACCGCATGGACCACCGGGAAGCACTCCGTGACGAACTCATCCCGGAGTTCACGGAATTTACGTCGGCAGCACTCGAGCGAAAACTACTCGATGCGGGGATTCCGGCCGGAGCCGTCCAGACGGTCCAAGATCTCGTGGAGAACGACGAGCACGTCGAGGCGCGGTCGATGATCGTCGACAGCTACAATCCGGAGGTCGACGAGCGGGTCCTGACGGCGTCGCTTCCGTTCCGTTTCAGTTCGAGGATTCACGACGGGCAGTTCGCCTCGCGACCGCCGAAGAAGGGCGAACACACCGATCACATCCTCGAGGCCCTGTCGTACTCGGCCGACGAAATCGAGCGGTTTCACGAACACGGTGCGGTCATCTCGAGTTCGTAGCCCCTCGCCGACTCGGAACGCTCAGTTCTCGGGGATCCGGAACGCCAAGAGAATCATTCCGGCGGCGAACACGGCCAGAACCATAAACATCTCGTCGAAAAATCCTCGATCGGCCGCGGCACCGAACAGGACCGGACTGGTCGCACCGATCGTGAAGCCGACGGATCGAAGGATGCCGAACCCCGTCCCGCGGATTTCCTCGGGGAGGGAGTGAAGCAACGACGGTTCGACGACCGTCGCGAAGCCGAGCAGGGTGCTCACGAGAGCGGTCACCACGATAAGGATCCAGATGTCGTCGACGTACGGGAGCGCGATGAGGCCGATCGTCGGTCCGCTCGCGACGATCGTGAGCGAGCGGCGGATGCCGAACCGATCGTACGCACCCCCTGCGAGTGGCTTGATCAGAATGCCGAGTGCAAAGAAAATCCCGAACAGAAAGCTGGCGACGGTCGTCGAGAGCCCTTTGATTTCGATCAGATACGTCGGATAGAAGCTCGTGAACGCCTGCCAGACGTAAAGTCCGAGGATCAACACCGCCGTCGCGTACACGACCGCCGGCTGGCGGAACACGGACGTGAGAACGTGAAGATCGTCGCGGCTGAACCCGGAGTCGCCGTCCGAAGCACTCGGAGAGCGGGGCGGGACGACGACCCAGAGGGCGACGGCTGCGAGCAGGAACAACGGAATCGCGAAGCCGAATCCGAGCTGCCACAGAAACGCCGCCGCGATCACGCTGGCGACCGGCGGCAGGACCGACTGGCCGGCGTCCTGCGAGGCGGCCGTCACGCCGTTCGCAGCGCCGAGGCGATCCGTGTACAGTCGTGGCAGGACGGTGTACCGGCCGACCGCGTACAGCGCCGTCCCGAACCCGAACAGCGCCGTGGCGGCGAAGAGCACGATCGACGAGTTGGCGGTGACGACGAGCGTCAACGTTACCGCGGAGATCACCGCGCTCGCCGTGAGCGTGAATCGCTCTCCGAACCGGTCGGCGAGCACCCCGCCCGGAAACTGTCCCAGTGCGTACGCGAGGAACAGCACCGTTAGCAGGAGGCCGGCGGTCGTCAGATCGAGCCCGTAAGCCGTTCTGAGGTACGGCAGCATCACGGGGTAGATCATCCGCACGCCGATGGAGAGAAACCAACCGGCGGCGACGGCGGTGAGTATTCTCCCGCGGCCGCCGCTCCAGAGGTCGGCCACTCCGTTCCTGAGGTCGGAGAGGCTCCCGAAAGGGTTGCTTCCCACGGCGGATCAGTACTCCAGTACCGATGATAAGTATTCTGTTACGACTGGACAGAGCACGGCGGAATTCGAGAGACGACGGATGGCAGTGCCCGAGACGACGGGCAACCATCGTCCCGATCCGGAGCGACGGCCGACGACGACTCGGCCGGAAGCCGACGCACCGAGCGTTTCGACGGAAGCCCTACGCGCTCTCCAGTCCCACCGTGGGAAGATTGATACGACGACTGCACCTCCGGTAGTGCATGACAGGCAAACTCGAGCGCCTCGGCGTCCAGGAATCCGTCGAAGCCATCTTCCCGCCGTCGGAACTCGCGGCGTTCCTCTCCGACCTCCCGATCGACGTCTCGGTAGTCGACGAGGCGGGAATCGCGGACTGCGATGCGGTCGTCACGCGAAATCACTTCGACGCGCTGTTCGAGGTCGACTGGATCCACTCGACGCAGGCGGGCGTCGATCGCTTCCCGCTCGAGGCGCTCGCCGAGGATGGCGTCGCACTCACCAACAGCACCGGAATCCACGGGCGAACGGTCGGCGAAACCGTCGCGGGCTACCTGCTCGCGTTCGCTCGTCGGCTCCACGATCAGATCGCGAGCGCGACGGAGCGGCGCTGGGAGCGACCGGCGTGGGACGAAGCGTTCACGCTCCCGGGTACCACCGCCTGCGTCGTCGGCACGGGAACGCTCGGCCGCGGCGTCGCCGACGTGCTTGGCTCGCTCGGCGTCGAGACCGTCGGCGTGCGGCGGTCCGACGACCCCCTCCCGGAGTTCGACGAGATGTACGCCATCGAAGCCCTCCACGAACCCATCGCAACGGCCGACTTCGTTATCGTCACCGTGCCGTTGACCGAGGCCACCCGCGGCCTGTTCGCCGCGACGGAGTTCGACGCCATGCGATCGGACGCCTACTTCGTCAACGTCGCTCGCGGCGCAGTCGTCGACGAACGAGCGTTGATCGACGCCCTCGAGGCCGGCGACATCGCGGGCGCCGCACTCGACGTGTTCGAGACCGAGCCGTTACCCGAGACGTCTCCACTCTGGGAGCTGGACGATGTCATCGTCACCCCGCACGCGGCGGCGTACACCCGCGATTACTTCCGCGACGTGGGCGGTATCGTCCGCGAGAACGTCGAACGGATCGGACGGGGCGATGACCTCACCAATCGGGTCGTCTGAGACCGAGAGCGGTCGACGAGTCCCAAGACCGTGCGTCCGGCACGGGGGGAAACTGTTTAGCCAGCATGGTGGAAATACCGGTCATGGACTTCGAGCTGTCCGACGAACAGCGGCTGATCCGATCACAGGTACGCGATCTCTGCGACGAGTTCGGCGACGAGTACTGGCGCGAAAAAGACCTGAACCACGAGTACCCGACCGAGTTCTTCGACGCGTTCGCCGACGGCGGCTGGTGTGGAATTACGATCCCTGAATCGTACGGCGGACAGGGGTACGGCGTCCAGGAGGCGTCGCTGGTCCAGCAGGAGATCGCCCGATCCGGTGCCGGAATGGCGGGGACGTCGATCACCGCACACCACACGTTCAGCACCGAACCGCTCGTCGCGTTCGCCGACGAGGAGCACAAGGAGCGCTACCTTCCGGATATCGCCGACGGTTCGGTGCAGGTCTGTACGGGCGTGACCGAACCGAACGCCGGGACGGACACCTCTCGAATCGAGACGGTCGCCGAACGCGACGGCGACGAGTACGTGATCAACGGACAGAAGATCTGGACCTCGAAGGCCCAGGAGGCGGACGTGATCATGCTGCTTACCCGCACCGAGCCTCGAGCGGAATCCGACCGATTCGGCGGGCTTACGCTCTTTTTCACCGAGTTTAGCCGGGACATGGACGGCGTCGAAGTCGCCGAAATCCCGAAGGCGGGACGGGGAGCGTCGGACTCGAACGAGGTCTGGTTCACCGACGTACGCATCCCCGCCGACGACCGGATCGGCGAGGAGGGTAGCGGGTTCCGGTATCTCCTTCGGTTCGCCAACACCGAACGGATCGCGATCGCCTCGAACGCGGTCGGCGTCGGGCAAGCCGCGATCGAAAAAGCGGCCGCGTACGCCGGCGAGCGCGTCGTCTTCGGCAACCCGATCGGCTCGTATCAAGCGGTCCAGCATCCGCTCGCGGATTCGTGGGCGAAACTGGAGCAGGACGAGCTCATGATCCGGAAGGCGGCGTGGCTCTACGACACCGACCGCGACTGCGGCGCCGAGGCAAACGCCGTCAAACTCCGGGCGAGCGAGGATTCGCTCGAAGCCTGCGAACGCGCGATCCGCGCGCACGGCGGGATGGGCTACGCGAGCGAGTACGACGTCGAGCGCTACTGGCGCGAGACGATGATCAACGTCATCGCCCCGATCTCGAACGAGATGGTCAAAAACTACATCGCCGAACACGTTCTCGGTCTCCCGAAGTCCTACTGAGACTGCGCCGCTTTGGCGTCGCCGGGGGGAGTTCGAGGACGAAGCAATAGCGCCGTGTCGTTTGCCGGAAAATTCACACTGATTTGGCCGCATTGTGAGTACCCGATCATGACCGCGTCGACGCGTGAGGAACGATGAGCTGGCAGTACAAGCACACGGTACTCACGCTCTGTACGTTCGCGTTCTTCGCGACGATGGTCGCACGCCTCGCTATCAGCCCCGTCGTGCCCGCCATCACCGACGATTTTCAGATCGGAAACACCGTGATCGGTATCGCACTGACCGGGATGTGGTTGTCGTACGCGATCATGCAGTTTCCGAGCGGGATTCTCGCCGATCGGTACGGAGAGCGATCGATTATTTTGGTGTCGATCGGGGGAACAACCGTCATGAGTCTGCTGCTGGCGCTCTCCCCGGTGTACGCCGTGTTCGTGCTCTCCATGGTCGTGCTCGGCGCCGTCGCCGGACTCCACTACAGCGCAGCGACGACGCTTCTCGACCGGACGTACGATAACCTGGGGTTCGCTATCGGCGTCCACACGATCGGCTCGTCGGCGGCGGGACTGGTCGCGCCGATCGCCGCGGCCTGGATCAGCATTCAGTACGGCTGGCGGCCGGCCGTCGCGTTCGGTGCGGTCGTCGCCGCCCCGATATTCGCGCTGTTCGTCTGGCGAATCCACCCCGTCGAACCCCATCGGCCCGAGCAACCGCTCCGACAGCGGTTGCAGCTCGAGGAGGTCACGAACATCCTCAGCAAGCCGGAGATCCTGTTCACCGTCGCCATCGCGTCGGTTGGGGCGTTCGTCTGGCAAGGGACGGCATCGTTCCTGCCGACGTTCCTCGTCGAGCATCGCGGGCAGTCGGCGACGCTCGCCGGGATCGTCTTCTCCGGGTACTTCGTCATCCAGTCGATCGTCAAGCCCGGTATCGGCGCGATTTCGGACCGCTTCGGTCGCGACGTGACGACCTTCGGGTGCATGGTCACCAGTGCGGCGGGGTTAGGACTGTTCGTCGCGGTTCCCGGGGTCCTCGGTGTCGCCGCCGGCCTCATACTGATCGGGAACGGACTGAGCTGGGCGGTCGCCGTGGAGCCGCGATTCATGGACAACATGACCGACGAAGAGCGAGGCGCCGGCTTCGGGCTCGTCAGGACGGTATACCTCATCGTCGGCTCCTTTGGCTCCGTCGCGGTCGGGCTGTTTGCGGACGTCTTCGGCTGGGCGGCGTCGTTCGGTATGCTCATGGCCCTCTTGCTCCTCGTCGCCGTCGCGCTGGCCGTCAACTGGCTCCTGGATCTCGGTTACTGACGTCCTCGACCAGCGGTACGTACAGGTGTTCGCCGAACTACTCGAGCCCGGTGGAGCGGCTCAGATTCCCTTTCTGGTCTGGTCGGTACTGCATGCGGCAAGTTGACTGACGAAAGCGACGGCATCGGAGAGCACGTAGAGGAACAGCACGTCTGACGGGACTTCGAGTTTCAGCGGATCGTCTGCCGGGCAGTGCCGGCCGACCACGACGTCGTCACCTCACTGCTCGACTGGCTGTGTTGGTTCGATAGCGTCGAGCCACTCGAGGAACGTGTCGAGGATCCGGACCCGGAGGTCGATGAGTTCCCGTCGATACCCGACTCGCTCTCGGTCGTCGACTTCCGCCTCGTGAGTGGCGTCGATCGTCCGCAGTTCCTCGCGGGAGGTCTTCAGTTGATCCTTCAGAGCCCGGATCTCCGCCTGTTGGCCGTCGACCGAAAGATGGTGGAGAAAGCCCAGTTTCATCATCAGATGCGCGCGAAACGACGGATGAGAGACGTCTTGAATCGGCTTCGTGAGCAACGATTGCAGGTGGTCACGACCGTCGTCGGTGATCTTGTACGTCGCGGCTTGTGTGGTGCTGTCGGTCGTTTCGACGTACCCATCCTCTCTGAGTTGGTTGATCGTCGGAACGAGTATCCCGGTGCTCGCACCCCAGTAGCGACCGAAATTGTGGCGAAGTTGCTCGTGGACGGTTTTGACTGTGGCGCGCTCCCGTTCGGCCAAGACGCCGAGGATACCGAGACTCGCAAGCTCCCGTTGTTCCATAGCGAACCTACCGGGTCCACCATCTTAAAGCTAAACTCGAGGCACCGGAGATCCCGCTCCGTCAGAGGTAATGTGTCGTGAAAGGCGCTTTTAAGACAGAGACGTATCGATCGCTGAGAGTTCCATCGACCGACAGTGAGGTGAACTCGAGTCTGCCGAAAAGAAGACGCACTGTTCGTCGGTCGGAAAGTCGCACGGTCGTTCCTGTTATCCGTCTCGCAGACTCAGCACGACTGTAATCAGCCCTGCTGCGAGCAAGAGGTAGACGACGACGATCAGCGGCTGCGGACCTGTAAAAAGCAGCGACGAAAGATACGTGATAGCGATGATGCATAGGCCAGCGACGAGACTGGCAGTGGCGTGAACGTACTCGATACGTGCCGTCGATGCATCGGGGCCCAGTTGACGGCCGATACTGATCGCGTTGTTGCCGATATCCCAAGCCAGTACTGCGGCGGTGACGCCGACGAGAACAGCGATCAGTCGAGCACCGTCACCGGCGGCTACGAACCCACCGAGAACGAGTCCAGCCGTGGCGATCGAAAGGATCTGCCGATCGCTCACGACGAGAGCCAGTCCAACGAGAAGCCACGCGACCGTCGCGATACTCGCTCCGGAAAACGAGTACGGAACGGTCGTACTCCATCCGATGCCGGCGAGACAGACCGTGATCCAGGAACTGAGCTTTGCAGGTGGCCCGCCCGTGGACGGTGTCGTCGAACGGGTCATACACTACCTCGTATCGCGCGATCGAGCGATGTGTTCCAGCCGCGATCGACGACCGAAATTGCTGTCGATCGAAGCGCTTGGATTCGGAGCCGTCGTTCGACGCGGGCGAGCGCTCGCTCCGGGCTATCCGTTATCGTCGGGTCCGGTGAAACGATCGTCACAGTGACTCCCCGCGAGCGAAGGGTGTGAACGATCTCGACGGAACCGTCATCACAGAGCGGCGTGAACAGAAGTATCTGCGCGGATGAGGGTGCGAGAGTAAACCGATCGAGATCGTACCCCTCTGACTCTGGCGGTTGTGGGCCGATCGCGGCTGCTGTTCCCAACAACGACTGGCCTCGGTTCAGGTGAGCCGTCCCGCGATTCGGTGCAAGCCAGAGCGGGTCCTGACCGATCGACGCGAGCCCGACGCTGTGGCCCTCGGACAAGAGCGATCCAAACACGGTCGCTGCATCCGAGACCGATCGATCGACGGCGTGCTCCCTCTCGGACGTAGCGGGTGCACAGTAGGCATCGGTGCGAGCGTCTATCGCGACGATCACGACCGCCGATCGGTCCTCGTGGAACGACACCGTCGCCAACTCGCGGTCTCGAGCGTATCGGTTCCAGTCGATCCGCGTTACCGGATCGCTTGGGTGGAACTCACGGACGCTATGAAACTCGACGCCGGCACTCGGCTTGTTCGTCGAAAGCTGCCCGACCTGCTGAGAGCCGCGGTTTTGGAGAAGCCTTGTGCTCGAGGGCAGGGATTCGATCGTCGGCAGACACGTGATCGCCGGCTCCGATTCCGCCGAGACGCGATGTTCCGTCTCGGTCGCACCCGTGATCGTTCGGACGAGGAGGAGTGCCGGATCGAACTGATAGCGACCGCGTCGGGCGGAAATCGTATACTGCAGCGAGACCGTCTCGCCACGCCCGAGCGTCGTCCCCATTCTCGGTGACCCGGACGTGACGGTGAGTTCGGGCGGAACGCCATCGATCACGCGAAGGTCCCGTATCCGACGGTTGCCATCGTTTCGAATCGTTACCGTGACACCGACGTCGTCGCCCGGCTCGGGACGCGGCTCGCTCACGACGCGGTCGACGGTCACCTCGAGTTCGGGAACGTCGCTGAGTTGGCCGTACGCCGCGAATCCGACCCCGATCCCCCCTGCCAGAATGATCGTCGGCTGCTGGTAGAGGACGCCGAGGACGATTCCGATGAGTGCGATCACGCTAACCCCGTCCCAGTGACCGGTCCGCCGTTGCACGCGACCTGCATCGCTCTCTTCGTGTACTGGGTCGGTCTCATCCTCGGCCGACGACGGAGCGTGTATCGGTCGGCCGACCAGATATCGAGAGACGCGCGAGCGTCGATCGTCAGTAACCGCTACGCCGGCGACCGCCGCGATAGCGGTCATCGTCCGTCGGAGGTCGTAACGTGTCCGGACGGCTGCGAAACCGGTCGCCTCGAAAAGTCGGCCGAGACGCGATCGGGGGTGTGTTTCATCGTCGCTGAGCATCTCAGCCGCTACGTCGTCACCGGTCCAGGTACCCTCGGCGACGGCTCGGCTCGAGTCCGTTTCCGAGCGTTGATCTGAACGCTCGAGGACGTCCCGAACCAGACGATCGAGCTGTTCTCGGATCGTTCGATATTCGACGTCGGTTCGGTCACGTATCGACTCGACGGTGCGAATACGGTCATCGCCGGGTGTGAGTGTCTCGGTTGCACGCTCTCGAGCCGGTGGGATCATTTCGTTGACGGCGTTCTCGTATCGATCGCGAGCGATACGGTAACTCTGGACGAGAAAGAGCAGGAGCACCAGGTAAAACCCCAGTTGTCCGAACACCTCGAGAGCGAGAATGACCTCGTACGAGAGTCGATCGAGTATCCGGTCGCGGGCGACAAAGACGGCGACGCCGATCGCCAGCGAGACGGCCGCAAGAACGGTTGCCGCACCGCGGACGAGTTCGTCGTTCATCGGCGCTCTCCCTCGATCCGTAGTCGATCCAGGAGTTCTCGTGCGCGACGCTCTCGATCGGCCGTCGGCTCTCTGCCTCCGTAGCGGTGATCTTCGAACAGTCGCGTGAGTTCCTCGACGGTGCCGGGATCGAATCCGCGCTCGAGCGCTACCGTCCGTACGTCGCCCGGTGTCGCGGTTTCGTCGGACCGCTTGTCGACCGCCTCGGTGAGCGTCTGCCACACGCGATAGACGTCGTTATCCACCGGAACACTCGAATCGACGAACTCCGACGATCGCGACGGCGTGTGTGGGTCGGTCGTCAGCGCTCGGCTCTCGACCTGATCAGCAGTGGATTCGACAGTTGCTGGCGCGTCGTCACTGAGAACCAGACCGATGGTAACACGAACGATTAGGAGAGTCGCCAGAACACCGGCCACGAGAAGCGGGAAGGACTCGGAGACGGATCTACCGACCGCATCGGAGCTGCCACTCCATCCGCGAACGAACAGGAGGCCGAGTAACGCGACGACGACGATTCCGATGCCGAGTGTCACTGCAGCGTACTGCGGATTGGAGACGGCAACACGCCCGAGTACTGCGAGGCCGATGAGTCCTGCACCGAGGACGAACCACTCCGCCGGAAACGATCCGTCATCCTCCCCTCCGGGTTCTTCACCGAGTTGCTCTTCTACGAGTTCTGCCTGCTCCTCGTCGAGTTCAGGCGGCTCGGTCGACTCTGCTTCGGCGAACGAGACAGCCGTTGGAAGGGCCGGGGCACCGACTGACACCGCTAGAATCCCGATAATTCCGAGGCAGAGAACCCACCCGGCCCTCGTGTTCATTGCACGTGTACCGAAGTAATAGAGACAAATATGGATTGTTACTTCTGCAACCGAAAACTGTCAGTGAGAGTTTCGGAGGGTGACCGATAGCGAGTGCAGGCTCGTCGGACCGAACACCGGTTCGGTATCGTCTCAGCGCAGCAAATTTGATGAAGTCGCTCGCGAGAGGGGAGGCATGGACATCGACCCGGTTACCCTCGAGGCGGAGACGATTCGATTAGAGCCGTTATCCGTCGACGACCACCTCGCCGATCTTCAAGCGAACGGCTCCCAGTCGATCATTTTCCGTTGGTTCGGAGAGGATATTTCCGGTCCGGAGGCGATGCGCGACTGGGTCACGGCCGCCGTCGAAGACGGAGCGAGGGGACGGGCGCTTCCGTTTGCAACCGTCAGCCGGGAAACCGGCGAGGCGATCGGTTCCACCAGATTCGGCGCCATCCAGCCCGCCCATCGCAGCGTCGAAATCGGGTGGACGTGGCTCACACCCGACTACTGGCGCACGGCGGCCAACACCGAAGCGAAGTACCTGATGCTGGAGCACGCCTTCGAAGAATGGGACTGCGTGCGCGTCGAATTCAAAACCGACTCGAGAAATCGACGGTCGCGAGCGGCGATCGAACGACTCGGAGCGACCCAGGAAGGAATCCATCGACAGCACAGACACACCCATCAGGGGCTGCGCGATTCGGTCTACTTCAGCGTTCTCGATACGGAGTGGCCGGGGGTGAAGCGACGTCTCCTCGAGAAACTCGACGACTGAGTCGGACCGTGGTTCCCCCTGACTCACGCGCATTACCGCCGCAACGAGATAGCCGATCGATGTCCACCGCAGGCATCGCGAGGACTGATCGTCTCAGTTGTCACTCACTCATCCCGCCGTTTTTCCTGGTCTCAGTGTCTACACGCGACGATTCGAGACGCAATCAAAGACGGCGGACGCCCAGGGCCGATTTCGGCGACGGAAGATCAAAGGCTTTGCTACCACACACCAACGGTCGTATCGATGACTCGAGATTCGTACGACGTAATCGTCCTCGGCGTCGGTGGAATGGGAAGTTCGGCCGTCTACCACCTGGCCAAGCGGGGCGTCGATGTGTTGGGGATCGAGCAGTACGACGTTCCCCACGGACGGGGATCCTCCCACGGAGATACCCGAATCTTCCGACTGACACAGCCCGAACATCCGTCGTACGTTCCGCTCGCCGAGAGAGCACGGACGCTCTGGCGCGACCTCGAGGCCGAATCGGGCGAGCGTCTCCTCACCGAAACGGGGTCGGTCCGCGCCGGCCCCGCCGACGCAGCGCACGTTTCGGCCGCGGTCGAATCCTGCGCGGCGAACGACGTGCCGCACGAGATACTGTCCGGTGAGGTGCTTCGAAAGCGATTTCCGGGCTACGAGCTTCCCGACGACTACCGATGCGTCTACCAACCGAACGGCGGCTTTCTCGCCTGTGAGCGGGCCATCTCGACGCACGTGAACCTCGCTCACGAGCACGGCGGAACCGTCCACGCCCGCGAACGGGTGCTCGAGTGGACGCCTCGAGAACGCGGCGTCGAGGTCCGGACGGACCGCGGGACGTACGAGGCGGACCACCTCGTCGTCACCGCCGGCGCGTGGGCGGGGAAACGCACGCCGCTGCTCGAGGACGCGCTCTCACCGCAGCGACGGGTGATGCTCTGGCTCCAGCCGAGGGAGCCGGCGAAGTTTACGCCGGAAACGTTCCCGGTATTCAACGTCGACGTTCCCGAAGGGGAGTTCTACGGCTTTCCGGTGGCCGACCGGCCCGGGTTCAAGTTCGGCTACACGCCCTCCGAACCCGACGCCATTGATCCGGACGACTGGAACGACGAGCCGACGCTCGAAGACGAAAACCGACTCAGACGCCTCCCCGAAAATCACTTCCCCGCCGCCTCGGGGCCGACGCTGCGCCTCGCGACCTGCATCGTGACTCGCTCGCTCGACGGCCACTTCTACCTCGATACGCACCCGGAGTACCCCCACGTCTCGATCGCAGCGGGATTCACCGGCCACGGGTTCAAATTCGCCAGCGTCGTCGGCGAGGTGCTGGCGGATTTCGCGACCGACGGCAACACCGACAATCCGATCGGCGTCCACCGGTTCGGGAGTCGGCTACAGGAGTCGTCAGTGACCCACGACTGAAGTCGTGGGCTTCCTCTTGCATTTCTGTGAATAAGAAACTCGCGTGAGGACGAGACGGCACGATCGAGACGTCCGTACCGCTCTCGAGTCGATGAATCGGTTACGACGTCGGGCCGAGATCGATTTTAGGCGACCTGATTCTCGAGGTCGTCGTACGATCCGCCGTCGTTGACGCGTTCGATATTCCGGGCGAGGATGTCTGCGATCCGAATCCAGTACTCCGGCGTGTAGCCGGAGTTGTGCGGCGTGATGTAAACGTTCCCGAGCGTCCACAGCGGGTGCTCCTCGGGAAGCGGTTCGGGGTCGGTTACGTCCAGGGCGGCAGCATAGAGGTCCTCACCGCGGAGCGCGGCCACCAGTTCGTCGGTGTCCACGAGCGGTCCGCGGCCGACGTTGATCAACACCGCATCGGACGGCAACGTCGCCAGTTCGTCCGCTCCGATGAGTCCTCTGGTGGTCTCGCTCAGCGGACACGCGAGAACGAGGTAGTCGATGCCGACCAGCGCCCGTTCGATCTCCGAAGCCGTAGACATCGTCCGTCGGGCCGCCTTTCTCCGGCGTGTACCGAACGCCGACGGTCTCGACGCCGAAGCCCTCGAGACGCTCGACGATTGCCTGACCGATCGCCCCGAGTCCGACCACGCAGACGCGCGAACCAGAGAGGTCACCCATCGCCTGGAAGTGGCGCCACTCGCGGCGGGCCTGCCGACGGAGTCCTTCGTCGAGACGCCGCGTGATCAACAACATCCAGCCGATCACGTGCTCCGCGATATTCGGCCCGTGAACCCCGGACGCGTTCGTAACGGCGATATCTCGCTCTCGGAACGCCTCGAGGTCGAGGTGGCCGACGCCGGCCGACGAACACGCGAACAGCCGAAGGTTCTCTGCCGCTTCGAACAACTCCGGACGAAGGTCACGACCGACGACGACCGTCGCGTCGCGTACGAGTTCGAGTTCCTCGCGTCTCGAGGACGCGCGTCGAACCTCGATGTCGGAGCAGCGATTGCGGAGCCTGTCGGCGCACTCACTGGACGGGATACCGTGTGCTGTCGTGTGGAGAACGACGATCTTCTGCATGATAGCGCCTCGAACGCCAACGGGTTAAGCGTATACCGCCTGGCAACCGTTACGGCGTCGAAACGTGGGTTGGACGCCCGTTATGGGCAGCGTCGAGAGTCGGGTTCAGGACGACGGAGCCGACACGTGCTCGACTTCCCACTCCGAGTCCGGCACCACGGCTTCGATTTCGATCTCGATGTTGCCCCGGACGATCGATCCGATCTCGAGCAGCGCGCTCGCCGGGAGGTGCTCGCGGTCGAAAAATTCCCCTCGGACCTCGTGAATCGTTTCGAACTCGTCGTCCATCACGTCCTGGACGTACGTCCGGATCCGAACGACGTCGTTCATCTCGCCGCCCTGTTGCTCGAGCAACGCCCGGATCGTCTCGAGGACCTCTCTGGTCTGGGCTCCGATGGAATCCGTCGCCGTCTCGACGGGCGTGACGCCCGACAAGAACACGCGCTTGTACCCGTCGAAGTCGACGACAACGCCCCTCGAGTACGCGGTTTCGCTGACGACGTCCGAGTCCGCCACTAGCTCGTTTCCTGCAGTCGGGTCGATGATAGTCTTTCGCATACCACCGCCCAGTTGGTCGAACGAGCAGATAATACTGATCGTGATTCCACCGATTCGAGACGGCTACGACGCCGTGGTCGACAGGGGCGAACACAGGAAGTTAAGACGGTCAGCGGTGTGTTCTCTACCCACACTATGCGCGTCGCCGCACTCACCAGTCACGAGACGCCCCCCGAGGTCGAAATCCAGGACCGGCCAGCGCCGAGTCCGGGTCCCGGCGAAGCGATCGTTCGCGTCGAAGCCGCCGCACTCAACCACCGCGACCTCTGGAAACTCGAGGACGACGACCGGCTCACCGCCGAGGACCTCCCGTTCGTTCCCGGCGGCGACCTGGCGGGTATCGTCGAGGAGACGGCCGCCGACGTTTCGGCCGTTTCCGAGGGAGACCGCGTCGTCCTCTGTCCGCTCGAGACCTGCGGGACCTGCCGGTTCTGTCGCGAGGGTCCCGAGAACATGTGCGAGAACTACAGCAGCTACGACGGCGCGTTCGCCGAACGGGCGGTCGTCGACGCGAACCGGCTCGTCGGACTCCCCGAGACCGTCGACATCGTCGATGCTGCAGCGCTTCCGATCGCATACGTGACCGCGTTCAGGATGCTCGAGCGCGCCGGAACCACGGCCGGAGATCTCGTCTTCGTTCCGGGTGCGGCCGGCGGCGTCGGCGTGGCGGCGATTCAACTCGCGACGATTCTGGGTGCCGAAACGATCGGAACGTCGACCGACGAATCGAAGCTTCGAACGGTCGAGTCCCTCGGCCTCGATCACGCGATTCACACCGGCGATCCCGACGAGATGCGCACGGCGGTCGCCGATATCGGCGACGTCGACGTGACGATCAACCACCTCGGCGGACCGTTCACTCGCATCGGACTCCAGGTGTTGCGAACGAACGGGGCGATGGTCGTCTGTGGACGGACGGCTGGCCAGTTTCCCGAATTCGACGCTCGAGACCTCTACTTCGGTCACAAACGCCTCTTCGGAAGCACGCTCGGAACGCAGGTCGACCTCGAGAAACTCGTCGGCTTCGTCGACACCGGACGATTGGACCCGGTCGTCGCCAGGGAGTACCTGCTGGCGGAAACAGCGCGGATGATGGAGGACATGCAATCTCGGGATATGGTCGGAAAGCTCATCGTACGTCCCCAGCAGTAGTTCGAAGCGATCGATTCGGGAGTCTAGAACGCAGTTTCGATCGCGTTCTCGAGGATGTCGACCGCCTCGTCGATCTCGGTTTCGGTCACACAGAGCGGCGGTGAGACGAGAAGCTGGATACCGGGGCGGCCCATGCCGAATATCGCACCGTTCTCGCCGGCCGCGGAGAGGACCGATTTGACCGGGTTGTCGGCGTCGCTCACCCGCGGATCCACGAACGGTTCGCCCGTCTCGGGGTCGGTGAACTCGACGCCCCAGAGGAGGCCGCGGCCGTGAACCGACGAGACGACATCGAACCGCTCCTCCAGTGCGGTGAGTCGGGATTCGAGGTGGGGAGCAACCGATCGCGCGTTCTCGAGCAGTTCGTCCTCGTAGACGTCCATCGCGGCCAATCCCGCGGCGCAGCCGACCGGATGGCCGGCGAACGTCTGGCCGATATCGAACCCTTCTTCCGCGACGTAGTCCGCGATTGCCGCGTTCATCATCACGCCAGCCAGCGGAACGTACGAACTCGTGACCCCCTTCGCAAACGTCATCAGATCGGGTTGAACGCCTTCGCTCTGGGCACCGAACCACTCGCCCGTTCGACCGAAGCCGGTGATCACTTCGTCCGCGATCAACAGGATATCGTACTCGTCACAGAGTTCGCGGACGCGCTCGAAGTAGCCCGGCGGCGCGGTGAAGCCGCCGCTCGAGCCCGCGACGATTTCGGTGAGGATCGCCGCGATCGAGTCGGGGCCTTCGTTGCGGATGACGAACTCGAGGTGGTTTGCCGCCTGTTCGGCGAGTTCGTCGGGCGATTCCGCATCGAACGCCGCTGGAATCGGTGGAAGGAACTTCGCGTTTCCCGTCATCGCAGCGTGCGATTGGATATAGGAGCTCGTATCAGTGTCACCTGTCAGACTGGCCGTTCCGTAGGTCGCCCCGTGGTAGGACCGCCACCTGGTGAGTACCTTCGGCGCGTCGGCGTACTCCCGTGCGAGCATCACCGCCGCTTCGTTCGCTTCGCTTCCCGAGATCGAAAACAGCGTCTGAGACATCGACTCCGGCGCGACCTCGAGCAGTCGCGTGACGAGTTCGTTTCGGGTGTCGTTGTGCTTTCCGGAGGAGACGTACGGAATTCGGGCCAGTTGGTCCGCGATCGCATCGATAATCCGTTGGTTGCTGTGGCCCGCGTTGACGCAGTACAGCTGCGACTGAAAGTCCAGATAGGCCCTTCCGTCGGCGTCGAACACCTCGACGCCGTCACCGTCGACCAGCGTCGGAACGTCGTCGTTGTCCGCCGAGTACCAGTGGGGGATCGTTTTCGCCGCGCTCTCAGGTTCATCGTCTACTTGTTCGATTGCCATACTCGTTCTATGGTATCTATACCCACACACATTAGCTAATGGGTCCGCTTTCGGAGGCCCGAGCGATCAGTTCGCCGAGTTGAGAACTTGGGTGGTGAATCCAGCTACTACGAAAGCAACCCTTTCAGGTCCATTTCAGCAGTAGTGTTTTAGACGACCCGACGCGAACGAACCGTAGCCTCGCATGTCTACTGCCATCGACCCACACGGTGACGGCGCGACGATAACGCTGTACCGACTCCACGGCTGTCCCTACTGCGAACTCGTCGTTCGTCGACTCGAGCGATACGACGTGCCGTATCGCTCCCGATTCGTCGCGGGTGAACACAGTCGCCGAAACGCCGTCGCTCGCGCGTCGGGAACGCGATCGGTTCCCGTCGTGATCGATCACGAACGCGGGGTGACGATGCCCGAGAGCGGTCGGATCCTCGAGTACCTCGATCGAACGTACGGCGACGGAGTCGTGGACGAGAAAACCGCTTCGGACGGGTTCGATCTGGTCGAGTTCGCTCCGTCAGCGCATCCGACTGAAGGTGATCAGGCGCCGGACTTCACCCGTCCGCTCGTATCCGAGGAGTACTGGAAGGATACGGCGTTATCCGATCTGGTCGCGCGGGACGGACGCGTGTTACTGGTGTTCTATCCGTTGAACTGGGGCGGAAAGTCGGTGTACTGGTGGGACGAGATTCGCGAACGCGAGTGGGGCAACGAGCTGACGGTCGTCGGCGTCGGGATTTCACAGCCGTTCGATCACCAGCGGTTCATCGAACGCCGGGGCCTCGAGCACTCGCTCTACTCCGATCCCGGCAACGGCGTCGCGGAACGCTACGACGTCGTCCACGACCTCGACGGGATGACGGGAGTGTCGGAACCTCGTCCGGCGACGTTTCTGATCGGGGACGAGCTGACCGTCGACCACGCCTGGGTCGCCGACGAGTGGCCGCCGTCGCCGCCGTACGACGAGATCGAAGCGAACTGGACGGAACAGGCCTAACTCGGTCGTCATCACCTCGAACGACGGCGACGATAAGATGCAAAACTCGTCCCAACACCCACGGACCGGGTGACGCGCCGGACTGGCTAGCTTCGTCGAACCGACGGAGCGGTCAGAATCCGACGACGGAGCCGTCTTTACGCGGATCGGTGGCACCCGAGAGCGTCCCGTCGTCGTTGCGGGCGATCTGACTCCCGCCGAAGTGTCCCGGCGGTCGGACCCGCACCTCGTGACCGCGTCGAGCGAGTTTCGTCAGCACGGTCCCGTCGTAGCGCCCTTCGACGGCGAGCTGGCCGTCGACCTGATAGCGCCACCGGGGGTAGTCCATCGCCTCCTGCAGCGACATCCCGTCCTCGAGAAGATTCAAGAGGACCTGGAGGTGCCCCTGCGGTTGCATGTAGCCACCCATCACGCCGAAGGCGGCCCAGTCGGAATCGTCGAACCGCGCCAGTCCGGGAATGAGCGTGTGGAACGGTCGCTTTCCGGGCTCGATCCGGTTCGGGTGGTCGGGGTCCAGCGAGAACGAACTACCGCGGTTCTGGAGGGCGACGCCGGTATCGCCCGCGACGACGCCGCTGCCGAAGTCCTTGAAGCGGGAGTTGATGTACGAGACGACGTTCCCCTGCTCGTCGGCGACGGTCAAGAGCACGGTGTCGGCGTCCTCGGCGCTCCCGTTCGCGCTCGGGTGGCCGATATCGACGTCCTCCGTCGCTTCGGCTCCGATTTCGTCGGCTCGCTCGGCCGCGTACGCCTTGGAGCCGAGCTCCGGGACGTCCTCGAAGTCGGAATCGGTGACGTGAAAGAGCCCGTCGGTCAGCGCCCGTTTCGCCGCCTCGACGGCGAGGTGGATCCGTTCCGGCGAGTCCGGGGGATGGTCGCCCGCCCCGAGCGCCTCGGCGATGTTCAGGGCCTCGAGCGCCACGATCCCCTGATTGCTCGGCGGGAGCTGGAAGATTTCGGCGCCACCGTAGGTCGTGCTGATCGGATCGACGTACTCCGGTTCGAACGACGCCAGATCGTCGAGCGTCAGGAAGCCGTCGCGCGACTGGATCGCCGAGACGATCTCCTCTGCGATTTCGCCCTCGTAGAAGACGTCGGCCCCCTCCTCGGCGATCCGTCGCATCGTCTCGCCGAGCGCCGGGAGACGAACGTGTTCGCCAACCTCGGGTGCGCGACCCTCGGGCAGGTACGCGTCGCGAGCGTTGTCGTCGCGGAGCACCGACGCCGCCTCCGCCCACTGATTGGCGATGATCTCCGACACCGGGAACCCCTCGGTCGCGTACTCGATCGCCGGCTCGAGCACCCGCTCGAGAGAGAGCGTCCCGAGATCCTCGACGGTCCGCTCCCAGCCGCGAGCGGTACCCGGAACGGTAATCGTGTACGGACCGTAGGTGGGCATCTCCGCCGCCTCGGGTTCGACGCCCTGATCGGCGGCGATCCGGTCGCGAACGCGCTCGAGCGTCGCGTCGCCGGGTGCGCCGCCGCAGCTTCGAAGCGCGCCGACCTCGCCGTCGGCGGTCTTGTAGAGCGCGAAGACGTCGCCGCCGAGCCCGGTGCTGGTCGGTTCGACGACGTTCAGGGCTGCGGCGGTCGTCACCGCCGCGTCGAACGCGTTACCGCCCTCCCGAAGGATCGCTGCCCCGGCTTCGGCGGCGAGCGGTTGGCTGGTCGCGACGACTCCGTTCGGTGCGTACACGGTCGATCGGCGCGAGGTGAACTGATCGAGATCTGGCGCGTGCTGTCCGTCCATACGAAGGAAGTGGATAGACGGGGGCAAAAACATTATTGTCCGAATAGTCCAGAAAAGTGTGAAACTTAGTCCAGAAAATCCACACTATTAGCGGACAGTGTTCTGTCGGATCAGACGGGCGTCGATCCCGACTCGAGGTTCGCGTCGGCGAGTTCCGAGAGGAGCGCCACCGTCGTTCGCGCCCCGGCGCGAACGCAGGAGAGCTTGATGTTTTCGTCCGGTGCGTGGTTGTTCTCGTCCTCGTTCGCGTACGGGATCACGAGACACGGGACGTCGAGGGCGTCGGCGAAAACGTACGTCGGCACCGAGCCGCCCAGTGCGGGTTTCAGGATCGGTTCGGTGTCCCAGCCGTCGCGGACCGCCCGCATCGCCGGCTCGACGACGGGGCTATCCGCCGACGTCCGCTGTGGCGCCATCGCCGCGACGCGACCGAGTTCGACGTCGATTCCCGCCGGCGCGTGCTCCCGGGCGTGGCGCTCGAGCGCGTCGTAGACGGCTTGAGGATCCTGATCGGCGACCAATCGGTAGTCGATTTTCGCGCGCGCTCGAGACGGGAGGACGGTCTTCATTCCCTCGCCGTGATACCCCGCGTCGAGTCCCGCCACGTTCAGGTTCGGACGGGTGAGCAACCGATCGACGTATCCTTCGTCGGGGTCGGTTGCGAGGGCGTCGAGGCCGAGATCCGACAGGATGTCCGCCTCGTCGACCGGGATCGCGTCGAGGACCTCCCGGTCCCGCTCGGTCAGGGGTCGGACGTCGTCGTAGAACCCCTCGAGCGTGCTGCGTCCGTCCTCGTCCGTCAGCGACGCCAGGAGGTTCGCGATCGCGGTCGCCGGATTGGGTACGGGACCGCCGAAATTACCGGAGTGAAGGTCGCGGTTCGCGCCCCGGGCCTCGATATCGACGTACAGCAGTCCGCGCGCACCGAGGAGGACGTGCGGCCGGCCCGACGAGTCGATCGGCCCGTCGGCGACGATGGCGACGTCCGACTCGAACTCGTCGCTGTGCTCGCGGACGAGCCACTCGAGGTTCTCGCTCCCGCTCTCCTCTTCTCCCTCGATCAGGAGCACGACGTCGGCCGGGAGCCCGGTCGTCTCGCGCAGCGCCCGAATCGCACACAGGTGTGCGAACCACTGACCCTTGTTGTCGCCCGCGCCGCGGGCGTAGAGTCGTTGCTCGCCGTCGGGATCGTCCCGAACGGTCGGCTCGAACGGCGGCGAGGTCCACTCGGACGGCGTCGCCGGCTGGACGTCGTAGTGGCCGTAGAGCAGGACGGTCGGGCGACGGTCGCCGTTGCTGGTATCGTCAGATTCGCTCGCATGATCCGCTCTCGCGTGCGCGACGACGGCCGGCCGTCCCGGGGTCTCGACGACCTCCGCCTCGTCGCAGCCGTACTCGAGACACAGCTCTCTGACCATCGACGAACACTCGGCTATCCCCTCGCCGGTCGCGCTGATCGAGGGCTGGGCCAGCAGCGCCTCGAGATCCGTGAAAAACGTCTCGTCGTGGCGCTCGAGGGCAATTTCGGGATCTTCCGCGCTCACGATCGGTGCACCTCGCCGGACTGTCGGCTCACTTCGTGTGACATAATGGCGTGATTTCTCCGCCGAGGACAAAGCTTTACTGCAGGTGACGACGGCGATTCGCGAGGATTCCGTTCGGCCGCCCAGTGGAGAAGGGCGGACGGTGAGACTCAGCGGCTGCAACGGCGACGGGCATCACTCGTCGCCATCGATCGTCGTCGCCGCGAAGAACGGCTGCTCAGCGTGGCGACCACGGTCGTAGTCGTGCGGGTACTCCCGCGGTTCGACTCTGACGCGATCACCGAGTGCGAGATCAGCGTACGTCTCGTCGATGGCGGTCAGTAGCCGCGGCCCGTCGTCGAGTTCGACGACGCCCGCGACGATCTCGTCGGGAAAGCCGTCGGCCGTCGCGTGCTGTCGGGTGAACGAGTAGAGCTCCCCGATTCCGTTGGACTCGAGCCACTCGACCGACCGCGAGTGACAGTTCGGACAGACCGGTGCTGGCGGGAAGAACCGCTCCTCGCAGTCCTCGCAGGCGTGGATCAGGAACCGGCCGTCGGAGAGCGCCTCCCAGAACCGTTCGGTATAGGGCGTCTCGCGCATCGTCACTCACCCCTCGCGAAGACCGTCGCCGTCGCTCCGTTGACGTGGCCGTGCTCCGAGGTCGTCAGGACGTGGGTCGCATCCGGAACCTGGGTCGATGCGGTCCCCCTGAGCTGGCGAACCGCTTCCACGTAGTTGTACAGCGGCGTCACCATCGGTGGATGGCCGCGCCCGAGACAGCCGCCCGACGGACTGATCGGAAACTCGCCGTCGGCCGCAGTTCGCCCGTCGAGGCAGGCCTCGAGGCCCGCACCTCGGTCGACCAGCCCCAACTCTTCGGTGATGATCGCCTCGATGTGGGGGAAGGGAGCGTACGGTTCGTAGACGTCGATTTCGTCGGGAGAGCGACCCGCGTCGTGGCTCGCCTCCTGTGCCGCCTTTCGGACGGCTGGGAGTTCAGTTATTGAATCGTCGCGGGTCATCAGCAGGTGGCTCGCGGCGTGGTGGCTCCCCAGCCCGGCTACTTCGACCGCGCTTTCGGTTCCGTTACGCCTATCGCTGGCATCGTCTCCGTCTCTGTCGCCGTCTCCGCCGGCGTCAGCGCTCGTCACGACCAGCGCCGCGCCGCCGTCGCAGGGCGCCGGACACTCGTACATCCTGATGGGGTCGGCGATCGGACGCGAGCCGAGGACCGCCTCCCGGGTCACGGAGTCGTCGAAGAGCGTGTCGGGATCGGCCGCCGCGTTATCGCGGTTCTTGACGACGATCTCGGCCAGATCCTCGCGGTCGACGTCGTACTCGTGGCAGTACCGCTGCATGCTCTGGGCGTAGACGCCCGGAATCGACATCCCGATCGGGGACTCGAACTCGGCGTCGAACGTGCTGAGAATGTAATCGAAGTAGGGACCGGTCGTCTCGATCGTCGAGTTCCGTTCGACCGCGAACACGAGAGCGGTGTCGACCGCGCCGCTCCGAACGTCCGAAACGGCCGTCTGAAACGCTTTCCCGCCGCTGGTTCCGCCCGTCGAGACTTCGATCGTCCGATCGACCTCGAGTCCGAGCAGGTGTAACAGATTCGTCGAGAAGAACTTCTGTTCCGTCCACGGCCGCGGCGAAGGCATGTAGAGACCGTCGACGTCCGCCAGCGACAGGTCGGCGTCCTCGAGCGCCTCGTGGATGACGTCCACCGCCAGTTCCCGTTCCGGGACCGAGTACGTTCCGTTCGGAAGTAGTCCGACGCCGGCTACAGCTGCTGTGCGAGCTGCTGTCATGTGGTGACGTACCGTACAGTCCGGTCCGTAATACGTCTAGGTGTTCGCGATGGGTACCGATCGAAAACGGGCGGAACCCGGAGTGTCACGATGGCCCTCGGTGCCGCGAGCCGAGACCCTCGCCGGCTACAGATCGAGGCCGAACGTCCAGTTTACGACGAACGCGGCGACCGCGAGGGTCAGCAACCCCGCGAGGAAGGCGAACGAGACGCCCCAACCGAAGAGGTCGGCGACGAGTCCGACAACGACCGAGCCGAGCGACGCCGTGATAACGTAGACGGTCCGGACGAGGCCGAAGCCGGCACCGCGTTCGGCGGCGCCCAGTTCCTCGAGAAACCGAGGCAACAGCGCGGCCTCGAAGCTCATCCCGATTCCGAGGAGGATCACGCCGACTGCGGCACCGGCGAGTCCGGGACCGGCGACGAGTACGACGAGGCCGACGGCACCGACGAGCAGACAGCTAGCCGTCGCCCGATCCCGACCGAACCGGTCGGAGGCCGCACCGACGCCGACCTGGGCGATCCCCTGGGCGACGAAGTACGCGGAGAACCCCATCGCCGCGACCGTCGTCGAGTAGCCGCGCTGTTCGATGAGAAAAACCGGGAGGAACGAGGCCGACCCCTGCCAGACGAACTCGCCGACGATGGCGATGAACAGGGTAAAAGCGATCACCGGACGCGAGAGGAGTTCGAGCAGCGACCGGAGTTGGAAGCGCTCGCGCAGCGGCAGTTCGGGTCGGCGGGGCTCGGTCGGGCGAACCGACAGGGCGAAGAGGGCGAACGCCGGGATCCCGACGGCGGCGGTGAGGGCGACGGCCGGCCGCCAGCCGTACGTGACGCCGACCCAGGCGACGGCGACGGGAGCGATCAGTCCCGCGACGGTCGCTCCCGAGTTGTGGATGCCGATCGCGATCCCGACGTTGTCGTGGATTCGCGACAGCAGCGTCGTCGCGACGCTGTAGTGTAACCCCGCGACGGCGCCGAGTACTACCGTCGCGAGGACGAACACCGAGAACAGCGGTGCGACGGCGATGAGCAGACACGCGACGGCGGTCCCGCCGAGCGCGACGAGGATGATCCCCCGTTCGCCGTATCGGTCGCCGAGCACGCCGCTCGGGAACTGTGCAAACCCGTAGGCGAGCCACATTCCCGTCAGCGACGCCCCGATAACCGCGTTCGAGACGCCGAACTCGTCGGTGATCGCCGGGACGACCGGACTGATCGCCAGCCGGCCGAACATGGTTACGAAAAAGGCGAGGGTACAGAGTGCGAGGACGGTGTCTCGGTAGCGCCAGCGAATCATCGTTCGAGTAGGGTGACCCTCAGACTCGACGCCGCGGCCAGCGGGCCACTCGAGTCCGGCAGTCTCAGTTGCGACTCACGCGAGAGGGACAAGAATGTAGTGGAATCGGTATCCGAGGGCTACCGGTCGTCGCCGTAGGACTTCTCGCTCACACCCGAAAGCGACTCACCGTCCTCGAAGCGCTCGAGACGGTACGCCTCGAGGTCGATTCGCGGGTCCTCGCCGAGGATCGACAGCGCGATCGACTCGCCGAACGCCGGTGCTTCCTTGAATCCGTGGCCGCTGCCGCCGAGCGCGTTGTAGAGGTTGTCGACGCCGGTCGGAACGCCGACGATCTGGTGGGAGTCCGGCGTCACGGAGATGACGCCCGACCAGGAGTCGACGACCGCCGCGTCGGCGAACGTGGGTAGGCGGGACTCGAGTCGATCACCGACCGCGCGGAGGAACGACTCGTCGACGCCCTGGAGACCCGCCGCTCGGTCGACGGCCGGGCGGTCGATCCCGCCGACGAGGACGTCACCGCCGGGTTCGGGCTTGAGATACATATCCGGCGACTCCGAGTGATCGGAGAGCGTCGGGGTTTCGACGCCGTACGGTTCGTCGCCGCGCAGGACGGCGACTTTCGACTCGTACCACTCGAGCGGCACGTCGACGCCGGCCATCGACGCGATCTCCCGCCCCCACGGTCCCGCGGCGTTGACCACGACGTCGACTGGTTCACGCCCCGCGGACGTCTCGATCGCCGTCACCGCCGTTCCATCCGTGATCAGATCCGTAATCGCGGTCCCGGTACGGATTTCGACCCCGTTCTCGCGAGCCCCAGTCGCGTAGTCGGTCGCGACGAGGTACGGATCGGCGAAGCCGGCGCGGGGCTCGTACGCGCCGAGTGCGACACCTCCTGAATCGATTCCGGGGAGATGCGACTCGAGGTCGGTCGGCTCCACGAGGTCGACCTCGAGGCCGGCGCGTCGCTGCCGATCGACCAACGCTCGGAACTCGTCTACGCCGTCGGCGTTGGTAAGGACGAGATAGCCGTTTTGTCGGAAGCCTCCATCGCCCCCGGCGACCGATTCGAACCCCTCGAGGAGTTCCCGGCCGCGAATCGCCGTCTCGATCTGCACTCGATTCGTGTAGTGGTGACGGACGATTCCGGCCGAGTAGCCCGTCGTCTCGCTCGCGAGAGCACCGCGTTCGAAGACCGTGACTTCGAGATCGGCGTCGCCGAACTCGCTCAGGTAGTAGGCGATCGAGAGTCCGTACACACCGCCACCGACGATGCTGACGTGCGTTGCCATTTACGATCCCTCGAGGGTGAGTGGTTTCCCTCGAGTGCGGTTCGATTCGATCGCGAACGCGTCGATGATCCGGGGCGAGGCGTTCAGTCGACGCGTAGCAGTCACTGCCGTCGGGGAATGCATGCTAGCGATAACCGCACACACCGCGATAAATGATCGGACTGTCGGTTCGATAGTCGACCGTTGGGCAGGTCGTGCTCCCGATGGCGAAGACGGAATGGGAGTGTGGGGGGACGGATCAGGTAACGACAGCTTTTGCCCGACGAAACGCGTATGTAGCCGTTCGAATAACCGTGTGCCATGAACACGACTGACGGGGACCTCGAGCACGTTGTAATCGTCGGCGCCGGCGTCGCTGGCTGCCACGCTGCCAGAGATCTCGCCGCCGACCACGACGTTACGGTACTCGATCGAACGGGGGTGGCAGCCGAGGCGACCGGCCTCTCAGCGGGGATCGTCGCGCCAACGCTGTTCTACAGCGACATCCCGGGCGTCGCACGCCACGCGAACGCGTTCTTCCGGGAGTTCGACGGCACCCACGGGTTCGGGTTCACGGAGCGGAATCGGATCGACGTCATGACGGACGACGAGCTCGCGGACGCTCGAGCCCTCACCGAACGACTCGGCGACGAAGGGTTCCCAGTCAGCTTTCTTGGATCTAACGAGGTGACCGACCGCTATTCCGAGTTCGACTTCGAGGGTTTCGCGGGTGCGGTTCTGTACGAGGACACCGGTTGGGTCGATCCGTACACCTATGCGACTGCGCTGCAGTCTGCGGCGGAAGCTCGCGGCGCCGAGTTCCACCTCGATAGCGAAGTTACAGACATCGACGTCGAGAACGGGACGGTCGTCGGCGTCGAAACCGATGCTGGACGCGTCGACGCGGACGCCGTCGTGATCGCTGCCGGTTGGCGTACCCGGGACCTGCTGCCGGACGGCGTCGACGTTCCGATCCGACCGTATCGGACGCAAGTCGTCGTCCTCGAACCCGACGAACCGCTCTCGGAGCGGTTCCCGCTCGGTCGTATCAAGAGCGAACACCTCTACTTTCGCCCGGAACACAACGGCGATCTGTTGATCGGAGGGGGCCATCACCCGGTCGAGACACCAGCGACGGCCTCGAGCGACGCGGACGAGTCGTTTCGGCTCGAGGTAGCGGATTTCGTCCCCGGATTCATCGACGGCTTCGGCGATGCCGGGTTCGTCAACGGCTGGGCGGGGATCGACGCCGCGTCGCCGGACACGCGCCCGATCGTCGACGCACCCGAGAACGCACCGGCGGGATTGCTCGTGGTGACCGGATTCAACGGGCTGGGGATCATGACGTCGCCCGTAGTGGGACCGACGGTGCGGCAGCGATTGACCGGTACCGACGCCGGGTTTCCGACCGAGCCGTTCGCCGCGGACCGGTTCGAACGCGTCGACACGTCGTTCGAGTACGTTTCGACATCGGAAATCTGAAAAGTTATTCGGCTGCTTCCACTCGACGGTCGCCGGTTCGAGAGAGCAGTATCGCCAGCACGGCACCAGACGCGGGGAACACGGCGAGTGCGACGAACGTCATCCCGACGGTAACGACCGAGAGGAGGTAGCCGGCGATAGCCGCACCGGCAGCACCGACGCCGAAGACGCCGAGGTAGGTGTAGCCGTACGAGAGACCCCGATCACCGGGCGGGCTGTACTCGGCGATCGTCGCCTGATACATCGGCTGCAGCGAGAACAGGAGAAATCCGAGCAGTGCGCTGATGATGAGCAGCGGCACGACACCAGCCTGTGCCGCCGGAACGAACAGGACTGCGACGACGGCCAGCGAACCGAAGATAACCGCGAGACCGGTTTCGGTGCGGATTCGGTCGGTCAGTTTACCGCCGACGTACTGGCCGCCCATCCCGATCATCAGCAATCCGGCGTAGAGGTAGGACGCGGGATTGAACTCTTCGGCCATCGGACTGTCCGGATCGAACAGTTGGAGTTGGTCGGCGACGTTCGGAACGAAGTCGCTCAAGACGTCCGGCAGGAACGTCAGCGTCCCTCGATAGAAGAGGCCGTTCATCATGACGACGACGATTGCGATGCTGAACCCGAGCGTAAACAGCGCTCGACTGTCCGTGACGAACTTCGACAGCGACATCGACTCGTCGTCCGTCGGCTCGCCGCCGTCGGTTTCCGTCTGTACGGCGGCCGTTTCGTCGAAGCTGGCAGTCATCGCATAGAGGATAGCGATGACGGCCGGGACGACTAACAGGGCAGTGACGTAGCGCCAGTCGAAGAACAACAGCAACACTGCGGTTAGCAGCGGACCGAACGCGATGCCGAAGTTGCCGGCCATTCCGTGATAGGCGAAGCCGGTGCCGCGCTGTTCGACGCCCGTCGAAATCAGGGACAGTCCCGCCGGATGGTAGACGCTCGCTGCGATCCCCCAGACACAGAGGGCGATCGTGATCGTGACGATTCCCTGAGCCGCGCTCAAGAGGAGGAACGAGCCGCCCATGCCAGCGAGACAGACCAAGACGAGTTCTCGTGACCCGAACTTGTCGACGAGCACTCCGGCCGGGAGGGCACCGATACCGAACAAACCGTACCCGACCGCGACCGCTGTCCCGAGAATCGCCGTACTCAGACCGAAGTCAGAGAGCCAGATGACCATCAAAATCGGAATCGAGAGCTCGTACGTGTGGACGACAGCGTGCGAGATCATCACGAACCCCGTGATAGATTTGTCGTTGTCGTTCAGTCCAGTTGACTGCTCCGTACTCATATATGATTCACAAACTGGCACCCACCGTGATAACGATTACTAAGTCAGAGCACAATAGACGAACAGCTGGAGATTTGGTTGAATTTGATCCACTAATACCGATATTAGCTCGAACAAAGTTGAGTGGAGCGGTATCGAGTCCGTCAGGCAAATACGTTTGGTGAGAGATGTTTTCGATAGGTGGACAGTGTATAAAATAGACACATTCGACATGCGTATGGAACGTCCAAGCTGAATAGGAGTCGAATCACTACTACGAATCAGATACTGCGACGACCCGCCACTGTCTCGAGTCGAACACTGCTGCGTGCTTCACCGTGAACTTTTGTCGGTTGGGACAGATTGACAGCCATGGAACCCCCCAAAACGGTCACGGTCATCGGTGCCGGTTCGATGGGCAGCGGCTTCGTCGTCCAGTTCCTCCGGTCCGGGTTGGACGTCACCCTCGTCGACCACCGCGACTCGAATCTCGAGCGAGCACGAGACCGGGCCCAGTCCGCCGCCGCCTTCCTCGCCGAGCGTGATTTAGCGGAGATCGATCCGGCCGCAGTCGAGACGGACGTGACCTACACGACCGACCGCGCGGCCGCGGTCGAAGACGTCGATATCGTTCTCGAGACCATTTCGGAGGAGTTGGACGCCAAGCAGGAGCTATTCGGGGCGCTTGACGACGAAGCTGATTCGGACGCAGTTCTGGCCTCGAACACGTCCGGGTTGCCGATCACGAAAATCGCCGACGGAGCTTCGGAGGCAGCGGACCGCATCATCGGCTGCCACTGGTGGTATCCGCCGTATCTCCTCCGACCGGTCGAGGTCATCGCCGGTGCGGAGACGAGCGACCGAACGGTCGACCGGCTTCGAGCGTTCCTCGAGACCGTCGATCGCGATCCGGTCACCGTCGATCGCGACGTTCCGGGATTCGTCTGGAACCGAGTCCAACACGCCGTCATCCGAGAGTGTCTCCACATCGTCGAAACGGGTATCGCGTCCGCCGAGGACGTCAATCGCGCGATTCGTGATGGCTATGCGACCCGAACGGCCGCGATCGGACCGCTCGAGACGGTCGACATCGCCGGATTAGAGCTGTTTCAGACGAGCGCGAACGACATCTATCCGGATCTCACGGATCGAGACGAGGCGAACCCGCTGTATGACCGGCGAATCGGCGAGGGACGGACCGGGATCGAAGCCGGTACCGGATTCTTCGAGTACGATCGCGATCCGGACGAGATCACGGGACGGCGAGACGAGCGAGTTGCTTCGATCCGCCAGGCGCTGAGAACGCTCGAAGACGACGACGCCACTGAAACCGAGTAGCGAGAACAACGGGCACAGTGGGTTAACCGTTCTCTCGTCGCCTTTCTGTAAGTACTTCACACCACGCTGTCCGCAGTTCGTTCGCTCGTTTCAGAACGGACAGAACGAGGAGTCCGGATCGTTATAATCCGTCACTCATCAACTAACTGGCCGTACGTTGTACTCTCGTAGCGAGTAGATCGGCGATGAAGATCGGTCGACAGAGTAACAAGTGACGAGCAAATATTTCACGATGATCTGCCACGTACTGCCGAAACATTCCTGTCAGCGTTTAACACTACCTGCTCGCTAATGAAATCGTATCCCACGATACCGTACGTTACAGACGCGCCCGACGAACTCTTCGAGACGGGCCATCTATGGCTTCTCGAGAAAATCGATGGAGCGACCCTTCGGTTCCAGCTCCAGGAGTCGGGATTGATCCGATTCGGCGACCAAAATCGCGTCTACGATAATCCGGACGACGTCCCGGAGCCGTACCAGCACGCCGTCCGCCACGTGAGTGAAAATCTCGACCGAGACGCGCTCCGGAACGCCGTCGACGACGTCGAAAGCGTCGTTTTCTTCGGCGAGGCCGTACACCGCCATACGATCGACTACGACTGGCAGCGAACGCCGTCGTTTCTCGGCTTCGACAGCTGGTCGGCCCGAAAAGACGGCTTCTACCCCGTCGATACCGTCGAGCGAATCTTCGATCGGCTCGGGCTTCAGTCCGTAAATGTCTTCGAGCGGGAACGTCGCGCTCGAGATTTCGATCCCGACTCGTATCACGTTCCCCAGTCCGCGTGGTACGACGGTCCTGCCGAAGGTGTCGTCGTTCGGAACAAACGCGGCCAGCGAGCGAAACTACTCCATCCATCGTTTCGTGGGGAACACGAAGTGGATCCGATCGATGTATCGGCAACGGAGTTGGCCGCGAACTACGCGACACAGCGTCGGTTCGAACGGGTCGCGACCACTCTTTCAAATCAGGATTACGCAGTGACGTTCGAGACGCTCTACGAGCGCGTTCTCGAGGATATCATTCGCGAAGAATATCCGCGACTCTCTCACGCCGACACGTCAATCGACATGAAGACGTTTCGGTCCGAAGTCGGTGCGCTGACTCGAGCGTTCCTCGATGACTGATCGATAGATCTGTACTCGTTGTTGTCAAACCGGTCGGTCGAGATACCCTGGTCTGTCGTCGTCGATTTCGACTCGCACAAGTCGGGTTGGGCCTACGGTAAATCCGAATGTGAAATATTCTTGTCGGTTTTCCGCGCCGTGAACGTAACTGGTATTTTATATAATAGGAGCGAGCATGATACTACATGTACGATCTCACAGGGTTTCAGCGCGACCTGTTGTACGTCATTGCCGGACAGGATGACCCACACGGACTGGCGATCAAAGAAGAACTCGAAGACTACTACGAGAAAGAGATCCATCACGGCCGTCTCTACCCGAATTTGGATACGCTCGTCGACAAGGGTCTCGTCGAGAAGGGTACCAAGGATCGGCGAACCAACGTCTACTCGGTCACCCGTCGCGGAACGCGGGAGCTCGAAGCGCGCCGAGATTGGGAGAGTCAGTACGTCGACCTCGACTGACACAGCGGTAATCAAGAACAGACGACGCCATCGTCGACGGTGATGGCACGAATCTCGAGCACAGTGTTTTTTTGCAGTACGTTGAGCGAGAGGGCAAATCTATCAGCTGCAACCCCCGTGTTTCCGTCGTTTGCAGCGGATATCAATTTCCGAATGCCGTCAGCAGACCCTACATTTCCGTCGTTCAATTCAACCCCCCTCGTTTCCGTCGTTTCCGTACGCCCCACCCCGGGTTTCCGTCGTTTCTGACGTGCGTCGACTTCGCGATGGGTTGGTCACACCCCTCGTTTCCGACGTACGACTTTTCGCGGCGGCGAACGGACACCGATTCACCGATACTGTCGACAGGCCCCTCATTTCCGTCGTTCAATTCAACCCCCCTCGTTTCCGTCGTTTCCGTATACCCCTCCCCAGGCTTCCGTCGTTTCCTCACGTCTCACCCCGGACTTCTGTCGTAATCGTCACTGGAATGTTCAAAAGAGCAATGAATGAGCGAGGTGGATGCCTCGAGGCTTGATCCCGAGGCAGTTCACTCGCTGTTCCAGTTCTGCATCCGGGAATCCTCCAGGATGGTTTCACGAACGACCTGCGGGTCCTCGATAAGCCGATTCTGCAGGTGGATGCCGCCTGCACTCCCTTTATTGATTTTCTCGATCTCGACGACGCCGAGAAACGCCTGTTCTTTCAAGATATCCCGGAATCGGCGGACTGAGAGGATATCCATATCGAGATACTCGCAAATCTGTTCGTACTGATCGTAGACGCGACTGGTGAGGAACGCGTCGTCGTCGGAGTTGACGCTGAGTTCGGTCAGCGCGAGTAACGCGGCTTTCGCCTGCGTGGGTGCGCCGTTGACGAGTTCTCGGAACCGATCCTTTTCGGCGTGCTGTTGGGCCTGTCGAACGTGTTCTTCCCGAACTTTCTCGGCGCCCTCCTCGTATGCGACCTCGCCGGCGTGACGGAGGATATCGATCGCCTTTCGGGCATCACCGTGTTCCTGCGCGGCGAACGCCGCAGAGAGCGGAACGACGTCGTCGGAAAGAACACCGTCCTGGAATGCGTCTGCCCGGTTGAGCATGATTTCTCGGAGCTGATTCGCGTCGTAGGGTTTGAAGAACAGCTCCTTGTGCTGGAAGCTACTCTTTACGCGTTCGTTCGTATTGTCGACGTACTGGATCTTGTTACTGATCGCGATGATGCCGATGCTACAGTCGATCTTCCCCGCTTCTTCGGCTCGAGAGAGCTTCATCAGCAGACTATCGTCGTTCATCAGATCGATCTCGTCGAGGATGATGATGACGGAGTCGAACTGCGCATCGAGCGTCTTCCACAGGAGTTTGTAGTACTTCGACGTGCTCAGCCCGGTGTGAGGAACGGTGATATCGGTAACGGACTCGTCGTTCAGTTTCGCGGCGAGCGAGGAGATCGCCTGCGTTTCCGTGTTATCTTCCGCACAGTCGATATACGCCGTTCCGATCGCCACACCGTCCTGTGCCGCGTTTCGAGCGCGTTGACAGACGTGCATCGAGACCAACGATTTCCCGGTCCCTGTCTTGCCGTAGATCATCACGTTTTCCGGAGAGTATCCGTGAACCGCACCGTTCAGCCGTTTTGCTAACTTCGAAATCTCCTCGTCGCGACCGACGATCCGGTCGGCCTCCGGAACGTGGCCGATTTTGAGGAGATCCTTGTTCGAGAAAATCCGATGGCCCGATTCGAACAACGGATCGTCCACGGCGTTAGAGGAGGGGTCAGATGTCATTCAGTATCACACGATGTGGTCGGAAAGCGCATAAAACTGGCGGTGGAAACCACCCCACATTTCCGACGTAATTCCGCCGAACATACGCATTTTAGCATGCATCGCGGGGAAATAAGACAGTTGATAGTACAACCAGATTTCCGACGTAAGCCAGATCAAGGACAGTGGAGATAGAGAAAGATGTTTTCCTCCCCCCACACCCCACGTTTCCGTCGTAACTGACCGAGAAGGGGGTGGGGTCAATGGAAACGGGGGTTCGAGAGAGAACGATTAGCGGGAGAACTGTTCTGCCGACAGATGCTAATCAGTATAGAGACAACAGAGAAACCCTCGTTTCGGCCGACGAAACGAAATAACATCCGTTACGTCAGTAAACGAAATAGACTTAGTGGACTTTTCTCAACCTAGCTTCTTTAATCTAGGTGTTAGGGATGTTAGATCTCAGTCTACACGGCTCTACATGGCTAGGGAACATCACGTTTGACTTTTGATCGTCCCCATCTCTACGCCGTCTTGCAGAAACGACGGAAACGTGGGGGGTGCAATCAACTGCTATCTGCAAAGCAGCCCCTACCTCTCGCGGGATACGACGGAAACGTGGGGTGGGTGTCTCCCCACTAACGGTCTCTCTCTCTTTCTCTCTCTCTTTCTCTCTCTTTGATCGTTCAGTGTAACAGTTGTTGGCGTGTTCTTATGCGGAGTTCCAGATGGTAGATAGCTCCGCTCTGAAGTCTTCGATCAACTCGATCGCAGCCTGACCTTCGGCTCCGCGTTCCCGTTTATTGTCCGCTGGTAGATCGTAGACCGTAATCTCTGCACTATCGAGATCGGTCAACGTCCCGTTTTGACTCTCGAGATTGAGAATACCTCCCTGGAAGATAACGATCGCACGACGGTCATTCACATCTAAGAACTGAATTTCCAGTCGCTCCAGAACTGCTGTCACGTCAATCGACGACGGAAACGTACACCGTTGGGTGACGTCGACAGCCTTGCTCATTACTCCCTAATTCACGGCGCATTCTCATAGATCCTTGCATCGTTTTCACTTCTGAGACGATCCACGACGGAGCACCCGGTCGATCCTTGGTACGAAACAGAATCCTCGATCCGGTTCGGTTCTTCGTACGGAACAGACGGGACCTCGAGTTGGATTGCTTTCGCCGACCCTCCGTTCTCAGGTGAACCGTTTTTGCGATGCCAAAAAACCGTCACTCGTCGAGAAATATCGATCAAGAATACCGCTGTGATGCCAGCTACCCTGCTCTCGTTCGATGTCTTACTCTCGTTCGGTGTCTTGCTCCCGAACGATGTAGATGATCCGTAGTCACGGTTCATCGCTTGGCACAGTTCGGACAATGTAAGTCATAGTTCGTACCGTCTCAGTCACAGTTCGTACCGTGTAATGTCGTCCGAATCGCATTCGGGACAGCTTTTCGTGTTCGTTTCCATGTTCGTCCCGCAGTGACGACATTCGAACAGCGTTTGTTCCCGATTTCGGGAAAGGAGTTGTTTCAGTTTAATCATAGGGAATCATGGTTCAAGGCCGTTCTTTACCGCCGATCTCGTATTCAGTAGACAGCTGGTTTCGGCGGGCATCGTTGCTACAGCGGCGACGAGATCCGTGTATCGGTTTCTGCGTTCGGTCGTGAGTTGTACAGTTCATCATATATAGGTGATCCAACCGCGGTGAAAGTGGAACTGTCCAACCTGCGATTCGCGTTGGAGAACGTCAGTACTGAGTAGGCCGGCGGTGCTCGAAATCGATTGGCAAGCAACACGACATGATTCACTGGTCTTACTAGCGAGCAATTATAGTCTGTCGATCGGCGTCTCAGGAAGCGGGTAGTACTGGCACCTTAGAACGGTACTGGCGCCTTGGAACGGTACAGACCGAGCAAACGGCTCATAGACACGTTCAAAATAGTCTCTTCTGGGTTTCCCTATCTACCAAACGTATCGAACGCGCCTCACGATCGTCGGACGGAGATCTGACTTGGACCAAGAATCGGTCCGCGAACCAGAACGTTTTCGACCGAGTACGCTCGAGAGCAAGCCGTGCGAACCGACTCTGTCGAACGTCCCGATAGTCGCTACAGCTGGTTGGTGGCGATCGTCGGCGCCGTTGCGATGGTCTTCACCTTCGGGACGCCGCTGTCGTACGGGATCTTCCACGGGCCGTTCCGCGACGCCTTCGGCATCTCGTCGCTCGCGCTCTCGGGCGTGTTCGCGATCATGCTCTTTACGTTCTTTATCGGCTCCGGTCTCGTCGGGGTGTTCGGCGCGCGATTTTCGGCTCGAGCGGTGTTGCTCGTCTGTGCGATCGCGACGGGCGGTATCGCTCCCTCACTGTACGTCACGAGTTCGGTCGCCGGGCTGACCGTCGTCTTCGCCGTTCTGGGACTCGCACTCGGGACGGTGTTCGTTCTCGTCGCGTCGATCGTGCCACGTTGGTTCGAGCGCCGTCGCGGTGCGGCGACGGGACTCATCTTCGTCGGCAACGGGCTCGGACTGACAGTCCTGCCGCCGATCTGGCAGTTCACCTTTACCGAGGTAGGCGTGCGTCGGGGTTTTCTTCTCATCATGTCGCTGACCGCATTCGCGTTCGTGCTCTCGGCGCTCGTTTGTCGCCGACCGCAGTGGGCCGAGCAGTCGACCGAGAGCGTCGACGAACTGCTCGAGTGGCTCTCCCGTCTGAGCGGAACGCGGACGTTTCGGATACTGTTCGTCGGAATCGCCCTCTCCTTTGCGTGGTACCAGCTACTCGCCGCCTACGCCGTCGACCTGTTCGCCCACCGCGGGCTGACGGCGGCCGGTGCATCACTCGCGTTCGGTCTGATCGGCGGCGTCAGCATCATCTCGCGGATCGGTAGCGGTTATCTCGCCGACGTCGTGGGCTCGAGACGTGCCTACCTCGCGTCACTCCTCTGTGCGGCTGGCGGTATCGTCCTGCTGTTCGTCCCCACTGTTTCGGCCCTGGCGCTCGCAATCATCCTAATCGGGCTCGGTCTCGGCGGTACAGCAACGCTGTACATCCCGCTTCTCATGAACGTATACTCCCCCGAAAAGGACACTGCCATCGTCGGCGTATTCAATATCGCGATCGGCGTCACTGCGCTGGCGATGCCGCCGCTCGGAACCGCGAGCGTCGCGTACACCGACGGCTACCTCGTCGCAATCTTGTTGACGCTCGTCGCCACCGTCGTCGGCATCTGGGCCGTCACCGTCGGTACTTCCGGACGGTAGCCGGACCGCTCGAGGTTGATTGTGCTAGACGGCATCGCGGAGTAGCGGCTTCCGTTGCGCAGTAGCTGTCCACCTTTCGTCGCGGTCTCCGAACGACTATCTCTCGATAGAAACAAATCTGTCGAGAGCAGCCTCTTCGGCCGTGTCTTACGCTGTGGCGTGAAAAACGCGCTCACCAAGCGTACGTCCTCATGACGACAGTCAAACCAAACGCTGAATTCGATCACAAACGGTTTGTAACAGCTCTCGAGTAATTATCACATGGTGTCAGACGAACAACGAGATCGTGCGCAATCAGGACTCACTGATTTCGTTGGGGTCGTTACGGAGCGCCAGACCTACCGAAATCTCCTCTACCTCTTCGTTACGAGCTTTGTCGGCGGCCTCTATTTCATCGGCATCTTTTTCGGGTTTTTCGCCGCGCTTGTTCTCACTTTTGTGCTCGTTGGTATCCCCATCTTTCTCGTTCTGCTCGCCGGAACTCGCGGTGCGGCAGAGCTCGAACGGCAGTTGACCAATCGCTTGCTTGGAACGAACATCCAATCTCCCACATCCGGAGTGAATCCCCTCACGTACGGCTGGGGCGCTGCACTTCGCGAGCTCGTAACCGCTGACACGACGTGGAAAGGAATCGGTTTTCTCGCCATCAAAGGCGTGATAGCCTTCTTGCTTCCGCTGTTTGTCTTACTCGCTGGCGTCACCTCGCTCGCGCTGGTTCTCTCGCCGGTCGGCGAACCTGTCCTATGGGAAGTCTGGACGATCGACACGTGGATCGAGTCGTTGATCGCCGTTCCACTCGGGATACTCATCGGACTCGCGACGCTTCACGCTCTCAACGGACTCGCTCGAGTCATCGGGTCCATCGCGGAAAGCCTTCTCTGAGACGAACTAATTCACGTCGCCTCGCTCCTCCGAAACTGCGCGCCAGACACGCTCTTCAGTAAGCGGCATGTCGATGTGAGCGACGTCGAGCGCGTCACAGACGGCGTTTACGACGGCCGGCGGCGCGGCGATGGTCCCGGCCTCGCCGATTCCCTTGACTCCGAGTTCGTTCAGGGGGCTCGGAGTAACCGTTGCGTCGGTCTCGATCTGCGGGAGGTCGGCGGCTCGCGGGACGCCGTAGCTGTCCATCGCGTCGGTCAGGAGCGTGCCGTCATCGTCGTAGGCGACCTGCTCGTAGCGCGCCTGCGCGATCCCTTGTGCGACGCCGCCGTGGACCTGGCCCTCGACGATAGTGGGGTTGACCCGTTCGCCGCAGTCGTCGACGGCGAGATAGCGCTCGAGTTCCACGTCGCCGGTGGCGGGATCGACGGCGACGATGCAGGCGTGGGTGCCGAACGTGTACGCCGTTCCGTCGAGTTCGTAGAACGTCGTCGCCTCCAGCCCCGGCTCGAGGTCGTCGGGAAGCCCTCTACCGTACGCCGCCTCGGCGACGGCCGCGAACGAAACCTCATCGCCGCGCGCGCTGGCTGTGGCCGCCTCAGACCCGTCCGTTCCGGACACCGTGAACGCTCCGCCGTCGTAGACGACTCGCTCCGGATCGACCTCGAGTTCGGCAGCCGCGATCCGACGCACCTTCGAGAGCACTTTCTCGGCGCTCGTGACGACCGCGTTACCGCCGACGATCGTCGACCGGCTCCCGAAGGTGCCCGTTCCGGTGGGGATCGCTTCGGTGTCGCCCTCGGAGACGTGGATCCGCTCGATCGGGAGGGAGAGGGCATCCGCGACGAGCTGGGCGTAGGTCGTCTCGTGGCCCTGTCCGTGCGAGTGGGTCCCCGCGTACACTTCTACGTCGCCGTCGGGAAGGACGCGGACGAGCCCGCTCTCGAAGCCGCCGCCGGTGGACTCGACGTAGTTGGCGATCCCGACACCGCGAAGTCGGCCGTCGTCGATCGCCCCGTTCTCGACGTCTTCACCCGAGCTATCCCAGGTAGTCCCGGAGCGGTCGCGACGGTCGTCGTACCCGATCGCCTCGAGCGCTCTCTCCATCGCGGGTTCGTAGTCCCCCGAGTCGTACGTCGCTCCGACGGGCGTCTCGTACGGAAATGCGCCGGACGGGATGAGGTTCCGTTGCCGGAGTTCGACGGGATCTATCCCGAGTTCGTCGGCGGCGACGTCGACCAGCCGCTCGGTGACGTATATCGCTTCGGGACGGCCGGCGCCGCGGTAGGAGTGGATCGGCGCCGTGTTGGTGAAGACGGTGTGCGTCTCACAGCGGATCGCATCGATCGCGTACTGACTGGCCAGCAGCCGGCCGTACCGAGCGGGCATCGAGGCACCGACGCCGAGTCCGTAGCCACCGACGTTGGCGTAGGTTTCGGCTCTGAGCCCACGGATCGACCCGTCGTGGTCGACCGCCAGCGCTGCGGTTGTGCGGTGGTCGCGCCCGTGTGCGCCCTCGAGGTAGTTCTCGCTCCGCGTCGCGGTCCACTTGACGGGTCGATCGAGGTCGCGGGCACACCAGGCCGCCATCGCCTCGCCGGGATGGTGGTGGCCCTTGTGACCGAATCCGCCGCCGACGTGGGGCGAGATGACGCGGATCTCTCCTTCGCGAACGCCAAGGGTGTGAGCCAGCTTCCGACGGTGGCCGTGTGGCGACTGGCTGGTCATCGTGACGGTGAACCCCTCGTCGGGATCGAACTCCGCGATAGCCGCCCGAGGCTCGAGCGCAGACGGGATCAACCGGTTGTTCGTCAGGTCGATCTCCACCGTCCGATCGGCCGCATCGAACGCCCTGTCGGTCGCATCGGCGTCGCCGAGCTCCGCGGATGTCGCGACGTTGTCCGGTGCTTCCGCGAATAGTTGGGGCGCGTTCGGATCGGTCGCTGCGTCCTGCGGGTCGACCACCGCCTCGAGCGGCTCGTACTCGACGTCGACCGCCGCGACACCGTCGCGTGCGCGATACCGGTCCTCGGCGACGACAGCCGCGATGGGCTGGCCGTGGTATCGTACACGATCCGTCGCGAGCACCGGATGGGCCGGGATATCCCCTTCCAGTCCCGAAAGCGGGAGTCGACCCGGCGACGGCGACGCCTCGAGATCGTTCCACGTGTACACGCCGATCACGCCGTCCATCGCCTCGGCGGTTGACGTGTCGATTTCCTTCAGGTCAGCGTGGCCGTGCTCGCTCCGGACGAACGCGAGGGAGACCGTTCCCGGCGGCTCGTGATCGTCGGTGTACTCGGCACGGCCGGTCAGCAACGCGACGTCCTCCCGGCGTTTTTCGCGAGACCCCGTGTACGTATCACCCGTGTCACCATCGGCGTCGTCAGCGTCCAGTTCGACCCCCCGCGTTGCATCCGCAGAGTCCGCGTCGCTCATCGTAGCTCACCCTCCTGACTGTTCGTTCGGCTGCCTGCCGGGCTGTCAGTGGGAGCGGCGGCATCATCTTCCCTATCGATCTTCGCGTCGTCAGCGGCCGACAGAATCGCCCGTTCGACGTCGATTGGAAGGACGTTCACGCGATACTTGCTCGAGGCGTGAACGTCGCCGCGTCCCTTCACCGTCAACTGCTCCTGTTCCCCGTCGACGGTGAGGGTGATCTGGTGACCTAACATTAAGCGACTCTTAGTGGACGTAGACCTTGAAAGATCGCTCCACTGTGGAACTCATTCCACCTATCTGGTGGATCGAACTGATCAATACAGGCCACACACGTATCACAGACCGTCTTATCAGTCGATCAGTGATAATCTCTCGCGTTTTTCAGTTAGAATGGAGTTGACGTATTTCACGTCTTCATCGTCCCAAAGGCCGTCGAAATCGCCGTCAGTTGTGATCAAATAATCGGCATCACTTGTCCGCGCGAGGCCAACTATCGATATATTCGTCCCGTAGTGCAGATGTCTCTGCTGTTGAAACAGATTTGAAAACCACTTCGGGAATCTCGCTTAGATCTCAAAAGAGGAACTCCCGCTCGAGATCCTGCGGCAAAATCACCTCGAGTTCACCCCGAGACTCGTACTCGCGGAGCGTTTCGACCAGCGTCTCGAACGCCTCGAGGTCATCGTCCTCGAGCCGGTGGTAGAACATCGACGTGATCCCGCCCATCTCAGCCGTGCGCTCGAGTTCGGTCTCGATGCGCTCGTCGTCCGGTTCGGCGATTCGGGAGGCCAGCACGGTATTCGTGGTGTACCCCTGTACCGGTTGGCCGCCGCCGAAGCCGATCGCGTGGTAGTCGTCGACGAGTTCGAGCGTCGTCTCCTCGTACTCGCCGAACGGGTAGGCGAAGTACTGGGCACCCTCCTCGAACCCCTGCGCCTCGAGCCACGCCTTCCCCTCGCGGATCTCGACCTCCTGTTCCTCGGCGTCGAGTTCCGGGAGTTCCGGGTGGCTCACGGTGTGGTTCGCGATACACCAGCCGGCGTCGTGGAGTTCGTGTAGCTGATCGGTCGTCATTCGCGGGTCACCGCCGACATCGCCGCCGTCGACGTAGTCCGGGTTGATGAACGTCACCGCGGGATAGTCGTACTCCTCGAGAAGCGGCAGCGCCTCCGTGTAGTCGGTGACGTGGGTGTCGTCGAACTGGATCATCACCTTTCCCGTCTCCGGGCGAGGGGTGAAGTGGAAGTCGTCGAACCAGATTGTCCGTTCGTCGTCGTCCCCTTCGGGGATCCGTAGGTGTACCTCGTCGACGCTCGTCGCGTCGAACCCGTCGTCGACGTCGGTTACGCCGAAATTGTATCGCTCGAGCGGCAGGTCGCCGGTCACCGTGCGACGGTACTCGATCGTTTCCCCGTCGCTGTCGACCAGTCGCAGCCACGGGACCACCAGCTCCTCCGACGCGACCGCGACGCCGGGAACGACGTCCGTCAGTTCGCGCGACTCCGAGAACGATTTCGAGAGCGTCGCCGGTTCCTCGTCGGTCTCGAGTCGAGCGCTCTGCGAGCCGACGAGCACGCGACCCTCGTCGGCCGACAGGGTGGCCCCCTCGACGTCCCAGCGATCTAGCTCCTCGAAGTCGTCGTCGGTTCCCGCACCGTCCGGGTACTCGCTCGAGTCGTTCGCTCCGTCCTCGACCTCCGACTCCGACGGACCGTTCGCGGCGTCGGTACGGCCTGTAAGTCCCACCGCTGCCGTTGTGGCACCGAGGTAGGTCCGGCGGTTCAGTTTCGACGAATCCATCGGCGTCGATTGTCGATCCGTGCCGTCTTTTGTCTACCCCCTGATCTATACGGGCTCGAGTCGTCGCAGTCCCTGATCCGGACCGCCGGCGGTCGTTTTTTCTCTCGAGCGGCTATCGGTCCTCCGGACGATCGGTCGGGGACCCGGCACGAATTCGCGAGAGAGTGGTTGGGTACGTAAACGAGTGGACCCGGTAACGCACTCGTCACCGCGCGCATATGAGGCTCCGGCCCCAACATCGGTTATGAACCCTGAGTCCACGACGAAACTCTACAAAGCGCCGCGCACGGAGATCTCGCAGAATCAGGGACGGTTTCGAATTCACTTCAACTTTCCCGGACACAACCATCCGGAGCACGACGATCACGGTTACGGCCCCCTCGCAACCGTCGTCGAGTCGTTCATGGATCCCGAGACGCTGATCTCGATGCATCCCCACCAGAACGAGGAGATCATCTCGTGGGTCCCGTCCGGCGTGATGCGCCACGACGACCGACAGGGAAACCAGCTAGTTACCGACTCCGAGCACCTGATGGTAATGAACGCCGGCAGCGGCTTCTGGCACGAAGAACGCACGCTCGCGGACGATCCGCCGCTGCGAATGTTACAGATCTTCGTCCGGCCGCACAGTCTCGATCTCCCGCCGACCATCCAGCACGAACCGATCGCTGATCCGGTCGCCAACGAGTGGCGACACCTCTTCGGTCCCGAGGGCTCCGACGCGCCGCTGTCCGTGCGCAACGACGTCCACTTCTACGACGTCCACCTCGAGGAGGGTGCCAGCGTCGACTTGCCGACGAAGACCGACTGGGACACCTACTTCTACGTGTTCGAGGGCGCGGTGACGGCCGATGGAACGCGCTTCGACGAGACGGAGAGCGGCCTGCTCGTCGACGGAGACGGGCTGACGGTCACCGCTGAAACCGAGACGCTGCTCGTCGCGTTTTGCATCGATCCCGACGCGCCGATCACCCGTCAGGGGACTATCGGTCGGTGAGGGGCCACCGAGCATTGGATCGGCTCGCAACCGATCGCAGTATCTCGCTAACGCGTCCGAACCGGACTGCGCCGACGATGCCGTCGTGATACTCCTGTATACTGGCCCCGAAATCCCTACACAACCGACTGAAAGAAAGAACAGCGATTGAGCTGAAACGAATCCGCTGAGTCTCACTGCAACAATGGTGTGCTTTAACATGCCATGGAATCGTAGGTTGATTCGTGATGAGTTTCGATAGCAATTCCCAATCCACCCGAGACGACCGTGATAACAAAGAGGAAACCGAGATCCCGCTCGGCGAACCGCGAGACCCCGAGAGCCAAACTCACACGATGTGGCGGTGCCAGGAATGCGGAGAGATGGGACGACTCGGGGACACGCTCCCAAAAGAATGTCCGGGATGCACCGGGCCGAGAGAGGACTTGTATTATTGGGAAGAGGACTGATTTTCGTCGCGGTCCTTTCCCCTCATCTGATCACGTCATCGCTTCGTTGGCGACGGAACAAGCGACGTCCCAATCGTGGTATGCAACGACGTCCATCAGTCACCCATCAATACAAGAAATCCCCTGACTGATTGATTCGACGTGACTCCCGACTGGCGACCCAAAGAGACCGTCAAACGGTTACGGACACGGATCGCATTCAACGAGCAACAGATCTACTTCCGATTCGCGTGGGAGCAACCCGATCCCGGTGGCTGGCTCCACGATATGCTCGTCTATCAGGACGGGGAGTGGCAACAGTTCGGCAGTCCGTCGCCGTGGGTTGCCAGAGGCGACCACGAGAATCATACCGGATTTTACGAAGATCGCGTTAGCTTTCTGTTGGACGACGGCTCCGTGACGGGTGCCGAGCAGTTCGGGGGGTGGTTGACCGTCCACACCGGCCAGCGGTCTCTACCCAGTCAGGTCCCCGAATCGGACGTCCGCGAACACGAACACTTTGGGCCGGACGGGTTAGACAAGACGGATATCCGGAAGTACATCCCACAGGCATGTGCGGGAGAGTGGTGGGAAAACGACTGGCAAGCGGTTAGACCACAGCACGAACTCGAGCAGCTGAAAGCCGATGGCGTGTTTCTCGACCTGCCGATGTGGCGTGCGCATCGTAGTAACCCGAAGGGCTACGGGACGGACCACCACGTCCTCGAGTATCGTCACAGCGATCAGGGCCAAAATACGTACACGACCCAAAATTGGGACCCCGAGGACGGCCCCGAGTACATGTGGGACCCGGACGTGGTCGACGGCGGTGCGCTCGACTATACGGAGATTCGTGACGGGAATCTCCCAGACCAACAGGACGGGACGTACGCCCTAGAACTGGAGGATGCAGTGGCGTTCGATCCGGCTGTCGCGGAGTGGGAGGGCGCGATGATCCCGCGACGACCGTTGCGTGAACCCCATGGAAGTGCGGCGGATTGGAAGGCCACCGGGACGTGGGAAGACGGCGAGTGGACCGTCGAAATGTGGCGCGATCTCGAAACGGACCATCCTGGCGATACCAAACAGCTCCACCCTGGCGAGGTCTATACGTGGTCGCCGGCCGTTCATCACGGGGCTGGCCAACGATGGCACTGGGTCGCCTATCCCTACAAGGTAGGACTCGGCGTGAAACCCGATTACGTGGGCGACCGATACACCGATGGAACGACCGAACTCGTCGCTGACGAGTTCACCAGCGATGCGCCGAACTGGGACTCGATCGAGTCGTATACGATCCCACTCATCTTTCCAGGAATCCTCACGTGGGACGACCTCGCCGGTTCAGCGCACGCACGTCGTTCAGAGATCCGCAACGCGAAGATCACGATGTGGGAACTGTACGAGAAAGATCCCGCTTCGTTCCTCCCCTGAAGACTACCGAGAGATGTCACCATCCCAGCCCAAATCGCCGACTTCGCTGGTATTTATGTCCACGAGTGACTGAGAGATAGTATGGCAGAGCAACAGGTTGAAGTTGCCGGACCGATGGATGCCTTCCGGCAGTTCTTCTCGCTTCAACGAGACGTTTTGGTCCTCTCGTTGGCGATGTTTGCGTTCAGCCTTGGCTTCCAGATGACCAATCGATTCCTTCCGGAGTATCTCGTCTTTCTCGGCGCAACTGGGTTTATCGTGGGTCTGTTTGCCACGCTTGGGAACGTAATCGGGGCGGTCTTTCCGTACTACGGCGGGGTCGTCTCCGATCGCGTCGGATCACGGTATGCCTTGACCGTCTTCGGCTTTCTGTCGACGTTCGGATTCGCGATCTGGTTTGCTGCCGCCTATATTCCGGCGATCGATCTCGGTGCGTTCGTCCTCGAGCCGTGGGTCTGGGTATTCGTCGGCCTGTTGTTGGCCCAGTGCTGGAAGTCGTTCGGAATCGGCGGCCACTACGCGATCGTCAAACAGGCCACCGAACCGAGCCGACTGGCTCGCGGGTTCGCCAGTACGGAAACGTTCCGACGAACGGCGTTTCTGATCGCGCCGCTGATCGTCGCCGCCCTCGTGGCCGACCAACTCATGCCCGGCTTCCTCTGGGTACTCGTGATCGCCATCGTCTTCGCTATCCTCGGCACAATCGTACAGCACCTGTTGTACGAGACCGATACGGACACCGTCGGCAAAGAGTTCCAGGGCTTCGGTCAGATTCTCACCGATCTACGGGCGCTTCCAGAGCCGTTACGCCCACTGTTGGTGGCAGACACGTTCGTTCGGTTCGCCAACGGGATGGTGTACGCGTTTTTCATCCTCGTGATCACGCAACTGATGCGGATCGGACTGACGGTGTCGCTTCCCGTGTTCGGCACGATCGATCTGTCGCCCGCCGCGTTCTTCGGCATTCTCCTGAGCGTCGAGATGTTTATCGCACTCGTTACGATGGCCCCCGCGGCCAAAATCGCCGAGTACGTCGGACTCAAGCCGGTCGTTGGGCTCGGATTTTTGGTCTACGCCATCTTCCCTATCATGCTGATCTTCGCGCCGGAAAACGCGTGGGTATTGATCGCGCTGTTCGCGTTCTCGGGACTGCGCTTCGCTGGGTTACCGGCTCACAAGGCACTGATCGTCGGACCGGCTGAACGAGGCGCAGGAGGTCGAGTGACCGGGTCGTACTACTTCGTCCGCGGTGCGATCGTGATCCCCAGCGGGGTACTCGGTGGGTTCCTGTGGGAGTTCGTGGACCCGACAATTTCGTTCACGATCGCATCGGTCATCGGGATGATCGGCGTCGCCTACTTCGTGATCTTTGGCGAGGAGTTCGAGGCCTACCAGTAGTTGACAGCTAGATGACTAGTTGGCCTCGGTAGTTCACGTTTCCAACTGGTCGAAAAACTCACTGACCCGACGCTTGATTTCGTCTCGTTGCGTTCGCGTTGCCTCGAGGTCATCGCCCTCAGGATGGGGCAATTCCCACGTTTCGGCTTCACCGTTCCAGTTCTCAGGCCGGAATTGATCGACTGAGCAGCCCATCGTAATAACGTAGTCCACATCCCTGATGTCGTCGGGAGAAATCTCTCGAGGAGTTCGGTCGCTGATATCGATTCCCTCCTCTCGGAGTACGTCGATGACCTCTTCGTGAATGTGTTCGGCTGGATCGGTTCCACCGGTAACAATCTCCATATCGACGTTGCGTTGGTCTCGCTCTCGTTCGGCGAACGCTGTTGCCATCTGGCTTCGCCCTGCGTTTCCGACGCAGACGAACGCGAGTTTTATCGTCATTACAACGAGGTTAGCTCTCACTGCCGGTAAGACTTGGGCACAGTTCGATCTTCAGATCGTGATCTATCCACCTCCATGACTTCAACAAAACCCGTTCAGTTTCGCTGCTCGATTTCGTCGACCAACAGACAGATGTTCGAAACGGCCGCTTCCACCAGCGTCTCCCCCTTCGCTTCCGTCGCGACGGTCGGATCGCCGACATTCCCCGTCGGCGTCAGTTCCGCCATATCCTCGGCGGTGAGCGCCCATCCGACTTTGTTCTCACCGAGGGCGTCGTAGTCGGTCAACGGGAGCGATTCGTCCCCCGGTTCGACGGACTCGGCGCGATCCATATCGACGAGTTCGGGGAACAACTCGAGCATGATGCTCGTCTCGAACTCCGAGGCGTGAAAGGAGACCTCGCCGGTGCGGATCTCCGCTGCGACGTCCGCGAAGAGATTCACGAGCGGGACGTGAAACGCCGTCAGGTCGGTTTCTTCTTGGAGTTTGCGAACGACGATCTCGAGTTCGGGGTCCTGTGCGAGGTAGTGACCGTTGAGCAACAGGACGGTTTCGATCCCCCAGTCGGCCGCGGACGCACAGACGCCGAAGACGTATCGCTGGAACGTCTCCGTGGAGACGGTGAACGTACCGGGTTTGAACGTGTGGTGGGGACTGACTCCGTACCAGATCGGCGGTGCGAGTAGCGCCGGACTGCGCTCCGCGACGCGCTCGCCGATCGCCTCGGGCATGAAGACGTCGACGCCCAGCGGCAAGTGGTGTCCGTGTTGTTCCGTGCTTCCGACGGGCAGCAGTAACGTACTGGTCCGCTCGAGGGCGGCCTCGATCTCCTGCCAGCTCATCTCCGCGACGCGGTACGGATCGGTGTCGGAATCGGTGCTCATACGGGCCGTTCGGGACGACGAAGCAAAACGAAAGCGAGGCCGGAATACGTGCTGTCAGTGTCTATCGACGGCCAGTAGCTGTGCATGCTGCGTTCGTCTACGGCCAACGGATGTGTTGCCAGTCTTTGTCGATGATCAACGGATGCCCAGTCCGTCGACGACCAAAGGATGAAGCCGACGCTACGGAAATCTCCAGTATGGATCTCGCTGTAAACGGAGCGCGATTACGGTCCGATATCGAGACCAACGCCGAGTTCGGCGCCGTCGACGTTTCTGACGGCCGCGCGCGGACGGTTCGGACGGGAACGCCGGCGAACCGACGCGCTCGAGACCACCTCGTCGATCGAATGGAGGCTGCGGGACTCGAGGTGCGAACGGACGCCGTGGGGAACGTTGCCGGTCGATGGGAGCACCCGTCCGCAACCGGCGCCGCTCCTGTCGCCGCCGGCAGCCACCTCGATTCGGTACCCGAGGGCGGCATCTTCGACGGGCCGCTCGGCGTCTATGCCGCGCTCGAGGCGATCCGAACGATGCGGGACGCGGATCTTCGTCCCGACCGACCGATCGAGGTCGTCTGTTTTACCGAGGAGGAGGGCGGTCGCTTCGCGTCGGGACTGCTCGGTTCGTCCGTCGCTTCCGGACATCGATCGGTCGAGGAGGCGCTCGAACTGACCGACTCGGACGGGGTCAGGCTCGAGGACGCGCTCGAAACGATCGGCTACCGCGGCGACGGACGGTTCGACGCCGCGAACTGGGACGCGTGGCTCGAGCTACACATCGAGCAGAGCGACCGCCTCGAAACGGCCGGCGTCTCGGCCGGCGTCGTCACGACGATTACCGGGATCACTCACTGCGAGGTGACGATCGAAGGCGAGGCGAACCACGCCGGCTCGACGCCGATGTCGGATCGGACGGACGCGCTCGCGGCGGCGAGCGAGTTCGTCCTCGATATCGAGCGCGCCGCAAACCAACTCGTCGCCGAGGAGAGCCCCACTGCCGTCGGGACCGTCGGGTCAGTGGACGCAGCGCCGAACGCGACGAACGTCGTTCCGGGACGCGTCCAACTCGGCCTGGACGTCCGCGACGTCGAATCTGGCTCGATGAACGAACTCGTCGACCGAGCGCGCCGTAGCCTCGATCGCCTCGAGCGGACGCGAGGAGTGACGACGACCCTTTCGAGGCCGTTCGATCTCGAGCCGATACCGATGGCCGATCGGTGTCGCGATGCGCTCCACGAAGCCGGGGACGCCCACTCCGTGGAGACGGTCGAACTCCACTCCGGTGCCGCACACGACACGATGCACGTCGCGTCCGTGACCGACGCGGGAATGCTGTTCGCTCCGTCGCGTGATGGGATCTCGCACAGTCCGCTGGAGTGGACGGACTGGGACGATTGTGCTGCGGCGACGACCGTCCTTACCGGCGCACTGGCGCAACTCGTCGAGGCGTGAACTCCATCTTCTCGTTTATTTCATGCGAACACTGACATTCCAATCCGCGTCCGAGATGAACTATTGATTTGAACCGTCTCTCGTGGACGTTGTTACATACTGGTGACAAACGAGTCACATACCCCGTTCCGGTTCCACTACAGTCAAAAGAGCGGGCCGAGAAACCCAATCAGCGACCGGAGCTCCAATGAAATGGCAGTATCGTGATACCGTTCTCCTACTGTGTACGTGTGCGTTTTTCGTAACGTACTTCGCGAGACTCGCGTTCAGTCCCGTCGTTCCGTTCATCACCGATGATTTTTCGGTTTCGAACACCCAGATCGGGATCGCGCTGTCGGGGATGTGGATCGCGTACGGACTGACGCAGTATCCGAGCGGGTTGCTCGCCGACCGGTTCGGGGAGAAACGAATCATCCTCCTGTCAGTCGGCGGTACGGCTGTGCTGAGTTTCGTCGCCGCCGCGTCGCCGGTTTTCGTCCTCTTTTGTCTGGGCGTCGCCGGGATCGGTGCAGTCGCCGGACTCCACTATACCGTCGCGTCGACGCTGTTATCGCGGACGTACGACGACACCGGAACCGCAATCGGTATCCACTCGCTCGGCGCACCGGCCGCCGGATTGATCGCCCCGGTGGCTGCGGCTTGGGTCGGTGTTCGATACGGCTGGCGACCTGCGGTTGCGCTCGTCGTACTGTGTGCACTCCCGATATTCGTGCTGTTTCTGTGGCGAGTGCACCCGACCGAGCCGCGCCGGCCCGATACGGAGTCGACGGATCGGAGTATCGGTGGCTCGTTCGTTTCGTTTCTCGTACGGCCGACGATTGCGTTCTCTACCTGTGTTGCGATCCTCGCGATGTTCGCCATCAACGGACTGATCTCGTTTCTCCCGACGTTTCTCGTCGAATTCCACGGCTATACGCCTACATTGGCCGGCATCGTCTTTTCAGCGTATTTCGTCGCCCGGGGTGGAACGCAGATTGGAGTCGGCGCCCTCTCGGACTGGTACGATCGCGATGTCGTCATAGCGGGGTGTTTGTTACTGGGGATGGTGGGCATTCTATTGTTCCTGCTCGATTCGGGTCTCTGGGTCGCCTTTTTGGCCGTTCTCTTGTTCGGGACCGGAACGAGTTTTTTCGCGGCGCTGGAACCCAAGATGCTCGATAGATTGTCCGAGAGCGAGCGAAATACCGGATTCGGTGTGTTTCGAACGGCCTACGTCGTCGGCGGATCGACCGGTTCCATCGGCGTTGGAGCGTTCGCGGACGCCCTCGGGTGGCACCGAACGTTTCTCATCCTCGCCGTTCTTTTCGCCGCTTCGTTCACCCTCGTTGCGATCAATCGCCTCTTCAGACTCGGATACTGAGGGACGAACAGCGGAACTCTCGTCCGTTTAGAGCGCGGAGGAGTCGGTACCGTCGCGTAACGGTCGGTCGATAAGTCTGGTCGCCGTCGTTGCGTATCGGTCGTCGAAGAGGAGGACGGTATCTTTATCCAATCAGCGCTGTTTTTCGACCCATGGCTGTAGATGACACGCACGCTATCCGGCGACTCAAACACGAGTATTGTTTCGCGATCGACGCCGGGAACTACGAGGAGTGGGCAGCACTGTTCACCGAGAACGGCCGGTTCGTCCGTGACGACGGCTCTACCTTCGAGGGTGCCGACGAACTCTACGAGTTCGCCAGTGAACGCTTCGATGCCGCATTCGACCGTGTAGCCCATCTCGTCACCAATCCCGTCATCGACGTCGATGGCGACGACGCGACCGGCCAGTGGTACCTCTTCTTGCTGTTCCAAGATGACGATGGCAACGTCGGTTGGCGACAGGCGAAGTACAACGACCAGTACCGGAAGGTCGATGGAGCGTGGAGAATCGTCGAGTCCGAGGTCACCTACGGCGTCCGAACCGACGACTGACGGCCGCCTTCGATTCATCTTTTCGACGATACTTGCTGGTTCGATCGTACGCAGCACTGGAAATTGCGCGGAACCTGCGTATCACACCGAACGTCCTTACAGTTACAATAGTAACCTTCCCAAAAATTGGTAGCTATTTAACAATAGGTAGCTATTAAACTCCTGACCCCACCCGAATCTGTCTGTGATGGTTCCGCGCTTAATCCTGGTACCCCGGTGTCTCCCATCCCTCGGTTGTCGACTACGATTTCGAGAACTCCACGTACGAATATCGTAACAACTGAAACGAGTTACACACTAACCGCACAGCCGTCGTGCGATCAGGTGTGTATTGACTTTCAGTGGCTACTGTAGGCAGAACTAATTCGGGCACTTGTTATCAAATCGACACCTCAGCGACCAACCGCCCGAATTTCGCCCTCGTGAAGCGTGCGCCCGGCAGGAGACCTCGACTCCCCGTTGGTTTCCGACGGTCTGCCGGCTCCGCCGCCCCCTCGCTGAAGGCACAAAGCGTGCCAACACGAGCCTGGCCCGTCAGAGTGGGCTGATATCAACGCAGTTCGTCGTCGAAGAACGCCGATAGCAGGCTCAACCCACCCTTCCGGAGGTGCTGGTGCAGCGTCGACGACGAGACGCCCATCGAATCGGCGAGTTCCTCGGCGGTGGTCTTTCGCGGCCAGTCGTAGTAGCCGGCGAGGTAGGCTGCCTCGAGCGCCGCGCGCTGTTTCTCCGTGAGTTGTTCCGCGACGCCGTCACGGAACTCGCGGGCGGTCAGTATCGAGCGTTCGCGGTCTCGCTTGGCGACGAGTTCGAGCGTTTCGAACTCGCGCTCGAACGCGGCCACGATCTCGCGGACGTCCGACGTCTGCGGCGCTTCGAGAACGACCGTTCCCTCCCCGCCGTCGGCGACTGCAGATCGGACCGACGCTCCCTGCTCGAGTGCGAACTGAACCATCGAGTGGGACGTCACCGATTGAAGCACGAACCCGTCAATCCACTCCGAGACCACGCGGGCGCTTTCGATGTGGGTCGCGCGCTCTGCGATCTCGAGGACGGCCGCCGGCTCGGCGCCGGAGATCGTGTCGTAGGTGATGATCCGTCCGTTTTCGATCGGAACGGCGCGCTCGAATTCGCACTGGCAGTCGAGATCGGCCGTCACCTGCGTGTAAAAGACGGTGGGGTCACGCAGCGTGAACTCGAGTTCGACGATCGAGTCGGAGAGGAGCAACTCCCGACCTTTGAGTGCGTTCTTCGCGAAGCCGATGACCCTGCCGAGCGCCTCGAAACCGGCGATCGCATCCTCACAGAAGACGTCGTCGCGGATGCTATTGATGACGAGAACGCCGACGGTCTGATCGCCGTACAGCAGCGGAACCGCTGCGATCGCTTCGATGTCCGCGTCGGATTCACGCTCGCTCGAGTCGTCGATCCCGGCGATATGGTACTGCCGAACGATTTGCATTTCCTTCGTTTCGATCGCCCGTTCGACGGTTCCGCCGCCGATTTTCGAGAGCGCTCGCTTCGTGATCGCGTCGAGATAACTCGCTTCGACGCCGACGCCGACGGTTCTCACGATCCGATCCGTACTGCCGTCGAGGAGACCGATCCAGGCGCTCCGGTAGAGATCCGAATCGACCAGTCCCTCGCAGATCGTTCGGTCGAGTTCCTCGCGGGTCGTCGCCGCGACGAGCCCGGTCTGGATCTCGGTATTGACGGTGTTGATTCGACTCAGCGTCTCCAGTTTCTGGTGTTGCTGGCGTAACTCTCGTTCCTGGGTGCGAAACAGGCGCGTTCGATCGGCTCGAACGAACGCCGCTTCCATACCCATCGCAACCATCTCGGTAAGGGAGACGTCGCTATCGTCGACCGCTTCGGCACCGGAGACGAGGAGACTGAGGACGCCGTACGGGCCGATCGGAACGTGGACGCTGGAGCCTTCGTCGGCCAACCTCGACGCGTCTCCCGAGACCAGCTGTATCCGCGTCGATTCGGCTCTGAACGCGGATCCAGCGAGCGTGGCGTCCAGATCGTACGCCGTCCGCGTCTCGAGGAGCTCTCGAGCACCGTCGGTCAGGGCGCCGTACTCGAGACGGTTCGCGTCTCGATCGAAGAGGCGGACGCACGCGAACTCGAACCCGAGCACGTTCTCGATCGCCTCGACGCCGATCCGGGCGATGTCGTCGTGCGTGTCGGCGTTCATCAATTCGCGGGAGACCCCGTTGAGCGCCTCGAGCTGGTGTTCCCGCGCTTTCCGTTCGCTGACGTCGCGGACGAGACAGACGATTCCGTCGTCGAGGGCAGTGAGCGAGTGGTCTTGATGAAAGCGCGACCCGTCCGCCCGCTCGCCGACGGCTTCACCGCGCCAGTACCCCTGCTCCAGAAGAATCGGCAGGGCCTCCCGTTCCAGACGACTGACTTCGTCGTCGGGAAAGAGGACGTGCCAGGTGGTCCCGATGAGGTCCGCGGGGTCGTCGTAGCCGTGAAGGTCGGCGAGCGCGGGGTTGACGTAGCGAAGGACACCGGCTTCGTCGGAGAACCCCATCCCGTCCACGGCCGATTCCATCATCGCCGACCGTCGGCTGAGTTCGTGCTCGCGTTCGACGCGGTCGGTGATATCCCGGACGACACCGACGGTACCCACGAACTCGCCGTCTACGAGGAGGACGGACAGCCGCAGCTCACACGGGAGTACGCTGCCAGTCGCCGTTCTGACGTCGAGTTCGAGCGTGGCCGTCTCCTCGCCCGTGCGGACCAGGTCGCTGATTCGCCGTTCGATCCGCTCGATCGTGGCGTCGCCGAGAAGAACCGAGACGTGCCTCCCGAGTAACTGGTCGCGATCGTATCCAGTCGCGTCGACGACCCGATCGTTGACCGTAACGAACCGTCCGTCGCTATCGAGCTGGTAGATGCCATCGTCGACGGCGTTCTCGATGGATTCGATCGAGTGATCCGTCCGTTCTCTATTCACTGTGTTCTCTAATGCCATGCTTCTTGTTACCGTCTTATACGCGTTGCTCGAGTGTGAAGGGAGCAGTCCGTGCGCCACGGTCGGACGAGGGACGCCCCCATTGTCGTGCTGGCTCCACACAGTACAGACAGCCCCTCACGCTCCCGTCGTTGTCTCCGAACACCCGCGCGTACGCTCGGGAGAGATCGCTCCCACAAGTATTACAGGAGCGCATTGTCGACGCGGAGTGCGTTGGTTTCTTCCGTTTCGTACGCGGCCATGATGAGGCCGACGACTTCGGGATTCGATGGCTCGTACCCGAGTTGCTGTTCCATACTGGTTTTGATCTCTTCGAATCGGTTACTCTTCGAGCCGTAGAGTTTGATGTGTGATGTCATGGGTTGTTCTGATTGTCTCCGCGGCCGCAGATCGTCGCCCAACGGCGACTCGAACGCCGGTATCCGCCGAAATCGTTATCGAGGCCACCGGCAGGGGTGACGGCGATGATGGCGGCGACGCACCGTGGCAGGTCCGGATCGCGTCGCGCCGACACTCGTCGCCCGAGATAGCAGCAATCGACCGGTTCGTTGAACGAACCCCGAACGACGGTCAACAGCTACTATACGATTACAAACGACACGCTATGGTACGAGTTATCCGCCTATGTGGTTGGATGCCGTACAACCTAGATCCATTGATTGGCTCGTATTCGTGGTCCCGCCTGCCGGTTTTGGAGACCGCGCCGTGCTATCGATTGAGTAGCTCGGTGCGCTTGCGGCTCTCCGCCGCGCGAGCGAGCAGCTTTCCGTTGCTCGAGGGACTAACTCTCGGTCGCGCGAGTCGATAATTGAGTGAAGACGGACTACGAAGACGACTCTCACCCAGCGGTGGCCGTAACGCCCGTTCGACCACCTCATTCGTCGCGATCCGTTTCGTCGGCGAATACCATCGACAGCAGTTTCCGCTGTGCCATCCGGAGGTGATTGTTGAAGGTGGGTTGGGAGATTCCGAGACCCTCCGCGGTCTCTTCCCCGGTCGTGTCTCGAGGAATTTCGAAGTAGCCGCTCGCGAACGCCGTCTCGAGCGCCTCGAACTGTTTTGCCGTCAGCGCGCTCTCGAGTTCCGAACGGAATCCGTAGCTCGGTTCGTCGACGAACTCGTGGTCCTGCCGTCGAACGAGGGTCGAATCCGGGTACAGTCGGGTGAAGAAGTCGACGAACTCCCTGACGTTCGCGTGCTCGGGAAGCGAAACGACCAGGTGTCCTCCGGCTTCCGACGTCGAAATCGCCTTCGGAACGACTCCGTACTCGAGCAGGTGGGCGACGACGCTGTCTTCGGTATACGTACACTCGAACAGGTGTTCGTCCCCCCGGCTGGTGACGAGTCGCGTCTCGGCAACTGACGGCGATCGGTTGGCGAGTTCGAGAACCGTTTCGGCCGATACCCCGTCGGTCGTAAAGAAGCCGTGGATCGATCCATTGGGTCGCGAAACGACCGTCTCGAACTCGACCGTACAGCCCGTTTTTCGCGCCCACTCGAGGAACTGGATCCCTCGATCGCGGATGTCGAACTCGAGTTCGACCTCCCCCCGACCGACGAGGGCCGCTCTCGTCTCGATGGCGTGCATCGCGTGTGCGACCCACCGGGCGAGCGCCTCGAATATCTCGCGTTCGGTTTCGTCGAATGCGCTCGGTCGTTCGCTGTACACGGTCAATCCGCCGTAGGCCCGTTCTCGAAAGACGAGGGGGACGCCGACGACGGATCGGTATCCCCGCGTGATCGCATCCTGTCGCCAGCGTTCGTCGGTCGGTCCCGTCGGCATCTGCCGCACGACGCGCGACTCGAGCGTCCGGATCGCACCCGCCATCGGTTCGTTCTGTTCGACGAGGACGCTCACACTGGAATCGAGGCTCTCGAGGTAGCGCTTCTCGGACCCGGCCCACGCTCGGTCGCGGATCTCCTCGTCGACCTCGTCGAGCGTGGCGATTCTGGCAAACGCGTACCGCTCGCTCGAGACGAGTTGCTCACAGATTCGCGTCTCGAGTTCGTCTCGGGTCCACGCTTCGCCGATTACTCGAGCAACGCCCCGAACGAGTTCGACCGTGCTGTCGAGGCGTTCGGCGCTCACGGTTGCTGCTTCGAGCCGTCGTTCACACGCATCGAGTCGCCGTCGAGCGTCGAGGCGATCTAGCGCCAGTCCCGTAGTTGTACCGACGAGACGGACGAACGCGTGATCGAGCGGCGTCGGCCGTGCCCCCTCGAGCGTCCCCGCGACGAGAACGCCGTGGGTTCCGATCGGCGTGACGAGGGCGCGGGCCGTGGCGGGATCTCGTACAGGATCCTTCGGTCCAGTATGAACATCGGCGACGAGTGCCGGTTTGCGTTCGACGAAGGCGTTCCAGACTGCCGTCGATTCCTCGTCGAACGGTAACGCGACGGCCGCGTCATCGAACCGAGGAGTCACCGCCCGGCGCCGGAGCGCGTCGACGTTCTCGTCGTACAGGTAGATGGCGACGGCCGCCGACTCGTTTTCGTTTTCGATCGTCTCGACGACGGCCTCACAGAGATCTCGAACGGTGGATGTCTCGTCCCCGAAACGCGTCGTAAAGAGCGTTTCGACCCTCGCGAGTGCGCGCTCGAGACCGATGGTACCGTTGTCGCCGCCGGCGACAGTGGGACGGTGACCGCGGTCGGAGACGGTACAGACGTACCGCTTTCGAGTCACGCTGGCGAGCGAAACGAGCGCGGAGAACGTGCGCCCGTCTCCGCTGCGTGCAGTCGTTTCCCCGACTGCGCTCCCTTGGGATTGCACGCGTTCGACGACGTCGTCGAGCTCGGTCGCGCTGTTGTCCGCGAACACGGCCGCCCACGGCTCACCGACGAGTTGTTCCGGATCGTAGCCGTGAAGTTCCGCGTAACTCGTGCTGACGGCGACGAACCGAAGCGATTCGTCCAGTAGACAACTGCCGTCCAGTACATCGGTGTCAGGTGCCTTCGATCGATCGACGTCGGTTCGCTGCTGATAGTGAGCGACCGTCGTCGCCACCCTCGAGGCGAGCACCCAGTATCCGGCGTCGTCCGCGTCCGCTCGCAGGTAATCCGTCGCCCCCGCCGACAGCGCCTCGCCGACGAGCTCGGCGGTTCGAACCTCCGAGAAGACGATGTACGGGAGACCGGGTGCTGATTTCCGAACGTCCCGCAACACGTCCAATCCGTCGAACGCGGGCGGTCGTATTTCGCTGACGACGCAATCGACCGTCTCGAGCGATCGAAGCACGTCTTCGGTCCGGGAGGCGATCGTTACGTCGATACCGAACTCGCCTTCGAAAACGGGTTTCACGGCTTCGGCGGTCGTGCTACCCGCGTCGACGAAGAGGACCCGGATCGACTCGTTCGAACGAGACGAACCCCGTGACGGCGTCGTGCTACTCATTGATGGTCACTTTTGATCGGCCGGTCCCGCCCGCGAGGCGACCGGACGCGAACCCGGTGTCGTCTCGTTCTCGCTGCGTTCGTTCGCCTCGAGTCGGTCGATTCTCGTGCCGTCCGCTCGACGGTATCGCTTCACCAGTCTCTCGAGCGGAGCAGCACACACGTTCTGTAGGACGCGATACGGGCATAGAAACACGAAGCCGACGCTCGTAACCGCTCGCGACCGACGTACGTTATCGGCGTTCGCTCGGCAGCGCTGATCGACGAACGGGCGATCGCTCGGTTTTGCGGACGCGTCGCGCGACGACTTACCTCTATCGATCTGCACAGTCCCCCGATCCGGATTGTATGGTCCGGCGAACAGCAAGCGAGCAACGGGAAGAGACGGACGATCGAACGAAGACACTATTCGGATAGATTCGTCTTGAGCGTCGGACTATCCACGTAGCGCCAGCGGTTTTGTTTGTGTCGAAAAGAGCCCTTGTCGAAGAACGATATGACCGAACAGGGACGATCCCACCCGATCGACGACGAATCCACGCCAGCCTTCCCGGAGGATCGAGAGAAGCGCGAAGCCCGTCGCGCCGAGGGGCCGTCGGTGCGGTCGATTACTGCCGAAATCGTGCCGTTTCTGATACGCGGCCCGATACGGTATCTCCGTACGACTCTGCGTTCGGTACTCGGTTCGCTTCTCTTCGTTTTGCTGCTCACTGTTCGACACGGACCTACACGACGGTCGATCCTCGGGTCGTTCGGTGTCGGTCTCGTCGGTTCGTTCGGCGTCATCACGGCGTCTGCCGAGGACACGAACGGAGACGGTGACGAGAACGGGGCTGGAGATCGGTACGTCGTCGGTCTCGAGGCGGGAACGTCGACAGCCAGCGTCTCCCGAAGCGCGACGCAGCTGTATCGATCGTTGGACCTCTCATCGGGCGGGAGCGTCGTGGTCGGCGATTTCGACGACGACACCCGTCGACAACTCGAGGGTCGATCGGACGTGAGATACGTCGAGAAAGATCACGTCCGCCAACAACAGGTCCACAGCGCCGTCCAACCGTCGGAGAGCGTGGATCTGTCCGACGAACAGGAGACGCCGTGGGGCGTCGAGCGGATCGGCGCCACGGATTTCCACGGGAAGGGGGAAACGGAGTCGGGTGCGACGGTCGCGATTCTCGACTCCGGGATCGATCCCGAACACGAAAGTCTCGAGGTGGCCGACGGCAAAGCGTTCACCGATTGCAACGGCGGCTCGTGTGCGAGCGAGTGGGACGACGACACCGGCCACGGAACCCACTGTGCGGGGACCGTCGCTGCACAGGATAACGGTACCGGCGTCGTCGGAGCGGCTCCCGACGTGGATCTCTGTGCCCTCAAAGTCCTCGCGGGCGACGGATCGGGCTACGATTCGGACATCGCAGCCGCCATCGAGTGGTGCGCGGACAACGACATCGACGTCATCAACCTGAGTCTCGGCGGGAGCGACGAGGCACGGGTGCTCGAGGACGCCCTGCGGTACGCGTACGACCGCGGCGTGCTCGTGGTCGCTGCGGCAGGCAACAGCGGTTCCGTCGGCGGAATAGACTACCCCGCCGGCTACGACGAGTGTATCGCCGTCGGTGCGACGAACGACCGCGACGAGGTTCCGGACTGGTCGGCTCGCGGCGACGGAATCGAACTCGTGGCGCCGGGCGACGCCATCCTGTCGACGGTACCCGACGACGAGTACGCCTATTTGGAGGGGACGTCCATGTCGACGCCGCACGTCGCAGCCATCGGTGCCCAGCTGATGAGCCAGGGGCTTCCACACGCCGAACACACCGACGATGTCGACGATCCCGGTGGCGTCCGGGGTCTCCTTCGTGAAACGGCGGAAGACGTCGGATTCGATGAGGACGAGCAGGGATTCGGCCTCCTCAACGCGTTCGACGCCTTCGAGGAACTCGAACCGATCACCACCGAGGACGTCACCGACGTTCGTGCGACCACCGCGACGCTCAACGGGTCGGTTAGATCGATCGAGGACGCGTCCGCTGTCGACGTCCGCTTCGAGTGGCGCGAATCGGACGGTTCCGAGTGGACCGAGACGGACACGGAGTCGATCGAGCCCGGAGACGAGTTCAGCGTCGCAATCGACGGGCTGACGCCCGACACCGAGCACGACGTCCGCGGCATCCTCGACGACGGCGACGACACTTCGACGGCGAACGTGGAGACGTTCGCGACCGGACTCGACGAACTCGCCGTCGAAACGGGCGACGTCGAGGCGATCGATCACCGAACGATTCGGGGGGTCGGGAAACTCGAGGGACTGGGCGACGCCGAGAGCGTCGAGGTATCGTTCAGCGTTCGGCGAGACGGCGACGACGAGTGGGAGGAAACCGAGTCGCAGGGCCGCGACTCGATCGGGACGTACGAGGACGACGTCTCGGGGCTCGAGCCCGAAACCGAATACGAGGTCGAAGCCGTCGCCGACGGAAGTGGCGAGCGAACGAGCGGCGAGACGGTGACGATCGAAACCGATCCGGAACCCGGGATTCCGGAGATCGAACGGTTCGAACTCACCGACGACAGCACCGGTCAGTTCGTCCGGTGTAACGTCAACTGGGGCGTTGCAGATCGCGACAGCGACCTCGAACTCGTCGCGACCGAACTTCGCTACGCGGACGACGACGAGGAACTCCACCGCGTCGCGACCGAGATCGAAGGCGGCGAGGAGAGCGGCATTCACACGGTCAGAAACAGCGATCGTTTCGAGGGCGCCGGCGAGGAGTACGAAATCACGCTGACGGTTACGGACGCCGAGGGGAACGTCACCGAAGAGACCGAGGAAGTTACCCTCGACGAGCGCTCACCCGCACCCAGTATCGACCGGTTCGAGGTTTCGACCGACGACTTCCTCGGAACGCCCGAGACCGTCGTCGACTGGGCGGTCTCGGACGAGGGCGAAGAACTCGACGGCGTCGAACTCGAGTTGTGTCGCGCCGACGACGACGAGGTGATCGACGAGTCGAGTTCGATGGCGAGAGGCGAGGAAGCGTCGGGAACCGACTCCCTCAGAGGTGGAGACGCCGATGACGACGAAACGGCGTACGACGTCACGATGCGGGTGACCGACTACTTCGAACAGACCACCGAAGAAACGACGCGAGTAACCCACGGAGAGTAAAAAAGTGCTTGAACGACGGGAGGTAGAACCGCCCGACCACTGTTCGGTAGGCGTCAACTCGGGGTCGATCTTCGGTGGGCGTCGACTCAGGGTCGATCTTCGGTGGGCGAACCGGTGTCCGAACCGAGACCCGCCATCAGGAGGCCGAGGACTTCCGGATTGCTCAGCTCGTAGCCCATCCGCTCGCTCAACTCGAGTTTGACTTCTTCGAACCGTCGTGCCTTCGATCCGTGGAGTTTGATGTGTGTCGTCATAGTACCGTCCGGTGACCGCTCGTCGCTTCGTCGTAGTGGCGATCACTCCTCGAGAACAACGGTTCAGCAACGATAGGGGGTCTTCTCGTCCGACTCCGGATCGTCGATTCAGTTTCGCCGATCACGTCGATCACGTCTCCCCGTCCCGATCCAGATCCAGATCCAGATCGTCCCGTTCACGTCGCACTTTCAATTCTCTCGCGATTACGGACGCGTACTCGGGAACGATACTTCCCGTTCTGCAAAAGTGTACCCAGACGGCGTACTCGTCGTCACGTGGGTTCCTTCCGGGTCGCGTCTGTAGTTTCTGGAACATGCTCAGGTTCGTTTCGACACGACTTTGACCGGTCGACGGAAGCGGGTTCGTGTCATCGAAAGAGGGGTGCACCTCGAACCTAAACCCCGGTCGAAGCCGCGGCGTGGATCGGGAAGACCCGGAACCATTCGACGTCAAACACGTCCGAGCGGAGTACTGACGTGGTGCGAACGAGCACCGACCGACGGATCGCTCGAGTTTCGGACCAGTGGTCGGCCGGCGAGTGACCGTTGCAGAGTCGAGGCGGCTCGTTTACGGAGATGCAAGGAGAAAGCCTCGCCCTTTAGGGCGGGGATGAATCCGACACACCCCTTCACACCCACCGATTGATGACACGGCGGGATATTCTACGCTGCGTAATCCATACTCTCAAGTAACTATCTATACATTGGTTACGTATGGCGAAACAGGTCGTCACCCGAACCTACACTGCTTCCATACGGAACCAGTCACGGGTATCCGACGACCTTGATTCGCTTGGGTTCGCCGCCTCAAAACTCTGGAACGTTGGACGGTGGACAATCAGTTGCGTCTGGGATGAGATCGACTACATCCCAGAACACGACGAACTCACCGCGTACCTCAAGAGCCACGAACGCTACGATGACCTGCATTCTCAGTCAAGTCAGCGAGTTTTGCAAGAACTCGCTGAGGCGTTCCACGGCTGGTACGGCAAACGACGCAACGGAGACACGAGAGCGAACCCGCCCGGCTACCGTAAGCACGGTGACGAACACCCACGAAGCACGGTCACATTCAAAGCCGCTGGCTTCAAACTCGACACCCAGTACAACCGTGTCCGACTCTCCAAGGGATCGAACCTCAAAGAATACTGGTCGGATTTCATCCTCTGCGAGTACCAAATTCGCCCCGACGTTGACCTCTCCACCGTGGAGAACGTTCAGCAAGTTCGAGCGGTCTGGACGGGTGACGAGTGGGAACTCCACTTCGTCTGCAAAGTCGAGATAGAGGTGTCCGAGTCGCCCGGCGAGAAGACGGTGGGCGTTGACCTCGGTATCAATAACTTCGCCGCACTCGCCTACGAGGACGGCCACAGCGAACTGTACCCACTCAACTGCTTGAAGCAGGACGACTACTACTTCAGCAAGCGGATTTCACAGTGTAACGACTCGGACTCCGAGCAGGCCACGCGGCTAAACCAGAAGAAGTCTCGACGGCGCACCCATTACTTCCACACTCTCTCCAAACACATCGTCCAGCGATGTGTTGAGGAAGGTGTTGGAACCATCGTGGTTGGCGACCTCTCCGGCATCCGTGAGGACGAAGAGAACGGTGAGGCGAAGAACTGGGGCAAGAACGGCAACCTCGACCTGCACTCGTGGGCGTTCGACCGATTCACCGACCTACTCGAATACAAGGCCGAGATGGAAGGCATCACGGTTGAGCAAGTGTCTGAGCGTGATACCTCAAAATCGTGCTCGTGCTGTGGTCGGGAACGCAAAGCCAACCGTGTTGAACGCGGGTTGTACGTTTGTGATGAGTGTGGGACGGTGGCGAACGCGGACGTGAACGGTGCTGAGAACATTCGGCAGAAAGTATCTCCGAGTCCCGCCACGGATGGCGGCGATAGGAGTAACGGCTGGTTGGCACAGCCATCGGTGTACCTGTTCGATTTAGAGAGCGGATGCTTCGCACCGCGAGAACAGGCTACGTCATAAACCACAATATCCCAACGCGGGAATCCTCGCCCTTCAGGGCGGGGAGGATGTCAAGCCACGTGTTTGAGCGAGAGCGCAAACGTCGAACTGAGCCAGGCCGTCTCTCGGTGCTCGTCGTATATCGTGACGTTCCCGTCGTGATCGATATCGGCGACGATGGTCGTCGGGATACGTGGAGGCTCGGCGTCGGTACGGCGACCGTCGGAACTATCGTACGATACCATGAGTTGCGTGGGATTTCGGCGTGCGGCGGTCGTTCCCGTTCTGCGCAGCTACCGCACGCGTCTTCCCGTTCGTTACGAGACCGGAGAACATCTGCTGGACGCCGACTCACGTCGATCCGCTGGACCGAAATACGTTAGCAGGTAGTCACGCCGTCCCGTCCGATGTTCACTCTGACTGGTCGTCGAGGAACGCCCGAAGCAGGCTCCAGATTCCCTTTCGCAAGTGCTGGTGGAGCGTCGACGAGGAGATCTCCATCGACGCCGCGAGTTCTTCCGCGGTGATCGCTCGAGGCCAGTCGTAGTAACCGGAGGCGTACGCCGACTCGAGCGCTGACCGCTGTTTCTCCGTGAGCCCGTCGTCGACTGCCCGGCGAAACTCCGCTGCGGTCTCGATCGATCGATCGCGCTCCCGCTTCGCTGCGAGTTCCACGTTCGAGAACTCCTCGTCGAACTGGGAGACGATTTTCCGGACGTCGGCCGTCTGCGGGGTCTCGAGAACGATCCGCGCTTCACCGCCGGTAGCAACCGCGGATTTGAGGGTTGCACCGGCTTGCAAGGCGACGTGTGCCGTGGACTTCGACGTGAGCGTCTGGAGCAGGAGGCTATCGTCGCCCTCGCTGATCACGCGTGCGTTTTCGACCTGCGCAGAGCTCCTAGCGGCCTCCAGAACCGATGTCGGATCACTGCCCGTGATCGTGTGGTAATTGAGGATCTTCCCCGCCTCGATCGGAACCGATCGCTCGAACCGGCATTCGCAGTCGAGTTCGGACGAAACGGCGAGGTAGAACCGCTGCGAATCCTCGACGAGAAGCACCAGTTCGATCATCGAGTCGGTCAGTAACAGTCGCCTGTTCCTGGTCGCGTTGATAGCGAACCCGGTCACCTTTCCGAGCGACTCGAATCCGCTTATCGTCTCTTCGCTGAAGAGACTGCCACCCGTACCGTTTACCACCAGCACGCCGAGCAGTTGATTGCCGTACGTGAGGGGGATCGCCGCGGTGGACAGGGCGTCCGGAGACGACTCCTCACCGTTCGGGTACTCACCCGCGAACTGGTAGGACCTCACGACCTCGAGCGATCCGGTCTCGAGCATCCGTTCGACGGTCCCGCGGCCGACGCTCGAGATCGACATCCCGTTGATCGCCTCGAGATCGTCGTCCGTGATTCCGAACCCGACGCGGGTCGTGATTCGGTCGGTGCTCGCCTCGATATCACCGATCCATGCGCTCTGGTACAGATCAGTATCGCCCAACTGCTCACAGATCGTTCGCTCGAGTTCCTCGCGCGTCGTCGCCTCGAGGAGTCGACGACCGATCTCCTGAACGAGGTTGTTGATCTGGTTGTGCGTTTCGAGTTGATCGCGCTGCTGGCGCAGCTCCTGTTCGTGCGTTCTGAGGTGCCGGATTCGCTCCGCTCGAGCGATCGCAGTTCTCGCGTTGACGGCCAGCATTTCGACGAGTTGTACGTTGCGTTCGTCGAGTTCGTCCTCGCCGTCCGAGACGATGGTGAGAACACCGTACTCTCCCACCGGCACGTGTAGACTCGAGTGATCGTCCCCTCGTCGTTCGGGCGTTCGTCGGTCGATCACCGCCCGCTCTTCTCGGAACGCGTGACCGGCGAGGGTCGCTTCGAGATCGTACGCTCGCTGCGTTTCGAGCAGCGCCTCGGCCGCGTCCGTAAGCGCGACGCACTCGAGGCGGTTCGTGTCCGGGTCGAAGAGGCGCATACAGGCCCGATCGAACCCGAGAACGTCCTCGATTGCGTCGACGCTCGTTTGGCTGACTGCCTCGCTGTCGCCAGCCGTCATCAACGATCGGAGACCGTCGGTAAGCGCCTCGAGTTGCCGCTCCTGAGCTTTCCGCTCGGTAATATCGCGAGCGATGCAGACCGAGGAGCCGTCGGCGAGCATGGAGAGCGAGATCTCCAGCGGAATGTCGTCCCCCGTCCGGGACCTCCCGATCGCCTCTCCGCGCCACGATCCCCGCTCGGACACGACCGGGAGCACCTCGGACTCGTAGCGCGCGAGTTCGCTCGAGCCGAAGAGATCCTTCCAACTCGTTTCGACCAGGTCGATCGAATCGTCGTATCCGAACAGGTCGGCGTACACGTCGTTCGCGTACGTGAACACGCCGTCTTCGTTCGCGATCGCCATCCCGTCGATGGCTGCGTCGATAACCGCAGAGCGTTGGCGAAGCAGCTGCTCGCGCTCGAGTCGGTCGAACGCCGTCCGCGTGTGTTTTCCGAGGATCTCGATGAGTTCCTGCAAGGGTGCATCGATCTCCTCGTCGCCGGTGGAGCTGACCGCCAGCAGACCGTGCGTTCCGAGCGGAACGACGAGCCGTTCGTCGAGTCCCATCCCCGGATGCGCCGGATTCGTCACCGTCTCGTACGCGTCGAGAACGATCGGTTCGCCGTCCTCGAAAACCGTCATCTCGGCCGTCTCCGCGGTGATCGACGGGATGGGTTCCGCCGCCGACCCGCCCGATGCGCTGGTCGCTTCCCGGCTCGCTGCCGTAGCGCGAAGGACGTCCTCGTCGTCAGTAGCACACCACACTGCCGCGAACGATCGTTGCAGTACCGTTTCGACGACGTCGACGGTGATCCGCCCGATTTGCTCGGGAGTTTCGGCGACCATGAGTTCCCGAGCAGCTTCGTTGAGCGCCTCGAGTCGGCGTTCGTATTCGGTTCGTTGGACGTACGTATGGACGCTCGCGAGCACGCGTAGCCGATCCGAGTGCCCGATCGTCGACGTCGAAATCACGACGCGGACGTCCTCGCCGCCTCCGTCTCGGAGCCTGATATCGTTGCTCCAACCCCACCCTTCATCGACCGTCGCCGAGAGGAGCGTTCGAAGCGACTCTTCGTCGCGTGGCGCGAGAGCTGCGAGTTCGAGTGAGCGAACGTCGTCGCTCGAGCGGTCGAGAAGATCTCGGAATCGGTCGTTGCAGTCGGTGATCGTCCACGATTCGGGATCGAAGGCGGCGATTCCGATAGACGGGTGCTCGAATACGGGCTCGAACGTCGACTCCGGCGCTCGAACTGCGGGCGAGTCGTCACCCCCCGTTGTTTTGTGAAAATTAGTAATATACAGCGGGTCCTCGTCCCGCGTCGTACGGTGCAGTGCGAGAGTCACCGGAACCTCGCGGCCGCGGTGGTCCAGAAATGCAAACGGAACCGGTGCTTCCTTCGTTCCCGTCGGTCGCCGTCGGAGGCGGTCGAATACCGATCGCTTGTCGTTCGGGAGCAGTTCGCCGACCGATCGTTCGAGCAACTCTCCGGGTGCGTATCCGAGTAGTTCCCGTGCGGCCCGGTTGGCGAAAACGATCGTTCCGTCGGTCTCGAAACTGATCACGCCTTCAGTAACGGTATCTATCACGTCCTCGAAGAACGTGTCGTCGACTCGGGGAGATATGGTGTTCATTAGCGTAATTTAACGCCCCCTGTGGAGATAAGTGTTCCATGCAGAATTATGAAATAATAGCCTTACATTAGAAATAGAACAGTATAACCACTCGAACCATGTGTGTCAGAGATTGGCACGATACCGATTCGGCTCCGACGAGCGACGGGGGAGCACTCGCGCTGTCCGTCGCCACCGTACCGAACGCGTCGCCAGATTCGACCAGTCTCGACTCGATCCCTCGAACGCGGTGGATTCGAAGGCGTACGTCCTCTCCAAAGATGGTTCAGGACCAACTGCGGGTCTCACTCGTCGTTCGTGTCGCCGTCTCCCTCAGTTTCGTTTCCGCCATCGTCGTCGTCACCATCGTCACTATCGCTACCATCTCCGTCATCATCACCATCATTTTCGTCGCTCTCCGTTTCGTCGTCTCCTTTGCCCTCCTCGTCAGGGTCGCTTTCCTCCTCGGCGTTCGATTCCGCCTCGTCCCCCTGCCCGTCGACCGGCTCTTCCGACTCGAACGTTTCCGCAATTCGGGTGAGCAACTCGCGCCACTCGAGCGATTCCGAGAGATACGCGTCGACCCACTCGCTGTCGATCGAAAAGTGATCGAGCGGCTCTTGATCGTCCGAATCGAAGGCGGTCGCGTCGAGGTGCGTCGACGACAACCCGTGTTCAATAATGGTCGTGTACCCGTCTGCGATCAGTTCGATTTCCACAGCGACGTCGTCTTCGGCGGTTCCGGTCGCGTCGTATCCTACTTCGATACTGTCGTCAACCACGTCGACGACGACCCCGTCGAATCCGCTCGCCTCGAGTTCCGAGCCGAACTGCTCGAGGATGTCGGCGTCGCTCAACTCTTCGTCCTCCGTGCCCGCTCCAGTATCCGACGTCGATCGATCGCCGGTCTCGTCTGCTTCGGTGTTACCGTCGGACTCCGCCGTCGAACAGCCTGCCAGGAGCACTCCAGCAACCGCTGTCAGCAGTGTTCGTCGTCTCATAGCGATACCAGTCCCGGCACCCTTTTTAACAGGCGACGAACGATGACCGCGAGTAGAGAAGGTGCGGGTAGATTCCGCCCTCCGATTCGCGAGCCGATCGTCGCGCTCGAAACCGATCAGACGGAACGGAGGTATAGTAGCCACTGAAAGTCAATGCACACCTTATCGCACGATAGCTGTGCGATCAGTGTGTAACTCGTTTCAGTTGTTACTATAGCACGGTGCCTTCGAAGCGACCGCCGATCGACGTATGCCGACTCGGTAGAACGCTATGTCTCATCCGGAACCACGCACGCACGAAACAGGTCTGGCCGTTCGTGATCAAACCTACGTATTGAGGGGGCGAGACGCCAACTCCGGCCGTCGGTCACGCAACTGGGTCGCGAAAAACACGTAATGGGGCTGAAACGTAATCCCCCGAGCGCACCTCTAGTCCTCCGTGACCCGCTGATGTACCACGGAAGACACAGTCCAAATCGATCGGATATTTCGGACGGGGCTAGACCGGATCGTCTCGCGAGCTTCGTGTCGTTTACGACCGAAGATGGGTCAGCCGTCATCTACGATATACGCCAGCCTACCGCGTGGATTACCTCGGATCACGCCGTCCTCATCGATTCGTCTCAGTAACATCTCGCAGCGTCTTCGGTTACGATCATGAAACCCACAAACACAACCATCGGAATCATCGGTCTCGGAAATATCGGCTGCCTTCACGCTGAGCGTTTCGTTACACTCGGTGCGGACGTCGCTGGGATGGATAGCAATGACGATGCGCGGCGACGGTTCGTCGAAGACTTTGCCGCACCGGTATTCGACGACCACCACGAACTGTTCACCGTCGTCGATGCCGTCGTCATCGCCGTGCCAAATACGTATCACGAGCGGTACGCGATCGCGGCTCTCGAAGCCGGACTCGACGTGTTCCTCGAGAAACCGATGGCGGATACCTGGCTCAACGCCCGGCGAATCGCCGACGTCGCTGCGACGGCCGACGGGGTCTGCATGATCGGGTTTCACAACCGCTATCGGCCCGTCGTCGAACGGTTCAAGCAACTTCAGGTGGCTGGTCGTTTCGGCGATCTCACGCACGTCCAGGCGAACTACGTCCGGCAGAACGGCGTTCCGGAACACGGCGGGTGGTTCACTCGAGGAGACATCTCCGGCGGCGGCGCGCTGATCGATATCGGCGTGCACGCGATCGACCTCGCGCTGTATCTCCTCGATTTTCCGCGCGTCGAAGACGTAGTCGGAACGACTCGCCGGGGTCCCGACCGCGCGTTCGAGGTCGAAGACGCGGCGAGCGCGTTCGTTCGCTGCGCTGACGGAGCGACGATCTCTCTGGAAGTCGCCTGGCGGACGAACGGGTCCGACAACAGGGCGTTCGTGATCGACGGTACCGACGGGAGCGCGGAACTGACCCCCGGTGACGAACGGCTCGAGCTATTCGATAGTGGTCGCCGAACGGCCATCGACATCGATCGAATCGATCCGTACGAGCAGCAGGCGCGCGCGTTCCTCGACGCGGTCGAACGCGACGTCGATCCGAGGCGAAACACCGTCGAAGAGGCGTTAGCGGTCCAGCGCGTGATCGACGATATTTATCAGTCATCCGCGCTCGAGCACGTGAACAGTCCGCTGTTCTCGACTGCTGAACCGGGACTCTCGGCGAGTCCCCCTCGACGCGAACTGGAATCGAGGTAACTCGATCGTTTCAGCAAACGTACCGATTGACATCCTTCGGCTCACAGGTTATCTATGATGAGCGCGTATATCGTGTAATATCCTGAAACGAGAGTGGAAACCGCTCGATAACGCTCTCGGGCACCCCGACCGAATTTCAGAAACGGATACCGTGATCACAAATGCAAACCAACCCATCGATCGACTTTCCAATCACGACCGAATCGGAGTTCCACAGCGCCCTCTGCGATCTGATTACGAGCGCCACGGCGAACGACATTTCTCCCGAAGGCGCGTGGACCCATCGCTGTAGCGACGAGGATCTCCCCGACCTCGACATCGAAATTTCGCGAGTCACGAAGCCCGTCGACGACTGATTTGTGGGTTCGGACGCACAGATTGTTTCAGAAGTCATTCTCTCCGACGACCGGATCGGGCATTCAGTACCGCCACTCCGAGCACCTCGACCACTCCACGACGGGGCGCCGATCGATTCGTCGAGCCTCGAGTTTCCTAGTGATGCTCCGGACGACGGTACGGAACAGACTCGAACGATACTGAATCAGCGACTGTCCCGGCTGTAAAAACAGGGTTGACGCGTCTGAACGCTTTCGATACGCGACGTCGGTCGCGTCACAGATCCGGAGTCGTCGCCGCTACTGGCGATCGATCTTCGACGAGGACGACCGCCTCGCCGTCGATCACGGCGTCGCCGTCCTCGTCGTACACCGTGGTGGCGAGGCGGTAGCGCCCACCCCCGAGCGTCTCGACGATTTCACACTCGGCGGTGACGGTATCGCCGGGATAGACCGGCGCGTTGAACTGCAGGTTTTGCGAGAGGTAGATCGCGAGTCCGGGGAGGCGAGCGAGGGCGGCACTGATCGTCCCCGCGACGAGCGCTCCGTGGGCGATGCGGCCGTCGAAGCGCGTGTGGGTCGCGAACGACTCCTCCAGGTGTAGCCGGTTCGTATCACCGCTGATCCGCGCGAACGCTTCGAGGTCACTTGCCGGAATGGACTTCGTGAATCGGACGTACGATCCCACGTCGAGTTCGTCGACGCGTTCCGCCGATCGCTCCATCGACCAGTCGGGTGCCGCGTAGGTCAGTCCGCCGATCGGTGCGTCGATTCGATCGTCCGTCGTCCTCGGGGCGGAGAGACCGAACGCGGAGAACAGCGCGTCGTTGGCGTGGAGATAGCTGTCGACTGCGTGTTGAGTGGCGTTGCCCCACCGTGGTCCCGAAGGTTGGCGTTCGACGGAGCCTATCGTCGTTTCGTTGGTGCTCATACGTTCTCAAAGGAGCGCAACGGTAGTAGGACGTGCGCCGATGTCGTTGATCGGGGGATACCGGAGGACGTTGGAACGGACTGACCGAACTCGCTGTCGACGGACGATACCGACTCCCTCGCGGACTCACGTCTGGATGGTCGACGTGACCGAAGGTGGTCTCACGGGTGTACGACGGAGTCGCTCCGGTCGATATCATAACCTCGTTCGTCGACTCGATCGACGTCCGATGCGGCTGCTCTCGAGTCGTCGACGGTGCCACAAAAAAGAGCCGACGGGTCGCGTTCGCGTCTCTAGCCGAGGATGGCGGACACGAGGTTCCCGAATGCGTTGCCGATGCTCGAGGTCACGCTGGAGCGCTCGGTGCTTTCGGAGTTGTCGCTGTCGTCGTCCGCGTCGGAGTCGCCGTGGCCGCAGTTGGAGTCGTAGGACTCGTCGAAGCTACTGTCGTCGGACTCGCTCTGGGAGCTCACGCTCTCGGAGTCAGTGTCGGAGTCGCTTCGGGTGCTGTCCCGACTGTCGACGTCGCTGTCGCTGTCGCTGCTGTCGAGGCTGGACTCGCTCTGGCTGTCGGTACTGCTCTCGCTACGGTCGCTCTGGCTGCTGTCGGAGGCGCTGTCCGCGTCGCTGCTGGACTCGCTCTCGACGTCCTTCGTCTCGCTGGTGTCGACGCCAGCGTCGCTCTCGCTGTCGGTGTCGAGTTCGGACTCGCTGCTCTCGCTGCGGTCGTTCTCGCTCACGTCGCTCTCGTCGGTGGTCGTGCTCTGGTCGTTCTCGCTGTAGGTGCGGTCGCTCGAGACTTCGTGCTCGTCGTTCGCGCTGCTACTGCGTTCGTTGTCGTTGTCCGTGCTGTCTAGGCTACTATCCTGTTGGTCGCTCTGGGTGTCGCTGCTGTCGCTCGTGTTCTGATCGCTGGCGGACTCGCTGTGGGTCCGGTCGCTGTCGGCGGTACTCGCGTCGCGGTCGCTCTGGTCGAGGGAGCTCTCGGAGCCGTGACGGTCGCTCTTGCTCGCGTCGCGTTCAGATTCGTCGCTCGAACTCGAGTCGCTGTCGCTGTCGGAGCTCGTGCGGTCGCTCTGGGTGCGGTCGTTCTGACTCGCGTCGCGCTCCGATTCGTCGAAGGCGCTCTCGCTCACGCTGCGGTCGCTCTCGCTCGAGTCCGTTTCGCTCTGTGAGCTCTCGTCTGAGTCGCTGTCGCTGCTGCTATCGATGCGGTCGAAGGTGTCGCGATCGTTCTCGCCGCGGTCGCTCGAGTCGCGTTCGTCGTGTTCGGAATCGCTCGAACTGTCGGCGCTCTCGCTCTCGTCGCTCTCGCTCTCCTCGGAGTCGCTCTCGCTCTCGTCGAGGCTGTGGTCGCTCGTGTCGCGTTCGCTCTCGGAGCTGTCGCTCTCTTCGACGTCGCTCTCTTCGAGGTCACTCGAGCTGTCGCTCTCGTCCGAGGAACTCGAATTACGCTCGCTCACGTCGACGTCGGCGTCGTCGTGGTCGATGTCGCTGGAGTTCGAGTCGCTCGAACTCTCGTCGGTAGAGCTGTCGGTCTCGTCCGTGTCGCTCGAACTGTCGCTGGCGCTCGAGTCGCTCGCGTCCGAGGCGCTGTCGTTGGCGCTCGAGTCGCTCTCGCTGAGCGTGCTGTCCCTGTCGGACTCGCTCTCGCTACGCTCGCTGACGTCGCGGTCGAGGTCGGTTTCGCTCTCGTCGACCTCGACGTCCGCGTCGTCGACGTTGCTTTGACTCTCGCTGCGGTCGCTCTCGTCGACGTTGCTGACGGTGCGCTCGCTGCTCGAGTCGCGCTGTTCGTCGCGGTCGCTCTCGTCGAACGTGCTTCCGTCGCGGTCGGACGCGCTGTCGCTCGAACTGTCGCGGTCGCTTTGGTCGAGATCGCTCTCGTCGACGTCGCTGGAGCTATCGCTCGCGCTGTCACTTTCGCTCAGATCGGCGTCGTTCGAACTCTCTCGGAGGTCGCTACTGGAGCGATCTCGGTCGCTGCTACTGTCCCGCTGACTTTCCTCCTCGTCGGCGGCCGTCGACGTACTGTCCTCGACGGATTCATCCGCGTCACACCGATCGTCCACTTGCATGCTGGCGCCGGAGCTCGCTCCAGCCACCCCGCTTACGCCGGCCGCGCCGGACAGCAACAAGAGACAAACCACTGTGAGGGTTGCTAATTTCTGTTTCATGCTATGCTCGAAACCTATCCCGTAGGTCACTGCCCTCTTTGCCGGATGGTGTTAAGAACTGGAGACGAAGCCACGGGGAGATACGGGGGAGATCGGACCCACTGACGGCGATCGGGCGCCGAACGGAACGCGGCCACCGTTCGGAACTCACCTGACGTGCGAGAAACGCCGTCCCCGCGGAGACGGCTCCCCACTGAGAGCCGTGCGACGGTGCCCCTGATCGTCTGCGAACCGAAACGCCGAAAAATAGCGGCCGAAACTGTCGGGTCGGTTCCGTCTCACTCGAGTTTGCTGACGTCGACGTCGTACGATCCGTTATCGTTCTCGACGAGGACGCCCTTTCGCTCGAGCTCCTGCGGACTGTCGCCGGTGACGATCATACGCTCCGAAACCGTCTCACAGTCCGAATCTGTCGTCTGTTCGCGTTCACTCTGGTCGCGTTCGCTCTGTGTTCGTTCGCTCTCGCTGTCGGCGTCGGACTCGCTACGGTCGCTGTCGCGCGTCTCGAGGCCGCGCTCGCGCTCGCTCTGGTCGCGCTGACTGTCGCGTTCGCTCTCGTCCGCGCGCTCGCTGCGGTCGCGTTCGCTCTCGTCTCGGTCGCTGTCGCGGTCGCTGGTCCGTTCGCGTTCGGTGTCGGTGTCCTGACGCTCGTCGATTCCCGTGTCGCTCTCGCTCTCGGTGTCGAGTGCGGACTCGGTCGACTCGCTGCGCTCGCGCTCGCTCTCGTCGCGTTCGTCGGAGTGCGTACTCCCGTCGCGTTCGCTCGAGGTACGGTCGCTGTCACTGCCGCGGTCGGTACGGTCGCTCTCGTTGCGTTCGGAGTCGTTATCTGTGGTGTCGAGACTCGTATCGCGCTGCTCGCTCGCCGATTCGCTGCGATCTCCGGCGAACTCTTCGCTGTCGAAGTCTGCGCGGGAACTGTCGCGTTCGGCGCTACTCGCCTCCCGATCGCTCTGGTCGAGGTCGCTCTCGCTACCCGCTCGAGTGCTTTCGGAGTCGTCGAGGGCGGACTCGACGCTCTCGCCGCGGAACGATTCGCTGTTGAAGTCGTTCCTGTCGCTTTCGCTACGGTCGCTCTCGCTCGCCTCGCGATCGCTCTCCTCGCGTTCCGACTCGTTCGTTTCGCTCTCGCCGTCGCGTTCGTTCCGCTCGCTCGATTCACTCGCTTCGCTGTCGTTGACGTTTTCGGCGTCGACGTCGTCACCGCGATCGAATCGGTCCGCATCGATCCGTTCGGAGTCCGTCCCGCTCGCGGACTGATCGCTCTCGTCGCTCGAATTGGCCTCGTGCTCGCCCTCGCGCTCGTCGCGTTCGCCGTCGATGACGTCGCGTTCGCTTTCGTCCGCGGTGCGTTCTTCGAGGTCGCGTTCGTCGGATGTCGTCTCGCTCTCGTTCGCTTCGGTATCGCTACTGTCGCGTTCGCTCACGTCACGCTCCGCATCGTCGTGGTCGACGTCGCTCTCGCTGCGATCGCTCGCGCTCTCGTCGGCGGAACTCCCGCTTTCGGCGATGTCGTTCGAACTCTCGCTGGCACTCGCCTCGTTCTCGTCGGCGGCGCTGTCGCTGGCGCTCGAGTCGCTCTCGCTGTGCGTGCTGTCGGCGTCCGACTCGCTCGCGTCGCGTTCGCTGACATCGTGCTCGCTGTCGCGCTCGCTTTCGTCGATCTCGACGTCCGTGTCGTCGGTTTCGCTCTCGCTGACGTCGCGTTCGCTCTCGTCGACGTCGCTCGCGTCGCGCTCGCTGCTCGAGTCGCGTTGTTCGTCGCGGTCGTTCACGTCGGAGCTGCTGCCGTCGCGATCGTACTCGCTGTCGGAGCTGCGATCGCTCTCGCTGACGTCGCGATCGCTCTCGTCGACTGCGCTCGAACTGTCGCGCTCGCTGTCGCTCTCGCTGACGTCGTAGTCGCGTTCGTTTTCGCGGTGATCGTTATTCGCCCGGTCCCGCTCGCTCTCGCTTTGACTCTCTCGCTCGTCGATCTCGTTCGTGATATCGACAGTTTCGTCCAGGTGTTCGCTCACGTCGCATCGCTCGTCGTCAAGTGTGTAGATGACGGTCTGGTCGTCACCGTTCGTGACGGAACCAGTCGCTGCCACGACACCACCTAACACCACGAGAGCAATCAACGCGATGACACCGACTCGATCTATCATGTGTGTCTATCCAATATCTAGTATGACTGCCAGTTACGCTGTAGGTCGGTCTCTAGACTGGTCGCTCTTCGGTGGTTACGGTCAAATAGAGACGACGAAGGGTAGGGAAGAATCGCGGTAAAAGCTGGCTGTTCGGAGATTCAGACTGGGATACTATGACTCCACGCTACGCTGCTTACTCGGCTTCAGGCGGCAATTGATACAGTAGTAGCCGTGGTATCTATTCTCCTGCTCGTACGTGTGGCCACAGGTAATGCACAGTGACGGGTTCTGGTACGTCATACACCGTCTCGAACGCCGGGCAGGATCGTATAGGGTCGGTGAACGACGGCGTAGGTTAGGAGACAAATCACCCGCGTTAGATCCTCGTTCCCGTCTCCAGGCGCCTCGGATGATTAGGATCCGAAGTGGCCGCTCAGTCACCGGATCGGACGACGATTTCGACGGTATCACCCGCTCCATCACCCGCCTCGTCGACGGATTCGACGCCCTCGAGCACGTGCTCCTGCGGATCGACCGCCTCGCCGTCGACGGTCACGCTGACGTCGTCACCGTCCGCCTCGGCGAACGTCTGCCCGTCGACGGTGAACGTGTCGGCCGTCACGTCCATGCCGAGCGTCTCGAGGGCGTATTCGATCGTGACACCATCGCAATGGGTGTGCCAGACCTGCGCGTCGCTTTCGTGGAAGTGGAAACAGCCGTCGGCTTCGACGTACCGCGGCTCGGTAAACTCGACGGTGGTATCATCGTACTGAACGGTGAGCAGCCCGTGTTCGTGTATCTGAGCCGTCGCGTCGGGTTGGACGGCCGCGGAACTGGCGTCGGCGCCGGAACCGAGGAACACCAGACTGTATCCCAGAACGAACACGACGAGGATGACGCCGGCGCCCGCGTAAAACGCCAGATTTCGGCGCTTCGACTCGTCGGACGGCGGCCCCACTCGTCGTTCGTCGATCCCCGTCAGCTCGTCGGCGTGTGTCCGCCTGAGGTGCGTCTCGTAGTCGTCGTCGGGAACGGCGTCCCCGCAGTAGGTACAGTGCGTTGTCATCGGCGTTAGAAGACGAACAGGCGTCGACGGAGTATGAAGAGGGGTCGAAGAATCGGGTCGCTACTCGTCGCGGGACCTCGGCTGTGGAGCAACGTTCCCATCACTTCCACGGAACGACTACCGCCACTTCCACGCGATGCTTCCCCGTTCGGCGAGCGTCTTCACCCACTGTACTTCTCCCACCGGGACCGGTACCGACTATGGACCGTATCGACCGTCGAACGTACCTCGCGTTGATCGGAGGTGGAGCGATCGCTATTGCCGGCTGCACGAGCGACGGGGAGGACGAAACGGAGGCGGGTGACGACGACGAAACACGATCGAAAACTGAGACGGACGGCTCCGCTTCGAGTGACGAGCTTGGTAGCGCGGACGAGAGCGACGAGTCGGACGCGGCGACTCCCGAGTTCGGGGTCGGAGACCGCCTCGAGGTGGGTGACCTGCACGTCGTCGTCGCCGATCTGGATCTGGTCGCGGACGTCGTGACCGGATCGGACCGCGAGGTTCTCGAGGCGGACGACGGAGCGGCGTTCGCGGTCGTCGACCTCGCGCTCCAGCACGTCGGTGACGAGGCGGTGGTGGACGTCGACGACACGGTAACGGTCACCCTTAGCGACGAAGACGGCGAGACGTACGACCGCGTCGACGAACTCGACGCTGCGGCGCTCGATCCAACCGAGCGTCACCTTGCACCCGGCGAAGTCGTTCGGGGCGATCTCGTTTACGACGTCGACGACGATATCGAGGGACTCGTGCTCGAACTCGAGTCACTGCCGTCGGGCGAGACCGCCACTATCGACCTCGACACGAAGCGGGACGCAGCCGCCAGCGAATCGCTCGAACACGACCTCACCGACGACGCGCTCGGTTTTTCTCAGGGAGTCGAACGAGCGGGGATCGAAGTTACGGTGGCGAGCCTCGAGCACGGAAACAACCTCGGCGGGTTCATGCAGTCCGACGAAGGGTACGAGATCATCGCGATCGGTGTTCTCGTCGAGAACGGGAGCGGACGCGATCGAACGCTCTCGGCGGAACAGGTTCAGCTCAAGGATGAATTCGGACGAATCCACGGCGAAACGTCGGGTATATTACCAGCGCTCGAAGACTTCGACGGCACAACCCTAAACGCCGGTGAGGAACACGAAAGTAAAATCGCCTATCAGGTCGAAGAAGGGCTCTCCGAACTGTACTGGGTGTTCGACTTCACCGAGTGGGGCGAGGACCAACGAGTAATCTGGCAATTACGCTGAGTAATTGAGAGTTACCGTTCAGAATTAGACTGATAGGCTCACTTCGCCGACTCGGGGCTCTTCGCGGAGAAAGCCCGCATTGCGATGTGTGGCAACACTGCCACGGCGAACGCCCAGACCAGCGCGAAGCCGATGTAGGTCTCGATAGGGAGCCGCCGGTTTCTGCCAGTCGAGGCGCCTCGAGAACCGGTGCGGACATCGAGTAGCCGAAGTAGCGGAAGCTGATGACCCAGATCACCGCGAACAGACCCCACATCAGAACACCCTGCAGGAAGTCGGTTGCGGTGATCGCCCACATTCCGTCGATGCTCAACTCCGGCGAGTACAGGACCGGCAGGTAGACGACGAGGAGTCAGACTACGCACGCTACGGTCATGACTTTCGACACCGGATCGAGGTAGAACCAGCCACTCGTCTCGATCGAACGGGTGGATTCTTTCGATTCGGTATTCGTACGCTGAGCCATGTCCACCAACCCCCTCCGATTCGGATTGACTATGGGAATAATTTCTATACTGAGGGACAGTTGTAAAGTCTGCGGCTGTAATTATTACTATACGGGACCGAATCAACGATGCGAGTCGCTGTGCTCGTCGAACGAGAAACGAAGAAATCACGGTTCAGTCGCCGACACGGTACGACCGCTGCGTTGGACTCACTTCGCGAGCGTTCCGTCGTCCAACAGTTTCTCGAGGTCGTCGTCGTCGTAGTTGACCAGGAGTCGGGATTCGTCCTTGAACGTCTTGAGAACGATGTGCGTCGAGGAGTGTTCGACGCCGTCTGTATGAATGATCTCGTCGATCAGCGCCTGGAGGTGTTCGTGATCGCGAAGGCGAGAGACCAGGGTGAACGACATTTCCCCGAGCATGAAGTACACCGACTGGACGCCGGACAGTTCCGTGAGTCGGTCGCCGATGTCGTCGTAGCCGGGACCGTACTCGCTTTTGATCTCCGTGATGGCAGTGAGTTCGAAGCCGAGTTTCTGGTGGTCGATATCCGCCACGTTCCCCTGGAGGATCCCCTTTTCACGGTAGTTATCCAGACGGTAGTAGATCGTCGAGGTACTGATCCCGAGCTCTTCGCTCAGCTGATCGACGTCGATTTCTCCCTCTCGGTCCAACCAGCGCAGGATCTCGAGGTCGTTCTCGTCAAGATTGAGTTCTACCATACTCGAACACGGGGAGAGGACGAGTATATAGATTGTTACAGCTATCGAAAAGCGGGTGGAATGTTAGACGGGTTCCAATCCCGTGCTATCGACGTAGGCGAGCCTCGATCAGATAGCATTCTTCAGCGAGGGAAATCCGATCGACGACACGCACGGTGGGACGAATCACGTAAATCGGCCCGTACGACGCGAGCGGTGGAGCTTTTTTCACGGCGATTCGAGAGGGTATCGCGCGTGCCGCCCTTCGACTGAACTCTGTTATTGTGCCCATTCCAAATTAAAAACCAATAGATTAGAAATAGGACTGATTTCGGCCCCTTCAGCAAGATTTATTTTAGCATACCCCATCTAGAGTCGTATATGGCCAACACAGCGAACCTGTTTTATAAGTGGGGCGGGGGAATGAAGCCGGATTTTCCCCGGATCCGCTCCGCTCACGACGAATTTCTCGTTACCGAAGATGGACGCGAACTCGTCGACGCTGCGGCGGGTGCCGCGGTCGTCAACCTCGGCCACTCCGTGGAGGGCGTCGAGAGCGTCGCTGATGCGCAGCTCTCGGAACTGTCCTATCTGAGCCTCTCGCACTTCTCTCACGAGGCGCCGGAAGCGCTGGCCGAAACGCTGGCTGCGGTATCCCCCGGCGATCTGAACGCCGCGTTCTTCGTAAACTCCGGGAGCGAAGCGAACGAGATGGCGTTCAAACTCGCCAGAGCGTACCACCGGGAGACGGGGAACCCGCACAAGAGCACGATCATCGGCCGCTGGCAATCCTACCACGGTGCAACCCTCGGCGCGCTATCCGCGACCGGTAACACGTCCCGTCGATCCGAGTACGAACCACTGCTCCACGGCTGGCCCCACGTTCCGCCGGCGTACCCCTACCGCTGGGAGTACGAGGGAACGCCCGAGGAGCAAGCGATCGCCGCCGCTGCGGAACTGGAGACGACGATCAAGCAGGAAGGACCGGAGACGGTCGCGGCGTTCATCGCGGAGCCCGTTTCAGGGGCGAGCATCCCCGCGGCCCACCCGCATCCCGCCTATTTCCAAGAAGTCCGTCGCATCTGCGACGAGTACGATGTCCTCTTCATCGCGGATGAGGTGATGACCGGGTTCGGCCGAACGGGGACGATGTTCGCGATGGAACACTTCGACGTTGTTCCGGACATGATGGCCCTCGGCAAGGGGTTGTCGGGCGGCTACGCTCCGATCAGTGCGACGATGGTTCGAGACGAGATCGCCGACGAGTTCGAGAACGGCACCGGTCGGTCGTTTTCGCACGGCCACACCTTCGGCGGAAACCCGCTTTCGGCGGCGATCGCAGCCCACGTCGTCGACCAGTACACGGATTCTGTGTTGCAAACGGGACGGAAACGCGGCGAGTTGCTGGCTGCGGAACTCGAGCCCCTAGCCGACAACCCGATCGTCGGCGACTTCCGACAGATCGGTGCGATGATCGGTATCGAGTTCGTCGCAGACCGCGACACTGGCGAGCCGTTCGATCCCGATCTCAACGTCAACGGCCGCGTCTACGACCGTGCGCTCGAGCGCGGCGTTTACACCTATCCGGGATCGGGCTCGGTCGACGGGCTGAAAGGCGATCACCTCATGCTCTCGCCGCCGTTAACGATCAGCGAACCGTCGGTCAGGATCGTCGCGGAGGCGGTTACCGATGCGGTCGACGCCGTCGCCGAATCGGTCGCGCCGCACACCGTCTCGAACTGAGCCGTCGTCGGGGCGTCGTCACGGAAATTCGTTTTCGAGCGATTCTCCCAGAGTGAACGGTCCGCTTCCGGCCGCTTTCATCACGTATATCTGCACCTATCGGCTATCCGATCGATAGAGATCTAATGCGCTGGCACTATCGGACGACGGTTCTCGCGTTGTGTCTCCTCGCGTTCTTTGTCACCTACTTTGCACGAATGGCGATCAGTCCGGTCATCCCGTTCATCGCCGACGACTTCGACGTCTCCAACACGCAGATCGGGTTCGCCCTGTCGGGTATGTGGCTCGCCTACGGGCTTTCACAGTTCCCGAGCGGTGTCCTCGGCGACCGGTTCGGAGAAAAGCGGGTGATACTCGTGGCCGTCGGCGGTACGGCGGTTGCCAGTCTTTTGCTCGCGTTCGCCCCGGTGTTCGCCGCGTTCGTCCTCTTCGCCGTCCTCCTCGGACTGGTCGCGGGGCTGCACTACACCGTCGCGGTGACGCTGCTGTCACGGACGTACGACGAACTGGGACGAGCCGTCGGGATCCATTCGATGGGCGGCCCGTTCGCGGGGCTGGTCGCCCCCGTCGTGGCGGCGTGGGTCGGCGTTCGGTTCGGCTGGCGGCCGGCGGTGGCGCTCGCGCTCGTCGTCGGACTGCCGGTGTTCGCGCTGTTCGCCTGGCGGATCCGACCGACCGAGCCGCGACGGCCGGCCCAGCCGATGCGCGAGCGGTTCGAACTCGACGCCGTGGTCGAACTCGTCTCGAGACCGTCGATCGCGTTCACGCTCGTGATCGCCATGCTCGGGACGTTCGTCGTGCAGGGCCTGCTCACGTTTCTCCCGACGTTTTTCATCGAACACCACCGGTACTCGGCGACGCACGCTGGCGTGGCTTTTTCGGTGTTTTTCGTCGTCCGAACCGTCGGCCAGTTCGTGTTGGGCGAACTCTCCGATCGGTACGGTCGCGACCTCGCGATCGGTGCGTCGATGCTCGGCGGGGCTGTCGGCCTGCTCGGACTGGTCGCCGGCGCGAGTTCGGTTGTGCTCGGCGCGTCCGTGATCCTCGCCGGATTCGGCTCGAGTTTCTTCGCGGCGCTCGATCCGCGCTTTCTCGACAAGCTCGGACACGCCGAACGCGGGTCGGGCTTCGGCCTCGTTCGGACGGTCTACACCGTCGTCGGCTCCGCGGGGTCGGTCGGCGCGGGGCTGTTCGCGGACCTGTTCGGGTGGGGAACGTCGTTTCTGATACTTGCCGTCCTGTTCGCGATCACGTTCGCCGCGCTCGCCGGCAATCGGCTGCTCGAGCTCGGCTACTGATAGGTAGTCTGTCGTCGATTTTCGATCTGCACCGATCCGATTTCGGAAGCCTTGAGACCTCCTGTCGAAAACACCGACCGTGTCTCGATCCCGACTGTTTGCCTCCCTCTGTGGACTGGTCTTTCTCCTCAATCTCGCCAGAATCATCTTCGCACCGCTGCTGGACGTCATCATCGCGGAGTTCTCGATCGGCGAGGCGACCGCCGGACTCCTCGTCACGCTCGCGTGGGTCGGAAGTGCGGCCCCCCGCTTACCGACGGGGTGGCTCCTGACGAAGGTCCCCAGACACTCCGTCGTGATCGGGTCCGGAGCGATTCTCACTGTCGCCTCCGGGTTCGCCGCGACCGCGACATCGGTTCGCCACCTCATGGTCGGTGCCTTCCTGATGGGTATCGCCTCCGGCGTCTACTTCGTCTCGGCGAACCCGTTTTTGAGCGAGCTGTATCCGGACCGCGTCGGGCACGTGATCGGCATTCACGGCGCCGCCAGTCAGATCGCCGCGGTGATTGCCGCTCCGCTCGTGGCGCTTACGCTCCTCGTCGACTGGCGACTCTCGCTGTGGGCGATCGCCGTCGGTGCGGCGGTGGTGACGGCGTACACGGGAGTCGCCGCGATGCGGACCGAGTTGCCGCGGGCGGGGAGCGAGGATCGAAACTTCGTCGCCGGCGCGCTGTCGGAGTGGCGGATCATCGTGACCGCGCTGGCGATCGTCGGCATCGCGTCGTTCATCTGGCAGGGCGTGTTCAACTTCTACGAGCTGTACATGCAGTCGAAGGGGCTCTCGCCTCGAGCCTCCGGACTAATGCTGACGATCGTCTTCGCCGCCGGCATTCCCGCGTTTTACTTCGGCGGCGATCTGGCCGACAGGCTCCCCCGCGTGCCGTATCTGCTCGGCGTCGTCGGAACGTTCGCCGGGACCCTCCTCGTGTTGACGACGGTGGACGGGCTCTTCGGATTGATAGTAATGTCGGGTGTCATCGGCTTCGTCATCCACGCGCTGTTTCCGGCGACGGATACGTTCCTCCTCGATACGCTCCCGGACTCGACGCGGGGGAGCGCCTACGCCGTCTTCAGCTCTCTGTGGATGCTCATTCAGGCGCTCGGCTCGTTCGTTCTGGGCGTCTTTATCGAAGGCGGCTACTCCTACGACGCGGTGTTCATCGCCGCTGGGCTCTTCCTCGGGGCGACGACTCTCGGCCTCGTTGTTCTCGAGCGAACGGGACGCCTGCCGAGTTGAACCGGCGCGTGAGCGCCCAGTCCTCCGCACCTCGTCTTCTGCCGCAAGAATCCTGGTGTTTCGAACGGCGGTGACTACGGGGCTGCAAGGAGCGCCTCGAGGTCCTCGAGCGTAACGAGCGACCAGTTATCGCCGACTTCGTCGTCGAGCCCATCGACGAACCCGCTTTTCGAGAAGAGGGCGAACCGTTCGTCTCGCGTCCCCGACCCCCACCGGACGCTTTCGGCCTTCGCTCGAAGGCTCTCGACGAGCGAGCGCCCGACGGGTTCGGCGGTCCACTTACACTCCGCGAGCAGGATTCGATCGTCGTCGGGTGCGAGACCGACGATATCGACCTCCTCTTCGCCGTACCACCACCGCCCGACCTCGGAGTACGGATCGACGTCACCGCGTCGGATCGCTTCCCAGATACCCTCCTGGCAGACGTCTTCGAACGTGGTTGCGACGTGGGAGGGGAGATCGGGTTCGATGGTCCCGTCGAAGACGACCGTCGGCGCCGCTTCGATGCTGGAACGGTTCGGTTCGACGTATCGGAACCAGAAGCGCAGGAACTCGTCGGCGACGCGATACCGGGATCGTTTGGACTTCTTTCCGGACGCGGTGACCGGGACGTCGCGGTCGATGAGTCGGAGTCGTCGGAGCGTCTGGAGGTATTTCGACAGCGGCCCCGGATCGATTCCCGTCGCCCCCGAAATCTCGTTCGGCGTCGTGTGGCCCAGCGCGACCGCCTCGAGGATACTCATGTATCGCGCAGGATTCCGCAACTCGGTGCGCAACAGGAACTCCGGCTCGTTGTAGAGGACGGCCGTCGGCGAGAGAATTCGCTTCTGGATGTTCTCGGCGAGCGATCGGTCGTAATCGAAGAGCGTGAGGTACATCGGCGTCCCGCCGGTGACCGAGTACGACCGAATCGCCGCCTCGAGATCGTACGAGATGACGTCTCGTGCCTGTCGGAACGAGAACGGCTGGAGATCGATCTGGCCCGTTCGACGGCCGTACAACGGACTTTCGTGGCCGAGTACCTCTGACTCCATGGTGCTCACGCTCGAGCCACAGAGCACGAGCATGGAGTCGGTGTCCCGCAGCTGTTCGTCGACGAACGCCTGGACGTACGACGGCACCGAGTCGTTCGCTTCGACCAGATAGGGAAACTCGTCGATGACGACGATCCGGTGCTCCGAAGCGAGCCGTTCACCGAGATACTCGAACGCGTCGTCCCAGCCGTCGATGCGCGGGACGCGGTCACCGAAGCTGTCGGCAATCTGCTGGACGAACTTCTCCCGCTGGCGATGTTCGGCTTCTTGAGCCGCGAGGAAGTAGCTGTGCGGACGATCTGCGCAGAACTCTTTGAGAAGTTCCGTTTTCCCGACACGGCGTCGCCCGTAGACGACGTAGAAATCGTGGCCGGGCGAGTCAGCGGCCGTCTCCAGCGCCGCGAGTTCGTCGTCCCGGTCGTAGAAGGTCATACTCTGGCTAATGATTAGTACGATAATGACCTTACGTGTTTCGGTGTGTCATCGGTTCTCTATCACGGGACCTCCGATCACTGTACCTCGACCGGTTCCGGAAGAGGAACCGTTATACGCTATCGCTAAGAGAAGACGGTGTGAGCCAACCGGCTACCAGTGGAGACTGTCTCCACTACATCGACGGTGAGTGGACCGACGGGAACGGGTCCGAAACGTTCTCGAGCGTAAATCCCGCGACGGGCGAGACGCTGGCGACGTTCCGACGCGGGACGGCCGACGACGTCGACGCCGCCCTCGAGGCCGCCGAAGACGCCTTCGACGAGTGGCGCGCCCTCTCGTATATCGACCGCGCGGAGTACCTCTGGGAAATCTACCACGAACTGCGCGAGCGCCACGAAGAACTCGGCGCGACCGTCTCGAAGGAGTGCGGGAAGGAGATCTCCGAAGGGAAGGCCGAGGTGACCGAAGCCTGGCACATGGTCGAGTGGGCCGCCGCGAACGCCCGCCATCCCCACGGCGACGTCGTCCCGAGCGAGGTCGCCTCCAAGGACGCCTACATGCGCCGCAAGCCCCGCGGCGTCGTCGGCTGCATCACCCCGTGGAACTTCCCCGTCGCGGTCCCGTTCTGGCAGATGGCCATCGCGCTGGTCGAGGGCAACACGATCGTCTGGAAACCCGCCGAGCAGACGCCGTGGACCGCCCAGATCGTCGCCGAGATGATGGACGACGCCGGGATTCCCAAGGGCGTTTTCAACTTAGTCCAGGGCTACGGCGACGCCGGCGCCGCTATCGTCGAGGACGCCCGCGTCGATACGGTGCAGTTTACCGGCTCCGCGGAAGTCGGCCACGAAATCGCGGGCAAAGTCGGCGGCGAACCCGGGAAACTCGCGGCCTGCGAGATGGGCGGCAAGAACGGCATCATCGTTACGGAACAGGCGGACCTGGACATCGCCGTCCACGCGGCGGTGATGTCGTCGTTCAAGACGACCGGCCAGCGCTGCGTCTCGAGCGAGCGCCTGATCGTCCACGAGGACGTCTACGACGAGTTCAAAGAACGGTTCGTCGAGATCGCGGAGAACGTCGCCGTGGGTGATCCGCTCGAGGCGGATACGTTCATGGGGCCGGCGATCGAGGCGGGCCACGTCGAGAAGATCCGCGAGCACAACGAACTGGCCGTCGAAGAGGGTGCAGAGGTGCTGGTCGACCGATTCGAACTCGGTGACGAGGAGATACCCGAGGGCCACGAAGAGGGCCACTGGGTCGGCCCGTTCGTCTACGAGATCGAGTACGACACCGACCTGCGCTGTCTCAAAGAGGAGTGTTTCGGCCCGCACGTCGCCCTCCTCGAGTACTCGGGCGATATCGACCGCGCGCTCGAGATCCACAACGACACGCCGTACGGGCTCTCCGGTGCGATCGTGTCGGAGGATTACCGCCAACTCAACCGGTTCCGCGACCGAGCCGAGATCGGACTCGCGTACGCGAACCTCCCGTGTATCGGCGCGGAGGTCCAGTTGCCCTTCGGCGGCGCGAAGAAGTCCGGCAACGGCTACCCGAGCGCCCGCGAGTCCATCGAGGCCGTCACCGAACGCACCGCCTGGACGCTGAACAACTCCAAAGAGATCGAGATGGCCCAGGGGCTGTCGGCCGACATTACGACGACCGACTCGTAGTCCCGGACGGCAGCTGAGGACCGTGTTTCCCGCTCTCCCCTTGATCCGGTGTCGCCACACCTCAGTAAGCGCTGCTCCGCAGTCGTCGCCGCTGCTCCGTAGCCGTCACCGCTTTCTCGCCGCTCACACTCGAGACGGCTTCGATCGCTTCCAGCGGAGCGAACTGTCGAGAACCGACACTACCGCCGACCGCGAACGTCCGTTCGGTCGGGGAACGGGGACTCGAGGGCGGCCGCGAGCACGTCGGCGGTCTCCTCCGCGTCGGCGAGGTCGATCAGCTCCACGGGCGAGTGGGTGTACCGACAGGGGACGGCGATCGCGCCGGCGTGGCGCCCGCCACCGGCGCTCTGAAACTCCGTGGCGTCGGTCGTCCCGCCGATCATGAGGTCGTGTTGGAGGGAGACGTCAGCGCTCTCGCCGGCTCGCTTGAGCCACTCGAGGGTCTGTCTGTCGACGAGAACGCCGCCGAAGAGGTACTCCGAGGTGCCGTCGCCGAGTTCGACGACGGGTCCCGACCCGAGTTCGACGTCGACCGAGCGCTCGCCGTCGATCGGGTAATCGTCGGTCGGGAAAATCTCGAGGGCGACGGCCACGTCGGGGTCGACCTCGTGCACTGCGGCGCGAGCGCCCCGGAGACCGACTTCCTCCTGGACGGTCGCGACGTAGTGGACCGTTCTATCGGGATCGGCGGCGCGGGCGACGGCGACGAGAATCGCGAGGGCGATCCGGTCGTCGAGCGCTCGGCCCGTGAGTCGGCCGTTCGCGAGGTCGGTCAGTTCGCGGTCCCAGGTCGCCTGATCGCCCGGTTCGACGTTCAAATCCGCGACCTCGTCTCGGCTCCGCGCGCCGAGGTCGATGTGGAGGGTCTCGGGGAGCGCCTCCTTCTCCTCGTTGTCCATGAAGTGTCGCGGCTTCGCACCGATGACGCCCGGCACGGCGTCCGGGCCGACGCGGACGTGCTGGCCGAGCAGGTAGCCCCGGTAGTGGCCCCCGAGCATCGAGAACGAACAGAGCCCGTCGTCGGTAATTCCGTCGATCAGGAACGCGAGTTCGTCGGTGTGGGCGGCGAGCATGATCTCCTCGCTCCCCTCGTCGTCCCCGTTTTCGTTCGTCCCGTCGCCGCCGTCTTCGTTCGCTCCGTCGCCGTAGCTCGTAGCCACCACGTTTCCCATCGCATCCCACGAGATCTCGTCGACGTGGGGCTCGATTAGCTCCTCGAACACGCGAGCGACGCGATACTCTCCGCCGGGTCCACCCCGAGCAGCAACGAGTCTGTCCAGTTCGGTTCGGTCGATGTCCATGGGTGGCGTGCTCGGTCGACGGTGGTAGCTCTTGGGGCAGCGGCACGCGACCCCCGTTCGGATGACAGCGACGACATCGCGCACACGCCACACAGGAGAGCCGAGAGCCTCACCGAAAGCACCAAATCGTCCGCTTGCGTCGCTCGAATCGAGACGATGGCACCCAGAGACGAGCGACGAAACGCCCGCACGGAGCTCGATCGGACGACCGGCGACGAGACGCGCGTCGGGTTTCCCGGGTCGCTCGTTCCGACGGGGCTCGCGTACCGGGCGCTCACCTGTTCGCTCGAGGTCCCCGATCGGATCGTCGTCGGTCGACAGACGCCGTTTCGGTTTCACGTCAGGAATCGGTTGCCGACGAGCGTCGTGCTCGAACTCCCGACGAGCCGACCCTGGGGGTGGACCATCGACGATCTCCCGGAGGCGGGAGTCGGACGGTTCGACCCGCCGGAGGCGAATTCCCAGCTCGCGTTCGGCCCGCGGGAACGACGAACGTTCACCGGCCACTGGGACGGCCAGGTTCGCGAGCGAGCGGACGGCCGGGACCGCTGGTCGCCCGTCCCCGGCGATCGCGAACTAATTGTGTATCTCGCGGTCGACGACTGGCGCGATCGTGGCGTTTACACAGCGCAGACGGTCAGGATCGAACACGCGTAGTTCTCGGTCACCGTTCTCCTCTAGTATGATAGGGAACGACTATTTTCCCCTAGTGTAGCAAGCTGGTGGTACACATGAGGACTGTTCGCAATGCGCAATAAACTCAGCACACCAGACATGAATCGGCGTCGGTTCGTCAAATCGATGGCGGCCGCCGGCACTGCCGGTCTGTTCGCCGGTTGCATCGGCGCGGATCCCGACGGCGACGGCGGGGGGACCTTCCGGATCGCGACGTCGGACGAAGTGGAGACGTTCGATCCGCGGATGAATCAGATGGCGTGGTACAGCACCGCCGCACACTACCTGTTCGACTCGCTGCTCATGATGGAGCCGGACGGCAGCGGCACGATTCCGCACCTCGCGGACGGCGAGCTCGAGGAGGTCGACGAGACGACGTTCGTCGCCGACATCCGAGACGACGTCACCTTCCACGACGGCTCGCAGCTGACCGCGGAGGACGTCGCCTACTCGCTCAACTGGGTGCGGGACCCGGACAACGACTCGCCGAACCTCTCGAACGTCGAGTTCCTCGACGAGGCCGAGGCGACGGGCGAGTACGAAGTCACGCTCCACCTCGAGTACCAGTCGGCGCTCATGGAGCGGACGCTCGCGGGGATGAACGCGGCGATTGTTTCGAAGGACGCGGCCGAAGAGATGGGCCAGGAGGAGTTCGGCCAGAACCCGGTCGGGAGCGGTCCGTTCGAACTCGCCAACCACGATCCGTCGGCCAGCGTCGAACTCGAGGCCAACAGCGACTACTTCATGGGCGAGCCGGAACTCGACGGACTCGAGTACCGCATCATCCCCGAGACGGAGGTCGGCTACGTCGAACTGGCCGACGGCACGATCCACCAGTCGGGCGTGACGGAGGCGCTGGTCGACGAAGCGGAGGACGACGACAATATCGACGTCTACCAGCTCGACAACTTCGACTTCCAGGGCTTCCTCATCAACTGTCTCGAGGGCCCGTTCGAAGACGTCAGGGCTCGCGAGGGGCTCAATTACCTCGTCGACTACGACGATCTGCTGACGGGTGCCGTGGGCGACCTCGGGAGCCGGAACTGGGGGCACATGCCGCCGGGCGTCGTCAACGGCTGGGACTTCCCCGCCGACGAGTGGGAGGCGGAGTACTATCCCGAGCAGGACCACGAGCGCGCGCTCGAGCTGTTCGAGGAGGCGGGGATCGGCACCGACTTCGAGGTCAATATCACCGCCCGGGCTGGTGAAGCGATGACGGGACGGGCGACCGTCTTACAGAACGAGTTCGAACAGGCCGGCATCGACGCGACGGTCAGCGAGGTCTCCGACGGCGAGTGGCTCGACTCCCTCGACGTCGGCGACTTCGACATCACCACGTACGGCTGGGGTGGGAACGACGACCCGGACGGCTACTACTACCACATGTTCCGGGACATCGCCAACGACGACGGCGGGATGAGCGACGACGTCGTCGGTCACTCCTCGATCGGCTACCTCTACGAGGGTGCCCGAGAGCGGGGCGAAGACGATCACCTCGAGGATCTCGAGCGACTCGACGAGATCGTTCGCGAGGCGCGAATGACGACGGACCGAGACGAGCGCTACGAGTACTACGTCGAGGCCGTCGATCTCCTGATGCCGCTGTATCCGGTTCTCGGCGTCTACTCCGCCGAGAGCGCGACCGGCGTCCACACGGACGTACAGGGCTACGAGCCGACCGAGTTCGGCGATCAGGAGGTCTTCAACGAGTGGCAGTCGGCAACGATCGACAACTAACGGCGGACGGAGACACGCACTATACGACTATTTCGACCATAGATGGGATTGTTTAGATACACACTCCGACGGTTCGCCCAGCTCGTTCCGGTCCTGTTCGGCATCGTGACGCTGACGTTCATCATGATGCACGCACTGCCGGGGGACCCCGTCCGTCTCTACCTCGGGACGGAGCCCGGACAGGAGCTGGCGGACGACCTGATCGAGAGCCACGGCTTCGATCGGCCGCTTTACGAACAGTACTTCGAACACCTCTGGCGGCTCGTACAGGGCGACCTCGGTCAGTCGTTCGTCTACAACCGACCGGTGACCGACCTCATCTGGGAGCGCATGGAGCCGACGCTCGTCGTGATGGGGCTGTCCTACGTCGTGGCGCTGCCGGTCGCCATCGGGCTCGGCATCTACGGCGCCGCCCGACACAACGAAGCCGGCGACCACGTCTCGAGATTCGCCGGTCTGGCCGGCATTTCGACGCCGAACTTCTGGCTGGCGCTGATGCTGATCTACGTCATGACCTACCACCTCGGACTCCTCCCCGCGTCGGGCTACACGTCGCCCTTTGTCAATCCGGTCGAGTCCGCAATGTTGCTCGTCATGCCCGTGTTGACGCTCGCGACGGCACAGACGGCGCTGCTCATGCGGATGACGCGCTCGAGCATGATCGAAGAGCTCCGCTCGGAACACGTCGAGACCGCACGCGCCTACGGCATTCCGGAGCGCAAGATCATGGTCCGTCACTCGTTCCGAAACGCCCTCCTACCGCTGATTACGATCGTCGGGCTTCAGCTGTCGACGCTGCTCGGCGGCAGCGTCATCGTCGAAGAGATCTTCGCCATCCCCGGTCTGGGACGGCTGTTCTTCGACTCGATCATCGACCAGGACTACTCCGTCGCCGTCGGCGTCACGCTGTTCTTCTCGACGCTGTTCCTGATCGGCGTCGTGCTCACCGACATCGCCTACGCCTACATCGATCCACGGATCAAATATGACTGACACACCCACCACGAGTTCGACCGTTCGCCACCCGACGCCCGCTCGAGGTGAGGCGAGATGAGCCAGGACGGCAGCCGCGTGAAAGAGGCGGAGTTCGACGCCAGAAGCGGGTTCGTCACGACGCTCCTGAAACTCAAACACAGTCCGACCTCGCTCGCCGGTCTCGGTATCATCGCCGTGCTCGTACTGATGGCGCTGTTCACGACGATCGATAGCTTCGTCTTCGACCGGGCGATGATCACGTGGCTCCACGCGGACCCGTACGCGATGGACCAGACGATGCGGTACGAGGGTCCCTCGAGGGAGCACCCGTTCGGGACCGACCGCTACGGCCGTGACATCCTCTCTCGGCTAATTTACGGGAGTCGAACGGCGCTCGCGATCGGCATTCTCGCGGTCGGAATCAGCTTTATCGGCGGGATCATCATCGGCGCCGTCTCCGCCTACTTCGGCGGCTACGTCGACGACGGCCTGATGCGAACGGTCGAGGTTCTGTACGCGATCCCCGGCCTCGTCCTCGCGATGATCTTCATGGCGATCTTCGGCCCGAGCATCTACAACCTCTTCATCGCCTACGGTATCGTCGGTATCCCGGCGTACGCGCGGGTGATGCGCTCCGAAGTGCTCTCCCTGCGCGATCGACAGTACGTCGAGGCGGCAAAACTCGCCGGGCTCCCGCGACGGACGATCCTCTTTCGCGAGATCGTTCCGAACGGGCTCGCCCCGGTGGTGGTTCAGGGAACCCTCTCGATGGGGACCGTGATCATCGGCGCGGCCGCGCTGTCGTTCCTCGGCTTCGGCGTCCAGCCGCCGACGGCCGACTGGGGCCGGATGCTCGCGGACGGCCGAACGGCGTTGCTCGTCGCCTGGTGGGTCGCGCTGTTCCCCGGAATAATGATCTTCCTCACAGTCATGGGATTCAACATGCTCGGCGACGGACTACGAGACGTAATGGACCCGAAGATGACCGTCGAAGACGTCGGAATCGACGACTTCGATCTCGACGACCTCCCGACGGAACCCGACCACGGGTACGGGTTCGGCGACCTCGAGGACGGCGGCCGACAGCCGGCCAGCACGGACGGCGGCTCGAGCGCGCCCGAGGGAGGTGATCGCCCGTGAGCCTCCTCGAGGTCGAAGACCTCCGGACGTACTTCTTTACGGCCGACGGGATCGTCCAGGCCGTCGACGGCGTCAGTTTCGAGGTCGACACCGGCGAATCACTGGGAATCGTCGGCGAATCGGGTGCCGGAAAGAGCGTCGCGGTCAAGAGTATCATGGGCCTGATCCGGGACCCCGGACGGGTCGTTGACGGAAGTATCCGTTTCGACGGCCGCGAACTGACTGACCTCTCCGAACGCGAACTCAGACAGGAGATTCGCGGCAACGAGATCGCGATTATCTTCCAGGACGCCATGTCGGCGCTCAACCCCGTCTTCACCGTCGGAAGCCAGATCGAGGAAGTCATCGTCGAGAACACGGACCGATCGCCGAAAGAGGCCCGCTCGCGGGCGGTCGAACTGCTCGACGACGTCGGCATCCCGGACCCCGAACAGCGAATCGACGAGTACCCACACCAGTACTCCGGCGGGATGCAACAGCGAGCGATGATCGCGATGGCGCTGGCCTGCGACCCGCGGCTCATCATCGCCGACGAGCCGACGACGGCGCTCGACGTCACGATTCAGGCCGGCATCCTCGACCTGTTCGACGACATCCAGGAGAAGTACGAGACGAGCATGGTGTACGTCACGCACGACCTCGGCGTCGTCCGAGAGGTGTGTGACCGCGTCGGCGTGATGTACCTCGGCAACATGGTCGAGTGTGCGCCGTACGACGAACTGTACCGAAACCCGAAACACCCCTACACGCAGTCGCTGCTCAACTCGGTGGTGACGCCCGACGAGACGTTAGACGAGATCGATCCGATCGGCGGAACGATGCCGAGCGCGGTATCGCCGCCCTCGGGCTGTCGATTCCGCACGCGGTGTCCGGCCGCCTTCGACGACTGCTCGAAGGCGACGCCGCCGTCGTACGACGTCGGCGAGGACGACCCGCACGAGGTCGCCTGCCTCCTCTACGACGAGACCGTCTCGCGAGCGGAGCCGGCGTTACACGAGTCGAATACGGATACCGACCCCGCGGAGTCAGGAGGGACTGCGGATGATTGAGATGGGACGCCCACGACTAACTGAGCCAGCACGGAGCCACGCATGAGCACGATCGACCAGCGCGACACTGACGACCGAACCGACCGCGTCGACGGCCGAGAGCCCCTGCTCGAGGTCACCGACCTGCAGAAACACTTCCCCGTCCACTCCGGGCTCTTCGCCTCGGTACGATTCGACCGCGACTCGGGCGGTCTCCCCGTCCGCTTCGACGAGTCGAGCGTGAAAGCCGTTGACGGCGTCAGCTTCTCGGTCGAACCCGGGGAGACCCTCGGGGTCGTCGGCGAGTCCGGCTGCGGCAAATCCACGCTCGCGCGGACGATCGTCGGCCTCGAGGAGCCAACTGCCGGCGAGGTTCGTTTCGACGGCGAACGAACGGACGAGATCGAGGAGTCGGAGTTCCGAAAGCGAACGCAAATGGTGTTTCAGGACCCCCAATCCAGTCTGAACGGCCGCCGGAAGATCGGCCACATCATCGAAGATCCGCTCGAGGGGGCCGGCTGGGAGAAATCGCGGCGACAGGAGCGCTCGCTCGAGTTGCTCGAGCAGGTGGGTCTCAAGCGGGAGTACTACAACCGGTATCCACACGAGTTCTCGGGCGGCCAGCGCCAGCGGATCAACCTCGCCCGGTCGCTGTCGATCAACCCCGACCTCGTCATCGCCGACGAGCCGGTCAGCGGGCTCGACGTCAGCGTGCAGGCCCAGATTCTCAACCTGATGGACGACCTGCAGGAGGAGTACGGCCTGACGTACCTCCTCATCTCGCACGACCTGAGCGTCGTCAGGTACATCGCCGACCGGGTCGCCGTGATGTACCTCGGCGAGTTCGTCGAACTGTCGCCGACGGAGGAGCTGTTCACCGACCAGCACCACCCCTACACCAGGTCGCTGTTGCGATCCGTCCCGAACCCGGATCCGGATCAGCCGGGCGTCCAGTCGGTGCTCGGCGGCACCGTCCCGAGCGCCTCGAACCCGCCGCGAGGCTGTCGTTTCCACACCCGCTGTCCCGACTTCATCCTCCCGGACGGCTTCAGCAGCGATGGCTACGAGGCGTACGAACGGCTGCTCGACGACGTCCGGGACCGAACGATCGACGCCGACGCGAACGAGCCGAGCGCCGTCGTCGACGCGTATCTCGGCGATTCCGACGGTATCCCAACCGCAGCACGTGGGGACGCCGAACGCGCGGTCGAACGCGCACTCGAGGGCGAGTGGGCGACCGCTCGAGAGACCCTCGAAGCCCACGAGTCGGTCTGCCAGTCGACCGCGCCGGCACTCGAGTCGACGGCTGCTGGTCGCGTCGCCGCCTGCCATCTCGAGGTCGACGAAGGAGGTGACAGCCGTGAGCCTTGAGGAACGGACTGACGTGCGGACACGCGTCGAATCGGCACTGCCGGCGTTGGACAGAATCAGTGCGAGCGTCTACGCCGTCGATCTGCGGACGGGCGAGCCGATCGTCGCGATCGATCCGGCGGTGCCGCTGCTGCCGGCCTCGAACGCAAAGCTCGTCACGGCGGCGAGAGCGTTCGCCGAACTCGGACCCGCCTACCGGTTCGAGACGACGCTTCACGCGGTCGGCGAGATCAGAGACGGCCACCTCCTCGGGGATCTCGTGTTGACCGGCCGTGGCGCACCGGATCTCTCGCAGGCGGATCTGATGACGCTCGCCGACGGCGTCGCCGCCTCGGGGATCGACACCGTCGCCGGCGAACTCGTCGTCGACGCCTCCGCGTTCGACCGCGAGTCGCTCGGTCCGGGCTGGACGTGGGACGACGGCCAGTTCGCCTACGGCGCCAAGAGCACGCCGCTGGCGGTCGAGCGAAACACCGTCGATATCACCGTCAGCCACCGTACCGACTCGGTGACGGTCGACGCGTCGCCGACCTCGGAAATCGTCCGGATCGAGTCCGACGTCGAGACGGGCCCGAGCGAACGACTCGAGGTGTACAAGAAACGCGCTTCCGAGATCATCCGCGTCGAGGGCGAGATTCCGCCGGGCGAGACGGCGGTCGAAGCCAGTCCCGTCGACGACCCCGTGATGCACGCGAGTTCGCTTCTGTGCGATGCACTCGAGGCGAACGCGATCGATATCGACGGCTGGACGCGAATCGAACACGACCCCGTGGAAACGGACGGACTTCCGTGTGCGGCCGTCGAGTCGGCGCCGCTGTCGACGCTGGTGCGGGAGATGCTCGTCAACTCGGACAACTTCGTCGCCGAACAGCTCGCCAGGGCGGTCGCGCTCGAACTCGAGGGGCAGGGATCGTGGGGGACCTGGGAGGAACACGCTGACGCGTTCCTCTCCGAGCGCGGCGCCGACGCCGTTCGGCTCCGCGATGGGTCGGGACTCTCGCGATACAATCTCCTGTCGGCCGCGAGCGTGAGCGCCGTCCTCGAGTGGGCCCTCGAACAGCCCTGGGGCGAGCAGTACCGCCAGTCGCTGCCCCTCGCCGGCGCCGAGGGCACTGTCGAGAATCGACTCGCGGACGTCTCGGCCCCGGTCAGAGCGAAGACGGGGACGCTCACCGGCGTTCGGACGCTCTCGGGCTACGTCGAGGACCGCGAGGGCGAGCCCGCGATCGTCTTCTCCTGTCTCCTCTCGAATCTCACCGGCGACCTCGAGGCGACGGCGACGGACCGGATCGACGAACTGGTCGGCGAGATCGTCGCGGCGACGGACCTCGAGTGAGGCGCTCGTGCGCGAGGATCCCACCACGAACAACCGTTTCGGGGCCCTGTTTTGCTGATGCCAACCGTTCCATCGCCGTCAGACACGCATGAGCTGTTCGCAACGACCGCGCAACCGTCGATAGCGCTGTAATAAATATGACCGCGGTCGGTCAATCGAGATCATAGTCACGAAACACGGAGCCTAGGCAGATCTACCACCGACCGGCACAGGTTCGACGCCGTACGCTCGGCGTTCGAGGCACACGCACGAACACGATCTCTACCAAAATGACAACCGGAAACCAACGACGCGAAAGAAGCCGCACAACCCGATTGACGACCCTGCTGATCGTATCGATCGTCGCGCTGTCGGCAGTCGCCGCGGGTGCGGCGCCCGTCGCCGCGACCACCGACGAGTCGGCCGACGACTTCGAGGTGACGGTCGACGGACCCGAAGCGATCGGCAGCGACGAGTCGGCCGAGTTCCACGTCACCGTGACCACCCCCGACGGCGAGGCGGCCGCGACCGACGTCGTCTTCGAGATCGGCGCGGACGAGGTCATCGAAGAGGTCACCGCAAACACCGACGGCGAAGGGGGCGCCACGTTCGTCGTCGAATCGTTCGCCCTCACCGACGGCGAGTACGAGTGGTCCGTGAGCGCGGAGAACGCGCAGGCGAACGGCGCGCTCACCGTCGGCGACGTCGCCGACGAGAACGCCAACGGCGACGACGCCGGTGACGACGACACCGATGCCGACGAGAACGGCGCGGACGACGGCGAAACTGACGACGATGATGCCGACGGTGCCGATGAGAGCGGTGCGGACGACGATGATGCCGACGATGCCGAGAACGGTGCGGACGACGATGATGCCGACGATGCCGAGAACGGTGCGGACGACGATGATGCCGACGACGCCGAGAGCGGTACCGATGACGCAGACGGTATGGCCGACAGCGCCGACGACGCGGACGACGAAGGAATGCCCGGCTTCGGCGTCGGTATCGCGCTCGTCGCCCTGCTCGCGAGCGCCGTGCTGGCGCTTCGCCGGCGCAGTTAAGCGGTAGCGCCACTCGAGTCGACCGGACGCTATTTTCGGAGAAAGACCGACGAGCGGCGTCGAACGCCGAGCGCCGCTCGGTCGGGAGGCCGGCTGACGGCCTCAGGCGGACTTCCGGAACGATGGATCGGATCGCTGCTGTTCCTTGACGCTGTTGAGCACGCGCTCGAGGACCACGGCTTCGCCCTTTCGAAGGTGCTCGAGCGCCGTCGGACCGGAGACGTCGTGTTTCTCGGCGAGATCCTTCGCCGCGACGTCGCGCGGCCAGCCGTAGTAGCCCTCCTCGAGCGCCGAGAGGAGGTACTCCGTCTGTCGGCCGGAGAGTTCGTCCCTGATCTCGTCGATCAGCGTGTAGTTCGTCGACGCGTCGGGTTCGTAGTCGACCACGCGGCGGATGTCGACGTCGGCAACCGTCTCGAGGTCGGCGATGGCGGACCCGATCGCCTCGCCGTCGGCGAGGAGCGTCCAGTGTTCCGTGTCGTCGGCGATCCGGATCTCGCCGATGGGGGTCAGCGACGACCGAACGATCGTGTCGTACACCGAACTCGTCGCGTCGAACCGAGCGTGAATGCGGCGGTGTCGGGCGCCAGCCTCGAGGAGATCCGTCGCCCGAACGTCCGGATACGCGGCGATCGTTTCGGCGACCGCCTCGAGGTCGAGTCCGTCCTCACCGGTGACGACGAGCGTCGCCAGAATATCGGTGCCGTCCGAACACATGTCGGTGATGACGAGCGTGGCCGACGGATACTCGCGAGTGACCGACAGCATCCAGCACGCTTCGTGCCACAGCGTCAGATCGATCCGTTTTTTCATAGAGATACCGAACTATGTCTTCTGTTGGCATACATCGTATAAATATTTATGGACGTCTGTGTAGCTGAAACGTCCTTGAATTACTAGTCTATATTGCGAAGTTAGCAATCTTTGGGGAATCACACGAGAGCGTGCATCTCCTATCCGGAATCTCAACACTGGTTAGACTGCTGCCATCTGTGGCGAGCTATTAGGTGATGGCGTCGGTATCGGCACACAGCACATGTCTCCGACAGCATCCGACGGGTCGACCGACGTCGTCGAAGCGACCGTCGAGGAGCTCCACGCAGCGTTCGATAGCGGATCGCTCACCGCCGAGTCGCTCGTCGAACGTTATCTCGAGCGGATCGAAGCTTACGACGACGAGTTGAACGCGATTCTGACCGTCAACCCGAACGCCGGAGAGCGGGCCAGACGGCTCGACTCGCAGTTCGAATCCGACGGCTTCGTCGGCCCGCTCCACGGGATCCCGATCGTTCTGAAGGACAACCACGACACGCACGATATGCCGACGACGGCGGGATCGGTAGCGCTCGCTGACTCGGTCCCGCCGCGGGACGCGTTCGTCGTCGACCGACTCCGGGACGCGGGCGGCATCGTTCTCGCGAAGGCGAACTTGCAGGAGTTCTCCTTCGGCGTGGACACGATCAGTTCGCTCGGCGGCGAGACGCGAAACGCCTACGCGCTGGATCGACGGCCGTCGGGCTCGAGCGGCGGCACAGCGGCGGCGATCGCCGCAAACCTGGGCGCGATCGGCACGGGGAGCGACACCTGTTCGTCGGTCCGCTCGCCGCCCGCGTTCAACAATCTCGTGGGCGTCCGGCCGACCAAGGGGCTCGTCAGCGCGGCGGGCATCGTTCCTCTGAGCGCGACGCAGGACACGGCCGGTCCCATCACCCGGACCGTCGCGGACGCCGCGCGGCTGCTGGACGCGATGGCCGGCTACGACCCGGACGACCCCACCACGTCCGCGGGCGTAGGCAACACCCCCGATGCGGGGTACGTCTCACATCTGGACGAGCGCGGGCTCGAGGACGCCCGAATCGGGGTCGTTCGCGAGCTGTTCGGACTGCAGGACGAAGCGAGCGCGCCGCAGGCCGCCGCGGACGCGGTAACCGACGTGCTCGAGACGGCGATCGAGGACCTCGAGTCGGCGGGGGCAACGATCGTCGATCCCGTCGAAATCGTCGACACGAACCACCTCGCGTCGGCTCGCGTCATCGGCTACGAGTTCGAACGAGACATCGACCGCTACCTGTCGGCGCTGGGGGACGATGCTCCCTACGACAGCTTTTCGGAGATCCTCGAGGCCGACGTGATCGCCCCGCCGGTCCAGTCCCGGCTGGAGGACGGCATCATGTTAGATCTCGATCCCGAGTCGCTGGATCAGCACAGCGGCTACCTCGCCCGACTCGAGCGACGACGGGAGCTCAGGATCGACACGCTCGATCGAATGGCGGCTCAGGATCTCGACGCGCTGTTGTACCCGCCGTCGACGATCCCGCCCGTGCAGATTCCCGACCATCAGCCGTTCGCGGAACTGCCCTGCGAACTGGCCGCCAACACGGGGCTTCCCTCGATCGTCGTCCCTGCCGGATTCACCGATGACGGGCTCCCCGTGGGGATGGAGCTACTGGGACGACAGTTCGCCGAGGATCGGCTGTTCGAACTCGCCTACGCCTACGAGCAAGCGACCAAGCATCGTCGGCCTCCGGACGGGTTCGGCGCGCTCTCGTAAGTGGCCGCACAACGTCGGTGATCGGATCGTTACCAGCGATCGAACCGACGGAGTTGGTGGCTCGCGTGGGTATCGCCACCGAGAACGCCGTCAACTGCCGCCAAGATTATTACACCTTACTAACAAGTGTTGGTCGTCAATGGCTTCGTCCTCGATACTGCCGGCTGCGACGAACCCAATCGATCGTCACCTCCTCGAGCGACGTGATCGCTCATGATTCGGTGGCGACCCGTGCTACTCGGTGCGCTCGCACTGACCGGCGCGATGGTGAGCATCGTGATAGCGGTGCGGCCGGATTTCGGCCCGCTGTTCGTCGTCACCGGACTCGTCGGCGGGCTCGTCGCCGGCGTAACGACGGCGGATCCCGCCGACGGATGGGTCGATGGCGGTCTCGCTGGACTGTTCGGCGCCCCCATATTCGCCGTCGGCTACGCTCTCGTTGTGCTGATCGCCGCGTCCGTCACCGGAGCGTCCGTCCCAACCGGGCCGCTGTTCCTCGAGCCGTTCGCCGGGAACCCCGTGCTGTTCGTCGCGACGTTCCTCTTCTTCGGCGGGCCAGCCTGCGCGATTCCCGGTGCCCTCGGCGGTTTTCTCGTCGGGAAAGGGACCTCTTGACTCACTGGCTGCAAACTCGTATTCGACGTCGCCGAGCGCGCTCACTCGAGGCTGCCGAACGCGAGGGATCGAGGGACCCAGCTCTCAGTTGCCCGATCTCCGGTCATCCTTGCTCGAGAATCCGATACACGCCCGCACTCAGTTCGGCGATGGCGTCGACCCCCTCGCCGCGGTGCTCGAGTCCGTCACAGCAGATCGCGTAGGCGACCGTTCGCTCGCCGACCGTCAGCAGTCCCGCATCGGCGGCGACCGACGGCAGGTTCCCGGTCTTGTGCAGGATATCAACGTCGGGCGGGAGATATCGGGGGACCATCGAGCCGTCGTGCTGGTGAGCGAGCGGTCTCGCGAGTCGCTCGTACGCCGCACTCGAGAGCGTCCGCCCGCCGTGAATATCCGAGAGCAGCGTCGCGCAGTCCCGCGGCGTTACCCAGTTCACGTACCGATGGCCGTTCGATTCGATTGGCGACGCGCGGTCGGTTTCCAGGGCCGCAGCCGACGGATCGACCGCCGGCGTCTGCATCATCTTTCGACCGAGGCGGGTTCCCTCGAGTCCGAGGTCGGCCGCTCCTTCGTCAATCGCGTCGAAGCCGAGATGGTCGATCAGTTCGTTGGTCGCGGCGTTGTCGCTCACCGAGATCATCGCCGTCGCCAGATCCTCGGTCGTGGGAGTGGGGTCCGACAAGAGGTGGAACAGCCCATCGCCACCGACGCGGTTTTCGGGAGCGATCGAGTGCGGACGGTCGAGGTCTGCGAGTCGACCGTCGTACGTGCGGTACAGCGCGTACAGAATCGGGAGTTTGACGAGGCTCGCGGCGCCGAAGCGCTCGGTCGGACGGATCGCGACGAGGGGAGTACTGCTGGAATCTGATTCGACGTCGTGATCCGATTCGACATTCTGATCAGGTCCGGCGTCGCAGACGACCATCCCCAGTCGCCCGTCGAGGCGCTCGTCGATCCTTTTCGCGGCCGATCGAAGTTCGGTCCAGCTCTCGAGTTCCGGCCGCGGTCCCGTCACCGATCGTTCACCCGCGGTGTCGCCCTCGAGTGCGTGCATCGTCCCATGGACGTCGCTTCCGCCGGCGTCGGTGAGAAACGAGCGCCTAGTATGCGAGGGGGTGTGTTTTCCCCGATACCTGCGCCTACTGTGGGTAATGGAACTACAGGAACGGAGAGAACGGCTCTCCGGAATCGAATCCGAACTCATCTCTTCGCACGGGACGCCGGCGTACGTCTTCTTCGAGGACGATATCAGAGAGAACTACCGAACGCTTCGTGGGGCGCTCGACGAGCAGTACCCGGACTCCGTCGTCCACTTCGCCGTGAAGGCGAACTACAACCCCGGCATCCTCTCAGTGCTTCGCGACGAGGGCTGTCACGCCGAGGCGTACGCCCGGGGCGAGCTATCAGCGGCGCTGACGGCCGGCTACGAACCCGAGGAGCTGCTGCTGACCGGAATGAATCGCCGCCCCGAGGACGTCGAGCGCGCGCTCTCCCTCGGCGTCGAGTACCTTCTCGTCGACAACGCGACGGAACTCGAGCGATTGATCGAGGCCGCCGAAACGACGGGGGCGCGGCCGAAGGTGCTCGTTCGTGGAAACCCCGCGATGGAGGTGCCAACCCATCCCGAGGTGGCGACGGCGACGCGGGAGACGAAGTTCGGTCTCGACACCGACTCCGGTCGGGCGATGGCGGTCGCCGAGCGGGCCGCGTCGGCGCCCGCGGTCGAACTCGCCGGCGTCCAACTCCACATCGGCAGCCAGATCCGCGGCGTCGAACCGTACGCCGTCGCCGCCCGCGAGATGCTGTCGTTCGCGGCCGACATTCGGGACGAACTCGACGTCGAGATCGACGTGCTCGACCTCGGCGGCGGCTTTCCCGTTCCCTACGACGGCCCGGTTCCCGACACCGAGGAGATCATCGCGGAGATCGCGACGACGGTCCGCGAGACGGCCGCCGAACTCGACCTGTCGCTGCCGACGCTCTTTCTCGAGCCGGGTCGACGGCTCGTCGGCAACGCCGGAACCCTGGTGTCGTCCGTCGGCGTCGTCAAGGAGACGCCGCACACGACGTTCGCGGTGCTCGACGCCGGCACGAACGCGGTGTCGTCGTACTGGCCGTACCCGATCTACGCCCTCGCGGACGGCGAACGCAGCGAACGCTACCACGTCGCGGGGCCGCTCTGTTACTCCGGCGACGTCATCTCCGAAGACGTCTCGTTGCCGCCGCTCGAGCGCGGCGACCTGCTCGCGGTCGATCGAATCGGCGCGTACTCGCTGGGCAGCGCCTCGCACACGAACGCCCAGCCGAAGCCGCCGGTGTTGCTCGCGCGGTCGAACGGCGACGTCGACGTGATTCGCCGACCCGAACGCGCGGCGGACGTCGTCGCTAACGCGGAGGTGCCGGATGACCTCCAGTGAGCGCCTCGCCGTCCAGCGAGCGAGGGCCGCGTACGCGCCCGACCAGCGCGTGACCTGTCTCGAGGTCGACGTCGAGACGCCGGAGCGAGGGACGGAGGGTCCGGTTACGCTCTCGGGAATCGTCCAGACCGACCGCCTGCGGCGGGCCGTCGTCGACGCGGTCGAGCGAGCGAGCGTGCGCGAGGTTCGCGACGAACTCGCTGTGCTCGAGGACGGGAGTGAGCCCCGAGCCCCCGACCGTCGCGTGCTCTCCGTTCGCGGCGCGCCCGACGATGATGCCGAGCAGGTCACGAAACTCCTCTACGGAGCCGCGGTGACCGCGTACGACGGACGCGACGGGTGGCGGCGGGTCCGGACGCCCGGCGGCTACCTCGGCTGGGTCGACGACGGCGCGCTGACGACCGTCGCCGAACCCACGGGGGGCGAATGGACCGCAGACGCGGTCGTCACCGCCGCGCCGGCCGACGTGGTCGACGAGTCGGAAACCGCGCTGGAGACCGTTCCCGCGGGCGTCGACTGCCGGCTCGAGTCGCGCGCCGCCGACGGTGACGAGATTTCGGTCTCGTTCAGAACCGGCGCTCGAGCGACGCTTCCCGCCTCGAGCGTCAGCGAGCGGAGACCGGTGGGGGCCGGCGACCACGTCGTTTCCGTCGCCCGGCAGTTCCTCGGGACGCCCTACGAGTGGGGCGGGATGACGGCCGCAGGAATCGACTGCTCCGGGCTGGCCTGGGTCTCCTACGCCGCGGCCGGCGTCTCGCTTCCGAGGGATGCCGATCAGCAGTCGACGATGGGGAGGGACGTCGACCGCGACGCGCTCGCACCCGGCGACCTGCTCTTCTTCCCGGGACACGTCGCGATCAGTCTCGGCGGGAGCGAGTACATCCACGCCTACGGCAGCGCCGAAGCGGTGACGATCAACAGCTTCGACCCGGACGACGAACGGTACGTCGAATCGCTCGACGAATCGATGTCGGCAACGAAGCGACTGCTCCCGGAGGGTCAGTCATGATCGTCGATCGGGTTGACGTCTACGAACTCGAGTTACCGCTGACCGACAGCTTCGAGATCTCGCTGGGTTCGAAACACCGGGCGACGAACGTGCTCGTCGAACTCGAGACGGACTCGGGTGTCGTCGGCTGGGGTGAAGGCGCACCACTCGAGCCGATCACGGGCGAAACCGTCGAGAGCGCGGTCGCGTGCGCGAAGGCCGGGGCATCCATCCTGGAGGGTCGAGATTTGCGAGACCGTCGCGGCCTCGTCGCCGAACTCGATGCGGCGCTTCCGGGGGCCGTCTCCTCGAAATTCGCGCTCGAGACGGCGTTGTACGACGCCTACTGTCGCGAGCGGGGGATCGCCCTCGCGGAGTGTTTCGGCGGCAAACCCGCCCCCGTTCGAACCGATCTCACGGTCTCGATCGTCGACCCGGAGACCGCCGCCGCTGAAACGAACGATGCCCTCGAGGCGGGTTTCGACGAGATCAAGGTCAAAGTCGGCGGGAGCGTCGACTCGGACCTCGAGCGCGTCGCCGCGGTCCGGGACGCCGGGCCCGACGCGGAGATCAAAGTCGACGCGAATCAGGGCTGGACGCCGAAGGAAGCGATCCGATTCGCCCACGAGGCCGAGGATCGAGGGTTCGACCTCGAACTCCTCGAACAGCCCGTCCATCGGGACGATATCAGCGGACTCAGGCGAGTCACCGAGACCGTCCGGGTGCCGGTTGCCGCCGACGAGGCCGTCTTCACGCCCGCGGACGCCCATCGAATCGCGGCGGAGGGGGCCGCCGACGTCATCAATATCAAAGCCGCGAAATCGGGGCTGACCGACGGCGCGGCGATCGCCGAAATCGCCCGCGGCGCGAACCTCGAGGTGATGATCGGCTGTATGCTCGAGAGCGCTCTCGGGCTCCACGCCAGCGCCCACCTGGTCGCCGGACTCGGCGACTTCTCGTACGTCGATCTCGACGGCAATCTCTCGTTCGAACGCGGCATAACCGACGTTTCGAAGGGCCCAACACACGATCTATTCGGCCCCGGCCACGGTATCGTTCCCGATCCCGACGTTGTTCCCGACTCCCCCGTCTGAGATGACAGTCAACGATACTCGCCGAATCGAGTCGCAGCGTGGCGACGCCGACGATCCGACCACGGCGCGCGTTCGATCCCTCCTCGAAGAAGGGCTAGAGCGCCAGTACTACACGGCGGCCGCCGCCGTCGCTGGCACCGCCGACGACTGCTCCGTCGAGGTGGCAATCGGGCAGCAGTCGCCGACCGACGAGACTCCCGTCGGACTCGAGACGCCGTTCGACGTCGCCTCGCTCACCAAACCGATCGTCACGACGACGATCCTCTTTCGTCTTCTCGAGCGCGGCGCGCTGACGCTGACGGACGAACTTGGAGAGCACGTCCCCGCCCTCGAGCGCCGCCGCCGCGGCGAGATTCCGCTCTGGCGGCTGGTGACCCACACGTCCGGCCTGCAGCCCTACGCCTACTCCGACGCGTGGGACGGCGTCGACGACGCGCTCGCGGATCTCTACGATCGACAGCTGTTCGACCGACGGATCGGCGACGGCTACGTTTACAGCTGTCTGAACTACGTCCACCTCGCCGAAGCGCTTCGGCAGGTCACCGGGCGATCGCTCGCGGACCTCGCCGAGGATCACGTCTTCGAGCCCGCCGGAATGGACGGCTCCTCGCTCGGGCCGTACGACGACCCCGATCCGGGTGTCGTCGAGACCTACGAGCACGAGCGCGGACTCGGGGCGCGTCGAAACGCGATCAACGATCCGATCGCGAACGCGATGAACGGCGAGAGCGGCAACGCCGGCCTGTTCGCGCCGGCTCGAGACGTCGCTCGCTACGCACAGGCGGTGCTCGCAGATGCAGATACCTCTGGCGGGAGCCGACTGCTCGCCGCGCCGACCGTCGACTGCCTGCCGGTTCGACGGAGCGGGACGGACACCGCCGCACAGGGGTACGGCTGGCGCGTCGCGACGGCGCTGATTCCGGCGCCGCAGTGGTCCGATCGATCGATCGGCCACACGGGGTTTACTGGAACGTCGCTGTGGATCGACCTCGAGCGCGGCCGCTTCGCCTGTCTGCTCACGAACGCCGTCTACGAGCAGGTGCAGTTGTACCGGTTCCGGCAGCGCTACCACGCGATCGTCGGGGCTTCTTTCGGCTGAGTAGGCCACGCTGCTGCGATCCAGTTCGCCGTGTGACGCTGTCCGAATACGCGTCTCGAACCTCGCCGAACACGCGTCTCGACCCTCGTCGAAGTAGTCGGCCATCGTCGCGTCCGGAACGCCGGCGATGTCGGACTCCTGAGGGATACCAAGCGTCGAAGCGCGTGAGTCGTGGCCCGTCCGCCCGCTGCCGGCCGCGGGCCCGACCTATCTTCCAAGGGGCTGGTTTTTAACGCGTGAAGGGAGTTCACCGGTTCATGATAGAATACGACACGGTCGTTCGGAACGCTCGAGTGATCGACGGTACGGGCGCACCGTGGTTCGACGGCGACGTCGCCGTCAGCGACGGCCGGATCGCCGCCGTCGGGGACGTCCCGGGATCGGCCGGAACCGAACTCGACGCCGACGGCGCCGTCGTCGCACCCGGCTTCATCGACATCCACACGCACTCGGATTTCACGCTCCCCGCGAACCGGGACGCCCACAGCAAGGTCAGGCAGGGCGTGACTCTCGAGATCGTCGGCAACTGTGGAACGAGCGCGGCGCCGCGGTACGGAGAGGGCGCCGAGGACGTCGACGAGGGCTTCGCCTACCGGGGCGTCGGCGACGTTGTCGATACGTCGGCGTGGGAGTCGATGGGCGACTACCTCGACCACCTCGAGGGCGCGGACGCCGGCGGCGTCTCGCTCAACGTCGGCTCGCTGATCGGGCACGAAAACGCGCGGATCCCCGTCCTCGGCTACGAGGACCGCGAACCGACGGCCGACGAACTCGAGGAGATGAAAGCGATCGTCGACGAAGCGCTTTCGGACGGCGCGGTTGGACTCTCAACGGGGCTGATCTACACGCCCGGCGCGTTCGCCGACACCGAGGAACTCGTCGAGTTAGCGTCGGTCGTCGCAGACCACGACAAACTGTACGCCACGCACATGCGAAGCGAAGGTGACGACATCTTCGAGGCGCTCGAGGAGGCCATCGAGATCGGCGACCGTGCGGGCGTGCCGGTACAGGTCTCACATCACAAGGCCGTCGGCCGCGACAACTGGGGGAAGGTCAAGTACACCCTGGACCGAATGCAACGCGCCCGCGACCGCGACGGCGTCGAAATCCAGTGCGAGCAGTACCCCTACACCGCGTCGTCCACCAGTCTCGGCGCGCGCCTGCCGACGTGGGCCCGCGAGGGTGGGACCGACGCGATACTCGACCGGCTGACGGACGAAGAGACGCGAGCGGAGATCCGGGAGGAACTTGAGGCCAACACCGACTCGTGGGGGGATATTCTCATTACCAACGTTCGGACGCCCGACCTCGAGAACGTCCAGGGGCAGACGGTCGCCGAACTCGCCGAACGCGACGGCGAGTCCCGGCCCCCCGCGGAGATCGTCATCGACCTGCTGATCGAAGACCGGGTCCGGACGAGACACATCCACTTCTGTATGCGCGATTCGGACGTCGAGGAGGTCATGGCCCACGAACTCACGATGATCGGCAGCGACGGGAACTCGCTGCGGCCGACCGGCCCCCTCGGCGACGGCGTCCCCCACCCGCGAAGCTACGGGACGTTCCCCCGCGTTCTCGGCCATTACGTCCGCGAACGCGGCGTCGTCTCGCTCGAGACGGCTGTCTACAAGATGACGGGGCAGCCGGCAGCCCGGTTGGGGCTCGAGGACCGCGGCGTTCTCAAGGAGGGTCTCTGGGCGGATCTCACCGTCTTCGATCCCGAGACCGTCGGACAGGGCGGTTCGTTCGTCGACCCGGCTGTCTATCCCGACGGCATCCACCACGTGCTGGTCAACGGCGAGTTCGTCGTCCGAAGCGGGGACCACACCGGCGCGCGTCCCGGCGTCGCGATTCGGTGACCACACCGAGTTTCGCCAGTCTGCGGTGACGCCCGTCTCCGTTCGGAACGCCAGTTCGGTGAGCGTGTCGAATGTAACTATCGCGTCCGACCCCATGTTTCCTACCGTCGTGAGTCCTGACTCGGTTCGTCGCATGGTAGTACTACTCGTGCGTACATTTGATATATGAGAATGTGGGTGTGGCTGAAATCGGCTGTCACGCGAAGCAGACATCGGCTCGTATAATCGGTTACAACCGGTTTGACTGGTAGAACGGCCCGCTCTTCTCACCGCGATTTGAAATCCGCGACGTTAACCCGGCGACGTCGCAGTGGATCTCGAGCTGGACATTCTCACTCTATTTTATGTGTAAAGTTGATACGTTGGGCGATAAAACGTATTGAGTGTATGAGCGTCTATTAATATTGGTCGATCGGTTGTGGCGATTGGTCATCTTCCACAATTCGTTACAGACATACGAATGTAATCTGTAACACCTGTTGCAGTATGTTTGTAACTATCAAACATTAGTCGGCTGATCTGACAGTGCTGGGCAGTGTGATACTGCGCGTCGTTAGCCGCATCACCGAGTTCGATCGGAGTGTGAGAGTACCACTGACGCGATATCGGGGCAGTAGTTCTCCTCTCCACGTCTTTTTCTTAGACGCGGTTCTGATTGATACGCCGATTGTGCCAGTCTGAGTTGGAACGCGACGCGGCCGGTTTCGGCGAGCGATGTTTGATCATTGCAAATACTTAAGTTCCGCGTACAGTATCATCGTATATGACACCCGATCCCGACGGGGAAACCGAACCGAGACGGATCAAATCGGTGCGAACGGGCTCCGACATCATCGACGTCGTCAAACGGCTGCAAGGCGGGACGCTCGCGGAGATCTCGGCGGAGATCGATCTGACGAAAGGAACCGTCTACACGTACCTGCAGACGCTCGTCGACTCCGGATTCGTGACGAAACGGGAGGGGGAGTATCGACTCAGCTTTCGGTTCATTGCCCTCGGCGAGCACGTCCGGAACGAAACGGGCCTGTACGTAGCCGGTCACGACGTGATCGACGACCTCGCGGATCGAACCGGCGAGTACGTCCACCTGATCGCCGAGGAGCGAAATCGGATCGCCGTGCTGTACGAGAGCCACGGGGACCGCGCCATCGCGAAGGACTACCATCTTCGCATGCGCGAGACGCCGCAGTACTTCCACGACACCGCGGCCGGCAAGGCGATCCTCGCCCACCTCCCGTCGGATCGGCGCGACGCGATTCTCGAGGCACACGAGTTCGAAGGGCAGACGAAAAACACGATCACGGACGCACCCACGCTCCGCGAGACGCTCGCCGAGATCCGCGAGCGCGGCTACGCGCTCAACGACGAGGAGGAGATCCGCGGCATGCGGGCCGTCGGCGCGCCGATCCTCGATTCGGACGAGACCGTCGTCGGCGCGGTGAGCGTGACGGCGCCCACGAGCCGGCTTTCGGACGATAGGTTCCGCTCGACAATGCCGAAACGCGTCATCGAGGCCGCGAATTTGATCGAAGTGAACCTCGAGACCGCACAGATCGATCGGTGAGTGACCGCCCGTCGGGGATCGTGTCGCCGTCGTGACTTCCACCGAGGGCCCTATTTATGAAGGTAATTGCTTAAGTACAGTGACGGTCACATTTCCGTATGGACCGCGAGACCGCAGAGCCGACCGTAGAGCAACTTCCAGGGCCCGTCGCGTCCGAGTCGATCGAGTACCACCACCAGGCTGCAGCGAAGACGACCTACGTCTACGACTTCGTCTGGGATATCACTGCTGACGCGGAAGGTCCCTTCTGTACGGACGCCGACGGCAACGTCCTGCTCGACTTCACGAGCCACGTCGCCGCCGCCCCGCTCGGGTACAACAACCCGATGCTGATGGACAAACTCCGTGAGTTCGACCTCGTCGATCCGCTGAAAATCGCCGGCCAGGACTTCTACATCAGCACCGGCGGCCCGCCGGAGGAGAGCGAACTGCCGGGGCCCGCCCACCTCATGAACACGCTGACCGATATCACCAGTCAGTACGACATGGACACCGTGTTCCTCTCGAACTCCGGGGCGGAGGCCGTCGAGAACGCGATGAAGATCTGTTACGATCACTGCGAGCAGCCGAAGTACGGGCTGACGTTCGAGGGGGCGTTCCACGGCCGAACGCTCGGGGCCCTCTCGCTGAACCGCTCGAAGTCGGTCCACCGGCGCGACTTTCCCGAACTCAGCGGCATTCACGACGTCCCTCACAACCTTGCCGGCGTCGAACGCCTCCGGGAGAAACTCGACCCCAAACACGGCCACATCCCCGCCGAACAGGTCGCGTTCCTGATTCTCGAGCCAGTGCAAGGCGAGGGCGGCTACCGCGTTCCCAGCGCGGAGTTTATGGCCGCCGTCGACGAGCTCTGCACCGAGTACGACATTCCGCTGATCGCCGACGAGATCCAGAGCGGTGTCGGACGGACCGGGGAGATGTGGGCCTCGGACCACTTCGCGTTCGATCCCGACATCATCACGTCGGCCAAGGCGCTCCGCGTCGGCGCGACGATCGGTCGGGCGGAGCTCTTCCCCGACGAGACCGCCCGCATCTCTTCGACGTGGGGCGCCGGTGACGTCATCGCGTCCATGCAGGGGGCGCTGACGCTCGCCGCGATCGAGGACCACAACCTGATGGCCAACGCGGCGCAGAAAGGTGCGGCCCTCCTCGAGCGACTAACCGCCATGCAGGACGAGTACGACGCCGTCGTCGAGGACGTCCGCGGGCTCGGTCTCATGGCCGCGATCGAGTTCGACACCGCGGAGCATCGCGACGACGTGATGGAGGCGGCGCTCCAGCGCGGCCTGCTCACGCTCGGCTGCGGACGGAAGTCGCTTCGACTGCTCCCGCCGCTCGACGTCAGAGACCGCGAACTCGCCATCGCCGGCGAACTCTTAGAAGACGCGATCGCCACGGTCGCACCGGTTACGTCGGCGAATACGGGACAGTATGCGAAGTAACGAAGCCGTCATCGATCGCCCGGCGACGAACGGGATCGACACCCTGTTCGGCATTCCAAGCAAGCAGACGCTCCCGTTGAACGAGTCCATCGGCGAGCGCGACGACATCGAATTCGTGATGGCGCGACACGAGAGATCTCCAGTTCCGCAATGGGATTGCCGAGTGAATCCTCGTAGATATTGTTGACGAAGTCGACGTTGTCGCCGCGGTTGACGGCGCCGATGACCTGACCGAACTCGGGGCAGCAGGCGGCCGACGTCGACCGAGTTCTCCGTGTAGGTGATCTCTTGCAGGAGGTCGCCGATGCGTTCATGCGTTTCATCGTGTAGCTTGGGAAACTCGACACCGCACTCGATGAGTTTGGTGTCAACAATGCTCCGGCCGGCCTGAACGGTGACTACGCCGCGTTTTCCCAGCGGGGATCGGCGTGTCCGCGATCGTACGGCAGACATCTAGAAGTTCGGCCACCAACTCTACGAAAACAACTCTCTCACTGGCGAGGGTCTCTTCGGAAGTCGCGGGGTGCTGAATCGGCGCACCGGTGTGAGATTGGACGCACTCGATCAGGTCCTCGCTATCGGCTTTGTATGCGGCGATCGGCGTCTCCGAATTCCGGTCGCATCGAAGAGATCACTTACTCCATACAGACTCATAGTCGGAAATGTACTATAACTAGCAAAGGGGTAGCTCTTATCGAAGATAAACAATCGGCTACCGATCTATTTTTAACACAGTTACTCGTCGTGCTCCAGATACTGTCGTCCTTCTTCGGTTTCCGCGAGAATGGTATCGAAGACGGCCGCTTCCGTTTGGAATTTGTGAACGCTATGAAGCATAGTGTTGTGGAACTCCGAAATGAGGTTCCCGTGCTCCTTAAAGAAATTGTGGACCCATCGTTCCATCTCATCATCCGTTCGGAACTGTGAAATCGCGTGCCACTGGTAGTTGCTGTCCGCGGTAAAGAACATCAGTACGTGGGGATCACTCTGGAGCGCATCGTAACAGTCCCGCCAGTTGTCCTCGAAGTTCGGGAAGTTAAACGAAATACGGAACAGGTAGTGTCGGAATATTTCTCGGTTCGGAAGGATCGTTTCCCGAAAGATTTCCTGTTCGGACATCGTCCGCAGAATCTCGTTGATCCGATTGTGAGAGAGCGTGATACCGTACTCTTCCTCGAGGATCCGACTGAGTTCTCGCGTGGACGAGGTTGGATGATCAACTCTTGCTTTCAGAATGGCGATATCGCGCGGAGAAACGTCGAAGGAATCGTCTTCATCCATTGTAATTGTTCGTGGGGATGCACTGTAAAAAGAGTACCCGATATCTCACGACCGCCGTACATATGATATGGATATCTGGGATACCGGTCTCGTTCAACGGTACGTTTGGATGGGTGGACTGGAGCCGAATCTAGACTGGCTTGACGGCGTCCAACGGATTCTTAGAATAATCACTCTCATTCGAATAAAATATATTAATAGTTTTGTATTGTGGGTCGCAGGATGCATAACCTCGAGAGAATTCTTCCGAAACAATTGCTGAAACATCTATCTAGTTGTCATACAATTTTCTTATATCTCTATTACAATCTCATTCTGCCCTATGTGGGCGAGAAATGGCAAGAATGTCAGATTTCATCCGTTGACGGCTATGAGAGGCGACCCACTATCTCAAGAAATCACCCTTTCAGGGTCGTTAAATGGCTATACAATATAGTCTGGTTCAAATGGAGTACTGTGAAGTCGATGTCAGAGAACGGCTCTGGTCAAGATATTGCCAATAATATAAACACCAATACTGTTTTTATAGTAGATCGTAAACAAGACCGGTTCGATTTGTACCTCATGAGGAACGTTGGATCGGTGCGCTCCCTCTTCGATTCCCACCGCTGTTCAAGAAACTACGTTTCACTGCGGACGTAGTTTCCAGACAGGACGGGCGAGACGGCCCGAATCGCCGGATCAGGAGGGACGTAGGTGTGTGCGAAGTACGCCGAGGACGTCCACGAGTCCCGTGAGCCGATCGCCTTCGAACCGAATCTATTGAGTGATTCCCACCTTCGGTTGAGACAGGGAGCAAGACGGAGCAGCGCACTCGAGACTACGTGGGGAGTCACTCACCTCTTCTGGCCGGGAAACGGTGTTACAGATACTGTGAACAGCCGTGGGGCACCGTGTTGTGCGCTCTACTGTCGTCTCGAGTATCAGTTGACACCGTCGCCCACGGACTGATCAGGCAACGTGCGATCGGGTACACCGTTGGGATGAGCCGTGTCACAGCGAGACCGCTGCTCGAGCCGCGATGGTCGGCCGCTATCGCGGCAGTGCGTAAGCGAGTAGTTCGATCGGGGTCGGCGGCTCCGACCTGTCGAGATCGCTGCCGGCCAGCGCGCTCTCGGCGGGAACGGGCTCGACGCGCTTGTCACCGAGTTGGGTCCGACAGGAGGTCCCCGGCGCGGTGACGACGGTTGCCTCGCTGTCGTCGATTTGGTCGACTAAGATGTCGCCGATCGACTGGCTCAGCGAGTAGTGTTCGGCCTCGTAGCCGAAGGAGCCGGCCATCCCACAACAGCCCGAGTCCAACGGATCGACGGCGTAGCCGGCGCGCCGAAGGACGCCGACCGCGTGATGGTCTTTCTTCGTGGCCTTCTGGTGGCAGTGACCGTGGTAGGCAAGCGAATCAGACGGCGCCGCCCAGTCGATGTTCGCATCGAGCCGATACGTGTCGAGGTACTCGGAGACGCCGTACGTGTTCGCCGCAACCGACTCGACGCTACTGCCGCCGAGCAGGTCGAGCGCGTCCGACTGGAACATTACCGCGTCGGAGGGTTCCGCGAGGACGACGTCCCAACCGTCGTCGATGCGGGGTGCGAGTTCGGCGACGTTCGCCCGCATCGTCTCACGAGCCTTGTCGACGAACCCCTTCGAGAGCGGCGGCCGACCGCTGTCGGTCCGTCGAGCGACGTCGACGTGGACCCCGGCGGCCTCGAGGACGCGAATCGTCGCCTTGCCGACGTCGGGGTGGCTGTAGTTCGTGTAGGTGTCTACGAAGAAGACTGCCTTCCGCTCGGCTTCGGCTTCGGGAACGCGAGGGCCCCCGCGGGCCTCGAACCAATCCTGGACCGTCTCGCGATGGAACTCCGGCAGCGACCGTTCGCGGGCGATTCCGACCGTCTTCTCACCGATCACTCCGGCGCCGGGCAGCGACTGCGCGAGGTTCGAGAGGGGAGCGAGGGCGCTGCCCAGCGGTGCGAGCCGGTCGAAGTTCGCGAAGAGTTTGTCGCGGAGGCTCGCGCCGTGTTCCTGGTGGCGTTCGTGCATGACCTCGGTCTTGAGTTTGGCCATGTCGACTTCGCTCGGGCAGTCCCGCGCACAGCCCTTGCAGCCGATACAGAGGTCGAGGACCTCCTCGACGAACTCGTCGTCGGTCGGGTCGTCGGGCAACTCGCCGCTCATCGCGTTTCGGAGGAGGTTCGCGCGGCCGCGAGTGGTGGTGACTTCTTCTTCGGCGGCGCGGTAGGTCGGACACATCACGCCACCGGTGGTCTCCTGGTCGCCCCGGCAGCCGCCACAGCCGTGACAGAGTTCGACCATTCCCTGCATGCCGTTCTCGTTGTCCCAGTTGAGTGCGGGATCGAACCCGGCGTCGTGGCTGTAGTCGGTGTCGTACCGGAGGTTCTCCGTCATGTCGTGGTCGCCACAGACGTTTCCGGGGTTGAGCAGCCAGTCGGGGTCGAACGCCGTCTTCAGTTCGCGGAACGCCTCCCAGAGCTCCTCGCCGTAGAGCTTGCGATTCCATTGGGTCCGGGCGCGGCCGTCGCCGTGTTCGCCCGAGACGGAGCCGCCGAACTCGACGACCATGTCGGTCACTTCGTCGGCGATCTCGACCATGTCCGCGCGGTCGTCGGCCGCCTTCGTGTTCACCAGCGGGCGAACGTGGAGGACACCCGGTCCCGCGTGGGCGTAGAACGCCGCATCGACGTCCCGCCCCTTCTCGACGAGCAGCGACTGGAATCGTTCGACGAACTCGGGCAGGTGTGCCGGCGGGATCGCACAGTCCTCCATGAAGGAGATGTGCTTCTCGTCGGAGGTCCGCGAGAGGAGAATCGGGAGGCCTGCCTTGCGCAGCTTCCAGAACTGCTCGCGGTCGGCCTCGGCGTGGGCTTCGAGGCCCTCGAAGGCGAAGGTCTCGTCGACGTCCGTTGGATCGTCGGACGAGGCGACCGCGCTCTCGGTTCCCGGCACGCGGTCGGAGAGGAGGCCACCGGTCTGTTCTCGGCCGTGCTCGTCGTCGTCGGCGTAGAACTCGATCAGCAGCGCCGCTTCAGCGTCCTCCGGGACGAGAGACGCGACCTCCTCGAAGTCCGCCGTGTTTCGTGCCAGTCCGATGAGCACGTCGTCGATGAGCTCCACTGCCGCCGGATCGTGCTCGAGGACGTACTGAACGTCCGTCACGGCCTCGAGAACGCTCTCGTAGAACAGCAGGGAGACGGCCTTCGTTTCCGGGACCGGCTCGAGAGAGACCTCGGCTTCGGTGACGACGGCGAGGGTTCCCTCGCTGCCCGCGAGCAGGCGTGCGAGGTTCACGGTGCCGGTCTCGGCCTCCGCGACGAGCATATCGAGGTTGTAGCCGGAGACGTTTCGCTTCAGGTTCGGGAAGCGATCACGGACCGCGTCGGCCTCGTCGTCGATGATGCGGACGACCTCGGCGGAGACGCGCTCGAGGAGGTCGCCGTCGGGGTCGGCCTGCGCTCGGAGTTCATCGACGTCGATCTCGCCGAGCGTGGCGACCGTCCCGTCGGCGAGGACGACCTCGCAGGTCTCGACGTAGGCATCGGTCTTTCCGTAGACCAGCGAGTGAGCGCCCGTCGAGTTGTTACCAATCGCGCCACCGATAACGCTGCGGTTCCCCGCGGCCGGATCGGGAGCGAACTTCAGCCCGTGGCCGGCGAGGGTCTCGTTGAGTTCCTCGAGAACGACTCCCGACTGGACGCGCGCTCGCCGCTCGTCCGGGTCGACCGAGACGATGTCGTCCATGTGGCGAGTGAAATCGAGGACGACGGCCTCGTTGACCGCCTGTCCGGCGAGGCTCGTGCCGCCGCCCCGCGGGAGGACGGGAATTCCGCGTTCGGCGCAGTAGGAAACGGCGCTCGAGACGTCTTCGGTCGTCGTCGGGAAGACGACGCCGATCGGCGTCTCCTGGTACGCGCTGGCGTCGGTCGCGTACAGCTGACGGGTGTACGTGTCGAACCGGACGTCGCCTGCGATCCTGTTCCGAAGGTCGGCGACCAGTTCTGGTCGCTCGACGTCGTCCGAAACGTAGTCGTAACCGGCCCGTTCGTCGGTCGCCGGCCCGGCGTCGGTCTCCTCGATCGAAGTGGGGGGAGTCGCAGTCATAACTGAATTAGTTCGTGTCTGTGGAGGGTCCCGTGGGTAGCTCTACGGGGTCCCGTTCGGGGGCTCGATCCGCTCCGTTGAAATCGCGTCACAGTCTCCGGTTCGCAAAACGGACAAGTAACGTTGACGTTTTCTCCTGCGTCCACGAGCGGTTCACGACTCCCGTTAGACCCGCCTTCGCACCTGGCTCTCGGACGGTCTGTTCCGAACGGACCCGCAGCGAGGGGAGCGTCGACCTCGAAAGCGAGCGCTGGTATTCGCCCGGTGTGGTGTTCGGGCGACGGGGGTAACGGTCGACGGTACGAGCAGCCATCTGTGAGGGCTACTCGTACGATGACTGCCATCACATCCTTGTTGTACTCCTCACTTGCAACCTACTGTGATGACACATCGATCTCAATTAAAGGGTGTTACATCCAGTGACCCACCGTTCGGCAGTAACTTTATCACACCTGCGAACTCGTTTTGGAACACCAACGCATGAGCTTTACACGCACCTGGACCGTTCGATTTTCGGACACTGATCCGTTTGGTATCGCCCACTATCCACGGATGATCGACGCGATCCACGAGACGTCGGATATGTGTATGGACGAGATCGGATGGCCCTACTGGGAACTCAACGATCGATACGGCCTGGGGTTGCCCCTCGTATCGATGGACTTCGACTTCACGAGTCAGGTCAACGGCGGCGACGAGGTCGAAATCGAACTGGACGCGACCGTTGGCGACTCGAGCATCGAGTTCAACTATCGAGCAACACACGAGAGCGATGTCGTCTTCGAGGGGACCGAATACCGCGTCTGCGTTCCGCTCGACGGGGACAGCGGCATCGAAGTGCCCGACGACCTGCGCGAATCACTGGAGAATATTTGACACAACTGTCGTCAGTCCCGATCTACAGAGCAACTGCGACCGACCTGTGGTCGCGTCGAGAACGGCGTCCAACAATACGTGTCACACTGCTCGCTGGCGATTTCACAAGTTACTCAATCTACAGGCGGAGCAGCCCGAGTGCCTGGTCGTCCGGAAATCGGTGATTTCCGTGGTTGCACGAATCGATGATTCGCGAAGGGCTCTCTTCGAAGCAACACCGTCGCCTTCCTGCTGGTACTCTGTGTTCTCTGAGGGCACTGTGACGACCGCCACCGTTCGCTCCTCGCGAACGGGCCAGTTGCGAGACAGTAAATCCAGGGAATTAATAGTCCTCCTACCCAAATTCAGATCGAAAGACGAATTGGTCGTGCAGAACGAGAGAATACGACACAAACCGCGATATTCATGACAACGATACTAGTCAGCATCGACACGGACGTTACACGAGCGAAAGAACAGGTCGAGTCGATTACCAGCTTACCATTGCAGACGGATGAGACGGATCTCGTTCTCTATCACGTCTTTCGAGCGGACGGCGAGGGGGCCGACGCGAGGAATCTCAAGTCGGTTTCTGTGGCTCTCGACAGCCTTGAGGAGGCGGGTTTCGACGTCGAAATCCGCCAATCAAGCGGTGACGCTGTTCGAAACATTCTGGACGAGGCAGAGGCGCTCGACGCCGACGTGATCAGCCTCGCCGGGCGAAAGCGCTCGCCGACCGGAAAGGCGCTGTTCGGCAGCGTTGCACAGGATGTCATCTTGAGATCGGACCGTACGGTGCTGCTCGACACGACCGACAACTGAGACGGATTGCGGTACGTCATTTTCGGCGCCAACGTGACCGTTCTGCGACTGCACCTGTACATCGTCACAGCAGACGATATGACAGGTCGTCCGATTTTTCGTGGGACTGCACTCCGCCGCGCAGTTGCCCTCAATGGCGCTGATTGCCGACGGCCCCCTCTTTAGCCCGTTTGCTGCGTTCGCTTACGGTTGATACCGTCCCTGTCGCAACTATTCGGTCCGTCTCAGCGTGGACCATCTTCATTGACGATTGTACTATTGTAAAAAATCGACGAACGTGGACCATTCTCCCCTCATACCGTTGGGTTTGCAACTAATATGGCTAATAACATTACAAGCATTTACTAAATTGGCGCTCGAACGATCTTTGTAACCTATGAGTTTCCTATCTCGATAACTGTAACCTCACCCTGGCATGGATTACGGAGTATACAGCAGTGCAGCCGGACGGAAACCGTCACTGTCGATAGTACTGCTTGGCAGTTTGCCGATCGCGTCCTGCCGAGATACCGCCGGTAGACGTACTGTGTGCAATATTCGTGTGACGGATCGAGTGCCCTGCCAACTATTGGCTCGATGTCGCGGCACCGAAGGCGTGTGGTGAACGGCATAATTCAACCTGTTGGGGAATAGCGCAACTTCAACTGGATACTATCCCTTTCTCATCTCCGTCGTGTTCTGCGGACATCGCTGTTTAGTTCGCTGTGAGGAAACGCGGGTGCTGCCGACGAAAGTCAGTGGCGAACGACTGACGGGAACTCGACTGTTGGACCACGAAAATTCTCACTCGCACGCAGGTATCGTGGATTTCGGGCCGTTACGGTACCGTCGGCATCTACATCTGGTGTGTTCTCGTCTCGAGCATGTTTAAACACTCTGAGCGATCCTCTGCTATCGTTGAACGTAATGCTAAAACCTCTAACATCGACTTTTGTAACCTAATGGTCCATAAACAGTGGACGACCACAACTACTATGATACCGTGGTCCATCACTACCGACAATGAGCGGCGATACGAACGACAAACCAGCCCTAGTTGCAGGCGCCGGGCCAGTCGGTATGACGGCAGCACTCGCATTGAACGCGCGCGGAATCGAGACGGCGATTCTCGAGGCCGAACCCGAAGACCGGGATCGGGACGGGAGTCGTGCGATCTACGTCCATGGCGCGACGCTTCGAACGTTCGAACGGATCTGCCCCGGACTCGGAACGGACCTCGTCGATGAGGGTCTCGTCTGGCCGACTCGCAGGACACTCTACAAGGGAAAAGAGGTGTTCAACCGGACGTACGACTCGCCCGGCGGCTCGGGTGACATCCCGCACTTCACCAGCGTCCCGCAGGTCGTCACCGAGCGGTACATGCACGAGGCGCTCGAGGACGCCGGTATCGAGATCCACTGGGAGTCCGAGGTCGTTTCGGTCGATTCCTCGCCTGACGGCGTCACCGTCGAGACCGGTGACGGGCGCGAGTGGAAGACGGAGTACCTGGTCGGCGCCGACGGCGGCGGCTCGCAGGTCCGCAAGGAAATCGGTGCGAATTTCGAGGGCGATCAGTCCGAGAACGCCTTCATCATCGCCGACGTCGAGGACGAAGCGATCGAGGACGACCATCCCGGGCTCGAGCGGATGTTCCACTACGACGCGCCCGAGGCCGACGGTCGAAACGTCTTGCTCGTTCCGTTCACCGGCGGCTGGCGCCTCGACATCCAGTGTATCGGCGACGACGATCCCGGGGAAATCAGCGGCGAAGAACAGATGCGGGAGTTCGTCCGAGACATCATGGGTGAGGAGTACGAGGACAAGCTGAAGTGGGTCTCGACCTATCACTTCCTCCAGGTGATGGCCGACACCTTCGTCGACGAGCACCGCCGAGTCCTGCTCGCCGGCGAGGCCGCCCACCTGCTCGCGCCGTTTGGCGCTCGCGGGATGAACTCCGGGGTCCCCGATGCGGACGAAGCAGCCTCGGCTATCTCCGTCGCGCTCGACGCCACGACGGAGGGCGTTGCACACAACGAGATCGAACTGTTCGCCGCGCGCCGCGAGAAGGCCGCCGAGTTCAACCTCAGTGCGGCCGGTCAGGCCCTGGAATATCTCCAGGGCGACGATCCAGAGACGGTACTCCGGAAGGAAGTCGCGGCCGAGCTATCTGACTACTTCGAGGTCGCCGGAGAGTGGCTCGACGACGCGCCGTACGGCCCCCACGAAGCGCCGCCGATCGTCTCGACCGGTAACTACTGAGCATCCGCTCGGTTCGGCTTTTTCCTCGCGCTTTCGAGGAGCGCTCGCGGTCTTCACGTCGCTCGAGACATCGATCCGAACAGCAGTCGCTTACGCGTCGCTCGATCGAACGGCGAATACGAGCGCCTCGAGCAGCAGATCTAGTCGCATCTCGGTTCTCGAAAGCGCCGACCGAACGACGCGTCTATTCGGACTGCGCCGCGCGCGACGCGCGAAAAGCGATACGGCTCAGACCAATTGCAGTCGCTTGGCGACCCAGTGATCACGAGCGGCGAACACGAACGCCTCCTCGTCGTCGAACTCGGTCGACTCGGCGACGAACTCGTCCCACTCGCCGTGAGAGACCTTTTCGAATTCCTCAACCGAGCCGGCCTCGCTGGGACTGGCCGCGACCAGTTCGTCGAAGGTTTCGAACTCGGTCCGCGCCTGCACGAACGCGTCGTCGAACACGTCCTCGATGGGGATGTCCTCGCCCTCGTCGTAGACGTCGGCGGCAGATGGCAGGTCGTTTCGCTTCGCTGTGACCGCTTCGAGGTCTCGTTCTAGTACCATACTCACAGTCTGTGGCGCGAATACCTAAATTCATTCCCTTTTGGTCAGTACTACCCTCTCGAAAGATTCCAAACGTCGGCCACTTCCGATTGAGCGAAGGACCCGACGTCGACTCGATCACCGACCGCAACGAGACCACGCGAGCCGATCTGTCCCTGTAGCCCCACAGTAGGGTCTGCGCGCGACAGGGAACCTCTCGACTTCGTGCTCCAACACACTTATGCCGATTCTTGCAGTTGTAACACCTATGGCACAACAGGAGCCCGAAGAGGGTATCGAACTGACTTCGGAGACCCGGAGTATCCTCGAGGAGAACAACCTCCGGCCGCTGTGGGAGGTCGAGGACGACTTCGGAAACACCTACGACGATCTCGAGCCGGACATCTGGAAGTGGGAAGACATCAAGCGGGCGATCGACAACGTCGAGGAGGACATGCCGATCGAGGAACTACCGCCGGGGTTCCAGCGGCGAGTCGCGGTCCCGATCAACACCGGAATGAACAACGCCATCTCGAACACGATCTATCTCGGCGTCCAGACCGTTTCGCCGGGTGAGACGGCGCCCTCCCATCGCCACGGGGCCAACGCCCTGCGCTTTACCATCGACGGCCACGAGGAGATGAAGACCGTCGTTGCAGGCGAGGAGTTCCCGATGGAGAACAACGACCTCATTACGACGCCCCAGTGGGAGTGGCACGACCACGTCAACGACTCCGACGAGACCGCGATGTGGCTCGACGTGCTGGATCTGCCGCTGATCTTGGACTCGCTGAACTCCTCGAACGTCTTCGAGAACCACGAACTCGAGCGACAGCCGGTCACGAAGACCCAGGGCTACTGGGATTCCCAGTTCGGACAGGCCCGTCCCGCCAACGAGTCGAACGGCGACGGCATTCCGGGGCCGTTCGAGGGGATCCGCGATCCGACCCCGCCCTACCGCTTCGGCTGGGACGAGACCCTCGAGACGCTGCGCCAGCGCGCCGACAACACCACGCCGGACCCGTACGACGGCTACAGTATGGCGTACGTCAACCCGGCGAACGGCCAGGCGCCGCTGTTCCCGACGATGTCGTTCCGGGCGCAGCTTCTGCAGGAGGCCACCGAGACGCACTTCCACAATGCCACGGAGGTCTACTTCGTCATCGAGGGCGAGGGTGTCACCCACGTCGGCGACGAGACCCTCGAGTGGGGGCAGTGGGACATTTTCGTGGTCCCGCCGAACGAACTCCACAGCCACGAGCCGGACGGCGAGGAAGCGATCCTCCTGGGCATGACCGACCGACCCGTGTTCGAGGCGTTCAACTTCTACGCCGAATCCGCGCCAAACGAGTAGCGACTGACGGCGGCGATCACACGGCCACGGTCCGTTTTTCGATGGACGCTCGGACTCGAGCGGTGACTACGCGTCCCAGGCGCGCTCCCGATAGTGGTTTTCGTTCCCCGTCTCGTGCTCGAGCCACCGTCCCCGAGATCATCGGTATGGGGAATCCTTTATTGGTCGGCGGACGTACCGTACGCGTATGGCAGAGTTCGAGAATCCGTACGCGGAGCACAGTCCGTTCGTTCGGGCACACTTCGACTGTCTGGACTGCGGCGGCAAACTCTGGGAGTACGCGATGGATCAACAGATGGTGTGTGAGGACTGTCGCAACGTCTTCGACTCGGACACCGTCTTCGACGACCAGATCGCCGCCAACGACTGATACGGTTCGCTGTAGCGTTTTACCGGAGCGGCCGCGTTTCGTCCTGCGGTCGCTCCTGTACCGACGTACAGCAGACCGTATGATGATCGGATCGGCTGATCGCCTTCCGTTATCGGTCCGAGGACAGCCTACCAAACCGTGGAGGCGGTGCGACGCCGTTCCGATCGCAATCCCTCACTATTGTTCGAACGTGCGAGACCGAGAGAGGATGTTTTATGTGGTCGGATCGCAGTGGGTCTACCATGCGACTCGTTAGATTCAACGACGATCGGCTCGGACTCCTGACCGACGACGACGGCATCATCGACGTGACCGACGACCTCGGTCTCGAGACGAACGACCCGCTCAAGGAATACGCCCGCAAGGACTTAGACGCCAGCGAGTACGAAAGTGAGGACGCTGACTACGACCGCGAGGAGGTCACCATCGAGTCTCCCGTCCGCCGCCCCGGGAAGGTCATCGCGGCGCCGCTGAACTACGAGAACCACGTCGAAGAGGCCCTGGCCGACAAGGACATCGTCACCGAGGAGTGGTTCACCATCGAGGACAAGGGCTACTTCCTCAAGGCGCCCTCGAGCGTCGCCGGCCCTGAGGACGGCATCGAACTCCCCTTCAACGACCGACGGGTCGACCACGAGATCGAACTCGGCTTCGTCATGGGCGAGGACGTCAAGGACATCGACGCCGACGACGTCTGGGGCGCTATTCTCGGCTACACGATCCTGCTCGACGTCTCCGTTCGCGGCGACCAGGACCGCTCGAACCGCAAGTCCTACGACACGTTCACCATCATCGGTCCCTGCGTCACGACCCCCGACGAGTTCGACGATCCCCACGACCTCGAGATGGAACTCCAACTCAACGGCGAGACGAAGCAACAAGAGAACACCGGCGGCATGATCTACAGCTGCGCCGACATCGTCGAGTACGCCTCGATCGGCGCGACGATCGAAGCCGGGGACGTCATCACCACCGGGACGCCGGAAGGCGTCAGCGCGATCGAGGGTGGCGACACCATCGACGCCGAGATCGAGGACGTCGGCGCGATGACCGTTGACGTCACGGAACGCGACCTCGCCTTCGAGGACGTCAACGTTCAGAAGAGCCAGAAAGACGACTGATAGTCGATCGAAACGATCCTCGTCCGCGGGACGATTTTTCGAGAACGCGACAACGCCGAGAGCCGCCGGTCAGTCGTCGAGCGAGACGAGCGCGTCGAGCGCGACCGCTCGATCCGACTCCGCCAGTAGCGGGTTGATCTCGATCTCGCGGATCTCCTCGTTCGCGTCAAGTACCTCGCCAACGGTGACGATCGCCTCGGCGACGGCCTCCCGATCGACCGCCGGAGAGCCGCGATAGCCGTCGAACAGCGGCGATGCCTCGAGTTCGCGGGTCATCGCGACGGCCTCGGCGGTCGAGATCGGGGCGATCCGGTGGCTCGTGTCCTGGAGGACCTCGACGGTAATCCCGCCAAGGCCGACGAGAACGGTCGGGCCGAACGACGGATCTCGCGTGCCGCCGACGATCACCTCGAGCCCGGCCTCGAGGTCGGCGGCTTCTTCGACGAACACCGCGGCGTCGATCCCCTCGCGGTCGGCCGCCTCGAAGATGTCCACCGCGGCCGTCCGAACCTCGTCGGGGGTCGTGAGGTTCACGTTTACGCCGACGCCGCTCCCCCACTCGCTCTTGTGCTGAACTGCCGGCGAGGCGACCTTTACGACGACCGGGTAACCGATCCGTTCGGCGGCCTCGACCGCCTCTTCGGACGACGTGACCGTCTCGCCGTCCGGAACGGAGAGCCCGCGACTGGCGAGCAACTCCTTCGCTTCGGCTTCTGTCAGCGCGGAGCGCTGCTCGTCGCGGGCGGCCTCGAGAGCGTCAGTCATCGACGCTCACCTCCTCGCCCGCAACGGCCGCGTCGGGCCCCGCGTTGCGCTTGGCGTACTGGACGAGCGCGCTGACCGCGTCCGCCCCGCGTTCAGGCGCCGTGAAGGTCGGGATTCCGAGCGCCTCGAGTTCGGCGAGCTCTTCGTTGATGACGGCCTCGGGGCCGCCGCTGGCGAAGACGATCGGTTTCTGCACCTCGTCGACGACGGCCGCAAGCGTGTCGGTCGGATACCCCAGTCCGCCCTCGTAAAGCTCGTAGACGAGAACGATATCGATGTTGTCGTCGCGAGCGACGGCGGCGACGACGTCGCCGAACTCCGGCATCGGACGGCCGGTATCAACCGGGTTCGCCGAGAACGTGATTCCGGGGAGGATCTCCTCGACGATGTCTTGGGTCTCCTCGGTGAGCGAGGGGAGGTTCGCCCCCGCCGCTTTCAGTCGGTCCGTGATCGCGATCCCCGGGCCAGCCTGGGCCGTGACGACGCCGACGTTCGGCCCGTCCGGTCGTGGCGACGACGCAAGCGCCGTGCCGGCATCGAGGAGTTCCGTCGACGTACGGACCGTGGGCACGCCGTACTGGGCGAATCCTGCTTCGTACAGTTCGTATTCGCCTGTGAGTGCCCCAGTGTGTGACTCCGCGAAATCGCCGACGTCCTGTTCGCCGACGTTGTAGGCGACGACCGGCGTCTCGACGCGCCGGCAGGTCTCGAGGAGGCCGCGACCGTCGTCGGTCCCCTCGACGTGGAGGACGATCGAGTCGGTCTTCGCGTCGCCGTCGAAGTACTCGATCGCCTCCTCGAAGCCGACGTTCGCGCGGTTGCCGAGCCCAACCATCGCGGAGACGCCAACTCCCTCATTTTCAGCCTGAAACGCGATGGCGTACGCGAGTCCGCCGCTCTGGGCGACGACAGCGACGTTGCCGGCGGGGATGGTGTCGACGTCAGTCGCGAACGTCGCGAAGAGATGCTCTTCGGGGACCAGAAAGCCGCTCGTGTTCGGCCCGAGCAACGCGACGTCCCCCTCGGATGCGGCCTCGATGAGTCGCTCCTCGAGTTCCTCACCGTCCGGTCCGGCCTCGCCGAACCCGCCGGCGAAGACGACTGCGCCGCCGATACCCGCTTTACCACAGTCTTCGATGACGTCCGGGACGATCGGCGCCGGCACGCAACACAGCGCCAGATCAACCTCGCCGTCGATCTCGGTTACCGAAGAGACGAACTCTCGGCCGAAGATGGTCCCGGACGCCGACGGGTTAACCGGGTACACCGGGCCGTCGAACTCGACCGCGTTTTGCATGGCTTCGTAGCCGATCTTTCCGGACGTTTCGGAGGCTCCGACAACCGCGATACCCCTGGGATCGAACAAGTCAGTTACCGACATACCGGCTATTGGGGAAACTGGGTGAAAGCGTTTTCCACTGGCGGGAACCGAACACCGAGACCGACGACCGGACTCGCTATCCGCGGAGGGTAGCGTTTATCGCGTGATCACCCTTGAGAAGTTCGTCACCGGTTCCGGACGAACGATCCGACCGTTCTCGAGCGGGTATGCCCTGCCGGCGATCTAGCGGGCTCTGTCGACGTGTTGTTCGAACAGCCGGCGGGGGCATCGTCGCTGATCGTTTCGATCTTCCTGAGGCGACACCGGAAGGGACGAATCACTCTCGAACGACCACTATTGATGTACTGCGATGTGGTAAGGCAATTCGTGTCCGATCCATCCGTACCGTCGCGAACGCGACTCGAGCGTAGGGGTCACGGGCTGTGGGTCCACGTCCAACCGATATTTCTGGTTCCGGGAGCGGCGATGTCAGTGTTCGGCACGGCGCTCGCGACCGATATATCGGTCTCGAGTGGGGCGATCCACGCGTTCGCCGTCTGTCTGGCCGTCTACGTCGCTCACCTGAAAGACGGCTACGTGGACTACTACGTCCGCGGCGAAGACGAGAGAAACCCCCTCGAGCCACGGGAGATCCGTCTCGCGATCGCCGTAGCGACGATCCTGTTCGGCCTCTGTCTGGGACTCCTCTGGCAGTTCGGCGGGCCGATCGCGGCCGTCGCCACGGCACCGTTGCTCGTGCTTGGCTACTTCCACGCGCCGCAACTGGACACCCATCCGCTCACCGTCACCGTCGATTACCCACTTGGCATCTGCCTCGCGACGGTCGGCGGCTACGCGACCCAGACCGGGACAGTCAGCGACACGGTCCTCGCCGTCTGTCTCACGCTATTTTTGCTGCTCGCGGCAATCAACATCATGCTCGACCGGCTCGACTACGATCACGATCGGCGGCTGGCAAAGCGAACGCTTCCGGTCGTTCTCGGCCCGACTCGAGCCCAGCGAATCGCCTGGGGACTGATCGGTGCTTGTCTGGTCGTTCTACTCGTCTCGAGTCTGTTCGGACCGCTGCCGACCGTCGCTGCACTCGCCGGGGCCGTCCCAGGTGCCGTCACGCTCGCCTGTCTCGTCAGGCCGCTCGACCCGAACCGACTCGTCGCGCTGTTCATCGGTGTGACCTACGTCTTCGCCACGATGCTGTTCATCGCGATTCGCATCTCCGGCTGAGGGTTCCTATCAGTCCGATCGGCCCGATTCGCGACGGGATACCGTCCCGTTTCCTGAGCAGCAAACGGTTCTCTCACGAAGAACAAGCGCTCTGTGAACAGGGAATATCCTCCTCTCTCGTGTTCGATCCAGTCACAGTGATCGCGGTTTCGTCCCACTCGAGAGGTTCGCCCACGACGAGTCAAAAGTGATCGACGTGTATTCGCTACCGAGAAACGAATTGCTCGCGACACCCGCCGCCGACCGACGTTTGGCGACGCCGGTTTCGAGTCGAAGCCCACGCTCGAGTTGCCCACAGGCACTCGATCTGGGATCAACTCGATCTCGGATCGACCGGCTAGGGTCCGACAGTCAGCACGCAATTGGTTTCACGATGGCTGTACGGTCAGCACGTCTTCAGATCAATGGTCCCGTTCGCTGGCGGAACTGAACCAGTGGGTTTCTTCTTAGCGAACGTTTGTCGTTCGTGATCGTTTCCGGTAATGGACCCCCCGATACGACGGTATCACCTCGAGTCACGTGCCGTACCGATACTTGATCGTAATCGAATCGATCGTCCCCTGGAGTTCCTGTCGGAGCGTGGTCTGATACGTCTCGTCCTGGATCCGCCCCGTCGGCCCCGCGATACCGACTGCACCCTTGAGTTCGCCGTCGATCTCGATCGGTGCCCCGATTAGCCCCATTCCCTTGACCTGTTGATCCCAGTCGACTGCGTACCCCTGTTCCCGGATCGAGTCGAGCTCGGTTCGTAACCGCTCCTCGTCGGTGACCGTCTTCTCTGTCAACGGCGTGAGCCCGTGGGTCTCGATGATTTCGTCCGTCCGCTCCGGTGGAAGATTGGCGAGAATCGCTTTTCCGGTTGCGTTCGAGTGCAACGGCGTGATCATCCCCGAGTAGATACCCAGTTCGAGCGACCGGTCGCCAGTTTCCTTGTGGAGGATTACGGACTGACCAGCTTCCTCGATGACCAGAGTGATGAGTTCGCCCGTCTCCATCGCGAGTTCGCGGAGTTTCGGCTCCGCCGCCTGAAAGAGGCTGTTGCGGTGTTTAATTCGCGATCCCGTCGCCAGGAACTGGTGGCTGAGCCGGTACTCGCCGCCGTCGTTGACGACGTAGCCAGTCTCCTCGAGCGTGTGGAGATAGACGTGAGCCGTGCTCTTCGGTACGTCCATCCGCGTCGCGACCTCCGACGGGCCGGCGCCGTTTACTTCCCAGAGAACAGTCAGTACGTCGAACGCCCGGAGCACCGATGACATCGGGGGTGTTGCGTCGGTCATACCGGAATGTCGCCGTCCCGATACTTAAACTGTCCGATTATATCAGACGATATTCTGAAACCATCTGCGAACCAAACCGGACTTCTCTCCGCCGCTGGTTGATCTCTCGGGCGATCTGCGATGAGTCTCCGTTCGTTCCACCGTCGATTACAATAGTACCGCTGTAATCAATCCGAAGCGGCAGCCGAAACTTGGGCGTGTACGAGACGATGTCTACTACTAGTAGACGAATACAGCGGTCGTCATCGACTGGCACTGCATGTTCGGTCGCTCGATGGGAGACGATGACGAACGAATGTGGTGCGTGAACGACTGGCATGAGAAGATTCGCGGATCGGCGGAATAGGGTTCGCCAGTTCGACCGACCATCGGTCGGTGACCAACCAGTCACCAACCGGTTCCTGAGACGGGCCCAGACCCTGTAGGGAACGGTTCGAGCAACCACAAACTGGCTCACGACACGTCGGACCATCGGTGCGGCAGTCGGTAAGAAACGCCCATCTAATATGGACAGACGGAATTCGAAAACGAGATTGGAGCGTCACGGCGGCTGGGAACCGGACTGATACGGGCAGGTATACCGGTCACTCGGCGCAATCGAGAACAGTCACAGTCGCACCAAAATCGCCCTCCAATGCTTCGTGGCTCCGTATGACGTGGGCTGAGCCGAACCCCCCGTCAGCCACCGATGTACGATTCGACGAGTTCGTCCGACTGAAGCTCCGCCGTCGTTCCGGATCGCTGTACCGTTCCGTTCTCGAGGAGCGTGAGTCGGTCGGCGTGTTCGAGGGCGAACGTGAGGTTCTGCTCACAGAGTAGGATCGTGACGTCGAGTTCCTGAATCGACGTTAGCGCCTCGCTGATGTCGTCGAGAACGACCGGCGCCAGTCCGATCGACGGTTCGTCCAGAACGAGAAACTCCGGATCGCTCATCAGACCGCGGCCGAGCGACAGCATCTGTTGTTCGCCGCCGCTCAGACTCTCCGCTTCCTGTGATCGGCGCTCTTCGAGTCGCGGGAACAGGTCGAAGACCTCCTCGAGTCGCTCGTCTTCGCCCTCGTCGTTGAGGTACGATCCGAGGCGGAGGTTCTGTTCGACGGACATCTGGCCGAACAGGTCCCGCCGCTCGGTGCAGTAGAACAGCCCGTTTTCGATCAGCGTCGGCGTATCCGTCTCCGAGACCTCCAGACCGCGATAGGTGATCGAGCCCTCGTAATCGAGGAAGCCGCCGATGGTGTCGACCAGCGTCGACTTGCCCGCACCGTTCGGTCCGATGACGCCGATCGTCTCACCGGACGGGACGTCGAGGTCGACGCCATCGAGTGCCGTCACCTTCCCGTAGGAGACGGAGAGATCCGAAACCGAGAGCATCGATTCGCGCGAGTCGTCCGCCATTTAAATCTCACCCCCGAGGTAGGCCTCCTGGACGGTCGGATCGTCGCGGATCTCCGCCGGCGTCCCCTCGGCAATCTTCTCGCCGAAGGAGATGACGATAACGCGGTCGACGAGGTCGAGCAGCCCGTGCATGTTGTGGTCGATCACGACCAGCGTCATCCCACCCTCGCGGAGCGAGGTGAACAGGTCGGCGGTGCGGTCGATTTCGTCGGACGTGAGTCCGGCGAACGGCTCGTCGACCAACAGCAAATCCGGATCGGTTCCGAGTGCCCGTCCGATCTCGAGCCGGAGCATTCCGGCGTGGGGAAGTTCGTCGGGCGTCTGGTCGACCACGTCGCCCAGTCCGACCTGCTCGCAGATCTCTCGGGCTCGCTGTTCCGTGTCGGCGCGGAAATCCGCGAACGAGAACAGCGAGTTGGGCATCTGTGAGAGCGCGATGTTTTCCAGTACCGTTCGGTCGTTCAGCGGGCGGAACGTCTGGTAGGTCCGTGCGATCCCCTTCTCCACGAGGGCGTGCTGTGGGACGCCGGTGACGTTCTCGCCGCGGTAGTATATCTCGCCGTCCGTCGGCGCCATCGTCCCGGAGACGCAGTCGAACGTCGTCGACTTTCCGGCGCCGTTTGGACCGATGAATCCGAGTATCTCTCGCTCGCTGACGCTAAAGGAGAGGTTGTCTACCGCGGTAACGTTCCCGAACTGTTTCGTGACATCTTCGAGTCGGAGGATGTCGGTCGTCTGTGCTTCGTCATGGGCCGATTGCGTTGTATGCGTACTCATTCGTGTTCCTCCGTCGGTTACGATGGCGACTCCGACCGCTGGCTTCGTCGTTCGAGTATGTCTCGGCTCCACTCGGTGACCCAGGGAAGCGCCCCCTTCGGCAGGAAGAAGAGGACGAGTAGCGCAATCGCGAAGAATAGCGCCATCGAGATATGCCCGACCGTGGCGTCGAGGACGGGAATCGTCAGGGAACTGGTCTGGAGCGCGTCCCGAACGAAGTAGTAGACGATCCCCGCGGCAGCGGGACCGGTGATCGTCCCCATGCCACCGAGGATACTGACCAGAACGACTTCGATGCTGACGACGATACTAAGGATCTCTCCGGGATTGGGCTCTCCGGCGGTGTGTACGAACGCCGCGCCCGCCAGCCCGCCGACCGTCCCGCTCATCGTGAACGCGAACACCTTGAATTTCGCCGCGTTGATGCCGACGGATCGGACCGCGTCTTCGTCCTCGTGGATCGCCGTGAATATCGAGCCGACGTACGACCGCGTGAAGACGTAGAAGAGGGCGTATATCGCCAGAAAGAGTGCTAGCGCGAGGTAATAGTACACGATCGTCTCGTGAACGAACACCGTTTCGAAGCCGATCGTCGAGAGGATCCCGATGGGCTCGTCGACCGAGACCAGGCCCGCCGGACTCGGAAGTCCCGCGTCGCCACCCAACGTTCCGGGGAAGATGTTGACGATCTGGACGAGCACGAGCGGTGCGATCAGCGTGATGAGCGCCAGATACGGTCCCTCGAGGCGGAGTGCCGGAAATCCGACGGCGAGTCCTGCGATGCCCGCAGCGATCGTTCCGACGAGAATCGCCAGCACCGGTGTGAGACCGAGTTCGAGATTGAGCACCGCTGCAGTGTAGCCACCGATCCCGAAGAACATGCTGTGCCCGAAGCTCAACTGGCCTGTGTAGCCGGAGACGTAGTCCCAACTCATCGCGAACATCCCGAGGAACAGCGCCGCGGTGAGCTGTCTGAGCGTGAGTATCGGGAGGAGGAACGGCGCCGAAATGAGCCCAATGAAGCAAACAATGCCGACGACGTACCGTGGTTCGAGGTCTACCTGTGTCATGTGTTCACTTGATCTTCGACAGTATATGTCTGGCGCGCCACTATATATGTTTCTACCATGGTCTGTTCCTGCTTATCATTTCGTTTGCTGTATCTGCTAACGCGTACTCGGGCGACCGTCGTCGGCCTCGGCACACCACATTGCCGGTAGTTTTATTTGGTATTAGAAACACTCGGTTCATATGCGTGGTAATCAAAGGCATATCACAGGTGTCCCTGGGAAACTGAACAGACGGCAGTTCGTCGGTCTAGCTGGTATCGGCGCGACCACCTCACTCGCCGGCTGTATCGGCGGGATGGGGGATAGCGACGACGACGACGAAATCAAGATCGGGCTGCTCGCGTACGACCCCGGGAGCGCTCCCCAGGGGACCGCACAGCAGCAGGCTGCCGAGTTGGCCGTCAGCGATCTCAACGATGACGGTGGCGTCCTCGACGAGGACGTGGAGTTGCTCGTCGCGGACACGCAGGGGAGTTCCTCGACCGCCTCGGACCGGTATCTCGAGTTCGTCGTCGAGGAGAACGTCGACGTAACGGCGGGCGTGTTCGTCACTGAGGTGATGACCGCCCTCATGTCCGACATCGCCGACCACCAGACGGTTCACATGAGCGGCGGCCACACGTCGCCGACGATCGCCGAGATGCTGGCGGACGACTACGAGCAGTACAAGTATCAGTTCCGTCCGTACGGGAACGCGACCCGCTGGATCGAGTCGATCTCGGATCTCGCCGCGCACATGCAAGAGGAGGAGGATTGGGATCAGGTCGCTATACTCTGCGAGGAGTTCGAGTGGACCCAGTCGTTCACGAACGCCCTCCCCGACCTGCTCGAAGACGCCGGCCTCGAGGTCGTCTACAACGAGCGATATCCGGCAGATACGGAGAACTTCACGCCGCTGTTCGACAACATCGAGGGCGAGGACGCGGACGCCGTCGTGATGGCACAGGCCCACAGTGCGGGACCGGCGATGATCCAGTGGCGAGACGAGGAACGTGAGTTCTCGATATGTGGTCAGATCTCTCAGATCGTCGATCCGGGCTCCTACGAAGCGTTCGACGGCGACAACCAGTACGCAATCAGTAACGCGCCCGCGGTCCACACCGCGGATCTCTCCGAGCACACGACAGCCTTCGCGGAGCGGTACAACGACGAGTTCGACGTCTATCCGAACGATGCCTTCTCGTACGCGACCTACGACGGGATCATGATGTGGGCTGAGGTCGTCGAAGAGCTGGGGACGACGGACTCCGAAGAGGTCGTCCCGGCGCTGGCTGACGCCTCTTACGTGGGAACGCGCGGTCGGATCGAGTTCAACGACGAGGACCACGAGTACCCACACGACGCGAAGTTCGGGGAGGACTACCTTCGGCGAATCAACTTCCAGTGGCAGGAGGAAGACGACGGCGAGGGGCTTCAGCAGGTCATCCACCCCGAGGATCTGGCGACCTCGGAGTACCAGGAGCCCGAGTGGTTCTGATCCATGGTCGATATCGTCGGCATCGCCGCCAACACGATCATCCTCGGATCGCTGTACGCGCTCATCGCGGTCGGATTTACCCTCGTCTTCGGCGTCGCTGGCCAGGCGAACCTCGCACACGGTGCGACGATTACGATCGGCGCGTTTACCGCCTGGTTCGTCGCCGGATGGGGCGGTGGGGTCTGGATCGGGCTGCTGGCGGGTACCGTCGCCGGCGCGGTCTTCCACGTCCTGCTCTACCAGGTCTTCGTCAGACACATCGACGACCCGATAAACGTGTTAATACTGACGCTGTTGGCGTGGTTCGTCATCGAGTACTCGTTTCGGGCCGGAATCGGCTCCGAGCCGCGCTCGGTCCCGTCGCTCCTCGCCGGAAGTACCTCGATCGGCAGCGTCTCGCTCCTGTACAATAATCTGCTGATATTCGTCCTCTCGTGGGTGTTTATCGGCGCGCTGTTCGTCTTCGTCAACCACACGAAGCGCGGACAGGCGATCATCGCCACCAGCATGAACGAGAAGGGCGCCGCACTGGTCGGCATCAAGACCGGCGACATCACGCTGCTGACCTGGGGCGTGGCCGGACTGCTCGCCGGCTCCGCCGGCGTACTCTACGGCTCGTTCCGCGCCGCGTCGTACGACATGGGGATGACGCCCCTCGTCCTCGCGTTCGCGATCGTCATCCTCGGCGGCATCGGCTCGATCCGGGGTAGCCTCGTCGCAGCGTACATCATTGGCTTTCTCGAGGTGTTTACCACCTCGGCCATATCGCCGCGACTCAGCGGGATGACCGCGTTACTGGTCGTCGTCGTCGTGTTGCTGGTCAGACCGACCGGGCTCTACGGCCGGGAGCTGCCGGCCTGAGATCGGCACCTCTCCTCGTATTGGGTCCTGCACTGCACCGCTTTCTTTCGTTGCAGTCTTTGGAATCGCGGATACTGCATTTGACAATAAAATACATACATGTCTTCTCTCCCGACACACCGTACGATTTTGATGATCGTCACAACATATATGTGTTGCTCCGACATCATTACCGCATGTTGACAATGATCAATCATAAGAAGAACCGTGGTGCGTCCCGAAGATCGGTCCTTCGCGGACTCGGTATCGCCGGATCAGCGCTTGCACTGTCGGCTGGAACTGTGGCGGGAAAGCCAGCAACGCCCGCAAACGGAATCGAAACGTACGAAAACCTCACGTTCGCTGAACGTCCTGAAGTTGACCGCGAGGGCCACGGAGAGGGGGAACTGCGTCTCGACCTCTATCTCCCGGAGCAACGCGATCCCCATCCGGTTCCCGTACTCGTGTACATACACGGCGGAATGTGGATGTTCGGAACGAAAGAAACGGACCGAGAGATTCTCGAGCACTTCGCACGACAGGGGTTCGCCGTCGCCAGTATCGAGTATCGGTTCATCTCGGAGGCGCTTTTCCCCGCACAGATTCACGACGTCAACGCCGCTATCCGGTGGCTCCGCGCTCACGCGGACGAGTACGGACTCGACACAGGCAACGTCGGTGTCTGGGGGGTCTCCGCTGGTGGCCACCTCGCTGCACTGGCAGGGGTTACGAATGACGTCGACGAGTTCACGGCTGACGGTCCGTACGCTAGCTACTCGAGCAACGTACAGGCTGCAGCATCCTGGTACGGAATCATGGCGCTACACAAGATGGTTGAAACCGCACCGCCGGACAGTGAGATGCCGTACGAGGAAGCGGACGCTCCGGAATCGATGCTCGTCGGGGAACCCATCGCGGAGAACCCCGAGGCCGGAATGTACGCGAGCCCGGTCGAGTATCTGGATCCTGACGACCCACCGCTCTTGCTCTACCACGGCAACGAGGACGGCCTCGTCGGCTACGGACAGAGCGAACTCATGTACGAAACAGCCCTCGACGTCTGCCACGAGACGACGTACTACGAACTCGAGTCGCTCGGTCACTCCTCCGAGGCAGTCTATTCGGCACTTTCCAGCAAGCCACCCGCGATGGGAACCGCCAGAACGGTCCACTGTCGCCCGTCGCCCAACGCGCCACAGGAACGGGTTCAGGACGGTCGAGTAGCCTCTCTCAGTGACATGGAGCAGTTCTTCCAACGGAGCCTGCGACACTGAGGCCGAGTCGACGAACGAGTGAGTGGAGCGGTACCCCTGGACGAACGAAACGAACCAAAAAATCGGTTGGCGACGCGTCTACTGGTCGACCGGGAGCTCCCCGTATTCGGACTTGAACTCGTCGCGAAGCACCTTCTTGTCGAACTTCCCGGTCGTCGTCTTCGGAATCGACTCGATGAAGACGATCTCGTCCGGTAGCCACCACTTCGGGAACCGCTCTAACAGGTGTTCGTTCAGCTCGTCCTCGGTGACCTCGCTCCGCTGGACGACGTACGCGATCGGCCGCTCGTCCCACTTCTCGTGTTCCATGTTGATCACCGTCGCCTCTTCGACGGCGTCGTGGGCCATGAGCTCGTTCTCGAGTTCCAGCGACGAGATCCACTCCCCGCCGCTTTTGATGACGTCGTCGAGGCGGTCGACGACATCGAGATAGCCGTACTCGTCGATGGTACCGACGTCTCCGGTCTTGAACCAGCCGTCGTCAGTGAACGACGCCTCGGTCTCCTGGGGGCGCGCGTAATACTCGTCGATGAGCCACGGTGACCGCGCCTGGATCTCGCCGGTCGACTCTCCGTCGTGGGGAACCGGTTCTCCGCCCGGCGTGCGCAGGCGGATCCGGACGCCGGGCGCGGGGATTCCGGGCTTCATCTGCTGGTGGTATCGCTCGCTCTCCGGGAGCTCCGCGACCTCTGATGTCGTCATCGTGTTGACGAGATGCGGTGCCGCCTCGGTCATCCCGTAGCCCTGATGGATCGGTGCGCCGATCTCCTTATCGAACTTCTCCATGAGCCACTCCGGCGGTGACGTGCCGCCGATGAGAACTCGATCGAGGCTCGCGAGTTCGATATCGTCTCGGTCGTCGTAGAACTGGGCCATCTCGATCCACACCGTCGTCACGGCGGCGGTGACGGTCACGTTCTCCCGATCGATGAGCTGTGCGATCCCTTCGGCGTCGGTGTTGTTTCCCGGCAACACGAGCTTCGAGCCCGATAGCGTCGCCGAATACGGGAGTCCCCAGCCGTTGACGTGGTACATCGGGACGACGGGCATCACGGCGTCGTTCTCGCCGACCTCGAACACGTCGACGTGGCCGTGGGTCAGCGAGTGCAGGTAGAGGTCTCGATGGGAGTAGGCGGCACCTTTGGGCAGCCCCGTGGTTCCGGAGGTGTAACAGATGCCGGCCTCCTCGTCCTCGTCGATATCGGGCCAGTCGTAGTCGGTGTCCTGTCCCTCCAGAAGATCCTCGTAAGCGACGACCGGCTCGAGGTCGGTTTCGGGGACCTCATCGTCCAAGATGACGTAGTGCGCTACCGTCTCGAAGTCGTCGGCGACGGCCTCGACGGTCTCGACGAACTCGGGATCGACGAAGACGACCTCGTCCTCGGCCTCGTTGACGATTTCGACGAGGTGTTCCTCGGGGAGCATGTGGTTGGTCATGTGGATGCTCCGACCGCTACACGAGGGAGCGAAGTACAGCTCGTAGTGGCGGTAGTGATTGATCGCCATCACCGACACGCGTGAGCCGCGATCGACGCCGAGTTCGTCGAGCGCGTTGGCCAGTTGGCCGATTCGGTCGTAGGCGTCGTTGTAGGTGTATCGATGGGTCGTTCCGTCCGGCAGTTCCGAGACGATTTCCTTGTGGCCGAACAGGTCAGTAGCCCGTTCAAGTAAGACCTGAAGCGTGAGTTCGTAGTCTTTCATCGTGAATCACCGTCCTGTGGTTCGAAGCGGTAGAAGACGCGTTCTTCGTCGGTCGGGCCGTCGATCTCGACGATCTTCAGCGAGACCGGGTCGCCGATCTCGAGGTCGCTGTAGGCGGCGTCGTCGACGCGCCCGGAGAGTCGCACGGGGCCGAGATCGACGACGCCGACGACGTAGGGGACGTCGTGCTCGCTCAGCCCCATCGGGAGGCCGCCACGGACCTCCGAGAAGGCGAACAGTTCGCCCTCGTGGGGGAGGTCGACGTACTCGAGGTCGTCGCTGGTACACTTGGGACAGACGATCCGAGGCGGGAAGTGGATCGCCTCGCAGTCGGTACACTGCGTGGTCGTCAGCTGTCCGTCCCGGAGGTTCTCGTAGAACTCGTGGATCTGCGTCTGATCCTCCGTCTGCAGTTCGTAGAAGTCGAGCAGACGGGGGAGTTCGACCTCGTCGGGGACCGAGACGCGCTCGCGTTCGGTGTTACCGCCGTTGGTGTCTGCGTCAGTCATTGTGGATCACGGTCTAAGACCATCACGCTGTGGACCGAGCCGCTGCCGCTTAAGTTGTGGATGAGTCCGGTCGTCGGGTCGTCTACCTGTCGGTCGCTCTCGACGTCGCCGTTGAACTGGCGGGTGACCTCGAGGGCCTGGGAGACGCCGGTCGCGCCCAACGGGTGGCCACATCCAAGGAGGCCGCCGCGGGTGTTGACGGCGACGTCGCCGTCGATCTGGCTGCGGCCGTCCTCGATGAACTGGCCGCCTTCGCCGCGCTCACAGAAGCCGAGTTCCTCGTACTCGATGATCTCGCTGATCGAGAAACAGTCGTGAACCTCGGCGATATCGATCTCCTCGAGGGGGTCTTCGATGCCGGCCTGCTCGTAGGCGTTCTGGGAGGCCTTGCGAGCCTGCGGCCAGCCGGAGAACGACGGCAGGTTGTTGATCGAGTTGCCCGCCATCGAGGACTGGCCGCTGCCGGTGATCCAGGCCGCCGTGTCGGTGACCTCGCGAGCCTTCTCCTCGCTCATGAGGATCACGCCGGTTGCGCCGTCGGTGATCCCGCTGCAGTCGTAGAGGTGCAGCGGCGGCGCGATTTTCGGCGACTCCGTGACGTCCTCGGGATCGATCTCCGAGCGGTACTGTGCGAAGTCAGTGTTGGCGGCGTGGCTCTTGTTTTTGGCAGCGACCAGCGAGAGCTGTTCACGGGTCGTCCCGTGTTCGTGCATGTGTCGCTGGGCGTACCACGCGAAAAACGGTGGCGCTGAGAGGCCGTTGACGCCGTCGAACTCCCGATCTAAGACGTTCGCCATCGACGCCTGCATCTCGGGCATATGTTCGCGGCCGAGGTTCATCTTCTCGACGCCGAGGACGAGTGCCGTATCGAGCTGGCCGGCGGCGATGGCGAGCCAGGCGTAGCGCAGTGCTGCCTGCCCGCTGGCACACGCCAGTTCGGTCCGGGCGGTCATCTCCGTGACTTCGATCCCGAGCAACTCGGCGACCATCGGTGCGACGTGTGACTGGTAGGCGAACCGCTCCGGCTGGACCGTGCCGACGAACAGCCCCTCGATATCGTCGGGGCCGACACCGGGAACAGCATCGAAGGTTGCCTTTCCGCCCTCCTGAGCGAGGTCTTTCCACGTCGCGTCGCGTTCGCCCCACTCCGAGGTGCCGCCGCCGACGATCGCGACGTTACGCGCTGAAGCTGCCACGATCACTCACCCTCGAAGTGAGGTTCGCGGTTCTGTCTGAACGCCGTCACGCCCTCGAGCATGTCGTCGGTGGTCGCGAGGACGGCGAACGCCTGTTTTTCCATCCCGAGTGCGACCTCGAGGCTGGCGTCCTGGCCGTCCTGAATGACCTGCTTTGCGGCTTTGAGCGCGACCGGCGGGCCGGAGACGAGGTCGTCGACGATCTCGCCGGCGCGGTCGTCGAACTCGTCGTCGGAGACGGCGTGGTTGACGATGCCCCACTCCTCGGCCTGGACGGCGTCGAACTGCATCCCACGGTAGACCATCTCCTTGGTTCGGCCCTCGCCGATCAGACGGAGGAGGCGCTGGGTCGCACCGCCGCCGGGAATCACGCCGAGGTCGGTTTCGGGGGTGCCGATCGTCGAGCCCTCGGTCGCAATACGGATGTCACAGGCCAGTGCGAGTTCGATGCCGGCGCCGAGACAGAAGCCGTCGATCTTCGCGACGGTTGGCCGAGGGAACTCGTAGACGGTCTGGAACATCTCGTCGACGTCCATGATCTCGGCGGGATCGTCGGCCGTGAAGCCGGTGATGTCCGCCCCGGAGCTGAACGCTTTGTCCCCGGCGCCCGAGAAGACGACACAGCGGACGTCGTCGGTATCGATGTCGGTCAGGAGTCGGTCGATCTCCATGAACATATCGTCGGACATCGAGTTCAGCCGCTCCTGGCGGTCGAGTTCGATCTCGAGGACGCCGTCGTCGTCGACGTCCCAGTTGATGTAATGGTACGGGGGATCAACGCGGTAGTCGTAGAACCCCTTGCCGGCGTCTTCGCCAGTCCAGCCCTCTTCGACGAGTTCGACGAGGTAGTCGGTCGGTTTGTAGCGCTCCGCGTCGTACTCCGCCGAGAGCGACTCGAGTTTCTCGAGGACGACGTCGAGTCCGATGCGGTCACCGCGCCGGCACATCCCCTCCGGGAAACTGCCGCCCAGGCGGAGACCGATGTCGATCTCTTCAGGCGTGGCGACGTCGTTGCCGACGAGCCAGGCAGCCTTGTTGATCATGACGGCTTCCGTTCGAAGGGTGTCGTAGCGTCCGGCGTCCTCGGGCTTATAGTCGACGCCGTCACCGTCGTCGTAGTTGTAGAAGCCTTTGCCGCTTTTCTTTCCGAGGTGGTCGTTCTCGACTTTCTCCTCGACGACCGGCGGAACCGACTGATCGGACTCCGAACGGAAGTGGTAGCCGATGTCGATACCGCCGAAGTCGTTGAGTTCGAACGGCCCCATCGGGTAGCCTCGTTCGTAAACCATCGCGGCGTCCGCCTCCTGGACTGTGGTTTCGTCGTTCGAGAGCATCCACGCGGCCTCCTCCATGAACGGGACGAGGACGGTGTTGACGACGAAACCGTGGACGTCCTTGCGGACGTAGATCGGCGTCTTGTCGACCGATTCGACCCATTCATAGGCCAGTTCAGCTGTCTCGTCGCTCGTCGCCTCGCCGTAGGTGACTTCGACGAGGTCCATCTTCACCGGCGGATTGAAGAAGTGCAGTCCGACGACCTGGTCCGGCCGATCCGTCGCCGACGCGATATCCGAAATCGAGAGGCTCGAGGTGTTCGATGCGAGAATCGCGTGGTCGGGGGCGTGTTCGTCGACTGACGAAAACGTGTCCTCCTTGATCTCTAGTTGCTCGGGAACAGCCTCGATGACGAGGTCGGCGTCGGAGACTGCGTCAGCGAGGTCCGTCATCGTCTCGATTCGCCCGAGAATTTCGTCGGCGGACTCGTCGACCTGTCCTTTCTCCGCGAGTTTCTCGACGCTCCATTCGATGTTGTCGTACCCTTCTTCGACGAGGTCGTCCTCGATGTCACGTATCGTCACGTCGTAGCCACCGATCGCGGCGATCTCCGCGATCCCGTGACCCATACTCCCTGCTCCGAGGACTGTTACACGCTGAATGCTGCTGACTGTCATCATAAATATCTCTGTGGCTCCAACAAATATATCTTTGGACAACCCACCAGCATGCAGCTATTGATGGAACGTGACATCCTCCAGTTAGTTCGACCTGCATCGATTCGTCAGCTGACCCGCTCGCGATACGCATGCATGATTACAATAATTCGAATTCGAACACCCATCGATATATTTATCATGGGTGGTGTGCACATAATCTGATGTGATTGGGCAAGATGCATGGCGTAGCGACGAGGAGACGTGGGAAGGAGTCGAACCCGATGAAAAAACAATCGCCGACGAGACACTCAACGAAACTGAACGGCTCCCGTTCGCACGGTTCCTCGCTGTGTTCGTCCTGGGAACAGCCTTCTTCGTGCTTCCGGTTCCGTGGGAAGGTGCTGTAACGGTTCCGTTCGATATCTTCGTGTCGTACATTGAGGAGGGTGCCGCGCAGTACGTGCTGGGCCTGGCATGGCTCATGATCTTCGGCGCCGCCATTATGACGACGATCGCGGAAAGCCATCGTCGCGGCCTCTATACGTTCGATGACAGCGTCACGAACCGATTCGATTTACAGGTTTGGGAGACGAACGCGGCGTTCTGGTTCCTCCGCCTCGCCGGAACGGTACTTGCGACCGCCTATCTCCTGGGAGTCGGACCCACACTTATCCAGAATCCAGGCGTCTCCGGCGTGATCTGGGAGACGTTGATTCTGAGCGTCGTCATCATCATCCCGCTCGGCTCGATCTTCGTCAACATGCTCATCGAGTGTGGAGCTCTCGAGTTCGTCGGGACCCTCGCCCGCCCCGTGATGCAGCCGCTGTTCGGACTCCCCGGACGATCTGCACTCGACAGTGCCGCGTCGTGGGCGGGCTCGTTCGCGATCGGCTTCTACGTCACGCGAACGGTCTTCGACCGTGGGGGGTACAACAAACGCGAAGTCTTCATCATCTGCTCGTGTTTCGGGACGGCGAGCATCGGAACTCTCGGCGTGTTCGCCTCTGCCTTCGAACTGCTGCATCTCTTTCCCGTGATCTTGCTCGCGTACCTGATCGCGATCGTCGCTACCGCGATCATCACCGTTCGTATTCCGCCGCTCTCTCGAGTTCCTGAGGAGTACATCAGCGAGCCGAACGTCGAACCCGACCTTACGGGGTCGATCGGCGACTATTTCCGACTCGGTATCAGCGAGGCGATGGCGGAATCGAAGGGGACATCGTCGGTGCGAGCTGGTTGGAAAGGACTCGTTGACGGCATCGTCCTGACGGCGAGTCTTATCGGAACCGTCGTCGCTATCGGAACGCTCGTACTCGTCGTCTACGAGAACACGCAACTCTTCCAACTGATTTCCAGCCCACTCGTTCCGGTCATCGAACTGTTCGGTATTCCAGACGCGGACGTCGTGGCCGCAGCGATCGTTCTTGGCTTTGCCGACGTCTTCATCGGTGCACTGGCAGCAGTCGGCATTGCGCCCGCCGCACAGTTCTTCGTGATCCTGGTCGTCAGTGGCCAGATCCTGTTCCTCGCCGCATCCGGTCCAATGATGATGGACATGTTCGACGACATTCCGGTTCGGCTCCGAGATATCACGGCGATTTTCGTCGTCCGAACGCTCATCTTGATTCCCATCAGCGCGGCACTGACGCATATCGTGTCGTTTGCGGGTCTTCTGTAACCGACTCCCGTCTGCCGAACGGGATTTCTCGAGCGACACAACGCCCCTGATCAGTTCTGGAACCAGGCGTTCAAACGCTCGACACAGTACCTCACTGCCTTTCTCACCGACGGAAAACGAGAACTACGCTTTCGTGATCTGCAAGGGGAGACCGATCATCCGTAGACGAGTCGCAGTTCGATATCGTCGACGGCCTCGAGATCGGCGAACAGTTCGTCTTCGTCAGTAATCGTGTTCTCCGTCTGGGCGGGGAGTCCGTGGCAGTCCAGGGCGGCCGCGATCTCCTCGTCGGGGAGGTGAGCCAGGATCACCTTCTCGGCAGAGTTCGCGTGGAGGGAGACCAGGTTCCGATCGTCGAATCGAACGAGAACGACTCGTTTCGCGGGACGCCGTAAACGAACATCCCGAGTCCGTTTTCGTGGGCGATGAGCCACGCCGCCTCGTCGGTCTCTTCGGCGAGCTTGTCGATACGGTCTTTCGCGGCGTGATAGACCTCGTACTGATTGCGAACGTGGATGCCGTGTTGAAGAACTCGAGGCCGAGCCGGTACCTGCCGCCCTCGTTGACGACGTACCGGTGTCGCTCGAGGCTGAGGAGGTGATTGTGGACCGTGCTTTTGGCCAGCCCGAGCCGGTCGGCGAGTTCAGTGACTCCCGTAACGTCTGTCTCTTTCAAAGATTCGGTACTGGAGAACAGTGTCCCGTTCTACTTGACCGACCGCCCGGCCAACTCGTCTGTTTCCATAGCTAGTCTATTATAGTCGGTACCATAACGTAATCTGTCCCGATTCGAACGAATGATAGGCGAAATTAGTACAGCTAGTTCTCCCTGGGAGAACAGAATCTGGTAACCGTGATGGCGTAATTCGACACCATTGTTAATACGTAGTATTAAGTGAAATGAATCTTAACTTCCGGTAAGTATGGGTGACGAAACCTACCGTGGTGGGCGTTCGGACGGTACGAATGACACTACCCGGCAACGTACTCTCGACCGCCGCCAACTGCTCAAAACGACGACGGCGGGCGCAACCACGATTTCGCTTGCGGGCTGTCTGGGGAGTTACGAGATGATCGGCGGGGAAGCCGACGATACCGATCCGGTACGGATCGGCGTTCTGACGCCGAATCCGAACAGCAACCACACTGGCCAGTCGATCGTTCGCGGCGCCGAAGTCGCCGCCGCCGAGCTTAACGAAGCAAACGGGATCCTCGACCGGGACGTCGAACTCATCGTCGCCAACACGAACGCGAGTCCGCTCGAGGCGCGGCGGGCGTATCACCGCCTCATTCTCGAAGCGGACGTCGACGTCACCATGGGCGTGGCGACGGCGGAAGTGCTGAACGGACTGATGGATGACATCGCCGAGCAGGAGACGGTTCACCTTACGGCGGGGTCGGTCCCGCTGTTACCGAATCAGCTCGTCCGCGAACAGTACGAGACGTACAAATATCACTTCCGGGTGGGGCCCCAGAACGCCCACTTCATGGGCGAGATGCAACTCGATTTCTTCGAGGACATGGCGAGCGAGATCGGCTGGGAGTCGATCGCCGTCCTCGCCGAGGACTACGCCTGGGTCGAACGGTCATGGGAGATTTATCGGGAGCATCTCGCCGACACCGGCGTCGACGTGACACTGTGGGAACGGTATCCGCCAGCGACCAACGACTTCGGGGATATTTACGACGACGTCGAAGCGTCCGGTGCCGACGCGGCGTTCGTCTCGGCGGCCCACACCGGTAACGAGCTCCTGGCGGACTGGGCGACCGAGCAACGGGCGTTCGCGTTCGGCGGGAATCACGTCCCGATGCAACTTCCCATGTACTACGACCTGACCGATGGACGCTGTGAGTACGGGTTGAGCTACACCACCGCAACCGCAAACAGCGAACTGACCGAGAAGACCCAGCCGTTCGTCGAGGAGTATCAGCGGCTGTTCGACGGCGATGCACCGGTCTACAGCGGATACGTCGCGTACGACGCGATCGAGGTGTTCGCGGATGCGGCACAACGAGCCGAGACGCTCGAGGCCGACCCCCTCGTCGATGCACTCGAGCAAACGTCGGTTACCGGCACCACGGGAACGATCGAGTTCTACGACGCGAACCACGAGTTCGCACACGACGTTATCTACGGCGAAGACAACATCCGACCGGTGTACTTCCAGTGGCAGGAAAACGATGCGGGCGACGGCGTTCAGGAAGTCATCTGGCCAGAATCGGAGGCGACGGCCAATTACGTCGACCCCGACTGGCTATGATCGGCGGGCTGTCGACGCAGTTCGAACCCGGAGCGTAACGGTCGGTCCAGTGAGAAACGACCGTTCGCATCTCGTTCACGCGATCAACTCGATTTATCCCAGATTCGTACTCACGCTGTTTCCACTGACCGAACGTCCGTGGAAGCGTTCACCTATAGTAGACGATACCGACGGCGAGCACTCCATGGATTTCGGATCGGCAGTGGCGGTTCAGTTTGATAGCATCGATATCTCTCCCTCGAGATTTCAATACCGTAACGATCTACCTCACTAGACGGTCCGAGGCCAAGTATTACCGAACAGAGTTCACCCCGTCACTGGTGATTCAGCTCTCGCACGTCGACGAAGCGGTCGAACTCGCCACCGATACGGCGTTCGGGCTCTTCGGTTCGGTCCATGCTGGCGGCGTCGCCGCGGGAAACGTACCGCGGAACGCATGGACGCGTGGATCTTACTTCAGCACGAGTTCTGATGGGGTCTCGGACGGACGCTGTCGGTCATGAACGGGCTCCGTCTTGCCAGCTTGAGCGCTGGCGGAACTGTCTCACCCGCACGGATCGAACCGTCGAACCAGTTGTATCCGTCTGAAATTACTGGACGACCGAGTTCGTTCGCTAAGAACGTCGTATCCGTCACCGTAGATACAGCGTTGCGTCAAACTCGGCCGACCAGTTGTATTAGCGGACGTTAGAAATTGCTCTCGAGAATCGTGACGGTAATCGCACTTACCCCACGGCAAAACAGTCACTCGAGCGCGATTGCTTACTTCGGAACCGCGATGATCAGGATCCCAACGACAGTGAAGAATACTTGAGAGCCAACGAGTGCGACCCGCCGATTGATCCGCGTAAGAACCGGAAACGGACGGGTCGAGTTCAGTCCGTACGAGAGAACGAAGACGCCGATGACGACAAATATCGCCGCCCAGAGCGTATTGAGAGAGGGGCTGTCAGTGACCAGCGACGGGTTGTAGACGAACGCGAACGGGAGTGCAAATACGGGCATCGAGATCTTGATCGCTTCCAGACAGCTCTTCCAGAAGTTCGATTCCGCGATGGCGCTCGCGATGACGATCGCCGGAGCGATCGGTGGCGTAATCGCCGCGAGGATAGCGAAGTAGAGCACAAAGAAGTGCGCGGAGAGTTCTGGAATGCCAAACTGGATGAGGTTCGGCGCGACCAGGAGCGCGACGACGAGGTACGAGGCGCTGGTTGGCATTCCCATCCCCAGGATGATACAGAGAATCATCGTAAGTATCAACAGAATTGCCATGATCCCACCGGAGAGGTCGATAAGCGCGAACGACAGCGTCGCCGGAAGGCCTGTCGTAAACAGTGTATCGACTAGCAGCCCGATAGCCGCGACGACGATCGTTAACGGAGCGAGCGTGTGGAGCCCGTCGTACATTCCGTCCGCCAGTTTCTCGATTGCGTCGCGTCCCGATGCCTGTAGCGACGAATCGTCCGCGTAATAGTTGTCGAACACGGTGAACACACAGCCGGTAAGAACCATCACGCCTGAAGCGTACATTCCTGCTCGCATGACCGTCGTCTGTACGTATGCGAGATAGTAGAACAGCACTACCAGTGGAAGCACGAACTGTGTGACCTCAAGTACAGTGTATACGGTCGATCGGTTTTGTCCATCGGTATCGATCCACTTCCCAAGCTCCGGGACGCGCTCGACCAGGTTTTGTCTGTCAACCGAGACATCGACGTCGCTTTGCCGATCGATTTGGTAGACAGAAATGACGATCGTCAGGTAGAATATCAGCGCCGGAACGGCCGCAGCGATGAAAATATCGATTAGCGGCCGGGCAAGAATATCTGCCATTAGAAACGCCGCGACACCCATCACCGGCGGCATGATCTGGCCGCCCGTCGAGGCGACCGATTCTATTGCTGCCGCTTGTTGTTTCTTGATGCCGGTGCTCTTCAATACCGGGATCGTGAACGAACCCGTGATTGACGTATTGGCGAGGGCGCTCCCGTTGATCGATCCGATTAGCATACTACTGATGACGGCCATTTGAGCGATACCCGATTTAACGTACTGTGACACCCAGAACGACAGCCGGATTATCAGTCCGAAGCCGCCGAACAATCGAATAAGACCGGCGAGCAACAGGAACGGGGCGACCATCGTCCCCATGACCTGTGTTAGATCTCCGTACACGCCCTGGATTCCGAGCATCCCGACCTCGAGTCCGCGTTCGTAACTCAGACCGGCATGAGAAAGCCACCCCGGAAACAGGGAACCGAACTGGCTGTAGATGATGACCGCGACGATCATCGATGCGAATCCGAGTCCGTACGCGTCGTAGGTCAGATAGATGATCGATGCGATAAACGCAGCGGCGATAACGTAATCGATCGTCGTCGAATAGCCGACCCGTACCGTCTGGAGTTCCTGAAAGTTCAGGACGATGTATCCAGTCGTCACGATACCGATCGCGAGCGAAAGCGTGAGGAGTCCGAGACGACGCTGTTCCCCTTCTTCGAACGCTTCGGCGATCGTCTCGAGACAGTACACCGTAAGCGCGAATCCGAGAACAATGACGCCGAACAGCGCCTGGGAAATCCGCCACTGCAGAGTATGCCACGTAACGAATCCCCAGAATAGAATTGCGAGGCCGTAGACGACTGCTGTAACGTCTGCGTGTCGTGCAAGTCGAGCAAGGGGACCCATGAGACGAGTGAACATTATTCGTATTGGTACGTAGTGGTGGCTGTATTGAAGACTATTTCTATTCGAGGACCGCTCAAACCGAGCCGATGTCCCAGTCGTCCGTCTCTACACCGCGGTCCTCGAAGACGTTTGCTGCGCCCGGATGGACGGGAAGGCCGTCGAGGAATCCACTGTGGAGATTGTCGCCCTCGTTGTCGAGCATGGATCCGTACGCTTCTTGGACTTCGCCCCAGTTGTCGAACCAGACCTCGACCGCGTGTTCGGCGAGGTCCTCGGGGACGTGATCCGCAAACACGACGTTTGCGACGTCGGTCCACGCGAGCACGTCGTCGATGTTGTCGAACGACTCCGGCGAGATCTGTTGCACTTCCGGCGCGACGACCTCTTCGACGGCTGCCTGCTGTTCGTCGCTCATCTCGAGTGCCTGGAGGTCGACGCGGCTCTCGAGATCCTGCATCCCGCCGGAGATACTCGTTCCCAAAAGCGTTGTATAGGCCCCACAGGCATCTATTCGGCCCTCATCGAGTGCGGAGCCGAAGTCACTAAGCGGGATGTCCCGATAATCGTAGTCGTCGTAGATGCCGAGCTCTTCGAATATCGTCGCTGTTAGCTGGTAGAGAGCTGAACCGGAGCCGAACGTCGTTATCGTCTCGCCGACGAGGTCGTCGTACGTTTCGATGTCGCTGTCGGCTCTCGTGACCATGAAACACTCGGACGACGTCGTAGAGAAGCCCAGATAGGCGGGGTTATCCGGGGCCTCGTCTGCGAACGGCCCGCGCTCCTCCAGTGAATCGTAGTGAATGTTGTTCGATAGCAACGCGAGATCGTACGTGTCGCCGAGCTGTCGTGCGTTGGCGACCTGTCCGTCGGATGCCTGTGCCGAGACTTCGACCTGGTCGCTATTATTCCGGAGGACGCTCTGCAGTGCCTGCCCGATCGAGAAACTCGAAGTCCCCTGTTCGCTGGTACCCATTACCCAGCTCTCAGCACCGTTGTCACCCATACACCCTGCAATCGACGCTGTCCCGACCGCTGCAGCGCCGATGAGATACTGTCGTCTACTCTGACGGCCGCTCGTAATGCCAGTCATGGTTGGTCTTGCGATAACATACCATGTATGGGGTGAATATATATTTCTTTCTATTCTGCAAACTCTACCGCACCCTTTTTGGGACGGTTCATTCCCACGTGCGCGATCCACCCACGCTTGCTGGATTATCTGTGATTCGGAACGCTCCGTCGTGACTCGGGCCCGGCGATCGATTTACTGTTCGCGTGGTTGATAGCCGTTCGACCCGTCCGTTGATCGTACTAAGTCAGTGGTCTCCCCGCCTTTTACCGTGAGTAAATACACTAGTTTCCGGTATCTCTTCGTCCGGCCTGCACATAATTACAACAGTACGACTGTAAATTCTGTGCTGTCGAGATTACCGTACGACGCCAACCACTTTCGATGACGTCTGAAAACGTCAATTTCGGGCATTTCGTAGCCGACACTGACGCTCTCGCACATTTACTGCTGGTAAAACCACTGGCGATTACGCAACGAACGTGCCGCCCTCTTGATTGAGAATGTTCACTCACAGCGTTGGTGAATCACTGAACGATGAGTAGTGGTAACAAGAATCGGTCACTTGCCACCACCAATCGTTTCGGTAACTCCCCAACGAGGATCTGAAACCCTAATCGTTTACCAGTAGTGAAAACGATTCAGTCCTCGCTTTCGGCTATGGCGAGTTCACGACGTTTTCGTCCATCAGGCGCTCGATCGTCGACGCGTCAAAACCGAACTCGCTGAGTACTGTAGACGTGTGTTCGCCGAGTTCGGGTGCAACGTCGTCGACTGTACCCGGTGTCTCGGAGAGTTTAACCGGCGGCCCGGTCGCGATCACCTCGGACCCATCGACATCGTTTACGTGCCGGAGCGTCCCGCGTTCGTGGAGATGCTCGTCGTGTGCCGCCTGTTCGACTGTCTGGAGTTCGGCTGCCGGGACGCCCGCGGCGACCAGCCGTGCGAGTAACTCTTCCCGATCGAACGAACGGAACTCGTCCTCGAGTTCGGCGGTGAGTTCGTCGCGGTTCTCGAGGCGTTTCTCGTTCGATTCGAATCGCGGATCATCGACCCAGTCGTTTCGATCGATCGCGTGCGTGAATCGCTCCCAGAGACCCTGGAACGGCGTCGCGAGATAGATGGGGTCTGTCCCCGTTTCGAAGACGCCCGACGGGGCGTAGCCGTCCCAAGCGTGACCCTGCCGCTGCGGAACCTCGCCGGTCATGCTGTACTGCGTGTACCAGTTTCCTAAATACGTCGCCGCGGTATCGAAGAGGCTGGTCTCGATCTGTTGTCCGACTCCGGTTTCTCGAGCGTGCCAGAGTGCCAGGACCATCGAAAAGGCGGCGTACGTTCCCGTACCGGAGTCGATAGTCGGTGCACCGATTCGCGAGGGTTTTCGATCTGGCTCGCCGGCCGTCCACATCATTCCGGAGATCGCCTGTGCCAGCGGGTCGATCCCCGGTCGGTCGCGGTACGGACCGTCCTCGCCGTAACCGGTAACGGAGCAGTAGACGAGTTCCGGATTGATCTCGGCGAGCGTTTCGTAGTCACAGCCGAGGTCGGCCATCTTTCCCGGTCGGTTGTTGTGAATGAGGGCGTCGGCGTCTTCGACCAGTCGATGGAGCACGTCGGTGCCGTCGTCGGATTTGAGGTCGATTACAATCGAGCGCTTGTTGCGACTGACGTTCGGGAACGCGGATCCCTCGGCGAGTCGGCGTTCCGTCGCGCCGCCCGGCGGTTCGACGGAGATCACGTCCGCACCGAAATCCGCGAGCAACGTCGCTGCGGTTGGTCCGGCTACTCCCTGTGAGAGATCGAGTACAGTCGTCGCTGCAAGCGGCGTTTGAGCCATACACCCTATCGACTGTGATTAGATAAAACGGTTTGGGAGACGGTATCCGTCGTCGGTGCGACTTGCCGTTGGCTGCACACGTACCTGAGAAATCGAGAGAAAGCAGCGACACCGTCCGTTCTCGAGGAACGTCAACGCGGACAGACGACAGTGGAGCGGAACAGTCAGCGCAGTTTCCGGAATTATCTTTCGTGGACGATGTCGTCGCTGACCAGCCGCTCGATCGCGTCTTCGTCGAATCCGAACTCGTCCAGAACGTCTCGAGAGTGCTCACCGAGCGACGGTGGACCGCGTTCGATGCGGCCGGGTGTCTCCGAGAGAGAGACTGGCGTCGCCGCGGCCGTGACCTCGGAGCCGTCGACGTCTTCGACCTGCTGTAACGTGCCCCGTTCGTGGAGGTGTTCGTCGCGCGCTGCTTCTGCGACATTTTTGAGCTCCGACGCGGGAACACCCGCTTCGAGGAGGCGATCGAGGAGTTCGTCGCGCTCGTAGGTAGCGAATTCGGCCTCGAGTTCCGCAGCAAGTTCCGACCGATTGTCGACTCTGTCCTCACCCGTTTCGAAGCGAGGGTCGTCGATCCACTCTGGTCGATCGACGGCCCGACAGACGCGCTCCCAGAGATGCTGGAACGGCGTCGAGAGGTAGATCGGATCGGTGCCAGTTTCGAAGACCCCCGACGGGGCGTAGAGTTCCCAGGAGTGGCCTTGCCGCTGTGGTTGCCGCCCGGTCTTGTCGTAGAGCGTGTACCAGTGGCCCATGAACGCGGCCGCGGTGTCGAACAGAGAGGCTTCGATCTTCTGCCCCTGGCCGGTCGCTCTGGCGTGACGGAGTGCTGGCCAGATCGCGAAGGCCGCGTAGATGCCGGTTCCGATGTCGATCGTCGACGCCCCGATGCGCGACGGTTTGCGATCGGGCTCGCCCGTCGTCCACATCAGACCGGACATCGCCTGCGCGAGCGGGTCGAATCCGGGGCGGTCGCAGTAGGGACCATCTTCACCGTAGCCGGTAACGGAGCAGTAGACGAGTCGCGGATTGACGTCCGAGAGCGTCTCGTAACCACAGCCGAGGTCCGACATCTTTCCCGGTCGATTGTTGTGAATGAGGACGTCAGCGTCCTCGACCAGTCGGTGGAGTACGTCGGTGCCGTCGTCGGTTTTGAGATCGATAACGATCGACCGCTTGTTCCGGCCGAAGTTTGGCATCGTTGACCCGCCGCCGTACTTCCGTTCGGAGCCACCGCCTGGCGGTTCGATGGAGATCACGTTCGCGCCGAAGTCAGCAAGTAACACGCTTGCACACGGCGCTGCAACTGCCTGTGACAGATCGAGAACCGTAATGTCCGCTAAGGGCTTCCCGCGCATACTCGATGGGAGCATGCCAGATGATAAAACCTTTTGGATGGAACGGTCGCTCTTGTTCGATGATTGCGCACGTAGAGTTTGAGCCGTCCAGGGGGTATATAATGCCGGTCTACCCCAATCACCGCTCAACTGGACGATAGTCGAGAGAAAACGTCGAAGCGTGTTACTGTGATTCGAGGAGCGTATCGATCTTCTCGACTTCGTATCCGTACTCGGAGAGCACGTCTCGCGTATCAGCGCCGAGCTCGTGCGGACCGTGTTCTACTTCGGCCGGCGTCTCGGAAAATCGAGCGGGACAGGCAGTAGCGATCACGTCCGAGCCATCCACGTCCTCGATGTACTGCAGCGTCCCGCGTTCGTGAAGATGCTCGTCGTGGGCTGCCTCCGCGACGGTCTTGAGTTCCGACGCGGGAACGCCAGCCGGCAACAGTCGCTCGAGAAGTTCGTCGCGATCGTATGCTGCGAACTCTGCCTCGAGTTCAGTGGTGAGCTCTCTGCGGTTCTCGAGGCGCTTTTCGTTCGTCTCGAACAGCGGGTTTTCGAGCCAGTCGGGCCGGTCGACTGCCTCGGCAACGCGCTCCCAGAGGAATTGGAACGGCGTCGCCAGATAGATCGGTTTCGTCGCCGTCTCGAAGATGCCAGCGGGCGCGTAGGTGTCCCACGAATCACCCTGTCGGTGCGGTTGCTCGCCGGTCTTGCTGAACAGCGTGTACCAGTGGCCCATGAAACCGGCCGCAGTGTCGAACAGCGATGTTTCGATCTTCTGGCCACGACCGGTTGCTCTGGCGTGACGGATCGCCGCCAGCATCGCGAAGCCGGCGTAGATACCGGTAGAGAAGTCGGCGACGGAGACGCTAATGCGGGCTGGCTTGCGGTCGGGTTCGCCGGTCGACCACATCATGCCAGACGTCGCTTGCGCGAGCGGGTCGACTGCCGGACGGTCACTGTAGGGACCGTCCTCGCCGTAGCCGGTGACAGAACAGTAGACGAGTTTCGGATTGAGGTCTGCGAGGGTCTCGTAGTCACAGCAGAGGCTGTCCATCTTCCCCGGTCGGTTGTTGTGGATAAACGCGTCGGCGTCAGAGACGAGATGGTGGAGTGCGGCGACTCCCTCGGCGGTTTTCAGATCGAGGACGACCGAGCGTTTGTTGCGCGCGATGTTTGGAAGCGTGATTCCGTTGCGGTAGTGACGGGCGGTCTTCCCTCCTGGTGGCTCGACGGAGATAACGTCCGCGCCGAGGTCGGCGAAGATGACGCCCGCAGTCGGTCCAGCGACGCCCTGTGAGGCGTCTATAAGCGTGATATCGTCTAACGGCTTGGGTCCCATACTCACAGCACTGCGTTCGATCAAGTTAGCCTTACTGGTCGATTGCGTACTGGGTCGATCGGGAATTGAATCAGACTGAGGCGACGATAGACGGTCTATCGAAAACCGAGCGTCGAAAATAGATCAGAACCAACTGTCGGGCTGTCCAATCATCTTGGAAGTTCGATCGGTTTTAGTACAGATATTGGCGTATGAGTTCGGCATAGAGCTCGTTGAAAGACTAACAGCTGCGACTGTCGAACAGGACTTCTACGTAAATCATGATCGTGGTCACAGCTACGAATGGGCACACCAAGATATCGAACGCTTACTGGACGACTTTCTGGCGGTGTTCCAGCGTGACCCCGCCGATCCGTCGAGCGGTACCTACCGATCCACTGAGCCCACCTTCGACGTTTAGGGTTGGCAAGTCGATCGGTCAGCGCTCAGTCGGGAGACTGCCGAGTTCCTTGACCTCGAGAACGTAACTACTGATGGGTTTCCCGGTACTGGGAGCGGGAAGATCGAATTCATTACACGGGTTCTACGAACCCCAGGACCGCTTTGTAATCACTGTTGACGGAAAACCAGCGAGCGTCAGTCCAGTTGTCGTTGCGGCCGATGATGCGGGTCGATTGTCGTTCACCGTGAGGGCGGGCCCACCGGCCAGGACGAAAGGGAACATACTCGGGGAACGTACCGTTAGCGACCCAATGACGGTTGAGATCTTCATTACGCCCCGATAGAACACCCAACCGTGGACTGGCCGACTACGACTCTCCCGAGGTGTGAATTACGTCGACTGACCGCCGACGATGTCGAAATTGACGAAACAGCGTTCTATTCTCTCTTGGAGCGGTCTGTTTTTACCACACGAAAATATATGGTGGACGCAGTCCTTTCGTCTCTTCATGGGCGACACCTCTCCGAAAACGATCAAAGCCGTCGAGCACACCTGTGCGATCCTCGACGAACTCAGAGTGTCCGGCGGCCTGACGGTCACGGAACTGGCCGACCGTGTTGGACTCACTCCCGGCGGTGTGCACAATCATTTGACGACGCTCAAACAGCAGAATATGGTTCGACAGGACGAGACCGCCTATCGACTTGGCCCCGACTTTTTGCTGTACGGTGCCCATATTCGAAACAACAGTGGGATGCTACGGGCCGGGAAAGGAGTGGCTGATACGCTCGCCTACGAAACGGACGAGATCGCGAGCCTGCTCCTCGAGCACGACGGCAAACTGTTCGTCCTGCATGAACGCTTCGGTGAAAACGCGATCGGTCGGTCCTTCCACATCCAGAAGCGGGCGGAAGCGACGAAGTATCTCCACTGTACCGCCGGTGGAAAAGCGATCCTCGCTCACTTACCCGAAGAACGTCTCGAGACGATCCTTGAGAACCAGGAACTCGTCCAGTTTACGCAGAATACGATTACGGATCCGGACGAGTTGCGAAGCGAACTAGCCGTCATCAGAGAACAGGGATTCGCGCTGAACCGTGAGGAAGAGATGAACGGAATCCGTGCGATCGGTACGCCTGTTCTGGATGTCGACGACGGTGTGGTTGGAGCTGTCAGCCTCGTCGGCCCGGCGAGTCGACTGAAGGGCGACTCGTTCGAGCGAGAATACCCTGAACAGATGGTGCAGGCAGCAAACATGATCGAAATCAATCTTCAGACCGGGGATGCCGAACTGTGAGTTTCCCTATTCACTCGGCTTCTACCCTCACTCCGGTACTGACTCAGTTACGGTAAATATGTCGACCGACCAGAAATGTGACTGCTGATGGTGAACAGTCTCCTTGACACCGGAAATATACCTGGTAGAAAAACTATATTCTAAAATGATACTACTTCGAGAACCTCCTGCGAACAGTCAATGGCTGGAACTCTCGCAGCAAATCTAGTCCAGCCAGAAACTATTCGAATATTATGTTGTATTGATGGCACAGGGACTAGTATGATCAACCATAACTGCACATTTCTGTTTCCATACTGTCGAAACCAGCAATAAAACCTTCAAATGTTTACTTCCGCAGGGCAGGGGTTGTTTACGGTAACTTCTTTGTGTGAATCCTCGGAAATGGGCACCCTAACGACTCTTCAGCTTCGAAAAGTGACGTGATCCTCCCCGGTCGGTAATTACCTGTTCTCGAGTCTTTTCGCCGAAGGACACGAGTCGGAGAGCGTTACTAGATATGTTTGCCTAAACTCAAAACACAAAACTTCTCTGTATTCATACTATTTTGGTGTACTGTCGAGATGCTTCTATTTTTTGAGCCGTGCGCTGCGTCGTCTCAGGTAACTGAGTGCTCGACAATTCAATCGAAAGAACGCGGATGTGAGTCCGTTCTCCAATACGATCGGTAGGTTCAGTCCGCTGGACGTACTGAAGCCCGTCAAACGAGATGGTGCTCAGCGATGCGAGTCGGCGCCACTACGCGAAGGCTAGTTGTGAAGCCCCATCGCGGAGATCTGTTCCTGGTACCGGTTTCGGATGGTGACCTCCGTCACCTGTGCGACGTCGGCAACCTCTCGCTGAGTCTTCTTTTCGTTGCACAGGAGCGCACTCGCGTAGATCGCCGCCGCGGCGTAGCCGGTCGGCGACTTGCCGGAGAGCATCCCTTTTTCGGCCGTGGTATCGATGATCTCGTTGGCTTTCGCTTGGACCTCCTCGGAGAGATTCAGCTCGGAACAGAAGCGAGGGACGTACTTTTTTGGATCGACCGGCTCCATCTCGAGACTGAGTTCCTGCGAGATGTACCGATACGTGCGCCCGATCTCCATCCGTTCGACCCGCGAGACTGCGGCCACTTCGTCCAGCGACCGCGGGATCCCTTCCATCCGGCACGCGGCGTACAGGGTACTCGTGGCGACACCCTCGATCGAACGGCCGCGAATGAGGTCCTCGTCGAGCGCGCGTCGGTAGAGGACGCTCGCGACCTCCCGGACCGATCGCGGCACGCCCAGCGCGGACGCCATCCGATCGGTTTCGGAGAGCGCGAACTGCAGGTTCCGCTCGCCGGCGTCTTTCGTTCGAATTCGTTCTTGCCACTTCCGCAGCCGATTCATCTGGCTCCGTTTGTCCGAGGAGAGCGACCGGCCGTAGGCGTCTTTGTTCTTCCAGTCGATCGTCGTGGTCAACCCTTTGTCGTGCATCGTCTGGGTCGTCGGGGCTCCCACGCGAGACTTGCTGTCTCGTTCCGACTGGTCGAACGCCCGCCACTCCGGCCCGCGATCGATGGTCTCTTCCTCGAGGATCAACCCACAGTCTTCACAGCTCACTTCGCTCTCGTCGGCGCTTCTGACGAGCGAACTCGAGTTACACTCGGGACAGGTCTGAACGCCTTCTTGCTCAGTTGTCTCCTCGGCCGTCTGTTCATCGCGCTCGTCTTGGCGAGTTAGGCGTTCCATCAGTCATTCATACAGAATTGCCAGAGAAGGTTAAACGCTGTGAGCGCTCTCTGTCAATTTACCTGTCATCGCGGGAGGAGTCAACAAGTCGAAATCGGATAGTAGCGGTCGCGTTGCGTCCAGTCGGTACGAATAGCTGACGTCTCGGTCTACTGATTTCCCGCCTGTCGCCGTTCCTCGAGTACGAGTTCGGCGATCCGTTCCGGGTTCTCGTTCGCGAGCCGAAGCACTGCGTCGTGTATTTCTCGAGTTTCCTCGTCGAGAATCTCCGCTTCGGCGAGCGTCGGGACGATGGTCGTTCGGATCTGATTTTCGAACTCGTTTACCGTCTCGGTGCGCGCGTAGAACGGTTTCTGCTGTACTTCGCTGTACTCGAACGCTGGCCCAATTTCTGCGGGCGTGAGCGGTGTCTCGGATTCGTTTTCGGATTCCTCTCGATCTCCCGTCTGATCCGTGCTCGACCCGCCGTCCGTACTCCCGGTAGTCGACTCTGCCGTCGACGGTTCGTCGACAGGCTGTTCTGACACCGGCTTCGATTCCGGTTCGGACTGGGTCTCCTCTTCCGACTCTGCCGGCTCCTCGTCATCCGATTTAAGGTCGTCGAACGGATTGCTCATCGCTCGATCCCTCCAGCTGCGACGATCTCGGCGAGTTCCTCGTAGTATGCGATCTGATCGTTCTCCGGATCGTAATCCTGCAACGGCTGATTGTGCTGGAGCGACCGTGAGAGCGCAGAGCGGTGGCGAATTCCTGGTTTCGGTGGCGTCATCTCGCCGGCGTCGATCGCGTCGAACTCGTCGGCCGTGATTCGAGCGAAGTTGGGTACTGCTTCTTGCAGCGGTTGTCCGGGGTTCACTTCGTAGGTGGCCTTGTTCAGGTTCTCGAGCAGCTCCCGGTCCTCGGTCTGTTGATCGATTCGATCGGAGAGCTTGTTCGGTACGACCGCGAGGACGTCGACGTCGATGTACTCCCGGGCCGGCTCGATCAGCCGCTCCATGGTTCGCTTGTAGCCGCCGATCGCACTCGAGCCCGGTTCGATCGGGATGACGACGTTCCCCGTCGCAACGAGCGCGTTGTTGTTGAGCATCCCCGGGTACGCCGGGCAGTCGAAGACCACGTACTCGTACTCGGTCCCGAGCAGTGGGTCGACGATCTTCGATTTGATCCGGGCCGATCCCTGCATCGCGCCCGCGAGATCCTTTTCGACGTCCTCGAGTGTATCCGAGGACGGAAGTAGATCGAATCCGTGTTCAGTCGACCGAATGAGATCCTGGGGCGTCGCGTCGCCCTCGAGGATGACGTCGCCGAGATTGATCTCTCCCTGGTAAGCGTCCCCGAAGCCGAGCCCGTTCGTCGCGTGGCCGTTCGGGTCGAGATCGGCGTAGAGGGTCTTGCCGTGCTCGGCGAGCTGGCGCGCGAGGTTCATCGAGGTCGTTGATTTGCCGACACCACCTTTCAGGATGACCACGCTCACGGCGCGTGGTTCAGTTGTTGTCGTTTGCATTGAGAGGATCACCCGTTTGTACGGTACGATAGGTGCCTATTGTTCTGACACCTTCTATTTCAGCCATTACTGACCTCATCTAATTCTATCTTCTTAGTTTTACCTACTGAGGGTTTAATAGGTGGGGTAGTTACAATAGGTTGTGTGTCTATTGTGCCTATTGTACCTATTTTGGCTGTGGCACCTATTGTGTCTGCCTAACCGATCATCCCTGCTCTGCCTATCTGCCCTGCTTTTGGTGGGCCACTGTTGACTGGTTTGATGGCTATTGAGGGTGTTGGAGCTATTCAACCCAGTTCATCTATTTAGCCTATTTAGTGAAATGCACCTGTCTGATCTATTTAACCTGTGGTACCTATTGTTCCTTTCCAGGCTGTAAATCCGGCTTTCGCTCTCGGATCTGTTTCACCTATTGTTCCTACTGTGCCTATTCGGACGATGCTGGTCAGAGTTCTAGTGCCATACAAATTTACTATGGTGCTATTGCGACTATTCTCCCTATTGTAACTACTATGCCTATTGTAGCTACTATGCCTATCTCAAATATCATCTGCACTTACCTGTGGTAGTTCGAGAGAGCAAAACACCTCTCCGTTTACGCCGAGACGGAGGTTACACGTCATCGTCTTTCTCCAACGACTCGAGCTTTCCGGCGAGGTCCTCCGCCGATGCCGTGGTATCTGCTCCCGAGACGACGAACAATACGACGCCGAGGATACACCACAAAAGAACGATCAGCCACTCGTATGGCCAGAGCAGTGCCGACCCTCCGCCGGGTAAGTAGAGTGACACGAAGATTGCGGTCATAACGAACCCGAGTGCCCCAACGAGGTATCCTGCCGGAACCTTGTACGGGCGGTCCATCTCGGGTTCTCGATAGCGAAGGACAAGGAACGACACGACGACGAAGAACCAGGCGGTGACGATACCTAGCCCTCCTGCGTTCACGATCCACGTCAACATCTGTTCCCCGAAGAGTGGTGCGAGCACGGAAAGACCCCCAATGAGAAGAATCGCGTTACTTGGGGTGTTGTACTCGGGATGGACTTTCGATAGTGATGCGGGAATCATTCCAGATTCTGAAAGGGCGAACAACGCTCGGCTTCCACCGATGATAAACGCGTTCCAACTCGTGAGAATTCCGGCGATTCCGGCGAGAGCCATCAGTTGCCCCATCAGTTGCGAATCGAATAATTCAGCCATGGCTGCGGCAGCTGGAAGCGGACTGTCGACAAGTGTGCTCGCAGGAAGTGCTCGACTTGCCCCCCAGATCACGGCCATGTAGAATAGTGCGGCCATCACAACTGAAACGATAATCAAGAGCCCCAACGTCCGAGGAGGAACGTTGGCCTCTTCTGCCGATTGCGGTATCACGTCGAACCCCACGAACATGAAGGGTACCATCAACATTACGGCGAAGATACCGGCGGTGCCAGCCCCAAAGGAGGGATCTGGAGATGGCTGGCCACCGATCACTGCACCAGCAATCAATACGACCCCGGCGAACGCGATAATCACTGTCATGATTATCTGAAACTGTGCGGCTGGCCGAATGCCGATATAATTCAAAACTGTCACAAAGAGAGTTCCGGCGACACCAACCAAAATCCACGACCCATATACTGGTTCTCCGGCCACAGACCATAGCGGCATGACGTTAAACCCGGGAATAATGAACGCCATGGCAGACGGCAGGGCGACCGCTTCGAAGGCAGCGACGGTGACGTATCCAAAGATAATCGCCCAGGTACAAATGAATGAACCGATCGGTCCTAACGCTCGGAGACTATAGACGTGTTCACCACCGACTAGGGGCATCGATGAAGCGAGTTCGCTGTAGATGATTGCGACGAACCCAACGACGATTCCACCCAACACAAAAGCGGATATCGCTCCTAACGGTCCACCTTCACTGATCCACTCTCCTGTTAAGATGATCCACCCCCACCCGATCATTGCACCGAACGAGAGGATCAACACTTCCTTCGACGACAATGTCTTTGTGAGCCCGCTGTGTGTAGTTTCAGCCATGATTTAATTTTTGAATGACCTTCCGATCAATAATAATCGGAAGTCTAGTATCAAATCGGTTAGGCTTGATAGCGCAAGGGGATCTGTCTCGAGACGAATGATTTGTAGGCTCTGTTGAACCCCTTCGTACCTGACAAGGCCTACCTGCTGAATACAGAGGTATAGTGCAGCACAAGAGCTTCATTTGTACACCAGAGCTCTGCTTACGTACTTCGCTTCCCGATGTGTCCGCATTCGTGGCACGTCTGAGACGTGTAGGCAGGATTCTCGTTAGAGTGATCACCGCAGTTACAGCAGGCCGAGTGCCTCGGGATTAGATTCTGAGGAATCTCACTCCGACCGACATACAGATTTATTGTCCGGTAATCCAACACGCTATGCATCGTGTCACTCAAGCAGTCGAAACCGATCGATCGGCTGTATCACGAGGTTGCCAACTACGATCTCGTGATCGTTCCCGACTCACCGCTGGCAGACGCCCTCAATCGACGCCTCGAGCGACCCCATTTTGGCCCGTTCGCGATCACACCCCGGCGACTTGCGACGCGCCGTCGAGAGACCGCGGAGGACCGGACCGCGTTCCTCGAGGTAATCGACGAGACTGATCTCAGCTGGAAGGAAATCGCCTACACCGTCGGCAACGTGCTCCAGTGTTGGGAGTACCGGGGACGTGCCGACGCAATCTTCGAGTACGGCGCGTTCGACACGCCGGCAACCAGAACCGTCGTCGACATCGTCAGTTCGCTACAGACGTCTTCACGACTGCTCGCAGACTACGAGATCGATGTCGATTCGGGCGAGTCAGTCGCAGTCGTCGGCGAGTCCCAATTAACGAACCTCGAGCGGTCGATCCTCCCCGATGAGTACGATTCGATCGACCGGTTCACTGCGGACGCGTTCGATCTCCCGGCGTTTCGAATCTTCGAGTCACCAGCAGCCATCGTGGACGCGATTCTCGACACCGTCACGCAGGATAACGCCGACGAGATCGCCATCGTGCTCGACTCGAGCAGCGAGTATTCCCCGCTCATCGAGTCGGCGCTCGAGACGGCAGCGATTCCGTACTACGGCGGCCCTGGCTTCATGGACGACCGCGATCACCGCGCATTCGTCCAACTGCTTCGCTGTACGACGGCTGGCTCCGATACCCGCGTTCACTCCGTGAAACCGCTCCTTTCGTGTCTCGGTGCAACGGTACCGATCGAGCACGACGGCAAACGACTCACCGACGTCGACGACTCCGAAATCGGCTGGCTCCGTGAATTCATCGGTCGAGCGGATGCGCTTACCTTCGAAGCGACGTTGAACGCGTATGAGGATCGTGCCGGACGAACGCTCGAGACGTTCCGCGAGGAACTCGCGCGACTCGGGGTACTCGAGGAGCCGATCACGACGGATGCGATCGATCGACTCGCGTTCTACCTCGAGACCTACGAGGTACCGATCGACCGGGACAACGAAGGCGTCCTGCTAGCGGACGCGAAATCGGCCTCGTTCGTCGATCGGCCGGTCGTCTGCTATCTGGGGCTCGACGAAGACTGGACCCACGATTCCCCGAATCGGCCGTGGGTCGACCGCAACGAGGAGTACGAGCGAAACGTCGACGGCTTTCAGTCGCTTCTCCAGAGCGGCGTCGAACAGCAGTATCTTGTGCAAGATGCGGCTGGTGGCACAGCCGTCACGCCGTGTCTGTATTTCGACGAACTGCTCGAGACCGAGTTCGAACGGTTCAGTGATCTCGAATCGATTCACCACTCGCGGAGTGATCGATCGACCGGCGATGGATTCGATCGAGAGCCGCTGGATGCACCCGTCGATCCCGAACGCGTCGAGACGGTCAGTCAGTCGAGTCTGAACACGTACGCGAACTCGCCACGGGACTACTGCTTCGGACGGCTCGTCGACACCCCGGACAAACACTACTTCGTCGACGGGAATCTCTTTCACGACTTTGCGGAGTTCGTCGTTAATCATCCCGAGTTCGTCGACGATGGGCGTCTCGAGGATGCTGCTGCCGTCATGGTCGAGGAAACGCGTGCGTTTCATCGGCGTATCGACCTCGAGACGCAGCGAACGCGGTATCGGATCGGCCTCGAGACGATCTGTGACTACCTCGAGGAACACGCGCCGACCGAGACGACGTTCCTGACACCGTCGAGCGGCTGGGGTGAGAACTTCTTCGCGGAGTACTTTGACCGCGACGTCGACTCACCGGTGACCGAGCGGTGGTTCGAAGACGACGACCTTCGACTCAAGGGAAAGATCGATCTCGTACAGTCCCCGACACGACTCGTCGATTTCAAGAGCGGGAACAGAACCTCCGCGACGCAGGTAACCAAACACGGATCGATCGACGAGCCGAGTGACGAGCCGAACTTCCAGGCGTTGTGCTATCTCTCTTACTGGCGCCGCCAACAGCCCGACGAGTCCCTCGAGTTCACGTTCTTCCACTTCCTCGAGACGCTCGACGACGTCGTCGCTGGCGACGCCACGCTCGAAGACTGCCTGACAACGCTAACGTACCGTCCGATCGCGTTCGACGAGTTCGTACAAACCCGAACGGTCTTCGACGAACTCCGTGAAGATGCCGCGAACGATTGTAACAAGACGTTCTCGAAAGCCGACTACGAGACGTATCTGGCGGTGCTCGACGCGTACGACGTCCCCAGAACGCGAGACGCAGACGAAATGGCCGACTCACCGTTCGGTGAGGCGCTGGTCGAACGCCTCGTCGACGACGTCGGCGACTACAAGTACGTCAGGAACGGCTGCGTGCAAGCGTTCAGACACCTCTGTGGCTACCGCAAAGAAGGCTACTTCGTCGAAGATCTCGACGCGTTCGAGCGCTTCGTCGACGAGCAACTCGAGGAGCTGAACCGCTACCGCCGCGGCGAGGACCGCTTCCCGATCGACGGTCGCGCTGGCGAACCGAACTACCGCTACGTGGATACCCGCGATATGCTACTTACCGACTCCAGAGCCACTCGAGGCACCGCTCAAAACACTCACACGGAAGGGGCGCCAGCAGCCGACCCAGCGGACTCGGAGGGGCATCGATGACGTCGTCGACCGATGACACGGCACCTGCAGCCCCGACACCCAACGAGGGCCAACAGAAACTCATCGAGAGTACGGACGGACTGTACCTCGTCGATGCCGGCGCCGGCACCGGCAAGACGTTTACAGTCACGCATCGGTACGCAAACATCGTTGCACAAGACGATGTCGAACCCGACGATATCCTGTTGATCACGTTCACCCGCAACGCAGCGACGGAGATGAAAGACAGAATCGTCGCCAGCTGTGACTACGGCATGCGGGCGCTGAACGACGCACCCATTCAGACCTTTCACAGCCTCTGTAGCGATCTCCTCGACCAGCACGGCTTTCACGCACCCTCGTATCTCGGAATCGACGATGCGATCACCGGGTCGACGCAGATCCTCGAGAACGAAACGATCGAGCGGGAGTACTTCCGCGAATTCATCGGCCGCTTCGGCGACGATCACGACGAGTACGACGACCTCCTTCGCTGTCTCTCCGAGCCAGCGGAACTACTCGACCTGATCAACACCCTCGCCGCGAAAGGCGTCTTTCCGACGTCGGACGGCTGGTATCGAGACTCCAGAGACGCCCTCGAGGGAGAGTTCGACGCGTTCAAAGACGCGTTCGACGAGGTAAATCGGCCGCGAAACGACGGGAGCAAACAGTCGACACTCCGGTCGAGCCTCGGCCGCTACGGGAAGAACAAGTGCTACCTCCCGGACGCACCCGACCGCGATGAGTTGCGCGGTGAGTACGGGTCGAAAGCCGTTCCCGAAGCGGTCGCCGAGCAGGTCTTCACCGAGAATCGCGATCACCTCATCGAGTTCGTTCACGACGTCTACGTCGAGTACCTCGAGTTCGCACTCGGGCGGAACTACCTGAACTTCTCGTTCCTCCAGCTGTTCGCGTTCGTCCTGTGCTGTGAGGACGACGATCTCCGCGAGTCGCTCGAGTTCGAGTACGTGATGATCGACGAGTTTCAGGACTCGAGCGAGATCCAGTTCAAGCTCGCCCTGTTGCTATCGGGAACGGACAACGTCTGCGTCGTCGGCGACTGGAAACAGAGCATCTACTCGTTCCAGTACGCCGCCGTCGAGAACATCACCGACTTCGAGGCACGACTCGAGCGCTTCGCCGAAGCGTTGAACGACGACAGCGACCGTATCTCGTTCCCGCTCGCCCCCGTCACGCGAATCGAACTCGAGCAGAACTATCGTTCGACGCAGTCGATTCTGGATTTCTCCGAGCACGCACTCGTCGCACCGGGAAGTAAGCGGGAATCGGTCGATACTGATTCGATACTCGAGCAGGTCGTCTCCCTCCGTTCGAACACCGAACGGGATCAGTCGCGGATTGAGGCGTTCCAGCACGCCGACGAACACGAGGCGATCCTCACGAAGATTCAGGCAATCGTCGGGAACGACGAGTACGCCGTTGAAGACGATGGTGAATTGCGACCACCGTCGTTCGAGGATATTGCTGTTCTCACGCGCACCCGCGATTTCGGTCGCGAGTTGCTCTCGGCGGCCGAAGACTACGAGTTTCCGATGGCCTACGAAGGCGGAATCGAACTCTTCCGCACCGATCAGGCGAAACTCCTGCTGGCCTGGCTGCGCATCCTCGAGGGCGGACCGGCGGCCGACCGCGGGTGGGCAGTCGTCTTAGAGCGTGCCGGGTACACGCTCGACGAGATCGACTCCGTGCTCGAACGCGAACCCTATCCCGACGCGATGGAGCAGTTCCGGTCCGAACTCGAGGCGCTCGAAACGCACACGGCCGTCACGCGGCGCGTGTTCGATCGCTACGGCTACGACGGGGCGACGGCCGACGTCGTCCTCACGACGATCCAGTCGCTTCACAGTTCGACGACGATGACTCGAGGGGACCTGATTCGGATCATCGAAGACGGTGTCGAGAACGGCTACACGCAGGAGGTGCAGGCCCCCGCAGGAACCGATTCGGTCACCGTCCAGACGATCCACTCGGTGAAGGGGCTCGAACATCCGATCGTGATTCTCGGGAACATGAACAGCGGGGCGTTCCCGCCGTCGGGAGGGGCCGGCGGTACCATCACGTACTCCGAAACGACTGGCCTTCGTCAGCGAAAGTGCTACGACGACGCCCACAGCGACCCACACGTCTACGACAACTGGCGCGCCGACGTCCTGCGGCGCTGTCAGCCGACCGAATACGACGAGGAACGCCGACTGCTCTACGTCGCGATGACTCGCGCTGAAGATCACCTGCTGTTCGCCGCCGGTGAGGAACCCAACACCTTCCTCGAGGAGTTACCGGTCGAGATCGAGACGGTCGAACCCGACGTTTCGTCGGTAGCCATCGATGAGACGACGCACACTCGGTTCAGCATCGATGTGCCAGCGTCACCGGGACCGAAAGGCTACTCGCCGCACTCGCTCATGGACGACAGCATCTACGAGGACGTGTCCGATGGCAGAGGGATGGAGTTTGGCTCTCGCGTACACGAGTTCGCCGAAAACTACGCGCTTGGAACGGATGTCACGCCTGACAACGACGACGAACGGAACGTGAAAGCGTTCCTCGATGAGCTCTCGGGCGAACTGTTAGTCGAGGAACGAGCGTATCTGCCGCTCGAGGTCGATGGGAGACAACTCACGCTATCGGGAGTGATTGACTTAGTACACGTGACGGACGACTCCGTCGAGATCGTCGATTTCAAAACGGATCAAAGCCGTCACGCCGAGTCCGAGTACCGAGTCCAACTCAGCGTCTACTATCACGTCCTTGAGGAGTGGTTCAGTGACCGCACTGTGTCTGCGTCGCTCTTCTATACGGCAGAGGATACTCGAGTCAGGATTGAACCGTTATCGGAGTCGGAGTTAGTGGAGTTAGCTGATAGTTAGTAATCTTCCCGCGCTGGGTCTCGACTCGTTTCGCTCGTCAATACGAGCAAAGTTCCTCGGGCAAGTCCCGAGGCATTCACCCTGCTGTTTCTGTAGAAGATGTGATTCTGTTCGCGGCCCTCGTGTCCGTGAATTACGACTGTCGTTCCTCGAGATCGAAGAGCGCGAGCCGTGACCGAGTCGATGATATTCGTAATCGATGAGTGAATATCGGTAATTCCTACCGTTGCCGATAAACGAATCTCATCAGGTCTGGCGCTGCTGTAGTTCATCGTCGACGTATAGGGAGTCGAGGATGAACTCGTCGATGGCGCGGCGCGCGTCTTCTGGGGCGTTATCGTGGCCGAGTGATATCTTTCGCCCACGGGCAGCGTGGATGACGTCGGTGATGAGTTGTCCCATCCGTTCTGCGTCGACCGTGTGGAAGACTCCCTCTTCCATCCCTTTCTCGACGACTTCAACGATGCTGTCGCGCATGCCCTCGTAGTGGCTGTTGAAGATCTCGCGGTGTTGTTCGTCGTTCTGGGCGTGGGAGTACAGCTCGTGGAAGACCTTCATGCGGTCCCAGTGGTCGAACTCGCCGAACTCCGGTCCGAACAGACACTGGTCGATACGGACCGCGAGTTCGGCCTGTGGGTCGGCGTCCTCGTCAACGTCGACGCTGCCCTCGTACTGGTCGATGATGTACTCCAGAAACGACGAAAGTAGGTCGTACTTGCCGTCGAAGTGGTAGTGAATTACCTGTCGGGTCATCTCCATCTCCTCACCGATGTCCCGCATTCTGAGGTCCGCATATCCGTGCTTGCTGATCGCACGGAACGTCGCCTCCATGATCACCTCCTCCGTATCTTTGGAGGTTACCTTCCCCTCGGTGTCGCTCATGCGTTCACCTCGTCCCGTAGAACATATAAACTCGTGGTTGAATCAATCCGCCGTTGCCGGCCTTTACCAAACAGTAAATTTTTAACCTCTTGGTCAGACTTTGTGAATGCGCATGACACAGCGACTCATACGGAACGGGACGATCGTCTCGCTCGACCCGGACATCGGGCAGCTAACGGAGGGTGACGTTCTCATCGACGACGGTGAGATCGTCGAGATCGGCCACGGCCTGACGGCGTCGAACGCCGAGGAGATCGATGCGACCGGACAGATCGTCCTGCCGGGATTCGTCGACTCTCACATCCACCTTGCACAGACCCAGGTCAGGGGAATCGCCGGAGACTGGTCGCTCATGGGTGAATACTTCGATCACATGCTCGGTAATATGACGGGGCTCTATCAGCCCGAGGACATGTACCTCGGTGGCCTCTTCGGTGCACTGGAGAAGCTCTACACGGGGACGACCACGGCCCTGGACTGGTCGTACCCCAACTCGCTCGAACACGGCGAACGGGCCGTCGACGCGCTTCAGGATGCTGGACTGCGCGCGGTATACACCTACGGGCCGCCGGGCGACGACTCAGCGAAGTGGTGGTACGAGAGCGACGTCGGCCTCCCCGAACAGAACATCCGCGAACTCTACACCGAGAAGATCCGCGACGACGACCTGCTTAGCCTCGCGCTCGGACTTCGCGGGCCGGATTTCTGCGTCGACGAGACCGCCCGCAACGACCTGGAACTGGCGCGAGAGCTGGAGGCGCTCGCGACCATTCACATGGGTGCCGCACTGTGGCCGTCGTCGGTCTACGGCGGGGACTACCGGGGCTTTGGCTGCATGGAGGACATGCTCGGCCCTGACGTGAACGTCGCCCACGGCAATCACTTCTCTCAGGAAGACATCGACCACGCCGTCGAACAGGGCGTCTCGTTCTCCGCAACCCCGGAGGTCGAGATGCAGATGGGCCACGGAATCCCCGTCACCGGCAAGGTCACGAACGCCGGTGGGCGCCCCGCGTGGGGCGTCGACGTCTGCTCGAACATCAGCGGCGACATGAGCAGTCAGATGCGGATCGGCATGCAGGTCCAGCGGATGTTCGACAACCAAGAAATCCTCGAAGGCGACGAGGAGGTCACCGAGGTGAGCATCACCTGCCGCGATACGCTGGAGATGGCGACCATCGAGGGCGCTCGAGCGCTCGGCCTCGAGGACGAGATCGGCACCCTGACGCCGGGCAAGCGCGCGGACATTATCACCATCGAGCAGAACGATTTCCTGACGGCCCCCTCGCACTCGCCGATCCAGACAGCCGTGTTCCAGTCCGACCCCTCGCACATCGACACGGTGCTGGTCGACGGCGAGGTCGTCAAGCGCAACGGCGAACTGACCAACCCCCTCGTCGACGAGGAGTTCGACCGGTTCGTCGAATCCGGTCGCCGACTCGTCGACGAAGCGGGGCTGGAGTTATAACCGGAATTGCCAGTTCCAACACACCGTACTCAATTCACAGATGCGACTCGGACAATACACCACGACGGACGACGCACAGCCATGGGTTGGCGCGACCACGAGCGACGGCGAGGTCGTCAACCTCGCCGAAGCCGGCGCCGAAACCGGCATTGCCATCCCACGAGCGACCAGCGATCTGCTCGAGCAGTGGAACTGGCAGCGCAAGGTCGAGCTGGCAGTCGAGTACGCCCAGGAGACCGGCACCGGACGCTACGACGCTACCGACCTCGACCAGCACGCACCCGTTCGCGACCCCGGGAAAGTGGTCTGCGTCGGCCTCAACTACCGCGACCACGCCGAGGAAGGGGACAACCCCATCCCGGACGAGCCCGTTCTGTTCTCGAAGTTCCCGACGACTGTCACGGGTCCCGACGGCACCATCACCTGGGATCCCGACCTCACCGAGAAGGTCGACTACGAGGCCGAACTGGTCGTCGTCGTCGGCGAGGAGGCCCGCCGAGTCGACGAGGACGAGGCGCTGGACCACGTCGCCGGCTACATGGTCGGCAACGACGTCTCGGCGCGAGACCTCCAACACGGCGACGGCCAATGGGTCCGCGGCAAGAGCCTCGATTCGTTCGCCCCGACCGGGCCGGAACTAGTGACCACCGACGAAGTCGACGACCCGCACGACCTCGAGATCTACGCGGCGGTCAACGGCGAGCGCCTGCAGGACTCCTCGACGTCGAACTTCATCTTCGGCGTCGACGAACTCGTTTCGTTCTGCAGTCAGGCGTTCACGCTGGAGCCGGGCGACCTAATCTTCACCGGCACGCCCCCGGGCGTCGGCGTCTACCGCGAGCCGCCGGTCCTTCTGGAGGAGGGCGACGAGGTGACGATCGGTATCGAAGGGCTGGGCGAGCTGACCAACGACTGCGCGTACCTATAGGAATTGTCGGATAGTGCGAACCTGGTTTTTCGATCCTCCATACTGTTCGCTGTAAGTCATTTCCGGTGGGACCGCAGGACGACTCGCGGTCCCACCGGTACATCGGTACAGCAAACCGTCTCAGGTCCCGAGTCCGAACACCTCGCGGGGGTTCTCGTAGACGACTTGGCGAATGTCGTCGACGTCGATGCCGTAGCGGTATAGCTCGAAGATAGCCCGCTTCAGCGCGAAGGGGTCGGTCCGGAGGACGTTCGCGCAGTCGGTGTCGACCATGATGCGATCGGGGCCGTACTCGTCGATGGCGTCGGCGACGTCCGCGGCGTCGACGCCGACGAGCCAAGAGTGGCCGATGGTGTAGCTCAGATAGCACTCGGTCTCCGTCATTAGATAGTCGGTGTTGTTGCCGTCGGCGTGGGAGGCGACGACCCGCTCTTCGGCCAGGCCGGCGTCACGCGCCGCCTGAACGTCCAGTTTGACCGCTTCCAGCTGCGGGTTCTCGCCGTCGAGCACCGGTTCCACGCCGAGGGCGGTGTTCTTCTCGTAGCCGGGGACGCCTACCTCCGGTCGGTAGGACCGCTTGGAGTCGGTGGTGGTGTTTGGAGTGTGCAGAATGACCGGCAGATCGTGTTTATCTGCCAGTTCCATCTGCGCCTGGACGATGGCGCGCTGTTCGTCGACGTCCCAGGCCTCGACGTGCTGGGATGGCGTGACGCCGGTTTCGCCGACGGCAACGACTTCATCTAGTTCGCAGTAGGCGTCCATGGCGTCGATCAGATCGTCGGGGTCTTCGATGCGGACGCCGGTATGGACGCCTAGGCCGAGGGCGGCCTCGAAGAAATGGTTGCGTTCGATGGCCGCCCGGCGGTTGACGGCGTCGTCCCAGAGGTAGCGGACGTCCCCGGCCCGGACCGGCTTGTAGGGAGTCCAGTGGTAGCCCGACGATACCATTACCATCCCCTCACAGCCCGCCAGCGCGTATCGCTCGCGGTCCTCCCAGGAGAGCGTGTGCGCGTGGTTGTGGATGTCGATCCAGGGGAGGTTCAGCAACTCCCGCGGCAGGTCGGGTTCGTCCTCGAGGTGCGCTGCGTCGGTCGGTCGTTTCGTCGGGTATGTAGACGTCATGGCTGTGGACTGTGAGGCTACTGGACCGGCATGCGACGAGGCGTTCGGCTCCAGTGCCGTCGTCTCCGGGTAGAGCTTGTGTTTTACAGGTTGGTAAAACTTTATTGTGCGTCCGACTCTCATACACGGCGTATGACGCTACTCATCGGCACGGACGAGGGCCTCTACCGGGCCGAAGACGTTCCGTTCGATCGGGGCGAACTCGAGAGGGTACTGGACTGTGGGATGGTCACGGCAGTCAAAACGTGGGAGCACACCGATGGCGTGTTCGTCGCCTCCACGGAGGGCGCGTTCCGGTCGTTCGACGGCGGAGGGACCTGGGAGAACCTCGGCGTACCGCTTGGCGACCGCTTCTGGCACGCCGGCGAGAGCGAGGTCTGGTCGATCCTCGCGACCGCCGACGGCGCCCTCTACGCGGGCACGAACGACCCCTACATCTTTCGATCGACCGACGACGGCGAGACGTGGACGGAACTGAAGGGATTCCGGGAACTCCCCTCGCGGGGCCACTGGGAATCGCCAATCGACCCCCACTACGCGCGACTGCGAGCGCTGGAAGTCGTCCCCGGGCGGCCGGACCACCTCATCGCCGGGGTCGAGGCCGGCGGTATCCACATCAGCCGCGATGGCGGCCGGACCTGGGTCGACCGCCGCGACACCATCGTCGACGATATCCACCAGATACTCCCGATATCCGAGGACGTCTGGCTGGCGACGACGGGCTACCTCGACCACGACCTGGAGAACCTGGGTCTCGGCCACGCCGTCGGTGAGGGCGGCCTCTGGCGGACGGTCGATGGCGGCGAGTCTTGGACCCGCATCGACCGGGGTAACGACTTCTCGTACATCCGGGGGGTGTTCATCCACGACGGCCGGGTGTTCTTCTGTGGCGGCGAGGAGGCCCCGCCCGCCTGGGTGGACGACGACCACACGACCGCGCTGTTCGAGTCAACCAACTTCGGCCGCGACTGGGAGCGAGTCTCCTATCCCGGCGAACCCCACGAGGTCATCGAGACCTGGGAAGTATACGACGGCGAGGTTATCTGTGGGTCCGGACTGTTCGACGTCCCGGACCAGCGCGATGACGTCGAGGGGCGCATTATGCGCCGCGACGACGACGGCGAGTATCACACGGCGGGCCGCGTCGACGCCAACGTCAGCCGCATCGAAGCCATCTGAACAGCAATCGAGACACTCCTACCACTAACATACATAATGACTGATACGACAACCTCGAACTCGACCCCACCGTCACTGCTCGGCCGCCTCCTGTACAGCGGCGTCCTTACCATCATGGCCGTCGATGGTTTCCGGAACAACGACAAACGCGTCGACATCGCACGCGAGAGCGGCGTCCCGATGCCGAACGTGATGGTCCCATTTGCGACGGGGTTACTCCTCGTAGCTAACCTCGGCATCCTCCTCTGGAAGTACCCCCGTGCCTCCGCCGGCGCACTCATCGTGTTCTTCCTGGGCACGACGCCGTTCATCCACAACTTCTGGACGATGGAAGGGAAGGAACGGCAGGCGAACAAGATCAACTTCCAGAAGAACGTCGCGCTGCTCGGCGGCGCGCTGCTGATCCTCAACGAAGCCGCCACGGACGACGACCAGTCGTGACCGACTAGTCGTTCTGCGGTCACACTCTTTCCCGCGCTTGCGGGGCGACGCTCGAGGGAATGCGACTCGTCGGTTGTACGGTCTGTTGGAAGTCGTTTCCGGAACGATCGCGATCCGTCCTGTGGTCGCTCCGGTAAACCGTTACAGCAAACCGTATCAGTCGGCCGTCTCCTGGTCGCCGAAGACGCCGGCGGCTGCTAATTCGTCCAGTTCGGCTTCCGAGTAGCCCAGTTCGCGGAACACGACGCGATTGTGCTCGCCCAGCAGTGGTGGCGGGACCTCGAAGCCACTGTCGGCGTGTTCGAATTTGAGGGGGTGTTCGACGACCGGGATCGTGCCGATCTCGGGGTGGTCGAGTTCGGTCATAGTGCCGCGGGCCTCGATCTGGGGGTTGTTCAACGCCTCTTCGACGCTGTAGACCGGACCGGCAGGAACGCCCCCCTCGTCGGCGATGATCTCGACCCACTCGTCGGTGGTCTTCTCGGTGAGGGTGGCCTCTATTTCGGCTTCGAGCTCCTCGAGGTGGTCGACGCGGTCGGCGTTGGTGTCGAAGCGGTCGTCGTCGATGAGTTCCGGCCGATCGATGGCCTCACAGAGGTCGGCCCAGAGCTTCTCGTTGAGGACGCAGACGTTGATGTAGCTGTCTTCGGTCTCGAAGGTCTGGTAGGGGGCGAGCACGGGGTCTTTCGTCCCCATGCGCTCGGGTGTTTCGTCGGCAAACGCTCGTCCGGCCTGTTTGGTCAGCCACGGCAGCGTCGCCTCCAGCATCCCGAGGTCGATATACTCTCCCTCACCAGTTAATTCGCGGTTGTAGAGCGCGGTCATCGTCCCGAAGGCGGCCCACATGGCGGTGATGAGGTCGGTCATCGGTAGCCCGACCTTCACCGGTTGGCGCCCCTCCTCGCCGGTGACGTCCATGATGCCGCTGAGGCCCTGGATGAGCAGGTCGTAGCCCGAGCGCTCACGCCAGGGGCCGGTCTGACCGAACGCCGAGACTGCGAGATAGACCAGGGTCTCGTTGTGCTCGGTCAGGGTGTCGTAGTCGACGTTGAGGCGTTCGGCAACGCCCGGCCGGAAGTTCTGGATGAAGACGTCCGCCTCCGCGACGAGGTCGTACAGCGCCTCCAGCGCCTCGTCGTTCTTCAGGTCGAGTTCGACGCTCCGTTTCCCGTAGTTGACCGTCCAGTAGTAGGGGGACTCGCCCTCGATGAACGGCGGGCCCGAATGGCGGATGGCATCGCCGTAACCCGGCTGTTCGATTTTGATGACCTCCGCACCTTGGTTGGCGAGCATCGACGAGCAAAACCCGCCGGTCACAAACGTCGACATGTCCAGCACCGTGATCCCATCAAGTATCTTGTTCTCGTCTGTCATAGATTGGCCGTCCATAGCAGAGTTGTTGGCTTACCAAATGGTAAACCTATCGGGGACTACCCTTGAAGGGTGGGGGAACCGTTACTCCGGAAGCGACACTGGCTCGAACTCCTGTAGCCCGAAGTACGTCACTACGACGGCCCCCAGGCCGATCAGAAGAAGCCCACCTGCGATCAGGTCGCCGAGGATTGGAACCGCGCCGACGACCTGTAACAACATCATGATACCGACTACGCCGAGCCCGGTGGCCAGACCAACCCGCGGCGTATCCAACCGTTTTCCGGCAAGATATCCCATTCCGATGATCCCGTATGCGATTGTCACTAACCCGATCAGAAGTCCGAAGATGCTCACCGGGAGAAGAACGAGGGTAAACGCCATGAACACGAACACAGCCAAGAACGTCACGGAGAGGAGTGCGCCCACGGTGAGGCTGATTACCGGATGGTCCCGCGCGGTCGTTCCGACATTTTCGAGTAACGCTGGACGCTTTCGGGAGAGCCACGCCCCGACGAGGGATAGGAACAAAGTCGTCAGCACGACCGGCGTGTACGCAGCGATCGGGCCGGGTTCGGCCGGCGCGAACTCCACAGTGGATCGCTCACCGATGGCTGCGTCATCCGCAAACTCCTCGCTCCCACCGATGTGCTGGAGTTCGCCGTCGATCGTTCCTCCATTTTCAACGACGAGCGACCCCGACAGTTGCGTCACGTCGCCTTCGACCTCCCCGTGAATCTGGAACTCGCCGCCGATGACGTAGACCGGTCCGGAGATCGTTTCGTCGTCCGGGATTGTGACGGTCGCATCGCCGACGATCAACGCGCCCCGATGCTCGGTGATCTCGTGGTCACCTTCGATGACCAATTCAGTGGTTTCGACGTCCACCCCGCCGGCCGAGATCATGAGCAGGACGATGATCAATAGCGGAATGAGTTCCAGGTTCATGACGACACCTCTCCACGTGCTAACTCGAACATTCGATGGACGTATAGCAGTATGGGCAGCGCGACGATGAACAGCAGCGATAGTGCGTTGACGTACGTCATGTGGCTCCCTAACGGGAGTCCGATTCCCTCGGAGTACAGCGCCAGGGCGGTACTCATGAACGTCGCCAGCCACCCCGCGATTCCGACGCCGAGGGCGGTATGCGTACCGATCGTCTCCGTGGTCGAGAGATCCGGCCAGAGTGCGAAGTTGAGCGTCGTGTAGAAGCTGACCGCGAGCACGTAGAACATCGGCAGGATGAGCGCCGGCGTCTCGCCGCCTCCGAACTGAATGTCGAAGACGTACAGCAGGTGGGTGAACGCAAACAGGCCAAATACCCAGAAGAACACCCAGTTCCGATCGAAGTTCGTGTAGAGGACGCCGGCGGCGAGCGCTCCGACGACGTGGAGGACAGCGATAAACAATCGAACGCTCAGATCGGGCGATTGCCAAGACGTGTAGATGTAGAGCGGCTCTTCGATAATTCGGAGAAAGCCCAGACTATCGATAAAGAAGACGCCGAACATCAGCAGAACTGGACCCCAGAACGCGAAACTCAGCGTCCGGATCGGAATCGGCCGACAGAACCGTCCGACCCTGAACGTACTTCGTTCGTGCTGACCGGCGAGGCTGTCGACGAACGCGAACCGCTTCACTGAAAGGACGGCCAGAATCAGCACTGCCGGCACCATCATTGCGCTCATGACGAGACTAAACTCGTGGATCCGCCACTCGATTGGATACAGCGCTGCGACGAAAAACGAGAGGCCCGCCACGACCGCAGCAACGTATCCACGGTCTCTAACGGGGATGAAATCGAGCATGAAGCTGAACGTCACCGGGATGCCGAGTCCGAGCGTCGCCGAACAGATGACGACCCAGAGCACGAACTGTTCGACCGTACTCACGAACGGAGCAGCGATCGTCAGTAACAACTGGACGAGAATAATCAGAAAGAGCAGGCGAAACTTCACGTAGAGATCGGTACTCCAGCCACGCCGATCCATGACGAGACCGCTACCGACGGCGGCGACAAGCGTGAGAAGCGCGAGCACGCCCATCACTATCGAAACATCCTCGGGGGCCATCCCGATCTCTCGCGTCCCGAGATCGGTCAATCCCAACTGAACGAAGGTGAGATTGTAGTAGTAGCCCGCCGTGAGCGCGGAGACGTAGATTAGGTAGCCAGTGATCGGAACCCACTGGCGCTCACGAACGAAATCGAAGAGCTTCATGGAGTACTGTGTTCCTCAACCCGGTATAAATATTGTCTCTTGGATTATATATTACCAACGATATAACTCAAATAGTTTTGAGGTTATTACTAGGTGCTGAGTGTAACTCTCGTTCCGGAAGGAAGACCCGCAGTCGTTCCTCGACATTCGTAAACGGAACCACCGACAGCCACGCCTGCTCATCGTAGGTATCCAGCGTCAGCCGTTCCGGGAGATGAGGTTCGATAAGTCTCGGATCGGTCGCTCAATTAGCAGAAAGAACGTGACGCCAGCCTATGATGAGCGAAATAACCGTTCTATCCGTTTCTTCGACTACTGTGATGCAGTATTCTACCGCGACGCAATCGCGCTCCTAACCGCTCGGTTCGTCGTAATCGTGAGCGCAGAGCTGTGACCCATACTTAAGATATCCGACGCAAAGGTAGGGATATGGATTCTCGTACGGCTCCTGACCGGGGAACGAGTGAGTCCGGCATACGCACTCGAAAAGTAGGGCTCTTTCTCGCGCTCACGTTCGGTATCGCCTGGACCGGTGCCATCGTCCTCTACCTCGTTGGGATCGAACTCGGGACGCTCGTCGGACTCGTATTCGTGGTCGTAGTCGTCATGTGGGCACCGGCGTTCGCTGCGATCGGAACCCAACTCCGGTACGGTGAGTCTATTCGAGAGGGGTGTGGACTCGCTTTGGGTCGGCTTCGATGGGTCGGACTTGCGTGGATCACGCCGGTTGTCCTCGTTGCTGGCACGATCGGCATCGGAACCGCCCTTCCGGGCGTGTCGTTTACGACCGACTACGCGGTGTTTCTGCTCGAGTTGGGCCTGAGTCAGGACGAAGCCGCTGAAGCGATCGCGCAACTGGAAACGGTGCCTGTGCCACCTGTCGTTCTATTGGTCGTTCAGGGTCTCTTCGCGGGGCTGACGATCAACGCCCTCGCTGCGCTCGGCGAGGAACTCGGGTGGCGCGGGTTACTACTCACGGAACTCGCTCCGCTCGGATTCTGGAAACTCTCGATCTTCACCGGTGCGGTCTGGGGCATCTGGCACGCGCCGATCATCCTTCAGGGGCACAACTTTCCCGACGCGCCGCTCGCGGGTGTGTTCGTCATGACCGCTGCAACGATTGCGATGGCACCGATCTACACGTACCTGACCATCCGCGCTCGATCCGTACTCGCTGCAACCGTCCTTCACGGATCGTTCAACGGACTGGGAGCACTGTCGCTGGTCTACCTCACGGGAGCCGGAAACCTCGTGACCGCGCCCGTCGGCGTCGCCGGCATCGGTGCCGCACTGATCGTCACTGCGCTCTGTGTCGTCCACGATAGATTCATTGCAGACGAGCAGATCACGACTGGAGGCGCGCTGTCTCCGTGGTCGTGAGGGACGGTAGCGTGTCTCGGAGGACTGCGTCAGCGACCGGTTACTAGCGTACGTTTCCGTTGACCGGCGAGATGGTGTCACCCAGGTATCTATTGATCTAATGTTTCCAGAAACGAGGATAGTATTTCGTTGAACGTCATCGGATTATCGTGATTCGCAATATGTCCCGCATCCGGCACCGATGTGTGAACGCTGTTGGGGAGTTTTTCGTTCCATTCTTTCGCTTTCTTTCGTAGCAGGAAGTACTCGTGTTCACCGACCACGATCAATTGAGGAAGCTCGGTCAGTTCGGGAATCCCTTCTTCGATGTCTTTGAGGAGTCCGCTTTCGAGGGAGACCATGTTCTCCTTCCCAGTACGTGCACTCGCCCGTGTCACGTACTGTCTAGCGTCGGACGTGCGAGCGACCAGCCGACCAAACGCGTCGTATATCAGTTGTTCGGGCATGAGTTTCAGTGCCCTCACGTGCAACCCCATCAATATGATCGTGCGTTCGGAAAATCCCTCGTACAATGGGAAACCACCAACGTGAACGAGGGCTCGAACGCGGTCGGGGTGATGGTACGCAACGTACTGATTCAACAGGCTCCCCATCGACTGGCCGACCAGAACGGCCTGGTCGATTCCTTCATCATCCAGTACGTCGATTAATTTCCGGGACGCGACCCCAAAGCGCACTGGATCACTCGATTCAACGGATTCACCACACCCGGGGAGATCCCACGAGAGAACCCGATACGACTCGGATAGCGTCGAGACCTGTTCTCGCCACGTCTCGCGGTCGAGGGCGAATCCGTGGGTGAACACCACCGCGGTCGCGTCTTCGGGGCCACTCACCTCGTAATAGACGCCATCAGATTCGCGTTCGGACGCGGAATCGGCTCTCGCTTTCGAGCGCAAACTCCGAAGAGCGAGCGCGAGTGCTCCCGCTCCGATTGCGGGGGCAACGACCCCATCCCACCCCATGGATAGGTCTCGTTTGCCTTCGGGATACGGCGGTGTCCCTGGATCGTAATACGGAGCCAGCCGGTCGATGGCTTTAGTTTCTACGTCCGTCTCGTCTAGTATCGAACGCAATCCGTCGAACAGATATCGCATTTCGTGTCGGCCATCTCGGGCGTGCCCTTCGACCGAGACCTTCGCGTACTCCTTTCGCATGAGCCACCCGATGACCCAGACGCAGATCGGCTCAGGGACGTATTCGAAGGTCTTGACGACCGGCGGACTGGGTGCATACCCTGCGTTACGTAATCCCCGCAGCGCCTCTTTCGTCGCACGGACCGACAGCACCAGCAGGTCTCTGGTTTCGCCCAGCCGTTTCATACTGGTGTCAGCGGCGTACAGCGCGGGGACGAGGCCGGACATGAGCAACGCGACGTGGTACTTCAACCACTCGTCCATGTCCGTCCGGATTTCGACGTCGTACCCGCGCATGTCCCCCAGGATCGCGGCTACCTGTCGAGTTCTGGGTCGAATCGTTCCATCGACCTCCCCGATCGGGACGGTGTATTTCTTGTCCTCGTTGATCGGGAGGACGCGCACGACGTGGCCCTCTCGTTTCCCGCCAGGGTACGGAAACCCCAGCATCACGCGCTCTTTGCCGAGCGCCTGAACTATTTCGTCAGACCCGTTGACGTTGTTCCCCATGAAGAGAAACGTCGGGACGTGGTCGTTTTCCGCCAACGTATCCAGAATCTGTACGGCTTGATGCTCCCCCATGACGACCAGAACGAGATCGTAGTTGTCGTCGGGTTCGAACGACTCTACCACGGGAACGTGAGCGACTTCTCCCCCATCGGCCCCCTCTTCCTGAATAACGATTCCGTGTTCTTTCAGGTCGGCTAACCGTTGCCCTCTGGCAAGAAGATGAACGTCGTGCCCTGCTTCGTGGAGTCGGGCTGCCTTCAGACTGCCCAGCGGACCCGCGCCGAAGACGAGGATTTTCATACAATCCGCCTCCGCCCGGAGAAACACTTCCCACCGTGAGCGAGAAAATATATCTGTTCCATGTAGCACTATTGGTTCGGTGCCGCGATAAAACCGGTCTCTAAACCTCCACATCGAAGAATACACGTATTCATTTATACTCCGATGTGTGAAACAGCTCGATCATGGGAGCCGGAGATACGTGGATCAATGCGGTCGTCGGTGCGGTTATCACGATAGGTCTCTCGTTCACGGGATTTTCGCCGCTCTTGGGTGGCGCCATTGCAGGCTACCTTCAGGCGGAGCCTCCCGTACGAGGAGCAAAAGTAGGGGCCTTCTCCGGCGCGATAGCCGCTGTACCCCTGTTCCTGATAACGATTCTCGGGTTCGCTCTGTTTGCCGCAGTCCCCGCCGGGCCCGGCGACGTTCCCGGCGGAGTCGAATTGGTACTCATCTTCGGGGTGATGCTGCCAATGCTGTTGCTCTGGTTCGTCGGCTTGAGCGCAGCAGGAGGTTACGTCGGTGCGTACTTTCACGCGGAGACACGATGAGTACCGCACGACGTCCGCTTCTCGCGTTCGTCCTGCTGACGTTCCTCATCTCGTGGACTGCGTGGGGTGTACTCGCTGTACTCGGCGTCAAACCTGGAATCAACCTCGGAGGTGTGCTGTGGCTGCTCGGTGGGCTGGGTCCGCCGATTTCGGCCGTGGTCGTGACACGAATGACCGACGGTAGCCAGTCCACGCGAGAGTTATTGAGCCGGCTCCTCCGGTGGCAGGTCAGCTGGCGGTGGTACGGCGTTGCGGTATTGCTCCCCGGTGTCGTCGTCATCAGCACGCTCATATTCGATTCACAGATACGGGGAATGAATACGCCGTTTCCGGCCCCCGAATTCGCACTTTTGTTCGTCGGAATGATCGTTGCGAGTTCGGTGATCGGCGGGGGATTGGAAGAGATCGGTTGGCGTGGCTTTGCACTACCACGATTGCAGTCTTCGCTCGACGCACTGACTGCGAGTGTCATTATCGGAGTAGTCTGGATGGTCTGGCACGCGCCCCTGTTCGTCGTCCCTGGAGCGGTTCAGACGGATCTGCCGGTTCTGCCGTTCGTCGTTCAGGGAATCGCTCTCGCAGTGGTATTCACGTGGCTGTACAACAGCACTAACGGGAGTGTGTTACTCGCCGTTTTCCTCCACGGTTCCTTCAACGCGTGGGTATCGACCGTGTGGCTCCTACGAGCGGACGTTGATCCAGTAACCCTCTGGATAATGGCGATCGTCGTGTGTTTGATCGCTATCGGTCTGGGAGTCGTCTACGGAACTGAGCATCTGTCCCGCAACGAGCGGCAGATGATATAACGACCGATCCACCAAAGGACGAGGTGTCGTTGGAGCATCCATCGCTACTCACTCGGTTCGACCTTGGTATGTGGAAGTTTGGCAAGTCTGTCACACTATTATGTAATCTCACGGCGTACGTCGCAGTGTGCGCCGACTCTCGCTCACATTGTTAACGCTCGCGCTCTCAGGATGGCTGGCCGCCGGTATCGCACACGTACGAGGACTCCGAACGAACGACGAAAACAACAAATCGAGGTGGACGATGAGGCGGAACCAGTGTCTGCTGCTGTCGAGTATTTCGATGAACTCGCTTGTCGTGATCACCCTGTATCGGTACGCGAAGAAATTCACGCATCGAAGGGGCTGATACTGGACAAAAGCGATCAGGCCTTCACTGTTCGACTGCCCGGTTGTCCTCCGTTGGAGGTTGAGAGTTCGTGTGGATATACCCACCAGCGGCGCTCAGTCCCACGAACAAGAGGGCGAATATAGAACGAGCTTCGAGCCACTATTCGAAAGTGGTCGTCAGCCGGTATAGTACTATAAACGTCAGCACCCTTTTGGAATTATCCATGAACCCAACTAGGGAACAGTTCTCAGGCCATCCAACAATTCGATTCGGTAGCGGTCCCGAACCGCTCGTCATTCTTCCCGGACTTAGCGACGCGTTAGAGGGAGGTGACACACCGAAAATAACACGGCTCCTTCTCGAGCGGTACTATATGCGGCCATTTGCTGACGACTTCGACGTGTATGTCGTAAAGCGTCCACGTGACATGCCGGACGGCATCACGACCCGAGAGATGGCACGTAATTATGGCGATGTTCTCGCCGAGATCGGGCCTGCGAACGTGCTCGGACTCTCGATGGGTGGATTGATTGCACAGTATCTAGGCATCGACCACGCCGAACACGTGCAAAACCTCGTTATCGCAATTGCCGGTCCGCGGTTGAGCGAACGTGGCCGCGAAATCGTGTCCGACTGGCTCGCCGCCGGACGTGACGGAGATTGGGCGAACGTGTACGTTGGAAGCATCGAAACGACGTACTCCGCCGGGACGAAACGCGCTGCGTACGGTGCACTTCTCAAAATTCCGGGAATCATCAAAGAACCACCGTACCCGAATGATTTCATCACCTCGGCACAGGCTTGTCTCGACCATGACGCCACAGGCGAACTCGACACGATAGAACCGGAAACACTCGTCATCGGCGGTTCTGAAGATCGACTTTTCGACGCTGAGGACCTTCAGGCGATGGGAACGACAATCCCGAACGCACGGACACATCTCATCGAAAACACTGGACACGGTGCCTTCGAGGAACGCAGACGCGAATTTTGCTCTACGGTCGCGTCGTTCCTCTGAACAACGGTCAGCGTAACCTGTCCCGTAGTGAGTACGCTCGGTATCTGTGTGACGTTCACAGTACTACTGATTACCTGCTTCAACCCGAATTGGTCGCAACAAGCGAAATCGAGTGTTGAACTCATCCTCTATGTTTCGGATCCGAAAACATCGAATTCTCTATATTACAACAAAGCCATAACGGTACAACGAATTAATCGGAGTTAGATCTAAAGGTGAGAACCGACATCCTGAATCGTCCTAACCGTGTATCTCGGCTATCCTCATGCTCACGAACTGGATTCGAACACATCGCCTCGTTTCGTTTTTTCTTCTTACCTACGCAATCTCCTGGAGCCTCAACGGTGTCGTCATCGCTCTCCAAATGGAACCGTCGTGGACACGGTGGATCCTCAGCGGCTTTCTCAGTGCCTCCGGACCAGCGATCGCCGCCGCCATCGTGGTTCACGTCAGTGACCACGATCTTCGAGTGTGGGCGCGTAGCATCGTTCACTGGCGCGTTCATCCGAAGTGGTACGTGGCCGCGATCGGAATCCCTGCTGCGATTGCGTTGAGTGCTGGAGCCATAGCTGCGTTACTCGGTGGCCCGATCGATTTCGGTGCGTTCTCGCCCAACCTACTCACGCTCACATTCGGGATTCTCCTGGGGACGTTCATCGGCGGCGGACAAGAAGAGATCGGCTGGCGTGGGTTCGCCCAGCCAGAACTCCAGCAGCGCTACGGTGGGCTCGTCGCGGCCATCGTGATTGGCGTCCTCTGGGGTGGATGGCACCTTCCGTTGTTTTTCGATCCGACCGCTCCACACGCCCAGTGGCCGCTCGCATCGCAGTTGGCGTACTTCATCGGCATTATCGGATTCTCGGTACTCCTGGCCTGGGTCTACAACGGCTCGGGTGGAAGCATACTGCTGGTCATGATCATGCACGGGAGCGAGAATGCCCTGGGTGCGCTTGTCCCGCTCGACGTGGATCTCGTCATCGTAGACGGCGTCCCGGACTGGGGACTGCTCGTGTCACTCAACGTCGCTCACGTAGCGGTGACGTGGGTGTCCGCGCTGGTTACAATCATGGTCGTCGGAACCGGATTACGTGCTACGAGACTGTCAGCAGCCGGAGCTACCGGTACAACACGGCAGGACGAACGAGTGTGATCGCCTCTACGGTACTCACGTCAAGAAGATGCCGTCCAGCCAGTCAAAGGTGATCTGCTGCCCTCGCGTCCAGTTGTCCATCTGAACGTGATCGTCGGAGCCGTCCGCTCCGAGCGTAAATACGTAGAGATCTTTCTCGTCAGCCGAAAGGCCTTCGACGAACGCCTCCGTTTGGACGATCATCTCTTCGCCTTCGTCTTCACCGACGAGCGCGAGGGTTGGGCACGTGATCTCGTCGAGATCGTCCTTGATCACCATGTCCGAACCGATCGGTTCGTCAGATTTCAGCCACTCCGAAATCGTCATCTCCGGCTTTCCGAAGGAGTAGAAGCCGTACTCGACGTACGCCTTCGCCAGCGGTGACTTGTCGAGTCGTCGCTCGACGAGCCGTTCGAGAAGCGGCCCGGGAACTCTACCGATAAGCGGATTGACGAGCCCCGACTGGATCTTCGGCACGTCGATCATCGGACTGTTTGCGATCAACGCGTCCACCCGGTCGTCGTGGATTGCGACACGTGGGGCGACGTACCCGCCAAAGCTGTAGCCAGCCATCGCTATTCGGCCGTCACCCCCAGGGAGACCTTCGACGTAGTCGAGGATCTCTGCAAACGGTACCTCGTAGTCGGGGCGTTTGACACAGTCGTCGTAGAGCAGAACCGCTCCGCGGTGACCCGGGTAGTCGATCGTGAAGTAATTGTACCCTCGACGAACCGCCGCGGAGCCGGTGAACACCGTGAGCGCTTCGAGCAACTCGTCGTTCCCGCCGACGGCTACCATCGTGGGTCGCTCCTGGTCGTCGTCGGCAGGCCGCCAGTAGTACGCTGGAAGCTTCCAGTCATCGACCTGAACCTCGTGCACTTCGATAGGGGGATCAAATAGCGGACACGCTCGCTGGAAACACTTCTGGCTCTTCTCCCACAGCTCGAAAAACCGGGGGTGAGACGGAGAACAGCCGTGGTCTGCGGCTCCGTAGTAATTTTGTGCTCGGAGGAATAGTTCCCGGGCACTGATTTCGTGACCCTCGTTGAGTGCGTCCTCGGCATCCTGTTCGAGACGTTCTGCGAGGGTCGCCCATTCCGAAATCCAGCTCTCGACGTCGCGTTCGTTGACTCGCCGAGCAGCCGAGAGACACTCGCCGACTTCAGCACCCTTCTCGGTCATCTGCGCCAGCGTTCGAAGGAACGTCCAGTCCGTCTCGTGATCGTCGAAGACGCCAAAGCCTTTGGTCGCTCGCGCTGTTCCGAAGGTTCGCTCGGACATTGTGAATTGATTCACCACCGCAAGTAGCATAAACTGACTCCACAATGGGAACTCCGAGATCTTTTGTGTCGGCGTGCAGAGATGCGACCTTCAGAGTCGTATTCGAGTACTATCAGTGGTACCCAAAAGAGGTACGATACGCCGAATGCGATGGCGAAGAACTGCCACGGGTTCGAGTACTCGAAGAACTCCGCCTCCATGTCTGAGGATGCTATGATGGATACAGTCGAAGTCTCACCGCTGCTTTGTCGCTGGTGCTGTCGTCAGTCACGTCATTTCACCTCTTCTGTTCGAGGAAAGAGGACCGTCACCAATAGTAGAACGACGACTACAGACAGTGCTAGCCCAACCCACTCGGCAATTACTGGCAGGAAGAATGCTACGGTCTCCCGGCCAAGGGTCCACCAGAGTCCGAGCGTCGCCAGTCCAAGACCAGCGAGGATCGCCCGAATGGAGCGGTCACGTTCGGACAGCGGAGCGAACGATCGCTTCCCGGTGATACCTCCGTAGCCGAGTCGTAGGACAAGCCCGGCCGCGATACCTACGAGAATCCAGATTGGCAGACGGACCCATCGCCTTGCGCGTGCCAGTGAGACCGTGGGGAATCCACTCTGTTCAATCCACGCCTCGACCACGTCTGCGATTAGCTGCAAGCTCCGTTCGCTGTTTGTGAGGATGACGATACCGTCGCCGGTCTCGGGGACGGCATGAAACCAGTTCCACGAACCGGCTCCCTGTCCGCCGTTCATTACGGCTTGATTTCCGTCGGCGAGCGTTTCGACGAAAAATCCGAGGCCCGAACCGTCGGTGGCGAGGCCATAGAACCCCGTCGTCTCCACCGTTTCGCTGTATAACTCCGCAATGGTCTCGGGACCGAGTACGCTGCGCCCAAGTGGCTCCTCGGTTGCCTCCGCTCCAGCGGCGACGAAGCGTGCGATATCTCTGGCGGTCGCGTACAGTTCGCCGTGGGCATTGGCAGGGCCGTGTGACGCAGGGACTGGCGTTCCATCAACGAAGTGCTCAGTCGCCAGCTCCGAACGGAGCCGATCGGTCATGGAGAAGGTTGCCCTGTCCATCCCCAGTGGGCTCAGGATTTCCTCGTCCATGTACGCTGCATAGTCGCGGCCCGTGACGTCCTCAATCAGGAGTTCGAGCAGTGCGTAACCCGGATTCGAGTACCGAAACTCACCGGGCTCATCAATCGGTCGCGCTACAGGTCCGCCTCCGTTTCCGGACAGCGCCTCCCGGAGTAGAGGCGGCTCTTCGTCGATTGGGACGCTATCGTACCCACCTGCTGGCAATCCAGCGCTGTGGCTGAGTACTCGCCGTACGGTCACTTCCTCCCACGAATATTCGGCGTCCGGGGGCTCCCAACTTGTGAGATGGTTGCTGATCGGATCGTCGAGAGCAATTTCGTCCTGTTCGACGAGCTTCAGCACCCCCCATGCCGTGACCGACTTCGTGATCGACTGCACTCGGAACGGGGTATTCTCGTTCGTCGGACGTTCTTCCGTGAGGTCAGCAGTGCCGTACGCACCGCTCCACGTCACCTCGCCGTCTTTGATTAGGGCAATCGATGCCCCCGGCACGTCGTAACGGTCAAGCAGGCCAGGAACGCGTCGGTCGAGATACGTCGGGGTCGGTTCGCCGGGCTCTACGATGTTTCTGGTGGAGCCGAACTTCCCGGAGAGCCCCCCGCCAACTCCAACGAGCGGGGCCGAGAGCAACTGGCGGCGAGTGGTAGTGACGGGTTCCGCGTAATTCGACCCCATAGTATGCTTTAGGTGGATCGACTGGAAAAACTGTGCTACTATTCCTCCTTCAAGAGAATCCTCGTCGCATTGCTACCAGACGGGATGTAGTCGTGAAACGGAACATGGCAACATTAAGAAACCGTACTTCGTGTACCCAACGCGCTACCGAACAGGGCGATTCTATCGGGCTGCCAGTCAGTGGCCTCGATAAACTCCTCGACGTAGCCAGCCGCTTGGACTTCCCTGACTTCACCGGTGGAGGACAGCGATCCCTGGAAGAAGGCGGTTGGTTTCGTCGCCAGCGTGTTGCGGTGAGCGGTGACGAACTCACGGACCGATGTCTGGTGTTTGCCGGTGTAAATAGACGCGCCGACGAGGATCGCGTCGAAGTCATCAATTGCGAATTCCGGCGAAATCTCACTCGCGTTCACCGTCGTGGCTTCGTGCCCACGGTCGATGAGCACGTCACCGATGCGAGTTACAACTTTTTCTGTTTGTCCCTCACTGGTTCCATAGAGTACGAGGAATGATGCCATGGTGAATCCCGTTTATCTAGCCCCGCATTGACAATAAAGGGGTAGCGAGTTTCAGAACTCATCCTTCGTTCGGGTTGACCTTTACCAGCCGTCCAATGAACGTACTCTTCGTAGCGATAGTTCGTGATCGAGGGAGGCAACTGTTCTTATCCCAGTGGACCACAGATGGGGAGTAGGACCTATCCATGGGAGTAGATCAAAACGATCAAATCGATCAGGAGGTGGTTGACGCTATCAGCGCGCTCGGAAATTCGCAGCGTTTGCAAATTTTGCTGGCGTTAGGTGAGGTGGAGCGAGAGCATCACGAACAGCGGTTCACGATGACGTTTACCGAATTATATGATGCAGTCGATATCGATAGTACGTCTCAGTTTTCGTATCACCTGAACCAGCTCGTCGGACAGTTTGTCAGTGAGACACCCGACGGATATCGCTTGACGTATAGTGGAACCAAGATTGTCCGAGTTATCCGCTCGGGTGTGTACGAGAGCACATCAACGTTTGAGGATCAGGAGGTTTCCGGAGCCTGCGTGTTCTGTGATGAAACGACACTTCTGGCAACGCTCGACGTCGATCAGTTCCGTATTCGATGCACATCGTGTAACGCGATTCTCATTACTGATTTCTGCCCACAAAGTCAAACTCGAAACCGAACCTCCGAGGAAGTCATAGAAAGTTTTTGCTACCGCATCTGGAGCATGTACATTCTCCTCCGAGGTGGTATCTGCCCGGAGTGTTTCGGCCCTGTCGATACAGTTGTTAGCCAGTATGAGCACGGTGAAAACGCCCAACATATCTACAATAGTTCGTGTCGTGAATGCCAATTCCTGGTCAGTATGCCGGTCGAAGTACCGGTTGCGTTTTACCCTGCTGTCCTCTCCCTATTCTGGGAACACGGTATTTCGGTACTTGATGTTCCGCTCTGGGATCTGTACGAGTACATCACATCGGACGTGATCGTAATGGAGGTCATCTCTGACAAGCCGTTCGAAGCACGGTTCACTGTTACACTGAACGACGAGTCGCTGTCTCTCAGAATGGACGATACCGTGACTGTCACACTCGAACCGTGATCACGGGGAACTCTATTTTCGCACGGCTAAGTCACTGATCTCTCGAACCGGAATACCGGCTCATCGAAGCGAAAATCGCGTAGGTGTGTACAGATCGTCGTGTTCTTATTTCACTTCAATTGTTGCCCTGTCACCCAATCTTGCGGACGAAGTTGGTGCTGATCCAGCACGACTGGTGGAGGCGTCAAGGTCGTTTGTCATCTGTCTCTCACAGAATGAACGTCGACGGATTCTAAACGCCTGTCTAGACGCTTCTTGCGTACGCTTACAACGGCCTGGGAGCTCCGAATACTTTGAATGTTCCCCGTCAGATATGACTCATCGCTGGTTTCCACTATACAGCGCCCCCTAGTTCTAACGGATTAATGCGGCTCCGTCTGGCGATCCATAAGGATCGTTCGAAACCGTCGGTCATGAGATGGCCAGCAGTGAGTGACTGGTTGATTACGGACCAGTCGACGAATCCGGTTCACTCAGACACTAGTTCCTCGAACACCTTTGATTGCGCAGCTCGTAGGTGCTGAGTGAACGTCGCTCGAGAGATATCGAGCATCGCCGCGAGTTCACCGGTGTTGTGCCGGCGCGGTCGCTCGAAGTATCCCGCGTCGAGCGCCAGTTCCAGCACCTGACGTTGCCGGTCCGTCAGTCGTTCCAGCCCACCCCAGCCGGCATCCTCCGGTTGGGGGTGATCGGACCAAACCGTCGTCACCGATGCGTCGGCGAACGCGTCCTCGAGATGATCGATGACGGGACGAACCGCCTCCGTAGCCCGAACGGAGGCCGAGATACGCATCTGACCGTCGGCAACGACGGTTCGTCGGAATCGACCCCCGACCTCAACGAGGACCGTTTCCGGCACCGGCGTCTCGACGACGAGCCCGCATCGAACAGGGTCGTCGGTCCCGTACACTTCGACCGAGCGTACGGACGCCACGGCCTCGACGGCGTCCTCGAGCGAGGTCGCAGACGTATCCGAGATAGAGGCCAGATAGAGCACTTCGTCGTCGTTTCTGGGAATGACGGTTCCGACCTCGATCGTCGCCGTTCGCGCCAGTTCGCGGGAGAGCGCCACGAGGGGTGAGAATTCGTCCGCGACGGTGATCTCGAGGGACGTGGCGGTCGACGAGAACAGCGCCCGTCGCCACTCCGTTGCCTGGAACGCGTAGCCAACCGTCTCAGCGTACTCGGAGAGCAACTCCCTCGCCTGGCGGTCGGACGAGACGCCGTCGTTGTAGACGGCGAGCACGCCGAACTGGACATCGTCGTGTTCGATGGGAACGGCCATCGCAGAGCCAATGCCGTGCTCGAGCGCCGCTTGTCGCCACTCTGCTACGCTTCGGGCCCCGTCGATCCCCTCGCCGGAATCGGGCCCACATTCTGCGTTTTCAGCTCTCGATTCGGCATTGACGGACTCCGGCGGTTCGCCGACGGAGTCTATCGGCGATACGGCGACTGTGTCGCCGCGTGCGAGCGCCGTCACCGCTGGCTCGGTCCCGTCACCAGGTTTCGTTCCCGGCTCGAGGACCGCTTCGAGGTAGCTGTCGTCGCCGGCCGTGGCGAACGGGACGACCGCGCCGTTGCGATCGAGGACGCCGATCCACGCGAACGCGTACCGGTGCTCGTCGACGAAGTGTTGGCAGACGCCTCGGCCGAGGTCCTGTCTGGTCGTGCTGGCGGTCACCAGTCTGCGCAACGCCTCTTTGCTCCGCCGTTCACGTTCGAGCGCACGTTCCGTTCGATAGGCCTCTACGACGGACGCGACCCGCGTGGCGAGGAGGTCAGGTTGGCCCGCCAAGTCGTCCTTTCTAACGTAGTCGGTAACGCGCTCTCGGATCGCCTCGCTCGCGACCGATTCGTCTCCCTGTCCGGTGACGAGCACGAAGGGGAGCTTCGGGTGGTCGCGTCTGACCGCTTCCAGGAATTCGAGCCCGGTGCCGTCGCCGAGCTGGTAGTCACAGATGAGACAGTCTGGGGAACCCGTCTCGAGGGCGTAGAGGGCGTCCTGAAGCGTGTGGGCCGTCGAGACAGAGATAGCGTCGTAGTGCCGCTCGAGGACTCGCCGCTGCGTCCTCGCCCACGTTTCGTCGTCGTCGACGAGCAGCGCGTCGACCGTTGGGGGCGGGGCGTGTTGGTCGTCCAATCCGGCGTCCGTGTTCAGTGCTGTCATTGGCGTATTTTCTCATCGTCCGCTGGGCCGTCTCCCGTATCCACGAGTCAGTCGCGACCGCTCTGGCGCCTCTTCTTCGGAGAGGCGAGTCGATTTGTCGGTCGCGTTGTCGATATCACTGCTCAGAGGTCGGCACCCGACATACTAAAACACATACCACCATGCGGTGGTGCGCCGAAGATCGGTCAGTCGACCTCGAGGATCTCGAACCGCGCTCCACCGTCGGCCGCCTCGCCGATCTCGAGGGACCAGCCGTGTGCTTCGACGATGGTTCGGACGATGGCAAGCCCGTAGCCCGCACCGGAGCCCGTGCTGACCCCGAACTCGAGGAGGTGCTCGCGTCGCTCGGGTGGGATTCCGCGGCCGTCGTCCTCGACGTAGAAGCCACGTTGCTGGGCGGTTTCTCGACCGGTGGAATCGGTCCCGTCGCCCCTACCGTCGATGGCCGAACCGACCGTTCCGACTCGAATCGTCGTCACTCGAGTGTCGGTCGCCGCTCTCGTTCCGCTGGTCTGCTCGTCAGGAAGAGTAATTCTGTCCGCCCAGGATTCGCCTCGATCCTGGTTCCGCTCGACGACATCGGCGTCGACGGCGATCTCAGAGTCGTCCGGTCGGGATTCCGGTGAGCCGTGTTCGACGGTATCCTGCTGAGCCCGCGAAACAGGGCTCGTAGAGCCGTGCTCTACGGTGTTCCGACGAGTGTGCGAGTCGGGGTTCGTCGAACCGTGTTCGACAGAATTCTGAAACAGGTTTTCGAACGCCTGCTGCAGCCGCCGCGGATCGCCCCTGGTCGTCCGTGTTGACTCGATCACGAGCGTCAACTCACCGGTGTCCACGACGTCCCACGCCGCGTGCGCGACGGACTCGAGATCGCACTCGACCGGTGACTCGACGTCGGTGCTCTCCCGTGCGAGTTCGGGGAGCGCCTCGGCGAACTCCCGTAGTCGGGCGTGGACAGCCTCGAGATCGTCGAGCGATTGCTCGAGTTCCGGATCGTCGTCATCGGTATCTGCGCGAATGAGGTGGACCAGACTCTCGCCTGTTGCGAGTGGCGTCGCGAGGTCGTGCGAGACGACGCTGGCGAGGCGTTCGAGCTGTTCGTTTTTGGCCTCGAGGTTCTCTTGCTGGCGTTTTTGAACCGTAATGTCCGTCAACGAAACGATACAGCCGCGTGGATCCTGACGGTCCGGATCGATGGAGCGAACGCGAGCGATGTACTGTCGGGGCCTGCCGTCGACGTCAATCATACATTCCATGGCTGTCTCGAGATTCGGATGGAGGCCGCCGTCGTCGAGCAGCGTCTCTGGGAGCACGTCGGTGATATCGCTGCCTTCGATAGATGTGATGGTACTGTCGGCGTTGACGAGTATGCGAGCCGCGCGGTTGACATCGAGAATTCGATTCGAGTTAGTGACAACGAAGACGGGGTCATCGAGGGTGTGAAAGACGCGTTCGTGGGCGACCGGGACGAAGCCGGTGAGTTCGGTGCGCTGGACGATCACCGCCAGCGGGATGCCGGCGAGAACGAAGATGACTGGGGTGAGATCCGCCGTCGGAATCGGTTGGACACCGAGGTGGAACACGCCGTTTGCGACCCACGGCGCGCTCAGACAGGCCAAAAGCACCAGCGACTGTCGACGATAGAGCCGGTTTGTCGTGAAAATTTCGGCGACGATCAGGGCGGTTCCGACCAGTAGCAGCCCGTAGGCGTAGATGATATTGATTCGGTGGCCGATCGCCGGTGGCGTGTCAAGCAGGGCGACGCCGTCGACTATCGTGACCACGGTGTCGGCGTAGAACAGCGAATGATATGGCGCAGTCCAGACAAGCGTCAGGACGCCCGCAGGAACGACCGACAACAGGGCGATTCGTCGCCTCGAGAGCCAGGCCTCGTGGTCAGTGTACTGGAGTGCAAAGACGAGCCAGACGATAGGCGCAGAGACGACCGACAAATACGATAACTGGATGAAAAATAGGAGCCACTGCTCGCTCGAGGCGACCAGATAGCCGACGTACGCCGCCGCCCAAAAGCCGATGACGAGCAGAAACAGACCGAAGGTAAAGGAGGGCTGTCGGCGGTCGTATTTAGTCAATAACGCGACCGCTAGCAGACCGCCGATGAGTGCTGACCCGGCGTAAGCGATTAGCCCGACGATATACATACGTCTGTGATTGTGTTACGCGCCAGCCAGTACGACTCTATCGGTCCGACTTAGGTCATTTTGGAGAAAGGTAGACCAAGCAGTCGGCAGCGACCGCTGCAGTACGCATCCCTCGCCATACCACTATCCGCTGGTATTCGGTTTATGCGCTATCTATCAGTATCTGTGAGCAAGAATGCCATCTATTCATCGCCCGATATCCGTTCGGTTTCGACTGTCACAGCCTTTTCGGGAGTTGTGTGAGACTCTCAGTCGACTACGGATCCAAGGGCTGGCTACTCGAGGACGCCAGATTGTCTCGGGGCCGACACTGACCTCGGAGGATCGATGAGGGGGCTTCGGCTCACGGCGATCGTTTTTATCATCGTAATGAGTGCCTTCGCTGGCGGACTCATCGGGACGGCAGCGACCGATCCGGTCGATCTCGGCATGGGCCTCGAGGGAACCGTCGTCGACGTGCACGCACACTCTCCGTCGGATGTCCCGATCGAGGATGCGAGCGTCATCCTCGTTTACCCCGATGGGACCGAAGACGAGGTGCAGACGGACGAGAACGGCGCATTCACGCTCGAGGACGTGCCCGGAACCGGCGAGGAGTACGAACTCGAAGCGATCGCAGAGGGCTACGAGGCGAACGCCACGACCGTCACCGTCGACGACGATGTCGAAGACGTCGTTATCGGACTCGAGGGCAACGCGACCGTGAGCGGCCACATTGAAGATACCACGTTCGAATCCGGCGTGCCCGACATCGACGTGTCGGCCGAAAACGGCGCGGGAACGTACATGAACGAGACGGACGAGGATGGTTCGTACACGATCCCCGTGCCCGGAACGGGCGAGGAGTACACCGTGAGCGCCGATCCAGACGGCTGGGAAGGGAGCTCGACGACGGCGGCGTCAGTCGCTGATGGCGAGGACGTCACCGGCGTCGACCTCGAGCTTACCGGCGATGCGGACAAACGGATCACCCCGAGAGACAACCGTACGCAGGAGCAACTCAAGGGAGTCACAGTGACAGTCGAGAGCGAGAGCTTGGGGGAAACGGCGTTTACGGGCGATGGCTTCGATCGGATAGAGTTCACCGTTCCCAGTGGGCAGCCCTACACGCTCACCGCCTCGAAAGACGGATACAGGGATCGCCCACTCCCCACCACTCCACACTCCGGTACAAATAACCGCAACTTCTTCATAGGCGGCAACGCCGAACTCACCGGCTGGGTCACCGACGGCGAGAGTGGCGGCGGAGTCGAAGGTGCGACCGTCACCGCCGAAAACGGCGCGGGTGCGTACAGTGCGACGACCGGCGCGGATGGCAGCTACGAGATCGACGTACTTCCCGGCGGTCACGACTACGAGATGACGATCGAGAGAGACGGGTACGAACCAGTCACTATCCCCGAAGAGCACGTTGCGGACGAAGCCGACCACGAACTCGACGTCGAGCTGTCCGGCGACGCCGCAATCGAAGTGGACGTCGTCTCCGAACGCACCGGAGACGGACTCGAGGACGTGACGGTCGAGGCAGTTGGCTCTGATGGCGCAGGACCGTACACGGGATCGACGGCTGTCGACGGTTCAATCGCGTTCGAGGCTGTCTCGAGCGTCGACGCCTACGACCTCGAAATCTCGAACGACGGCTACGAGCCGGTGACGATCGAGGGCGTCGACCTCGAATCGGGCGAGACAGCCGAACTGGAAGCCGCGCTCGAGTATTCGGCATCGATCGACGGCACGGTGGCCGACCGACTCACCGGCGACCCGATCGAGGCTGTGGAGCTCGAGGTCACCGAGAATGCGACCGGAACGGCGTTCACTATCGAGAGCGCGACGGACGCCGACGGGGAGTACGAGGTGGCCGTCCCGGGCTATACGGACATCGATACGACGTACGACGTTTCGGCCTCCGCCGACGGCTACGAAGCCGAGACCGAACGCGGCGAGACGGTGCTGCGAGCCGGTGGCAGCGAGACGATCGACGTCGCCCTCCTGGAACCCGGCGAGGAAACTGTCTTCGGAGCGGTAACCGACGCGGTGACTGATGAACCGATCGCCGACGCGGCCGTCTCACTCGAGATCGATGACGAGCGCGTCGACGCCGACCTGGCCTACGAGATTGAGACGGACGCCGACGGCAGCTACGAGCTGACCGAGGTCGTCGGCGGCTACGATTACACGTTCACCGCTGGAGCCGACGGCTTCGACGCCGGGACGGAATCCATTCACGCCGACGGGACCAAGGAGGTCGACGTCGCGCTGACTGGAAACGGCGCACTCGAGCTCGACGTCGTCGGCGAGCAGTTCGGCGACGGCCTCGAGGGTGCGACCGTCGAAGCGACGCCGGTCGACGGCGTTGGCACCTACGAAGGGAGCCACGACGGTGACGGCACCTATTCCGTCACCGAACTGCCGAGCGGCGTCGAGTACGCCGTCGTCGTGGCGGCGGCTGGCTACGAGCCGACCGAGCTCGACGTACTCATCGAGGAGCCCGGAGTCACGACACCGTCCGAGTCGGTGTTGCTCGACGGCGACGCCACGCTCGAGGTAAATGCCACTGACTCGGTCACCGACGAGGGCCTCGAGAACGTCTCGCTGACGATCGAGCGCGATGACGACGGCGCACAGTTCGAACCGGCGGAGACGACCGGCGACGACGGCACGCTCGAAGTGACGGTTCCCGGAACGGACGACGAGTACGCCGTCACCGTGAACGCCACGGGCTACGAGAAGTCGACTGCCACGACGGACGAAGTCGACTCGGGTGCGACGGTCTCGGTTCCGATCATGCTCGAGGGCGATTCGACCATCGAGGGAAGCGTAAGTGACCGGGTAACCGGCGACGCGCTCGGAGGGGCGACCGTGACGGCCGACGCGGACGGCACCGTCTTCGAAACGACGACCAACGCGGACGGCACCTACGAGTTCACGGTCGTTCCGGGCGATCGCGGCTACGAGATGACCTTCGAGGCGGACGGCTACCGATCCAACTCGACGACCGCTACGCCGTCGGCCGAGACGCTCGTGGTGGACCACTCGCTCTGGCTGGCCCACGAGGGTGAGGGGACGGACGAGGCGCCCTACCGGATCGCGAACGCGGCCGAACTGCAGGCGATCGGGGCGGCACTCGACGCCCACTACGTCCTCGAAGGAGCCGTCGATGCCGCCGAGGCCGACGTTTGGCACGACGGCGACGGGTTCGACCCGATCGGCGACTCGGAGTCGCCATTTGCGGGCGAGTTCGACGGCGATGGTCACGTCGTCGAGGCCCTGACGATCGACCGACCAGACGAGGATAAAGTCGGCCTGTTCACCGCCATCGGCGGCCACGACTTCGAAGGCGAGATTCGCGACGTCGGACTCGAGAACGCGTCTATCGTGGGCGGGTCGGATACCGGGGGGATCGTCGGTGCAAATTACGGTACCATCGCGCGGTCGTACGTGACCGGTGATGTTCACGGAAGTCAGCGAGTCGGCGGGCTGGTCGGGTTGACCGGGTACGAGGCGACCGTCTCCGACTCGTACGTGACCGCCGACGTCGGCGGCGACGGGGCCGTCGGTGGACTGGTCGGGCACAACCCTTCGTCCAGTTCCAACTCCGGCACGATCGAACGATCGTACGCGGCCGGCGAAGTGAACGACGGGGACGAATCTGGTAGCGTCGGCGGACTCGTGGGCACCGGCGGCGGCGACGTGACGTACTCCTACTGGGACACGCAAACCACGGGGCAGTCCGACTCCAGCGGCGGCGAGGGCCTCGAGACCTGGCAGATGCACGGGAAAAACGCCACCGTGACTATGAATGGCTTCGCCTTTACCGACACTTGGCACGCCACCGACCAGTACCCCACGCTCGCGTGGGAGGACACCGATCCCTTCTTCTCTGTGGCCATCACCGAGACAAACGCCCCAGTCACCGAAGGGACGACCCTCGAGGTGACTGTGAAGGTCACCAACTGGGCCGCAGATGGTGAGCAGTCGCTTGAATTTCGCGATTTCGAGGACAACCTGCAAGATAGCGATACTCTCGAACTCGAGGCCGGCGAGTCGAAAACATTGACATTCGAGTGGGCCACGGCCAGCGGCGACGTCGGCGAGAGTGACGTGACCGTTGGAAGCGTTAACGACATCTCCAGCGAGACAGTGACCGTCGAGCCCGTTCCGTCGACCGGAAGTGGGACGAGTAGTCCCAGCACGTCAGTAAACAGCGACGAAACGTCGTCAGTTCACATTTCAGGTGGCGACCTTCGCGCCGATGTTACTCCCACGATTAGAAACGGAATTTCCGAATCACTGCTTCAGTTCAGTCATGTTCGGACGGTTGATCTCCGGTTCGCCACTGACCCCACTGCAACCGAGCACCACGTAACAGCCACGAGCGAGCGACTCCACATCGAGTTCACCGACCGAATCGACACTGACCTTACGATCCGCGAGGCCAGCGAGCCGACCAGCGACGACGCTCGCGGCCTCGATCAAGGTCTCGAGGCAGTTGGCTACCTCCAGATCGCCACCGACTTCGAGCCCGACCAACTCGACTCGGCGACGATCGAGTTCAGCGTGCCGGCCGAGGCGCTCGAGACCGCTGACGGTGACGCCAACGCGGTCTCGCTGTACCACTTCGACCCCGACGCCGACGAGTGGCGCCCACTCGAGACGACGGTGATCGACGAAACGAAAGACGAACTTCGCTTCAGTGCTGGTGTCGACAGCTTCTCGCAGTTTGCCGTTGGTGTCGGACTACCTGACGTGGACGATGAGCACTCGAGCGCGGACGAGGCTGATGACGATGATCCGTCTAGCGTGGACGATGACTCGAGCGCCCGCGAGACTGACAGTGACAGCATGACTGAAGATGTCGACGACGGAACACCAGGTTTCGGAGTTAGTGTCACGCTGCTGGCGATCGTCGTGTTTCTCGTCGCTGGCCGTCAGTTCCGAAACGGTAACAAACACAGCTGATTTCGGCCGGTCGTGTGTAGTTTGTTTCATTGTGTCAGGCGACGAAGAACTGGGGTGACAGTTCTGCTGTAGATGATTGTACACGACTAAAACAGTTTGATAGCAAAGAGGTATGGTATTATATCTCATAAAAAACATGTTGAGAAGCGGTCCGATCTCGATGCTTTTCATATCGAACTTGGAGCCAGTTCAGCGGAATACAGTCTGGAGAGATTTTGATTTATCGACGAGAAATACAGCATCGTCGAGGTCATATTTCTCGGTGGGTTCTCGAGGAACCGTTCTGTCAATGTGGTTGTTGTCGTCAGATACTGCCGTATATGGGGTATCTTGTTCGTTACTGGATCGACAGCACTGTACAGCCAATATCGATGTTCCTCACGTTGAATCACCGTCTCATCAAATGCGACGTGATTCGGTTCCTTGTCACCTGCCAGCTGTCGAACGCCTTTATGAATCCAATCGTGGACTGCCTTTCGGCTACGCCCGACACCCAATCTCTATAATTATCGAACTATATTTGAATGTGAGAAGATCGCGGGATAGTATCAAATGTCGAGTTATGTCAGCTGGCGGGAAATCCACTCTCGTTGACCCAGTCGCGACGCCCGCTGAGGCGGTCGATTTTTGATAGAGACCATCACAAAATTGAACCATCTTACTTTTTATGGGTGGCGAAACAACACCGCAACTGACTGCTTTCGGAAGCAAATCCCGCGACGGTGAGGAGCTATCACGGTGTGACAGACTCACACAGGGTGCGAGCGTCCGGCATACCCTCGGATCGAAGCAGTGCCCACGTCCTCTCGGCGGCCGAGTCACCGAGGACGGGAGTCACGAGTGAATCGAACTTCTCGTGGAGCCGTGACTCGTTGAACGGACGCGTTCCCCCACCGCGGGCGTGATCGACGGTTATCGTCGATTCCGTCTCGCCGTGCTCGATTGTTACCCGTGCGCCACGACTGTCCGGGAGGGCGTCGGCGAACTCCGACCTTGCGTTGACGGTAACTCGAGTCGCGAGCTCGAACACCTCCTCTTTGAACGCGGCTGGTTCGAACGCGTCCTTCCCAGCGTGTCCGTGGACCAGCCGGGTCGCGATTACGAACGGAATCGAAAACTTAGCTTCGAGTCGCGTTTGAGGGGCCTGTTCGCCGAGACCGGCCGCCGCCGGATAGGTCTCGACTGCGATCGAATCGATCGCAGTTAGCTCCAACGCGGTCTCGTCCTCGAGTTCGTCGATTGCGTCGAGCACAGGGTGTGTATATCGGCAGGCGGCGTGAATCTTGAAGTAGCCGTTGCAGAGTTCCCACTCTTCTCCGAAATCGTCAGCCGAAATCGTGCTGATGGCACCATCGGTAACCGACTCGAGGTGGCGACGAACTCCATCTTCGAGTCCCGTGAAGCCGGCTTGGGCTTGATCGACGGCACGGATGGCGTCTGGTGCCACCATCCCGGCGTACGTGTCTCTGACACTTGCGCCCTCGAGGGCGGCTTCGAATCGAGTGTGTTGTGCGTGGTTCGCAGCAATACTGAGCGCGTTCGCAACTGTCTCGGCCTCGAGGCTGCGGTAGTTCGCCACGCCCGCGGCTGCGCCGACGACACCCCAGACGCCGTGCGGGTGGTAACCGTCGGCGAGGGGCTGGCAGGCTTGTGCGACGCGGGCGGCGGTTTCGTAGCCGGCGACGAACGCAGCGAGTAGGTCTTCGCCGGATCCGTCGTCGGCTTCGGCGACGGCTAACACGGCTGGAAGTACGTGGATCGAGGGATGGCCTGCCGCCCGTTTGTGCCCTTCGTCGAGTTCGAGTACCGTCCCGGCAGTGCCGTTGAGCGTTGCAGCCTGCTCGATCGGGAGTGACGAGTTGGTTCCGAGCACGGACGCCGGTCCCGAGCCGCGAGCAGCATACCGTGCTTGGAGTGTTCGAACGGGTTCGGTCGTCGATCCGGCGACGATCGACCCGATCGTATCAGCGATTACGAGTCCAGCGCGGTCACGAACATCGGATGGGAGCGCATCGGATGACAGTGTTGCAACGAACGTTGAGAGTGGGCTGGGAGCTGTCATTCGTCGTTGTCCATGTTTTCGTCATCGATCGTACTCTCGTACAGTCCGCGGTCTTCCAGCAGTTCGAAGAGCCGAGCGGGCCACGAGACGACCCCTTTCGGGCTGTAGAGGACGATCACGATGAGGAGCACTCCGTAGATAACGTGGTCGAATCCGGCGATATCGACGGACTGGCGAGCTATTTCGGCGAGCGGGATCACGAGGAACGCGCCGACGATCGGGCCGAGTACGGTGCCGATCCCCCCGACGATCGCCGGTAACAATACCTCGACGTTGACGAGGATGTCGTAGACCGTTTCCGGACGAATCGTGTTGAAGTACATCGCCCAGAACGCACCCGCCCAGGCGGTGAAGAACGCACTCACCGTAATGCCGACGAGTTTGTACCGGTAGGTCGGAATGCCGACGGCACTCGCGGCGTTTTCATTCTCTCGAATCGCGAACAGATACAGTCCGAGCCGGGACTGTTTGATCACGAGCGAGATCGCCGAGACCACGATGAGAAACGCCAGGATGACGTAGTAGTATGGCAAGGCGTTCTCGAACTGGAACGCGATCAGTCCGAAGCCGTCAGCGTACTCCTGTGGAAGCGGTCTAAAGAATCCACTGGCTCCGCCGAGTTGCGACACCGTATTGAAGGTGTGTCTGAGTAGTTCGGCGAACGCGAGCGTTGCTAGCGCGAAGTAGTGTCCCCGAAGGTCGTAGCGAAAGCAGAGCACCCCGATCAACAACCCATACAGGGAAGCGATGGTCGCGCCGACCAGCATACCGAGCCACGGATTCAGTCCCGCAGTGTTCAGCAGGATGATCGTGCCGTACGCGCCGAGTCCGAAGAACGCGGCGTGTCCGAACGAAAACTGCCCGGTATAGCCGGACATCATGTTCCACGCTTGTCCGGTAGTCGCCCAGACGAGCGTGAGGATCAGCATATGCACGCTGACCCAGGTACCGAGACTCAGTCCGAACGCGTACAGATTCAGTGTGAGTGGTAAGACGAGGAGTATGCCGAAAACTCCAGCGAGCAAAACGGCTGTCGAGTACCACTGGCGACGGAACGTTCGGTACCGGAGACGGGCACGATCGATTCGCGACGGCTGTGTCTGCGCTGTCGATTCACTCATGGACATCACCTCCGAGCAATCCCGATGGTTTCAACAGGAGAACCAGAATAAAGATGAGGAAGATTGCGATCTGATACCCCGATCCAGGGAGGAACACCTGTCCGAACACGTGTACGAAGCCGATTATCATGCCGCCGATCAGCGCACCAGGGAACGACCCCAGACCGCCGAGGACGACGATGACGAACGCATTAATTAGATACGCGTCGCCGAGATGCGGATCGATCGATTGGAACAACGGAATCACTGCGCCGGCGAGTCCGGCGAGTGCTGCACCGAACCCGAACGTCAGGTAGTCGATTCGCGGGACGTTGATGCCGACGTACTGGGCTGCATCCCTGTTGTCGGCAGTGCCGCGGATCGCCCGCCCGAGTTGCGTATACTGCAAGAAAGCCCAGGCAATGATCACGGCGAGCACCGCGATTATTAACGCGTACAGTTGGCCTAATGGAAGGTACACCCCTGCGAACTGGACCGATCCGAGTCCGAACTCGAGTCGCTGTGGATCCGCCGAAAACACGATTTCGATTGCACTCACGATGATCAACAGGACACCGAACGTGACGATCAACTGGTTCTCCTGTGAAGAGTCGATAATCGGCGCGATCGTCGAGAGATGGATACCGACACCCAGGACGAACAACGCGATAACTGCGATTGGAATCGTCAGGAACAGACTGAGTCCGAGCTCGTTCGTCCCCCACCAGACGATGTACATCCCTACGACCATCAGGGCGCCATGAGCGAAATTGATCACGTCCATCACGCCGAAGATCATCGTGAGCCCGAGCGCGACGAGGCCGTAAATTCCACCCAGCAAGATCGCAAACGCGACGTACTGGAGTGCAGTTGACGGATCCATAAATAGCGGTACAGCCGCTAGTTCCGAGACTGCATCGATCCCTGAGATGGGGCCCACCGGTCCGCTAGCAAACGTAGATAGCATTGCGGGCTGTTAGAGGTCGATTTCGCTTTCGGCGAACTCTTCGGGGGCCACGACTCGGTCTTCGAGGTCTTGGACCTGGAACAGTGGTGCCAGTGCGTTCTCGTTCTCACCGGTCTCGTCGAAGCTGATCGGTGGCATCGCCGCGATGTGGTCGCTGACTTCGATATCGTTGAGCGCGTCGTTGATATCGTCCGGGTCAGCGGAGCCTGCCTCCTCGATGGCAGCGATAATGACCTCCGTTGATGCGTAGGTCATTGCGACGTTAGCATCGAACGACTGGTCGAACTCCTCTTCGAACCGTTCTCGGACCTCCGCGGCACGGTCGTTAGTCGGATCGAGTGCGAAGTTCGTTGCAAGTGCTCCTTCGACAGTGTCACCCATCGACTCCAGCGCGCTTCGGTCGTTGAGCGCCTCGTTCGAACAGCCGGTCAGGAACGGTGGCGCGTAATCCTGATTGTCCATCGCACGGACGAGTTCGACCGTTTCTGCCTCGTACGAAATTGCGATGACGACGTCGGGATCTGCAGACTGAATCTGCGTGACCTGCGTATCGACTGTCTCCCCGAAGTCGACGCTGACCGTTTCCACGACTTCGATATCTTGTTCAGGCAGTTCTTCCTGAAGTCTGTCCCGGACGGACTGACCGAAGTCGATGTCGATGTAGTAGATGGCGGCGGTCTCGATATCGTGACCGGCATCGCGGACTGCTGCCGGCATTAGATCAGCGTGATCGATAGCCATCTGTGCTGCCGGTGGCTGTGGCCGGTAGACGTAATTTAGGTCGTTTTCTTGCAAAATTGCGTCGTCGACGGAGACCGAAATGACCATCGGGACACTGCTGCTTTCGGCTGCACGCGCTGCAGCGTTCGTCACCGGCGACGAGAAACAGCCTGTGAGTACGTCCGCACCATCGTCGACAAGTTCGTCCGCGATCTCACCACCGAGTTCCTGTGCACCCTGATTATCTCCACTAATAACATCGATTTCGGCACCGTCCATCGACTCGATGCCTCCGTCTTCGTTTTTAATCATCGCGGCGAGCTGGACGGCGTTATCCATGCGTGTACCCGTTCCGCCGAGATCTCCGGACAGTGGGTGATTCGATCCGATCACTACCCCATCGCTATCATCGTCCCCGTCGTCTCCAGGGTCCTCACCGACACACCCTGCGAGACCAACGGCGCCCGCTGCACCGATGTATTTGATAAAATTACGCCTGGAAGGCCGGTTGCTATTCTTCCCCATACTGTGCCATGGTGAACGAACCCATATATAGATTTGTGCTTTTCACGGCACAAGTCAAACCATAGATAGAACCGGTGCAGAGAACTATTACTCGAGACCGAGGTAAAGCTCGACGAGCTCGTCCTCGTTCAACAGTTCTTGCGCCGGCCCCTCGAACTGGAGTTGCCCCTGTGCGAGAATGTAGACGTGGTCTGCGATACGGAGTGCTTCTCTGACGTTTTGTTCGACGAGGATTACCTGTGCTCCCTGGTTGACGAGCGTTTCGGTCATTTCGAAGACGTCGTCGACGAGCGAGGGGGCGAGCCCGGCACTGGGTTCGTCCAGCAAGAAGAGTTCCGAGCCGGTCATCATGGCCCGACCGAAGCTCAACATCATCTGTTGGCCGCCGGAGAGCGAACCGCCGTCGGCGTCGAGTTTCTCCTCGAGGGCGGGAAACGCGGCGAGCACGTCATCGAGCCGATCCCGACGCACCGATCGGTCGTTGACTCGGTAGCCACCGAGCAGTAGATTCTCTTTGACCGTCAGATTGCCGAAGATGCCACCGTCCTGTGGCAGCATCACCATCCCGTAGTCGAGGTTTTTGTAGGTGTTTGACTGGGTGATGTCCGTGTCACCGTACCTGATCGAGCCAGACCAGACCGGGACGGCGCCAATCAGCGCTTTGAGCAGCGTCGACTTGCCGCTGCCGTTTGGGCCGAAGATACACGTGATCCCCTCGTGGCTCTCGACAGAGACGTCTTCGATTACTGTGTGGTTGCCGTATCCCGTAACGATATTGTCAGCTACTAACTGCTTCTGTCTCGAGTCGGTGTCACCCGTCGGAACGGACAGCTGTGCCGATGCGCTTGCGTTCGCTGCCGATGTGCCGCCCGATGTTGCCGACGTCCCACCGCTGCCCGCCGTCTCCGGGGAACCATCGGCGACCGTGTCAGCGGTTGCGTCGGATGCCGATCGGCTTCCCTCGAGCGTGTCATCGAGGCCTGCATCGGGATCGGTCGTCTCGCCGAGGTAAGCCTCTCTGACGCGTTCGTCGCTGGTGACGGAGTCGAAATCGCCCTGCATCACGATCTGTCCCTGATTCAAGACGCTTACACGGTCTGTCAGCCCCGAGATGACGCTCATGTCGTGTTCGATGATCACGAACGTCCGTCCCTCGTCGTTTAGCCCCTGGAGGTGATCGATGATGCGAGCCTGAAGTGCGGGATTGACGCCAGCGGTCGGCTCGTCGAGCATGATGCAGCTCGGATCAAGCATCAGGATTCGGCCCAGTTCGAGGAGTTGTTGTTGACCGCCGCTGATATCGCTGGCTTCGTGTTCGGCGATGTGTTCAATCTCGAGTTGCTCGAGGATGTTCTGTGCGCGAGCCCGCTTCTCGTCGGGAATGCGAAGCCCCGAGCCGAGCCCGGCCGTGTAGACGCTCAGGAGGTTCTCCCGCACCGTGAGATCGGTAAACGGGGAGGCGATCTGGAACGTCCGCCCTAGTCCGGCTCTGGCGATTTCGTCTGGGCCGAGATTCGTAACGTCCTCGCCCTCGAAGCGGACCGTACCGCCGTTCGGCTCGAGAAAGCCGGTAACCGTGTTGAAAAACGTTGATTTGCCGCTGCCGTTCGGACCGATGATGCCGTGGACCTCGCCGCGTTCGACGCCGAGGGAGATACCGTCGTTGGCGACCAGCTCGCCGAACGTCTTCCTGAGGTCCGCAGTCTCCAGTATGTAGTCGCTCACATCCGTATATCTGACCAACTTAGCATAAGGGTTTCCCAGCCTCAAACCAGCTTCAGGTTGGCGGCCTGAGAAAAAACGGGGGTTCCCAGAAGGTATAACGTCGTTCCTCACCTCCCTGAATCCGATGCAATGGCTACGACAGGTCGTACGAGAGGGATGGAATGACTGAGCAGTGGTTCAGTGGACGAACGATTGTCATCACGGGCGCTGCCGGAGGTATCGGGCGGGCCTGTGGACGGGCCTTTGCGAAACGCGGTGGGACGGTGATCGCCGGCGACATCGGCGATTGTCAGTCGCTTCTCGAGGCGACGGCGGATGCTCCAGGGGAAGTCCACGCGTTCGAGGTCGACGTCAGAGAACCCGCCGCTCTCGAGCGACTCGTCGAGCGGGCGACTACTCACGGCGGACTCGACGTGCTCGTCAACAACGCCGGTATCGTCGCGCGCGAATCGATCGAGGATCTGGCACCCGACCGATGGCACGACGTGCTCGAGACGAACCTTACGGGCGCGTACAATGCGGTTCAAGCGGCGAGAGAGCCGCTGTGTAACTCCTCGGGATCGATCGTTACGGTGTCGTCCTTGCTCAGCCACATCGGCTACTCGGATCGCGTCGCGTACAGCGCCTCGAAAGGTGGGCTCGATGCGATGACGCGAGCATTGGCGACGGAACTCGGTTCTGAAGGCGTCCGGGTCAATGCGGTCAACCCTGGCTTCATCCGCACGGAGATGACTCAGACGCACCTCGAGGCCGGAAAGGAAGACGATTTCCGAGAGAAAACGACGCTCGACCGCCTCGGCGAGCCCGAAGATGTGGCAGAACTGGTGACGTTTCTCGCGAGCGACAACGCCGCGTTCATCAGCGGTGAGACCATCCTCATCGATGGTGGACAGGCCGTGAAGGGATAGCGGTCCCGCCGATTGCCACCTTACGTTGGTTGGGTTGTCTCGAGGAGTTGCTTCACTGAATCGCGATCGGCTCCGATCGGTGCGCGAACGATGGGCAAATTGACGCCCGCTCTGCGCAACTCCGCAAGTCGCGTTCTGACGGCGGTTTCGTCGCCGATCACTGCAACCTGCTCGAGGAACTCGTCCTCCACGACGGCCGTGGCGGCTTCGGCACTCGACGCGGCTCTCACGCGTTCGATCATCGACTCGAACCCGGCCTCGGACGCCACGCGATCGTAGTAGCCCGGAATGTCTCTGAAGTAGGTCGCGACGTGTGCTGCAGCAGCGTCCCGTGCGACCGCTGGATCGTCGTCTACGGAGACGAGAACGTACATCGCGATGTCGATGTCATCGATGTTTCGGTCGCCCCGCTCCAGGCCGGTTTCGAGCCATTCGGACGCCTGATCGAACGCCTCTCGAGGGTAGAGGTTCGGCAGCCAGCCGTCAGCCAGCTCACCGGTCAGCCGGACGTTCGACGGGCCGAGGGCTGCGTTGTATATCGGAATATCCGACCGTACCGGCTCGAAAGCCTCCCAGAACGACGTCCGCTCGGGCGTGTAGAACTCGCCGTCGAACGCGGAAGGCTCCCCCTCGAGATACCGCCTGACGAGTCTGATGTATTCCGCGAGTCTGGCAATCGGTCGATCGAAGTCGGTCCCGTGGAACGCCTCGACGACGCCCGGATGGGCGACGCCGAGTCCGAGAATCGCTCGACCGTCGGAGTGGTCGTCGAGCGTCGCGAGCGCCTGCGCCGTCGTCGCCGGTGTTCGCGAGAACACGTTGACGATCCCGGTCGCCAACTGAACCTCGTCGGTGACCGTCGCCCACCGCTCGAGTTTCCCGAACGCTGTCTTCCCCTGTCCTTCGGCCGCCCAGATGCTTTCGAAGCCGAGGCGCTCTGCCTCCCGGACGAGTTCGAGGTCGTCTCGCGTCGAAAAGAGGACGCCCGCTCGGGCTCGTGAGCTCACTGGACGACCCCCGCTGCAGCGAGGTCGTTGTAGATGTCGACGCGAGTGATCTGTCCGTCCTCGACGCGATAGATGTCGACGTAACGGACGTCATCGAACCGATTTCCATCGGAATCTACTCCGTAGAGCGTTCCCTGACTTACGACTCGGGCGCCCGATTCTATCCAGTCGTCGAACTCCTTGTCTGCCCACTCGTAGCGCCCCTCGAGCCACTCGAGCATGGCCGTCGCGGCGTTTCCGCCGTCGAAACGGGCTCCCGGTAGCGTGATCACCGCATCCGATGTGAATAGTTCGTCGACGGTCGCGCGTTCGTCTGCGTCCGCCATTCGGTCGAAAAACTCCTCGACGACGGCACGTGGCGTCTGGGTCATACACGTCAGTCGTTGTCGCGACAGTGCTAAAAGCTTGCTCGAGACGCGAGTGACCGAGTGATGGGGAATCTGTCTCCTCCGACGGTTCCTCACCGCTCGATTCGTCTCCCCTAAAGTACGCTATCTCGCTGATGGCGGGGACTCAGTTCGCGGCTCGAACTACGAACCTCGAGGGAGTAACGTCGATCACGTACCCACAGTAGGACACTCGAACGAGTTTGACGCCGTTGTCCGTGTCCGAAAACAGCGCGTCCAGTGCTTCGGGATCGACGGCGTCGAAAAGCGGTGGTAACTCAATCGGGTCACATTCCTCGAGCGTGGCGACGGTCGCGACGATCTGCATACCGAGGCCGCCGGATGGGTTGGAGTTCCAGCTACGGTGGTGAGTCTCCGCTTTCGAATCGACGATAGCGTCACTGTGAGGGCTGTCCTCAGTTGTCATTGTACGAACTGACATGACTCACCAAAATAAAACTTCGTTTCGCACCGATCTTTGATAGTTCGCGCGTCGTGAGACAGGTTTAGGTGCTCCCCGTCGAAACGGGGTAGTATGCGAACTTGTCACAACAGTCGCACCGGCAGTATCGACCACTGGTGGTGCCTACCACGCGCACTCCGATCCTCACTCCGTTCGTCGACTATTACAGCGACCGCGGAGAGGAATCGATGACGACCGACGGGCCGACTCCGACAACCGATTGGGAAGCAGCGATTTTCGACTTCCTCGAGGCACCGATCCCCGATGCGGTGCTCGACTACGGCGCGAAAACTGTCACGGATGTACTCGGTGCAACAGTGGCCGGGAGCGCAGTCGAGCCGTACGCTAGGGCTTGGGATACCGTCGACGTTCCGTCGGGATCGGCCACTGTAATCGGGACGGATCGAACGACGAACCCGGTGCAGGCTGCAACGCTGAACGGAACGGTGGCTATCGTCCAAGAGGTCGAAGAGGGGCACAACACGGGCGGCCACGTCGGCTCCGGGATCGTCGCCGGCGGACTCGCGATGGCCGAACACGCCGACGCGGACGGCGAGACGCTGGTCGAAAGCTGCGTGCGCGCATACGAACTCTGTACCCGACTCGAGGAGGCAATCTTCGCGATGAAAGCTCGGATCAACGAGGCCGTTCCGTGGCTCGTCCGTGATCCACACGCGACGTGGACGACCGTCGGTCCCGCCGTTGCAGCGATTCTCTGTACTGATCCGGAGCCGGAGACCGTTCGAGAGACGTTCCGACTCGCAGCGAACCGAGCCGTGGTCTCGATGGAAGATCCCTACGAGGAAGGGCCACCATCGCGGAACGTGACCGCTGGCGCATCTGCCGGCGTCGGTATCACGATGGCCCAACTCGCCCAGGCCGGCATCCCGGGGTCGGGCGCGGTGATGCAGACGGTGTACGACCCGTTCGAGGACATCTTGCCGGATGGGTTTACGTCCCTGTTCGCTGATCTTGGCAGCGAGTGGGCTATCGCACAAAATTACTTCAAGCCGTACCCGTCGTGTCGGTACACCCACGCTCCGGTCGACGCCCTGCAGGAAATCGACGGCGAGATTCGTCCGGAGGAAGTCGAGAGAATCGTCGTCGATACGTACGCGAACGCCGCGGATATGGCCCACACCACGCCAGAAACACTGACGGGCGCGAAGTTCTCCATTCCGTACGTACTCGCGCGGACGATCCACAGCGGGACACCGACGCTGGAGGACTTCGAACCCGACGCAATCGCCGATTCCGCTGTTCAGGCACTTGCGAACAGCGTCGTCGTCCGTGCGAGCGAGGGGTTCGACGCCGCCTTTCCGGACGACTGGGGTGCCCGCGTGACCGTCGAGTTCACCGACGGCTCCTCGAAGAGCGGCGAGCGACCGTATCCGCGCGGCGACTACCGCGATCCGCTTTCCGACGAGGAGTTCGACGACCGACTCGAATCGCTGCTGGCGTACGGGTTGCCGGCCGGGAGCCGTGAAACAGCAGTCGACGTCGTTCGTTCGCCGAGGGAGTATCGCGCTCGAGAGATCGGGAGCGCACTGCGGATGGATTCGTAACCACGGTACGCGACGGTCACGTTTCTGATCGGCGCGTTACACGCTCGAAACGGACTCGGTCGTCGTGAAAACGAACGCCGATTACGACTGTTCGGCCGTCCCGAGTTTTCGTTTCGTATAGGGCTTGAGTCCACCTTCGTCGACGAGTTCCTGGAGGAACTCGGGCAGTGGTTCGGCGTCGTACCGCTCGCCGGTTTCGTGGTTTCGAACGGCTCCTGCATCGAGATCCATCGTGATCTCGTCACCGTCTTCGATCCGGTGCGCTTCGGGACAGATCATGAGCGGAAGCCCGAGGTTGATCGCGTTCCGAAAGAAGATCCGAGCGAACGACTGGGCGACGACACCGTCGACACCCGCGCCGAGCAACGAGAGCGGCGCGTGCTCTCGAGAGGAACCGCCGCCGAAGTTCTCGCCAGCGACGACGAACTCGCCCTCGCGGACCTTCTCGGAGAACTCGGGTCGGAGATCGTTGAACGCGTGCTCGGCGAGCTCTTCGGGATCCGAGAGGACGATGAACCGGGACGGCGTGATCTGGTCCGTGTCGATGTCGTCGCCGAACACCCACGCGCGGCCGGGTTCGTCGACGGTCATCGAACCACCCCCACGTCGGCGCTCACGTGATCGCCGTAGCGTGTCGTCTCGAGGTCTCGTGGATCCGTAATCTCGCCGTACAGCGCCGTCGCACCCGCGGTCGCTGGACTGCCGAGGTAGACCTGACTGTCCATCGACCCCTCCCGGCCGGGGAAGTTGCGGTTCGCCGTCGCCAGACAGACGTCGTCGTCGCCGAGGACGCCCTGGTGGTAGCCCGCGCAGGCCCCACAGCCCGCGCTCTGGAACGTGGCGCCGGCTTCGACGAGGGTCTCGAGGACGCCGGTCTCGAGGCACTTTTCGTACACTGATTTCGACGCTGGGACGACGATCAGCCGTGTCCCCGGCGCGACCTGCTCGCCAGCGAGGACGTCCGCGACGACGCGGATATCTTCGTAGCGGCCGTTCGTGCAGGTTCCGACGAACACCTGATCGATCCCCGTTCCGACGACGTCGTCGACGTCGACAGCGTTTTCGGGGTTCGAGGGTTTCGAGACCTGCGGTGCGAGGTCGCTCCCCTCGTACGTATAGGTCGCCTCGTAGGTTGCATCGTCGTCCGAGGCGAGGTCGGGATCGACCGACACGTCGAGTGTCGCCTGATCCTCGAGGAACGTTTCGACGCGCTCGTCGGGTTCGACGATGCCGGCTTTCCCGCCCATCTCGATGGCCATATTCGCGAGGACGAGTCGCTGGTGAATCGGTAGCTCCCGAATTGCGGAGCCAGCGTATTCTGCCGTTTTATACGTCGCACCGTCGAAGCCGACGTCACCGATGAATTTCAGGATCAGGTCCTTCGCATAGACGCCGTCTGGGAGATCACCCTGAACTTCGAACCGGATCGTCTCGGGGACCCGGAACCAAAGTTCGCCGGTGGCGAACGTCGTTCCGAGGTCGGTCGAGCCGACGCCGGTGCCGAACGCGCCGAGACCGCCGTACGTCGTCGAGTGCGAGTCCGCACCGATGACCAGTTGGCCGGGCTCGACGAACCCCTCTTCGATCATCACCTGATGGCAGATTCCGTCGTTGATCTCGTACTGGTGGGTGCCGTACTCCGCCGCGAACTCGCGGAGGATGTTGTGGTTGTTCGCCGCTTCGACGCCGTCTGCCGGCGCGTGGTGGTCGAGGGTGAAGACGATGTCGTCAGCCGTGGGCAGCTCGCTCTTCTCGTCGGTTACGTCCTCGAAGACCTCGATCGCCAACGGGCCGGTGACGTCGTGGGTGACCATCGAGTCGACGATCGCCTCGACGTACGCGCCCGCAGTAACGTCCCGTCCCGATTTCTCGGAGAGAATCTTTTCGGTTATCGTTTTAGCTGTCATAGTCTCTTTCGTCGTTCGCGTGGTATCAGTGTTTGCTCGGTATCCGCGTTCGATTCGCGCGTCGTTCGGGAGCCGTCCGTACGCTCGCCCATCGAGCTACTTTTTCCGGCTCGGTTCGGTCTCTGCCGTCTCGAGAACCTGCTCTCGCGTTCCGCCCATCAGCGCTCGACTCGGCGTCCCGAGATCGAGTCGGTCCGCGACGTTGGTTGCGACTTCGAGCAGTCGCTCCTCGTCGACGTTCGTCCGAACGCCCATATCGTGGAGCATGTTGACGAGATCCTCTGTCGGGGTGTTCCCAACGTCGCCGAGGCCGCCCGGGAGAATGGTCCCGCCACCGAGTCCGCAGACGGATGTGTCGAAGCGACTGACGCCACACTGCATCGCCGCGAGCGTATTGGCGAGGCTCATCCCGTTCGTATCGTGGAGATGGAGTCCGACGTCCGCGTCGGGGTGGCGATCGTACACCGCCGACAGTCGCTCGGTCACCTGCCGGGGATCGGCCATCCCCATCGTCGTCGCCAGCGTCACCTCGTCGACGCCGGCCTCGAGCACACGGTCGACGACCGACAGCGTTTGCTCTGCGTCGATCTCGCCGTCGTAGGGGCAGAAGAAACTCGTTCCCAGCCCCGCCTCGACCTCGATATCCGTTCCGTCTGCGAGGTCGACGATAGCTTCGACCTGTTCGAGGTTCTCCTCGAGGCTCATCCCCTGATTCTTTTCGCGATAGCCGTCACTGATGACGACCAGGGCGTTGACTTTGTCGACGTCGGCGTCGATCGCTCGTTCCATCCCGACGGTGTTTGGCACCAACGCTCGGTAACAGACGTCGTCGCGCCGCTCGATTCGCTCGGCGACCTCGGCGGCGTCCCGCAAGCTCGGTACGGCTTTCGGATGCGTGAACGAGGTGAACTCGATCTCGTCGACCCCCGTCGTGGAGAGCGCGTCGATCAGCTCGACCTTCTCGTCGGTCGGGATGAACTCGGGATAGCGTTGGAAGCCGTCTCGCGGGAGCATCTCGACGATGGTCGCCGACTCGGGCAGGCTCAGGTCCATCAGAGCACACCCTCCTCTTCGAGTTCCGCGAGGACGTCTTCGTCATAGGAGAGGAACTCGCCGTAGACCTCCTCGTTGTGTTCGCCGAGGCCGGGGCCCAAATGGTCGACCCGACCGGGCGTCTCGCTGAACTTGGGGATCGTGTTCTGGACGGACGCCTCGCCGAGATCCGGGTCGTCGACGGTGATGACGGCGTCCCGAGCCTGATAGTGTTCGTCCTCGACGATGTCTGCGACGTTGTAGACCGGTGCGATAGTCGCGTCGTGTTTTTCGAAGGTCTCGAGGATCTCCTCGCGGCTGTGGTCAGCCATCCAACGCTGGATGACCTCGTCCAGCTCTTCGACGTTCTCGAGGCGACTCTCGTTGTCCGCGAATCGAGGATCGGCTTTCAGTTCCGGTCGACCGATGGCATCGAAAGTTCGCATCGCGATCGGCTGGGCGCTCGCGGAGAGGGCTACCCAGCGGTCGTCTCCTGTCCGATAGACGTTCCGCGGGGCTGAGGACGTCGAGCGATTCCCGGAGCGACGGGCGACTTCGCCCGTCTGGTCATACGTGAGCGGAAACGGTCCGATCAGGTTGAAGATCGGTTCGATGAGGCTGACGTCGATATACTGGCCCGTGCCGCCGTTGACGTCCCGGTGATACAGCGCGAACATCACCGAAAACGTTGCGTAGAGCGCGGCAATGTTGTCGGCCAGTCCCGTCGGCGGGAGCAGTGGTTCGCGATCCTCGAAGCCGTTGACGTAGGCGAAGCCGCTCATCGCCTCCGCGAGCGTGCCGAACCCTGGCTTTTCGGAGTACGGACCGGTCTGGCCGTAGCCCGACATTCGCAACATGACGAGTTCTGGGTTCTCCTCGGAGAGCGCCTCCCAGCCGAGGTTCCACCGCTCGAGCGTCCCCGGACGGAAGTTCTCGATAAGCACGTCAGCTTCCGAGACGAGGTCCCGAAAGACGGTCTGTCCGCGCTCGGCGGAGACGTCGAGCGTGACTGACCGCTTGTTTCGACTCAGATACTTGTGCCACATCCCGGTCCCGTCCTTCTGGGTTCCGAAGTTCCGGATGTGGTCGCCGTGTTCTGGGTGTTCGATCTTGATGACGTCCGCGCCGAAATCGGCGAGAAATCGGCCGACGGTCGGCCCGGAGATCATCGATCCTGCTTCGATTACGGTGAGTCCCTCGAGGGGGCTCGTCTCAGTCTGTGATTGTGGCATACTGTGTGGCAGTCGTCTCTGTTATCGGTGTCTTCGAATCGCTACAGCGGGCGGTCGACGTGGGTCCCCGTTCCGGGTTCGGCGAGGACCTGTCCCTCCTCGTATGCGAGTTCACCGCCGACGATGGTTTGTGTCGGCCAGCCGGTCACGGCTCGCCCGTCGTAGATCGAGTAGTCGGCGACACTCTGGAGACGTTCCGGCGTCACCGTCTTCGTCTCCTCGAGGTCGACGACAACGAGGTCAGCGTCGCTGCCGACGCGAACCGTCCCCTTCTTCGGATAGAGGTTCCAGGCTTTCGCCGTGTTCGTACTCGTCACGTCGACGGCGCGCTCGAGGCTAATTCGGCCCTCGTTGACGCCTTCCGAGAGGATCAGCGGGAGCATGGTCCCGCTCGAGGGGAAGCCGAGTTTGCTCTCGCGGATCGTCTCGCCGATCTTCTCGTCGGTCGTGTTCGCACAGTGGTCGGTGCCGATACAGGAGATCGTGCCGTCGGCCAGCCGGTTCCAGAGCGTTTCCTGATCTTCGGCGTGGCGTACCGGCGGGTTGACCTTCATTCGATCGTCGCATTCCTCGGACGTCAGCGTCAGGTAGTGCGTGCAGGTTTCTCCCGTAACGTCGTAGCCAGCTTCCTGTAGCGTCGCGAGTTCGTCCGCGGTTCGGCCCGCACTGACATGGACGGCGTAGAAGCTGTCGTCGTAGCCGTGTTGGCGGGCAAGACTTGCACCGGCCACGAGACTTTGTGCCTCCGCGTAGTCGGGGAACTCCTCGACGAAGACCTCGTACTCCTCCTCCTCGGCGGTTTCGTCCGCCTCGGTCTCGATGTACGGGTTCCCGCCCGCGAGCGCGTTCGTAATCTCGACGTTTTCGGAGTGGTAACCGAGCGTCGTCGGCTCATCTTGCTTAGCGAGGGTCTCGATGAATTTGCTGCCGAAGTCGTCGCGCATCTCGCAGTCGACGCCGAACTTCTCGCTGGCAGCGTACTTGTAGTTCATGTACCACTTGAACGTGGTAATCCCGAACTCGTCGATGATCGTCGGAATCTCTTCGACGTGCTCGAACGAGAGCAGACCGAGCGAGAAGAAGTAGTCGTGGCGGTAGTTCGACTCCGCCGCCTCAACGTAGTCGTCCATGATCTTCTCGTAGGACCCCGGTCGCCGGAAGAAGTTTCCGGTCGTCGTGACGCCACCGACGAGATCCGACCGACTCTCAGTATTCGCGTCCTCCGCGAGCGAGTTGTAGATCCCGTGGTGCGTGTGGGGATCGATGGCCCCCGGCAGGACGTGCTTTTCGTCGGCGTCGATGATCTCTTCGGCCTCGAGGGAGCCGTGGCTTCCGATCGCAGCGATCGTTCCGTCTTCGGCGGCGACGTCGGCTTCCAGGAGTCCGCTTTCGGTCACGAGCGTTCCGTTCGTGATGACGAGATCGTAGCTCATGACTCGTGCTCCATAGACTCGAGATAGGCTTCGACTTCGTCGGTCTCCAGTACCTCTGCGTACTTCATCCACATGTCGAGCAGTCCGATCTTATGGGAGGCTTCAATTCGGTCGAAAATACACTCCTGGGGCAGGACCACGTCGAAGCCGTGTTGCTGGGCGTCGACCGTCGTCGCCCGTACACAGCCGCTGGTCGAGTTACCGACGACGACCAGCGTGTCGACGTCGTTGCGGTTCAGTTGGGCGAGCAGATCGGTGCCGTAGAAGGCACTGGCGTAGCTCTTGTCGATAACCGTTTCGTCGGGTTCGGGTGCGACGGGATCGACGATCTGTAGATCGTCGTGGTTCGGATCGTCGTACGAACTTGGCACGACCCGCGTGTAGCTGACTGGAATGTCGTTGCCCCGGGCGAACTCGAGGAACGCTGCGATCCGGTCGACGGCATCCCAAGCAATTTCGCCCATCGCGGTTCGATGCTCCTCGACGGCCTCGAGAATGGGGACGTTGTCACCGACGATGAGTTCCTGTACGTCGATCACGAGCACCATCGGGTTCGATCCGGCCCCCCGAGATTCCCACGATGACGCCCCTTCCTTGTCGTATCCCGCTTTTTCGATAACCCGTTTGTCCTGCTCGGTGAGCAGATCCTCCCAGATACGCTTCGTCATACAGTGAATCGTGGTAAGCGAACGATTATAAAGATGCGCACTCAGTTTGACTTTCCAACCTATCTTATCGGCCGTCCTCGAGGGTCGATGCCGCGTGTAACCCGGCGAGTCGGCCGAGGCCGAGCGCGGTCGTGAGCCCGTTGCCACTCAGGTACCCACCCGATCCGTGACCGCTGATTCCGACCGCAGATCCGCCGCCAGCGTAGAGGTTATCGACGACATCGCCGTCCGTTTTGCGAACACGGCCGTGTTCGTCGACGACCAGCCCGCCCTGTGTGTGAAACAGTGAACCGGTGACCGTCGCGCCATAGAACGGTGGTTCGAGGATGGTCCGACCGTCGACTCGGCCGACATCATCGGGCTCGTCGCTTCGGATCGCGTCGTTGTAGGATTCGAGCGCATCGGCCGTCGTTTTCGGGTCGCAGCCGAGTTTTTCGGCGAGCATCTCGATGTCGGGTGCACTGCGGTACGATCCGAGATCGACTGCCTCGTCGAAATCGTCGAACTCGCCCTCGAGTTTCTCGAAGATTCGTTCGTCGAAAATCTCGTAGGCGACGCTACCGGACTGTTCGACGACGTCGAGTGCTAGCGCGGAGTACCCTTTCGCTTCGTTCCCGAATCGCCTGCCGTTTTCATTGACGAGAAAGCCGCCATTCATGATGATGGCGTAGGTCGATAACGCACCCGTCCCCTGGACGACCGTTGCGTGGCCCTGATAGGAGTCCATACACGCTAATTCGGCGTCGAGTGCTGCTCCCCATCGGATGCCGTCGCCGGTGTTTCCATCGGAGCCGAAATAAAGCGCTTCAGCGATCTGCCCACAGTGCCGTTCGACCATTTGCCTATTCCCGGCGAACCCGTCCGTGGCGAGAATGACTTTTTCGGCTCCAATTACCTCCTCGTGGGTTTCACCGGCAACGGCCCCGACGACGGCGTCGCCGTCCGCAACGAGTTTCGTGACAGGTGTGTGTTTGAGTAGTTCGATGGTTTCGGTCGCCTCGATTCGCTCGCTTAGCTCCTCGATCAGGTTCTCGCCGTTGCGGCCTGCTGGGGCGTGCATTCGGTACGCCGAGTGTTTCGGATATTTAAAATCATCTACGAGGTTGAGCGTGATATCCCAGTCGTCCACGAGCCAATGTATCAGGTTCTTGCTCTCCGTACAGAGGTGTTCAACCATCGCTTCGTCCGCTTCGTGGTCGTTCTTCTCGAGGATGTCACGCGCCATGTCGGCTGGTTCCTCCTCGATACCCACTTCGCGCTGGAATCTGGTTCCGGCGGCGGGGACCATCCCCGTCGACAGGGATGTGTTCCCACCCAGTCGGTGTGACTTCTCGAGCACCGTTATCGTTCCATCCGTCCGGTCGGCTGCGGCGAGTGCAGCGACAAGACCGGTACCACCACCGCCGGCAATGAGTACGTCGGTTTCGACATCGATCGTTACGTCGGCGACATCGACGACCTCCGGTGTGGGGTCCTCAAGCGTTCGCTCTCCCAGTTCTGGTGTTGCCATACCAGCTACGTGAGTCCCACCGTTATGTAAACTTATCCCAGCACGGTCTATGTGAGTGTCTGAACTTTCTTCCCTACTGTTCGACACGCTGACTACTAACGCTCGAATCCGTTACTGTTCGGCGATAGCGAACAGATGCAGACCTGGTGGATCGATAGCAATCGGTATCGGATGGAGTATATCGTGTGTGATCACGTACCACCACGGTTGTGGTCCTCTCGGTTGCTCCCAACGACTGTCTCATCGGTTATCCGTTCGAGAACGACGGTCGCTGTTCGGCAGGAAAGAACTTAGGGGGTCCGGCGCCTTTACACGGCTATGACAGCCAGTTCCCCGGGACAAATACAGTCGGTGCAAACGACCTTTGCGATTCTCGAGTATATTCGAGACAGCGAAGGCGCAGGTGTGACCGACGTCGCAGACGCATTTTCGGTATCGAAAAGTACCGCTCACGGCCACCTCTCGACGCTTGCATCGCTCGGATACATCGTCGACGTCGACGGCAAGTATCGGATCGGGCTGCAGTTTCTGGAATTCGGCCATCACGCGCGGTCGCGGTACAACCTCTATGAGGCGGCCAAGCCGGAGGCTGATCAGCTTGCACAGTTGACCGGTGAGCGCTGTCAGATAATGGTTGTCGAAGATTTTCGTGGCGTCTACATCTACCAGACGGCGGGTGAGCAAGCCGTCCAGACTGACTCACATATCGGTGGCACCGTGGATCTTCACTGTACTGCCGTTGGCAAATCCTATCTCGCGTATCTTCCGGACAACGAACTCGAGGCCTACCTCGAACAGGTTGGGCTTGATGAGCGGACGAAACACACGATCACGGACCCGGAGAAGTTCCGTGAGGAGATCGAACGGGTTCGCGAGCAGGGATACGCTCGTAATCTCGAGGAGCGAATTGAGGGTATGAACGCGTTTGGCGCACCGATTCTTACCGAAGACGGCGAGGTGCTGGGCGCGATCAGCGTTTCGGTCCCGACCACACGTATCGACGACTCAGTCGACGAAAATGAACTGGTCGAGCAGATTCGCCGCAGTGCTCGTGTCATTACGATTAGAACCACGTACAGTTAGTAACGTTCGGTACTGGAGAACTCGATAGTTGCTTCCGGCAACTGACTCGCCGAACCGCTCGCAATTGGTCGCAATAAATTATGTACGTCGGTCTCCTGTTCGGTGAAGGGGAACGATTTCACTGAAATCAACCGCGTAGTATCAGTTCTCGGGTAGCCGACGGCTGGTCGGGTCCGGACATTCGCATACCGTTCTACCACGCGAAATTACAATAGTACCTTTGTAATTCATTCTCTCCCTAGATGGCTGTTCGACCTATTCCGTTGGCGATCCTGACACTACACAAGCAAGTCACAGAATCCGATTAACTTCCGTCTGTAATTCACGGTAGCTATCAAATCGTCATCCGGACTGGCCACTTTACGTATCGTGCTCTGTAAAGGCGTCACCAGCGTCTTTGGCCATCTCTTTCGCCTCGATGTGTGAGTACGACTGGCGAACCACTTCCTCGCTGTTGTCCAGGAGCCGAGCGGCGGCAGTGAACCCGCGCTGGCGGACCATCACTTCGCCAGCACCACGTCGGCCGCCGTGGGGTGCGAGATAGCCGTGTTTATCCTCGAGTTCGATCCCCGCGTCCGCACACAGCCGTCGCATGACCCGCCGGGCGCCGTCCGTATTGATCGACGGTGGCGCCAGCTCCCACTCACGAAACGCCTCGAAAACGTCCAGTTGACCGGTGAGCTCGTCGACGAGCGTCTCGATCTCGTCCGACGACCAGTCATGTCCGTCTCGCAGTCCCGTACGGAGCGTCTCGTAGAGCGAGGGCAGGTGAAACGTCGGAAACACCGGCCACTCGTCGCCGGCAGGATCGGCCACTCTTTTGTATCGCGACATAGGATTTATAGCTTGTTTCGTCAGTGATCGATCTGACCAGTCCTGTTTCTTCGCGAGGACGGTCATCCGCCGGTCCTCGAGCGAGACGTCCCCCCATTTGAGCCCGTTTCGCCGGTCGTCTTTCGGATCCGCAAAAATTTCGCCGCCGCGGACGCCGGAGTAACAGAGCACGTAGACGAGTGCTCGGTCCCGATACGCTCTGATGGTCTCAAACCCCTGCTCGTCGAGGGCGTCGTGGGCCCGTCCGTCGACGTATCGGGTGATCAGCAGCCGATGCTCGTCGGTCCAGGCCTGCTGGTCGCCCGATCGACGGCCGTCGTTCTCCGGCAGCGGCTCCTTCGCGACGTTTCGCTGGGCGTAGTTCGCCTCGAGGAGTCCCTCGCGAACGCACCAGCCGATATACGCGCTGACCTGCGCGTAATAAGTCCGAACGGTTCCCGGCGCGAGATCGCGACTCGCGAGTTCGCGGGCGTACCGCCGAAACGTTCGCTCGTCGATCTCGTCGAAGGTCGTTCCCGACCGAGAATCCGCCTCGAGCCACGCGAGGAAGTCCTCGACGCAGCGCTCGAGGTTCCGTCGGTAGTTCCCGCTTCCCTCGCCGCCCTTGGACTTCGATCGAAGGAACTCCTCGAGCGGCGCCCCAACGGCTGTCGGTTTCGAATTCACGCCTGACCACCCTCGAGAGCCCGGATCTGGCTAGATTTCATCGGTCGTGATTGATAGAGGGAGGCGACCATCATAAAACCACACTTGATTATTGTGCTAATCAAGAGTGACTGGTGTCGCCCACAACTCTGCCGATTTCTCCTATTTCAACCACCGTAAGCTACGTTACCCACATCTATAAATCATATAATGATATACCGAATTCGGGCGGCGTCCACCTCCCACAGATACGGCGTTTGGATTACTACAGATCGTCAATCTTCTACACATGACGGTTGTACTGTTCATATGGATCTCGCTAGGAGCTAGAGCAGGAGTTTGTCATTGGAGCCGCCAGGATCGTGCCAGCGAATCGTGGCTTACGCAGGAACTGGCATGAACGTCTCCGTCAACCACTATCTTTGTCCGCTACGACTGCTAAACAGATGTATTTCGGGCACGCTACCCCTTCGGTCGGACTTGCAATCGATCTATCCCTTTCTTTCACCCTCATCATTTACATCCATACTATTGTAATATATTGGGTCCATCGGGTACGAAAAACTCATAGTCAGTATCGTATCAACGACAGTCGGGATACTCATCCTACCATGCCGGTTCTACATCCCATATTGTACGATACAATATATTTGCAATTTAAATAGCGTCTAACAAAAGCCTTATTCGCGCAATATCGGTCGTTCATCCCAAATTACACATTCCCAGTTCGGTTTTGATTCTGGCCGGGGGATCAATTCTGTCCTGTTATAACAGTCGGCTCAACTGAGTTGCGCCATATTATAGCATCTCGTCATTTCCACCCATTTATTGGTCCGGATCGTCGGCGATAGCATCACGAACTCGGCGGGCAATAGTTGGATAGTCAATCGGTGGTCGATCATCGGTATCGACGGGGTCGACACGACAGACAATCATCGAGGTTCCATCGGTTGCGATTGCGTTTCGATACGCAGTCTCAAACGCGTTGGTACTGTGAACTTCAGTCGCGTGAACGCCGCAGCTTTCGGCCACACCAACGAAGTCTACGGCCGGTGAACGAGTCGGCTGGCCACCGGTGGTTGCATACGTCTCGTTATCCCAGACGACTACAGTAAGGTTGTCGAGGTTGTGCTGGGCCACTGTCGTAAGCTCACCCAGCGACATTAGTAGTGATCCATCTCCCTCGAGGACGGTAACGTGCTCGTCGGAAACGAGCGCGAGTCCTACTCCGACGGGTATCGTGACACCCATGCTTCCCCATTGGTAGAAGTTGCGTTCCCGGTCGGCGACGCCGGCGAGGACGTACGAGGCGACGCCGAGGTTCGAGACGAGGACGGCATCCGGCGTCACGTCGAGGAGTCGCCGGGTACACGCGGTCTGATCGGCGGTTTTGGGAGTGCCGTCCGACATACTACAGCCCCTCCAGTTTACTTCCAGTTACTGTTTGCTCGAGAAGAATGATGTACGGCGTCGCCGTCGAGAATGCCGACTCTGCAGCTAACCGAATATGGTGTCCCACGTCGTCGGCCTCTGTTACCGTGTCGTTTCGGACGCCGAAATCGTCGAGAATACGGTCGATGTTGTAGCCAACGGGCACCTGTGCGACGTTGAACTCGCCGAGATTCCCGCGACGAGTCACGACAGCGAAAAAGGGTGTGCGAGCGGGGAGTGTGAGCGATCCGATCGCATTTATCGCGTTTGCCAGCCCACTCGATTGACAGAGCAACGCTCCGCGTGTTCCGCCAACCCACGCGCCCGTGAGGACACCGATCGCAGCCTCTTCGCGAGCGACCTGTACCGTTTCGAACGCCGAGTCGGACTCGACAGCTTCGATGAGGGGGCCGATTTTCGAATCGGGCAAGTGAGCGACGACCTCCACGTCGGCCTGCTTCAGTGCCTCGACTGCATCGGGAATCCACCGGTCCGTGCGGTTCGAGGATGTCACGTTGTGGTCACCTCGGTAGTCGACGGAGCGGTCTCGACGCTCGTCCCGTTCTCAGCCGTGCGATCGGTCACTGGCGGAACGGTGGAAGTACCAGTGCTGTCTCTAAAAGATTCTTGCGAACTGCTGTCGTCCATGTCCGTTGGTACCGTAACTGCTGTAATGAACGTTTGGACGCTGAGTGGATTGCAGCGAGTATCGGACGCGAAGTACGTCAAACGGACTCAGTAACCACATCCATATAATCTTACACAAGGAGCAAACGCTTTGAGGGTCGTCCGCCACTGTGTGGCGTATGGCGTCCCACCGAACAGATAGTCGTGGATGGATGCAACCGACCGGGTACGAGAGATGACTGAAACATCGACCGAGACTGGAAGTAATTATATTTTGGATGCCCTCGAGCGAGAAGGCATCTCGACGCTGTTCGGTCTCGTCGGGGAGGGGAACGCTCATCTCGTCGACCGAACGAACGACCATGCCCTCCAGTTCACCTACGCTCGCCACGAGCAGGCTGCAGTCACGATGGCCGACGCGTATGCCCGCATGACCGGAACAGTCGGCGTCTGTACGCTCACCCACGGACCAGGCCTGACGAACGGGGCGACCGGGATCGCGGCTGCCGACCGGGACAACGTTCCACTAGTAGTACTGGTTGGAGACACCGGGTTTGCAGGACGTGAGACGTCGTTGCAGTATCTGGATCACCAGTCGTTCACCAGTCCGATATCGGCCTACCAGACGCGAATCGAGACGTCCGAGACCGTCCCCGAGGCGATCCGTCGAGCGTTCGGTGAGGCACGAACCGAGCGCGGACCAGCAGTAGTCGAAATACCGGGCGATATCCAGTCGGCGCCCGCTCCCGAAACGCTGTATCGGCCGAAGCCGACCCCCTCCCAGCGACCCCGTCCCGATCAGACTACTGTCGAAGAAGCGGTTTCCGTCCTCGAGGATGCCGACGCACCCGTGGTTCTGGCCGGCGGGGGTGCAATGACGGCCGATGCGGCGGAGCCGATCGTCGAGCTAGCCGAGCGGATCGGCGCTCCGATCGCGGTGACCTATTTCGCCAAGGGCCTGTTCCCCGAGGATCATCCGCTGTACTCGGGTATCGCGGGTACGTTCATGTCTCCCGCCAACGACGAACTGCTGTGGGACGCCGATGCGGTGGTGACCGTCGGCGCACAACTGTCCGGGAAGGTGACCCGGTACGGCGAACTCTATGCGGACGCAGCCGTGGTTCAAATCGATATCGACCCCAGCGCAGTCGGTCGATACCGCGACCCGACTGTCGCGTTATTGGGAGATGCGTCCGCGGCTATCGAGGCGTTAGTCGATCGAGTGAGCGTCGATTCGAATCGAGTGACGCGAGTCGCGACGGCGATCGAGGAGGCCGAAAACGCGTTCGAGTTCGAACCGGCCTCGACCGACGAGTACGTCGATCCGCGGGTGGCAACCCGAGAAATCGCTGCCCGCGTTCCGGACGATACAGTCGTCACCATCGACTCGGGAAACAATACGGGGTTTCCGGCGGCGTTTCATCCGGTCGGTGACGGCGGTCGAATGCTCGTCAACGGGAATTTCGGGACGATGGGATTCGCCCTTCCGGCAGCGCTGGGAGCGCAGGTCGGTACGCCCGATCAGACGGTGCTGTGCTACGCCGGTGACGGATCGTTGCTTCAGGTCGTCCAAGAGATCGAGACCGCGGTTCGTCTCGAACTGCCGATCATCGTCGTCGTATTGAACGACGAGAGCTACGGCATCATTCGCCACCGGCAGCGCCTCGAGTACGGTCGGGAGACAGCGGCGGACTACTCGAGTTCGGACTTCGCAACCGTCGCGCGCGGGTTCGGTGCTCGCGGCGAGACGATTCGATCGATCGACGACTTAGACATCCTCGAGGAGTACTGTGAATCGGAGCCGTCAGTCCCGCTCGTCCTCGACGTTCGGACCAACCCGGATATCGCGCGGCCGGGGTTCCCACCGTACTGATTCGATCGGGGCAGTGAACCGGTCGACCCGGCGATAACGATGACCCGAACGTATTTATCGGTCCACGGCCCCCCTTTCGGTAGGAGGATGAAGATACTACTCACGGGTGCCAACGGAACCGTCGGTGAGGCGATTCTCTCTCGGCTCGGTGATCGAGACGAGTTCGAGTTTACGTGTCTCGACGTCACGGAGCACCCCGAGCGAGAAACGGTGGTCGCAGATGTCACCGAGTACGACGACATTCGGCCCCACTTCGACGGCCACGATGCAGTGATTCACCTCGCGGCGCTGGTCGATCTGAGCGCCGCGTGGGACGAGATCCTTCGGACGAACGTTATCGGCACGTACAACGTGTTAGAAGCAGCCGCCGATGCAGAAGTCGAACGGTTCATTTTCGCATCGTCGATCCACGTGGTCGGGATGTACGAACTCGACCTCGCGCCGGAGCTCTACGACTCCGAGTACGATCTCGCGCTCGGTCACGAGACGCCGGCCCGACCCGACTCGTTCTACGGACTCTCGAAGGTGTTCGGCGAGAACCTCGGCCGACTCTACGTCGAGAGCCACGAGAGTCCGCTGGGATCGGTCCACTCGGCGTTTACGACCAACACGCGGGAGTTTCCGAGTCGGTTCTACTCGCTTCGCATCAAGAGTGTCAGGGATGACGCTCACGACCACCCCTACGGACTCGCGGAGGAAGGCGTCGAAGCCGGACTGTGGGATCGAGACAGCGAGGACTACGAGTACATGGCGGAGCGACTGAAAGCGACCTGGCTCTCCCATCGTGACCTCGGCGACCTCGTCGAGCGTTGTCTCACCGACGAAACGGTCGAGTTCGACAGTTTCTGGGGAGTCAGCGACAACGACGGGAAGTGGGTGGATCTCGAGCACAGTCGCGAGGTTCTCGGGTACGATCCACAGGACAACGGCGCCGAGTGGACCGGGCCGCCGAGTGAGGAGTGAATCGCCCGTCTCGAAAGCATACGTCTCCCAATTTAGAGGGGACTGTGGGTCGTTACTACCCGGTTGGCGCCCGCATCTTTATGAGACGAGACTCGGAAGTGAGTGTATGGTAGATACGGGCGAGCTAGAAATTTTTCGTCACTCGTTGAAGAGTATCGTCGAGGAGATGGGCGTGACGCTTCAACGGACGGCGTACTCGACGAACATCAAAATCCGACGCGACCACACGTGCGCGCTGTTCGACGCGGACTTGCGTCACATCGCACAGCACGATATCGCGCCACAGCATATCGGCTCACTGGTCTCCGTCATTCCGAAGAACGTCCCCGACTGGGAGGACGACCTCGAGCCCGGCGACGGAATCCTCATCAACGACCCGGATAAGGGAGCGGTTCACCTGCCGGACGTGATGCTCATCTCGCCGCTGTTCCACGACGACGAGATCGTCGGCTACGCCGCGAACTCCGCCCACCACGTCGATATCGGCGGCGGGACGCCGGGTGGCATTCCGAACGACAGCACGGAGCTGTATGCGGAGGGACTGATCATCCCCGGCGTTCGCGCGGTCCGTGACTGGAGCTACGACGAGCAGATCCTGTCGCTGATCCTCCGAAACGTTCGTCGGCCGGATATGCGCCGCGGCGATTACCAGGCACAGCTGGGAACCAACCGCATCGGGGAGCAGCGGTTCACGGCGCTGTACGAGTCCTACGGGGCGGAGCAACTCACGACGTACCTCGACGAACTTCTCGACTACACCGAACGGCGGGTCAGAGCGGCGATCGCCGACCTCCCGGACGGTCAGTACACCGCCGAGGATTACATGGATGGCGACGGCATCGTCGACGAACCGGTCCGGCTCCGGATGGCCATCACCGTCGACGGCGACGAGATAACGGTCGATTTCACCGGGACGGCTGCGGAGAACACCGGGCCGCTGAACTGCACCCCGGCGATGATTTTCGCCGGAACGATGTCGGTAATTATGGCCTTTATCGGCACCGATCTCCCGAAGAACGACGGGTTCTACCGCCCGTTCGAGGTGATAACGCCCGAGGGAACGATGGTCAACCCCTCCGATAACGCCCCGGTCGCCGGTGGGTGGGAGATTCCGATGCGCGCCGGCGATCTCGTTACCAAAGCGCTCGCCGACGCCGTTCCCGAGGAGACCATCGGCGCGACGAAGGGAATGGTCTGTAACGTCGCATACGGCGGGACCGACCCGCGAAACGAATCCGAGTACGTCTACTACGAGACGGTCGCCGGCGGCTACGGCGGTCGCGCCACGAAAGACGGAATGGACGCGGTTCAGACGCACTTCCAGAACACGGCCAACAGCCCCATCGAGGAGTTGGAATCGGAGCTTCCGGTCTACGTCCGACGATACGAGCTGATTCCGGACTCGGCGGGCGCGGGCCGACAGCGCGGCGGACTCGGCGTCCGCCGCGACCTCGAGTTCTCCGATCACAGCGCGTCGTTCTCGCTGTTGACCGACCGAACTCGCTCGGCACCGTGGGGCGTCTTCGGCGGGAAGAGCGCACGCCCGTCCCGGTTCCGCCGCAATCCCGACACCGACGCCGAAGTCGAACTCGAGTCCAAGTCGACGACGCAACTGGACCCCGACGACGTTGTCAGTATCCAGACGCCGGGCGGCGGCGGATACGGCGATCCGCTCGAGCGCGATCCGGACGCCGTCCTCGAGGACGTTCGGAACGAGAAGGTGTCGCCGGAAGCGGCTCGGGAGGCGTACGGCGTCGAACTGACCGACGAGACGAACGTCGACGGCGACGCGACGGCGGCCCGTCGAAGCGAACTCCGTGACACCGCTGCTGCTGACGGCGGTGAGTTGGAATGACGGTCCGTATCGGCGTCGACACGGGCGGCACGTTCACCGACGTGGTGTTGTACGACGCAGCGACGGGTGAGATACACATTACCAAGACGCCGTCGACGCCGCCGAACTTCGACGAGGGCGTGCTGACGGGCATCGATAAGATCATCGAGAAGACGGACACGGAGCCGTCGACGGTCTCGTTTCTGAGTCACGGAACGACCGTCGGCACGAACGCCGTTCTCGAGGGCGATATCCCCGACCTCGGGCTGATAACGAACGAGGGGCTGCGAGACGTCCTGGAGATCGGCGACCAGACCCGGCCCGAACTGTACAATCTGCAGGTGGACAAACCGCCCGCGTTGGTCCCCCGTCGCCTTCGCCGGGAGGTCCCCGGCCGTTTCGATTCGGCGGGCGAGATCATCGATCCGTTCGACGAGACGCAGGCCCGAACGGTCGTCGAGTCGCTCGCCGAGGCGGACGTCGACTCGATCGTCGTCTCGCTGCTGTTCTCGTACCTCGAGGACGACCACGAGCGACGGGTCGGCGAGATTATCGAACGGGTCGATCCCGAACTGGACTACGCGCTCTCGTCGGCGGTCTACCCGGAGCGACGCGAGTACGATCGGACGGTCACGACGGTGCTCAACGAAGCGGTGAAAATTCGGATCCAGGACTACCTCGACCGGCTCGATACCGGAATCGCCGACCGCGGTCTCGACGTTCCGCTCACCGTCATGCATTCGGGTGGCGGTATCTTCGGCACGACGCAGGCGACCGAGTTCGCCATCCGGACGGTCCTCTCCGGTCCTGCGGCGGGTGCCGTCGCGACGCGGGACGTCTGCCAGACCGAGGCGCTCGAGAACGTCATCGGGCTCGACATGGGCGGGACGAGCACCGACGTCAGCGTCGTCGAAGACGGCGATATCGTTCGTTCGACCGCCGGCGAGATCAACGACCTGCCGATCAACACGCCGATGATCGATATCCACACCGTCGGCGCCGGCGGCGGGAGTATCGTCTGGATCGACGAGGGGGGCGGACTCCGGGTCGGTCCGCAGAGTGCGGGTGCGGATCCGGGGCCGATCTGTTACGATCGCGGAGGCACGGAGCCGACGGTCACCGACGCAAACCTCGTGCTCGGTCGGATCGACCCCGACGCGTTCCTCGAGGGAAACATGTCGACCGCTGCCCAACGAGCCCGCGATCGGTTCCGGACCGAGATCGCCGATCCGCTCGGCGAATCGCTCGAGGAGGCGGCAATGAGCGTCCTGAAGGTCGCGAACGCGAAGATGAGTCGCCAGATTCGAAAGGTGACCGTCGAACGGGGACAGGACCCAGCATCGTTCTCGCTGGTGGCGTTCGGCGGGGCCGGTCCGCTGCAGGCGGCCGCGGTCGGCCGGCAGATGGAGATGGATTCGATCGTGCTCCCGCAGAGTCCGGGCGTGTTCTCCGCCAGAGGGCTGTTGCTCGCGGATATTCGACTGGACGAATCTCAGGCGTCTCATAGCACCCGCCCCGATGCCGAAATCGCTCGCTCACAGTTCGAGTCGATGGAAGCGACGCTCGTCGAACGGTTCGACGAGCAGGGGTTCGACCGTCGCGAGGTCGACGTCGAGTACGCGATCGACGCTCGGTACGAAGGGCAGTCCTACGAGCGAACCGTAGCGCTGGCCGGCGAAACGGTCACCGAGGAGACGCTCGGAGCCACCGTCGAGCGGTTCCACGACGTCCACGAGCAACTGTACGGCTACTCCATGCCGAACGAACCCGTCGAACTGGTTGCGCTTCGATCGACCGGGACGGTCGAGACGGCTCCGCTGGAAGCCCAGTCCGTCGACGCCGATGTTGACGCCGTTCGCACCGAACGGAAGGTCTACTTCGAGGGAGGGTTCCGAACCACGCCGATCTACCGGCGATCCGGGCTTTCCGTGGGCCAGCAACTCGAGGGACCGGCGATCATCGAGGAACCGGGCTGTACCTCGCTGTTGCCGCCGGGGACGACTGCAAACGTGACCGAGGACGGGAACGTGATCGTCACGCTTTGACCGATCACGGTTTCGAGCTGGAGCCGCTCGATCGGACGAAGCGGCTACGAGAACCGAAGATTGATTTCGATGATGTCGGCCGCTTCCTGGACGAGTTGTGGCAGTTCTTCCTCGAAGAACTCCCCTTTGACTCTGCTTCTCGGTCCGGAGACGCTGATCGCGCCACAGGGATCGTCGCCGGACGGGGTGATCGGTACCGCAACACAGCGGATACCCGAAACCCGTTCTCCGCGGTCGATCGCGTACCCCCGTTCGCGAATCTCTGCGAGTTCCTCCTTTAATTCGTCACGGCCGGTGATCGTGTTCGACGTCGCACTCGGGAGCCCGTGATCGTCGATGACGGCGTCGACTCGCTCTTCGTCGAACGCCGACAGCATCGCCTTTCCCAGTCCGGTTTGATGGAGGTACGTGCGCATTCCGGGATGGGCGTCCAGATAGAGCGCGTTGTCGCCGCTCTGCAGGTAGGCGTAGATACCCTTGTTGTGTTCTTCGACCAGTACGCTGGCGAGTTCGCCCGTCTGCGCAGCGAGTTCGTCGATCTCCGGCATCGCAATATCACGGATCGTCAATCGATCCTCGATGTGTTTACCGACCGCGAGGAACCGCAGGCTGATCCTGTAGGTGTCGTCTTCCTTGACCAGATACTCGTTCTGCTCGAGCGTCTGCAGATAGTTGTGGACCGTACTCGTCGGTCGGTCGAGTTCGGCAGACAGCTCCCCGACACCGGCCCCGTCGAGTTCTCTGATCGTCTCGAGTATCTGTAGGGTCGTTTCAGCCGATTTGATCCGACTTTTTTGGGCCATGATATCATGGTGCATCCGCGATGGTAAATATCTATCCCACATCGTGGGATGGTTGGTCAGTCGAGATACCGCTCTTGGAACGAGCGTTTTAGGTGCGTACTACAACAGCTACTGACGTCAGCGGAGCCTGTCACAAGATATATCGACATATTGGCAAAAATGATATGTGTCCCCAGCGGAACTGTGGATGTGTATGTCTGACAAGCTAGCTGGCAAGACAGCCGTTGTTACCGGATCGAGTAGCGGTATCGGCGCCGCAATCGCTACCGGGTTCGCCGAGGAAGGGGCGAACGTCGTGACGAACTCCCGAGCCAAGGAGCGAGCTGAGACGACTGCAGCGGAAATACGCGAGGACGGTGGTTCTGCGATCGCCGTCGAAGGCGATATTAGCGACCCCGACGACGTATCGGCGCTCGTCGAGGCCGCCGTCGACGAGTACGGCAGTCTCGACATTATGGTCAACAACGCGGGCATTTCGGTCATCGAACCCGCCATGGAGATGGATCCCGAGGACTGGCAAAACGTGATCGACGTCAACCTCTCCGGCGTCTTTTACGGCGCACAGGCGGCCGGTCGACAGATGATCGAGCAGGGAACCGGCGGACAGATCATCAACATTTCGAGTATCTTCGGGAAAATCGGCATTCAGGGACGGTCCCCGTACAACGCGTCGAAAGGGGGCGTCAACAACCTGACGCGGAATCTGGCGGTCGAACTGGCCGAACACGATATCCACGTGAACGCGCTCGCGCCGGGATTCATCCGAACGCAGTTGGACGAACAGACGCGAGACAGCGACGACCGAGACACCGTTCTCGACGAGGACGAGTGGCCGTACTACGGGTACGACGACCAGCACATCGAGAACCGGGTGCCGCTGAACCGATTCGGCACGCTAGAGGAGATGCAAACCGTCGCCCTCTTTCTCGCGTCCGGCGACCACTATACGACCGGCGAGATACTCAACGCTGATGGCGGCTGGCTCGCGTTCGGGTGGGGAAGCAAAGGACGATAACCGTCCCCGATCAGACACTCACTCGTAGGTACAGCAGTAATCGACGAGTTCGGCGACCGAGACCTCGAACGTCGTCGCTGCGGGGACGGTGAACGATTCCCCCGCTCCGTACTCGGTCGATTCGCCGTCGACCGTTGCAGTGAGTCTGCCGGCGTACAGCTCGATGTGTTCCTCGTCCTCGGTTTCGAACTCGTACTCGCCGGGGTGCATGATCCCGAGGGTCTTCCGAACGCCGTCGTCGGTAACCAGCGATCGGCTGGTAACGCTGCCGTCGTAGTAGACGTTCGCTCGTTTCGTTATCGTCGCGCTTTCGAACGTATCGTTCGACATCTGCACGTACCGTTACTGCCCGCCCACTAAACGCTATCGTCGGATCTGACCTGGACCGTGTCTTCCGCCCTACTCGTTCGACTCGACCAGCAGCAGTCGGCTCTTTGCTCTTCGTCTCTGAGTTACTCGCAGGTCGACCTGTCACGGAATGTCACGGGTTGCAAAATCTATAAAACCACGTACTGTCAATAGAGTACTCACCGCATGGTAGAAATTCACAAGCTATTAGGCGAGCATAGTCACAACGAGTTCAAAGCGTTCCGTGACGATGAAGCTGGCCTTCGAGGATTCATCGCGATTCACGATACGACGCTCGGACCGGCGGCCGGTGGGACCCGACGATACGCCTTCGAATCGGAGGAGGAAGCGATCATCGACGTTCTCAGACTATCGCGTGCGATGACCTACAAGTACGCGATTTCCGGGATCAACATGGGCGGTGCGAAGGGCGTCATCTGGGTGGACGACGAGGACCAGCGAAGCGAGGACCTCTACCGCGCCTACGGACGGATGGTGGACAGCTTCGGCGGCCGATTCGTCACCGGGGCTGACGTCGGTACCGATCAGGAGGCGATGCGTTGGATCGGCGACGAGACGGATTACATCATCGGGCTTCCGGAACAGTTCGACCACCCCGAGGGCTATCACGGCGGTGGGCTCGGCGTCATCAAGGCGATGGAGGCGTGTTGCGAACTCGAGTACGATGGTGACCGCGACCTCGCGGATCTCCACGTGACCGTCCAGGGGGTCGGCGAGATGGGGACCAGTATCGTCCGCTACCTCCACGAGCGGGGTGCGCAGGTGACGGTGTCCGACATCAACGAGGAACAGATCGACTACCTCGAGGACGAGTACGGCGTCGGGTCCGTCGATCCCGAAGGCGTGTACGACGTCGACTGTGACGTGTTCGCGCCGTCGGCACTCGGATTCGTGCTCAACGACGACACGATTCCGCGGCTGCAGTGTGACATCGTTTGCGGCGCGGCGAACAACCAACTCGACGACGAGGAGCGCCACGGCACGATGCTTCAGGAGGAAGGGATCCTGTACGCACCGGACTATCTCGCCAACTCCGGACGGACCATTGACGACACCGATCTCCTTCGGAAGGGCGGGTACAAACACACGCGAGCACGCGCCATGATCGACGGCATCTACGACCGAATGCTGACGATCGGCCGCCGCGCCGACGACGAGGGCCGTCCGACCTACGAAGTCGCCAACGACGTCGCTCAACAGCGCATCGATGCGATGAAAACGATGCGCCAGAAGGTCCACGAGACGCGAAAGCCCCAGTGGTAACGATCTCAGACACGATGTGTACACGCAGTTCGACCACCGACAGCAGTAGCGGGAGTTCGATCGTCGTCTCAGCGGTCGCAACCGACGGCGTCGGAGACACCGACAGTATGAGCAACCAATGAGTTTCGAACCCGGATTTCACGCAGAAGAACAGATCCTCGACGAAGACGGCCGAGTGCTCGATGGCGAAACGCCGCCGGACCTCGACGACGACGTTTTCGTCGATATGTACAAACAGATGCGGCTGTGTCGACAGTTCGACAAACGAGCCGTGAGCCTCCAGCGACAGGGACGGATGGGGACGTACTCGACGATGCTCGCCCACGAGGGCGCGCTCGTGGGGAGCGCCTTCGCTCTGCGCGACGACGACTGGATCGTTCCGTACTATCGCGATCACGGGGCGACGGTCACGCACGGCCTCGGCTTCGAACACATCCTGCAGTACTACATGGGCCACGAGGAGGGCAGCGTCGTCCCGGAGGATACGAGCGTCTTCCCGATCTGTATCACGATCGGCGATCAGATCCCCCACGCAACCGGGGCCGGGATGGCGTCGAAGCTCCGAGACGGAGACGACAGTGCGGTCGTCTGTTACTTCGGCGACGGGGCGACCAGCGAGGGCGACTTCCACGAGGGCCTCAACTTCGCCGGCGTCTTCGATACGCCGAACGTCTTCTTCTGTCTGAACAATCAGTGGGCGATCTCGACGCCGATCGAAAAACAGACCGCCGCGTCGACGCTCGCTCAGAAGGCGTCGGGGTACGGATTCGACGGCGTTCGAGTCGACGGCATGGATCCCCTCGCGGTCTACGAGGTGACTCGGAAGGCGCTCGAGACGGCTCGTGACGCCGAGTCCGAGGCCCCTCGCCCGACCCTGGTCGAGGCGTTGTTGTACCGGATCGGTGCACACAACACGAGTGACGATCCCTCGAACTATCGCCAGGAGTCCGAGACGGAGCCGTGGCGCGAGCGCGATCCGATCTCGCGGATGGAGACGTTCCTCCGCGAGCGCGGCCTGTTGAGCGACGAACGGATCGCCGCGATCGAGGAGGAAAACACCGAAGAGATCGAGTCGGCGGTCGAGATCGCGGAGGCCTACGAGCCGGATCCGGACGACATCTTCGAGCACGTCTTCGACGAACTCCCCGACCGGATCGAAGAGCAACGTGCGGCGTTCCGCGAGCTACACGAACAGTACGGCGACGAGGCGTTTCTGCGCGACTAACGAATGGCAACCACAACACCAGATCCAGCGGCGGTCGACAGCCAGACCCTGACGCTGGTACAGGCGGTTCGAGAGGGACTGTACACGGAGATGAAACGAGACGACGACGTCCTCATCCTCGGAGAGGACGTCGGCGACAACGACGGCGTGTTCCGGGCGACCGAGGGGTTGGTCGACGAGTTCGGCAGCGATCGAGTGATGGACACGCCGCTGGCGGAATCGGCCATCATCGGTACGTCGATCGGGATGGCCGTCCGCGGATTTCGCCCCGTCCCGGAGCTCCAGTTCATGGGGTTCGTCTATCCCGCGTTCGACCAGCTCGTCAACCACGCGGCACGGTTCCGAACGCGATCTCGAGGACGCTTTACGTGTCCGCTGACGGTCCGCGTCCCCTACGGCGGGGGTATCCGCGCGCCCGAACACCACTCCGAATCTACGGAAGCGTTCTTCGCCCATCAACCGGGGCTCAAGGTCGTCGTTCCGTCGACGCCGTACGACGCGAAGGGACTCCTCGCCAGTGCGATAGAGGACCCCGACCCGGTCGTCTTCCTCGAGCCCAAACTCATCTACCGATCGTTCAAGCGGGAGGTTCCGGACGAGCGCTACACCGTCCCGATCGGCGAAGCGAACGTGCTTCGCGAGGGGTCGGACGTCGCCGTTTTCACTTGGGGGGCGATGGTCAGGCCGACGCTCGAGGCTGCGGAGACGCTCGCCGAGGACGGCATCGACTGTCACGTCGTCGACGTGCGCTCGATCTATCCGCTGGACGAGGAGACGATCGTCGACGCGTTCAAGCGTACCGGGCGCGGCGTCGTCGTCCACGAAGCGCCCCAGACGGGCGGAATGGCGGCCGAGTTGACGTCGACGATCCAAGAGGAGGCCGTCCTGTACCAGAAAGCACCGATCAAGCGCATCACCGGATACGATACCCCGTTCCCGTTGTACGCGCTCGAGGACTACTACCTGCCGAGTGCCGCTCGCATCGAACACGGCATTCGGGAGACGGTCGAGTTCTGACAGCCGATGACCAGCAAGGAGTTTACCCTGCCGGACGTCGGCGAAGGGATCGCGGAGGCGGAACTCGTCCGGTGGCTCGTCGAACCCGGCGAGGAGGTAGCCGAAGACCAGCCGATCGCGGAGGTGGAGACGGACAAAGCGGTAGTCGAAGTCCCGTCGCCGTACACGGGCGTCGTCGACGAACTCCGTGCGGTGCAAGGAGAGGTCGTTCCCGTCGGCGACGTACTGATCACGATTCGGGTCGGTGAAGCCGACCTCGAGGGAGGCGTTCCTGACTCGGAGGGGACGGTCGATGGCCGCGAACAGCGCTCTGGGCCGGCGGCCCGGACGACCGATTCCGACGCGAACGACCGCGTCGGTTCGCCCGAAGGGGAACGCGGCGAGCGGGGCCGTCCGATCGCACCGCCTTCGGTTCGACGGTTCGCCAGGGAGCACGACGTCGATCTGGCAGCGCTCGTGCCCGGCCGCTCCGCGACTCGTCTCACGAAAGCGGACGTTCGAGCGGCTATCGATTCGTCCGCAGAACCGACGGAGTCGGGACAAACGGAACCGGTAGCTGATCGCACCGAACGGCCAAGCGGCGACGCGTCGGACCCACTGTCGGCTGACTCGTCCGACACCGTCTCCGCCCCCGCCGCCGGCCGAACTCTCACGTTGGCCCGCCCGAACACGCGACGGATCGCCCGCGAGAACGGAGTCGATATCGACGACGTTCCGACGGAGACACGTCGAGATGGTGCGGCCTACGTGTCCGAAAGCCAGGTCCTTCGCTATGCTGAAGGGGAATCGCCTCCGACTGCATCCACGAATTCCGGACGGGCGACAGCCGCGACGAGCGAGGACGGAGCGCCCGCAGCCGCGACGGCCGAACCCCCGCGGACCGACGCCGAGATCGAGCGGCGTCCGTACGAGGGCGTCAGGCGAACCATCGGCGAGCGGCTGTCGCAGTCGAAGTTCACCGCGCCCCACGTCTCCCATCACGATACGGCGACCGTCGAGGAGCTCGTGGCAACTCGAGCACAGCTTTCGGATACCGTCGAAGGGCGAGGTGCGTCGCTCACGTACCTGCCGTTCGTCCTGAAAGCCGTCGTCGCGGCTCTGAAACGCCATCCGATACTCAACTCCCGACTCGATGAAGAGGCGGCTGAAATCCGTCTGCTTCGGGAGTACCACATCGGTATCGCCGTCGCGACCGACGCCGGATTGCTGGTCCCCGTCGTCGAGGACGTCGATGAGAAGGGTATCGCGTCGCTCGCCGAAGAGATCGCTGACCTCGCCGAGCGGGCTCGCTCGCGGGAGCTGACACCCGACGAGATGTCCGGTGGAACCTTCACGGTCACCAACTTCGGCGTGATCGGCGGCGAGTACGGGACGCCGATCATCAACTATCCGGAGACGGCGATCCTCGGACTCGGCGCGATCGACGAGCGAGCGGTCGTCGAAGACGGCGACGTCGTCGCCCGGCCGACGCTTCCGCTGTCGCTTTCCTTCGACCACCGCGTGATCGACGGCGCGGACGCTGCCGAGTTTACGAACGCCGTGATGGCGTTTCTCGAGCAACCGCAGCTGTTGCTAGTGGAGGACTGAGATGGTCGTTGCGTGAGGCGTCGGAACTCGTTGCCGGGGTGGGACTCGCAATCGAGATGGGTTCGGCGCTTGAAGACGTGTCCGAAACCGTTCACACGCCTCCCCAACGTTGTCCGAGGCGATCGCTGAAACCGCCAAACGTGCCGTAGTCAAGCGATTAACGCGGGTAATTGATCGAATCGGTCAGAATGCGGCGTTCGAGACGCCGAACTGAGAGCGGGTGCCGCCAAAACGGCGGAGCGACGTCCGGGTCCAGACTGTGTGGATCACTTCTTCAAAAGCTTCGTTTGTCGTAGAATGCCGATAACGGCCCCCGATTCAAAAGAACCAGTGTGGATAATTCATATTATGAATTGATAGTACAGGAATCGGTGTCGATGTGCTGAACCAGAACCTATATGTTTGTCTATGACTACCATGATAACGTGTATGGTAGACGATAATCTAGCGCGCAGAACGGTACTAGCCGGTGCAGGTGCGGTGACTCTCGGCTCGTTGGCAGGGTGCTTACAGGACGACGACGGCGAGACGGACGGCTACGTCGTCGGGATGGTGGATGCTCTGACTGGAACGCTGGCTCCCTACGGTAGCGAATACAACGAACGCGCCCGGGAGATGGCCCTCGAGGACATCAACGACGTCGGAATCGGACCGGACAACGAGGAGTTCGAGATCATCTTAGAAGACAGCGAAAGTTCGAACCAGTCCGGCGTCAACGCGGCCCAGCGACTGATCAATCAGGAGAACGTCCCGCTGTTGTACGGTGCAGTCAGCAGTGGCGTCTCGATCGCGATCCACGAGAGCGTCGTCGATGGGACTGACGTCGTTCACATCGCACAGTCGAGTTCGGGGGCGACCGTGTCCGACTATCCCAACTTGTTGCGTCCGGTGCCGAGCGGTGCCGGAAAGGGCGCCGTCCTCTCGAACATGATGTACGAGGATGGACACGACACGATCGCGGTGACGTGGATCAACAACGATTACGGGGACGCAATGGGGCAGGTTGTCGAAGAACACTTCGAGAACGAAATGGGCGGAACGGTCGCGTACAACGGTTCGCACGACCCCGGCGAGGCGAGCTACAGCGCCGAACTCTCCGAGATGGCCGACACGGACGCGACCGCGTGGCTGTTCGCTACGTACGCCGACGAAGCGATCGTGCTGTTCAACGACGCCTACGACCAGGGGTACAACGAGGAGGTCGACTACTACGGTGCCGAGAGTACTATCGCGGACACGATCCTCGACAACACGGAACCGGGGAGTCAGGAGACCCTCAAGGGAGTCCGGGAAGGACCGCCGGAGGGTTCCGACGTGTACGAGCAGTTCGAAGAGCGGTTCAACGACGAGTACGATGCGAACCCTAACGTCTATACGGCGTACACGTACGACGCCCTGATGTGGGGTGCGATGGCGATCGAGGCGGCCGACGAGTACACCGGCGAGGCGATCGCAGAACACATTCGAGAGGTCACGAAAGAGCCGGGCGAGGAGGTCAACTCGTTCGAAGAGGCGAAGGAGATCCTCGAGGACGGTAGTTCGGACGACATCAACTACGTCGGACCGAGCGGTCCCGGCGAGCTGGACGATAACGGCGATCCAGTCGGCGTCTACGAAGTCTACACCGTGGAGGATCACGACTACGTGATTGGTGAAACCATTTCGGCAGACGAAATCTAAGCGGTTGTCTATTGGCACATATGTCGGTTATTCAATTAGCAGTAGACGGAATCGTCTATGGAAGCATCATCGTGCTCGGGGCTGTCGGGCTCTCGTTAGTCTACAGCATCGGGGACTTTCCGAACTTCGCACACGGCGACCTTATGGTGGCCGGGGCGTACGGTGGACTGGTCGCAAACCTCGGCCTTACCCAGATCGGGCTTCAACCGACGAGCGTCTTTTCCCCCGAACTCCTCGTAACGATCGTTGCAGGCCTTGCCATCGGAATTGTCGTCGCAGTCGCAACACACTATCTCGTCTTCAAGCCACTCGATAGTGGCCCGATCGCGTTGCTCATCACGAGTTTCGGTGTTGCTCTCATCTATCGATCGCTCATCTGGATGGGATTCGGATCGAGCGCCCGATCGTACAATTTCCCACGAAGCGGGCCGATCGGATCGATTCGAGACGCGACCGGACTGGCGGTTACCAATCGGATGCTCGTGATCGTACTGGCAACCGCCGTCGTCGTCACGACGCTGCACTTCGTTCTCCAGTACAGTATGCTGGGGAAGAAAATGCGCGCGGCCGCCGACAACGGCGACCTCGCTCGAATCAGTGGGATCCGTCCCCGAGAAACCGTCCTGACGATGTGGGTCGGTGGCGGTGCGCTCGCCGCGATGGGCGGGGTCTTTCTGGGACTCCACACGCTCATCCGCCCGCTGATGGGATTCGACATTCTCCTCCTGATCTTCGCTGCCGTGATCCTCGGCGGGATCGGTAGCATCTACGGCGCGATGCTCGGCGGGTTCGCGATCGGACTCGCCCACGAAATGACACCCGTTATTCCGGGCGTCGGCTCCGAATACGGCGCAGCAGTCGCGTTCGTCATTATGATCATCATTCTTCTCGTCAGACCGGGTGGAATTCTCGGGGAGGAAACGACATGAACGTCACCATTCCGAAGACCGATCACGAACTGGGTTCCACGTCAGTCGTACTGCTCGGCCTCATCGTACTGTTGGGTCTCGCAATCCTGACGGGTGCACTGACCGTCTCGTATGCAACGTACCTGATCGCACTGAGCGGCATGTACGTGCTCCTCGCGCTCGGACTCAACGTCCAATGGGGCTACGGCGGGATTATCAACTTCGCCGTCGTCGCCTTCTGGGGGCTCGGCGCGTACGTCGCTGCGCTTGCGACCGCGAGAACGTCGCCGCTGGGTCTCGAGTGGCATCCACTCTTCGCGCTCGTCGTCGCGATCATCTTCAGCGTGATCGCCGCGATCCTCGTCGGGCTTCCAGCGATCCGATTGCGCGCGGATTACCTCGCCATCGCGACGCTCGGCTTCTCGGAGATCTTCCGACTCCTGGTCGCCAACGAGACCCACATCACCGCCGGAATGGCCGGCCTGGCCGGCATTCCGAGCGTGCTCGAGGACCTGCCGTTCGATACCGTCACGACGAACCTGTTGGTCGTTGCGGTAGCGGGCGCGCTCGTCTTCCTGTTCCTCCGACGGATACATCGCTCTCCGTGGGGGCGAGTCATGCAGATCATCAAGGCCGACGAGGACCTCGCCGAATCGCTCGGCAAGAACGCCTTCTCGTTCAAGATGCAGACGTTCGTCCTCGGTTGCGTGATCATGACCATCGCCGGGGTCTACTACGCTCACTTCATCGGCTACGTCGATCCGACGGACCTCGATCCGCTCGAGACGTTCTTCGTCTGGGTCGCTGTCATCCTCGGCGGCAGCGGGAGCAATCGCGGCGCCGTCGTCGGAGCGTTCATCCTCGTGGCCGTCCTCGAGGGAACGCGATTCCTCACGGATTTCTCGATCTTCGCGGCGCTGAGTACCGGTCCGCTCCGATTGCTCATCGTGGGCGTGCTCATCGTCCTGATCATGCGATTCAAACCCGAGGGACTCTACCCGCCGCGTGACGAACTGATCTGGCCCAAGAGCCAAACGGATACGGAGGGGCAGTCATGAGCTCGTTCGAACTCACCTACGACGGTGCCAACCTCCAGAAAGAGAATACCGTCCTCGAAGTCGCCGGACTGAAGAAATCGTTCGGCGGATTGGTCGTTACCGACGACGTCTCGCTGGCTATCGAATCGGGATCGATTACGGGAATGATCGGGCCGAACGGCGCCGGGAAGTCGACGCTGTTCAATCAAATTTCCGGGTTCTACGACCCCGACGACGGCACGGTCGAGGTCAACGGAACCGACGTCACCGGCAAGCAGCCGAACAAGATCGTTCAAGAAGGTCTGTTACGGACGTTCCAGACGCCTCGACGGCTGGAGAAGATGACCGTTCGCGAAGCGATGCTCGTCGGCGCACAGTCCCAACTCGGTGAATCGATCCTTCCGCTGTGGATATCGGGCGCCGAGGTAACTCGCGAGGAGCGAGCCAACCTCGAGCGAGCGATGGAACTGCTCGAGTTCTTCGAGATCGATCACCTCGCGACCGAGCCGACGACGAGCCTCTCGGGCGGCCAGATGAAACTTCTTGCGCTGGCGCGAGCGCTGATGGCGGAACCCGATATCCTGTTGCTCGACGAACCGGTGGCCGGGATCAACCCGACGCTGGTCAACCAGATCGCGGGCTTTATCGAAGAACTCAACCAGGAGCAGGGGTATACGTTCTTCATCATCGAGCACGACATCGAGTTCCTGATGGGGCTCGCCGAGGAGGTCATCGTCCTCAATCAGGGCCGCGTATTGCTCGAAGGCACACCGGAAACGGTCCAGTCGGACGAACGAGTTATCAACGCCTACCTGGGTGATATGTAATGACCGTACTCGACATCGATCAGGTCGACAGCGGCTACGGTGATCTCCAGATCCTCCACGACGTCTCGATGCACCTCGAGGAAGACGAAATCGTCTGTATCATCGGCCCGAACGGCGCCGGCAAGAGTACGGCGATCAAGACGATTTTCGGGCTCGTCCAGCCCTGGACCGGAGCGATCACGCTCCGCGGAACCGAAATATCCGGGCAGATGCCCGAGGATATCGTTCGACAGGGGATCAGCTACGTTCCACAGACCGACAACGTGTTCAGCACGTTGACGGTCGAGGAGAACCTCGAGATCGGCGGCGTCACGGTCAGCGACGAATCCACGGAGATGATCGAAAAGCTGTACGATCGGTTCCCGATCCTCGAGGAGAAGCGCTCCAAGAAGGCGCGAACCCTCTCCGGCGGGCAGCGTCAAATTCTCGCGTTTTCACGCGCGTTGATGGTCGATCCCGACGTCCTATTGATCGACGAACCGAGCGCGGGACTCGCCCCGTCGCTCGTCCAGGACGTGTTCGAAAACGTCAAGCAGATCAATAGCCTCGGCACGTCGGTTCTGATGGTCGAACAGAACGCCCGCGCCGGGCTCAATATCTCCGACCGCGGCTACGTCCTCGCACAGGGCCAGGTCAAGTACGAGGACGACGCACAGGCGATCCTCGAGAACCCGGAGATCGGTGAGCTCTACCTCGGCGGATAACCCACTACCCCATATTTATGACACCCATTCCAAGCGAGTACGAAGACTTGCTCACCGGTGATGCCATCGCACACGTCGGTACGGTGTATCCAGACGGGAGCCCCCACCAGGCTCCCGTTTGGGTGGATTACGACGGCGAGTACGTGTATATCGGCGGGAAAGCCGAGACGAGAAAGCACCGAAACATCGAGCAGGATCCGAGAGTGTCGATCTCGGTGACGGATCCCGAGAACCCGTATCGGTTTCTGACCGTCAGGGGAACCGTCGTCGAGCGCAACGAAACGGATGCGATGGCGTTCATCGACCGACTCTCCGAACAGTACTGGGGCTGTGAGTTCCCGAGCGATCGGGACGCCGACCGCGTCAAACTGCGGATACGGCCGGATCACGCCGTTGGACGGACTATCCCGCGGCCGGAGTGACGGCGGTCTGCTCGCTGTTGTTCTATCCGCTGCAACTGTTTGCCGCCGTATCTTTTTGTCACATGAGAACATACCACTTGGGTAGCTATGGCCGAACTAGACGGAAAGACAGCCGTTATCACCGGTTCGAGTACGGGCCTCGGACGAGCGATCGCGGAGCGGTACGCCGCGGAGGGTGCAACCGTCGTGACGAACTCGCAGTCGAAAGCGCGTGCAGCGGAGGTCGCCGAGGCGATACGCGAAGCCGGTGGTGACGCGATCGGCGTCGAAGCGGACGTCACGGAGAAAAGCGACGTCGCTGGACTCGTGAACGCCGCCGTCGACGAGTACGGAGCGCTCGATATTATGGTCAACAACGCGGGGACGACCGTGGAGAAACCGCTGTTAGAACAGAGCCCCGAAGATTGGCGACGCGTCCTCGACGTCAATCTCACGGGCGTCTTCTTCGGCTGTCAGGTCGCTGGCGAACGGCTGATCAACCAGGGAGGTGGCGGACAGATCATCAACATGAGCAGCATCTACGGTGCGGGTGGCGTACAGGGCCGGGCACCCTACAACGCCTCGAAAGCCGGCATCGAGAATCTCACGCGAAACGCTGCCGTCGAGTTCGCTGACCACGGCATTCACGTGAATGCACTCGCACCGGGATACATCAAGACCCGGCTGGCCGAAGCGCCGTTGGGCGAATCCGCCGGGGACGACCTCGAGTGGCCGTACGTCGATTACGCCGAGGAACAGATCGAGAACCGAACCCCGCTCGGCCGGTTCGGCACCCACGAGGAGGTCACCAACTGTGCCGTGTTCCTCGCGGCGGGCGGCCACTATACGACCGGTGAAGTGTTGACGCTGGATGGCGGCTGGACGAGTTTCGGTTGGGGCTCAAAGAGTCGGTGAGCCGGTCGAGCCATCGGTCACGACCGATCGACCGCACCGAACCGACCGCCGACGTCGATATCGAACCAGTAGACGGTATCGTCGCCCCAGGCGGTCTCTTCGGCGATCCGGAACTGCTCTCGGACTGCGGCGACGTCCGTCGCGTCGACGAGGAACGCACACGGCAGCGGCGTGTGATTGCTCTCGACGCGGTCGGCGAGCCAGGAATCCGTCGCGAGCGGTTCCGCGACCGCGACCGGAGCGTCGTCGAACGAGACGACCTGCGCCTCAAGTGTGTCATCCTCGCGAGTTTGCGTCGAGGACGTGCCGAAGAACGTCTCGAGCCCCTGAACAGTTTCCTCGAGTTGATCCGTGCCGATGACGACCTCCGTGAGTCCCATCAGCCCCGAGGTTTCCGGGTCGGTCGTCACTTCGACGCGCCACTCGAGGGGGGTGTGATCCATCTCGAGCATCGGTATGGGCGTCCCCTGCGGTCGGCCGCCGACGATCGCTAACTCCCACTCGACGGACGTTCCGTCGGGTCGCTCTCGAGAAAATTTCGTCGGGCCTTCGATTTCGAACCCCTCGTCGGCCAGTCGGTCGCTTTCCTCGTCGATGTCGTCGACGGTCACCGACCACGCCGATGCGCCCGCGTTCGTATCGATCTGGTCGTTCCACCACGGTGCGGTCCCGTCGGGATCGTTCTTGGAAATCAGTTCGACGTACGAGAGGTTGCCGAACCCGATGAGGTGCATGTGCGTGATCCCGTTCGAATGGGTCCCGCCGTAGGCCGTTTCGAATCCGGCGCTTGCGAACGATTCTTCGAGGGAATCCAGATCGTCCGCTGCGAAGACGACGTGGTCGATTGGTCTCGACATGAGATACGGTAGAGATTGGCATCCACTGATAAAAACGTACCGTCGGCGAACACCCGTTCTGGCGAGTGAGACGGGTGTATCGGTCAATCGAGCGACCGATCGGCGAGCGACGCGAGGTGTACGGCTACGGGCTTCGGTTGCGCTCGAACAGACGGCGTCCGTCGATCACAGCACCAATGTCCTTCTTGAGAGCGTATATCCACGCGTAAAGGGTTAGATAGATCGCTCTCTTTGTACTGTCCTGGAACGCTGCTTCGTCGGGTGGACAAACTGAGGTAATACGATTTCGTGTTACATCATATCAAAAGTAGATTGACTCGGAGATGACGCGACTGGCTCGATTTGAGTCTCGTAGAATAGGAGGGGACACCGCGTCAGCAGATGGAGATCAGTGAGCGGCTCAACCTTGCTTATCTCTCGCTTTTGAATACCGATCGAGAATTAGAGACTTCGATACAAAACGTAGCCGAAAGGCAGTCTACGGTTGGGTTCACAAATGCGATCCACAGCGGCAGTCGACAAGAAACTGAATCACTTCGCGCTTGGTGAGACGGTGATTCAACTCGCCGGACATCGCTACTGGTTGTACAGTTCCGCCGATCCAGAAACGAACAGTGTCCTCCATATGCGGCTGTAATCGACGATATAACTGGGTTGACAAAACGATTCCTTCAGGAACTCACTGGGAATGACGATCTCAACAATACCGCGATTACTGTCGATACAGTGATGTATTTCCAAACTGCCCCTCCACGATCTGGGCTTCAATTTTGTTCTGGAACACATGAAAATAGAGGATTCTGAAAATGTTTGTAATACGATGAGATCGCATAACTCTTTGTTTCCAAACTGCTTCAGTTACACAAGGCCATCAACAGCCGAACCGTAGCTTCAGGCCGTCGCCGTCTGGCACAATGCTACAAACCAAACCTGATCGGCGTTGGAGGTATCCATGCGACATCTTCGGAGCGACAGCTATCGGCCGGTGCCGCGTCTTGCACGTCGGCTACGCGACTGCGATCGCTGTGCACACCGCCTCGTCAGGGATTTGCACGCGGACGGCTCTCAATGACCGACTCACCGATGACTCATTCGGCCAGCGGAACGCCGTCCTCGTAGCGTGGCAGGTATCGTCCGTCCCCGCCTTCGACGAGCACGTCGTTGTGTTCGACCACGAGTTCGCCACCCTTGATCGTGTGCGTCGGCGCACCGGTGAGTTCGCGGCCGAACGCCGAACACCAGCGGTTGTCCAGACCGTAGAGGTAGTCCTCGTCGACGGTAAACGATTTCGTCAGGTCGACGATCACGGCGTCGGCGTCCGCGCCCTCGACGAGCGCGCCTTTGCGCGGATAGATCCCGAACCGTTTCGCGTTGTTCGTCGAGCAGACCTCGACCATCCGCTCCATCGAGATGCGGTTCTTGTTCACGCCCTCGCTGAGCATGAGCGGGAGGAACGTCTGCAGCCCCTGATCGCCCGGCGGCGAGTCCCAGACGCTTCCGTCCCGCGGCCCCTTGAACTCGAGTTGATACGGACAGTGATCGGTGCCGACGTTCTGGAACGTGCCGTTGCGAAGCGCCTTCCAGAGCGCTTCCTGATCCTCCTTGTAGCCGATCGGCGGCGAAATCTTCCCCCAGAGACCGACGTCCTCGTCCTCGCAGTGGTTGGCGAGGAAACTCGGCAGGGTCTCCCCGTAGAGGTTGACGCCGCGCTCTTGATACCGGGAGAGGGCGTCGAGCGTCTCCACCATGCTGTTGTGCACGACGTACGACGTTGCGCCGGTGTGCTCGGTGAGCATCCCGATCTGTTCGATCTGCATCGCCTGACTGATGCCCGGCGAGGCGTCGGCCCACGCGCTGAGGTCGTCTCGACCGGCTTCCTGCATCTCTTCGACTTTCACCGGGCCGAGGTCGTCGTTTTCTGCGTGGAACATCACGACCGCGTTCTCCATCTCGGCCGTCTTCTTCAGGACGGTGTAGACGCGGCCGGCGTCGGAGTGGCCGATCCCGAGCTCCGGCGCGGACGTCTTGTACATGTTGAAGAACAGTTTGAACGAGCGGATTCCCTCTTCGGCGAGGTCGTCGATCTCGTCGATGTGATGGTCCTGGTGGACGATGGCGTGGAACCCGAAGTCGATGTAGGACTGCTGCTCGCCGGTCTCGACGAAGAAGTCCATGTCGGGGACGTACGGCTCCTCCTGCAGGAGGAACGTAAAGAACGACGTCACGCCGCCGGCGAGACACGCCTTCGTCTCGGTCTCCATGTCGTGTTCGTACTGGGTGTGATAGTCGTTCTCGTACCGCGAGATCCCCATGTGGTTGTGCGGGCAGATGAACCCCGGTATGAGGTAGTTCCCCTCGGCGTCGATCGTCTCGTCGGCCTCGGGAAGGGAATCCTCCGATCCGATCGCAGTAATCTTACCGTCTGCGGCAGCCATTCCGCCTGGAATCGTTCCGGATGGTGTCACGACGCGTGCGTTGACGACCCGGATGGTAGACTCTACCATATCGTGTACAGACAGCGACCGACGACTTAACTGTAGAGGACCGATCGGGAGCCGCGGCGGGTCGAACAGCAATTTGTCGCGCTACGGTCCCCGCTCGGTGATCCAAGGTCTTCGTCCCAGTACCGTGTCCCTCCTCTCGTGGCGACGTGAACAGTTATGCCGTCGCTGCGGGATAATTGTGTATGGACCGTCTGAACGGAACGACAGCGCTAGTGACGGGTGCGAGCAAGGGTATCGGACGCGGGATTGCTCAGGAGTTAGCGGCCGAAGGTGCGGCCGTCGGCGTCAACTATCCGCCCCAGGAGGGCCCGACGCACGCCGAGGACGTCGTCGAGACGATCGAATCGAACGGCGGAACGGCACGCGCGTTCGAAGCCGACGTGAGCGACGCCGACGACGTCGAGTCGATGATCGACGCGGTCGAAGCCGCGTTCGGGACGATCGACGTGCTCGTCAACAACGCGGGGATCTTGACCCAGTCGCGTCTCGAGGAGATGCCGGTCGAGATGTGGGACGAGACGATCGCGGTCGACCTTCGCGGAACCTTCCTCCCGATCCGCTTCGCCCTCCCGGGGATGCTCGAGTCGGGCGGCGGCTCGATCATCAACGTGGCCTCGCAGCTCGGCATCGTCGGCGGCGAGGAGTTAGTCCACTACTCGGCCGCGAAAGGCGGCGTGATCAGTATGACGCGAGCGCTCGCCCGGGAGGTGTCGCCGACGGTCCGGGTCAACGCGGTCGCGCCGGGACCGGTCCAGACCGAACTCCTGGACGATATCAGCGAGGAGTGGCGCGAGGCAAAGGAGGCTTCGCTCCCGATGGGTCGACTCGGCGAGGTCGAAGACATCACGCCGACGGTGGTCTTCCTCGCGTCCGACGAGAGCAGTTACTACACGGGCCAGACGCTCAGTCCCGACGGCGGGGACGCGATGCACTAGGGTCGCGGAGGTAATCGACCACCTCGTCGACCGGCCTGACGTCGCCGTACTTCGCGTGGATATCGAAGAGGTTGGCCTCGTGGGGCTCCGGCGCGCGGTCGCCGACGCTCTCTTCGGGGACGATCACGCGAAACCCGTGCGAACAGCCGTCGACGGCCGTCGCGCGGACGCAGCCGCTGGTCGTACAGCCGGCGACGACGAGCGTATCGACCCCCCACGCGGTCAGCATCGAGTGGAGCTCCGTTTCGTGGAACGAACTCGCCTGCCGTTTCTCCAGTACGTGATCGGTGTCCCGGAGGTCGAGTCGCTCGTCGAGGTCGACCCACTCGGAGCCCGCGGCCAGCACCTCGAGCGTCGGAATCTTTTCGCCCCAGATCCCGAGATCGGCTCCGTCGGGATGGGAGGTGACGATGCGCGTCGCAACGACGGGACAGTCGGTCTCGCGTGCGGCGTCCAGGAGTTCGTTCGTTCGTTCGACGACGCTCGAGAGCTCCCCGCCCAGCACGCACGAGGGGTCGGTGAAGCCGCGTTGGAGATCCACGATGAGCAGCGCGGGCGAGTCGCCGTAGCCGACGAGTGAGTCCAGTCCTGCACGGTCGTATACCGCCGGTGTATCTGGTGGCATGGGAGATGACGAACTCCGATTCGGTCGATAGCAGTCCGCGCCGGAATCGGATACGCCGATATCCACCGACGCGGTAAAAAAGATTTCGCGGATGAGTGTCTCGAAACCGGTGGCGACGAGCCCGGAATATGTTTTAGGAATACTATGTAATAACATGGAGACTGCGAAACGGTCATTTAGTATTGGGTCATACTAGCACCCAACATGGATGCAGGTGAGACGCAGCTGTCGTCTGTCAAGTCGGTCGATAGACTGTTCGAGATCATCGACGTCCTCGACGAACTCGACGGTGCGCGCGTGACCGAGGTAGCCGAGTTGCTCGAGATGCCAAAGAGCACCGTCCACGGCCATCTCTCGACGATGCACCAGCACGGCTACGTCGTCAAAGAGGGCAACGAGTACTACCTCAGCCTCCAGTTCCTCCGACTCGGGGAACACGCCCGTTGGCGGAAACAGGCGTACAAGCTCGCCCACGAGAAGGTGAGTCGATTGGCCGAACGCACCGACGAACGCGCCCAGTTCATCATCGAAGAGCACGGGAAGGGAGTCTACGTCCACCGCGAGACCAGCGAACACGGCGTGGAAACCGATTCGAACATCGGCGAGAGCGTCCCCTTGCACGCCACCGCGGCCGGGAAGGCGATTCTCAGCGCGCTTCCCGTCCCCTACGCCGACTCGCTGATCGAGGAGATCGAACTCGAGCGGTTCACCGAGCACACGATCACGGACCGCGACGAGCTTCGCGAGGAGCTCCAGACCGCCCGAGATCGAAACTACGTGTTCAACAACGAGGAGAGCACGAAGGGGTTGAGTGCGGTCGGCGTGCCGGTGTTAGAGCAGTCGGGCGCGGTCCTCGGCGCGATCAGCGTCTCGGGGCCGACCTACCGAATGAACGGCGACTGGTTCACCGAGGAGATCCCGCTGATCCTCCTCGGAACGGCCAACGAACTCGAGCTCGATATCACCTTCTCGTGAATATCACCTTCCCATAATATCCTCTTCCCGTACTTCCAACACGGTCGCGTGTGCGGACAGGTTGCGATCACCACGTTGCGCTCGAGCGTGCGATCGCCTCCGTGTGAGCCGACTGACCGTGGTGTTCGTACGCAAAGGCTTATCTACGATTCCCGAGACATAGCTGTATGCCGGTTGCGCTACAGCGAGAGCGATTTGTTTCGACGATGAAAGAGCAGGCCGAAATTGGCGGCACGGACGACGGTGGGCTGCACCGTCTGGCACTTTCGGACGAGGACAGGCGGATCCGCGACTGGTTCGCGGATCAGCTCGCGGCGGCGGACATCACCGTTCGCATCGACGAGTTCGGAAATATGTTCGGCCGCCGTGCGGGGACCGACCCCGACGCGAAGCCCGTGATGGTTGGCTCCCACCTCGACTCCCAGCCCTACGGCGGGATCTACGACGGCGCGCTCGGCGTCATCGCGGCACTAGAGCTGATCCGAGCCCTCGACGACGAGGAGGTCGAGACCGAGCATCCGATCGAGATCGTCAACTGGACCAACGAGGAGGGCTCGCGCTTCCAGCCGGCGATGCAGGGCAGCGGCGTCTGGGCGGGCGCTCACTCGCTCGAGGACGAGTACGCTAAGACCGACGTCGACGGAAACGTATTCGAGGACGAACTCGAGCGGATCGGGTACAAAGGCGAGGAACCCTGCGAACCGCCGGAGGAGTACGAGGCGTATCTCGAACTCCACGTCGAGCAGGGACCGTATCTCGAGGAGAACGAGAAAGACGTCGGCGTCGTCACCGGGATCGTGGGCTTCACCTGGGGAGCGATCACGTTCCACGGTGAGGCCGATCACTCCGGCCCGACGCCGATGCACTACCGACAGGACGCGCTCGTCGCCGCGGCGGACGTGATCAGTCAGATCCGCCGCATTCCGAGCAGCCTGGGCGAGCGCACGGTCGGGACGACCGGCTACATCGACGCGAAACCGAACTCGATCAACATCATTCCCGACGAGGTCACGTTCACCTGGGGCTTCCGGGACCCGTCCGACGACGTAATCGAGGAGGCCCGCCGGCGCGTGCTCGAGGAGGCCGAGTGGGCCGCCGAGCGGGAGGGCGTCGAGTGGGAGTACGAGGATCGAATGCGCGCGCCGGCGGTCGAGTTCGCCGACGCGTGCGTGGACGCGGTCCAGAACGCAGCCGACGACCTCGAGTACGACAGCATGCGGATCTTCAGCGGCGCCGGCCACGACGCGACGCACATGCACAGCGTCTGTGACACGGGGATGGTGTTCGCGGTGAGCGAGAACGGGAAGAGCCACAACGAGTCGGAGTACACCAGCTGGGACGACTGTTTCAGCGCGGCGTCGACGATCGCCAACGCTGCCGTCGACCTCGCCGGAGGTGCGCAATGAGCGACCCGTCGTTCGACCGACTCGGCATCTGGAACTGGGAGAGCGAGAACGTCGCCGACGAGATCGAGTACGCGAAGTACGCCGAATCGAAGGGGTTCGACTCGGTCTGGCAGGGCGAGTCCCGATTGGTTCGCGACGCCATGACGATCATGGGAGCGTACACGCAGGTGACCGATTCGATCAAGTTCGGGCCGGGCGTCACCAACTGCTACACGCGAAACGTCGCGCTGATGGCCCAGACGTTCTCGACGCTGCACGAACTGTCGAACGGTCGGGCGATGCTCGGCATCGGCGCGTGGTGGGATCCGCTCGCCAGCAAGGTCGGGATCGACCGGCAGAACGCCCTCCGGTACATGTGGGAGTACTGCACCGTCCTCAGCAAGCTCCTCGATCTGGAGAACGTCACCTACGACGGCCAGTACATCCAGGTCGAGGACATCGAACTCGACCTGGTGCGGGCGAACGCCGATCCGCGATCGGTGCCGATCTACATCGGCGCGACCGGGCTGACGATGAACAAGATGTCCGGCGAACTGGTCGGGAAGGGCGTCGTCGACGGCGTCTACATGAACTATCTGATCCCGCCGGAGCACAACGAGCTGGCGATGGAGAAGCTCACCGAGGGCGTCGAGAAACAAGGCGGTGAGATCGAGGACGTCGACCGGCCACAACTCATCGCCGTCTCGATGGATGAGGACGCCGACGTCGCCATCGACAACGCCCGCGGGCTCGTGACGCAGTACATCGGCCAGCAGCCACACATCACGAAGGCGTCGGGAATCGATCCCGAAGTCGGCGAACAGATCGGCGAGGAACTCGGCGGCTGGCCCGCCAGCGCCGAGGACATCGAGCGCGCCAGCCGACTGGTCCCCGACGAGGTCGTCACCAACGTCGTCGCGGCCGGCACGCCCGAGGACTGCGTCCAGAAGGTCGGCGACTACTGTGAGGCCGGCTGTACCGAGCCCTCGCTATACTCGCTCGGATCGAACACCGAGGAAGTGATCGACGTGTTCGCCGAGTTCAAAGCCGAGTAAGCAACCCGGGCTCGAGCCCGAATCGCCGTTCGATTTCGTTTTCTGTCGCTTTTTCCGGTCCAACGCTCCCAACCGAGCCCTGTCGCTGTGACGGTGGAGACGGCCGAAAAATGCGCCGCAAAGAATGGCTCGCGACCGAACGTCGGTCGTGTTCCGTCGAAACCGACGCTTGCTTCCAGCGCGGATCAGTTGTCCGGCCAGCGTTCGATGTAAACGTTCTTGTCCGTGTAGAAGTGGATCATGTCCTCGCCCTGGGCGTGGAGGTCGCCGAAGAACGAGTCGCGCTGTCCCCCGAAGTGGAAGAACGCCATCGGCGCGGAGGTGCCGACGTTGACGCCCAGGTTCCCAACGTCGGCGCGGTGGCGGAACTTGCGGGCGTCGAGTCCGCTGCCGGTAAAGAGACTCGCCGCGTTCCCGAACTGGCTCTCGTTCAGGACGTCGATCGCCTCGTCGATGTCGGCGACGGACATCAGCCCGAACACCGGTCCGAAGATCTCCTCGCGGGTGATCACCATGTCCGTCTCCAGTCCGGCGAAGACGCTCGGCGCGAGGAAGTTACCGTCCTCGTAACCCTCGACGGTGACGTCGCGGCCGTCGAGGAGCAGTTCGGCACCTTCGCTGATGCCGGTCTCGATGAAGTTGCGAACGTGTTGCTCGTGTTCGGGCGTGATGAGCGCGCCGATGTCGACGCCGTCGTCGAGTCCGTACCCCACCACCTGAGACTCGGCCTCCTCGAGGACGAGGTCGGTGAACTCGTCGTAGACGGCGTCCTCGACGACGACGACGTCGTTGGCGAGACACCGCTCGCCGGCGCAGGCACACGCCGACGCGACCGTCTTTGCCGCGGCGAACTCGAGGTCGGCCGTCTCCGTGACGATGATGTGGTTCTTCGCCCCGCCCTGGGCCTGAACCCGTTTGCCGTGGGCCGCCGCGGTTTCGTAGACGTGTTTCGCGACCGGGGTGCTGCCGACGAAGGAGATGCCGGCGATGTCCTCGTGCTCGAGCAACGTGTTAACGGTGTCGACGCTGCCGTTGACGAGCTGGACGACGCCGTCGGGGAAGCCCGCCTCGTCGATGAGCTCGAACATGCGCTGGGCGACCAACGGATCGCGTTCGCTCGGTTTCAGAATGAAGCTGTTCCCGGTCGCGACGGCGTACGGCAGGAACCACAGCGGGATCATGCCGGGGAAGTTGAAGGGCGTGATCGCGGCGAAAACCCCGAGCGGCTTGCGAACGGCGCTCTCGTCGATGTCGGGTGCGGCGTTCAGCAGCGTTCCGCTCTGCATCATCGACGGGATGCCGCAGGCGACTTCGACGTTTTCGATGCCGCGGCGGAGTTCGCCCCGGGCCTCCGGCAACGTCTTTCCGTGTTCCTGAACGAGGAGCTCGGCTAGCTCCTCCTGGTGCTCTTCGAGCAACTGCTTCAGTTCGAACAGCGGCTGGATACGGGCTTCGACGTGCGTCGTCGACCACTCGTCGAACGCCTCGAGCCCGGTCGCGACGGCGTCGTTGACGTCCGATTCGGAGCTGAACGGGACGAACGCGAGCTCCTCGCCGGTCGCCGGGTTGATGACGTCCTGTCCGTCGTCGCTGTCCGCGCGTTTCCACGTGCCGCCGACGTAGTTCTGTACGTCCCCCGTCTCCGAGAGTGATGCTAACTCGACCATGCGGAGGCATACCACGACCGGTGAAATAACTCTTCGGTATTCTACCCACTTCGTTCAACGAAATCAGACCATTACTGGACATAGTTCTGCGACATCCGATATAGTCGGAAAATAGTCCGCTCAGCTAGAGCTTTGGTAAAGATTAATCACGCGCGGCAACGATGGGGGAGGTATCAATGTCAGATTCCCAGACATCCGGTGACGCGCTTCCGGACGATGCGACGGAGATCGAACGGCTCGACAAGGAGTACGTGTTCGGAACCTGGTCGTTCCAGAGCGAGGTGTCCCCGACGGAGATCACCGGTGGATCGGGCGTTCGGTTCTCCACCGCCGACGGCGAGGAGTACATCGATCTCTCGGGACAGCTTATGTGCTCAAACCTCGGCCACTCCGCAGACACCGTCGCGGACGCGATCTCAGAACAGGCCCACGAGGGCGCGTACTTCGCACCGGGCTTTACGACCGAACCGCGGGCGCGACTCGGCGAGAAACTCGCGGAGGTGACGCCGGGGAACCTCTCGAAGACGTTCTTCTCGACCAGCGGCACCGAAGCCGTCGAAGCCGCGATCAAGATCGCCCGCATGTACACCGGGAAACAGAAGATCATCTCGCGGTACCGCTCATACCACGGCGCTACCGCGGGTTCGATCAGCGTCACCGGCGACCCGCGACGGCTGCTGGCCGAACCCGGCGTTCCGGGGACGATCAAGGCACCCGACCCGTACGCCTACGGCTCCACCCTCGAGCCGATGGAGAGCCTCGAGTACATCGACGAGATGCTGATGCTCGAGGGCGACACCGTCGCGGCGGTGCTCGTCGAACCGGTCGTCGGCTCGAACGGGATCCTGGTCCCGCCGGATGAGTATCTCCCGCGACTCAAAGAGATCGCCCACGACCACGGGGCGCTCCTGATCTGCGACGAGGTGATGAGCGGCTTCGGCCGTACCGGCGAGTGGTTCGGCAGCGACGTCTTCGACGTGACGCCCGACATCATGTCGATGGCGAAGGGACTGAGCGGGGCGTACGCGCCGCTAGGCGCGACGATCGTCACCGACGAGATTGCCGACCACTTCGAGACTGAGATGTTCTGTCACGGCCACACCTACGCGGGCCACCCCCTTGCCTGCGCCGCGGGGCTCGCCGCCGTCACGAGCTACCAGGATCAGGAGCTGATCCCGCACGCTCGCCAGGTCGGCTCCTATCTCGAGAAGCGACTCGAGGAACTCGCCGAAGATCATCCGAGCGTCGGTGAGACGCGGGGAGTCGGTCTCTTCCGCGGAATCGAACTGACGAAAGATCCCGACGAGCGCGTCCCGTTCGGCCACCGTTCCGACAAGATTTCGATGGGATCGACCGTCGTCGACGAGGTCAGCGCCGCGGCGTGGGACGAGGGCGTCTACGTCGGCAACATGATCAACACGCTCATCATGGCGCCGCCGCTCCCGATCACCGAAGACGACATCGACGAGGCCGTCGCGGGTCTCGACGTCGCCCTCGAGGTGTCCGACGCCGCGATGGATGGGTAGCCCGTCGAATCACTCGAGCGCGGACTTACGCCGATGGCATCTGCTGCTTGACGCTCGAGCGTGGTCGAACGCGAATCGCACGGTTAACCTGCTGGCGACGTACTGACTGGTATGGACACGAACGAACGACCGGCCGTGGACGAGACGGACGTTGCGATCCTCGAGCGCGTCGAACGCGACGCCGACGTGAATCTCGCGGAGCTCGCGGAGGAGCTCGGACTGTCGAAATCGGCGGTTCACTACCGGCTGAACAAGCTCAAGGACTCCGACGTCATCACCTCGGTGTCGGCGGACGTCGACCCGCTCGCGCTCGGGCTCAACATGGTGGTGATCACGGAGGTGTCGGTCGCCCACGAGAGCGGCTACGCCGAAGATATCGGTCGGTCGCTCACCGCGATCGACGGCGTCTTTCAGGTGTACTACACGATGGGGGACGTCGATTTCGTCGTCCACTCGCGGGTGCAAAACCGGGACCAGATGAACGACCTCGTCGACGAGATCGTCACGATCGACGGCGTCAACGAGACGGCTTCGAAGTTCGTGATGCGGGAGCTGAAGACGAGTACGCGGACGGTCGAGAACATGTCCGAAGAGATGCTGCGAGACGCCGTCGACGGCGCCGACTGACGCCGACGGTCGGGACTGGCGGCGTCTGAGCTAGCGGCTATTCTCGGTATAGGACTCGAGCGCGTCGGTGATGATGTCGAGGCCGATCTCGGCCTGTTCGTTCGTCATGACGAGCGGCGGCAGGAGTCGGAGCACGCCGTTTTCTCGGCCGGCTTTCCAGACGAGGACGCCCTGCTCGTAGCAACTGGTCTGGACCGCCTTTACCATCTCCGCGTTCTGTTTCCCGTCCTCGTCGATCAGTTCGACGCCGATGAACAGCCCGCGTCCGCGGACCTCCCCGATCAGGGGGCTGTCGACCGCTCGGATTCGGTCTCGGATGTACTCCCCGAGCTGGGTCGCGTGGTCGAGCAGGTCGTGCTCCTGAATGTACTCGATCGCGGCGATTCCGCCGCGCATAGCCGGGAGGTTCCCGCGGAACGTTCCGAGGTGGCCGCCAGGACCCCACGTGTCGAACTTCTCGTGGTACAACATCGCGCCGAGCGGTAAGCCGGCGCCGCCGATCCCCTTCGCCATCGTCATCGCGTCGGGGGTGACGCCCGCGTGCTCGGCGCCCCACCACTCGCCGGTGCGCCCGAAGCCGGACTGAATCTCGTCGAAGATCAACAGCGCGTCGTTGTCATCCGCGATGTCGCGTAGTCCCTGCAGGAACCCCGCAGGCGGGACGACGACGCCGCCTTCGCCCTGGATCGGTTCGACCCAGATCGCCGCCGGCGGCTCGTGGCCGCTGTACGTGCCTTCGAACTTCTCTTTGACAGCCTCGAGCGAGCGCGCACAGGATATCTGCCCGCAGCAGTCCGACTGCGGACAGAGCGCTGTCGCGCCGTCGTTCGGGAGTCGCTCGCGATAGGGATCGGGATACGGCACGTGAACCGTGTCGGGTAACAGTGGCTCGTAGCCGGCCTTGTACGCCCGGCCGCCGGTGAGGCTCAACGCCCCGGCCGACCCGCCGTGGTAGGAGCCCTCGAACGCGAGCAGTCCGTGGCGGCCGGTGTTGTGTTTCGCCAGCTTGATCGAGCCCTCGATGGCGTCGCTGCCCGAGGGACCGCCGAACACCATTCTGCTGTTTCCGCGCAGCCCCGGCGGCGCGATTTCGCCGATCGCGTCGATGAAGTCCAGGCGGGCTTCCGTCGGGAAGTCGATCGTGTGAACGAGCGTGTTCGTCTGCTCGTTGACCGCCTCGAGCACGTACGGGTTCGAGTGGCCGACGTTCAAGACGCCGATGCCGGCGAAGAAGTCGAGAAATACGTTCCCGTCCGCGTCCTTGATCGTCGCGCCCCGGCCCTCGGCGAACGCCAGCGGCACGGATTTCGGATACGCGACGGCGCTGCTGTCGATCGCCTCCTGTCGCTCGAGTAACTGCTGTGAGCGCGGGCCCGGAATCTGCGTGTCGACGCGCGGTGCGGCATCGAAATGGAGTTCCTCGATCGGTGGTCCTCGGGTCATCGGTAGAGGGTTCGGAAGGCACCCTAATGACTGTTGTTAACTTCACCCATGGATATCGGCTTCGAATGCCGTTTCGGCGTCGCTCCTCGGGGGTCGATCGCGTCTATTGCTCGCGGTTCGTCGGCGGACGCTCGCGTCTCGATCACTCCCCCGGATCGTCACTCGTCAGATCGTACCTGAACGAGATGCAGTACTTCTCGTAGCCGAGCGCGTCGGTGTAGAACCGGTGTGCGTCGTCGCGCCAGTGACCCGACTCGAGTTCCACCGCCACGCAGCCCTCCGTCACCGCCCAGTCGTGGACGAACGAGAGGAGCTGTTCGCCGAACCCTTCCGAGCGCCGGGACTCGGTGGTCACCAGATCGTAGACGTAGGCGTGCTTGCCGAGGTAGAAGTTGGTCGCGGTTTTGGCCCCCGCGACGGCGACCATCTCGTCGTCCTCGTAGAGACCGAACAGTCGGTACCCCTCCTCGTACATCTGCTCGTACTGTTCTTCGAACAGCGCCTCGTCCAAGTGCGTCCGCAGTTCGTTGAGAATCGGGAACGCCTCGCGCCGTTCCGCGTCGGTCGATAGCTGCTGGATGGTGATCTTGCTCATCTGTCTCTCGCCTCGACGGTCCCGCCGCTGGCCGACTGACTCCACCGCTCGGTGGCGTCGGCGACGACGATCGATCGATAGCAGTGGAGTACACACGGAGTACCGGCAAAAGCGTTTTGTCAGGCCGCTGCCGGCTACGGGCGACCCTACTGCCACTCCGCGGCTGCTCGTCGACCGAGCATCTCGCGGAACTGCTCGGTCGTACGCTCGAGCAACTCCTCCGTCTCCCACTCGAGGATGACGCCGTACTGGCGGACGAGGTCGTGCTGGTCGAGTTCGCCCTCGCGGTAGCGTTCGGCGACCGATTCGGGATCTTCCTCGAGCCAGGACTCCCGGTTCTCTCGAATGTGTTCGCGCGCTCGCTCCGTCGCCTCGCGATCGATCTCGTACTCGCACAGATCGGGATCGACGGCGTCGATTACCACGCCGTAGTCCGTCTCCGCCCGCTCGATCGAGACGTAGTCGTCGATGACGTCCTCGCGGACCGCCTCGGGGTCGCGCTCGAGCGGATCGCCGAAGCCGCCGCCGCCCGAGGAGGGGCGAACGAACGCGTCGCCCTCCGCGATCGGTCGGTTGGAGAAGACGGTCCCCATATCCTCGGTCTCGCCGTCCCGCGTGAGCGACACGCCGTGTGGGATCCCCGGTAGCCCGCCGTTGAGCCCCCACGTGATCGAGCGGGACCGATCTGAACAGTAGGAGATCACGCTGTTCTCGCTCTCGAGCAGACGGCCACCTTTCCGGACGCCACAACCGCCGCGGAACTCGCCGGGGCCGGCGGAGTCCGTGACGATCGTATGCTCGCTCGTCAGCAGCGGCGTGTCCCGCTCTTGGCCCTCGAGCGACTGGACGGCCAGCCCCGCGCCGAAGACCGGAGCGGTCGCGTTCGCGCCGTCCATCCCGTCGCGGCCGCCCCAGCCGCCGGCCATCCAGTCGTACCACATGAACTCCTCGCCGTCGCGGTCGGGGCGACGGTCGGTGCCGCCAGAGAGCAGGTACTCGAGGTTGAACGCACAGGCCATCGCGCGCTCGGGCAGCACCTCCGACCACATCTCGAAGATGGCGTTCATCACCTTCTCGTAGGCCCCCGCGACCGAGCCGGTGACGGGGACGGGCTCCGGCGCGTTGACCACGGTCCCTTCGGGGAGCGTCGCGTCGACGACCCGGTACATCCCCGAGTTGAGCGGCACGTCCGGGAAGAACATCTTCGTCCCGGCGATCACCGCGGAGAACGACGTCCCGTACGTGGAGTTGAGGAAGTTGCCGATGTACTCGTCCGAGCCCGAGAGGTCGTAGTGGACCTCGTCATCGTCGATCGTCATCTCGACGTCGATCGTGACGAACCCCTCCTCCTCGGTGGGGTCGCCGTCGATGTAGTCCTGGGTTCGCCACGTGCCGTTCGGAAGCTCCCGGATCCGTTCGCGCATGATCCGCTCGACGTAGTTCTTCGACTCGCCGAACGCCGTTTTCACGGTGTCGATCCCGTACTTGTCGACGAGTTCGAGCAGGCGCTCCTCGGCGATCCTGGTCGCCTCGGTCTGGGCGCGCATGTCGCCCAGCCGGTCCTCGGAGAGGCGCATGTTCGACACCAGCAGGTTCGCGACGTCCTCCTGGAACTCGCCGCGGTCCCAGATCTTCAGCGGCGGGATGCGAAGCCCCTCCGCGAAGTAGCTGCTCGCTTCGATGTTGAACGACCCCGGCGACGGCCCGCCGACGTCGGCCCAGTGACCGTTCGACTGCGTGACGGCGATGAGTTCGTCGTCGTAGAACACCGGCCGCATGATGCGAACGTCGTTGATGTGCGTCGCGCCGAGGTAGGGGTCGTTGACGATGTAGACGTCGCCGGGATTGATGTCCCCCTCGAAGTACTCGAGCGTCTCCTTGCAGGTGTAGTGGAGGGTTCCGACGTGGACGGCGATGTCCTGTGAACCCTGCATGACGGTGTTTCCCTCCGCGTCGTTCAGGCAGTTACTGAAGTCGCGGTTGTAGATCACGAACGAGTAACACGTTCGCTGAATCTGTTCGGCCATTCGATCGACGAGGTTCGTAAACGAGCTCCGCAGGACCTCGAACGTGACCGGGTCGAGGTCGATATCGGTGTGTGCGTTGGATTGTGACATGGTTATATCTCGATGATCAGGTTCCCCGTCGCTTCGACTTCCGCCGTGGCTTCCGGCGGGACGACCACGGTGGAGTCCATCTGTTCGACGATCGCGGGGCCGCTAACCGTCTCGCCCGCGCCCAGTCGCTCGCGTTGGTAGAGGTCGGTCTCGACGAACTCGCCGGCCGACTCGAAGTACACCTCGCGCGTGCCGAGGTGGGCGTCCTCGAGACCCCCCGAATCGATCTCCGGGAATGACGGCTTTTCGACGACGCCGCGTCCCGTGACGCGGATGCCGTATATCTCGACGGTCGCGTCGCGATCCGAGTAGGCGTAGACGCGCTCGTGTTCCTCGTGGAACCGCTCGCGGATTGCCTCGACGCTCTCGATCGGTAACGAACACGGCACGGCCAGCGACCGCCACTGGCCCGCGTAGCGCATCTTCACCTCGTGCTCGAGCCGGATCTGGTCGTCCGCGATCTCTTCGGCGCGCAGGCGGTCGAGAATCTCCGCCTCGACTTCCCGAAGCGTCTCCTCTAAGTCGTCGACGATTTCCTCGGTCGCGTTCGCGACGAACGTCTTCGAGAGGTCGTGCTCGACGTCGACGAGCAGACAGCCAAGCGCGGAGTTGATTCCGGGGTACGGCGGGACGATCACGTTCGGGATGTTCATCTCCTCGGCCACGTGGGCGGCGTGCATCGGGCCGGCGCCGCCGAAGGCGACGATCGCGAAGTCGCGGGGGTCGTACCCCTTGCTCGTCGAGACGAGCCTGACGGCGTTGCACATGTTCGCGATCGCGATCTGCTCGATGGCGGAGGCCGCCTCGGTGATCTCGAGACCGAGCGGCTCCGCGATTTCGCGTTCGATGACGTCTCGAGACGGGCCGGCGGTCGCGTCCATCTCCCCGCCCAGGAACTTGTCGGGGTCGACCCAGCCCAGCAACACGTTCGCGTCGGTGATCGTGGGCTTGTCGCCGCCGCGCATGTAACAGGCGGGGCCGGGATCCGCGCCCTGGCTTCGGGGCCCGACGCGGAGCGAGCCGCCCTCGTCGATCCAGGCGATCGAGCCGCCGCCCGCCCCGATCGTCTTGATGTCCGTCGAGGGGAACATGATCGGATAGCCGTACTCGACGGCCCACTCGTCGGTCATCTCGATGTCGCCGCCGTAGGTGAGCGAGACGTCGACGCTGGTGCCGCCCATGTCGAAGCCGATGGCGTTGTCGAACCCGCACTGCTCGGCGATGTACTGTCCGGCGATCGCTCCCGCCGTCGGCCCGGAGTTCGCGATTCGGGCCGCGTAGTAGGCGATCGCGTCGGTGGTCATCACGCCGCCGCCGGAGTGCATCGCGAGCACGTCGTTGTCGTAGCCGCGTTCTCCGAGTTGGCGTGCGAGATCGGTCAGGTACTCCCTGACGACGGGCACCAGCGCCGCGTTGACGATCGTCGTGCTCGTCCGCTCGTGCTCGAACATCTCGGGCAGGATCTCGTGGGAGCAACAGACGAACGCGTCTGGGTGTTCCGCCTCGACGATTTCCTTGACTCGACGCTCGTGATCGCCGTTGACGTAGGCGTTAACCAGCGAGATCGCGATGGTTTCGATGCCCCGTTTCTCGAAGATCTTGACGGCCTCGCGAACGTCGTCCTCGTCGAGCGGCGCCACGACCTCTCCGTTGTAATCGATTCGCTCCGTCACCTCGAGCCGATCCCGCCGGGTTACGTACGGCTCTGCGACGTCGGTGTAGGCGTCCCAGACGTCCTCCTTGGTCGCGTCACGGATTTCGTGGACGTCGCGAAAGCCCGCCGTCGTTATCAGTCCCGTTCGCGGCAGTTCCCGTTCGATCAGCGCGTTGGTCCCGACGGTCGAGCCGTGCGAGAAGAAGTCCAGATCGCTGATCTCCGTCTCCGCCTTCGTCAGCCCGTTGATCACTCCCTTTGCGGAGTTCTCCGGCGTCGACGGCGTCTTCGTAATCTCGATCGTCCCGGTCTCTTCGTCGAACACGATGAGGTCGGTGAACGTCCCGCCGATATCGATACCGGCTCGAGTCATGATATCATCTCACGTAGAAGGACACGCAAGTGCTATATAACGTTTTAGTCGAAAACGCTGGGTACAGACGGCCGACGCGGTCGACGTCGATACGACTAAGGTCGACGGGAGAGAGTCGAACGCATGAGCCTGGGTTTCCAGTGTCACGGACAGCGCCGCCGACGGACTCCGAACGCGAACGAGCAACTGTGCGGCGAACGATGGCGTCGAAGCGATCGATCGAGCCGAACCGAGGGGGAACGCCGATGAGCGAGTCCGACCTCGCCGAGATGCGAACCCAGGCCGATCGCCTCGGGTTCGACCTCCCCGAGTCAATTCTCGAGGAGATTCTCGAGACGGCGACCGCCGGCGAGGAGCACGCGGCGGCTTCCGTTCGGACCAGCGAGGGCGCCGGCCACCGCTCCGAGGACGAGGAGAACGCGCTACTGGCCGTTTTCGACGAGCCGCGAGTCCGTACCGACTCGGGTCCGCTCTTCGGCAAGACGCTCGCGGTCAAGGACAACATCGCCGTTTCCGACCTCGAGATGACCTGCGGCTCCGCGGCCTACTCGGTGGTTCCGTCGTTCACCGCGCCGGCGGTCGACCGCCTCCTCGAAGCCGGCGCCGGACTCGTCGGCAAGGCCAACATGGAGCCGTTCGCGATGGGACCCACGGGCGAGTTCAGCGACTTCGGGCACGTCACGAATCCGATCGATCCCGATATCGTCGCTGGCGGCTCCTCGAGTGGCAGCGCGGCGGCCGTCGCGGCCGGCACCGTCGACGTCGCACTCGGCTCCGATACGGGCGGCAGCATCCGCATCCCGTCGGCCTGCTGCGGCATCGTCGGCGTCAAGCCGTCCCACCGGCTCGTGCCGCGGAACGGCTTCGTCGACTTCGCCCCCTCGTTGGACACGATCGGACCGATGACGCGGGACGTCTCGACGGCCGCCAGCGCGCTGGCGGCGATGGCCGGGCGGGACCCTCTCGATCCGACCTCGGCAGATCGGTCGGTCGCGCTCGAAACGCTCGAGGACCTCGACGACGTCGACGGGCTAACCGTCGGCATCCCCGACACGCCGTTCGAGCGCGCATCGGACGAGGTCGCCGACGCCGTTCGGACGGTCACCGACCGGCTGTCGACGCTCGGGATCGAGACGGAGTCCGTCGAACTCGACCTGGGCGATACCGAGGCGGCGTACCTCAACATCGGCGCGGCGGAATTCTCGTGGCTCGTGTCCGGTAACGGCGTCACCAGAGGGCAGGGGACGGGCTACGACGAAACCCTCCGTCAGGCGTTCGAGTCGGCCCGAGAGGCGGGACTGGGCGAACACGTCGCGAGGCGCATCCTGCCGCCCGCGTTCCTCGACATGACCAGCGGCGGGGCCTCCTACGCCGCCGCTCGCGAGGAGGGACTCGCCTTCTCCGCCCGACTCGAGACCGCGTTCGAGGCCGTCGACGCCCTCGTCACGCCGACGCTTCGCGTTCGGCCGCCGGCGGTCGAGACGGTCACGACTCGAGCGGATCTGCTCCCGATCCTCGGCAACACCGCCCCGTTCAACATCGCCGGAACGCCGGCCGTGACGGTCCCGGTGACGTCGGTCGACGGCCTGCCGGTGAGCGCGCAGGCGGTCGCCCCGCAGTTCGAGGACGCTCGAGCACTCCGCGTGGCGCGGGCGTTAGAGCGCGTCGCCGACTGATCGATCGACGCGCCACTCGGACGGACTGAAACGCACTGAAAACCGAAGAAACGATGCCGACTATTCGCCGCGCAGTTCCGCCGTCGCCGCCGTATCGAGGGTTCCGTCCTCGATGACGACACCGTACTCATCCCGGGCGTCGGTCGCCGACACCAACCCGTCCAGATAGTCCTCGTAGACGGTGTCCGCCGGCCGCTCGTGCGGATCGCCGTAGCCGCCGCCGCTCGCCGTCTTGATGAGCACGCGGTCGTCGGCTTCGAACTTGTAGCCGGACTCCTTCGAGTGCAGGTCAAGCACCTCGCCGTCGGCTTTGATGTGCTGGAGGTCGCCGTGGGTCCCCTCGCCGCCGCCGAAGAGTCCGTGCGGGCGGTAGCTGTTCCCGTCGCCTTCCATCGTCATCACGGCGTCCGTCAGGAAGCGAGACTCCCGGACGATCCCGTGACCGCCTCGAGTCCGACCGGCGCCGTGGCCGTCTTCGCGGAGCCCGTAGCGCTCGAGGCGCATGGGGTGCGAGAGCTCGATGTCCTCGACGGGCCGGTTCTTCGTGTTGTGGACGAGCGCGTCGACCGCGTCGAGGCCGTCAGCCCCGGGTCGGCCGCCGTAGGAGCCCTCGTTCACCTCGAGGTAGACCCAGTACTCGCCCGCGTCGTTCGTCCCGCCGTAGCTCACGAAGTACACTTGACCGCAGGTGCCCGCACAGACCCGCTCGGGGATCGCATCCGCGAGCGCTTTGATGATGAGATCGCTCATCTTGTCGACCTGGTTGATGCGGGCGAACGCCGACGTCGGCGGCGTCGGGTTGAACATACAGCCCGGCCGGGCCTTCGGGTGGACCGGCGCGAACGTCCCCGAGTTCTGCGGGAGGTACTCGTCGCGGACGAAGGTGTCCATCAACAGCGATCGGATCGTGAAGTAGATGCAGACGTCGGTCGAGCCGTGGAACGGGATGTTATACCCCGTCGGCGTCTGATCGGCGGACTTGCTCATGTCGACGGTGATGTCGCTGCCGTCGACGGTCACCTCCGCGGCGATCTTCAGGGGGACGTCCCGGTTACGGCCGTCGTCGTCGAGGTAGTCCTCGGCGTAGTAGGTGCCGTCGGGGATCGTCCGAATCTCGTTGCGCAACAGTGCCTCGGCGTAGTCCATGAGCGCCTCGCCGGCGTGTTGGATCTCCTCGAGGCCGTACTTCTCGACGAGGTCGAGGTATCGATCCTTCCCAACGTTACAGGAGGATATCTGGGCCTGGAGGTCGCCGATGACCTCTCGCGGAGTTCGAACGTTATCCTCGATGAAGTCCCAGATGCCGTCGACTCGTTCGCCCTCCTCGTACACCTTCGTCGCTCGGAACAAGCTCCCCTCGGCGTACATGTCCTCGAGGTCGATCGCGAGGCCGGGCGTCGCCGAGCCGATATCGAGATGATGGGCCGTGTTGGCCGCCCAGGCGATGTGTTCGCCCTCGTAGAAAATGGGCACGGCGACGGCGATATCCGGCGAGTGGCTCGCCCCGTAGTGGGGGTGGTTGTGGATGAAGACGTCGCCCTCGTTGATGACGTCCTCGCGATCGACGCCGCGCTCCTCGAACGTCTCGTACATGCCGTCGAGGTAGCCGATGAGCGAGCCGACGTGCATCGGCGTGGAGTCGCTCTCGCACAGCTCGCGACAGTCGGTGGTGAAAATCCCCGCGCCCATGTCCTCGCTCTCGCGGATGATCGAGGAGTACGACGAGCGGATGAGTTTGTACCCCATCTCCTGGGCGATCGTGTCGAGTTCGCCGCCGATGACCTGCATCGTCACCGGGTCGATGTCCCGCTCGCGGAGGACGTCCGCCGCCGTCGTCTCCGCGCGTTCGTCGTCCGTTGCCTCCGTTCGGTTCGTTTCGTGGGGGTTCTCGGTCATTTGTCGCTCTCCGTCCGCAGTTTGATCGATCCGTTCTCGCCGATGGTCGCCTCCCAACCGGGGTTGACGACGACCGTGCTGTCGAACTCGTCGATGACGGCCGGCCCGCCGATCACGTGTTCGGCCGCCAGTTTCGCGCGGTCGTACCGCGGAACGGTCATCTCCTCGGGGTCGTCGGCCGTTCCGAAGACGACCGTCGACTCCGTCGTCTGGGCCGCGGAGAGATCCCCCGTCGCCGGGATTTCGGGGGGTGCATAGGACTGCACGTCGCCGATCGCGGTCACGCGCACGTTGAGGAGTTCGACGGGGTCGTCCTCGAAGTAGTGGCCGTACTCGGCCTCGTGTTTCGCCTCGAACTGCTCGCGGAGTCTGGCGTGCCAGTCCCCGTCCGTGCCGTCGAAGTCGATGTTCAGTTCGTAGCCCTGCCCGTCGTACAGGCAGTCGACCGACGATCTGAACGTCCACTTCGAGGAGTCGATCTCGTCGCGCGCTAACTGCTCGCGTCCGCGATCCTCGAGTCGTTCGAACGCCTCGTCGACGAACGCGCCGTCGACCTCCTCGAGTCGACTGCTGACCGTCTGCTGGTAGTCGTACTTGACGTTCCCCGTCAGAAGCCCGCGAGCGGAGGCGATCCCCGGCGACGGCGGAACCAGCACCGTCGACACGTCCAGCTTCTCGGCGATGCTCGCGCCGTGCATCGGGCCGGCGCCGCCGAATGCGACCATCGTGTACTCCCGCGGGTCGTACCCGCGCTGGACGGTCTGTTCGCGGATCGCCCGATACATGTTCGTGTTCGCGACCTCGAGCGCCGCGAGCGCGGCTTTTTCGGGCGTCTCGAACTGCGCCTGATCGGTGCGATCGCAGAGCTTCGTCTGCAGTGCTTCTCGAGAGCGCTCGGGCTCGAGGTCGAGGTCGCCCCCGAGGAAGCTGTCGGGATCGATCCGTCCGAGGACGACCTGGGCGTCGGTCGTCGTCGGCCGATCGTTGCCGCGGGCGTAACACGCCGGGCCGGGGTCAGCGCCGGCGCTCTTCGGTCCGACGTTGAACCCCATCGCGTCGTCGAACCAGGCGATCGAACCGCCGCCAGCACCGATCGTTTCGATGTCGAGCATCGGCGTGATCGTGGGGTACCCGCCGACGGTGCTGTCGCGGGGGTCGCGCTCGAGCACGCGCCCCGGGATCACGGAGATATCGGCGCTGGTGCCGCCCATGTCGAGCATGACCAGATTCGGTTCGTCGACGTGGTTCCCTTCGAACTCCGCCGAGAGCACACCGGCAGCCGGTCCGGAGACGAGCGTCGTGACGGGGCGTTCGGCCACGTTTCGGACGCTCGCCATCCCACCGTTAGACTGCATGATGAGCACCTCCGCGTCGAACCCTTCGTCGGCGAGCCCATTGCTGAGGCGATTGAGGTACGTCGACAGCACGGGTTCTAACCGCGCGTTGATCGCCGTCGTCGTGAACCGCTCGAACTCCCGGAACTGGGCGACGACGTCGCTCGAGGTCGAGACGCTGACGTCCGGAAACTCCTCCTGGAGGAGTTCTTTCGTCCGATCCTCGTGATCGCGGTTCAGATAGGAATGGAGATAACAGACCGCGATCGACTCGACGCCGTCGTCGACGAGCTCGCCGGCGTGCTCGAGCACTTCGTCCTCGTCTAACGGCGTGATGACGTCGCCGGGCGGGTAGACGCGCTCCGTGACCTCCTTTCGATGTCGTCGTTCGACGATCGGGTGTTCCTGCCAGGGGATCGTCTGCTGGAGGGAGAAGCTGTGTGGCTTTCGGTGCCGACCGATGTGGAGGACGTCCCGAAAGCCCTTCGTCGTGAGGAGTCCGGTTCGCGCCCCTTCGTGTTCGATGAGGGCGTTCGTCGCCACCGTCGTTCCGTGGAGGATCTGGTCGACCGCGCCGGGATCGATGCCGGCGTGGCGACACACCTCCACGATCCCGGTGATCGTCGACTCCGACGGATCCGCGGTCGACGGCGTTTTGAAGGTGAACTCGTCCTCGTCGGTGACGAGGATCACGTCGGTGTTCGTCCCACCGACGTCGACGCCGACGCGGATCTCGCTTCCGCTGGTACTACTCTTGCTAGCCATGCACACCCAATACTCTGCGCTCGAGGAGTTAACCGTTTCCCTCGGCGGATAGCGGTTCGCTGGCGGCGATTCGATCGCGAGTCCTCCTCGTCGGCCGCTCACGGCGATGTGACGGCCGGCGAACACCAGCCACGCGTAAGTTTATCTCGCCGACCACACAAGGAATAGTGATGGCCACAGTAGCGACGGATACCGTAGCGCTGACTGCGCAGCAGGAACTCGTCAGGGACAGCATTCGCGATATCTGCAGCGAGTTCGACGACGAGTACTGGCGGGAGAAAGACCGCGCGGCCGAATACCCGACGGAGTTCGTGACGGAACTGGCAGATCACGGCTGGCTGGGGATCCTCGTCCCCGAAGCGTACGGCGGGGCCGGGATGGGGACGGCGGAAGTCGTCGTGATGATGGAGGAGATCGCGGCGAGCGGCGGCGGGTTCGCTGCCGCACAAGCGATTCACGGCGGGATTTACAACTCCGTGCCGATCGTCCGCCACGGCAGCGACGAACTCAAAGAACGGTTGCTGCCGGACGTTGCAGCGGGGGACGTCGCGATTCAGTCGCTCGGACTCACCGAACCGAACGCGGGTTCGGACTCCACGTCTATCGAAACGTTCGCTGAAGAGCAGGAAGGGGAGTACGTGATCAACGGACAGAAGATCTGGATCTCGCGGGTCGACGCGAGCGACTATCTGCTGGTCGTGGCCCGAACGACGCCGAAATCGGCGGCCGAAAAGCGAACGAAGGGGATCTCGATGTTCCTCGTCGACATCGACGACGCCGTCGACGCCGGAACGTTGACGATGCGATCGATTCCGAAGTCGGCCAGCAACGCCGTCGGCGCCTCCGAACTCTGGTTCGACGACCTGCGGGTTCCCGCGGACAATCTCGTCGGCGAGCGCGGAAACGGCTTCTATCAGCTGCTGGACGGACTCAACGAGGAGCGGCTGGTGATCGCGGCGGAGTGTCTCGGACTCGGCGAACTGGCGATCCGAACGGGCGTCGACTACGCGAACGAGCGTGTGGTGTTCGACCGCCCGATCGGGATGAATCAGGCTATCCAGCATCCGCTGGCGAAGGCGTACGCCGAACTACAGGCCGCAAAGCAACTGACCTACAGCGCCGCGAGCGCGGTCGACGGGGAGTCCGGAAGGGGCGTCGGCGCGCAGGCGAACATGGCGAAGTATCTGGCTGCCGAAGCCGCCTTCGCAGGCGCCGATGCCGCCGTCCAGGCCCACGGCGGGTTCGGCGTCGCTCGGGAGTACGACGTCGAACGCTACTTTCGGGAAGCGCGACTCACGCGACTCGTGCCGATCACCCAGGAACTCGTCCTCAACTACGTGGGGGAGAACGTGCTTGGGCTTCCGCGATCGTACTGACTGCCGAGTCGTCCGTACTCGACCCACGGCGACTCCATCGCTGAGTTTCGGTATCGACGCGCTATCGAACTGAACCGCTCGAGGATCCGATTCCCTTTTCGACTGTTTTGGTTCAGCCGGCGCCGTACCCGTCTCAGAGCGACGAATTACTGTCAGACCGACGGCGACCCTTGGCGTTTGGGTATAAAAGGTTCGTTGTTACCGAACGACATCGTTCTTCTGTGATGTGTCTGTCAGGAATCGATTCGAGTGGTCGACGCCTGGCTTCGAAATCATGGGTGGGTTTGCCTATCATGGCCCTCCCGTTCAAATCGCTGACGCCTAAATATTCGAACTACAAACAAATTCCCGATCTTAGAAACTGCATCGGAATGATTTGCGAGTATAAATGGTGATTTGGTGCAATATATGGAGATATAATGAATATAGGCTGGTGAGGGTCAATTTTCAAACTCATGATCTCACGATGACTATTAGTATATAAAAGGCGGCGTTATCGAACGGGTACACCACAGTCGATTAGTGCGGAAACCGCAGTACTGCAGCGCCATAGGTCCTCGTCGTACCCGATCGAATCGCGGGTTCTGTCTCCCCGTTGACGGGTGGTTCTCCGCGATTATTTACAGAAGTACGTATGTAACGCATAGATTTCAGCACTGCCACGTCTGCAAATGATCATCTCCGATAGCGGACATACCTGGCCAAATTTACGAATGTACTTTTGTAATTTTCGGAGAGAATAGTCGGAAACGTTCTCGAGTCTCGATTCGTCCGGCGAACGGTGGTCGATCACATATAAAGTTCGACGATGACGAACGACGCCCGATTGTGTTGCTCTTCGTTCCACACGTTCGGCGCTCGAATCTTCTGGAGAGCGGGTGCTCGTCGGGCTGAGTCGAATCGAGAACGGAAGGGAGACTGACCGCTTGAGTCCGTGCCTACAACTGGTAGCGTTCGGGGTAGCCGACGATCTCCTTCGACTCCGGCCGTTTGTAGGTTCTAACCGTGCTCGTGCGCTTGCCGAGCTGGACGAGACTCTCCGCGAGCACGGCCCCCGCGCCGACGCTGTCGATGACGGGGACGGGCAGTTCAGCTTCGAGCGGTTCGTCGAGGCCGCCCATCCCGGCGCAGCCGAGACAGATCACTTCGGCGCCGTCCTCCTCGACCGCCTCCCAGCTCGCCTCGAGAAGGGCCTCCGCGGCCGCGTCACGCGTGTTTTCGGTTTCGACGACGGTCAACTCGGTACAGCGGACCGACGCGCAGTGGCCGTCCAGCCCCGTCTTTCTGACCGCTTCCTCGATGAAATCGCGCGCTCGAGGGAGGATCGTGACGACCGAGAAGTTCGCTCCCAGCATGTTCGCGACGTACATCGAGCCCTCGGCGATGCCGACGACCGGTTTGTCGGTGACTTCGCGGCAGGCGTCGAGCCCCGGATCGCCCCAGCAGGAGTTGACGAACGCGTCGAACTCGTCGTCCTCGTCCTTGAGGATCTCGTCGAGGATGCCGGGGACGGCGAGGTAGTCGTCGTAGTAGGATTCGATACTGATCGGCCCGCGGTCGGGGGAGGCGGCGACGACTTCAGTGTCGTCGCTCGTGTACTTGTTCGCGACCGCGCCGATGTTCTCGGTCATCTCGAGGGTGGTGTTCGGATTGATAGCTTTGATTTTCATAGTCTCGCGCCACGGGGAGAGGTGGACGGGGACGGGCAAAGCTGTTTCTCCGGTCGAACCGCGCCGCACCGCCGCTGTAACGATAGTACCGTCGGCCCGGCGTCAGGATCGCCAGTCGAACGCCGACCCGAGGTGGTGGGGAATGTGACCGCCCCCCGTCTCGCCGCGGGCGACGTACGCCTCGAGGTCGTCGACGAACTGCGGGTGGCCGCAGTGCTCGATGAGCAGCCGGCTGCGCTCGCGAGGCGAGCGCCCGCGGAGGTCGGCGACGCCCTGTTCGGTGATCACGACCGAGATGTCGTGCTCCGAGTGGTCGACGTGCGGACACATCGGGACGATACACGACGTCTCCGCGCCGTGTCTCGAGGGAAGCGTCGTAATCGAGAGGGCGGCGTTTCGGTTGAAATCGCCGCTGCCGCCGACCCCGTTCAGCACGCGCGAGCCGTCGACGTGCGTCGAGTTCGCGTGTCCGTAGAGATCGACCTCGATGGCGCTGTTGATCCCGACGACGCCGAACCGATCGATCAGCGCCGGGTTGTTCGAGAGGTCCGCGGGCCGAAGGACGATCGACTCGCTGTAGCCGTCGATGTCGTCGAACAGCCGCTGTTGGCCAGCCGAGGTAAGGGCGAACGCCGTCGCGCTGGCGCCCGCGAGCGTCCCGTTCTCGATCATCTCGAGCAACCCGTCCTGAAACACCTCGCCGTAGTAGTAGACGTCCCGGTCGCCGAAGTCGATCGACGACAGCGCGCCCATGAGCGCGTTTCCGAGGCTTCCGACGCCGAACTGAAGGGCGATCCGGTCGTCGAACATCGAACAGCGCTCGAGTTCGGACTCGAGGAACGTCGCGAGGTTCGCGGCGATCTCCCGGTCGGTCGCCGAGGGCTCGCGGAAGTCGTACGGATCGTCGGCCGCCTCGGTCTCGACGACGGCGAGGAGATTCGCCGGATCGAACTCGATCCGCGAGTCGCCGATTCGGTCCGCCGGCCCCTCGAGCGGGATCGACTCTCGATTCGGCGGCAGCGAGCGCTCGTAGACGTCGTGAAACCGGCCGACGTCGCGCGGAATCGAGTCGTTCACCTCGATGATCAGCTTCTCCGCAGCCCTGACGTACGCGACGGTGTGGCCGATCGAGAGCGAGGGGACGAACCAGCCGTCGCCGACGGCCACCGCCTCGACGATCGCGACGTCGGGCGCCGGAACGTGTCCGAGTTCGACCTCGTCGCCCAGTTTCGAGATGAACCGATCCTGAAAGGCGATCGTTTCGTCGTTGACCGCCTCCCGCGCCGCGGCTCTCGCCTGGTAGGGATAGCGACGAGCGATCGCGTCCGCTTCGACGAGTGCCGTGTCGATCTCCTTACCGACGCTGCCCCCGCTGATGATCGTCAGCGAGAGGTCGCGATCGTCGGCCGCAAGGGCCAGCGGAAGGGCTTTCGGGTAGCCGACCGCGCCGAACCCGCTCACGGCGACGACCGCATCGGGGTCGACGTGGGCGGCGGCCGTCGCGGCGTCGACCGGCGCGTCCGTCTTCTCGAGTCGGCCGCTCATGAGTCGGTCTCCGGCTGCGTTCCGATCCCCTCCGGCCATCCCGGGGGTTTCGCCGCGCTGGGCTGTGCGTGCTCGCGTTTGAGCACCATCGGCGTTCGCTCGAGGGAGATCACGAGGTCGCCATCCTGATTGTAGCCGCGCAGTTCGGTCGTGACGATCCCGACGTGGTCTCGGGAGCCGCTCTCGCGTTTGTCGATCACCTCGCTTTCGGCAAAGAGCGTATCGCCGTGATAGACGGGTCCGTGATGGCGGATATCGTCGTAGCCGAGGTTGGCCGTGGCGTTGACCGAGATGTCGATCACGCTCATCCCGACGACCAGCGCGATGACGAACGTGCCGTCGACGAGCCGTTCGCCGAACTCCGTCTCGGCGGCGTACGCTTCGTTGAAGTGCATCGGGTTGAGGTTCATCGTCACGTTCGTCAGCCAGACGTTGTCCGTCTCGGTGACGGTGCGGCCGAAGGGATGCTTGTAGATATCGCCGACCTCGAAGTCCTCGTAGTATCGGCCGTGCCATCCCTCGACGATGCGCGTTTCTCCGTCCGTTTGGTCGTCTGTTGTCATAGGGTCCTCTCGGGGCGGTGTCTACGGCGGTCCTGACCGTTCCGACGGTATCGTCGGCGGCCGGACGCCGAGTTTTGAGAGTAGTATTCGTTCTCGGCGAATCGCTATAGCTGTTATCGCTACGAACTGCAACGTGGCGTCCGGAGACGGTCGCTGACTCGGTGTCGGCTGGTCGCTCGAGAACGTATATACGTGTCCGCGATCATCGATTCGTATGCCATTCGACGAGCAACCGAGTCGACAGGGCGACGCTCGAGCGATCGACGACGAGGGGGTGGACGGACTCGAGATCGGGGAGCCGGATCGGCGCCAACTCCGCGAGCGACTGGACGACGACGAACGGGTTCAGTACGCGCTTCGCGGGCGGATCATGGATTACGAGACGAACGACGACGACCGCGACCGTCGCGAGGAGAGCCGAACCCGCAAGATGGCGAGTCGCGGCCGCGACCTGCTGACGCTCGTGACGGACCGACGGCTGTTGATCGTGATTCAACGCGAAGCGCCCGCCGATCACGAGTACCGATCGATACCCTACGACGAACTGGGGGAAGCGACGCTGGAGACGGCGAACGGCAACCAGCGGCTCGTGCTCCGCGGACCGAAACGGTACTACATCGACGTCGGGCGGAGTGCCACCGACGACGCAACCGCAGCCTGTTCGACGATTCGCCAGCAGTTAGCGGCCGAATCGGACGACGACTCGTTCGATTCGCTCGAGCGACTCGAGGCCTTATTCGAACGGGGCCACCTCACGGAACGCGAGTTCGAGACGATGAAACGGGAGTTGCTGGAGTAGAGTGGTCGGCAATCGGTTCGAAACCCGGTACGGGACCGCCGTCTCATACGGTTTACTGTAATTCATTTCCGGCGCAACCGCCTCCGGATCGCGGTTGGGCCGGTAACTCGTTACAGTAATCCGTCTCAGTTGTTCTCGCGGAACTCGGTGGCGACGGCGTCCATCTCCTCGAACTCGACGTCGTCCTTGCTCTTCATGTGCTCGATCAGTTCCTCGAGTCGCGAGATGCGGTGGGCCTGGCCGATGACCTGCGGGTGGAGAGTCAGGATGAAGACGCCGTCGTCGACGTTCTCGTGCATCCAGTCGAACTGGTCGTAGTAGCGCTGGAACAGCGAGTCCTCGCTTACGTAGCCCATGCGGTGTGGCCGCGCCCAGGTGAACGTCAGTGCGGGCCAGTCGTCGCGCTGCCAGGAGACGGGGAGTTCGACGATATCGGTGGGCTCTCCGCGGTCGTACGCACCGTCCTCGGGGGCGCTCCAGCCGCCGTAGAGCCAGTGGGGTTCGAAGTCGGAGGCCATCTTGCTCGAGTCCCACTCGATGCCGACCTCGTCTAAGATGTCGAGGGTGTTCGCGGAGTAGTCCCACGCGGGAGAGCGATAGCCGGTGGGTTTGCGCCCGGTGAGGTCGACGATCGAGTCGATCGCTCGCTCGACGTCGGCTTTCTCGTCCTCTTTGGTCTCGTAGGTTGCGGGCCCGGTGTGGCTCCAGCCGTGGTGTTGGATGTCGTAGCCGCGGTCCCACACCTCGGCGCTGATCTCCGGGAAGCTGTCGATCGTGTGGCCGGGAACGAACCACGTCGCCGGGATGTCGTGTTTGTCGTGGAGGTCGAGCAACCGCGGTGCGCCGATGTTGGCTCCGTATACGCCCCGGGAGTGTCGTGTCGGCATATCCCAGGAGTCGTATGACCAGAGCCACGTCGATACTGCGTCGAAGTCGTACGAAAGGCAGACTTTGGACGTCATTGCGAATTGAGGTTCGAGGGGTACCTAAAAAGCCTTTTCTTGTGGTTGATTGATAGTAACACGCATATTCGGTCCGCGGAAGCGTCGCTTCGGTAGCGCTCCGTCAGGACTGTCTGGCGCCGTAGACGACGAGACCCCCCGCGACGAGGAGAAGGATCGTCGAGAACACCGTCGTTACGCTCCCGAGGGCGAACAGCTCCGGGGTCGCCCGCTCGGCGGATGCGATGCTGAACACTTCCATGGGCATCGTTCGGTCACGTCCGACGAGGAGCAGGCCGCGTTCGGCCTCGTTGTACGAGAGCGTGAACGCGAAGACGGCCGCACCGAGGACCGTCGGGGCGATCTGTGGCAACACGATCTCGCGGAACGTGGTTACTCGATCCGCACCCATCACTCGCGCGGCCTCCTCGTTCTGGGCCAGGTTCGGCGGGAAGCCGGCGAGCAGCACGATCACCGCGAACGGGAGCGTCCAGACGACGTGTGCCGGCAGGGCAACCCACATCGACCGCGACAGACCGAGTACCTCGTTGAGCAACAGCGTCGAACCGACGCTGAACGCGATCCCCGGGGTGATGATCCCGAGCACGATCAGGTAGAGGAACAGCTTCCGCCCGCGGAAGTCGAAGCGGTACGCGAGTGCCGCAGCCGTCCCCAGCACCGTCGTGATCACCGTCACGACGAGTGCGAGTTGGATCGATCGCAGGACCGAGTTGATGATCCCCTGGTTCGCCGCGAGTTCGCTGTACCACGCCAGCGTGAACCCCTGATACGGCGGCGAGATCCCGCCCGAGTTGAACGAAAAGGCGATCAGCGCGAGCATTGGCGCGTAAATATACAGTGAGATCAGGATAAAGTACGCTGCCAACAGGCGTTTCATATCGACCCACTGCACGAGCCGCGTGAGCGCAGATCGATCCATCTGCTTGTCGACCGAAGTGTGCTTTGTCGCCATCTACCTTGAGTACTGGTGGCATATTATATAAAGATGCTGCGCTGGGGCCGTGAGACGCGACCGCGCGTGATCGCCACCGGTGGCGACGCGGGATAGGTTTTTACCTGCTGCCCGACGGAATGACAGTATCGAAGATGGGAGACACAACCGATTCGGAGGCGGAAATACAGTTTCCACACGCAAATATCGTCGCCGCTCGAGCGATCCGCGGCGTCCTCGAGAGCTCGCTGGGGCCGCTCTCCCACGAGACCCTGATCCAAAGCCGTGCGGGGAAGACGGAACGGGAGCCGGGGGAGCCGGAGACGCGGGTCGATACGGTCAGCAGCGACGGGGCGACCATTCTCGAGGAGCTGCCGGTCGAACACCCGATGGGGCCGATTATCCGCCGGCTCGTCGCCCCGGAACGCCCGGGAACGACGGACGTCGAGGGAGAGCTCGTTCCCGACGGGATCGCGACCACCGTAGTACTGCTCGGCGCGCTGCTGGACGAAGGGGAACGCCTGCTCGAGATGGGCGTCCATCCGACGACCATCGAGGACGGCTACACCGCTGCACTCGACTGTGTCGAGCAAACGATAGAGTCGCTCTCGCGTCCGCTCGAGTCGTTCGAGGATCCGACGGCTGCCGCGGAGATGGTCGCGCGATCGGCGATGACGGGAAACGACGTCGGAAACGCGCGGGAAGCGTGGGCGAGCGGCGCCGTCGAGGCGGCGAGACAGATCGGGATGCCGGACGAGGAGACGCTCGCCATTCGGCAGATTCGCTCGGGCTCGATCGACGACTCGCGACTCGTCTTCGGGACGGTGCTCGATCGAAACGATATCTGTGACGATCGAATGCCGAGCCGGGTGGAGGACGCGAACGTCCTCGTCATCAGCGGATTCAAGCGCGGGAAGGCCAACGACGGCAAGACCGGTGGCCTGCAGGACCCGGACTTTCAGCAGGACGGCGAGCGACTCGTCATCGAATCGCCCGACGAGATCGACGCGTTCGACGACGTGTTCGCGAACCGCCGCGAGGAGGTCGTCGCGGGTCTCGTCGACGCTGGCGTCGACGTCGTCGTGACCAGAACCGGCATCAACGACGCCTATCAGGAGCTCCTCGTCGAACACGGGATCGTGGGTATTCGCGGTGTCAACCGCCTCAAACTCGCGCAGTTAGCGAGTGCAACCGGCGCGACGCCGGTCGTCGATCCCACCGACGTGACGTCGGCGGACCTCGGCCACGCGGGACTGGTCGAACAGCAGACGATCGACAAACGGCAGGGTCGCCGAAAGCGCCGACGCATGGTGGTGTTCGACGAGTGTTCCGACCCGGCGTCGGTCACGTTCCTCCTGCGCGGCGTTCACGGCCAACTCGGCGCGCAGGCGGCGACGGAGATCCGAAAGGCTGTCGCCGCGGTCGCGACGGCGATGGGGGAGACGACCGGTCCAGCGGGCGTCCTCCCCGGTGGCGGGGCGACGGAGCTCGAACTGGCGAGCGCGCTCCGCGACGCCGCACTCGAGGCGGACGGACGGGAACAGCTCGCGTTCCAGGCGTTCGCCGACGCGACGGACCGATTCCTCTCGACGCTTGCCCGGAACGCGGGGATGGACACGCTGACGACACTCACGTCGCTCCGGGAAGCAACGACGAACGCGACGAACGGCACCACGCCGGGGCTCGTCTTCCCCGCCGGGGAGATCGACGACGTACTCGAGGCCGGTCTGCTCGATCCGACGGCGATCCGGCTCCGGTGTTATCAGCACGCGGTCGACGTCGCGTCGCTCGTGCTCCGCGTCGACGACGCGCTCGATGCGACCTTCAGCGAGGAGCCGACGCAGCCGGGAGATGCGATCTACGACGAACACGCGGAGAACCATCAGGCGTATCTCGACGAGCGGGACGATACGATCTGGCACGAGTGAGCGTTTTTGCGGGTCGGGACGGCTCGATTGCCGAGTCGCCGACTGTCGGGTGAACTCCGTCAGAAAAGTCCGTCTCGAGTTACTCCTGGCTCGCGATCTCGGTGATGTCGACGACGCGGAACAGGAGGAACACGAACGCGAAGATCACGACGAGTAGCGTGATCGAGAGCGCGGCGGCCGACGGGTAGTTCAGACCCTGGCTGTAGCGGCTGTAGATCAGGGTGGGAACAGTGTTGGCACCGCCGCTGAGGAACGACGGAACGGTGAAGTTCCCGATCGTGAGGACGAACGTGAACATACAGCCGATCGCGACGCCGGGCAGGCTCAGCGGCCACGTGACGTTCCGGAACGTTTCGATGGGATTGCCGCGAAGCGTTTCGGACGCGTTGAGCAGTCCCTCGTCGATCTGCGAGAGCGAGATGTAGATCGGTGCCGCCATGAACACCACGTAGTTCTGGAGGTAGCCGACCGCCTGGGAGAACGACGAGAACAGGAGCCAGCCGATCGGCCCGCTGGTGATCCCCAGGTTCATCAGTAGTCCGTTGATGATCCCGTTTCGACCCAGGATCGGGAACCAGCCGAACGTCCGGATCAGTTCCGACGTCCAGAACGGGATGACGAGGAACAACAGCAGGACGAGTCCGACCATGGGCGTGGTGTGGAATCGGAGATAGTACGCGAGCGGGTAGCCGAACACGAGCGTGATGAGGGTGACGACGATTCCGACCCCGATCGTTCGGACGAACGCACCGCGGACCGCACCGGAACCGAACACGCCGTCGATCCAGGCCGAGAGCGTGAACTCGTGGATCACGTTGAACGACGAGTAGGTGAGGAAGCTGTAGTAGAGGATAACCAGCAGCGGCAGGAGCAAGAAGACGGTAAACCAGATGACCGTCGGTGCTATCAGGCCGGTTACCTCGTTGTTCAGATCGTCTTTGTCGATACCCAGGCGACTCAACGCTCCGGTTTTCGGTTCGGAACTCATTTGATTCGTCTCGCTGGTTGTGTTGAAAGTGTCGAAAGCATGTTCTGTTCAGGCGGCCTGGAAGTCCTCCCAGCGCGAGACCATGTAGTCCGCCTCGCTGGGCCAGATCTGGAAGAACCCGATGCGGTCGATCCGTTCCTCGATCGGTCCGCTATCGCGGGTGCCGCCGTCCGAGTCGGGATCGCCCTCTTCCATCGACCAGTCGTAGTCGAGCGGATCGAACAGTGCCGGTTCGTCGATCTCCTCGTACGTGGCCTCGCCGCGGTACGCCCAGTCGTAGTACTCCGGACCCATCCCCTCGCCGGAGTCGTCCGAGCCGTCGCGGACGAGTTCCTCGTTCTCGTAGTGGGGAACCGAGTAGCCGCGACCCTGCACGAAGCCGGGGAACCACGCGCCGAGGTGAACCTTGTCGTACAGGAACGTGACCTGATCGACGTTCTGGCGCTCCTCCGCACCCTCGAGCGTCGCCATCCCGCCGTACCAGTACCGGTAGCCCTGGATACCTTCGCTCATCGTCGCGTATGTACACGGCGTCCCCTCGCGGCGAACGTCCATCGCCGCCGGCTGCCAGATGTCGCCAATGACCGCTTCCTCACCGGCCATGAGCGTCACGGACTCGCCGTACGCTTCCCAGGTCGAGCGGAACTGGCCGGCCTCTTTCTGCTCGATGAGGAAGTCGATCGCCGTATCGAGCTGGTCCTCCGTCGGGTCGTTCAACTCGCCGATGTCTCCGTCGATCATGTCGTTGTCGAGCAGGTGCATGATCGCCTGCGGGATAGTGATCGCCGCCGTCTCCCCGACGATCACTTCGCCTTCGTACTGTTCGTCGAACTGCGCACTCCACAGGGAGACGTCGTCGACGTACGACGGGTTGTACCCCATCGCGTCGAAGTTGTAGGCGTACGGCGAGAACAGGATCTCGTCGCGGCTGTCCCCGTCGACCCACAGCTCTCGATTGACCGTCTCGACCTGCTCGCCGAGGTGGCTCAACCGCTCCTCCGGGTTCGTGAACAGATCGGAAATCTGCTCTTCGTCCCAGTTGTCCAGGTCCTCGACCGGCATCGGAATCGTCACCGGGTTGTCTCGAGTGAGCGCTCCGGAGCCGGTCGTGTCCGAGGTGAACACGTCCGTGTTCTCGGAGCCGCCGCCGAGGAGCTGTGCCTGCGTGTCACCGATCGTCGCGATCGTCGTGTTCACTTCGACGTCGGACATCTCCTCCATCTTCGCGGCCTGTTCGTCGCTGACCGCCCAGTCCGGGCCAATCCACTCGAGCGGACGTGCCGGTCCGTCGTCGCCACCCACACATCCCGCGAGCGCGGCGCCCGCTGCTGCTCCACCGTACGCAACAAAGTTTCGTCTACTGATACCGTCTGGCATTACAGGCTGTCACACACACCGTGCCGTATTAAACGTTCCTCTTAGGGACCTCAGAAGAGGAGATGTTACACGATAAGACGGTCTTCAGTTGAACATTCCGAGGAAGCTATCGATCGTGCGAAAGAGATAACCAATGTACGGGTGATCGTGATGTATGCCACCAACTGTTGTCGTCCTCGGAACGGGCGGAACGATCGCGAGCACGAGCGCGTCGGGCGGTGCGACGCCGAGCAAACGCGGGGCCGAACTGGTCGATGCCGTCCCGGACCTCGAGCGTCACGCCGAGATCGAGGTCGAAGAGGTTGCCCAGATTCCGAGCTACGATATGGGGTTCGAGACGATGACCGAGTTGGCGGCTGCCGCCCGGCGCGTCGCGGCCGACGGCGCGGACGGCATCGTCGTCACCCACGGAACTGATACGATCGAGGAGTCGGCGTACTTCCTCGATCTCGTCCTCGACGGTGGGATTCCGGTCGCGTTCACGGGTGCACAACGACGGCCCGACGAGGTCAGCCCTGACGGGCCAGCGAACCTGCTGGCGGCGGTGAGAACCGTCACTCACGACCGGTTCGACGACGGCGTCTACGTGGTCACGAACGACGAAGTCCACGCCGCCCGCGATGTGACGAAGACCCACACCAGCGCGCTCGAGACCTTCGACTCGCCGAGCACGGCGCCGGTCGCCTCCGTGACGCGCTCGGAGCTTCGAATCGTCCGCGAGCCGAGGAGTTACTCGCAGACGTTCGACGTGGAGGACGTGACGAGCGACGTCGCGGTCGTCGCCAGCGGCGCCGGCGTGGGGCGTCGACCGATCGATCGAGCGCTCGAGGACGGCATCGACGGACTCGTCGTCGACGGAACGGGCCTCGGGAACACGACGAGCGCGCTCGGCGACGCGATCGACGATGCCGTCGCCGACGAAACCCCCGTGGTTGTTACGTCGCGCTGTCAGGCCGGGACGACGGCCCCGGTGTACGGCGGCGCTGGCGGCGGCAGCACACTCCGTTCACACGGGGCGATCCACGGCGGTGAGCTGCCGGCTCACAAGGCCCGGATCAAACTGGCCGTCGTCTGTTCGGTCGACGACGACCTCGAGGAGCGACGGCGACTGTACGCCGGCGAGTGAGCCAAACGGTAGCTATTTCTCCCCGGCCATAGATGTTGGTGACGCATGACACAAGGACGCCTAGACGGCCGTGTCGCACTCGTCACGGGTGCGAGTTCGGGCATCGGAAACGCGATCGCATCGACGTTCGGCGCCGAAGGCGCGAGCGTCGTCGTCACCGACGTGAGACGTGAACCGAAACTCGAGGACGAAGAGTCCGTCTTCGACCGACTCGACGCGGTCGACGCCGACTACGAGTTCGTCGAACTGGACGTGACCGACGAGGACGACATCGAGGCGGCGCTCGAGACGGCGACCGACGAGTTCGGTGGGCTCGATATCCTCGTGAACAACGCGGGGATCTACTTCCAGAATCAGGCCCACGAGGCGCCCGCGGACGAGTACGACGCCATCATGGACGTCAACCTCCGGGGGGTGTTCCTCGCGAGCAAACACGCGCTCCCGCTCTTGAAAAAGAGCGACCACGGGAAGATCATCAACCTCTCGTCGATCTACGGGCTGGTCGGCGGAGAGAACAGCGCGGCCTACTGCGCCTCGAAAGGGGGCGTCTCCAATCTGACGCGCCAGATGGCCCTCGACTACGCGGCCGACGAGATCAACGTCAACGCGCTGGCGCCGGGCATCATCGAGACCGCACAGAACGCCGAGTGGCGGGAGACCGACGAGGAACTGCTCGCCGACTGGCAGGCGTCGACGCCGTGGCCTCGGTTCGGGACCCCCGACGACGTCGCCGACGCCGCGCTGTTTCTGGCGGGCGAGGAAAGCGAGTTCGTCACCGGTCACGTCCTGCGCGTCGACGGCGGCTGGACCGCGTGGTGAGCGTCGTGAGCGAACTCCACCTCACCGTCGGCGAGAACACGTACGTCGCACCGCTCCTCGAGTCGGAGGCTCCCGAGTCGGTTCGTGCGCTACAAGATATCCTCCCGCTGACCTCGGAGCTGATGCACGTCCGGTGGAGCGGCCACGCGACGTGGATCAACATCGACGAGATCGACCTCCCGGAGCTCCCCCGAGAGAACCACACCGTCTACCCGTCTCGCGGTGACATTCTGCTATACCCCGGCTACAGAAACGAACAGGAGATTCTGGTCGCCTGCGGCCCCACCTGTTTCAAGAGCCCCGCCGGCGAGCTCGCCGGCAACCACGTCGGCACGCTCGAGGCGACACGGGCGGAACTCACCGCACTGGAAGAACTGACCCTTAGAGACGGCGTTCAGCCGGTTACCGTACGAATTCGGGAGTCTGACGCGGACCAATCGTAACGGGAGGATCGCGACGAGAGGGGCCACGACCCCGCGCTTGCTCGCTCATTCGCCGAGAATATCGGTCTCGAGATCGATTCCGTCGACGATACTCGTCTGCTCGAGCAGCGTCGCGTGATCCGCGCTCCAGCCGACGTCGACGGTACCCGTGGGATCGATTCGGTCGAACGACTTCAGCTGAATTTCGTGGGCCGCCCCCTCGGGCGTGGTCGCCTCGAGGATTACTTGCGTCCCCGATCCGGGCTGGTGGATAACGTCTTCGACCTGACAACTGACGCTGTTGTCCAGTTCGTCGGTGACCTCGAGGTACTGCGGCCGGACCGAGAAGGGGATCCGTTCCCCGACGAGGGACGTCGGTTCGGATCGAAGATTCGCCGTCGTCGCGAGAAACGTCCCGAGCGGCGTCTCGATGTGCGCGTAACTGCCGTCGTCGCTGACGTCGGTCAGTTCGCCCGTGAAGATGTTCGAGTCGCCGACGAACGCCGAAACGAACGCCGTCGCCGGATCGTTGTAAACGCGCTCGACGGAGTCGGATTGCTCGATCTTGCCGTCGTTCATGACGACGATCTGATCGGCCAGTCGCATCGCCTGCGTCTGATCGTGCGTGACGTAGACGAACGTCGTGTCGAGCTGGCGGTGGAGTCGGAGCAGCTCTCGTTCCATGTGTTTCTGGAGCTTGTAGTCCATGTCTCCCAGCGGTTCGTCCAGCAGGAGGAGTTTCGGCTTGAGGACCATGCTCCGGGCGAGTGCGACGCGCTGTTTCTGCCCGGCCGAGAGCTCCTCGGGGTGGCGATCGACCAGCTCCTCGAGACGCATCATCTCGATCATGTCCTCGACACGAGCCGTGCGGTCGTCTGCGTCGACCTGCAGACGTTCCAGTCCGTAGCCGATGTTCTCCTCGACCGTCAGGTGTGGAAACAGCTGGAAGTCCTGAAAGACGAGCCCGATGTCGCGTTCGTAGGTTGGCTCGTCGGTGATGTCTTCGCCTCCGAGCCGTATCGTTCCCTCCGTCACCGGGATTTTGCCGACGAGCGAGTGCAGCGTCGTCGACTTCCCACAGCCGCTGGGACCGATCAGCACGCAGAAATCTCCCTCACTGATACTGAAGCTGATCTCTTCGACGGCGACGGTTCCGTCGGGGTAGATCTTCGTCAGTTCGTCGACTTCGAGCGCAACTGATTGCGATTCGTCGAGCGCCGGTTCGGGCGGCGACACGTCCGCCTCGGTGGGTTCTATGTCAGACATTGTCATTCTTCAATGAGATCCGTGATGGTAACGGTGTCGGTTACGCTGAGTTCGTCGAAGTAGAGCGCGTCGTCGACGTTCCAGCCGAGATCGATCGGATCACCGATCGCACCGATCTCGGGGTTGTCCGGAACGACGACGTAGAACTCGCGGTCGGTTCCGTCGAGTGACACCGCGAACTCGGTGGTTTCGCCGGTGTACGTTCGGCCTTCGAGAACGCCCGTGACTGTTACGTCACAGTCGTCCGTTTCGAGCGAGACGGCCTCGGGTCGGACGATCAGCATTCCGGTCTCCGACTCGGTCCCGTTCTGGGCAGTCGCCCGCATCGGACCGACCTCGGTCTGGACGTCCACGACACCGTCGCCGACCTCGGTCGGCTTGCCGTTCGTCACGAGCGCGTTCGAGTCACCGACGAACCGGCAGACGAACGCGTTCTTCGGGTTGTGATACACCGTTTCCGGGGTGCCGATCTGTTCGATCATGCCGCGGTTCATCACGACCAGCTTGTCGGCGAGTTTGAGCGCCTGGTCCTGGTTGTGCGTGATGTAGAGGAACGTGCTCCCGAGGTCCGCGTGGAGGCTTCGCATCTCGAGTTCCATGCGTTTCTGTAGCTTGTAGTCGAGGTCGGCCAACGGGTCGTCGAAGAGCATCACCTCGCAGTTGCGACACAGCTGTCGCGCCAACTCCACGCGTTGTTGTTGTCCGCCCGAGAGCGCTCCCGGGAGATCGTCCCGCGTCTCCTCGATCGCTAACAGGGTCAACATCTCGTCGATCGTCTCGTCAATCTCCGACTGAGTGGGCGGGTCGTCCCGTTGCTCGAGACCGAACGCGATGTTCTCCGCGACGGTCTTGTGGGGGAACAACGTCTCTTCGAACTCCTGGAACACGTAGCCCAGATTCCGATCCTGGACGGAGAGGTCGGCCGCGTCACGACCGTCGAGCGCGATCGTCCCGTCGTCGGACTCGATCAATCCGGCGATACACTTGAGGAGCGTACTCTTTCCACAGCCGCTCGGGCCGAGCACGACGCAGAACTCGCCGCTTTCGACCTCCAGTTGGATATCCCGAAGCACCGTCTCGCTGCGAAACGATTTGGTCACTGACTCGATCGCTATTGCGGTAGCCGTCATCACTGCACACTGTGTGCAGCGAGCATTTAGCTCTACCTCCTCGAACGGCCCGATGTGGGAGACCGATCGTGAAGGGCTGCTGAAGCGCCCTCGTCGACGACGGTTCGCTCGAGTCGAGCGACTGCGTCGAAACCGGGTCGGTATGCGATTACATTGGGATCGGTCTCCCTCGAGGAACCGATGTCACACGCCACGGAGATCGTCGGTAACTCCCGTCGCACTCGTATTCGGTTTCGGATCGGCGTCGTCCCTATTTTGTATACTACTCTGAAATCAGTCAGTTACGCTCTCGAAAATGTCCAAATACTCGCCTTCGAACGAGTTGACAAATGTGATGGTCGAGTGATAATATATTTTCAGCCCACGACGAGCGCGACGGTACCGTCGGTTTGCTCGTCAGTTAGCGATGCGGTCTCGAGCGAACGGCCTATCTCACATACCGAGTGAAGCGCGCGTATGAAGCAGTTTCGGGCGCTTTGGCCGTGACCGTGCGTCTTTTATAGGATACCTCGATCGATCCGCAGAACACGGTCACGTAGGAGTTTTATTCGTAGACGGGATCAATTTTTCGGGAACCGGTGACGGGGGGAAGACTCTGATTCGAGACCGATATTGGAGAGAGAATACCTATCACCGTGAAATGAGTATAGAATACTACTCCGAATGCAGATAATTCTATTGAGTGCCACTATCTATGCTGAAATCGTATGATCGCACTCTCCAGACCTATTGTACCTATTGAAACTACTGTGCCTATTGTCACTATTAAGCCTATTGCACCTATTGTCGCTGCTACCCGCCGCATTCGGTTCGCCGCATGAGCAACGGCACGGCCAGTTCCAGGTTCTGCTCCCGTCAACCGACCGCTTGTGCGCAAAAAAGCCCGGGACCGAATCTCCGTTACTGGGCCGCCGACGCCGAGTCGATCTCCGTGATCACGCCGTGGTCGACTTCGACTGCTTGTGCGTCCTCGTCGAGCAGCGCCACGACGAGGTACGGCACGTAGGACTCGAAGTAGTCGACGAGCATCGCGATCCGCTCGGAGTCGATCGCCTCGAGCGAGTCCAGAAGCATGAACGGAACCGTTTCGTAGACGTCGTGGACGAGGTAGCCCGCGAGGGCGAAGACGAGCCCCGTCACCTCTCGCTCGCTCTCGCTCAGGTGGTCGATCGTGTCCTCGTAGGCCGCCCCCTCGTCGGTGCTGCGGACGATTTTGAGATCGAACGACGAGCGCGACACCTTCCGTCGTCCCTCGCGGACTTCCTGGGTAGTCCGATCGATCCAGATCCGATCGAGGTTGCCGTACTCGAGCACCTCGAGGAGGTTCTCCATGTGCTCGTTGAAGGCTTCGACCGCGTCGGCCTCGATTTGGTCGATCCGCGTGCGCAGATCGGTCAGTTCGTCGGTGATGTCGTCGCGTCGGGCCTCGAGCGTCTCGCGCTCGTCGAGGCGGTCCTCGATCGACGCCATTCGGTCGTCGAGATCGTCGCGTTCGCGTTCCTTTCGCTCCAGTTTGAACTCGAGCTGATTGACCTCCTTGTGCTGGTCGAGGACCCCGCTGTAGTCGTCGGTCTCGAGGTCGTCGATCGTGTCCTCCAGCTCGTCGACTTCGTCGGTAAGCTCCTCGCGGTCGGCCGTCGACGCCTCGATGCGCTCGCGTCGCCGCTCGATCTCGTCGTCGATCGAGTCGAGGCGTCGCTGCGTCTGACGGTACTCGGTGCGGTTCTCGTTGATCGTGGACAGCGTCTCCCGCTTCTCGTCGAGTTCGGCGCTGATCCCCGATCGTTCCTCGAGTCGCTCCTGGCGCGCGGTTCGAAGCTGTTCGATCGTCGTTTCGATCTGGTCGCGGGCGACCGACGAACCGCAGGTCCAACAGGTGACCGTCTCCGAGTCCGCCAGAAGCTGGTCCGTCACCGGCTCGTCGTCCTCGTCGGCTTCCGGGAGCACCGACTCCTGCTCGTCGAGGAGCTGTTCGTTGAACTGAATCGTGCTCTGGAGCTGCGAGATCTCGTCGGAGAGCGCCGCCTTCTCGTCCTGAAGCGTCTCGATCTCGGCCTCGAGTCGGCTCACCTCCGACTCGTCGCCGGACGAGAGCGAGTCGAGGCGCTCCTCGACCTCCTCTCGCTCTTCCTCGAGCGCGTCGATGCTTTCCCGTTCGGTTTCGATCCGATCGCGAACGCGTTCGAGATCGGAGCGGGTCTCGCGGAGTTCCTCGAGTTTCGTCTCGAGTTCGGACTGCTCTTCCCGCCGTTCGTCGACGTCGACGTTGGTCTCGTCGAGCTCAGCCTGTGCCTCCTCCAGCTCTTCTTCGAGCGTCTCGATCTCGTCGGTCACTCGGGTCCGCTTTGCCTCGAGGTCGGGCAGCTTGCCTTCGAGTTCGTCCAGCTCCGCGAGCTGATCGTCGATCTCCTGTTTCCGTCGCTGACACTGCTCGATTTCGGCCTTGATCGCGTCGGTGTCGACCGGGCGCATGATCAGTTCGCGGAGATCGTCGCCGCGTGCGACGGCGCGTCGCGCCTCGTTCGATTCGAGCAGGAACGCAAAGAGGTCCGCGAGCTCGGGGTCGTCGAGGTAGGGCTCGCCGTCGGTAACGATAGTACCGTTTCGACGCTGTAGCGTCCGTCGGTAGGTTTCGTCACCGAGCTCGAGCTCCGCCTGCCCCTCCTCAGCGTCGGCTTTGAGACTGACTTGATCGCTCCCCAGTGCGGCCATGATCGCCTGTAACAGCGATGTTCGGTTGGTTGCGTTTCGTCCCGAGAGCACCGTTGCCCCTCGCTGAAACGAGACCTCCGTCTCGTCGATGCCGCCGATATTGTCGACGAAGAGCGTCGCTTGCTCCGGAGTATCACGTTCCGCCCTATCCAGTTCACTTTTCATATCACCGCGTTCTCGCTCCCATCAAAAATATTTTGCCCCTTCCGTGCGCGGTGAACGACGCTCCGAGATCGTCGGTTTGATTCCCTGCTATGCCGAATCGTCCGCGGTCGCGTCCTGGCAATCGCAGGATCGTTCGTCCAGCAACGTCCGAATCGGGTACTCCTGGAGGCAGTCCTCGCACGTTACGGTCACGGAGACGGTCACGTTGAACTCGCCGAGGTCGAGGATTCCGTTTCGCTCGAGTTGGGCGATCGTATCCGACGTCACCGCCTCGGTTCTGTTCTGCAGTGCGCCGAGTTTGTCGGCGCTTCGTTCCACTCGTTCGTCGTCGCTCGGCGTCTCGAGCGTCGCTGCCAGACAGTCCGTCAGGTGGTTGTAAACCGTCTGGTGGGAGACGAAGTTCGACTCGACCTCGTCGATCGGCACGCCGTCGCGCTCGAGTTCGTTTCGCGTCTGCACCTGTGTCCCGCTGCTGACGTCGTCGTCGGTCAGCAGTCGGTAGGTGTTTTCGATCTCGCCGTCTTTGAGGAGGACGTTCGCGTCCTCGAGTGCGGTCTCGAGCACTCGCTGGTTTACGTAGGTCGCGAGTTGGCGCGTGCTCATCTTTTCGTCCCGCTCGCCGGTCCAGTAGCCGACCAGTTGGTCGTCGAGGCTCTGGAGCCCGTACTCGTCGGCGACGCGTCCGAGCTTACATCCACACGAGGTCTCCGAGTCGGACGACTGGGTGCGTTCGGTCACTGACTGAAGCTATCGACTGGTGGCTAAAAAATATTTGGGTCACGACTGGTTTACGCCAGTATGTATGTAATCAAGGTTCCTATTATACCCCTGACCAGACACCCCATAGTATCGATTTTATGGGAATGAAACACAACAGTCATATCATCATTATCTCCCTCCGAAAGAGAGAACTCGAGCCACACTAACTCAGATCGTACGCAACTGTTCGAGTACCGGGAGTAGGACACTTCTACTATCGTCTCGCGACTTCGAGTACGATCGTTTCGACCGCGGATCGATCGAGTAACGAGATCGCTCCAGTTGGACCCTCCAGGGACAGACAACGTCTCTGTTCCGTTCTCGGTTCGGGAATGGTTCCGTTTCGACGGTGGTACTGGTGCAGACTATCGGTTTAACACCACTCATTCCAGTTCGATACCGCTACCCGTCGCGAGGTTGACTATCTTCGCCTTTGTCGAGCGTTCTCGCTCAGGTCGAACTCCTAAACTGACCGGTCCGGAACCCAAGGAACAGTCGTCGGTAGACACGACACGCGACGAATTGCCGCCGATTGTACGCAGATCACAGTGGCTCCAATCGACGAAAGGGCACTATATCTATAAAAATATGCTTTCGTGCACATATCAGTATATGATTATATCTGCCGGTCGCCGCTTCGCAACACTAGCGGTTACTTGTCGCTACACAGATTCCACCAATCGATGTCGTCTGTGGTCGTGCGCGGGCATCCTCCTCGAACCCGATTCGGTTCCGAGCCGTCGGCGACGTCACTGCACCCACGACATACTCAAAGACGAACTACTTGCTGCCGTGCTGTCCGAGATACACCCGCCGAGATCGGTATTATTATCCCCCGATTCGTCCTATCGACTACGCGTTATGGCCGATTTAGCCACGCGAACGGACGAGTATCGCTCGTCGCTCGAGCAGACGCTGACGGACAACGTCCTCGGGTTCTGGTTCCCGCGAAGCATCGACGACGAACACGGGGGGTTCCTCACGAGCTACGACGAACGCGGCGAGTTCGCCGGCAACGGGAACAAACAGGTCGTCACGCAAGCGCGCATGGTCTGGCTGACGGCGCGCCTCGCCCGCGAGGGGTACGGCGACGAGTACCGCGAAATCGCCGACCACGGGGTCGCGTTTCTGCTCGACGAGATGTGGGACGAAGCCAACGGCGGCTTCGTGTGGGAAGTCGAGCGCGACGGGACGACGAGCAAACCGAACAAACACCTGTACGGACAGTCGTTCGGTCTCTACGCGCTCTCGGAGTACGCCCGCGCCAACGGGGACGATGAGGCGGCCGCGTACGCCCACGAGCTCGTCGATCTGCTGGACGAACACGCAAAAGACGACGAGCACGGCGGCTACGTCGAGTACTTCACGCCCGAGTGGGAGCCGATCACCGAGGGCCAGACCTACCTCGAGAACATCGAGCCCGACTGGTCCCCCAAGGAGTCGGGCGACAGCGTCCTCGATCCGACGCTGAAGCTGATGAACACCCACCTCCATCTCATGGAGGCGTTTACGACCTACTACGAAGCGTTCGACACCGACCGCGGACGCGACCGCCTGCACGAACTGCTCGCCATCCTCACCGGAACGGTCTACCGGAAGAGACGCGGCTTCTGTACGGACAAGTACGATCCCGACTGGTCGCCAAAGATCGACGACGAGGAGTTTCAGGTCGTCTCGTACGGACACGACCTCGAGAACGTCTGGCTCGTCATGGAGGCCGCCGACGCGCTCGATATTTCGACGGCTCTCTACCGCGAGTTCTTCGAGACGCTGTGGGACTACTCCCTCGAGTACGGGTACGACGACGAAGACGGCGGCTTCTACTTCTACGGCGGCTTCGACGAACCCGCAAGCTTTCGCATCAAAGCCTGGTGGGTCCAGGCCGAGTGCATGACCAGTGCCCTACGCACCTACGAACGCACCGGCGACGAGCGCTACTTCGACGTCTTCGCAGAGACGTGGGCGTTCCTCGACGAGCACCAGATCGACCGCGACCACGGCGAGTGGCACTCCGGCGTCGACGAAACCCTCGAGCCGGTCGGCCGTAAGGGCGCCGTCTACAAAGGGGCGTACCACAACGGCCGGGCGCTTCTCGAGTGTATCGCCGCGCTCGACCGACTGTAGCCGTCCTCGGGGAACCGATCGCCGATATTTTCGACCGTGATCTGTGACTCGTCCAGCGTATAGTCACTCACATATGATGTTTTTCAACCAGGTTCAGACGAGATTGCTGCTGTCAATTTTTCTATCGATCACTGTCGGTGGCCGTATCAGTGCTACCGCGGTCGCTCAACTTACTGCTCACTGAGATCTCGTACTGTTCACGTGACGGTGATTCGCTGTCTGGTTTACAATCGTACCCCCGTATACCTGAAGGGACGATATTCTGACTTGTCGAACAATAGTCTTGCAGCGATACTACTGGATACCACTGAACCGACCCGTTGAAACTGTCCGTTCACCGGTCCTTCAGCGGTTCCCACCTGTTTGATGCTGGGAACGCCAGACGACCAACCCGGTACTCCTCGATCGATCTCGTGGACAGAGGTGATGTGCGGTTCTCGACTTGTTGCCGAACGGCAACTGCATGGATGTACTCGTCCACCGAGGTTGAAAACAGAGTGAGATCGACTCGAGAACGGTGACGTTCGTTGTCAGTTCGGTGAGCACCACGTTACTTCACCCCTTCGATAAGACAGGGCAGAGCGGACGTCGAAGCCGTCACACCTGCGAGCAGCGTCGCATACGACCTGCCGATCCGACCCATCGTAACGGGGACCGAACGATTAGATGAAATCGTTCCGGTCGTCCGCAACGGTATAACCGACGCAGCCCACGCAACGGAAAACGGGGCGAACCGACACGCATTTGCCGGACGACGGCGACTGCCGCGTATGTCCCAATTTCACGCGGTGTTGTTCGACATGGACGGCGTGCTCGTCGATTCCGAAGAGCACTGGCACCGATTGTGGCGAGACGTGGTGTTTCCGCTCGTCGACGCCGACCTGTCAGTCGACGCGGTAACCGGCCGCAGCTTCGAAGAAACGCTCGTCGAACTCGAGCGCCGCCACGGGCTGGCCGACGATCGGCTCGCGGTCGAAAGTCGACTCAGAGATGCCGGCGAACGGATTTACGCCGACCACGTGACCCTCACGCCGCAACTGTCCGCACTCGTCGAAACTATCCGCGATCAGGACATTTCCGTAGGAATCGTCTCTTCGTCGCCGCGACCCTGGATCGAACACGTCGTCGAGCGGTTCGACCTCGGTCCGATGGACGTCCTCGTGAGCGCCGAAGACGTCGACGCGCCGGGGAAACCCGCACCGCACGTGTACGAGCGAGCGGCCGAGTCTCTCGAGGTCGATCCGACCGACTGTCTCGTCGTGGAAGATTCCGAAAGCGGGGTCGCTGCAGCGGCTGCGGCCGGTGCAACCGTCATCCGATTTCAACGAAGCGGCGTCGCCGAACCGCTTCCGGACGCTGACTCGACGGCGCCGGACCCAGCAGCACTTCGGACGACCGTGACTGGCTACCTCGAATGATCCACCGATTGTGTCGAGGGTGATGCGTTCGAGGTGAAACGAGAGATGCTCCATTCAGTGAGATACTGAAGGAGTGTGCTGTACCGGTGTACGCCGCTGAAGAGGTGTCACGCATTGGCGCTCGGGTCAGAATCGAGAGGATAGCGTACCCGACCGTATTCTGTATACGAAAACACTATTGACGCTGACAGAACTGACTACGCACGAGTGCATTTCGTTTCCGTAGCCGTCGTCCCGCTCGCGACAGTTCGATCCGAAGTCGATGGATACCAATCACTGCCACCCGGGGTGTAATCTGTACCACCGCATCGGTGTGTTCAGGTGCTCGGCGGAATGTGGATGACGATTTCCCCATCAGAATCGATTCGTTCGTGGTCGGTGTCGTCGACCGAATCCAGGGTAGATCCCATCGTCCGTAGCAGTCGCTATCGGTTGTTATGCACGTATACAGAACACTATTTTCTCACGTGGAATCGACGTTGCGATACTGAGGGCAGTGGTAGTATCTCAGTCCGAGATACGAAGGCTACGTTCTCCCGATCGATCCTCGGTTTCCACGCTCGGCGCGTGAGTAGACGAAAACGGAGAGTATCGTAACGAGTGCCGTTTCCTGCCGTCGATTACGACTTGACAGCGCCTTCAGCCAGCCCTTTGACGATGTAGCTCTGGAGCAGGAAGAAGACGATCAACATCGGGATCGTCGCCCCGAGTGCGCCGGCCATGATCATGTCCCAGTTGAGCGCTTGCTGTCCGATCCACTGGCCCATTCCCGGCGGGAGCGTCTGCTTTTCGGAATCGTTGATCAGGACCAACGCGAAGACGAACTCGTTCCACGCGAGTACCCACGTGAAGATCGCCGTCGTCGCGATCGCTGGGGCCGACAACGGGAGGATGACCCGGACGACAGCACCGAAGCGGGTACTCCCGTCGATCATCGCCGCCTCCTCGAGAGACTCGGGGAGGTTCTCGTAGAATCCGCGCAACATCCAGATCGCGAACGGAAGCGTGAACGCGACGTACGCGATCACGAGCCCGGTCAGCGTGTTGAACAGCCCGAAGTCCCGGAATACGAGGAACAGCGGGATCGCGACCAGAATGGCCGGAAACATCTGCGTGATCAGCAGGAACGTCGCCATCGCCGTGCGGCCGCGGTATCGAAGCCGACCGATGCTGTACGCGCCGAGCGTACAGACGGCGACGCTCAGCACCGTCGCGCCGATGCTGACGATCAGACTGTTCTGGAACCAGAACGGGAAGTCGGATTCGTACCAGACTCGATAGTAGCCGGAGAGGTCCGCGCCCAACGCCCAGCCGATGGGATCGCTGACGAACGCCCCGAACCCCGTCTGGTTGACCGAGACGACGAACATCCAGAAGACGGGGAACAGAACGAGCGCGATGAGCGACCACAGCGTCGCGTGGAACCCGATCGTTTTGACTCGCTCGACCTGACGATCGTTCAGCCCCAGGGGGCCGGTGTTCGATTCTTCTTCGGGAACCGCTTGTGTGTCCGTTGCCATCGTTATTTCCCTCCAACGTCTTCGCGGTACAGTCGCAGATAGATCAGGCCGTACGTCAGCATGACCAGCAGCATGACGACCGCGATCGCACTGGCCAGTCCCATGTTACCGAAGTGGAACGCCTGCTGGTAGATGTAGACCGGCAACACCATCGAGGAGTTGCCCGGGCCGCCGCCGGTCATCACGTAGATCAACGTGAAGTGGTTGAGCGACCAGAGGCTCATGAGCAGCGTCATCACGACCACGACCGGCTGGAGGAACGGCAGCGTGATGTGGCGAAACGAATCGATCTTCGAGGAGCCGTCGACTCGAGCCGCCTCGTAGAGGTCGCCCGGAATCCCCTTCATGCCCGCCAGGAAGGTGAGCATGAAGAAGGGGAAGTTACGCCAGACCCAAGCGAGCATCACCGAGAACAACGCGTACCGCGAACTCGCGATCCACGGCAGCCCGTCGCTGATCCCGGCGAGCCGGAGGAAGCCGTTGAGCGGGCCCAGTTCGAAGTTGTACATCAGCCGCCAGTTCAGCGCGATCGAGATGAACGGCACTGCCCAGGGGAGCAACAGGAGCGTCGTCGCGATCGAACGGCCGCGAAACTCGCGGTTGAGCATGATCGCGAACCCCAGTCCGATCGTCGCCATGATCACGACGGCCGCGAACGCCCAGACCAGCGTGTTCCGCATGACGATCCAGAACTCGGTCCACCCGAGGATGGTCGCGTAGTGGTCGAGGCCGACCCACTCGGGATCGCCGATTCCATCGTACTCGAAGAAGCTGAGATAGATTCCTCGAGTGAGCGGGTAGACGCTAACGAGACCGAGGACGAGCAGCGAGGGGAGGAGGAACAGCCACCCCCAGACGCTCTCTTTCGAGAGCCAGTGGTAGTACTCTCTCGGAAGTTCGAACTGACGGAGCTTACCTATGGTCGACATGCGTTAGTAGATGGTGACGGGGGATGTGTCATCGTGTGTCGATCTCACTCGTACGGGTTCCAGATCTGAGGCGTGTCGCCGTCGCCCTGAATCCACGCCTGCAGTTCGTCGGGTGCGTCGTCGAGGTCCGGCTCGTCCGTATTCTCCCCGAGATCGTAATCGACTTCGTCGGTGATCGTCTCTCGAACCTGATTCGCCTGGCTGACGATCGCTTCCTTCGGATCCTCGTCTGCACCGAGGATCGCAGAAATCGCAATCGAATACGCGTCCGTGGTTCCCTCCAGATCGCCGAGGAACGGCGCGTTCTGTTCGGGACCGGAGATCCCGTAGCGGGCAGTGTCTTCGGCTTGCTCGAGTCGCGCGTCGATCCACTCGTCGGGAATATCCGTCGTGTTCTCGGTGAACGGCTGGATCTCATCCTGAGCCTCCCGAACTGGCAAGAAGTTCGGTGCCGCTTCCGGAAAGTATCCTTCCATGGTGTCGGGAAGCGTCATGTACCGGATGAACTCCATCGACTGCTCGTCGTCGACGTCGTGTTGGGTGTAATCCGACTCGAACGCCGAGAGACAGCTGCCACCCATGAAGGCGGTGTTGGTCCCCATCGGTCCCTCCGGAATCGTACTGAGTTCGGTGACCTCTCCGACCTCCTCGCCGTCGCTGGCCATCTCGTTGGCGGTGTCGCCGGAGTTGATCATGAACGCGACGTCGCCGCCGCGGTACAGCTGCTCGGCGTCGGTGCCGTCCATTCCCGCCCAGCCGCCGGGACCGATATCCCACTCCTCCTGGAAGCTCGCCATCCAGAGGTGACTGAACAGCGACGTCGGAGAGTCTAACTCGACGGACCACTGCTCGCCGTCGTGATCGAAGAACGAGCCGCCGGACTGGACGGTCGCACCGTAGAGTGCCTGTCCGGTCCCCGTGTCCTGAGAACCACTCGAGACGAAGCCGGTCTTGTCGGTCTCGTCGACGACGTCCATCGCCATGTGAACCATCTCTTCCCACGTCTCGGGGATGCTATCGTGACCGGCGTCCTCGAGGATGTCCATGTTCGCATAGAGGTTCCGAACCTCGATGAACCAGGGGAACCCCCAAACGTCGTCCTCGTACTGCCCCCAGAACGACGGCGTTTCGTACCAGTCGTCGTACTCCTCGAACAGTTCCGTGTTCGGCTGGACGACGCCGGAGGAACCGTAGTCGACGGCGTGTTCGTTGGCCATCTCGCTGACGTTGGGCGTGCTTTGGCCCTGGATGGCGGACATCCACTGTTCGAAGACCTGGTTCCACGTCACGACGTCGGTGGTGAGGTTGACCTCGCCATCGTACCAGTCCTCGAACTCTTCTGCGGCGTTCCTGATCGCTTCCTCCTCCTCGGGGATGTAGCCCCGCATCGTCCACCAGAGGAAGTCCCCTTCGCTCGTCCCGCCGGTACACCCTGCTAACCCGGCAGTCGCCCCTGCCGTAGCCATCGCGCCCGCAGTTTCCATGAACCCGCGGCGCGAGTACTCGTCGTCCGCAGCCGGATCGGAACTCGGCGTGGCTGTGCAGTCCGGTCGATCACTACCACTGTCTCTGCCAGACGTGGCTCTCCCTGACATACCATAGAGATACCGACTAACCCATAAATAACTTCGTATATCTGTCACACGATTTGGTTATCACGGCCGAACACTCCGCTATACGTGGCTTTGAAGATATATTGTCCAGTACGGTCGGCTATCGAACGTCGTGATTTCAGCGCGTCCGTCACACAACAGACGGTGGAGGGCAATCTTTTATGAGGGTCCGACCCAATTCCTCGAACGATCATGGCAGTCCAAACTATCGAATCGCGAACGGTAGGTACCGCTGGGGCGCTTGCGGTCGGGTTTCTACTCCTCGCCGCCGCTGGCGTCTGGTTCATACTCACACAGGGATGGGGATTGATATTCGAGATTACCTACCTCCTGGTTCTGGTGATCGCACTATCGCTTATCGTCGACCGGCTGTTCATCCGGTAGGTGTCGACGATGGACGATACCCCCTACCCAGTACGGAACGTCGCACGCACAGTACGGAGGTGTCTCCGATAAATGCCGGACGCTAACGCGTCCGCAGCCGTCAGCTGGGAACAGCTGTCCGCGGGCGAAACGAGGAGCGGGATCCAACAGGCTGCCCGCGAGATGGGCGAGCTCGTCCGAAGCACGCTCGGACCGTTAGGCGCCGACAAGATGATCGTGCGGCGAATGGACGACGATAGGCTCCGCACGTTCGTCACCAACAACGGCGTCGCGATCCTCGAGGAGTTCGAGGGCGAGACGGATCACCCGATCGCGAACCGGTTCATCGCGCTCGCGGAGGACCACGAAGACGCACTCGGTGACGGGACGACCACGACGGTACTGTTGGCCAGCGATCTTCTGACGAGCGGCGTGGATCTGATCGAGGCTGGCGTTCCACCCGTCGACGTCATCGAGGGGTTCTCGATCGGCGCACAGCGAACGCTCGAGGTCTGGGACGAGATCGGAATTCCAGTCGCAGACGCCGACCGACCGACGACGCGAGCCGCGTTCGACGAATCGGTGCTCGAGCGGATCGCACACAGCGGGATGACCAACGGTCGCCTCGGCGCCTGGCCGCTCGAACAGTTCGCCGACGACGTCGTCGACGCCGTCTTTCGGGCGTGGGAACCGGAGCGGGACCGCGTCCACATCGGGTACGTCTCCATCGAAGCGATTCCCGGGGGCGACGCGTCGTCGTCGTCGGTGATCCCCGGAACGCTTCTGCCGGACGATCCGATGGTCGCACACCTGCTGCCCGTCGACGGCGACGTCCTCCTCGTCGACGGCTCGCTTCAGCCCCGCGAGATCACGGCCGGTTCCGTGACGGTCAGTGCCGACTGCGCCGACGGGTTCGACGACCGCGAGACCGACGGCGAGCGGATCGCGGCGTCGATCGCCGACTCGAACTGTGCGGCGGTCTTCGCCACCGGCGACGTAACCCACGAGATCGGCGAACAACTGGCTGCACGCGGCGTCGTGTGTTTCCGAAACGTCAAGGACTCGTCCATCGACGTCCTGTCGCGGGTGACCGGGGCGACGATCCGCGGGCCGGTCACACCCGGCGAACCCGCGACACCCGACGAGTTCGGTCGCGGGACGGTCAGATTGCGCGAGGCACAGAACGACAAGACGTGGCTGGAGGTCACGGCTCCAGACGGTGTCGATCCGCAGACCGTCGGGCTGGTCGTCCGTGGCGGCACCGAGAGCGCCGCCGACGAGGCGAAACGACGAATCACGGCCGGTCTCAACGCGGTTCGCGCGGCGATCAAGCGACCCGTCGCGCTCCCCGGCGGCGGCGCGGCCGAGGTCGAAGCGGCGAGAGCCGTCCGGCAGTTAGCCCCGAGATTCGACGGGCGCGAGCAGCTGGCCGTCGAGGAGTTCGCGACCGTCCTCGAGTCGATCCCGCAGACGTTGGCGCGAAATGCGGGCCACGACCCGATCGATGCCCTGACCGAACTGCGCACGCACCACGACGCTGGACACACGCACGCAGGGATCGATGCCTCCGGCCGGATCGTCGAGGATACCGTTACAGCCAGTGACGCACTCGACGCCCAGCTGATTCGGACGAACAATTTGGCCTGGAGCGTCGAGTTCGCGAACTCGTTGTTCAGGGTCGACAACGTCGTGTTCGATACGTCCCCACCGATCGACCTGGACGAAATCGGCCGATAGTCAGAGCAAGAACGCGGTGATCACGCCGACGAGCGTCACCGGCAGCACGCTCACGACGCTTCGTTTCTCGTCAATGTCGTACAGGTGTTGGACGACGGGCAATAGCAGGAATCCCGTCACGACCCAGGCGGTAGCCTTGAGGATGCGAACCGCGTGCATCTGCGTCGAGTCGTAGACGAACGAGTACGCCGTCGTCGCGAACTCGACTGTGCCGTCACCGTTCTGTGCGGCCGCGTCCGCGCTCACGCCGTCGGGAACGCTGATGGTCGCGATCACCACCGAGCCGACGAGGAAGACCGGTGCGAACAGGACCGTCAGATAGCCGCCGAACTTGAACATATCCGCGACCATATCCTCCTCGTCCGAGAGAAAGCCGGCGATGACGCCGACGAGTCCGAAGTAGCAAAACCACGAGAAGATGACGACGAACGAGCCGAAGAGGACGTTGACGACGAGCGCCGCGGGCCACCCGGGAAAGACGTAGCCTTCGACGATGATAAACGGCTCGCTGAGGTACTCGAAGGCACCGCGAGCGAGCGAGTGGAGTGCGAGTCCGAACAGCGCCGGCAACCAGCCGTACCGTCGGACCACGCGAATCATCCCGTCGATATCGTTCGATTGGACGAGCTTGCGCCACGGTCGAATCACCGTCCAGTTCGAGGGGCGACGGTCGTCGTTGGCGTTGCGACCCATCGTTGCTTATGCAGACGGGGCGATTTCCCGTTCCAGTTCATCGAGGTGGGCGACATTGAGACCGGTGTCGGCGTCGAACACGTGGATCTGCTCGAGGTCGAAGTGCAGAAACACTTCGTGTGCGTCCTCGGAGATCGACTCGGGTTCGATGAACGCCTTGCGCTCTTGGACCTCCGTCTCCGGCGCCGCATCGTCGCTGAGGGTGGCGGCTTCCGTCGAGACGAGACTCCCGGTGTCTTCCAGTTCGAAGTACAGCAGATCGTGTCCGCCCAGCGGCTCGATGATGTCGACGTAGGCGGCGACGTGTTCCTCGCTGCTCGTCCGGCTGACGCTGACGTCTTCGGGACGGACGCCGAGTTTCAACTCGTCGGTGGTCGCGTCCTCGATCTGGGCCGCTCGTTCGGCGTCGATCTCGAGGTCGACGTCGCCGACGAGTCGGCCGCCGTCGTCCGTCGGCTCGTAGGTCACGTCGAAGACGTTCATCGACGGACTGCCGATGAACTGGGCGACGAACAGGTTCCGCGGGTGGTTGTAGACGTCTCGAGGCGTGCCGACCTGCTGGAGTTCGCCGTGATTGAGGATGGCGATTCGGTCGGACATCGTCATCGCCTCCTCCTGGTCGTGGGTAACGTAGATGGCCGTGGTCTCGAGTTCCTGTTGCATCCGCTGGAGTTCGGTTCGCATGTGCTTACGGAGTTTCGCATCGAGGTTCGACAGCGGCTCGTCGAACAGGAAGACGGCGGGCTCTCTGACGATCGCCCGCCCGGTCGCCACGCGCTGTTGCTGACCGCCCGAGAGCTGTTTCGGTCGGTCGTCGAGTAACTCGGGAATGCCCATGAGTTCGGCGACGTCATCGACGCGCTCGTAGATCTCCTCGTCGGACAGATTGGTCGATCGTTTGAGACCGAACGCCATGTTCTCGCGGACGCTCAGGTGGGGGTACAGTGCGTAGCTTTGGAACACCATCGCGATGTCGCGGTGACGCGGCGGGAGTTTGTTGACGGTCTCCCCGCCGATCGATATCGTTCCGTCGGTGATATCCTCGAGGCCGGCGACCATTCGCAGCAGCGTCGACTTCCCGGAACCGCTCGGGCCCACGAGCGTCAGGAACTCGCCGCTCTCGATCGTGAGATCGAATCCGTCGACGGCGACGATCTCACCGTCGTACACCTTTCTCACGCTAGTAAAGTCGATCGAACTCATGGTAAACACGTTCGAAAGCGACCGTTAATATTCTTTGGGTGGGAGCGCACTGACAGCCCCCTGGAGTCTGCAGCAAAGACTTTCGAGAGCGAAGACTGTGCAGTCGGTATACACATCTGAGTCTGTTACTTTCCGGAGCACTGGCCGCGCGATCGGTGGGAGACCGACGTTCAGCACATGGCCGACGCCGGTATCGAGTACGTCCGCATGGGCGAGTTCGCCTGGTCACGCATCGAACCCGAACCCGGCGCGTTCGACGTCGAGTGGCTCGATGAAGTCCTCGACCTCGTCGGCGGCCACGGGATGCGGGCGGTGCTCAGTACGCCGACAGCTCACCGGCTCGAGGCTACGAGGGTGCCGCGGACGCCGCGGCGGAGTTCTCGGCGCTCTCGGACCTCGACTGTCCGTAGCCGTCCGCCGACGTCGCCATCGTCGTCGACTACGAGAGCCTGTGGGCGCTCGAAGAGCAACCGATGCACCCCGACTTCGACTACTGGGAGCACGCGCTGACGTACTACCGGGCACTGCGCGCTCACGGTGTCACCGTCGACGTCGTGACGTCCGAGTCGGATCTCTCCACCTATCGGGCGCTGGTCGCCCCGACGCACCACCTCGTCGACGACGTCGAGCGGCTTCCGACGCGCGTTCGGCTCTGGGAGCGGGAATCAGTAGGGGGTTAGTCGGCACCGTGTTTCGGGAGAAACCCGCAGTCCGGGCAACCCATAGGATGCTGATCCACCGCGATCGTTCGAGTACAACGAGGACACTCGTACTTCATAGCACAGCGCACTATCGCTGATTACTAAAACCTTACTACGACGATCGTCGAACCAACGCGTGCATTCTCGAACGCAGTTGCATCGGTCGTCGGAGACCACGACACCGGATCGCTAGCTCTCGCTGATCGCTCTCAAGAAGGAAATTCGCGTACCTGCTGGTTTCGAGCGGACCGAAGGCGACGGCCGTTACCCCCTTGAAGCGGACGGCGACGCAAGCGGCGTACACAAGAGCTGTGGCGATGTGCTGCTCTGGTCTCGATGGATCGTCCACAAACAACGAACCGCCCTACGAACACCGCGATTCAGAGTGCCCAATTCGAAGAGTGGGTCGTCGGAGCATCGATCCGTCGAGCTACGACTGTAGGGATGCTCGTGATCACGGCGAGACGCGGCTGATGGCTGACGACTGTTGACGACCCGTTCTCGACAACGTGACGGAGGCTACTAAATAATTCGGTGACAGTCGGCCGAAGAGGCACCAGTGTTCCTGACTCGTTCCCCTCGCTCAGTACGGTGAAGACCGAACGCTCGATGAGTGCCTCTTCGGCAGCCTCGATGATCACCTGCGCGGCGAGGTTTCGAACGGAAAGCGCGTCGAAGTGGTCAGAACGGCCGTCTAAAACGACTTACTCTCGCATCACACTAACGTCGAAGACGGGTTTGCAGGTGTCTCCCGCCAGGAACGCTTCGAACGCCTCGTCGGCCTCGAGCAGCGAGTACCGATCATCGAGGAGCGTCTCGAGGTCGACATCGCCGGGCTCGATGAGACGCATCGACCGCTCGAAGTCCTCCCAAGTCGAGGCGTAGGAACACTGCAGGTCGATCTCCGCGCGGACGAGCGGCGAGTACTCCATCGTCGTCTCGCCCGTCTGGCCAACCATGACGATCTGGCCGCCCTTTCGCACCTCGTCGACGGCCATCGTCAGTCCGGAGGGGTGGCCGGTCGTGTCGAAGACGACGTCGTAACCGACGCCGTCGGTCAGTTCTCCGCGGGCAGTCTCGAGGTCGTGTTCCTCGACGTTGAGCGTTCGGAAGCCGAGTTCCTCGGCGAGTGGGAGCCGATAGTTGGTGTCGCTGCTGACGCCGGCGACGACGACGTCACCGCCTTGGGCGTCGGCAATCTGGGCCGTCAGGAGTCCGATCGGTCCCGGGCCGGCGACCATGACGCGCGATCCGGCACCGACGCGCGAGTTCCGGATGACCGCTCGAGCGCCGATGCTCGTCGGTTCGACGAGCGCGGCGTGCTCGGGGTCAACGTCGCTGGGGACGTGTTGGAGCGCGGTTTCGGGAACGGCGATGTATCCCGCGTACGCGCCGTCGTGGTCGACGCCGGTGATGACCGCGTCCTGGCAGACGTTTTCTTCGCCGATCTGACACTGATAGCAGGTGCCACAGCTACGAATCGGTCGCTCGACGACGCGATCGCCCAGTTCGAACATCGTAACGCTCTCACCGACGTCGACGACGCGGCCGGTGTACTCGTGACCGATGGTCGTGGGAAGCGACATCCGTTCGAATGCCGATTTGAACTTGTAGATCCCCGCGTCGCTGCCGCAGAGGCCCGCGTAATCGACTTCGATCAACACTTCATCAGGTGCCGGCTCCGGACGCTCGCGGTCGACGAGTTCCATTCGTCCGTACTCCCGACTCGTTTTAGCAAGTGCGTGCATATCTCACGTCCTTCGGCGACGAGTATAATTCTATGGGAGTGACTGATCCGGCTCCGAATCAGTGGTCGATATCGATTGGGCCGTCGTACTCGGCGGCCTCGTGGATCGCTCGGATCGTTCGCATATCCGCGAGTCCGTGGCGGCCGTCGGGGAGGATCGGCGCACCGCTTTCGACGCGATCGGCAAAGTAAGCAAACTCCTCGCGCATCTCCTCGACGGCGCCGTAGTCGGTATCCTCGATCGTCGCACGGAGGCTCCCCGACGAGAGGTGAAGCGTCGCCTCACCGTGGAACGCGGGCGTGAGTTCGATCGTTCCCTCGGTGCCGATGATCTTGAGCTGCGTATCCTGCTGAGCGTGCTGGCTGGTCGTACAGACCAGCGGCAGATCACCCTCGAGCGTGAGTGTAAACGTCGCCGTCTGATCGGGAACGTCCTCGAACGCCTCGTGCGAGGAAGCCATCCGCGCGCTCACCCGCACGGGATCGCGCTCGAGGAGGAATCGCGCGGTGTTGATCGGGTAGATTCCGAGATCCATCACGGAGGTGCCGTAGCCGGTGACGTCGGGATCGAGCCGCCACTGGTCGGGATCCGGATTCATCTCGAGGATCGGCTGGGTGTTGTTGCCGTAGACGTGAGTCGGCTCGCCGACGAAACCGTCCTCGATGAGTTCTTTCGCTCGCCTGACGGCAGGTTCGGTCTGCATCCGGTAGGCCGTCATCAGCGGAATATCGGCGTCCTCGGCGGCCTCGACGAGTCGTTCGGCGCGTTCGACGGTCGCCTCGAGGGGCTTCTCACAGAGGACGGCCTTGCCGAGTTCGGCGGCGGTCTCGACGTACTCGAGGTGGTACGCGTTCGGCGTCCCGACGTAGACCGCGTCGTACGCATCGGTCGCGGCGCCGTCGTGGAAGTCGTCGTAGGTGATCGCCTCGGAAACTTCGTGTCGGTCGGCCAGCCGCTTTGCTTTCTCTGCGGAGGAACTGACGAGGACGGTCGTCTCGCAGGACGCCGATTGCTCGATCGCGGGAATAACGACATCGACGGTCCACCAGCCGAGACCGACCAGTGCGAAGCGGACGGTTCCGTCGGTCTCCGTCTCCCAATCGCGTTCTCCGAACCGGTCGAGTACGGAACGAGTTTCCATGCACCTCATTCCGTCAACGGGGCTTAAAATCGTTCGCGTCGGTCCTCTCGGCTCGATTTCTCAGTATACTTCCGGATCGTACTAGTTACGAGAACAGTGTTCTCCCTCACAGAACAGATGTTCGTCAGGCTGCGACACTAATTCGTCTTCTCACGAGTTGTCCGGTGAATCAGTCGATTGACGTAGCTAGTAGCCCCCTCGAGAGATCGGACTGGAAGCTAGCAACAGTGCCGTGACAAACGTACGGCTGTAATATGAGACGTCTATCGGTAGTTCGAACCGACTGTTACAGCAGTGGAGCGTAATCGATCGTTCGCCGACGGCTCGAGTCGAGAGGGAGGGCTGAGTATCTCGAAGCGATAGTAAAATCGGCTCAGTAGACCGCCAATCACGTACTCAGCGGTTGTACCGTCGACACGGAACATTGCCAACGGCTGTCGTGGCATACCGTGTATAACGCAGGTGTTGTTCTGTAGTGGTAGATACTGTTCTGTAGCGGAAAATAGTATTCCGTGCGACTCGAGGAGCTGTCGTCACGAGTGGGCGTCGACGGCGATCTCGCTTCCGCGCCGACGGTGTGAGCCCGTTGACGCTGGCGAACGTTGGCATCGTGGACACCGTCGGCAGAAACGGGCTGCAATAGTCGGCCGTCGTGTCAGTCACGGCGATCCAGCGTCGCGACTACCGGCGCTGTACATCTGAAGAATCGGCGGCTTCGCTGTGTACCACGAGACCGTCCGAAAAAGGCCGGGTTGCTATGGGAGAGGGGCGGTTCGTGTGTTCGGCGGAGCTACTCCCGCCGAACGACCCGGACAGAACTCCGCGAGTATGACGTCGGCTTATGCCGCGTCGAACACCGCTGAGCGGATCGCAGTGAGCCCGAGGAAGCTACGCTTCATCGAAGAGAGTCTCGCCCTCGACCATGTACTCCTCGACCGCGTCGAGATCGAGCGTGAGTCCGAGCCCCGGTTTCTCGGGAACCGCCATGCGCCCGTTCTCGATGAGGTTGTCTTCCTCGACCAGGTCCTCCCACCAGTCCAACTGGTAGGAGTGGTACTCGACGGCCAGCGAGTTGGGGATCGCTGCGGCGACCTGTGCGGACGCCATCGTCCCGATCGGCGAGGAGACGTTGTGCATCGCCACGGGCGTGTAGTAGAGATCCGCGAGCTGTGCTACCTTCTGCGTCTCGCGCATCCCGCCCACGCGGGGCAGGTCCGGCGCGATGATGTCCACCGCCTGTTCCTCGAGCAGCCGACGCTGGCCGTGGGTCCGGTAGACGTTCTCCCCGACGGTGATCGGCGTCGTCGTCGACTGGGTGACCTCGCGCTGGACGTCGTGGTTCTCCGGCGGCACGGGGTCCTCGAGCCACCAGACGTCGTACGCCTCGAGTTCGCGGGCGAGTCGTTTCGCGGAGCCGGCGGAGAACGACCAGTGGCAGTCGAACGCCACGTCGGCTCTGTCCCCGACGCGTTCGGTGACCTCGCGGACGATCTCGACCTTGTGGTCGATTTCGGGGCCGCGAAGGTGGCGGTTCGCGCGGTCTTTCTCGTGGCCGGAGGGAACGTCCAGGTCGAACTTGATGGCGTCGTACCCCAACTCTTCGACGACGCGTTCGCCTTCGTCGGCACACGCGACCGGGTTGGCCTCGTCCTCGGTGTGCAGGTCACAGTAGATTCGGACCTCGTCGCGGTACTTCCCGCCGACGAGTTGGTACGCGGGAACGTCGAGGATCTTGCCCGCGACGTCGTGGAGCGCGATCTCGATGCCCGAGATGGCCGAGACGACCTTGCCCGAGATCGAGCCTTCGCCGGACATCTTCTGGATGAGGTGTTCGTACAGTCGGTCGATATCGAGCGGGTTCTCGCCGACGAGGAACGGCGTCATCCGTTCGATGATCGCGTCGTCGCCGCCGCCCCAGTAGGACTCGCCCGTTCCGACCAGTCCGGCGTCCGTGTAGACGCGAACGAGGATCCACGGGTAGTTGCCGTCGACCATCGTCGTCTGGACGTCCGTGATCTCCACATCGCGTGGTCCGCGGTCGGCGTCTAAGTTCATCGTCTCCGCCGAGAGGTCGCGCATCGTATACTCTGCGTTCGGATCGTGTAGCGTCCGGTAGTTCGGCATACGATCGACATATATTCGGCGGGGTATATCACGTTTGGCATGTCGACTACTGGCACTGGTACCGCCGATGCGTTCTGCGTGGGTGGATTCCAGTTCCGAAGCAGTGCTGACGGCTCGCTCAACAGGGAACGTCCTCGAAAAATGATTGTCGTCGTCGCGCGCCGTCGGCTCCGTCAGAAACTGTCGTAGACGGTTTTCTCGATCGTGTAGAAGTCGATCCCGGCGTCACCCTGCTCGCGCCAGGTCTCGCTCGAGGACTGCTTGAACCCGCCGAACGGAACGTGCAGCTCGAGGCCGGTCGTCTTCGCGTTGATTTTGGCGACACCGGCCTCGACCTCGTCGACGAAGCGCTCCGCTTCGGTGTGATCGTCCGTGACGATACTCGCCGAGAGGCCGTAGTCGACGTCGTTTGCGGTCTCGAGACCGTCCTCGAAGTCCTCGACTTCGATCACGGCGAGGACGGGGCCGAACACCTCCTCCTGAGCGATACGGAAGTCGTTCTCGACGTCCGAGAAGACCGTCGGCTCGACGTAGTAGCCGTCGCCGAATCGCTCGCCGTCGGGCTGGCCGCCGCCCGTCTCGAGGGTCGCACCCTCGTCCTCGGCGATCCCGATGTAGTCGAGGGTTCCCTCGAGTTCGCTCTCGGTAACCTGTGGCCCCATATCGTACTCGTCGCCGGGACCGATCTCGATCGATTCAGCCTCCGCGACGACCGCGTCGACGAACTCGTCGTAGACGTCCGTGTGCACGATCGCGCGTGAACAGGCGGTGCAGGCCTGGCCAGTGACGCCGAACGCGCCTGCAGCGACGATTTCGGCGGCTTCCTCGACGTCGGCGCTGTCGGAGACGACGGTCGGGTTCTTCCCGCCGAGTTCGGTCTGGACGCGCTTGCCGTCGTCGGTGGCCGAGTCGTAGACCATGTGGCCGACCTTCCCGGAGCCGGTAAAGGAGACGGCGTCGACGTCCTCGTGGGTGACGAGTGCGTCCCCGACGGTGCTGCCTGGGCCGGTGACGACGTTCGCGACGCCCTCGGGCAGTCCGGCTTCGTCGAGCGCCTCGAAGAGTTCGACGGCGACGCCGGGAGCGACCTTCGCGGGCTTCATCGCGACCGTGTTGCCGGTCGCGAGCGCCGGCGCGAGCTTCCAGGCCGGGATGGCGATCGGATAGTTCCACGGCGTCACCAGCGAGACGACACCAACTGGCTCGTCGACGGTGTAGAGGTTCGTCCGCGGCCCGCTCGCGGATTTAACCGACCCGCCGAGGTCGCGGGTCTTCTCCGCGTAGTAGTAGAAGATGTCGACGGCCCGCTGGACCTCACCGCCGGCTTCGGCGTGGGTCTTGCCTTCCTCGCGAGTGAGGAGTTCGGTAAGCTCCGCCTTGCGGTCGGCGAGGATCGACGCCGCCTCTCGCAGGATTGCGCCCCGTTCGGGTGCGGGCGTATCCGCCCAGTCGTCCTGGGCCTCCGCCGCGGCTTCGACGGCCGCGTTCGCATCGGCGACGCTCGAGTCGGGATACTCGGCGACGACTTCCGCCGGTGCCGCCGGATCGGTACTCTCGAAGGTCTCGTTCGTCTCGGAGTCGGTCCACTCGCCGCTCACGTAGTTCTGGTAGCGTGCGGTCACGGCAGACACATCGGGGCGGGAGTATAGAATTCTTGTGATCTATACCAAACTCTCCGCTTCGAGAGCACTCGCTCGTTCCGGAGGCTGTACTGTCTCACACAGCGTTTTCGTCGGCCCGTCGGGAGAGTGCCCCGAGCACCAGAGCTAATATGGTTGGGCGAAAAGGGGGTGGTAGCTACATGCGTTACTACCAGCTTTGCGAGGGGGGTTCCCCTCGTCTCGTAGTGGAAACGGCGGGATCACTGTCAGATCTCACCGCGGCAACGTCACAACTGCAGACGTTCGAGGACCTCCTTCGGGCGTCAGCGATCACCAACCAATCCGTCGACGCCGTCGCCGACAGCCTGCTCGGGGACGCGGCCGACCTCTCCGCCGAGGCACTGGAGGAGAGTCCGCCGACGACTCCCGTCTCCTCGGGGGAGATCTGGGCGGCGGGCGTCACGTATCGGATCAGCGAGGAAGCGCGCAAGGCCGAGAGTTCCATGCCGGACATGTATCTGGACGTCTACGAGAACGACCGGCCGGAAGTGTTCTTCAAGGCGACGCCGGACCGAACCGTCGGTCCGAACGAGGGCGTCGGCATTCGCGCCGATTCGGAGTGGGACGTCCCCGAACCGGAACTCGGTGTCGTCCTCTTCGAAGGCGACATCGTCGGCTACACGATCGGCAACGACATGAGTAGCCGCTCGATAGAGGGGCAGAATCCGCTCTACCTCCCACAGGCGAAGGTGTACGACCGGTGTTGTTCGATCGGCCCCTGCGTCCGCTCGGCCGACTCGATCGACGATCCACACGACCTCGAGATGTGGATGACGATCAGTCGGGGCGACGACGTCCTCTACGACGAGTCGACGAACACGGACAAGATGGTCCGATCCGTGGAGGAACTGGTCGACTGTTACGTGGATCACAACGCCGTCCCCGACGTTTCGGTCCTCCTGACGGGGACGTCACTGGTCCCAGACGAGGAGTTCACGCTCCGCGAGGGCGACGAGATCGAAATTGGCCTCGAGGAGATCGGGACGCTCTCGAACACCGTCGTCGAAGTCTGACCGATCTACTCGGCACCGAGACGGCCGGCGCGGCCGTCGGACGGCGAGCGGTCTCTTTCTGGTTCACAGCCAAACCGAACCGAATGCGCTCGGAGCCGTCTCACTCGTCGACAATCCTCGTCCGTCACTGGCGATGACGGGAGCGGCGGTACGAAAAAACGGACTGTTCGATCAACTCGACGCCGTCGGGTTCCGTCGGATTACTCCGGCGAGAGACCGTGCTCAAGGAGGTAGTGAGTGATCCGATTCGAGGTCAACCAGGCGTCCGAGTCGAGATCGAAGTCCCAGTCGCCGACGTTCACCCAGTAGTGTTCGCTCCACGGGTGGACCATCGCGGCGGGCAGGAGCTGATTGTGTACCCACGCGAGCTTGGTCGCGTGCGCTATCGCTTCGTCCTCGTCTTCTGCGGTCGCGATTCCGTCGAGTTCGTCGGGAATATTGACCGTCTCCGTCCCGCCGTCCGGGTTTCCGATCTCGGATACCTCGACTTCTTCCTCGAAGAGGTTTCGCTCGGTGAGAACGCCCCTGTTGGGGTTGTACATCTCCTCGTACAGGTCGGAGTGAGCATGATACTGCCGCGCCATCCCGTAGTTCAGGTGGACGGTCAGATCGAAGTCGAGATCGGCCTCGCTCTCCGATTGCCACGTCGGCATCTCGTTGACGTAGTGATCCATGTCGATCCCGAATTCGGCGAGGTTGTCGGAGATTATCTGCGACGAATCTCTGAACCAGTCGCCTACCGGGAAGTTCAGCGTCCACTCGTCTCCGTCGGGCGTGTACCACGCACCGCCCTCGTAGCTGAAGCCGACGCCCTCGAGTAACTCCTGGGCAGCGTCGGTGTCCTGGGGCGCGTAGTTCGGCATCGCGTCCAGAACGTCGTCCTCGACGAAGTGCTCGGCGTAACCGATGTCGATCCCGGCGGAGTAGGTGTCGACCGGCGTTCCCGGACTGGCGACATTGACGACGTGTTCCATATCGACGGCGTACGCGAGCGCCTGCCGAACTTCCGGATAGTCCCGAATGTACTCGTCGTCCCGACCGAAGATGATCGCGAACGTCTGCCCGGAGAACGACACCGGCGGTTCGTCGTACTTGTCCGGGAGGTCCTCGATCGTCGGATCGTTGTGTTCCCAGTCGACCTCTCCCGCCTGGAGCCCCTGTTCGCCCTCGTACTGTCCGTGTCGGAGGTAGAAGTCCCAGTCCTGTGCGACCGGATGATTCTGGTTCGGAACCTGATCTGCGTACTCTTCGTTCGCTTCGACGAACATGAACGGACCCGATACCAGAATCTGATCCCAGTGGGGGGCGGCCGAAACGAGGTCCCGCTGAACGTCCTCGATCTCGTCGTCGGTCGCACTCTCGAACTCCTCGACGATGGGACCGAACTGCTCCTCGGAGACGTCGAGGAGCATTTCAGCCCATTGATTCAACCAGAGTTCCTCCTCGAGACCGACGTACTCCTCTCGCGGTTCGATCTCGAACGTGTGGTCGTCGACGACTCGAATGCCGTCCTCGGGGTCGACGTACTGCTGGAGACCCATCTCCATGTACGCCTCCAGCTTGAGTGCGGTCACGAAGTCGCCGGCGGTGATAGGGGTCCCGTTGGACCAGCCGTACTCGTCGCTGATCTCGACCGTCGTGAGACGGGTTTCCTCGTCGATCTCCCACCCCTCTGCAATGCGGTGAATGAACTCTCCATCGTCCGTGTTGTAGACGGAGAGGTACTCGTACATCGTCTCCTGGGCGTCTCCCGCGTTCCAAGAGGTGTGGTACGGGTTGAAAGTATACTCGCCGTTGAACGGGTTGACTGCGCCGGACGGGACGACCTCGTTCATCTCGTCTTCGTAGTCTTCCGGGTATTCGATGTCGACCTCGTCGAAATCGCCACCCAGTAAGTCCGACGCGTCGTCATCTCCACCGAAACAGCCCGCGAGTGTCGCTGCACCTGTCGCACCGGTTGCTGCCAGGATCCGACGCCGCGTCAGATACTCCTGGCGATGTTTCTTTGCTGGCATCGTCATAATATGTATTATAATACATGATAAGTGTTTCGGGGTACCATCCCACACTGAGTAGTTAGTTTGGATATTCATATTTTCGGCACTAATTATGAGAGATGAGATTCGAATACCGACCGATGGAGTAGCGGGTTAGATCGAAACCGTCTCGCCTCGCTCGGCCGCCTCGTAGATCGCTTCGAGCGTTCGCATGTCGACGAGTCCGTGTTCGGGAGTGGCGTCCGGACGTCGTCCGGCGAGGAGACAGTCCGCGAAGTAGTCGAACTCCTCTTCCATCTGATCGACCTGCGGCGTCTCCACGTCGACGGTCGTGTTCTCGATCGAAACCTCGAGGCTGCTTGCCATGTGGAACGCGGGGTCGATCGTCACGGTCCCCTCGCTCCCGACGATCTTCAGGAAGCTATCCATCGACGAGTGTTGACTGGCCGTGCAGGTCGCGTACACGTCGTCCTCGAACGCGATGGTGAACGAAGCGACCTCGTCCGGTACGTCCTCGAAGTAGTCGTGGCTCGAGTGCATCATCGACTGGGCGGCGATCGGATCGCGGTCGAGAACGAATCGCGTCGTGTTGATCGGATAGATACCGAGGTCCGTGACGCTCGCTCCGTCCCCGACGAGGTCGCTGTCGAGTCGCCACTGCTCTCGGCCCCACCCGGTGATGGACTGGGACATGGAGCCGTGAACGAAGCGCGGTTCGCCGATCGCCCCGGAACGGACGAGTTCTCGCGCGCGTCTGACCGCCGGCTCCGTGTGCATCCGATAGGCGATCATCGCCATCACGTCGGCAGAATCGCAGGCGTCCGCGAGCCGCTGTGCGCGCTCGAGCGTCGCTTCCATCGGTTTCTCACACAGAATCGCCTTGCCGTGTGCCGCCGCGCTCTCGACGAACTCGAGGTGGCGGGCGTTGGGCGTACAGACGTAGACGGCGTCGTAGGCGTCGGTCGCGACGCCGTCGTGAAACTCCTCTCCCGAGAGGCCGACTTCGACCGACTCGTGTTCGGACGCGACCCGTTCAGCCTTCTCCTTCGAACGACTCACGACGGCGGTCGTCTCACAGAACGTCGACGCGTCGATCGCGGGCATCGCCTTGTCGGACGTCCACCAGCCGAGGCCGATCAGGGCGAATCGAACGTTTTCACCGTCTTCCGCCGTTTCCTGCCACTCTCGATCCGTGAACGAGTCGAGATACGCACTGAAGTCGTTTGGCTCCATACGATCGAGTTCAGGATGTAGTCTAATAAATCACGCCGATTAGGAACGTACCGTTCGACACGGCCAGTAACTGATCTTCGCGCGTACTACGGATACGACGCCTCGTCGGCCGTCCCCGTGTCGTCGGGTGGCAAACGGACGAATAGGTGTGATGGAAGGACATATATAAGAAAAGCCCGAACGTGATACTCAATGTCACGTGTGTTCGGTTCACGGAACCTCGGTATCAGGTGTCGCGATCGAGCGAACGGATTTTACAGAAGGTGAGTATCAATGGCAAGTGATGCAGCAAAATCGACGGAATCGACCCATCGAACCTCGGGCGAGCCGATAATCACGGTTCGAAACGCGAGCGTTCGGTTCGATATGGACAAGGGGACATCGAAGGTGCTCAACGACGTCAGCATCGACATCAATCGCGGAGAAACGCTCGGCGTCGTCGGCGAGAGTGGGAGCGGAAAGTCGATGTTCGCCGACGCGCTCTTAGACGCCGTCGTCGACCCCGGTATCCTGACCGGGGAGATCACGTACTACCCGGAAGACGGCGAGCCGATCGACGTCCTCAACTTACGACCGTGGGAACTTCGCGAACTGCGGTGGGAGAAGATTTCGATGGTGTTTCAGGGCGCGATGAGCGCGTTCAACCCGACGATGAGTATCGGCGAGCACTTCGAAGAGACGTTGAACGCCCACGGCTGGGACGAAGACGAAGGAATCGAACGCGCTCGACAACTGTTCGTCGATCTCCACCTCGATCCCGATCGAATGCTCTCGTCGTTTCCCCACGAGCTAAGCGGCGGCCAAAAACAGCGCGCGCTGATCGCGCTGAGTCTGATCTTAGAGCCGGAGGTCCTCGTGATGGACGAGCCGACCGCCGCGCTCGACCTGTTGATGCAGCGGTCGATTCTCAACTTACTGTACGACATCAAGGACAAGTACGATCTCACGCTCGTGTTCATCAGCCACGACCTCCCGATCGTCTCCGGCTTCGCCGACCGGATGGCCGTCCTCTACGCCTTCGAGTTCGTCGAAGTCGGCGAAGCGACCGAAATTCTCGGGAACGCAGCCCACCCGTACACGCGAGCACTGCTCAAATCCACCCCGAACCTCGAGATCTCGCTCGACGAGATGCGTCCGATCGAAGGCGAAAGTCCCGACCCCGTCAGTCACCCGGCGGGCTGTTCGTACCACCCCAGATGTCCGCTAAGTGACCGCCGATGCAGGGACGAGGACCCCCGGTACCAGCCCGTTACGGACGACCACGAGGTTCGCTGTCACTACTGGGAAGAGGCGGACGAGGCGGTTCCGCTCGCATTCGGAGGCGAGGACCGATGAGCGACCGTGACGAACCGGTGGTCTCGGTCCGCGATCTCGAGGTACACTTCGAGGACTCGTCGATGCTGAACTCGGTCGCCCCCTCGTGGCTCAGCGACCGAATCGGACTGACGGAGGATCCGGCCGTTCGGGCCGTCGACGACATCGATCTGGATCTCGGCGAGAACGACGTGCTCGCGCTCGTCGGCGAGAGCGGCTGTGGGAAGACCACCCTCGGAAAGACGATGGTCGGACTCACCCGGCCGACCGGCGGCTCGGTCGAGTACCGCGGCCACGACATCTGGGAGGTCCGCGACGGCGACGACGACGGCATCAGCTTCGAAGAGATCCGTCGATCGCTCCAGATCATCCATCAGGACCCGGGCTCCGCGCTCAACCCGTACCGATCCGTCCTCGAGAATCTCGCGGTGCCGCTCAAGCGGTGGCATCCCCACCTCAACTACGCCGAACGCCGTAGTCGAATCCTGACGATGCTGAAACGGACGGGAATCAGTCCACCGGAGGACTACGCCGAGCGGTACGTCCATCAGCTCTCCGGCGGCGAACAGCAACGCGTCGCGCTCATTCGCGCGCTGCTCATCGAACCCGAGGTCATCCTCGCCGACGAGGCGGTCAGCGCACTCGACGTCTCGCTGCGAATCGGCGTGATGGATCTCTTCCTCGAGATGCAGGAGCTCTTCGACACCTCGTTCGTATTCATCAGTCACGACCTCGCGAACGCGCGCTATCTGGCCGGCAAATCCGGCGGAAGAATCGCGGTGATGTATCTCGGCGAGATCGTCGAAATCGGGACCGCAGAGGAGATCATCGAGAATCCACAGCACCCCTACACCAAGGTGTTACAGTGGGCGACGCCGAAGCTCAATCCCGAACAGGCCGAACAGGCGATGCGCGAATCTCCGCCGGTCAGAAAGATCGACATTCCGGACGCGACCAACCCGCCGACTGGCTGTCGGTTCCACACGCGGTGTCCGGACGCGCGAGAAGCCTGTCGCCAGGAGACGCCGGATCTCTACGACAGTGAGAGCGAACAGTACCACCGGACGAAGTGCTTCCGCGAGGTCGAAGACCACGAGTACTGGCAGAGCGACGAACTCACCGACGACGCACCGCTTGAGGAGTCGTCGACGGACGACTCCTCGACGGTCGACGAAGCCTCCTCCTGACCGGAGCGGATTCGTCGACGTCGGGCCACAACTCCTGACCGATTTTTTCCGTCCGTCGTTAGAACGGTTCCCAGTCGGAGAGCAGCGCGACGAGCGTGCCGAGTATCGTGAGACTCAGGACGATCGCGCTGACCTGTCCGATCACGTACGACGGCGTTCCGGGCTCGAGGTGGAGAAACGACCATCCGAGTAACAGTAACAGCGCGGTCGAGAAGGCGAGCATCCAGATCCAGAGCTGGCTACTGAAACTCGATGCGCGAGCCGGCGGTCGGTTTGCCATTGGTAGCGGAGGGTAGCGGACCAGACTAAATAAACGTGGGGGTGGTTCGTCCGTCTCGTCGGACCTGGAATCGATCTATCGGCGGTGAGAGACCGCATGATTGATATGCCATGCCATCGTCACTCGGTATCATGATCGATGCGTACACGGACCGATTCGACCATCCGTACCTACTCGCACTCGTGCCGGTCGCTGGCGTCCTGCTCGGACTGTCGGCAGTCGCCGAAATTGCCGGTATTAACTCCGTCGCTGGATTTCTCGCCCTGTACGCGATGGTCGCGCTGATTATCTGCGTGATCGGCTACGCCGCCCTCTATACCCTCGCGTACAGCACTGAAGTGCTCCGACAGTGGCGAATTAGCCGCTCGGATCTCGAGTAACGCCGTTCTCGTTTCGACCGTCGGTTCGAGCGGGCTTTTTCGGGACGATTACGACACACCGTCGGCGACGCGCCAGCCGTCGTCCTCGTGCAGCTGGCCGATCAGCGACATCTTGGCGCATCGATTCGGGTGCCGTCGACGGACGGAGCCAGACGGACTGGCCTGAGTCACCGAGGAACCCGTCCGTTTTCGTCCGCGACCGTCGAGTGATCGTAGAAGTACGCACAGAGAGCGTCACGCCAGCGCTCGGCCTGCACGACGTGCTCGTCGAACCGCTCGGCGACGTGACGATATCGGCGGTCGTCGACACGCCCCTCGAGCCCGTTCCACCTGGCTCGTAGTTCGCGGACCGCTTCGACGCCGTCGAAGCAGTTGTCGTACAGCCGCTGGACGACGGTCGTCCCGTCCGGGAGTTCGTACTCCCACGGAAGGTGGTGGAAGAACAGCAACAACTCCTCGGGACACGTCTCGGGATCGTCGTACAGGTCGGTGAGCGGGGCGCGGTACTGCGCGGCGTAGCCGCTGCCGCTCGAGGTGCGGTCGACGCCGATTCCGTCCCCGGTCGCGCCGACGTACTCGGGCCACTCCTCGGGGGCCGGATCGTAGTGGTTCTCGAGGGCGGCTTCGCCGTTGTACATCATGTGCATCAGTCCGAGACCGCCGGTGTGGTAGTCGATGCAGGCGTCCCACGACTCGAGCAACATATCGCTGACCGTCTCGACGACCGTTTCGTCGTGCCCGAACGTCTGGCGGACCCACTCGTCGGTGATCTCCTCGGCAGTTAGATCGGGATCCCAGCAGAGCCGACCGAAGCCGTAGAGGTTGGACTGGAGGAGGTAGTTCCCGGTCCAGTTGGGGTCCTCGCCGACGATGCCGACGCCCGCGATGCCCTGGCCCTCGCGGTCCGCGAGGACGTCCTTCACCGGCGTCCCCTCGCCGTCGGCGTAGGTGTCGAACTCGAGGATCTCCTTCCACATCGGGACGTGGTACGTGGCGTGGACGCCCTGCCCGGTGTACTCGCCCGTGAGTTGAAGTTCACAGCCCAGATCGGTCTCGGGCATCGCACCGAAAAGCGTCGAGATGGGTTCGCGCTGCTGGAAGTCGATCGGCCCGTTCTTGATCTGCACGGTAACGTTCTCGTGGAACTCCCCGTCGATCGGTTCGAACGTCTCGTAGGCCTGGACGGCGCGGTCGTCGTGCTCGGAGTAGACGAACGCGCGCCACCAGACGCGGCCGCCGTGTGGCTCGAGCGCCTCCGCGAGGACGTTGGCACCCTCGGCGTGGGACCGGTCGTAGTCGTAGGGCCCCGGCTGGCCCTCCGAATCGGCCTTCACGAGGAAGCCGCCGAAGTCGGGGATCACGTCGTACACTTCGTCGGCCTTGTCCTGCCACCACTGTTGGACTTCTGGATCCAGCGGATCGGCCGTCTCGAGCCCACCTAAGCGGATCGGCGCGGCGTAGTTCACCGACAGGTAGGTCCGGATTCCGTACCGGCGAAAGACCGAGGCCAGCGCCTCGACTTTTTCGAGGTTTTCGGACTCGAGGAGCTGCCAGCCCGCTCGCTCAGCGACGGCGTCGTTCGCGGTCGGACGGGACGGGATACCCGTATTGACGTTGTTCGGCACGATACCGTTGATTCCGAGCGACGCGAGCAGTCGGGCGTAGTCGACGTACCGCTCCCGGAGGTCGGGGAGTCGCTCCCAGTCGAAGATCGACTGGCCAGCGTAGCCGCGCTCGACGGAGCGACGAAACGGGTTATCCCAGTGATTGAGGATTCTCGAATTGTTCGCCGGCTCTTCGACGATATCGAGGTCGTCGATCGGTTCGCCGAGCGCGAGGAGGCGAAGCAGGTGAAAGGTACCGTAGACGAGGCCGCGGTCGCTCGGGGCCGTAACGACGGTGCACTCGTGCTCTTCCCACTCGACGGTGCGGATGACGTACCCATCCTCGGCGAGGGTCCAGATCTCGTCGGGATCGATCGTCTCGCTGATCGGGCGCATCTCCTCGGGGTGGCCGATTACCAGAAACCGCTCGATCGAACGTGGTGGATGCTGCCAAAGATGCGGTTCCCGACCCAGGAGGCCCTCGAAGCCTCGACCGAGTTCCGCTCGGACGGCGCCCAGTTCCGGTGCCCCCTCGGAGACGTAGGCGTGTGAAAGCCGCTGTCGGTACGACGTGCGCAACTCGTCGTCGTCGACTCGCTCGTACCGGAGCCAACAGTCGTCGTAGTTCGTCTCGAACATTCGTATTGACGACTGCGAGCAGAGGTAAAAGTGTTCTCGGTTACCGGTAACACCGTTCGCCATCCGGTTTCGTTCTGAAACGCTAACAGTTATCGTCGTTCGCCAATAAGCGAATGAGTAGCATGCCAGAAAGCCGCATGGGACGACCGCAGCGTACCGCTCGATCAGCCGTCCATCGACGACCCGTTCTCTGGTCTCTGGGGGCTCTCGCCGGTGCCAGCGGGCTGGGCGTCGGCGTCGACGGCGCGACCGCACTCGGTTCAGACGGGGACGACTGGGAAGCGGCCGCCGACGAACGGATCCGGAACCACCGGACGGCCGACCTCGAGATCGTCGTGACCGACGTCGACGGGAACGCGATCGACGGCGCCGACGTCGACGTCGAACTGCACGAACACGAGTACGGCTTCGGAACCGCCGTGGACGCCACTACGCTGATCAACGAGACGGAAGCCGGCGACGAGTACCGCCAGTACATTCCCGAACTGTTCAACACGGCCGTCCTCGAGAACCAGCACAAGTGGCGCTTCTTCGAGGAAGATCCGGACCTCGCGGACGACGCGACCGCGTGGCTCGGTGAGCGGGGACTCGACATGCGCGGCCACACCTGTTTGTGGGGGAACGTCGATGCGTGGGCCGTCCCACCGGACGTCGTGGAGGCGATGGGGATCGAGTGGGAAGACGGCGGCGCGACCGATCCCGACCTCGATCCCGAATACGTTCGTGAGCGAAGTTTCGAACACCTCGAGGAGATCATCACCCGTTACGGCGACGAGATCGACCAGTGGGACGTGGTCAACGAGGTGTTCCACGAGCCCTCGATGATCGAGGCTATCGACGGCGATGACGTCGATCCCGTCGAAGCGCCCGTACTCGCGGAGTGGTATCGGGCGGCCGACGAGTTAGGCGAGGAACTCGGCGTCGCCGTCGACGTCAACGACTACAACACGCTCGCCGGCCCTCACGAGTACGCCAGGGAGAGCTACCGACGGCAGATCGAGTTCCTGCTCGAGGAGGACGTCGACCTCGACGGCATCGGCATGCAGTGTCACTTCAGCGCCGATGAGACCCTGACGCCCGAAGGGATCTTGGACGGACTCGACGAGTACGCCGATTACGGCGCGGAACTCCGCGTAACGGAGTTCGACACCGAGGGCGGCCCCTGGGAGGGTCCCGAAGAGAAAGGCGAGTTCCTGTATACGTTCCTGAAGACCGTGTTCAGTCATCCGGACACGACGGACTTCCTGATGTGGGGGTTCTGGGACGGCGAGCACTGGCGAGACGAGGCCCCACTGTTCTTCGACGACTGGGAACCGAAACCCGCATACGACGCCTACACCGACCTCGTCTTCGGCGAGTGGTGGACCGACGAGACGGGCGAGACCGAAGACGGAACGTACCAGACGTCCGGGTTCAAGGGTGAGTACGAGATCACCGCCCGCTACGATGGCACGTCGGAGACCACCACCACGACGCTCGCGGACGGTGGAGCGACCGTCGAGATCGAACTCGAGGTCGACGCTACCGACGCCGACGACAGCACGCCGGGACTGGGCGTCAGTTCCGCGGTCGCCGGACTGTTGGGACTCGCAGGCTACGCGCTCGTTCGAGGCGGCGACGAACGCGACGAGAAATGAGATCCGGCCGAGTCGGCTACTCCTCGAGCGCGTCCCTCACCGCGTAGTACGCGGGCTTTCGCTCGTACCGGTCGTCGAACAGCAACGGATCACCGGAGTAGCGTTCGCCGAAGTCCTTGAAGCTCCGCAGCCACGAATTAGCGTCGTGGACGTCCCACGTAACGATCGTGTCACAGCCCGCCTCGAGACAGGCCTCGACGACCTCGCGGTAGTAGTCGGCCTGAATCTCGAGTGCGTCCGCCGGCACGTCGTCGGCGTGGAAGGCGACGTCCATCTCGGTGATCTGGACCTCGAGGCCGAGATCCCGGAATCGCTCGATGTTTTCGGCGATCGAGTCGGGGTCCGGGTGGTCGCCCAGGGCGTGAAGCTGCAACCCGACGCCGTCGATCGGCACGTCGCGCTCGAGCAGCCCCTCCAGCAGGTCGTAGATCGCGTCGGACTTCTCGTTGATCTCGTCGGCGCCGTAGTCGTTGTAGTAGAGATCAGCGTCCGGGTTGACCTCGCGGGCCCAGGTGAACGCCTCCTCGAGGTAGTCTTCGCCCAGCGCGTCGGACCACACCGTTCGGCGCATCGAGCCGTCGTCGGCGACGGCCTCGTTGACGACGTCCCAGGCGTCTACCGTCTCGCGGTAGCGACCGACGACGGTGTGGATGTGTTCCCGCAAGAACTGGCGTAGTTGCTCGTCGGTGTAGTCCCACGCCTGGAACCACTCGGGTTTCTGGTTGTGCCAGACGAGGGTGTGTCCGCGGACGGTCATGTCGTTCTCGCGGCCGAAGTTGACGACCGCGTCGGCATCTCTGAAGTCGTACGTGTGTCGTGACGGCCGCAACGGCCCCATCTTCAGGGCGTTCTCGGGCGTGACGGCGTTGAACTCGCTCGAGGCCGTCTTCCAGTAACTGGGATCGCGGCGGAGCGAGTCGGGATCGATCGCGGTACCGATGGTGAACTCGCGCTCGTCGGCGACGTCTCGGAGTGTCGACTCGGTTGGCTCGGCTGACATCGTTCGAAAAGCGCTGCCAATACACATAAAGCGTCGGGTCGCGGCAGCCGAACGACCGCTTACGGCGGCGCAAGGATTGTATAGGTGGTGTTCAAACGAGCAGGTATGACGACTACCGATCGACAACGGCTGTTCGCCCGTCGAGCGATGTGGGCGTCCGTGCTGCTCGGTCTCCTGGGAGCGTTGTACTTTACGACCCGGGGCGACCCGATTGCCGGCCTCGTCCTCGGACTCCTGTTCGGCGGCGGCGGATACCTGGAGTACAAGCGCCGGTTGCGCGACTTCGAGGCGGCGGAAGATCCGGCTCGAGACCCATTCGAAGAGCGAGAGCGACGCCGGTGATCGCAGCTCACTGCAGGGAGAGAGATGGCATCGACGAGTCGGTCTCGTGAGCTAACTATAACTACGATGGTGTTCTACGGTAGCACAGATGACGGAACCGCTACGCTACGACGCCACGATCGAGGACGGAACCCTCTTCCTGGAGGGCGAACACGAGCGACTCGAGATCGGTCAGATGTCCGCGATACTCGAGTTGGTGGGCGGCGAGACGTACACGCTCGAGTACGAGCCCCGACAGAGTACCGTCTCGTGGCTGTCGACCGACGAGGACGACACGATCACGTTCGACGTTCGCGACGCGCTGGTCGACTGGGCGTACACCGAAGCGTTCGTCGCCAACGTCAGAGAGAGTCCGCTCGAGCGGACCGACGACGACGGCCATCCGATTCGAACCGCGGTCTTCGTCGATATGGTGACGGCGATCTGGGACTCGAAGGGAGACGTGACGGTGTGAGTCGTCGAGTTGCGGTTGTGCGATCGGTCGCTTCGAACAACATTTAACTCGTGTGGGTGTCTGTACTCGCGTAATGTCTTCCGACACTAGCGGAGACGTCCGCTCAGACGAGTTCGACGAGTTGCCGATGCGGATCGGCGTCGGGCAGTTCATGGATCCGAGCGAGAAGCGACTCCGCTACATCAAGCAGCTCGGGGTCGACGACATCCTCCTGAATATGTACCAGTACGATCCCGACTACGAGCACATGCCCGACGACGAGCGGATGCCCCTCGAGGGCGACGGCGAGTGGTCGGTCGAGAACCTGGTCGCCCTTCGCGAGCGCGTCGAAGCCGCAGGGATCCGCCTCAACGCCATCGAGAACGTCCCGATCTCGTTCTACGAGGACGTGATGCTGAACGGCCCGAAGCGAGACGAACAGCTCGAGAAACTCAAGCGGACGATCCGGAACATGGGCGAGGCGGGGATCCCGATCTTCGGCTACCACTGGGCGCCGGCGGGCGTGTGGCGGACCGGCTCTGACACGGTTCGGGGCGGTGCCACGGTCTCGTCGTTCGACGCCGACGACCTCGACGACGAGTACACGCACGACCGCGAGTACACCGAGGAGGAGCTCTGGGAGAACTACGAGTACTTCCTCGAGGAGGTCATCCCGGTCGCCGAGGAGGCCGGGATCAAGCTCTGTCTCCACCCCAACGACCCGCCGATGGAACGCCTCGGCGGCGTACCCCAACTGTTCCGGAACTTCGAGAACTTCAAGCGGGCGATGGATCTCGTGCCGAGCGACAATCACGGACTGGAGCTCTGTCTGGGCTGTTGGTCCCAGATGGGTGAGGACGTAGCGGAGGTGATCCGCTACTTCGGCGAACGCGACGAGATCTTCTACGTCCACTTCCGCGACGTCGACGGAACAGTGCCGGCGTTCAAAGAGACGTTCGTCGACGAGGGCAACTACGACGAGTACGCACTGCTCGCGCTGCTCGACGAGGTGGGTTTCGAGGGCATGATGATTCCGGACCACACGCCACACCTCGAGGACGACACCGACTGGGAACACCGCGGCCGCGCGTTCACCGTCGGCTACCTCCGCGGGATGCTTCGCGGTCGCGTCGCCGAGACGCGCGGCGAGTAAGCCGTTCTTCGAAACCGGTCTTCCGTTACTCGTCGAAGTACGGGATGATCGTCTCTTCGTAGTGGCGCATCGTCTCCTCGAAGTCGCCAACCGGGATGAGCACCAGGTTGTCGACGCCGGCGTCGACGAACGCCTCGATCCGCTCGATCGCCCGCTCGGGGTCCCCGGAGACGGTCACCTCGTCGACGGCTTCGTCGGGAATGCGCTCGGCGGCCGCCAGCAGTTTCCGTTCCTGCTCCTCGTCGAAGGCCATCTCCCACATGATCGGCGTGTCGTCGGCGATGTCTTCGTAGCCCATGTCGGCCAGCAGCGGCGGGCGGAGCGCCAGACTCGTTCGGTTGCGTTCGATCCCCACCGCTTGAGCCTCGTCCGCGTCCTCGGAGACGGTCGTCGGAACCATCACGGCGCGGTCGATCGCGTCGGGATCGCGTCCCCTTTCTTCGGCGACCGAGAGCACGCGGTCGAGGTCCGCGGCGTACTGATCGGGCGAGTGGATCCAAGGGAACCAGCCGTCGGCGACCGCCCCCGCAAAGCCGCGCATGCTGGGACCGTAGCCGCCGACCCACAGCGGCGGCCGTGGCTTCTGGACCGGCTTGAGGCCCATGTGTGCGTCCTCGAGCTGGAAGAACTCGCCGTCGAACGAGAAGCACTCGTCCGGCGTGGACGTCCAGAGGCCGTCGACGACCTTCACCGCCTCGACGAACCGCGTGAACGGGTCGTCCCAGTCGATATCTCCGATCGGTACGAAGTTGAACGCCTCACCCGCGCCGATCCCGAGGCCCGCACGTCCGTTGGTCATCCGATCGAGCGTCGCGACGGCGTGTGCGAGCTCCGTCGGATGCCGTCGCACCGAGTCGGTGACGCCCGGCATCAGGGTCGCTCGCTCGGTGTGCTGTGCGATCGCGCCGAGGACGGTAAACGCCTCCCACGGCGGTTCGACGAGGAACTCCTCGGACCCGGTCGGGTGAAACAGGTGGTCGGGAAGCGTGAGAACGTCGAACCCCGCATCCTCGGCGCGTTTCGCCTGTTCGATCGTTCCGTTGACGTCGCCGTACGCGACGACCTGACAGCCGAAGGTCAGGTCGTTCGAATCGGAGCCATTCATCGACGTGACATTCGGAGACCTGCAGTAAATAGGTGGGCATTTTCAACCCGGCTTGTCGGGCGACGTCAATCGACCGGTCATCCCACGCGAAACCGAATCGATCGAGTCGGGGGGATCGCACCCGTAGTTTTAATCCGATTCACTGGAAACGGTAGACAATGAGTTTCCTCGGTGAGGACTATCTGCTCGAGACGGACGCCGCGCGAGAACTGTACGACGAAATCGCGGACCTTCCGATCGTCGACGCCCACACCCACGTGGACGTCGCCGAGATCGTCGAAAACGACGGCTGGAACGACATCTGGGAGGTCGAGGCCGCCACGGATCACTACGTCTGGGCGCTGATGCGCAACTGCGGCGTCGACGAGGAACTGATCACCGGCGACGCGCCCAATCGCGAGAAGTGGAACGCGCTCGCGGAAGTGTTCCCGCGGTTCGCCGGCAACCCGACCTACGAGTGGGTCCACCTCGATCTACAGCGCCGGTTCGGGATCGAGAAATCGATTTCGGCGGACACGGCCGACGAGATCTGGACGGAAACGAGGACCCAACTCGCTGACGACGATATGCGGCCCCAGCAGCTCCTCGAGGCGATGAACGTCGAAATCGTCGGCAGCACCGACGACCCGACGGACGACCTCGAGTACCACGAGCGCGCCGCCGAGGAGGTGTCCGGCGTCGATATCGTGCCGACGTGGCGGGCGGACCGCGCGGTCAAAATCGACCGACCCGAGTGGATCGCGTTCGTCGACGAACTCGAGTCCGCAACCGGGATCAGCGCCGACGAGTTCGACGGCTTCTGCGAGGCGCTCGCCGCGACCCACGACTACTTCGACGAGCGCGGCTGCCGGGCCAGCGACCTGGGTATCGAACAGCCCACCTCCCGTCCCGTCAGCGAGCGGCGAGCGCGGGACGTCTTCCGCACGGGACTCGCGGGCGGTTCGCTCTCCGAGCGCGAGATCGGGGATTTCCAGGCGTTCCTCCTCGAGTTCGTGGGCGAGTTGAACGCCGAGAAGGGGTGGGTGACGCAACTCCACATCGGTCCCGTTCGTAACTATCGAGACGACCTGTTCGACCGGCTGGGTCCCGCGGCCGGCGGCGACATCTCTACGGGGGACGTCGAACTCGCCGACTCGCTCGAGCACTTCGTCAACCGGTTCGACGGCGAGACCGAGATGGTCCTGTACACGATCGACCCGACCCACTATCCGACGATCGCGACGATGGCTCGCGTCTTCCCCAACGTTACCATCGGCCCCGCCTGGTGGTTCAACGACAGCCCGTTCGGTATGGAACACCAACTCGAGTACGTCGGCACGGTCGACCTGCTCTCCCAGCACGCCGGGATGGTCAGCGACTCCCGAAAACTCCTCTCCTACGGCTCGCGTTTCGAGATGTTCAGACGCTCCTTGTCGAACGTCGTCGGAAAACAAGTCGATCGCGGACAGATACCGATGGACGTGGCCCGTGACCTCGTCGAGCGACTCGCCTACGAACGACCGAACGAACTGTACGGGTTCTAGACTCCTGCGACGACGTACTGTTCGACGGTGACGTGTCGCCGAACGTGCGTTCGTGCATTACCGAGTTCGACCCGACGAGGCACAGGCCGTCTCTCGAGGCTGTCCAAAGCGATCGAAAAACGGGAGTGGCGTTACAGCCGGTCGAAGCCGACGATGATGTCGCCGTCGGCCGTTCGGCCGGTTATCATCGCAACGTCCTCGAGTTCGCTGTCAGCGCCGTCGAAATGGACCATCTGCGAGCAATTGCCACGGCCGTTGCCGCGTCCGGTCCCGTCGCCTGGTCCACCGGGGAGATGAACGACATCGCTCCCGCCGCCGCCTGCAACGACGTCGGGGTCACCGAAGCGAACCGTGTCGTAGTCGACATCGGCAGGATCGAACGCGTCTCCGCCGTGAACGTGTACTGGCACGCGGCCGTTGCCGCGTCCCGAGCCCCGAACGTCAATCTCGACGAGTGTGATTTCGACCGACTCGTCAGTTGGTTCCTCGAGCGAGAGCGACGTCGAGAATTCGCCGTCGCCGGCGTCAATGGTCAGGTCGTACTCACCGAGGAACGCCGTCGCATTGAACGCACCGTCGGCGTTCGTCTCGCCCGTTTCGTCGGTCCACCACTCCTCGAAGACGAGGTCGGTGTAGACATCGTAGGTCGGCTTTGGATTCCACTCTTCGTCGAACAACGGTGCATCGTCCTGCCAGTGTTCGTCGTCCCAGAAGCCCCACATGAGGAAATCCTCCATCTCGGGGTGACTGTAGATCGTCTTGAGGAACCAGTGGAAGAAGTCGGCTTTGTCCGCCTCGAGCCAGTTCGGATCGGCCATGTCGAACTCGGTGATCCGAAGGGGCGCCCCATCGCCGGCCTCGGCGTAGCGGTCGAGCACGTCCATGATCTCACCGGGTGTGAGTTGCTCGCCGCGGCTGAAGTGACTCTGCAGGCCGATCCCGCCGAGGTCGACCCCCGCTGCCCCTGCGAGGAACTCGATCTGGCGCTCGTAGTCGTCGCGAGTCCCCTCGTAGGGACCGGAGAGCACGTTGTAGTCGTTGACGTCGAGTGCGACGCTCTCGGGAGCGACCTCCGTCGCCGTCTCGTACCACTCCTCGAGTATCGGCGCTTCGACGGGGTCAACGTCTTCACCGTCGATTACCTCCGTCATCTCGGTTTCGTGGACTGCCTCGTTGACCACGTCCCAGTGTTCCATGTCGTCGCCGTAGTGTTCGATGACCGTCTCGATATGCTCGAGCGAGCGCTCTGCGACGTAGTCGGCGTCGCCTTCGTCCATCGCATCCTCGACGTCTTCGGGGATGGAGTTCGAGTCTCGGCTCGACCACAGACAGGCGTGACCGCGAATATCGAGGTCCTGCTCGAGGATCCAGTCGGTTGCGTCGTCGGCCAGTTCCTGATTGTCCTCGAAGAAGCGCCACTTGTGGTGGTTCTCGAGGACGGTCGTGTTGAACAGTTCAGGAATCAGCCCTCGGTACTGCTCGCCGTCGGCGTCATCCGTCTGAAGTCGGTTCGCGTCGACGGCCGTTCCGAACGCGAACTCGTGGTCTTGCATCTCGAGGTCGACAGCGGCGTCGACCGCGTCCCCATCTGCATCGGTGACCGAAACCGTGAGATTCGCGGTCCGGTGTTCCTGAATGCGCGCGTCCGCTTCTTCTTCCCAGCCGTCCTCGAGGTCGATCTCGTCGTCCCAGGAGGGGAGTTCGTTGGCGTCGACGTCCTGTGCGAAGTTGAGCAAGGCGAGACCGCCGATATCGACGGTCTGGCCTTCGATACCGACCCAGAACTCAGTCCACCACTCGCCGGCGTCGCCGGCCGTCTGGAAGTCGATCGGGAAGAAGTAGCGCTCCCACTCCTGGCCGGCCGCGATGCCGCCGTTCAGGACGTAGTTCTCTGCTTCGTTGTCCGCCTCGGTCGATTTGTACGTGACATCTGCCGTCGAGCCACCCGTCCCTGGATTGCGGACGTACGCCACGCCGAGTAACGTATCGCCGGCCGAAACGGCCTGGTCCTCGACCGTCGCCTGGACGGTGACACCCCACGGATCAAGCGACCCGTCCTCGAGTTCGCCAACCGAAATGCGGGTCGCTTCGACGAAGGTGACATCGTCGTCGCTAACATCGAGCGATTCACGCGCGGCGAGATCCTCGTGTTCCCCCGCGAGTTCGTAAGTCGCGAAGGTGTCAGCCTCGTTCTCCGCGCACACGAACTCGCCGGGTGGGATGTCGAGTTGTGAAAGGTCGCCGACTAGCTCCGCGTAGTAGTGATCGTCCGGTGACGGCCACCCGTCCTCGTCCGCGCCGACGCGGCCTGCCAATCCCGCTCCGAGGCCAAATGCGCCAACCGTTCCCAAGAACGGACGACGACGGATCGATCCGTCCGACGACGATTGCTCTCGCTCCTCCCGATCGTTTGGATTTGTCATGTCCACCGGTAACTATTCTCAATCATAAATAAAAATGTTTCCAAGTTCCGCTGGGTAAAATACGGGAAAGAAACGAAGAAACGGCTGTCGGCGCTCTTGAAACGAGTCACACAGTGACCGCAACGCCATCCGGCTCGAGTGTGGTGACGTTCGGGAGCGCCGATCTCTGCTCGAGTCCTGCTTAGACGTTATCGAACGTCCAGAGCTGGTTATCGTCGCCGTGCCACTCGTACTGCTGGACGTTGGCACCGTCATCGGTCGAGGAGCTTTCGACTTCGAGTGCCTTCTCGGTGTGAACCGGCTGGATGTGGTACTGGCCGCTGCCCTGGTCGTGCAGGTAGAAGCGCTGGTTGTCGCCACCGTGGTCCGAGTACTGCTGGACGTTTGCGCCGTCCGACTCGCCGCCGACATCGAGGACGTTGCCGCTGTTGACGTTCTCGATACGATACGCACCGCCACCAGTGTCCTCGACGTTCCACTGCTGGTTGGTGCCGCCCCAGTACTCGTACTGCTGGATGTTCGCGCCGTCGTCTGTCGACTCTTCGGAGACGTCGAGGCCCTTGCCGCTGTTGACGTTCTGGATGCCATAGGTGCCGTCGGCGAGGTCTCCGGAGGAGCCGCCGTTGCCGTCGTCGTCACCGGGGTCGCCGCCAGGGTCACCACCACCGCTGGCTTCGCCGAACGAGACGGAGGCACTGTTGGGACCCTGGTAGTCCCAGGCTTCGACGGCCATAATCTGGTAGTCGTGGTCGCCCAACTCGAGGCCGTGGTTCTCCCAGGCGTCGAAGTGATTGCCGACGTTGATGGTGCCGCTGGTTCGTGAGTTCTGGCGGATGCTCCAGTACTGGGTGAACGTCGCCGTGCCGATGATGGACGGCTCTTCGATGCGTTCGGACGTGGCGATGTCGTACGTGCCGCCGTCGCTCTGGTGGGTACCGTGTTCTTCGTCGCCAGGCCGATAGGTGCCGTAGTTTTCGATGATGTAGTACTCCACGAGCGGATCCGTCGTCCACCCGTAGACGCAGAGATAGGAGTTTTCCGATGGGTTGTGCGTGGCATCGTACTCGATCGTCCGGCTCGCACCGGGATCCCAGCCCATCCCGACGACGAAGTTGCCGGTGTTTTGCCAGTCGACGCTGTAACTGCCGCCGTCCTCGAGCGTCATCGAGACCGTGTCGTCGGTGTCGGTCCAGAACGACACGAACGAGCCGTCGTAGGTGGTCTGTTGGTTCTCCGTGAGCGTTTCCTGGGCTGCAGCCGAAGTCGACATTGCCCCGATTCCGAGACCGGCCGCTGCGGTTGCTCCCGCCGCTTTCATGTAGTCGCGTCGGTCGATTAGTTCATCAGTCGATGCGTTCGCGTCGTGTGTCTCGTCGTTTGTCATTGTTCTCGTGGTTGTGTCGCCTTGGTCGTTCGATCCGCTACTGTGTGGGTGGGCCTCCCAACCGTTCGGTATGGGTTACCACCACGCTAGGGTAGTCAACGAAGATTGTTGATAAAGTTTTCTGAATATTAGTTACTAAATATATAATACAGATGCGTTTCTGTTATCAATCAACTGGGATTCAAGCGAAAGTCGGGGACGGCCGACTGGCTATCCAGGACCAGCGTAGTAGCGGAACACTCGAGGCGGCCGATCGACGAAAACCGAACCCGCGGCTGTCTGCGTTACTCTGCGTCGACTGCCGAGTCCGTGTAGTACGTGCGGGCAGTCTTCGGCACCGTCTTCGTGTCCGTGATCTCGAGGTCCTCGGTTGCCTCGATATCGGTCGCGGAGCTTCCGACGCGGATCTCGTACGGCCCTTCCTCGACGGTGAGGTTCATATCGAGATCGTGGAACGCCAGTTGCGTCGCAGAGAACTCGAAGGTAACGCGCTTGGACTCGCCAGCCTCGAGGGCAACGCGTTCGAAGCCGAGCAGTTCCTGCACCGGACGGGCCTGGCTCGGATTCACAGCGTGCGTGTACAGCTGAACGACTTCGTCGCCGGCGCGCTCGCCCGTATTCGTGACCGTCACGCTCGCGGTGACCGACTCGAGCGGCGTGGCGCTGTCGGACGACAGCGAAATATCGCCGTACTCGAATTCGGCGTAGCTCAGGCCGTGCCCGAACGGGTACACCGGCTCGCTGTCGGTGTAGACGTAATCCTTGTTCGCCGTGTTGGCCTTCCGGTTGTAGTAGACCGGGAGTTGCCCGACGGACTTGGGCAGGGAGACGGGGAGCTTTCCGGCAGGGTTGTTCTCGCCGAACAGCGTTTCGACGATGGCCGGGCCGCCCTCGTCGCCAGGCAGCCACGCGTAGAGGATCGCGGGGACGTCCTCGGCCATCCACTCGATCGCGTGAGGCTTGCCGCTGACGAGCACGACCACGACCGGCGTTCCCGTCTCGAGCAGTTCCGCGACGAGATCTTCCTGGACGCCAGGGAGCCTGAGATGGGTCATGTCACAGCCTTCGCCGCTGGTCGGGACGCTCGGTTTTTCCGCTTTCTCGGCGTCGACGTCGGAGAAGTCGACCGCGGAGCGAGCGCCGACGAACGCCAGCGCAACGTCTGCGTCTTCGGCAACCTCGGTCGCCGCATCGAAGCCGTCGGTCGAGGGGCCGGAGATGGTACACCCCTGCTCGTAGGAGACATCGACGTCGTCGCGCCACTCGAGCGCCTCGAGCGGCGTGATCGCGTCGGCTTCGTACTCCTCCTCGGGGTAGTGGGCCGCGTAGGCGTAGTCGCCCATCAGCTCCTTCGGGTCGTCGGCTTTCGGCCCCACGACCGCGACGGAGTCGACGTCGAGGGGGAGGAGGTCGCCCTCGTTCTTGAGCAGCGTCATGGACTGGCGAGCCGCTTCTCGGGTGATCTCGCGGGCCTCGTCGGTGTGGAACGCGTCTGCCGCCGCATCCTCGTCGATCTCGCCCGCGTCGAAGACGCCTTTCCGGAACTTCTCTCGGAGGACGCGACGGACCGCTTCGTCGAGGGTTTCCTCGGCGAGGTCGCCGTCCTCGACGGCGTTGACGAGGTGTTCGCCGAAGTACTCCGTGTACGGCAGTTCCACGTCGAGACCGGCCTCGATCGAGGCGACAGCACCCTCCTGTTTCGTGTTGATGGTCCCGTGCTCGGTCTCTAAGTGCCGAACGCTGTAGTAGTCAGAGACCACGGTACCGTCGAAGCCGAACTCGCCGCGCAGCAGATCGGTCAGCAGCCACTCGTTGGTGACACACGGAACGCCGTCGATATCGTGGTAGGCGTTCATCACCGATTCGGCGTTCGCCTCGCTGATAACGGCCTCGTAGGGGAACAGGTGCGTTTCGCGGAGCTCCCGCATGCCGACGTTGAGCGACGAACGGTTCTTCCCGCCGTCGGTCGACCCGTGACCGACGAAGTGTTTCAGCGTCGCCGAGATGCCGTCTGCACGGCCCTCTCCCTGTAATCCGTTCACGTATGCGCGTGCCATCTCCGACACCAGATACGGATCCTCGCCGAAGGTCTCCTCGACGCGGCCCCACCGAAGGTCGCGAGCGACGTCGAGTACTGGCGACAACGCGTGAACCGTGCCGATTCCCTCGAGTTCGCCGCGAATCGTTCCGGTGACGGTCTGCAGAAGATCGGCGTTCCAGCTACTCGCCATGCCGAGCATCTGCGGGAACGTCGTCGCCTCCGGTCCCATGTAGCCGCTGAGACACTCCTCGTGGGGGATTGCGGGAATCCCGAGGCGCGTCTCCTCGCGCAGGTACGACTGCAGTTCGTTCGTGACCCTCGCGGCGTCCGTCGGCGAGAGTCCGCCTTCCCCGCCGAGGCGGGTGAAGTGGCCGATTCCGTGCTCGAGCCACTCCTCGACTGCCTCGGTGTCGAGCGCTCCGTCGTCGAGCAACCGATCGGCGTTGACTGAACCGAGCTGTGCGGCCTTTTCTTCGAGCGTCATTCGCTCGAGGAGATCCTCGACCCGTACCGAGACGGATGCCGTCTCGTCACGGTACGTGGCAGTGGACTGTTCTCGTGTCACAGCCGGACAGTGGTGACCGACCGTCTTAGTAGTTCTGACAGGAGATTCTCGGCGGGGGTCGTCGACCAGCGATGTCGAGTCCTCGAACGTGTTCGGCAGTCGCCAGCGATACGGTCGAGAGATGTTATCCGCACCAGTAGAGTGGTTCTTATATGGAGATGATAGTTTTCTATTACTGTATTAAGAGGTAGTGATACAGAACGCTGTTTAGCAATTGAATCAAAACCGAACAAGGGCACAGATCGAGAGACGAACGATTCACGGCCCAAAATTACAGGCGTACTTCTGTAATAACCCTCCCGGATACGGCTCCGAAGGGATGAGAACACGAGTCACGCATCATCCAGGGATACAGAATCAGGTTCTATAACAGCGAACACTCATTGAGCAATGAGTTCACAGACCACGAGTGGGTACACCACACGTGCAGCGTCGATCTCGCTGTTCCAGTCGTCAAAATCCGCGCTCGAAAAGTGAACTGGCGACTCCGTTTACGGTCCGCTGACTCGTCTGTCGGACAGTCGCTACCGGTTGAAACAGTAAATTTATTAGGTCTGAGAAGGAGTTCCTTAGTATCATTAAACAATGTCTAACTGGCTAATCAAGCGAATCGGCCAGGGTGTGTTAACAGTACTCGTCGTGTTCCATCTGACGTTCGCGCTCGTACGGTTCATGCCCGGGAACCCGTTCGAGGCGATGTACGCGCAGATGCTGGCGGACAATCCGAACAATCCGGATGCCGCTCGACGACTGGTCGAACTGACGATAAACATTCATCCTGACGACCCGATGCACGTCCAGTACATCGAGTACATGACTGCGATGTTGCAGGGTGATCTCGGACACTCGTTGTCTCAGAACCAATCAGTCAACCAGATCCTCGCCGAGGCGGTGCCGTGGACGATTTTCTACATGTCCATCGCGATGATCATCACGTTCGTGACGAGCATCTGTCTCGGGGCGATCATGGCCTACTACGAGGGCTCGAAGTTCGACACAGTGATGACCGCCGTCGCCGTCATCGAGAGCTCGACGCCGTACTACGTCGCCGCGCTCCTCCTGTCGTTCGTCTTCGCGTACCAGCTGGGTTGGTTCCCGACCGGTGCGCGATACCCCGGTGGCGCAGATATCGGACTCAACGCCGAGTTCGTTCTCGGCGCGTTACATCACGCTACGTTACCGATCCTCTCGTTAATCGTGACGGGCGCGGCCGCGTCCCTCAGTATGCGTGGCAATTCGATCAGCGTCCTCGGTGCCGATCACATCCGGGTCGCTCGTCTCCGCGGACTGCCGCCGACGAGAATCGCACTCCGATACGTCATGCGAAACGCCTTGCTCCCGCTCTACACGGGTCTGCTACTGACGATCGGGTTCATGATCGGCGGGTCGATTATCCTCGAGGACATCTTCACCTATCGCGGGATGGGGTGGTACATGTTCGAGGGCGTCGAGAACCGCGACTACCCGCTCATGGTCGGCGGGTTTACGGTCATCTGTATCACGGTCGTTATCGCGATGTTCGTCGCCGACCTCACGTACAGTCGCATCGACCCGCGGGCGAAAACCGGCGGAGACAACATGCAGGTGTACGGCAGTTCGGCCGGCGTTCCGCTCCGGACGCAGTTCAAACGCTACGTCAAGCGACTGACGAACAAAACCAAAGAACCGCGGGCGGACGGCGGCACTACCAAACACGCGTTCTTCGGCGAGGAAACCGAAATCGACGTCAATCGAAAGGAGGTGCTGTACCGAAAGTTCGACCGGTCGATATACGCGCCCGCGAAGATCGTGCTGAGCGACTGGCGCGGGTTCCTCGGGGTCACTATCACGATTTCGTTCTTCTTACTCGGTATCTTCGGACCCCGATTCGTCCACAGCCCGACAGCCACGTTCGAAACGTGGATTTCGCCGCTGGACGGCGTCCTCGCTCACCCGCTTGGAACCACGAACACCGGAACGGACGTCCTCTCGTTGATGGTCACTGGGACGACGCCCGTACTGATCATGATCACCGCCGGTGCACTCGCGACGGTCACGCTCGGCGTCAGCGTCGGCGCGACCGCCGGATTCCGCGGCGGGACCACCGATCGGATCCTCATGACGCTCTGTGACATCGTCGTCTCGATCCCCGGTCTCCCCCTGATCATCGTCATCGCGGCGATCATCGAACCGCGCCATCCGGCGATGGTCGGGCTCGTCCTCTCCGTCGCCGCCTGGGGTGGACTCGGGCGCTCGATCCGCTCCGAAGTGCTCAAAGTGAGAAGCCAGGAGTACGTCGAAGCGGCACGCGCGATGGGCGTCGGCACAGTTTCGACGATCCTCAAGGATATCCTGCCGAACATCTGGCCCTACGTCCTCATCAACCTCGCAAACCACGCGCGCAACATCATCTTCGCCTCGGTCGCCCTGTACTACCTGGGCTTCCTCCCGGTCAGCACGCAGAACTGGGGTGTCGTCCTCAACAACGCAGAGGAGGCACACTCGCTCTACTCCATCGGACAGGTCCACTACATCCTCGCCCCGACGCTGTTCATCATCGGGCTCTCGATGGGACTGATCCTCATCGCACAGGCATTAGACCGGATCAGCAACCCGCGAATCAGAGCGCGCCACGCGAAATCGGTCGACGACGACGAGCACGTCTGAACGGCCGTTCGAATTCTTTTACTGCGGGTCGTGAACTAACCGACTGAGTCAGCTCGACGTAGTGCTTTGCGCCTACACGAAGAGAAGTACTCGACGTCGCCGAGCGCTCAGGAGACGATCACTCGACGCGTCGTGGCGATATCGGTCACTCGGCCGGATACGCCGACGCTTCCTCGAGGACGGCGGCCTCCTCGAGGTCCCAATCCTGCAAATACGACTCCTGTGCGGCGACCAGTTCCGCGAACAGCTCTCGTGCGTCCTCGGTTTGTAAGGTGCGGATCTGCTGATCGATGAGGAACCCCTGAAACGCGGCGTCGAGATCGCCGTCGGCGGACGCCTCGATCACCGTCTCGATGGTGTCGATGTGGCCGCGAAGCAGACTCCGGACCGGGCGCGGGAACCCGCCGGCGGTCATCGGTTTCACCTCGTCGGCGCTGACGAGCGCATTCGTTTCGACGACGGCACCATCCTGCAGGTCCGATACCTGCCCGGTGTTAGGGAGGTTGACGTTCGTGACGTACTCCGCCTGTCCTGCGAGCCCCGCGAGGATGTCGACGAAGACTTCGTCGGATTCGCTCAGTTCGAACTCGCGGTCGCCCGCCATCCACGCCTCGACGTCGGTCGTCTGATCCGATTCGGCGGGCGTCCAGTGTTTGGCTCGGTAGTCGCTTCCCGTGCGCTTGACGCCCCAGCGATTGAGCCCCTCCTGGCCGCCCTGAATGAACCAGGTCGCGTACTCGACGAGATGACGGTCGCCCGCGGCGGGAAGCACGCCGAATCGGCGGAACAGCTCCCAGGTCACCTGCCAGTGATCGACGAAGACGCTGTCGTCGGCCAGATCCTCTGGTGTGAACGTCTGATGACCCTCTGGGCCGTCTCGAAGCTCCTCGAGCACTGGCCAGAGGTCGACGCCCTTACAGCGGGCCTCGTCGACCCACGTGAAGTGGTTGATTCCCTTGACGTTGACCGAAATATCGCTTCGCTCGGCGTCCATGTCGAGCTGTTCTCGAGCGTAGCGCGCGAGGCGGTGGCGGGTGCCGAGCACCTCGTGACAGAGGCCGAGCGCGTTGATTTCGGGGTACTCGTCGTACAATGCCCGCGTTACGAAGTGGACGGGGTTCGTGTAGTTGAACACCCACGCGTCGGGGCAGTGCTCGCGGATCGCGGCGGCGAACGTGCGGTAAAGCGGCACCGTTCTCATCGCCCGGAAGATGCCACCGGGGCCGATGGTCGCCGCGACCGCGCCGTAAATGCCGTAGCGTTCGGGGATGTCGAGATCGTGGACGAACGTCTCGGCCGGATCGTACTGCGTGGAGAGGATGACAACGTCCGCGCCCGCGAGCGCCGTTTCGAGGGAATCCGTCGCCTCGTACGACCAGTCCGCGACGGCACCGTCCCGTTCTTGCACCCAGTTTCCAAAGCGCGCGTTCCGCGCTGCGCTCTCGTAGTATTCGTCGTAGAGCCGAACCCGACCGTCGAGGTCGGACTGTGCGAGGTCCTGGATGAGATTCGGTGCCCACTGTCGACTTCCACCGCCGAGATAGGCGATCGTGATATCGTCGGGATCGATCGCGCCGCTCGATTGGATACGTTGAGCCATCGTCTATAGCTGTGAAATACAGCGGCATAAACACACGTATACCGGAACGAGGAGGCTCCGGTTCGCGGATCGAACGTCAGTCCGTGACGACAGTAACGGCTCCGTTGAAGTTGAGAATCACGCGTTGTGCCGTGTCGCCGAAGATCGCCTTCCCCGTCGGGGAGCGCTTCTGTCCAGCGATAAAGATGTGATCGCAGTCGTGCTCCTCCGCCAGCGCGACGATCCGCTGTGCCTTCTTCCCATCGTCGACGACGATACAGAGCGGGTCGTACTCGACGTCTACGTCCTCCAGTTCCGTCCGAGCAATATCTCGAGCGAACTGTCTCCCGCTCTCTTTGACGTCTGCCGGCGAGTACGCCGTTCCTTCGACGTCGGCGATCGTCGACATCGTCTCGAGATCGTGTTCGTACTCGTCTTGCTCCATCGTCGCGAGCAGTTTGAGATCGGCGTCGACGCCGGCCGCCAGTTCGCCGGCTTCCCGAACTAACTGTCGGGAAAACTCCGTGGATTCGACCATAACGAGCGCGCGGTTCATGGGTTCCCATTCACTCGCCAACCAATAAGCATTTTGATCCAATGAACGAGCTCGACCAGTCGGCCCAGCCACCCGTATAATGGGCCGACAGGTGCGACGCCCGGGAGCAGTCACAGCGATTGTATCGGGATGTGCCGGACGGTATCGGTTCGAGGCGACGAACGCCAGTGTAGGGATGCGGCTGTCGCGGTTCCGACGGCTGACTTCGGAATCGTCGCGTCGATCCGTGCGTTCAGCAGGGGAGTTCGTGAAGACGCGTGCGCTGTTCTGATATGAGCGCCTCGACCCGAGCGATACGAACTACAGTTCAGTGTGACGAAACAACATATATATGATTTCAGGTCCTGGTACGGATATGGCAAAACCGAATCACCCCGTTCAAACGGTCAACAGAACCTTCGAAATCCTCGAGGTGATCCAGGAACTCGATGGTGCTGGCGTCTCGGAGATCGCCGACCGAGTCGACATCGGGAAGAGCGCAGTGCACAACCATTTGACGACGCTCGCGAACCGCGAGTACGTCGACAAAGACGGCGACGAGTACCACATCGGACTGTCGTTTCTCGGACTCGGCGCGTACGCACGAAACCGGACGCCCATCTACGACGCCGCACAGTCCCAGGCAGACAATCTCGCCGATCAGACGGGCGAGCTAGTGAACCTCCTCGTCGAAAAGAACGGGATGGGGATCTACCTCTATCAGGCGAAAGGAGAGAACGCGGTCGAACTCGACACCCACGAAGGGAAACGAGTCCGGATGCACTGCACGGGGCTCGGAAAGGCAACGCTCGCGTTTCGTCCTCGGGAAGAGGTAGACGAAATCATCGACGAACACGGACTGCCGAAACTGACCAATCACACCATCACCGACCGCGAGGAGTTCTACGCGGAACTCGAGGAGATACGCGAGCAACGCTACGCGATCGACCGGGAAGAACGGCTCAACGGGTTGCGATGTATCGCCTCGCCGATCACCGACGACGCGGATCGAAGCATCGCTGCGATCAGCGTCGCCTGTCCCGTCCACCGGGTCGACGACGAACGGTTCTACGAGGACATCCCCGAAGCGGTCCTCGGCGCGGCGAACGTGATCGAACTCGAGTACAACTACTCGTAGATCGATCTCGCGTTCGAGGTGACTGACCCGTCGGGGTCGATAAGCCGAATTCGATCGGGAAATCGCTTCGATACGGTAACGTCTCGACGTGATTGTGGCTCCCGGTCAGACACGAAAATTTATACGAGCGGATGTGGCACACAAATCCATGCCACCCAGTGACAGTGGTAGACGGAGCATAGACCTCGGGAGCGGCGTCTCTCGACGGGACGTCATGCGACAACTCGGTGCGGCGAGTGCGGTCGGTGCGACGGCGGGGCTGGCGGGGTGTAGCGATCTGGTGTTCCGCGACGACGAGGACGGCGAAACGGGGCCGGGCGCCTGTGAGGACGAACCGAACTACCAGCAGATCGACCTCATCCCGCCGCCGACCGACCTCGATTACGAGAGCGGCGGGCGCGAACTGGAGGTGAACATGGTAACCCACGACGCGGCAACGTCGTTCTTCGACCCGACGGTGGCGGGGTTGCACGACGCCGCGAGTCAGGTCGGCTGGAGCGCGAATTTCTCCGGACCGACCGGCGGGGAAGACATCGAAGAACAGGTGACGATCCTCGAATCGACGGTCGATGCCGGGCCGGACGTGATTCTCACGACGATCATCGACGAACACGCCTACGACTCGGTGCTGGAGGAGGCCGTAGAGAACGACATCGTCGTGCTCGCGTACAACGCGAACTCGCTCTCGACGGAACAGATGGAGGACCGATTGGGCCGGTCGCTGGCCTACGTCGGACAGGATAACTACGCGGCTGGCTACGTCTGCGGCCTCGCCGCCGCGGAACGACTCGAGAGCGAGGACGGACAGGTGACGATCGCCACGTGCTGTCCGGGTCACTCGGCGCTCGGCGAGCGCGCCGCCGGCATCGAGGACGCGCTAACCGAGGAGACGGGCGTCGAAACCGACACCCTCGACGTCACCGACGACTCGAACGAGGGGATCGGCCGACTGGAGAACCACATCGCCTCGACCGAGAACCTGCTCGGCATCGTCGGGACGGACGCCTACACCTGGTTCATCGGCGAGGCGCTCGAGAGTCAGGGCGTCGAAGACGAACTACTCGGCGGCGGCTTCGATCTCGAAGAGCCGACGATGGAGGCCATCGACGCCGGGATCATGGACTACACGATTGGACAGGATCCGTACTCTCAGGGGTACGTTCCGACGATACTCGCCTGGCTGTACGTGGAACGGGGCATCCCGCCGAAAGACTACATGACGGGCGCCGAAGTCATCGACCAGGAGAACATCGAGTTCGCGTTGGAGCGAGACGACTGGTCGGCGCTGCTGGATCAACAGGACTGACAATGAGTTCGAAACCGATCATCCGGACGGACGGGCTGTCGAAACGGTTCGAAACCGTTCACGCGGTCAAAGACGTCGACTTCAGCGCCGCCGAAGGTGAGATCATGGCCGTCGTCGGCGACAACGGCGCGGGGAAGTCGACGCTGATCGAGATGCTCTGTGGCGTGTTGAAGCCAACCGACGGCGACGTCTTCCTCAGGGGAGAGCGAGTGGAGTTCGACGACTACAACGACGCACAGGAGGCCGGGATCGGCACCGTCTACCAGGACCTCGCGCTCGCGGAGAGCCAGTCGGTCGCGGCGAACATCTTCCTCGGAAACGAACCGACGAAGGCGGGACTCGCCGGCCGACTGGGACTCGTCGACGAGCGCGAGATGGCCACCGAAGCGTCGGCGATTCTCGAGCAGGTGAAAATTCCCGTCGATCCCCACGCCGCCGTCCGGAGCCTCTCCGGCGGGCAGCAACAGGCGGTCGCGATCGCTCGAGCGCTGCAGTTCGATCCGGAGATACTCATCATGGACGAACCGACGAGCGCGCTGTCGATCGAGGGCGTTCGGAACGTCCTGAACGTGGTGAACGACCTTCGTGAACGCGGCATTACGATCGTTCTCATCAGCCACAACATCGAGGAGGTCCTCGGTATCGCCGACCGAATCACGGTGCTCCACCAGGGAGAGTTAATGGGCGTCCTCGACGCCGACGACGCCGACCGCGAGGACATCGTCCTCTTGATGATGGGCGGAAGCGAGGACGATCAGGTCGAAGAGATCACCGAGGCCGGCGCCGAGGAGGGATCGACAGCATGAGCGAGGAAACCGCGACGGCCGGCGACTTCGCCATCTCCCGCGAACCGACGACCCTGCTTCGGCGATTCACCTCGAGGCGAGAAGCCGGCGTACTGCTCGGGTTCCTCGCCCTCTACGCGATCATCGCGGTCACCCGACCGGACATCTTCTTCAGCTGGCAGGACATCTCGGGCGTGACCTTCCGGCTCTTCCGGACGGCGTCGATCTACGTCATCATCGGCATCGGCATGAGCTTCCTGATCATCAGCGGCGAGTTCGACCTCTCGGTCGGATCGATGTTCGCCGTAGGCGGCCTCACGTTCGCGATGCTTATGCAGGACTACCGGCTCACGGGCCTCGTGAGCGTGGTGCTCGTACTCATGCTCGCGGCGGCCGTCGGCCTCACGAACGGCGTGATCGTGACGAAAGTCGGCGTGCCGTCGCTGATCGCGACCATCGGTATGTTGAGCGTGCTCCGGGGCGTGGCCCTCGCGATCACCGAGGGATCGTGGGGCGTTCCCCAGAACGACGCCGTCGTCGGACTCCTCGGCGGTCGAATGGAGATCCTCGGCGTCACGGTCGCTCACCAGGTCGTCTGGGCGGTGCTGCTCGTCGTCGTCTTCGGGGTTATCCTACAGAAGACGCGCTTTGGGTATCACGTCTTCGCCGTCGGCGACGATCAGGACGCCGCCGAGAAGACCGGCATCGATGCCGACATGGTGAAGATTCGGAACTTCGTCCTCGTCGCGATGCTCGCGGCGCTGGCCGGCATGATCAACATCTCCTACTACGGGTCGATGTTCGCCTCGACCGGACAGACGTACGAGCTACTGATCATCGCAGCCGTCGTCATCGGCGGGACGAACCTCTTCGGCGGGGAGGGTTCGCTCTCCGGGATGGTACTCGGCGCGCTCGTTATCGCGATCATCCCGCAGGTGCTCGTCTTGAACGGGATGAGCGTCGACATTCAGGAGCTGTTGACGGGCGTGATCATCATCGCCGCGGTCGTCCTCGACATCGTCTTCAGAGGGCGCTGATCGCGCTCGTCGTTTCGCTCCGCTTCGCTCTCGATTCGTGTGAAACTGGTGCGTCGCTCGAGCGTGCGATCGTCCAAACGAGCGACGAGACGAAAACGATGGTGGCGACCGATTACTCGACGGTGATCGCGGCGACCGTCGACGGCGGCAGTTCCGCGACGATCGATTTGCCGTCGACCGAGACCGACAGGTCGTCGGCGGTGAACGCCTCGGCGTTGGCGGCGGTGACCTCGAGGTCGGGTTCCTGCTCGGCGAACAGGATCTCGGCCCGCACGTCGCCCTCGCGAAGGTCTGCGCCCTCGAGGGCGATCTCGACGGCGTGGTCCTCGCGGCAGTCGAGGTTGGTGACGGTGACGTAGGTTTCGTCGTCGCCGACGGAGGCGGAGGCGCCGACGAGGGGCAGTTCGCGGTTCTCGTCGTCGTCGACGAGTTCGCGCGTCGGCGCGGAGACCGAGGTCCGGACGGCCTCGTTACCCTTGTGGGGCGCGTAGAGGTCGAAGACGCGGTAGGTCGGACGCGCCCAGGCGTCGTCTTCGTCGGTCTCGACGAGACACTGGAGGACGTTGACGGTCTGTGCGATGTTCGTCATCGTCACGACGTCGCTGTTGTCGTTGAAGACGTCGAGGACGGCCGCCGCCGAGAGCCCGTCGAGGACGGTTCCCGGCTGCTCTAAGCCGGTCTCGGGCGTCGCCTCGGGATGCCAGGAGCCCCACTCGTCGACGATGACGCCGATGTCGCGGGTCGTCGCCACCGCGTCGATGGCCGCGGCGATTCGCTCGATGTGGCGGTCCATCTCGAGGGCCTCGACGAGGAACTGGTCGTACTGATCCTCGTCGGCCTCGGCGACGGTCATCGATCGGCCGTAGTAGTGGTGGAGCGTGAGGTGGTCGAGCGGGAACGGTTCGCCCCACGGGGCGCCGGAAACCTCGTCGAGGAATCGACGATTCCACTCGTGGCCCTCGTAGCCGCAGGCGATGAGTTCGAGGTCGTGGTCGAGCAACAGGCCGTCCATGGTACCGACGTAAGTCGCGAACCGTCGGTACTCGCGTGCGTACTGTTCGGGGGACATCCGACCGCCACAGCCCCAGTTCTCGTTTCCGAGACCCCAGTATGTGACGCCGTAGGGCTCCTCGTGACCGTTCTCCCGGCGTCGGTTCGCCAGCTCGGTGTCGCCGTCGTAGTTGCAGTACTCGACCCAGTTTGCGGCCTCCTGTGGATCGCCGGAGCCGACGTTCGCCGCGAGGTAGGCTTCGGTGCCGATGCGCTCACAGAGCTCGAGAAACTCGTCGGAGCCGAAGGCGTTCGACTCCTCGGGCGTCTCCTCCGGCCCCTGCGCCCAGAAGAGGTTGCGACGGCGGGGCCGTTCGTCTCGCGGTCCGACGCCGTCCTCCCAGTGGTAGTCGTCGGCGAAACAGCCGCCCGGCCAGCGGAGGACCGGGAGGTCGAGATCCTCGAGCAGCGAGACGGTGTCCTCGCGGAAACCGCTCTCGGCGGCGCTGTCGGCGTGCCAGATCCCGCCGTAGATACAGCGACCGAGGTGTTCGGCGAAGTGGCCGTGTACTTCGGGTGCGATCCGGTCGATACTCGCCTCTGTGTGAACCGCTATACGTGCGTCAGTCATGCACTAGTTCCGTGTTTCCACATGCCAATATTAATAGTTCGGGGTTATGTCTGCGACAGCAACCAGTACGCGGTACTATCGGACGCCCCCGTCGACCGATGCGAACGTTCATACGCGTGCGTGAGAGTGGCTGGCGTATGGACGGTTGTACGCACACGCCAGTGACAGTCGCAGACAAACGCGCCGTCGTCGTCGGCGGGACCAGCGGACTCGGACAGGCGATCGCCGTCGGGTTTGCAGCCGACGGGGCCGACGTCATCGCGACGAGCCGGGACGAGCAAAAAGTCGAGGAGACGGCCGACCTCCTCGAGGACCGCGGTGCGACGACGGCTCGCGTCACCTGTGACGTCACCGACCGGGAGTCGCTCGAGCGGGTTCGGGAGGTCGCCGAGGAGACGCTCGGCGGGATCGACATCGTCGTTGCCTCGCAGGGAGCAATCTCTCGAGAGACCGTCCTCGGCATCGAAGACGACGACTGGGAGTTCGTCACGAGCGTCGCACTCGACGGCGTACGGCGGGTAACCCAGGCGTTCGCGCCCGCGATGGAAGACGACGGGAGTATCATCAACATCTCCTCGCTCGCCGCACGGCTGTCGATGGCGAACCTGCCGGCGTACTCGGCGGTCAAAGGCGGCGTCGAAGCGTTCACCCGCGCCGCGGCCAAGGAGTTAGCCCCCGAGATCCGCGTGAACGCCATCGCGCCCGGCTTCTTCATCACGCCGCAGAACGCCGACACCTACGCCGAGGGAACCGAGAAGCGAGAGCGGATCGACGAGCGAACGCCGCTCGGCCGCGTCGGCGAACGCGAGGAACTCATCGGGGCGGCGATCTACCTCTCGAGCGACGCGTCGTCGTTCGTCACCGGCGAGGTACTCACCGTCGACGGTGGATTCGCCGATAGCGCGTTCTGACCGCCGGTCGAGACCGCGATCGGACCGATACTGATTTGGCCACTGTCTCGACCGCGAACGTCGGATAGCGTGTCGACCTCCCCGTTCCTGGCGCACGATGGAATCAGACCTCCGTTCGCCGCATATTATACCAGCAATCGAATATATAAAAATTCGAACCACCGTAACATATATGTGTGTCTCTCTGATCGATACGGTTGTATGACAGCAGGTGACAAAGAGAGGGGGCCTCATAGACCCCGCTCGAGCCACCGCCAGGGCTCGAGGTCCGTCAGTCGCCGGGGGCTGCTTCAGGCGACAGGTGCTGGTGGTCTTACCGGCCTCGCCGGCTGTACCGGGTTCGTCGGAAGATCTCAGGAGGGCGTCGAGTACTGGACGCTGTTCGGCGGCGGTGACGGTGACGTCATGGAGGCGATGGTCGACGAAATCAACGAGAACGACGACGTGCACATCAACCGACAGCGAGTGCCGTGGGACGAGTACTACGGTCGCCTGTACACGTCGATGGTCGGCGGCAATCCGCCGGATCTCGCGATCATGCACTCGCGGATGATGGACGAGTACGAAGACAGCCTCGTGCCGGTCACCGACGAGATCGGCACGGAGCCGTACCTGGAGGAGGTCGCACAGGGCGGCGTCGTCGGCGGCGAGCAACTCGCCGTCCCGCTCGATAGCCACCCGTTCGGCCTCTACTACAACAAAGAAATCTTCGAGGAGGCCGGGTTGGACCCGGAGGACCCCCCGGAGACCCCGGAACAGTTCATCGATGCGGCCGATGCGATCGTCGACAATACGGATCACTACGCGTTCGACTTCTTCGATGGCGAGCAGGGAGTCGAAGTGATGCGGATGATGGTAGCCAGTCGGGGCGGACGGCTCCTCGACGACGACTACGAGCCGGCGTTCGAAACGGACGACGGACTCGCGGTCGTCCAGGAGATGCACGACTGGGTGCACGAACGGGAGTGGGCACCCGTCGATCCGGACACCGGCTGGGACGCCTGGAATCGAGGCGAGGTCGGCATGCGGCTCGAGGGATCGTGGCACATCAGCGTCGTTCGCGAAACGGGGTTCGAGTTCGGGATGACGAAACCGTTCGTCATGCCGGACTCGACTACCCCCGTGACGCTCGGTGAGAGTCACATGATGATCATCCCCCAGAGCGAGGATCGCGATCAGGCCCGTCTCGAGGACACGATCGAGACGATTCGACTGCTCACGCAGGAGTTCAACCCGCGATGGGGGTACGACGCCGGTCACCTTCCCGCCAGTGAAGCGGCGACCGAGAGCGACGAACTTCGCGACTCCGAGACGTGGTCGCAGACGCTCGAGACCTTCCACGAGATGGTCGAGGAAGACGAGTTCCGTCGGCCGCCCTCGACCCCGAGAACGACCCAGTATATGGAACGGATCTACCAGCCGTTAGACGACATGCGCGCCGGGAACATGACTCCGGAAGAAGTCATCGAGACCGCCGCGGACGGCGTCAGACAAACGTTTAGCAGGCAATAACGATGGCACAAGCAAACCAACAGACCGAGACGAGCGATTCGGGAGGCATCGACCTCTCGAAGTCGTCGACGCGTGAGTTACTCGCGGGAGTCACGTTTTCGCTTCCGTACCTCGTGATCGCCGGACTGTTCCTGTTCGGCCCGCTGCTCCTCGCGCTGTACATGAGTTTACACGACTGGAACGCACTCGAGCCGGGCCAGTCGGAGTTCATCGGCTTCGAGAACTACCAGATCCTGCTCTCGGATCCGGAGTTCTGGAACGCGTTGTGGAACACGGTCTACTTCGTCGTCCTCACGGTGCCACCGATCGTTATCGGCTCGCTCCTGCTGGCACTCGGCGTTAACCGTGACGTGAAGGGGCAGTGGTTCCTTCGAACGGTCTTCTTCAGCCCCTACGTACTGACCGTCGCGGTTGTCGGCCTGCTGTGGGCGGACATCTTCAACGCCTCGGGGCTCATTCCGTACTACGTCGGCGGCGGAAACTGGCTGAACTCCCACAGCCTCGCGATGCCCGCGCTCGCTATCGCGACGATCTGGTGGCAGCTGGCGTTCAACTTCATCATCCTGCTGGCCGCCCGACAGAACGTCTCGGATCGCCTCTACGAGGCGGCGAAGCTGGACGGCGCGAGCACGTGGCGAATGATGCGCGACATCACCATCCCACAGATGCAGAATCCGCTCATCTTCGTCGTCATCGTGACGTTCGTAGGGTCGTTCCAGGTGTTCGGCCAACCGTTCATCATGACCGACGGCGGTCCGTCGTTCTCGACGACGACGATCGTCCTGTACCTGTACGATACGGCCTTTACCGGCCGCGACTTCGGCTACGCCGCCGCGGTCGGCTACGTTCTGTTCATGATCCTGATCGCCGTCTCGGCGACCAGCTACTACTTCCTCAGTGGTGACCGCGAATGAGTACGAAATCAACGACCGTACGCGACAGTCTGACGATCACCGACGAACGGCTTCGAACCATCGCGCTGTACGTCGGGCTGTACGGCACGGCGGCGCTGTTCCTCATCCCGTACTGGTACATGTTCGCGACGTCGTTCATGACCCGCGATCTGGTGTACTCCGAGGTGCCACACCTGATCCCGTGGGACGTCACGCTCTACTGGTACGAGTACCTCCTCGCTAACTCGCTGATCGGCATGTGGACGGTCAACACGCTAATCCTGGCGGGCGTGACGACCGTCGTGGTGCTCATCATCGACGCGATGATCGCCTACTCGCTGACCCGCCTCGAGTGGCCGGGCCGGCGCGTCATCTTCGCGGTCATCGTGGCGAGTTTCATGGTACCCGGTATCGTCAACCTCGTCCCGGTGTACATCATCGTGAGCGAACTCGGGCTGGTAAACTCCATGTGGGGCGTCGTCCTCCCGAGCGCCGCGAACCCGCTGGGCGTGTTCATGCTCGTTCAGTTCTTCAAGGACATTCCGGAGGAGCTCGAGGAGGCGGCGCGTCTGGACGGGTTCTCTCGGCTCCGGGTGTTCACCCACATCGTCCTCCCGCTGATGCGGTCGGCCCTCGCGGCGCTCGGACTGTTCATCTTCATCTGGACGTGGAACGCCTTCGTCTGGCCGCTGCTCATCCTCCAGAGCGAGACGATGTACACGCTGCCGATCGGGCTGGTGACGCTGCAGGACAACCTGGGCGTCACCGAACCCGGCGTGATCATGACCTCCGCGGTCATCGCGTCGACCCCGCTCCTGATCGTCTTCCTCGTCATGCAGAAACACCTCGTCCGAGCCGTCGAGATGCAGGGGACCACGAAATGACCCGACCAACCGACCTCGACCCGATGTACGCCTCGCTCGAGCGGACGGGACGGTTCGTCTGGGCGAACCTCACGTCGATCGTGTGGATCAGCGTCGGCTGGTTCCTCGCGTCACTGCCGATCGTGACGCTCGGCCCGGCGACCGTCGGGGCCTACCGCGCCGTGCTGTCGCTTCGGGAGGACGGGCACGTCGGCATCGATCGGACGGCGGTCCTCGAGACCGTTCGCCGTCAGTTCGTCCACGCGACGCTGCTGGGACTCGTCCCGCTCGCGCTACTCGCGATCGCGGCGAACTACGCGCTCGCGTACCTCGTGAGCGGAACCGTCCTCGCCGGTCTGTTCGCGCTCTGCTGTGCGTACGCCGGTCTGTACGCCTGGCTCGTGTCGATGCCGACGCTGCTTGGTCTGGCGGAGGACAAAACCGTCGGCACCGCACTCAAGGACGGACTGCTCTGGACGGCGCGCCACGCCGTCGGCGCGGTGGCACTCGGCGTCGTGACCGGCGCGTTGCTCGTCGTTACGTCGCTGCTGACCGTCGCCGTGGCGCTCCTGTTCGCCGGCATCGCGTTCGCGCTTCACGTCGAGTTCATCTCGAGCGTCGCCGAGCAAGAGGCCCAGGGTACGACGGTGGTGACCGAGCGATGACCGGACACAGCGACCGCACGCGGATAGCCTCCCCGAAAACGGGCGAATCGAGTGCAACGGATACGAACGAGAGCGGTACTCACGACCACCAACGGAGCTTCAACAATGAGCGAATCAACTAACGACCCAGCATCGGTAACGTTCGACAGCGTGCGGAAAGTGTACCTCGACGATTTCGTCGCGGTCAACGGGTTCGACGCCGAGATCGAAGACGGGGAGTTCATCACCGTCGTCGGTCCCTCGGGGTCCGGCAAATCGACGCTGCTCCGGATGATCGCCGGACTCGAGGAGATCAGCGACGGCGACATTCGGATCGGCGACGACAGCATCAAGGGCGTCGAGCCACAGGATCGCGGGATCGCGATGGTGTTCCAGAACTACGCGCTGTACCCGCACATGACCGTTCGAAAGAACATGTCCTACGGGCTCAAACTGACGACGGATCTCCCCGACGACGAGATCGAACGGCGAGTCAGCGAGACGGCGGAAATGATGGGTATCGAAGACCAGTTAGACGACAAGCCGGCGAACCTCTCGGGCGGCCAGCAACAGCGCGTGGCGACCGGCCGAGCGATCGTTCGCGACCCGAAGATCTTCCTGATGGACGAGCCGTTATCGAACTTAGACGCCAAGCTCAAGGTACACATGCGAACCGAACTCCAGCGACTTCAGGAGGAGCTCGGGACGACGACGATCTACGTCACCCACGACCAACACGAGGCGCTGACGATGAGCGACCGAATCATCGTTCTCGACGGCGGCGAACTCCAGCAGTTCGCTCCGCCGGATACGGTCTACAACGAACCCGCAAACCGGTTCGTCGCGGACTTCATCGGCAGTCCAGCGATGAACTTCTTCGACGTCGAGTTGGGCGGCACGACGCTCGTCGGCGACGGGTTCGAGTACGACGTCCCGCCCGCGATCATCGATACGATCCTCGGAAACGAGGCCAAGTCCGGGCTCGAACTGGGGATCCGTCCCGAGGACATCACGTACGACGCGGCCGGTGACAACACGATCTCCGCCGTCGTCGACGTCCTCGAGGTCGCGGGCAGCGACAACTTCGTCTACCTGGATATCGAGGGCACCGAGTGTCGCGTTCGGGTGCCCGGAGACGTGAAACCGACCGTCGGCGATCGGACCGAGATCGGGTTCGACCCCGACGACATGCACCTCTTCGACGTCCGGACCGGCGAGAATCTGCTCGCGGAATCGAAAGGCAAACGAGCCGCTCGCAAAGCCGACACGGAAGGGGCGGAGGAAGCCGCCTGAGCGACGGCTGGCAGCGGAGGATTCCACGAGCGACGAGCAACGATCGATACCAACAGAGAATACGAACACGACATGGAGACAGATTTCCGAGCGGACGACAGTCGACAGGAAACGGAACTGAACGGCACGTGGCAGTTCGCCACCGATCCCGACGACGACGGGCGCGACGAGGGGTGGTACGAACCCGACAGCGCCTGGCCCGACCGAACGCGGTCCGTGGAGGTGCCCCACGCCTGGCAGGAACTCGAGGAGTTCCGCGGGTACACGGGCACCGCGTGGTACCGACGGACGATCGCGCTGGACGCACCGGACGACGACCGCTTCCGGCGACGCCTCCGGTTCGACGCCGTCGACTACGAGACGACCGTCTGGGTCAACGGCGACCGCGTCGGCGCGAACCGCGGCGGCTACCTCCCCTTCGAAACGGACGTCACCGACGCGCTCGTCGACGGCGAGAACGAGGTCGTCGTCGAGGTGGTCGACCCTGACGACCTGAGCGAACTCCCACACGGCAAGCAGGGCGAGCCGTGGTACCAACGAGTCAGCGGTATCTGGCAGGACGTGACCCTCGAGGCCGTCCCGCCGGTACGCGTCGAGGGGATTCGCGTCACACCCGACCTCGAGACGGACACGGCCCACGTCGAACTCGACGTGGACGGACTGGACGACCTGTCCGGATCGGCCGGATCGAACGGCGGATCAACCGTCGTCGCTCACGTCGTCGTCACTCGAGACGACAGGACGGTCGCGGCCGAATCGACGGCGATCGACGGGGACGGAGCAAGCGGCACGGAAGCGGTCTCGATCCCGATTCCCGACGCCGACTACTGGACGCCGGAGACGCCCGCGCTCTACGACGTTCGCGTCGACCTCGAGCGCGAGGGCGCCGTCGTCGATCGACACGAGGACTACTTCGGAATGCGAAGCGTCGAGGCTCGAGACGGGCAGGTGTATCTGAACGGCGAACCGTACGTCCTTCGGGGTGCCCTCGAACAGGGCTACTACCCGGAGACGCTGTACCGACCGTTCGACGAGGACTGCTTCGAGCGGGAGGTCCGGACCGCCACGGAACTCGGCTTCAACCTCCTGCGAAAGCACATCAAGCCGGCCCATCCCGACTTCCTCGAGTGTGCCGACCGACTCGGCATTCTCGTCTGGGAGGAGCCCGCGAACCCGACGGTTCACACCGATCGCTCGAGACGGGCCGTCTTCGAACAACTGGAGGGAATGATCGAGCGCGATTACAACCGACCGAGCGTCGTCATCTGGAGTATCTACAACGAGGAGTGGGGGATCGGCAACCCGCAGGGGCTGGACGTCGAGACGTCGCTGTGGGAAGACGAGGGAAAACAGCGCTACCTCGCCGACTGCTACGAATCGACCCGCGAGCGAGATCCGACGCGGCTCGTCTGTGACAACTCCGGTTGGGCGCACGTGGCGACCGACGTCAACGATTATCACCGGTACTTCGTCAGTCCCGACCGCGCCGACGCCTGGGAGGCGGACCTCGATCGGATGGCCGACCGCCCCGAAGACAACTACGCGGCGGCCGAGACGGATCCGGACGACGCGCCGATCATCGTCTCCGAGTTCGGCACGTGGGGGCTGTGCGACGCGCCGGCGATCGAGGAGTCCTACGGCGAGCGACCGCCCTGGTTCGACTACGAGTTCTTAGAGCAGGGACTGAAACGACCCGACGGCTACCGCGAACGGTTCGAGGAGAGCACGCTCACCGAGGCGTTCGACGAGTTCGAGGCACTGGCCGAGGCCTGGCAGTGGCGGGAGTTCCGTTCGAACAAGGACGTTATCGAACGCATGCGAGCGCGAGACGACGTCGCGGGCTACGTCATCACGGAGTTCTCGGATATCGAGTGGGAGTTCAACGGGATCCTCGACTATCGCCGCGAGCAGAAAGTTTTCCACGACGAGTTCGCCCGCGTCAACGCGCCGGTCGCCGTCCAACTCGAGTGCGAGTCGCGGACCGTCTGGGACGACGGAACTATCGCAGCCGACGCGGTCGTCGTCAACGACACGGACGAGCGACTCGAGGCGGAGCTGTCGTGGACCGCCGCCGGCGAATCAGGACAACGGACGGTCGCAGTCGACCCCGTTTCGACGGTTCGCGTCGAGGATCTCATCGCGGTCGATGCGCCGACGGTAGACGCCGTGGGGACCGAGGCGATCACCCTCGCGTTCGGCGACGCGACGACCGAGGAACCCGTCACGATCGGCCCGCGAGCCGACTCCAGCAGCCCAGTTCTCGGTCGAGAATCCGGAGCCGACGAGCCGATTTACGCCGAGGACGAGGCGCTCCGAGACGCACTCGAAGAACGCGGGACGTCCGTCGTCGACCAACTCGACGACACCGTCGCCGCCGCCGTCGTCACGGAGACGAGGCACGCGGTACTCGAGTACGCTCGCGACGGCGGCGACGTGGTGTTGCTGGCCGACCGGGACGGATCAGTCGCCGACGGAGACGTGTTCGACTACCGCGACCTGCCCGAAGACGAGAGCTGGAACCTCGTCGCGTCGCTACTTTACACCAACGACGAGAGACTCGAGCCACCGCTCGGGTCGGTCCCGGGCTGGGAACTCGACGGGCGGTACCCGTATACGGTCGCGTCCGTAACCGAGGGCGACGACGTATCGGTCGGATACGTCGAGGGGTGGCTCGCCAATCCGTCGGCGGCGGTCGCGACGCGTCAGTACGGCGACGGCGCCGTTCGCGTCTGCACGCTTCGGGTGATCGACGGCTACGGCTCCTGTCCGGTAGCGACGGCGCTCGTCGACGAGTTGGTCGCGATGTCACTCGAGGAATCTGCGAGACTCGATACGTCCCCGAGGGATACCGCCCGATGACGACGCTTCGCCACGCCCGGTCGGTACCTCTGGCCGACGTCACGATCGACGACGAGTTCTGGAACTCGCGGCTCGAACGCAACCGCGAGGTCAGCCTCGAGTACCAGTACGACCACCTCGAGACGACCGGCTGTCTCGAGAACTTCCGTCGGGCCGCCACCGTGCTAAACGGACGGGCGGACGACCGCGGCGGATTCCAGGGAATCTGGTTCGCCGATTCGGACGCCTACAAGTGGCTCGAGGCCGCGAGTTACGTCCTCGCGCGTCGCGACGAACCCGAGCTCCGGCGACGGGTCGACGAGGTGATCGACCTCGTCGCCGCGGCCCAGGACGACGACGGCTATCTGAACACGTACTTCGTACTCGAAGAGCCCGGAAAGCGATGGACGAATCTGAATACGATGCACGAACTGTACTGTGGGGGCCACCTGATCGAGGCCGCCGTCGCCCACCACTGGGCGACGGGCGAACGCGACTTGCTCGAGGTCGCGATTCGGTTCGCAGATCACATCGATTCGATCTTCGGCGACGAGATCGACGGCGTTCCGGGCCACCAGGGGATCGAACTCGCGCTGGTGAAACTCGCTCGCGCGACGGACGAGGACCGCTACGTCGACCTCGCGCGATACTTCGTCGACCTGCGGGGCCGCGACGACCGGCTCGCCCGGGAACTCGAGCGCATCGACGAACTCGCGGGCTACGAGAGCGACGAGGAGGGCATCGCGGCCGGCGCGCGGGACATCTTCTACGAGGACGGCGCGTACGACGGGAGCTACGCCCAGGCGCACGCGCCGGTTCTCGAGCAGACGTCCGTGGAAGGGCACTCGGTTCGCGCGATGTACTTCTTCGCCGGGATCGCGGAGGTCGCCGCCGAAACTGACGACGAGGAGTTGCTCGCACACCTCGAACATCTCTGGGAAAGCATGACCGAACGGCGAACGTACGTCACCGGCGGCATCGGCTCGAGCGCCTACGGCGAACGCTTCACCGAGGACTACGACCTGCCCAACGACACCGCCTACGCCGAGACCTGCGCGGCGATCGGGAGCGTCTTCTGGAATCAGCGGCTGTTCGAACTCACTGGGAACGCGCGTTACGCCGACCTGATCGAGTGGACGCTGTACAACGCCGTCCTCGTCGGGATGTCCCAAGACGGCACCGAGTTCTTCTACGACAACCGCCTCGAGAGCGACGGCGACCACCACCGCGAGGGCTGGTTCGAGTGTGCGTGCTGTCCGCCGAACGTCGCGCGGTTGCTCGCCTCGCTCGGGGAGTATCTGTACGCTGTCGGAAGTGAAGAAGCGCAACTGTACGTGAATCAGTACGTCGGCAGTTCGGCGACGGTCGAGGTCGCCGGGTCGGCGGTCGACATAACCCAAACCGCAGAGTTGCCGTGGGGCGGCGACGTGAGCCTCGAGATTGACGTCGCGGTCCCGACCGAGTTCGGCATCTCCCTTCGAGTTCCGTCGTGGTGCACCGACGCGGCGGTTCGAGTGAACGGCGAGGAGCGTGCGCTGGATATCGAACCGGAACCCGGGACCGGACGCTGGACCGCCGACTACGTTACCCTCGAGCGCGAGTGGGACGACGATCGGATCGAGGTCTCGTTCGAGCAGTCGGTCGTCCCGATTCGGGCGCACCCGGCTGTCGAGGCCAACGCCGGCCGGATCGCGCTCACTCGCGGGCCGCTCGTCTACTGCCTCGAGGCGGTGGACAACGATCGACCGCTTCACCAGTATCTGATCGGTCCGGAGTCGGCGTCGACGGCCGATACGACCTATCGGGACGACCTCCTCCGTGGCACCGTCGTCCTCGAGGGCGAAGCGATGGCCCCGGATTTCGAGGACTGGGACGACGACCTATACTTGCCGGCCACGGAAACGAATCGAGTTGCGGCCCCGTTTATAGCGATACCCCACTTCTTGTGGGACAACCGAGCGCCCGGCGAGATGGCTGTCTGGCTCCGCGAGGACTGATTCGATCGAGCGACCTTCGGCGACCGAACGAGCTAATATCGTGCGTGAGACACGCTGACGTACGATGGTGAAAATTGCGTTTATCGGCGCCGGGAGCCACACGTTCACGCGGACGCTCGTCCGCGACGTCCTCTCGTTTCCGACGCTCCAGGACTCGACGCTTAGTCTGATGGATATCGACGCCGACCGCCTCGAGCGAATCGAGACTGCGACGCGGACGCTGGTCGACGGGAACGACCTCCCCGCGACGGTCGAGGCGACGACCGATCGACGGGAAGCGCTCGAGGGAGCGGACTACGTGATCACGATGATTCACGTCGGCGGCACCGAGCCGGTTCGCAACGAGATCGAGATTCCCCGACGATACGGCGTCGAGCAGTCCGTCGGCGACACGCTCGGTCCGGGAGGCGTCTTCCGGGCCACGCGAACGATTCCGACGATGCTCGACATCGCCCGCGATATGGAGGAACTGTGTCCCGACGCGCCGCTGCTGCAGCACACCAACCCGATGGCGATGGTCTGCTGGGCACTCGAGGCCGAGACCGAGATCGACGTCTACGGCATCTGTCACAGCATCGTCGGGACGGCCCACGCCATCGCGAGCTACGTCGACGTCCCGTTCGAAGAACTCGAGTACTGGGTCGCCGGCATCAACCACATGGCGTGGTTCCTCGACATAGGGCACGAGGGTCGCGACCTGTATCCCGACCTCGAGGAAGCGATGACCGACCCCGAAATCTACGCGCGGGACGTCGTTCGCTTCGAGACGATGGATCACTTCGGGCGGTTCATCACGGAGTCGAGTCACCACCTGAGCGAGTACCTGCCCTACTTCCGCCACGAGCAAGCCGAGATCGACCGGCTCGTCGACGCCAGCGCCTACGATCCCGACCGCGAAGCGTTCGAGTACTCCCCCGTCTGCTGGCTGCCGACGGGCGAGTACTTCGACCAGTGGAGTGAGATCGATCACGCCGACCAGTTCGATCCCGGGGAGGTAGATACCAGCCTCGAGCGCTCGGGCGAGTACGCCGCGCGGATCGTCCACTCCCTCGAGACGGGCGAGAGTCGACGGATGAACCTCAACGTCCCGAACGACGGCCGACTCATCACGAATCTTCCCGACGACGCGATCGTCGAGGTGCCGTGTCACGTCGACGCAACGGGCGTCCACCCCTGCTCCGTCGGCGACCTCCCGCCGCAGCTCGCGGCGCTCAATCGGACGAACGTAAACGTTCAGTCGCTCGCCGTCGACGCCGCCCTCGAGCGCGACGAGGACGCGCTTCGCCGGGCCGTCAAACTCGATCCGTTGGCGGGTGCGGTCTGTACGCTCGAGGAGATCGACGGGATGGTCGACGACTTGCTCAAGGCCAACGCCGAGTACCTGCCCGAGTTCGCCTGACTGATACACGTGGGAGGTGCGAAAGCGGTAAGCTCGTGGCGATTGAACGGTTCGTATGGCGTACACAGTCGCCGTTATCGGCACCGGTGCCGAACCGGACGATCCGGGACGAGACGGCTACGCGATGGCGTATCACCACGCTGCGGGCTACGAGAACACGGAGAACTGCGACCTCGTCGCCTGTGTCGACATCGTCCGGGCGAACGCGGAGGCGTTCGCCGACGAGTTCGAGATCGGACAGGACGGGATCTTCGAGGAGTACGCGGCGATGCTCGAGGCCGTCGAACCCGACGTCGTCTCGGTCTGCGTGCCGCCTTCGATCCACGAGCGGATCGTCGTCGACTGCATTCGTTCCGGTGTCGTCGAAGCGATCCACTGCGAGAAGCCGATGGCCGACACCTACGGCGGGGCTCGCCTGATGGTCCAGGAGGCCGACCGCCACGACGTACAGCTGACGTTCAACCACCAGCGCAGGTTCTCCGACGCGGTTCGAACGGCCAAGGAACTGCTCGACGGCGGCGAGATCGGCGAGTTAGAGCGCGTCGAGTTCGCCGCGCCGGTCGGCATCTTCGACTACGGCTCGCACTCCTTCGACCTCTGTAACTACTTCGTCGACGAGACCGCCGGCGAGTGGGTGCTGGCACAGATCGATTACAGCGAGGAGAATCTGCTGTTCGGCGCGCACAACGAGAATCAGGCGATCGTTCACTGGGAGTACGAGAACGGCGTCCACGGGCTCGGAACGAGCGACAGCGACGGCGTCGGGAGTCGCGGACCGACGGGAGCCGTTGGGTGTCACAATCGACTGGTCGGCACCCGCGGCGTGATCGAAGTCGGACCGGCCGCTGGCGGAAGCGACGACGGTGGAGACGGTGGCGGAGATCGAGAGCTGCCGCCGCTTCGCATACGTCGCGCCGGCGACGAGACGTGGACCGCCGTCGAGACCGACGACGGCCTCCACAGCTGGGCGTTCGTCGACCGCGCGATCGCCGATCTCGTTCGCTGTCTCGAGACGGATGACGAGCCCGAACTCTGTGCTCGAAACGCGCTGAACGCGACCGAACTCATCTTCGCCGCCTGGGAGTCCTCGCGCCGTCGCGGTCGCGTGGACCTCCCGCTCGAAATCGGCGACAACCCGCTCGAGGCGATGGTCGAGACCGGCGAGGTAACGCCCGGTCCCACGACCGGAACGAACGAAGAGTAACGTCTCGAGCGAGGCGTCGTACGGCGCACTCGTTCGCTACACCCTCACAGTGGTCTCCCGGGATAGCGATCAGTTCCACAGATAACAAGCGTATATAATCAGAGGTGAAATCGCCTCCGACACATCAGTTACACGAATATTGGCGCCGACCAGGCATCGTCTCCAGGATTGATATTCACAACCATATTCGATTTTAACAGATCGATTATCGATGTTACGAGTAGTGGAATACGAAGAAACAATCCGTATGGAGGTTGCAGTTTACAATAAACGTCGTGAACGATATCGGTGTGAGTAGTCGCGATCGTCACGAGCCGAATAGACGGGAGAAGGCCTGTAGTGGCACCCGAGTCCAAATCAGGCGTATAGAGAACGAGTACGATCCGACCGAGTCGCGGATACCGAGTACTCAGAATTGTGTTCGAACAATCATAGATAGTGTGGAGACAGATCCGACGAGAGCTTCGTGCGAATGGGGAACACGATCCGGGGAAGGGAGCGATACATCCGTAGTAGTGAACGCCAGCCGACGGCCAAACTGGAGACGATACCGGAACCCGGCGAGCGACGAGAAATTTTCGACCAGTGGCTACCGCGATTCGAAGGCGAGAAGAAAGCCTCCGAAAACACATAAGAGGCCTTGGAACAATGCTCGACATACCGAACATGGACGTTGCACTAGTCCTTCCTCCGGAGCCCGACGAGCGGTGGGAACTCGCTACACAGGTCGGCGTCGAGACCGCCGTCTATCACTCGCTCGAGATCGGTGACGGGGGCTGTCCCTCGAACTACGACGACCTCTTGCACCTGACCAACCGGTATCGCGACCGGGGCATCGAACCCGCCGTCTTCGAAGGGAGCGTACCGATCACGGACGAGACCAGACTCGGGCTGGACGGCCGCGACGAGGAGATCGACGAATTCTGTCGGTTTCTCAGGAATATCGGCGAACTCGGCGTCGAGGTCGTCTGCTACGACTGGATGGCCGGCCTCCGCTGGGCGCGGACGTCGACGACGACGCCGGCCCGCGGCGGCTCGCTGACGACGGCCTACGATAACGAGCAGATGCGACGCGGACCGACGCCGCCGGCGGCCAGAAACACCGCCGAAGCGGACCTGTGGGAGAGCCTCGAGTACTTTCTCGAGCGCGTCGTGCCGGTCGCCGAAGAGGCAGGCGTGAAACTCGGCCTCCACCCCGACGATCCGCCTCGCGAGAAGGTTCGCGGCATGCCCCGGATAATCACTAGCGTCGAGGCCTACGACCGCGTCCTCGAGATCGTCGACTCGCCGGCGAACGGAATCACCTTCTGTCAGGGTAACTTCGCGGCGATGGGCGTCGATATCCCAGAGACGATTCGCCACTTCGGCGATCGGATTCAGTTCGTCCACTTCCGTGACGTCGACGGCGACGCGGACGGCTTCGTCGAGACCTGGCACGACGAGGGACCGACGGACATGCAGGTCGCGATCGACGCCTACCGCGAGGTCGGCTTCGACGGCCCCATACGTCCCGACCACGTGCCGACGATGGCCGGCGAGGACAATTCGATTCCCGGCTACCACATCACGGGCAAACTGTTCGCCGTCGGGTACATGAAGGGGTTACTCGAGTAGCCGATCGCGAAACGACGTCATCTCGACGGTGCTGTTCCGCTCGAACGCGCGGATATCATATCGGAACCGTAGTAGTGCTCTCGAGAACGAGACGACGGTCTCTAGCGAGACGCTCGTCGTTCGGTCGAGGCGCCGTATCGAGGTACCCGAATCGCAATACCGGCGCATCGTTACAGACATACCCCTGTAAAGAACGGGTGCGAGAGTGCCCGATCGCATCGAATTCGAGATCGCATCGCAACGGTCGCACGGTGAACGTGCGTTACGCAGGCCACCCGTAGTGTTCTATATGACGATCTGGGACGGACAATTCGTGACCGCGACAGCACAGCGGTGTGTACGGACAACCGCTCTCGTTCACGACACCCGGTAGCACTAGCTATATACGTGGCTCGCATCAAGTTTGTAGCGTATGCCACAGACGGCCATCCAACTCTATACGCTCCGGGACCTCGAGGAACCGCTCTCAGAGGTGCTGAAAGACGTCGCTGCGACGCCGTTCGACGGCGTCGAGTTCACCCACCGCGTTCGCGACGCGGACGTCGAAGCGATCGCGACCGTCCTCGAGGGGACGGGCCTCACCGTCGCCAGCGCACACGTCGGGCTCGAAAACCTCGAAGAGTCGCTCGAAGAGACCCTGGCGATCTACGAGCGACTCGGCTGTGACACGCTCGTCGTCCCGTATCTCGACGAGACGCACTTCGAGTCGGCGGAGGCCGTCCAGTCCACGGCACGACGGCTGTCCGCGATGGCTGAAACCGTCGCCGACCGCGGCTTCGAGCTTCACTATCACAATCACGACCACGAGTTCGTCGACTGCGGCGACTCGACGGCGATGGAGGTACTCCTCGAGGAGTCCGACGACGGCCTCGGGTTCGAACTCGACCTCGGCTGGGCGGTCGCCGGCGGCCTCGATCCGGTTACCCTCCTCGAGCGCTACGGCGACCGAATCTCGCTCGCGCACTTCGCCGACGTCGAGACTGAGACGATGTCGCCCGTCGAACTCGGAGACGGCGACGTCGATCTCGAGGCGTGTCTGGACGCGGCTCGAAGGGCGGACGTCGAGTGGTACATCTACGAACACGACGAACCGACGGATCCGCGCGAATCCCTCGAACACGGCGCGGCCGCCCTCGAGGAGTTTCGGTGATCTCGATGTACGACGTTGCCATCGTCGGCACCGGCCCGGACCCGAGCAATCCGACGCTCGACGGCTTCGCGATGGGGTACCGACACGCGGAAGCGTACCGAAACCACGACGACTGTCGGCTCGTAGCCTGTGCCGACATCGTCCCGGAGAACGGCGCGGCCTTCGCCGACGAGTTCGAGATCGCCGCGGAGTACGTTTTCGAGGACTACCGCGAACTGCTCGCGGCGGTCGAACCGGACGTCGTCAGCGTGGCGGTCCCGCCGGCGATCCACGAGGAGATCGTCGTCGGGTGCGCCCGCAGCGTCGTCGACGCGATCCACTGCGAGAAGCCGCTGGCCCACACGTGGGCGAGCGCCCAGCGAACGGTCCAGACGTGCTGGCGCGCCGACGTCCAGTTGACGTTCAACCGGCAGCGCCGCTTCGGGCGCCCGTTCGTCGACGCCAAACAACTCCTCGAGGACGGCGCAATCGGCGACCTCGAGCGAATCGAGATCGGCTGGGGCGACTTCTACGACACGGGCGCCCACACGGTCGATCTCGCCGGGATGTTCGCCGGCGACCGGTCCGCCAAGTGGGTCATCGCACAGCTGGATTATCGCGAGGAAGACCGGCGCTTTGGCTCCCACCAGGAGAACCAGATGTGGGCCCAGTGGCGGTACGACGACGGCGTCCACGCCGTGCTGTCGACCGGTGCCGGAAAGGAACTGGTCGGAGCAGCCATCCTGCTCCGCGGCACCGACGGCGAGATCCGGATCGCCGTCGACGACGGGCCGATGCTCGAGGTACGCAGCGGCGGTTCGACCGAGCGGATCGACGTCGGCGGCGAGACGATGCACCGAACCGGGAACGAAGGGGACCGATTCGGCTCGGAGTTCCACGACCGAGCGGTCGAACACGTCCTCGACTGTCTCGAGGAGGGGACGGAGCCCGAGCTCAGCGGACGAATCGGCCTCAACACGGCGGAGATCCTGTTCGGCGGCTACGAGTCAGTTCGCAGACGCGGCCGCGTCGACCTACCGCTCGAGATCGACGACAACCCGCTCGAGGCGATGGTCGCAAGCGGCGACCTGTCGCCGGAACCAGCCGCGGACGAGATCGGCGAGGGAGGTGCCTGACGTGGTGGATCTCTCGGTCTGTCTCGAGACCGTCTACGACGACGAGCCGTTTCACGAGCGCGTCTCGCGCGCCGCCGACGCGGGCGCCGACGCCGTCGAGTTCTGGGACTGGCGCGAGAAGGATCTCGAAGCGGTCACGACAGCCGCCGACGAGGCGGACCTACCGGTGGTCGGCTGTGTCGCCGGTGGAACGCTCACCGACTCGGAGCAGGCGGATGACGCCGCCGAGACGGTCCGTGAGTCGATCGAAACGGCCGCCGAGATAGACTGTTCGACGCTCATCGCGACGACCGGTCCCGACCAGGAGGGTCTCGACCGCGAGACCCAACATCGGAATATCGTCGACGTCCTCTCGAGCGTCGCGCCGGACGCTGAAGAGGCGGGCGTAACGATCGTCGTAGAGCCGCTGAACACCGCGGTCGACCACCCCGGCTACTACCTCACGTCGACCCGCGAGGGCGTCGAGATCGTCGAGGCGGTCGATTCCCCGAACGTGAAGCTGCTGTACGACGTCTACCACCAGCAGATCACCGAGGGGAACGTCATCCAGACGCTCACCGACTGTATCGAGCACGTCGGCCACGTCCACATCGCCGACGTCCCCGGTCGCCACGAACCCGGGACGGGCGAACTGAACTACGCGAATATCATCGACGCACTCGAGGAGAGCGGCTACGACGGCTTCGTCGGCTGTGAGTTCTCGCCGCTCGAGGACCCCGACGAGGCGATGGCGGCGACGAGAGAACTCCTCGGTGTGGAGCGATAACGGAACGCCGTTTCGGACCGGAGAACTGCGGACACGGCAGCGTCCGTATCGGAGTGATCCACAGCGGGGGCGTTACTCGAGGGCGATGCGCGATCGGAACTCGGGGACGCCAGCCACGCCGACGTCCGGAATCCGAAAGAGTGCGCCGGCACCGTCACCCTCGATGGCCCGATCCCCGTCTGTCAGCGCGGTCGTCAGATAGAGATCACGATAGTTCGGTCCGCCGAACGTGACGGAGGAGACTTTTCTCGCGGGAAGTTCGATCTCGTCGATCGGTCCGCCATCGGGAGCGTACCGGACGACTCGCCCGCCGTTCCATCGAGCGGACCAGATACAGCCCCTTTCGTCGACGGTCATCCCATCCGGGATACCGTCGTCCGCGGGCGTTTCGAGGAACGTCCGCTCGTTCGAGATGTCGCCGGTCGCGCGGTCGTACTCGAACGCGTAGATTCGATGGGCCTCGGATTCTGTGAAATAGAACGTCTCGTGATCGCTGGAGAACCCCATTCCGTTCGCGATATCGACATCTTCGAGAACGACCGTCGAGGTGCCATCCGGATCGAGACGATAGAGGTCGCCGAGTTCGTTCTCGCCGGGCATCGTCCCGCAGAACACGCGTCCCTCGGGATCCGCGATGACGTCGTTGAACCGCGTGTCAGCGTCGATTTCGGCGACCGGTTCGGCCCTCTCCCCACCCGGAACCCAGCGGCTGACGGTGCCGTGAGTGAACAGAAGCAGTGCTCCGTCCGCTTCGATGGTGTAGCCGCCGAGCGGTTCGTCGTCCGTCTCGTAGACACACTCGTACTCGTCGATTTCGGGGTCGTATCGATAGAGCCGGCCGGCCGGGATATCGACCCAGTACAGTCGTTGTTCGTCGGGATGCCAGAGCGGTCCCTCTCCGGTATGCGCACGGGTATCGGCGACGCGGTTGACGCGAACCATACCATGTGGTTCAGCGGTTTTTACTTCAATCTAGCTATGATTGGACACACCGATCGGGTATTGAATTGACGCCAGTTTTCTGTATATCGGAGGCTCTAGTACAAATATGGAGAAGTGAAAGTTGTATATTCCCATTGAATCCTATGTATGGGTGGTTTATAGAGCATTTAGGATAGATGCTGAGTAAAACTTCATGTAAGTTAATTCGAGATCGGAGAACGTTTCCTATTTCATGTGATATCTGATGTGTTCTCAGCGATCAGTTCGAGCGGTCTACACAGAGACCTGTCGTCAAGATATGGCACCAATACAAATCGAAGGTCATAGAGTACGTCGACTATCGTTGTTACAATACGGATTACAGTTCGATCTATGATATTCGCTCATTGATCTCGAGTCCCATCAAATGGTGTTTCGTCTAGTAGTATCCGTAGAAGATAGGTTCACACCAATGAGCTGGATTTCGATTTTACCAATCGGGTGGAACGCCACTGCAGGTGGGTACCCAGATCATCGATACGTGATCGCGCGGTGGATAGCCTGCTGGCGCGCCTCGAGTCGCGAATGCAGTCGCACACAGGCGTCTAACACCGGAAAGTCGGTCTCGAGTTCCGCGTATAGGTAGGATTGAACGAACAGCAGGTCGAGGTTCGACCGAAACATGCTCTCGGCGTGGATGTGTTGCTGGCGGCTTCGGAGCAACCGTTCGCACCGATCTTTCCACCGAGACAGCCGTCGTTCGTGGTCGAAGAGTTCGGTGAGCGTCGCCTCGGACAGCGACGGTTCAGCCTCGAGATCCGACGCAATCGCCCGGAGCTGTCGCTCCGCGCAGTCGAGTGAATCGCGTTCCGAATCGATCGTCTGCAGCAGTCGCTCGCGGCGGAGACTGGCCTCGGTCGCTCGCTGGATCGCCGCCCGCTTGACCGGGAGCGAGAACTGATCGCCGCAGACGACGGCCGTCGCGACGTCTGCCGAGAGTTCGGACGCCATGTTGTCGTACAGCGCTTCGCCGTACAACTGATCGAAATGCTCGAGTCCCATGATGCACTCGCGGTAGGCTGCCCGAACGCTATCGAGTTCTCCCACGACCGTGTTCGCGTGCTCCACGCCGACCAGCGGGAGCCCGCCGCCAACATCGGCCGAGACGGGGATCGAATCGACCTCAGTCGCGAACTGATGGAAAGCGTCGCGCTCTTGCATCAGTTGTTCGCGCTCCCGATCGACGGCGATCCTCGCCGCAGGGATGGAGCTACTGGCGACGAGCGCCCCGAGTGCGATGGAGGGGACGTCGGTACCCAAGCCGGACGTCGGTGAGTGGCCGTCGGATACCCAGACGAGCCAGACGACGAACAGGCCTACCGTCACGACCCCGAACTCGATCGTCTGCTTCGGTTCGTCGTGGACGGTTCGAGAACGAGCGGCACCGTCAAGAGGGGTGGTCGCGTGAGTCATTGAGTACGTACTCGTTCTATGGTACGTAATATCATAGTTTCTGTGACCGAAGTTACAGTACGAGCGGGCGAGTTGCAGTTCTGCTCGAACACGACTCGCTACGACGCCACGACTAAGCCGTTCCCGGGGCTTGGGCATTGCAGCCAGTGCCCGTCGAGCGATACCGGCGTGAAACGCAGGCGGAAGCTACGAGGAGAGCAGTTTATCGGCGATAATTCGCTTCTGAATCTCGCTCGTCCCCTCGAAGATTCGGGTGAGTCGGGCGTCTCGCCAATAGCGTTCGACGTCGAAGTCGGTGGTGTAGCCGTAGCCACCGTGGATCTGGATTCCTTCGCTCGTGACCCGTTCCGCGACTTCGCTCGCGAACAGTTTCGCCATCGCGGCCTCTGCGTCCGCGCCTTCGCCCTGGTCTACGGCGTCCGCGACGAGGAGCGTCAGGGCTCGAGCGGCTTCGACCTCGGTCGCCATGTCGGCCAGTTTGAACCGGATCGCCTGGAACTCTGAAATCGGTTCGTCGAACTGCACTCGTTCCGCCGCGTATCCCAGGGAGTCCTCGAGCGCGCCGCGAGCCAGCCCGACCGCTCTGGCCGCCGTGTGAACCCGGCCCTCCTCGAAGAACTCCATGATCTGGTAGAACCCCTGCCCCTCCTCGCCGCCGACGAGTTTGTCCGCGTCGACCCGGACGTCGTCGAAGTTGACCTCCCAGGTCTTCCAGCCGTGGTAGCCGATCTTGTCGATCGCGGTGCCGCTCAGCCCCTCTCGGTCGAACGTTCCGGCCGGTTTTTCGACGATGAATCCAGAGATACCGCGATAGGACGGCTCTGCATCGGGATCGGTGACGGCGTACGTCAGGATGAAATCAGACCCCTTCGCGAACGTACACCACATCTTCTGCCCGTTGAGGACGTACTCGTCGCCGTCTCGCTCCGCCCGCAGTCGCATGTTCGAGACGTCGCTGCCGGCGTCGGGTTCGCTGATCGCGATGCTCTTGAGGAGCTCTCCCCTCGCCATCTTCGGGAGGTACTCCTGTTTCTGTTCCTCGGTCGCCCCGGCGAGACTCTGGCCGCGAGCGATGATGCTGCCGACGCTGAGCCAGCCTCGAGAGAGCTCCTCGGCGATCACCGCGTAGGCTTTGAGATCCAGCCCGAGACCGTCGTACTCCTCGTCGATGAGAATGCCGAAAAAACCCATCTCGCGGAGATTGTCGACGAGTTCGGCCGACATCTCTTCTCGGTTCGGGTCCCGTTCGCTCGCCTCCGGAAGCACTTCGTTCTCGACGAACCGTTTCGTCTCGTCGCGAAACAGTTGATGTTCTTGATCCAGAAGGACGTTTGAGATTCCAGTCATTTCCTATACCCAACTCGCAAACGTTATTAAGCGTTCTCACTGCTGCGGAGACCGTGACAGAAAGCGGACGGGAAGCGTTGAGATAGCCTCGAGGAAGTGACCACCACCACGCCTCGGAACTCGTGAGAGCGAGCGAACGTGACTGTCAAAATCAGGTCACGATCCGTCGGGCCCTCGTTAGTACGCGTCGAGGTCCGTCTCGATATCGAGGTCGTCCTCGAACGCCTTTGCGTACTCGAGGTAGCGTTCCGCCGTCGATATGTTCGCGATATCGATCATCTCCCCCTCGTAGGTGATCGCGCTCTTGTTCTGTTCTTCGGCCTCTTGGAGCGCCTCGAGCGCACCGATCCAGTACTCGATGGTTTCGGCGTCGGGGAGGAAGAGGTCGTTCGCGTGTTCGACGTGGGAGGGGTGGATGACGATGTAGCCGGTGTAGCCCATCTCCCGCGAGAACTGCATGTCCTTCCTGAGTCCCTCGATGTCGCCGACGTCGACGTACGGGCCGGCGAGCGGGTGTTCGATACCCGCCGCTCGAGCGTCCATCAGCGCCTGTTGGCGGAGGTGAACCGTCTCCAAGCCCTCCCGGCCGGGACCGGTCCACTCGAAGCCGAGCGCTCGGTTGGTGTCGGTCCCCTTCACGGCGCCACAGCCGATCGTCGCGACGCGTTCAGTGGTCGTACAGAGGTCGTACACCTGTCGCATCGCCTGTGCGGTCTCGATGTTGACCAGCAGTTCGACGCTGTTTTCGGGCAGTCCCTCGCGGCGCTCGATGTGGGTCAACACCGAATCGAGTCGCTCGAGATCGTCCGGGTTCCTGACCTTCGGGACCGTAATCGCCTCGACACCGGCGCGGACGACAGCCTCGTAGTCGTGTTCGGCGAACCCCTGACTCGCGTTCGGGTGTGCGTTGACGCGGACGTGGATCCGCTGTCCCTCGTCGGCGAGCGCCGAGACGTTGTCGGCGACGATCTCCCTCGCCGCCGCTTTCTCCCCCGGCGGCACCGAGTCCTCGAGATCGAAGATCACGACATCAGCGTCGTTCGTATGGGCGTTCGAGACCCACTCTTCGCGGTTCCCCGGGACGAACAGCGCGGATCTGACAGGTTCCATACGCTGACGTCGGTCGATGCGTTCTTATATGTTACCCACTCTCGAAATCGCCCCCGGCGGTCAGTTTCTGTTCGTCGCAGTCATCGACTCGAGGCAGACGAGTAACTGCTAGTCGGGGTCGTGTGGGCGTAACACTGGAGTCCGCTCGGTCATTTGCCAGCCGTGGAATTGGCGAGGGCCAGCGGTTCTGATTCGGTTTCACCTCGAATTCGAATCCACGATGAAGCGCCGTTTTCAACGATCTGAGAGTATAAATCAGCCGCTATTGGAATCCGGACCGGTTCTGCTGTTCACTCACAGAGAACGCAGGGTGCAGTCACCGCCAGTACTCACCACTCCACCGCGAGGGAGGGTGCGTCAACCAAAACGAACTCGTATGCTAACGGATCGAGTCCCCTCCAGGGGACCACGTCCGGCCACAGCAGACGTAGTTGCCCCGTGTTGACGACGTGTAACAGGGATGGTCGTCGCCAGCCGAGTGGTCGACTGCTAAGCCGGAGTACCTACGGGTAGGGTACTGTGTCTGTTAGATACATTTACAGAAGTACTCCTGTAATTTCCTGTGAAAGAGACAAGTTTCGGGAGGCGAACAACACGGCCAAATTTTACAGTAGTACATTTGTAATTCTCCTATGGCCGAGGAGCTTCGTGGTGGTCGCTATTCGACGTACCGCATCCGCAATTCGAGTTCGTTCGCTGCCTCCCGGACCAGTTCCGCACACTCGGTGTGTACGGTGTCCTGCGATAGGTGGTCGGCTGGGCCGGTAATACTGATCGCTCCGATCTGATCCGAATCGGGGCTCTTGACCGCAGCAGCGATCGACTGAATGTCCTCGATTCGCTCCCCCGTACTCGTCGCGTATCGCTGCTCGCGGATCTCCTCGAGTTCGGTTCGCAGCTCAGCTGCATCGGTAATAGTGTTGTCCGTCTCAGCCGGGAGGTTCGTTTCTTCGATGATATCCGCAACCGTCTCATCGGGGAGTTCAGCGAGAATCGCTTTTCCTGCGGCGTTCTGGTGAATAACGTATCGGTTCCCGAGTGGAACCGGTTTCCGAAGTCCGTAACGATCGTTTTCGATGAAAACGAAGACGCCGTGTGTCCGATCACGAAGAATGAACGATGCCATTTGATTACTCTCTTCGGCCAGGTCCTCGACCGTAGAGCGTGCACATCGGCAGAACGCGTTCCGGTCGCGGATATGACCGCCGAGTGTGAGCAGTTTCAGGCCGAGTTGATACCGTCCACCGTTGTTGACGACGTATCCGTGTTCTTCAAGCGTTTTTAGGTGTTTGTGAACGGCACTTTTCGAGAAGTCGACTGCGTCCGCCAGCTCCGTAACTCCCATCTCGTCTTCTTGGTGAATGCATTCGATGATAGAGAACATCGTCTGATCGGACTTCACAAACTCGCTCGCCCCTGTGTTATCGGTCATACTGCGTGTTAACGGCTTCCACGTTAATTAATCATTCGCACAGTTGACCAAGAGGTCCGCCGTGTCTGCCAGTTTGTTTCACAGATCGGATCCGGACCCGTTCACTGAGAGAGGAAGAGACGGATTTGTGTTCTCTGAGAGAGGACGCAGGGCGAGAACGAGAGCGGTGATCTGCGACAGACAGTGTGTATTTCTGATGCTACACACTCACAACCGGAGCTGAACGAGGCAATCTGGTTCGCAACAAAAAGCGGGTTCCGGCGGCCGTACCGGCCAAATGTCGACCCGCTAGAACGGGGTGAATTTATCTCTTCGATAGAGGTCGAGCTCGTTCACGACGTTCGGCGGTTCCTGTTCGGCTGCAAAAGCGATCGCTTCCGCTATCGTTTCCGGATTCGTGACTTCATCCGGATCGAACCGGTCCTGAGAGATTTCGTCTCGGTACTCCTTCCCGAACTCCGTTCGCACTTCGGTCGGATTGATGATGCTGACACCGATCCCGTCGTTGCCAACCGATCCAGCCAGACTCAGTGCGAACCCTCGTACCCACCACTTCGATGCGGCGTACACTGGTGCCCCCGGTCGCGGATACTGACCGGCAAAGCTGCCGACGAAAATAGCGTTCCCGGCCGTCTCGCGGAGGAAGGGAAGTACCGCTCGAGTCATAAAAAAGACCCCGTCCACGTTCACACCCATCACGGTCCGATACTGCTCGGTGGGCGTGTTTTCTACCGTCTCGTGGCCGGTCGCTATTCCGGCGTTGTTGACCAGTACGTCGATCCCATCGAAGGCCTCGACGGTGTGTTCTACAGCGGCCTGAACCTCGTCCTCGTTGCTAACGTCTGCTGGAAGGACGAGGGTCGAGCCCTCCGTTTCTGCCTCGAGACGATCAGCTATCGTCTGTAATCTCGATTCTCGACGAGCGATCATCGCGACGTTTACTCCGCGCCTGGCCAGTGCCGTTGCAGTCGCTTCGCCAATACCGGCGCTTGCACCGGTAACTACGGCCGTTTTCCCGGATAGTAACGACGTCATGTTCATAGGTAACTATTCGCGGCCCATATAACGATTGCTCTGATCGAAACGTCGAAAGCGATCGGGAGGTTGGACGAATAGATGAGTTCGAATCGAGTCATCCGCTACATCGACCAGTACCCTACCGAAACGCGAAAAGAGACCGCGAACGAACGCAAACCGGTCGGAGTTCAAACCGAGCCGTTCTCAGTCTTCGGCCGTTTGGACGCTCTCCGTCTTAGATTTTCGATTGAATCGTTTCCAGATGTGGCTCCGAAGTTGCACTGCCATCATCACGAAGATGATCGCAATGCAGGCGAGACGGACCGGCATGCTGGGATAGACCATCGCGAGCACGCCGAGTACGAAGTAGACGCCCTTGACGGGGAACTTGACGAACGGGCTCTCGTGGAAGAACTTCCCGTAGTAGTTGAGACCGTGAGCGATGCCGAGCGCGCCGAGCAGGGCAACGAGTCCCGAGAAGAACGTTTCCATCCCCCAGCCACCGACGACGATTTCTGGGTTGTAGATGAACGCGAACGGCAGGACGTAGATCGGCGCAGATATCTTCAGCGCCTCGTGGACCGTCCGCCAGAAATTACTCCCCGCAATCCCTGTGGCAACCACGACTGCAATCGCGATTGGGGGCGTCAGCCCGGACAGAATCGCAGCGTACAGCACGAAGAAGTGGGCCGCCAGATCCGGAACGAAGAACTGCTGAACCAGCGCTGGCGCGATCAACGACGCGACGATGACGTACGCCGCGACGGTCGGCATTCCGAGTCCAAGAATGATCGAGATGACCATCGCGAGGATCACTGCGTACAGCATGACGCCGCCGGAAATATCGAGGAGGGCGAGCGAGAGAACGCCCGGAATACCCGAGGCCTCGAAGACGTCGACGACGCCGTTAATCGCCGCAATGATGATCGCGATCGGTGCGAGAATCATCGCGCCCTCTCTGAAGCCAAAGGCGGTATCGTGAAGGAGGGAAACGAACTCCTCCTTGAGGTCGTTCCCTTCCGACGCCGCCGTCACTAACGGGAACCCGAAGCCGGTGATGAACATCACGATGATGGTGTAAAGTGCGGACGTAAGCACGGTGTACTGGAGCACACCGAGCATGTAGATCAGGACGGCGAACGGGATACCGAATCGGAGACATTGGACCGCAAACTCCTTGGTCGACATCGTTTCGTCGAACTTATCTGCAGCATCGAGTTCGATCGATTTGCCCCGAAGCTCGCCGATGCCTTTGTAGTGAACAGCGATAACGACGGAGCCATAGAAGATGAGGGCAGGAACGATACCCGCAACCATGACTTCGACGTAGGTAATTCCGAGCAGCGAGGCCATCACGAACGCGGCCGCACCCATGATGGGGGGCATGATCTGCCCGCCTGTCGATGCGACGGACTCGATACCACCGGCGGTTTCGCTTTTCATGCCGCTCTCTTTCATCAGCGGAATCGTGAACGATCCCGTAATCGCCGTGTTCGCCGCCTGGCTGCCGGTGATCGAGCCGATGATGATGCTCGAGGTCACCGCGGACAGCGCAATTCCGGAGCGGACGTACGTCGCCATCCGGAACGCGACGCGCATGATGAGATCGAACGCTCCGAAGCCCCGCATTAACCCGGCGTACAGCAGGAATAACGCGACCCACGTCGCGATAATCCTCGAGATAGATCCGTACACTCCCTGGAAGTCGAGAACCATGATGTTCGCCGTGCGGTTGAGACTGAACCCACCGTGTCGGAGGATACCCGGAGCGAGATCGCCGTAGAGTCCGTACAGCAACGCGGCGACGATCACGGCCAGGAACGTGAAACCGTAGGCTCGGTACGAGAGATAGAGGATGACGAGGACGAACGCTGCAGCTAACGCGTACTCTCGAGGTAACGCGGTGCCAACACGAACCGACAACAGCGTGTTGTAGAACGCCGTCATGTACAGCGTCGTGACGATTGTGACGGCTGCAGAGATACCGAGACCCGCTACCTCCAGCATCTTCTCCTCCCTGTACGCCTCGATCATTTCGCTACCGAGGTAGACGACGATGATGGCCCCGAGGAAGATCACCGTGAACAGGATCCGATCCATTCGTTGCGTAAACGCATAGTACAGGACCCAGACCCACGTAATGATCGCTAATGCCGTTACTAAGTCGTTGGCGACCTCTAAGCGGTCTTTGTTTGAAATTGAGTAAACCATAGTTTGTTGCCCGTAGCAGCTGTGGCCGTGAGCTATTCGTCGCCGCGAGTCCAGCTGTCGTCCCAGACGTCGTGGTCTTCGTACCAGTCTGCAGCGCCGGGGTGAACTGGAATTTCGTCCGTGTGCGTCAGTGCGAACGTGAAGTTATCCGGATCGTCCCAGTCGAGGATCGTCGGATTTGCATCCTGCATCGACTGGTAGTGTTCGTGACAGATATCCATTAGCTCGTACACTGCATCCGCGGGAATCTCGGAACTGAAGAGATATGGGTAGGTCTCCGTCCAGGTGTGCTTCGGGAAGTCGCCTCCCTGAACGTCCTGATCCCAACCGCCGATTTCGTCGACTTCCTCGTATCCTGCGCCGCCGAAGTCTTCGGCCGCCTCGATGTAGTCGTCGGTCATCTCGATCGCCCTGACGTCGGCGCGCGAGTCGATTTCGACCGCCCACGACGGTAACTGGTCGTAGTTCGAACTGTAGGTGACGAACGCCTCGACTCGGCCCTCCTCGAGTGCACTCGCCGCCTCGCTGGTTTCGAAGTTGACGACGCCCTCCTCCAGGTCCTCCCAGAGGCCGGCATTACCGTACATCTCCTCGGTCATCGCACGCAGTCCCCACCCCGCGGGGAGTGCGTAGATATCTCGTCCGGGGAGGTCGTCGGTGGTCTCGATGTCGCTGTCCTCGAGGGCCATCCAGTAGAGGTTAAGCGAGAGGTGGCCGAAACCGTGCTGTGGGAACTCCGAAACGTCGTCCGGCTCTTCGAACGGCCCCGTCTGTTCGAGTGCCTGATTCAAGATATAGTTCCCCGCCGAGTAGGAGTTCAGTTCGTCGTCGGCGAACAGTCGAATCGACTGTGGGTCACCACCCGCGTCTTGCGTGATGAAATTGATGCTATCGGACTCTTGGCTGACCACCCGCTGAATCGCCTGTGAGTTACCGTACGTCGACGATCCGGAGGACGAGGAGCCGACGGTCATGTCGACCGAATCGCCGTCCCCACCGAGACACCCTGCGAGTCCGATCATCCCGATTCCGGCGGTCCCTTTTAACACATCCCTTCGTGACTGATTACCATTCTCAACCATTGTTATAGATGATATAGCCAACCTTATTTAAAACTTTCCCCAGAGACTACGCTTACTTCGCCCCCTATTAAGTGAGTTCCGGACAAATAGCAATATCTCGCAATGTGAGTCGAACGTGGTTGCGTAAATGTCCAACTTATATGAACTATAGACAACCTTTCGGATCGGGTCCCTCTTTGAACAGACCAGTGAGGTGTGGAGTATGAACGACTACCGTCTCCCGCTGACTGGACACGAGTAGCTCCTCGGACAGATCACGCTATATGTTCGACCGGCCGAGACCGCCATCGATAGGCACTGTAATCCCGTTTGTGAAAGCAGACGCTGGCGAGCAGAGGAACGCAACCGTGTTACCGAGCTCCATCGGCCGGCCGATTCGTTCTACTGGGTTCGTGCTCCCCTTTGCCGCGAGACCTTCCTCGTAGGAGTCGAACTCGCCACGTTCGATCGCCTGCTCGAGCAGTTCGCGGGTTCGTTCGGTTTCGATCGGGCCGGGTAACACGCTGTTGAACCGCACCTCCGGGGCGAGTTCGCGCGAGAGCGTCTTCTCGAGGCCGATAACGCTCATCCGAACCGAGTTGGAGAGCACGAGCGAGTCGATAGCTTCCTTGACGCTGTGGGACGTGATGTGAACGACGGAGCCGCCGTCACCGGCCCGCAGTTCGTCGGCGGCCGCCCGAATCAGCCGAACGACGCTCATCACGAGCAGGTCGTAGGCAGCGTACCAGTCCTCGTCGGTCGTCTCGAGGAACGGCCCGCTCGGCGGCCCGCCTGCGGAGGTAACCAGATGGTCGAGTCCGCCGAACTCCTCGACCGTCACCGAAACGAGTTCGGAGATATCGTCCGGGTCGGTCAAATCTCCCGCGTGTGTAACCACGCGTCCGGAAGCGACGGACTCGATTTCCGTGCGGGCATCCTCGAGTCGTCCTTCGTCGCGACCGTTGAGAACCACGTTCGATCCTTCTCGGGCCAGCGCTTTGGCGGATGCTTTCCCGAGGCCGCTGCTCGAGGCCGTTACGAGCGCCGCATCTCCCGCAAGTTCCAGGTCCATCGGTATTCGGAAACACACCACGCAGATATAGCTGCTGTGGTGGGTGGCTCGTTTCGGAGTCACGCGTTCGCGGGCAAACGGTAATGTAACGTTCACGCGGAAAATCGGCAAGCGTCCACTCAGCTCCTGTCGAGGGGGTTACAGTGGGCTGCACAAAGTATATCCGCACTGGCCCGACAGGTTTCGTGAGCATGCAACCATTAGCGGGGATTACCGTCATCGATGCGACGCAGGCGCTCGTCGGTCCGTTCACGGGACAGACGCTCGGCGATCTCGGTGCGGACGTAATCAAGGTCGAGCGGCCGGGCCACGGAGACTTGACGCGAACGTACTCGCCGCAGTACGGCGAAGAGCTCTCGGCGTACTTCGTGAGTACGAACCGAAACAAGCGCAGCATCAGCCTGGATCTCACGACGGCAGAGGGACAAGCGATCCTTCACGATCTGGTTGCGGGGGCGGACGTGTTCGTCCAGAACTTCTCGCCCGGGAAGGCGAAGGCGTTCGGCGCCGAGTACGAAACGCTCTCGTCGGTGACCGACGATCTCGTCTACTGTGATATCTCCGGCTACGGTGAAGACAGTCCGTACGCCGATCGCAAGTCCTTCGACATCATCCTGCAAGGCGAATCGGGGATGATGAGCGTCACCGGAACCGAAGCGCAGCCCGCCCGTATCGGCGTCTCGATCTGCGATTTGGCGGGGGCGATGACGGCGATCTACTCCATTCTCACCGCGCTCTATCACCGCGAGCGAACCGGTGAGGGCCAGTACATCGACGTCTCGTTGCTGGACGCGAGCTTCCAGTTTCTGGGCTACCACGTGTCGAACTACTTCGCGACGGGCGAGAATCCGGGACGCATGGGCACCCGCCACCCCAGTCTCATGCCCTATCAGGCGTTCGAAACCGCCGACTCACACATCGTCGTCGGCGTCGTGAGCGAACACATCTGGCCGAAGCTGTGCCGAGCGATCGGCCGCGAGGAGTGGATCGACGACGAGCGCTACGCGACGTTTTCCGACCGCGTCGAGAACAGAGGCGAACTCGATCCCGTCCTCGACGACATCTTCTCAGCGCGTCCGACCGACGAGTGGATGACGATCCTCCAGAACGAAAACGTTCCCTGCACGCCGGTACGGGACGTCGAAACGCTGGTCGACGATCCGCACATCGAGACGCGCGGCATGATCGCGGAGATGGAGCACCCGGAGCTTGGAACGTTCAAGTCGCCGGCCAACCCGGTCAACTTCTCCTCGCTCGAGACCGACGCGGACGGTCCGCCGCCTCGTCTCGGCGAACACACTGACGAGGTACTTGCGGAACTCGGGTTCGACGAGTCAGAGCGCGACCGACTGCGGTCGGATGGAATCGTCCATAGTAACAACTGAACCGATTTGCACGCTGATCGCACGGCCGTCGTGTGACCAGGTGTGCATTGACGTTCAGTAGCTACTACAGCGTTCGTCGGTGACTTTCGGTGCGAGAAATGAACAGTCGGCCGCTCGTTCGAACCGACGACGGGAGCTAAACGATCGTGACGGGCCGGTCGGAGTCGAGAATCACGTCCTGCGTGACGCTTCCGAACACCGCCTTGCCGACCGGAGACCGCTTCCGACCGGGGACGATGATGGTATCGGCGTCGACCGAGTCGGCGTATTCGACGATCTCGTCCGCGGGGTCGCCGTGGCGACGCTCCAGGTCGACCGAGACGCCGGCCGCGACGAGTGCATCTCGGACGATCACCATCGATTCCGGAAGCGCGTCTTCGTCGTAGAGGTCCTTCGACTTGACGTTCCCTCCCTCGTCGATCGCTTTGAACTCCTTGAAAACGTTCACTATCGAAACCGAAATACGCTCGGTGTCGACGTCGAGCCCCGATTCGTCGGTCAGTTCCGTGACGAACTCGGCCGCGTTCTTCGCTCGCGTCTCGTCTTCGTCTACCGGGATGACGATCTGGTACATGGGTTCACCGTAAAGTTTGGATTCCAGCTATATAACCGTACTCGCGAGTTTGCCGAGTACTGACCCGCAAACTCGCCTCACGAACCGGATTCGAACTCGTCGGGAGCGTCGGGCGGCCCGCGAGCGGCCCGGTAGACCTCGAGTTGATCGAGGAGTCGTTGATCCCGTTCGGCCATCGTCCGCTCGAGGTCGGCATCCGACCAGTCGTAGACCCCGCGGTCGGTCTTCACGCCGAGCCGACCCTCGGCGACGAGATCGGACAGCACCGACGGCGGCGTCGTCTGCCGGTCGATCTCCTCGAGCAGTTCCGAGAGGACCGTGTGATGAACGTCGAGTCCGGAGTGATCCCCCTTCTCGAGAACGCCGAGCGTCGGCAGGCGAAAGCCGAACGTCCCCTTCACCGCGCGATCGATGTCCTCGGCGCTGGCGACGCCCGCTCCGAGCAGCGCCCACGCCTCGCGGGCCATCGCCGACTGGATTCGGTTGGCGATGAATCCGGGAATGTCCTCTTCGACGACGACGGGATCTTTCCCGATCGTCTCGAGAAACGCCGTGGCGACGTCGACGGTTTCGTCCGTAGTGTGTTCGCCGTAGACGACTTCCACGACCGGAACGATGTGAGCCGGGTGGAACCAGTGCATGCCGCAGAACCGCTCTGGGTGGGCGAGCGAGGCGGCGAGTTCGGTGATCGACAGCGAGGAGGTGTTCGTCGCGAGCGTCGCGGACGGCGATGCGTGGCGTTCGATCCGGTCGTAGACGGCCGCTTTCGTCTCGCGGTCCTCAGTGACCGCTTCGATGATCAGCGGCGCGTCCGCCACGGCCGTCTCCAGATCGCTCACGTACGTCACGCGCTCGCGGACCTCGGAGACGTCGGTCACGTCCGCGACCCCGCGGTCGGTGAGGGTCCGAACGGTCGAACGGACCTCCGATTCCGCGTCGGCCAGCGCCTCGTCGTCGATATCGAACAGCGTCACGGGTTGGCCGCCGACGGCGCTAGCGACGGCGATATTACGTCCCATCGTACCGGCACCGATGATCGCAGGACGGGGGGCAGCCTCGTTGTCGTCGGGAGAGTTTCCTTCCATGCTCGACCGTTTCGGGGGCGTCCATTAATGCTTTCGTGGTGGCCCGTCTGGAAGGTGGTAGATGAGTTACCAGAACTACCTCGAGGGCGGGAAGCTAATCCTGACCGTCCCGACGACGGGCGGCGTCCAAGGAAAGGAAGCGAACCCGAACCTCCCGGAACAGCCCGAGGAGATCGCCGAAGCGGCATACGAGTGCGAGCAACTCGGCGCGGCTATCGTCCACCTGCACGGGCGTGACGAACACGGCGAGCGAGACGCCGGTCGGCTTCAGGAAGTCAACGACGCCGTTCGCGATCGCTGCGACGATATCATCATCCAGAACACGACCGGTGGAACGGGGATCCCACTCGAGGGGCGAGTGGCCGGAATCCGGACCGATCCGCTCCCTGAGATGGCGTCGCTCGATATGGGGCCGATGAATCGGTACCAGCACATCACGTCCGAGAACACGCGCCACATGATCGACTCGCTGGCCGAAGAGATGCAGGAGAAGGGCATCAAGCCGGAGATGGAGGTGTTCAACAACGGCCACCTCAACGAGGTACACCGCCTCATCGAGAAGGGGTTGCTGGACGAACCGTACTACATCAACCTCATCTTCGGGCCGGGGACGCTCACGCCGCCGACGCCGGAGAACATGGTCAACATGGTGAACAACCTCCCGGAGAACTCGATCTTCAACGTGCTCGCGATCGGCCCGCACCAGCTCCCGCTGACGACGATGGGGATCGTGATGGGCGGTCACGTCCGCATCGGGATGGAGGACAACCTCTATTTCCGTCGCGGAGAGCCCGCCGAGAGCAACGCGCAACTCGTCGAACGAACGGTGGGCATTGCGGACAAGCTCGATCGGGACCTCGCGAGCCCTGCGGAAGCGCGCGAGCTTCTCGGCATGTCGTCGCAGTAGTTGGGGGTTCCGTTCAGTAAACCGCGAGCGCGTCGATTTTACGGCGACTCATACGGTTTGTTGTAACGACTTATCAATACAACCGCGACCGTCCTGCGGTTGCACCGGAAATGACTTACAGCGGACCGTATCACTCGGATTCGGCGTCGCGGTAAAACTCGCAGTCGCGCTCGTGGTCCAGTTCGTGACGGTCGTTGCAGACGTCCGCTCGCATCGGCGAGACGAACTCCTCGACGACGCCGCAGTAGGCGCGTTCGGTATCGAACTCCAGGTCACCGTCGGATCGTCGGTACGAGAGGTACGGACAGGTCATGGTTCAACCCAGACGCCCGATATAGGAATAGCTACTGGTGGTGTGGGGACCGGAGAGATTTTATGCCAGTTCCCGTACCATGCGGTATCATGCAACGGAACCCCGATTCGAGCCACGACTGCGCGTTTCTGGACGGCGCAGTCACCGACGGACGGGTCGCACACACCGAGAGCGTGCGCGAACAGTACGCGACCGACGAGAGCCCACACGCTGGCCGCATGCCGGACGCCGTCGTCTGGCCGGCGTCGGCCGACGAGGTCGCGGCCGTCCTCGCGGAAGCCAACGAACGCGATATCCCCGTGACGCCGCGGTCGGGCGGCTCGGGTCTCGAGGGGAACGCGATCCCCTCCCACGGCGGCATCGTCCTCAGCACGGCCGAGATCGAACACGTCGAAGTATCACCCGCCGACCTGCAGGCGACGGTCGGCGCGGGCGTCGTCTACGACGACTTGAACGACAAACTGGCCTCGAAGGGGTTGCGGTTCGCGCCCGGCATCTCGAGCGGCGATGTGGCGACGATCGGGGGGATGGTCGCGACGAACGCGAGCGGCTTCAACGCGGTCCGCTACGGCGAAACGCGCGACCACGTTCGGCGGCTCGAGGTCGTCACCGCAGACGGACGTATCGTTGAGTGCGGCAGAGACGTCGTCAAGACGTCCGCGGGGTACAGTCTGAAGGACCTCTTCGTCGGCAGCGAGGGCACCCTCGGCGTCGTCACCGAGGTAACGCTCGGGCTGGTCGGCATCCCCGAGTATCGCCGGGCGGCGCTGGTGACGTTCCCGTCGCGCGCCGCCGCATCGCGGGCCGTCGCGGACGCCATCGGATCGGCGCTGGTCCCCGGTGCGATCGAGTTCATCGACACGACCGCGATAAAGATGCTGAACGCCTACCACGACGACGTCTCCTTCGAGGAACGGCCGACGCTGATCATCGAGTTACACGCGAACAACGCCGGGATCGAGGAGGACCTCGAGTTCGCGAAGGCGATCTGCGAGGACCACGGAATGCGCTCGTGGGAGGCGGCGTCCGAGGAGAATCTGGGCGATATCTGGCAGGCCCGCCGGGACAAGTACCCGGCGACCCAGGCCTACCGGGAGGGGTGGGAAGTCGCACTGGTCGGCGACGTGGTCGTGCCGATCTCGCAGTATCCGGAGATCGTCGAGGAGGTCTCCCGGGCCAGCGAGGAACTCGACCTGCTGACCTCCTGCGTCGGTCACGCGGGCGACGGAAACCTCCACTTCACGTCGCTCGTCGATCCCGAAGACGAGGAGATGGTCGAGCGGGCCCAGGAACTGAACGAACGCGTCGTCAGAAAAGCGATCGCGCTCGGCGGCAGCGCGACCGGGGAACACGGGGTCGGAATCGGGAAACGGAAGTTCATGGACGAGGAACACGGTCTGGCGATCGATCTCATGCGTTCGGTAAAGGACACGTTCGACCCGAAGGGGATCTTGAACCCCGGAAAGGTACTCCCCGAACTACCGGCCGACGAACGGTAGCACGAACGGCGAGACGTCCCTCGGTCAGTGCTCCCATAGATTAATATAACCGTCCGGCAATGTGTTTTGTGGTACCATGTATGCAGACTTCGCGTCGCGGTTAGCCTCGAGCATCTGGCCCGACTTCGGTGACACGCCCGATCGCTCGACCGAAACACCCGAGATTACCGGTCTCGAGACGGTCGTCGTCGACGGAAACTTTCCGTGGACGATCGTTCGACTCGAGACCGATGCCGGCGTCGTGGGCATCGGCGAATCCTACCCCTCGCCGGGCGTCCACGAGGTGATCACCGACTACTTCGAACCCGTACTCGTCGGCGAGAACCCGCTGGACGTCGAGCGACTGTACCATCTCATGCGCGAGAGCCTCTCGGGGCGCGGTTCGCAGCAGGGGATCGGCACGATCGCGATCAGCGGAATCGAACTCGCGCTCTGGGACGCCGCCGGAAAGATCCTCGAACAGCCGGTGTACCAACTGCTGGGCGGCAAGATGCGCGAGGAGGTCCGGATGTACGCGGACTGCCACGCCGGCGAGGGGATGGTCGAGTCGGCCCTCAACGAACAGCCGAACGAGACGTACGAGGCGAAGGCCTACGCCAAGGCGGCGCGGGCGGCGGTCGACGACGGCTACGAGATAATCAAGTTCGACCTCGACGTCCCGTCGGGCCGCGAGATCGACACGCTCGCACGCCACTTCGACGGCCCCGAGATCGAACACAAGCGCGGGCTGGTCGAAGCCGTGACTGAGGAGGTCGGCGACGAAGCGGAGGTCGCGGTCGACCTCCACTGGAACTTCAGCGTCGAGGCGACCGAAAAGCTGTGTGCGGCCCTCGAGCCGTACGACCTCGCGTGGATCGAGGACCCGCTCCCGCCGGAAAACGCCGACGCGCTGGCGACGCTCAACCGGAGCGTCGAGCAGCCGCTGCTCACCGGGGAGAACCGCTACGGCCGCCATGGCTTTCGCGACCTCGTCGAGGAGGAAGCCGTCTCCTTCGTCGCCCCCGACGTGCCGAAGACCGGCGGCATCGCGGAGACGAAGAAGATCGCCGAACTAGCCGACACCTACTACCTGACGATGTGCCCCCACAACATCGGCAGCCCCGTCGCGACGATGGCCGGCGTTCACGTCGGTGCGACGGTCCCGAACTTCCTCGCGCTCGAGTTCCACGCTCGAGACGTCCCGTGGTGGGACGACCTCGTCGACGCCGACGAACCGCTCATCCAGGACGGGCGAATCGAGGTTCCCGACGAACCGGGGCTCGGGATCGAACTCGACTGGGACGTCGTCGAGGAACACCGAAAGCAGTAGCGTCGGAATCCGGACGGAACGGCTACTCCTCCGGTCGTCCGTACTGTCGAACGAGGAAAATCGAACGCAGCATCGGCCTCCCGTTTGTTCGTGAGAATCCTGTACTACCGCCCGATACCGATTCGTAACGCGTACCGCTCAGTCGTCGACGACGGCGAACGCGCGGATCGGACTCGCCGTCGCACCGCTGAGCGGAAGGGGGGTCGCGCTGAAGACGAAGCGGTGGGACGGAATGTCGTCGATATTCCGGAGGTTTTCGACGATTAGTGTGTAAGAGTCGGGTGCGCCCTCCCTGAGAAGAACGCGATGAGCCGGCATCGAGACGTCGCCGGCGATGTCGACGTTCCCGCAGTCGATGCCGACGACGCTCACGTCGCGTTCGTAGAGCCACTCCGCGCCCGTTTCCGAGAGGCCCGGGTGATCTCCCAGATACGTGGCTTCGTCATCCGGCAGGTAGTCATCCCAGCCGGTGTACAGCAACACCGAGTCGCCGCGTTCGACCTCGACGCCGGCATCGGCCGCGGCGTCTTCGAGCACCTCGGGGCCGATCTCTCCCTTCGGCCCGACGTCGGAGACGTCGAGCCAGACGGCCGGACCGTGACACTCCTCGAGACCGATCTCGTCGATCGTTTTCCCGTCCGGGTGGAGGTGAAACGGCGCGTCGATGTGCGTCCCGTTGTGTTCGGCGATGTAGACGAAGCCGTTGACCAACGACAGGTCGTCGACCCCCTTTCCACGCCACGTGTCTTCGGCCTGCTCGTGGTTCATTCGAGTGCCCGAAAGAAACAGCGGGCTTCGACCGTGGTTCGGGTGGTTCGCCATCTCTTCGGTGATCTCTGCAGTCAGGTCGATCAGTTGAGACACGATAACACGTGTGACCGGTCAGCTAATAACTGTTCTCACAGTCAGTCGTAAAGCCCGTTCGCGACCACGATCCGATTGATTTCGTTCGTTCCCTCGTAGATCTGCATCCCCTTCGCGACGCGCATTCGCCGCTCGAGCGGGTAGTCCTTCGAGTAGCCGCGGGAGCCGTGAACCTGGACGGCTTCGGTCGTCACGTCCATCGCGACGTCCGTCGCCTTCGTCTTCGCCATCGCCGCCTCAGAGGTTACGCGTTCTCCCCGATCCCGCTTCGCCGCGGCGGAGAGGGTGAGCAGCCGCGACGCTTCGATCTCGATCGCCATGTCCGCGAGCTTGAACGAGATGCCCTGGAACTCCCGGATCGGCTGTCCGAACTGCTCGCGCTCGTCGGCGAACGCCACGCTATCCTCGAACGAGCCCTGTGCCACGCCGACCCCCTGAGCGGCCGTCCCGATTCGCCCGATGTCCAGCCCCTCGAGGACGTATCGGAGGCCCTTCCCCGGTTCTCCGATGACGTTCTCCGCCGGAACCCGAACGTCGTCGAACCGAAGTTCGGTCTCGATCGAGGCATCGCCTTCCATACACGGGATGTCGCGAACGAACTCGAGGCCGTCTCGATCCGCCGGGTTCGGGACGCCGATCAGGCTGACGCCCTCGTCCGTCCGCGCACCGACGACCAGGAAATCCGCAATACTCCCGTTCGTCGTCCACACCTTCTCGCCGTCGAGGACGTACTCGTCGCCGTCTCGAGTCGCCGTCGTCTCGAGCGAGCCCGCGTCGCTGCCGGCGTTCGGTTCGGTCAACGAGAGCGCGGGGATCCACGCGCCCGAGCAGATGTTTCCGAGCCACTCCTCGCGTTGCCACTCCGCGCCGAACTCGTGGATCGGATAGCCGACGAGACTGCCGGCGACCGAGGCGGTTCCGGCGAGGAGCTTCCAGCTTCGGGAGAGTTCCTCGATAGTGATGGCGTAGGACCGGTAATCGAGGCCGAGGCCGTCGTACTCCGTCCCGTACTGGACCCCGTGGAATCCGGCTTCGGCGACCCGTTCGACGACGTCCGTCGGAAACGTGCCGGACGATTCGTACTCGTCGACGTGCGGTTCGACCTCCGTTTCACAGAACTGGCGAACTGACTCTCGGTGTTCCTGATGCGACTCCGAGAGCTCGATCGTTGTTATCATGGTATTACGTGCGACCCGTCCGATCGCAGTCGTACCTTGGTGGCGTCCCACATAATTCCGTGGGATGGCCCGCCATCCACACGCACAGGCTGACCGGCGGACAGCAGCATTATAACGGTGTGCTCCGATACCGTCGTGTGTGACACAGCCAACCACTGCCGACCTTCTGGGACAGGCCGCGGCCCGCTTTCCGGATCGAGCCGCGCTCCGAGAGCCGGCACGCGACGAGACGGTCTCCTTCGCGGAACTGGACGAGCGAGCGCAAGATATCGCAGCCGGACTGCTCGAGGCCGGCTTCGAACCCGGAGATCATCTCTCGGTCCTGTTGACCGACTCGATCGAGTTCGTCGAACTCCTGTTCGCGTCGGCGTACGCCGGCCTCGTGTTCAATCCGATCAGTTACCGAGTGCCGCCGAAACGGCTCGCGTACGTACTCGAGCACGCCGAATCGGCCGGGCTGGTCTTCGACGAGGAGTGCCTGGAGACCGTCGATGCGCTCGAGGCCGAGGCGTTGCCGAACCTACTCGTAGGAGTGGGTGTCGACGCCGAACCGGCCGGCGTGTCGTACGAGCAACTCGAGGGCGGCGACGGGGCTGGCACGAAACAGATGCCGGCCGAAGCCGACGTCGACGAATCCGACCCGGCGCTACTCCTCTACACCTCGGGGACGACCGGGCGTCCGAAGGGCGTCCTCCACTCTCACCGAACCGTCGTGAACGCCGCGCTCGTCTCGCTCCCGTACAACCGGCTCCGACCGACGGACGTGAACGTCGCACTCGGCCCGCTCTATCACGTCGGACCGCTGCTCTGTAACGTCCTGCCGGCGCTGAACGTCGGCGCGTGCAACGTCGTCCAGCACGAGTTCGATCCGGCGACGACGCTCGAGCGAATCGAATCGGAGGGAATCACGACCATGTGGGGAGTGCCGACGCACGTGCGGGCGCTGGTCGACGAGGAATCGATCGGAGATTGCGATATCGAACACGTTCGGATGATTCAGTACTCCGGCGCGGCGATGCCCGCCGCCGTCGCAAAGCGAGCGCGGGACCACGTGTCGGACTGCGAGTTCGTGAACGCGTACGGAACGACGGAGATCGTCTTCGGGACGCTGATCTATCCGGAGTTCCACGACGAGAAGTTAGGAAGCATCGGACAGGCCGCTCCGAACGCAGCCGTCCGAGTCGTCGATTCCGAGAACCCCGTTCCGGACGCCGTCGTCGACACCGACGAGGTGGGGGAACTCCTCGTGAACGCCTCCACGTGTCTGCTCGAGTACTGGCGAGATCCCGCGGCGACCGACGAAGCGATCGTCGACGGCTGGTATCGAACCGGAGACCTCGGGCGCAGAGACGAGGACGGCTTCCTCTACTTCGTCGACCGGAAAGATGACATGATCGTCAGCGGCGGCGAGAACATCTATCCGGCGGAAGTCGAGAACCTCCTCCACAGCCATCCGGACGTCGTTTCGGGTGCGGTCGTCGGCGTTCCCGACGACGAGTGGGGCGAAGTCGTCACCGCGTTCGTCGTTCCGGCGAGCGAGGACCTCTCGAGCGACGACCTCGAGGGCTTTTTCGTCGAGTCTGACGAACTCGAGTCGTTCAAACGGCCACGTCAGTACGTGTTCGAGCGGGAGTTGCCGAAGACGAGCAGCGACAAGATCGACCGTCGGGCGCTCCTCGACTCGATATCGACCGACTGACGTGGCCGGTGGAAGCGACTACTGCATCCGCTGTCCGCCGTTGACGTTCAGCGTTTCACCGGTGACGAAGGAGGCGTCCCGGAGGTACGCCGCCGCCTGCCCGATATCCTCGGGTTTGCCTAATCGGCCGACCGGAATTACGTCCTGTCGCTTTCGTTCCTTTGCTTCCTCCGAGGTCGTCGCATCGGTCATATCCGTCTCGATGAACCCCGGCGCGATGGCGTTCACGCGAATCGTCGGTCCGAACTCGAGCGCGTGGCTCTTCGTGAGCCCGATGATCCCGACCTTCGACGTCGCGTAGTGCGGTTCGTAGTCCGCGCCGCTGTATGCGAGTCGCGACGAGAGGTTGATTACCGACGGTCCCTCGGAGACGGACGAGTCCTCGAGATGCGGGAGTGCGGCCTTCGTCACTGCGAACGTCCCGACGACGTTGATGTTCAGCAGTCGCTGGAAGTCTTCGGGCGAGAGCTCAGGCGTGTATCGGTGCTGGTTGATTCCGGCGTTGTTGACGACGTGGTCAAGCGAGCCGAACGCGTCGACCGCGTCGTCGACACACGCCTCGACGGCGTCGGGATCGGCGACGTCCGCCTGTACCGCGAGGGCGGACTGATCGGTTTCGCGCTCGATCGTGTCGACGACCTCGCGGGCCGCCGAGTCGCTGCTCCGGTAGTTTACCGCGACATCGTAGCCGTCTGCGGCGAACTGTTCCGCGACTGCGCGACCGATGCCACGAGACGCTCCCGTCACTAATGCTGCAGGCATACACGTACGCTCGCGGGAACGCGACAATAGTGTTACCCTCGGTCGGGTACCTCGTCCTAGAGCGACTCGAGTGCCCGTTCGAACGCCGTCGCGATCGTTTCGATGTCCTCGTCGTCCATCGGCGTCGAGAGGTTGCCCATTCCGCGCGGTGCGACGAGGATTCCCTCGCGTCGCATCGCGTGAAAGAGCGGTTCGGAGAGGGGGCTACCAGCACCGGACGAGCGCCAGTCCCGAACCGGACCGTCCGTGAAGTGGATCTGGAACAGCGATCCCTCACCGGTGATCGTAATCCGCTGGTTCGAGTCGTCGCCGATCTGCTGAAGACGCCCTCGAAGTTCGTCACCGCGGCGATTCAGTACGGCAATAGCGTCGCCGTCGAGTTGCTCGAGTGTCGCGACGCCGCCGATCATCGTCGCAGGATTGGCGTTGAACGTTCCCGAGTGATCGATCGAGCCGGTTTCGGGGTGGAACTGCGCCATCAACTGCTCGCGTCCGGCGACGGCGCCGACCGGAAGGCCACCGCCGATGAGCTTCCCGAGCGCCGTCAAATCCGGCTCGACGTCACGCCGTTCTTGTGCGCCGCCGGGGGAAAGTCGGAACGACATCACTTCGTCGAAGACCAGCGGTACGTCGGCGTCCTCGGTCACGTCGCGAGCCGTCCGCAGGAACTCGTCCGTCGCTGGAATCATACCGCCGGCTCCGAGTATCGGCTCGAGAACGAGACACGCCAGTTCGTCGCCGACGGCCTCGAACGTCGCCTTGAGCTGCTCGCTGTCGTTGTAGCTCACCGTTTGGACTCGACGTTCGGCGGAGCGTGGGATTCCCTCGTGCGCTCGACCGTCGCCCGAAACGCCGATTTCGACGACGTCGTGGGTGCCGTGATAGCCGCCGTCGATCTTGCAGATCCGTTCTGCCCCGGTCCAGGCCATCGCCGCCCGGATCGCGTTCATCGTCGCCTCGGTTCCCGAATTACAGAAGCGAATTTGATCGATCGACGCGACGCGGTCGACGAGCAGTTCGGCCAGCTCGACGGCAGGTTCGGTCGGAGCAGCGACCCCGTTGCCCGCGCGAAACCGGTCACAGACTGCCTCGACAACCGGCTCGGGTGCGTGTCCGAGGACGCTCTGGGTGTAGTTGTTGAGGACGTCGAGCAACGTCTCGCCGTCGACCGTCTGCAGAGTCGCGCCGCTTGCGGAGTCGACGAACGAGGGATACGGCCGGTGGTAGGTGACCGATCGCGTGTCCCCGCCGGGCATCACCGACCGGGCCCGCTCGGCCAGGGCTCGAGACTGCGGCGTCGCGCGTTCGTACGCCTCCCGGACGTCGGCCGAACCTATCGTCTCATCCGTCGACTCTGTCGGATTCGTCATCGATTTAGGCGTCCGGCCAGCGCTCGATGTAGACGGCCTTGTCGGTGTAGAAGTGGATCATATCCTCGCCCTGGGCGTGGAGGTCGCCGAAGAACGAATCCTTCCAGCCGCCGAAGTGGAAGAAGGCCATCGGCGCGGAGGTGCCGACGTTGACCCCGAGGTTCCCGATATCGCCCTCGTGACGGAATTTTCGTGCGTCTGCACCGCTGCCCGTGAACAGGCTCGCGGCGTTTCCGAACTGACTCCCGTTCATCCGTTCGATCGCCTCGTCGACGTCCGAGACGGCTGCCAGACCGAGCACGGGGCCGAAGATTTCCTCCTGGGAGATCACCATGTCCTCGGTGACGTCGCCGAACACCGTCGGGGCGAGGAAGTTGCCGTCCTCGTAGCCTTCCACGTTGACGTCGCGGCCGTCGAGAAGGAGCTCTGCTCCCTCTTCGATACCGGTCTGGATGTAGTTTCGAACCGTCTGCTCGTGTTCGGGGCTGATGAGCGCCCCGATATCGGTCCCGTCGTCGAGCCCGTAGCCGACGACCTGCGAGGCCGCCTCCTCGACGACGAGGTCGGTGAACTCCTCGTACACCGACTCCTCGATCAGGGCGATGTCGTTTGCGAGACAGCGTTCGCCGCCGCACGCGAAGGCGGAGGAAACGGTCTTCTCGGCTGCGAACTCGAGATCGGCCGTCTCCGTGACGATGATGTGGTTCTTCGCGCCACCCTGAGCCTGAGCGCGCTTGCCGTTTTTCGCCGCGCGCTCGTAGACGAGCTTCGCGATGGGGGTGCTGCCGACGAAGGACGCACCCTCGACGCCCTCGTGGTCGAGGAGCGCGTTGACGGTGTCGGGGCCGCCGTTGACGAGTTGGAGGACGCCGTCGGGGAAGCCCGCCTCGTCGACGAGTTCGAACAGTCGCTGGGCGACGAGCGGGTTCTGCTCGCTCGGCTTGAGGATGAAGCTGTTCCCGGTCGCGACGGCGTACGGCAGGAACCACAGCGGGATCATGCCGGGGAAGTTAAAGGGAGTGATGGCGGTGAAGACACCGAGGGGCTTGCGAACGGCGCTCTCGTCGATGTCCGGAGCGGCGTTCAGGAGGGAGCCGCTCTGCATCATCGACGGGATGCCGCAGGCGACCTCGACGTTCTCGATGCCGCGGCGGAGTTCCCCGCTGGCCTCTGCGAAGGTCTTGCCGTGATCCTTCACGAGCAGCTCCGCGAGCTCGTCCTGGTGCTCCTCGAGCAGTTGCTTCAGTTCGAAAAGCGGCTGGATCCGTTCTTCGACCGGGCGGGCCGACCACTCCTCGAACGCTTCGGTTCCGATTTGAACGATTTCGTCGACGTCGTCGGCGGAGCTGAACGGAACCGTCGCCAGCTCTTCTCCCGTCGCCGGGTTCACGCTCGTCAACTCGTCGGTACCCGAGGCGTCGCGCCAGTCACCGTCTACGTAGTTGCGGACTGTACTGCTCTGACCGATCGACTGTAGTTCGACCATAGGGGGAGTACCGTGAGCGATGAAATAAAATCTTCGATGGAACGGGAGCATGTTCGAACTAGTAGCTATTACACCACACCTAATTCTAATATAGTAGTTTTGTTTAGAACAGTGGTTCGGAAATGATGTACTCGTCGGAAAGATTAATGTAGTCGGAGTTCAAACCCTTGCGAAAGAATGACGAACGAGACAGCGTTGTCGGACGATCGGACCGAGATCGAGCGCCTGGACAAGGAGTACGTGTTCGGGACGTGGTCGTTCCAGAGCGAGGTCGACCCGACCGAGATCGTCGGCGGTGAGGGCGTCCGTTTCACGGACGCTGCGGGAAACGAGTATATCGACTTCTCCGGCCAGCTCATGTGTTCGAACCTCGGACATTCCGCCGACGGGGTCGCTGACGCAATCGCCGAACAGGCCCGGGAAGGGGCGTACTTCGCGCCCGGATTCGCGACGGAGGCCCGTGCCCGCCTCGGCGAGAAACTCGCGGAGGTGACGCCGGGGAACCTCTCGAAGACGTTCTTCTCGACCAGCGGCACCGAAGCCGTCGAAGCCGCGATCAAGAT
>NZ_FNFE01000006.1 GCF_900100335.1 Natronorubrum texcoconense | reverse complement strand
CCGTGACGCGGCGAACGGGTCCGGACGCAAACTGGACTACACATACATTACGGTCAGTAACCACCGATTACGGTAGCTCGGGCGGACGTCCGAGGGCCGGAAGACACTAGTCTTCCGGGTACAACGGTTCGAATCCGTTGGTCGGCGTTACGGCGGCCAGAGCGGTGAGGTTCCTCCCGTACCCATCCCGAACACGGAAGATAAGCTCATCTGCGTATCGCGGAGTACTGGAGTGCGCGAGCCTCTGGGAAATGTGATTCGCCGCCTTCACTCATACTCGGCGATCCCTCGGGATCGCCACGCACATTACCCACGGAGCCACAGCGCTGGCTCTGTGGGTTTTTTGCATGTTGAACACACGAGCGCACGAGCAGCATCGCAGCCATCATGGCTGCATAACGAGCGATTTAGTGGTACCAAATATTTTTGGAGCGGGACTTATTCAGGTATGGCAGAAAGCCCGTGGTATGACAGTATCAGCGCTCTCCCTGGATACGATATACGGGATGCTATCGGAGTCTCGCCGTCGTTACGTTCTGTACTACTTCCTGGAGAACGACCACGCGAATATCGAATCACTCTCTTTGCAAATCGCTGCCTGGAGTCAGGACGTAGCTGTCGATGCGATCACGGAGGAGCAGAAGCAATCAGTGACGACGTCGCTGATTCACAGTCATCTCCCGAAACTCGAGGACCACGGCCTCATCGAGTACGATGGACGAACTGGTGACGTGATCGTCGCCGATGGGTTCGACGAGATTCGGACGACGATCGGCCGTGCACGAGCAGCAGAAGAGGAAGTCGAAGTGACCGGCTCCTCTATCGAATCGTTCCTGTACAGTGAGCCGCTCACGCAGCCCTCGAACGCGGATAACTGACTGTATTCTCGCCAGGGATCGTTCCTAGGAGGGCTAGCGCTCACAGCGATCCGACCGGAGACGGGAAGCGCCGCCTCCTTGATCGGTAGTCCAACCGCTAGTGATGTTGCTCTCGTATCGAAACGGTGTCACCCGGAACACTAACGTCCAGCCTCATCCCGTGGCGGCATGCCGCGTCGGCTGGCTAACCCTCGTGCCGGGCGGAAGAGCTTCGCGCTCTTCGGTCGGGTGGGCGACGCCCACCGAATCACTGTCGCGTGCCCGGGTTCGCCGTGCTGTCATCGCACCCGAATGGGTTTGCTCGGACGGGGACTGAAGGCACGCACCCGAAGTAGGTGCGTCCGTGGTTTAACCCTTTCAGTGCTCGGCAGCGTCGACCGTCACTCACGAAGGATCGGGTGCCGTTGCTCGCTCGCCTTCGTTGTCTTCGAGCCACTCGTCGTACACTTCGGGGTCGACGACGACAATGTCGGCGTCCATTCGGGAGTGACCGGCCCCACAGAACTCCGTACAGACCGCATCGTAGAGACCGGTCTCGTAGGCGACAGTTCTAACACGCGTAAATTCGCTCGGGAACGCATCCTGTTTGATACCGAGCTCGGGGATGAACAGCGCGTGAATAACTTCGTCGGCGGTCAGCCACATCGTCACGTCCTCGTCGGCCGGTATCACGATCTCGTCTCGAGTCGTCACATTATTCTCGGAATACGTCGCTTCCCACCCCCACTGGTAGCCCCGGACGACAACCTCTTCGTCGTCGGTTTCGGGGAGGTCATCGAGTGATTCGATCTCCTCGTCGACGATGTCGCCGTCGCCGGTGAGATCACCGGGCTGTGAGGGTGAGACGTAGGGGCTGACGAGGACGCTGTAGCCGGCGATGCCGACGAACAGCAGGATGATCGCCGTCGCGGCGGTCCAGGTAATCTCGAGGGCGGGGTCCTCCGCGGTCGGTTTGGGATCGTCGTTGTCGTGGAACTTGACCGCCGCGTAGACGAGGATCATGAGGACGAACAGCGTCAGCGGCAGGGCGACGTAGAGGAGTTGGGCCTCGAGTCCGTCGATGAGCTCGCGGTTTTCGGACTGTGCGGCGACCGTTCCCGAGAGCGCCAACACTCCGGCGACTCCACCCGCCGCGAGCGCGAGACCGCTTCGTCGACGACCCATTGCAGTGGCGTTCTACGACGGCCGTGTTATACGGCCTGCATCGATGACTGGAGTGTCTCGAGTTCGTGACGTTCTTCGAGCCGGTACGCCGGCGGATCGCGACTGTTAGTCTCCGTGAGAGTCGTCGAATCGTGGAGTGGCCTTATTGGAGTCGATGATGAGAAGTCGGCTATGCAGGCCGGCGACCATGGCGGTCAGAGCGTTACTGGGGGAGGCGAGCGACGATGAGTCGCGCGCTCGTGCAGGTATCGCTGTTCGCGTTCGTGGCCGTCGGCTGTCTCCTCACGCTGTTGGCGGCGCGACGGCTCAGAGCCGATCCCTCGCCCGACGGAGGCTACGGTGTGATCACCGAGCGCGAGTTCACAGTGGGGGAAGCGAAAGCGGCGATCGTCCATTGGACGACGACGACGAATCATCGCGAGATCGGATTGCTCTACATCGCATTCGGGACCGTCGCAGCGGTGTGGGGTGGGATCGACGCGATGATGCTGCGAACGCATCTCTTGACCCCGGCGGCGGACATCTGGACGGAGCAGACGTACAACGAACTGTTCACGATGCACGGGCTGACGATGCTCATCTTCTTCGTCGCCCCCGTCTTCTTCGGGCTCGGAAACTACTTCCTGCCGCTGTTGCTCGGCGCCGACGATATGGCGTTCCCGCGGCTCAACGCCGTCGGCTTCTGGCTGTTGCCGCCGGCGCTCTTGCTGTCTCGACTGGGGATCATCGCGGAGGTAACGGGGAAGTCGCTCGCGCTGGTCGTGCCCGAGTCGTGGCTCTCGTTCCTGTTTGCGTTACGCGAACCGGCGATCGGGTGGACCATGTACGCGCCCCTGTCGTCCACGTCGCCCGATCCGCAGATCAACTTCCTCCTGTTAGGCCTCCATTTGAGTGGCATCGCTACCACGATTGCGGCGATCAACTTCATCACGACGGTCGTCTACGAGCGCGACGAGGCGATCGGCTGGGCGAACCTCGACATCTTTTCCTGGACCATGCTCGTCACGAGCGCGATCGCGCTCTTTGCGTTCCCGCTGCTGGGGACGGCCCTCCTGATGCTCCTGTTGGATCGGAACTTCGGAACGACGTTCTTCGCGACCGAAGGGGGCGGGCCGATCCTCTGGCAACATCTGTTTTGGTTCTGGGGCCATCCCGAGGTGTACATCATCTTCCTGCCCGCGACGGGGTTGATGAGCCTCATCCTGCCCAAATTCGTCGGCCGAAAGCTGTTCGGCTTCAAGTTCATCGTCTACTCGACGATCGCGATCGGGGTCCTCTCCTTCGGCGTCTGGGCCCACCACATGTTCACGACCGGGATCGATCCCCGCATTCGGGCGAGTTTTATGGCGACCTCCATCGCCATCGCCGTTCCGAGCGCGATCAAGGTGTTCAACTGGATCACGACGATGTGGAACGGGAACGTCAAACTCGCGGCCCCCACCATCCTCTGTGTCGGCTCGATCGGCCTCTTCATCGTCGGCGGCGTCACCGGTATCTTCCTCGCCGTGATCCCCGTCGACATCATCTACCACGGCACCTACTACGTCGTCGGTCACTTCCACCTCATCGTGATGGGGATCATTCCTCTCATGATGTTCGCCGCGAGCTACTACTGGTATCCGTTACTGACGGGACGACTCTACGACCGCAGGCTGGCGCTGTTCCAGTCCTCGCTGCTCGTCGCCGGCTCCGCGCTCACGTTCATGACGCTGATGGCGCTGGGTTTTCTCGAACTGCCGCGGCGGTACGCGACCTATCCGGCCGACTTCCAGTGGCTGCAGGTCGTCGCGACCGTCGGTTCGTATATCATCGGGCTGAGCGTCCTGCTCTGGTTCTACAACATGATCTGGTCGTACTTCCACGGCGAGCGCGTCGAGACCGCGGATCCGTGGGATCTGAAGTCGACCAACCAGTTTACCCCGGAGTGGCAGTGGTTCGAGCGAAAACTCGAGCGCGAGCGCGGAATCCCGCCGTCCGAACCCGAGGAGGTGCGCAGATCTTACGTCCCCGCCCAGGAGGGGAAGCCGCCGTCGCTGTACGGCCGGATCGAGCCGGTCGCGCGGACGGTGGCGAACGACGCGGGGACGGGTGCCGTCGGCGGGCTCGTCGGAACCCTCCTCATGTCGGCCGTGCTCGCGGTGGCGGTGGTCATCGGGGTGTTCGACCTCGAGTCCTTTGCGGGTCTCGCGGTGCTCGTCGGCCTCCCGGCGAGCGTCACGTTAGGCTACGGGGTGTTCCTCGCGGGCGGGATGCTCACCTGGCCGCTGCTCTTCCTCGCGCTCGGCGAGTATCTCCCGGGTGAGCTCTCGTTCGTCACGGGGCTGTGGTTCTCGACCGTCATCGCCTCGGGCTTCGCCATCGCGTTCCACACCGATCAGATCGGGCTCGAACTCGTCGGCTACCTCGTGTTCGTCCTGTTGGCCCACTGGATTTACGGGCTGGGGCTCGCGGGGACCGTCGAGTATCTGGGTGGTCGCCACCGGACGCCATCGGAGGGCCGACGATGAGCGGTGACGACGGCGGGCCGTCGGATCGACCGGAGGACGGCAGGCGGCGTGAGACGGAGACCGGCTCGGACACAGCGGAGGATCCGCCGGCGACCGGCGAGCCGACGGAGTCCGAGGAGTCGTACCTCCTAACGTACGCTGCTCCGTTCCTCGGCGTGCTCCTGATCGCCTCCGGTATCCCGATCGCGCTCGTCGGCGGCTACGTCGTCATGCAGGACACGCTCGGTCTCTGCGGCGATCCGGACATCGAGATTCGGACGCTCGAGGACGGCGAGCGACCCGCATCCACCGTCGGCGATCTCGAGTACGACGAACTGTCGGAGACCGAACAGCGAGCGCTTCGGGAGGCGATCGACAGCCCGCTCGAGGAGGCGACGGTCGACGGCGAGGGGCTGGAGAACGAAGCGGCGTTGCTCGAGGGCGTGGTCATCGAGGTCGACGGCCAGGAGTACTACGTGCGCATCGCGTCGTTGAACTCCTGTCTCGAGGCCGAGCCGTTGCTGTTCCCGATCGGCTCGGTAGCGATCTTGGTGGGGATCGCGGGCGTGTTGACGCCGCCGATCTACCGCAAGATGGCTGGTTTCGAGGAGCGAATCCAACGGGATCGGAGACGATAGCGGGTTCCGGACCGTTCGGGTGGTGCTATCCGGTTGACTCGCTGGCGTAGATGCAACCCCGAATGCGGCGAAGGACGCTACTCGCAGTGGAACTGATTGACACGCTTCCCAACCAATTCGTTCGCGTTCCCACCGGGGGTTTTACCCCCTGGCGCTGGTACGTCCCACTCGTCCGAGGTGAGTTCAGTGGGTGAATACGAGGACGGCGAGAAGCGACGGGCCGCGGCGAAGTGCGAGCGCTGCGGCGAGATCGGGATCGTTCAGATCTGGCCCGACGGCCAGCGTAAACCGCTCGGCCAGTCGGCGTTCTGTGACTGTTCGGACCCGCCGCTTCGCGTGCTCGAGGAGAATCTCGACGCCGGGGACGACCTGCCGTGAACCTGCGATAGTGCGCCGTTCAATGACTCATTAGAGCGTGCCCCCGACGTAGAGGACGATCACGAGGAACACCCAGACGAGGTCGACGAAGTGCCAGTACAGCGAGACGGTCGCGACGGAGGTGTCTCGCTCGGGCCCGTAGTGGCCTTGCAATCCGCGCCAGAACACCACGGCGATGCCGCCGACGCCGAGTGCGACGTGCAGGCCGTGGAGTCCCGTTAGTGCAAAGAAGCCGCTGCCGAAGACGCCGCTGCCGAGGGTAAAGCCCTCGTGAATAATGAACTCGTAGTACTCGAGGGCCTGACCGCCGAGGAAGATCACGCCGAGTGCGAGCGTCGCTCCGAGCAGCCCCAGAAACCGCCGTCGATTGTCGTCGTGCAAGGCCTCGTGGGCGTAGTGGATGGTGACGCTGCTGGCGATCAGGATCAGCGTGTTGACCAACACGAGCGACGTCAACAGCGGCGGGAGCGTCTCCGGCGGCCAGGCGCCTACCCGGATGAAAAAGTAGTAGACGAACAGCGCGCCGAACGTCGAGACGTCGGTCACGAGAAAGAGCACCGTCGTCGACACGTACGACTCTCGCGACTTCGTCTGCCCGGCGCGCTCTCGAGCGGGTGCCAGAAACGCCTCGTCGACCCAGCCCGCCACCCCGGCCAACAGGACGACGGTCCCTACGACGGCGAGTCCGATGCCGAGTCGCGGCGGGACGACGCCGGCCGCGGCTCCCAGCAGGTAGATTGCGACGCCGCCGTAGAGCCCCCCGGCACCAACTCCGGTGACGAGCGGCCAGCGACTGCGGTGTTCGTGCTCGTCGTGGTCGTCGTGATCGCTCGGCTCGTGTGGGCTGTCCGGGCCGATGGGACCGTCGGGACCGCCGGGATCGGTGAGTTCCCCCTGATCGTCTCGCGCGTGGCCGGCGCCGTCCGCTCGAGTCGCTGCCGTCTCGGACGGCTCGTCGTCCCGGCCGTCCGAGCCGTCGAACGGAGCGTTCATACGTTCGGTCTCTACCTCGAGCGGGAAAAAGGACCACCGCTTACACGACGGTAGGTCGTCAGTACAGCCTCGTATTGCTCGGATATACGGTCCGGTTCGGTTCCCTACAGCGTGTGTCTGTACGATTCACCCCACGGTGACGGCAGATTTGTATCGGGTCGTCAGACCTTTGTAGTACTGTGACATGGTACCGAGTGTACCGCTATGAAACCGTGCCAACACTGTCAGGCGGCCATCGACGAGTACATCTTGGATAAACAACTCGAACCCCTGCGCGGACTCACGGTCGACGACTTCAACATCTGTGCCGACTGCGCGACCATCGTTTCTGACGCGTGCGTGGGGTGTAGCGGCGCGGTCTACGTCCCTCGGGGCGACACTGCGACACCCGACTACTGTCCGGCCTGCCGAGCTGATCACATCGAGCGGACGGGGGAGGATCCCGGCTGGAACCTCGATACCGTGTCCTCCTAAGCGGCACGTATCCGTTCTCACCCGTCAACGGAATCGATTTTTTGTGATTGCGTCCGTCCACGAGTAGCCGTCGGACCACGAGAATCGTCGGCGTCGGACGGTTCGCACACAGTACCGACGGGTAGCTTAGAGAGAGCGTCGAATGGTACGTTCGTGTACGAACGGCGCGAACTCGAGTCGGAAACCGGAACTCAGTAGAAGTAGTCGTCTTCTTTCAACTGGACGTAGCCGCCGTTGCGGTAGGCGTACTTCCGTCGCTTGTAGGCGAGCATGATCTTCGAGGCACCGAGGCCGGCCGAGTAGCTCCGTCTGATCAGGTTGCCGCCGGAAGCCCCCTGTTGCATGTCGGTGATGGTATCGAACGCCCAATCCCAGTCGTCGGGCTCGTAGTCCTTCACGATGTCCGCGAAGGCGACGTTCCGGAGGATCTCGTCGCCGATCGCGCGCTTCCAGACCCCGTTGTAGCTCTCGAGCGAGTCCGTCGCGGCCAGTCGGCCGGCGATCTTCCCCGTTCGGACGGCGACGTGATAGCCGCCCTCGTGGAACGCCGAGGTCGTCCCCATCGCGCCGCCGGCGACGGCGATGTTCGCCCCGACGGGCGACTCGATCGGTCGGGTCGAGGAGATGGGGTACGTCTCGGTCCCCTTCGACTTCCCGCGGTCCTCGACGATCGGAATTTCCTCCTCGATATCGTACTCGTCGCCGTACTCCTGTTCGAGTAGCCGACGGATGTACTCCGAGCCGGACGGCAGTCGGTCGTCGTCCGGGCGCAGGAGTTTGTACGCGCCCGGGTTCGTCACGTCCTCGAGTTCCATCCCGATCGGCATCGTGAGACCGACGCGAGCCACCGTGCCGTCGTTGGGGAACACCCACGGGTAGGCGGTCTCGCCGGGCATGTAGCCCCACCAGAACTTGAGGGTGTCCTCGAACTCCTCGAACAGCTCGGGGGGAAACTCTCGATACTCCTGGTAGGCGATGTGGTTGGCTTTCGGCGGCGAGAGGTGGTCCGAGACGCTGCGGCCGGGGGCCGTGAACTGATCGAGCGCGTCGAGGGTGATCCGTCGCTGCGGGCCGTCGGCGAGGACGACGTACTGGGCCTCCAGCCGGTCGCCGTCGGCGAGGGTCAGCGTGTGGATTGGCCCCTTCGCGCTGTCGGCTCGCAGGTCCGTCTCGAGGTCTTTGACGCCCGTTCCGACCCGAAGGTCAGCACCGGCGTCTTCGGCGCGCTCGTAGAGCCAGTCGTCCATCCGTGCACGGTGGAAGGTGTAGCCGAACTTCGGGTAGCTGGCCTCCATCCCGGTCGTCCTCAATGTAACGTTGCTGTTCGGACCGACGAACTCGGTCGCCTCGAGCTCCCGGTGGATGACCTCGTCGGGAATCTCCCGGTAGTCGAAGTCCATGATGTCGATCCAGTAGTCGAGCATGCCGGCAGCGTCGGTCGAGTCGGGGCCGAGTCCGTCGCGGTCCTCCCGCGGGACGCCCTGTTCGAAGAGGACGGTCTCGGCACCGTGTGCCGCGGCCCGCTCGGCCGCGGATGCCCCAGCGGGGCCGCCACCGACGATCGCGACGTCTACGCGTTCCATACTCCGTTGGAACTCAGTGGCCCATTATTAAATTGCCTGAACGTCTCGGTGAGGGGAACCGATCTCGAGGGGCGACGATCGACTGTTCGGCGCGGGTCGGCGAACCGTGTGTACGGCCAGCGTCACTCGCGGTGGTCCCTCGAAACCCGTTCCGGGAGACGAACGCTTTTGCTCGCACCGGCCGACGCCACGGACATGAGCAACACCGACGAACCGGACGTCCTCGTCCTTCGGACCGGAACCCACGGTATGCCGGTCGAACAGTACGTCGCCGCGATCCGTGAGCGACTCCCGGAACAAACGGTCGAACTCGCGCGGACGCCCACCGAGGAGCGCGAGGCGATCGAAAATGCCCGGTTCGTCACCGGGATGACCCTCGACGAGGAGCTCCTCGAGGCCGCCGAGAACCTCGAGGTCTTCGCCTGTGCCTACGCGGGGACGGGCCACCTCCCGCTCGAGCAACTCGAAGAGCGCAACGTCGCGGTCACGAACGCCTCGGGCGTCCACGGTCCTAACATTGGCGAACACGTCCTCGGCGCGATCCTCCGATACACGCGCCGGTTCCACGTCGGCGCGCGCCGACAGGAGCGCCGGGAGTGGCGTCACTATCAGGCCTACGAGTTACGCGGATCGACGGTAACGATCGTGGGACTCGGCGCGATCGGGGAGGCCGTCGCGGAACGACTCGAGCCGTTCGGCGTCGAGACGATCGGCGTTCGCTACTCCCCCGAGAAGGGCGGGCCGACGGACGAAGTGATCGGCTTCGAGGACGACGGATTCGACGACGCGCTCGCGCGGACGGACTACCTCGTGCTCGCGTGTCCGCTCACCGATACCACTCGCGGGCTGATCGGCCGCGACGAGTTCGTGACGATGGACCCCGACGCGGTGCTCGTCAACGTCGCTCGCGGGCCGGTCGTCGACACCGACGCGCTCGTGGCGGCGCTGCGCTCGAGTTGGATCCGCGGCGCGTCGCTCGACGTCACTGACCCCGAACCGCTCCCCGAGGAACATCCGCTGTGGACGCTCGAGAACGTCCAGATCACGCCGCACAACGCGGGCCACACTCCCGAGTACTACGAGCGACTCGCCGATATCGTCGCGGAAAACGTCCGGAGATTCGGCGAGGATTCGGCAGCAGCGCTTCGGAATCAGGTGCGTCCCTGAGGCGGTTCCCGATCCGTTCCGCCGACTGCAGTTTTTTCAGTGGCCGGCCCGAATCTCGGGTATGGCGCTGTCACCGACTCCGACTGTCGATTCGACGATCGTTCGTAATCGAGCGACCCAAAGCGCGGAGGCGTCCCGATGACGCTCACCTTCGACGGCACGGTCGTCGTCCCGGCGGCGGATCCGGACGACGGCGAGCGGACGGCTGCGGCGCTCGCTCCGCATCTGACTCCGACCAGCACGGTCATCGCGGTCAACGTGATCGAAAAGTCGGGCGGCGGGATCGACAAGGCTCCCATGGAACAGCGAGAGGAGTACGCCGACGAAATCTTCGAGCGAATCCGACGGACGCTCGAGACGACCGATGCGACGGTCGAGACGGACGTGCTCTACGGGACCGATATCGTCGAACGGATCTTCGACGAAGCCCGGGACCGAGACGCCGACGCCGTCGTCTTCACGGCTCGAGAGGGGAACCGACTGGCGGAACTCCTTACCGGGGACGTTGCACGGCGGATGGTCAAGGAAGCGTCCGTCCCGGTCGTCGCGCTGCCACAGACGGACGCCTGAGTCCGCGGTGAGTGCTGTATCGGACCGAAAGATAGCTTCAGACGAAGACGTTCTGTGAGTCGATCCGCGCTCCGAGAACGTGTCGGAGACCCACGACCAGCCCGTGATCCGGTCCGCTGGCCCAGATCGCCGTCTCTTCGATCTGTCCCGGACGGGTTCGGTCTGCGACCGCAGCGAGCAGCACGGATCGACGATCGACCATGACGATCCGGCCGAGGCGCTTGACGTTCAGCGAGGCGGGGTCGTCCGCGAGATCCGTGACAACGACGGTAGTCTCCGGTGTCACATCCAGTACTCGTGCTTCGATCTCCTCGGAAGAGACTTCGACCCGCGTATCGACGCCGCGCTCGCTCGCCGCGGCGAGCTGCTCGAGAAACTGTCGATCGAGCGCGCTCTCGTCGGCGAGAAGCGCGTACACCTCCTCAGTCGCTTCCTCGAGAAAGCGCCCGACCCGATTGGTGACGTGGTCGTGGTCGGCTATCGCCCACGCTCCGCTCTCCTCCAAGTCGTCTCCACCCTTCGAACAACGGAGTTCCGAGAGGGCGTCGTCGGTCGCCTCGAGCGTCGTATCGTACCGTTCTTTCAGCGACTCGAGCGCGGCCGCCTTCGAAATCGCCCGGTACTCGCGCGGCTCGGACTGCTGGATGTCGACCAGTCCTCGCCGGTGAAGCCGGTCGACTGCGTCGTACACCCGCGAGCGCGGCACGTCCGAGAGGGTGGCGATCTCCGACGCCGTCGCCGTCGAGACGCGCGAAAGCGCGACGAAACAGCGAGCCTCGTATTCCGTGAGCCCCAGTTCGACTAGGAGCTGTACCGCCTGCTCCTCAGTAGGCATCGTTTCATGCATTTTTCGGCTGACTACTGGACGTGGTGCTTGCAGCCGCCACGCTACTCGGTAGCTGTCTCCAGTCGAGCGAGTAGATCGGTGCCCGTCTCCCGAACGGAGACGGTGTTCGCTTCGGGATCGAACTCGACGGCGTCGGCCGCCGCGAGCTTCGGCACGTGGTGGTGGCGAAGCGAGATCCGAACGCGTCGTCGCGTCCCGAGCAACGCGTCGCCACAGCCCGCGATCGTACCGCGGGTCTGACCCTGCTCCGCGAGGGTAACGTGGTCCGCCAGATCGCCCAGCGAGACCGGCTCGTCGCGGTCGGCGAGATACTCGAGGACGGCTCGGCGGCGCCGATCGGCGAGCAGGTCGAACGCTCGGCCCGTCTCGTCGGTGGATCCCGTCGACGCGTTCGCGGAAACCGGTGTCAGGGATTCTGGATCGGAGATCACGGGAAGCATACGCTCCGTTGGGTCCATCCCTACTTGTGGGCCCTGCCAAACCACGCAGGGTCTGTCGCGAAGAAATTACTAAAATCCGAGTGAAAACGACTTAGAGATAGCCGTTCTCGAGCAACAGTTCGCCGTTCAGTACGCTCGCCCCCGCCGCACCGCGGATGGTGTTGTGTGCGAGACAGTTGTACTGGAGTCCGAAGGCGGACTCGCGGAGCCCGCCCGCGGCGATGGCCATACCGTCGCCGAGCGTGCGGTCCATCCGTGGCTGTGGACGGTCGGGCTCCTCGAAGACGTGAATGAGCGGGTCGGGGGAGGAGCGAAGGTCGATCGACGGGTACTCCCGCATGGCCTCGGCGGCCGCGTCGGGGGTCAGCTCGTCTTCGGTCTCGACCCAGACGTTCTCGAGGTGGCCGTCGATCGTCGGGATGCGGTTACACGAGGCCGCGACTTCCACCTCGTTGTGGCTCAGCTCGGCGCCGTCGAAGCTGCCGAGGAGCTTTCGGGACTCGGTTTCGAGTTTGTCCTCCTCGCTGCCGATGTAGGGGATGGCGTTGTCGATGATCTCCATCGAGCTGACGCCGTCGTAGCCCGCGCCGGAGACGGCCTGGAGGGTCGCGACGTGGACCTTCTCGAGACCGAACTCGGCCAGCGCGGCGAGGGTGGGGACGAAGGTGATCGTCGAGCAGTTCGGGTTCTTGACCATCGCGCCGTCCCAGCCGCGGTCGTCGCGCTGGACCTCGAGTAGGTCGAGGTGGTCGGCGTTGACTTCGGGGATGACCAGCGGGATGTCGTCGTCCATCCGGCCGTTCGAGGAGTTCGACGAGACGACGTAGCCGGCCTCACAGAAGCCGGGCTCGACCTCCGCCCCGATGCTCGAGGGGAGCGACGAGAAGATGAGGTCGACGTCGTCCGGCACCTCGTTGGGGTCGGTTTCGACGACGGTCATCTCCGCGACGTCCGCTGGAATGGGGCTATCGACGCGCCACTTTGCGGCCTGCCGGTAGCTCTTTCCGGCGCTGGATTCGCTCGCGGTCAATGCGGCGATCTCGAACTCCGGGTGGGGGTCGAGAAGCTGAATCAGACGCTGTCCGACGGCACCGGTCGCACCGAGGAGGCCAACTCGTACTGCCATTTTCCCGGACTCGGAGTTGTGTGCGCAAAACCGTTTGGGTTTCCGTCGCACAGAGACCTGTCAGCGAACGACTAGTACTGTTCATCGAAGCAGTTTCAGTACCGACTGTATCGCGCTGAGAGCAATGTCAGACGGCCCGTGAGACTGGAGCTGCGAACCGCTACGGAAGTCGGCTACCAGGATTCGACGCTGCGGACAATCTCCCGGAACGGTGGCGAGTGCCGTCGCTCACGACGGTCGGAACTCGAGGACAAAAGCGGGCTTATGCGGTGGCTGTCTGGGCGCTTTTCTTGTGGGTAACGTAGCCGGCGATGCGGTTACGGACGCCCTTGGACTCGACGTTGGTGAGCTTCGTGACGCTGTCTTTGTTCTGTTCGAAGTCGGTCGTGAACGCCTCCGGATACCGCTCCAGGAGGAGGTTCCCGGTCTTCTTGACATAGGCCGGTTTGATTGCCATGGAGGAAGGTTCCGTCCAGAGGCTCTTAATCCCTTTCTCTTTGGCGCTACGGAAACCCCCACCCCCGTCGCCACTGACGAGCGGCGACGCGTCCGCTCGAGACCGTTCGAGTCGCGATCGATTACGAGACGAAGATTCGACGATGCGAAGGCAGATCGACCGAGCGTTAGGCCCCGCTGCCCGCGACGGGCCGCTCTTCGGACTGTGGCGGCCGTTCGGCCGGCGCGTCGTCGTCGGCCTTGCTCACGAGTTCCTGGAACCGGTCGGATCGTGCGGCGATCCGGTCCATCGTCTCGCTGTCCGGCGTCTCGTCTCGAGACTCGACGAGGAACGTGGTGATCACGACGGTCTTCACCCACGGTTTGAGGAAGCCGGTGTAGAGGGTCAGAAAGAGCCCACCGACGACGATCCAGCCGGCGACTTCGACCGTTGCCGAGAGCCCGCTCAGGACGCTCGCGATCGGCGTCAGGGCGAGCAAGAGCGCGAACGCGGCGGCGTACAGTCCGAGCACGATAAGCATGGTCGAGCCGAGCACCGGCTTCCAATTTTTCCCGTAGAGGACGACGCCGTCGCGGGCGGATCGCCACGGGTTCTCCTCGTCGCTGACGAACATGTGGGCGATGATCGCTTCGTCGATGTAGGAGGCCGCGATCGCGATCGCTTTGCCGACGAGTCGGATCAGTTTCTTCAGCGCCGGAACGAAACTGAACAGCTTCGAGAAGGAGACCACGCCGCTGTTGAACTGCTTGACGACGGCTTTGATCACCTGATCGACGGCGAACAGCGCGCTCGCTTCGGTGAACCGTTCGGTCACCTGTCCCTTGCCGTACTGGATCTGGTTGTCGGGCACCTCGCCGGTCTCGACGATGTGGGCGATGACGGCGATGTGGCCCGCTTTGATTAGGTAGAGCACGTACCTGCTGAACAGTCGCCAGAGCCAGGCGAACAACCCGATCGCTACGAGGAGGCCGGCTATCGCGATCCAGCCGGAGATCGTTCCCGCCCCGAGCAGCCTGTAGCCGACGTAAAGAATCACGCCGAAGTAGAGGATGCTGAGCACACCGAGTAACACGCCGATCCCCAGTCTGAGCAGCACGAACGGCATGGTTTTCGCGAAGATACTCGTCGCCTGTCTGAAGTGGAGCACCATGTGGCCGCGCTTGGCCTCGGCTTCCTATTTAAATTTAGCTTCGGTAATAGCGAATACACGGCCGCGATCGTCCCGATTCACCACGCGGAGTGCTCGCGCACGCGCTCGAGCGCCTCGCGCTCGCGCAAGCTCCCGGCGCGGTCGACGACGGTGGCAAAGTACGCGAGTCGCTGGCGCAGTTCGTCCTCGTCGTAGCCCGCGACGTCGAGGCGGGAGGCGGCGACGGTTGCCTCGACGACGGCCGCGAAGCCGCGGTCGATCGTCGGCACCGTCTCGGTCTCGACGGCGGATTCGGCGGGCCGAAGCGCCCACTCCTCCCAGTCGGTCCCGTCGTCAGTTCCCGAATCGATTCGCTCGACTGAGACGCGGGCCCACGCGTGCGCGGACTCGAGTACGGGCTCCTCGCGCTCGACGATCGAGAGCGCGGCGTCGGCGAAGACGACGGGGTCGTCGACGAACAGGACGTAGCCCTCGCCCTGACGGTGGAAGTTGCGCCGGGTCCGGGTGTTTCCCCACGTTCGCGCGGTAATCGAATCGTCTCCGGAATCCGCGGCGAAGAGACCGAGCGCGGCCAGGTTCCACAGGCCGTTCGGACCGAGCGTCGCGACGACGGATTCGGTGACGCCCGACAGGGAGACGGGCCACTCGGCGATCGGCTCGGCATCGAAATCATCGTTCCCCGACAACCCGTCGCCAGTCATACGGTGATCGCCCCGCGCTCGAGCGCGATGAACAACCCCGCCGCCGTGATATCAGCCGTCGTTCCCGGGTTGACGCCGCGCTCGACGAGTTCGTCGGCGAATCGCTCGACGATCTTCCGGTCGGTCTCGAGGGCGTTTCGTTCGACCAGTTCGGCCGCACGTTCGGTCACCTCCTGCGCGACGGCCTCACCGCTGCGGGTCGCGACGAGCGTGTCGGGGCGCTCGGCGAGCAAGGAGAGGAAGACGGCTGCGGCGCGCTCCGTCAGCGGGCCGTCGGCCTCGGCGAGCCGTTCGGCGGCGACAAAGGAGCGCTCGAAGCCCCGAACCCACTCGCGGGCGACGTCGTCCCCGGGAACGCTCTGCTCCATTATATCGAGCAGCGTCAGTCCGCGCTCCTCGAGGGCGGGCACCGCGTCGCTCCCCCGGCGGACGTCGAGCGGTTCCATCTCCGCGGGCGGCTCGCCGACGAAGACGTCGACGTGGTCGAACGCGCGGTAGAAGCCGGCGGCGTCCGCGACGGTGGTATCCTCACAAATCGCCTCGACGACGGGCTGGGAGAGGTCGTCGGCAGCGGCTCGAACGAGCGGAACGAGCAACAGGAGCGCCCCGAACTGGGTGTTGCCGCCGCCCTGTGCGGCCATCCCTTCGACGCTGCGCTCGAACGCGGGACCGACCGCGCCGCCGTTGGCCGCCTGCTCGAGTCCCCGCTGAGCCCCCACCGCGCCCGCGAGGAAGTGTTCGAACCGCAGGTCCTCGAGGTCGCGATGTCGGTCGACGTTGCCCGGTTTGGGCGTCCCCGCAACCTCGAGGAGGAGTGCCAGATGTGCGTTCTGCGCCGGCGTTCGCATGCCGATAGCTACGATTCGGGCGGGTTAATGACTGTGGATCCGAGTGTCCGTTCGGCGTGTGGTGCTCGAGGCGATCCGCCGAACGAGATCAGCGGTAGATGTTCCGATACGCCTCGCGGTACTCCCGGAGTGCGATCCGGGCCCGGCGCCGCGATTTGAACCCGAACCCGACCGACGGACAGTCGTCGGTCGGACACGCCCAGAGAAACGTCTCCGAACCGCCGTCTCTGTGTACTGGGACGTCCGCGTTACAGCGAGGACAGGTCCAGCCCCAGCGCATATCGCCTGCGTGTTCGTCCGAACTCGTCATACTTTACGTTCGGATTGTCCACACCACTGAAAGCCCTCCGCACACACATAGCGACGCTTTAGGATCGCTGGCAACGAGGGGCGTCACGACGTCGCCCTCGTTCACCGTTGGCTCCTGTGACAGCCCCTCCGACTCGGCGAGTACTCGATCGCCGAGCGCGCGCTCGATACTGGCGATCGTTACCGAGAGTGGTCGTGACCGTGGTCGTGCGCATCGGAACCCGCAGCACCGTGATCGTGGTCGTGTTCGCCCTCGACCCACTCGGACGCGTCTCGATCACCGACGGCGAACTCCCGCGTCCGTTCGGTTAGCGTTCCCGACTCGAGAACCCCGTCGGAAACGAGCAGTCGCTCGAGGGCGGCGAGCCACCGACGGTAGTAGTCCGCCTCGGAGGCCGTTCGGTCGGCCGGAACTGCAGAGTCGTCGGCCTGCTCGATCTCGGCGGCCAGTCGATCCTGAAACGCGTCCCACTCGTAGGCACCGTCGGCAGAGAGCGCGACCGCGATGGCGAACGCGCGGGCTTGCCACGGCGCGTCGAACGTGGGGGTCTCCTCGCCCTCGAGTGCCGCGAGTCCGGGGCTCGGGCGTTCGTCGCGGTCAGCCATTCTGTCCCCCGGCGAGTCGATCGATGCCGATCATGGCGTCTCTGGTCACGTGGTCGACCAGTTCGTCTTCGGTCATTCCTTCGGTTTCGGGTGGCTGTTGCGGGAGCACCATGTATCGGAGTTCGGACGTGCTGTCGTGGACGCGGATCTCGAGGTCGTCGGACAAGTCGGTCCCGAACTCCTCGCGGAGCAGCCCTCGCGGATCTTTCACGGCTCGGGAGCGGTACTCGGGGGTCTTGTACCACGTCGGCGGCAGCCCGAGCAGCGCCCACGGGTAACAGGAACAGAGGGTACAGACGACGAGGTGGTGCTCGTCAGGCGCGTTCGCGACGACTTCGATATCGACGACGTCCTCGTCGACGTCCGCGACCTCGGCTGCGGCCGACATCCCCTCCGCGAGCAATCGATCCCGGTAGTCGGGGTCGGTCCACGCGCGAGCGACGACTCGAGCCCCGTTCTTCGGGCCGATCTCGTGTTCGTAGGTCGCGATGATGTCGTCGACGGCGTCGCTCGAGAGCAGTTCCTGTTCGATCAACAACGACTGGAGCGCGCGAACCCGCGCTTCGGGGTCGTGTTCGCGGGCGTGTTCGTCGACGTCGAACTCGTCCGGCTCGGATTCCGTATCGGTCGTGGCCGGTGAGTCGTCAGTCATCGGTGGCCTCCTCGGCTGGATCGAGATACGATTCCCAGAGGTCGATCGTCACCTCGAGGTCGCCGTCGGCGTCCGAACCCCACAGCTCTCGGCCGTCGAACGCAACCTGGTAGAGCGGTTCGGCCGCGGACTCGCCGTGGGCGCGGGCGTCAGGAAGGACGTGCGCGCCGCGATCGGCGACGATTTCTCCCCGGGCGCGGCGAGCGTATCGCGGACAGCGGGTGTGGCCGTCGGGATGGTCGTTGCGGACGACGACGGCGTCGCCGACTGCGAACGTCGACGACTCGGCGGGCGCGTCGGATTCGTACGATGCTGCGACTCCCGCTGCGAGTTCCGAAAGCAAACCGGGAACCTCGCGCTCCGGCACGGTCGCCTCGCCGGCCTCGAGTGCCGCCGTCCGTTCGACGAACGTCTCGGGATCGATCACGTCGTTCTCGAGCAGGAGTCGCGTGATCGCCGTCGTCCAGCGATCGTAGTACGACGAGTCGAGGTACTGCGCCGGCGGCATGCGTTCGATACTGTGACGAAACTCGTCGATCGAGGCGATTTCGTTGCCGAGCGTCGCGACGAACGCGGCGTACGCCTCACCCTCCCACCGGTGATCGAAGGTGTCGGGGGTATCGGGGTAGGCCACCGAGCCGAACCCGTCCATCCCGCCGAGGTCGTGGATTCCGTTCATGGACGTGTTCTCCACGGGAACCCGAATAAGCGCTAGGGCCGCCAAAACCTGTTAGAACGCCGAGTATACGGCGATCGTGAACGGACCACCACGTGGGCAGCCCGCTCACTGTGACGATGCGCTAACCTCGCTCTCGACGCCGAGGTGTCTGTCGACGGCGCCACGCACTCGCTCGAGGACGACCGGGTTGTCGCTGGATCGCCCGACGCTGACCGCGTCGGCGCCGTAGTCGGCGTACTCGCGGACGGTCGCCTCGTCTCGGACGCCGTTGTTAGCGATCACGAACAGGTCGGTCGCCTCGACGACCTCGCGGACGACCGACTCGGTGTCCATCGCGTCGACGTGGACGAACGACGCGCCAGCGGTCTCGAGGACCCGCGAGAGCGCCGGCAGGTCGACGCCGGGAACCTCCGCCCGGACCTTTGCGCCGACGATTGCCCCGGTCTCGGCTGCTCGCTCGACGTACGTGCGGAGCCGTTCGCGATCCCGAAGGAGCGTCTCGCCGCAGCCGACCGCACACAGTTCGTCCTGCCGGCAGTGGGCGTTGATCTCGAGGAAGGCGTCGTGTCTCCGGCAGATCCGCGCCGCGTCCGGGATCGGACCCGGAGTCGCGCTCCGGACGTTGAACGCGGGCTGGATCGGGACGTCCTCGAGCGCGGCGAGTTGCTCGTCGACGAACGCGAGGGGGTCCTCCGGCAGGAACTCGTTGCGGTCCCGGGCGACGAGGTCGCGGGCCGCGGCTCTCGAGTCGTCGTCGAGGGCGATGCCGCCGAGAAACGCCGCGCCCGCGTAGTCGGCACCCGCACGGGCCCACTGGGCGTCCGCTTCACCGCTGAGACTCGCGAGTGCGAGCGGTGGGGCGAACATGATCAGTCGACGATATCGATCGCGCTCTCGACTGCGCGGGTGACCCGTGCGGCGTCCTCGGGCGAGTCGATTCGGATGTCGGTCTGGATCGTCGGCCGGTCGAACTCCGCGTCGTCGCTGTCGTCGACGACGAAGGCGTCGGCGAAGGGGTAGGCCGTCGCCAGCCCTTCGGTGTTGGGATCGGCGTTGACCGCCGCCATGAGATCACCCGCCGGCCCCGAGAACGCGTCGTCGCCGAGAAACGGCGAGACCGCGACGACCGTCGACTGAGCGAGGGTGTCGGCCACGCCCGGCAGCGTCAGCATCGGGCCGATGCTCGTGACGGGGTTCGAGGGGCCGATCACGACGGTATCCTCGAGGGCGTCGATGACGCCCGGCGCGGGATCGGCGTTCGAGGACCCACGAAACTCGACGGTTTCGACGGTCGGCTCGCCGCGATGGGCGACCCAGTACTCCTGGAAGTGCATCAGCCCCTCGTCGGTGTGGATGAGACTCGCGATAGGGTCGTCGCTCATCGGCAACAGATCGATCGTCAGGCCGAAGGCGCCGGCCAGCCGCTGGGTCGCCTCGCTCAGCGTCAGCCCCTCGTCCAGCAGACTCGTTCGCGTGATGTGGACGGCCCGATCGCGGTCGCCGATCGTCATGAACTCGCCGGTCCCCGAAAACCGGCGCCAGTTGGCGATCTCGCGTCCCGCGGTCTGTTTCTCGTCGGGCAGATACTGCGGGCCGTCGGGCAGCCCCGCGGCCGAGGCGATGTCCGACAGCGCCGCGTTGGTTCGATGCGTGTCGCCGTCGATTCCCCACCACGTCTCGCGGTCGAGCACCCCACCACCCTGAAACAACAGCGTATCGACGTCCGGCGAGACGAACAGTCCGCCGAGTTCGACGTCGTCGCCCGTGTTCGCGACGACGGTGGTTTCCTCCGGCGAGAACGCGGCGGCAGCACCGTCCAACAGCTTCGGCGTCCCGGTGCCCCCGGAGAGGAAGGTTACCATAGTCGACACTCTCGAGCGTGGGTACTTAATCACTTGCGGCCGCCTCTGCGGGATCGACGGCGCTCCTCGTCGCCCGACGGGATCGGCCGTTCCACCGGCTGCGCTTCGGTCACCGGCTGCCCGAACGCCAGCAGTTGCCTACAAATCCCGCTGTCTCGTCGGCCTCTAGTGGGATCTCAGGCCACGCCCGTAGCGCGGTATTCGCACGGAGAGTGACGCATATCGAAGCCGAACTCCGATTCGGACGGACCATCGACACGATCGCGAGCGCCTCCGGGACCGGCTCGGTCGAGAGATCCGGAGGGACGAACCCATGTCACAATCACTCGACGTCGACAAACTCGAGCAGGAGGTAAAAGCGGTCTATCGAAACGTCGCGACGGAACCGGACGGCGAGTTCCACTTCGAGATGGGACGTCCGCTGGCGGCGCGACTCGGCTACCCGCCGGCGGATCTCGACCGGATTCCGGACGAGGCCCTCGAGTCCTTCGCGGGCGTCGGCTACCACTTCGATCTCGCCGATCTACAACCGGGCGAACGCGTGCTCGACCTCGGCAGCGGCTCCGGAACGGACGTCTTCGTCGCGGCGCTGCACGTCGGCGAGGCGGGGAGCGTTACGGGACTGGATATGACGGACGAACAACTGGCAAAAGCGCGCGAGCTACGAGATGCGGCGGGGATGGAACGGGTGTCCTTCGAGAAGGGCTACATCGAGAACCTCCCGTTCGAGGACGAGTCGTTCGACGTCGTGATCTCCAACGGCGTCATCAACCTCTCCGCCGAAAAGGACCGGGTCTTCGAGGAGGTGCGCCGCGTGCTCGAACCCGACGGTCGGCTGGCGATCTCGGACATCATCAGCGAGCAGCGATTGGCCGAGAGCATCAAGACTGACGCGGATCTCTGGGCGGCGTGTATCGGCGGCGCCGAGCAGGTCGACGACTACACGTCGCTGATCGAGATGCCGGGATTCGACGTGACCGAGGTTCGCGAAAACACGCAGTACGAGTTTACCTCGGAGCAGGCCCAGGGGGCGTGCCAGAAGTACGGCGTGAAGAGCGTCTCGCTGACCGCACACAAATAGGATCACGAGAAAACATGACTAGCGACACGGAACGGATCGACGGCCTCCTGCGTCGAACGGTACTGAAAGCGAGCGCGGTCGCGGCGACTACGCTCGGCTTGAGCGCGTCCGCAACTGCCGATGAACACGAACCCGACGCACACGACGACGAACACGAGGACGACGAACACGAGACCGATGCCGACGGTGCCGCCGACGAGGAACCCGCGGTCGACGAACCCGACGGCTTCGAAGTCGACGTGATCGCAGAACACGCGCCGTTCCCCGACGAACTGGCGGCCACGTTCGAACTGACGTTCGCCGGCGACGACGCCGATGCCGAAACCGCCGACGCGACCGACGATCCTGTAGCGGATGGCGACACCGATGGCGCCGTGGACGACGCCGTCGTCGTCGACCTGGAGGACGCATCGACGGTCATCGTCGCCGAAGTGACCTGGACGGAAGGCGGGACGTCCGGCTGGCACCGACACCCGGGCGTCTCCATCGTCAACATGGTCGAAGGCGAGGTCGAGGTCACGTGGGAGCACGACTGCATCCCCCGCACGTACGCGGCGGGCGAATCGTTCTTCGACCCCGGCGAGGTCCACACCGCGGACAGCGACGGTGGTGCGGCCGCCTACGTGACGTTCCTGGGCATTCCGGACGGGGAACCCGCGACGGAGTGGGTCGAACCGGTCGAGTGCTGACACCCTCGCGGGCCGGGTGTACCCGCAGGACCGGTGGCACCAGCGGAGCCACGACATCGGATTCGGCCGAACGACACGATTCCGACGGCGCCGCGATCCGACGGCGGCCCGAGCCTCACCGATGCGCGGCGGCGTCGACGAGCGAATACGAACCGGTCAATCACCGATCCAGTCCGCAAAACTCCCCTCGAGCAGCGTCTCCTCCTGTCGGCGCACGTAGCCGCGTTGCATCGTCGCGATCGCCTCCTCGAGCGACGCGCCGTCCTCGAGCGCGTCGCTCACTTGCTCGTGTTTCCAGCGGGCGGGCGTCACCCGCTGGCGGACGCGCCGCCGGAGCGGATAGAGGTACTTCGCGGCCTGTTCTTCGGTCAGTCCGCGATTCGTGAGGCCGTCCTCGGCGTGGGCGAGCAGATCCTCGTAGAGTTCGAGGCTGTCGGTCGTCTCCTTCCCGTCGTTGGTGATCCACGTCAGGTCGGCGCCGAGCCCGTCGCGCATCGCGCCGTAGAAGTTCTCGCGGGCGATCTGCCAGTCGAGTTCGACGACGGGGTGCTCGAGCCGGGTCAGGCTCTCGAGGACGCCGGCGAAGGCGGCCAGGAACGCGACCGAGTCGCGAACGGTCGGCTGGGACGGAATAGGGCGGAACTCGATGCGAGCGTTGGCGGCCGAACGGGTCGGCCCGCCGAAGACCGGGCGGACCCACCGCCAGTAGGTGCCGTGTTTGCGACGAAAGTGGGGGAACTGGTCGTCGAACCGCTCGCCCGGTTCGACGGGCATCGGAACGATGGTGTCGTCGTCGACGATCCGGTCGACGGCCTCGTCGACGCTTCCCAGGTCGCGCGGGAATCGAACTTTCCCCTCGGCCGCGGCGGGGTCGTTGAGCGAGGTTTCGAAGACGCTGATCCGGTGTTCCATCCAAGCGTCCGCGAGGATCTCCTCGGGAGTCGCGTCGTCGTCGTACAGATCGGCGGGAAAGAACGGGGAGTTGACGCCGAGGGCGAGGAGGGGGCCCGCAGCGCGCAGCGCGTAGTTGAAGTACAGCGGGAGATCGGGAGCGTGGGCCACCTGGTAGTGGGGCTGGATCGAGGTGATGAGGCTCTCGGGCATGACCGTGTCGGCCTGCAGCGAGACGTTCGGGGCCTCGATGCGCATGCCGGCAGATTCTGCCTGATCGGTGTTCGCCATCGCGTGATAGCGCGCCGAGTCGCTCATGTTGGTCGCGACGCGGATCGATCGCTCGTCGCCGTTCGCGTCGGTCATCGTCCGTTCGACGCTGTCTGTGAGGTAGGTCGCGGCGTCCTCGCCTTCCGGGGGAATCGTCCAGAGCGCGTCGCTGACCAGACGCATGCGTTCGGACTGCGTGACGTCGAGTGCGGTCTGCAGACGGGCTTTGATCTCCGACTCCTGGGCGAGGAGTCCGTGGCCGTTCAGCGGCTGTGGACTGGTCGTCATCTCCGCGTTGTGGAGCCCGAGTTCCTTCTCGAAGCCGATGAGTTCGAGGAGGCGACGCGGCACCCGCCGCAGCGCACAGTCGTCGTTCTTGATCGCGTAGAACTCGTACTCGAAGCCGATGATCGCCTGTGGGTTGTCGAAGACGCCGTCGTGGATGGCGTCCGTGATCACCTCGGCATCGGCCTCGGCCCGAGCGCGAAACTCCTCGGCGTCGACCGCCAACACGTCCGCGACCCGCGCGGCGAGTTCCTCCTCTGGCATACCTCCGAGTGCGGCCCGGCTGTTTTTAAAGTCTGCCCCTCGAGACGACGTCGTCGTGGGGACACACGGTTCGTTGTCACAGACCCTCGACACGACGCTTCGTCGATCTCAGAACCGTTTTACTCTCGCCGCCGATACACACCGCCGATGGAGTTCGCCACGTTCGCCGACCGCGCCGCCGCGATCGAAGCCGAGCCCGCAGATCTCGAGATCGTCGACCTCGTTAGAGCGGTGCTCGAGGACGCGGACGCTGATCTCGAGATCGTCGCCCGGTTCGTCCAGGGGCGTGTCTTCCCAGCCTGGCGGTCGCGAACGCTCGATATCGGTCCGAACAGCTGTTACGAGGCGATCGCCCGCGCGGCCGGGACGAACGTGGGGAGCGACGACGTCGAGGACCGACTCGCCGAGGTGGGCGAGATCGGCGAGGTGGCCGCGAGCTACGAGTTCGGCGGGCAACAGGGGTTGGGTGCGTTTACGGCCGGAAACGACGACTCGGGAAGTGCCGGCGGAGCCGGCGACGAGTTGACCGTTCGCGAGGTGTTCGAGACGCTTTCGGAGCTGGCCGCCGCCGAGGGCTCGGGCAGCCAGGATCGCAAGACCGACCTCCTCTTCGGACTGTTCAATCGCTGCTCGAGCGAGGAAGCCCGATATCTCGCTCGGCTCGTCCTCTCGGAGATGCGCATCGGCGTCGGCGAGGGGGCGGTCCGGGACGCCATCAGCGAGGCGTTCGACGTGCCCGTCGAGGGCGTCGAGCGCGCGCTACAGGTATCGAACGACTACGGCGAGGTCGCTCGGGTCGCCCGCGACGAAGGTCTCGATGGACTCGACGCGATGGAACTCGAGGTCGGTCGCCCCGTCCAGGCGATGCTCGCCCAGGCCGGGACGGTGACGGACGCGCTCGAGGAGTGGGAGGAGGCGGCCGTGGAGTGGAAGTACGACGGGGCTCGGATCCAACTGCACCATCGCCCTGCGGAGTCCGACGAGACGGCCCCGGAAACCGGCGTCTTCTCGCGCAACATGGAGGACGTCACCGACGCCCTCCCGGAGGTCGTCGAGTACGCCGACGAAACGCTCGAGGAGCCGGTTATTCTCGACGGCGAGGTCGTGGCGATCGACGACGACGGCGCGCCGCTGCCGTTCCAGGAGGTCCTCAAACGATTCCGGCGGAAACACGACGTCGAGAAAGTCCGCGAGGACGTGACCGTCCGGCCGGTCTTCTTCGACTGCCTGCACGCTGGGGGCGACGACCTGCTCGAAGAGCCGTTGACGACCCGGCACGACCGACTGCGAGCGGTGCTTTCCGATTCGGACGGCCCCGAAGTGAACGCGGCGAATATCGAGGGCCTTTCGCTGCTGTGGCGCACCGACGACCCCGAGGAGATCGAGTCGATCGACGCCGAGGCCCTCGAGGGCGGCCACGAGGGGATCATGCTCAAGAACCCCGAGTCGACGTACTCGCCGGGTCGGCGCGGGAAACACTGGCGAAAACGCAAGCCGGACGTCGAGACGCTCGATTGCGTCGTCACGGGCGCGGAGTGGGGCGAGGGCCGTCGAGCGACGTTCCTGGGGACGTTCGAGCTCTCCGTGCGCGCTGGTGACGACAGCGAGGAACGACGTTCCTCGGGCTCTGCGGTGAACTCGCAGACCCTCGAGACCGTCGGGAAGGTCGCGACCGGGATCACCGACGAGAAACTCGAGGAGCTGACCGAGTTACTCGAACCGTACATCGCGAGCGAGGACGGACAGGAGGTCGACCTCGAGCCCGAAGTCGTCTTCGAGGTCGGCTACGAGGAGATTCAGACCTCGCCGACGTACTCTTCAGGCTACGCGCTGCGCTTTCCCCGGTTCCAGGCCGTACGTCACGACAAGGATCCGGAGGGTGCCGACTCGCTCGAGCGACTCGAGCGACTCCGAGAGGCCTGACCGACTACAACCACGAAGAACTATGAGGGCGGCTTTCCCGTCTACTACCGATGAATCTCGGACGACTTCTGGAGCTCGTCGTCGCGATGGTTGCAGTCGCGATTGCGGTTTCGGTCGTGACCGCCGACCTGCTGGCGGCCGCCTGTCTCCTGCAGTTCGCGATGCTGATCGTCTTGGAGCACGATTCGGAGACGTTCCGCACCCTGATCGACGGCTACGAGCGTGAGCTGACGTTCCTCAAGTGGGCGCTGTTGCTCGTCGCGTTCGTGAGCCTCTGGTGATCACAGTTTTCGGGTGAATCGGCCGTGACCTCGGAGACGAAGGCATAGTAGCAGGGATCGAAGACGTGTTCTTCGAACTGAGTTTGCAGTTCGAAGAGCTTCAGCGCAATCTTTCGATGGTCACTATGTCTCTTGGCCGACGAGAAAGGCCGTTACGGGTGCGGCCGAAGCCTCGAGATGTGACTCCTCGCCGCCAACGGTTGTAGACGGAGCGTACCTCGTGAGTAGCGGTTCTTGAACGACAGCTACCGGACGTTTCGGTGGGAGTTCGGTGCCAGTGCGGATCGATCGACCGCTCGAACACACATGAACGGAAACCGACAACCGATCACGGGGACCGGCGTCACACCCGATGAGTGAACCCCCGTAGAAGCGATCAGAGCGCCCTGGATATATTTGTGGGAGTTGATGTATTCTGTGTGCGTGAATGTTGAATAACCGCGTTATACGCCGCTGTAGATAGGTCAAATAGGAGTTGATGAAAATAACCAGATGTGACAAATTAGACATGGTTTGATGTGTGGTGACCACGATACGTCGGCTATGGAACGGCGCACGTTTATCGCGACCACGGGAACCGGGATCGGAATCGGGGTCGCTGGCTGTCTGGACGCCGGGGGTACCGCGGACGAAGGGGACGAGACGACGGCGATCAACGACGGCGAAGAGCCCCGGGGATCGACGGTCCCTGCGACGTTCGAAGTGGCGTCGATGGCCACGAACTCCCCCGTCGGGGGCGGGGAGGTACTCGTCGTGAACGCGACGATCGAGAACGTTGGCGACGAGGAGGGAACGACCGACGTCGATCTCGTCGTCGGTCACGATCCGACCGTCGAGGATAGCGAGATGCTGACGCTCGGAGCTGGCGAGACCGCCGACCTCACGCTCGAGTTCCAGGCCGGCCACCCGGCGGGCGACACGGAGGAGTTCCCCGTCTGTGTCGACACGGGCGCCCACGAGGCCTGTGAGACGGTCGTCGTCGGGGAGGCGGAGAACGGGAACGGCGAACCGGACCCTGGACGGGACGTCACGTTCGAATCCTGCGGGCGAGCGACCGTGAGTGGGTCGTTCGAGGAGGGCGATATCGCCTATGCGAGTACGGGGTTCTACACGGAGGCGGGCTTCGGTAACACGATCATCGAGGACGGGGTCACGATCGGCGAGGACGTCGCGCCGTTTACCGGAACGATCACCTTCGAAATTTCGGACGGCGGGGCCGTCTCCGAGGGCGTCGACGGGGTTACGGTCACCGTCCCCGACTATGGGGAGTACGGCACGGCAATCACCGGGCTGACGACCGATCCGGACGACTACGCCGTGGCCGGCATCACCCACTCGAACCCGCGCGCGGCGGACTGCCTCGCGGAGTTCGAATCCGAGTGGGAGGACGAGACCGGCCAAAACGGGGAGCCGACGCCCGCGACGTTCGAGGTGGCGTCGATGGCCACGAACTCTCCCGTCGGAGGCGGGGGGTTGCTCACGGTGAACGCGACGATCGAGAACGTCGGGGACGAGGAGGGAACGACCGACGTCGATCTCGTGGTCGGCCACGATCCCACCATCGAGGACAGCGAGATGCTGACGCTCGAGGCCGGCGAGACGGCCGACCTCACGCTCGAGTTCCAGGCCGGCCAGCCGTCGGGCGACAGCGAGTCGTTCCCGGTTTGCGTCGATACTGGGGCCCACGAGAGCTGCCGGACGGTGACGGTCGAGTGATCCGGCCGCAGAGACGATTCGAAGGAGGGGCTAGCGCAGGCGCTAACTGTCGTGGCGCCGAACGGCCCGTATGAACGTCGCGATCGTCACCGTCGGCGACGAGTTGCTCGCCGGGACGACGACGAACACGAACGCCGCCTGGCTGGCGACCCAGATCACCGAGCGCGGGAGCACCGTCGAACGGATCCTGACGATTCCCGACGACCGAGCGCTCATCGCCGACTACGTCGCTCGCTGGGCCGACGCGTTCGACGCGGTCATCGTCACCGGCGGGATCGGCGGCACGCCCGACGACGTCACCGTCGAAGCCGTCGCGGACGGACTGGGACGCGACCTCGTCGTTCACGAACGAATCAGGGATCGACTGCTCGAGAAGGCGGCCGCGTTTCGCGACGAGAACCCGGATCTGGTCGACGAGTACGATCTGAACCTCGATCTGGATGCCGCAGCGTCGATCCCCGAAGGTGCGACGCCGCTCGTCACCGACGCGGGGTGGGCCCCGGGCTGTGTCGTCGAGAACGTCTACGTCCTCGCGGGCATCCCCGACGAGATGAAGGCCACGTTCGCCGACGTCGCCGACGAGTTTCAGGGCGACGCCGTTGCCCGGACGATCTACACGCCCGCACCCGAAGGATCGCTGCACGACGCGCTCGAGGGCGTGACCGACGAGTTCGACGTCACCGTCGGCAGCTATCCCCGCGGCGAGGATCGACCCGGCCGACTGCGCGTGCGGGGGACTGACGAGCGCGCGGTCGAGGCGGCGATAGCGTGGCTCCGAGAGCGCGTCGAAACGATGGAATCGCCCGCGTCCGAGTGACGGAAAACTGAGTCGGGATCAGCGATAGAGCGAGAGGTAGAGCATGCCGAACCCGACGATAAAGGGGACCGTTTCGGCGATGTAAAACAGCGTCGGGGCCGACGAGAGTTGCGAGTTGATCGTCGTGAGCCCGACGCCCATACTGAGGAAGGCAAAGCCGATGAACGCCGATTCCAGCCGCTTCGATTTGGTTTGCGTGTACGACTGAAAGCTGATGAGCGTCAGTCCGAGCGAGAGGGCGAAGACGGCCATCTGCATCAGCATGAGTACCGCGTCGACGATTTCGTTCATTCGTACTCACCGATCCGCGACTGGTGCGTGTGTCCGCGACGGGCGTGAACTGTACCGTGCATCTGTACGGGCGTTATTTCACACCGAGTTCGTCCCAGAGCTTCGTGAACCGGTCCGGCAGGTTCTCCTCCCGGAAGATTCGGACGTCGTACTCGTCGTCTTCCAGTGAGATCACGGTGCTGTTGAAGTTGCACGTGTACTCCTTGTAGTGGTTCCCGTCGTCAGCGACGAGGGTTCGATCCTCGATCAGTTCGTTCTCTTCGAGAAGTTCGAGGCGTCGGTAGATCGTCGGCTGAGAGAGTTCGAGGCGCTCGGCGAGTTCTTTCGCAGAGCCGGGTTCGCGGCTGATCGAGGCGAGGACGGTTCGAGCGTGCTCGTCCCCGATCGTATTCAGAATTTCCTCGATGGAGGACTCTTCATCCATATGCTATTGCGTTGGGGGACTCATAGCAAAAGGTTTTCCGAGTGCGGAGGACCTTCACTGTCGCCAACACTTTCGGATGGAGGATTGGCGATATCGACAGTCGGAGAGCGCCTTCCACGAGCAACCGGAGGGTCGAATTCGGTACCCGAACTCGCTGCAACTCGAGTAACTAATTCTTGATATGTACTCGATCAGAAAGGGCGTTTTCAGATCGCGAGAACACCTATTTATACCCCTTCTCTCGCTCCGAAGTCAGTGTCGGTGATATATCGTGGACGGCTCTAATGGACAGGTATGGCAACGACAGGTGGCGTATCAAACGGGATGACCGAACCGTGTGACGTCTGTGAAACCAGCACCCTGCACGAAGTCAGCATCCAGCTCGTGACAGAAAGCACGAACGAAGACAACGCGCAGTACTCTCGGGAACCCTACCGGGTCCGAGAGTGTACACGGTGTGGCAACCGCGACAGTCAGCGAATGAATAACGCGTAACCCAGTTCGTATTCCCTACTACTGGTTTTTCTCGGCGTTTCGCGTCGTCTCGAGGAGACGGAACGCGACCGACACATAACTATCGTAGCCACTGAAAGTCAATGCACACCCCGTTCGCAGGACGGCGTTGCGATCGGGTGTGCATCGTTTCAGTTGGTACTATAGCGGCGACTCGTCTTCAGTAGGTACTTGAGTCGACCGTCCGACCCTCGCATATGAGCGGCCGTGGGCCAAAACGAGAACTCGCGGAGAAGATAGCCGGCGAGATCACGCTGAGCGACGACCCCGGCGCCACCCTGCGCAAGTGGCGGACCGACTTCGATATCTCCCAGACCGATCTGGCGTCGGAGCTGGACATCTCCTCGTCGGTCATCTCCGATTACGAGAGTGGCCGGCGCGAAAGTCCCGGCATCGGCGTCGTGCGCCGACTCGTCAGGGGGCTGCTGGCGATCGACGAACGACGGGGCGGCGACCGCATTCGACAGTACGGCCGCGTCCTGTCGGCCGGCTTCGACAGCGACGTCGTCTACGACCTCCAGGAGTACGCGACCTCGATCCCGCTCGCGCGACTCCACGACGATCTCGACGCGACCGTGGTCTCCCCGGGCAACACCGACCACATCAGCGGCCACACGGTGATCGACAGCATCGAGGCGATCACCCGCCTCTCGAGCGAGGAGTTCTTCCGACTCTACGGCCAGAGCACGAACCGCGTGCTGGTGTTCACCAACGTCACGCGCGGCGAAGGCGTCGGCATCGCCCTGCGCGTGCTCAATCCGACGCCGAACGCCGTGATCCTTCACGGCCTCGAGGAGGACGAACTGTGGGACCACGCGGCGGAACTCGCCCGTATCGACGGCTATTCGCTCGCCGTGACGAACGCCGGGTTAGACGAGATGCTCGAACGACTCGCCAGCCTCGAGTGATCGACATGCTCGAACGACTCGACCGGGCCGAACGGCTGACGGTCGCGTTGACGGTTGTTTTCACCATCACCCTGATGCTGACGGTGCAAACGGAGAGCGCGATCGTCTGGGTCGTCTGGGGAACCGCGATGGTACTGCTGTCGGGAACGGCGTTGGTCTTGATGAACCGAGCCGACTCGCCGACGGACGAAGCCGCCGACTGAGCCGACCGATCAGCCGTGGCCGGCCAGGAGCCACAGGAGACTGATTCCCGTTCCAGTCAACGCGACCGCCGCGAGCGTACAACCGGCGATCGTTCGCCGAAACTGGCGGTCGACGCTGCGTTCGCACCCGCTGGCGACGACGAACTCGCCGAACGAGTCGCTGGCCGTAATCGTCGGGAGCGACGTCAGACGCGAATTGGCCTTCGACGTTGGTCCGGATTCGGCGTCCCTCTCGCTGCTGTCCCTCGACTCCCCTCGTGAGATTAGTTCCGCAGTGTCGATCGACTCGGTGGACGAGTCGGGACGAGCGACGCCAATAACCGACAGTTCGTCACCCGGTTCGATCCTCGTTTCTCGGTAGCGCTCTCGGCGCTCGGTCGCCTCGTACTCGGTCTCACGGACGAGATATCGGAGCAGCGAACCGGACGGGCGGTCACCGTTGGGGACGACCGCCGTCGTCTCGGTTTCGAGTCGGAGCGCGGCGTCCGTCGGGTCGACGGCGATCCGGCCGGTTTCGTCCTCCAGGACGAACGTCGTTCGGACGTCGTCGACGGGGATCGTTTCCCGAAACGCCGACGAGAGCAGGCCGGTCGAACCACCGGTATCGACGCCGTCGCCGTCCGACGTCGACTCGTCTTCGACGAGGTCTCGAGCGACGGTCAGGTCGTAACAGACCGCGTCGCGACCGGAGAGGGGAGCTTCGCGCGAGTCCGTCGATGTTCGAACCGTTCCCGAAACCTGGACACGCCCCGTCTCGACGGCGGCGGCGTCGACGACGGGCGTTCGTCGGACGGCGGCGTACGATCGGAGGGAGGTCACCGCGCCGCCCGCGTAGTAGAATCCAGCCCAGACCGCGGCGAAACTCCCGATCAACAGGACGATAGCGAGCCGTCGCTCACTTCGAGCGCCGCCGAGCGCGATTGGGTACGTGTCGCCGAGCGCGAACGGGAGCCAGGCGACGACCGTCGCGAGCAACGCGAGCAACGCGTACTGGCGGATACCGAGATCGATGCGTTGACTCCAGGGGAGCCCGGATCTTTCGCTGTAGGCCGCGAGGCCGACGCCGACGAGCCAGACGTGGAGAAGCAAGAGGAGTGCGAGGAGGTCCAATCCCGTGATCGACGAGTAGGCGAGGACGTCCGATGACGGGACCGGCATAGTGTGCTACTGCAAACAGTACTCGATGAGTGACAGTACATCTTTCGGATAAGGGATCGGACCTGGTTTGTCGGTCGAGCGCAGCGGCGCTCAGGCGATCTGATCTTCGTACTCCTCGGCGCTCAGCAGTGCCTCGAGTTCGTCGGTGTCGTCGGCGTCGATCTCGAGCATCCAGCCCTCGCCGAACGGATCCTCGTTGACGAGCTCGGGGGCGTCGAACAGGTCCTCGTTGACGGCCGTGACCTCGCCGCTGACCGGCGCGTAGAGGTCCGAGACGGCCTTGATGGACTCGATGACGCCGAACTCGTCTTCCTGCGTGAGGTCGTCGCCGGTCTCGGGGAGTTCGACGAAGACCACGTCGCCGAGTTCGTCCTGTGCGAAGTCGGAGATGCCGACTCGAACGGTGCCGTTTTCTTCGAGTGCCCACTCGTGCGATTCCAGATAGCGTCTGTCGTCGGGAATTTCGAAACTCATAGTTATACGGTATCGATGAAGGGTGTCGTTTCAACTCTTGCCTTTTTGGACTGGCCGCGAACGACGACCTGTAAGGTCGTTCCCGGCTCCGCGTACTCGGTCGGCACGTATCCGAGCCCGATCGCTTTCTCGAGCGACGGACTCATCGTCCCGCTCGTGACGGTGCCGACGACCCGGCCCTCGGTGTTCGTGATGTCGTAGCCGTGGCGGGGGACGCCGCGGTCGATCAGCTGGAAGCCGACGAGTCGCTCCTCGCTTCCCTCCTCGCTGACCTTTTCGAGGGCGTCCCGGCCGACGAACTCGGTGTCCAGCGCGACCGTGAAGCCGATGCCGGCTTCGTAGGGAGTTCGCGGGTTCGACTCGAGGTCGAAGTCCTGGCCGGCCAGCAGGAGTCCGGCTTCGATCCGCAGCGTGTCTCGAGCGCCGAGTCCGCAGGGCTGGCAGTCGAACAGCGACCAGGTTCGTTCGGCTTCCGACCACGGAACGATCAGTTCGAAGCCGTCCTCGCCGGTGTAGCCCGTCCGGGCGATCCAGCAGCTGACGTCGTCGATCGTCCCGTACCGGGCCTCGAAGCGGGAGAGGTCGGTGACCGACTCCTCGGTGACGTCCGCGACGAGGTCGGCCGCGTTCGGTCCCTGAACCGCGAACATGGCGTACTCGTCGGTTCGGTTGTCGACGGTCGCCTCGAGGTCCCACTCGTTGCGGTAGCTGATCCACCGTTCGTGAGTCGCCTCGTCGGTTCCGGCGTTGGGAACGAAGAGGTAGGTCGGCTCGCCGACGGCTTCGTCGTCGTCCGGCAGCCGGTAGACGACGGTGTCGTCGATGATGTGTCCCTCCTCGTCGGTGATCACGGCGTACTGGGAGTCACCGACCTCGAGTCGGCGGACGTCGTTCGAGGTGAGCCGTTGCATCAACTCGGTCGCGTCCGGTCCGGTGACGTGAATCTGGCCCATATGCGAGACGTCGAAGATGCCGACGTCCTCGCGGACGGCCTCGTGTTCCGTCCGGATCGAATCGAACTCGACCGGCATATCCCAGCCGCCAAACTCCGTGAACTTCGCGCCTCGCTCGGCGTGAACCCCACGTAACGGCGGCGTCTGAAGCGGCATATGCGGATCATCTCCCGCGGAGTAGTAATGTCTTTTCGTCGGGCGGCGGCGAAAACGGGGTTTTTGCAGGCCAACTGACGGTTCGGACTCGTACGAGCCGGTCAGTAGAGGTGAGCACACATCGCTAGAGCCGATCAATCCACCCTGCGGTGGCGCGCGCTGGGTCGCGGCGAACGAATAGTGAGGCGCGAGCCGAAATTGCGCGAGGGATGAGTGAGCGAACTCGTGAGCGAGCGAATCGGCTGGGGAGGATGTGGCAATCACCGTTGCCAGCGAGAGCAGAACACTCGTCTTCAGCTCCCGTTGTCTACACTCGAGAGTTCACTACGCCTAGCGAGTGAACGACGACGCCCCGACACGAGACCGAACCCGCCGTGCCGGTGTCGCTACGACACAGTTATCGCCCCCGCTCGTCGATTCGAAGCTCGTACTCGCCGCTGTCGCTGTCGGTGTATACCTGCATTCTGAGGTCTCCGTCGCCCGAGAGCTCGAGTGACAGTTCCTCGGAAGCGCCCGACCCCGTCGACGATTCGTCGTGGATCCATCTGCTCGGCGGCAGACCGCCGATAGTCACGTAGAGGTCGAAGTCGGCGTCCGACGGTCCCTCGAGCGTGAGCGTCGCCGAACACGGGTCGTCCGTCTGCAGCGAGTACGTGTGCCGGTTGCCGTCGCCGGTCCAGCCGGCGTCGAGTTCGCCGTCGAAGCGTTCGCTCGCGGTTTCGTTGCCACACCTGGATTCTTCGTCGTCTTCGTCGGGTTCGTCTTCGTCAGGTTCGTCACCGTCGGGTTCGTCTTCGTCAGGTTCGTCACCGTTGGGTTCGTCCTCGTCAGGTTCGTCTTCATCAGGCTCGTCCTCGTCAGGTTCGTCTTCATCAGGCTCGTCCTCGTCAGGGTCACCACCGGTTTCGTCGATGACCTCCTCAGGGGTCAGTTCCTCCCTGTCGAGTTCGACCCACATCACGTCGGGCTGGTCAATATCGATCGACGTCACGGGGCCGTCGACGTAGAACGCATCGCCGTATCCGCCGCCGGTGATTCCGCCGGCGCGGACCGTCTCACCCTCTTCGTCGATGAAATCTTCGGCCGTGTACGTTCCGCCCTCAATGTTCCTGCCGGACGGGCTGTCGTACGGCGCGTCGGCGAACTCGACGGTACCCTCGACCGTGAACTCGTAGCGCGCGGTGTCGGCGTCGGGCTCGGTGACGAACGCGAGCAGGCGACCCGCCGCGTCGTCCTGTTCGTCGTCGTCCGATTCGTCGTCTTCCTCGCCGTCGCGCTCGTCACCGTCGTAGCCGTCGGGAACGGTGGTTACCGCCTCGCCGGCGTCGACACGACCGTGACCCTGCGCGTTCGAGGAGAGGCCGACGTCGACGGCCGTCGACTGCAGGTGCTCGCGCAACTCGGTACCCGACAGCCCCGGATAAGCCGACAGCACCAGCCCGGCGACGCCGGCGACGACCGGTGCCGCCATCGACGTGCCCGACATTCGAGTGTAGCGGTTCCAGGGAATCGCCGAGATGAGACGGGTACCGGGCGCCGCGAGGTCGATCTGTGATCCTCTGTTTGAGAACGATGCGAGCGAATTGTTGGCCGTGAGCGCCGAGACGGCGACGACGTCGTCGTAGGCCGCCGGGTACGCGACGCCGTACGACCCCGAATTGCCGGCGGCCGCGACGACCAGCACGTCGTTGTCGACGGCGTACCGACAGGCCCGACGGAGCGTTCGATGGTTGCTCGAGGAGCCCAGCGAGAGGTTGACGATATCCGCGCCGACGTCGACCGACCACTGGACCGCGTCGGCGATGTCGGAGAGCGAGCCCCGACCCTGCCGATTGAGCGCTCGAGCGGAGAGCAACGAACAGTTGCTGATCCCGGCGTGGCCGGTGCCGTTGTTCGTTCCGCCGCCGGCGATGCCCCCGACGTGGGTCCCGTGTTGTTCGTCGCCGGCGATCGGGTACGGATCGCTGCCGCCGCTGACGAACTCGCGTCCGTAGTTCGAGACGCTATCGTCCATATTCTCCTCGAGCACCGGGTGATCGTACTGGATACCCTGGTCGACGATGGAGATCGTGACGTCGCCGCTCCCGTAGGTCGTCTCCCACGCCGTCTCGCAGTTGACCTGCTGGGGTGCGTGCTGGGAGCCGTAGTGGGGATCGTTGGGCGCGCTGAGCGCCTCGAGCGTCGCGTTCTCTTCTGCGTACTCGATCCGATCGATGTTCGTGAGCGTGTCGATGAGTGAGTCGCGAGTCGACTCCGGCGTTTCTTCCGGGAGAGAGATGATCGCGTAGTGGATCGTCTCGTTCGTGTGCTCGATCCACGCGTCGCCGGGGATCTGCGGTCCGATTTCGTTCTCGATGTCCGACACCGACGGCGAGATACCGATGATGAGTTCGTCCTTCTTCGGACCCGGGTTGCGACCCGGCGTCGCGCTCGCCAGCCCGCTCGAGCCGATCAGTCCGCCTGCGGCGACCGTCCCCGTTCCGGTTAAGAATCGCCGCCGATTGTACGTCGTATTCGAGCCGTCGTCCGCCGAATCGTCTTGTGTCATCCGCTGACAGTCATCAAACACTGAAATTAGTAAAATCTTACCGAACGGAAACTTTGTTTATTCAACATTGTATACGAGTGAACGTATCAGCACAGAAGATAATTGGTAGATAAACGATGAATGTATGCAGTTGGCCGTTTATGCGGCCGGAAGGCATCGAAACAACACATCTGGCGTTGTTTTCGAGCTGACACTGATGTCACGGATTCGGCCACGACAGCGGATCGGTAGCGGGAGCGTCTCACCCGTCGGTCGGAAGCGTTCGGAGCGCCGTCTCGTTCCGTCACACCTATTTCGTGGCCCCGGAAACGCTCGAGCATGTTCGACCGCGTTCGCGCCCGTCTTGCCCGCCTCGCGGGACCCGACCCCGAACTCGAGACCGAGCCGACGGTGGGCCTGCTCGTCGACGGGCCGAACGTCCTGCGGGACGAGTTCGACGTCGACCTGAACGATCTTCGCGACGTCGCCCGCGATCTCGGGCACGTCGGCGTAATCCGCCTCTATCTCGACGAGCACGCCACGCCGGGTCTCATTCAGGCCGCCGAGGCCCGCGGCTTCGAAGTGATCATCACCAGCGGCGACGTCGACGTCAAACTCGCCGTCGACGCGACCGCGTTGTGCAGCGAGGGAACCATCGACCGGCTAGCGATCGCCTCCCGAGATACGGACTTCAAACCCGCCCTCGAGTACGCGGGGACCGTCGGCGTCGAAACGATCGCCGTCGCACCCGGGTCACACGGCCGCTCGGACGCGCTGCAGAACGCGGCCGACGAGGCGATTACGCTCGGCAGCTGACGGCCGATTCGCTCGAGTTACCCGTCCGATCCGTGACGTGGATCGTCGGCGAAAGACGACGGTTTGCGGCGAGGGTGTTCAAGAGTAACGCTTACACTGATCCCATCACTATCGCTGGTAGCATGGATACGTCGGCGACCGATGAGGTGCTCCAAGTGCGGATCCACCAGCAGGAAGTCGTCGCTGACCTCGGACAGAAGGCGTTGGAACTCGACGACCTCGACGAACTGATGCACGCCGCGTCGGTCGCCGTCGCCAAGACGCTAGGCGTCGAGTACTGCAAGGTTCTCGAACTCTTCCCCGGCGGGGACGAGGTGCTCCTCCGAAACGGCGTCGGCTGGCGGGAGGGGCTCGTCGGATCGGCGACGGTTCCGACCGATCTGGACTCGCAGGCGGGCTACACGCTCATCTCGAGAGAGCCCGTCGTCGTCGACGACCTACGGACGGAGGAGCGCTTTTCGGGACCGGAGCTGTTACACGATCACGACGTCGTCAGCGGGATCAGCGTCGTCATCGGCTCCGTCGAGGAGCCGTGGGGTATCCTCGGGGCGCACACGACCGAGTCTCGGGAGTTCACCGAACACGACGCGAACTTCGTCCAGAGCGTCGCGAACGTCCTCGCGTCGGCCGTCGAAAACGAGCGCGCACAGAACGAACTCGAGGAGATGTACGGCCGAATCTCGGACGCCTTCTTTTCGCTCGACGAGGAGTGGAACTTCTCGTACCTGAACACGTCGGCACACGACCTCATCAATCCGAGCGGTCGCGAACTCGTCGGGACGAACATCTGGGAGGCGTTTCCAGACGCGGTCGGGCGGAAATTCGAATCGAAGTACCGGCACGCGATGGACCGACAGGAGACCGTCGCCTTCGAGGAGTACTATCCGGATCCCATCGACGCCTGGTTCGAGGTGCGAGCGTATCCGTCCGAAACCGGGCTCTCGGTGTACTTCCGAGACATCACCGATCGAAAGGTTCGGGAACGCAAACTCCGCCAGAGCGAACGGCGCTACCGCACCCTCGCCGAGCAGTTCCCGGACGGGATCGTCACGATGTTCGACGACGACCTCCGCTACACGCTGGCGGCGGGGAAGGCGTTCGAGGAGCTGCCCGTCGACCCCGACGACCTCGAGGGGAACCGCGTTCGAGCCGTTTGGGAGGGCGAGTTCGGCGACTCGGCGGAAACGATCTGTCGGGCCGCACTCGAGGGCGACGAACGGACGGCCGAACTCGAGTACGCCGGTCGAACGTGGCAGATTCACGTCGTTCCAGTCACCGACGGTCGGGGTGCGGTGTTCGCCGGCATCGCGATCGCACGGGACGTCACCGACCGGCGTGCGCGGGAACGGGATCTGCGCGAAACGAAAGCGCGGCTGGAGGCGGCGACGGAAGCCGGTGCGGTCGGGACCTGGGTGTGGGACCTCGCCGAGGACCGGATGGTCACGGACGCGACGTTCGCCGACCTGTTCGGCGTCGATCCCGAGGCGGCAGGCGATGGCGTCGACGACGAGGAGATCATGTCGTCGATCCACGCCGCCGACCGCGAGCGGATCGACGAGGCCGTCGAAGAGGCGATCGAGACCGGCGGCAGCTACGAGGCGGAGTACCGGGTCCGAAACGCCGACGGCGACGTTCGGTGGGTCGTCTCCCGCGGCCACGTCGAGTGCGACGCCGAGGACGACCCCGAGACGTTCCTCGGTGCCGTCACTGACATCACGGACCGAAAGCGAGCCGAGCGATCCCTACAGGACCACAGAGACCAGTTCGAGACGCTGTTCGAGGTGTTGCCCGTCGGCGTCGAGGTCGCGGACGCGGACGGTCGGCTCCTCGAGGTGAACGAAACGGCGATCGACATCTGGGGAGAGGGACCGCCCGAAACGGATGCCATCGAGGACTACGCCCGGCATTCGGGACGCTGGGCCGACACCGGCGAGCCGGTCGCCGACGACGAGTGGGCGATGTTCAGGGTCCTCGAGGGCGAGGAACTCACGGAGCCCCACGTTTACGAACTCGAGAATGGGAACGGCGATCAACGAATCGTGCTGGCCCACGGGATGCCGGTCAGAGACGAGTCGGGGTCGGTCCGTCGGGGCGTCGTCACGCTCACCGATGTCACCGAGCGACGCGAGTACCAGCGCCGACTTGAGGAGACGGTCGCCAAACTCGAGGACTCGAACCAGCGTCTCGAGCAGTTCGCCTACGCGGCCAGTCACGATCTCCAGGAGCCGTTACGGATGGTCTCGAGCTACCTCCAGTTGCTCGAAAAACGGTACAGTGACGAGTTCGATTCGGACGCCGAGGAGTTCCTCGCGTTCGCCGTCGACGGCGCGGACCGCATGCGGGAGATGATCCAGGGATTGTTGGCGTACTCGCGGGTCGAGACGCGGGGCGACCCGTTCGAGCCGGTCGACCTCGAGTCTGTCGTGACGTCGGCCCGCGAGCAACTCCGGCTCCAGATCGAGGAGGAAGGAGCGGCGATCGCCGTCGAATCGTTGCCCCAGGTTCAGGGCGACGCCGGACAGTTGCGACAGGTCTTCCAGAACCTGTTGAGTAACGCGCTGACCTACAGCGGGGACGAATCGCCGCGAGTGCACGTCTCGGCGGAACGGGCGGGTACGGAGTGGATCGTTTCGGTTCACGACGAGGGAATCGGCATCGAACCCGGCGAGCAGAATCGCATCTTCGAGGTGTTCGAGCGCCTCCACGCTCGCGACGAGTATCAGGGAACGGGGATCGGGCTCGCGCTGTGTCAGCGGATCGTCGAACGCCACGGCGGGACGATCTGGGTCGACTCCGAGCCCGGCGAGGGCTCGACGTTCTCGGTGACGCTTCCAGCGGCGCGCTCCGAGACGTAGTCGTCGGTTCCGGTCGCTTCGGTTCGAAGCGAAGCCGGAGATTTTTCCCGCGCGGGCCGCCCACCGTCGCCTATGATCGACGACGAGACGCCGGTACTGGACAACCACCTCCACCTCGATCCGGACAATCACCGCGGCATCGACGCCGTCCGGGACTTCGCTCACAAGGGCGGCACGCACCTGCTCGTAGTGAACAAGCCCTCCTGGCACCTCGGCGTCGAGGCCGAGACGGGCGAGGACTTTCGGGACGTCTTCGAGCGAACCATCGAGATCGTCGCGGCGGCGAGCGAGGAACTCGAGGGGCGAGCCTGGCCCGTGCTGGGGGTTCATCCCGGCCTCGTCTCGCGGCTGGTCGACGACCGCGGATTCGGTCCCGAAGAGGCGCGCGACCTGATGCAAGCGGGAATCGACGTCGCGGCCGAGTACGTTGAGGCCGGCGACGCGCTGGCGCTGAAGTCCGGTCGTCCGCACTACGACGTCGAGGACGCCGTCTGGGACGCCTCGAACGCGGTGATGCGGCGGGCGTTCGAGCGCGCCGCCGATCTCGAGTGTGCCGTCCAGCTTCACACCGAAGCCAGCGAGGATCTGACCGAGGTGGCGGAGTGGGCCGAGGAGGCGGGACTCCCGCGCCACAACGTCGTCAAACACTACGCAGGCGGCCGACTCGCGGGACCGATCCCGAGCGTGATGTGCGAGAAAGACGCACTCGAGACGGCCGCCGAACGGGGCGAGCCGTTCCTGATGGAGACCGACTACATCGACGATCCGGACCGGCCCGGGGCCGTTCTGGGACCGAAGACGGTCCCGCGACGCGTGCGGTGGTTGCTCGAGAACGGTCACGAGAGTGCAGTCAGAAACGCACACGTCGAGACACCGGAACTCGTGTACGGAATCGACACGGAAGGGACTCTCTAACCGGCATAGGCCGTCCGTACGGCTTCGTTCGGTTCGGCATACAGTAGAGAAAGGCATTTCAAGCGGCCGGTGTAGGTGTCTGTATGAGCAATCCCCCGACCGAGTTCTACTCGGAGGAACGCTGGCAGAACTGGATCGACCGAATCAAAGACGAAGAGATCGATCCGGAGGACGAAGACTCGGCCCGACTCCTGCTCAACCTGCAGGACGACACGGCGATCGCGATCGCGAAGATCGTCGCCGCCTACGACGACGGGGATATCGAACAGGAGGAAGCGCTCGAGGAGATCAACAAGGTCCGCGAAATCGTCCTCAGCGAGGTCGATATCGAAGACGAGGAGAAACTGATCCTCGTCGACGGCGTTCAGACGAGTCTCGTCTGCGTCTTCTTCGCCGCCGAGGAGTTCATCGCCGGCGGCCCACCGGAAGAGGGAAGCGTGGGCGACTATCTCGGCGCCGCGGCCGACGCCGAGGCCGACGAGGAACTCGACGCCGCGCTCGGCTACGCCGCACAGGCCGGGACCCTCATCATCGACGGCGAAGCGCTGGATATGGGCGTCGCGGAGGATCTCGAGTACGGACTCGTCACGGAGTGGATCAACGGACTCGACAGCCTCCAGAGCGCGATGAGCGATCCGGAAGTCGTCGAAGAAGACGAGTAGCGACGTCAGTCCCGTCGTTCGAGTGAGCAGTCGGCCTCCGACGACCGGGGCATTCCGAACTGGGGATTCGATCGCCGTTCGGCGACCGCGATTCTTCGGGCCGTTCGTTCCGTCCAGCGACTGATACGGCCTGGTTCTGGTTCGAGCGAGTGGGAGTTCCTCGAGCATCTCTCGGTACATTTTCGATTTTGGTACTGTCAATATTGGCCGCATATTGTCGCCGGAGATAGCTCCCTCCCCCGCCGCCGGACTGGCCGTATTGTGACCGATGCACACGGGGAGAGTGGCCGATTTCACCCCTTCGAGCGGCGACGTTTGGGGCACAGAAGTGGCAGTACAGGGTCCTTTGGTCCCGAATGCCGACGACTATCCCGACATCAGTCTATCCGAAACGCGCACGCGACTACCGGCGCCGGCCGCTCGTCTCAGGTCCCGTCAGACGTTTCCGGTCCCCCAAAGGGTTTAAATGTGGTAATTATATCTCATTACACGATATGACGTCAAACTTCCCCGACTACGTCGACGTCGATTACGAGGATGGTGAGGGCGAAGATCCCGAGGACTATCCACACGTTCAGGATCGAATCGAGAAGGCCATCGAGGTTACCCGGACGGGCCTCGAGGAGTACGAAAACCCCGCCGTGATGTGGACCGGCGGCAAGGACTCGACGCTCACGCTGTACTTCATCAAGGAGGTCGCGGAGCGCTTCGACCTCGAAGTCCCGCCCGCGGTCTTCATCGACCACTACCAGCACTTCGACGAGATCCACGACTTCGTCGACCACTGGGCCGACGAGTGGGACCTCGAAGTCATCTACGCGCGCAACGATAACGTCGGCGAGTACGTCGACGAACACGGCCTCGAGCCCGGCGACGAAATCGAAATCGCCGAACTCTCCGACCACAACCAGCACCACGTTCGCGAGATCCTCGAGTACGAGGAAGACGAGTTCCCGTTCCTGCTCGACACCTACGTCGGGAACCATCTGCTGAAGACGGTCGCGCTCAACGACGCCTTGGAGGAGTACGACATCGACGGCGTCATCAGCGGCGTCCGCTGGGACGAACAGGAGGCCCGCGCCGACGAGACGTTCTTCTCGCCGCGTCACGACCCCGACATCTACCCGCCCCACGACCGTATCCAACCCATCCTGCAGTTCGACGAGGCCGCGGTGTGGGAGGCGTTCTGGAACTTCGTGGTTCCGGACACGGTCGAGAACTTCCCGGACGACGGTTACGTCCCACAGAGCGACGACGACCTCCCCGAGGGCGTCGACCAGGAGGACATTCCGATCTCGCCGAAGTACTTCGCCGGCTTCCGCTCGCTGGGCAGCGAGATCTCGACGGAAAAGAGCGAAGAGGAGCCTGCCTGGCTGCAGGACCTCGAGGGGACGACCGAGCGCGCGGGCCGCGCCCAGGACAAAGAGGACCTGATGGAGCGCCTGCGCGACCTCGGTTACATGTGATCGCGGTCGACAGCCGCTAACCGCCGCCGTCTCGATTTCTTTCGTTTGCTCTCCGTTTCGGACCGACTCACGACTCGAGCGGTCGCGCTCCGCTCGACGGCGAAAAATCGTGACCTCAGTTCGTCGCGCGGTACTCGCCGAACTTGACGCCGATCCCGAGCATGATCGCGCCGAAGACGATCATCGACGGTGCGACCATCATCAGAATCGTTTCGGTCACCATCATATCCGAGGCGATCATGCCGCCGACCCCGATAGCGATCAGGCCGATGAACGCGACTGCTGTCGTGACTTCGTTGAACTCCATAGCCGATCGTTAGCAGTCCATCACCTAATCGTATCGGAAATCGGAAGTCCGTTTGCGGTCGTGGAAAACGAGCGTTCGACCGACGCTACTGCGAGGGCCGGACCAGATTCGCGAGCGCGACGAGGGTTCCGAGGAACCAGCCCAGCGGAATCGAGATGCCGAGCCACATCGCCGCGTAGGCAGCCCCCTCGAGTTGGTAGTTCCCGCGCAGATACTCGTTCAGCCCGCCGACGAAGAGAACGTTGTCGAGCGCCCACGCCGCGAACTCGTAGCTTGGGTCGAGGATGTAGGGATGGAGCGACGGCGTCACGAGGGCGGCGACGACGGGCGGGAGGAACAGCGCCGTCATCGCGAACGGGTACGCGAGGACGACCGTCACGATACGTCCGCCGACTTTCGAAAACGTCGCGGCGAGTGCGGTCGAGAGCGTCGCGACGCCGCTCGCGGCGGCGACGGCGAGCACGGCGTCGAGCGGAATGTCGGCCTGATCCATGTAGGACATTGCTCCCCAGACGGCCGTCAGCAGTCCCCAGCCGAGCAGCGCGACGCCAGTGACGCCGACGATGCCGAATCGGGTGCGCGTCGAGTCGAGTTTCGCCGCGTAGAAGCGGGTTGCGAGTCCGATAACGGTGAGCGGGTAGAGGAGCAGTAAGCCGAACAGTCCGAGAATGCTCCAGCTGTGGTAGCCGACCTTCTGGGGGAGCGTTTCGGGTTTCCACTTCCCCATGACGGAGTGGCCGCGGCCACGTTGCCGTGGAAAGACGAGCTCCATCCAGGCACCGTGTAACCGCTGTACGTCGGTCCGGATTGCACCGACGACCCCACCACCGCCACGTTGTCGTGAGCGGGTGGACATACGCGTGCCAAAAAGCCGGGCTACCGTAAACTTTCCTGCTTATTCCCGATCGAAGACAGGTCATAAATCGTACGTCGGTCGTACCCACAGCCCTCAGTTACCGGCGAGCGGCCGTTAGTTCCACGGCGCGAAGTCGGGATCGACCTCGCGACTCGTCTCGTCGATACTGTCGATTCGCTCGATATCTTCGCGATCCAACTCGAGCGTCAGCGACGCCCAGTTGTCGCGGATGTGCTCCTCGCCCGTCGCTTTCGGAATCGCCGTTACGCCCTTCTCGCGCAGCCAGGCCAGGCTGACCTGGGCCTCGCTGACGTCGTGTTTCTCGGCGACCGCCTGGATTTCGGGCTGATCGAACACCGCTCCGCGGGCGATGGGCGAGTAGGCGACGACCTCGACGCCGGCGTTCTCGCAGGCCTCCCGAAGCTCCGGCTGGGGGAGCATCGGGTGCAGTTCGACCTGATTCGCCAGAATCGGCGCGTCGCAGCTGTCGACGGCTTCCGCGACCTGCTCCGGCAGGAAGTTGCTGATACCGACGCTCTCGATGAGTCCCTCGTCGTAGAGTTCCGAGAACGCCGAGAGCGTCTCCTCGCCCTCGTACGCTCGAGCCGGCCAGTGGACGTACAGCAGGTCGACGTAGTCGACGCCGAGTCGATCGATGCTCTCGCGGGCGGTATCGAGGACGTCGTCGGGTGCGAGGTTCGACGCCCAGATCTTGGTCGCGAGGAAGACCTCCTCGCGATCGACGTCGGCCCGTGCGATCCCGTCGCCGACGGCCTCCTCGTTGTCGTAGATCTGTGCGGTGTCGATGTGGCGGTAGCCCATCTCCAGCGCCGTCCGGACGCTCTCAGCGCACTGTTCCGGGTCGTCGTTCTGCCAGGTCCCGAGTCCGAGCATCGGCATTCCGTTCGCGGTTGGACACGTTTCCGGCGCGACGGTGTCGGCGTCTTCTGTTCCCATGTGCGAGACGAGGGTCAGGACGCGAAAATGGGTTTGGATTGCGGTGAGCGGTTCGGGTTCCGACGCGACTCCCGCAGTCGTTCCGCTCGACTGCGCCGAACCGCCGATACGAACGGGGGTTCGTAGCGCTCAAGGCAGTCGCTCGAGTGAGTGTAACCAGTGGTTCAGGCACTCGAAACCGTCCTGTTCGCCGATCCGTTCGTCGTGATGAACGCGATCGGACTCGTCGCGTTCGCGCTCGTCGGTTCGAGCAAGGCGATCCGCGAGTCGTTCGACCTGTTCGGGATCGCCGTCGTCGGACTCGCCACGGCGTTCGCCGGCGGCGTCACCCGCGACCTCCTGGTCAACCGCGTCCCGCTCGCGCTCAGCGATCCGAACGAGATTGCCTTGGGCCTGTTCGGTGTCGGGCTGGCGATCGGCCTGTCGATCGCACTCGAGTCGCCGGACGATCACCCGATCACGCTCGTCTCGGACGCCGTCGGCCTCGCGGCCTTCGCGACGGCTGGCGCGATCGTAGCGACCGAGGCCGGCGTCTCGAGTTTCGGCGTCGTCGCCATCGCGACGATCAACGCGGTCGGCGGCGGGGCGATCGCGGATATCCTGCTGGATCGGACGCCGTTCATCCTCTTCGAAGATTTCTACGCGAGCTGTGCCGTGCTGGGCGGTGCGACCTACTGGCTCGTTCTGGCTATCGGCCTCTCCGGAAGCGTAGCCGCAGCGGCGTGCGCAGCCGTCACGGTCGGGACGCGACTCGCAGCGGTCACCTACGGCTGGACGCTCCCGACGGCACAGACGCTCCGGCCGGTGCGCGAGAAGTTCGACAGAGATCGGTGAGCGGCCGGAACGTCAGGCTGCTCACCAGTCGTACGGGGACTTCCAGGGCCGTTCGCGCTCGAGTGCGGCGCTCGCCGCCAGCACCCGATCGTCCTCGAATCGGGAACCGACCAGCTGTAGACCGACGGGGTGGCCCGCCTCCGTCAGCCCCGCCGGCGCGGCGGCGACCGGATGCCCCGTCCAGTTGAACGGCCAGGTCAGCGGCCAGTCCCACGCGCTCGACTCGAGGTCCTCCTCCAGCCCGACGTCGGCCCGCGAGAGCGTCGGCGTCACGATGAGGGCGTACGCCGCGAGGACGTCCTGCACGGCGTCGAAAAAGCCCGTGCGAACGACCCCCGAGCGGGCGAGCTCCTCGGGGCCGAAGTCCTCGCCGATGTGGATCATCGCGAGCAGGCTGTCGGTGACTTCGTCGGGGTGATCGCGGAAGTCGACCCCGTGTGCCTCCTCGACGATGGTCGCGGTCTCGAGGATCGAGGTCATGTACGTCGCCATCGTCGCCTCCTGTAGCTCGGCCATCGAGTAGCCGTGGTCGATCGAAACTTCGTCGACGGTCGCGCCCGCCGACTCGAGCGCGCCGACGGCGTCCTCGACGACCGCCTCGACTTCCTCGGCGACCGGAAACGCGTCCAGATCCGGGCTGTAGGCGATTCGATAGTCGTCGATCGGTTTCTCGACGGCGCTTCGGTAGTCGATATCGACGGGAACACTCGAGGGGTCCGCCGAGTGCGGGCCAGCCATCGCCTCGAGCATCGCCGCGGCGTCCTCGACGGTACGGGCCATGGGACCCTTCGTGACGTGCTGGGTCGTCCGGCCGAACGCGCTCGGCCGGCCGTCGTCGGGAACCAGCCCGAACGTCGGCTTGATCGCGTAGATACCACACGCTGCGGCCGGGATCCGCAGCGAGCCGCCCGCGTCGCTGCCCGTCGCGAGCGGGGCCATTCCCGCCGCGAGGGCCGCCGCGGAGCCGCCCGAGGAGCCGCCGGCGTTGAGATCGGTGTCGATCGGCGACGCCGTCGGTCCCGCGAGTTCGTTGGTCGTCGTCCCCTTGTGGCCGAACTCCGGCGTGTTCGTCTTGCCGATTACGATCGCACCCGCGTCCTCGAGTCGCTCGACGATCGCCGACGTCTCGTCTGCGACGTTGTCCGAAAAGAGTGCCGAGCCGTACGTGTGGCGAACACCTTCTTTGAGCGCACCGAGATCCTTCAGCGCCAGCGGGACGCCGTGGAGCGGCCCGACGTCCTCGTCGGATTCAACTGCGTGGTCGGCTTCTTCCGCGGCTGCCCGGGCTTCGTCCGGGCAGACGGTGACGAAGGCGTTGATCTCGTCGTCCAGTCGCTCGATTCGATCGAGGTGTACCTCGACGGCCTCCCTCGCGGTCACGTCGCCGTTTCGAATTCGGGTCGACAATTCGGTCGCGGAGAGCCGCGTGAGTTCCGACTCGAGTGACATACCGCTAGCAGCGGTCCGCGGCGTGATATAAGTTAACCTGGCTCCGATCAGTGGTCGGTTCGGCAGGCGTTGGCGAGCGGTCCACGAGTCGATTGCTAGTACTTCGGATCGGCACCCGTGATGTCGTAGACGCGATCCATCACCGAGTCCCGTTCCTTCTGCCAGGCCGCGAACTGGTCGGGGCCGTCGGGATAGCTGTCGTAGACGTCCTTGAGCGAGCCGGCCGCGTTCTGGACCTTGTAGAGATCGTAGAGGGTGTCCCAGTGGCCGAACGTCTTCACGAGGGTCTTGAGCTTGAGTCCGAGGCTCATGTTGGTGGTCCCCTTCTTGCCGATGGCGTCGACGAGTTGCTGGCCGGGGAGCGCCGTGACCATCGAGACCAGATCCTCCTGTTCGCGGGCGGTGCCGAAGATGTTGTACAGGTCCATCGCGGCGAAGCGCTTGCCGAAGTTTGTCTGGACGCGGCGGTTGTACTCCCAGAGCGCGGCTTCGCTCACGTCGCCGTCCTCGATGGCTTCGACGGCGATCTCCGCGGCCCAGTGACCCGCCTTCGCGGCCCCGGGGATCCCCCCGCCGGTACAGGGGTTGACGTGCGCCGCGGCGTCGCCGACGGCCACGTAGCCGGGGTGGACGGCCGAGTCGTAGGGTCGTCGCGTCGGCAGGGCCGCGCCGAGTTTGTTCTTCACCGTCGCGCCCGCGAACTCCGCGCGGTTCGCGATGTCGTCTTTGAGGACGTCGACGAGTTCCAGGGGCTGCTGGCTCATCTGGAAGCCCAGGCCCGCGTTGATCTCCGTCGGCGAGCGCGGGAAGTACCAGAGGTATCCCAGTTCCTCGGTCGGCTTGAAGACGAGCGCGTCGTCCCAGTCGACCGGTTCGGGCACCTCGAGCACCTCGCGATACGCCGAACAGAACTGCGAGTAGTTGACGTTCGTGTCGAACGTCGACCCCGAGAGATCGGTTTTGTCCTGCAAGACCGAAAGCGCGCCCGCCGCGTCGACGACGACGTCGGCCCGGTACTCGAGGTGGTCGCCGTCTCGAATCGCCGTCACGCCCTCGACCTGCCCGTTCGGCTGGATCACGTCGTTGACGACCGTATCGTAGTGCAACTCGACGCCGGCGCGATCGGTCTCCTCGAGCAACACCTGTCCGTACCGGAAGCGGTCGACGACCGCGCCCGTCTCGTCGAACGGAATTTCGAGCGAGTCGCCCGACTGGGGGTTCTCGAAGATGCCGCGCGTGATCCCTTCGTTGGTGAACGACTCCTCCCTGAGTCGGTCGCGGTCGACGACGTCGGGGAACGTGCTCTTGCCTTTGATCCCGTCCCCGCAGGCGATGTAGCCGCCCTCGTCCTCGCACTTTCGCTCGAGGAGAACGACGTCGAGTCCCGCTCGAGCGGCGGTCGCCGCGGCGAAACAGCCACCTGTCCCGCCACCGACGACGACCATGTCGTACGATACCGACTTCGTTGTCATTGTTATTCGCTCGAATGAGTTCGGGAATTAAAAATACGTGGGAAGTGTTTTGACGCCGTCACGAGGACGGAACCTGTCCGTCACATCCTGCCGTACCGCCGGCCGCTCGCGACGATCCTGCGTTACACGGCGAGAGACGAGGTCCAGCCAGTGCGAACGCTCGTCGAATTCGATCGTCCGGACGGTTCGTTCCTCGTCCGGAAGGAGTGTACGGTACCGAATATCACGCTTTTGTCGATCTCCGTCGAGCGATCGCTCGCCGCGACGTCGGGATCGAACCCAGCTGGTCCGAGTTCGCTCTCAGCCGCCTTCCGGTTGTGGTCCGCCGCCCGTCTGCGCTTCCTCGGCGTCACCCCAGCCGCCGGCGTCGACGACTTCGAACAGCTTTTGCCAGTTCTCGTCGCGACGGTCCTCCGGAAGCTGGTCGCGAAGTTGCTGGAAGTCGGACGGCGGCACCAGCGTGCGGACGAGATCGACGATGACTCGAGCGTGGTAGGCCGCGACCGGCGGGTCAGCACCCTCGATCTCGCTCACTCGAGAGACGAACTCGTTCCAGTCGAACCGCTGGCCGTGCTCGTGGACGGCGCCGGTCATGTACCAGCGGATCTCCATCGGAAGTGAGGCCGCGAGATCCTCGGCGGCTCCCTCCGGAATTCGTTGCCCCAGCGTCAGGAGCGTCGCTCGAATCGCTCGAACAGTTTCGCCCGTTCCGGGTAACTCGAGACGGTGTTGGACCTCTCCGGTGAATTCGTCGAAGTTCATGGCGGTCGAAAATCGCACGCCGCTCAACGATATAAAACCCCGACCTCGAACCGGCATCGTCCCGTTCGGCTGCTATCGGCTGTCGTTTCGGCGCTCGTCTGGTCTCGAACCGACTCGACGAACCGGAAGAAGCCACAGCCCGCTCGTCGACCACCGGTGTCGACCGTCCAGCGATCGATAGACGACCAGTGCGATACTGCTGTGGGTATTTATCCGGCCTCGTGGGAGGTGGCGGTATGGACCCAGTAGCAGAGCGACGGTGTCACGTCTTGATCGGCGTCTCACTGGTGTTACTGACGATCGGTATCGGGTACGACTTCGTCGTCGGAACGAAACTGGCGGATTTTCTGGTGATCGTTTCGGGGCTCTTCATCGGCTGGGTGGCCTTTTTCTACTGTCTCGGAAACACCTCGATGTGGGGCTAGTCGGTCCGACAGCGTATCCGCGCATCCAACGGCGTGATCGCGTCGATGTGTCGGGCCGGACGAAACGGTCGCGAGAGCGCGACATTCGCTTTGCTCGGTAACAGCCGTTTATAATCCGATCTGGTGTCGGTTCAATGATGAACGAACCAGTATTTCGTCGCACAGTGATACGCCTGAGCGGAGCGGTCGGTATCGCGGCTCTCGCGGGTTGTGGCGGACCGGGAGACGAAGAGGACGAAGCACAGCCAGAAGACGAAACCGAGGATGCAGGAGAGTGGGAAGGCGTGGACGAGTTCCGGTTCGAGGGACGTACACAGGCCTGGACCGGCGTCGAACCGGGGTTCCTCGCCGGCGAGGAGAACCCGACGATCACGCTAATCGACGGCAACGAGTACGACTTCACGTGGGAGAACGCGGACGGCGTCACGCACAACCTCGAGATCCGAGACGAGGACGACAACATCGTCGACGACTATCAGAGCGAAGACCTGAGCGACGAGGGGGAGGAGACGACCGTCGAGGGCGTAATCGCCTCGGAGGAGATGGTCGTCTACATTTGTGCGTACCACGAGGCGACGCAGGTCGGCGACATCGAAGTGCAGACGGAGTAGCGCCGCGTTTCGAACGCTAATCGTCGGTAATATCGCTCACTCGCTGACGCTCTTTCGTCCCGTCAGCGTCTCCGGAACGAGCCGGAAGTCTCGAAACGAGATCTCTTCGCGCGGACGGTCGAACACGTCGACCGTCGGGATTCGAACCGCCCACATTCCCTGAACGGCGGCCGACTCGTCCGGGGCGTCAGCCAACTCCTCGAGCGGACCGGTGGCGACGACGCTGCGCCAGCCGTCGTCGGTCTCGTCGAACACGACGAACGATACCGGCCTGTCGATCACGTCGCTCTTCGAACTGTTCGGCGGAAACGAGAGCCGGAAGTAAAAGTCCCCGGCGTCGGCGTAGTATCCATACGATACGGGGAGGGAAGCGGGCGGCGCGCCTTCGTCGGACCCGAACGAGATGACTCCGACACCGCCGGTGCCCAGAAACGCGTCTCGTTCGTCCGCCGTCAGTTGAACCCAGCGTAACCCTGTCATAGCGAGTCGCTACAACGCGGACGATAAAAAACCTCGAACGCGTCGGATCGACAGTCGTTCTCGATCCACTGAATCGAGTTCGACGACTGGAACTATCGAGCCCGGTCACCGGCATCTCGGCGCGCCTGACGACGAGTTCGGCGTCGCTCGAAACCGATCGAGTTCGGTGAACGTGTGAACGGTTTTGATAGGTGTCCGCGTCGAACGAGCGCGTATGTTCGCAAACGTGCTCGTTCCAACGGACGGCAGCGACGGTGCAGAAGCGACGATCGGTCACGCAATCGATCTCGCGAGGACGTACGAGGCGGCCGTTCACGCGCTCTACGTCGTCCCCACCGGCGCGGAGCCGCCCGGACTCGACTCAGACGACCGCGAGGAGTTCTACGCTCCGTCCGAGCGACGAGGACGCGAGGCGACGATTCGGGTCACCGATCGTGCCGAACAGGACGGGCTAACCGCTTCCAGAGCCGTCCACGAGGGCGTTCCCCACCGAACGATCCTCGAATACGTCGACGAGCACGACGTCGACATCGTCGTGATGGGTACCCACGGCCGAACCGGGGCCGACCGCGTTCGTCTCGGGAGTACCACCGAGCGCGTACTCACGCTCGCGGATGTTCCCATATTGTCGGTCCGCCTGACGGACGACGAGGCCCCTGCCTCGACTGGCGGCCAGTACGAACGGCTGGTGATCCCGACAGACGGAAGCGACGCCGCCGATCGCGCGGCGGAGACCGCCCTCGACCTTGCCGAAGCGTACGACGCGACCGTCGACGTCGTCTACGTCGTCGATTCCACGACGTACGACTTCGATGACGCGCCCCGGAGTATCGTCGGGCTACTCAAAGAGGGTGGTCGGAACGCGACGGAAGCAGTCGCCGACGCGGCGCGCGAGCGAGACCTCGACGTTCGGACCGTCGTCCGCCGCGGCGTCCCCGCCGAAGAGTTGCTCGAGTACGCCGCCGACGTCGAGGCCGATCTCGTCGCGATGGGGACGCGCGGCCGAACCGTCGGAACCGGTCGTCTACTGGGGAGTACTACGGCTCGCGTCGTTCGGCGCTCGTCGATACCGGTGTTGACGGTCAACTGAGTGCGACGACCGACCGATCATCGAACGACCGTCACGGGAACCGATGCGCGACGGACGACCCGCTCGGCGACGCTGCCCAACAGGACGCGCGAGACCCCCGACCGCCCGTGGCTGCCGAGGACGATCTGGTCGACGTCGTTCTCCGTCGCGAACTCGACGATACTGCGGACGGGCGTCCCGAGGAGGATCTCCGTCGTCACCGACGCGTCGCGCTCGTCGGCGAACTCTCGGGCCGCGTCGAGGAACGTTTCGGCGCGTTCCGTCTCGAGTTTGATAAGCCGCTGGTAGTCGTACGACATTTCGCCGCGGTACATCGTTAGTGCCGGATCGATCACGTGCAACAGCGTTACGTTGGCGTCCGGAAACGTCGTGATAGCGTGTTCGAGCGCCGCTCGCGCGGGTTCGGAGCCGTCGGTCGGAACCAGAACGTGCATACCTGTACCAACGACGAACGACGCTATATAACCAAACGCCGCCTCGAATCGGCGAGCAGCCGTCGGGCGTCTGTCCGAGGAAAACGATCGTGAACAGTGACACGAACGCCCCGACGACGGGTCCGGTGAGCGATAGTCCTCGCGGTATCGCCTAAGACGTGAGTGACGTCACTGGTACATCCGCAGCGGCTGGGCCTGCGAGCTCTCTTCCTGTCCGATCTGTTGCATCTGCTGGGCGAACTGCTCGCGTTTCTCCGTGATCTCTTCGGCGCGGTCGAGGAGGTCCTGGACGTCGATCTCGAGGTCGGCGATCGGCGCGATCCCCTCCTCGAGAAGGACGCTCGCCGCTTCGGGGTCGGGGAACTGCGGACTCGACTCGACGACCAGGCCGACGCTGTCGAGATCGCGGTGTGCGGCGCGGTTGATGAGCGCCCCCGTCGGCCCGGTGATGACGCCGTCTTCGGGCGGGACCGGAATATCGTGGGTCTCGAGCGTCTCGCCGGCGTCGCCGGTCGCGATACCGTAGATATCCGGCCGCTCCTCTCGCTCCGACGGCAGTCCGCTGAGATAGATCGGCGTCGCCTCCTGAGCGGCGATCCACTTCGTCACACAGTCGGCGACGGTGCCGACGGCCTCGGACCTGATCGGCGCGTCGCTCTGGAGTGCGAACAGATCGTGCTCTTCGCTGACGTAGATCCGTACCGGCGGGCGAGCCGTCCGGTCGCCGCCGCGATAGACGCCGATTCGTGGCAGTCCCTCGCAGTCGACGCCCGCGTAATAGCGCATGTCGAGTTCGCGGACGAGGTGGTCGGTCGCGATCTTACCGACGAGACCCAGCCCGGGAAACCCTTCGATCAGCGTCGGTTCTTCGAGATCGGCCGCGGAATCCTGTAAACAGATCTGTGCCATGTGTGAGTGCACTGCTGGCGGCGGCTTAAAATCGAGGGCGTCCGTCTCGACCGGCTCCGGGCGCTTCGAAACCCACAAACGCGGGGCGTCCGAATTCCGGGCTAATGGAGCCATTCGAGCGGTATCGACCCATCGTCGACGATTTCGAGGCGTTTCTCGCGGCCTGCGAGCGACCGCTCGGCAACGCCGTGCGCGTTAACACCATCAAGGCGTCCGTCGAGCGAACGCTCGAGACCCTAGACGAGGACGGCGTCGCGTACGAACAGGCGGACTGGAACCCGCGAGTGTTGCGGCTCGAGACCGATTCACCGGGGTCGACGTGGACCTCGTTCCACGGCTTTACCCACGGCCAGGAGGAGGTGTCGGCGGTGCCGCCGGTCGTCCTCGATCCCCAACCCGGCGAGCGGGTCTGGGACTGCTGTGCCGCGCCGGGCGGCAAGGCGACCCAGATCGCGGCGCTGATGGACGACCGCGGGACCGTCGTCGCGAACGACAACAACCTCGGTCGGATCTCGGCCCTGCGATTCAACGCGGAGCGACTCGGGGCGACGAATCTGGCCGTGACGGTCGACGACGCGCGCAACTACTCGCTGAAGCGGTTTCCATTCGACGAGTTCGATCGAACGCTGGTCGACGCGCCGTGTTCCTGCGAGGGGACGATCCGAAAGAATCCCGACGCGCTCGACAACTGGTCGGAGGGTCACATCTCCTCGATCGCGGGCATTCAGAAGGGCATCCTGCGACGAGCGATCCAGGCCACCCGCGAGGGCGGCACGGTCGTCTACTCGACGTGTACCTTCGCCCCCGAGGAGAACGAGGCCGTCGTTCAGCACGCCCTCGAGGCGGAATCCTGTCGCGTCGTCGATTTCGATATCGGACTCGAGCACTCGCCGGGACTCACGGAGTGGAAGGACGAAACCTTCGACGAGAGTCTCGAGCGAGCGATCAGGATCTACCCGCACCAGAACGACACGGGCGGCTTTTTCGTCGCGAAACTGGAGGTGACCGCAGAATGACCGAGCAGAACGACGGCCAGCGATTCGATCGACTCCCCGAAACGCCCGACGAACGGACCGTCGAGGGCCGAGCCAGTCGCGAGGAGGTCGTCGACTACTTCGCGGATCGGTTCGCCATTCCGCCGGAGACGTTCGACGACTACACGTTCTGGGAGAAAGGCGCCGGCAAGATCTGGATCTACGCCGGGGAGGCGGAGACGCCGCTCGAGATCGAGGCCATCGGGATGACCTGCCTGCGAACCCGGCAGGAACACTGGAAGCCGACGACGGACTTCGCCCAGCGGTTCGGCCGCGAGGCCACGGAGTGCGTGATCGAGTTGGACCGCGAGCAGGCGCGCGCGTTCGCGACGGGCGAGGATCAGGAACTCGAGTGGTGGGACGGCGATTGGGGCTACCTCATCGGAGCCCATCGAATAGCCGGCGAACTCGAGCCGCTCGGCGTCGGCCTCTACGTCCACGGCGAACTGCGTTCGATGGTGCCGAAGGGACGTCAACGGGAGTTGTAGCGGACCAACCGGTGATATGCCGGCAGCGTCGTTTTGCCGCTGGCTACGTAGTATCGAGAACACGTGCAACGTACCGCGAGTGATCACGATGGGCGGTGAGGACGTCGTCGACGATGCGGATCCGCCGTCCGCCTCGCTGGACGATACGTCCGTCTTCGCACGCCTCAACGCCGAGGAGTTCGTCCGCTGGACGTTCCTCTACGGTGACCGCCGCGTCATCTCCGGACTCCTACTGCTCGCGGTGTTCGCCGCCTCGCTGTTGCTCATTCGTGGCGGGCTGATCACGCCCGCCGAGGCCGGCGACATCACGGCCATCAGCGCGGCGCTCGTTGGCGGGATGCTCCCCTTTATCACCGTCGTCCTCGCGATCAACCAGCTCATTCTCTCCGAGGAGTTCGGCTCGACCGGCGCCTTCTTCGAGCGACTCGAGGAGACTCGCGAGTACCGAAAACGGATCGAAGACCACACCGGCTATCGCCCCACGCCGGCCGAGCCGTCGTCGTTTCTTCGCGTCCTGATCGAATCGAAGCGACGGACTGCGCGGGGGTTGCAGACCATCTGTCACGACGGGCCGGACGATCTCAAGTCGCGGGTCGACGCGTTCGTCTCGCAGACCGATCCGCGGGATCGGGACGCGATCGAGACGCTCGAGGGAGCCACGTTCGGCTCGTTCACCGTCATCTCCGTCATCTTGCACTACAACGATCCCTGGCAGCTACAGATCGTTCGCCAGCTTCGGGAGGGCCATCGCGACGACCTCTCGGAAGCCGCTGACGGACAACTCGAGCGGCTCGAGGAACTGCTCGGCGACATCCACATCGCTCGACAGTACTTCAAGACGGTGTACATGCAACAGGAGCTCGCCGACCTGTCGAAGATCCTGCTGTACGTCGGCTTTCCGACGCTGCTGGGCGGCGCGTTCGTCATCGTCTCCTACGGAAACCTGCTGGCGATGGGGCTTCACCCGTACGTCTACGTATTGGTCGTGAGCGCGACGGTGACGGCCCTGTTCAGCCCCTTCGCCGTCCTGCTCGTCTACGTCCTTCGGATCGCGACCATCGCCCGGCGGACGGCCGCGGACTTCGGTCCGTTCGTGCTGCAACAGGAGCTTCCACAGGAGGAGACCGAGATCATGGAGTCGTCGTGAGCCGGCGCTGACGAGCACGCGATCGGCCGGACGATCAGCTCCGACCGATCGGAAGTCGGGAAGTCGGAGGATCAGCTGTCGACAAATCGAGAGTCGGACATTCAGCCGTCGACAGGCCGAAAATCGGCCGATTAGGGGGACAGTGCCGGCAAGCCGGCTTCGATCTCCTCGCGTCTGTCCTCGAGCCACTCGGTGAGGACGAGCCGCTCACCTAACTCGTCGAGTTCTTCGTCGACCGTGTACCCCGGTTCGGCGGTCGCGAACTCGAAGAGTACGCCGCCGTGTTCGCGGGCGTAGACCGACTCGAACCACTTGCGATCGATGATCTCGGTCGGGCGGAGCCCTCGGTCCATCAGGAGCCGACGCCAGTCGGGTTGATCGTCGCTGGTGACTCGGAACGCGACGTGGTGGACGGTTCCCGCGCCAGGGATTCCGCGGGGCGCCTGCGGATCCTCGAGCACGTCGACGACGTATCCCAGTTCACCAGCGGATTCGTAGCGGTATCGGCTCCCGTCGCGGTCGGTCTGACGATACCCCATCTCTTTCAGAAGCTCGCCGGTGGCGTCGCCGCTGGTCAGGGAAAGCGTGACGCCGAAGAAGCCGCGAATCGCGTGGGCGTGAGGAACCGGGCTCTCGGGAAGGTTCGCCGACGGCGCGTCCTCGCGAGCGACCAGCTCCAGGGGAAGTCCGTCGGGATCGGTAAACGGCAGAACGGTGTCGCCGAATCGCTCGCGGGGTTCCTCGAGGTCGACGTCGGCGTCTGCGAGTCGGTCGCGCCAGTAGTCGATCGAGCCGGTGGGGACGAGAAACGAGACGGCGCTGGCCTGGCCTGAACCGACTTGCCCGGGTCGGGCATCGGTGTAGGGGAAGAAGGTCATACTCGTCCCCGGCGTTCCCTCGTGGTCCGCGTAGAACAGGTGGTAGACCGAGACGTCGTCCTGATTGACGCTCCGCTTGACGAGTCGCAAACCGAGCGTCTCCGTGTAGAACTCGTAATTCCCTCGCGGATCGCTCGCGATCGCGGTGACGTGGTGGATGCCGGGCGTGTCGTCGGGCATACTCGTCTCTACACCGCCTGCAGGGATAATGCTGGGGCCGACTGAGAGTTCGAACGGTCAGAACGTGTGATACCAGGAATCGCCAGATCAGGCCGGGGCCGGGGGCAGTGTCGCCTCCTCGAACCAGAACGCTTCGACCGCTTTTCCCAGTTTGGTGAACTCGTCGGGGTTGCTCGGCTTTGTGAGATACGCGTTCGCACAGAGTCTGTAGCTCCGGGCGATATCCTCTTCGGCCTTCGAACTCGTCAGGACGAGCACCGGCGGCGCGGTCAGCTCGTCGTCGTTCTTGATCTCCGCTAAGACCTCGAATCCGCTAATTCGCGGAAGATTCAGATCGAGCAGCGCGAGGTCGAGTTCGGTGGTCGAACCGGATCGCTGTCGCTCGCGAAGTAACTCGAGGGCCGCATCGCCGTCGTGAACCGTATGGAACGTCGTTTCGACGTCCGCCTCACGGAACGCCTCCTCTATGAGGCGGACGTCGCCGGGATTGTCCTCGACGAGCAGGATATGCATGGGTTCGGTTGAGCGAGAATCCTTCACAAGTCGTGCACATACGGACGTTGACACCTAAACAGGTTAAGGCTACCCACTAATATCGTTGGGACGACACCCGCTCTCACGAGCGGGAATCGGCGGGTGTGGGAAATCCGACTACTCTCTATCGATAGAATAACTGTTCGGCATCACGCCGGCTCACGCTACCGTTCGACCAGCGTCCCACCCGCCAGCCCCTCCCACTCGACGCGGTAGCCGAGCGCCGAGAGGAGCGCGCTCGAGTCGGTGATCCCGACGTCCTCGAGCGCGTCCTCGGCCTCCGCGAGATCCATTCCGCTCTCGAGATCGGCGGCGAGCGAGTCGAGGACCGCCGGGCGAACGAGCGTCCGGCCGACTCGCTGGTGCTCGGGCGTCGAAACGTCGACGAGCGCGTCCTCGCTCACGCCGTGGTCCCGAGCGAGGGTCTCGAGCGGGACGACATCCGCGTCGGGCCGCAGTTCGTCGGGCAGCGCGGCAGCGCTTTCGGCGACGAGTTGACGTTCGTACTCCCGGAGGACGTCGGCGACGTCCTTGACACGGACGGTGTTGCTGTAGGGGATCGCTCGAAAGTCCCGAGCAGCGATCTCTTCGCCGACGCCCAGCGATTCGTCGACCGCCACGAGCAGTTCGACGTCCTCGAGTTCCTCGAGTTGAGAGAGCTTCTTCGCGACGTACTCGGGCGTCCAGAAGCCCATGATCTCGAAGTAGACGCGGAAATCCCCGTGCTCGTAGTCGAAGGCAAAGTCCGGGATCATCACTCGAGTGCCGGTCGCGAGCGGTGCCGGTTCCCGTACGAGGTCCCACTCGAGACCCAGATTCGAGAACCGAGCGGCGAAGTCGGCCTCGACGCCGCTGTCGAAGGAGACCTCGGCGACCGGATCTGCGTCGGGGACGCGAACGGGATCCTCGTGAGACAGCGCGAGCGTACGTTCGGTCCTCCGATCGTCGACGGTCGCCTCGAGGTGCCACTCGTCGGCTTTCGCGACGGTTCGCAGGAGTCGCGCGAAACGGGTGCCGTACCGGCGAGTCGCTCGGAAGAGCCGTGTGGGTCCGGTGACGATCACCTCGCGTTCGACGATAGTTCCGGACCCGTCGTCGCCGTCGCTCGTCCCCTCGCTTTCGAGTCGCCGAATCTCGTACATCAGTCGCAGCCGTTTGATCGCCGAGATCAGTGCCTTCGGATCGCTCGAGCGCACGCGAATCTCGGTCGCATCGAACAGCGCCGTCTGGGCCAACGAGAGGTTGTACTGCGCGACGAGGCCGTCGGGATCCCACGGCGAATCGAGTTCGGTCAGAAGCTGTCGTTCCTCGAGGTCGGCATAGAGCGCCGACTCGAGGTCGTCCGCCGAGATTCCGAGCGACTCGCCGGCGCGAACGAGCGCCATCGCTCGCTCGTCTTCGGTGACGACGCCGACGGCTTCGGCGGCCTCGAACGCCGCCTTTCGGGCGCGTTCGGGTTCGAGTACTGCATGCGTCTCGAACGTCGCTTCGCGCTCGAGCAGCGCAGAAAAGCCGCGGACGAGTTTGAAGTCCTCGGCGTCGCGCTCGAGGTCGGTGAGCGAGTCCTCGAGCGCCGAGCGAGGTTCGCCGACGTGGCCCTGATAGGTCCCGATAACGCGGGCGGCCAGCGGTCGGTGCTCCCGGTCGGCGAACTGGGGGTGGTAGCCGCCGCCGGCCCGCGAGACGCGCAGCAGGTCCTTCGTCAGCATCCGTCTCGGTATCGGCGCGGCCCGCTCAAAAGTCGCTCGCTCGCCGGCGACCTGCGCCGCGCGGACGTTCGTCGGGTATCCGCGGCGGTCCGCCCCCGTTCAGGCAGCGACATTACGGGGACCCGGGACGTACGAACGGTATGGACGACGACCTCCGGATCGCCTACGAGGACCACGAGGGCGTCCAGGAGTTGATCGACTGTCTCACCCACACGCTCGAATCGATCAGCCTGAGCTTCGACCGCTGGGGCGAGCAGTACGTCAAGGGGCCCGGAATGTACGTCGCGGTCGTTACGGGTCCCTCGGTCGCGGAGTTCGCGGATCCGATGGGCCGTAACCGGTGGCCGACGGACCGCTGTCGTGACGTCTGTCTGGACCTCCAGAACTTCTTCGAGACGGCTCGAGAGATCGCGATGAACCGAGACGGAGCGCTCGTCGTCAGCGTCGACGGGGTCGTCCAGGAGCAGATGGTCCGGTTTACGGATCTCCTGCCGAGCGAACTCGAGACCGTCGACCAAGCCGGAGCCGAGTACGAGGACTGGATGGGATCGCGCCACATGAGCGCGCTGGATACCTCGCGGCGACAAAACGTGATTTCGACGCTGACGCTGAGCGAGGAGACCGGCCGCGTCACGAGTTTCGAAAGTGGGTCGTTCGAGACCAGCAAGCGGACGGAACTCGGTGGGGAGTGGAATCCACATGCGTACTCGTGACGCGGCGGGGCGATTCGAGCAGGCTACCGACGCTGCTGAATCGATCGGAACAGTGTTCGATACTGAACAGTGAATTCTGACTGGAATTACTCTTTTCTCGATCCGCGTCGAATGAGTAGTATCGCCCGATCGAACGGAGTCGACCAGTAGCAGATTGAATCTCAACAGGTTCTTTGACACATGGACGATGAATTTCTCCCGATCGACGACTACGGTGTTATCGGTAACGACGATCGATGTGCCTTGGTCGGTCGAAACGGCTCGATCGACTGGTACTGCGTTCCCCACATCGAATCCCCCAGCGTGTTCGCGGCGATCCTCGACGACGACGGTGGCGGCCGATTTGCCGTTCGGCCGGCAACGGAGTACGAGGCGAGCCACGAGTACGTCGAGCGGACGAACGTCCTCGAGACGACGTTCGAGACCGACGAGGGAACCGCGACGGTAACCGATTTCATGCCCCTGCCGGGACCCGATGCGGTGCGCGACGGAGATCCGGACGACGAGGGAGCGAACGGCGAAACTAGCGACGGCGCGACCGACGAACGGCTACAGCAGGCCATCTGTCGCAAGGTCGAGGCCGTGTCGGGGACCGTCGAGGTAGATGTTATCTTCGAACCGCGATTCGGCTACGCGCGGGTGCCGACCGTCCTCGAGCGAACCGATCGCGGCGACGTCATCGCGACCGAAGCGAGCGGCGATGACGATACGGCGACGGACGAGCGTCAGGAACCGGCTCCCGAGGACGACCGACTGCACGATCACGAGGCCGGAGAACTCTCCCTCCACGGCGACATCGACCTCGAGATCGACCCGGACGACTCGGTCGCGACGGCGACGGTGACGCTCGAGGCGGGCGAGACGCGGTGGCTCTCTCTCCAGTACGGAGACCCGAACCAGCGATCCGTCGAGGAGTACGAGGGACTCCTCGAGGGGACGATCGACTACTGGCGGACGTGGCTCGACGGCTGCGAGGAGTCGGCGACGGACATCTTCGAGTTCGAGGAGGAGTGGCGAGACGCCCTCGTTCGGTCCGCGCTGACCCTCAAGCTACTGATCCACGACGAGACCGGGTCGATCGTGGCCGCCCCGACGACGTCGCTCCCCGAGGAGATCGGCGGCGAACTCAACTGGGATTACCGGTACAACTGGATCCGGGACGCGAAGTTCACGATTCAGGCGCTCCAGAACGCGGGCCAGTCCACGGAGGCCCACCGCTACTTCGAGTGGTTCCGGGAGATCGGCCACGAGACGCCCGACGAGATCCAGCCGCTGTACGGACTCCACGGCGAGTCGGATCTCGAGGAGGAGTGTCTCGACCACCTCTCGGGCTACCGGGAGTCGACGCCGGTCCGAATCGGCAACGCCGCGGCGACCCAGGAACAACTGGACATTTACGGCACGATCATCCAAGGGATCTACGAGACGATCCGCTACGAGAACGGGCTCTCGGACTACGACTGGGAGTCGATCCGCGCCCTCGCCGGCTACGTCTGCGAGCACTGGGACGAAGAGGACAAGAGCCTCTGGGAGTTTCGCGACCTCGAGGCGCACTTCGTCCACTCGAAGCTGCTGTGCTGGGTCGCCCTCGACCGCGCGCTCCGACTGGCCGAGGAGTACGACCGCGACGGCCCCATCGAACGCTGGGAGCGCGAACGCGAGGCGATTCGGACGGCGATCGAGGAGCGCGGCTACGACGAGGAGCGCGGCAGCTTCGTCCAGTTCTTCGACGCCGACGACGCGCTGGACGCGACCGCGCTGCTCCTCCCGATCTACGATTTCCTGCCGGCCGACGACGAGCGCGTCCAGAACACGATCGATACGATCCTCGAGGAGTTGACCACCGACGACGGACTCGTCTACCGGTTCGCCGACAGCCCCGCGCGGCCGAAAGAACCCGGCGGATTCGTCATCTGCTCGTGCTGGCTCGTCGACGCACTCGTCCTCTCCGGACGACTCGAGGAGGCCAACGAGATCTTCGAACAGCTCCTCGAGCACACCTCCTCGCTCGGTCTCCTCTCGGAGATGATCCACGTCGAGGACGGAACCTTCCTCGGAAATTACCCGCAGGCGTTCAGCCACATCGGCCTCCTCAACAGCGCGATCTACCTCGCGAGCGCGAGCGATCTCGAGGACACTACGCCCGAGGAACGCGAGAGCAGCGCGGCGACGCCGCTGTTCCGACGGCATCAGACCTGAGCCTGTCCGCTCCACCGACGTCGATCGCCGAACGCTCCAGTCGGCCGCCGTACGCTCGGTCGGGCGACCGTGACTGACTGTCGACAGCGAGTCAGGCAGCACCACGCCGTGGAACTAAGTAGCGTTTTGTGGAGGTATCGACCGTGCAGGCTACGAACCCGACCTCTGCGGGTTCACGTACGGATAAGACGAGTTGCAACCGGGAAGCCGTACTCACCGCACCGAGCAACCGAAGTCGCGACGACGATCACGCACGGTCGCGATGAGACTCGTACTCCAGACGAGGGAGACAGATCATGACCGAGATCGGCTACCACGTTTCGCACGAACAGTTCGCGCCGAGTGACCTCCTCGAGTACGCCACGCTCGCGGACGAGCGGGGGTTCGACCACGCACTCGCGTCGGACCACTTCCACCCCTGGAGCGAACGCCAGGGCGAGTCGGGGTTCGTCTGGTCGTGGCTCGGCTCCGCGCTCGAGGCGACCGACCTGACCTTCGGGACGGTTAACGCGCCCGGCTACCGCTATCATCCCGCGATCATCGCCCAGGGCGCGGCGACGCTGCGCGAGATGTACCCCGAGCGGTTCTGGCTGGCCGTCGGCAGCGGCCAGTTGCTCAACGAGGGAATCACGGGGACCGACTGGCCCGTCAAGCGCGAACGGAACGCCCGTCTCCGGGAGTGTGCGGAGATCATGCGTCGGCTCTGGGACGGCGAGGAGGTAACCCACCACGGCCGCGTCGACGTCGAACAGGCCCAACTCTACTCGCGACCCGAGACGGCCCCGCCGCTGATCGGCCCCGCGCTCTCCGAAGAGACCGCCGAGTGGCTCGCCGAGTGGGCCGACGGGATGATCACCATCGCGACACCGGACCACGAGGACGACGCGGCTCGCGTCGAAGCGTTTCGGGAGAACGCCCCGGAGAAACCGGTCTTCCTCAAGGCCCAGCACTCCTACGCCGACAGCGACGACGCCGCACTCGAGGGCGCCTACGAGCAGTGGCACACCAACTGCGTTCCGGGGCCGGTGACCCAGGAGCTTCGGACCCCCGAGCAGTTCGACGACCTCTCGGAGACCGTCGACGAGGAGGTCGTCGCGGAGAACGTCCGCATCTCGTCGGACCTCGAGGACCATGTCGAGTGGCTCGAGGCTGATTTCGAACTCGACGTCGATCGGGTGTTCGTCCACAACGTCAACACGAATCAAAAGGCGTTCATCGAGGCGTTCGGCGACGAGGTACTGCCAGCGTTCGAGTGAAAGTGACGTGGAGCCGTGCGACTGACGGTCGACTACTGGAACGCGTCCTCGAGCGGCGGCACGACCTGCTTCTTGCGGGACATCACGCCGGGTAGGAACGCCTCTCGATCCGTCAGCGTAACGTCGAGTCCCGCTTCGACGGTCTCCGCGTGGTCGCCCGCGACGAGAGCGGTGGATTCCTCCTCGAGGAGGTCCGTGACGAGTAGGACGAGCACGGCGTACTCCCGTTCCGCGACGACCTCGTCCATCGCCTCGAGCACGGCCTCGCGCTGTTCCAACACGGTGTCCGGTTCGACAGTTTCGATCTGTCCGATGCCGACGTCGTGGGAGCCGAACTCGAACTCCTTGAAGTCGCCGAGGACCATCTCTCGAGGCTCCTTCTCACCGAGTTTGCTCTTCTGCTGGAGCAGTTCCTTTCCGTACGTTTCGTAGTCCACATCGGCGATATCGGCCAGTCGCTCGGCGACGGTTCGGTCCGTGTCGGTGGTCGTCGGCGACCGGAGGACGACCGTATCGCTGAGCAGGCCGCTGAGCAGCAGGCCCGCGGTCTGGGCGTCGATCTCTACGTCCGCTTCGTCGTACAGCCGCGTGAGAATCGTCGCCGTCGAGCCGACCGGTTCGTTCCGGAAGAAGATCGGGGAACTGGTCTCCACGTCGCCGATCCGGTGGTGGTCGACGATATCGGTGATCTCCGCTTCCCGTGCGCCGGAGACGGTCTGACTGTGCTCGTTGTGATCCACGAGGGCCAATCGTTCTCCCGCGGCATCCTCGAGGAGTGCCGGTTTCTCGACCTCCCACCGATCTAGGACGAACTGCGTCTCCGGGTTTATCGCTCCGGCTCGAGCCGGGGCGGCGTCCTCTCCCTGCGCCTGCTTCAATCGCGCGTAGGCGACCGCAGAGATGATGGTGTCCGTATCCGGCTGCTGGTGACCGATGACGTAACTGGGTTGTGACATGGTCGGATTTTGCTCTACTGCGGTAAGAAGATAGGCGATTTAGTGTCGAAACGGCATCCGAACGGGAATCGCCTTCGTGACCCGGAAACACCGGGTGGCTGTCGAATCGGATCCGCCGCCACTCCGGAAGATGGCGGAGTAGTGGACCGCATCCAGTACCGCTGTAGACGTCGAACAGCTATGTCCCATCCCGTCGACGACTCGAGACGCCTTCTTCGCTCGTATCCGCGGCGACCACCTCGTATAGCAGGGCACGGCTTCCGTCGGATTTCGGCCGCAGAATCCGCCCGAGGCGCTGGGTGAACTCGCGTTCGCTGCCGCTGCCCGAGAGGACGACCGCGACCGAAGCATCGGGGACGTCAACCCCCTCGTCCAGAACGTTTGAGGTCGCGATTCGGCTGTAGGTCCCCTCGCGGAATCGCTCGAGCATCTCGCGGCGCTCTGCCGCGCCCGTCTGGTGGGTAATCGTTGGGATCAGGAACCGCTCACTGACCTCGTAGGCGAGGTCGTTGTGGGCCGTAAAGACGATCGTTCGCTCGCCGCGATGATCGTCGAGAATCTCCTCGAGCGCCTCGAGTTTGGCTTCGCTGCCGTAGATGATCTCGCGGGCGCGTTGGCGGGCGAGCAGCGCCTCGCGCGCCTCGGGGTCGCTCCCGGAGCGTTTGACGAGTTCCTGGTAGTCCGAGCCGCTTTGCATGCTGATCCCCGTGCGTGCCAGATAGTTCGCGAAGGTCTCCTGTGCTCGCTCGTAGGCCTCGCGTTCGTCGGGCGTGAGCGCCACTTCGAGTCGCTTCAGGTCGTAGTTCGCGAGGTGGTCGCCCGCCAACTCGTCGACGTCGACGCGGTGGACGAGCGGGCCGGCGATCTCTTCGATGATTTCGTGGGCGTCGTCGGGGCGCTCGAACGTCGCCGTGAGCCCCAGCCGTGCGGGGGCGGCGAGCAGGCGCGCGATCTCGCGGTAGCCCTCCCCGCCGAGGTGGTGGACCTCGTCGAAGACGACCAGCCCGAAGCGGTCGCCCACCGAATCGGCTTTCAGGTACGCCGAGTCGTACGTCGAGACCGTGATCGGCTCGAGGCGCTGTTCGCCGCCGCCGAACCGCCCGATATCGCGGTCGAACTCGCGCTCGAGTTCGCGCTGCCACTGCTCGAGCAGGTCGATCGTCGGGACGACGACGAGCGTGGGAGTCGAGAGCCGTTCGATCGCCTTGAGGGCGATGACCGTTTTTCCGCTGCCCGTCGGAAGTTCGAGGACGCCCGCGGGCGCGGTGGTAACCCAACCGCCGTCCGCCGCGTCCGCACCCCAGCGATCCGTCTCGAGCCACGTTTCGAGCGCCTCCCGTTGATACGCGCGAAGTTCGTACGCCGACCGAAGCGATGGGAGCGAGTCGAGGGCGAGTACGCGGTCGTCGATTCGATTCGGTTCGGTCACGGCGTCCAGCAGGGCGGTGCGGAGCGGCGCGTACCGAAACGCCGGCACGCGCCAGCCGTCGGTCCGCGGGTCGCGCTCGAGGTCGGGAACCGACTCCCGAAGGGACGACGGGGAGACGGACGTCTCCTCGAGTCCGTCGATTCGGACGGTGCCGTTCTCGTAGCGGAGCGTGATCGGTTCCGGATCCGTCCGCTCCTCGCGTGGCCGCGTCACGGTGACTGATCCGAGCGGGGCGGACAAATACTGTCGGGAATTCGACGGGGTAGAGAGGACAACCAACGCAGTCGAAACGAGTCCGCGAATACGGTCGGAAGGCATCGACGGCCGATGGCAAATCGAGGGCCGTCGGCCCCCTACCTCAACCCTTTTATTACCGCTGTTCCTTGACTGGCACATGAGCGAAGACGAGGGCACGAACTCCACGGCCCAGGGTGTCCCGTCCGAGGAGCAATCCGACGACGGCGAGATGGCCAACGGCGAATCCGCCGCTTCAGCTACGGACGAGTCGGACGCCGAACCCGTCCCTGCTGGCGACGCCGAATCGGACGGAGACGACTCGAGCATCGGTGCGTCGAACGCCGACGACGAATCCGACGGCGAACCGTCCGCAGCGCCCCAGACGAGCGAGGACATTCAGGAGCTGCTCGACGACGTGACCGAGTACGACGACGACCTCGCCCACCAGGTCAGCGCCATCGTCGACGAGGCCCGCGACCTGAACGGCACCGTCGCCCACCAGCGCGAGGAGCTCGAGGACCTCTCCGAGCGCGTCGAGGAACAGGCCGAGACCATCGGCGAGTTACAGGACGAACTCGAGACGCGAGAGGAACAGGTCGAGGAGCGCGAGGAGACGGTCGAGGATCTGAAAAGTCGCCTCAAGCGTAAGCAGGCCGACTTCCAGAACTACAAGAAGCGAGCCAAGAAGCGCCAACAGCAGATCAAAGACCGGGCGACCGAGGACCTCGTCGAACGGCTGCTCGGCGTTCGCGACAACCTGAAACGCGCCCTCGAGGAGGACAGCGACGACGCGGAGAGCCTCCGGCAGGGCGTCGAGATGACTAAACGGGAGTTCGACCGCATCTTGGAGGACGAGAACGTCTCGGAGATCGATCCCGACCCCGGCACCGCGACCGACCCGCAGCGCCACGAGGTCATGATGCAGGTCGACAGCGCACAGCCGGAGGGGACCGTCGCCGACGTCTACACGCCCGGCTACGAGATGGGCGATAAGGTCATCCAGAACGCACAGGTGACGGTTTCGAACGGCGAACTCGAAGCCGAGGAAGGGACGACGGACGAGAGCGACGCCGACGGTGAGGACGACGGCGCCGAGGTGACCGACGAAGCGTCAGAAGCGTCGGACGCGGATGCGGACTCGAGCGGTGACGATGCGGCTGCCGACGACGCCGAAGAATCGGCGGATGAGGAGGACGAGGAGGCAGCGATCGAACTCGGTGGCGACGTCGCGAGCGACGAGTCCGCGGACGCCGACACGGACGGTGCCACCGAGTCCGACGGAACTGCAAACTGAGGAATCGATCGCTCACTCGTCGCCCCATCGTTCACGGTAATCGACACCATATTATCGCCGCCAAAGTCAATTCGACTCGAGCTGTTTCAGCCGCTGAGCGTGGCGCCTACGGCCATTTTGGCGAATTTTATTCGCCTCACGATACTGCCTAGTAACCTTTAAAACAAAGTGCGCACAATAGCCTGCCACGATGGCGAGCAACAAGATTCTCGGAATTGACCTTGGGACGACGAACAGCGCGTTCGCGGTGATGGAAGGTGGCGATCCGGAGATCATCGTCAACGCCGAAGGCGAACGGACGACACCCTCCGTCGTCGCCTTTACCGACGACGACGAGCGACTCGTCGGCAAGCCGGCGAAGAATCAGGCGATTCAGAACCCCGAAAAGACGATCGCCTCGATCAAACGCCACATCGGCGAGGAAGAGTATACCGTCGAGGTAGACGACGAGGAGTACACGCCGGAACAGATCTCGGCGATGATCCTCCAGAAGATCAAACGCGACGCCGAAGACTACCTCGGCGACGAAGTCGAGAAGGCCGTCATCACGGTCCCCGCGTACTTCTCGGACCGACAGCGCCAGGCGACCAAAGACGCCGGCGAGATCGCCGGTTTCGAGGTCGAGCGCATCATCAACGAGCCGACGGCCGCGTCGATGGCGTACGGCCTCGACGACGACTCCGACCAGACCGTGCTCGTCTACGACCTCGGTGGCGGGACGTTCGACGTTTCTATTCTCGATCTCGGCGGCGGCGTCTACGAAGTCGTCGCGACCAACGGTGACAACGACCTCGGTGGCGACGACTGGGACGGGGCCATCATCGACTGGCTCGCCGACGAGTTCGAGGCCGAACACGGCATCGACCTCCGCGACGACCGACAGGCGCTCCAGCGGCTCAAAGACGCCGCAGAGGAGGCCAAGATCGAGCTCTCGAGCCGGAAAGAGACCGAGATCAACCTGCCGTTCATCACGGCGACCGACGACGGCCCGATCCACTTAGAGGAGTCGATGACGCGAGCCAAGTTCGAGTCGCTCACGCAGGAGCTGATCGACCGCACCGTCGAGCCGACCGAGCAGGCACTCGAGGACGCGGGCTACGAGAAAGACGACATCGACGAGGTGCTCCTCGTCGGTGGCTCGACGCGAATGCCACAGGTCGCAGAGAAGGTCGAGGACCTGACCGGCAAGGAGCCCCAGAAAAACGTCAACCCCGACGAGGCCGTCTCGCTGGGCGCGGCGATTCAGGGCGGCGTCCTCGGCGGCGAGGTCGACGACATCGTCCTGCTCGACGTCACGCCGCTCTCGCTCGGTATCGAGGTCAAGGGCGGTCTCTTCGAACGCCTCATCGAGAAGAACACGACGATTCCGACGGAGGAGTCGAAAATCTTCACCACGGCGGCGGACAACCAGACCTCGGTGCAGGTTCGGGTCTTCCAGGGCGAGCGCGAACTGGCCGAGAAAAACGAGATGCTCGGCGAGTTCCACCTGACCGGTATCCCGCCGGCCCCCGCGGGCACGCCGCAGATCGAGGTCACGTTCTCCATCGACGAGAACGGGATCGTCAACGTGAGCGCGGAGGACAAGGGCACCGGCGAAAGCGAGGAGATCACCATCGAGGGCGGCGCCGGCCTCTCCGACACCGAGATCGAGAAGATGCAGGCCGAAGCCGAGAAACACGCCGAAGAGGACAAGGAGAAGCGCGAGCGAATCGAGGCCCGCAACACCGCCGAGGCCACGATCCAGCGCGCCGAGACCCTGCTCGAGGAGAACGAGGACGTCGACGACGACCTCCGCGGCGACATCGAGGCGGCCGTCGAGGATCTCGAGGAGACCATCGACGACGGCGACGCGGACGCCGACGATATCGAAGCCGCGACCGAAGACCTGAGCAAGGAGCTCCAAGAGATCGGCAAGCAGATCTATCAGGAAGCCGGCGCGGCGGGCGCTGGCGGTGCTGCGGGCGGCGCAGCTGGCGCAGGCCCAGGCGGCATGGGCGGCGGTCCGAACCCAGGTCCAGACGGTGCCGCAGCCGGCGGCGAAGGCGAGGAGTACGTGGACGCTGACTTCGAGGATATCGCCGACGAAGTCGAGGACGAGGACGAGGACTGAACGAGTCGGCGACGACGGTTGCTCTCGCCACCGCGGTAACAGCCGCGTTTGAGCTACCCGGACGTTTTTCACACGCTTTCTCGTCGCATCGAGTATGGACCGACGCAGCATGCTCGTCGGCACGGCTATCGCACTCGCAACACCGCTGGCCGGGTGTCTGAGCGAGGACGACGCCGGCGAGAGCGCTCCAGACGACGGAGCGGAAGACGGCGATCCGCCGGAGACGGCCGACGATACCCTCGAGTACGACGTGCATCAGGTCGGATTTTTTCGGGCGACCTACGACCCGCTCGAGGACGACGCGGTCGGTTCGCTCGAGGTGTTCGAATCGGCAGCCGACGCACACGACCGGGCGCCGCTGGAGGAGATCGACGCCACCGATCCGTCGGCGACCGAGGAGTTCGTCACGGAGACCGACTTCGAGCGGGACCTGCTGTGCTCAGTCGTCACCACGTGGCCGAACACGAGCGACGCGGCGGTCGAAGTGGAGACCCTCGAGCGACGGGACGATCGACTGGTCGCCACCGCGCGAGCGACCGGCAAACAGGCGGGCGACGACGCGCCGTCCTTTCCGGTTGCGCTCGTTCGCGTCACCGTCGAAGACGATCCACCGGTGGAACTCGAGATGACGGTCGTCGACGGTCGCGAGAACGAGGAGACGCTTCGCGCCGATGTGAGCTGACTCCGGCAACGGCGTCACGGCGCCGAGATCACCCGTTCGATACGGATCGTGTCGAGGCGCGAAACCGTTCGGACTACCGGGTCGAATCCACCCCGGCTGCTGCCCATCGACACCGGGTGGTATCGAATCCGACGCCGCGACGGACGGAACGTTCGTTTCAAGTGGCTCAACCGAGTATCGGTTCGACAACGAATGAGCGAGGACTTCTACGACGCACTCGGCGTGAGCCCCGATGCGTCGACCGAGGACATCAAACAGGCGTACCGGAAGAAAGCCACCGAGTACCATCCGGACGTCAGCGACGACCCCGACGCCGAGGAGAAGTTCAAGAGAATCCAGAAGGCGAAGCAGGTCCTCACGGACGAGGAAAAGCGCAAGGCGTACGATCGGATGGGCCACGACCGCTACGAACAGGCCGAAAAGCACGGTTTCGACGCCGGCGAAGCGGGCGCCGGCGGGATGGGTGGCGGACCGTTCGGCGGCATGGGCGGTGGCGGCGGTGGCATGGGCGGCGGGCTCGGCGATATCTTCGAACAGGTCTTCGGCGGCGGTGGCGGCGGCCGCGGTCGTCGTCGGCCGCGAAAGGGACGGGATCTGCGAACCGAACTCCGGATCGACCTCGAGGAAGCCTACGACGGCGTCGAAAAGCAGTTTACCGTCGAACGGCCGGAGGAGTGTGATACCTGCGACGGGGAGGGGCACCCGCCCGATGCGGACTCGCGAACCTGCCCCGAGTGTCAGGGTCGCGGCCAGGTGACGCAGGTCCAGCAGACGCCGCTGGGTCGCGTCCAGCAGACGACGGCCTGTCCCCGCTGTGAGGGCGACGGGACGCTGTACTCCGAGACCTGCGACGACTGTCGCGGCGAGGGCTACGTCCGGAACGAGGCCTCGCTGACCGTCGACGTACCCGAGGGGATTCAGGAGGGCCAGACGCTCCGGATGGAAGGCGAAGGTGCACCTAGCCCCGAAGGCGGGCGCCACGGTGACCTGCTCATCGACGTCTCGATCCGCGATCACGAGGAGTTCGAACGCGACGGCGACGATCTCCAGTATCGACTGCCCATCTCGTTCCCGCAAGCCACGTTCGGCGACACCGTCGAAGTGCCTACCCTCGACGGCGCTGCCGAGTTCGAAATTCCGAAAGGAACCCAGAGCGGCGAGACGTTCCGCCTCGAGGGCAAGGGCATGCCCCGCCTCCGCCGACGGGGACACGGCGATCTCTTCGTGCAGGTCCAGATCGTCACGCCCGACAGCCTGAACGAGGACCAGCGCGACGCGCTCGAGGCGTTCGCCGAGGCCGGCGGCGACGAGATCGAGGTCAAAGAAGGCTTCTTCGAGAAGATCAAGCGGGCGTTTTAGGCCGTGAATTCGTGAGTTCGCCGGATCTCATCTCCGTGATTTCGTGCCGCTGCTCGAGACGAGAGACTGATACTGGCCTGACTATTCCACAACAGTTATTCTGTTCGTCGGTACTGTTGGAGTATGATAGCCCGCGAGACGGCCGTCCACCTCGTCGCCGTCGGGTTGGCGTTCGGTAGCCTGCTCGCAGTTGATGCCGCCACCGAGGGTCCAGTCCCGTCGGTCCCGGCGTTTCTGCTGTTTTACGGAGTCGTACTCGGCGGGGCGCACTTCTATCTCGCCGTTCGCGGCGAAGACGGGATGGTGCCGGTCGCGTCACGGTGGCGGTACGTGACGCTGCTCGCGGTGCTCTTCACCACGGGGGCGGTGATTGCTTACTGGGGCGACCGAACCGTCGCCACCGTCGAACTCGAGTCGATCGGAACTGCGATCATCGGTCTCGTGCTCGTCGCCTACCTCCTCGCCGAGTCCATCGACGGTTACCGAGCGTCCCGAACGGAGTAAGCCTCGAGCATACCCGGCTTTGAGCGCCCTCTCGGCGAATCAAATGCAGAGAGATCGATCATAATCGACAGCATGAGTGTCGTGGTGTCATCCAACATAATCTATGACGGCTGTCGTCGAACCAACACGTGGGAATTCCCATGACACACCAGATCCTGCTCCTCGCTGGCGATTACGTCGAGGACTACGAAGTGATGGTCCCGTTCCAAGCGCTCGAAATGGTCGGCCACGAGGTTCACGCTGTCTGCCCCGAAAAGGAGGCCGGCGACAGTTGTCCGACGGCGATCCACGACTTCGAAGGCGATCAGACGTATACTGAAAAGCCGGGGCACAACTTCGAACTCAACCACGACTTCGACGCGGTCGACCCCGCCGAGTACGACGCGCTCGTGGTTCCCGGCGGCCGCGCGCCCGAGTACCTCCGGACGTACGACGAGGTGCTCGAGATCACGCGTCACTTCTTCGAGGAAGACAAACCCGTCGCCGCGCTGTGTCACGGCGTCCAGATCCTCGCCGCCGCGGACGTCCTCGAGGGCCGAACCTGTACCGGCTATCCCGCGCTCGAGGCCGACGTCCGAATCGCCGGCGGCGACTGGGCGGACGGCGTCACGCGCGAGGGGAACCTCGTGACGGGCCAGGCCTGGCCCGACCACCCCGAGTGGCTCGCCGAGTTCCTCGAGAGTCTCGGGACCGAGATCGATCACCAGGACGCCGCTCCCGCGGCGGCGGACGACTGATACGGTTTGCTGTGACGATTTACCGGTGCAACCGCGGGACGATCGTGGTTGCACCGGAAATGACGTACAGCAGACCGTATGATAACAGCGGCTATCAGACGAACGCCCCGTCGTATGGCGGCCACTGACCGCAACTGTGCCGCCTCGAGTCGGCGTCCTTTTTTCGACCGGGCCTCGAGTTACGCACATGACCGCCGAGACAGTGGACGATCTACTCACGCGGGAACTCCGGGACGACCGCACTGCGCTCGTGGACGCGACGGGTCGGGAGTTCGACAATCACTGGCTGTGTACGACGTCCTGGAAGGCCGGGAACTTCCTGCGGCACGCGGGCGTCCGCAGGGACGTCACCGTCGGCATCGTCGGCGAGGGACCGCTTCCCCTGCTCGCCTCTTTCGGCACGACGCTGCTCGAGGGGACGACGCGGTTCGAGCCGCCGATGGATCTCGCCGACGAGGAGAACTTCCGCGCGCTCGTCGCTCCCGTTGTGACCCTCGAGTCCGGCGAGTACACCCTCCCGCGGGGCGCCCAACGGGTCGGCTACGGGCAGAAACCCGACGAACCTGACATTCACCACTTCGACGCCGGCGTCTGGAGCGAGAACCCCGCCTTCCCGCCGCTGGACATCGATCCCGAGACGGTACTGCTGACCGACGGCGAACGGGACGTGAGCCACGGGGAGGCGCTCGAGGCGGCCAACGAGATCGTCGAATCGTACGGCCTCGAGGCCGGCGACCGCGTCGTCGTTCGAGAGTCGCTCGCGGACCCTCGAGCCGTGATCGGGGGCGTTCTCGCACCGATGCTCGCAGACGGCGTGATCGTCCTCACCGGCGAGGAGGACGAGACGACGGCCGAACGCGGCGAGTACGGGCTCTCGAGTGAGTCGGTGCCGGAGCCGACCCGGATCGAACTGCACGACGTTTCCCTCGAGTGAGCCGCCGCGGGCGGACGGGTCAGCCTCGAGGACGCGAGAGGTGATCGGTCTCGAACAGACGCGAGAACGAACCGTTTTTCCCCCGATTGCGCCAATCGGCCACATGGAGAAACTTCTCGCCTCGCTCGACGACGCGCCGATCATCGACAAAGACGGCTACGAGTACCTCGTTCACCCGATCAGTAACGGCGTGCCGATGCTCGATCCGGCCCTCCTGCGGGAGGTCGTCATCGAGGTCATGCAGACGGCCGATCTGGACGTCGACAAGATCGTCGCTCCGGAGGCGATGGGCATCCACCTCGCGACCGCGCTCTCGCTCCAGACCGACATTCCGCTGGTCGTGATCCGCAAACGACCGTACGGGCTCGAGGGCGAGGTCTCGTTGCACCAGCAGACCGGCTACTCGGAGTCGGAGATGTACATCAACGACGTCGAGGCGGGAGATCGCGTCCTCATCGTCGACGATATGCTCTCGACGGGCGGCACGCTAGCCGCCATCTGTACCGCACTGGACGATATCGGCGCTGAAATCGAGGATATCGTCGTCGTGATGCGAAAAGTCGGACCGTCCGCGCTGGACGAGACCGAGTTCGAAGCGACGAGCCTCATAGACATCACGGTCGAAGACGGAGAAGTCGTCGTTCACTAACCGATTGTGAGCGAGAACTGACGACGAAACCGAGTGCTTGTCGTGTGTCGCCACGGCGCATTCAGGTATACACGAATGTGGGTAAACACAGCGATCTGGAACACCAATATACACTCATATACGAATCTTTTTAGTGGGCGATCCGCAACGTGGCGGCCATAGCATGTCGAACGAAACGGACGGGAGTATTCAACTGGAGTACGGACTCGACGACAGGCCGCCGTGGCCGAAGTCGCTTTTACTCGGCCTTCAACACGTCGCGGTGATGATCGTTCCGGCGACGGCCGTCGCGTTCATCGTGGCGGGAGACGTCGGCCTCAGCGTCGCCGACACGGCGTACATCGTCCAGATGGTTCTCCTGTTTTCGGGGCTGGCGACGGTCGTACAGGCGTACACCGTCGGTCCCGTCGGGGCTCGCCTGCCGATCGTGATGGGCTCGAGTTTTACGTTCGTCGGCGCGGCGGTGACGATCGGGATCGACTACGGCATGGCCGCCGTTTTCGGGGCGATTCTCGTCACCGGCTTCGCCGTCGAGGGTCTCATCGGCTGGCAGTTCAAACGCATCAAACCCTTCTTCCCGCCGCTCGTCACCGGACTCGTCGTCGTCATCATCGGTCTCTACCTCATTCCCGTCGCCATGGACTACGCTGCCGGCGGCGTCGGAGCCGACGACTACGGCGCGCTTCATAACATCGGTCTGGCCGCGCTCGTTCTGGCTATCGCCGTCGGCCTCAACCTGTTCACTCGAGGCATCGCGCGACTGCTGAGCATCCTCGCGGGGATCGCTATCGGCTACGTCGTCGCCGTCGCGTTCGGGCTGGTCGACTTCTCGCCGATCGGCGACGCCGCCTGGGTCGCCGTCCCCTCGCCGACCAGGTTCGGCTTCGAGTTCGAACCGATCGCCATCGTCGTTTTCGCCTTCCTCTTTCTCGTCTCCGCGATGGAGACCGTCGGCGACATGTCCGGTGTTACGGCTGCGGAAGGGCGAAACCCGACGGACAGGGAGTTCCGCGGCGGGCTGTTCAACGACGGACTGCTGAGCTCGATCGGCGCCGTTTTCTCGGCGTTCCCGATCACGTCGTTCTCCCAGAACGTCGGCATCGTCAACTTTACGGGCGTGATGAGCCGTCACGTCGTCGGCATCAGCGGCGTGATCCTCGCGATTCTCGGACTCAGTCCCAAGGTGGGGGCGGCTGTCACGACGATTCCCAGCGCGGTTTTCGGGGGTGCCGTCTTGCTCATGGTCGGCATGGTCGCCGCCAGCGGCGTCCGACTGATCGTCCTGCATACCGAGTTCGACCGCCGGAATATGGTCATCGTCGCGGTCTCGCTGAGCCTCGGACTCGGCGTCGCGACGACCCCCGAAGCGCTCTCCGGGCTCCCGAACGCGGCCGAGACGTTCTTCGGCGAACCCGTCATCATGACCGCGCTGTCGGCCCTATTGCTCAACACGTTCGTGCCCGGCGAGCAGAGTCCGCTGTTCGACACCCCTGCAGATGAGTCCGCCGAACCGGAGCCAGCGGTCGGCCCGAGCGACGACTAACTCCCGTCTTATCTGCTGCCTCCGTCGATCCATCTCCGCCTCCGTCGATCGGTCACCTGCCGAACTCGACACCGTCGATTTAAGAGGAGCTACGCCGAACCTCGAGTCGTGCAACTCGAGTGCGTCTTCTTCGGCCCGTTTCGCGACGCCGTCGGCGAGAAGACCGTCCGCTACGAGACGGACGCCGAGAGTGTGGGAAAACTCCTCCTCGATCTCGAGTCGACGTACCCCGAGCTCGAGGGACGACTCGTGTCCGACGACGGGAACGAACCGGTGGGAAAAACGGTCGTCACGAAGAACAAACGAGACGTGACGCATATCGACGGTCTCGAGACGGAACTCGAGGAGACCGACGTGATTCGGCTGGTGCCGTCGGTGTACGGTGGCTAACCTGTCGACGGAACCGAAGCGCCGAACCGACATCGCGATCGAGCGCCGAATCGCCATCCGAACCGGTCAGCGAGGGCGTACTCGTCCTCGAGTACCCACCACCTCGTGCCGATCGGAACGACTAACCAGTACACCTGATTAGCCACGCTATGGACCGGAACGATCGCGCAATCGCTCGATTCACGATGATCGGGCACGCGACGTTCCACCTCTACGAGCTCACGATCCCGCTGTTCGTCGTCGTCTGGCTGGACACCTTCGACGTCTCGCCGGCCGTCCTCGGGACGGTGGTCGCGGTCGGCTACGGGCTCATCGGGCTCGGCGCGCTGCCGAGCGGCGCGCTGGCCGACAGATACGGCTCGAGACGGCTGGTCGTCCTCTCGATGGTCGGCATGGGCGCCGGGTTCGTGCTCGTCAGCCTCGCGCCGACCGTCTGGCTGCTCGGCGTCGCGCTCGTGCTCTGGGGTGCCGCGGCGAGCCTCTACCATCCTGCGGGACTCTCGCTGATTACTCGCGGCTCGGAACAGCAGGGAACCGTCCTCGCGTACCACGGCGTCGCGGGCAACGTCGGGACGGCGGTCGGCCCGCTCGCGGCGGCGATCGCACTAACCCTACTGGACTGGCGGCTCGTGGCCGCGCTGTTCGCCGTCCCCGCGCTCGTCGCCGTCTTCGCGGCTTCGGTCTTTCGTTTCGACGAACGGGCGGGTGTCGACGCCGAAGCCACGTCGACTACCGACTCGAGCGTCGGAATAACGGCCCTGTTCGAGCGGACGAAACTCCTCTTCGTCGGCAGCTTCGCCGTCGTGTTCGTCATCGCGATGCTCGCGGGGACGTACTACCGGGGCGTCTTTACGTTCCTCCCGGACGTCCTCGCGGAGCTCCCCGTCTTCGATCCCGTCATCGTCGCCGGCGAGACGTTCGAACCGAGTCAGTACGTCTACGCCGGCCTGCTGTTGATCGGTGCCGTCGGGCAGTACGTCGGCGGACGGGTGAGCGACTACCGCTCGCCCGAGTGGGCCATCGTCGGCGCGTTCGTCGCGTTGATCGTCGTCTCGTTGCTCTTTCCCGTCGCCACGAACGCCGGACTCGTCGCGACGCTGCTGATCTGTGCGGCGCTCGGCTTTTTCGTCTACGTGGAAGCCCCGATCCATCAAGCGCTGATCGGAAAATACGCCACTGCGGACGTTCACGGGCTGTCCTTCGGCGTTACGTATCTCGGCGTCTTCGGCATCGGCGCTGCGGGGGCGTCCATCGCCGGCATCGCCCTCACCTACGGCGGGACGTCCCTCCTCTTTCTCGTCCTCGCCCTCTTCCCGGCGCTCGGACTCCTGCTAGCCGGTTTCCTCGCGATGACGAAGCGGCACGACTGATTGACTGGCCGATCTGTTCGCTCGACTGTTCCGAAAATCCTCCAGTATGGTTCTGCGCGTGGTTCCGGCAACTCGAGGTCAATCCAGCCCCCACCACACCTTGCATGAGATTGACTGGCGTGATTTTATGTGGCTGAGGGGGCGACGTTTCCGTGCGGTCGGGCGATAGCAAGTCCGACGGTTGGCTGGTCGCGTCGTGTCCAAGCACGATAACGGGTCACGCACTGCACGCCGACAGTACCCGCGTGGCCCGGTTTTGCGTTTCGCTCGTAAGTCAGGCGTCCGCTCGTTCCCCGTCAGCCCGCCGCTCGAGGAAATCCGTCAGCAGCCGAAAGAGCCGGAGCTTCTGCGCTTGGTCGGAGGATGCGTGGCCCTCCTCGCCGAGTTCGTGGTACTCGAATGCGCCGTTCTCGCCCGCTTCGGCGGTTTTACCGTTCGCTTCATCGAGGCCGCGTTCCTCGAGCGCCTCGCGGAACAGCCGCGCCTGCGAGACGGGAACGCGTCGGTCGTTGACCCCGTGGACGATGCAGATGGGGGCGTCGAGATTCTCGATGTGCGTAAGCGGTGAGCGGTCCTCGTAGAGATCCGGATTCTCCGCGGGCGTGCCGAGGTACTTCTCCATCAGTTCGATACGGTAGTGGTCCATCGTGGTCTCGTACATCTCCTCGAGGTCGGTGAGACCGATCCAGGCGATTCCGGCCTCGTAGAGGTCGGGGTACTGGACGAGTTGCCAGTACGCCGAGTAGCCGCCGTAGGAGCCCCCGAAGACCACGACGCGGTCCTCGTCGAGCCAGTCGTAGCGCTCGAGGGCGTACTCGACGGCCGTCGCGACGTCTCCTTGTTCGGCGCCGCCCCAGTCCTCGAGCAGTTCCTCGACGAACTCGCGGCCGCGTCCAGTCGATCCCCGGTAGTTGACCTGTAGCACCGAGAACCCCTGCGAGACCAGCGTCTGCGCGTAGAGGTCGAAGGACGTGTCGTCGCGACTGCGCGGACCGCCGTGGGGGTTGACGATCAGCGGCGAGGGCCGCTCGCCGGAGTCGTAGAGGAGCGCGCCGATCTCGAACTCGTCGTACGGCTCGTGTTCGACGGCTCTCGCGGGTGTTTCGGGAATGCCGTCCGAGTCGAACGTCAGGTATTCCGCGTCGGCGAAGTCGTCGGGATCGAACGGCCCGTACTCGGCCTCGAGCAGGACTTCGTACTCGTCGCTCTCGAGATTGTAGACCAGCAGTTCCGGACGGCGCGTCGGGCTGGTGTGCTCGAGGAGAATCCGATCTTCGTCGACGCTGAGTCCGGTCGGTCCCATCCCGAACGAGGTGACGCCCTCGGGGAGCTCGAGTTCCCGGCCGGCGCCCGACTCCCGGTCGTAGACGACCGGAACGGCGTTCGCGTTCCGACTGCGACTGGCGAGGAGTCGGTCGCCGCCGGAGAGCACTGCGATCGGCTGCTCGTCGTACTCGTCGTCGCCGTACCAGGTCACGTCATCGGCACCGAAGTCGTAGACGCCGACGCGGCCGAGGTCGGTCGTGTTGTCGCCGACGAGCAGCCACTCGCCGTCCGGACCCCAGTCCGTCGGCATAGCTTCCGCACCGGTTTCGCCGATCTCGAGATTCCGGGGGTCCGAGCCGTCCGCGTTCGCGACGTAGACGTCCCGGTTGTCGAAATCCTCGGTCTCGTTGGTCGCGTACGCGATCCGCTCGCCGTCGGGTGAGAGGTGGGCGTCCCAGACGGCTCGCTCGTAGTCGGTGATTTTGGACGTCTCGCCGCTCGAGAGATCGTGCCGGTAGACGTTCAGTTGGCCGTCCCGGTTCGAGCCAACGAGGAGCGTCTCGCCGTCCTCGCCGACCTCCTGCAGGACGACCTGGCCGTCCATCTGGACGATCGGTTCCACCGAGCCGTCGCGGGACAGCGCGTAGAGATCGTTCTGCTCGTCCCCGGCGTCGTCGAGGTGGAAGAAGACGCGGTCGCCGTCGGCGCCCCACGCGACGAACCAGCGGGCGTTGCGCGGCACCTCGCCGTCGGACCAGCGCTCGACGTCGCCGTTCTCGACGTCGACGACGTGCAGTTCGTTTCGGCCGGTGACGTCGTAGTAGCACGCGACCCCGTCGCCGGACGGCGAGACGGTCGGATGGGCGATCGTCGGCAGCCCCGCGAGTTCCGCGAGGACGCTGTCGTCTGAGTCGTTCATTGGTCCACCGTGACAACGCACTGACTTAATACTTCGAGAAGTAGCAAGGGAAGAACTGGCCGGTCCCTAATCGTCCGAGAGCGCAGTCCCGGTCACGGACTCGAGTCTCGCGTCGGAGACGATTCCCTCTTCGGACCAACCGCGGGCGTCGTAGTACTCCGGGATCGCGTCCTCGATGTCCGGCAGGTCGTACGGGACGCCGTCGTCGTCGCGGTCGAAGCCGCGCTGATTGTTGAAGTGGCGCTCGAGTTCGACGGTCCGGGCACCGACGAGCATGAGGTCCTCGTAGTCGGTGTCGAACAGGCTCTCGAGGCGTTCTTCGGTGACGTAGTCGTCGCCGAAGGCGCAGACGATTCCGGTGTCGCGGAACGCGTTGTGATTCTCCCGGTCGACGAGCGTCTCGGCTTTGCCGAGGGTGCCTTCGGGATCGAGTTGGCCGGCGTACTCGAGGCTCAGCATGCTCGCGTACATGTGGTCGGCGCCGCGGTTCGCGACGGCGTAGGAGAGCCCCTGTCCGTGGAGGACGCGACCGTCGTGGGCAGCGAACTCCATCCCCTTGACCGTGTAGTTCTCGACACCGAGGTCGTCGTGACAGCGGGCGACGCCCTCCGCGAGCGTGTCGCCGACGCCCTCCCGACGGGCGATCTTTTCGGTAATCTCCTGGGCGAGTTCGGCGTTGCCGAACTCGTCCTCGCTCTCGAGGTAGGCTGCGACCGTCACGCCCGCCGAGATCGTATCCATCCCGAGCGTGTCACACAGTTCGTTGGCCCGCATGACGTCGACGATATCGTCGACGCCGTGCTGGGAGCCGAACGAGTAGACGGTCTCGAACTCCGGCCCTTCGGTTTCGACGCCGCTCGCTTCGTCCCGCGTCGGGAGTTTGCAGGCGTAGGCACAGGCCGAGCAAGCCCCCTTCTTGTACTTTTTCTCCTCGACGGCGTTGCCGCCGATGTCGGCCGCGCCCTCGAACTCGTACTCTCGGAAGTACCGGGTCGGCAGCGAGAAGTTGTCGTTGATGAACTCCGTCCCGCCCGTGGTTCCCTGACGGCGCATCCGGTCGTCCGAGGTGGCCGCTTCCCGGTGGATGTCTGACTTCGGCGGGTTCGGAATCTCGAGCGGCGGCTCCACGTCCCCGTCGAACGTGACGCACTTGACGTTCTTCGAGCCCAGCACGGCCCCGAGACCGCCGCGACCGAAGGCTCGCGAGTCGAACGTCATCACCGACGCGAACCGAACGCGGTTCTCGCCCGCGGGCCCGATCGCGATGCAGTGTTCGGGGCCGAGATCGTGCTGATTCTCGACGTAGTCGGAGGTCTCCGGCACCGTCGCGCCCTCGAGTTCCGGCACTTCCTCGAACTCGACGCCGTCGTCCGTGACGTGGACGGCGAGCAACTCGTCGCTCTGGCCCGCGATCTCGAGGACGCTGTAGCCCGTCGCGACGAAGTTTCGCGAGAGGTAGCCGCCGGCGTTCGTCGAGACCAGGCCGTCGGTCAGCGGCGAGAGCCCGGTCATGTTCATCCGTCCGGTAAAGGACATCTGGGACTGCTGGAGCGGTCCCGTCGAGAGGTACGCCCGGTTCTCGGGTCCGAACGGATCCGCGTCGAACGGAATCCGTTCGTGAGCGAGCGCGGTCGCGGTGGCTCGGCCGCCGATCGTCTTTTCGAGCACCTCGTCTATCGCCGTCTCGTCCGCAGTTCGTTTGCCGACGTCGACAGTGAGCAGTGGCCCTGTGGCGTGAAGCATGTCACGAAGTTGTATTCTGGGGGTCTTCAAGATATGGTACGCCAACACACGCGAGTAGCAGCGAGCGCGTCGCCTCAGTAGAGTTATCGTCCCGGAGCAGATACCCATCCAGCGATGCAGTACGACGCGGTTCTGTTCGACTTCGACGGGGTCGTCGTCGAGACGCCCTCGTCCCGACGGCTGTCCGATGCGCTCGACCGCACGTACGAGCAGTTCGATCGCTCGGGACCGGCAGCGGAGACGCTTCAGGAACTCGTCCGCGGCGACTTCGAGTCGATCGCCGACCGGTGTCGAACCCTCGAGATCGACACCGACGTCTTCTGCACGCGGGCCGCCCGCGAACTGATCCGTACCCAACTCGGCGAAATCGAGCGCGGACTGCGCTCCGTCTACGACGACGTGAGCGTCGTTCGATCGCTCGACCTGCCGTTGGGCATCGTCAGCGACAACCATCCGACCGTGGTCACGACCGTCCTCGACCGGATCCGGCTCCGACCGCTCTTCGAGACCGTCTACGGCTGTGCCCTGACGCCGGACGGCCTTGCCCGTCGGAAGCCCGACCCGGCGAACATCGAAGCCGCCATGGATACCCTCGAGGCCGAGTCTGCGCTCTACGTCGGCGATCGATCGGTCGACGTCCGGGCCGCCGACAACGCGGGTATCGACTCGGTGTTGCTCTCCCGCGAGTCCTCGAACGACGAGTCTGTCGACGACGCCCTCGACGTGGCACCCACGTATCACTGTACGTCGCTCACGCAGGTACCGCCGCTCCTCGAGTGATCCGACTCTCGATCAGCGAGGACGTTTCGACGATGTATAGTAGACACTGAAACGATTTACACACCGATCGCAACGCCGTCCTGCGATCGGGTGTGCATTGACTTTCAGCGTCTACTATAATACGACGGCCACTGGGGACCCCCCTCGCGTGTGTTACGTGCCCCGCACGATCCGGTAGCGGGGACGACCGGGCAGATTCCAGCCGTCGCTTTTTGCGGGAGACGGTGGGAGTGGATCGCATGAACGACGAGAACTGGACCGAACTTCGGTCGCGATGCGAGGACGTCCCGGCCGGCGCGCAACTGCTGACGCCGCTCTCCGAGCGGCCGTTCAGGCTCGAGGCGACCGCGGACGACCGGATCCTCGTCCGTTTTGCGGACAGCACCGAAGAACGACCCCTCTGGCGCGAGCAGTTCGGCGTCTTCGACGAGCAACTCGAGGGCGGTGCGATGGCCATCGACGACCTCCAGCCGGGCGTCGAACCCTACGCCGCGGTGATCACGCTCTCCGAGTCCTACACCGTCGACGATGGGGCGATCACCATCGCCCCCGAGGACGCCACCGGCGGCGAGAGTCCGTTCCTCGTCACCGCGGCCGACGCGCGGACGCCGCCCGAGCGCGTCCACGACGACGCCATCCTGTTGGCCCACCTCGTCGAGCGACTCGAAATTGACGACCTCGAATCCCTCGATTCGTTGGACACCGACTCGCTAACCGACTACTACGTCCTCGCCTCGGACGTCCAGCGCGGCGCCGACGGCGTGCGGTCGGCGGCGCGAGACGAACTGCTCGAGCGCCTCGGACCCGACCAGGAACTCCACGGTCGCTTCGGCACGGTTCGGCGAACGACCCGCGAGCGTCGCCGGCCGAAGGACGACGAGACCGTCCTCGCCGCGCTCGACGAACACGGCATCCCCCGCGAGTGGGTTCTGGGGGTCGATCGGGACAAACTGGACGTCGTCCTCTCCGTCACGGACCTCGCCGACGATGACGTCTACGACACCAGCGAGGACGTCTACGTCCAGAAAATCGGCGTCGACGAGGACGAGAAGTACTCGCGGTTGCAGGGGCTCGCCGACCGTATCGAGGACCTCGAGGACGCCCAGGGGGAGTCGCTACAGGACGAACTCGAGGCGATCGAGGATCGGCTCGAGGAGGCGCTTACGGCGAACTGAGTGTGTGGGTAAGAGACGACCTCGGTTTTCGGAAACGCGTCTCACGTCGGTCGGTTTGCCTCGATCGTCTGGTGCGAGCAGCACCGGTTTTGCGCTTTCGGTAGCGTTCGATCTCGATCGTAAGAAATACCTATTACTCATTTGAAGTTTCCGGCGATGTGGTTTGACCCCGCTGTCGTCGAAGCCGTCCGCGACGCCGTTCCGACGTGGCTCGGCGTCGTCATGGTCGTCCTCTCGTATCTCGGGAGCATCTACCTGATCGCCCCCTCCATGATCGCCGCCTACTGGGCCAATCGCGACCTCGTCGCGCCGTGGCTCGGGGGCGTCATCGGCTGTTACGGCCTGATGTCGATCACGAAATCGTATCACACTGCGAGTCGACCGATCGTCGGCCCGCCGGTCGACGGGAGCGCGTTCCCCGGCTGGTTCGTCCCCTGGTACGAACACGCCGCGCACATCTCCACGACGAGTTTTCCGAGCGGCCACGCGATGGCCGCGACGATCATCGTCGGCATGATCGTGGTCGACCTGCCGGTAGGCACGCTCTGGAAACGAGCCGTGGCCGGCGCAGCCGTGATCGGTTGGGTCGGCTTCACTCGAGTCGGACTCGCCGTCCACTTCCCCGGAGACGTCGTCGGCGGCATCGCTTACGCGCTGGGCTTTCTCGCCGTCTACTACCTGGGCCGTCGGTACGTTCCCCGGCGAACGTCGTACGGCGAGACGACGGCTGCCTTCACTGTCGGCTTCCTCTTCGCACTGGTCGCGGTCATCTACGTCGGGAGCCGAAACTCGCACATCGCCTTCGGCGGAGGGATCGGTGCACTGCTCGCCTGGCAGTTCGCACCAGCGATCGCGGACCGAATGCGAGACACCCTCTGGGAGACGGTGGCCCCCCTCGTCGGCGTCGTCATCGTCGTCGGAACGTGGTTCGTCACCGATCTGGGGATCGGCAACCGCGCGTTCATCGTGGCCTGGTCCGCGCTGTTCCTCGCGGCCGTCATCCTCGTTCCGTGGATCGCGCCGACGGGCGCGTTCTGGACGGCGACGAAACGTCGCAGCCGGCGACTGATCGGCTGGCGGATCGGTCGCGGCGATCACGATTCCCAGCCGTGACGACTCGAGCGCGTCGAACGTGAGTCGCGTCGAACCTCCATTCGAACGGCGACGACATCCCGGCCGAAGAACGGGCCCTCGAGTAGCTTGCCCCGCAAACGCTTTTGGAGATACACCCCCTACTTCGAATCATGTACGTGCGGGACGCGAAAAACAGAGAGGAGGTCTGGTTGCTCGACGCCATCGAAGCGATGGAACTCGACGAGACGGCGTTCCGCTCGCGCGATTACGTCGTCGCCGTCGACGAAACCTCCGGCGAGAAGGCGGGGTTCGGCCGCATTCGCGTACACAAGCGAGACGACGGCGCGTCGACCGATACCGACTCCGGTCGCGCCGGGGGGCGCGCAGACGACGTCTGCGAGCTAACCAGCGTCGGCGTCCTCGAGAGTTGGCGCGGCCAGGGCGTCGGTGCACACGTGGTCGAACGACTCGTCGAGTACGCCGGCGATCAGGGATTCGAGACCGTCTACAGCCTGACCGGCGAAGGGAGCTATCTCGCCCAGTTCGGCTTTCGCCGAATCGAGGAGTCGGCGCTGCCGGGGCCGTTACAGAAGCGACTCGAGGACAAACGCGAGGGAGTCGATCCCGACGCGGTCCCTCTCGAGATCGACGTCGACGAGTTCCAGCTGCCCGAACGGCTCCGAGAGGCGTTCAAGCGGGCGCCGGACGGTCGCGACGAGGCCTCGGACGACGACTCCCCCGAGGACTTCGGGATCGACCCCGAGTCGGCGACGTACAAGTACGATACGGGACGCTAACTCGAGTCGACCGAGGGACGGTCGTCGACGCGCGGGCCGGGCCGGCGCAGTCGACACCGACTACTCGCGACGCGCGTCCGGCTGGTGTGGCTGGCGGTCGAAGCCGTGACGGAACGCGACCCACGCGATGGCTGTGACGGCCAGAATCGGTGGCAGGATGGCGAACGCCCAGAGCGGATCGATCCCCCAGCGGAGCAGGATGGCGAGGTTGAAGAGTCCGATCAGCAGAAACGGGGCGACGTACAGCGCCGCTCGCCGTCGGTCGCGCGTCGCGTCGTCGTTCGGTACCGGCTGCTCCATATCGGCTCCACTACGGCTCGAGTGAAAAGCGGCCGTCCCGACTCGAGTGACTTTCGTATATCTGTACCAGTCCCGACCATCGACCGGTAAGCGACCCACTGGTACCGGTCGAAACTCGGGACGATACTGGCCGCCTTCATCAACCTTCAAGCCCCACCCCAACCTAGATAAACGATAATGTTCGATTCCGACGATCTCGAGGAGATCCGTGCCGGCCGGGAGGAGTGGCACGAGGAGGAAGTCGAGCCGGTGGTCGAACGGTTCGGCGAACGGAAGGAGACGTTCACGACGGATACGGGGGGTCAGGACGTCGATCGACTCTACACGCCCGAGGACGTCGCCGATCTGGACTATCGGGAGGATATCGGCTATCCGGGCGAGCCGCCGTACACGCGCGGGGTCTACTCGACGGGGTACCGCGGCCGGCTGTGGACGATGCGCCAGTACGCGGGGTTTTCGACGCCCGAAGACACCAACGAGCGCTACCACTACCTGATGGATCAGGGCCAGACCGGGCTGTCGATGGCGTTCGACCTGCCGACGCAGATGGGGTACGACTCCGACGCCAGCATGGCCGCCGGCGAGATCGGGAAAGCTGGGGTCGCCATCGACTCGTTGGACGACATGGAGACCGTCTTCGACGGCATTCCGTTGGACGAGGTCTCGACGTCGATGACGATCAACGCGCCCGCATCCGTCCTGCTCGCGATGTACATCGCCGTGGGCGACCAGCAAGGCGTCGACCGCGAGGAGCTTCGGGGGACGATTCAGAACGACATTCTCAAGGAGTACATCGCCCGCAACACCTACATCTACCCTCCCGAGCAGTCGATGCGGATCATCACCGACATCTTCGAGTTCTGCGCCGCGGAGACGCCGAAGTTCAACACCATCTCGATCTCGGGCTACCACATCCGCGAGGCCGGTTCGACGGCCGCCCAGGAGCTCGCCTTCACGCTCGGCGACGGCATCGAGTACGTCGAGACGGCGATCGAGGCCGGACTGGACGTCGACGAGTTCGCCCCGCAGCTCTCCTTTTTCTTCAACGGTCACAACAACATCTTCGAGGAGGTCGCGAAGTTCCGCGCCGCCCGCCGGATGTGGCACGACATCATCGACGAGCGCTTCGACGCGGACGACCCCAAATCCAAGCAACTGAAATTCCACACCCAGACCGCGGGTTCGATGCTCACCGCCCAGCAGATCGAGAACAACGTGGTTCGGGTGGCCTATCAGGCCCTCGCCGCGGTGATGGGGGGAACGCAAAGTCTCCACACCAACGGCAAGGACGAGGCGCTCGCGCTGCCGACCGAGCAGTCGGTCCGCACCGCCTTGCGCACCCAGCAGATCCTCGCCCACGAGTCCGGCGCGGCCGACACCATCGACCCCCTCGCGGGCAGCTACTACGTCGAGTCGCTGACCGACGAGGTCGAGGAAGACGCCTACGAGATCCTCGAGGAGGTCGACGAACGCGGCGGCATGCGCGAAGCGATCGAACAGCAGTGGGTCCAGCGTCAGATCCAGGACACCGCCTTCGACCGCCAGCGGGAGATCGAGGAGAAAGAGCGCATCATCGTCGGCGTCAACGAGTTCGAGGTCGACGAGGATCCCGAGATGGACGTCCAGGAGGTGACACCGGAAGACCAACAGCGCCAGGTCGACAGCCTCGAGTCGGTCCGCGAGGAGCGCGACGACGAAGCCGTCGAGGCGAAACTCGAGGCGCTGCGCGAGGCCGCACGGGGCGAGGAGAACCTGATGCCGTACATCATCGAGGCCGTGAAGGTGTACGCGACGGTCGGCGAGATCTGTAACGTCCTGCGCGACGAGTTCGGCGAGTATCAGCCCGGAAGCGCGGTGTGAGCGAGTCGACTTGCGTACTCGCCGACCGCCGGCGCGGGAGGGGCGATCCGGCCGCGTTCAGTTCACGGCGATTATCGATCCGCTCAGTCGCCATCGCCCCGTTCCCGAACGACCTCCGGAGCGCGATACGAGCGCCGCTCGAGGAGCGACGTCACGACGATAAAGATCACCAGCGCGACACTCGCGAGTCGCACGGAATCGCTCTCGTCGAGGTGATCGAGGGTCCGATGGAACCAGAAGATGTCGGCGACCGGACTGTCGTGAAGCGCCAACAGGGCCGGGTGCGATGCGAGTTTGGCTGCGTCGGGGATCATCGCCCATCCACCGCCGATCAGGACGAGCGTTCGCGGATACGGGACGTCCGGGACGAGAGCGATGAGGAGCGCAGTGAGCGTTCCGCCGACGGCGAAGTGGAGGATTGCCTGAGACATTGGGTGACTCGAGTGCGTGCGAGGCCGGTTCGCCCGACCGCTGATTAAGGATTGTGAGCGTCAGATCGTCGAAACGGCTGTTTTCCGTCGGTAAGTACCCGTTGTTCCCGCTACGGGTGTTCGGGTCACGTCGCTGGTCCGCTTACGGCCGCGCGGATCGCTCGAATCGAGGCGGGGCAGTCGACCGGCGCGTCGAGCCCGAACTGCGGACATCCCGACTCGTCGGTCACCGGAATTCCCCGCGCCGGTTCGACGCCACCACCCATTCGGCGGTCCGCTCGAGTCCCTCGCGGAGCGAGACCTCGGGCGCGTAGTCGAGGTCGGCCCGCGCCGCGTCGATATCGGCCCTGCTGTGGCGGATATCGCCGACTCGCTCGTCGGTGTGCACGATCCCGGCGTCGGAGTCGGTCACGTCGACGATCAGTTCCGCGAGTTCCCGAATCGTCACGGACCGTCCCGTGCCGACGTTGTACGCGCGGCCGACGTGACCCGTCGTGGCAGCCAGGAGGTTCGCTCGCACGACGTCCTCGACGAAGACGAAATCCCGTGTCTGGCTGCCGTCGCCGTGGATCGGAAGCGGCTCTCCGGCCAGCGCCCGGTCGATAAAGGCGGTGACGACGCCGCTGTAGTCGCTGTCGAACTGGCCTGGGCCGTAGACGTTGAAGTACCGAAGCGCCACGGTCTCGAGCCCGTAGAGGTCGTGATACTGGCGGGCGTAGTGGTCGACCGCGAGTTTCTCGAGTCCGTACGGCGAACTCGGAATCGTTCGGTCGGTCTCCGAGACGACCGACCGCTCCGGCTGCCCGTAGATCGCCGCGCTGGAGGCGAGCACGAACCGCGCGTCGAGTTCTCGAGCCCGCTCCAACAGCGCGAGGGTCGCCTCGACGTTGATCGAGTGACTCGCGATCGGATCCTCGACGGAGCGTTCGACGCTGACGAGGGCGGCCTCGTGAAAGATCAGGTCGACGCCCTCGGTCGCTCGAGCGAGCGCGTCGTCGTCTCGCACGTCGCCCTCGATGACCGTCGCGTCGTCGGGGACCCGTTCCCGCCGTCCCGTGGCGAACGAGTCGAGAACCCTGAGGTCGGTATCGTCGGCGAGTGCGGTCGCGAGGTGGCTGCCGATGAATCCGGCGCCGCCCGTGACGAGGACCGTTCGGTCTCGGAATTCCTGCGTCGACATAGCGAACGGACCACGGAGAAGCGTATGTTCCTTTGCCCCGCGAAGGCGGTCCGACCGTCCGCAGAGGGTGTTCGATCGGGCGAGACCGTCCGGCTTCGTCTCCCGGCGACCGCCGGTTGACCGGGTTTCGATCGCGGTTTCGGACCGCTTCGCGGCGAATCGACACGAGGGGGAGTCCGATCGTCGCCGCGTTCTCGAGGCCGTGAGAGTCAGCGTCTCCGTAATCCACTCTTTTAGGGCTGACCGTGGTGGTTACGATCGATGATCGACGACGAGTCGCGGGGATCGCCTCGCGCACGCGGCAGGCGATCCCTCCCGGTCGACCTCGTCGCGGTAGCCACGGCGACGGTTCTCGTCGCCGTCGTGGCTCTCGCCTCGCAGTACTCCGGCGCGGCAATTCTCGGCCCGCTCGCGGTCCCGTCGTTGCTCTTCGCGCCGGGATACGTCGCCGTCTCGGCCCTCTTCCCCGAACGCGACGGGCTTGGGGGACTCGAGCGCCTCGCGCTCTCGGTCGGACTGAGCCTGGCGATCGTGCCGGTGCTCGGCCTCGGGCTCGCCGCGACGCCGTGGGGTGTCCGTCTCGTTCCGCTCGTCCTCGTCGCGGCCGCCGTCACGCTCCTCGCGGCGGCAGTCGCGACCGTCAGGCGACGAACCGTCCCCGAAGACGAGCGGTTTCGCATCCCCGTCCGCAAGTGGATCGGGTCCGGACGACGCGACGCGTTTCGGTCCGGCACGCGAGGGGAGACGGCGCTGACCCTCCTCCTCGTGGTGTCGGCCCTGCTCGTCGTCGGCACCGTCGGTTACGCCGCCGTGACGTCGCCGGAAGACGAGTCGTACTCGGCGATCTACCTCCTGACCGAGGACGAGGACGGCGAACTGGTCGCCGACGAGTACCCGGCCGAGTTCGAACCCGGTGAGGAGCGCGAGGTGATCGTCGGTATCGACAACCACGAGCACCGACCGACGGAGTACACCGTCGTCGTCGCAGAACAGGCGGTCGACGTGAGCGACGGCGAGGTGACCGTCGACGAGCAGCGGGAACTCGAGCGGTTCGACACGCGCCTCGAGCACGGCGAGACGCGGATTCTGTCGAACGAATTCGAGCCGACGATGTCGGGATCGGACGTCCGTATCGTCTGGTTGCTGTACCTCGACGGAGACGTCCCGGACGACCCGTCCGTCGAGAGCGCGGACTACTACGTCTCGCTCTGGGGTGACGCGAGCGACGAAGCGGCGGACTGATGCGGGCAACGAAGCGGCGGACTGACGTGGCCGGCGGCGGCGTCAGTCGTTTGCCGGATCGGCGACGACCTCTCCGTCGTCGACGGTAATTCGGTAGGGCTCGCCGGTCGACCGGTCGCGGACGATCACCCCGTCGCCGTTCGCACCGCCGCAGTAGAGGTCGCCGTTGACGCGGTACTCCGCGAGCTGGGAGTCGTCCTCGAGTTCCAGTCCGTAGTAACTCAACACCCACCGGAGGTCGAGGTCGCCGCCCTCGATCGAGGCGAATCGGGAGTTCTCGACGTGGATTAGGTCCGGATACCGAGTGTGGGTTTCGCCGTTTGTGTTGACTGAGACGACTGGCGCGTTCGCGGGTTCGACGAACGAAACGAAGTTCGACACCGTGACCCGCGCGAACGCGTTGAACGAGAGCATCGGGTGATCGTCGCTCGGGTCGTGAACGTACGGCGCGACGATGTGGGCGTTGTCGACGCCCTCGAGGTAGTAGGCCTCTTCGGCCGGCCACTCGACGCCGCAGTGGTGAATCTCGAGCGCCATGCTCCGTCGGCCCTCCGTTCCGTGTAGAGAGTAGCCGCGTCGGGTTCTGTCGGCCGCGCAGTTGACGAGACCGGTGTAGTCCATGACGTCGATGTCGTAGCCGTGGCCGTCGTTGTCGAGCGAGTAGCAGGTGTGAAACTGCGTCGACGTCCCGTGACCGGTGACGAAGAAGCCGCTCCCACCGTTGTGCTGGGCGCGACAGGTAGCGATCCGCGAGACGATCGGCCGGTGAATCGCGAAGCCGTGGCTCCTCGCGCGGACGCCGTGAACGTTCGTCACGTCGAGCACGACGTTCACGTCGGCGCCCGCCTCGCTGATGCTGAGGGCGTGGTCGGCGACGCCGTTGGCGTCGAGGCTGAGGTCGCGGACGATCAGGTCGTGACCGGGCGTCCACTCGGTCCGCTCCGGCCTATTAAGGACACCCGCGCCGGCCGGCCACGATCCGTTCGGGTCCGCTCGAACGGTGACCGCGCCGCTCCCGCGGAGGTGGCGAGCGCGACCTCCGTCACCGAACTCGATGGGTTCGGAGACGAGATACGCGTCCTCGGGCTCGGGGAAGAAGACGGCGTAGCTTGCGTCGTCGATCGCGTTCTGAATGGCCCGCGTGTCGTCGGTGACGCCGTCTCCGACGGCGCCGTACGCGGTCACGGGGGCCGTCGTCTCCGCGACGTTACCTAAGTGAGTCCACGCCGACCCGGTGCCGACGTACACGTCGCCCGTGTCTCGAGCGATGAACACGGAATCGCCGTGGGGTGTGTATCCGTCGCGGTCGGTCTCGTCGTCGACGATCGGCACCCGCTCCTCGAGCGCCGCGAACTCGTCGTTGTAGTCCCACGTTTCGCCCGGTTCGTAGTCGAGGTCGAATCCGTGGTTGTCGGATGGTGTTGGCATGATCTACTCCGGAGTTATGACCCGTATCGACGGCCGTATTCGACTCCGAACCCGCACTCACTCGCGGGCTCGTCCGTCGCGTCCGTGGAATCTCGAGACGGTGGCCCCCGTCGTCCGTGATCGGGTCGGTGATGAGCGGCCGCCGAACCGGTGACGCCGGCGGCGACGAGCGACGTCGCGGTCGTCGCGGCGAGGATCGCTCGGCGGTGAATCGTTCGGTCGTCTTCGGTCATGGTGGAGAGGGAGCGCCCGATCGACTTAAGCGATCCACTGCACTCGTTCAGCGACGAGGCGGATAGAGGTATTAAGTCGATGAGCATGGTGAGACGCAATCGAGTGTCCACTACGCATCCGTCACCCGCAACGAGCCGTCGTCGAGCGCCTTCGTCACCGGTCACGGCTCCGGACCGATGAGAGAGTTCGGGTTCGTCAAATCGTCTCTCGGCGTGTTCTTCCTTCAGGTCGGAATCGCCGGACTCGAGTTCGCCGGCGTCCTCTACGTCGCTCGAGCGACCGACGCTGCGACGTTCGGGACCTACGCGCTGTTCGCCGCGACGGTGTTCTTCGCCGCCTTGCTGACCGACATGGGGTTCTCCGAGGCGACGCGAAAGCGGATCAGCGAGCGGTCTGCGGGCGGCGCCGGCACCCGCGATCGGTACTTTACGGCCTCGCTGTCGATTCGGCTCGGACTCTTCGTCGGCGTGCTCGCCGCGCTGTTCGCGTTTCGCGGTCCGGTCGCGACGTACATCGGGAGCGACGCCGTGTTCCCCTTCCTGGTGGCCGGGATCTTTCTGCACGTCGTCGTCGACACCCTCTCGTCGGTGCTGGCCGGGAAGAAACTCGTCGGCCGGTCAGTACTACTGCTGTTCACGGAGACGCTCGGTCGGGTCTCCCTGTGGTTCGTCCTGGTCGCTCTCGGGTACGGGCTGACCGGAATCTTAGTCGGCTTCATCGCCGGACAGGTGCTCGCGATCGTTCTGGCGCTGTACCTGCTCCCCGTCACGCCCGGCGCGCCCGCGAGAGGTCACTATGCGAGCCTCTACCGATTCGCGCGGTTCAGTTGGCTGGCATCCATCAAAGACACCTCCTGGGTGTGGACGGACACGCTCGTACTCGGGTTCTTCGTCGCATCCGCGCTGATCGGCATCTACGAGGTGAGCTGGCAGGTCTCCGGGATCTTCTTCTTCGTCGGTCTGGCGGTGAGTTCGACGCTGCTGCCGAACGTGAGCGAACTCTGGACCAACGGCGAGCGCGCCCGCGTCGAACGGCTCGTGGAATCGTCGCTGGTCTACGCGGGGATCATCGCGATCCCCGGCTTCGTCGGAGCGATCTTCGTCGGCGAAGAGCTCCTCTCGTACTTCGGCGAGGAGTTCACCGCCGGCTACGCCGTGTTGCTCGTGCTGATCTTCGCGCGCGTGATCCACAGCTACGAGATCATCCTCGAGAAGCTCGTTCACGCCCTCGATCGACCGGTGTTGATGTTCAAAGCCAACGTCGTGTTCATCGCGCTGGCGGTCGTGCTCAACGTGGCGTTGATCGCCTCGTTCGGCTGGCAGGGAGCGGCCGTCGCGACCTCGCTGGCGATGCTGACCAAGACCGCGCTCGTGTACGTCTACTCCTCGCGGCTGCTCGAGATCACCGTCCCGACGCGCGAGATCGGCATGCAGGTCGTCTCTGCGGGAATCATGGGACTCGCGCTGCTGTTTTCTCCGTTCAACGTCGACACACTCGTCGGTCTCGTGCTGGCGGTCGGGCTCGGAACCGTCGTCTACGTCGTCTCGCTACTGGCGCTGACGGAGCGCATCCGTCGGGACGTCATCGACGTCCTCTCGCCGTCCGACTGAGTCGCGACGCCGTGGTTTCGATCGGACGTCGCGCCGCGGATCGCGAATCATCTCTCGAAATCCGTCCTCTCAGCAGCCGTAAATCGTCGCGGAGCCGCTATCGTACACCCGGTTCGAGTCGACCACGACCGCCTCGTAAAAGGTCGTCTCCGCGAACTCGGTGTGCTCGAGCGTCTCGGTCTCGGTGTCGAAGTACGGCATCCGCCCGTCGTCGCTCATCTCGTTCCCGAGGTAGATGCACGTCCCCGGCGGAACCGAATCGGTGTCCCGTTCGAACCACACGAACTCCTCTTGCTCGTAGTAGCCGGAGAGTATCATGAAGTCCTTGTTGTGCCACCAGTGGTTCGGCGGGCCGGGAAGGGTCGCGATCTCGTCTGACTGGGAATGTGTGCTTACCCACTCCGCGGCGGCCAGTTCGGACGGATAGGCGACGTTCCACTCCTCCCAGTTATCGTCGTCCAAGTAGATCGCGTACGGCGGGGTTTCGTCGCCGGCGAGCGCGAACCCCGCGCCCGTGCTGAACAGCAGGTAGACGACGATGAAGACGCACGCCGCCTTGCGCGCGTTGCTCGCCGTCGCGATCCGCCTCGTGGACTCGAGCACGCTCGCGGTGGCGGTCGCCAGCGCGACGGCGCCGACGATCAGGTACGGAGCGAGAACGAACAGTGCCAACTGCAGGATGCGGTCGAATCCGATATCGAACGGGAGGACGATCGTGACGGCGATCAGCGCGTAACACCCCGCCGCGAAAACGTGGTAGGGGTGGATCACTCTCTCGACGAGAACCCGCCGCGCCGTCGCGAGGAGGCCCACGGAGACGAGCCCGAGGAGGACGACGTTCAACAGCCGGTACCACTCCCAGAGCGCGCCGCCCGGGAGGTCCCGCGTCGCGTAGTCCACACCGCTTCGGCTCTCGGGCGTCGCCATGAACGCCTCGACGTTCGTGAGCGTCTCGGCGGAGACGGCGAGGATCAACTCGAGGTTCGTTCCCTCGCTGACGGTGCCGTACCAGAGCACGTTGAAGAGGACGAAGTACACCCACAGCCCGACGCCGACGAAGATAGCGGTCCGCTCGACGTGTATTGCGTCAGATCTGTACCGCGAGACGACGTCGACGAACGCCACCGGCGCGAAGAGGCCGATCAGGATGAAACTCGTCGCGTAGTGCGACGTGACGATTCCGCCGAGAAACGCGACGGAGAGGACGAGCTTGACGCGCTGGGAGAGACGCGGGTCGGTTGCCGCGACGAGGAGAAAGCCGAGAAACAGGATGGCCATGTGCTGTTTGTCCGGCATGTCCTTGAAGAAACTGTAGTAGGCGACGAATACGAACGCGGCCAGGAAGCCGACGTCGCGACGGTCGAACACGTGAATCGTCGCGTGATACACACACAGCGGGGCCAGCGAGAAGAAAAACGGCACGACCGCTTTGAAAATCCACGCGACCTCGACGTTCGCGAGAATCGCGTACATCGCCGGGAGAACCGCGATCGACAGCAGAGAGTTCCCGATCGAGGTTACCTGCGGGTACCAGCGGGCCTGCTCCTGAACGGCGTTCGCGGTGTAGTACTCGTAGTGGATGTCGAACCCGACGACGTGCGTCGAGACCATCGTGAACTGAAAGAGGATCGCGAGCGACACCGTCCAGATCGCGAGCGGATACGCCGACGCGGGAAGATCGCTGACGTACGCGACCAACGGGACGAGACAGAGCACTACCAGAACGACGAGATTGATGCGGTACTCCCCGGTCGCGGACCCGTAGTGCGAGGCGACCGCGCTCAGTACCGGCAGCGTCAGCAGCGGGACGGCGTATCGAACCGTTCGCCAGGTCACGACGCCGTCCACTCGCGGGACGGACGGCACGGCGTCCCGCCGCAGCGCGGCGAGCACGTAGAGAGCGCTGACCGAGACGACGATCGTCAGGGCGAGCGTGAGCGGCGCCATCGGCCGAGCGATCCCGAACAGCGGATACGCGACGTTGACGATCGCACCGAGGGCCATCGAGAAGACGAGACTCGAGCCGACCGTGAGCACGAGCAGCGACGAGACGGACCGGACGTCGACGTTCAGCAGGCGAACGAGGACGAATCCGGGAACGAACGTGAGGTAGAGGAAAACGAACGCCGCGCGAACGATCGGGAGATCGAAGCCGAGCGCGGCCATCCCGATCCAGCCGAGGAACGCGACCTGGAGGCAACAAAAGAGGAGCGCCCCGGCGTACTCGCGGGGTGTCCCTCGGCGATCAGCGTGAGTTTCGTGCATTCGTCTGTCTCGTTACGCGACCGATCGGATCCTGCAGTCGAAGCTCCGGTCCGACCGCGGTCGGAGCACGACGCGATCTCGTTTCGCCGCTCCCGGTCGACCGGTGTGGCGTCCGTACGCACAACGGCGACGGCTCGGACGGCACCGTTCCGGGGCTCATCGGCCACATTCTTCCTCGAGCCAGATCTCCTTCCAGTCTTCCGGCCGTCGGTTTCGGAGCCGTTCGATGTCCCGGATCTTCGCGTACGTCGTCACGTAGTGATTGACGTCCGTAAACGCCATGTAGAAGCCGCGATAGCCGTCCAGTACGGCCCGCCCGACGACGAGTCGGTAGAGCGCCGCGCCGATTCCCTTCGCCAGGAGCACGGCGGCGCCGTCGCGCTTGTCCAGTTCCACGATCTGGAGGGCCTCAAGCGCGCTGTACTGCATCATCTTGGTCTCACGCTCGGAGACCCGATCGACCGTGTAGTTGTTGAGCGCGTGCTCGAGGTCTCTCGTCCGTTCGGCGTACTCGTCTCTGATCGCCGGGCGCTCCCACAGGTGTTCCTGCTGGTAGTACAACGCCTCTTTGCGCGCTAACACCGGCTGCTTGACGTGATACTGGTGGGACCAGGCGCCCAGGATGTGCTCGCGTTTTCGGATGTAGAAGCCGACGATCCCGGTCGAGCCGAACACGTCGAAAATCTCCCGCCGGAGAGCCGGTGGCACCTCTTCGTCCGAGTCGAGGATGAGCACCCAGTCGTTCGTCGCGTGAGCGATCGACTTCGTCTTGATGTCCCCGAACCCCTTGAACTCGTGCTGGTAGACGCTCGCGCCGTACTCCTCGCAGATTTCGATCGTTCCGTCCCGACTGTCGCTGTCCACGACGACGATCTCGTCCGTCCAGTCGTGGACGCTCTCGAGACATCGTCTGATGATATCGGCGTTGTCCTTCGTCGTGATACAAACGGATATCGGGAGGGTTTCGCGCTCGTCCATCCGTTCGTCGGTCGTCGCGGATCTCATGGCAGGACCCGCCGTCGACGGAGACGAATCGGCGTTCGTGCGGCGCACACGTCACGGCAATGATCCCAATGATCCGACGTCTGCTCGCGACGCCCGGAACGGAATAAATACACGGTGTCTGTCATTTTCGTTCGCTACTGCAGCTACCAGCGTTCGAGGTAAAACAGTATGGGGGAGCGGAAGCCGGTAAGACGCCGTTAGCGAACGGTTCACGTCCGTAGGCCGAAATTATCTCGAGCACGACGCTTCGTTTCGAACGGCGCTCTCGACCGCGTACTCCGAACCCGATCGACGCGTTACGGAGGCGTCCTCGTGTAGCGCGCGATCAGTCGGCCGCGGATTCGCCTGGGAAGCAGCCGAAGGGGAACTCGGGTAAGCAGGTTGTACAGGAGGATCGGCGCGTCGACGAACCCGGCTCGGTAGAACGTCCACTGGAGTCGGGCTTCGGCCCTCGCGACGGCGATTCCGCCGCGCTGGGTGTAGTGACGGTCGATTCGCGCCTTCGCGAGCACGGCCGGTACGTTGGCGAACGTCGAGCCGTTCGACAGCATTCGCACCCACAGGTCGTAGTCCTCCATGCCGAGGAAGTCCCGATAGTTACCGGCCTCGAGGATCGCCCCGCGACGGGCCATTACGGTGATGTGATTCATCGGGTTCCGAAACCGGGCTCGAGCGGCGATCGACGCGTGGTTCGTGGGGACGATCCGACGCGCGTAGAGATCGGCCGGATCGTCGTCGAACTCGGCGATGTACCCGCCGACGGCGTCGACGTCCGGACGACGGTCGAAGACGGCCAGTTGGCGCTCGAACCGGTTGGGGACGCTGATATCGTCGGCATCCATTCTGGCGACGAGTTCGTGTTCGCACCGCTGTACGCCAGCCCGAAGCGCGTTCCCGATACCGACGTTTTCGCGCAATCGGTAGCGCGAGATCAGCTCCCCGTACTCCCGCTGGAAGGCGTCGAGAACGGCGTCCAACGCTCGAGTGAGCGGCCCGTCCTCGACGATCACGATCTCGTCCGGACGAACCGACTGGTCGATGACGCTCCGAACGGCGACCGCTAGCTGCGACGGATCGTCGCCGTGGTACACCGGCATCAGTACCGAAAACGCGGGGCTCATGTTGTGAGATGGAAGGACCGATGGTCGGCGAATCGGCTCTCGTGGCCGCGAGTACGCCGTCGCCGGGTTTAGAGTGGGGGTACCGTTACCGCGTTAGTCCTCGCTTGTCACGAGGGAATTTCGGCGATACGGAAGCGGAAACGGCTGGGGCGGCCGGTGGAACTCTCGAGTGCGAAGCCGGGACGACTCGAGGGGCGAAACGATGCGCTCCATATTTGGATCGCGGCGGCGTTCGTACGGACACGCCGAATCTCTCGAACGCGCGGTTCCCCGATACCGCACCCCTCGAGTGCGAGCCGATCGAAATGGGACAAAATATCAATCTACGTGGCCACGAGAATCCGGACGCCCCGGAGCTGAGCCACAGGGTTCTGAAGAGCACGTGGATACGATTAGCCCGTCTCGATTACTACGCGAACGTCTCGTCGTGGGCGCCGGTTCCGGACTCCGGGAACCGAATTCTCATGTACCACTCCGTCGGAGGCGGGTTTTACGACGACATCTCTCCGGACCGGTTCCGGAGACAACTCGAACAGCTCACCCGGAAGTACGCCGTCGTCGACCTTCCCGACGTGACGGCGGAGACGGACGAAACCCGCGTCGCGCTGACGTTCGACGACGGAACCGTCGATTTCTACGAGAACGTGGTACCGATACTCCGCGAGTACGACGTCCCGGCGACGGTCTTCGTCATCACCGACAGCATCGGAGACGGAACGTTCCGGCAGAACGAGTTGTTCGACTACGAGTACATGACTGAGAACCAGCTCGTCGAACTCGCCGACGACGAGTTGGTCACCATCGGGAACCACTCGAAGTCCCACCGAAAACTCGACGCGGTGCCCGACGACGAGTTAGCAGAAGAGATCGCGGGATCGAAGGACGAACTCGAGGAGTTGCTGGGGATCGACGTGACGCGATTCTGTTACCCCGAAGGCGAGTACTCGCAGACGGCTGTAGACCTCGTTCGCGACACACACCGGTTCGCGGTGGCCGGACTGAACGAGATTCGAGTTGGCTCGGAATCGGATCCGTACCTTCTGGCGCGGATAAACGGGGCCGGTGAGCCGAAACAGCTCCGGTGGGAGTTCACCGATCTCGGCGCCTTCCTCGCGAAGACGGCGTTCAGATATCAGAACGGGTATCCCTGAGCGTCGGCCGTCGCAACCGTCCCCTCACGGTCGACGAACGACCGTGAGGTTCCCACTGTCGGGGACGGTCTCAGACGGTGGCTCGCGGTACTGGAGTGACGTCGAACGGTCCCGGTCCGGAGTCGTTCGGAAGGACGGATGCGTGTTGATCGTGTGAAGGAACATCGCGAGCAGGACCATCGTCGTCCCGACGAGCGCGAACGCGGCGGCCGCGGACACCGAGACCACCGACACCGGGGTGACGAACAGCTGTCCGATCGACCAGACGCCGAACGACACGGCGAGGACGGTGAGGAACAGTCCCGGAAGCCCGAGCGCGAGCAGGGGGTGACGTCGCTCGAAGAATCCCAGGATGTTCCGCACGAGACCGACCCCGTGAGAGAGCGCGCCCTGTGAACTGCCTTGCTCAACGTCGTAGCTGATCGTGGTTCCAACCTCTTCGAAGTCGAACCCCTCCCGGTGTGCGTGGTAGATGATATCCGTGCTCGCGCCCATTCCGCTCCCGAGGTCGGCGGTCGTCGCGAGGGATTCGACGGCGTCCCGCGTGTACGATCGGAGACCGCTCTGTGTGTCTCGCACCCACGTGTGCGGTCGGAACCGTCCCAGACTCGCGTTCGTGAGGAGGTTGACGGCGCCGAGTCCGAGCGACCGAACGCGGGGCATCCGCGTGGTCGAGTCGTCCGCGAATCGACTGCCGATGACGATCTCGGCGCCGCTCGATTCCTGCGCCGCGACGAGCGTCGTGATGGACGCGGGATCGTGCTGCCCGTCGGCATCGAGGGTCACAAGGTGGTCGGCGTCGAGCGTTCGTCCCACGTCGAAGATGGTCTGGAGCGCCCCGCCGTAGCCGCGGTTGCGCTCGTGGCGGACGACGAGTGCGCCGGCGCGTTCTGCGCGTTCGGCCGTCGCGTCGGCGCTCCCGTCGTCGACGACGAGGATCGTCTCCGCGTGATCGGCGGCTTCCCTGACGACCTGATCGATCGTTTCGGCCGCGTTGTACGCGGGAATCGCCGCGACGACGTGGGACTGGCGTTCGAACACGGAACGATCCTCCGGCACCGCGTAGACCTCGAACCGGTCCTCCTCGAACGACGCCAGGGTTCGCTCGTAGTCGATTCGCGGACAGCCCTCCAGCTGGAAGATGATTCCGTCGTGGCCGCCGATTCGTCCCGCCGCGAAGAGGGCTGATTCGAGTTCGAGTCGGCTCGCGGCCGGGCCGCGCGGTTCGACGACCGTGGCGCCGAGACCGACGGCGAGGCGACCGATTTCGGCGTCTGTATCGACTGCGGTGAGGTAGACTGCGAGCCGGCGGTCGGTCGCACGAAGGATCGTTCGGTAGATCGACTCGGCCTCCTCGCCCCGGGCGATGATACCGATCGCGGGACGATGCGGACCGAGCGGAGACGGCGAGCCGTCGACCTCCGTATCGGTCTCCGTGAAGCGGTAGTCGAGTCCGTCGCTCTCGTTCGGACCCGAACGGAGACGATCGTCGGGTATACCGGAACGGCGGTGATATGTGGCGCTCATACCCGTTTAGAGCACCGACGACCTCCAGTACTGATGGCGAGTTGAGAGTTACGCGGGACGGTAACCTCGAGGAAACCGGCGCTGAAACCGCCGGGTGCAGGAACTACCGCAGCTGTTCAGATCCGACGTCTCGGGGTAACACGTACTCGTCGCAACAGAGAACAGGCCGTGCCGAAAGGAGCAGTCGGAACGGTTCGCGGCGTACGATTCGCGATTCGTTACTCGAGTCGAACGGCCGTTCCGTAGGCCATCACTTCGGAGCCGCCGTCGGTGATCTGGGAGGTCTCGAGGCGGACGTTGACGACGGCGTCAGCACCCATCCGCTCGGCGTCGGCCTCCATGCGGGAGATGGCCTCGTCTCGAGCCTTCGAGAGGAGTTCCGAGTAGGCCTTGAGCTCCCCGCCGAAGACGTTGCGGATCCCTTGCGTGATGTCGCGGCCGGCGTTTCTGGCCTCGACGGTGTTGCCGCGGGCGATTCCGATGACTTCGACGACCTCGCCGTTCGGGACGGTCTCCGTGTTTGCGATCTGCATGGCCTCGGCTTCACAGAGCCGGATCAAATACTCGTCGGAGACGACACCGAGTTGAATAGTTCACTCTCGCGCCGATACCAGACGTCGAGCGAGACTCGATATGCAAGCCCACGATCGACGAACCGCATCAATATTTGTGTTCGATCCCGAACGGCGAACCATGCACTTCGATCACGCGGGAATCGCGACCGAGGACGCCGCCGAACTCGGGGCCCTGTACGCGGAGCTCTTCGGTCTCGAGGTCGTCCACGAAGAGGAGTTCGACGGCTTGCGAGTCGTCTTCCTCGACTGCGAAAACGGTTACTTCGAACTGCTCGAACCGCTCGAGGAGGGAACTATCGCGAAGTATCTCGAGGCAAACGGCGCGGGGATTCACCACCTCGCGCTCGCGACGGACGATCTCGAGGGCGCACTCGAGACGGTCCGCGACCACGGTGTGCAGTTGATCGACGAGGAGCCACGGCCCGGTGCGTGGGGACATTCGGTCGCTTTCTTGCATCCCAAAGACACCGGCGGAATCCTCGTCGAACTCGTCGAGCACTGAACCGAACGTCGCCACCGCTCGAGGCGAGCGACCGACTCAGTCCATTCGATTATCGCTCTCGTCGAACTCGCCCTGGTCGATGTCGATGCGGTGTGGTTCGGGGCGCTCGCCGCCGCTGGCGCCGCTGCTGCCCCCGACCGGCAGCTTGGTTCGGAGGTCGGCCGCGAACGACTGGACCTGATCGACCAGCGTCTTGACCTCCTCTTCGAACTGCTCGACGGAGCGCTCGACGTAGTGGACGCGCTGGGCCGGAATCCGTCGAACGATGTCGTGGCCCTCCTCGTCCTCGTCGGTCTTGATGATCCAGTGATCCTGAAAGTAGGCGATGTGTTCGTTCGGGACCGTCTTTCTGACGGTGTCCTCGTCGGGTTCTTCGTAGACGATCGTCGCGTGACCGATGTCTCGCTCGAGTTCGAGGTCTTCGTCAACCATGGGCTCCGATAGGGATCCGACACGCGTAGTGACTGTGCTTGCGAGCCTCGGTGCGCGACAGGCCCCGGGCCGGCCACGTATCTTGGCAGACCGTTCGCGGGGTGATTGGGTCATCAACTGTTCGGCCCTGCTGGGTGAGCAATCGGTCGAGCCGGGACGAACCTGTCTCGTCGGCGCACCACAGAAAAGCCGCAATTCAGCGTTTGAACGCCCTCTCAGCCGAAGTTCTCGATCAACGCCTCGTCGGAATCGCCGCCGTCCTCGTCGATCGTGTCGGCGACGAACCGAACGAAGTCCTCGAACCCGAAGGCGTAGAGCTGTCCGTCCGCGCGGTGGGACTCGATCGCTTCCGCCAGTCCGTCGCTATCGTCCTCGTCGAGAATAACGACGTTCGCGCCCGCGTCCTCCAGTGCCTCGAGTCGGTCGACGTGTGCGGGTTCGTCGTCCTGATAGACGACGACCGCCTCGTGACCCGACTCGTGGGCCGCTTCGGCGATCGAGACGGCTGGACCGACGCCGGGGCCGCCCGCGACGGCGACGACGTCCTCGTCACCCTCGTAGGTGATCGTCCCGAACGGGCCGTCGACGTGGACGGTTTCACCGCCCTCGAGATCGGCGAGCCACGGTGAGAGGTCGCCGTCGGGATCGATCCCGACCGTGATCTCGAACGTCTCGCCGGCCGCGGGCGAGGAGAGCGTGTAGTGGCGCATGACGATGTCGTCCTCGTCGTGACCGCCGCTCGTCTGGTCCTCGACCCCGGGGACGGCCCGAAGCAGGACGAACTGTCCGGGACGGGCATCGAACCCCTCGGGCGTCTCGAGTTCGAGTGCGACGGTACCCGGACCGACTTCGCGGACCGATTCGACGGCGACTGGTGTTCCTTCGATTGTCATGTCGAAACCGTTCGGGGGCCGCTGGAAAAGGCGTTCCGTTCCGCGTCGTCGTTACGCTCGCGATTCGATACATCCGCGGTCCGATACGCTCGATCCGGGCCCTCTCGGAAACGATCGTTCTCGAGAGATGGGCTTCCTGTTCGAGACAGTACCAACCGGTGTTCTCACAGCTTCCCGAGGGCGTAATTTCACCAGTGATTTATTCTGATTCGAGTAACGAACGCGGTGATCGAGAGCGGACATATCACGCACTGTTGCGGTGGTCCGGTTGGGTTTTCAGAAGCCTTTTCATTTACTGGGGGCAAGGCTCAGCATAACATGGCTGAGGATCTCAACTGGGCGGTCGGAGGCGAGGCCGGGGACGGTATCGACTCCACCGGAAAAATCTTCGCTCAGGCACTTTCCCGAGCCGGGCGGCACGTATTCACGTCGAAAGACTTCGCGTCCCGAATCCGCGGCGGCTACACGGCCTACAAGATTCGGACGTCGGTCGAGCAGGTCCAGAGCGTCGTGGACCGACTCGATATCCTGGTCGCCCTGACACAGCGCACCATCGACGAAAACCTCGACGAACTTCACGAGGGCAGTGCCGTCATCTACGACGGTGAGCGCTCCTGGGAGGCCGAGATTCCCGACGAGATCACCGCAGTCGACGTCCCCCTGAAATCGCTCGCCGAGGACGCCGGCGGCGCGATCATGCGCAACATCGTCGCGCTCGGCGCCGCGTGTAAGATCACCGGCTTCGACGTCGAGTACCTGGACGAGGCGCTCGAGAAGCGCTTCGGCGGTAAGGGCTCGAAGATCGTCGAGAACAACAAGGAAGCCGCCCGCCTCGGCCAGGAGTACGTCGAGGAGAACTACGATCTCGACCACCTCGGCTACAACGTCGACGTTACCGACAACGACTACGTCCTCCTGAACGGCAACGAAGCGATCGGGATGGGTGCCATCGCCGCCGGCTGTCGCTTCTACGCTGGCTACCCCATCACGCCCGCGACGTCCATCATGGAGTACCTGACTGGCCGTATCGAGGACTACGGCGGTCACGTCGTGCAGGCCGAAGACGAGCTTTCCGCAATCAACATGGCGCTTGGCGGCGCACGCGCAGGCGCTCGAGCCATGACAGCGACGTCGGGAGCCGGGATCGACCTCATGACCGAGACGTTCGGACTGGTCGCGACCAGCGAAACGCCGCTGGTCATCTGTGACGTCCAGCGATCCGGTCCCTCGACGGGGATGCCGACGAAACAGGAACAAGGTGACCTCAACATGGCGCTGTACGGCGGCCACGGCGAAGTGCCGCGGTTCGTCGTCGCCCCTACCTCGATCACCGAGTGTTTCTGGAAGACGGTCGAGGCGTTCAACCTCGCCGAGAAGTACAACACGCCGGTGTTCCTCGTCTCCGATCTGGCGATGTCGGTCACCGAACAGACGTTCCCCCCGGAGGCGTTCGACATGGATGCAGTCGAGATCGACCGCGGCAAACTCGTCGGCGACGACGAGGTCGACGAGTGGCTCGACGAGCAGGGACGGTTCCGCGCCCACGCCGACACCGACGACGGCGTCAGTCCGCGCGCCATCCCTGGCACGATCGACGGTGCACACATGAGCACCGGTCTCGAACACGACGAACTCGGCCGCCGAACCGAGGAACAGGACGAGCGCGTCCAGCAGGTCGACAAACGGTATCGGAAGGTCGAGACCGCACAGGAGCAAGAAGAGTGGGAGTGCCGCGAGTTCGGCGACGAGGACGCGGACAACCTCATTCTCACGTGGGGTTCCAACGAAGGGGCACTCGTCGAAGCCCTCGGCTACCTCGAGGACGAGGACGTCGACGTTCGCGTGATCTCGGTTCCGTACATCTTCCCGCGGCCGGACCTCACCGACGAGATCGAGGCGGCCGAACAGACGATCGTCGTCGAGTGTAACGCGACCGGCCAGTTCGCCGACCTCATCGAACACGACGCACTTACCCGCGTCAAGCGCATCAACAAGTACACCGGCGTCCGCTTCAAGGCGGACGAACTCGCCGAACAGATCACCGACAAACTCTCCGAGGAGGTGCCAGCACAATGAGCTCCGACGTACGATTCACCGACTTTAAATCCGACAAGCAGCCCACGTGGTGTCCCGGATGCGGCGACTTCGGGACGATGAACGGCATGATGAAAGCCCTGGCCGAAACTGGCAACGACCCCGACAACACGTTCGTGGTGGCCGGCATCGGCTGTTCCGGCAAGATCGGGACCTACATGCACAGCTACGCCCTTCACGGGGTTCACGGCCGTGCACTTCCCGTCGGCACCGGCGTCAAGATGGCCCGCCCCGACATCGAAGTGATGGTCTCCGGCGGCGACGGTGACGGCTACTCGATCGGTGCCGGTCACTTCGTCCACGCCGTCCGCCGAAACGTCGACATGTCCTACGTCGTCATGGACAACCGCATCTACGGCCTGACGAAGGGCCAGGCCTCGCCGACCTCGCGGTCGGACTTCGAGACCTCGACGACCCCCGAAGGACCGAAGCAGCCACCGGTCAACCCGCTCGCGCTCGCACTGGCCTCCGGCGCCTCGTTCATCGCCCAGTCGTTCGCCTCCGACGCGCTGCGCCACCAGGAGATCATCGAACAGGCGATCGAGCACGACGGCTTCGGCTTCGTCAACGTCTTCAGCCCGTGTGTCACGTTCAACGACGTCGACACGTACGACTACTTCCGCGAGAGCCTCGTCGACCTCAAAGAAGAGGGCCACGATCCGAACGACTACGAGGACGCCAAGAAAGTCATCCTCGACAGCGACAAGGAGTATCAGGGCGTCATGTACCAGGACGAAAACTCCGTCCCGTACCACGAGCAACACGGCGTCACCGAGGATATGTCCGATATTCCGGAGGGCGCGCCGGACGACGCGATGGACCTCGTCCGCGAGTTCTACTGACGACCGACGCACTCGACGCGACTCCGAGTACTCGTTTTCTCAGCACTGATCACCAGCCACTGTTGTCACCGTCGAGAGAGTGCCGTGTCTACAACCGCGCTCCGGACGGCGCTCGAGCGTTCCAAACGAGGCTCGAGTGATAACCACGGCGTCGGTCTCGCTCACGTGGTGCGGAACGCTCGCTCTGTCTCTCGGTTGCGGTTCGAAAATAGTGACCCGTCTCTCGAGTTTGCGAGCGTTCAGACCGGGTGTTCGACGGATTCCATCAGCTTCTCGGCGTTCGCCGATTCTTCGGCCAGCGCCGCGGGGTAGCTCCCGAGGAGGACGATGAGGTCGTCCTCGTGACCGAACGACGCCACCGGGATTTCGATGTCGACCGGCTCGCCCTCGAACTCGGATTCGCCCTCGAAGACGTCGACGGTTCGACCGTCGCCGAGAATATCGAGCGTGAACGAGTCGACCTTCGAGATGTCGTCGACATCGGTGTGGTCGCTATCGATTTCGGACAGGAATTCCTCGAGCAGTTCGTCGTTCGTCATCTCCGAAATCGGGTTGAACGACCGTCCGAGGACCGAAAAGTCGGGGATCGAGACGGCGACGAAGAACGCGCCCTCGTGTTCGATACCGCGGTGCTCGACGTCTTTCGAGTAGATCGACGACCACACCCTGGCCTCGACGTCGCGCTCGACGCCGACCTCGATCGTCTCCTCGATGGAGCGCTCCTCGATCTCGTACTCGTCGTAGCCGGCGGCTTCGAGGGCTGCGTCGGTGGGGGCGACGCGTTCTGCTGTGAGCTCCATCGGTCCGTTTCCGAGGACGAAGTCGAGACAGCCGGCCGTCAGTGCGAGCGTACCGGTCGCTCCTGTTGCGAGAATGGCACGTCGAGAGTAGGTCATTAGCGGTGTATTCGGCAGAAACCGTATATTTGTTGTGGAACAGTTACTCATGTAGACAAGATTGTAACGAGATAGAGGCTTTCGAATCGATCGTTGCAGCGGCGTCCCGGACACATCAAGAGTTATCGGGATCCGCACCAGCCTTTAGGCATGACCGAGTTCGCACGACGAGTCGAGCAGGTGTCGATCAGCGGCATTCGTGAAGTGTTCGAGGCCGCCGGTGACGACGCGATCAACCTCGGAATCGGCCAGCCGGACTTTCCGACGCCCGCCCACGCCCGCCGGGGCGCGATCGAGGCGATCGAGGCCGGCCAGACCGACGCTTACACGTCGAACAAGGGAACGCTGACGCTGCGCGAGGCGATCGCGGCGAAGTACGACCGCGACTACGACCTCGCGGTCGACCCCGAGCACGTCATCGCCACGTCCGGCGGCAGCGAGGCCCTCCACCTCGTCCTGCAGGCCCACGTCGATCCGGGCGAGGAAGTGATCTTCCCGGATCCGGGCTTCGTCTCCTACGACGCGCTGACTCACATCGCAGACGGCACGCCGAAGCCCGTCGGCCTCCGCGAGGATCTCACGCTCGATCCGGCGACCGTCGAGGAAGCCATCACCGACGACACTGCCGTCTTCGTCGTCAACAGCCCAGCCAACCCGACCGGCGCCGTCCAGAGCGAGGCCGACATGCGCGAGTTCGCCCGTATCGCCGACGAACACGACGTGCTCTGCGTCTCCGACGAGGTGTACGAACACATCGTCTTCGAGGGCGAGCACCGATCGCCGCTCGAGTTCGCCGAGACCGACAACGTGGTCGTCGTCAGCGCCTGCTCGAAGACCTACTCGATGACCGGCTGGCGACTCGGCTGGGTCACGGGCTCCAATCGCCGCATCGAGCGCATGCTGCGCGTCCATCAGTACGGCCAGGCCTGTGCCTCCGCACCCGCACAGTACGCCGCCGAGGCCGCGCTGACCGGTCCACAGGAGCCCGTCGCGGAGATGGTCGAGGCGTTCGAGGAGCGCCGCGACGTCGTCCTCGACGGACTCGCGGACGCCGGTCTCGAGGTTCCCAAACCCGAGGGCGCGTTTTACGTCATGCCGAAGGTACCAGCGGGCTGGTGTGACGAGGTGCTGGATCGCGGCGTGATCGTCGTCCCCGGCGACGCCTTCGGTGCGAACGGGGAGGGCTACGCGCGACTCTCGTACGCGACGGCGATGGAGGAGTTGAAGGAGGCTCTCGAGATTATCAACGACGCGACGCGAGCAGTACGATAGCGGTTTGACATCCATCGAAGCGGCCGAGACATCAGCCGAACTGCCGAGACGCCGATCCGACAGTCACCGGAATCGTCTTCGAAATCGCTAGAATCGCTTTATCTCCGACCAGAGCGTCTGTACGGTCGGTGATAGCAATGGCAGGAAAACAACTCACACCGCGATCGGACGGCGAACACCTCCACGTGCTCGGCTCGACGATGACCATCACGGCCGACGGTGACGACACGGACGGCGAGTTCACCGTCGTCGACATGCTCGCGCCGCCGGAGTTCGAAAACGGGCTTCACACGCACGCTCCGAGCGAGGTGTTTCACGTCCTCGAGGGATCGATGGCCCTCCACATCGACGGCGAGAACCACACCCTCGAGCCCCAAATGACCGGCTACGTCGCGGGAGGTCGTCCGCACGGGTTCCGCGTCGAGGGGGACGAACCGGTTCGCGTACTCGTCGCGCTCACGCCCGCCGGAACGGAGGACTTCTTCCGCGCGGTCGGTGAGCCGACCCAAACGCGGACACTACCGGAACCTCGCGAGGTAACCGACGCCGACCTCGAGGCGCTGTTCGCCGTCGGCGAGGAACACGGCTTCGCGTTTATGGGACCGCTCCCGGCCGACGACTGAGTCGGTCAGGAGGCTGGCCCAGCTCTGTTGACTCGAGAACGCCTCGAGGATCGTCTCTCAAACGGCCTCGAGATCGTATCCGCTCCCGATCAGCCGAGAACTGTACCCTTATACGGCTCTACGGCGTGTGCTCGAGTATCATGCGCGCTGTACGCCTACACGAGCACGGTGATGCGGACGTACTGCAGGTAGACGACGTGGACCGACCCGAGCCAGCCGAGGACGAGTTGCTAGTCGAGGTGGCCGCCGCGGGGATCAACCCCGTCGACACCTACTTCCGGGACGGCTCCTACGAGCCGGTCAGCGTGCCGTTCACGCCCGGCGTCGATTTCGCCGGCGTCGTCGCTGAGACCGGGTCGGCCGTCGAGGGCTTCGCCGAAGGCGACCGCGTCTTCGGAACCGGGATCGGCAACGGCGGGTTCCAGGGTTCGTACGCGGAGTACGCGACGGTACCCACCGACCGGGTCGTCCACCTCCCAGACGGTGCGGATCTGACCGAAGCGGGTGCGGCCGGCGTCGCCGCCGTCACGGCCTGGCGCGCGCTGATCGACCACGCCGACCTCGATCCCGCCGAGCACTGTCTCGTCCACGGCGGCTCCGGCGGCGTCGGTCATGCGGCCGTCCAGATCGGGGCTGCGGTCAGCGCTCGAGTCGTCACCACTGGATCGGAACAGTACCACGACGATCTCGAAGCCCTCGGCGCCGAGACGGTCCTCGATTACGGGCGCGAAGATCTGGCCGACGCGGTTCTCGAGGCCAGCGACGGCGGCGTCGACGCGATTCTGGACCACCGGCTGGACGACTACCTCCAGTTCGACGCGGACGTCGCCGCGACCGGCTGTCGCGTCGTCGGCATCGGCGAGAATAGCCCCGATCCCGCGTTCACGAACGACGGCGCGGCTCGATCGAAGGACGTCAACTACCAGTTCATGAGTATGTTCAACACGCCCGATCTGCGCGTGCCGCTCCGGGGCGTTGCGCATCTTATGGCGACCGACGCCCTCGAGATCGAGATCGCGGAGAGCTACGGTCTCGACGAAGCATCACAGGCCCAGGAGGACGTTATGAACGACAGCTTCCTCGGAAAGCTCGTCATCGAACCGTAACCGAACAGTTTCGGCCTGCGACCGGGTAACGAGTTCGAGCAGCGACCCGAAATCTGTTCTCAGAAACGGGTTACTTTAGCCGTCACTCGGCCGATTACGACCGTCCAGCGATCCGACGTATACATACGGCTATGCCGACGGCAACCGTGTTTGGCACCATGACACAAGATGTCAAACTCAACGGGCTCGTGAACGTGCTCGGCAACCTCGAGTATCCGATTTCACGGGACGAAGCCGCCGAGCAGTGCGACGACGTGACGCTGGTCCTCGCGGACGGAGAGGAGAACCTCGGCGAGATCGTCGCCGACTCGAGCGGCGAGACGTTCGCGTCGATGGACGACCTCGAGACGGAGGTGTTCAACCTCCTCCCCCGGCACGCCGTCGGCGAACCGTACCAGTCCGAAGGCGAGGGGTAACGGAACGCTCGGCGGTCGGACGATCGATCACCGGCCGATCCGAAGCGGAACGCGTGTTCGGCGGCCGACTCGAGCAGCGACCGATTGACTCTACATCAGGTCAGCGACCGCTTCCATCGTCGTCACCTTCTCGTCCTCGGTCGTCTCGTTGACGAAGCCGACGCGGACGGCGTCGACGCCGTCGATCTCGCCGTACGATTCGACCCACTCGCGAACCTCGTCGGGCGTTCCCGCGGGTGCGAGTTCGTCGAGCAATTCCTCGGGCAACTCGGCGGCCATTCGCTCCGTATCGCGGTCCTGCCACGCCGCGCGGATGTTCTCGACGACCTCGGGATAGCCCTGCTCGGCGACCGAGTCGCCGTAGTAGGGGCCGTAGGCACCCAGCATGAACGCGATCGTGCCGCGGGCCTTTCGCCGTGCCAGTTCGCGATCCTCGCTCGCGATACCGCGAACGATCGGCGCGACGCGCAGGTCGTCGACGGTCTTGTCGGCGAGTTCGGCACCGCGGGAGAGATCCTCGAGACGCTCCTCGAGACCCTCTTTCGTGAACATCTGTGGCGCCCAGCCGTCGCCGAAGCGGCCGGCCATTTCGGTGGCCTTCGGGCCGAGCGTCCCGAGGTCGATCGGCGGCGGGTTTTCGGGGACCTCGCGCTCGTAGTTGAGGCCGGCGATGTCGAAAATATCACCCTCGTAGGCCGGGTTGCCGTTCTCGTAGACCGATCGAATGACCTCGATGGTCTCGCGGGTCCGTCGGAGCGGGCGGTCGAACTCGAGGCCGTGCCAGCGCTCGGTGATCGCGGGCGAACTGGGCCCGAGACCGAGTCGGAACCGGCCCTCGGAGGCCTCGTGCAGCGTGAGCGCGGTCTGAGCGAGCATCGCGGGCGAGCGGCCGAACGGAGAGATGACGTCGTTCGTGATCCCCAGTTCGTCGGTGCGGTCGGCGGCGAGCGTGAGCACCGGGACGATGTTCCAGCCCGTCGTTTCGCCGACCGTAATTCGGTCGAAGCCCAGCTCCTCGGCTTGTACGGCCCGCTCGGCGACGTCCTGCGGTCGCTCGTAGTCGTTGAGCTGCACCAGCAGATCGAGATCGGCGTTCACGGTGCTCCCCTCCGGATCGGTCGGATCGCTCGGCTATCTACCATCAGCGGACAGTACGGTATCAGTTATCATAAAATCCATCGTTTCCGAGAGTTGATCATTTGTTGAACACTGGTTGTCGATGTGGGTGGAATATCTTCCAGTAGTAGATGTCGCGGGCGGCGCAGAAGTTGCGTCTCACACTCCGGCCCCCTGTCGGGGCCTCGAGGTGCTCGTCACCCGCTACGTGGCCGGTCTCGTCGACCTCCGAGAGCAGGTGCTGAATCTTCTCGACGCGTTCGACGACGACCTCCCGCTCGAGGTCGCTCGTCGCCACGTCACGGGCGATGGCGTCGGCCTCGCCGAGCCAGCGGTTGGCGTCTCGATCGATCGGTAGTTCGGCGGTGTGCTCGAGGTGACGGTGAAGCTGCTGGGTTTGGTCCTCGAGCGAGTCCTCGGCCCCGTTAGCTGTGCGGGCTGGGTGCGAATCGTCAGTCACGATTGGGACTACGGACTCGAGACTCGTGACGCTTGCTCGAAAAAACGACGGGAACGACCCCACAACATCCGAGCGCGAGGATCGAAGGGAACTACGTGGGAAACGTTGATACGGGACGTGAACGACGACCACGTATGACACACGACTGTTCGTTCCTCGAGGACCTCGACCTCGCGGACGACCAGCTATCGTTCGCGGAGGGGCGCCGGGAGACACACGCCGCCGACTGGGGCGCACAACAGGACGGACGCGGCGTGCTTCCGGACGCCGTCGTCTGGCCGGAGACGACGAAGGACGTTTCGACGGTTCTCGCCGCCGCGACCGACCACGGCGTGCCAGTCACGCCCTACGCGGCGGGAACGGGGCTCGAGGGCAACGCCGTTCCGGCCCAGGGCGGGATCAGCATGGACCTAACCCGAATGGACGACGTCGTCGACTACCGGCCGGACGACTTCCAGATCGACGTCGGACCCGGAATCATCGGCTCGGCGGTCGACGAGTACGTCGCCGACGACGGACTGTTCTTTCCGCCGCTGCCCTCCTCGGGCGACATCTCGACGATCGGCGGCATGATCGCCACCGACGCCAGTGGCATGCAGACCGTCAAGTACGGCGAGGTCGCCGACTGGGTGCTCGGCCTCGAGGCCGTGTTGGCCGACGGAACGGTCGTTCGGACGGGCTCGCGAGCGATCAAGACCTCGAGCGGCTACAACCTGACCGAACTGCTCGTCGGCAGCGAGGGCACGCTGGCCGTCGTCACCGAGGCCACCCTCCGACTGGCCGGCCGCCCCCAGCAGATCCGCGGCGGGCGAGCGATCTTCGAGACGCTCGACGACGCGACCGCAGCGGTCTTCGACGCCGTCCGAACCGACGTCGACGTCGCCCGGATCGAACTCGTCGACGGGCTGAGCGCCCGGATGGCAAACGAATACTTAGACTCCGGCCTGCCGGACGCCCCGATGGTCTTCCTCGAGTTCCACGCCAACCACGGCGTCGAGGAGGAGATAGAGCTCTGCCGGACCATCTTCGAGGACCACGACGTAGCCCGCTTCGAGATGAGCGACGACGACGCGGAGATGGAGTCGCTCTGGCAGGCCCGTCGGGAGTTGGCCTACGCCGTGCAGAGCTACGACCCAGACCTCCAGCCGCTCCACCCCGGCGACGTGACGGTCCCGATCAGCGCCTACCCGGAGATCGTCCACGAGGCCAAACGGCTCGAGGAGGAGTACGGACTGCTCGTCCCCTGCTTCGGTCACGCGGGCGACGGCAACCTCCACTACAGCGTGCTCGTCGATCCGGACGATCCCGAGCAACTCGAGCGCGGCGAAGCACTGTACAAGGAGATCGTCGAGCGGGCGATGGCGATCGGCGGCACCTCGACGGGCGAGCACGGGATCGGACAGGGAAAGCGCGAGTATCTCGAGGCCGAACACGGCGCGGGTGCGGTCGATGCGATGCGACGAGTCAAGCGGGCGCTGGATCCGACGGGAACGCTGAATCCCGGGAAGATCTTCCCGGACGAAGAGTGCTAAGGAAACCGATCCGAAGGAGATCCGAACACGCCGCTCCTCGAACCCTACCTTTTTTACGGCCCTTGAGTCAGTAGCTATCGTGACTCACGGGTTGGAGCCGACGGAGGAGTACGACGGCTCGATCACGGTTCGACTCCTCGACGACGACGCGGAAACGGAGACGATCGACTGTGCGTCGTACGAGCGAGCGATCGAACTCGTCAGAGAGCGACAGCACTCGGTTACGGTAGCGAAGATCGTGGATCGAGACGGAGCCGTCGTCTTCACTTCCGCAGAGATGGAGATCGACGACTGGGAGGGCGTCTGGCAACGGGAAAAGCGCAGCCTCTCCGTCCACGTCGAAGAGCACGACTGCCCCTACGACAGCATCTCCTGTTTCGCCGACGATCTCTGCGTAGAGTGTCAGATCGACACGGTGCGGGATCAGTACTGAACGGTGGTCGCCTGTTCGGCCCCTCGTTCGGTGCGAAAGTGATCGTGCGATAGCAAATTTATTCACTCCGAGTGACACTCCGTACAGTAATGAGTCGTATCACTCGCCGAACTGCCCTCCAACTACTCTCCGGCAGCGTACTCCTGACGACGAGTAGCTGCCTCGACCGAGTCCGCGAAACGGACGACGAGGCAGCGGACTCCGTCCGACTGTGTCAGGCGATGGTTTTCAACGACGACGAGACTGAGACCCACCACGTTCGACTGCGGCTTCACGAGGGTGACGACCGACTGTACGACGAGGAAGCAGACCTCGAGCCACACGAGTGGCTAACGGTCGAAGCGGCCGACGTGGAACCGACCGAGGGCGCGTTCACCTTCGAATTCCAACTGAACGGCGCAGGGTGGCACGAAATGGACATGACGAGCATTCGGTCCGATCCGGTGGCTGCGACCGCGCTCGTCACCGGTGACGATTCGTTCGTGTTCCTAGAATCGAGCAAGGGAAACATCGAGTGCTAACTGGGATTCGACGGTCGCCGGCCCTGAACCACCTCGAGCGACCCTGCCTCAGTCGTGCACCAACACGTCGAGCACGTCGGTCCCGTCGCGGGCCAGCGCCTCCTCGAGCGCCCCTTCAATTCCGTCCGGCGTCTCGACCTGTTCGGCGCGCGCGCCGTGGCTCTCGGCGTTCTTCACGAGGTCGACGGCCGGATCGAAGTCCATGGCGGTGAACTCGTAGTCGGTCTCCTCGCCGCCCATCAGCTTGAGCGTGTTGTCCTTCAGGATGCGGTAGTTGCGGTTGTCCGAGATGACGACCGTGAGGTCGACGTCGTGGCGGGCCGCGCTGTAGATGGAGTGGGGGTAGTAGAGGTAGGAGCCGTCGCCGATGAAGCCGATGACGTCCCGCGGGTCGTCGCGTTGGCTTTCGGCGATGGCCGCCCCCACGGAGGCAGGGAGCCCGTAGCCGAGTCCGCCGCCCTTGTTCGAGATGTACTGCTCGGGCGCGAGGTTCCAGCGGGTCAGCATGGCGTACTTCGAGGTCACGCCCTCGTCGACGATCGCGGCGTCTCCGGCCACCCGTTCCATCGCGTCGACGAGTTCGGCCTTCGAGGCCCGCGGGTCGTCCTCGGCGTCGCCCTCGCCCATGCCGGCCATCTTCGCGTCGACCATCTCCTTGATGGCGCCGACGTTCTCGAGTCGCTCCCCGACGGTTTCCTCGGAGAGCCGACCCTGCACGCGCTCGATGAGCCCCTGGAGGATCAGTCCGGGGTCGCCGATGACGGCCGCGTCAGCGGGCTGGTTCTTGCCGACCTGCCAGTCGTCGTCGCTAACGTGAATGCAGGTCGTTTCGGGATCGACCAGCGCTTCCTCGTGGCGGGTCAGCGTCGTGTTGGTCGAACAGCCGATGAAGGCGACCGTGTCGGTGTCCATCAGCATCGACGCGAGGTTCTCGTTCGGCGGGATGTAGGAGACCCACTGGTCGTGGTCGGTCGGGAAGTCCACCTCGGAGGAGAGGATTTCGCCGTGGACGCGAGCCCCGGTCGCCTCCGCGAGTTCGACCGCCGCGGCGACGGCGTCCGCACCGGAGCGCGCAATGTGGTCTCCGACGACCATCACCGGGTTGTCAGCGTCGACGAGCAGGTCGGCGGCGTGCTCGAGTTGGGCTGGATCGCCGCTGCCCGCGTTCGGAATCGCGCCGAGTCGTTCGGGCTCGGCGTCAGTTTCGGCCAGCATGACGTCCAGCGGGAGGCCGAGGAAGACTGGACCGGTCGGCGGCGTCATCGCGACGCGGAACGCGCGCCGGAGCATCGTCGGCAGCGCCTCGACGTCCAGTACCTCGTCGGACCACTTGCAGAATTGCTCGGCCATTTCGACCAGCCCGCCCGAGAGGATCGGCTCCTCGTGGCGGAAGTCCGTGCTGTGGTTTCCGGCGGTGACGACCACCGGCGCGCCGGTGATCTTGGCCGCATAGAGGTTCCCCAGCCCGTGGGCCAGCCCCGGCGCGATGTGGAGGTTCGCGACGCCGACCGGGTTGATCGACTCGTCGTGATGGGAGTGGTACCGCCGCGTCTGGGCGTAGCCCGAGGCCATCCCCACCGCGATGTCCTCGTGGAGCCCCAAGACGTACTCGAGGTCGCTCTGACCGATTGCGTCCACGATCGGAAGCTCCGTCGTGCCCGGATTCCCGAAGAGGTAGTCGACGCCGTAGGACTCGAGTGCGTCGGTGAAGAGATCTGCACCGGTGTAGCCGTCTGTCATGATCGTTCGTGGAACGGGACGATACATCAAACTGTGTGTTTCGGCGCTCGAGACGGGTTTTTGGGCTGTCACGTGTCTTTCCGTTTCCAGCGAGTTCCCTGCCGGGCGGGGTATTATACAGCAGTTCGTTGTCGCTCGAGACATGGCTCTCGCGAGAGATGGACCCGGCGTCGCAGCGACTGCACAGGCCTTCTGGTCGCAGGTCCATCCGGTGTTCATGCTGCCCCCGCTCGCGGCGTCGCTGTTCGGCGTCGTTCTCGCCGGCGATCTCGAGCCGACGCTCGCGGCGGTTCACGTCGTCGCGATCTTCGCGGCGGTCTACACCGCTCACCTCAAGGACGGCTACGTCGACTTCCACGTCCGCGGTGAGGACGACGACCACCCGCTGACCGAGCGCGGCTGTCGCGTCGGTCTCGTCCTCTCGACGGCGACGTTCGGCGTGTGCTGTCTCCTCCTCTGGCTCTCCGTCGGCTGGATCGCGGTCGCGCTGACGCTGCCGACGTGGGTGATCGCGTACCACCACGCCCCGCAGCTCGATATGAACCCCATCACGGCGACGACCGGCTACCCGCTCGGAATCGCGCTGTCGCTGCTCGGCGGGTTTTACGTGCAAACCGGGACGATCACCGCAGTCCCGCTCGGCTTCGCGCTGGTCTTCCTCGTCTTGCTATCGGGCATCAAGGTCGTCGACGACGCACAGGACTACGACTACGATCGATCGATCGAGAAGCGGACCGTCGCGGTTACGGTCGGCCCGCAACGAGCGCACGCCGTCGCGTACGGCCTGATGGTAACCGCGCTCTTCGTCGTGCTCGGCTTCGCCGTCGCTCGCGTGTTTCCACCGACGGCGATCCTCGCGGCACTCGCGTTCGCCGCCGTCGCCGCCATCGCATACCGGACCGGGCCGGATCTCGCGACCATGTTGCTGGTCCGTGGATCGTACGTCTTCCTAGCTGTGCTGGTCGCCGCGGTCTGGTTCGAGCCGCTAGCGGCGATCGGCTGACGAAGCGGAACGTCGGTATTCCGCGACCGAGACCGATACACGGTAAAATAGCCGATACGGTTCGAGGCGGTTCCGCCCGGAATAAGAGACCATTCATTACGTAATGCTACAACAAACTTTTCACACGCTTCGCCGAACGGGAGGTATGGGAGCATCCGATCGTGAGAGCCCGTCTGGGGACGAGACAATTCGATCACGCCACGACTGGGCGGCGACGTCACCGAGTCAGGCCATCGTCGAGGCAGTCGCAACGGTCGAGGAAACGACGCCGGTAGCGCTCGTACGGGAGACCGAAACGACACTGTATGAGTACGTCGATCCGGAGGCGCTCGATTCGCTCGTCGGTTCCGACCGGAGTGGATCCGTCGCGGTCGCGTTCGATATCGACTCCCTGCACGTCACGGTTTCGAGCGGCGGCCAGCTCGTGATCGATCTCGGCGAGCACTGACCCGTCGGAACGGGGCGCTCGCCTCGAGACGAGCGAGCGTGCGGCGGCGAGGGGACGGCCCGAAGCGTCGGAAGCCGCCGCTCGCAGCGCCGGTGTGCGCTCGGGGAGATCAGAACAGGTGCGGACCCCAGATCAACACCAGCCACGAAACGAGGCTCACGACGCCGAAGACGGCGAACAGCAGGCCGAACCACGACCGCTCCATGACCGTCGTCAGCCGGTAGCCGCTGTAGGCTGCGACGATCCCCGCGAGCGGAACCAGCAACGAGACGACCGCCGAGACGATCGCACCCAGCAGATGGGGCATGCTCTCCCGGCCCGCCTGCTCGAGGTCCTCCATCAGCGTCGGTCGTGATTCGCTCATCGCGTCGGTCCCGTGTAAGTTCTCGAGAGTATTAACGTATCAGGTCAGTCATCACCCCGCGGAGATCGATCGCGCTCTCGTCGCGCCGTGGGGAGTCACACGCCCACTCGAGAGCGAGTCGTCTCCAATCCGCCGAGAGTTTGCTCCGAGAAGCCGCGTCGCTTTTGTCGCCGACCGAGAAACTGGTCGACAGTGAACCGACAGCGAACCGACGCCGGGTATCGTCACACGGTCTCCCTCGTAGCCGCCAGTGGCGGCGGACCGTCCGAACCACGCGACAGCCCGCTCGAGAGGTGATACTCGATGCTCGAGTTCGTCGACGCCGCCCTGATCGAACCGACGCTCCTTGCGGTCTACCTGGTCGCAGCGGGTGCGATGATCCTCTCGCCCGGCCCCGATACGCTCTACGTGCTCACCAGGAGCGTCGGTGACGGTCGCGACGCCGGCATCGCCTCCGCCGCGGGGATCAGCGTCGGCGTGCTCGTCCACACCCTCGCGGCGGTCGTGGGACTATCCGCCGTCTTTCGGGCGTCCGAACACGCCTTCGCCACCGTCACCATCGTCGGCGCAGGCTACCTCGTCTACCTGGGCGTTCGGACGATCCGGGACGATGGGCTTCTGGTGGAAGATGACAACCCCTCGACTGCGAGTCCGTTTCGGGAAGCCGTGCTTGTCAACGTCCTGAATCCGCAGGTTGCACTGTTCTTTCTCGCGTTCCTGCCGCAGTTCGTCGATCGAGCCGGCCACGTCCCGTCGCAGCTGTCGATCCTCGGTGCGATCTACGCCATCGTGACCATGGGCTACCTCGTGACGGTGGCGGTCGGCTCGAGCGCCGTCCGACAGCTGCTGTTTACGCGACCGCGGGTCGCCGCCGGTGTGCGGTGGCTCTCGGGACTGATCCTGATCGGACTCGGACTCCGACTGCTGGTTGGGAGTGTATTCGGCTGAGGGCGAGTCGGACGGGCGACAAGGGGGCAAAAACTGAACGAGGACGGCCGTTCGACTCGAACAATGTTTACTGGATGTCGGTAGTCGAACGTCAATCGGCTGCGGGATGTCGAGAGTTGAATCCGACGATCAGTCTTCGACTGCGTCCATGACCGAGGTCGGACAGCCCGCTGGGACGGTATTTTGCGGATCGTTGCCGGTGCCGACGAAATGTACGGTCCCGCCGTAGTGATCCGTCCAACCGCCGCGGAACTCGTCGTCCCACTGCGTTCCGACGACGACCATGGTACTCCCTTCGTCCTCGGCGCCGGGAACGAACGAGTAGTGGTTCCCGTTCATCGCGAACTGGCTGTCTTTGACGAAGACGGGACCGGATGGCCACGCCCACACTCCTCGTCCCTGACGGTGTTGTCGGTCGTCGGTAACGGCGGCGACGCAATTATCGACTGTCCCGCGTGCGAGTCGGTAGTGAGCGATCCCGCAGTTTGCCGCATAACAGTTTCGGAAGGTTACCGTTCCGTCACCGTTTCCGCCCGGTGACGAACAGTAGAACGCGTTGTTCCCCATCTCCTGGACGTTCACCCGATCGATCGTGAGGTGGCCGTCGTGTTCGGGATCGAGCCAGATTCCGATTCCACCCTCCTCTTCGTAGACCGCGCCGTCGCCGATCCACACGTTCTCGATACGAGCGCTCCCGCCGTCGGTGACGGCCCCGCCGATTACGGTATTATCGTCCATATCGACCTGCCCGCGAACGCCGATGTTCCGGATCGTCCAACCCGATCCGTACGCGACGATCGTCACGCCGGCACCGCACGCCGTAACGTCGAATAGCACGTTCTCGAGCGTCTCGTCGTCGTTTACGTAGACGACCTCGCGCTTGCCTTCGGGGACGGTGACGGTTTCGTAGCCATCGTCCGTCGCGCTACCTGTACCCGTTCCGCCGATCATGCCCGCGACGGTTGCGCCGGTCAGGGTAAGGTACGATCGGCGGTTCAGAAATCCAACATCTTGGGTTCGTTTGAGGCTCATCTGTTACGACCCAATGGCCCACGCCGGAGTTTTAAGAAATAATTACCGTCCTCAAAAGTTGAAAATTCGGCATTCGGTAATGTAATCTACTAATTACTATTATCGATGGTTCGGCGGTATCGCGGAGAGTACTAGAACGGCTGATCGCCCTCGAAAACAGTTCCGTCCGATCGAAACGGCCTGTCCCCCGCGGTCAGCGCCAATGCAGTGATCCAACGGGATCGAACGGTCACCGCGCGGCCGTCAGTTAGTACTCACGGGCCTCGCGTTCGGTTGCGACTCGGTGCGTACGCACTGCTGCCACTGGCAAAGAACCACCGTCGGTACCGACACCAGAACCAAATTACTGTCGTGGTCGTGAGCCATCTCAGAGCAACGTTCCAGCGATAACGGTACTACTCGGCTTCCTCGGAAACGCCCGGCGGCTTCCATCCCATCTTCAGTGTCACCGTTTCGCGCTGTCCGCGCAGCAGCGAGGAGCGTTCGATAATGCCGACCTCGTACGCGATCGACTCCGGCGGCCGGAGATCGACCGTCTTGTTCCCGGTTCGGATCGTCGTTTGCTCGCCGTCCTCGAGTTCGTCCGCAACCGCTCGAAGGTGTTCGGCGGCTTCATCACGGGTGAGTTCGTCTGCGGAAAGCGTCTTTTCCACCATGGACCGGATATCCGGGACCGTCCGAAATAACCCGTGTGCCTAACAAATTGTGCGTTTCCGATGCTGACGAAACGGGTGACGTACTCCGGCTTGCGGGCTCGGGTGTTTTATACGATATCGAGCACGGTCCGATCCGACTTCGGGTCGCAGACTGACGTGGTTGACCACAAACACTATTCGCCCAGTTGACCCAGTCGAGCTATGGCAGCCGATATTTCGCTCGACGGACGGACGCTCGTTGGGGTCGCAAACGACGACGGCGGGGAAGTCGGCGCGGACACCGAGTTCCACTTCGAACAGAACGGTGAGCGGATCTACGCAAATTACTCCGGTGGGAAGATCGTCGACGGGCACCTGGTTGGGACGCTCGATGGTAACCAGTGGGACGTTCGATACGTCCAGATAAATGAGGACGATGAAACGGCTACCGGCCACTCCGTCGGCGTGGTCGAACGACTCGACGATGGGCGTATCAGAGTCGAAGACGAGTGGGAGTGGGAATCGAAACCCGGGGAGGGAGAGTCCGTTCACGAAGAAGTCAACCGATAGTATTCTGTTATTCTCGCCTGACTATTGTAGCTAACGTGGCTGCAGAAGCAGCTCTTCGCGTCTCGGGATTCCTCGTGGTTCGAGAAGCTGGGTTTCTCGTCAGCAAGCGAAGCCGTCAGCTTCGGTTGCTTGGGATACCGAGTGAGTACTGAACCAGAACGCCCAACCTTATTACATTCCTGTTAGATATGGCACAATATGATTCGGCGCTCGTATCTCGCACTCGGGATTGCTATCGGTGCCTCTGGCTGTCTCGAGTTCTCCGATCAAGACGTCTATCTCGGTGCGTTACGTCTCGAAAATACCGGGGAGACGAACCGAAGTGTCGATATCCGGGTTCAAAAAGATGGGGAGCAAGTCCACGAAACTACTGTGGACATCTCCGGTATGGAAGCCGACGGGAACGTGCTGAGCACGGAGTTCGTCGCGTGTGCCTGGCCGAACGACGAACCCGGCGAATTTGAAATTGCTGCGCGTCTGACCGATGACGACTCGTGGGAAGAAACGACAGCAGACGATGCGGACGGCGACGACTCCTGTCAGATGGTGTTTCTACGCATCGAAGAAACTGGAACACTCTGGTTCAACTGGGACGACTGCGAGCGCTACGAAGCGGAGCGTCCAGATACTGTCTGTGGCTACGGAACTGAATAAGGTCGGCCCTCCGAACGTTCGGCCCGACCCCAACCGACGATGGTCGACGGGTCGCTCTGATTTGAGTGCGGTGTGGTGATCAATTCGTACTCACGATCTGGATTGGTGTTCGTAAGTGCACATACTGTACACAACTTATAAACCATATCTTGGTCCTGCCTGATTTCTCGGTCACTACGGATGCGTATCCATTAGGACTGAATTCGCTCTATGAAGGTCACAGTTTGATTCACTGTTCGCTCGAACCACGGATTCTCGGTGAAAAAGAAGTGGTCTCCCGGTGGTGTACGCAGTTCGACATCCACACCCGCGATGTTGAGGACGTCGCGGTACGCACGCGTTTCACGCATCGTGAGCCACTCATCGTCTTCCGCGAGATACAGTAGTGTCGGCGGATGCGCGGACGTAACGCGCTCACGCGGTGACGCTTCCCGGTACCGCTCGGGAATCTCGGTCGGCGACCCACCCATGAACACTGCCGTTTCACCGTGTTCTTTCGCACCGAGTAGGTCGTAGGGCCCATCGAAACAGACGAGTCCGTCGACCGTCATCGCAGCGTTTTCGTATTCGTCATCGGGTGTCGGTTCGCTCGCCGCAGTTGCCCCCGTCAAAGCAGCGAGGTGAGCACCGGCTGAGTGTCCGCAGAGTACAATTTGGCGTGGCGTGATTCCGAACGGCTCTTCGTGTCGGATCCACCGAACCGCACTCTTCACATCCCGTACTGCGGCCGGATACGTCGCTTCGCCGGAAAGCCGGTAATCGGTCGTCAACGCAGGGATACGTTGCTCGGCGAATGCGCGACATCGGTCGTCAAAGAACGACCGGTCGCCGCGATTCCAAACGCCGCCGTGGAGACAGATGACGACCGTGTCTCTCCAATCCTCGGTAGACGGAAGAAACACGTTCGCAAGAAGGTCGCGTTCAGGGGTTTGTTTGAAACAGATATCTTGCCTTTCAACGACAGCACTCATGAAAACTAAACATCAATATTCCCATAAAAATGTTCGCAGAGAGTGGTCGGTTCCACTGGGGGGTGTACGATCTGTGCCACCCAATTTACTCCCCGCACTGATCGCCGCGTGAAACTACAGCACAGACAAAAAGCGAAAGCTGGGATTGTTCGACAATCGTCAGTTCGTACTCACGATCTTGATCACGTCTCCTTCCTCGAGTTCGTACCCGTCACTCACCTCCCGACTCGACTTCGCGTTGACGGCGTGGAGGTAGCCGTCGCCGATGTCTGAGTGGACGGCGTAGGCGAGGTCGACGGGGGTCGAGCCGTCGGGCAGGAGGAAGGCGTCGGGCAGGACGTTCCCGCTGCCGTCGGACCACTTCGCCGCGTCCTCGACCGGGTAGGCCGTGAGATACTCGAGCAACTCGTAGACCGCGTAGTTCAGCGCGGACTGCACGCCGGTGCCGTCCCACTCGTCCATCGTTCGGGCGAGTCCCTCGAGGGCCTCGCGCTGGGCGTCGTTGACGCCGTCACCGATCGCTACGCTCTCGTCGCCGGGATCGTAGTCGACGAGGCCGTTCTCCGCGGCGCGGCGAAGGGCGAGTTCGCCCTCCGCGGTGGTGGGGATGATCGGTTTATCCAACTCGAGTAACTTCTCGACGTTCTCCTGGGGCGCGACGTCGATCTTGTTCGCCGCGACGACGATCGGCTTGGTCCGTTCGCGGACCAGTCGAGCGAGTTCCTCGCGGTGGTCGTCTTCCCACTGGATGGGGTCGTCGGGATACTCCAGTTCCCGAAGCACCTTCGCGATCTGCGTCGGCGACGCGCCGAAGCCGGAGAGCATGTCGGCGAGCACCTCGTCGATGTCGAAATCGGGCGAGCGAGACTTGCGCTCGACTGATTCCCAGTTGTTCTCGACGATACCGGCCAGCCAGAGGTCCATCTCCTCCTCGACGAAGTCGATGTCCTCGAGCGGGTCGTGTTCACCGATATCGACGGGTTCGCCCTTCTCGTTGGTCCCGCCGGAGGCGTCGATGACGTTCACGATCACGTCCGCGTTCGTGAGTTCGTCGAGGAACTGGTTGCCGAGCCCCTTCCCTTCGTGGGCACCCGGTACCAGCCCCGCGACGTCGAGCAGTTCGATCGGAACGTAGCGCTTGCCGTCCTCGCAGTTGTCGGCGTTACAGCGCTCCTCGCGCTCGAGGCAGGGACACTTCGTCCGGACGTAGCTGACCCCGCGGTTGGCGTCGATGGTCGTAAAGGGATAGTTAGCGACGTCGACCTCCGCCATCGTCGCTGCGGTGTAGAACGTGGACTTGCCGGCGTTCGGTTTCCCGGCAAGCGCGATCGAAAGCATGCCTCTCAGTAGCATCGTCCCCTCAAACTGTCTTTCGATTCCCGTTACTGGCGTCGATGGTCGAGCACGCGGTCCCGCCGTTGTCCCAGCCCTTTCGACTGAAGGGTTCAAACTCACCAGTGACCGGCGTAGACGAACGACTATGCAGTACGATGCCTTCATCGGCGAGGTCCAACACCGCGCACAGCTCGACTCCCGAGAGGCCGCACTGAGCATCTCCCGGGCGACGCTGACGACGCTCTCCGAACGGATCCAACCCGGCGAGGCGGAAAACCTCGGCGCACAGCTCCCCGAAGAGCTCGGCCGGTTCCTCGAGGACGTCGACGACGTCGAACGGTTCGCGTTCGACGACTTCGTCGACCGCGTCGCCGAGCGCGAGGAGATCGGCGACGACGACCCGGCCGACGCCGCCTTCCACGCACAGGTCGTCGTCGACGTCGTCGCGGAGGGCGTTACCGAGGGCGCGCTCGACGATATCAGGGCGCAACTCCCCGACGACGACGGGTACAATGAACTGTTCGAGATCGCAGAACACGAAGGGAGTCCGGCGTAAGATCGATTTCGGCGACTATCGAGTCCCTGGCTCGAACGCCTCGAGCAGCGCGGACGCATCGCGAACTCCTTCTTCGAAGAGTGCGCGTTCCGGCGCGCTGGCACGATCAGCGTGCGGATCCCAGTCGATGGCGCGAATAGCAGCCAGCCGCGGGAGCGTCGCGTGCCGAAGCGAGACCGCTGCGGGAGCGGCGCGCTGGTCGGTGTGTGCGGCGACGACGCGCGCGAGATCGGCGAGCGACTGCGGGTCGTCGGCGTCGTGGTACAGCCGTGCGAGGACGATTCGCGACCGCTCGTCCCGCAGGACCTCGAGCACGGTCTCCGTCGTCCCCGGAACGGCCGCGACCCGTTCGACGCTCGGCTCGAGTTCGCCCGGTGACGGAGCCAACGGGTCGGTTTCGTCGGGGACGATCGGCACGGCTGAATCGGTGGCTTCGATACCTGCTTCCGGCTCGTTCGAGCCGAGCGAACGGTCCGTGGCCGGTTCCGGAACGGTCAGGCCAGGTGCGCTAGCTGACGTGCTCGCGGCTGACTCCGCGGTCGTCTCAGTTTCGGAGAGTGCCTCCCGCTCATCGCCGCAGTTTCGTTCCGGGTCGTCCGCCCGTGTGGTCTCGTGATCCGTATTGGACGCACTCTCTCCGGACGTCGCGCGAACGGCGGCGACGAATCCCGTCGCGCCGCCGACCGCCGCGAGCGTCGTCACGAGCGACAGCGGCTGGTGGATCGTCCCGCCCTCGAGGGAGACGTAGAGCACCAGCCAGCCACCGAGCCCGCAGGCGGCGACGATGCCGATCGAGACCCAGGTCGCGACCCGAGTGCGGACGGTTGGTGCGACGTTTCGACTGGCCAGCCAGTAGCCGCCGGTGGCGAGGCCCGTCGGGACGAGAAACGAAACGAACAATTCGAGCGCGACGACCGGCTGTGTAGTCGGCGCGGTAACCGACTGGACGATACCGGCGGTCGCGAGGGCGACCCCCATCGCGACGATCGCGGCGCTCGACTCCCCCCTCCCCTCCAACTCGAACTGCAGGGGGGTGTAAAAACGCATACTCGCGCCTTCTCCAGAGGATCACATAAAGTATCGTGTCGGCTCAGTCTTCGTTTCTCGAGTCGGAAACGCAAACGGTCCCGACTGGCTTACGTCGGGTCTGAACGTGACACGTCGTCACGAGAAGGATCAGTACGGTACCGTACACACCGCTCAGAACCGAGCGATCAACTATCGGTGGCGCGCACTGAACCGAAGCGAGCGAACAGCGAACACCGGCCCGAACGTGGCGAGGGATAACGATTCGAGAGAGCGAACAAAACGTCTACAGCACGAGCGCCATCATCACCTCGTCGACGTAGTGACCGTTGAGCTTGTAGTGGTCCTCGCGGACGGCCTCGGTCTCCCAGTCGTGGCCCTCGAGGAACGCGATGGCGTCCTCGTTGCTCGAGGGGACGCTCTGGTAGACGCGCTCGTAACCGTTGGAGCCGGCCCACTCGAGCCCACGCGAGAGGAGGTGCGAGCCGATGCCGTGGCCGCGGTACTCCTCCAGGACGCCGACGGTGAGTTCGGCGGTGTGGGAGAGCTTCTCTAGTTCCGGTGCGTGGAGGTGGACCCAGCCGACCACCTCGTCTTCGACCGTCGCGACGAAGAACATCCGTGACTCGATTTCGTTGTGCCGCAACAGGGCATCCTGATGGTCGATCTCGTCGGCGACGCTCTCTGCTTCGATATACGTCTTCTCCTCGGCGACCTGCCGAATCGCGCCGACGATCCCCGTGAGGTCCTCTTGTCTGGCCGGCCGAATGTGGAACTCGAGATCCTCGGAAACGTACTCCTCCTCGGCCCCCGCGTCGATCGTGACTCGGAGTTTGCCGTCCGCTTCCTCGAGTTGCCCGTCGCGTTTGAGGATCGCGACGTGGTGTCGGAACCCGCTGGGATCGATTCCGAGGCTCCCCTGTACGTCGTCCGGATCGACGGCCCCGTGGCGCTCGACGTGCTCGTAGATCCGTTTGCGGTCGTCGTGGCCGAACTCGAGGGGTTTATTGGATGCCATGACACAAGGTACCACCTCACAATACTTAACCCTTGGCCGGCGTAACGGGCCGTCGACACCGGTGCGTCACCGCTCCGCTCTATCGGGGAGATGGTGTGCCCCGACTGATCTGAGCGCACGACAGTTGCGGAGCGATGCGTCCGCGCCCGCCAGGCCGGACTTAATGAACCAACAGGTGAATCCGGAGAGCCTTTCGCAGCCGGTTCTTCCCACCGAGTACGTGAGATGACGATACGGATCGCTGTCCGTCGCTGAACGGAACTCGACTCGAGCGAGTCGATCGCAGGTGTCGATCTCACGTGTCCCCATGATCGAAACGGAGGTGGCGGTTGCTGGCGGTGCACTCGTCCTCGCGGTAGCCACCGGACTGGTGGCCCACGAGTGGCTGCACGCACTGACCCTTCGACTCGCTCGAATCGACTACACGGTGACCTACTTTCCGGATCGGACCGACGGGGTCGTCGGTCTGCTGGCGAGTTGTCCGTGGGCGGCCGTCCGACCGCATCCGACCGGTCGGGAACCTGCCTGGCAGCTTCGGGCTGCAGCCCTCTCCCCGTTCCTCCTGGCTGCGCCCGTCTTCGCACTCGGGATACGTGGCGTGCCGGTCGAGTCGCCGGTCGTGACGGCGATCGGTATCGGCTGGCTGGCCTGTTCGATCCCCAGCCCGCAGGACTTCTCGGTCGCCTTCTACGCCCACCGCGCCCTCGAGTCCGAGTCCGTCCGCGAACCGAACACGGCACCAGCTTCCTGCGCCGATTGACGGTCGTCGCTTCGTCGCCGTGTGCTCGCGGGCCGCTCGCTCGAGTTTGCTCTCGATCGGAGAACCATTACGCTTCAGCGAACGCCGAGTAGACGTGCACAGCCGTGACGACGGCAAACGCCAGCACGGTGAGGACCGAGACGGCGAGCCACGGAACCGAGACGAGGCCGCTCGCGGTCACGGCGAGAAGCAGTCCGGAACAGCCGACGGTCCCCGCGTATCGGTAGGGCCACGGATCGTCCGACGCCGACGACTCGACTCCCGCCAGATAGGGATCGAACTGCGGCGTCAGGTCGGTCGCGGTGATCGTCCCGCGGTCCTTGTCGTAGTTGATGATCCCACGGGTGTCCAGTTTCGGGAGGTGGGATTGGTACAACGAGATGTAGACGCGCTGGCGCTGGTCTGAGTGGAGGTTCTCGACCGTCGTGTCGTGCTCCCAGGCGGCGACCTGTTCGGCGAGGTCGCTCAACAGCACCGGATCGTCGTTCGTCCGAAGGTAGCGGAGCACGTCACGCCGTCGACGCGTCTGTAAGATGTGATAGATGTCGTCGGGATCCAGCGAGGAATCGTCGTCCGCCGTGGACGCTCGAGACGTTTCTTCACCGACGGATCGTGGTGAAGACGCAGATGGCGCCATTGTCGATACGCTAGCACCACAGAGCGTAGATAAGTATCTTCCCCGTCTCGAGGGACGACTCTCTCGATCTCGAACGTGCGGTGAAAAGGCGTGGGCCGAATGGTATGCAGTGGAGCGGCCCGTGGGATCTGAGACCGGCAGCCACACAGCCACGAGTGGCCGCCGTGATTGAGCACGAGTGAACCACCGGCGCTATAGAGCACTCGGTGATGTCGCGGAGTCGGCGTCTCGCCGACAGGAATTGTTTGTTTCCGTCCAATAATAAACCTGTCCGTTGCGGTAGATTCGACTATATGGTGAAATTATGCGAAGGCTCGGCCAATTATCCCGGAGAATATATCTCGGTGCGATATAATTCTCCCTTCAGGCGATGCAAATTAATCGTTTGTGAGACTCGCCGTTGGTAGCAGCGACTCATCAGGACGGTTCGTCACGGGTGGCGAGGTACCGATGGTCGCCGGTCCGAACGATATCGCCGATCGGAAAAACGGCGTCGAACCGATCCGTCGAACGGATCGAATCGATCCGCAACTCGCGCTCAGGGATCGATCGCCGTCGGCTGCATTCCGTCCGTCAGTTCGGCACTGACGAGCGTGGAGTGACAGCGCCGCAGTCGCTCCGAGAGCGCCTGATGAGAAACGTCGAGTTCGGCGGCGAGTTCCTTGAGCGTAATCTGACGGGGAATGTCGAAGTAGCCGAGTTCGTGAGCCTTGCAGATCGTCTCGTACTGGGTCTGCGTCAGCGGCGTCTGGGCGCTCTCGAAGTCGTCCATGCCGGTCAGACGCGTCACGTCGACGTTGTAATCGTACTGTTCGAACAGTGCGTAACACTCCGAGAGCGACCCTCGATCGTGGAAGAGCAGTTTCACCGACCACGTTCCGTTCTGTCCGCAGGCCGCCAGGATTGCACCGTCGTTCTCCGCGACGATCTGTTCGAACAGTTTGACGCTGTCTCCGAACTCGAGTCGGAACAACCAGCGCTCGCTGTCGTCGGATTCGTTTCCGGCTCGGAGGCTCCGTTCACCGCCTGTCAAACTCGCGATCACGTCGACCGACGGGTCGGCCTCGAGCGCGTCGTGGACGGTCCCTCGATCCGGACCGATGACCCAGACTAGCGGCGGCGAATCCCCGATCATCCCACCGATCTGGCACTCGAACGTCGGCACCCGATCGAACGTCCGGGCGATCCCGAATCGATCGGCCGGTATCTCGAGTTCGACGACTGTCGTCATGCTCGAAACCCACCACAGAGACGTATAGACGCGTTGGGTTTCCGGTAGCCTTTCCCGCCACCCAATTGCCGTGACTCTCGTTGTTCGCGGAGTGTTTTGAGCGGTGAATAGTTCACCGATACTAGCCGACCGTGTCGACTTTGTGGTAGCTCTCACGCGTTGCAGCCACCAGAAAAGTTATAGTACGAGTGTAGGATATATTCATTCAGCCGAGTGTGGAAACTTGGTCACAGGGAATGCAGATCGGCGGTATCACGTTTTCTCGTCTCCGCGACCCAGTAGCCACGCGACTCCCCGCAGGCTGCGCCACGCGGACCCCGAGCGGGAGTCGCGTCGCTCACCGCCCTACGCGGGCACTTCTTCCGGCTCTCGGTCCCAGTGGCGGTGCTCGGCGATGGCATCGCGGAACGCCTCGGCGAACGCCTCGAGATCGTCGCTACGACAGGTGACGACGCCGGCGTCCGACACGAGGTCGCCGTCGTCGGCGAGTTCGGTGTCCGGCAGGTCGACCGCCTCGAACAGTTTCGTGCCCTCGCCGACCGCGGCGATCGGTTTGTAGTGTTTGAACGCCTCGGCGACGAAGTGCTTCGGGTCCCCCTGCTGGACCATCGCGTCGACGCTTTCGCTGCCGCCGGGGACGACGACCGCGTCGAACGAGACCGAGGCCGCCGCGACGTGGTGTTTGTCGGCGTCGACCGTCTCGCCGTCGGCTCCCGACTTCTCGCCGAGGAGTTTCGAGACGACCTTGACTCGGGCGCCCTCCTCCTCGAGGGCCGACCGGAGCGTCGAGACGTGTTCGTCGTCGAATCCGTCGTCGACCAGCATCGCGATCTTGCGGGTCTCGATCGTGTCCGGGGTCCGGTTTTCCATGCTGAGCGACGGGTCCTCCCTGTCGTGAGTCGGCATCTCGTCGCCAGGTTCTTCGGGCGGTTCGATCCCGATCCCCTCGGCGACGCGCGTTGCGAACTCGTGGTCGACGTTGTTGAACAGGTCGTAGACCATCCGCTCGCGGATCTCCACGCGCTCGACCTTCCCGAGCTCGAAGTGAGCGGCGTCGACGATATTCTGCTTTTCGGGCCCGGACATGCTGTTCCAGAACAGCCGCGCCTGCGTGAAGTGGTCCTCGAAGCTGTCGCTCCGGTTTCGGATCTTTGTCCCGTCGATCTTCTCGGCGTAGTGCTCGTAGCCGCCCTCCTCTTCGGGGACTTCCTGCGGGTCGTCGTCGCCGATCGAGTTGGGCTTGTAGGAGACGTTGCCCTCGTTGATCTCCTGGCGCATGAAGCCGGCGCGCTGGTTGTTGTGCCGTTCGGCGACCGGTCGGTTGATCGGGATCTCGTCCCAGTTGGCGCTGCCGAATCGGTTGAGCTGGGTGTCCTGATACGAGAAGAGTCGTCCCTGCAGGAGCGGATCGTTCGAGAAGTCGATCCCCGGGACGACGTTTCCGGGGTGGAACGCGACCTGTTCCACTTCGGCGAAGAAGTTGTCCGGCGTCTCGTTCAGGACCATCTTGCCGATCGGCCGCACTGGGACTTCGGTCTCGGGGACGATCTTCGTCGGATCGAGGACGTCGAAGTCGAACTCCTCGGCCTGCTCCTCGTCGAAGAGCTGGACGCCGAGCTCCCACTCGGGATCGTATCCTTCCTCGATGACGTCGTAGAGCCCTTTTCGATTGAAGTCCGAATCCTTCCCCCAGAGCTTCGTGGTCTCGTCCCAGACGAGCTGGTGGGTGCCGAGTTTCGGCGTCCAGTGGAACTTGACGAACACCGACTCGCCGTCGTCGTTGACCAGTCGGAAGGTGTGGACGCCGAAGCCTTGCATCATCCGGTACGCGCGGGGAAGCGCGCGCCCCGAGAGGACCCACATGATCATGTGCGTGATCTCCGGTTTGAGCGAGGCGAAGTCCCAGAACGTGTCGTGGGCAGCCGACGCCTGCGGCATCCCGTCGTCGGGCTCGGGTTTGATCGCGTGTACCAGGTCCGGAAACTCCATCGCGTCCTGGATGAAGAAGGGCGGCATGTTGTTTCCGACGAGATCCCAGTTCCCCTCCTCGGTGTAGAACTTCGTCGCGAACCCGCGAACGTCTCGGACGGTGTCGGATGAGCCACGAGAGCCGACGACCGTCGAGAACCTAACGAAGACGGGCGTCTTCTGGTCGGGGTCGGTCAGCACCTTCGCTTTCGTCACCTCCTCGAGGTCGTCGTATTCGTCGCCTACATCCGGATCCTCGTAGGGCTGGAAGTAGCCGTGGGCGCCCGTGCCGCGAGCGTGGACGACCCGCTCCGGGATCGATTCGTGGTCGAACTGGGTCATCTTCTCCCGGAAGTGGAAGTCCTCCATGATCGTCGGCCCGCGCTCGCCGGCTTTCAGGGAGTTGTCCGTATCGCTGATCTTCACGCCGTGATCGGAGGTGAGGTCCTCTCCCACGGGATTCTCACGAACCTCGTCCAGTTGCTCCTGTTTGCTGCTCTCGTCCATCTCCCCGTCGTGGTCGTCGCCGGTTCCGGCCCGGCTCGACGACGATTCGGAGGCCTCTCCGGAGCCGTCGGCTCGAGGTGCTCCGCGGTCAGTATCCACGTCGTCGTCAGCCGACTCTTCGGATCGATTCTCCGTTCGGTCGTGCTCGGCAGGTTCGTCTGTAGTCATCGGTAGGTCGACGGTCAGGCGTCCCGGCAGAGAGACGGGCGAGAGCGCAGGGCGGCCGACGACCGTCGTGGCCCGATTTCGACAAACGGCAACGTAATGCTCATCCAGTCATGTGCTTGCAGCCGCGGGCCGAGCCAAAACGCGGGACGCGCTCCGTCGTCGACGCCATCGCGTCAAACGTCGAATACGCCGAGACATCGATCGGAAAACCCACGAAGAGTGACGGCGTACCGGTCTCGTCCGCCCTATCGATCGGTGTCGTCAGCCGCCGGCAGCGTGATCGTAAACGTCGAGCCCTCGCCGGGCTCGGAGTCGACCAGAATCTCGCCGCCGTGGCGTTCGACGATGCGCTGACAGAGCGCGAGCCCGATCCCCGTTCCCGGATGCTCGTCGCGGCTGTGCAGCCGCTGGAACACCTCGAAGATCCGTCCGGTCTCGTCCGGATCGATGCCGATGCCCTCGTCCGAGACATCGATCCGCCACTGCGGTCCCGCTCGCTCGGCGCTGATATCGATCGCGGGCGGTTCGTCGCCCGAGTACTCGATCGCGTTCGAGAGCAGGTTCTGGAACACCTGTCGGAGCTGGTCGCCGTCGCCTGTGACTCGCGGCAGATCGTCGACCGCAATCTCGGCGTCGGTCTCCTCGATCTGCAGGCGCAGATTCCCGAGCACGTCGTCGACCACGTCCTCGAGATCGATCGGCTCGAGCGGTTCTCCTTTCGTCTCGACGCGGGAGTACTCGAGCAAGCCCTCGATCATGTTCCGCATCCGATCGGCGCCGTCGACGGCGTACGCGAGGAACTCCTCGGCGTCGTCGTCGAACTCGTCGGCGTAGCGTCGCTCGATCAGCTGGAGGTAGCTCGAGACCATCCGGAGCGGTTCCTGCAGGTCGTGACTGGCGGCGTAGGCGAACTGCTCGAGGCGTTCGTTCGACGCCTCGAGGCGCTGCTGGTACTCCTTGCGTTCGGAGACGTCGGCGAACGTGATCACGGCTCCGGCGATCTCGCCGTCGTCGTACAGCGGCGTGCCGCTGACCGAGACCCAGATCCGCCGGCCGCCGGCCCGACGGACCCCCATCTCGAAGTCGTGGATCGTCTCCCCCTCGCGAAAGACGCGGTAGGGTGGGATCTCCGGCGTCGAGAGGGACTCACCGTCCGGCTCGACTGGGTCTAACCCCTCGAGATCGGCGACGACCTCTTCGAACTCGCCTTCGGGATAGCCCAGTATCTCCCGCGCACGGCGATTGACGCGGTCGAAGTCGCCGTCCGCGTCGAGCGTGACGATCCCGACGGGACTGGTGTCGACGATCCGTTCGACGAGGTTTCGTTCCTCTCGGAGCGCGCGCTCGTGCTGGTTTCGCTCGGTGACGTCCTGGGCCATCGTCATCCCCGCGAAGACGTCGCCGCGCTCGTCGGTGATCGGGACGGCTCGAACGACCCACTCCCGGTCGGCGTACGTAAGTTCGATCGATCGCTCCTCGCCCTCCTCGAGGACGGCCTCGAAGAGCGGTTCGAGCGCGTCGGCGGCGGCCTCCTCGTTCCACGCGTCGCGGAAGTGGCTCCCCTCGAGGTCGGAAGGGGTGGCCGGTATCCGTTCGAACCCTTTCCCCGCCGCCAGCGTGTATCGGCGGTCGTGATCGAACAGGGTGACGATTCCGTTGGGGAAGTACTCGATGAGGGTGCGGTAGCGCCGCTCCGACTCCGTGAGCTTTCGTTCTCGCTCCTTCCGGTCGGAGATGTCCCGGAAGTAGACCGAGAGCCCCGTCTCGGAGGGGTAGGCGTGAATCTCGAACCAGGTCTCGAGCGGGGCGGGGTAGTAGAGTTCGAACGAGGTCGGTTCCTGGGTTGTCATCGCCCGCTCGTACTCCTCGCGAAGTTTCGAGTCGGCCGCCCACTCGAACACCTCCCAGAGATTTCGGCCGAGCAAGCCCCGGTCCTCGACGTCGATCAACTCCTCCGCTCGATCGTTGACGTAGGTGAGCGTCCAGTCGTCGTCGAGGGCGTAGAAGGCGTCGGTGATCCGGTTGAGAATCGCCTCGAGTTCGCTCTCGAGTTCGCGTTCGCGCTCTTTGAGGGCGGTGACGTCCTCCGCGGTGGCGACGACGCGGTCGACGGTCCCGTCGTCGGCGAGAATCGGAACGGCGTTCGTCACGAACCACCGTCGGTCGTCCGCACCCGGCGTCTCGAGCTGGAGCACTCGATCCAACACCGGCTCGCCAGTCCGAAGCGCCCGTGTGAAGGGATGGGTCCCCTGTGAAACAGTCTCGCCGGTCGCATCGTGGATCGTCCCGCCCGCCTGCGTGTACGTCTCGAGACTCGACGCTGGTAGCTCGAGGATCTCCAGGTAGCGCTCGTTGGCCCGGGTCACTGCCCCGTCCTCGTCGAACACCACGATCCCGACGGGGCTGGTCTCGAAGACGCGATCGATGAGGTCGCGTTCGCGCTGGAGCTGTTGCTCCCGTTCTCGCTGATCGGTCATGTCGCGGGTGACCTTCACGTAGCCACGGTGCGTGCCGGTCTCGTCGACGACCGACGTGATCGTCACGTTCGCCCAGAACCGGCTGCCGTCCTTTCGCACGCGCCAGCCTTCCGTTTCGATCGAGCCTGCGTTTCGCGCTCGCTCGAGGGTTTCTGTGGGAACGTTCGTCCTGCAGTCGTCATCAGTGTAGAACGTGGAGACGTGTGAACCGAGTATCTCCTCGCGTTCGTACCCCTTGATCTGTCGGGCCCCTTCGTTCCAGCTGGCGACGTGGCCGTCCGAATCGAGTCGGAAGATGGCGTACTCCTCGACCGCGTCGACGAGCGACTGAAACCGCTCCTCGCTCTCCTGGAGTGCACCTTCCGACCGCTTCCGGTCGGTGATGTCGTAGTAGAGTTCGACACGGCCACCCGCGTACTGGCCCGAGCTGATCGGCTTGCTTCGGTGCTCGAGCCAGCGTTCCTCGCGTCCGGTCTCGGAATCCGCGGTGACTCGGCACTCGAAGCGTTCGACGTAGCTGTTGTCGTCGTACGTCGCCAGCACGTTCCGTGCGAACGAGTCGGGGTCGGCGAACCTCTCGGCGACCGACTCCTCGATTACGGTCCGTTTGTCTCGCCCGACGACCGACTCGCGGTCGAGTCCGAGATACTCCTCGATGGATTCGTCGATCCATCGCACCTTGAACGACTCGTCGAGGATGAAGACGCCGATGTCGGCCTCGTCGACGACGCTCGTGATCGAGTCGTAGGACGCTCGCGCCGACTCGAGCGTCTCCCGTTGTCGTTTTCTGTCGGAAATGTCGCGTGCGACGCCGATGGTGCCGGCGAACTCACCGTCGTCCAGCAGGACGTTGATCCGCAACTCACAGGGGATTCGGGAGCTATCAGCGGTGTGGATGGAGAGTTCGATCGGCGACAGCTTGCCGTCGCCCTCGAGCTGGGTGCGAATCCCGCGGTTGATGCGTTCGATATCCGCCTCGTCGACGACGAGCGAGACGTGCTCGCCGATGAGTTCGTCGCGGGAATACCCCGTCGTATCGACGATGTTCTCGTTGACCGCGATGAAGTGTCCGTCCGCATCGAGTTGATACACGCTGTCGTCGATCGTATCGACGAGCGTCCGGTAGCGCTGCAGCGCCACGTCGTCGTCGACGTCCCCCCAGAACGTCAATCCCGTGGCATCCGCTCGATTGCTCATACGTGCTGTCGTCGCTCTAGAGTCGGATAAAGTCCCCGCCGAGTCGAACCGGTTCGGAACGCCTGTAGTGGATCTGATCCGGAGAGACCGCAATCTACCGACTCGAGTCGCGAGCAGTCCGCGTTCTCGGTCCCGCCACGACCAGTAGGGATGGCGTCAGATCGACTGCCGGTAGCCACACGTCGGACACGTCATCATGCCGTCGGCGATCAGGAGATAGCTCCGCTCGCAGTGGCCACAGGGGCAGCCGATCGAAACGCCCGCCTGTCTGGCTACTGCACGGAGCGTGTTCTCCAGCAACGGGAGCCGCGTTTCGACCCGCTCCAGACGAGCGGTTACGTCCCGTAGCTCGGACGCCGTCCGCTCGAGGCGTGGCGTCGGGTCGGCAGGGGACGTTCGCCCGTGACGGTAGTCGCATCCACGGTCGTTCGTCCGTACGGGTATTCGAGGCGTCATCGAACAGTGTAGACCGCGGAAAAACATATATGTGTCTCGTGGTCGAGTCAAGCGCTAGCACCGTCGAAACGTCGTCCAGTCTCGGACGAACACCGGACCCGGGCCGGGAGCCGATGCGGACGCGGTCAGGCGCCGCTCGCTCTCGCCTGCGTCAGCTGCCAGCTCCCGTAGATGCTCCCGCCGGCCAGAATTGCCACGAGCGCGCCGGCGATCACGTTACTCCAGAGGAGCCGGTCTGCAGTTACCTCGAGGACGAACGGAGCGGCGAGCACCCACAGCCCGAGGAGCGCGGCGAGGGCCGGTGCGGCGACGCTCGGCAGCGGTCCGCCGTCCGGCCAGCCGGCGGTGTACGCTGCGAACGCGGCGATCGCCGCGCCAGCGAGGACGTTGTTCATGATGATCGGGCCGGAGCCCGTCAGGAACACCCCCGACCAGAGGATCCAGGCTCCGAGCGCGGCGGCGAATGCGGCCGTCCGCACCGGGATCGGTGATCGATCGGTCGTCGTGCGTGTCTCGCTCATACCGTCCGTACGCACCCTGCGATGCTAAATGTGGACCAAGCATTGTGCCGCTGACAGCTGTGTCGGTGATCGGATTTCGTTCCCGTCCCCAACGGCTTCGCTCGCGATACGGGTTCCGTCAACCAGTGAGCTTTCCTCGAGTGGTTTGGTATCTCACCTATTTGGTCGAGGGGGTCAGAAATGACCGTTCGACGAGTACAGCGGATAGACAGGCGTATTTCGCCGACGAGGGGTGTCGGAATCGGACCCTCGCAGTTTTATTCTCTCAGACGAATTAGTGCCTATGACTTCGGGGGACACGCGGATGGACGGGGTGATCGACATTCTGTTAGTCGAGCCGAACCCAGGCGATACACGACTCTTCACCGAGAACTTCAGGGACGCGAAGCTACTCAACACGATCCACTCCGTTTCCGACGGCGAATCCGCGCTCGCGTTCGTCCGCCAGCGCGGCGAGCACGCGGACGCCCCCCGACCGGACATCATCCTGCTCGAGCCACAACTCCCCGGAACCAGCGGGATGGACGTGCTCGCGGAACTCAACGGCGACTCGGTGCTTCGTGAGATTCCCGTCGTCATCCTCACGAGTTCGAAAGCCGGCGAGGATATCGTCAAAGATCACGATCTCGAGGCCGACTGCTACATCCGAAAACCGGTCGCTCCGGAGGAATTCGTCGATTTCGTGCAGTCGCTCGAGGAGTTCTGGTTCGCGATCGTTCGGAATCCGGCCGACAGCGACTGACGACACCGCCCATCGCTCCCCCGAACCGATCGAATCCCGTGTCGAACCCGATCTGCCCGACACCGTTTTCGGCGTTCGTCACTTATAAATACGTATGACGACTCCCCCATCCACAACCGACCGTACACCCTCCAACAAGACCGTTCTCTACTGTTTCGACTGCGGGCACGAGAGCCCGTCCGACGGCGACTGGACCGTTCGGCCGACGACCGACGGCGACAGATACGACTGCCCCGAGTGTGGGACGACCATCACCGTTCGGCCGACGGAGACGACTCGAGGCCCCGACCAACAGACCACGTCCTGTTACTGCACCTGAAGTCGAATCGTCGGTCCCGCCGTGCGCTCGGCCGCCACTCGCGGCGTCGTTACGGGCGACGTGTACAGTCACGAAAGCGCTTCCGTCAACGAACTCACTCCCTGATCTACGGGCCGTCGTCGGGCCAGACTGACCATATTTGAAGACTATATCGGGTCCGTTAGAGTTGCGCTTATACGCTTGCAGTGTCATGCACGGATATGGCGCCAGCAGACGACGAGAGCGATGGCGAGATCGGGGAGACGATCGACATCTTACTGATCGAGCCGAATCCCGGCGATACGCGGCTCTTCGAGGAGAACTTCAGAGACGCGAAGCTCATGAACGCCGTCCACGCCGTCACCGACGGCGAGGAGGCACTCGAGTTCGTCCACCAGCGCGGCGAGTACGCGGACGCCCCGCGACCGGATCTCATCTTGCTCGAGCCACAGCTTCCCGGCCAGAGCGGTATGGAGGTCCTCGCGGAACTGAACGGCGAGCCCCCGCTCCGTGAGATCCCCGTGATCGTGCTCACGAGTTCGGAGGTGGGCGAATCGATCGTCAAATCTCACGATCTCGAGGCGGACGCGTACATCCAGAAGCCGGTCGAGACCGACGAGTTCATCGAGTTCGTCCGGGAAGTCGAGGAGTTCTGGTTCGCGATCGTCAAAACCGAACCCGCCAACTGACTCTCCGATCGCTCTCTCGGTCGACCACACCAACTGGCTACGGCTCTCGTCGTCACGCATACTGGTTCGCTCTCTCGTCTGTACAAATTTGTCGCTCGCACTGCCGACGGCGACTGTCGCGTGAGTTATCCGTTATCGTCGTCCTCGAGCGGTCGGTTCGAGTTTTGCACAGCATGTACTGGCTTACATACTCGAGCCCTGTACGCCACAGTGATTGTACACCATTTGGAGAACCTGTCACCAGAACGTTTATTTTCGAACTACAAGTGGATGGTGTATGGCTGCCACAAGTCGCGATCGGTTCGACCGCGAACAACTAGCCCTGATCGTTGGTCTCCTCATCGGGTTCGGTCTGCTACATTCCACCGTCGGACCGGAGATACTCACCGTCCTCAGTCTTGTCGGCCTCGCCGCGGTCGTCTACGCGCTCTATCTGTTCTACCGATTGGTCGTGGCCGTCGAGCGTATCGCCGACAAACTGTAGCTGGACGGTACTGCGGTACTCACCCGATGTGTTCGTTACCGTTCCTTCGCGTTCTCATAGTCATTCGACGTTCTCCCGTCCGCTCTCGCATCGCTCACTGGGAGAGGAATAGCTGTGGCTCGGGAACCGCTCACGACAACAGTATCGACCGAACGCCTCCGAAATTGTGTCGTCGGAGGGAATGGATCTGTTGGCAGTATCGCTCGAAAGTCGCGATTTGAAATAGAGATTGGCCAAAGGAGAAAGTAAGCGAGCGAACGTTAGCGGAGAGATCCTTGAGGAATACTTCGATGCTCGAACTTCCGCAGAACGGAGGAACTCGAGGCAGCAATACTTAGATTCGCTTTAGAGTGGTCCCGTTATTTCCTCAGACTTATTTTTTCAGTTGATTTAGAACAGGGATTGAATCCATCGCCATACTTAGCCGCTGAAATTTCCTATCGCGAGCGTCTTCCAAAGCTTTATCAAAATTAATATGTACCTTACCCGCTACGCTTTGGATTTGCATTCGTTGATCTGATGACAATGAATCATACAATTCTACTTCTTTCCCAACCAATTCTTTGTACATGTCAACATCATCGGCAAATATAAAATCAGGACTGGCGAATCTCGAACGCATGTTTTCAAGATAGAAATTGTACTGCTGCCTCTGAGCATCTAATTCTTCAATTGAACATCCAGACAGACGCTCATATGAAAATCGATTCTCTATATGTAAGAGGCGTCGTTTCAGAAACTCATCGGCGCTTTCATTAGTTCCTCTTTCTATAAAGTGAAACTCTCCTGACTCTTGTTCAATACTCATTACCCATATTACTCTTACAGGCTACAAAAGTCTTATTCAATGATATTATTTCTGCAGTCAGCAGGAAGGGACTGATCCGTGCAGCTGACTATTTTCACTAAGCGCCTTTATTAGAATCATCAGACGGGACGGACCCGCGTGACCCAACTGAACGGGTTCCAAGTTTGGACGACTCTTGAGTATATAACAAACTCGAAAAATGGACCGTCCTCTGTGGGTCATGAATTGTTCGGTGAGGGAATGGGGTCGGAGGGATGTTGAACCACGGTCGCAGCAAGCTGCTCCCTGATTCAAATCCCACCTCTTGCATTACTCACCGCTCACGATGTTGTTCGCGGTGAGGAAATGGGGTCGGAGGGATGGATGCTAGTGTTGTTTGACGAACTGTCAGACGCTCTATCGATATTTTGCATCGGTTTCGTGGACTAATCATAGTTTTCAATGTCAAGTTTCAGAGTGTGCTCGGATCGCAGTTCTTCGAACTCGTCGCGCTCAGCGGCCCGGTAGTAGTGCCGTCGAATCGTTTTCGGCGTTGCGTTCACCCGAGCCGCAACGATGTCGATCGACAGCCCCTGAAGCAACTGCCAAGTGATCGAACCGGTCCGAATCGCATGCGGACTCCGCGAAGAAGGGCACTTGCTCGCGTGGTTTCGGCGCGTAAACTCACACGTCGCTCGTCGATTCCCGTGTGGGCACTGAACGACGTGACAAGGCTGCGTACCGAGGTACGACCACGCTCGAAACGTCGTATCTGACGGTCTCCCCTGACGACCTGCGAACAACGGTTCACGACCTTCGTCGTCGCGCTTTTCGAAGCGCTCTCGAGCGATGTACGTCCGCAACGCCTTCACCACCGGCTTCGAGATCCCGACAACGCGTTCCCCGTCCTCCTTGTTTTTCAACCGTGTCGGCGGCCGGTGCCGGAACTCGAGCGTCTGGCGGTCCGGATCAAAGTCGCCGAGATCGAGAGCCCGAATACCACTCATCCGAGCCCCGGTGTGCCACGTGACTTCCAGAAATGCGTGCTCCGGTCGACCGAACATCTCGCTCGAGGATCGATAATACGACAGCAACGCGTTCGCATCGTCGACATCGAGCTTCGTGTCGTTAGACTCCTCGGCCCTCGAAAGCGTCGGGATGGTCACCTTGTCCGGGAGATCGCCGTCCACGACATCGATAGACGCACAGTAGTCGAGCAGTTGCTTTACGGCCATCAGTTGCCCCTTCAACGTCGCAGGTGCGATGTCCGCGGCCTCGCGCGCTGCACGATACTCGTCGAGATCCCAGCCGGACAGGTCGGCCATCGAGTCGATCCCTTCATCCTCAGTCCACTGGACGAACCGAGTCAGCCGATTCTTGTAGCTCCGAACGGTCTTCTCTGTGTTCTCCTGCTTTCGACGGGACAGGAATCGGTCGCGAGCCTCTCGAGGCGACAGATCCCGACTCATCGTCTCTCCTGAAACTGCTCGACCATCCGCTCTTCGCGACGCATTCGGCAGCCGTTACAGACCGACGGTCGCGGCTGGTCGTCGAGCGCGACATCAGGCTTGTACCGAAGCGTCGCCTGCGCGCCGCAGTCGTAGCAGACGCCGTACAGGCTCATCGGCTCACCTCGAGCCCGTTGGTGTAGTTACAGTATCCGGTACTCTTACCGTGGATGCGTGCTATTTCGCTCATGGTCTCACTGTTGTGGGACCGCGGACGAACCGCACGCGCCATCACTTGGAACTGGGGGCGCGTGCGGTCGCTGTCCGTCGGCTGTTTATGACGACTGTACCCCGCCCTCTTAGTAATCGGAACCCAATTTCCGGAATTCCGATAAATCAGGATTTGGTGACTGAAGTCCTCTCGAGAACGAATTTTCGAGTATCGGCTATTTCCGAAACAATTCAACTCCGGCGTGGGCTGTGGGCGACAGTCCACGCGCTGCGGTCGACCGGGGACTTTTTCCCCCGTAGCGGTGTGCGAATACATGCTTCCGTACTCCAGTTACGGGAGCCAGGCGGGCCGGTGCTACTACACCGGGTCCGCGTTTCTGACGAGGACCCGACCGAGTAGCGGCGGGTCCGTCTGGCTTCCGTTGCCCTCACCCAGACACGGGGGTCACTTAGTTCTAGTGTATCGTACAATATGCTAGAATGCACCTCAGAAGTCATTCAGAACTCGATACCAATCAACCTAACATGGTGATAAGAGTCAAACAAACCGAATGCGACGGCCCCGGGTGGACTGGATGACACGAGCAGATGATGCAATTCTCGAGTTTCTACTGAACGAAGGAAATCGCCCAATCGTCTCAACTCCCGCAGTTATCGAAGCAAATATCGATTATAAAATCTCACACGTCAGAACTCGTCTGCGTGAGTTGGATTCTGCGGGGTTAGTCGAATACCACGACAAAGAGCGTGGACTTTACCAGATCACTGACCGCGGCCGCGCGTACCTCGAGGGCGAACTAGACGCAGCGGATCTAGAAGAAAACGACTCGACTTGAGCTATCGGACCGTCCCAAGGCGGCGTACTGCATCAGCCGAAACGATGATATCACGCTCTCCGAGTGTCACACCGTCACCTGCCACCGTCTCGATTAACTCAGCTAACGATTCGAGATAGTCTCGGTTGCGCTGTTCTCGAATGGTGAGTGTATCCTTTCCGGTTCGCTCGACGGCTCGATTCTCGAGATACGCAAAGACGAACTGTCCGCGAACGTCGGCCGGCGCGCTCGAAAGATAGTCTGGTAACGAGAGATGCTGCTCGGCTTTCGGTCCCACTGGTGCGCCGAGTACCGCGAGCACGCGACCGAGAACAGTTCCGTGTTCGGTCGGCCGTACTTCGTCAGCCCGGCCGTCGCGATCGTCGACCACCTGGTAGTCGATGTCGGCCAGCTCGAGGGCGTCGAAGACATGGCTGTCTTCGCCTCGATGGTTCAGTGCGAAGCTCGGTTCGTAATTCCGTTCGGCGATCGACCCACCTGAGAAGACGTTCGCGACGAGTGTGTTGAGAGCAGTGAGTTCCGGGTCTCCGAACGAACAGTCGAGCCATCCGTACTCGCGTGCCGCTTCAATCGCCCGAACTGGATCGGGTTTCGAGTTGTTGTCTACCCACGGTCGGATTCGGCCGCGGGGGAGTTCCAATTGAGACGAGATTGCGCTTGATCCTTTGTTCGGGTGCTTGCTCGCGTACTCCATCACTCGTTCGTAGTCTTCGACGGACTCGAATGGATCTGCGTAAGAGGGCGTGTTGTAGGTGCGCGCGAGAGCGCGCTCGGAGATCAACGCCGAAGTAGTCATACCGATGTAGTGTTGTCGAACCGGGATAACAATTGCTGGTTTCGCTCCGAAACTCCGAAATCGGCCGCCTCGAGCGTTTCAAGGACACACTGCAAGGATTCTATCAGACGCTGATTATCACTGATGAAACCGATATCAGACTCTGAGAGGTTCACTATCCTCTAGGTATATATGGGTACAGTGGGCTGGTTGCTATCAGCACCAAAACCGAACGGCAGGAAGGGATGACGCACGGGATGGTTGTGCAAACCCAATCCCCCTGAGCGTCACACGGTGGTATCATACCGCCGAGAATAAGCTTTCCGACCGTTCTCGCGGTGCGTGACAACAATGGATTTGACCAAATACAGACAGAAGCTGATCGGAAGCGAAGACGAACGGGCCGTGTCCCCAGTTATTGGGGTCATCCTGATGGTTGCCATCACAGTGATTCTGGCAGCCGTGATCGCCGCGTTCGTACTGGATATCGGTGACGATATGGGCGACTCATCCCCTAGTGCACAGATTGGTTACGATACGAATTCTGCTTTCAATGTGAGTCCGGATGCTGGCACTGAAGACGAAGATGATGTACTCGGGACGATCTCCCATGAGGGCGGAGATGCACTTGATGCAGACGAACTTGAAATCAGAGTTGACATAGAAGGAGACGATAGTGATGAATACGTCCTGGATGCAGTCAACGGCTTTGATCAGACTGTTGAGATAGACGGCTTGGACGGTGGCGATGAATTCGGAGTCGGTGATTCACATGATATTGTGATTAACGAAGAGAGTGAGGACTATTCTGGTGAAAGTTACCAAGTTCAACTAATTCACGAACCGAGTAATAGCCAGGTCTGGAGTAACGAGTTTGATATCCCAGACTACAGTGACGAATAGACCATAGACTTACTTTAATCGACTTTTGATTTTCTCTGAATTCGGTTATGAGTCAATTCCTTCGACGAGTTCCAACGTCCACTGCCCATCATTGACGCGCTGAATGTGAACGTGGTGCTCGTCGGCCAGTTCGCCGTTCTCGTCTATCAGTCCCTCGAGCCGGAGATCGTCTTTCGGCATCGTGACACCGGCAGAATTCCCGTCGAGCTGTCGCAGTTTGTTCAAGGCCATATCTCGGCCCGCAACCCGCCTTGGTATAAAATTTGGTGAACCTATAGACGGCCAATAGATCACCACTGAATTCCGGAGTTTTTCGGCACGAGGTGGAGACGCCGGAGCGTATGGCACTTAGCCTACCGCAGAAGTACGTTCCTGACTCGATTCGTCAGGAAGACGGTATCGACCTGACAGACAGCATCCTCGCGCCACTGTTCGTGCTCGCGTCGTTCTCGATCGGCGCGGTCGGCACCCTTGAGTTCAGCCAACCGCTGAACTTCGCGCTGACAGACGCGCTGTACGCGGCCCACGGCACCGAGATCACGTACGCGTTCATCCTCTCGATCGGCATCCTGCTGATCGGGTGGCTGACGAACGAAAGCACACCGGAGGACTGGACGGATGTCGAGACCATCGTCGTTCTCCTGGCGGTGATACTGAACATTCTCGGGGCGCTCGTTCCCGCGATGACGGTCACCCTCGAGAGCATGTGGTACGTCGGCTGGTTCACGGTCTTCCTGAACGGCGCGGCGTTCTACGTGATCGCCTACAAGTAACCCGGAGGTTCCAGATATGAGTTCCAACGTTTTCAGCGGCAAGTCGGCGGAGTGGTACAGTTCGGTGATGACGGGCTACATCGTCACGGCGTCGGTCGTATCGATCGGCCTGACCGCGGTGATGGCTACGGGGGCGGTCTGAATGGCGGCCTCCGGTGATGCTCCCGATCGGGGCGACGGCCCAAAGCCCACGGCCCAAGAAAACGAGGGGATGACTCGGCGCGGGCTGCTCGCTCGAGGCGGGACGATCGCGGGCGGGTCGGTGGCGACGATCGCATTCGGCGGTCGTGTTGTACCGCGCTTCTCTCCGGTCGGACGTGCAGCGGCCTGCCCGCCTTGTGCGGTCGCTGGCGCTGCACTCGTCGGCTACGTTGCCGGAGTGAGTCACGCGCGATACGCGACCGACAGTGAGGAGGTCGTTGATGCGCTCGAGTTCGAGGACCACTTGCGGCTCTACAACGAGGCTCGCGAAATCAATGAAGTCACAGACGAATCTTTGTTGGCTTCAATCGAGCGCGATGCGAGCGGATTGATAAGCAAAGCGATTGAGCAGGCCATTATTGACGTTTATCACGAGGTGATCTCTGGAGGTGATAGAGATGATGCCGAGGAGGCCGCAGAAAGTGCGATAGCGGAGATTTTCTCGGCGGTCGAAATGGACCTTGTAACACGGATGACTTCTCTGACGAATGGCGTTCTCACACAAGCAGAGAATGAGGGAGTGGCAGCATATTCTTACGATGACGACAACGAAATCAACGAATACTATGGAGGTGATGGCACAAGAACTGAAACGTATATCTTATTGAACGGTGACAATTATGACTATGAGTTGTTCTATCATGCCGAAAGCGGCGGTGCGGGCGTGAGTGACGAGATTTATGGTCATTTCGACCCGTTTGAAGTTGCAGAATATCAAGATGGCCGCACTGGGGCGTATATTGAGGAGCCAGACCCGGAAGATTACGACATAGAAAACCCCGAAGAATACGGAGATTATGACTATGTTGATGGTTACCAACAGATATTCGACAGTGATGAATATGCAGATGTGTACGAGGCGATCCACGACGGATACGACCAAGCACTGTCGGAAGTTGAGGCATTGCTGGAAACCCATTACGATGGTATAGAGGCGGGCGATTTGAGCATTCAAGATATGCTCTCGCCGAGTGCGATGGATGAAACTATCGCAGAAGCGGAATCTTGGGGCGAGTTGGCACTGTATTTCCGACAACTCGGCTTGGCAGAGGCAGAGGCTCCGGTTGTACTCGAGGTCGATACGTCGGGCGTGGACGAGGTTGAGGATGACGAGCAGGAACTTGAGGGGCTGCTCGGCTGGACCGTTCCGAGCGCAGTGGAAGACACTTACATCCCGATCGGGACGCAGATCAACCCCAGTACGTATCCCGGCGAGTTCAGAATGGCCGCAGAGTGGGAAGGCGAGGACGGCGAGACAGATGCAGATATGCTTTCTCTCGTCGGCCCCTTCACGGTAACGGAGGTCGATGAGTCGATCTCCGGGGCAGAGTATCTCCACTTCGATGAGCGCGAGGTTGTCCAATCAGATACAGACCCCGAGCGAGCGGCAGAGATTTACACGGAACATCAGGAAGCGGAGGCTCAGGCCCGAGAGCAGACGATTGAGGTAGTTGTCGATGACGGAGGCAGCGGGGTAGATATACCGAATCCGTTCGACGGCGATGCGGGTGGTCTGATGGGTCTCGGTTTGATCGGCGTCGTTCTCCTTGCGGTGATCGGAATCGTGACCGACCTCGTGCCGGGACTCGGTGAGTGACCATGCAGCGGATTTTTTTGCTGTTCGTCGTCGCAGCGGCGGCGCTGGCGATGGGTATGGGCGTGGGCAGCGCTATCGCGCAGGAGAACACAACCGAGGTAGCAAACGAGACGGTCGAACCGGATTATGAAATCGCGTTTAACGAGTACATTCGGATAGTCGAGTACGAGCTCAAGGATGGGACCGCGACGGTGACGATCGACTCAGAGCGGAACCACACGGTAACGATGGAGGACGCGATGGATGGAATCGGGGAAGACGGCATTGTTGAACCCTACAGCCGGGAATACTCGGTTTCAGAGGGAGAGACGACGATCACGATGGACGTGCGCGAGTTCCGCGGCGCGTCGACGGTCGGCGTGACGGTCGGCGGGACGACCGCCAGGCTCTCGACACAGATGCAGGAACCGAGCGACACCGAGGAGAACCCGTTCCACACGTTCGGCGGCGAGAGCGGGCTGTTCTTCGGCGTGTTCATGTCGGTCGGACTGGCCGGAGTCGGCACGGTCATCGTACTACGCCAGGAGGAAAGCGGGGTGATCGAAGCGTGAGCAACACCAGCGCGACGTTCAACAGCTGGGGCGATCGACTCACGTACCTGCTCGCCGAGGGCCAGCTGATCGTAGCGGGCGCGGCAGTCTCGCTCGGGGCGCTGTTGATCTGGTTCCGGCCGTCGATCCCCGGCATGCCGCCGGTCGCTCGAGGGATGTTCGCCGCGTCGCTCCTCCTGGGGCCGCCGTTGCTCGCGCTGTTCGTCACGGGTGCGCGGAAGCTCCGGCAGCGTCGAATGGAGGACGTCTACCACATAAACGGCGTGACCGATACTCGAAAGAAGTACTACGTCTCGCCGGAAGTGTGGGCCGAAAAGACCGTCGAGGGGCCATCTCCGTACCGCTGTAACGACGACGAGGCGTTCGAAGTCCGCGAGTTCACGTACCACGAGGATACCGGCGATCTCGTCGTTCGGGGCTGCTACTTCAGCCAGATGGCCGACTCCAAACTCGTCACGACGAAAGCCATGCTCGAGGATATCCACGGCGATCTCGTCGAGGCCTTCCTCGAGTTCAACCGACTCCGTGGACGGATCTCGAAGATGGGACTCCAGATCCAGGGCGACGTAATCAACGAGGAAGCGGAAGCCGACGAGCGCGGGCTGATGAACCCGCGTACGTCCGTGAAAGATCGGTTCGAATCGGCGAAAAGCGACGCCGAAGACGCCGATATAGACGAAATCAAGGACGTAACCGAGTACGTTGAGGACTACAGCGACGAGCACGGTATCAACACAGTCGGCGGACCGCCGCAGACTCGAGCACAGGCCGCAGAACAAGCCGCAGCAACCGACGGAGGGACTGATCGATGAACTTCTACGGACAGTCGGAACTGTACGAGCTGACGAACAGTGAACTCGAACGGTATCGAAAGAAGACGCAGGAACTCGAATACGACGCGGAACGGCCGGAAAAGCGGCTTCTCGCGAAAGAGTGCCGGAAGGCAGTGAACGAACTCGAGAAGCGTCGGAACCGGCTTCTCGTCGGTGCGATCCGGCACCGGCAGCGGGCGGAGGTAGAACACATGCTCGATGAAGCGGATATCGACGCACAGGAGATCATTCGAGAACTCGAGCGAGGCGCAGAATGAGCGACGAGCAAGACAACTACACGGTCGGCGGATTCACCGAGTACCAGCGCGGAAACCTCGCGAAAGAACCCGACAAGGTCCTCGAGCACACGGGGTTCGTCCGTGATGAGCAGATCGACCGGCAAATGACCGTGCGCGCGTTGCACCACGATCCTGACCGCTGGAACGGAAAGGCCGCAGCGACGTACATGGACGTCGGAAAGAATCGACGGATCGTACAGGGTGAAGGCAGTCACACGGCGCGTGACGCGCTCGACAACGGCGACACGCTGACGCTGAAACACTACATCGGCGACCCGTCGCAGGAGGCGAGCCTATCGGGTATCAAAGCGATCACCCGGCTTCGAGAGATCGTCGCCGGACCCGCGCCGGTGATCGTGATCCTGGGCGAGATGGGGGCCGGGAAAACGAACCTCGCATGCCTAATCGCGCAGCTGCGTGATCGGTGGGTCGACGGGAATCTCAAAGTCGCCTCGAATATCCGCACGCTGCCGCGAAACGACGACTGGGTGCGCGACAACGGCGACGTTGAAGACGGCTGGATTCCGCACTATCCGCTCCTCGAGGAGTGGGTCGAGAAGGACGGCGATCCAGTCGAGAATCCACAACAGCCGAAACTGTTCATCGGTGACGAGTTCTCGACGAACGCGAGCGGAACCGGCGAGGATGGCCAGAAGGTGCGGAAACTGATGGGTCCGCTGGTGTTCAAGATCCGCAAGTACAACGGCGCGCTGATCTACATCGGCCACGACGAGAGTTCGATTCATCCGCTGTTGTGGCGCGTCGGGACGATTCTTAAGAAGCCCGACCGGAACGACAAGGGCAAAGCGATCAAAGCGGAGCGGATCAGCGGCGGGAAGCTACAGGACGTCGATCCGCGCCCATTCACCGGGATTCCGCCGGCTGACTGGGAGCCGCACACGAATGACGAAGCGAATTGGTCGTGGAACGCTCCCTCGAGCGACGACGACGAGCCGGCGATCGGCGAGGACGAAGTGAAACAGGTCGCCGCCTGGACGATGGAAGCGTGCCGAGAACAGGGAATGTCGGCCCGCGAAACCTCCGAGTTCGTGCCGTATAGCCACGCTACCGTCTCAAACTGGTGGAAAGAGATCGATGAAGGCGGAACGAAGCGAGAATGGGTTGACACCGTAGAGAGCGTGATCGCATGACTGCGGCGGGTTGTAAACCTGTAAAGCGAAACCTGCCCCCCTTTAGAATAGGGGTTGCCCATAGCCCACCGCTCGCTCCCTGTCGGGAGCGAAGCGAGCGATGGGCGACGCGCTCTCAGACAGCGGAGGATTATATATTACCACGCGTGGGGCGTGCGTGTACCATAAGAAATACGACATTTTTTAGATGTCGATTTCGAAAAAATCGTGTCGCGCGTGATAGGGGTCGATCAGCGTGACGGCCACGCTCTGGAATCTGGTTGATGTCGCTCGGTTCGCCGCTGTCGACGTAGCCCACGAACTGCGGCGAGATTACGAGCGCGGCGTGTTCTCGAGACAGATACTCGCCGGGATCGGCATCGCGATCGCGGGCTCCGTGGTGGCGATCGCGACCGGCGGCTACGGGCTCGGAGTGCTGGGACTGCTCTTCGCCGGGTTCTTCGTTTGGTCGACGGCTCGATCCGACCGGCGCTGGCGTGACGAACGGAGGGACGACCCGTGAACCGCTCGAAGCGAGCGAACCACTTCGGCACGGCGTGCGAAAAACGGATGGCGAAGAAACGACGGTTCACGCTCGAGCGGTCCAGCTGGCACGACGCGAAGTTCCAGAACGAAACGCCGGTCGAGATCAAATCGACGATGATCGAACACAGCAACGGCCAGCCGGGGAATTTCAAGGTCTACCGAAAGTATCACGAAAAGCTCCGACGAGCGGACGGCTGGTACTGTTTCGTCGTCTACCGGCCGCACGGCTGCTCCGGCTGCACGATTATCAAGGACAAGATGGTCCAGGCGTCGAGTCTCCCGCTGCTCCGCTGGCATGGCGGCGGCGATCACCGTGGAACCGAACAGGGGAAAATAGCAATTTCAGACGTCTTCTGACGGACCGACGTATTTGAATCCGCGAGTGGTCGGCTCGGCAGGGTTCGGACGGTCATCGGGTTCGAGGTGATCTATCCAGAGACGATTTTCGGAGACGCCCACGATCTCGCCAGTCGCGACGACGCGATCGCCGTCTGAAAAGCTCACTGCCGCTCCCTCCCCGGTCTGTCTCGGCGTCCCGTGAACGACCCAGTACGCGATCTCGTCGGGCTCGAGGTTCTGCTCGAATTTGTGCCGCACGTCTTCGATACTCGGGACGTAGATCAAAACGTCCCGTACCGTCTCGCTATTCGCCATATTCCTTGTTCTCTCCGTCGTCGGTCTGCTCAGTAGCCGACTGTAGTGTGTAGTCTGTGAAAGATATGAGGCGACCTTCGAGAGATGAACTACCTCTATTGTTGGGGCCGGAATTAAAGCATGGTCGGTTACTTCTTTCAGAAGCTGTGATAAGTGCTCTCTGCCCTGAATGTGATGGATGGGGTGAAAAAATAGCAAAACACGTCTCTGGCGGAGAAACAACGGCTAGCTTCGAGTGTACAGGTTGCGGCCATGAATGGTCGCTTCCGTTATAACTCGACCACCGACAATTTTCGCACCGTCGCTTTTTAGAGTGCTCAGTATCGCTCGAGGAGTTGTCGGTCATCATTCCGGGCCCTCCGTGATTGCGGACTGCCTGACGGCCTGGGATACCCATGCGGCGCTGTAGCCGACTATTTCGCCTATCTCTCTATGTGTGAGTTCGCTACGTTCGGCAAGTTCGGCGGCGATCCGCTTTCGGTCCTTCGTGATCGCATTCTCGACGAGCTGCGGAAGTCGGGCGCGAAGTTCGATCGCCTTTCGCGCTTCTTGCTCAAGTTCGCGACGACTCTCTCGTTCGGCTTCTCTGAGTAGATCGTCGACCGTCATCGTCACATTTCCCCCTTCGTCGTGGCCGATACCGAGGTCTCGACGTCGAAGCTAACGGCTCGAGTGCTCAGCGTCTCGGCGATCTCCCGGCGCTGTTCGCGAGTGAGGTCGTCGCGCTCGAGGATGCGCGTGGCTGCGGCGACGAGCTGGTCGACGTCTTCGCAGGCAAACGCGACCGCGTTGCTCCGGTTGCAGTCGTAGAACCGGGCAGCTTTCTGGATAGCGTCGAAGCGCCATTCGTTATCGTCGTCAGTCCGGATTCGTACCGATCCGGGCGTCTCGTTGTGAGACATGGCCGTGAACACAACCCGCCTATCCTAGTTTTTTCGGTTCACTCGAGCGGTCTTAGTTTATAAAGAGGGGTTGACACCCGTCGTGATCGGCATGACGGCCGAGGCGATCTCGTGGGCTATGGGCCGAATATGAACACGGCCGGTGCTCGTCTCGTGTTCATATTGGGGAAACCGATCTTCGCGACGTCCAACCGCCAGCAAATAGGGCACAGAGACACATCGTTCTACAATCAACGCCTATGTAAATACAATATTTGGATCAATTCTGAAAATCACTCTGATCGCATAATGTGGTATTCCATCAATAACATTCGAATATATTTCCGCTCAACATCCATAAATGACACTACAACTGTATACAGATAGTATGGAATGTAAGCTAAAAAGAAGAGGAGTACGGAGACTAATTGTTGCTCAATTGTTCCAGAAATAACAAATATGAGTAGAATGATGGTGACGAATGCCATAGAAATTAATAAATTCTTGTTTAAATGATAGAATAATCTTAGATCATTGGTTGTCGGATTTGAAAAGTCGTTAAGGATCATATGAAGCCCGGAATATAGATCAACTGGATCATTCATGTTACTATCAAATCCGCAATCTTTTCGGACATTGATAAGTATGTCGTCTGCCTGACTGGTGTCAAAAAATGTTGTTGAGTGCGTGACTAAATACAAGTAAATTGGATGATTCTCTAGAGAAAGCTCATTCCAGATTTCTTTTCGGAAGAATAGAACATACCAACCAATTGCCTCTGAGAATACAAACAAATTAAAGGCACGTAGGGGATCGTTTGTATAGAACCAAAATATGAGTGAGGTATACAGAGTAATCGCAAAGTAGATGACTTGAACATTCGTGAAAAAGCTTCTTGACCTATCTGTTAGTGTCTTCTCACTTGTCTTTTTGAAAGAATTAGATAAATACTGCCAAAAAGATAAAACAGATGCCGCTTCCGAATTTTCACTCCGAAACATATATCTCCTAAATTCACTGGGTACTGGTATTACTGTCTTTCTAGTTAAGTTAATTATTTCGCCAGCCAGAATGGAACCTACAACAATTGGAACCCATAAGTGTAATTCAATCGCTGTTGAAAATATTTCATCCGTTGCAGAAGTTAACCAATAAAATCCGTCATCGCGATCTGCTACCTGGCCGATTGCTAAAATATATGATGTAACGCTAACAAAAATGAGACCGGGTATAACTCGAGTGAGAAGTTGATAAACACTAAAGCCTACTGGAGTTCGCTCCGAAACCATAATTCAGATACCCATTGATACCTTTCCTACTTATTTGATCCGGCCGTTCATTTTCGATTATATTTTGTAGGTGAATTTATTCGAGCTGGCAGATTGCGTCACTCACTGTAAGTCCGTGCTGGTCCGCGATCTCGGCTGCAAGGTTCAAGGCCCAGTCTTCTCTCTCCATCCCTCTGTACTCATATGCAAGCAGTGCCAGCGCGTGGACGATCAGTAAGTCATCTTGTGGATGTCGCATGACGCTCACGTCTGGCCGCGGCTTTATTGATAAACCCTCGTAGGCATATCCGACAATCACGGTTACCGAGGAACCACTACGTTCTATCAGTAGTTTAGCGCCGCTGTAACGTCCAACATCGGCCAGCCCAATTTTTCGCTAGCGCTGTGCCCGCTCTACGCGCTGCGCAATTACCCTGTCCCCTAGGGGTATGCAGTGGACCATTCGAGCAGCGTGGATTATACCTACTGGCAGTCATCGGACTCTCCGGAAAGGTCTTCGCTGGAATTATTGATACGCTCATTTACCGTTTCGAGTTGTTCCTCGAGATCGGCGATCCGGCACTCCTGAGCGAGCAGCATCGAAATGAGGTGTGTGGTCGTCGGATCGGTGTGGTTCTGAATCCCACCAGCGTCGGCGACGTTCCGCGCCTGGACGAATAGCCGCTCAAAGTGATCTTGATACTCAAGCCGAAGTGCTCTGCGGTACGGTGACCACTCGTTTTCGAATTCACGGAGCGTATCGCGATAGGTGGGGTTTGTCTTGCCCATGAAGCCCAAAGTGAGCGCACAACGGATAAGCAAAGGAGAGTAGTTTCCGGAATTCCGATACAGTTCACATTCGAAGCTGCGTCATCGTACACACGAGTATTTGATCTCGTGTGCAACTTTGGGAAACCGGATCGGATCTGTCAACATCCAATCCGGGGGGGAGATGTTGTGAATATAGATTACTACGATCCATATACAAAGAGGGAGTCGCTTCTTAACATTTCTTCAATATCTTCATTGGACAGATCCCCTTTCCTGAATTCGGAATACAGTTCAAACAGATTGTGTGTTAATAGAACTTTGTAACCTCTTTTAGAGAGAAAATTCTGGAGATGTGGTGGTAAATAATCATTTTCCGTTCTATTTGGAGGGTTTGTTTCTCTATCAGGATTGGCTACTAAGATTCCTGTATGGTCTCTATCCAACTCATCGATCTCTGCTTCATCAACCCATGTAGATAATTGACGGCACTTTTTATCGCTTATAGAGTTTTTAGTGCCTGTAATCTCTAGAACAATATTCAGATCGTCCAACCGAATCATTCCATCTCTTCCATGTGGAACCTCCCCTTCAACTTCGAAATCCATTTCACGAAACACAGTTGGGACCAATATTTCTAATTCTCCTTCATTACCCCACAACAATGCCTTGTACTCCTCATATTCATCTAGTTCTCCTTCTTTTTCTTTGATTTTAGACTCGATTTCCTTTTTCTTTATTCTAAGGTCCTCTAATTCACGCACAAGGCCATCTTCTTCTGGTAACCTCCAATCATTAACCCACTCAGGTGATTGGTCAGTTTTTATTCTTGTATCCATATCGGTGAAACTATCTAGTATTTCCCTAATTAATTCATTTGGGCTCCAGTTTTTTATAACAGGAATGAAAGATAGCTTACCCGGTAATTGGTTCATCTCTGGCTGATGTGTAGATACTTCAGGTTCAGTTATCTCATGAAAGAGAATATCAGTTGCCAAGAGTTCGCTGGAGTTGTTTTGCACAATGGTTGTGAATTCATAAACAAATCTTCTTCCGAATAGTTCAAACACAGCCGGTTCTTTTCTATCAATTCTAATATTCCAATCGAAATTGCTATCGAAATACCAAGTCCAATTTGGATTTATTGTATCATAATCAATAGAGCTACCAGACTCCTCAACTAAGTTCAGACCAACGGGTGTGAGATTGTAAAGCGATATAGAAGTTCGATCTGTTTTCGGTATAGTTCTCCTCTCTGGAAGGAATACGATGAAATTATTACCATTAGCTATTGATTTGAAAATATCATCTTCATCTGGGATATTCATCATCCCTTCTATTGAATCTGAAATAGTCGAATCACCTACTGATTTATCTAGAGAGTGAAAGTCTAAGAATACCCAGTCGAAATCCTTCACATTATAATCGTCAGTCCAAGCAACAGATTTCGTACCAAGATCGACATCAGTACCAACCGTAAGTACTCGAACTTCGTCTCGCATTTAACCAAAATAAGGGTGGATGTTAGTAAAGACTACTGTTACTCATTACTCCTGTCCCACACATTCTTTCACCTATACTAAACGCAAGAACATTCGATAGATTTCTCAAACTACTGTCCAATCAGACCACCGTTTCATGTGCTTCAACTGGAGATTTGCGTGCGGAGGCGGGGCGGGGCGCTGTAATTTTTTGGCTCAGTCCCCTTGGGGACACCCGCCAAGGGGGTTTTCGCGCGAAGCGCGAAACGACCCCGCAGGCCCTGCGGTGCGATCGCCGTGCCGACCCCACCCTCGAGGGTCCGAACACAACTGAAGTTGTGAAAAACAGCCGCTAATGAAGGTCTGGTTGTCTAAACGAAGGAAAGGGGTAGCGTTGCCACTACTCGTGCCGGTTCACCGATCGGCGACAGCGCCGACGAATCCGGTTTCGCTCCCGCCGCCGGGAGTCTTCCAGGTCAACTCGGCACCACGGAGAACCGTGGGATCGTTACCCGACTTCGACCACTTCTCGAGGGCTTCCGCGGCGATCGCCTCGACGGTCTCGAAGCTATCGAACTTCAGCCGCGAGAGAATCGTATCGATTCGCATCCGCCGCGGGTCGCCGTTGTCGTCGAACTCGAGGTCGGCACCGTTCTCTGCGAGCCACTTCTGGAACGGCGAGGACTCCGCAACGTGGTCGGCCAGTCCCATCAGGTGCTGCATCCGGTCGGCGTAGCTCTCGATCGCGTACTCAGCGGACTCGACGAGCGCACGCAACTCCTCGCGATACTTCCGGGCGCGAAACGACACGTCGCCCTGGTTGAGCTCGAGGACGTCGCCGAGATCCTGGATCGCTCGGTAGATCGTCGCGGGGTGCTTCCCCAGCTCGTCGGCGAGGTCGTCGACCGTCGATCCGCCGTCAGTCGCGACCCGCTCGGTGACGTTGCACGCGGTCTCGCCCATGTCCCGCAGCGTCGTCATCAACAGGTGATCCGTCTTCGCCTCGAGGCGCGGCGTGGGGTCTTCGTAGAGTTCCACCGGCTGATCACGGGCCACGGCGTCGAAATGGTCGTCAGGGATGTAGACACCGTTTCCATCGGGACTGAGCGGGATGTCTTCCCAGTGGAGCGCGTTCAACAGCGTCTCCTCTATTTGCTCGGTCACCTCGTGGCGATCGGCCCATGCCCATGCCTCGCCATCGTTCCTCGACTTGTTCACCAGCACTTCCACCTTCGGGTGGTAGGACGGGTGATCTTTCGAGACCGCATCCGGGTCTTTCAGCTGGTAGATCTCGAGCTTTCGGCCGTAGGTGTGTCCCGGCAACAGCTTTGCAGCCGACGCGGGGTTCAAAAACAGCCGATTCTGGTGGTTGATTACCTCCTCGTTGTCGATGTGGAGTTCCGCTTTCACGCCCTTGAGGTCGGACAGATAGAGCGCAACCTTCTGGAGTACACCGGCCGACGAGAGCTTTTCAGCCCACTCTCGTCGAATCCGAACGTACCGCTCGTACGCCCACATCCGACTCGCCTGGTGCGGTTCGTTTCGGAAATACTCGGGATGAACTCGCTCGTTCGCGTGTTCGAAGATCTCCGCGAAGAACTCCGGCAGCAACTCGAGACCGCGCTCAGATTCGATGTTGCTGAGGTGGTACTCGACGTCGACACCGTCGACTTCGCCGACCTGATTCTCCCACGGGAGCTGTATTGGGTCGCCGCTCTCCCAGTGGCGCATATTCGGAAACCGCGGTGAGATATTGAACGACGCCTTCCGTTCGCCGCGACCGCGGCCCTTGATATCCCATTCGTACAGGCGTTCGGCGTTGATCCCGTCGGACAGTCGCGGTGCAAACCCCGACTTACTGTAGTTCACCTCGAGGAGCCAGGGCTCGCCGTCGATCTCGACGTTCAACTCGAGATAGCCCTCGAAGGGCGGACCGAGCATCACCGACGACAGCGCGTCGTACGGACCGCGGCCCCAGTCGGGCCACTTCCAGCGGCCCTCGATCTCGTGCGGCGTCGTCTCGACTTGCGACACGACTATTCACCTCGCTCGGACTCGAGCAGGTCGGTCAGTACTGCGACCGGATTCCACCACGTCGCGCTCCCGCAAGGGTGACAGACGTGCTTGAACGACGTGAGGTCCGTCGCCTCGAGCGAAGTTGGATCAACCTGTGGGTGCTGATCCATCTCCTCGGGACGCGCGCGTTTGACGTGCGTCCGCCCACAGCCCGAACAGATCGCATCGATGGGAATACCGGCATGGCCGGCGGCCGCGCTCGCCAACTCCGCCTCAAGGTCGCGATCGGCGGTGGCGCTCACCGTGAATCACCCTCCTTGCGTTCAGTACCCGTGTGTACTGACCGAATAATCGGACAGTCTCGGGATTCTGACGGGCTGTTTATGCCCATTCGAGAACTACGGAGCAGAGTGAAAGCCGGGGACGATGCGGAAAAATTGGTGATTGCGTGTAGGTCGTGCAGTTCCGTATTCGCAGGGAAACGCGCTTCGGACGAGAAGCTGCTTCCTATAGGCAGGCCACAAGGTTGCCAATGCGGGTCGGACGTATTCGAACCCGTTACCGATTCTACCAACCAAGGATTTGGTGGCGTATCGGACTGATCAGTACCGCTCGAGGCGTGTCCACCATCAGCCCGGATATCTCGTTCTTCGAAAGCGCGACGAACATCAGCGTCGGTCGCCTGATGGGCTGGATGGGCTATGGGCGTCCGACTCTCGACGAGGTACAGCTGACTCGCTCGGACGAACTCAGACATCGGCCTCACCTCCGTGGTGACCGACGGCCGTCTCCGGATCGGGAATCCCGACGTCGACACCAGCTGCGGAACCCCGAGTCAGTCGGCGGTACGAATCGCACTCTCCACAGCGATGGGCGCGGTCGCTGTTATCGCCGTAGACGCGGCAGAACTGATCCGAAACGTACGCTCCGCAGTGTTTGCACGTCGAGTTGTCGACCGACGGCCACGGGGCGATCGTCACGCAGACCACCCGCTACTCAGAATGTATCGAGTTCGCGATAAAAGCCGTCCAGGGCTTTTTAATTCGAATGGGGTCGGAGGGATTTGAACCCCCGATCGACTGATATCTCCGGTGCGCCTCGGAACTCCAGAGGGTCATCACACGGACACTGATCAGGTGTCCGATCAGTATATCAGTCTGGAGTGTCGTCCCGGGCGCCGTAGCCTCTGGAGTCAGTCGCCATCCCTGGCTTGGCCACGACCCCTCGACTTTCAGTTGGGCGATCCTGCCTAAAGTGGTTTCGATTCGGAATCCGCCCTACAGCCACGGGGCCCGACCCTGCGTGTCGGTCGAGTCGTCGGCCGGATACGGTCCCGAGTCGGAGTCGTCGTCGCTCGAGTCCGCGTCGTCGGCGTCCGACCCGCCGCCGTCGGTCAGCGCGCCCAGGCTGTCCGTGGGCGAATCGTCGCCGGTTGCGCTGTCACTCGAGTCGCGCTCGAGGGGCAGATCGATCGCGAACACGCCGGCGACGAGCAGCGCCGCGAGGGGAGCCTGTCCGAAGGCCATCCCGAGCATCGACAGCGGGAGCAGCCCGAGGGCCACCGCGCTGCCGAAGCGGAAGCGATCGATGTCCATGCAGCCCCGGAGGTACGGCCCGCCGAGGGCGATGGCGAGCGCGAAGGCGACCCCGACCCCGGCGGCGAGTACGGCGTTTGCGACCAACGAGGGGTTGTCCATGACGACGAACTCGGCACCCGCGGGATCGATGCTCGCGACGAGTCCGAGACCGATGATGACGACGGGGTTCGGGAGGTAGTCGCCGATCGTCGCGCTGGCGGTCTTGGCCGCAATGGCGACGATCACCAGCGCCGCAAACCGTTCGAAGATAACGATATCGAGGACGCTGCCGATCGCCGGCGCGAGCGCGGCTTGCACTCCCGCAAGCAGTATCAGCGGAATCCCGACCAGCATGACTATCGTGGCCTGTTCCCGGGGCGTCCCGGACATCTCCGCGAGGATCACCGCGACCGTGGCGCTGCCACCGAAGATCAGCAGGCCGACCTGGACGGCACCGAGCGGGTCGTCCAACGCGCCCGCGAGAATCAGCGCTGGGAAGACGCCGTCGATCAGCGGCAGCATCATCACCAGCGCTAACAGACGGGTATCACCACCGACTATTCGCTCGAGACGGAGTGCGACCGGGTGTCGTGACGTACTCATGAGTCAGGCTCGATGGCCATGACCCGAGGCCGGTGGGCAATAGGGTGGACGGTCCCGTCGCGACTGGTGAAGCGCACACCAGGTCGTCCAGTTGCGGCCTCGCGCTGTGAATTTTTTTGTGAATTTCCCGAACTCGAGATTGGCGGCGTCACTGTCGACGCTCGTCCGGCCAACGGTTCGGGCAGCACTGAAATTCACAGCGTACATACCCGTATCGACAACCGGATTCTCAATAAGCGTTGTGTGGGACGCGGTCGCATAACTTGCCGCATTCGCACCACTGGCTGCCAGATGCGGTCGGGAATGTACACACCTGCGCTTGACAACCGTAGCTGAGAACGGGATTTGGTCGACGAACGTCCACTCGAGAAGAGCCACGATCGGGTCACGGGCCCTCGACACGGTCGTGGTCGGACGGCCGCTTTGAGTGTGCGGACTCGCGCGAACTGGGTTCGAAAAGCGTGTCGAGGTCGTCGACGGTCACCCATTCCACCGAACGCTGCGCTCTCATCGAAACCCCCGCCAACCGTTCGCACCCAGTTCGTATCTCGCAACGCTTTTTGCTCGCGGGTTCGGACGGTTTACATGGCGAACGATATCCCTGAGCAGGAGCCTTATTCTTCGAAATTACAGGTACCGGAAGCGCTAACGTTCGACGACGTCCTCTTGCGTCCGAAAGAGAGTCGTGTCGAACCCGACGACGCGGACCTCACCACGCACGTCTCGAAATCCGTCGAGGTGTCGGTACCGATCCTTTCGGCCGCGATGGACACCGTCACCGAGAGCGGGATGGCTATCGCGATGGCCCGCCACGGCGGCCTGGGCGTCCTCCATCGGAACATGAACATCGATGCGATGGTCGAGGAGATCGAACGGGTCAAAAGCGCCGACGAACTCATCATCCCGCTTGACTCGGTCGTCACCGCCGATCCCGAGATGAGCGTCCGCGAGGTCGACGAGCGCATGGCCCGCCAGGGCGTCGGCGGCGCACCGGTCGTCAACACCCGCGGCGAGGTGCTGGGCATCATCTCGAGTACCGACATCCGGCCCCACCTCGAGGTCAACGAGGACGATCCGGTCACCGAAGCGATGACCGACGAGGTCGTGACGGCCTCCGAAGATATCGATCCGCGCGACGCGTTCGACCTGATGTACGAGCACAAGATCGAGCGCGTGCCGGTCGTCGACGACGAGAATCTCCTCGTCGGGCTCGTGACGATGCAGGGCATCCTCCAGCGTCGCGAGTACCAGCAGGCCGTCCGCGACGAGGACGGACGCCTCCGCTGTGGCGTCGCCGTCAGCCCCTTCGAGCAGGAACGCGCCGAAGCCGCCGACGAGGCCGGCGCCGACGTGCTGTTCATCGACACCGCCCACGCGCACAACCTGAACGTCATCGACGGCGCTCGAGAGATCAAGGAGTCCGTCGAGGCCGACGTCGTCGTCGGTAACGTCGGGACGCGCGAGGCGGCCGCGGATCTGGTCGACTTCGCGGACGGGATCAAAGTCGGGATCGGTCCGGGTTCGATCTGTACGACTCGCGTCGTCTCCGGCGCTGGCATGCCCCAGATCACCGCGGTCGCACAGGTTGCAGACGTCGCGAACGAACACGACGTTCCCGTCATCGCCGACGGCGGGATTCGGTACTCCGGCGACGCGATCAAGGCGGTCGCCGCGGGTGCGGACGCCGTCATGCTCGGCTCCTACTTCGCCGGCACCGACGAGGCGCCCGGCCGCGTCGTCACGATGAACGGCAAGAAATACAAGCAGTATCGCGGCATGGGATCGGTCGGCGCGATGAAATCCGGCGACAGCGACCGGTACCTCAAGGAAGAGCCGGACGAGGACGACGAGTACGTGCCGGAAGGCGTCGAGGCCGCGACGCCGTACAAGGGCACGCTCAAGTCCGAACTCCACCAGCTCGCCGGCGGGATGCAGTCCGGAATGGGCTACGTCGGCGCCGAGACGATTCCCGAGTTCAAAGAGCGCAGCGAGTTCGTCCGCGTCTCCGCGGCCGGCCAGGCCGAGAGTCACGCCCACGACGTCGTCATCACCGACGAAGCGCCGAACTACTCGCCCGACAGCGAGTGATCCTCTCCGTTCGAAGCGTCGAACCCGCAGTCGATCAGCTTCCTCGGGTTCGACTGTGAACTCGCGGCGGGTGCGTACTGAGCGAACTTTTTGAACGCGGTCGTGGTACCCCTCGTATGACCGATGAGAAAGTGGCGGTCGTAACAGCGGCGGGAAGCGGTATCGGAGAGGCCTGTGCCCGGCGGCTGAACGAGGACGGCTACACGCCAGTTCTGATGTCGCGGTCGGGGAGCGCCGTTGAAGTCGCAAAAGACCTCGGTGGAGACGGGTTCGAGGGCTCGGTGACCGATCCCGACGACTTAGCGGCCCTCGTCGAAACGACGGCCGAACGCTACGGTCGCATCGACGCGGTGGTGAATAATACGGGTCACCCGCCGTCCGGCGACCTCCTCGAGATTTCCGACGAGGAGTGGCACGAGGGCCTGGACCTCGTGCTGTTGAACACCGTTCGTATGGCCCGACTCGTGACGCCCATCATGGAAAAGCAAGGACGCGGGTCGATCGTGAACATCTCCACGTTCTCGGCGTTCGAACCGTCGAACGAGTTCCCCGTGTCATCGGTGCTTCGAGCCGGACTCGGGAGTTTCACCAAACTCTACGCTGACCAGTACGCGGCGAACGGGATCCGGATGAACACGGTCCAGCCCGGATTCGTCGACAGCTACGACGTCGACGAGGAGACGAACGCGCAAATTCCGATGGGACGACCGGCACGAACCACAGAGATTGCAGATGCAGTCGCGTACCTGCTCTCTCCCGCGTCGAGCTACATCACCGGGCAGAATATCCGCGTCGATGGAGGGATCACGGCGTCCGTGTAGACGCCCGGGCGCTTCTAGCGGCGCATTCTGTTAGAGTTCCGTTCGCCGAATTTTCCCGGTCGTCGTGGTCGGCAGTTCGTCGCGGAACTCGAGTTCGCGCGGGTACTCGTACGCCGCTACCTTCTCCCGTACCAGATCCCGAATCTCGCTTCGCAGTTCGTCGCTCCCCGTGACGCCGTCTACGGGTTGGACGACCGCCCTGATGATCTCGCCCCGGGTCTCGTCGGGAACGCCGACGACACCGACCTGTGCGACGGCCTCGTGCTCGAGGATCGTCTCTTCGACCTCCCGCGGCGCAACGCGGTAGCCGCTCGTGATGATGAGATCGTCGTCTCGCGACGTGAACCAGAGGTAGCCGTCTTCGTCTCGCTCCGCCAGATCACCGGTAAGGTGCCACGTATCGCCATCGGGGCCGTCCTCCAGCGTCACCGCTGCCGTCTTCTCGGGAGCGTTCCAGTACGCTTCGAAGAGCACCGGATCGTCGCCGCGACGGACGGCAATCTCGCCGCTCTCGCCCGTTTCGACGCGCTCGCCGGTATCCGAATCCACCACGGCGACGTCGTGCCCCGGCACCGGCTTTCCCATGCTGCCCGGCTTCGCGGGGAACCACTCCCGGCAGTTGGTCACGAGCAGGTTCGCCTCCGTCTGCCCGTAGAGTTCGTTGACGACCACGCCCGCGAGCGCCTCGTCGGCCCACTCGAGGATCTCCCCAGTTAACGGTTCGCCGCCGGAACAGATCGCCTCGAGCGAGAGGTCGTACCGCCCGTCGGGGTCGTCGACGCCCATCAGCATCCGGATCGCCGTCGGCGGGAGGAAGGCGTCGGTGACGTCGAAGGCGGCCATGATCTCGTAGGCCCGCTCGGGGTCGAACGACCCCATCGGATACCCCACGACCGGCTGGCCGTAGTGCCAGGCGGGAAAGACGAGATCGCCGAGCGCGCCGATCCAGGCCCAGTCGGCGGGCGTCCAGTAGACGCCGTCGCGAACGTCGCGCTCGAAGTACATCCGGAACGCCGGACAGTGTCCGAGCCAGACGCCGTGCGTGTGGAGGACGCCCTTCGGCTCGCCGGTGCTGCCGCTCGTGTACATGATGATCGCGGGCGTCTCGACGTCGGTTTCGGCCAGTTCGAACGCCGTCCCCTCCCGGTCGACGGCGTCCGCGAAGCGCTCCACGGTCACGCCGTCGATGGCGTTCGCACCGATAGCACTCCCCGAATTTCCGACGACGAAGACGGACTCGAGCCGGGGACAGTCCGGCGCGATCTCTTGCACCGTCTCCAACTGACTCGCGTCGACGACGGCCACGCGGGCATCGCTGTCGGTGAGTCGGTAGCGGAGCGCGTCGTCGCCGAACAGCACCGACAGCGGAAGCGAGATTGCACCCAGCTTCCAGCAGGCGAGGTGGGTGAGGACGTTCGACGGCTTCTGCGGAACGACGACGGCGACGCGATCACCGTACTCGACGCCGCGGGACTCGAGTGCGTTCGCGACGGCGTTCGACTGCGCGTCGAGGTCGGCGAACGTGTACTCCTCGTGGCCACCTCCCGGTAGCAGCTGATAGAGCGCGACCTGTTCGCCGTCGTCGTGTTTGCCGACCAGATCCGCGGCCGCGTTGAAATCCGGCGGAACGTCCCACGAGAACGAGTCGCGGGCCTCCGCGTACGTCTCGCTGTCGACCGTGACGTAGTACGCCATACTGGTAGTTGTTCACACACGCCACAAAATACCCACCGACCGTGAGCAGAGATAATTCGACGAACTGCGCCGCGGGCTAACTCCGCTCGAAATGCGACGCTACGGATCGACGGCCGGCGTCGAGAACGCCCCCTCGTCGATTTCGGCGTCGTACTCCTCGAGTGCGGTACGAACCAGTTCGAACACGCCCCGTTTGCTCCAGCGGGCGGTGTTGATCGAGAGGTCGTAGAACTCCCGTTCGTCGATATCGATCTGGTAGTACGACTGATAGCGGCCGGCCTCGCTGACCTCGCGGACGCGCATTTCGGCTTCGGTTTCGACGCGGTCCTCGATCCGGTCCGCGCGAACGTCCTCGGGTGCGTCGAGCCAGATGCGGAGGTCGGCCCGCTCGCCGGCCAGCCAGCCGGCGAGGCGAGACTCGAGGATGAACGGCTTGTTCGCCGTCCCCCACTTCTCGGCGATTTGCTGGAGGCGCTGGTCGATTGCGCGGTCGATCTTCTCGGAGGAGTCCGCCTGCGCCGTCAGCTGGCTGAGCGCCATGTCCTGATCCTCGGCGATCTCGCGGAAGATGTCGCCGCCGGAGACGTACGGACAGCCCATCGCGTCGGCGAGTTGGTTACAGAGCGTCGTCGCGCCACAGCCCGGTGGCCCGGAGACCGTGATGAACAGTGTCGTGTCGATCTCGCCCACCGCCGTCGGGTCCGTTGACATACGTGCTTGCTCACGGTTCTGCGTGAAAAACGGTCCGACTGGTCGCGCTACAAGAGCGACCAGCGCGGCGTATCGAGTTCGATGTCGACGTGCTCGAGTCGCGAATCCTCCGCGAGGCCGGCGACGACGTCTTCCTGCGGATCGGCCTCGCTGGTGCTCACGAGCGTCATCTGGCCGCCGTACCGGGTCTCTTCGAGCTCCGCCTCGGACCACTCGAGTTCGAGTCTGGCGCGGCGAAATCGCGTCCCCTCGACGTGTCGAATCGACTCGAGGGCCTCGAGCGGGATGGCGAAATTCTCTTCCGCGAGATTGACCAGTTCCTCGAGGTGGCTATCCTCGACGACGGCCCGGTCGCGTTCACCCATATCGGCTCGGAGCAGCATGGAGCGGTACGATTGGCCGACGTAACACCAGACGAGGCGCTCGTTCGTCAGCACAAGTTCCCAGAACTCGATGGAGTTCGGGCGCTGGCGGAGCCACCGCGTGAGTCGCGTGATCGGTTCTTCGGTGGATGTCATCATCGTTCGAACAGGGCGTGGAGGTCACTCGGGAGTTCCTCGCCGTCCTGGGTCGCGATCGAGACGAAGATGAACACGATGATCGCGACCAGCAGTCCGATCGCTTCCGCCGGAACCTCCGCGGGGTAGGGATACGTCGCCATGACCGCCTCGTTGAGCGAGGCGGCCCAACCGGCGTCGGTAACCGCCGCCAGTTCGGGCGGAACGTTGTAGACGATGTTGAACACCATGCCGACGGCGAGCGAGGCGATCGCTCCCTGTTTCGTCGCGCCCTTCCAGTTGAGCCCCAACACCACCACCGGGACGAACGCGGCGGCGAAGAAGCCCCAGCTGATCGCGCCGAGAATGCCGACCAGCGCCTGCGAGTAGAAGACGACGATCGTCGAGAGCACCGTTAGCATGGCGAGCGCGGCTTGCGTCACGCGGAGTTCGGTTTTATCGTCAGTGATCGGTCGCCCCAGTGCGCGCGGAATGTCCCGCGAGATGGCCGCCGCCCCGATGTTGAGGAACGAGTCGCTCGTCGACATGATCGCCGCGAGCAGCGCAGCGAGGATCAGCCCCGCGATGACGCTCCCCGTGTGATCGAGGACGAACACCGGGCCGACCTCGGATGCGGAGAACGTTTCCGAGATCTCGCCGGCTTCGACCATCGCGCGCATCGAGAGCCCCGCCGAGAAGGCGATCAGACTCGAGATGGCGTAGGAGATGGCTGCGATGGGCGCACCCCACTTCAGGATCGTCATGTCGCGGCTCATGTAGAACTTCGTGATGAGGTGGGGCTGTCCGGCCGCACCGATGGAGAACAGCATCCACCACGAAATGCCGACGAGGACGGCGACGGCGGGGGTGCCCAGGGCGCCGAACGGCGAGATGAGGTTCGGGTCCGCGCTGGCGAGGTTCTGCGAGATGGTTCCCATCCCGCCGCCGAATGACATCGCGTAGGCGAAGACGAATCCCGCGCCGACGATCATCGTAATCGCCTGCAGGAAGTCGGTCCAGACGCCGGCGATCATCCCGCCGAGCATGCTGTACAGGAGGAGAATCAGGGCGCCACCGAGCAGGCCCCAGATGAGCGGAATGCCAAAGATGGCGCGCATGACGAACTGCAACGCGGCCAGGTTGACCGCGAGGTAGGCGACGACGCCCAGTGCGACGGCGACGCCGCCGAGTCCGCGCACCCACTCGCTCTCGTAGCGGACGTACATCGCGTCCGGCAGGGTCAACACGTTACGGATGTCCGCGAGGATTCGCATCCGCTTCGCGAGGACGATCCACGTGAGCAGGAAGCCGAGCGGCGCCGTAAAGAAGATCCAGAGCGCGGTCGTCCCGAACGTGTAGACCAGTTCGGGACCGCCGACGAATCCGAATCCGGACTGGATCACCGAGAACGCGGTCAGCGCGAGGACCCACGTCCCGATGCTCTTGCCCGTGATCAGGAAGTCGCTCGTCGATTCGGTCTGCATCCAGCCCCAGGCGCCGATCGCGATGACGATGAGCAGATAGGCCGCGCCGAAGCCGATAATGATCGGGTCGTCGGCCACCGGAATGCCCTCCTCCTGTAGCGGCATCGGAACCAACGAGAGCAGCGAGAGCGCGTTACTCATCGCTCTCACCTCCCGTCGTCACTTCCCCGCCGTCTGCTGCCTCGGCAGTTCGCGTCGGCTGCTCCGGCGCAAGCGGAAACGACTCCTGGCGCTGTCGTTCACGGGCCGATTCGATGATGCCGTCGACGATCTCGTCGCTCGCGATCCGATCGAAGATCAGCGAGTAGTAGATCGCCGCGGTCAGCGGTAACAGCCAGATGAACCCGAAGTAGATGAGCGTCGAGACCGGGACCCCGAGCACGTAGCTGTACTCCGCCGTGCCCGGTTCCCACGTCAACCAGATTCCGCCGAGACCGATCAGAAAGAACGTCGCCAGTGCACCGATCAGTCCGGTGTACGGGGCGAAATCCGGATCCCCGTCGCTCCGTTCGATCGTCGCGGACGCGATCACCGTGAGGATGACCGTCGCCCCGACGAAAGAAAACACCCTGTACAACCCGAGACTCGCCGTAATCAGTGCGATCAGTGAAAGTACACCGAGCGCACCCATCGTTCGATTTCGTGCCATTGTGTTGGTAACTCTTGTCGAAGTCGCTTCGCGTTCGATTCGGTCCTGCCCGCCGTACAACCCACTCCCGGGAGATCGTTCCCGATTCCAGTGATCGTCACTACAGCGGTGCGTCACACCCCGCTCGAGCGAACTCTCCGTTGGTGACCACCACGATACTACATGCCACGCTCTATACCCCCGAGAATGTGCTTGTTAACATGTCAATAGCCACCTCGAGACAGGACTCGAATCGATCCTCGAGCGGTCACTTTTGACGCGAGTGTATCGACGACAAAGCCGCAGAAACGCCGAAACGGGGTCCCAGGTTATCCGATCGTAAACGCGTTGTCGCAGTCGGTACAGGTCATTCGGAACGCACCCTCGTCGGTGAGTTCCAGACCGTGACCGACCTCTTCCTCGCAGTCCTGGCAGAAGATCATCGACTCGATCTGCTCCCAGTCGTGTTGGGCGCCGGGTGCACCGAAGGCGAAGCCGACGACTGGGTCGTCGCCGTCGTTGTATCCCTGCTGAAACTCCCCCGGAGCGAACCGAATGACTTCGTCTTCTGCGACGGTCACCTCCCCCTCCTCGGTGTCGAACGTCGCGGTCCCAGATTGCACGTAGAACACCTCCTCCTGGTCGTGGTGGGTGTGATAGCCGCCGGAGAACGACTCGCCGGACTCGAGTTCGAAGTAGTTCATCGCGAAGTCCGTGAATCCGAGCGCCTTCGAGACCGGTCGTCTGATCGAGTGGACGTCCATCGGGTTGGTCTCGATGTCGACGTCGTCGATTGCAGTTTTCTCCATACGTGCCTGTGTTTTCCGCTCGTCTCATAAAACCGCACGGTAGTGTATTCCAAGCACACTGAGACGGCCCGCGGAGCCGCGAAGAGTAACGCCTACGTTCGCTCGCTCCCGAGCACCGGGTGTGAACCGCCGTACGCTACTTCAGTCCGCCGGAGTGGCGGCCGCCGTCGGGCTCGCGGGCTGTGTCGACGGCGTCCGAGAGCACTTCGGGCTGCAGGGTATCATCCCGATCGAAATCCACAACGAGGGCGACACCGCTCGGAACCTTCGCCTTCAGGCTCGAGAGCGCAACGGAGGCCGCGAGAGCTACGAGCAGAGCTACTCCGTCGGTCCAGGCGAGACCGTCGGCCCGCCCCACCTCGACGAGACGGAACAGAGCTTCCGCGCCGCCATCGTCGAGAACGAGGAGGAGGCGACGGTCAGAGCGGTCTCGGTTACGCCCGACACCTCCCTCGTCGTGATCCGAATCTCCGAGGACAATCTCGTCGTGGAAGTCCAACGCAGCGAGGGCGAGGACGAAATCGCGGATGGGACGGAGGACGCAGACGACACGGACGACGAGAACGACGAGGAAAACGGGGACGATAGCGACGAGAACGAAACCGACTCCGACGACTAGGCGCGCGCTTGGTGCTGTGTTACGGATAGCTCCCCATCGATATCGTGACGGAAGCCGACGCAGACGCTCTCCACCGACGGCGCTCAGGGATATGGATGGTACGCCCGCTCGAGTCGCGACTCGAACCCGAGATCATCCGGCACCGTTCTCGCCCGCTCGCCGAAGAACGGCTCGCCGGTGAACAGCGGCTGTGCACCCGGCACTACGACGCGGACGGCCTCGAAGCCGACGCGTTCGACGTCTCGCGTCGTCAGTCGCGCCGCGTAGGGCGTGAGATCGACGTCGGTCGTCCGCGAGACGAGTTCCTCGAGGGCCTCCTGACCCGACGGAACGGCGTCCGGACCGACGCTCGCGGCCGGAATTGGTTGCTCGACGTCGACGAACGACCGAACGGATTCCGGGAACGCGGCGTACTCGCCGATCGAACCGGAGGCGTCGGCGGCCTCTTCGGGACCGAGGCCGCGCAGTTCCGTCCAGTTCTGCAGCGCCTCCTCGAGCGCCGAGCGCGCGGCGACGGTGGCGTCGAGCCCAGCCGCGGAGCCGACGGCAAAGGCCGGCCACTCGTCGTCGGTCGGCTCGAGGTCGTCCGCGAGCGATCCTGGATCTCGATGGACGGCGACGGCGACCACGGGGACGTCGATATCTTGCGTGACGAGCAGCGGCGTCACCGACAACCCTTCGCTCCGGGCCCGGCGCTCGAGCACATCGTACCCGTCGTCCTCGACGGACAGGCCGAGCGGCTCGAACGAGGAGTACCACGCGAGCATGGTCGCGTCGCGCTCGAGCACCTCCGTCAGCCCCGACAGCAGCGCATCGACGGTGGAAGAGCCGAGTCCAAGCCCGGTCGTGATCGCCGGGAGGAGTCGATCGCCGGGCTGGGGGAACTGGACCGCCGCGGCGGGTAGGTGGACCGATTCGCCGGTCGCGAGGTTCTCGCCGGGGACCCACCGGTGTTCGTCACTCGAGTCGTACGCCGGCGCGTCCTCGGGCCGCACGAGGTCGGTGGGGGAGACCGCGTTCTCGAGGTCGTCCTCGCTCGCGTGAACGAACTCGCTATCGCGATAGACGCCGGCGCAGTAGCGCTCGAGGCCCTCGCCGACGGCTTTCATCAGCGCCGCGTTCCAGTCGTCGGCGACGCCGGCGGCTTGGGTGGGCGCGCTCGCGTCGCTGAAGGTCGACGTGTCCGCCATCGTCGCGAGATAGTACGGGACCGGGAACGACTCGATCTCGCCGATGCTCGAGACGACGCCGACTCGGCCGTCGATCGCCGCCTCGGCGTGATCGACGGCCGCGTCGAGGCCGAGCGAGTCGTCGTCGCGCTCGAGCGTTCGATCCCGCTCGTCGTCCTGGCAGTCACAGCCCGGCACCGGCAGCACGCGCCGCCGCTGATGTGGAAGTTCGACGACGTGGCCGATCACCGACGCCTCGTCGCCAGAGAGGACTCGTACGCACTCCCGCCCGGCGACCGCGCCGGCTAATCGGGCCGCGCTGCGGTCTCCCGTCGGTTGTGCGGTCGTCGTTCCTTCCTCGAGGTTCGACGCGACGCGGTAACGGAGACAGTCGAAACAGCCGGTCGCGGCGGCGAATCCCGAGACGGCCGCGTCGACCGTCGCGAGCGACTGCCCGCCGACGCCGCCGATCTCGACGGCTATCCACGGGGTGCCGCCCGCTCGAGCGGCCTCGTTCGCCCGATCGAAGGTGGGCGAGCCCGCGACGTCGCTCACGATCGCGAACCGGGCGTCCGCGATCTCGTCGGCACTGGCGTTGACGACCGAAACGTCGACGTCTCCGAGCGCGGCGACGACGGCCGCGCGAACCGGATCGTCGCCGACGACGTGAATATCCATACGCGGACAGTCACGGGCCGGCATCAAAAGCGCCGCGCTCGGCGGCCGTCTCGCGGGCGACCTCGAGCCGTCGAATCGGGAGTTTTCGAGTCGTCGAACCGGGTGCCGTCGACCCGACATCTGCAGGCCGCCACGGTTTGTCGCTGGTCGACGTTGCTAGCGTAGATCCATGGCTTCCACACGAGCGCACGCCGACCGAACGGAACTGCTGAAGAACGCTGGCGTCGTCACCACGGCGATCGACGGCGTCATGGAGTTCTCGAAGGGGCACCGCAAGAGCGGGCTCCTGTTGCTCGGGGCCGCCGCCCTCTCGTCGCGAATTCCGGGACTCGGGACGGCGGCGTCCGTGCTCCTGCGAGCGTACCGACGGCTCCGATAACGGGTCTCGGTATCACGGCTGCCGAACGTAACGGCCGCCGGAGAATCGAACCGGGCTACTCGTCGTCTCGGAGTCGCTCGAGGACCTCTTCTGCGTTTTCGACGGCCTGCTCCTTTTTGGCGGGATAGGCCTCGACTTTCCCGCGGAAGGTGATTCCGGTACCCAGTCGGACGTCGCCCGCGAAGGCGCCCTGTTTGTCGAGTCGCAAGAAGAGCTCGGTGTTCTTGGTGACCCGCTCGTCGAGTTCGTCGATCAGGTCGTCGAACGACTCGAGGTCGGCCAGCCGCGAGAGCACGTGACGGACCTCGTCCGCCCGCTCGACGCGAGCCGAGAGGACGAGAATGCGGTCGCCGAAGTGGCCCTCGCTCTCGGCGCGCTCGATCTCGAACTCCTCGGGGAGGAAGGTTCTGAGCGCCTCCTCGACGCGTTTCTCGTCCTCCGTGGCGTAACAGAACGTGCGTAGGTCGACGTAGTGAAGCGGGATCTGTGGCATCTGGGTCCGTCCGTAATCTGGGTCGGTTCGAGCGGGTGGCTCGCTGCCGGTCGCTCGGTTACTCTTCGTCTTCGTCCGTGTCGTCCTCGTCGGCCTCCTCGAGGGCGTCCTCGGGAACGCCGGTCTCCTGGCCGTCCTCGAAGCTGATGGTGTAGGTGACGTCGCCGAACATCGACTCCATCGTCTGCGTGATGGTGCCGGTCTCTCCGTCGAACTCGCTGTGCTCGTCGTGCAGGACGACGCTGTCGTCTTCGTCGAAGCTCATAGGGCTGAGTTCCCCGCCATCGCGTAAAAAGGGACTGATTCGCGGCAACCTCGGTGGTGGCTGGCTCGGTCCCGCGTTACAGTCGCTCCATCGAGTCCCCAGTCCGTCGCTCGCGCCACCACTCGAATCCGAAACCGACGATGACGGCGATACCCGCGGACCCGCCGAGGAACGGCACCCAGTAGACCCACAAGTCGAACCGCGGCGCGACGGCGTTACCGATCGCCGTGCCGACGCCGTAGAGCAGGTAGCCGGGCAGCGCGAGCGGCGAGAAGAGCCGCGTCTCGAGCCACCCCAGTCCGAACGGGACGACGAGCAACGCGAAGGTTGCGAGCGTCGCCGGGCTCGTGACGATCCGACGCGGCGAGACCGGCAGGCGACGACGGATGTCACGGCGGACGGTCGCCCACTCATCGCTGGCGGTCATTCGTCACCTCCGGCCTCGAGCAGGCCGTGGAGCTCGAGGACGTGTGCGGTCGCCAGTCGCGTCATCTCGACTTTCGTCTGCCGATCGAGCATAAAATTCGTCGTCTCGAAGAGGTAGGCGCTGGCCTCGAGGTCTCGAGCCGCCTTCTGGAAGAGCAACGGTCCCGAACTCGCGCTTTCAGCGGCCGTAAACCGGTGGAACGGCAGGTACCACGGCACGGCGTCGTCGTCGAGCCGGGTGGCGAGTTCGCCGCCGTAGGCGTCCGGTGAGTGAAAGATCGCCTGGCCGACGTACTCCCGGTGGAACCCGTAGATCCCGAGCGACCGGTGGAGGTCGAGGACGACGTCGGGATCGTGGCGCTCGACGGCGTCCCAGATCCCGCGTGCGAGGTCGCTCGTCGGCTCGCCGTCGGCCGGGAACTGTCGGTTCAGATCGCCGTCGACACCCTCGCGTTCGTCGTTTTCGACGGCCACGCGGTCGGTCTCGGGGATCACGACGAGCGTTCCCGCGTCGGGGTGCCAGTCGGTGATCTCTCGGGCGACCTCGATCCCGCTTCGCTCGTCGCCGTGGACGCCGCCGAAGACCATCGCCGTCGGCCCCTCCGCCGGCGCGTCGATCTCGTACAGCGACGTCTCGTGGACGGTGTCAGAGAGAATCGTCTCGGTACTGGTACTGGCTTCGCCCGCGTCGGCGGGTCGACGGGCCGCCTCGAGCAGCGACTCGTTGCCCGACGGCCGGCTCACGGCTCCCGACGCGACGATAGCGGCGAGCGTCGTTCCAGCGCCAGCCACGAACGTCCGGCGTCTCATCGAACGCGGGTAAACCGTGCGGCCTCAAGCACTTTTTCATCGACGGCCGGTTCCACGGACTGATCGCTCTCGGACGGGTCGACGATCACGGGACGGTGGCCATCGAGCGACGCGGGGGCGATACCGGAAGGAGACTATCTGACGTTGTCCAGCGCGACGACGGTATCGGACATGAGCCACGCCTCCTCGCTGGTGGCGTCCTCGATGCTGAGCGCGTAGAACGACTCGCGCCCGTCGTCGACGGTGATGCGGTAGCTGTGACTCTCTAACGAATCGGTTCGGGCGGACGTGTTCGGTTCGGCGGGGACCACACACGTCCTCAGGAATCCGCGTGTATAACGGACTCGGTCCGCGCGTAGCGGGGCCGAACGCCACGATTAGCGCCAAAATCGCCGTACTCGATCGGGCTACGCTGACATCAAAACGGGCCGATCTATCAGTTCTTTCAGGTCTATCAGCCCTGGAGTTCCTCGAGCAGCGTCTCGCCCGCCGCGTGCGAGGAGCCGGGACCGCGAGCGGTGACGAGGTCGCCGTCGACGGTGACGCTCGTGTCTTCCTCGAGTTCGGCGTCCCAGTTACCACCGGCGGTTTTCACCTCGTCTTCGACCCAGTAGGGGAGTTTCCGACCGTTCGGCATGCAGTCGTTCTCGTCGACGATGTCCTCCTCCCACTCGTTGGGGAAGCCCGTCACGTCGCGGCCGTTGACGAGGAACGCGCCGTGGCTGTCTCGAGCGAATGCGAGGATTCCGACGGCGTGACAGACCACGAGCGCCTTCCCGCCGTCCTCGTCCTCGACGATGTCGCGCAGGAGTCGGCGAGCGTCGCTGTCCTGATTGACGTCCCACTCCGTCCCGTGGCCGCCGGGGAAGACGACGGCGTCGTAAGCCTCCGCGTCGGCCCGCGCGGTCGGGATCGGATCGTTGAGTCGCTCGTCGGACTCGTGGACCTCCCGGACGCGTTCGGCGGTCTCCTCGCCGACCTCCTCGGGATCGATCGACCGCTCGTCGATCTCCGGCGGGTTCCCCGAGGGCGTCGCGACCGTGATCTCGAGACCCGCGTCCGAGAGCGTCTCGAGCGGTTCGACGCACTCCTCTCCCCAGTAGCCTTCTTCGCTGACGACGAACAGTGCAGTGCTCATACGCGACCGTACGTGAAGGAGCCTAAAAACGGCCAGCCCACCCCTCGGTTCTGCCGCAATCTATCGCCCCGATACATTCGAAACGACGACCGTCCGTCGCGCTGAGACTGGTCTTTTTCGCCATCGACGACGAAAGGGACACAAGCCCATGTCAGATCGACCCAGTCCATTCGACGGTCTCGGAAACCTGTTCGAACGACTGCGAAGACACCTCGGGACGACCGCGAAGTCGTGGGAGTCGGAGTTCGACGCCGGAAGTCAGCTCGACCTCTCCACGGGCGGGTCGGCGACGCGACTCGACCTTACCGATCACGGCGACACGTTCGTGGTCACCGTCGACGTCCCGGGCTTCGACAGTGACGACCTCGAGAGCAGGCTTCAAGGAGACACCTTGGAGATCAGTGGCGAGCGTGAAGGGGCGTTCGAGGCGGATACCGTGACCGCCGCGACGGACGCCGCGACCGACGCGGGCGACGGCTCCGAATCGGCGGGAACCTACATCCGCCACGAACGCCAGACGCAGTCGTTCAGCCGACAGGTGAAACTTCCCGATCCGGTCGACGCGGACGCGGTAACGGCGTCGCTCAACAACGGTATCCTGACGATCTGGCTGCCCAAATACGGGTCGTCGGGCGAGACGTACGCGATCGATCTCGAGTGAGCGATGCCGCGGAGAGCACCCGTCGTCCGGTCGCGACGGCCTCGCCACCAGGCGAGCGAACGAATCGACTGGCGAGGGATCACCGGTCGTCGTCGAGATTCAGCGCGTCGAAGAAGCGGCGCGTGAGGCGGCCGCCGGCGAACTCGAGCAAGGCCTCGGCGTCCTCCGCGTCGTCGGCGAAGAGTCCGAGTTCGATCCGGCCGCCGGCCATGTCGTGGTGGCCCCCGACGGCACCCAGTTCGGAAAACCCGTTCTGGAGCGTCTCGCCGATGTGGATCCGCGGGTCGATCGAGCGGGCGCTCAGCCGGATCGAGTCGTCGACGATGCCGTAGGCGAGGACGGTATCGACGCCCTCGAGGTTCAACAGGTAGTCCGCAGCCTGCGGGAGGGCGTCGGTTTCGGAGGTCTTACCGACGCTAGCGACCAGCGATGAGCCGCGGCGTTCCCGAGTCGCGATCGCTCGACCGATCGCGTCGATCGTCCCCGGCGAGAACGCGCTGCCGTACAACTGTTCGAGCGTCTCGAGGTCCGCGTCGGGGTAGACCGCGAGCGCGGCCTCGTACTCCCGTCTGGTCGGTTCGCGGACGAAGTCCAGTCGCTCGCGGTGGAGGGCGAAGAGCAGCGCGGAGGCCAGCCGCGTCGTCAGTTCGATCTCGAGGTCACAGAGGTACTCGACGAAGATGGTCGCCGTCGCGCCGACCCTGGTTCGAATGTCCTCGAACGTCGCGTCGATCGGGTCGCCGGGGTGGTGGTCGACGACGATCTCGGGCGTGACGCTCGCCGGGAGTTCGGTGTTCGATCCGGGCTGGGAGTGATCGACGAAGCCGAGGCAATCGTAGTCCTCGATGGTCGTGTGTCCGACCGGTTCGAGCGAAATGTCGAGCATGTTGACGAACGACCGGTTCTGTTGATGCGAGATTTCGCCGCCGTAGGCGATCGTTACCTTCCCGACGTCGTGGTCGTTCGCGATCGCCTCGAGCGCGAGCGCGCTGGCGAGACAGTCCGGGTCCGGATTATCGTGGCAGACGATCACCAGCGACTCGGTCGTCTCGAGAACGGAGACGAGTTCCGCCGCACGGGTCATGAATCGCAGTACGGGAGCGAAACGCTTGAACCCCGTGTCGGGACGCAGGCTGAGAGACCGAGCCCCTGGCAGGCGGATGCCACTCGAGCGACTTCACTCGTCATTGTCGCTACCACCGTATGCGAGATCGGTCACACCAGGTTACAGTTTTCGCCACGAGTGTACAGCTATTTCACTTTGCAAATCTCACCCATGGGTATGCGAGACGCGTATCTCGTCGGCGCGGGGCAGTCGGACTACGGGGCTTTCCCGGAGGAGAGCTACCGGTCGTTGTTCCGAACGGCGTTCGAGGCGGCAACTGACAGTGTACCGAACGGACTCGAGGCGAGCGATGTCGACGAAGCGTTCGTCGGCAATCTCGGCGTCGGCGGGCGACAGCTCGGTCTCTCGGGACCGGCCGTCACCGAACACGTCGGACTCGGCGGCGTCCCCTGTACGCGCGTCGAGAACGCCTGTGCGGCCAGCGGCTACGCGACCAGGCAGGCCGTCCAGGCCGTCAAGTCGGGGATGGCCGACGTCGTCCTCGCGGGCGGCTTCGAGATCATGTCGGACATGAGTTCGGACGCGACGAAGTACTGGCTCGGCGTCTCCGGCGAGACGGAGTGGGAACGGCTTTCGGGCACCACCTTCTCCGGCGTCTACGCCCAGATGGCCTCGGTTCACATGGAAACGTACGGCACCACGCGCGAACAGCTCTCGAGAGTGGCCGTCAAGAACCACTCGAACGGCGCGAAGAACCCCCACGCCCAGTTAGGATTCGAGTGCTCGCTCGAGGACGCCCAGTCCGCCCCGGTCGTCGCGGACCCCCTCAACCTCTATCACTGCTGTCCGACCTCCGACGGCGCGGCCTGCGCGCTCATCGTCAGCGAGGACGTCGTGGACGAGTACACGGACGACCCGATCAGAGTCGCCGGCGTCGGCGCGGGCAGCGACAACGTCGGTCTCTTCCAGCGCGACAGTTACACCGGCGTACCGGCGAGCCAGCGCGCCGCCGAGACGGCCTACGAGATGGCCGGCGTCGAACCCGACGATCTGGACTTCGCGGAAGTCCACGACTGCTTCGCCATCGCCGAACTGCTGGCCTACGAGGACCTCGGATTCTGTGAGAAAGGCGAGGCCGGCCAGCTGATCGAGTCCGGCGAGACCGAGATCGGGGGCGACCTCCCCGTCAACACCTCCGGCGGTCTCAAGTCCAAGGGCCACCCCATCGGCGCGACGGGTGCCGGACAGGTCGTCGAGGCGTTCAAACAGCTCTCCGGGAACGCCGGCGAGCGACAGGTCGAGGACCCGACCCGCGGACTGACCCACAACGTCGGCGGCAGCGGTGGGGCATCGGTAATTCATATCTTTGAGAAGGAAACGGAGGTGAGCGCCTAATGACCGCGATCACCGGCGTCGGCGCGTACGCGCCGCGGTTCCGCATCAGCGCAGAGGCGTTCCAGGACGCCTGGGGACAGTTCCAGGCCGCCGGCGTCACCGAGAAGGCCGTCGCCGCGGCCGACGAGGACGCCCTGACGATGGCCTACGAGGCCGCGGGTCGAGCGCTCGAGGCCGCCGACGTCGACGCCGCGAGCGTCGACTGGCTCGCGTTCGCCTGCTCGCGTCCGCCGTTGGCCGAGGAGGATCTGACGGCCCGACTCGGCGCGATGCTCGAGATCGACGAAACGGCGACGCGACACGTCTTCGCGGGCAGCACTCGAGCCGGTACCCGCGCGCTCTGGGCCGGAACGGACGCCCTCGAATCGGATTCCACGACCGGTCTCGTCGTCGCGGCCGACGCGCCGCAGGGCGATCCGGACGACGGCGTCGATCACGCTGCCGGCGCCGGAGCGGCCGCGTTCGTCCTCGAGAGTGAGGGTTCTGCCGAAATCGTCGATCGCGCGGAGTACGCGACTCCCTATCCCGGCACCCGGTTCCGAACGACCGGCGAGGACGAGACGCAGGGGCTGGGTGTCACCCAGTACGACCGCGCAGCGTTCACCGAGACGATCGGCGGGGCGGTCTCCGGGCTCGAGACCGACCCCGACGTCGAGGCGGCCGCGATTCAGGCTCCCGACGGCAAACTTCCCTACCGTGCCGCAGGAGCGGCGGGCGTCGGCACCGACGAAATTCAGGCCGCGGCGACGGTCCACAGTCTGGGCGATCTCGGCGCGGCGAGCGTTCCGGTCTCGCTGGCCAGCGCACTCGCCGACGGCTTCGGCTCCGTCCTCGCAGTCTCCCACGGCAGCGGCGCGGGTGCGGACGCGCTCGTCGTCGAGACGGACGGCGATGTGCCCGCCGAAATGAGCCTCGAGAGCGACGACTCGCTCTCCTACGCCGAGTACCTGCGCCAGCGTGGCGTCGTCACGAGCGGCCCGCCGTCCGGCGGCGGCGCGTACGTCAGCGTCCCCTCCTGGCGTCGCTCGATTCCACAGCGATACAACCTCGAGGCCGGGCGCTGTCCCGAGTGCGGCGCGCTCTCGTTCCCGCCGGAGGGCGCGTGTTCCAGCTGTGGCGCACTCGAGGCGTACGAACCCGTCCAGCTTTCCGGCGAGGGGAGTATCGAGGCCGTCACGACCATCTCGCAGGGCGGCGCGCCGCCGGAGTTCGCCGAACAGCAGGCGCGGTCGGGTGACTACGCGGCGGCGATCGTGGCGCTCGAAACGGATGACGGCAGCGAGTCCGCCAGCATCGCGGCGATGGGAACCGACGCGGCACCCGACGACTTCGCCGTCGGCGATCGAATCGAGACGACGATCCGACGGATCTACACGCAGGAAAGTGTGACCCGGTACGGGTTCAAGATTCGGCCCGCAGAGTAGTCGGCTGGCGGCTCGAACGCGTTTTTCTCGTCTGATACTGTCTGCTGTAAGTCATTTCCGGTGGGACCGAGATCCGTCCTGCGGTCCCACCGGTAAATCGTTACAGCAAACCGTATGAACCCTCGTCGTCAGTACGGACGAGCCGACGAGACACTACTCGACCGCATCACGAGAATCGACAAACCGAGTTCGTTCGTTTATCCCGGGCAGTAGACGAGATCCAGGACAGATGTTCAATCGCCCGTCAACGCCTCGTTCGCCGGGGCGAACTCGATCGTCGTTCCACGACCCTCTCGATGACGCGCTCGTAGAGCATGTACGCCGCAACGACGGTTTCGATTCCCGCCCGGCTGCTGTCGGTGTCGAACAGCGACGTCATGAACCACGCGTCGCCGGCGCCGAAACCGCCGCTGTACATGTAGCCGTCCCTCGCGCCGGTATTGGGGACGACGGCGTCGACGTCGTCGCTCGAGCAAAATAGCGCTTCGATCAGCGGAAAAAGCGGAACGCGAACGGAGAGACGGAACAGGGAGACGGCAGTAGAGAGAGAACCGATCAGTCTGCGTTCATCGGCGGCCGCGCGGACTGGGGTTCGTCGGGAACGTCGGAGGGGGTGTTGACGAACATCGCGTGACCGATGATCGCCATCGCGACGACCGAGCCGATCGGGACCGCGGCTGTCAACGAGATACCCACGAAGGTCAGGGCTGCAGTGATTCCGAGCAGTGCGACTGGGATGAGGCCGAGAACAATGTCGTAATATCCAGTCATAACTATTCGATAGTATGAGAAATAGCCATATAAGCGTTTCCCATAATCGCTTCATAGTGGACTAGTTTCTAATTCGTATTGGTGGTGCTGGATTCTCATAACTTATGGAGACGTTATTGCCCGTCTTTGGTGATGAAAAATAACGTCGGCGAGCGACATTTCCAGTAATATTTTGTATAATAACTTCTCCCTTCGAATTGTTAACCACAAGACGGCGGTACGGTACTCTTCGTCCGGCGAAGCACTGATTCGTCCGGATCTATAATGATTGTATACACTTTTTATTCGGCTGTAGCTGTCGTGTATACGGATCGTGATAGGTCGATACACGAGGCGATCTCGTGATGGAACGGCGATGCTAGCAAGAATCAGACAGGAATCGTGAGATGCGACGATTCGAGGCGACGCGGATCGTCACAACCGGTCGACGATCAGCGCGACCGCGAGACGCCAGCCAACGAGCAAGAGGAGGCCGAAGCCCGTGATCACGAGGGGAAACGGCCACGCGGCGGTGTCGCCGAAGACGGTCTGACGGAGCAGCAAGCCGACGTTGGCCGCTGCGATCCAGGTTACGGTCGTCAGTCGAACGGACTGCGTCACCGACGATGCGACCGACCGCGTGTAAAGCCCCGCGAAGGCGGCGACGGCCAGCCAGCCGATCACGAACGGTGCGATCGCCTCGAGCGAGGCGACGGGCTGGTCGATCGGGTTCACGTTGTGACTCAACTGGCCGACGAGCACCAGGCCGGCGAGCAGGCCGATGTCGCCGGCGGCGACCAGGAGCGTCTTTCGGTCGACCGACTCCGAGCGGGACGCCGTTCGAACTGCGGTGTCCATACGTACGACTCGAGGCCGAGCCCCTATTGAGTTCCCGGTTCAGTCGACAGTCATCGACCGGGCGATTCAGACGGGAGCAGCGGCGTTCGACGGCGGTGTATCAGGCGATCTCCATCGGTTTTAGTGTCGTCGTAGCCGGCTCTGAGACACCCGCGTTGGGTATGTCAGAGGAAGAACTGATAAGGGATGAAGACAAACACGAAGTCAATGGCTGTGGCCGATGACCGTCACGGTGGCTGTGATGGATGTGGCCGAACGGTTCCGCTCGAGGAGCTGACGGCAGTCACGATGCCGGACGGCGAGCGAGTCGCCTGCTGCCCTCGCTGTGAGCCCCACGCTCGCGAGGCCGCCCGGAAGTGTTCCTCGCTCGACCAGCGTCGCGACAGCTGTGACGGCTGTACCGACACCTACCTGGAATCACAACTCGAGGATCTGGTGCTCGACGACGGCACCGTCGTCGCCTGCTGTCCCTCCTGTGCGGCCGAAGCGCCGGGACGTGGCGCCAGCACCGACCGGCGCGTCTCCGCATCGAACGACACCGTGAACGAGGCGGGTGTCGAACGGACGACCGGGACGGACGACGCGGCGGGCGACGAATCACTCTGCACCCAGTGTAACGAGTGGACCGCGGCGGAGCGGTTTCCGGTAACGACCATCGACGGCCGAAGCGAACGGCTCTGTCCCGCCTGCAAGGAAGCCGCGGAGCGAGACGGTATCGTCACGGACGTCGGCATGCGGCGCGCGGAGGCGAGGGAGGTCCTGCGCGTCGAGCGTGGGGCGACCGCCGACGAGATTCGCTCGGCGTTCCACCGGGAGGTCAAACGCGCCCATCCCGACCGAAAGAGCGGGAGCGCGTCGGCGTTCCAGCTCGTTACGGACGCCTACGAACGTCTCACAGAAACCGACTAACTCACTCGAGTCCGCCCTCGCGGCGAACGTAGCCGATCGTGGCCGCGTCGAAGTAGTACGTCGACTCACAGACGCCACACGACGTCGACAACAGTTTGCCGTGCTCGTATCGTTTCCAGAGCTTCGTCTGATCGCGCTCGATCTCGAGCGTGACCGGGTGGCCGCAGTCGGGAACGGTGCAGGGGAATCGGATGTACCAGTTCGGAACCGACAGCGCACCGAGCGGGGCGAGTTCGCTCCGCAGCCGACTGAGGAGATTGAAGATCGTGTACGAGGGGTTTCGCCGGTCGATCGTTACCCCGTCGACGTCGCCGACGAACCCACCCTGCCGGCGCTCGTCGTCGGAGAGCGGAATCACGGGAATTCCCTTCGCCAGCGCGTAGCCGATCTCCTGGTTGATCCACCGGCTGTCGGCCGATCCCCCCGTCAATACGGCGACCACGACGTCGCTGTTCGCGAGCCGTCCCTCGAGTCGCTTGCGAGATCGACCGGATCCAACCTCTTCTAAGGCGATGTGGACGCCAAAGGGGAAGTTCTTGACCGTCGAGAACAGCTCCTGGACGAGTTCGAGATCCGCCGGCGCGTGTGAGACGTAGATCTGCTCTCCGGTCATCTGCGGGTCTACAACGAGTAGGCGTGTGAGACACTATTAATCTACCTATCGTTTCGACTGAAACGAGAGAGACAGCGACCTTCGGCCGTCGCACGGTCGGATGTAGGTTCGCGGAATCGGTCGTAAGCCGACTGGCAGTGGCTTCGGATCTGTTCGACGGTCAGCGACTCCGAGACTCCGTGGCGACATCCGTGCGTCTCGTTTCGAGTACTCGCTGTGAGAACTCGAGATCGTCGTACTCGAGGCCCAGCGCGTCGAACCACTCGCGTTCGACGTGCCAGTGTCCGCGAACGTCGCCGTCTGTCGTCAGCGACGTCACCTCGAGCCGACCCGGCGTCCACTCGCGTTCGTTCGCGATATCGAGCAGCGTCCGCACGACGGCACCCACTTCGTCGCTGTCGATCCCCGGCGAATCGGAGACGGTCTCGTACTCGAGGGTAAAGCCCGTTCCGTCGGGCAGGTCGTCCGCTCCGTCCTCGCGGGCGCCCGAATCCGAGAGCCGCTGTACGTCGAGAACGTAGATTCCGTGGCTCATGAGTCGGTTCTCGAGCGCGACGCCGACGGGCCGATGATCGGTCATGATGGTAGATAGCACGGGCAGCGAGAAAAGTCGTCGGGCGAACACCGACCCTGCCGTCACCAGTCGTTCGGGTCGATTCAGAGCGGTTCGACGAGGTCCTCGAGCGCCGCCGTCGGATCGTCGGCCTTCGCGACGCCGCTGGCGAGGAGGACGCCCTCGGCCCCGAGGTCGCCGGCCGCGACGACGTCGTCGCCCGTGCTGATGCCGGCACCGCAGAGCACGGAGACGTCCGAGTCGACGTTTTGGGCCGCCTCGACGGCGTCCTCGACGACGTCGGGATCGGCCTGACTGACCGGCGTGCCGGTGCCGATCAGTTCCGGCGGTTCGACGGCGACCGCGTCGGGGCCGAGCGCCGCGGCGGCGCCGATCTGTGCGGGGTTGTTGGCACAGACGACGGTCTCGAGGTCCGCCCGCTGAGCGGCCTGGACGGACCCGTCGATATCGGCCAGTTTGAGCCGTTGTTCGGAGTGGTTGATCAGCGTCCCAACCGCGCCGGCGTCGGCGACGGACTCGGCCAGCGTGTGGCCGGTGTTGCTGCCGTAGTCGATCGGATCCACGTGCTGGGCCCACGTCTCCGCGCCCGTCTCGGCGACCTGCGCGATGGTGGCCGCTTGCGGGGCGACTGCGACGCGAGCGTCGGTGGACTCGTTGACGTCGCGGACGGCCTCCGCGACTTCGATCGGATCACACGGATACGTCTTCAGGTTGACGAGGACGAACATACCAGCACAGCCTTTCGCCCGAAAGAAATAGCTTGCGAGTCGGCGACCGGGGAACGGCGACCAGACGTTCGTGGATCGCTACCTCGATTCGGTTGGGACTATCGATGCGACGTACCCTCGTCTCGAGAACCGGCGGCGGCGCGACGGACACCGGTAGAACGGCATCGAACCGCGACTCGTACGGCACCGAACCGCGATCAGTCCTTGCGCTTGACGACGTCGCCGAGCGTGTAGCTCCCCGAGGAGGAGCCGCCCGACCACTCCGTATCGTCGCTGGAGCCACCCTGCGCGTTCAGGTTGATCTCGAGGAAGTCCTCGAGTTTCGACTGGACCTGATCGCTCGGCAGCGTGTCGCCGCGTTCGATCTTTCGAATCAGGCTCGCCTTCTCGTTGAGTTCGTTGGCGAGATCCGACTGACTGAGCCCCTTCCCCTCGCGTGCGTTCCGGACGAGATCGTCGTAATCCGTAGCGAGCTCGTCCATGTCGTCGAACATATCGTTGCGACGCTGGGAACTCGAACTCCCGCCGCTCGCGGTCGACCCGGAGCCCGATCCGCTCGAGCCACCGCTCGAACTCGAGGACGAACTCGAACTCGTCGAGTACTTGCTCGAGGAACTCGTGCTCGAGGGCTGCTTGACTTCGGTGCCGAAGTCGGTACAGTTCGAACACACGTCGAGTTTCGCACCCTCGACCTTGATTGTCTTCGGAGACGACGTCTCGGCGCCACACATCTCGCACTGAACCATGAGGGAACGTATATCGCGGCGAGTCATAAACCATGCGGCGCGATCCCGAACCGGGGGACGGAGGCTCACTCCAGGGCCGACCAGGAGTAGTAGAACCGCTGGACTGCGGTCAGGTGGCCGACGACGGCGAGGAAGACGAGGAGCCACCCGATCAGCGTGAGCCCGCCGTACTCGCCCGACAGCGGAAAGGCCAGAAAGCCGACGATGCCGATGATCGCCAGTCGATCGGCGCGGCCGACCAGCCCGCCGTAGACGCGGTCCAGTCCGACGGCCTGGGCCTGCGTCCCGAGATAAGAGGTCATCACGACACCCGTTACGGCCAAAAAGCCGAGGAAATAGTCCCCGACCCCGGCAGCCAGCCCGGCGATGACGACGATGTCGGCGTAGCGGTCGAGGACGTGATCGAGGAGGTCCCCGCCCGCCGAGGCGACGTTCTGCTCGCGGGCGAGCGCGCCGTCGATGATGTCGAGCCAGCCGTTGAGAAAGACCAGCGTCGCGGCCGCGACGTACCAGATCGGATCCGCGCGGCCGCCGAGCAGGAAGGCGACCGCCGCGAGGATCGCCATCCCGAAGGCGATGATACTCACGCCGTCTGGGGTCATTCCGACGCGATCGAATCCCTTGACGAACGGGTCGAGGAACCGCGAGATGTACGGACGGAACTTGTCGAGCGTCATGCGAGATACCCCACGAAGTTCACGTCGCCGGCACTCGGTTCGCGACTCCCGGTCACGACCGTCTCGAGCGCATCCGCGACGTCCTCGGGACTCCGGTCGGTCGTCTCGATCTCGTAGACCGACTCGAGCCCGTGTTCGTCGACGGCCTCCGAGAGGATGACGTCCAGCGCCTCGCTTTCGGCATTTTCCGTGGCCTTCGCCTCGGACTCGCCACGTTCGCGCAAGCGGGTCTCGAGTCGGTCGGGCCGACACCGAAGGACGGCGACTCGATCCGCCTCGAAGTGGTGAGCGAGGTGGGAGTCGATCACGACGTCGTCCCGTCCCTCGAGCCACTCGCGTATCGCGTCGAGATCGGCGATCTTGCTCTCGCGGTCGGCGTCGACGTCGGTGTAGAGTTCCTCGTCGTCGAGGACTCGATTGAGGTGGATCGTCTCGAGTTCGGGAAGCGAGTCGTCGTCCGCGCTCGACAGGCGCTCCTCGAGCAGCTCCGTCGCGGTTGTCTTCCCGGTACCCGGGGTCCCGGTGACGGCGACTCTCACGTGTCGGTCACCTCCGCGTCGATGTCGGTGTCGGTCGCGCCGTCGCCGTCCGCATCGCCGGCGGCGAGACCGAGATCCGCGAGCACCTCGTTGAGCGTCTCGACGGCGCGTTCGGTCTCGTCGTCGGTCCCGCAGGTGATACGAATACAGCCCGGCAGGCCGAAACTCGTACAGTCTCGGACGATGACGCCACGTCCCTGCATCGTCTCGGCGACGCTCGAGGCATCGCCGACGTCGACGAGGGCGAAGTTGCCCTCGCTCTCCCAGACGTGAGCGTCGATGTGTTCGCGCATGTACGCTCGCGAGTTCTCGGTCGTTTGGACGGTCCGGTTGACGTGCTCGTCGTCGTCGATAGCGGCTAACCCGGCCCGGCAGGCCAGTTCGCTGGCGGCGAACGGCGTGTTCACTCGAGTGTAGGCGTCGCCCCACTCGTCGGGGACGACGGCGTAGCCCAGTCGCACGCCGGCCAGTCCGTAGGCCTTCGAGAACGTCCGTACGACGGCGACGTCGTCCCGGGCGTCGAACCCGTCGTCGCCCTCGAGGAGGGCGACTGCGCTGTCGCGGTCGGCGAACTCGCCGTAGGCCTCGTCGACGACGGCGAGCGTCTCCTCGTCCGTTTCGTCGGCGATTCGCTCGACGTCCGCGAGGGGGATCGTCGATCCCGACGGGTTGTGCGGGCTCGTGAGGAAGACGATCCGCTCGTCGTCGTAGGCGTCGAGGACGGTCTCGGCCGTCTGCTCGAAGTCGTCCTCGCGCTCGAGGGCGTACTCCCGGACGTCACCGTGGTGAAATCGGGCGCTCATCCCGTAGTAGGCGAAGCCGGGGTTCGGGACGAGAACCGTGTCGTCGGGCTCGATCGTCGCCCGGTGGAGGTAATCGAGCGCGCCGTCGCCGCCGTTGGCCAGCCAGATTTGCTCGTCGGTGACCGACCAGCGGTCGGCGATGGCAGCGGTGAGGTCGGCGTGAGCGGCTTTCGGGTAGGAGCTCACGCTCGAGGCGGCCTCGCGAAGCGCCACGACGGCCGCGGGAGAGGGGCCGTGGGGGTTCTCGTTCGAGGCGAGTTTGACGAACTCCGAGGGGTCGCGCCCGAGCTCTCGGGCGACTTCCTCGATGCCTCGACCCGCCTCGTAAGCGACGTGATCGGACAGGTCGCGCGGTTGCATACGGACATGCTGTCGGCCGCGGGTCTTAAGAGTGCTCAACTATCTCCGCTCGCGGAGACCGTCCGCCCGACTGTCAGTCGGACCGAAGCCAGCAGCGTATTCTTCGACGGCGATCCTTTCGGGTCCCCTGACTATCGATGGTCGCCTACCGTAACGGAACGAGATACCGACCGCGTCGTCACGAACGCCGCCACCCTCGTCGAGGTACGCGGTGACGTCGATACCGTCGTCGCCGCGGCAACGTACGTCGAAGATCACGGATTCACGCCGTTCGACGCGCTCCACCTCGTCGAATTCGACGGCGACACGATCGTCTCGACTGACGACACGTACGACGGCGTTACGTCTCGTCTCGACCTGGAGACGGTCGACGAGCAGTGACGCTCCGCAACCACTAAACGCGGCTCACCCCAACCACAGCACAATGAGCGACTGGACCGAGAAGTACCGCCCGACCACGCTGTCGGAGGTACGCGGAAACAACAAGGCCCGCGACAGCCTCGAGGAGTGGGCGGAGACGTGGGACGACCACCGGAAGTCGGTGATCGTCCACGGCAGTCCGGGCATCGGGAAGACCTCGGCGGCTCACGCGCTGGCCAACGATATGGGCTGGCCCGTGATGGAACTCAACGCCAGTGATAGCCGCGGGGCCGACGTCATCGAACGGGTTGCGGGCGAGGCATCCAAGAGCGGGACGCTCACGGCGGGCGGCGCCGGTCGACGACTCGTGATCATGGACGAGGCGGACAACTTCCACGGAAACGCCGACTACGGCGGCTCTCGAGAGGTCACTCGCGTCGTCAAGGAGGCCAACCAGCCGGTCGTCCTCGTGGCCAACGAGTTCTACGACATGAGCCAGTCACTGCGCAACGCCTGCGAGACGATCGAGTTTCGGGACGTCTCGAAGCGCTCCATCGTGCCCGTCCTGCGAGACATCTGCCGACGCGAGGGCGTCGAGTTCGAGGAGAAAGCTCTGGAGAAGATCGCCGAGTCGACGAGCGGCGACCTGCGCTCGGCCGTCAACGACCTCCAGGCGGTCGCCGAGGAAGCCGATCGGCTGACCGTCGACGACGTCGTCACGAGCCAGCGCGACCGGACCGAAGGCATCTTCGACTTCCTCGATACGGTCATCAAGGAGGCGACGGCCGAGGAGGCGCTGCGGGCGTCCTACGACGTCGACGAGAACCCCGACGAGATGCTGAACTGGATCGAGGACAACATGCCGAAGGATTACGAGGGGGCGGAGCTGGCCGACGCCTACGGCTACCTGGCGAACGCCGACCGCTGGCTCGGCCGCGTTCGCGCCACCCAGAACTACTCCTACTGGCGCTACGCGACGGACAACATGACCGCCGGCGTCGCCGCCTCCCGCCGCGAACCGAAAGGCGGCTGGACCCGCTACGGTCCGCCGAGTTACTGGTCGAAACTCGGTCGGACGAAGGGAACACGGAACACCCGCGACGCCATCGCGGAACGCATCGCCGAACGGGAGGGGACGAGCGTCGCCACCGCGCGACGGGAGATCCTCCCGTTCCTCTCGGCGATGACCCACCACTGCACGAACCGCAACCTCGCCGTTCGGATGGCCGCGACCTACGACCTCGACGAGAAGGAGGTGTCGTTCATCACCGGCAGCGGGAAAGACACCAACAAGGTCCAGTCGGTCGTCGAGGACGCCGAAGAACTGCTCGAGAAAGAGACCGTCGAACACTCCGGCAGCGCGTTCTTCGACACCGGTGGCTCGAGCGACGATGATGCACCCGAAATCGACTCGGAGGGCGCTGCGGGGGCCGACGAGAGCGACGCTGCGTCGGGTAAGTCCGACGCAAACAGCCAGGGGACGCTGACTGCCGTCGCCGATTCGGGGGGCGACGATGCCGAGCCCGAATCCGACTCGCCAGCCGACGATTCCGAACCGGACGACGACCAGTCCGGACTGAGCGACTTCATGTGACTGCGCGGCGGCGGACTATCCGTCGATGTTGAAATTCCAGCGTGTGGAACGACCGACACTATTACTTTGGAGACCGTCGACAGGAGACACCAGTGATCGGGCGAATGATTAACAACCTACGCTGTCCCCTCTGTGCAGAAGCGCACGACGACCGAACGGACCTCCGCGTCCACCTCGAGGTCGAGCATCGGAAGTCGGAACTCGTCGCGACGGTCATCGAACTGTCCGATACCGCTCTCGAGGACAAAGGGACGGTTGTCGACGAAAACCGGCCGGCCCCGTCGGCTGATTGAGCGCTATTCGAAGCCATCAGCCGTCTACGGTTAGAAACCGTTCCAGAAACCTCGACGAGAGTGCGGTTTCGACACCGATAGCCATCGCCCGCGGTGTCTCCCCTTCGAGCGGTGGCACCGTTTCGACTGCGTAGCCTGTCATGCGCTCGAGTTCGGCGGGGTTGGTCCGCTCGGCGACCGTCGCGCCCGCGTACTCGTTGCAGACGATGCCGGCGATATCGATCCCGCGGCGCTCGAGCGCTTCGACCGAGAGCGCGGTGTGGTTGAGCGTGCCGAGTCCCGAACGGGTGACGACCACCGCAGTAGCATCCAGATCCGCGACGAGGTCGATCACCTCGCGGTCGTCGGCGAGGGGCACCCGCAGTCCGCCGATTCCCTCGACGATCGGGTGTGACGTGTCCGCGATCGCAGCGTTGCACGCCGACAGAATCGAGTCGTACGTGAGGGTCTCGCCGGCTTCGGCCGCGGCCACGCGCGGTGCGAGTGCGGGTTCGAGATAGCGGGGACAGGTCGCGGCCTCGTCCGCCTCGCACGCCTCGGCGACGAAGCCCGCATCGTCGTCCGGCGGATAGCCGGTCTGGGCGGGTTTGATCGCTCGCGCATCCGCGCCGTTCTCACGGAGCCAGCGAGTGATACCCGCGGTCACGACGGTTTTTCCGATACCGGTACCGGTCCCAACGATCGCGACCGTGGTGCTGGTGTCACTCATCGGTGGTCCTCAGAGAATCCCGACGTCTTCGCCCGCTGCTCGGAACGCTTCGAGGCAGGCAACGATGTCGCGCTGTTCGTGGGTCGCCATCGGAGCGACGCGAATTCGACTCGTTCCCTCGGGCACCGTCGGCGGACGGATCGCGGGTGCGACGATCTCTCGCGAGCGGAGTCCGTCGGCCAGCGCGAGCGCATCCCGTCGGTCGCCGACGAGGACGGGGAGGATCTGCGAGTCGCCGATCACTTCGAAGCCCATCGACTCGAGACCGTCTCGAAGGTGGGCGACGTTCTCCCAGAGCCGTTCTCGGACGTCGCTGTGGCGGGCGACGTGGAGCGCCTCGCTCGCGGCCGCCGCGGCCGGCGGCGCGAGCCCGGTGGAGAAGACGAACGAGCGAGCGTCGTTGCAGAGACACTCGATCAACTCGTTGCTCCCCGCAACGTAGCCGCCCTGGCTCGCCAGCGCCTTCGAGAGCGTCCCCATCTGGACGTGGACGCGATCCTCGAGTCCCTCCGACTGGACGACGCCGCCGCCGTTCGCGTAGAGCCCCGTCGCGTGGGCCTCGTCGACCATCACCCACGCGCCGAACTCCTCGGCGAGGTCGCAGAGCTCTGCGATCGGTGCGACGGTTCCATCCATGCTGAACACGGAGTCGGTGACGATCAGCCACGACTCGTCCGCGTCGCCGGCGGTTCTGGCTTGCTCCTCCAGTTTCGTCCGCAAACTCGTCGGATCGCAGTGGCTGTAGACGACCGAGTCAGCGTCCGTGAGCCGACAGCCGTCGATGATGCTCGCGTGGTTGTACTCGTCGGAGAAGATCACATCCGGCTCGAGGGCCGTGATCGTTCCGACGTTCGCCGCGTACCCAGACGGGAAGGCGAGCGCCCGCTCGGTTCCTTTCGTCTCGGCGAGCACGCGCTCTAAGTCCTGATGAACCAGCGTGTCGCCGGTGACGAGTCGGCTGGCACCGGCACCCGTGCCGACGGTCGCGGCGGCCTGCCGGGCTGCGTCCTGAACCCGCTGGTCGTCGGTCAGCCCCAGATAATTGTTCGAGGCGAACACCAGCGCTTCGGCCGAGTCGAGAACCGGTAGCTCGCCGCCACAGGGCGGTGCGAAGTAGCCTCGCTCCGCGACTCGATCGACGGGGGAGAGCGTTCGTTTCAGATCGGCTTCCTCGAGGACGTCGAGTCGAGTCTCGAGGTCGAACCCGCGGTCTTCCATTCGGGTGTACGGTGTCAGTGCCATGCTTTCACTTTCACGGTTCTGTGTTGCACGCATTACGAGGGTTATCACGATCGTACTCGTTACTGTGACGGCCGCTGGGCAGTAGGTTCGACCGATACGGCGCCTGGAACCGAGGATTGATACGGCCCCTGGTACCGCGAATCGGTACGCCGGAGAGACGGTACAGTCGCTCCCGTCTCAGAAGCTCGGCATCAGTTCGGCGGGACCGAAGACGCCGTACTCGCCAGCGCGATTTCGCCGCACGCCTGTCTTCAGGTAACCGAGTGCCGGTCCGTTGACGTTGGCCTCCATACTCGTCTCGTCGCCGAGCTGGAAGGTGTTCGTCGCCGTCTCGCCGTCGAAGGTCGTTCCCGTCACGCTGACGGTGGTCGTCGTCGGTTTCTCGTCGCTGCGGACGTCCAAAACGCCGCCGACGGCCACGTCCTCGGAGTCGCAGACGCCTGCGCGCTCGAGGAGCACGTCGTCGGCGTGTTCCATGTCCTCGAACTCGATGACGCCGTCGTGGTCGTCGATAATGTCCTCGATTTCCGCGTCCGAGAGGTCTCGAGCCGTCTCGATATTGTACTCGGGAAGATGGGCGATGTCCTCGCGGACGGTGCCGCGGTTATCTTGGTAGCCGGACTTGAGACCGACACCCCACCAGATCTCGACGTCGGTGACCTCGACGAACGATTGGGCAGCGAGCGCCGCAGCGCCCGTCAGGAGACCCGGTGTCGCGCCGGCGCCACAGATGAACGTGATACCCGCGTCTTCGAACTCGTCGCCGCGCTCGTCGAGCATGTCGATTACGCGCGAGCGCTTGAGCACGTCGATCATGACGCCTGAGTAGCCGCCCTCGAGGAACCGGTCGGCGACCCGCGGGATGAAGTCGTGTTCGTAGTTCGGCAGCGCCAGCAGGACAGCGTCGATCTCGTCGCCGTGATCGATCACGTCCTGAATCGGATCCTCGCTGGGACGGGCCTGACTCGAGGCGACGACGCCCCTGTCCTCGCCGTGTTGTTTGACGCCGCCCTCACCGTCGGCTGGTGTGGCGCCCGTTCCGCCGTCTGTCGCGACTTCATTATCGATGTTGCCCTCGGTTGCGGCCAACAGCTCGTCCACGTCCAGCCCATCGAAATCGATCGCGGTGCCGTGGCGGTCACAGGCTACGGCGGGCGTCAGGTGTTCCTTATGTTGGCTCACTTCGAGTGCTCGTCGGCCGATTCCTCCCGTTCCGAGTACTGCAAACGTGATGTCGTCCATTGTCGTGTTTCGAGTGTCCGTTAGTCGTCAGTCGTCGCTCGGTTCCGCGCCCGTACTCGCCGTCGTCTCGGTCGACGACTCCGCGGCCTCTGCGCCGCGAGCCTTGACCGCTTCCGGATCGAACTCGTTGGCCTCCATGTTTGGCTCGAGACCGGCTCGTTCGATGATTTCGAGATCCTCGCCGGGGGACTGGCCCTCGGTCGTGAGATAGTCGCCCGTGAGCAGGCCGTCGGCACCCGCCTCGAGCGGCAGATGTTGCTCGTCGGGCGAGAGGTTGACCTCACGACCGCCCGTCAGCCGAACGCGGGACTCGGGGTGGAGCAGTTTGTACACCGCGACCGTTTTGACGATCTCTTCGGTGGTGATCTCGACGCCCTGCTCGGCCAGTGGTGTCCCCGCGACGGGATTAAGGACGTTCACCGGGAGCGAGGAGATGCCGATCTCCTGTAAGGCGATGGCGGCGTCGACGCGGTCGGTCGGCGTCTCGCCCATTCCGAGGATGACGCCCGCACAGAGGTCCATACCGGCCTCCTTGGCGACTTCGAGCGTTTTCACCCGATCCTCGAAGCTGTGCGTGCCGACGATTTCGGGGAAGTACCGCGGCGAGGTTTCGATGTTGTGATTGTAGTGGTTGATCCCCTCGTCGGCGAGGATCGCGGCCTCCTCTTCGGTGAGAATGCCGAGAGAGGCGTCGACCTCGAGATCACACTCGTCTCGAACGAGTCGGATGGACTCGAGGACCTCTTTCCACTCTTCGGGCCGGTTTTCCTTGGAGACGCCTTTCTCCGCGACGACGATGCCGAAGCGCTGGGCCCCGTCGCGTTCGGCGCGTTTGGCCGCCTCGAGGATCTTCTCGGGTCCGAGGAAGCCGTAGGTGTCGATGCCGGTGTCGAAGTGGACCGACTGCGCACAGAAGCCACAGTCCTCCGCGCAGTTGCCCGCCTTCGCGTTGACGATCGAGCACGCGTCGACCGTGCCGTCGCCGTACTGATCGCGCACGGCAGCGCCGGCTTCGGCGAGCGCCTCGACCGGCTGGGCCAGCAGCGCGAGCCCGTCGGTTCGATCGAGTCGCTCGCCGGCCAGCACGCGCTCGAGTGCGTCGTCGACCGTCTGGTTGTCCGTCTCGTAAACCACGAATCGATCATAGGTTAACGAGAATAAAGTGTTTGGGAAACGTCCTGTTATTGCGACGAACGGGATACCGGATCGACTCGAGAGCCGAATCGCCCCTCCCGGCCGCCGTACCGGATCGAAACGACCCGAAAACAGGGGCGCTCGACGGCGAATTCGAGCGGTTCGGGTCGGTTCCGTTGGGCGTTGCGTCACGAAACGCCTGCGAGCCGGAGCGGTTCCGGCTCCGTTCCGGGTGGCGCTTCAGAATCTCGTTATCGGTGTATCGCCGCCGTTGGCACCGTTGTTGGTCGCATCGTTGCCAGCGTCGCCGTTACCTCCACCGTTGCCGTTTGCGGCACCGTTGCCCGTGTCGCCGTTGCCGTTCCCGCCGTCGCCAACGTCGGTACCGTTTTCACCGCTTTCGCCATCTCCCTCGCCGTTCGCGCCGTCACCTGCTTCACCGTTGCCGTTTGCACCGTCTTCATCGCCGTTCACGTCGTCTCCGTCGCCGTTTCCATCAGCTTCGTCGCCGTTCTCACCGTTGCCAGTTTCATCGTCACCATCTTCGTCGCCGTTCTCGTCGTCACCGTCTTCGCCGTCGCCAGCTTCGTCGCCGTTCTCGTCGTAGCCTTCCTCTTCGGCGGTCGTCGTCGCCTCGTCGGACGCAGCCTCCTCGATTTCGTCTTCGCTCTCGAGTCCCTCCGACTCGACTCGTTCCATCGTGTTGGCCGCGGACTCCTCCGCGTACTGTTGAATCTGCGTGATACTGACGAGAGTGATTTGGACGATCACGACGCTGATCGCGGCGACCGCCTGCCTCGCCACGAGGAGAATCTGTATGATCGTCACCTGCACGAACGTGACGACGATACCGCGCGCCGCGCCGATGGCGAGCGCCTGGATCTGCGTCACGCTCGTGACCTGCGTCTGTATCGCCGCCCCTTGGGCACAACCGTAGGCAGCCGCCATCATCTGGTCGGCAGCAACATCCTGTCGCTGGGCTGCCCCGCGAGCAGCGCCTTCTGCGGCACCCTGTGCAGCGGCTTGTAACTGGGTAATCGAGACGCTCTGGTGCTGGGTTACTCCGCTGAGCGCGCCCGAGGCCCCGCCCCAGGCGGCCGCCTGAATCTGTGTCACCGACACTGACTGCGCCTGCACGAGCGACCCCGTCGCGCCGCCGAACGCGGCGATCTGGAGCTGCTCGACGGTCACGACCTGCGCCTGATACGCCGCGCCGCGGCACGCTCCCCTCGCCGCGTGCTGGATCTGGGTTGCGGTGACGCGCTGGTACTGTGCGAGCGCACCACTCATCCCGCCTCCCACGAGCGCCTGGACCTGTGAGGCGTCGATCTGCTGGGTCTGTGACTGCTGGAGCGCCAGCAACTCGAGTTCGTCGTCGTCCTCGTCTGGTACCTCGAACTCCTCTGGCTCCGTCTCCGGCTCTTCCTCCGGTTCCTCCTCGAGTGCTCCGAACACCGCGCCGCTCGCGGCTCCGAAGATTTGGTCGTCGTCCGCGTCCGGATGCTCATCAGCGGCGTCATTCGCCGCATCGACCGCCGCCGCTCGCTGTTCGTCCGTGACTTCGATGCCCTCGTCCTCGAGGCGTTCGATCCCCTCGTCGATACCCGCTTCGGCGGCTCCGTCCTCCTGTGCGAACGCCGTCGCCGGTAGCACTGCGCCGGTAGCGAGGACTGCGCCCGTCCCCGCTAGAAGCGTGCGACGCGACAGACCGATGTCGTACGCTTGGTCCTCGTGCGTTCGCTGATTGTTGTCTCTCATGGTCTCCTCACTGCCTCCGAAAATCGTCTCCAATGCGACTGTCGGACTGCACCAACTAATGGGCGGATTCCCGCATAAACGAGGTGGATCGTTCTTGACCGCTGCGCGTATTTCCACCGAACGGACGAACCCAACCTCGAATTGGATTTTCAGCTAACTCGGTAACGGAACGCCGACTGAGACGTTCGATACCTGACGAGTCGGTACTCGTCCGAGACGACGACCGTCCGCGTACTGCACCGTCGACGACCGGTAATCAGTCGTTCGTCTAACGAACCAGCCCGCGGTTCCGGCTCGTCGTCCAGTCGGTCGACGATTCCGTGTTCGAGGGCCGAACACCGATACCGTCGGGGGACGGGCGCGGTAATGGCGTCGTGATCACTCACTGTGTGAGACTGCGGCCACGTCTCCCGTCGCAATACGGCGATCACCGCATCTCGGTAACGGAATCGGTGATCGCAGGTAATCATCGGTGAACGGCGTGCGGGCGACTGCTTCACCTCGATAGCGACGACAAATTACACAAACATTCCTCGACGCCGAGAAAACTACGACATTGTCAACTATCGATCGCGAGACCGATCGAAAACGGCCGACACACTAATACACTATCAGTTCTGGCCGCTGGTGGTGAAAAAATTCCAAAAGTTAAAGTCGTGCTATTATGTATGTTCTCGGAAGAGGTTCATGGTAGATAGTACGACAAACACGAACTCGGGTGACGACGCGTTCGACGTGGGGGCGAGCGCCGACGAACTGTTCGGGGAGTTCGCGGACGAGTCGCTCGAGGGGGCGGGCGACGAGTCGACAGCGGAATCAACGACGGGGGGCGGGAACGACACCGGCGCCGACGGCGTCGAAGATCAGACGGCTGCAGACGTCTTCGGTCAACTTCGAGCCAACGCCGAGAACGACGCCGACGAAGTGCTCGCCGACGAGAGTCCGGAAGACATCATCGCGAGCGCGGACGAACCTGACCCGGAGCCCGAGATCGACGACGACCTCCGCGTCGACGACGACGAACTCGCGGAGCTGTTGCTCACCGGGCGGACGAAAGAGAAGGAGTTCCTCTGGGTGGAGTCCGGAGCGTCTTCCGAGACCGACGCTGATGGCGAGGGCGAGTCGACTGAAAACGAGTCCAACGCTGTTGCCGAACCCGAAGAAGAGACCGACACTATCTTCGAGGACGACACGGCCGACTCCGCCGCGGAGACGGAACCAGCAACCGACGAAGAGGGTGATTTCGATTCCTCGGATCCGGGAGTCGGCGATCTCGACCTCGAGGACGCCGACACGTCCGACGAAACCGTCGACGCGCCCGAGTCGGAAGAAACGGCGCTCGTCGCCAAAGACGAGGGCGACGTGCCGGCAACGGTGGAAGACGACGGCGGATCCGGCGGCGTCCTCGGCTGGCTGCGGTCGAAACTCGGCGGCCTGTTCTAACCCTGGGACGGCGGTTGGACGCTCGCTTTGCAGTCCCGTTTTGATTAGTTCAGTACGTCTCCCGAGCACTCACGGCTCGGGATGCCACTCGAGTCCGTCCCGACGAACCGAGAACGGTTTTTGGCCGCAGTTCGGACATCGCGTGCCGCCGCCCGGATCGTCTTCGCGTTCCGGAATCGTGTGCTCGAACCCGCAGGACGCACACTCGATGTGGACCATGTCGAACCCGACGGCTCGAGCGATTATCACCACGGTGCGGGCAATGGCTGGCCGATGAGCCTATAGACGACGTCAGCGACCCGATTCGAGGACGGTGAGATAACAGAAGTACGCCAGCGCGGCGACGATCAACGACACCGCCAGCACGGTGACCCCGGCGAAGCCCTCGAGCGCCGCTTCGGGAGTGTTCCAGAGGTAGAGACCGCCTTCGATCGCGAACGCGGTGAGCCCGCCGTAGAACAGTGCCAGGGCGATCGCTCGAACCACCGCCATCGCCCCACGCTCGCGGCTCTGAAACAACTCGAGGACGAATAAGAGCGCGAAGACGAGCAGATAGAACGGCTCGGGAACGGCCTGTCCGAGCGTCTGCGGGCCGGTCACCGCGATGTAGCCGTAGTACGCCAGCGCGAGCAACACGCCGCCGACCAGCGTAAGCGACAGTCCGTACCCGCTGGCGTCCTCGACGGTCGCCGGGACGAGCCCGTCGTTCGAATCGACGCCGTCGGAGGCTTCGGCTGTCGAAGCATCGTCGTCGTCGGTTTCGGACATACTCGACTAGTATCCCTACCGCATAACAAACGTTCGCACGATCGTCACGAACCGATAGATCCCGTTTTACACCTGAATCTTCGCACCGAAACCGACTCGACCGCCAAAAATGGAGAGCTGCGGATGTCCCGACTCGAGGCTATCCGAGGAAGCCTTCGATGTGGTCGGCGACCTCTTCGGGGGTGTCGCCAACGGGGACGCCGGCGTCGTTGAGCGCGTTGATCTTGCTCTCTGCGGTACCGGTGCCGGAACCGGAGACGATCGCACCGGCGTGGCCCATTCGCTTGCCCGGCGGCGCGGTACGGCCGGCGATGAAGCCGGCGACCGGCGTATCGACGTAGTCGTCGATGAACGCGGCGGCCTCCTCCTCGTCCTCGCCACCGATTTCACCGCACATGACGATGGCCTCGGTCTCGGGATCGTCCTCGAACAGTTCGAGGGCGTCGACGAAGTCCGTGCCGATGATCGGGTCGCCACCGATACCGATGGCGGTCGTCTGACCGATGCCGCGGTTGGTCAGGCTGTCGACGACCTGGTAGGTCAGCGTTCCCGAGCGGGAGACGAGACCGACGTTCCCCTCCGAGAAGATGTTTCCGGGGAGAATGCCGAGTTTGGCCTCGCCGGGCGTGATGAGACCGGGACAGTTCGGCCCGATGAGACGAGTGTCCGTCTCGGAGAGCCGCTTGTTGACTCGAGCCATGTCCTGGGTCGGGATACCTTCGGTAATCGCGACCGCGAGGTCGAGATCCGAGTCGAGCGATTCGAAGACGGCGTCGCCGGCGAACGCCGGCGGAACGAAAATGACCGAGGTGTCGGCGTTCTCCTCTTCGACGGCCTCGTGGACCGTGTCGTAGACGGGGACGCCGGCGGCCTCCTGACCGCCTTTGCCGGGGACTGCGCCGGCGACGACGTTCGTGCCGTACTCCATCATCTGTTCGGCGTGGAACTTGCCCTCCCCGCCGGTGATGCCCTGTACCACGACGCGCGTGTCCTCGTCGACTAGTACACTCATTGGTCGTTCACCTCCCCAGCGTACTCGACAGCACGTTGGACCGCGGACTCGAGGGTCTGTTCGACCGTCACGAGGTCCTCGTTCAGAATCTCCATGCCTTCCTCCCAGTTCGTCCCCGCGAGGCGGACGACGACCGGCTTGGGAATCTCGTCGAACTGCTCGAGCGCTTCGTTGATCCCCTTGGCGACCTCGTCGCCGCGGGTGATCCCGCCGAAGATGTTGAAGACGACGCTGTCGACGTTGTCGTCGGAGAACACCATGTCGAGCGCGTTCGCGATTCGCTCGGCTTTCGCGCCGCCACCGACGTCCAGGAAGTTCGCCGGCTCGCCGCCGTAGTGGTCGACGAGGTCGAGCGTGGTCATGACGAGCCCGGCACCGTTACCGATGATCCCGACGTTGCCATCGAGACGGACGTAGTCGAAGCCGTACTCGTCGGCCTTCTGCTCGAGTTCGTCGCCGGTGCTTGCGGCCTCCGCTTCCATCTCCGCCAACTCGGGCTGGCGGAAGAGCGCGTCTTCGTCGATGTTCATCACGGCGTCGGCCGCGATGACTTCGTCGTCCGCGGTGACCATCAGCGGGTTGATCTCGGCGTCGGCGCCGTCGCGATCGTCCCAGAGCTGGTAGAGCGTGGTGAGGACGCTCGAGACGTCGCGGGCGATCGCCTGATCGACGCCGGCGTCGTACACTGCCTTGCGGGCCTGGTAGGGGTGCATCCCGAAGGCGGGGTCGATGTGTTCGCGCGCGATGGCGTCGGGGTCGTCCTCGGCGACCTGCTCGATATCGACGCCGCCCTTCGTCGAGACCATCGCGACGGGTTTGCCCTCGCCGCGGTCCATCGTGATCCCCACGTAGAGTTCGTTGGTGAAGTCGACCGCCTCCTCGACGAGGACGCTGCCGACGTGGTAGCCCTTGAGATCCATCCCCAGAATCTCGTCCGCTGCCTCGCGGGCTTCCTCCTCGTCGTCGACGAGTTTGATCCCGCCGGCCTTCCCGCGGCCACCGACCTGTACCTGTGCTTTGATCGCGACTGGATACCCGATCTCCTCGGCCGCGGCAACAGCGCCGTCGACGTCGGAGGCGAGTTGAGACGCTGGCGTCGGAATCCCAGCGTCGGCGAAGACCTGCTTCGCCTGATACTCGTGTAGTTTCATAGCCATTCGAACGGCCGTTCCGACCTTGCTTAAATCCTGTTAGTTTCCACTCGCGACCGGAATCTATCGACGCCCATCAACTTCATCGTGACACTGCGCTTGCATCGTTCTCTCATCTCCGAACGTTATGTGTTTTTTCAACTATGGTGGGGTGAAATACGTTCGCACGTTCGAACTCGAGCCGTTTTCGACGCTATCAGTGTGGGATTGTCAACCTTCCCCGCCATCCCTCGTCTCGGGACTCGGTCGCGACGACCGCACTCGAGGCGACCGAAGCGTTTGTCTCCGGCCGACCACAACTGAACCCTACACGGACCGGTCGGGACGACCAGCCGCAGACGCGAACTGGTCGCGACCGGGAGGCGTTCACTCGAACCTATGTTCGTCACCGTCACCGCACGCTGGAGGCCGAACTGACGTGACCACCCCGATTGCGTCCCGCGGCGGACGGCGGTGGGTCGCGTCGCTCCAGCGGACACTCCGGCTGTTGGTCCACAGCAACCTCTTCATCTCGTTGGCCACGATGAGCGTCGTCGTCACCACGGTGCTCCTCGCCGACCTCCCGCTCGAGGCGTTGCCCCTCTTTATCGTCTTCGCTGCCACGCTGTTCGTCTACACCGTCAACCGATTCACGGACCTCGAGGAGGACGAAGCGAACGTTCCGGACCGCGCCTCGTTTACGAAACGCTACGGAACGCTCCTGCTCGCGCTCGGCGTCGGCTGTTACGTCGTCGCCATCGCAATCGCCGTGCTGGAGGGGCTTCCGGGGGCGATCTACCTGCTGCTTCCCCTCGTCGTCGCCCTCCTTTACTCGGTCGGCGGGATCAAGCGAGTTTTCCTCGTGAAGAACGTCTTCGTCGGATTCGCCTGGGGGCTGATCCCGCTCGGCGTCGGCTACTACTACGAACAGCTCTGGACGCTCGAGATCCTCGTCGTCGCGGGCTACGTGATCGCGATGATCACCATCGCGGCGGTGATCTTCGACGTCAAGGACATCCCGGGCGACCGGGAGGAAGGGATCGCGACCGTTCCGAACACGCTCGGAACGGCGGCGACGCGGCGCTACTCCCAGGCCGCAAACGTCGTCGTGGCCGCAGTCGTCGTCGCCCTCGTCTTCGGGACGGATCTCTCGCTCGAGTTTCTCACACTGCTCGCGATGAACGGCTACGTCGCGGGCTACATCCCGTTCGCCACGACCGAGCGCGGCCCGCTGTACTACGGCTTCGTCGTCGACGGCGAGCACGTGTTTCTGGCGATGGTCGTCGTGCTCGTCGAGTGGCTTGGCGTGCTCTGAGCCAGGTGAGTATCGCTACGCCGTTCGGCCCCATCTCACCAGTACGATCAGCCCAACCGAGGTGATGATGACATAGCCGACGGCTACCACGAGTGCGAGAACTGGAGGGCCTACGCCTGACCTCCAATCCTGGAAAAGAAAGACGGCCCCGTGTCGGTGTCGAGAGACTACGGCCGCTCGGGATTTGTCATCTGGTACAGCAGTTCGATATTCTGCTCCGGCTGGTCGTCCGCAAGCACTTCGTCCAGCACCTCCCGATGCTCTCGATCGAGTTCGTGGGTGGACGATTCATACGCCTCGAACGCGTGGTCGATATCTTCAACCTCTAGAAACGTCAGAAGATACGTTCCGTCCGCCCTGGACTCGATAAAGGTCGCCTCTGTGTACATCCCCTCGTTCTGGAGGGTTTCGACGGCTTCGTCTCGACGCGATCGAATCTCCGCCATCCATTCGCGGAGTTGATCTGTTTTCGCCGGTTCGACACGCTGTTTGAGCAGCACGACGTCGGCCATATATCGATACAACCCAGTCAACGATATAACAACTTTCGGGCGCGAGAATCAGTCCCGATCCGTCTCGCTCCAGTCGCAGTCCTGGCACTTCCAGCCGGTGATAAACTCCGTGACCGAGGGCATGTAGCCGACTTTCAGGACGTCCCCGCCGCAGTCGGGACACTCTCGATCGGCGTCCTCGATCGGTTCGGCCTCCATCACCGACCCGTCCTCGATCAGTTCCGCGAGTTTCTTGCCCGTGACCATCCGTCCCTGAACGACGCGATTTTCGCTCACACTCGAGCGTTCGGGTGCGGCCCCCTAAGCGTTTACAGGTCGGCTCGGCCGGTTCGTCGACTCGAGCGAGCAGCGACCCGAGCACGAATCGGACGATTTAACCGCGTGAGGGCGAAACCTGATACTGCGTGCGAGGGTAGCCAAGCGGCCAACGGCGGCGGACTCAAGATCCGCTCCCGTAGGGGTTCGTGGGTTCGATTCCCTCCCCTCGCACTACAAAATAGTGCGGCAAGACGGAGCGTCTTGCCCTCGCAAACTTCTGTGAACGGTGTGGGTCTCGAGGAGCACCGTCGCTAATCAGTCGCAATCAATTCAAATGACCGTATGTATTCGATTATTCTAAATAAGAATTTGAGTATGGAGACTATTGGAGATCGATTCCCAGAGCGTTCTTTTCGAGAGTCGAGAGTTGTGTGTGAATATAGTTATAGTCTTCTAGCAGACAGTGTCGAACAGGTGTTATCGATCAGTGAGAGGCTCACGAGTCTCGGACGCGTCGGTCCACGGTGGCGTACAGCGACCCGATACTGCGACCCGCCGTCACCAGCGTCGGGTGTGGTGAGATGACGACCTTCGCCCTGACCGTCGTCTCGAGCGTGCTCGTGGCCGGACTACTCCTGGTGCTGGCTGGAGTCGGAATCAAGCGACGTCGGTCGACGACGTCGACGGACGAGACTCGAGAGGGGGGATTCAGCCCGCCGTCTCCCCAGTTACCGCTCTTCGATACCGAGGACGTCGATGACGCCAGAGCGATCGATCCCCGAATTCTCCTTCCGGTCATCGCCGATCAGGCGAACCCGGATCGACTGTTCGACCTCGCGTGTTCGATCAAACATCGGTACGGCGACGAGCCGATCCACCTCTTTACCGTTCGCTCCGATACGCGCGACGATCCGAACGGTGACACTGCTGCCGACGAGATCGCCGCGTTTCACGACGAACTCGCCGAAGTGGGTCGCGACAGAACGACCGCCGTGCAGACCGGGACGAGTCGAGACGACGACGTCGCCGAATCGATCGTTCGGATGGCCCGCGAAACCGACGCCGATCTGCTCGTAATGGGCTGGGACGGGACCCGTCCCGTCCTCGACGCGTCGGATGGACGGACGATCGATCGAGTTCTCTCCCGGACGCCCCTCCCGGTTTACCTGGCACGGATCGGCGATCCACTGTCCGCGATAGACCGATTGCACGTCGTGGTCCCGCGCCAGACGGACCATCACGAAGGGTTCTACGAGGCAATCTACAACGTGAAACAGCTGGCGGACGTTCTCGATGCGGGAATCTCCGTCTCCGTCTTCGAGCAGAACGTTCAGCAGTACCGGACGCTCTTCGACCTCGTCAAGATCGATATCCCCGCCGAGTTCGCCTCGGTCGCGTCGTGGCGAGACCTCCAGTCGTCGCTCGAAACCGAGACCGAACCCGAAGAGCTGATCGTGACGCTCGCGGTTCGAGAGGGCGAGATCGGCTGGGACGACGAACTTCGAACGGTTCCGGATCGGTTCGCCGACGCGCCGGCCCGATCGCTCGCGCTCTTTTTCCTCAGGGAGGACGAACCCGATCACGACGATCGGTTCCTCCGGACGGAGTAGTGCCTTCTCCGCGGTCTCACCACTCGAGCAGCGCCCGCCGGCCGTGGGCCCAGACGAGAATCACGAGGAACGTCGCGACGCCGGTCAGCGCGAACGCGCCGCCGACGTAGAACACGGACGCCATGCTCACCTCGTACATGAGCCAGCCGCCAAGGAGGGGCGCGATGACGCTGCCCGGCCGCCAGACGAGTTCTCGGATGCCGAAACTCGAGGCGACGCCGCCCTCGTCGGTGCCCTCGTCCGCGAACAACGCCATGCTCGCGGGTTCGCGGAAGCTGTCGGCGATGCCCAACAGACCGGCGATGGCGACCAGCGGCAGAAACGCCGCGGAAACGTCGCTGAACAGCGTGAGCTGAGCGGGGATCGTCTCGAGCGGCAGGAATGCGGGAAGCGTCGCGCCGGCGAGGATCGCCGGAACGCCGACGGCTATCTCGGAGGATAATCCGAGCGCCGAACCGATCGCCGGCGAGAAGGGGACGAGCAGCGCGACCAGCCCGTACGCCGCGCCGCCGGCGAAGACGAACATCGCTCGGCCGTAGCCGTCCGAGAGCCGTCCGGTAAAGGGCTGACAGCACATGTTGGTGAACTTCTCGGCGACGACGGTGAGCGAGACGGCGAGCCCGCCGTAGGCCAGCCCGCCCTGTGCGGCCGCGACGCCGGCGTAGATCGGAATCCACGTTCGAACGAGGGTGACCGAAAACGCGTACTGGACCCGGAACGTCGAGAGCGTGATGAGCTTCCGGTTGAGCGCGAGGTCGGTGAACGGAAAGCCGTGAACGCGGGTCTCGTCCGTCTCGAGGTACCGAAACGTGCCGAGCCACGCGACGAACATGATACAGACGATAATCGCGAAGATGGGTCCGAACCCGAACGCCTCGTAGAGCGCCCCCGCGCTGAGGCTGCCGACGATCGACGCGGCGAAACTCGCGGCGTTGGCCTTCCCGATGTAGTTCGCCCGGGTGCCGCCGTCCGCGAGTTGGCCGACGAGCGAGAGCGTCATCAGCCCGGCGCCGGTGACGGCGACTCCCTGTAGCGCCCGAATCGCGATGAACGACGCGCTCGAGTCGACGATCGGAAACAGGCCGTAGACGAAGATACCGATCCCGAGAACGACCAGCAGGACGAGGCGTTTGTCGAACCGGTCGCCGGCCCAGGCGAGGGGGACGATGGCGACCGTCTGGGCGAAGGTGAAGCCGGTCGTGTACAGTCCGACGATGAGCCCCGCGCTGATCGTTAGCCCGAGGACCGTCGTGCCGGACGGATCGAGCGCGTTGATATAGTACGGCAGCAGCGTGATCAGCGTAATGAAGCCGAACCCTTCCGAGAATCGGGTGAGGTAGAGCGACCAGAACTGTACGCGATCCTCGTTCACGGCGGACGTTTCGGAAGCCGTGAAAAGACTGTTTCGAAACGAAAGTGACGGAGCCTCCCACTCAGTTATCACCCCATTCCGCGGCGACAGACGCCTGATGTCTGCTGACACTGCTCGTCGGTACTCGGCGTGTCACATTGCGACCTCTTTTTACTCCGCTCGAGAGATAGGTTACAATGAGCGAACGCGAACAGGACGCTCGTCGAGCGAGCGTCGCACACCGCGCGGCTGCCGCCGGCGCAGACGTCGCCGCGGCGTCGTTTCGGACCGATCTCGAGATCGAACGCAAGGACGGGAAGACCGACGTCGTCACGCAGGTCGACCGAGACGCCCAGCAGCGGGTGATCGAGGTTCTCGAAGAGGAGTTTCCGACCGATCCAGTCGTCGGCGAGGAGGAAGACGCGCTGAAAGCGGTCCCCGAAGACGGCCCGGCCTGGATCGTCGACCCCATCGACGGGACGAACAACTACGTCAACGAGAACCGGGCGTTCGCGACGGCCGTCGCCGCCGTCCGCGACGGCGAACCGGTCGGTGCCGCAGTCGTCTGTCCCGCGCTGTCCGATACGTACCGGTCCGGTCCCGACGAGGCGGTTCGCAACGACGAGCCGCTCTCGGTCAGCGACGTGAGCGATCCCGAGGCGGCGACCGCTTGTCCGACCTTCTGGTGGGACTACGACCAACGCGACCAGTACGCTGCAGCGACACGCGCGATCGTCGAGCGATTCGGGGACATGCGCCGGTTCGGCTGCGCCCAGCTCGAGCTCGCGATGGTCGCCTCGGGGTCGCTCGATGGGACCGTGACCAACCTGCGAGCCAACTCGTGGGATACCGTCGCCGGGGTTCACCTGGTTCGCGAGGCCGGGGGAACCGTCACCGACCTCGAAGGCAATCGCTGGCGACACGACAGCCACGGGCTGGTGGCTTCGAACGGGGAGATTCACGACGAACTCCGCGCTTCGGCGCTCGAGATCGACGGTGAGACGACGTGACGGTCACCGAGGATCGACTGTCAGAACCTGCAGGAAATCGGAAGCGGTAAGCGCTCGCCCCCACGGGTATCGATTATGGACGAGTACATCGAACGGTACGGGGCCGAGAAAGTCTGGGCCGCGACCGTCGTCCTCCTCTTCGGCGGTATCGCCATCGCTGCCCTCCTCTTTCCCCAGCGGGTGTACGTCGATTTCATCTGGCAGTACTACTGGGGACCAGTGGTGGCCGACGCCTACGGCTGGGGCGAGGTCGCCTGGGCCGGCGGCGAACAGATCAACGCGAACGACGCCGGTCCCGACGACGGGCCGTTCGCCTCGCCCGGCTACACCGCCGTCTCCTACGCCGGCTACATTCCGACGCTGATCCTGATGGCGATCGGAATCCTGTTCGCGATTCGGCGTCTCGATATCGACCGTTACCGGGCGGGCTTTTTCGCGCTGTTCCCGTTCATGCTGTTCGGCGGCGCGCTGCGAACCGTCGAGGACGCGAACGTCGCCGCCTACCGCGATACGGGCGAACTCGCGATCCAACTTCCGTGGTCGGGCTTCCTGATCAGCCCGCTGATCTACTTCACGGTGGCCCTCATCGCGTTCATCGCCGTGGTCGCCTCCGTCTGGCTCGAGCGAAACGACTACGTCTCGGGCTACGAGTACCCGCTGTTCGGCGTCGGAGCGGTTGTGCTCGCCGTGACACTCGGTTGGCTCGGCTATCTCGCCGCAACGCAGCCGTACTCGACGTTCTACCCGTCGATCGCGGCGATCGTGCTCACGGCGGCGACCGTCTCGACTGCGCTCGTCTGGTGGGGAATTCAGCGCTTCGCACCCGGATTGAATGCGGGGACCGGAACGATGGGAATCGTGATCATCTGGGCCCACGCGGTCGACGGCTTCGCCAACCAGTTGATGCTCGACTGGTCGCACGTCTGGGGGCTCGGCTACAGCCCGAAACATCCGGTCAACGACGCGATCGTTACCTACACCGGATCGGTCGTCCCCGCGGGCATCACCGAAGTCATCGGTGAGGCCTGGCCGTTCGCACTCCTGAAACTCGCCGCGCCGGTCTTCATCATCTGGATCTTCAACGAGGAAATCTTCGAGGAGAGCCCGCGGTTTGCCATCCTGATGATGATCACCGTCGTCGCCGTCGGCCTCGGACCCGGCACCCGTGACATGCTCCGGGCGACGTTCGGGGTCTGATCGACGCCGTTGAGTTCTCCTGTGCGCTCGAGAGGGACGGAAAATCGACGACAGCCGATTTCGGCCGGCAAACGAACCTATTAAGGGCAAAGTCCTTCTTCGGTCACTATATCCGGGATGCTCTCCATTCAGACGGGGCTCTCGATTCGAGAGCGTCCCCACCGAACTCGAATATCGTCTCGGGGTGGCTATTCGGCGTACCGATTCCGGCGGTCGTAACCACAGCATGATACACCACACACTGTCGATTTCCGACGGACTGGCGACGAGGAGGAAACGATGAGCGGAGGCGACGAAGAACTCGCCAAAGACCTCGGTCCGCTCGCAGCGCTAACGATCGGCGTCGGGACCATGATCGGTGCGGGTATTTTCGTCCTTCCCGGACCGGCGGTCGCAGAACTCGGGCCGCTGGCGGCGCTGGCGTTCGTCATCGGCGGCGGAATCGCGTTGTTGACGGCACTCTCGGCGTCCGAACTCGGAACGGCGATGCCCGTTTCCGGCGGTGCGTACTACTACGTGAATCAGGGGCTCGGGCCACTGTTCGGCTCGATCGCCGGCTGGGGCAACTGGATGGGGCTCGCGTTCGCTTCGGCGTTCTACATGTACGGTTTCGGTGAGTACGTCCATCAGTTCGTGAGCATCTCGTCAGTGTCGCTCGGCCCCGTCGGTCTCGAGCCCGCCCAGTTGATCGGACTGGTCGGTGGGGCGTTCTTCATCGGGGTCAACTACGTCGGCGCGAAGGAGACGGGGAAGCTACAGAACGTCATTGTCATCACTCTCATGGGGATTCTGGCAGTGTTCACCCTGTTCGGGCTGCTCAACGCAAATCTGGAGACGCTTCGACCGATCGATCCCTTCGGCTGGGCGCCCCTGCTTCCGGTGACGGGGCTGGTGTTCGTCTCCTACCTCGGCTTCGTTCAGATTACGTCCGTCGCCGAAGAGATTCAGGAGCCGGGAAAGAACCTTCCCCGGGCCGTGATCGGCAGCGTCGTGATTGTCACCGTGATGTACGCGCTAATTCTCCTGGCGGTGCTCGCGGCCGTCGAAACCGACGTGGTCGCCAACAACGAAACCGCCGTCGTCGACGTCGCCGAGATGTTGATCGGTCCCGTCGGTGCAATAGCGCTGTTGCTCGGCGGACTGCTCGCGACCGCCTCGTCGGCGAATGCGTCGATCCTCGCATCCTCTCGGATCAACTTCGCGATGGGACGGGACAAACTGATCTCGCCGAAGATCAACGAGATCCATCCGCGTTATGCGACACCGTACCGGGCGATCGGGATTACCGGCGCGTTCATCCTCATCTTTATCGCGTTCGGAAACCTCGAGCTGCTCGCGAGCGCGGGAAGCGTTCTCCACCTCATCGTTTACGGACTGTTGAACCTCGCGTTGATCGTTTTCCGCGAGGCCGAACCGGAGGGGTATGATCCCGATTTTACCGTTCCACTTTATCCCATCACCCCGATCCTCGGTGCGGTATTCTCGTTCGCCCTGATCGCGTTCATCGAGCCGATCGTCATCCTGCTCTCGCTCGGATTCGTCATCTTCGGCGTCGTCTGGTATCTCGGCTACGCCCGTTCGGAGATCGAATCGCCGGGCGTTCTGGCCGACTACGTCCTCGAGCGCTCGGAAGAGCTTCCGAACGCGGCGATATCCGCAACCACGACCGTAAAGCCCGAGGGTGGTGACTACCGAGTGATGGTCCCGCTCGCGAACCCCGCTCACGAAAAGCATCTCATCACGCTCGGTTCGGCCATCGCCGCCCAGAACGACGGGACGGTCGTCGCTGTCAACATCGAGCAGGTGCCCGACCAGACGTCGCTACGTGCCGCCCGCAAACAGAAGGACCACGAAGCGGCCTCGCACCTGCTCGAGCAGGCGCGAGCCAACGCCGAGACGTACGGCGTCGACGTGGAAACACACGTAGTGCTCTCCCACCGGGGCATCGAGGAGGTGTTCGACGCCGCGAAACGGTACGGTGTCGACAGCTGCGTGATGGGCTGGGGGCCGGATTCACACGGTTCGCCGGGTCGCGTCGAAACCAGATTCGACGAACTCGCGCGGTCGCTGCCGTGTGACTTCCTCGTCTTCCGCGACCGCGGTTTCGATCCGTCCCGGATCCTGCTTCCGACCGCCGGCGGTCCCGACTCGGATCTCGCAGCCGCCATCGCGCGTGCACTGCAAGACCAGTTCGACGCGAGCGTCACGCTGTTGCACGTCGCCGACGACCGCGAACGAGGCCGTCAGTTCCTCGAAGAATGGGCCGCTGAGCGCGGGCTCGAAGACGCGAGGTGTACGGTCGAGACTGGGGATGTCCAGACGCGGATCGCCGAGGCTGCATCGGACGCATCCCTACTGATTATCGGTGCGACGGAGAAGGGCGTCCTCTCGCGACTCGCCCGTGGCTCGCTCATCCTCGACGTCCTCGAGGACGTCGACTGCTCGGTGTTGCTCGCCGAGAAACGTCACAAACGGACGACTCGAGAGCGAATTTTCGGCACCCGGCGCGACGAGACGACGGACGAAACCGGTGTCACGCCGGAGCCGGCGACGCCGGATCCCACCGACAGAACCGAGTGAGTGGGATCCGGATCCGATAATAGTAACGATCTATATTCGGGTTTCGCCACTATTTCACCTCTGGAATCCGGAAAGCGAAATACTAAGGGCCGACGATTCATCGGTCAGTATACCAGGAGTAGCGATCACGCTCCGAACCTACCTATGTCACTTGTACTGGTATTCGACAGTCGCTCGAGACGGAGGCACCGACGATGAGCGGTGGCGACGAGGAACTCGCGAAGGACCTCGGCCTGATCTCTGCGCTCGCGATCGGAATCGGAACGATGGTCGGTGCGGGAATCTTCGTCCTGCCCGGTATCGCCGCACAGGAAGCCGGCCCGGCGGTCGTCATCTCGTTTATTATCGGTGGGATGATCGCCATGATAAACGCGTTCTCGGTGAGCGAACTCGGGACCGCGATGCCGAAAGCCGGCGGCGCGTACTACTACATCAATCGGGCGCTCGGACCGCTGTTCGGCTCGATCTCGGGGATGGGTGACTGGATCGGTCTCGCCTTCGCGAGCGCGTTCTACTGTATCGGCTTCGGCGGCTATCTCGCCGATCTGCTCGATGGGGTCGTCGTCCCGATCCCCGGTGTCGGGGAACTCGCTCTCCTCCCGACAATTGTGCTCGGACCGCTCGTCCTCAGCGACATTCAGATCGGCGCGGTACTCGCCGGAATCGTGTTCGTCGGGGTCAACTACATGGGCGCAAAGGAGACCGGCGGCATCCAGACCGCCATCGTCACGCTCCTGCTCGGCCTGCTGACGATCTTCGCTATCGTCGGTTTCTTCTCGTTCGACTGGGGGACCGTCACCGCCGACGGGAGCTACACGCCCGAGGGAGCGGGAGCGATCCTCCCCGGTGCGGCGCTCGTGTTCGTTTCCTATCTGGGCTACGCGAAGATCGCGACGATCGGCGAGGAACTGAAGAACCCGGGGCGAAACCTCCCGATCGCGATCATCGGCAGCGTCGGGATCGTGATGGTCATCTACACGATCCTCGTCGGCCTTCTGATGGGACTGATTCCACACGAGGAGTTCTTCCTCGAGACCGTCGAGAACGCGCCGATGACCTACGCCGCCGAGATCGTCTTCGACTACCAGTTCGCGGTCGTCGGCTTCGACATTCCGATTCTCGGCGCCGGCGTGACGTCGATCACGCTCGCGGCGCTGCTCGCGACTGCCTCGAGTGCGAACGCCTCGATCCTCGCCTCGGCCCGAATCAACTTCGCGATGGGCCGGGACAAGATCGTCACCCCGAAGCTCAACGAGATCCACCCCAAATACGCGACGCCGTATCGGTCGATCGCCGTCACCGGCGGGATGATCATCGTCTTTATCGTCGCTCTCGGGGAGACCGTCGCGATCCTCTCGAGTGCGGCGAGCGTCCTCCATCTGGTCGTCTACGCGCTGATCAACGCCTCGCTGATCGTCTTCCGCGAGACGAATCCGCCGGAGTACGATCCCGACTTCGAGGTCCCGTTCTACCCGTTGACGCCGATCGCCGGCTTCGTCCTCTCGCTCGCGTTGATCTACTTCATGGATCCGCTCGCAACCGCGATCAGCGTGGTCTTCGTCGTCTTTGCGATCGCGTGGTACTTCACGTACGCCCGAACGAAGACCGACCGGGAAGGGATCCTGAGCGACTACGTTCTCTCGCGGTCCGACGAGATGCCGGACGCCGCCGTCACCGCTGTGGAAGCCGCCAAGCCGGCGAAGAACGACGACTACACCGTCGTCGTCCCGGTCTCGAACCCCCGTACTGAGTCCCAACTGCTCTCGCTGGCGAGCGTGGTTGCAAAGGCCAACGACGGACGGGTAAAGGCGGTTCACATCGTCGAAGTGCCCGACCAGACGCCGCTACGGGAAGGCTCCGAACACATTCGTCGTATCGACGAAGAATCCGAGCGGCTGATGACCCAGGTTCGCGAGAGTACGGAAACGCTCGACGTTCCCGTCGACATCCGGACGGTCGTCTCCCACCGCTCATTCGAAGAGGTGTTCAACGTGGCTCGCCGCGAGAACGCCGATACCGTCGTCATGGGCTGGGGTCCCGGTCGTCCGTGGACCGCCGGCCGCGCGGAACGGCCGCTCGACGAACTCACGCACAATCTGCCGTGTGACTTCCTCGTCCTGAACGACCGAGGGCTCGAGACCGACCGCGTGCTCGTGCCGACCGCCGGCGGTCCGGACTCCGATCTCAGCGCCGAGATGGCCCGCTACATGCGCGATCAGCTCGGCTCCGAGATCACGCTGTTGAACGTCGTCGACGAGGGCGAGAAGGACGACGGGGAAGCGTTCCTGACCGAGTGGGCGGCAGACCGCGGCCTCGAGGACGCGACGATCCGTATCGATACCAGCGGCGACGTCGAGGACGCGATCGCCACGGCGGCTCGCGATCACACGATGGTCATCATCGGCGCGACCGAGCGCGGACTGCTCTCGCGGCTCATCGGCGGTTCGCTGGCGTACAGCGTCGTCAACGAGGTCGAGTGTTCGGTCCTGCTGGCCGAGCGTCCGACGAAACGGTCGCTGTGGGACCGACTGTTCGGTCGACGGGACAACTGAGATCCACCCGCACTCCCACTCGGCGCGCGTTCGAACGGCTGGCGGCTCAGCCGTGTAATTTTAACCTGACGACGCTCGAGTCGGTCGCTCTCTGCGAGCTACCGCTCGTTCGATCCGGCTTCGAAAATTTCGAACATACGCTCGGTAAAGCCGCCTCGAGAGAGGACCGTCAGGATGTCGCCGGCTCGAATCTTGCTGTCACCCCGCGGCGTCAGGACGGCGTCGTCGCGTTCGATGGAGACGACGAGCACGCCGTCCTCGAGAACCCCCTCGCGCGCGGCGCGCTCTAAGGTCATGCCGGCGATCGGTGCGTCGTCGTCGACGGTGAGTTCGACGACTTTGTTCCCTCCCGCGAGACTGATGTAGTCGGAGAACTGCTGGTGTGTTTCGGCCGGCCCGAAGGGGTGATAGGCCTGAAACTGCTCCGTCCGCACGACCTTTTCGTCCTCGATGGCGATCCCGAGGGAAGTGAGTTCTCGAGCGACGTCGTTCATCGCCTCGACGTCGTCCCCGACGGCGAGCACGTGCAGGTTCTCCTGTCCGGCGACGAACTCCCGGACGTTGACGACGCCCGTGATCGTTCGGGCCTGCTGGGCGATTCGCGCCCGCTCCTCGATGGGGGCCGTCCCCACGTAGAGCGTGCGCAACATTTCGGCGGCGGCGTCGAAATCGACGTTCGCGTGATAGCCGCGGATGATCCCGGCGTCCTCGAGTTGGGCGATCCGGTTCCGGATCGTCGCCGGGGAGACGCCGACTTCGTCGGCGATCGTCGGCGCGGACGTGTTTCGCGCGTCCCCCATCAACGCGTGGATGATCCGTCTGTTCACTTCGTCGAGACGAATACTCATAGCGACCCGTACGGCAGCGGGATTGAAGGATGCTCCCTTTTGATCGCGTCTCGCTGGCCATCGAATCGAGACGATCCTCGTCGGTGGCGACGGGTTTCGGCGATCGACGCCATCACAACACCGCCGAAACCTCGTCGAGTACCGTCGCGTCGACGAACAGCACGACGTGGTCGCCCGCCTCCGGAACCGTCGTCCCGCGCGGGGTAATGAGTTCGCCGCCGCGTGAGATCGCCCCGATAACGACGCACTCGGGAAGTTCGGCCATCGAATCCGCGATCTGACGACCGATCAACGCGCTCCCCGATCCGAGTTCGACCTCGATGACCTCGGCGCGGTCGTGCTCGAGCATGGCGATCTTCTCGGTCTGATCGGTGCGAGTGAAGCGGACGATCTCCTCGGCCGTCTCCTCGCGGGGATTGATCGCGACGTCGATCCCGACGGTCTCGAAGAGGTCGCCGTACTCGGTGTTCTCGATGACAGCGACGGTTCGATCGACGCCGACCCGGCGAGCGAGGAGGGAGACGAGCAGGTTCTTCTCGTCGCTGTCGAGGGCGGCGATCACGATATCGGCCTCGTCGATGTGCTCGCGGGCGAGAAACTCCGTATCGGTTGCGTCGCTCTCCATAACGAACGTCTTGGGGAGGGCTTCGGCGATTTCGCGAGCGCGATCGTGATCCCGTTCGACCAGTCGCGGCTCGAACCCGTGGGCCTCGAACTCGCGGGCGGTCTGAAAGCCGATCTCGCTGCCGCCGACGATGACCACGTCGTCCGTACTCGAGGTCGTGTCGGTGACGGTCGCCATCGCGAACTCCTTGACCGAATTGGGGCTGCCGATAACGACGATCCGGTCGCCCGCACTGAAGACGGTCTCACCGCGGGCGACGATCATCTCGTCGTCCCGGAAGACGCCGGCGAACGTCATCGAATCGTACTGATCCGCCTCCTCGACGCGTTGGCCGACGAGCGGGCTGTCCGAGCCGATATCGAACTCGGCCATCCTGACGAGCCCGCCGGCGAACATCTCGACGTCCTGGGCCTGCGGGAAGCCGGAGATCCGGAAGATCGTCTGGGCGACCAGCAGGTCGGTACAGACCATGAAGTCGACACCGAACGCGCCCGCCGATCCCTCCCAGGTGTTCAACAGCGTGCGACGGCGAACGCGAGCGATCGTGAACGTCTCGCTCACGCTCTTGGCCGTGCCGCAGACGACGATGTTCGTCTCGTCGCTGTCGGTACACGCGACGATCAGATCCGCTCGCTCGAGACCGGCTTCCCGAAGGGTCTCGAGTTCGGTCCCGTCGCCCTGCACCGAGAGCACGTCGTAGGAGTAGCTGATCTCCTCGGCGATCTCCGAGTCACGTTCGACGACGGCGACGTCGTGTGAGTCTTGGAGGTTCGAGGCGATCATCTTCCCGACCTGACCTGCGCCGACGATTAGTACATACATTGGTAGACCCTCCTCCGCAGGGACATCTTCTCTGCATGTTTTGGCGGTGAGACGAAAGGCGTTACGACGGACCGCTCGTAACACTGCTCTTCGATCGGGACCCGAGAGCCCACGTGGACGTCTGCGAACGCCCTCGAGTTGGGCCGGTGAAGTCGGCGTCCCGGTGCGTAGCTCCTCGAACGGACGTTGGTGGCGACCGCCACGCGCCAGATCGTCTCGAGGAACGACCTGGCCTCTCGCTCGCCGTCGCGGACCAGTCGATCGATACACTCGGGATCGCGGTCGAGGTTGGTTCGCCACGGGAGCGAAAACGGAGCGGGCGAGCAACGAATCGATGCGATACGCACGTCGAACTGGGCCGTTTTGGACCCCTGCACCTCACTGTACGGACAGATCCGCAGATTATCGGGTGTCGAAGAACTCATCTGCAGCCGTTACGTCGTTCCGCCCAGAGAGGCTCACCGAACCGATGATGTTACCAACCCACGCGGTGATCGGACTGGCGATAGCGGCGCCACTCCTGGTCCTGTCGCCCGATATTGCGCCAGCCGCGCTCACGGGGGCCCTCGTCGGGAGTCTCGTTCCGGACTTGGATCTGTACGCCGGCCATCGCCGGACGCTCCACTATCCGACGATCTACACACTCCTCGCACTTCCGCTGGCGCTCGTCGCAGTGGTCGCTCCAACGACCGGGAGTGTCGGCGTGGCATTCATCGTCGTCGGAGCAGCCGTTCACTGCCACGCAGACCGGTTCGGCGGCGGCCTCGAGCTCCGCCCGTGGGAGGGAACCTCCGAACGCGCGGTCTACGATCACGTTCGCGGACGCTGGCGGCGACCGAAGCGGTGGGTTCGATACGACGGTGCGCCGGAGGATCTGTCGTTGCTGGTGACCCTCGCCGTTCCACTACTCGTCGTCCTCGAGGGACCGTTTCGCGCTGTTGTCGCCGTCGCGCTGGTGGTCGGTGCCGTCTACGCCGGCCTTCGCCGGCGGTTAGCGACCCTCGCACCGGTCGTGTTCGGGTACGTTCCTGAACGGCTGGAGGGGTACGTCCCGGAACGATACCGGACGTAGAACTGCGTCGTGAACGACAGCGAATGGGACTTGGCCGTTCGCTGATACGTGAACGGTTCAGCTCGCCGAGACGATCGCAAAGACGTCTGTGGGGTTTATGAGGCGTGAGTAACACTGACCACGCTATGCAACGTGAGGGTACTGAAAATGCAACTCCCGTGACGGACGAGCCGGAGGACGTTCTCGCGCGGCTGTTCCGAAGCGGACGGACGAACGCACTCATTTCGTGGGTGCTCGTCGGCATCCTCTGTCTGGTCTTCCTCGAAAGCGTGCTCGATCTTGACAGATTGTGGATACTATTCGTCGCGGCGACGGCGATCATCGTTCTCGCCCCGCCCGTCGCCTACTGGGACTGGCGGATGATGTTGCCGTGGGAACTGCTCGTGGTGGCACTGCTCCCGATTCTCATTCGTGGACTGTTCGGTGGTGAACTCGGGACGTTCGGGTACTATCTCTCGGTCGCAGGGCTGGCATTGCTTCTCATCGTCGAACTCCATATGTTCGCTTTCAGCGACCTTCGACTGACACACTGGGCGACGGTCGTGCTGGTCGTCATGACGACGATGGCGTCAGGTGCGGCGTGGGCGATCGTTCGATGGAACATGGATCGACAGCTGGGCACCTCGTTCCTGACCGAACCGGGGATGTCACAGGACACCGCAAACGCGACGCTGATGGGTGAGTTCGTCTGGGTTACCCTCGCCGGAGTGGTTGCCGGAATCCTCTTCGACGCGTACTTCAAACGCCGTGGCCGGTATCTTCGCCGCCGACTTCGGCAGGTGGTGCGCCGATGACGCTCCTTCCGCGCCCCTCCCTGCGAACCCAGCGGCAACTCACTCGCGGAATGCAGGTGTTACTGGTCGGGATCGTCGCCTACGGCTTCCTCTTCTCGCAGCCGAAGGCGATCGTGAACGGCGCTATCGCGTTACTCATCACGTTCGCCCCGGCACTGCTGGAGAAAAACTACGATATCCCGCTGGATCCGTGGCTGGGCCTCTGGATCACGCTCGCCGTCTTCTTGCACACGATGGGTTCCGCCGGGCTCTACGCCAGAATCGGCTGGTGGGACCACCTCACCCACGCGATGTCGGCATCACTCGTCGCCGGGATCGGCTACACGGCCGTCCGCGCCGTCGACCTCCACAGCGACGAGATTCACATTCCCCACCGATTCGCGTTCGTCTTCATCTTGATCGTCGTGATGGCCTTCGGCGTGATCTGGGAGCTGTTCGAGTTCGGACTCGACCTCGCCGCCGAGTCGACCGGTATCGCGATGCCGCTGTCCCAGCACGGGCTGGACGATACCGTCCGCGATATGATGTTCAACACGCTCGGCGCGATCCTCGTCGCGACTTTCGGACAGGTTCACCTCTCCGGGGTCGCCGAAACCGTCCGAGAGAGTCTGTTGGGGACCGAATGACATCCTCCCCGGCATGAACGCCGGGGTTTCCTCCGTGGGAGTCTCGGCTATGCCGATTCCCCGGAGGCAACATTCCCGTCACGGTGGACGGTACTCGGGTCTGTGCGCTGTTCTTTGGGACTTTCGTGAGGGTATGGTATCCCCGACCAATCATGGTCGTCCCACTCGAACCGTGCTCGAAAACGCTGCGCGTTTTCGGCATCCCGGAAATCTTCGGTTTCCGAGGACACGGGCCGTGCCATCGGCCTGACTGCCTGCTCTGCGTGCCGTCTCAAGAACGTTTCCGACGCGGTGAGGTCCGGCGTGTCCCTCGAACCCGCACGGGCAGGTGAGCGTGTCCTGATGGCGTGTGGTGCGGTCTGTGCCGCCGCACTGCGGGCACTCTTGGCTGGTCCACGCTTCCGACCGCACCTCGACCGTGATACCGTATTCTTCGGCGGTACACGCCAGCCGTTTTGTGAATTTCTTGAACGCCCAGAAGTTGTGGGTCTTGGCGTTGGTTTCGACCGACCAGTGCGTGTCCAGCACGTCAGTCAAGCCACCGATATACACCGTGTCCACACCCTCCTTGTACAGACGTTCCAGCAGGTCACGACACAGTGCTTCTTGCGCGTGGTCGCGGCGGCGGGTTCGCGGCGTTCGGCGGCTACGTGCTGGTCGTCGGCTTTCTGCTCACGCAGACGGCAAACAAACGGCGGCGACACGACCTCAAGAACATCATCCGTCTGGCGTTCATGGTGCTCGGCATCGTCGGCGTCCTCGGCGTGCTTACCCAACAGTACGTCGGCGTCTTCTTCTCGCTCGGCATCGTCGGATTCGCCGTTACGTTCGCCCTCCAACAGCCGCTCTTCTCGCTGATCGGCTGGCTCTACATCATGATCAAGCGGCCCTACGGCGTCGGCGACCGCGTCGCCATCGAGGGCTCGAAAGGCGACGTCGTCGAGGTCGACTTCCTCGTGACGACGCTGTGGGAGATCAACGGGGAACTCGTCAGTTCCCACCAGCCCTCGGGACGCGTGATCACCCTCCCCAACAGCGTCGTCCTCTCCTCGCACGTCCACAACTACTCCTACCAGGAGTTCCCGCACGTCTGGAACGAGCTTTCGGTTCAGGTGGCCTACGAAACCGATCTCGAGTTCGCACGCGCGCTGATGATCGAGGAGGCGACCGACTATCTGGGGGAGGAGATGCAACGGGCGATCACGCTCTACCGAGAACGCCTCGCGAAGACGCCGGTCGAACTCGAGGTCCGCGACGGACCGTCGGTCAACGTCGCCCAAGGGGAGTCCTGGATCGATCTCCGACTCCGCTACCTCGTTCACCCCCGGGAAGGCCAGCGCGTCCGCAACGACCTTTACGAACGCATTCTCGAGCGGATGAACGAACATCCGGATCGGGTCGGCTTTCCGGTCAGTCGAAGCCGATGAGCCGCGAGTGCTAGTCGCCACTCGAAGTCAGTGCGCTGTTTTGTAATCGTCATCACCCCCGTACCGCGTGATGGTCGATAGGCCTTTATTGGCAGTCGCTCGCATGGGAGTATGGCCGACATGACTGTGGACGAGGCGATGGAACGGTACGGCCCGACGGAGCCCACTGCAGATGACTTTCTCGTGCTCGACGACCCCCACTACGCGCCCGAAAACGTCGCTCTCGTGACTGGTGCCGGATCGGGCATCGGTCGGGCGACGGCACTCGCGTTCGCCGCGAACGGGCTCACCGTCGCCGGCACGGACCTGAACGAATCTGATCTGGAGGCCGTCCGGTCGACGGCCGAGGAGCTCTCGCTACCGGGTGAGATCGTCCCGATCGTTGGCGATCTGACCGTCGACGAGGACCTCGAGCGGATCGTCGACGAGGCTGCCGACCACGGTTCGATTCGGTACCTCGCGAACATCGCCGGCCTTCAACACATCGCCCCGATCGAGTCGTTCCCCCTCGAGAAGTACGACACGATGCAAGCGGTGATGCAGCGAGCGCCGTTCGTCCTCTCGAAGGCGTGTCTGCCACACTTCCGGGACAACGAGGACGGCGGCGGTGTCGTCGCGAACATGTGTTCGGTCCACGGCCACATCGTCACCCGCGACAAAGTCGCCTACAACACGACGAAGTTCGGCCTCCGGGGGCTGACGCAGTCGATCGCCGCCGAGGGCGACGGACGTGTCCGCGCGTTCTCCGTCAGTACGGCCTACGTCAAGACCGCGCTCGTCGCCAGACAGCTTCCGGCGACTGCGGACCGCCGCGGGATGACCGTCGACGAAGTCGTCGAGAACGTGATGCTCGAGCGAACCCGCGTCAAAGAGCTGATGGAGCCGTACGAGGTCGCCAACCTCTTCGTGACCGGCTGTTCGACCCACAGTACGCACCTCAACGGCGGCGACATGACGCACGAAGGCGGAATGTCGCTAACGTATTAGGACGGCGTCGTACCCACTCGCGAAGACTCGGTACTATCCGGGGCATCGGTCCGTACTGACTGACACGCCGCTGCTCGGAGACGGCGATCGGTCGCTCGTCGTTTCGGGAACGCATTTACAACCACGGTGTCTATCGAGCGATAATGACTGACGAAGCCGACACCGCAACCGCGGGCTGGTTTTCGGATCTGGACCCGGGGGATATCGAGGGTGCCAGTAGCGCGATTCTCGAGGGAACTGCCGAACAGTCCAACGACTGGCCACAACTCGCCGTCGAAATCGGCTACGCCGATACGGCGGACGAGTACTACGACCAGCTTCACGCGGCGACGACGGCGGCGACCCGCGCGGAAGTAACCGAACGGGAGGCGGCCGACGACCGCCAGCTGGTCCACGCCATCCGCGCGATGGACGACTGCACCCGAACGGCGAACGAACTCGCCGAACGGCTCGCCGAGTGGGCCGGCACCGTCGATCAGGACGCCGGAACGGGAATCGACTACGCCCGCGAACTCGCGACTCGAGAGCGTGACCCGGAACCCGGGCAGGAGCCACTCGTCTCGCTCGCCGAGCGCGTCGCGGCGCTCGCCGACGAGGCCGACGACCTGCGAGAGTACGTCGAACAGCAGGCACCGACCGTCGCGCCGAATCTTTCGGCGCTCGCCGGTCCCGTCCTGGGGGCGCGGCTGATCTCGCTGGCCGGCGGGCTCGAGGCCCTCGCGAAGAAACCCAGCGGCACGGTGCAGATCCTCGGCGCCGAGGACGCCCTGTTCGCCCACCTTCGCGGACACGCGCCGTCGCCCAAACACGGTATCATCTACACCCACGACGCGATTCGCGGGACCCACCCCGACGAGCGCGGCTCCGCCGCGCGTGCGGTCGCCGGCAAACTCGCCATCGCCGCCCGCGTCGATCACTACTCCGGCGACGTGAAACCCGAACTCGAGGCCGAACTCGCAGAACGGATCGAGACGATTCAGGCCCGGAGCGAGGACGGGAGCGGTACCGATGCCGACGGGAGCGACGGGGGCGAGTCCGATGAGTGAGCTCCCCGACGGCGTCGAACGCCGCCAGTTCGACGGCACCGAACGGCTCGGGACCCGCGGCGAACCCGTCTACGGCGAGCCAACCGATGGAGCGTGGCGCGCCTGGAACCCGAACCGCTCGAAGCTCGGTGCGATGCTCGAACTGGGGATGGAGACCGGCCTCGTGGGGGGCGAAACAGTGCTCTACCTCGGTGCGGCCAGCGGGACGACCGTGAGCCACGTCGCGGACTTCGCCGGGCCGACCTACGCCGTCGAGTTCGCCGCGCGGCCGGCCAGGGATCTGCTCGAGGCCGCCGAGTCGAGACCGCGGCTGTTTCCCCTGCTCAAAGACGCCCGGAAGCCCGAGAGCTACGCCCACGTCGTCGAATCGGACGTCGACGTGATCGTTCAGGACGTCGCGACGAGGGGGCAGGCCCGCGTCGCCCTCGAGAACGCGCCGTTTCTCGCCGACGACGGCCGACTCCTGCTGGCGGTCAAGTCTCGGAGCGAGAACGTCACCCGCGACCCCAACGACGTCTTCGAGGACGTTCGAGACGAACTCGAGTCGGGGTACGAGGTGCTCGAGTCGCGGCGACTCGAGGAGTACCACGCGGATCACCTCGGAATCGTCGCGCGGCCGAAGTAGACGGCCGAAAACGACTGGATGGTCGGTCACCCAGCCGTCGCTAACAAATATAAGGACGTTTGTGGGATAGTAGCACGACATGTCGGAGCATCCCACGATCGGTGACACGCTCGAACAGACGGTCGACCGCTATCCCGACCGGGACGCAATCGTCTATCCGCGAAAGGACCAGCAGTGGAGCTACGCCGAGTTCGACGAACGGGTGAATCGGCTGGCGAACGCGCTTCTCGACGCGGGAATCGAAAAGGGTGACCGCGTCGCGACGGTGCTGTACAACGGCTCGGAGATGGCGCTGACGGTCTACGCCTGCGCGAAGATCGGGGCCGTCTTCACCCCGCTGAACTTCCGACTTCCGGCGGGCGAGATCGAGTACATCGTCAACGACGCGTCGGCCGAACTCCTCCTGTTCGAATCGGCGACCAGGGAGTCGGTGGAGGGCGCGCGGCCGGCCCTCGAGACCGTCGCGGAGTACGTCTACATCGACGACGACGTGCCCGAGTACGCGACGGATTTCTACGAGCTACTCGAGTCGGGTTCGGCCGACCGTCCCACCGTTCGCGTCGCGGAGGACGACGTCTACGCCTTCATCTACACCTCGGGGACGACGGGCCGTCCGAAAGGCGTGGTCCACGAGCACCGAAGCATGGTCGAGCACAACCTCATCTGTATCGCCGAGGGGCGGATGACTCGCGACGACGTCGGACTGTCGATCATGCCGTTGTACCACTGCGCTGAACTCCACTGCAACCTGTTCCCGCGGGTCCATCGCGGCGCGACGAGCGTCATCCACCACGAGTTCGAGCCGCAGGCGGCCCTCGAGGCGATCGACGAACACGACGTGAGCCTCCTGTTCTGTGCGCCGACGGCGTGGAACGCGCTGTCGCTGACCGCGGCCGAATCGGACGTCGACGTCTCCTCGCTCCGACTCGGACTCTACGGCGCGGCACCGATGCCCGAGCAGGTGCTCGAGAACTGCCGGGAACACCTCTGTGAGGACTACCTCCAGGCGTACGGGATGACCGAGATCGGGCCCGCCGGCGTCTTCCAGCCGCCGGAGGACCAGCTCTCGAAGCAGGGCTCCGCCGGAGTCGCCGCGCTCAACCACGAACTGCGCGTGATCGAACCCGACGGAGACCCCGACCAGACGGTCGCCGACGGCGAGATCGGTGAGATCCTGATCGCCAGCCCGTGTACGATGCGCGAGTACTGGAACCGGCCCGAAGCGACCGAGCGATCGTTGCGCGAACACGACGGGACGACGTGGTACTACACCGGCGATCTGGGCCGGTTCGACGACGACGGCTACCTCTACGTCGTCGACCGGAAGGACGACATGATCGTCTCCGGCGGCGAGAACATCTACCCGGCCGAAGTCGAGGACGTCCTCTTCTCCCACGAGGCGGTCGAGGAGGCCGCCGTCCTCGGCGAACCCGACGACGAGTGGGGCCAACTGGTCGTCGCGTACGTCGTCGCCGACGACGTTTCGGCCGAGGAGTTGGACGCCTTCGCCCTCGAGAGCGACCACCTCGCGGACTTTAAGCGACCGCGGGCGTACTACTTCGTCGACGACCTGCCGAAGAACCCGAGCGGGAAGATCCAGAAGTTCAAGCTTCGGGAGGACGAGGCCGACGTCGATCCCGAAGCTGAGACCATCGCGTCCTAACCGTCGCCGACGACGTTTCGGCCGAGGAGTTGGACGCCTTCGCCCTCGAGAGCGACCACCTCGCGGACTTTAAGCGACCGCGGGCGTACTACTTCGTCGACGACCTGCCGAAGAACCCGAGCGGGAAGATCCAGAAGTTCAAGCTTCGGGAGGACGAGGCCGACGTCGATCCCGAAGCTGAGACCATCGCGTCCTAACCGTCGCCGACAGCGGCTTCTTACCGCTCTCGGACCGTCGCGTAGACCGACTCCGCGACGCGCGGAAACGCCAGCATCGAGACGATCGCGACGACCAGCGCTGCGACGAGTGAGAGCGGTGGAACGCCGACGGCGCCGGCGAGCCACACGCTGCCGAAGACGGCGACGGTGAGCGCGAGGTTGTAGTAAACGAACCGCAGGACCACCAGCAACGGCGAGAGCGCCACCCAGCCGAGCGTCTCGGTTGCCGGCGGCCTGATCCAGCCGCCGCGGATCAGCGTCCCGACGAAGACCATCGCCATCCACGCGAGCAGTCCGGCGGCGGTCGCGTCGTAGATCCCCGGCCCGGGTGCGGCCACGATCGCGAACAGCGTCGGGAGGGCCAGAATCGAGATGTCGCCGAAAATGTGGCTGCAGTCGTGCAGAAACCGGCCGAACCCGCTCTTTTCGGCACGCGAGAGTTTGCCGAGGCCGTACCAGGTCCGGCGCGTGGCGCTGGTGGCCGGCCGCGTCTGACGGACTGGATTGCGGTGTTCGCGCCGATCTCGAGCCATGCAGGCAGGTAGCACGACACCGCGTATAAATACTGCCGTCCGAACGTCTTCCCGCGTATTGCGAGGCGGTGGGAATCGCTGTGGCCCTTAATCGTTCCGCGAGCGAGCCACCGTAGTATGAACTGCAACCAATGCGAGCAGACCCCGGAGGGCGGTTGTACGACGGTCGGCATCTGTGGCAAGGAGCCGGATCTCAACGGACTGCAGGAGCTCGTCATCTACGGGCTGAAGGGAATTTCGGCGTACGCGACCCACGCTCGAGACATGGGCTATCGCGACGACGGCGTCGACGGCTTCGTCCACGAGGCGCTGTACTCGACGCTGACGAACGTCAACTTCGATATGGACGATCACGTCGACCTCGCGATGCGCGCCGGCGACGCCGCCGTCGACGTGATGGAACTCCTCGACGAGGCCCACACGCAGGAACTCGGCGTTCCGGAACCGACGGAGGTGGCCCAGAACGACGTCGAGGGGAAGTCGATTCTCGTCACCGGACACGACCTCTACGGCCTGAAACAACTGCTCGAGCAACTCGAGGCCGACGACGAGGAGATCAGCGTCTACACGCACTCCGAAATGCTCCCCGCCCACGGCTACCCCGAACTCGCCGCGTACGACAGCCTGAAAGGTAACCTCGGCGGCGCGTGGCACGACCAGCGGATCCTCTTTGCGGATTTCCCCGGTGCGATCGTCGGAACCACGAACTGCGTCCAGCCGCCGCGCGAGGAGTACCGCGATCGCTTTTTCACGACCGGGCTGGCGGGTCTCGAGGGCGTCGAGTCGATCGACGGCTACGACTTCGGCCCGGTGATCGAGAAAGCGAAGTCGCTCCCCGAGGCGGATTGGGAGCAAGACGGCACCGTCACGACGGGCTACCACCACGAACCGGTGCTCGACCAGGTAGACGAGATCGTCGACGCCGTCGAGTCCGGACACCTCCGCCAGTTCTTCGTCGTCGCGGGCTGTGACGGCCCGACGCCCGGCCGGGACTACTACCGCGAACTCGTCCGACAAATTCCGGAGGACTGCGTCGTCCTCACCACCTCCTGCGGCAAGTTCCGATTCAACGATCTCGAGATGGGGACGGTCCCCGGAACCGACATCCCGAGATACATCGACCTCGGCCAGTGTAACAACTCGATCTCGACGGTGAAGATCGCGGCCGAACTCGCCGAGGCCTTCGACTGCGAGGTCAACGATCTTCCGCTTTCGGTCGTCCTCTCGTGGTTCGAACAGAAGGCGATCGCCGTCCTGTTGGGGCTGCTCAGTCTCGGCGTCGAAGACATCCGGCTCGGTCCGACGGTCCCCGACTTCCTCACGCCCGAGATCGTCGAATTGCTGAACGACGAGTTCGGCCTCCAGCCGATCGACGAACCCGAGACCGATCTGGCGGCGATGCTCGGCGAACCCGTCCCGACGGCGGCGGCCGAGCCGCGACCGGCCGACGACTGAGCCGGGACTGACCGATGGTCGAGCGGGGGCGGCCGACGACCGAGGCGCGATCGAGCGGCGACCGAAGGGGGACCGACGACCGGGGCGACCCCCGGCTCGAGTCAGCCCTCCGTTATCACGGCCCGCACTCCCAGGGAACCCACGCTGCCGAGTCCAAACGGTATTTACCACCGCGGGCGAAAACGGGAGACGATGGAACGCGGGTCCCGGGATTCGTTTACGCGCATGGGCACGCTGGGGATCGAAGAGGAGTGCTTCGTCGTCGACGAGACTGGCCGTCCCACCAGCGGCACCGACGAACTCGTCTACGAACACGATCCGCCCGAGATCCTCGAGGGCCGACTCGACCACGAGCTGTTCAAGTTCGTCATCGAGACGCAGACGCCGCTGATCGAGGAGCCGAGCGACGCCCGCGAGTCGCTGCTCGAGATCCGGCGGGCGCTAGTCGACCACGCCGCCGACCACGGCTACCAGATCGCCGCTGCGGGGTTGCACCCGTTGGCGAAGTGGCGCGAGCTCGAGCACGCCGAGAAGCCCCGATATCGCTCCCAACTCGACCGCATTCAGTACCCACAACACCGGAACACGACCGCGGGCGTCCACGTCCACGTCGGCGTCGACGACGCGGACAAGGCGGTCTGGATCGCCAACGAACTGCGCTGGTACGTGCCGATCATGCTCGCGCTCTCCGCGAACTCGCCGTACTGGAACGGCTTCGACACGGGGCTACAGTCTGCGCGCGCGAAGATATTCGAGGCACTGCCGAACACCGGGATGCCGACCTACTTCGAGGACTACGAGGCGTTCGACCGGTTCGAACGCCGGATGCTCGAGACCGACTCGATCGAGGATCGGGGCGAACTCTGGTACGACGTTCGCCCGCACACGGCCCACGGGACGGTCGAACTGCGCACGCCGGACGGCCAGGCCGATCCCGACGTCGTCCTCGCGTTCGTCGAGTACGCCCGCGCGCTCGTCGAGGATCTCGCGGCCGCCTACGAGGACGGCGCGTCGGGCTACGCCCGCGAGCACCGTCGCGAACTGTTAGACGAGAACAAGTGGCGGGCGATCCGTCACGGCCACGAAGCCTCGCTTATCAGCCGCGACCTCGAGGGGACGGTCGACCTCGGCGAACTCGTCGACCGTGAGTGCGAACGGCTGGGAATCGACGGTATCGGGCGCGTGTACGACCGCGAGAGCGGCGCCCAGCGACAGCGACGAATACGCGAGGAGTCGGGAGCTGACGCCCTCTGCGAGTCGATTCTACTCGGTACCGAGTAACGCGGGTTCGATCCCCCGCAAAGGTTTACTTCCGTGCGAAGCGTTGTCTTCGACGAGACAACAGATGGCTTCAGACGACACTGACGAGCACCGGGTAGACGACGGGAGCGACGAACAGCATCGAGACGAGACTGGCGAGGCGTACGACCTGACCGACGTGGACGTCTTCGTGAACGACGAGAGCGACGGCGACGGCGTTCGAACGGCGGCCGTCGAGGAGGTCGACCAGCGAATAGTCGACCTGCTTTCGTGGATCCTCGACACGGAGACGCGAGCGAAAATCTACGTCCACCTGCTGGCGACCCCCGGCAGCACCTCCGAGGAGGTCGCACAGGGGACCGGTCTCTACCCGAGCACGGTCCGGGAAGCGCTGGCTGAACTCCACGACGAAGACCGCGTGACGCGGGAAAAACGCGCGAGCGAGGGGGCGGGGAACAACCCCTACGAGTACACGGCGATCCAGCCGAGCGAACTCGTCGGCGGCGTCGTCGATCAGGTCCAGCAGGAACTGAACACCATCTTCACCCTCGATCGCGTCCTCGATCGGCACGAGGCGTCGGACTCGGATCTCGAGCGTGACGCCGAACCGGTAACGATCACCGTCGACGACACCGAGTCGCCCGAAGTCGGCTCGCTGGGCGATACCCGGGACAAAGAGGACGACGACGAACCGTCGGCGGCGGAGGAGGCGGACGTCGAACTCCTCGAGGACGACGACGAGTCGAGTGCGGACGACTAGCCGGACGGCAACACCGCAGTCGAGACGCGGTCGCTTCGCGTCACCCCAATGTGCTCTCTGTCGTCTCCCAGCCTCCACCCCCGTTTTGAGCACCGATCAGCCGCTCAGTCCTCGAGCCCCAGCACCGCCGGCCGTTCGAGTTCCAGCTCGTCGTCGACGGCCCGTGCGGTCGTCGTCGGCCAGCGCTCCGTCGACGTCAGCGGCTCGATTTCGTCCTCGGTGACGAGGACGGTTCCCTCGCTCTTTGCGCCCTGTACGGTCGGGTTCCACGCGTAGGCCATCGGTGCCGTGACCGACGCCTCGTGGTCGGGCGTCGCGATCCACTCTCGGCCCGCGAATCCCGCCGCACCGCCCTGGTGGTGGTGCTCCCACTCGCCGTCGTAGTCGAGCGTGTCGTACGCGTGCTGGATCGCTTCGAAGACGTCCCCGGCCGTTCCGCCCTCGACTGCTGCTTCCTGAGTCGCCGCAAGTGCTGTCGTTTCGACGCGGGTCGCGATGGCGTGTCGGTCCTCGAGCCACGACGGCGGGTCGAAGGCGACGGTGCGGGTACAGCTCGCGTGGAGGCCGGCGCGTTGTGTCGTCACCGAGACCAGCGCGTAGTCGCCCAACTCGGCCTCGGTGGGCGTGTAGTGGCGGTACTGCTGGACGCGCTCGCTTCCGCCGACGAGGACGACGGGCGCTTCGATGTCGCGCGCCGAGAGGGCGACCCGTAGCGCCGACGCGACCTCGTGTTCGCTGTCGTCGGCGCGGAGCTCCCGACAGACCGATTCGACGGCCGACGCCGTCTGCCCGCTCAGCTCTCGGTACCGCTCGATATCGCGCTCCGTCAGCGGCTGACGAAGCGCGGTCGGATCGACGCGCTCGAGACCGGGTACGTCGATGTCGGCGGCCGCACGCTCGTCGTCCGTGCGGGCCGCGATGGCCTCGCCGAGCGAGGAGGCGTGCCAGGGGAACTGCTCGACGGAGACGTCTTCGGCCTCGAGATCAGGAATCTCCTCCGCCCGAATCCGGTCCGCTTCGATGTTGTTCGTCACGATTCGGACGTCCGATCCGTCGTAGCCGACGGCGGCGACGCCGGCGTCCGTCTCGCGGTCGACGACGTTGTTCCCGCCCGTCAGCCAGGCGAAGGCGTTCGGTCGGGCGAACCAGACCGAGTCGAGATCCGCCGAGTCGAGGTAGCGCTCGAGTCGCGCTCGCTTGTTCATACCGGGTGCTGGTGCGGGCGACGTTTGAATGCGACGAACGCGAAGCCGTCGGTCCCGGCGAGTGTTCGAAACGAAGCTGAGGAAATCGCCGACGTGATCGGTCTAGACGGCCGATTCCAGCGAACTAAGAACGACTCGGGCAACCTAAGTATAGCTGGTCCTAACCCCCGTCTGAACGCCCGTGTCGACCGATAGCCACACGTCCCGTCCGGTAGTTCGCCCGCTGATCGAACGGTTCGGCTTTCCCCAGCTACTCGCGACGACGCTCGTGCTGGTCGCCGCGACGATCCTGCTCGGCGTCGCCGCGAAGGCGACCGGCTCGGGGCTGGCCTGTGAGCAAAACTGGCCGCTCTGTGACGCCGGGCCGTACAACGCGTTCCCGGCGAACCTGCCGAGTTTCTACGAGTGGTTCCACCGGTTCGTCGCCATGTTCGCCGGGATTGCGATCATCGGAACCGCGGCCGCGGCCTGGCGACTCCCCGACGTCGACCGCCGCGTCGCCGTGCTCGTGGTTATGGGCGCAATCTTGACGCCGATTCAGGTCGTCCTCGGCCGCGAAACCGTCACGCAGTACACGATGGACATCCTCCAGTTGCACTTCTGGACCGCCGTTCTCATCTTCGTCCTCTTCGTCGTGGCGACGGTGCTCGTCTGGGCGCCGCGACTGACGGCGAACCACGTCACCAGTGCGCTCGCGCTCGGCGCCCTGTCGCTTCCGTTCCACGTCGCCCTCAGCCCGTTCGCTCTCGGCGACATCACGTCCTACGGCCCGTCGCTGCAGATGGCACAGTACGCCGTCACGCTCGCGCTGCTGGCGACCGTTATCGTCGCCCTCATGGTCGGCCGCCGCCGGTTGCGGAGCGGACGACTGACCGCGGTGCTGGGCGCCACGACGGTCCTCGCGTTCGTCGTCGCCTTCCTCGCCCGCGAGGCCGTCAACCCGGCGTTCGACTCCCTCTATCTCACCGGCGTTGCGGTGCTGTTCGCCGCGTTCGTCCTCGGCATCTATCTGAGCCGGACTGCGGCAGCCGAGGCTCGCGACGGCCACACGCAGTAGTCTCTCGCCGACTCGTGTTCGGACCGGTACGGAAAACCAGCCTCCCGCTCAGCCGAGCGTGGCGACGATGATCGTCGCGACGACACCCACGCCGGCACCGATCCCCAACAGGACGTAGTTCGCGATCGGGTTCGCCGCTTTCGTCACGGAGAGGGTGTAGTGTCGCTTCGAGACGGGCCAGAACGGGCGGATCCCCATCGGCGTGAGCGCGTCGGCGAGGAGGTGTGAGACGATCGAGAGGCTGCCGACGACGAACGCGAAGGCGACGAAGCCGACCTCGGCGAGCGGCGAGGGGGCGCCGACGAGCACTGCGGTAACGGCGGCGAGTCCGACCCCGACGAACAGCGCGAACCCCACCGAGTGGGTCGGACCGCGGTGTTCGATCCCCGGAATCCGGTGGTCGCAGTCGGGCAGCGTCGAGAGGGCAACGCAGGCGAGCGCGCCGACGATCGCGGCCGTCTCGTACCCCGCGAGACCGACGACGGTCCCGAGGGGTGCGTAGACGAGCAACGCGGCCCCGTAGTGGCCGAGCTGATACATTGTTCAACGGGAGTCGCTTCTGGCCAATAAACACACCGTGATCGTCCGGTCCAGTTGGACATCGGCGACCGCTGAACCTTTTTCGCCGCCGCGCGTACGACCGGGTATGCGAACCAGCCTCAACGTTCCCGAGGAGATGCTGGCCGAGTTCGACCGGACCTGGCAGGCGGAAGGTCTGGACTCCCGCTCGCGTGCGCTTCGTGAGGCGATCCAGGAGTACGTCGAGTCCCACCACCAGCTAGAACAGGCCCGCGGAACGGTCGCCGCAACGGTCGTCTTCGACTACGTCCACGAAGCGATCATCGAGGACCTCCACGAGATTCAACACGATTTCCAGTCCGAGATCGATACGACCTGTCACGTCCACCACGGCGAGTGGTGTCTCGAGGCCGTCTTCTGTCACGGCTCGGCCGAACGCATCCGCTCGCTCGTCTACCATCTGAAGGACTTCGACGCCGTCGGGCGCGTCTCGGTGACGCTGTTGCGAGCGGATTCGACGGCTACGAGCGAGGATGCCGACGGTCGATGACGTCTGAGCGGTTCCCGTCCTCGGACTGAGTCGGAACCTCGTCGCCGAACGACGGGCCCTGACAACTCTCGAATCCGCTCCCGCCCGACGGAATCGGCGTCAGGTCCCGACCCGAGATACGGACCCGTATTTAAACTACTTCGATATCCAACCGGCCAATTCTTGTAAGCACCTGTGGATGTTTCACCGAACGACTCCTCCATGTCCTGTGACAGTCGGCAATTACCAACGATTCGTTCGCCGCAGTCGAACCGACGTTTGCGTCTGAATTGCCACGGTCCCCGCGACCCATCGCTCGAGAGGGCACGGGTGGAATGAGCATCATCGCGACAGTCGCCGTTCCGGCGGCGGAGTTCCCACTCGGCGCACTCGCAGATATCGACGAGGACGTGACGCTGACCGTGGAGACGACGGTACCCACGAGCGAATCGGTCGTCCCGTACTTCTGGGCGCCCGCGTCCGCCGGGGACGCAATCGTCGACTCGATTGAGGACGAACCGGCCGTTGCGACCGCCGGGATCGTCGACGAGACCGACGACCACGTCCTCGTCAAGGTGACGTGGAACGGGCGCGTCAACGGCGTTCTCGAGTCGATTCGCGAGCGCGACGCGATCGTCACGAGCGCCGTCGGAACCGACACGCAGTGGACGTTTCGACTTCGGTTTCCGTCCTACGAGGATCTCTCCGCGTTCTACACGAACTGCGTCGAGCAGGGGATCTCGATGGAACTCGTCCAACTCCACGAGACGGTCAGTCCCGGCTCCACACGTCAGTTCGGGCTGACGACGGCCCAGCGGGAGTTGATCGCCGCCGCCTACCGTGCGGGTTACTTCGACGTTCCGCGCCAGACGACGCTCGTCGAACTGGGCGAACAGCTCGAGGTCTCGGACTCGGCCGTCTCACAGCGACTCCGGCGCGGACTCGCGACGTTGATCGATTCGACGGTCCTCGCAGAGCAGTCGGAAGGCGGGGACGGGTCGTCGACCGGCCTCGAGTACGGGTTCGACACCGAGCCCGAGCCGGATCAGTAGCGCGCGCGTCTCGGTCGCCCGCTCCGCTGCAGTTCCGACTCCGGCGAGCAATTCGGTGATCGAGGTGATTATGCTCCTCGACGGCCTTTCCAGTCCCGTGAAGAACGTTACAGAGCGGACGAGCAACCCGTTCGGACTGCGACCGCCGTTCGACCGCACGGATCCTGACGAGCGGACCGCCGTCTTCGGCTACGGCGACGCTAACGCCGACTTCTACCTGATCGGCGACCATCCCGGCGTCCACGGCGGAACGTCGACCGGCGTGCCGTTCACCGGCACCGCGTCCGGCGACGCGATTCAGAACGTCGCTCGCGAGGTCGGCTTCGCCAGCGGACCCGAGGAGCGTCCCGACCTCGAGAACCTGTTTTGCAGCTACATCCACATGTGCTGTCTCCCCGCCGGCGAGACGCCGAGCGAGGAGGACTACGCCGACCTCGAGCGCTACTTCGACGCCGAACTCCGGGCGATCAACGCGCACATCCTCCTACCGGTAGGCGAGCGCGCGACCGACCACGTCCTCCGGGAGTACACGACCCAGCGAGACCGTCTCGACCTCGACATGCCCCGACTCCACGCCCGCGAGATCCGCGGCCGCGGCTTCCTGGTCGTGCCGATCAGGGAGCCGACGGCGTGGGAGGATACTGACCGGGAAGCGATCGTGGCGCGACTCGAGGAGATCCTCGGACGCGATTACCGGCAGACGAAAGGCGTCGCGACGACGGTCGGGTAATTTACCAGCCGAAGCGTTTCCGGATCGTCGCCCGTAGCGGCAGTCCGAGCCCGCCGACGATCGGCAAGAGCACGAACGCGAGGAGATCGATCGCGAGCGTCGCCTCGCCGGCGGCCCCGATTGCGAGCCCCGCGAGCGGAGCCAGCACGGGCAGGACGTAGAGATACGACGGCTTCCAGCCCGGCCCGCGACGGGTGTGGCGGACGATGACGGTAAACAGCACCGGCATGAGGACTGCTCCGGCCAGCAGCGGCCCGCCGACGAGGACGGTCGACGCGGCCACCGCGAGCGCGAGCACGATCGTCTCGTCGATCGAAATCGGTCCCCACGTCTCGGCGTCTCGGGCCGCTCGAGCGCCGAGCAGGGCGACCAGCGTCAGGGCAACGACGCCGGCTAACGCAACCTCCCAGAGCGGTCCCTCGAGCGGCGGCGCGACGAGTTCGAACGCCGCGAGATAGCCGACGGACGACTCGACGCCGTGACGACCGCTCGAGAGGACGTCCCAGAGCGCACCGGGATCGGCGCCGACGGCGCTCAGTTCGGCCGAAAGTCCCTCGAGCGCGGAGTCGTTCGCGAGCGCGAAGTCGGCGACGCCCGCGAGGTAGACGAACAGGGAAGTCCAGATCAGCGGCAGCGAGAAGTTTTGGCGACGCCACCAACGGACGGCGGCGTTGTCGCCGAACCGAGCCGATTCGGTCCCGGAGCGGCTCCCCGTTCGGCCACCCGCGGTCGCGTGACTCGTTCCGCCGTCGGTCGAACTGGCACTCCGGTTCGTCCCGCCCGAACTGCTGGTACCGGCCCCCGTTCCGGTTGCCCCGCCGGTCGCGGTTCCCGTCGCCGCTGTACTCGAGGACGCCGACGTCGACGAAGTCGATGAGGACGTTCCCGCCGCTGACCCCGACGCCGTTCCGCCGGCGGCGGACGACGCCGTCGCCTTCGTCTTCGACGTCGATTTCGAGGACCCGGCGTTGCTCGAGGCGCTCGCGTCGTCGGAGTAGGTGAACGTCTTCCCCGACTCCTCGTCCGTCGAACTGCTCGAGCTGTCGTCGGTGCTCTTCCAGACGTCCGGCGAGGGGAGTCCGCTGGTTCGCTTCGCGACGTAGTCCTCGTGGCCGAGGCGGTCGTAGGCCTGTCGCTCGACGGAGTCGCCGAGGATGTCGTAGGCCTTCTTGACCGCCGTAAACTGGGCACGGGCTCGCTCGTCGTCGTTGTGGTCGGGATGGTAGACGCGGACCTGCTCGCGATAGGCGTCTTTGATCTCGTCCTGGGAGGCGTCGGACGGGATCTCGAGAAGGTCGTAGAAATCCTCAGTCATGTGAAAGTAAGCGTGTCTGCTATGAGTTGTGAGTGGAGGGATATAATTACGCCGTTCTGTACAGTAGCTTCGACTCGTCGCTCGAGTGAGTTTACTATTGTGGCCGTTGACGGGTTCGATACGGGAGGCCGAACGACCTCACGAGAAGTCGCCGAGCGAAGCCTGCCCCTCAGCGTGGGCCGTCGTATCACGGTCCTCCGTCGCTGACGCCGTTTCGTCGGCCGTCGAATCGCTCGCTTCGTCGCTCGAATTCGTCTCATCGCCGATCGAACCCGTCTCGTTGTCGACTCCGGCGTCGCTGCCGGCTGCCAGTTCGTCGTCTGCGGCGTCCGTCTCTGCCGTGGCGTCACCGTCAGCCCGTTTCCCGTTCGCCCGCCCCTCCCAGCCGTCGAGGCTGGCCTGGTCGGCCGCGGCGAACTCGAGGTTGGCGACGCGAACGCCGACCTTGCGGACGGCCTCGCTCTCGAACTCGGTGAACAGGTCGCGGGCGATACGGTCGACGAGCTCCGGATCGTCGATCGGTCCCGGCAGGGACCGCTCGCGCGTGTTGACGTCGTACGGCGGGGTGACGGCCTTGACGCCGACGGTTCGGTAGAGCGCGCCCTCTCGCTGGGCACGGTCGGCGACGGCCGCGGCGAGCGTCTCGATCTGGTCGTACTTCGGCTCCGACGTTTCGACCGGCTCTGCGAACGCGGACTCCCGGGAGAAACTCTTCGGCTCACCTTTCGGTTCGACCCGGCGGTCGTCGTCCCCGCGTGCGCGATCATACAATTCTCGACCGCGCTCGCCGAAGCGTTCGACCAGCGGCTCCGGGTCGGTCGCGGCGACGTCGCCCGCGGTCTCGAGCCCCATCTCCCGAAGCGCCCGCGCAGTCACGGGGCCGACGCCGTGGAGCAGGTCGACCTCGAGCGGGGCGAGGAACTCTCGCACCTCGCCGGGTCGAACGACGGTCAGGCCGTCGGGCTTGTCGAAGTCGCTGGCGATTTTGGCCGCGCTCATCGTGGGTGCCACGCCGACGCTGACGGTGACGCCGACCTCCCGGCGGATGCGGTCCGTGATATGGCGGGCGAAACCGTCCGCGACCTCCCAGGCGGTTCGGTCGGTGACGTCGAGGTAGGCTTCGTCGATGCTCACCTCTCGGACGGTGTCGGAACAGTCGTGCAGGATCTCTCGTACTTCCCCGGCGATCGACTCGTAGTAGTCCATGTCGACGGGCCGGTAGTGGCCGATTTCCTCGGGTTCGAGGTCGGGGTCGTAATCCTCGGCGTCGGGATCGAGGGCTGCGCGTCGAGGGAGTCGCTCGAGCGCGCTCGAGATCGCTTGGGCGCTCTCGACGCCGAACTCGCGGGCCTCGTAGCTCGCGGTGGCGACGGCGCCGATGGTGTCACCGGGTTCATACCCCATGCCGACGACGACGGGTTCGCCCCGCAGTTCGGGCTCGCGAAGTCGCTCGCAGGAGGCGTAGAAGCAGTCGGCATCGACGTGACAGACGATTCGGTCCTCCTCGTCGTCGTCCGTTTCGATGCCCGGTAGTCGCGGCCCGTCGGTCATTCGTCTACCCGTCGATTCGCGCGAATCGTTGTGAACGTTGTGTCCGACGGCGGCGCGACCGACGCGGCGGATCGCTACTCGAACGATTCGGATGTCCCGGTCACGAACAAGCCGATGCCGCGGTCCCGCCTCGAGGCCTCGGATCCGAAACGCGGAGCGGCCCCCGTTACTCGACCTCCACCAGCCCCGACTGGTAGACCGTGATGCGATAGCCCTGGTACGTAAACGTGATCTCAACGTCCGCCTGCGGGGCCGGTGGATTCGAGGCGACCCCGTCGAGGAGGTCGTTCATCGTCGAGTACAACGGCGGCAACTCGAGCGTATCGACGTCCTCGAGATCGGCGATAACTTCCACGACGGCTCGAGTCGGGGTGGTGGTTTCGGGATCGAACTCGCGTACGTCCGCACAGTCGTCTGGGTCGCCCACCATACCCTGACAGCCGAGGCTCAAGTATAACAAATTATGTCAGACACACTCCATAAATCGTGAACTTCACCGGAGCGGGTTACTAACAGCGCGAGACATACCGCCGGCTCCGTCTCACTTCGGTACCGACGGGAGTGGCCGTCACGCGTGCAGTCGTTTCAGCAGCACACGTTACGTTCGCGGGCACCGGTCCATCCCTCTCGCCGAGAGCGCGCGTGACGAACCCGTTCTCGTCTCGATAAAGACAACTATTTTACTGGTTGGTCGAGAGTTCGTGCCATGGACTCCGACGCCGCCGACACGCCGCCGCCCGTCGACACCTACGGTACCGATTCGGACGAGACCGAACTCGCGTCCGGGTTCGGTACCCCGCTCAACGCGCTAATCGGCGGCGCCGCCGGCATCGTGCTCTCGTTCGTCCCGGGTTCGACGCTGCTCGGCGGCGGCGTCGCCGGCTACCTCGAGGGCGGCCAGCCGGCCGACGGGCTGCGGGTCGGCGCGCTCGCCGGACTCGTCATGCTCGTTCCGTTCGTCTTCTTCGGCTTTCTCGCCTCGATTTTCTTTCTCGGTGCGGGGGGTTCGGCACCAGGGTTGGGCGTGTTCTTCGTCATCGTCCTGGTGTTCGGCGCGCTCTACACCGTCGGGTTGAGCATCGTCGGTGCGGTGCTCGGCATCTACGTGAAAAACGAGCTCTGACGGGGGACGTAACGGAGTTCGTCCTGACCGACCGAAGCGGAGCGGGTAATCGAATCGATACTCTCGGGGCGAGGTCCGCACTCGGCCGCCCCACCCCGTCGTGTCGAGTTGGTTCCGCGTCTCGAGTCCGTTACGACCGAGCCGGTTCCGTCGTCGCGGCCAAGAATCGCACGACTTCGTCGGCGACGGCTTCGGGGTCGTGGATGGGACCCATGTGACCGGTGCCGTCGACCTCGTGCACCTGCGGGTCGGCCACGTGCTCGGCGACGTGGTTCACGCCGTCGGTAAACCAGGGATCCGGAATCGATCGAGTTCCGCACAGGAGTAGGGACGGAACCGTAATCTCGGCGAGCGTCGACGGATCGGTCGGGGTGGTCCCTTCGCCCTCCCCCAGCTCCTGTACCTCCTGCAGGAAAACCGGAACGTTCGGCGCACAGCCCTCCATGAAGTCCACCCGCTCTGCGGCGGCCATCTCGTCTTCGGTCGCGACCCACTCGAGGAACGTTCGGGCCGCATCGACCGGACGGTCCTCGGCGATCAACTCGCCCATGTGCGTAACCCGCTCCGTGAGGCGTCCGAACTCGTCTTCGCTCAGCACCTCCAACACGGGCGGCTCGTAGGTGACGAGCGCGGAGACCGCGTCGGTGCGCGCCGCTGCACCGAGCGCCATCCGGCCGCCCTGAGACCACCCGAGCAGGCCCACGGGCTCACCGATGCTCTCGACGAACGCCGTTACGTCCTGTATCCGACGCTCGGTCGAGACGTCGGCGCTGTGGTCGCTCAACCCCCTGCTTCGCACGCTCATGGCGTAGCACGTGAACTGATCGGTGAGAAACGGTAACAGCGGGTCCCAGACGAACTCGCCGTCGCCCATTGCGCCCGGGACGAGGACCACGGGCGGTCCCCGCCCGTGCACGCGTCCGGCTATCTCGGTACCGTCTTCCGAGACGGTTCGGTGAATGGTCGCTACCTCGTCCGCATCCGGTGGTGTTTCGTCGTCCATGGAATTGCTCACCCGCGCTCTGCTATGCGAAACTGTAGCATAGAGTCATCCGATGACGAGTTCCCACAAACTGACCGGCGTGCACCGTCTGCCGATGGCGACGAAACGCCGCGCGGACGACCGTATTCAGTTGTAGCCGCGCCAGCGCTTCCCGCACTCGGTGCACTTGAAGAATCGCGTCGGCGGCTCGTCGGCAGAGGCCGTCTGCTTGAGGGTGTACCACGCCTCCTGATTGCCGCAGTCGTCACAGATCACGTCCGTCGCCTTCGGCTTCCCCTCGAAGTTGGCGTTCTCGTCCGACTCGATCACCTCGTCGTCCGTCTGGGACTCCGTCGAGACGAACTCGCTCTCGAGGTCGCGTTCGCTCGAGGCGCCACAGTCGTCGTTCGTACAGACCATGTGGTCGCCGTCGGCTTTCATCATCGAACCGCAGTCGTCGCAGAACTGCATAGCCGCCCGTAACGGGCCGAGGCGCAAAAGGATACTGACCGCTGCCGTCAATAGCCGCGCTCGAGTCGCTCGTCCTCGAGCACCACGGGACAGTCGGCGACCCGGAACGTTTCGAAGGCGGTCATCTCGAGGATATCGGTCCCTTCGCGAGTGCACGCGACGGCCGGCGGCGCCGAGAAGTGTTCGCACTGGTGGCAATAACTTCCGCTATCGAGGTCGCGGATCTCCCGGTCGTCGGAGCGGGTGGTGGGTTCGTCGGGATCGCTCTCGAGTTCGGTCCAGAGCCGATCGGCGTCGATCTCGGTGACGTCCTCGCGATCGAACAGGTCGTCGAAGTCGGGATCGGACGTCGACGGAGACTCCGCATCGCCGTCTCGCTCTCGGCCGCGCGCCGCCGATTGTCGCTCGTCGGCCGCCGTCGCAAGGTCACTAAGTGGGCCGGTTCGCTCGAGCGTGTCCGATTCGGCGTCAGTTTCGGTGGTATCGGTGGTTCGCTCTCCGGATTCGCCGCGGTCGCTCATCGAATCGTCCCCTCCGGTTTCGCGTCGGCGACGCCGTTCTGACTCGAGCCGTCGCGCTCGCCATCGTCCGTCGCAACGTCCGCTTCGACGGCTTCGAAGACGGCCGACGACGAGGTGGTCGGCGGTTCGATCTGCCCCTCGAGCGCCGGCGGATCGCCCGTCTCGAGCGCGTGCGAGCCGAAAAACGAGGTGTTCTCGACGACGTCCGTGATCCCGCGTGTACAGTGCGGGCACGCGGCTTCGGTCAGGAGCGCGAGGTCGACTCGCTCGTCGCAGGCGTCACAGACGGCCGTTCGAATTCCCAGCTGGTTCGCCGCACGCTTGAGTCGGTCGGCTTCCGCTCGCCGTCGTGCGCGCTGTGCGGCGGCGTCGCGTTGCTCCCGGAGGTCGACGACGGCGGTCGCCAGCAGCGTCGCGTGCTCCTCGAGCGTCTCGGTCTCCGCGAACAGCTGCTCGAGGACGGTTTCGAAGTTCGCGAAGCCGTCGTCGACGGTCGACTCGAGTTCCTCGAGCGCCGAGCGAATGGTCGCGAGATCGTCGTCGGTCGCGTAGTTGGCGTGGGCGTGGTCGGCCGGCGCTTTCGCGTCGGTCTCGTGTTTGACCTGGACGACGCGACTACGGACGTCCTCGAGGAGTTCACGGAACTCCTCGCGTTGGGTCTCGAGTTCGGAGTGAAGATCCGTGACGTCCTCGAGATCGGTTTGACTGAACTCGTCGTCGGATGCGATGGCGTGGGACACGGCCACCAGCTGACGGCAGACGTCGTCGGGCGTCTGTCCGCGCCGGTCGGCCGCTCGAGCGAGCCAGTCGTTCACCTCGCCGGGGACCCCGAATGAGACGCGGCTGTCGTTCTCGCTCGACATGATATCTGATACTGGGTCGAGACGGGCATAAGGGTTGGTTCGGACTCACCGCTCGATACGCGGCGGAGCGGGCGTCTCGGACGGGTTCTCGAGATCGATACGCCGCGAAACGGAGTCGACGCCCTGTCGCTGGCGGTCGGCCTACCGGATCTTTCGGACGTTACTGATGTCGAACCCGTTGTCGCGGATCTCGGTTTCGAAGCGGACGATGTCCTCGTCCTCGAGTCGCGAGAGGACCCCGCGAAACTGCTCGACGACGAGCGTACGGGCCCGTTCGGACCCGCCGCTCTCCCACTCGAAGGAGAGCGTGCCGTCGGTCGCTTCCTTCAGCCGGCCGTACTCGGTGGGCTCGAGGACGTCCGTGTTGACTACCAGTAAGATGACGCCGCCCCAGCGGTGGGCCGCGCGCTTGAGCCCCTTGAGGAGGACGGTCAGGTCCGCCCAGCCGAACTGCTCGTCCGCGGCCGCGACGAGGTCGGAGACGGAGTCGATCACGACGAGGTTGTCCGCCGCGTGTTCGGTCAGATAATCCCCGAACGTCTCGAGGACGTCGCGTCGATCGGTCCGATCGCCGAGATCGGTGATGTCGCTCGTCCGATCGGCGTACCACGCCGTCGGGACGGGCGTCACCTGAAAGTACGCCTCGCCGAGGTCGACGACCGAGACGTCGGCCATCCCGGCGTCGACGAGGTCGTCGTCCAGGACGTACCGCATCTCGTCGACGATCGCGCCGCGTTCGTCGGTGAACGAGACGTAGTGGACGGCGTCGGGCAACACAGCTTCGGCCTCGAGGTCGCCGTAGTAGCGCTCGAACTGGTCGGGATCGGCTCCGGCGAGGCCGTTCATCGCCGTCGCCGTGTAACAGAACTCGCGTGCGCCGGCTCCGGCTTCGCCCGCGAGCAAGACGACGCTGCCGGCGGGAGCACCGCCGCCGATCATCCGATCGAGCCGCGAGACGCCGAACGGAAGCCGTTTCATAGGATTTGATTTGCTCGAGTCCGCTTACCTGTTGTGGCAGCTACGGTAGTCGTGAGTCGCAGCTACCGATTCGGTGAACACGCTGCTCACACTGGCGCCAATGATTTTCACGCCCTCCCCAGCCGATTCACTCGCACAATTACGGGCTCCGGCTCGCTTTCGCTCACCACAGCCCAGCGCACGCCACCGCTGTGGGAGTATCAACCGTCGTCAATCCGGACTCGAGCCCCGCTCGAGGCCGCTTCCGTTACGACGACTCGTCCCTCGAGTCCGTTATCCGCCAGCGCGTCTCGAGCCGCCGATTCGGCCTCGTCGGCGTGTGTGCGGTCCGTCACGCCGTAGACGACGGGCCCCCACGACGACTGGCCGACGCCCGTACAGACCGGACACTCCTCGAGGGTTTCGACGAGCGTCCCGGCGGGCGGCCGGAAGACGCCGCCTTGGGCGTCGGCGTACCACGCGCCGTTCTTGCGCCCGATTTCGGCGATGGCTTCGCCGAAGGGCTCGAGACGGCCCTCGGCGGCGGCGGGAAGCAGTTTCCGGGTGACGACGCCGGCGATCTCGTCGGCGACGGCGGGATCGGCACGCTCGACGACGGAGCGCATGCTCGCGTCCTCGTCGTTGCCGCTGCGGCCGGGCTCGGCCTCGGGGACGACGACGAGAAATCGCCACTCGTCGGGAATTTCGTGTCTGGCGACGACCGGCGGAACCGTCCAGTCTCCCTCGGCCGGCGGCTCGGTCGTAAACCGGTTCGTCGGGTGTCCGGCGTCGACGACGAAGCCGCCGCCCTCGAACGTCCCGACGCCGACGCCGCTGCGACCGCCGCGTCCCATCGCGGGGGCCCGTTCGCGCACCTCCGGTTCGAGACCGTGTGCGCGCGCGGTGGCAGCGAGCACCGACAGCGCGAGTTGGGTCCCGCTTCCGAGCCCGACGTGCCGCGGGAGCCGCTCCTCGAGCGTGACCGCGATACCGGGCACGTCGAGGACGTCGACGGCTCGAGCGGCGTACTCGGAGACCAGCGGATCGTCGCTCTCGACGCCGGAGGCGGGTTCGGCCGCGACCGTCACACGGGGCTCTTCGAGGCCGACGCCGATGCCGCCGTAGAGTCGTCGCCGCGCGAGCGAGAGGTTCTGAAAGCCGACGTGGAGTCGCGCGCCTGCGGTGACGGTCGCGGTCGTCATACGCTGCGGTAGGGAGGCCCCCGGGAAGGGGATTTCGACGCTGGCAACGACTGTGAACGTCTCGAACACGACTGACCGACAGATGGCCGAGCCGCCGGACCGATGGATCGCCCTGCCGCCTGACGGAAACCGCGGAGCCGCAGCGATTATTTCGCCCGCGCCGACAGTTCCCATCGATGAACTCCGCGTCGGTCGTCGTCCCCGCCCGCGAGGAAACCGAGCGCCTCGAGCGAACGCTCGACTCGCTCGCGGGACAGGTCTTCGACGGCGAACTCGAGGTCGTTGTGGTCGCCAGCGGCTCTGCGACGCTGGCCGCCGCTCGCGAGCATCCAGTTACCGATCGCGTGCTCGTCGACGAGCGGGAAAACGGGCCGGCAACGGCTCGAAACCAGGGTGTTGAGGCGGCCACCGGCGAGCTGCTCCTCTTTACCGACGCCGACACGGTCGTTCCCCCGGCGTGGGTTCGACGCCACCGACGACACTACGCGACGCCGTCCGTTGTCGGCGTCGGCGGGCCGCTCAGACCGATCACGGACGCGATTCGACACCGACTGCTGTTTCGGCTCCTCTCGGACTGGTGGTACCGCCTCAGCTGGCCCGTCGGCTTCGTCCAGCAACCCGGCTGTAACTGCAGCGTCCGTCGCTCGGCGTTCGAGGCGGTCGGCGGCTTCGACGAGTCGCTGCCCTTTCTCGAGGACACCGACCTCTCCCTGCGATTGTGCGAGGAGGGCACTGTCGTCTACGATCGGACCTGCCCGGTCGCAACCTCGGCCCGTCGCCAGCGAGAAGAGGGGTATATCTCCCTCTTTCTCGCGTATTTCAGGGGGTATCTCGAGTACGCGATTCCCGGCCGCTCGCCGACTCGAGCGCACTTTCGGTAACCCGTCGCGGACTCGATCCACCGCTCGCGACGATTGACGGCCGTCTGGTTCCATCGCGGTGTTTTCTCGACGGCGCGCGTAGACTTCCAATCGCCCGGGAGCGTCGCTGTGACTTTATACGATCGTGATCCGTACCGACCGGACGTGACGCGCAACGGCTCACTCGGCGGCGTCGTCCTCGCGGGCGGCTACTCCACGCGCTTCGGCGAGACCGACAAGGCCGTCGCCGACCTCGCCGGAACGCCGATGATCCGTCGCGTCGTCGACCGGCTCGCGACGGTGACCGACGACTGCGTGGTCAACTGCCGATCGGACCAGCTCGACCCGATCCGAGACGCGCTCTCGGGAAGCGGCGTCGACCTTTGCTATGCGACGGACCCGGTCCCCGACCGCGGCCCGCTTTCGGGGATGCAGGTCGGTCTCGAGGCGCTCGACTGTGAGTACGCTGCCGTCGTCGCCTGTGACATGCCGTTCGTCGACCCGACGCTGCTCGAGGTTCTTCACGACCGCGCCTACGGACGCGACGGCGCCGTCGCCCGACTCGCGGACGGCTGGCTGCAACCCATGCAGGCCGTCTACCGCGCCGAAACGATGGCTCGCGTCTGCGAGCAGCGACTGGCGGCCGGGGACGGCCGAGTGATGGCCGCACTCGAGGAACTCGACGTCGCGACGGTGGCCGAAGCCGACCTCGAGTGCGTCTCCGACCGAACGTTCGACAGCATCGACACGCAGGCGGCGCTACGGGACGCAGTGGGGCGGCTCGAGCAGTCCTAGCCAGTGCGGGCGGAGCGGCACGGAAATCGTTTCACTCGAAAAGCGACGCTGACTCAGTCCTGCTTCGCGCCGGGGTTCGTCACCGCACCGTTGGCTGCCGAATCGAACGTCTGGCCGTACTTCGCCAGCACGCCGCTCGTGTAGTTCGGCTCAGGCGGGTCGCGGGCCTCGAGTCGCCGCTCGATCTCCTCGTCGGAGAGGTCCACGGAGAGTTCGAGTTCGTCGATGTCGATGGTGATGGTGTCGCCGTCCTCGAGCGCCGCGATCGGACCGCCCGCGGCGGCCTCGGGTGCGACGTGGCCGATGGAGAAGCCTCGAGTGGCGCCGGAGAACCGGCCGTCGGTAAAGAGCGCGACGTCCTCCGCGTGGCCCTGCCCGGCGACGGCCGAGGTGACGCCGAGCATCTCGCGCATGCCGGGGCCGCCCTGCGGACCCTCGTTGCGGATGCCGATAACGTCGCCAGTCTCGACGTTGCCCTCCTGGACGTACGCCATCGCCGTCTCCTCCTGCTCGAAGATGCGGACGGGTCCCTCGTGACGGAGGTGGTCCTCGCCGGTGATCTTGATGACGGCACCGTCGGGCGCGAGGTTGCCCGTGAGGATGCGGATGGCTCCGCGCTCGTTGATCGGGTCGTCGACGGTGTAGAGGAAGTCGGTGTCGAACTCCTCGATCCGTGGCGGATCGACGCGCTCGAGCGCCTCGGCCATCGTCTCGCCGGTGACCGTCAGCGCGTCGCCGTGGAGCAGGTCGGCTTCCAGCAGCTCCCGCAAGACGACCGGGACGCCGCCGACCTCGTGGAGGTCGTTCATGACCCGCGCGCCGCTGGGCTGGAGTTTGGCGATCTTCGGCGTGCGGGCGCTGACCTCGTTGAAGTCCTCGATATCGAGGCCGACGCCGGCCTCGGCGGCCATCGCCAGCAGGTGGAGCACGGCGTTGGTCGAGCCACCGATAGCCACCTGGAGCGCGATGGCGTTCTCGAAGGACTTTCGCGAGAGGAAGTCGGAGGGCTTTCGCTGCTCGTGGACGGCTTCGACGGCGAGTTCGCCGCTCTCGCGGGCGACCTCGTAGCGCTGCTCGTCTTCTGCCGGCGGCGACGAGGAACCGAGCGGCGCGAAGCCGATCGTTTCGGAGATCGACGCCATCGTGTTCGCGGTGAACATCCCACCACAGGAACCGGCGCCGGGACAGGCGTTGTGCTCCATCTCGTCGAGTTCCTCCTCGGTCATCTCGCCGTCGGCCACGGAGCCGACGCCCTCGAAAACGTTCTGAACGGTGATTTCGCGGCCTTCGTGCTCGCCGGGCATGATCGAACCGCCGTAGAGGAAGACGCTCGGCAGATCGGTTCGGATGGCGGCCATCATCATCCCGGGCATGTTCTTGTCGCAGCCGCCGATGGTGACGAGTCCGTCCATGCGCTCGCCGAAGGCGACCAGTTCGACGGAGTCGGCGATCACTTCTCGAGAGATCAGGGAGGCCTTCATCCCCTCGGTTCCCATCGAGATGGCGTCGGAGATGGTGATCGTCCCGAACTCGATCGGCATCCCGTCGGCTTCATCGACGGCGTCGTAGGCGGACTGGGCCACGTCGTCTAAGTGGACGTTACAGGGTGTGATGTCGGCGGCCGGGTTCGCGACGCCGATCATCGGCGAGGCGAGGTCGTCGTCGTCGTACCCCATCGCGCGGAACATCGCCCGGTGGGGTGCCCGTTCGGTCCCCTCCGTGACCTCCTTGCTCGGTAACTCGTCGGGTTTGCCCTCCGCGGGCGATCGCTGTTCGGGCTGTTGGCTCATACCGTGAGATTGCCTCCTCGGCGCTTAAAGGCCCCGGATACGGACACCAGCCCCGTCGAAACTCGATCGAACGGGTTCGGGCAGTGGTCGTCGCGGGAGGGTCTCAACCGGGTATCGGCGATCGGTACGTGCCGAGAACCGGACTATCCGTGAGTGCCCTACTCGCCCCGTCCGTCACCCAAACGTTCCTCACAGATTGTGACTCGTTTCCACCCGTGACTTTCTTTCGCAGGCGAGTGCATGGACCGTCGCTTTCCTGCACGACGCTTTCAACCCTCTATCGCCGACTGGTATGTAAGAGCGACAGATGCACAAATACTGTCTCGAGTGTGACTGGCACGCGAGTACGGAGGATGGGTGTACGCCCGAGGAGGTCTCGAAACGCGCGATCGATCATTTCGTCGAAACGGGTCACGCCGTCGACTCGATCAGGCTCCCCCCGCCGGTCGTTATCGAGAACTGAGTCGCTCGTCTCGTTTCTGGCGGTGGTACGGTTGCTTTCGCGTCGACTACACACTCTCTGATAGCTCTCGACGAATTATCGTAGACACTGAACGTCAATGCACACCCGATTGCAGGACGACGTTGCGATCGGCGTGTAAATCGTTTCAGTGTCTACTATACTGTAAACCGCCTCGGCCTGCTCCGCCTGTAGAGTCCACTCGAGGAGCTAACCCTGCAAGTTCGACCCAAAGAAATCGGCAGCGATCGCGTCCGTCGGCGACTGGTTCGTTACTCGCCGCCGGGGAACTGCTCGAGGTCCGAGAGCACGAGCTCCTGACTGATCTCGAACTCCTCGTCCTCGAAGTCGGCGTCGATCTCGACGAACTTCTCGTCGCCGATCACGTCGACGAGGATCGTCTCGTCGCCGGGGTTGACGCCCGCGAAGTGCGATCCGGCGCCGGTGTCGAGCTCCTCGACGATCTCGTAGTCGTCGACGCGCACGATCTGGGTGATCCCGCCGCTCGTGCTCGGAATCGCAGCGTAGCGGTACTCGGAGTCGAAGTCGACCATGTGCGGGGTCTCCTCGTCGCCCTCGCCGAGGTCGACTTCCTCGGCGATCTCGAGGTCGCCGTCGCCGGCCGGCTCGAGGACGTACAGCGTCGCGGTACCCTGGTCGACGGCCCACAGTTCGTAGTCGTCGTCGCTGTCGCCGGGGACGAGACCGATCCCGTGGAAGTCGCTGGCGTCGTTGTCGCCGTCGGGCTGGAACGTGTGGAGGTGTTCGCGGCTCTCGACATCGATCACGGAGACGCCCGGCTCGTCACCCTGAATGGCGTGCGGGCCGGACTGCGGGTCCGGACCACGCGTCGTGACGTAGGCGTACTGTCCGTCCGGGGAGATGGTAAGAATGTCCGGCGACGTGCCGACGTAGTCGATCTCCTCGATGATCTCGTCGGTTTCGGGATCGACGATGAAGCCGTCGTCGGTGTCGCGGTTGACCATCCACAGCTCGTCGCCGTCCGGGGTGAACCAGACGCCGTGGGTGTCGTAGCCGTTACTGTCCTCGTTGTGGAGTTCCTCGTGGTTCTCGGTGTCGAAGACCCACCACTCGCCGGCTGGGTCGGTCTCGTCGGTGTCCGCGACGCCGCCGTTGAGGTACATCTTGTTCTCTTCGGGGTGAGCGATGGTTCCGCAGTTAGCCGGAACGTCCGGGAACTCCTCGGCGATCTCGAAGTTCTCGACGTCGAAGACCAGTAGACCGGCGTCGCCGTAGCCGGGGCCGAGCGTCACGTAGGCGTACTGCCCGTCCTGCGTGTAGTCGTGGCAGACCGGACTGGCGCTCGCGAACGCCGCCTCGGTTCCGTTGCCATCGTCGTCGCCGTTCTCGTCGTCGTCACCGTTGTCGTCGTCGCCTCCCAGACAGCCTGCGAGTGCGACCCCACCAACGACAGTACTCGTCTGCAGAAATCTGCGTCGAGTTTTCCGTGCTGTCATGTTCAGTACCTAGCCACTACCAAGTATAATACCTTCGTTCTGAGGGCGTGAAAGTGCCGAATATGGCCATCTCACAGATAGGGGCAACAGTTTCCTCTTGCCAGTATAGTGGTCAATACTGGCCGCTACCGGTGACGGTTATCGGATTCGGATTCACGATCGCTGCTCGAGGACTGGTATCGATTGCGTCGTCGACGCCGCCTCGAGACCGTCGGTTGTCCCTCTCGAGCGAGTGCCGACGACCCGCCGATGGCGGTCGAGAATTCACGACCGGGATCGCGGTGGTATCGGCAACGATCACGGGATATAAATCCGTTCTCTCCCCACTCTTCGACTAAGATGAAACGTCGACGGGTGCTGTACACTGGTGTCGCAGCCGGCGCGCTGGCCGTCGGGGCCGGTTGTCTCGGCGGCGACGACGGCGAGGGGGGCGATGACGACGAGAACGGGGACGATGGGTTCGATGCGTTACCCCGGGTCGAGGATCCGCCGAACGCGACGTATCTGCCCTCCCACCGCGACGGAATGATCATGCTCGACACCGTGACCGCCGGCGACTTCGCGCTGTCGCCGATGCTGTCGATCCCGCACTTCTTCTGGACGATGCCGGGACCGACGGAAGTCGACCCGCCCGCCGACGACGCCGTCCACCTGATGGCCACGGTCTGGGATCCCGAAACCGAGGTCGTTATCCCCGTCGCCGTCGGCTCGACGATCGAACTGACGAAAGACGGCGAGTCCGTCTCCGAACGCTCTCCGTGGACGATGATCTCCCAGGGGATGGGGTTCCACCTCGGCGACAACGTCCCGATCGACGGCAACGGCACGTACACCGCGACCGTCTCCCTCGAGTCGATCTCCGACGTCCGACTGACCGGCGAGCTGGCGGACCGTTTCGACGAGGGCGCGACGGCGACGTTCGAGTTCGAGATTACCGACGAGGCGCGCCACGGTCTCGTCGATCGAATCGAGTTCTTCGAGGAGGACCGCTGGGGCGACCGCGATGCGGTTCCGCCGATGGGGCAGAGCCACGATCACGGCGAGCACGACGAAGACCACGGCGAACACGGTAACGACCACGACGACGGCAATGATCACGACGACCACGATGGACACGCTGACGGCGACGACCAAGGTGACGATGCCCACGACCACGGCGACGACCACGGACACGGCCGCGACCACCACGACCACGAGATGCCGTACTCGTCGCTTCCGCCGACCGAAGACCTACCCGGAGAACTCCTCGGCGAGCCGACCCTCGACGACGGCGTTTACGCGACGACGTTGCTATCCGCGGGGTCGCGGTTCGTCGACGGCGACGAGCGCTATCTCGCCGTCTCGCCGCGGACGCCGTACAACCGCTGTGTGCTCTCCCAGCAGTCGCTCTCCGTTCGACTCGAACGCGAGGACGAGACGGTCGTCGACGAGGAACTGACCCCGACGCTCGACCACGAACTGAACTTCCACTACGGAGTGGCGCTCGAGGACGTCGAGGCGGGCGACGAACTCCACATCGTGGTCGAGAGCCCGCCGCAGGTCTCCCGCCACCAGGGGTACGAGACGGCCTTCCTGTCGACGGGCGAACTGACGCTCGAGGTCGAGGACAGCTGACGATGGGGAAAGGGAGACAGCCAACGATGGGCCGGGTGAGACATCTTTTCGCGGTCGTTCTCGTCGCGGCGCTCTGCGTCAGCGTGGGAGCCGCCGGCTTCGCCGGCACCGCCGGCGCGGGCGACAGCGCCACGATCTTCGAGGTCGAACCGGCGGACGCACAGGCACCGCCGGGCGAGACGATTCACGTCGCGATCGTGATGACCAGCGACGGTGGCTACGGCGGCGTCGGCGTCGAACGGGTCGCCTTCGGCGTCGAGTACGATAGCGACGTGCTGGCGCTCGAGGAGATCACCCGCGGGCCCTGGTTCGAACAGGACAACGAGACCGAGATCGTCGCCGAAACGGATATCGACGACGAGGAGGGGTACGCGTTCATCGATCAGTACCGCGACCCACCCGACGGCGGCTCGACCGGGCAGGATCGGATGGCGACGCTCACGTTCACCGTCGCCGACGACGCCCACGGGGAGACGTCGCCCGTGAACGTCACGGACGTCGAGTCCGAACTGATCAACGACTGGCCGCTTCAGTCGTTCACCCACAACGGAACCGTCTCCGTAGACGACGATACCGAGGTCGTCGGCGCATCGCCGCCCGAACCGGTCGAGGACGACGAGACGGCGGACGGAGACGGTGGAGCGGACGACGAACCGCTCTCCGGCTTCGGTATCGCGGCCGCGGTCGCAGTCCTCGTCGCGCTCGCGGCGGGCGTCGGCTATCGACGTGCGTAAGGTCCGATCGCTCGAGGGCATCGTATCGGGAACCCGCTTTTGTCGAAAAGTCTCGCTGAAACCGACCGTCGCCGCTAGCCCCGTCGCTCGAGGATCCGATCGATGATCAGCCGCGTCGAGAGGATCTCCTCGTCGTCCGCGGGGTCGCGCCCGCTCGCACGCTCGACGGTGCAGTCGATCCCGCGACGCTCGAGTTCGCTTTCGATACCCGCGGCGTCGTGGTGCTGGTCGTGGCCCAGCGCGATCACGTCGGGATCGATCTCCTCGATCGGGACGAAGATGTCCTCCTCGTGGCCGAGGATCGCCTCGTCGACGGCCTCGAGGGCGTCGACGACGTCCCGGCGCTGCGTCGCGGGACAGATCGGCTTCTCCTTGTGGTCGACGTTCGCCTTGCGCGCGACGATGACGTACAGTTCGTCGCCCATCGCCGCGGCCTCCTCCAAGTAGTGGACGTGGCCCGGGTGGATGATGTCGAACGTCCCCTGGGCGATGACCGTCCGCGTCATGTCCGCCTCCGCCGGGCGGCCGAACGGCTCGTCGCGAGTGTAGTCGTGAACACGGTCGTCGTCGTCGGCGTCGTCTCGAGAATCATACTAACGTCTGAGTTCGTCGTCGATATCCGCCTGCGTAAAGTCGAAGAAGTCCTCGGTTTCGGGAAGCTCCACGTCGATCACGTTCAACTGGGTCCGCTGGCCCTGTGAATCGAAGGCCTGCCAGTCCGAGCGGCGGTACGGCGCGCCGATGATGATGTGGACGCTGCCCCGACCGAACGTCTCTAAGTCCGCAGCGCTCGGGCTGATTACCCCGTTCGGGTGGGAGTGAACGCTGCCGAGTGCCTTCACGTCGTTCGGAATCTGGCTCGTCTTGACGGTCGCGCTGACGCTGTTGGACTCGGTACCGGGGACGACGAGAATGTCCGTGATGACGAGTCCATCACTGTCGAGCCCCAGTCGCTCCGCCTCGGTTCCCCGGAGGAATCCCATGTACTCGTTCGGGTGGGAGGCCTCGGAGGACTCGATGGCGAACTCGAGCGTCTCCTCGGCGATACCGAGAATCGAACTCGAGCGAAACAGCGCGTCGAACAACCCCATGTGACGTCCTGAGTGCTTGCGGTTGCTAAACGTTCCGATCAGGTACTCGACTCGAGTTTCCGTCCCGATTGGCCGCTACGTCGGTCCGGTCCAGTCCGCGCAAACTATGTGAATCATCCGTGATAATTATCGGCGGTCGCTCGGTGTGAATACACTTTTACGCGGAATAGCGGGGCGTTTTTCTGGAGGGTGTTCGTACCACGAGTCATGTCATTAGACGAAGACTCACTCGACTACCATCGCGAGGATCCGCCAGGAAAGATCGAGATTCGGACGACGAAATCGACGAGTACCCAGCGCGACCTCTCGCTGGCGTACTCGCCCGGCGTCGCCGCGCCGTGTCTGGCGATCGACGACGATCCGACCGAGGCCTACCAGTACACGGCGAAGGGGAACCTCGTCGGCGTCGTCTCGAACGGCTCTGCGGTCCTGGGTCTCGGCGATATCGGCGCGCAGGCCTCGAAGCCGGTCATGGAGGGGAAAGGCGTCCTGTTCAAGCGTTTCGCCGACATCGACGTCTTCGACATCGAACTCGACCACGACGACGTCGACGCGTTCGTCGAGTCGGTCGCGGCGATGGAGCCCACCTTCGGCGGGGTCAACTTAGAGGACATCGGCGCGCCCGACTGTTTTCGGATCGAAGAACGGCTTCGAGAGCGGATGGACGTCCCGGTCTTTCACGACGACCAGCACGGAACGGCGATCATCTCCGGGGCCGCACTGCTGAACGCCACCGAAATCGCCGGGAAGGATCTCGAGGAACTCTCCGTCACCTTCGCTGGCGCGGGCGCTGCGGCGCTCGCGACCGCTCGGTTCTTCGTCTCGCTCGGCGTTCGGAAGGAGAATATCACCATGGTCGATATCGACGGCATCCTGACGACCGCTCGAGCGGAGGCCGACGATCTCGACCCCTACAGCCGCGAGTTCGCCCGCGACGTGCCCGACGGCGAGTTGGAAGACGCGATGGTCGACGCGGACGTCTTCGTCGGGCTCTCCGTCGGCGGCATCGTGAGCGCGGAGATGGTGCAGTCGATGGCCGACGAACCGATCCTGTTCGCGATGGCCAACCCTGACCCCGAGATCGACTACGAGACGGCGAAAAACGCCCGCGACGACACCGTCATCATGGCGACCGGACGCTCGGACTACCCGAATCAGGTCAACAACGTCCTGGGCTTCCCGTTCATCTTCCGCGGGGCGCTCGACGTCCGCGCGGCCGAGATCAACGAGGCGATGAAGGTCGCGGCCGCGGAGGCCATCGCCGACCTCGCGAAGAAGGACGTCCCCGACGCCGTCCGCAAGGCCTACGGCGAGCAGCCCCTGCAGTTCGGACCCGAGTACATCATCCCGAAACCGCTCGATCCCCGGGTGCTGTTCGAGGTGGCCCCCGCCGTCGCCCGAGCCGCGATGGAGTCCGGCGCCGCGCGGGCGGAGCTCGATCCCGAGGCGTACGTCGAACGCCTCGAGGCCCGTCTCGGGAAGTCCCGAGAGATGATGCGGACCGTGTTCAACAAGGCCAAGAGCGATCCGAAACGCCTCGCGCTGGCCGAGGGCGGCAACGAGAAGATCATCCGGGCGGCGGCCCAGATCGACGAGCGCGAGATCGCCCAGCCGGTCCTGATCGGCGACGAAGACGAGATCAAGACGACCGTGGCGAATCTGGGACTCGAGTTCCAGCCCGAGGTCGTCGATCCGAGCGCGGGCGACTACGAGGGGTACACCGACGCGCTCTACGAGCGCCGCCAGCGCAAGGGCGTGACGCGAACCGAAGCGGTGGACCTGATCCGGGACAGCAACTACTTCGCGTCCGTGATGGTCGATCGGGGCGACGCCGACGCGATGCTCACCGGGCTGACGAACCACTATCCGTCGGCGCTTCGACCGCCGCTGCAGGTGATCGGGACGGCTCCCGACACCGACTACGCCGCCGGCGTCTACATGCTCACGTTCAAGAACCGCGTCGTCTTCCTCGCGGACACGACCGTCAACCAGGATCCCGACGAGGAGGTGCTGGCCGAGATCACCCGTCACACGGCGGATCTGGCCCGACGGTTCAACGTCGAACCGCGCGCCGCACTCCTCTCGTACTCCGACTTCGGCAGCGTCGACAACGAGGGGACGCGAAAACCCCGGCGGGCCGCCGAACGGCTTCGCGAGGATCCGAGCGTCGACTTCCCGGTCGACGGGGAGATGCAGGCCGACACCGCCGTCGTCGAGGAGATGCTCGAGGGCAACTACGAGTTCACCGACCTCGACGAGCCCGCGAACGTGCTCGTGCTCCCCAATCTCGAGGCGGGGAACATCTGCTACAAGCTGCTCCAACGACTCGGCGGCGCCGAAGCGATCGGCCCGATGCTCGTCGGCATGGGCGAACCGGTCCACGTCCTCCAGCGCGACGACGAGGTCACGGATATCGTGAATCTGGCCGCCGTCGCGACCGTCGACGCACAGGGCGAGTAGCTACTCTTACAGCTCCGTCGAGCCCCATTCTTCAGCGGTGTTTTAGGTGAAACGTACGCTCATAACATATGCGAACATACTGCTGAGATTCCTACCAGTTCCAAATGATATCCGGCGAGCCGTGCTGAATACAAAGCGCGTGTGCCTCATTACCAGTGAGACTATTCGTCGCCCTGTACCGTCGTCATATAACTATCCAGAATGACTCTCGGCCCAGTCACGCGATCAGCAATATGGGTTGCTTTTTCCTAGATACCTCCTCACAGCGCCTCTTAAAGTGACTCGGCATAGTGTATTTTCAAATTCTCGTGATGCACCCAATAAATACGTCTTAGATGTTTCCGATTGAAAATCACGGGATAGAAATTTATCACTGTTTTCAGAGAGTTCCTCACTGAGTTTCTCAACGATATCATCTGGGTCGATATCCTCTTCTCGATAAGATTGACCAAGAACAACTTGATTAGGATCTCTATCAACCAATTTATCTATATTCCATAATGATCCAACGACCCAGGATTCGCTTTCGTCCGATAATAGATATCCATATTCGATATACACTTCCTCAATGTCATTGGAGATCTCCTCAAGAGCCTTATCACGCAGATGGTGTGGGATTTCACCCTTGATCAACAACCTAAGCCTTCTGAAGGGTAAGGAAAGTCTCCTTAAATTTTCTATGTCTTGTCGATAGATGTCTAATATTTGGCTAAGCACTACTGCTGCTAAACCACCAGAAAACGAGAACAAAACAACCAGAAGCGTTTCCATACGATTATTATTATTCAGCCGACTTTTAAAATTCACCTTTTAAATTCACCTGTTCATCGATGAGTTTTCTGAGCAGTTATTCTCAAACTCGTCTGATTGTTTCGTTCCCATTTGGTCCACCACTCATATTTTCCGCTGCCGGTACTGTCATTCATCCGCAGTTTTATATTACTGCTTTCCGCGTCCCGTTCGTAGAAAATCCGATATTCCACGCGATCCGATAATCCAGTGAGGGATACTGTGTCCCGACTTGGGTTTTCTTCCCGATCGATTAGCCGAGAGACATCACCTGTCCACTTACCGTCCCGATCCTTGCTGTTCCTGTACTTACCGCAGAGGGTGCCAAACCTATCATGTTCTACGTGTTTCAACAGAGCCATCCCATCGGTCTCGCGGTCGGTCTCGAGGACACGAGACAGTCGGTAACGATGGGCGGTGGTGACGACCGCCGCGAACGACAGCGTCGCTCGCGGGCCGAACTGTGTCTTCACCGACAGCCTCCGGCGACAGCGTCGCTTCTTCTTGACAAGGGTTATACGCGACCGTCCCAAACTACGGGCCAAGATGACACGAGCGTCCGCCGGGGAACCCGGCGCAGACGACGGGGATTCCGTCGTCTACGATCTCGCTGCCGAGTGTACTGCAGACGACGTCGAACACGGCCAGGCTTACCTCGCCGCAATCAACGGCATCGTCGACTACGGCGTCTTCGTCGATCTCTCTGAATCCGTCTCTGGGCTCGTCCACGAATCCGTTCTCGAGGGCACCTACGGCGTCGGCGACGAACTCGTCGTCGAACTCGAGGCCGTCCGAGACAACGGCGACATGGCGTTCGAACCCGCCGACGTCGGCGACGACTACGCGGTCGAAGCCGTCGCCCACGACTACAGCCTCACCGGAACCGACCGCCTCGAGGCCACGATCGGCGACCAGATCCACCTCGAAGGCGAGGTCGTCCAGGTCAAACAGACCGCCGGCCCGACGATCTTCCACGTCGCAGACGAGTACGGCGTCGTCCCGTGTGCGGCGTTCGAAGAAGCCGGCGTTCGCGCCTTCCCCGCCGTCGAAGTCGGCGACGTCGTTCGCGTCACCGGCACCCCCGAACACCGCGAGGGATCGGTCCAGATCGAGGTCGACGGCCTCTCGAAACTCGAGGGCGACGACGCCGAGGACGCCCGCGAGCGACTCGCAGAGGCCCTCGAGGCCCGCGCCGAACCCCACGACGTCGAGCCGCTGATCGACTGGCCCGCGTTCGAGAAGCTCCGACCGAACCTCCAGGAGGTCGCGAAACTGCTCCGCCGGACCGTCCTCGAGGGCCGTCCGATCCGCGTCCGTCACCACGCCGACGGCGACGGGATGTGCGCTGCCGTCCCCGTTCAGATCGCTCTCCAGCGATTCATCGCCGAGGTGCACGAGGACGAGAACGCGCCGCGACACCTCATCAAGCGTCTCCCCGCGAAGGCTCCCTTCTACGAGATGGAAGACGCCACGCGGGACCTGAACTTCGCGCTCGAGGACCGCGAGAAACACGGCCAGCAGCTCCCCCTCCTGCTCATGCTGGACAACGGCTCGACGGCCGAGGACGTCCCGGCCTACGAGACGCTTTCGCACTACGACATTCCGATCGCGGTCGTCGACCATCACCACCCCGACCCCGAGGCCGTCGAGGATCTCCTCGACGCCCACGTCAATCCGTACCTCCACGACGAGGACTACCGGATCACGACGGGGATGCTCTGCGTCGAACTCGCGAGGATGATCTACCCCGACATCACCGACGAACTTCGCCACGTCCCCGCCGTCGCCGGCCTCTCGGATCGTTCGAAGGCCGACGCGATGAGCGACTACCTCGAACTCGCCAACGAAGAAGGCTACGACGATGAGCGACTGCAGGATCTCAGCGAGGCGCTGGACTACGCGGCCTTCTGGCTGCGCTACAACTCCGGCGATCAGCTGATTCAGGACTTGCTTCAGATCGATTCGAACGACGAGGAGCGCCACCGCGAACTCGTCTCGTTCCTCGCGGACCGCGCTCGCGACGACGTCGACGTCCAACTCGACGCGGCGATGCCGCATCTCGAGCACGAGGATCTCGACAACGGCGCCCACCTCTACCGGATCGACGTCGAGAACTACGCCCACCGCTTTACCTACCCCGCACCGGGGAAGACCACGGGCGAGATCCACGACCGCAAGATCGAGGAGACCGGCGACCCCGTGATCACGGTCGGCTACGGTCCCGACTTCGCCGTCCTCCGCTCCGACGGCGTTCGACTGGACATCCCGCAGATGGTGACGGAGCTCGAGGAAGAGATTTCGGGCGGCGGCGTCTCCGGCGGCGGCCACCTCGTCGTCGGCTCGATCAAGTTCGTCAAGGGCAAACGCGAGGAAGTGATCGACGCCCTCGTCGACAAGATGGAGGACGCGGAGATCGACGAGGCGCTCTCGAGTGCCGCGCCGATCGACGACTGAGCGGCTCCCTTTCGGTCGGTTCCATCCTTCTCTGCGATCCGTTTTGAGACGGAGCGACAGCTGGATTCGGTTTTCGTTTGGAACTGAGTGAATCACGTACAGCGGCGCGCGCCGGATCGTGATGGCTAAAACGAGGACTGCGGTGTGACTCCGTGCGAGAGCTGTTGTCGACTCGAGTTTAATCCGAACCGTGTCGCGGCGTGTAGCCACAGTCGACGCACTCGAGCGACTCGTGGTGGGACTGGAGGGAGCCGGTACATTCGGGACAGCGGTAGTCGTGGGTTGTGGACTGACTGGTTGCCATGTTCGGACCGGAGCACTCGATGCGTATAAGCTCGCCTATTATCGAGGTAGAAGTATTCTGTGACAATAAGATGCGTATATATGACTGTGTATGCTGTTGAACGGTCACTCGAGTAGACGGTCCCGACGATAGATCAGTGGCGTCTGTCGGATCGCACTCTCGTCGACTAGAACTGGTAGCGTCGCTCGTCGTCCATCGTCGGATACTGGTCCGCGCCGGTCATCTCTTCGAATGTCATCCCCGAGAGGTACTCGTCGTAGGTGACGTCGTAGGCCGAGCGAAGCTGGAAGTCGAGTTTGCCCGTTTCGACGGTCGACTGAAACAGCATGTGGATCGCCCGCCGGACGAGTTCGTCCGTCTCGTCGGGTTCGAGGGCCGCCTCGAGCAGGGCGAGTTCGTTCGTGGTCTCCCGGTCGAGTGAGACAGCGAGGTCGTCGCCGAAGGCGGTGTAGGACTCCTGTACGTCGTCGTTGAGGTCATCGAGGCTCATACGGGTGGAGACTCGAGCCGACGGGATAGGGCTTTCGTGCTATGGGTGTCCGATTTGGGAGGTGGCGGCTGTGACGACCAGTGTGCTGTGGTATTGCATTAAAAAGGACATCTACGAAGACGAGCACTCTGCTGGCACTGGCGGCGAGGATTGCCACGTCCTCCCCAACCGATTCGCTCGCTCTTTCCAGTCGCTCACTCATCCCTCGCACGAAATTGTGCCGCGGTTCGCTCTCCGCTCACCGCGGGCACAGCGCGCGCCACCGCACGTGGTCCGATCGGACTACAGAAACACGCTTCTCCCCCACCGAAACGATCGACCGAGAACCGCCACCAGTAAGACGGCCCGGTCGCTAGCCCGACCAATGAGCGAGCGCGACGGTGCCGGCGACGCGGACGGGGTCGACGACTGGTCGCTGCCCGAGGACCTCGAGGCCGTCCAGACGGCCCTGATCGAGTGGTACGAGGGCGACCACCGCGACTTTCCGTGGCGGCGGACGGACGACCCCTACGCGATCCTGGTCAGCGAGGTGATGAGCCAGCAGACGCAGTTGGACCGCGTCGTCGAAGCCTGGGAGGAGTTTCTCGAGCGCTGGCCGACGACGGCCGACCTCGCCGCGGCGGACCGGGCGGACGTGGTCGGCTTCTGGACGAGCCACAGCCTCGGCTACAACAACCGGGCGAAGTACCTCCACGAGTCGGCCGGCCAGATCGAAGCGGAGTACGACGGCACCTTTCCCGAAACGCCCGACGAACTGCAGGAGTTGATGGGCGTCGGTCCCTACACCGCCAACGCCGTCGCGAGTTTCGCGTTCAACAACGGCGACGCCGTGGTCGACACGAACGTCAAACGGGTCACCTACCGCGCCTTCTCGCTTCCGGACGACGATTCGGCCTTCGAGGCGGGCGCGAACGACCTCATGCCCGAGGGCGAGTCGCGGGTCTGGAACAACGCGATCATGGAACTCGGCGGCGTCGCCTGTACGCAGACTCCCCGTTGCGACGAGGTGGGCTGTCCGTGGCGCGAGTGGTGTGACGCCTACGCGAGCGGCGACTTCACCGCGCCCGACGTCCCCACCCAGCCCTCCTTCGAAGGGAGCCGTCGGCAGTTCCGCGGGCGCGTGATCGGGACCCTCCGGGAGTACGACGAACTCGAGTTGGACACGCTCGGCCACCGAATCCGCGTCGACTACGCGCCGGAGGGCGAGTACGGCCGCGAGTGGCTGACGGGGCTCCTCTCCGACCTCGAGTCCGACGGACTGGTCGACCTCGAGCGAAGCGACGCCGACGACGAACTCGTCGCGCGACTGCAGCGCTGATCGACGGTTCGAACCCAACCGACGGTCAAATCACGAGGAAGACGAGAATCGCCACGACGATGAAGATCGCTTTCAAGCCGGTGTTGACGACGATCACCTTCGTGCCGAACTCCGAGCCCCAGATGCCGTACTGAAACGGGATCGAGCGCTTGACCGTGCCGATGGTCAGCGAGAACAGGCTCCCGACGAGCAGCGTGATCACCGCCTCGGTCGGCGTAAGCACGTCCCCGATCATCGGTGCCACGGTGATCGCCCCCGTCGTCGGATCGACGAGCGAGACGAGGATCACCGGCACCGCCGCGGCCGGGAGTCCGAGGAGTCCGGCGATCGGATCGACGACCGCAGCGGGCTCTTCGACTCCGACTACGGCGAGCGCGCCGACGAGTTGCTCGCTGTACTCGAGAGCCACGAAGACCAGCGAGTAGACGACGGCCAGCCGCGGGACGATCGATCGGAGCCGCTCGAGCGTCTTCTCACCCGCCTGTCGAAGGGTGTCCCGATGCGTTCGACCCCCATCGTCACCCTCGCCGTCTTCGGGCACCTCGGGGTCGACGACGCTCCCGTCGTACTCGTAGCCCCGCAGTAGGAGCGCGCCGGCGAGGAGCCCGACGACCGAAATCGCGAGCGAGATGCCGGCCCGCGCCCCGACGTACATGAGTCCGGCGTGGAGCCCCAGAATCGGGATCAGGACGGGGCCGTAGTAGGTGAAGATGTGCTGGACGAAGCCGAAGAAGGTGTTGATGACGACGGCGACTAGCGTCGCGCGGTCGTCGAGCAGTCCGGACTCGCGAAACTCCGCGAGCATCCCGTAGCCGGCGGTGACCGACACCGTGTTCGTCAGGACGGCGGCCCCGACCTCGTCGGGCAGGTTGGCCGGCTCCGTCAGGTATCGTCCCACGCGGGCGATCACGTCGACGATCCCGTACGCTACGGCCAGGTTCGCCAGTCCGACACCGATGCCGATGAGCACCGAAATCGTCAGGACCCGCGGGAGAGCTTCGGTCAACAGGACGGAGACGAGCGACTCCACGCCGATCCGTTCGAATCGCCGAAAGAAATGGCCGTCGGATCGCGTCAGTTCCTGGAACCAGTCGACGCGACCGGTCGGAAGCCCTGTCGCTTGGCCCGCATATTTGAGTCCCGTTCCCGAAGACCACCCATGGCCGACGTACACGTCACCGCAGTCTGTGGCAGCCTCCGCGACGCGAGCACTACCCGAATCGCCCTCGAGCGCGTCCTCGAGGCGGCCGAAGCGGGCGGTGCGAGCACGGAACTGATAGACCTTCGCGAGTACGAACTGCCGATCTTCGACGCGGATCAGGATCGAGAAGACGCGGGCGACGCGGCGGAACTCGCGACCAGCCTGCGCGAGGCCGACGCGATCGTTCTCGGCTCGCCGGTGTACCACGGCTCGTACGCGTCGCCGCTGAAGACGGCCCTCGACTACTGTGGCTTCGACGAGTTCAGGGGGAAGACCGTCGGCCTGCTCGCGGTGTCGGGCGGCGCGTTTCCCGTGACGGCCCTAGAGCACATGCGCTCGATGTGCCGAGCGCTGAACGCGTGGGTAATTCCTCACGAGGCCGCGATCGCGAACTCCCACTCCGCGCTCGAGGACGGCGAGTTCGTCGAGGAAAAACTCGAGGAGCGGGTCGCAACACTGGGGCGACGTGCGGTGCAGTACGCCACGATCGAGCCGGATCCGGACTCGTTCCAGGGCGACCAGAACGTCGGTGCGGAGGGGAAGTAGTCAGGGCTCGAGCAACTGTTCGAAGCGCCGCTGGTGGGCGAGGAAGGCGAACAGTGCGAAGACGACCACGCCGACTTGCAGCGCCTCGATACGAATCACGAGCGTGGTGACCTCGAACGCCAGCGGCGGCGTCGCGATCGCCCACTCGGTGAACCAGGCGGACGCGAGCAGCAACGACGCCCCGACGGCGAGCAACAGGCCGGGGACGAACGGCGTCCGTGCCGTCCGGGACGGCGACCGGTGCCGGAACACGTGTCGCTCGAGGGTAAACTGCCCGACGAGCACGCCGGCGAGCAGTCCCGTCGCGACGAGCACGCCGGCGACGCCGCCGATCCGTTCGGCGACGAGCAGCCAGCCCACCCAGCCGCCGGTCAACAGCAACGCGGCGGCGAGTCGTCGCGGCTCGAGGAGATCGCCCAGTTCGCTGATCGTCGCGCCGAAGACGCCGGCTCTGAGGAGCGCGCCGCAGAAGAGAATTCCCAGTCCGGCGAGTGCGGTTGATGTCGTCCGCGAGTCGACGACGAGGGTAAACCAGAGACCGACCGCGATCGCTTCCACGGTGGCCGCCGAGAGCGCTGCAGTCAGCCCGACGACCCGCCTGCGGGTCGTTCGGCCGAGGACGCCAGGCTGACGGATGACGCTCATACACCGTCCCACTCAGGCCGTCCCTTTCGTTATGTGAGCCATTCTGCCACATGGTGGCGCGGACGTAATCGCGCCTTTGCCGGCTCGGAATTTATACGGCGGTAACGAATCGTTTTGCTAATAGGTCGACCGAGACGGTACTCTCTCGAGCGGATACCCCAAGTAGCATCGTCGGATCGATACGACAGCGACCCCGGTATCGTTCACAGGCCGAGAACGATCCGGACCGGCGGTCTCGCTGCCGCCGGGCCGCTCTCCGTGGTCGTTGGACGGTCGCTCGAGGAACTGAAACCGGCCGCTCGGGGGATCGTTCGATCGAGTAGGGGACGGTTACTCGAGCGAACGGACGATGGTAGTCGACGTGTACTGTCCGCACAAACGATTCGTGCGACCGAAACGTTGGACAGAACTATTTAGGGGGATGTGGTCGGCACTGATTATGCCCGAAACCGAGCAACAGGACAAGACGCTGGCCGAGACCGTCGTCAGAGAAGCAGTCGGAATGGGAATGGAGTCGCCCCTGCGGGATTCCATCCTCGAGGCCGTCGAGGAGGCGGACGGATCGACGGGCGGGAAGACGAATCTGCCGCTGGCGGGCGCCCTCTTCGGGGCCGGCGCTGCGCTCGGCTTTCTCGCAGGTCGACAGTCGCCCGAACTCGAGGACACCTCGCTCGAGGATCTGCAGGAACCCGAGATCATCGAAGACGTCGTCGAGGAGACGACGTCGACCGCCGAAGAGACGATGAACGACGACGACTCCGAAGCGGAGATGGACGCCGAGGCGGAAGGCGAGAGCGGCTCGAGCCGGCTGCCGCGGATGCTGCTCGTCGTCGGTCTCCTCGCCGGCGTTGCACTTATTCGCCGTCGGCTCTCCGCCGACGAGGAAGACGAGTGGGAGCCGATCGAGGAGTTCGAACCCGCGACGAGTGCGGAGCCGGAGGAGTTCGACGAGGAAGACGAGATGGAGGTCGACGCTGACGACGAGGAAGAAGAGGAAGAGTAAGCCGCGGAACTCGGTGCCGAGTGTCGTCGAGCGGCCGATAGCCGAAGCGTTCGTTTTCGCGGAGACGGTTGCGACCGACGGTGGTCTGAAACGGCGTTTCGTCCCATCTGTCCGACCGAAACGCGAAGATGCTCGTTCGAGCACGATTACCTAACCGTAGTGGGACGAACGGAAGCTGGCCGACGGCTGACGAAGGAGCTAAGGGGGCGACGCCGACAGTGTGAACCCAATGGAGACGACCCACCGCGTCTTCGTCGGTGACTCTCGAGACCTCGCCGCGATCGACGACGACTCCGTCGAACTCGTCGTCACGTCCCCGCCGTACCCCATGATCGAGATGTGGGACGAGCTGTTTACGGCGCTCGATCCGGCGATCGGCGACGCGCTCGAGTCCGGCGACGGCCGCGCGGCGTTCGACGCGATGCACGCCCAGCTCGACCGCGTCTGGGCGGAACTCGAGCGCGTGCTCGTCGACGGCGGCATCGCGTGTCTCAACGTCGGCGACGCGACGCGGACGATCGACGGGAGCTTTCGCGTCTATCCGAACCACGCCCGCGTGCTCGAGGCGTTCGAGTCCCGCGGCTTCGATCCCCTGCCGGACGTGCTCTGGCGCAAGCCGGCCAACAGCGCGGCCAAGTTCATGGGCAGCGGGATGATCCCGCCGAACGCCTACGTGACCTTAGAACACGAGTACGTCCTGCTCTTCCGAAAGGGCGGCGAGAGCCGCGGCTTCGAGCCGGGGGCCGACCGGCGCTACGAGGCCGCCTACTTCTGGGAGGAGCGCAACCGCTGGTTCACTGACGTCTGGACCGACGTCCAGGGCGAACTGCAGGCTCTCGACGGCGGCGACGGGGAAGCGGACCTCCGCGATCGGTCGGCCGCCTATCCGCTCGAGATTCCCTATCGTCTGATCTGCATGTACTCGGCCTACGGCGACACCGTCCTCGATCCGTTCTGGGGGACGGGAACCACGACGCTCGCGGCCATGTGTGCCGGCCGCAACTCGCTCGGCTCGGAGCTCGAGGCGGCCTTCGTCGAACGGTTCGACGACCGCGTGCCCGACGTGCCGGCGCTGTCTCGGTCGGTCGGTCGGGCGCGCCTCGAGCGCCACCGCGAGTTCGTCGCGAGCCGTCGCGAGGACGGGAAGGGATTCGAGTACGAGGCCGACTACTACGACACGCCGGTCGTCACCAAGATGGAGCGCGGAATTCGACTGCGCGAAGTCGAAGCGATCGAGTCCATCGACGCCGATACCGACGATGGAAACAGCGGCGACGGCGACGAGTACGGCTATCGGGCCGAGCACGCGCCGCTTGGCCTCGGCGAGGACGGTCGATAGCTCGTACCGGCCACGTTTTTTGGACCGGAGCGCGAACGAGCGACTATGACGCTCGACGAATACGCGACGGCGGTTTCGGCCCTCGAGCCGAGCGAAGGCGAGATCGAAACGACCGAACTGGCCGTCACCGACGACGTGCTGGTCAAGGCGTTCGCGCTCGGTCCCGACGCCGAACTCGAGGCTCACGACCATCCCGACAGCACGAACGTCTTTCACGTGCTCGAGGGAACGGTGACGGTCGTGCAGGGCGACGAGAGCGAGGAGATTTCGGCCCCCGGCGTCGTCCACCACGAACGGGGCGTAATCCACGGCGCGCGAAACGAGACCGACGAGACGGTCGTGTTCACGGCGAGCCTCTGTCCGTTGCCGTCGTGATTCTCGGCTGCCCCCGCCGCTTCCGTCGTGATTTAGTGGTGGCCCGCGTAGAACCGGTGTGAACGACGCTATCGATCTCGACCGATTCGACTCGAGGCGGTCGACGGTCTACGGAAACCGGGGGATGGTCGCGACCAGCCAACCACTCGCCGCAGAGGCGGGCCTCTCGATCCTTCGCGACGGCGGGAACGCCTTCGACGCGGCCGTCGCGACGGCCGCCGCGCTCAACGTCGTCGAACCGACGTCGACGGGACTGGGCGGCGACGTGTTCGCGCTCTATCGAACCGCCGACGGCGACGTCGGGGCCATGCGATCCTGCGGTCCCGCGCCGGCCGACGCGACGATCGAAAACGTGACGAACGCGCTCGAGGAGACCGACGAGGAAATCCTCGAGCGCTACTACCCCGAGTCGCGGGGCTACGCCGTCGACAGCGGGGCGGGCGCCGACGAGTTGGGAATGCCGTTCCTCGGCCCGCACGCGGTGACCGTCCCCGGTACGGCCCGTGGCTGGGAGACCACCGTCGAGGAACTGGGGCGACTCTCGCTCGCCGACGCGCTCGAGCCGGCGATCCACTACGCGACGGAGGGGTATCCGGTCTCGCCGGTTATCGCCCACCACTGGGAGGGGGCGAAGCGACTCTTTACGGACGAACACGCCCGCGAGGCGTACCTCTTCGACGGCGAGAGTCCGGATCCCGGGCAGACGGTTACCATGCCGCGGCTGGGCGAGTCCCTGCAGCGGATCGCCGAGTACGGGGCCGACGACGTCTACGAGGGCGATATCGCGGACGCGATCGTCGACGAGATCCAGTCCGCGGGCGGCTTCATGACCCACGAGGACCTCGCCGACTTCGAACCCGAGTTCGTCGACCCCGTCAGCACGACCTACAACGGGGCCGAGGTGTACGAACTGCCGCCGAACAATCAGGGGCTCGTCGCACTCGAGGCGCTGAACATCGCCGAGGAGATCGGTGCCGGCGAGCACGCGTACGACTCCCCGGAACGGATCCACGCCTTCACCGAGGCGATGAAACTCGCGTTCGTCGACGGCCACCACTACATCACGGATCCCGAATTCGAGGAGGTTCCGCCGCTCGCCTCGAAGTCCTACGCACGCGAGCGTGCGGCGGCGATCGGTGACAGCCCGATCCAGAATCCCGCGGTCGGCGTCCCGAACGCCAACGCCGAGGACGCCGACACCGTCCTGTTGACCGTCGGCGACGAGGAGGGGAACCTGGTCTCGTACATCAACTCCCGCTTTGCCGGCTTCGGTAGCGGCCTCGTCGCGGGCGACACCGGCATCGCCCTGCAGAACCGCGGCGCGTCGTTCTCGCTCGACGCCGATCACCCGAATCGCCTCGAGCCCGGAAAGCGGCCGTTCCACACACTGGTTCCGGCGATCGCGAAACTGGACGAGGACGACTGGCTGGCCTTCGGCGTCATGGGCGGCTACATGCAGCCCCAGGGCCACGTCCAGGTGCTCTCGAACCTCGTCGACTACGGCATGAGCCCGCAAGCAGCGCTCGACGCGCCGCGCTGGCGATACCGGGAGAGCGGCTCGCTCGGGATCGAGGAGCGACTCCCGAACGCGGCCAAACTCGCTCGGATGGGCCACGACGTCGGCGTCCTGCCCCCGGTCATGTTCGGGGGTGCACAGCTCGTTCGCAACCGCAACGGGACGCTCTCCGGCGCGACCGAACCCCGAAAAGACGGCATCGCGATCGGCTTCTGAGTCGTGAGGGCTCCGAGTCGGTCATCGTGCTCGAGGCACTCGAGTGAGCCTCGGCGAACGTATCCAGTCTCGGGTAACACGACCTTTTTACGCGCGCCGGTTCCATCGGAGATATGACTCGCGGTCTCGAGGTCCCTGAGGCGGTTCAGGTCCGAGTGCTTGCAGTCGGCTCGTCGCCGTGGCTGCAGACGTCGACGAGCGGGCTGGAAGACGGCGATCTCGCCGTCGACGGACCGGTCGAAGCCGTCTCCGAACTCGACGCAGCGCGATTGGACGCTGTGGACTGTGTCCTCACGGACGACGACGCGGTTCTCACGTCGCTCGGCGAGACGCATCCGGTCGTCTACGCCATCGATGCAGCGGCGTGTGAGTCGATCGAACGGTTTCGGTCCGACGGTGCGACCGACGTGATCGTCAAGCAGCGGGCCGACGATCCCGAGTGCGAGCCCGCCCTTCTCGGCCATCGGCTTCGGCAGGCAGCCGAACTCGCCGCCGTCCGTCGAACGGCCTCGCGGCAAGAAACGTGGTATCAGGCGTTGCTCGAGCAGTCGTCGGATCTAGTAGTCGTCACCGAGGCCGACGGGACCATCACCTACGTCGGCCCATCGGTCGAAGCAGTCGGTGGCTACGATCCCGAATCGCTAGTCGGCAATCACGTGACCGAGACCGTCCACCCCGAGGACACCTCGACGGTTCGCACCGCGTTCGAGGAGCTCCGTGAACAGGCACCGGGGACGTCGGTCTCGATCACCTACCGGTGTCAGCACGTCGACGGCTCCTGGTACGTCCACGAGGCCGATCTCACGAACCGGCTCGCGGACGACGACATCGGCGGAATCGTCGCCTCGATACGGGACATCACGGAGCACCAGCAGGTCGAACAGGAACTGGACGACGCGCTCGAGCGCGTGACGGACGCGTTCTGTGCGCTCGATTCCGACTGGCGATTTACGTACGTCAACGAGCGAGCGGCGACCTTGCTCGACACCGATCCGGGGGAGATCCTCGGCCGAAAGATACACGATCAGTTCCCGGAGCTTCGGGATACCACCTTTCAGACGTCGGCGATCGAAGCGATGGAGACGCAAGAACCCGTCTCCTTCGAACGGTACTACGAACCCACCGACTGCTGGTACAACGTGCGGCTGTTCCCTTCCCCGTCCGGTATCTCGATCTACTTCACGGACGTCACTGACCGGATCGAACGCGAGTCTGAGCTTCGGGAGCGAACGGAGCGACTGGAAACGCTCGTCCAGAACGTTCCAGTCGTGCTCTTGGTGCTCGACGCCGACGGGACGATCACGCTCGCCGAGGGGCGCGCCCTCGAGCGATTCGATCGCCGGTCGGACGATATCGTCGGCGAGTCGCTGTTCGACGTCTTCGAGGGTCACTCCCAAATTCTCGACGACGCCACGGCAGCGTTGGACGGGGAGGCGGCCCACTCTTCGGTCCGAGTCAAGGATCGAGTCTTCGAATCGTGGTACCGGCCGATCGTCGACGATGGGTCGACCGATCGCGTCATCGCCATCGCCGCCGACGTCACCGAGCGCGCTCAGTATCAGGAGGCACTGAACGCCCTGCACGAGGCGACGAGTCACCTGCTGACCGTCGAATCCAAACAGGCCGCCTGCGAGTACATCGTCGACGTCGCGGCGGACGTCCTCGACCTCGAGAGCGTCGTCTACCGGTTCGACGACCAGCACAACGAACTCCTGCCGGCCGCCTACTCCCAACAGTTCGAGTCGACCTTCGGTCGGCCACCTCGCGTCAGCCCCGACCAGAGCTCCGTCTGGCAAACGTTCGTCAACGGGGCCCCTTCACGCCTTCACGACACGCCGGAAGCGGATCGATGCTGCGAGGCGGCCGTCACCGCTCGCAGTGGCCTCTACGTTCCGATCGGCGAACACGGAACACTCGTCGCTCTCGATCCCGAACCGGCGCAGTACGACGACGACACGTTCGAACTCGCCCAACTGTTCGCGACGACGGCCGAGGCCGCCCTCGACCGGATCTCCCGGACGCGTCGACTCCACGGTCGCGAGCGGGAACTCCAGCAACAGAACATCCACCTCGAGCGGTTGAACGCCGCCAGTCGGGTCCGCCAGGACATCGAGCAGTTGCTCCTGATGGCCGACTCTCGAGCCGAGATCGAACGGGGGATCTGTGACCGCCTCGCGGATCTCGAGGCCTGCTCGTTCGCCTGGATCGGCGAACCCGACCCGAGCGGCAATCGACTCGAGACGCAGGCCAGCGCCGGACGTGAACGGGAGTACCTCGACGCGGTCTCGGTGACGACCGTCGACGACTCCGCGGCCGAGCCGACGGGGCGGTCGGCACGGACGCGGGAGCCGACGTACGTCGAAAACGCCGCCGATTCGATCCGAGACGGAACGTGGCGGGTCGAAGCCCTCTCGCGAAACTACCAGTCGGTCTACGCCGTGCCGCTCGTCTACGACGGATTCCTCTACGGCGTGCTGTCGATCTACGGCGACGACCGCGACGCGTTCGACGAACCCCTTCGCGAGACGCTCGCCGAACTCGGCGAACCGATCGGGTACGCGATCGACGCGGTCAAGCGCAAGGTTGCACTGCGCGACGACGACGTTGCGACCGCCGAACTCGAACTCGAACTCACCGACGAGTCGTTGCTCTGTCGGCTCGCCAGTCGGCTGGGAACGCGCGTGACGTTCGAAGGTGCGACGATACGGGAGGACGGACCGCCGACCGTCTTCGCCGTGGCAGACGCGCCGGTCACGGCCGAGCAGACGACCGACCTCGCCGATATCGGCGGAATCCACGGCGTCACGGTCATCGCCGAAACCGAGGACGAGACGCTGTTACAGCTTCAGTGTACGGAGCCGTTTTTCGGCACCGTCGTCGACTCTCACGGTGGAACGCTCCGGTCGTTCGTCACCGACGAGTCGACCACCAGAGCCATCGTCGACGTTCCAGAATCGATCGAAATCAGGGACCTCCTATCGGGGCTCAACCGCCGCGGCTTTTCGGTCTCGATGATCGCGCGCCGCGAACAGGCGACCGCCGACCGGTCGACCATCGACGCCAGCGCGCGCAACTCGCTGCTCGAGCAACTCACCGATCGGCAGCGGGAAGTCGTCCAGACGGCGTACCACGGCGGGTTCTTCGAATGGCCTCGGCAAACGAACGGCGAAGAGATCGCGGACTCGCTCGACATCTCCTCGCCGGCTTTCCACAAGCACGTGAGGGCCGTCGAGCAGAAGCTCTTCAGGACGCTCTTCGACGAGGCGTTGTCGGAGGGTTAATTGCTTAACCCCTCTCTGAGAGGGTGGGCTACACAGTTAACGGTCAGGCTCTTCAGTGCAACTCGTGAACGGAAAGATGTCTTCCCACAGACCGCACTGGGGGTGCGCAGAACTCTATGACCGAGATGACTTCACAATCACCGTCCGTTCTAACGGAGGAACAGTACGCTGTGCAGTACGATAGACTCGATAACGAACCACTGAGCGTCGCCGTCGTCGACGCGGTTGCGACGTTCTGTAACGACGACGTAACCGAACTCGAGCCACTTCACTATACGATCAACGCCGACGCACTCGAACGGCTGTTCGAACCGCGGGCAGACGGACTCCGATCCGGCGGCTCGGTAACGTTCGAGTACAACGACTGTCTCGTAACCGTCGGTGCCGACGGCGAAATTCTGGTCGAAACGGCGTAACTCGCTCGACGTCACGACGCTTCGACTCGCGGGCCGGAACCGAACGTCTCTGCTCTCGACTTCCGTTCCGTCGGTTTTTCTCGGATCAATCGTCAGGAGCGTCGCCGTCCGGGGCATCGAAAGTACCACCGCTGCAACCGTCATCGCGAGCAGCCATCTCGCTATTCCAGCGTTCGACACATCGCTCACCGCGTCGGCGCGGCTCACGACGGTCGAACCGGCGGCAGCTCACAATGGTCGATATCAGTCGCCGTGGGACTCCTCCGTCGAATCGCCGGTCGAATCCGGGAGGTGATCTCCCACGGTCAGATCGACGGCGCCCGTGCTGTCGACCCGAACCGTGTACCCGCGGTAGGGAAACTCGATCGTCACGACGCGGTCACTCGAGGCGCGTCCGCACGAGTCGACCAGCCGGTCGAGCGCCTCCGGATCGATGACGTCGTGAAGCGGTGGCTCGAGGTCCGTCGGTGAAACGCCCTCGGACGATGCGATCTGCGCCAGTACTTTGTGGCTCGGTGGGACCCCCGTCCCCATACCACGCCATGCTATGGTGTGTCGCATAAAACTAGCGAAGCACTCGCGAAAGAATTAGTTGCCTCGTGCGGGACTCAATAGAGTCACAACTCGCTCGAACAGTCGGTAGTCGGCGCGTTCGACGGGAATGGTTGTAAACGGCAGTGCGATGGCGACCGATCGTGTCCAGTGCCGGGCGGCCAGTAGTTTTAATCGACGATGGTCGAATATCCATCCGGCGAGGGGAGGACTACTGTCGTTGCCGATGGTACCCGGCCACTCGAGACGGCCGGACCTCGCCAGTGATCGAGATCCTGTCGCTCGAGACGATCGACAGCCGATCTTCGATCGGCCTGTCCACTGACACACCACGGCGGATGGGGTACGGTGACGCCGGCTCCGGCCGGCGTTTTTCGAACGGCTATAGGTACATGTCTCTCTTCACGCCGGTAAAATCAGCGTCGTATCGTCGTACTGTGGAGAGTCCGATCACTCGTACGATGGCCGTGGGTTCAGTTACGAATCAGCTATTTCTGTGAGAGGCGCGTGTCGAACTACCACCGTCGATCGGGTACTGTCGGAGCTCAGTGGAAGGATCGCGCTCGATCCAGTCCGGGAAAATGACTGTCAACGGACCGCGTGTTGGCGTTAGTATCCGGTGTAGAATACGAACCGCAATGACCTCACCACCCAGACGATTCGCGCTCGGAGGATCGGTCGTTGCTGCAGCCGTCGTGACGATCCTCCTCGCACCGTCGACCGCAACTGCGACCGCGCTGTCGTTCGGTGTGGTGATGATCGCGGGGATCACGCTCTCGTACGGGATCAGGTATCTCGGACTGTCTTGGGCGGATACCGCATACCCGATGCCCGAACCGACGAGTAATTCGCCCGAAGCGGCGACTGAAACGTCCTGAGCAGATGCTAAGGCCCTCAAATGGGCGATTCAGGAGGGAGATTGGCGTCACGATCGCGTCGTTGTTCGGACTGTTACTGCTCGCGTCGTTCTCGCTCGAGGAAACCGAACTCGTCGGCTCCCAAAATCTGACCGTCGGCGAGATTGGTGAGTGGCGCGACTAGTTGTTCCCGCGCTCACGCTTCTCGTCCTCGCGCCCCCTTCGTCTTAACTCCGTCATCGTGGTGGGACAGATATGCCCGGTTTCACCACCCGATTCGGATTCGATTGGTCTGTGACGACACTCATCACCGCGGTCGGCCTCCTCTCGATTGTAACGGGATTACTGGCAATGGTAACCGAGCCGATGCTCGAAGCGGACGGGGTGTTCGCTGCCCTGCAGATCGCGTCCGGATTTAGCGGCGTTCTCGTCGGCTTCGGATTGTTGGCCGCCGCGTGGGGGATGCGCCGTGACTACTGGCTTGGGTACGCGGCCGCCGCACTACTGCTCGTTCTCTCGACGGTTCACGGTGTCGTGCAAACGCGTTTCGTCTCGATTCCGTTGGTCGTCGTCTCGCTCGCCGGAGTCGCGTTGCTCGTCCGCCAACGACGGGTGTTTACGCGGTCGATTTCGCTCACTCCGACGCAGGCCGGAACGCTGTTCGCCATCGGTGCCTTCTTCGTGTACGGGACCGTCGGTACGTACGTTCTCCGAACTGATTTCGACCAAGTGGACACCCTCGTCGACGCGCTATACTACACCTTCGTCACGGCAAGCACCGTCGGCTATGGGGATATCCATCCGACGACCGAAAACGGACGGTTGTTCGCCATCTCACTCGCTACTCTCGGCCCGGCTACCGTCGCCGTCGCCGTCGGGAGCCTCTTCTCTCCCTTTCTCAAATCACGCTTCGAGCGAACGCACGCTCGTGTCCGGCAGTTGAACCGCACGACGAGCGACGACGTCGTCCTGCTGGGCGATTCGAGTCTCGATGAGGCGGTGGTCGAAAACTTGGCGGAGCAGGTCTCGTTGACGGTGCTGACGGCTGAGGAAGAGTGGGCACGCAGCCTCTCGGATCGAGGGATCGACGTCCGCAGTGGCGACCCGACCGACGAAGAGACGCTCGAGGAACTGGCTCTCGAGGATCTGACGGCTGTGGTGATCGCAGTGGACTCCCAAACCGTTCCGTACGCCGTAGTCGCAGTGAGACGAGCCGACCCCGACGTCTCGATCGTCGCAGTGGCGACGACGGGAGATGCGGCGGACGTGGCGGAGTTCGACACGGACGTGACGATCGACCCGAAGGTATCACTCGCGAGAACGGCCGCCGCCGCGGCGCTCGGCCGCGATGCTGACGCCGTCTGAGTACGTCTCGAGTGGGTGCGCCACGATCGGCTCACGAGATCGCTGATGAGAGCGGGAACTCGTTCGAGCTACCGGTTTCGTTGCTCAATCGCGAAATTGCGGTACGTTTCACCCGCTGTCCAAACGAGGGACGGTGCGACCAGGAGGACCGCTCCCGGTTACTTCGAGCGAAGATAACGATGGTCGCGGCGATTGCGGGTCTAAGCAACAGGATGACGGGGAGTCCGCCGCAGGTAGACCAACGACCGAAGAAAACGAAACTTCAGGCCGCATTGCGTGTTACCTAGCGGACGAACAGCCCCTTCGCGCGCCGCGCCTGGGCCGTTGTTTCCTCTCGGTAAATCAGATGGAAGGGCATACCCATCAGCGCAAACAGCACCCCAGGGGACCTCGGACGCGTCGAATCGGTATTCATCCTGTTGCTCGTTACGACCGCAGGCGTTCCGGCACCGGAAGCGACGACTGCAACGCTTCTGTATCGGGCGGCGACGTACTGGGCTCTCTTCCGCTTGGGGTCGGAACCGTCACGGTGTTCCAGCCGATTCGGTTGCGGACGAATACCCAGAAGGCGAAGTAAAATCTGAGGTAGCGTCGTCGAACAGCGGGAGAAGGGATAGTCTCGAGTACCCCGTCGTGAATCGGTGTGCTATACACTCGAGCGAAGTATTACGGTTGTGCACGGTCGCTCGACACCAGCCATCGGTAGCAATCGTGCTCGTATTCGGTAGATCCTCTCCCAGCTACGGAAGAGAAGTGACACAAGACTACGAATTGCGTTGCTACTCCCTCTCACCAGTCCCGGACGTGCGTTGATCAGCGTGGAGCAGTCGCGGTAATTGCTGTTGAACGAACACTACCGTAACGACCATGACGATCGGACCGAGAAAAATTCCGTACCAGCCGAAGACCGGCGGGCCCAGAATATACGCAAATAGGATCAGCCCAGTCGGAAACAGTCGTCCCGAAAGCGTCGGTCGCACGTAGGTTCGGATGATGCCGTCGAAAAGGACGCCCATGACGACGTAGAACGCGACGGGAAACCAGAGGCCGGTGGGGTCCGTTCGAATCGCCGTCAGCGCGAGGTAGCCGACGATACTCGCGTACACGATATTTCGGCCGACGAGCGGAATCACCGACGCGAACCCTGTCACGATCGCCAGCAAAAGGACCTGTGGAATCTCGAGTCCCGCCGGTGCGATCGCGTTGAACCCTGCGTATACGACGCCGGCTAACAGGACGATCGCGAGAATCGTCAGCGTATACCCGAAAAAGATCGACTGCAATCCCGCGTCAACGTTCCGTAGATACGTCGTTACGTTGGGTCTCTCCCCGACGATTTCGGTTCGAAGCCAGCGTCCGAGACGGCGTTCGTCGCGGACCAGGAAGAACGCGAACAGAAACGTGACGAACAACAGATACGACGCGGTGAGAAATCGACCGACGAGCCCGCTGAGCCACTGTCCGACGGTGGCGAGTCGCGGATCAGTCGCGAGGTCCTCCGCGACCGGATACAGTTCCATATCGGTCGTCGGGAGTTCGTCGGTGTCTACGTCCGGCAAGAACCGCTCGAGAACGGCGTCGAAATCGGTTAGCTCCAGGGTCGCGATCTGAACGATCGCCAGCGACGCGACGACGAACAACACACCGACGAACGGGAGGACGACGAGCACGAGCGTTACGGTCGCACTCGTTCCCGAAGAGAGACCTCGTTGGTGGAGCCGTCTCGAAACGGGCCGAGCGACGTAGTAGAGGAAGATCCCGAAGACGATCCAGCCGAGGTAGTCGCTCAAGGCAGCGATCAATACGATCGCGAGCGCGAACGCGAACGTCCACCACCAGCCTCTCGACCGAAACCACGCTGCGTCGGCGTCCCCGTTCGGGATCATGGGCAGGGAACGGACATCGTTGAGGAAAAAGACGCTTTGGGTGGTGTCAGGTAGTTATGAATCTCGACGTCGTCCGTACCCCATGGTCGTTCCAGTATCCGTAGAAGAAGTCATGGGTGCCGTCGAGACGGCACCACGGGACGATACTGCCGATGCGGTCGCCAGACGCTTTGCCGAGTCCGGACACGAACCGATCGTGACCGTCGACGACGGCGATCCGATCGGTATGGTTACGCGCTCCGATTTCGTGTCGCTAATCGCGTCGAACGAGCCGATGACGCGGACGACGCGCGAGTTCACGGCGGAGCCACGCATCTCTATCGAACTTTTCATCGATCGACTTCCAACCGCCGCAAACGGGGAGCATTCCGACGAATGAGCGATCGAAAGTTGCACACCCGTGACCGACTCTTTTGGGTACTACTCGCCACGGCGATCGGTCTCACCGGCATCGGGTTGTTGTTCGCGTGGGAGCACGAAATGAGATACGTCAGCCTCGCACTGTTCGCCGCGTTCGTGTTGTTCGTTCTCGTGCTGTACATAATCGGTCGAGAAGAGAACGAAGAGTTCAGCGGGTGAGTCGAGTGCTGGGATCCGTATTCGGTAGTCGATTGCGCAACTGCGTCTCTCGACTACTCCGCTACCGTTACTGGGTCGGTGCTGGCTCGGAATACTCTCGAACCCAGATATCGATGATCAGTTTCATCCGTGGATGGTTCGATCGGTGCCACAACTCGAGTTACAGCAGGTCTGCGCGATGAGCCTCGTACAGATTCTCCCGCTGGCCGTCGTGATGATCGCAGGGCCACAGATACTCGCGCCCATCTTCCTCGCCACGAGCGAAAACTGGCGAGCGAACTCGACCGCGTACGTCTTCGGTGCGGCTCTCTCTATCAGTCTCGTCGTCGGCATCGCGTACCTGATCGGAAACAGTCTCGGCGGTGGTGGTGGCGGCCTGTTGGGGCCGACCGGACAACAACTCCTCTACGGCGCCGTTTTCGTCCTCCTCCTCTATGCGGCAGTAGAGACCTATCAAAAGCGGAACGTATCGGAGCCACCAAAGTGGATGGGGAAGTTGACCACCGCGACGCCGCGGTTCTCGTTTCGATTGGGATTTCTCCTGCTTGGGTTCTTCCCGACCGACATCGTCACGTCGATTAGCGTCGGCACCTACCTCGCAGCCAACGGTGATCCGATCACGCACGCGGCAGGATTCGTCCTACTGACGCTCTTTATATTGGCGACTCCATTACTCAGCGTGTTCGTGCTCGGTGAGCGAGCCGAAGCCGCACTCCCGACGCTTCGCGACTGGATGGACGACAACTCGTGGATTATCTCCGAGGCGGTGATTGTCCTCTTCATTGTCCTGGTGCTTCAGAACCTCCTCGGATAGGCGTCCACAACTGCCGAACGGGCGTCCTGCTGTCACCCACGAGTACGTCTCCGATTGGACGTCGACGCCATCATCACTGGGTCACACGGCCGGTCGAATCTTACGCGACAGTTGCTCGGAAGCGTGACCTCGAGCGTTCTACGGATGGACGATATTCCCGTTCTGGTCGTCGAACGGTCCTCGTGAAGGCAGTTTCGTCACCGCTCGTTTCGAATCGTCCGAGACGGAGACTATCCCGTTTGTCGACGAGAACTTCACCGTCAGCGCACCAGCGGAGATGTAGTGTTAGGAACGAAATGTCCTCCGTGCAATACCCGTGCCCGGTGTTCGACAAGATCGTGGCGGAACTTGTCACCGATCGACGCACGGCCGCGGACCCCCTCAGCTCTATTGGGATACGAGTCGTTCGATATCTATGCGATCCATACGAACGACACTACTCGGGACCGCCGCACTGGTCGGGTTGTGGATCGGGTGGGGTGCGTACGTCATCCGAACGACCGAACGCGTCCCCTCGGAAACGCTGGAGACCTTCGACGACATCGAGATCCGCCGCTACCCGCGCACGGTCCGTGCCGAGACGACGGCTCCGGACGCGGCGACGGCGTTCAGGCGACTCTTTCGCTACATCTCGGGCGATAACACGCGAAGCGAAGACGTGGCGATGACCGCACCGGTTACAGTCCGCGGGACGTCGATTCCGATGACCGCTCCCGTTCGAACGGGGTCGGGCGGCGACGACGTGACGATGGCCTTCTACCTCCCGCGAACGCACACCGGCGAGACCGCTCCGGTGCCGACCGATTCGGACGTTCGGCTCGTCGTCGATCCGCCGCGTACGGTGGCGGTACGGCGTTTCTCGTGGTACGCGACCGACGAACGCGTCGATCGAGAGCGAACCCGTCTGCTCGAGGGCCTCTCTCGGCGAGCTATCGAGATACGCGACGAGCCGGCGCTCCTCCAGTACAACGATCCGTGGACGCCGCCGTTCATGCGTACGAACGAGGTCGAAGTCGAGCTCGAGGCCGTACCGGAGTCGACGCGACACTGAGAAGCCGGTAGCGTACGACGACTTTTAGTCGGATTCGAGGGAGGGCTCCGAACCTACGAGAGAGCAGAGCTCTCTCGAGCCTTCGCTCGTTCGTTTCACTCACTCGCGAAGACCACCGGGTTCTCCGCCTCCCCGGGCATTTTCCAGCGTCGTCACTCACTACGTTCGTTGCTTCTTGGGAAAATGCCCGGGGAGGGCTCCGAACCCCCGGAAGAGCTTCGCTCTTCCGTGCCCTCGATCGTTCACTGCGTTCACTCTCGAGGACCTACGGATTCGGAGCGAACCAGTCATGCTTCTCAGTGTTATCACTCGTCTTCGACTCGTGATGTGTTGAGAAGCATGCCCGGGGAGGGCTCCGAACCCTCGATCTCCGCATGTCCCAGGTCCGAGGCTCGGCATGAGTCCTCGCGGGGACACGGAGGCTTCCAAGGCGAAACCGCACCGAATCTCTGAACCCTATGAGTGCGGCGCTATGTCCAGCTAAGCCACCCGGGCTCACTCTCAGATAGCCCCGTCTGTTTCTTTAACCTTCTCATTCGACCCCGGCGTGCAACGCCGACCCACGGATTTATCACACGGCCTTCCCAACTACCCGCGCATGAGCGTTCCCGGAATCGTCCAGTCTACTCTCAACGGCGAGGAAATCGCGGCGCGCGTCTCTCTCGGTGGCGAGAACGAACTCTTCATCACGCCCTCGAGTACGCTCGTCTACAGCTCCGAAGGCCTGCTGAGCGACGAGTCGATCGACGAATACCCCCACGAGGCCGACCGACTCACTCTCTCGGAAGGCCGACGCAAGACGAAGTTCACCCTCGAGTACCCGCTCGAGGGAACGAAATCGTTCAGCGTCCCCAGCGGCAAAACTGACGACGTCTTGCACCCGGTGCTGGCCGGCGTCCTGAACGGCAACGGGATCACCGATCCCGGCGAGACCGTCGCCAAGACCTACCGCTTCAGCGAACTGACGCTGATCATCACCAGCGACAGACTCGTCAAACACATCGGTGCGGCGGTCTGGGACGGCGACTACGAGGAGTACCACTTCGAGGATGTTACGAGCCTCTCCTTCGAGGACGGTAGCGTCGCCACGCAGATCGTGCTCACCGTCGACGGCCGACCGCAGCGGATCAAAGCCCCCAATGAGCAGGCAAACGACCTCCGGGAACGGCTCCAGCGAGCCCTCTTCGAGTACCACGACGTCGGTTCGCTCGAGGAGCTCAACGAGAAAGTCGGCGGTGACGACGAGGCCGAGCAGAGACAGCGGAGCGCGTCGGTCGACTTCGGCGAGGGCGTCGATCCCCTCGACGCTAACCCGCCGTCGCTGGACGATCACGAACGCGTCGACGAGGCGGCCGGTGGCGACCAGGAACCCGTAGCAACCCCCGATCCGCTGACGGATGAGACGCCGCTCGCGGGCTCGGACGCGAACGAACCACAGTCCGCGGCAGACTCGAGGCAGACGAGTGAACCACAGGGCCAGGACCCCGCACAGGCGTCCACGCACCGCGAGCAGACCGAGACGCAGTCGGCGACGCAGGCGCCAACCGAGACCGACCCGGCCAAGGGACAGGAGACTGACCCGGCGGCGAGCGAGGCCGAAACTTTCGAAATGTCGGCTGAGACCGTGAGCGAACACGACCGCGACCTCGAGGGAACCGAGCCGACCGAGATCGACGCGAAGCCTGCCGAGATCGATACGGTCTCGACGCAGGACGACGGCGGACTCGGCACGGACTCGACGCCATTGCTCGGGACCGACCCCGAACTCGATGACGACGTCACCGACGAACTACTCGAGCGCGTCGAGGCACTCGAGGTCGCCGTCGAGCGACAGACCGAGGTCATCGAACGCCAGCAAGGGACGATCGAGCAACTGATCGCCGAACTCCGCAAGCAGCGATAAGAGCGTCCCAATTCTCTCCACAGGGAGCGTCCTCAGTCCTCTCGGCCGGTCACCTTCCGAATGCACGAGGAGCCGAAGGGCCCCAATTCGCCGGCGTCGAGATCGATGAAGTAGCCCGTCGAGACGCCCGTCCCGCAGCGCTGGCAGGAGAAGTCGCCCTCCTTCGTGATCACGTCCTGTTCGAACCGGACGTACTGTCGGCTCTTCGGGCGGATGATGCCGTCCTCGCGCTCGACGATGCCGCGGAGCTCCGCCTCGTCGAGGATCGTCCGCGTCACCGTCGGATCGGTCGTCACCGTCTCGATCCGGTCGACGACCTCGGGCAAGGGAAGCGACTCGTGCTCGAGGCGCTCGAGCAGCGCCAGGCCGAGCGCGACCCGGTCGTCGCTCACGTCGGCGGCCGTGTCGGGTCCGGTCTCGTCGCGATCCATCGATGAGTGCTGTCGGCCGCGAGCGAATAAACGTTGTGTCGTCCGCCATCGACGGCGCCCGATCTTACCCATTGAGACACAAAAGTTTCAACGCTCGATGAAAAACTGGAATCGATGACGCTGTCGTCGGTGAAACGCCGCGCGCTCGTCGGGGCGGTCGTGATCGGTGCGATCGTCGCGATGGGCGTGCTCGTCTCGCCGTCGACGGTGCTCGGGGCCGTCGAGTCGTTCTCGGCGGATCCCTATCTGTTCGGACTCGTCGTGGTCGGGCTCTATCTCGTCCGACCGCTGCTCGTGCTCCCGACGACGCCGCTGGCCGTCGTCGTCGGCTACGGCTATGGCGTCACGCTCGGGATCCCGATCGCACTCGTCGGTGTCGTGGTGACCGTGATCCCCGTCTTCCTCGTCGCTCGCTGGTTCGCCGACACCGGTACGAGTGCGTCGAGTAACACGCGCGCCGACTCCGTGCAAGCCTCGATCGAAAGCGCGTTCGGCTCGCTCCTCGAGCGGGCGGGGAGCGTCGTCGCCCGGTACTATGATACCGCGGGTCCGACGCGCGGCGTCGTCGTCTCTCGATTAGCACCGATTCCCTCGGACGTCTCGACGTGTGCGGCGGCGGTCAGCGGCGTGCGACTCCGACAGTTCGTGGTCGGGACGGTCGTCGGCGAACTCCCGTGGACTGTCGCGGGCGTCGTCGTCGGCGCGTCGGCCGCCACCGTCACCGCGGGCGGGCTCGGCGAACTCGGCGTTACGCTCACCGTCGCCTGTCTCGTCGCCGCGTCGGTGCTGCTCGCCGGTCCGGCGTATCGCGTCGTTCGAACGCACAGGCAGACGGGGACTACCGGTCGGTCCACGGAGAGCTAACTCGAGATCGGTTCGCAAACGCGTCTCATATCTTCCGCCTCACTCCTCGACCAGCGAGTCGCTCAGCTCCGTCAGATCCGACTCGAGTTGCCGGTAGGCCTCGGTCTCTTCTAACTCGTCTACCGACTGCTCGTCCTCGAGCGTCTCCATCTTGTTCGAGAGCGCGGCGAGTTCGCGGCGGCCGTCGTTGCTGAACTTGGCCTGCACGCGAAGGCTCTCGATGATTCGGGTCAACTGGGTTCGCGTCACCGGTTTAGTCACGTAATCGTCGATATCCAACTCGACGATGTCGAGTCCGGGATCGACCGCTGTGACCATGATCACCCAGCAGTCGTGGCCCGCGGCTCGGATTCGTTCGAGAACTTCGTCGCCGGTGAGATCCGGCATGTGCCGATCGAGCAGGACGACGTCGACCGCCGGACTCATCGCCCCGAGCGCCGATCGGCCGTCGTAGGCGGTCAGCACCTCGTACTCTCCATCGACCCACATCGCGTAGAGGTCGGCGAGTTCGCGCTCGTCGTCGACGACGAGGATCGTCGGTTGTGTAGACATACAGGTCGCTTACTCGAGACCACAGCGCGTCGACTTGTATCAGTACCGCGCAACTCACGTCCTGAGTCGGGTGCTGAGTCGCGATCACCGGAAGGGATCCGAGCAATCGATAATGGGGCCGTGTTGCGGACAGACGTACTTGCAGTGGCGTTTGAACAACGGTTCCCCGCAGTGCGGACAGGCCGGCGCGCCGCCCGAGTCGACACTGGGCCCGTCCACTCCATCCGCCCCGTTCCCGTCTCCGTCGTCGTCGGCAGCCATACCGCTCGGTACCGCCCCGACCGTGCTAAGTGTGGTGCTCCCAGTCGAGGCGGCCGGCTGTTCGACTCGCGGCTGACGGTGGGTGGCTTCCTTCGAGCGAGAGAATCGCTATCGAACGCGCCGACCGAAATCGACCATTTATGAGGCGGCGCTCGAGTGTCCTCACCAATGTCCCATCGGTGGCTGTACGCGTGGGCGCTCGGCTCCGTCGCGTTCGGTGGCGTCTCCTTGATCGTCCCGCTCTACGTCGTCTCGCTCGGCGGCGATCCGTTCACGCTCGGCGTGCTCGCCGCCGCAGCCGCGTTCGCCGGAGTTCCCGGCGCGCTGGCGTTCGGCGGGCTGGCGGATCGCACGGGTAAACGCCGCGGCTTCGTCGTCGCGGCACTCGGTCTCGTCGCCGTGATGGCGGCTCTCGTTCCGCTCACGGGGTCGATTCCGATCGTCGTCGGCGCGAACGCCGTCGTCTGGTTCGCCTCCGCGGCGGCGTTACCGATCCTGACGCTCCTCGCGGTTACTGACGTCCCAGACTCCCAGTGGAGCGCCCAAATCGCCCGGCTCAACACCTATCAGGGCGTTGGCTGGGCGCTCGGACTCCTCGCGGGTGCCGTCTGGACCGCCGGCGCGGAGCTGGTCCTCGACCCGCTCGCCGCCCAGCAGGGGTTCCTGCTCGCCTGTGCCGGCTGTGCCGGTCTGAGCTGTCTTGCCGCGAGCCGACTGTTACCGCCGGACCCCCGGCCGGGCAAGGAGCCCACGCCGCAAAAGCTTCGACGCGCGATTCGGCGCGCCGGTCGGTTCAACATCCGTGGCGTCACGTTTCCGTTCTCCCCGGTGCGCGTCGATCCGCGAGACCTCCACCCCAGCAGACTGGCCCGTCGGTTCACGCCGGATCTCACCCTCTACTTCGGCGCGATCGTCCTCGTCTTCGCCGGCTCCGCGGTGTTTTTCGCCCCGCTTCCCGCGTTTCTGGGCGACGCTGGCTACGGTTCCGACGGCATCTTCGCGCTCTATCTGGTCTCGAGTATCGCGTCGGCGATCTTCTTCGACCGCGTCGGTCGTCTCGCGACGAGACACGACGCCGAACTCGTCCAGATCGCCGGACTCCTCGGCCGAGCGGTCGGACTCCCGCTCGTCGCCCTCGTGGGCATCGTCTTCGGCGCGACGACGATCGGTCTCATCGGAACCACGGCCGTCTTCGCCCTGATCGGGCTCTCCTGGGCCGTGATCGCCGTGACGACGGGGACGATCGTCACCCAACTCGCGCCCGCGGGAGTCCGCGGCGAGGCCCTCGGCGTCTACAGCGCGCTCATGGCGTTCGCCGGCGGGCTCGGGAGCCTCCTCGGCGGTTGGCTCGCCGCCTCGAGTTACGGCCTCGCGTTCGCCGTCGCCGGCGGACTGGTGCTCTCGGGTGCCGGATTGGTCGGCCTGTTGTGGCACCGAACGGCGGCCGTGACGGCGTTGCGTCGGTCGGCTAGCTGATCGGTGGACGATTGTTCTGCGGACCAGCGACAACGGACTCGAGCGTCCGCTGGCGCTAATTCGGTGGCGTCAAAAAAGATCGGTCGTGCGTCGTTCGAACCGTTACTGAGCCGTGAGTACCGTTGTTACCGGCTCAACACTCCGACCAGCCACAGCTCTCGCACGTCTTGCAGCCTTCGGAGAAGTACAGCGACATCGAGCCGCAGTCGGGACACTCCGGCGACTCGCCGGCGTCGATGAGGTCCTGTGTGGCGTCGTCGTCGGCGTTAGCGCCGCCCTGTGCGGCGGCAGCGCCGCCGTCGGTCTGCGGACCGTCGTACTCGACTTCGGTGTCCGCGTCGGCGGACTCCTCGAGGGTCTGCTGTTTCGGGTACGGCTTGTCGATCTCGTCGTCGAGGTAGCGCCGCATCGCGGTGCCGATGGCGTCCGGAATCGACTGAATCTGCTCGCCTTTGTCCCAGGCGACTTTCGGACTGCGCGTCCCGCAGAGTTCGTCGACGATCTCCTCGGGGTCGACGCCGGAGCGAAGCGAGGTCGAGATGACCTTCGCCAGCGCCTCGGTGAAGGAGTTGGTGAAGCCGCCCGAGTGGCCGATGTTCGCGAACAGCTCGAACGGCTGGCCGGTCTCGGGATCCTCGTTGATCGTCACGTAGACCTTGCCGTAGCCGGTGTCGATGCGCTGGCTCACGCCCTGCAGCGCGTCGGGTCGCTCGCGCTTCTCGGTGAAGTCGACCGTAACCTGCTCGTCGTCGAGCAGGCCGCCGACGTCCTCTTCGAGGACGTCTCGGACTTCGTCGCTCTCGAGGAACTGCTCGAGTCCGCCGAAGATCTCGTCGATCTGTTCGACGAGGGCCTGTGCGGCTTCGGTCTCGTCGGCGAAGTCTGCGTTGTCGGCGCGCGTGGTCAGCACCTGCTTGGAACGGGTGCCGTCGCGGTAGTAGGTGACGCCCTTGCCGCCGTTCTCGTAGACCCACTCGAAGACCTCCTTGGCGTCCTCGAGCGTGGAGTCGTTCGGCGCGTTGACCGTCTTCGAGATGGCGGAGTCGACGCCGGCCTGTGCGGCACACTGGACGGCGGCGTGCTGTTTCGCCGAGAGATCGCTCGTGATGACGAACAGCTCGCCGATGGCGTCGGGAACCGTCGAGAGCCCTTCGACGCCCTCGAACTGATTCGTGGCCATCTGCTCTTGGGCCTCCTCCTTGACGGCGTCGACGTCGATGCCGTTCTCCTCTAAGGTGCGCAGGAAGTAGTCGTCGAACTCGACTAACATCTCGTCGCCCTGCACGTCGTCGGTGACGTTCTTGTAGTAGGCGACGTTGTAGATCGGCTCGCAGCCGCCGGTCGTGTTGCCGACCATCGAGGTCGTGCCGGTCGGTGCGATGGTCGTCACGTTGTGATTTCGGATGGGGAAGCCGTCTGCCCAGTCGTCGGCGTCCTCGCCGGTCTGGTGCTCGAACCACTCGCGGTACTCGGTCGGCGTCGCGTACTTCGAGTCCTCCCAGTCGGCGAAGGAGCCGCGCTCTTCCGCGAGGTCGTGGCTCGTCGCCTTCGCGCCGTGGTTGATGTGGGTCATCAGCTGACGGGCGACCTCGTTCCCCTCGTCGCTGCCGTACTTGATGCCGAGCTGGATGTACAGCTGTGCGAGTCCCATGACGCCGAGACCGATCTTGCGCATGTCTCGGACCTTCTCCTCGATCTCTTCGACCGGGAAGTCGGACATGGTGACGACGTTCTCGAGGAATCGCGTGCCGTACTCGATTCGCTCGTCGAACTCGGCGTAGTCGATGGCCTCCTCGAGGAAGGCGTCGACGGCTTCGGCCTGCGTGTCGTACTCGTCCGCGTGTTGCTCGCTCCAGACGCGCCAGTCGGGCGCCTCCTGATCGGCGAGCGTCGAGAGGTTGATGTGGCCGAGGTTACAGGCCTCGTGCTCCTCGAGCGGCTGTTCGCCACACGGGTTCGTCGCCAGAATGCGGTGGTCCGGCTCCGCTTCGACGTCGAAGGAGTGCTGTTTATTCACTCGCTCGAGGTAGATGACGCCCGGTTCGCCGTTCTCGTGGGCGCCCTCGACGATGCGCTCGAAGATGAGTTCGGCGGGGATCGAGAGCGGTTCGCCGACCTCGACGTGCTCGCCGAGGTCGTAGCGGCCGTACATCTCTTTGGTTTCCTCGGTGGCGATGTGGGGCTCTTCGGTCCGCGGGTTGGTGAACGTGAACTCCTCGCCGTTCTGGACGGCCGCCATGAAGTCGTCGGTGACGCCGACGGAGATATTGAAGTTAGAGAGATGGCCCTCGACGGCGTTACGCAGATGTTTGGGAACGCGACCGTCCTCGTCGATGAGGCTGCGCGCCTCCTCGAGCGCTTCGGAGAAAGTAGTGTAGGTGTAGTCGTCCGGGTCGTTCAGACGGAGCGTGTGCGCCAGCGAGACGTCCTTGTTCTTCGCGTGGATGAACTCGATGACGTCCGGGTGGGAGACGCGCATGATTCCCATCTGGGCGCCGCGTCGGGTTCCACCCTGTGCGATCGTCTCACAGAGCTGGTCGTAGGTCCGCATGAACGTGATCGGTCCGGAGGCGATGCCGCCGGTCGAGCCGACGGAGTCGCCGAAGGGGCGAAGCTGCCAGAAGCCGTAGCCGACGCCGCCGCCGGACTGGAAGACCTCCGCGGCCTTCTTGGCGGTCTCGTGGATGTCCGAGAGATCGTCGTCGGGCGACATGACGAAACAGGCCGAGAGCTGCTGGAGTTCGTCGCCGGCGTTCATCAGCGTCGGCGAGTTCGGCATAAAGGAGAGTTCCGACATGCCCTCGATGAACGTCTCCGCGACGTCCTCGACGTGTTCGCGTACCTCGTCGGGGAGTTCGGGGACGATGGTGTCGTAGGCGAACTTGTTGACGTTGCGCTCGGTGAGGACGGTTTCCGCGTCGTCGTCCGCGGTAATTCCTTCGCCGAAGACCTCCGCGGCGAGTTCGTCCCGGCGCGGGTGGCCTGGCTTGAGCTGGTCGGGCGTGACCGTGATCTCGAGGTCGCGTTTCTCGGCCTCGTAGACGGCTTCAGCCAGCGCGATGTTCGTGCCGACGCGCTCGAAGAGATCCTCCTGGGTCTCGGTGAGTTCGCCGTTGGAATCCTTCCGCAGGTAGCGTGCGGGGAGGATGTTGTGATAGGCGTTGTCGGTCATGCGCGCCTCGAGCGTGTCGCCGTCGGTGCGCTTGATCGGGAGTGTCAGTTCTTCCGCGGAGAGCTCCGATTCGCTCATGCGCGGGTCACCTCGAGGCGACCGCGCCGCGGGGTGGCGATTCTGTCGTGGGTCCGGGTCCTGCATTTCATCGTTCGTGACGAAGGTTCGGTAGTCATCGATACATCTTAAAACTGGGTGTTGTTGTCCTGCTTTTCTTGTATTAGGACAACTGTGGTTGTATAGATGGCTCTGTACGCTATGGTTTCGTCTCCGACCACGACGTTCGAAACGGTCGTGATCGGTGCTGTCTGGGACTACAACGCGGACGCTCTTAACGATTTTCAGACCGAACTGAAAGTAGCCGTGAGTGGGATAACCCACCCCTGTGTCCGGTGATTTTCAGTTTCAGAGCGGTCGTTTCCGGCCCCGTCGGCGTTCTCCCGTCGATGGTAGTCACGATCCGAATTTTGTCACGATATCCAGAAAGATTACGTCCCTGTAGTACGGGGAGTCGATATGGTCGAACCATCATCGATGGTCCTGCTCGTACTCGCGGGACTTGCTGCCGTCGCGGTCGCCATCATTGCGATCCGCATCGCGATCAAACTGGCAATCCGAGTCGGAATCGTCTCCGCCGTCGTGCTCGCCGGCCTCTATACGGCCGGCGTGACGGACCTGTCGTTCATCCCGTTCTTTTAATTCGACCGAGAGCTGTCCTCTCGGCTACTGACCCGTGACGTAAATATCCGTCCCCGGGAGCGGCCCGGTGCGAACTCGAACGTATAGTTAGCGTGCGTTACAGCAGTGCGCTACCGTTGACGAAGATACAGCAACGAATCCCTCGGCACTGCCGGACAGTTCAGTCCTCCGCGACCGACTCGAGGAAGTTTTCGATCACGTCGTGACCGACCGCCGTGAGCACGCTCTCCGGGTGGAACTGCACGGCCTCGATCGGATGCTCGCGGTGGCGGACGCCCATGACGAGCGTCTCGTCTCCGTGTTCGGCCGTCGCCGAGACCTCGAAGCAGTCCGGAACCTCCGTTGCGACCAGCGAGTGATACCGCCCCGCGCGGAACCCCTGCTCGAGCCCCGCGAAGACGCCCGCACCGTCGTGGTCGACGGCCGAGGCCTTCCCGTGGATCGGGTCGGGCGCTCGGCCGACGCTGCCGCCGTACTCGTAGACGGCGGCCTCGAGGCCAAGACAGACGCCGAGCGTCGGCACCTCCGGACTCAGTTCCCGGAGAACCTGCATCGTGACGCCGACGTCGCGGTCGTTCTTCGGATGTCCCGGGCCGGGGCTGATGATGATGGCATCCGGGTCGACCGCGCGCACGTCCTCGAGCGACGCGGTGTTTTTCAGCACTTCTGTCTCGGTGCCGGCCTGCTGGCTGACGTACTCCACGAGGTTGTACGTAAAGGAGTCGTAGTTGTCGACGAACAGCACCGTCAGCGGCTCCGTCTCGCCCTCACCGTTCGCGTCCGCTACGCGTTCGTCGCCCGTCGCGCTCATCGGCTCACCTCCGGGCTCTCGAGGGTGTCGTCTGCGGCGCACTCCTCGTCTTCGTCCGACTCTTCGATCTCCTCGAGTGCGGCGAGCACGCCGCCCATCTTCTTCTCGGTCTCCTCGTACTCGGACTCGGGATCGCTGTCCGCGACGAGTCCGGCGCCTGCTCGCACGGTAATTCGATCTCGCTCCCCTTCTGTTCGCGGGTCGTCCCTCCCCGCTCGCTGATCCGCGGCGTCACGCGCCGCGCCTTCTTCCACCGTCGCGGTCCGAATCACGATCGCGAAGTCCGCGTCGCCACACCACGAGTAGTAGCCGACGCCGCCGCCGTAGAGGCCGCGGGGTTCGGTCTCGAGGTCGTCGATGATCTCCATCGCCCGAATTTTCGGCGCCCCCGAGAGGGTGCCGGCGGGGAAGGAGGCGCGCGTCGCGTCGAAGGCGTCGGCGTCGCTCGCGAGGTCGCCCGTCACCGTCGACTCGATGTGCTGGACGTGGCTGTACTTGAGGACGTTCATGAACTCGTCGACGCGGACCGAGCCGGCTTCGGCGACCCGGCGCACGTCGTTGCGGGCCAGATCGACCAGCATCGTGTGCTCGGCGCGCTCCTTCTCGTCGGCCAGCATCTCGCCCGCGAGCCGTCGGTCCTCGACGGGACCGGTTCCTCGGTCGCAGGTGCCGGCGATCGGGTTCGACATGATCTCGGGGCCGCGCACGGAGACCAGCGTCTCCGGACTCGCGCCGACGACGGTCAGGTCGTCGTGCTCGAGCAGGTACATGTACGGCGAGGGGTTCACGTCCCGCATCGCCTCGTAGAATCCGAGCGGATCGACGTCGCCGTACAGCTCTCGCGTCCGGGAGACGACGCCCTGGTAGATGTCGCCGTCGAGGACGTGCTCTTTGGCGCGCTCGACGCTCTCCTCGTAGACGTCTTTGGCGCCCGCGACCTCGTCGGTTTTGACGAATCCGCCCGTCTCAGGGGGCTCGGCCCCGCGCAGCGTTGCCGCGACCGCGCTCGCCTCCTCGAGGAGCGCGTCGTAAACGGCGTCCGGATCGTCGTCGGCCTCGAGGATCGGCGTACAGACCAGCGAGATCGTCCCGTCGCGCTCGTCGAACGCGAGCGTCTTCGTCGTCAGGACGAACTGCGCGTCGGGGAACCGCGACTCGGGCCGTTCGAGGCCGACCTCCTCGAGCCAGAGGTCGTAGACCGCGTCGTAGGCGAGAAAGCCGACGAGCCCGCCGGTCAGGTGCTGGCGATCGTGGTTCGGCGCGTTCGCGAACCGAACGTCGGGCATCGCCGCGCGGAGGGCGTCGACGGTGTCGCCGTCGTCGGTCGTCTCGACGAGGTCGAGCGGGACGTCATCTTTGAGTGCTTCGACGGTCGTCCCCTCGGGTTCGACCGTGACGACGGCGTCCGGATCGTAGCCGACGTAGGAGTAACGGGCGTGGCGATCCGTCTGCGCCGAACTCGGCCGGAACGCGCCGTCCGGATCGCTCGAGGCGGTCTTCTCCGCGCTCTCGAGCAGGAAGGCGTACGGCGACCGCTCCCGGTCGCTCGAGGGCGACCGTCCAGTGAGCGCGGCGTAGGCTTCGAGGGGCGTCGTCTCGACGTCGAGCGTTGCGACGGTTCGAACGACCGCCGGTCGGTCGTCGCGGTCGCCCGCGTGCTCGCGGAAGGTCTCGCGGTCGATGTCGAGCGTCGGCGTCGCGTCGGATTGGGGGTCTGGGTCACTCATGCTGGAATCGATTGGTCAGAGCTCCGCCGGTCGGCGGGCGTTCGTGGCTCGGGTGATAAACGATCGAACGGCGTCGGGGTCCTTGACGCCACCTTCTGCTTCGACCCCGCTGGCGACGTCGACGGCGAACGGTTCGACCGTCTGGACTGCGTCCTCGACGTTCTCGGGGGTGAGTCCGCCCGCGAGGATCAATGGGGACTCGAGGTCGACCGCGGCCAGTCGCGTCTGTTCCCAGTCGTGGGTTTCACCGGTGCCGCCGCCGCCGTTCTCGCCCGGCGTGTCGACGATGAGCCCGTCGACCACGTCGTCGTAGGTCGCGGCGGTCTCGGCATCGTCCGCGTCGACCGCGAGCAGGAGTTGGGCGTCGATCTTCGCGCGCAGGTACGCCAAATCCCCCGGTCGGATGCTCCCGTGGTACTGGACCGCATCTGGTTCGATCTCCTCGACCAGTTCGATCGCCCGGTTCGGTCCGGACGGCATCGTCACGAGCACGGTCGTCACGAACGGCGGGGCCGCGGCGACGAGCGCTTTCGCCCGCTCGATGGAGACCTCTCGGGGCGTGTCGACGGACACGTCACAGATGATCCCGAGGGCGTCGGCTCCGGCGTCGACGGCCGTCTCGAGGTCGGTCTCGCTGGTCAGGCCGCAGATCTTCACGCGAGTCATCGCTGGACCTGCTCTGCGGTTCCAGAACGGAGTTGCTCGAATTTCGTCGCCGCCGACCCGGAGTCGATGGCCTCGCGCGCGGCGTCGGCACCGGCCTCGAGCGAGTCGGCCTCGCCGGCGACGTAGATCGCCGCGCCGGCGTTCGCGAGGATGACGTCCCGTTTGGCACCCGTCACCGTCCCCTCGACGATGCCGCGCATGTCGTCGGCGTTCGCTTCCGGCGAGCCGCCCGAGATGGCCTCGATATCGTGTTGCTCGAGACCGAGATCGGACGGCTCGAGGGTGTATGCCTCCACGTCGGAGCCAGTTACTTCCGCGGCGACGGTCTCCCCGTGGATCGCGATTTCGTCGGTGCCCGCGCCGTGGACGACCAGCGCGCGGTCGACGTCCATTCGCGCGAGGGCGTCCGCGAGGACGGGGACGAGATCGGGGTCGTAGACGCCGACGACCTGTGCGTCTGCCCCGGCGGGGTTCGTCAACGGCCCGAGCACGTTGAACACCGTCCGCATCCCGAGTTCCTTGCGCGGGCCGATGACGGCCTTCATCGCGGGGTGGAAGACGGGCGCGAGCATGAAACCGATCCCGTCGCGTTCGATGGCGTCTTCGACGGCCGGCGGTTCGGCCTCGACGTTGACGCCCGCGACCTCGAGGACGTCCGCGCTGCCGGACGAAGAGGAGACGGAGTAGTTGCCGTGTTTGGCGACCGGAACGCCGGCGCCGGCGGTGACGATCGCGCTCGTCGTCGAGACGTTGATCGTGTCGTAGTCGTCCCCGCCCGTGCCGCAGGTGTCGACCAGCGGCTCCCGATCGGGGGAGATCGTTCGCGCCGCCTCGCGCATCCCCTCGGCGAAGCCGGCGATTTCGGCTTCCGTCTCGCCTTTCGCTCGCAGCGCGGCGAGCAGCGCGCCGATCTGTGCCTCCGTGGCCTCCTCGAAGACCGCCGTAGAGGCCGCTCGAGCCTCGTTCTGTGTGAGATCCTCCCCGTCAGTTACTCGTTCGACATACTCCTGCATAGTGAACACCAATGTACGTAGTTGTCTTGTAATGTCCAAATCAGTACATCAACTTAAGCGTATCGGCGGGGTGCGTGGGTGCGAGTCGCGTACGGCGGTCGATTCGAAACCTTCAATTACGGTGGTGGGCAATCAATGAGTGCAGACAAGGTGGCGACGGAGGCCACGCAAGCGAAACCAGGCGGGTTGGTGGTCTAGTCTGGTTATGACACCTCCTTGACATGGAGGAGGCCGGCAGTTCAAATCTGCCCCAACCCACTACTTCTGTCGCGAGCAAATTCGCGAGCGACAGGATCGTGACGTTGGGCAGATTTGAATCAGGGAGTGAAGCGAAGCGGAACGACCGTGGTTCAAATCTGCCCCAACCCCATTTACCGACGTAACAATGAGGTGCGGAGTCGTTCAGAGCGGCTTCGCCGTTTCGTGATGACAAAAGATGCTCCGCGCCTTTCGAACTACGACGAGTCTGCGTTGGAACCATTGTCCGGGCAATTTGAACGAGACGAGTCGCAGTTCGCGCAGCGACCGAAGGGGGCGAGCAAGAACGTCTCGGCGTCGTTCAAATCTGTCCCACCCTATTTCTGACGACCAACATCACTTCGAGCTCTCGAGCGTGTCGCGAGTCGACGATACCGCTCGAGCACCCATCAGTCAGCCGAAACCGCCGGTTCGCGGCCGTCGATGGCACTCGAGACGTGATGGAGGAGCGCTTCGAGTTGCGGCCGCTCGAGTTCCCACCACGTCGGAGAGTGATGGTACGCCGCGAGGACCGTCTGGATCGCGTCGAGTTGGGCGATCGTAAAACGGGTGTGACCCGTATCGAGCGTCTCGAACGCCTGGAACACCTCGACTGGCGGCGGATCGATGGTCGTTGGATCCGTTGCCGTGCGCTCTTGTTCGATACGATCGAGGAGGACGTGATGGAGCGTCCACCGCTCCTCGAGCGGCAGCGATAGCGTGACGGACTGGGTGTGTGCTGACTGTTCTGGCATGGGCACCGATCTCGTGTCGGTTAGACGTTCCGTATGCTATGGGTGGTGTTAACCTTTACCATGGGGGGTTCGTTCTCACTCCGATGGACGAGATTACGGCCACGTCGAATCACAACCCGATCGAAGCGGGTTCGATCTCCGCTCGAAACGACCGATCGGCGAGCACACGGTCTCGAGTCTCAGCCCTCAATCGTCCGCAACGGCCACGTCCGGCCGGTACGTCTCGCTGATCGCCTTCCACTTGTCGGTGCGGAATCGCCAGTAGTTGATCGCGGCGGGCACGCTCGTCTCCGCGACGAACGCGAGGTACAGGCCCCAGTAGCCCAGCGCGGTCGTCGCACCGAGGTACGCCAGCGGGATGGAGACGAGGAACATCCCGACGAACTGGCTGGCGAACGGGACTTTCGTGTCACCGCTGGCGTCGAGGGGCCCGGCGGCGGCGCCGGCGACTCCCTGAAAGACGACCGCGACGCAGGAGGCGTAGACGAGTGTGATCGCGATCGGAATCTCGGGGCTCGTCGGATCGTCCGCGAAGAGCACGACGATCTGTTCCGCGAACAGCGCGATGAGGACCGCGCTGACGAGATAGGTTGCCACGGCGAATCGAATGATGTCACGCCCGTAGGCCTCGGCCGTCCGCTCGTCGTTCTGCCCGAGCGCTTGGCCCACCAGACTCGAGGAGGCCAGCCCGAAGCCCCAGCCGGGCGTGTTCATGATGCCCCAGATGCGCCGCGCGATGACGAACGCGGCGACGGTGTTCTCGCCGAAGATGTCGAGGATGCCGAGCATCGGGAACTCGGCGACGGTCCAGACGAGGTTTCGTCCGCCGACGGGGAGTCCGATCGTCACGATGTCCCGAAGCGTCTCGTGATCGAGGTAGGTGCCCAGCGGATCGACCTGTATTGGCAACGCACCGATAATCGGGAGCCAGCCCGCACTGATGCCGGCCGCGAACGTCGCGGTGACGGCGACGTTCGCGAGCACCGTCCCGAGCGCGGCGCCGGCGACGCCCCATCCGAGTTCGAAGATGAACAGCGCGCTCAGTCCGATGTTGATGATCGCGCCTCCGGCGCGGATCTGCATCGCGATGTAGGAGTCGTCCGCGCCGACGAGCGTCCGGCTCCCAACGAGGTTGAGCCCGGCAAAGGGGATGCCGAGCGCGACGACCTGTAAGTACGTCGCACCGTGATCGATCGCCGACTCGTTGCTGCTGAGCAGCGAGATGAACTCGTGGGAAAAGAACCAGAAACACGCCGCGACCGGGAGGCTGACCACGACGACGAGCAGCGTACTCGAGCGGACGGCCAGCCCCAACTCGTCGTAGGCGTCGGCCCCGTATCGCTGCGAGACGAGCGCGATGGTTCCGCCGGCGACCCCGCCGCCGATGGCGAACGCGAGCCCCCAGAACGGCCCCGCGAACCCGACGCCCGCGACGGCCGAGGTGCCGACCGCGACGCCGACCATCGCGACGTCGACGGCGCTCTTGGACATCCGCGCGATCCCGGTGACGATGCGGGGCCACGCGAGGACGGTCGTCTGGACGGCGCGCTCTCGGTCGATCAGCCCGAGACGTGCAAGCGAGAGACCGATGTAGAGGATCGTCAAACGCAGCGGGTTCGGAATCCGACTCACGGCAGTACCAGTCCATTATCGAATGCGTTCAAAGGGCTTCCGACCTGTCGGTCGGTAGCCGAACGTATCGACACGTCGATCAGTCGACTCGCCGCTCGGTCCCTGTCACGTGTTTGCACAGTCACCCGTAACCGAACGGTAAAAACGTCCGAGTCGACTCGAGACCGCTGTGGAAGTCCTCGGCCGGCTCCTGGCGTTGCTCGTCGTGCTCCTCCTCGGAACGGGGCTTCGAGCCTCCGGCGTCCTCGATACCGGCCGAACTGCGACGCTGAACGCCGTGGCCTACTACGTCGCGCTGCCGGCGCTGATCTTCGTCTCGACGTACGATCAGTCGGTCGGCGATCTGCTCTCGCCGATGCTGATCGGCGGGCTACTGTTCGTGCTGTTCGCGACGGCCGTACTGGCGTGGTTCGTTCACCGCAACCGAGAGTCGACCGGACAGCGCAGCGTGGCGATCATTCAGTCCTATCACTCGAACCTCGGCTATCTCGGGCTTCCGCTGATTGCAGCCACGTTCGGAGCGTCGGTCACCGCGGTCGCGAGCGTGATTCTCGGGGTCTTGTCGCTGGTACAGGTCCCGCTGACGATCGTCCTCCTCTCGACGCTCAACGAGGCCGACGCGGCGATCGGCGACGAACTGCGCGGACTCGCGACGAACCCCGTGTTGGTCGCGCTGTTCTGCGGTCTCTCGGTCGGCTCGCTCGGACTCGCGGTTCCCGGAACCGCCGCCGTCGGGCTCGACGCCGTCGGCTCGCTCGCGCTCCCGCTGGCCTTACTCTGCGTCGGCGCGACGCTCCGGGTCGATCTTCCGACGGCCGATCTCGGCGCGACGGGCTCCATCGTCGCGCTGAAGATCGTCTGCATGCCCGCGCTCGCGTGGCTCGTCTTCTCGACGCTCCCGGTCAACTCGGCGACGTTTACCGCGTCGGTCGTAATGTTAGGGACGCCGACGGCCGTCTCGACCTACGTCTTCGCGTCCGAACTCGGCGGCGACACGGAGTTCGCCTCGCTGAACGTCTTCGCGACGACGCTCGTTTCGATCCTGACGCTGTTCGTACTGATCACGCTGGTCGGCTGAGGCGTACCGAACTCGAGAAAACTGGGAGGCGCTCCGAAACGAGCCGCTCGCGTCGTTATCCGCCGAAGAGTCGCTTGAGCCGGCCGAGCAGTCCGAGAGATTCGGCCTCGTCCTCCCCGTCGTCGCTCGAGTCGCCGTCGTCGCGCGGAATCGAACCAGCGAGCGGGCCGGCGTCGTCACCGAGGTCGGATCCGGAAGCCGTGCTCGGGCTGCCGGTTTTCGATTGGGCCTGCGTGGCCTCGAGGTCGTCCATCGACAGCTCGATTTCGTCGACGTCGGGCGTCGACTCGCGCCCGTCACCCGCTTCGGCTGCCCGAACGTCCGCGCCGGTGACGCTGCCGGTTTCGATGCGGGCGGCCAACTCATCGATCGACTCGGTTTCGTCCTCCGTGCGGGCCGTCTCGGCCTGGAGAGAGGAGGCCGCCGCGTCGACCGACGATGTGGCGTCTGCGTCCGTTTTAGCGCCGTCAGCATCCGTTTCGGTATCGTCCGAATGTTCTTCGATGTCTGCGTCCGTTTCGGTACCGTCCGTATCCGGCTCCGTGTCGGCTTCGACGCTCGAGCCGGTGTCGGTCGCTGCGTCCTCGGCTGCCGGCACCTCGTCCTCGTCGAACTCGACCGTCGTGGATTCTTCGTCCGCGGTCGTTGCCGGAGACTCGCTCGAGCCCGTCACGTTCGCTTTCGTCTCGCCGAGCGAGTCGAGGATGTCGTCGACGCTCTGGTCGGAGACGACTCGCTGGGGACCGCCGCTCGGTGCGAGGGCGTCGCCGTCCGCGTCGTCGGCCGACTCGCTCGCGTCGGCACCGGAGTCGGCGGCGGACCGCCGTGACTGGTCGTCGCTCATTGTGGAGGTCTGGCCGTGCCGGAACCATAACTGTTCCCCACAGCGGTGGTGGCCGACGACCGGGGCCGTCCCTCCCCGTTCCAGTGTCGCGTTTTCGGCCGCCTACTCGGCGAGGCGAAGCTCCGAGAGGACGACGTTGAGCACCGCGCCGAACAGGATGAGCATGCCGGCGAAGTAGAGCCAGGTAACGAAGAGGAGAACGGCGCCGACCGCGCCGTAGGCCTGATACTGGCCGGCGTTGGCCGCGTACAGCTGGAAACCGGCCTGAAGAACCGTCCAGCCGACGGCGGCGAAAACGGCCCCGGGAAGAACCTCGAGCGCGTCGACCGGAATCGGCGGCAACACGTAGTAGATCGGGAAGAAGACGAGGACGAGCCCGACCAGCAACACGGCCCAGCTCAGCAGGCCGGCGAACGGGACGACGTCGGCCGCGAGCCCGATCACCGTCCCGATACCGATCATGAGCGCCAGGGCACCGACACCGGCGAGAATTACGGTGGCGCCGTCTTTGAGCTGATCGACGAGCGTGTCTTCGCCGGTCCGGCCGTAGACGGTGTCGAAAGCGCGACTGAGGCCGCGAAAGACCTTGAGCGCACCCCACGAGGCGACGCCGAGGGCGACGATCGTCGCCTCTGCGCGACCGGATTCCGTCGTCAGCGCCTCGAGCACGAGGTCCTCGCCCGCTTCGGGGAGGAAGTCGCCGGCGACCAGAATCAGCCGTTCGGCGGCGTCCTCCCCGCCGAGAAACGAGCCGACGACGAGCGCGAGGATCACCAACGGGATCAGCGAGACGAAAGCGTAGTAAGCAAAGCCGGCCGCGAGAAAGGAGATATCACGGTCGGTTGCCGTTCGATAGACTGACTTCGCCGTCTCAGGGACGTCCATACCGGAACCCAGGGATCCAGCCTCAAAGCTCTGTCAATCCGGCACAGATTCCGGGTCGGGTGAGTGTCGGCTCAGATACCAACCGATCGTGCAGCGAGACTCGAGACGACACCGGTCGGTCAGTACTCGCGACAGAAGTTGTGCGACGCGTAGGCCTCGCCGTCGTCAGTGAGGTAGACGCCGACGCCGGCTCGATCCCAGTCGGGCACGCCGTCTTCCTCGAGGATCGCCTGTCGGTGCGGCGGGGAGTTCATCCACTGATCGACGAGCCCGTTCGCGAGTTCCTCCGCGGTCTCGTGGCGATCCGTCTCGTCCGTGTCGGGGTTCTGGACGGGCCGGTCGATGTAGGTCAGGGCGATGTTCTCGCCGTACCCCCGGCAGTAGTCGTCGACGTCGTTGAAGCGGTCCATCGGCTCTTCGCCGTCGGGGGTGACGTGGTCGAAGTAGTCGCGGTCGGCCATGTCGTAGCTGTGAGCGCGGGAGACGGAGGCGACCGTGCCGTCCCACTCGAGGGGCTCGAGGCCGTGCTCGGCTCGCTGTTCGTTGACCCCGGCGTGGACGAAGTCCTCGACGGTCTCCGAATCGATCGTCTCGACGTCCGCGTCGTACGTCGAGTTACCGGGGTCGTTCGGATCCGTAACGTTCGGATCGCGCTCGCCGGCCGGTGGCGGATCGGAACTGGGCGACGGCTGCGTGCCGATATCGACGCCGTTGGGGCTCTCGAACTCCTCGACGCCGCCGATATCGTCGATAACCGTCGGTGCGAACAGCACGGCGCCGAACGCGAGCGCCCCGATCAGCGCGACGGCGACGAAAAATCGCAGGATCCCCCGAATCAGGGCTCTATCGGTGGGATCGCTGTCGTTCGGATCGGTCGACGGACGCCGGTCTTCCATCGTCCGTACGGTTGTGAGGGCGGGATAAGACAGTCGTGGTCCATTGCAGCGACTGACACTCGAATCGTCGGCGTAGGTGGCGATTACTCCGCGCCGAAGATGGTTTCGTGGAAGCCGATGACGAGTCCGGGCACGACCGCCATGAAGAGGTGTTCCTCGAGCGGGATCCCCGCGATATCGATCCCGGTCCGAAGCTTGATGTCGAAGACGCCGACGGCGAGGGTGTAGCGGTCCCAGAGGTAGGCGATTGGGTACAGTGCGAGGATCGTAACGGCGGCCTTCCGGAGCGCGTTCGCTCGATGGAGTAATACGAGGGCAACGCTTCCCCAGACCAGTTCCGTCGCGAGGTAGGTGTACCGACCGAGCACGCTGATGTCGGGTGCCATTACGTGTTTCTACGGGCGCGATGTCCAAAACTATCGGCCCTGCGTCGATTAGCGGCCTCGTTTCCACCCGGCCAAAACGTGCGGTATGTTCAAAAGCCCGGCGACAGTATACTCTGATAGAACGATGAATATCGCTGATATCGCCACCAGGGACTACATCGAAGTCGACGTCGGGCAGCGTATGGGGAAGGTTCGTTCTACGTTCGAGAACGGCAACCCCAAGGGAATTATCGTCACGGACGACGGGGCGTACGAGGGCGTCATCAGCGAGCGGGAGGTCCTCCAGTCACACGTCGAAGACGACGCGAAGGTGGCGGCGCTGATCAAACCGAGTCGAAACGATCCGGCACCGAAAATCGACCGCGAGGAGAACGTCCGGGAGACCGCACGTCTGCTGATCGAGAGTAACTCGAAGGTCGCGCCCGTGTTCGAACACGACGAGCTCTGGGGCGTGATCACCGACGACGCAATCCTCGAGGCCGTCCTCGAGAACCTGGACGCGCTCTCCGTCGAGGACATCTACACCGACGATCCGGTTACCTTACAGGAGGACGACGGGATCGGCAAGGCGATCAACTACCTGCGAGAGAACGGCATCTCTCGGCTCCCCGTCCTCAACGAGAACGGCTTTCTCACCGGCGTCGTGACCACCCACGACATCGCTGACTTCGTCATCCGAGAGAACCACACGACGACGACGGGCGACCGCGTCGGTGACTCCCAGCGGCTGCTCGACGTCCCCGTCTACGACATCATGAACAGCCCCGTCGAGACTACGACGCTCGACGTGACGGCCAAGGAAGCCGTCGAAACGATGCTCGAGAAGGACTACGCCGGTCTGATGGTCACCCCCGAGGACGACGACCGCGTCGTCATCGGCGTCATCACCAAGACCGACATCCTGCGCGCGCTCACGTTCACCGAGGAGGAGCACATGGACGTCCAGATCACCAACATCTCGATGCTCGACACCATCACCCGGGAGTCGATCGTCCAGAGCATCGAGGAGGTCGCCGACAAGTACGCCGACATGCAGGTGATGCACGCTCACGTGCGGTTCCACGAGCACAACGAGAAACTCCGCGGCACGCACCTCGTCCAGTGTCAGATCCGCCTTCGGACCAACAAGGGCCAGGTCGCCGGCACCGGCGAGGGCTACGGCGCCGAGAACGCCTTCCGCGTCGCCATCGACAAACTCGAGCGCAACGTCTTGGAGGTCAAAGGCGTCACCAGCGACGAGGAGTACCGCGGGCAGCTCCTCCGGAAGCTGAACGAGCTGTAAACGTACCGACTGCTCGATTTTACGATTTTTTGCTGCTGGCTACCGAACGCGCCAGCGAGTGCGCCGTCCTACAACCGACTCGAGTCGTCGCCACCCTCGAGTCCCGAATCCGTGATTCGGAACTGGACGGACTCGCCCACCGCCTTCGATCGGTGTTTCTCGAGCGTGGCTCGCCGGTTGCCGCCGCGGAATCGCTCGAGGCGGAGGACGACGCCGGTCCAGTGCTCTAAGGTATTGCCACCGAGCGCGCGCGTGCGGTCTGCCTCGGGATCCGCGAACACCTGGTTCGTCAGGACGACCGCGAGGTCGTGTTTTCGGGCGAGCGAGAGCAGGTGGGTCACCTGTCGGGCGACGCCGCGAAGCGCCTCGCCGTCGTCGCTGTCGCCGGTTCGCTCGAGTCGGTAGAAGCCGGTCGCGCTGTCGAGGACGATCAGGTCGGCGCGCTCGGCGAACTCCTCGGCGTCGCGGACGGCCTCGGACTGCTCCTCGAAGTCCAGCGCGTCCTCGACGACGATCCGGGAGGCGACGGCCTCGACGTCGTCCTCGCCGACGCGCGCGGTGAGCAATTGTTGAAAGCGGTCGACCGAGACGCCTTCGGTGTCGATGTAGACGGCGGTGCCGTCGTCCGCGGCCGTCTCGACCGCCGCCGAGAGCGCGAGGTTCGTTTTCCCTGCGGCCGGCGGGCCGTACACCTGCGTGACGGTCCCGCGTTCGAATCCCCCACCGAGTAACTCGTCGACCGGGGCACAGCCGGTCGGGATCGCCTCGTCGTTCACGGTTCGAGTTGGCAGGAAGCGTGCAAAAAGCCCCCGGAATACGTCGGTGATCGGCCGACTCGCCGATCCGGAAGCGGGTTTCGAGCGGACTCGAGTGCCTCGCAGATCGTCCACACCCTCTTCGGACCGATCAACCCACGTGCGGTGGCGCGCGCCGGACCGCGGCGAACGTGAAGTGAGACGCGGTCCGTTGCCGTGCGAGGGATGAGCGAACGACCACGGGGAGTGAGCGAATCGGCTGGGGAGGATGTGGCAACCCTAGCCGCCACGAGTCGCAGGAAACTCCGCTTTCTTCGTTCTCTCGAGTCACGGCTGGCCGCCCAAAGTGAACAGAATGCGCACGCGTATCGATCACTGACAGCGACGGCGGTCGCTCTACAGTTACTGGCAACAGGGATTTCCACGCCCTCCCCAGCCGATTCGCTCACGCTGTTCGCTCATTCATAGGAAGACGCTTCGCGTCTTCCACGCAGTCGCTCGTGTTACTCGCGACGTCCTCGCACAGTGTAGGCGATCGGCCCTCGCTGTCGCTCACGGTTCACTCCGTTCACCGTTCTCTTTCCGAGGTTCTCACTCCGCTCGAACCTCGCTTCGCTCGGACACGATCGACAGCGCGCGCCACCGCAACGGCGGCTTCTCGGGCCAAATTGACACACGTTTATTCACGCTCGAGACCAACACCGACACGTGATCGTCGTCGCCACGTCAGATTTCGAGGTGTACCACGGCGTCGTCAACGAACTGCGGGATCGCGGCTCCGAGTTCACGACCATCGAACCCGACGCCGAGCTGCCCGAACACACGACGGTCGTCGTCACCGGCGCCGACAACGCCGACGCCTTCGCGGGCGTGACGACGATCGTCGCCGACCCGGACGACCCCAGACGCACCGTCGACCAGGCGCTGACGGCGGTTCGAGGGGAGGGAGGCCGAACCATCATCGGCGTCGATCCGGGCCGCAAACCCGGCATCGCCATCCTCGCGGGAGAGATGATCGTCGCGGCCTTTCAAGTCCCCATCTCCGACGCCGTAGACGTGATTCAGCGCGAAGCCGACGAGGCGACCTCGCCCGTCGTCCGCATCGGCGACGGCTCTCGCCTCGAGAGCGCAAAACTCGTCAACGACCTCGAGGACGTCACGGTCGAACTCGTCGACGAGACGGGGACGACGCCGTACCTCGGTACGGGCTCGAGGGGGATGGGGGACGTGCTGGCGGCGGTGAACATCGCGCGCCTCGAGGGCGAGGTGGTCGACACGCGCGAGATCGAGCCGACCGCGGGCGAGCTCCAGGTGATCAAGGATCGTTCGCGCGAGCGGAGCGAGGAGAATCGGGCGATCGACGAGTTGCTGGCGCGTCGGGTCGCCGCGGGCGAGTTGACGATCGACGAAGCGCTCGCGGAACATCGGGACGCGGACGACGATATCGACGCCTCGGCGGCCGACGAGACGCTCGAGTGAGCGGTCGCGGACACTGTCGTCTGTAGCTGTATTATATACGTACCGAGTGTACACTGACAGCTCGTACCCGAGCCGTTGCCATACGTGTGGCACCGCTCTCGGAGGTAGTGAGCGCAGAGAAAATGAATCGCTGAAATTGAATCGCCGAATCTCGCGGTCAATTCCGACCGGAGCTAATTACTCGCGAGCGGTGCTCAGTGTTCGAATCGGGCGAACATCGCGGCGGCGAGCACTGCGACGAGTGCGACGACGACACCGAAGCCGGGCACGGAGTCGTCCTCTTTCTTCTGCTCGTCGTCATCGGCGTCGGACTCGTTCGCTTCGATGGTGGACTTATCATCGTCGTCAGTCTTGTCCGCATCGTCGTCGGTCTTCTTCTCGTCATCGTCGTGGTCCTTCGCGTCCTCGTCCTCGTCGGCGTCGTCGCCGACTGCGCCTTCGGCGACGGTCGCCGATTCAGCGGACGTGAACTGGACGTTCTCGTTCTCCTGCATCGTCATCTGGAACGCGAAGGCGTCGCCCTCGTCTTCGGCGATCGCGAGCGCGTTGTTCGACTGCAGGTTGGTCTGTGCGACTTCCTGGCTCTGTTCGACGTCGGCGCTCGAGTACTGCTCAACGTCGTTGAGCTGCTCGTTGTCGCCGTCGTAGTCGAAGGTCGTGCTGTTGGCGTCGGCGAGGCCGTCACCGTTGACCATCGCGGTCGTCGTCGAGGTCTTGATGGCACCCTCGTACTGGTCCTTCGCCTCGTCGTAGTCGATCTCCTCGTCTTCCAGGAAGACGTTCAGCGCTTCGGCGGAGCCGATCTGCGCGTTGACGTTCTGCTGGAAGGTCAGCTGAACGGCTTCGGCCGTGCTGCCGTCCGTGGCGATCGCCTGGGCCGAGCTGTCGAGGTTGATGTTCACCTGCTCGACGCTCTGGTACTGCGTGACGTTCGCTTCGGCGGTCTGGCCGACGTCGCTGGCCTCATCGCCTTTCAGTTCGGTGTCGCTGTACTCTTCGTCGGCGTCCTGGGTCACGACATCGGTCGCGCCGTCGGCGCTCGCGGTTGCGACGTGCATCCCCGCGGAGTCCATCAGGACGTTCATGGCTTCGGCGGTTCCGAGCTGTTCGTTCAGGTTGGTCTGGTCGGTGATCTGGACGGCGGTCGCGGAGGAGTCCTCACCGACTGCGATCGCGATCGCGCTGCCCATCTCGATGCTGTTTACCTGCTCGATCTCTTGGGCCTGTTCGACGGATGCGTCAGCGTCCTGCTCCGCGCTCGGAGCCGTGCTGTCACCGTCGTACTTCTTGTGTTCGTCGTGGAGGTCCTTGTCGCCCTCGAGGTCGGCGCCGTAGACGTTCGTCGCGCTTGCGTAGCCTTCCTGGAGGTTGATGTTGGACTGCTCGGTCATCTGCACCGCGGTCGCCTCGCTACCGTTCTCCGCGAACGCGAGTGCGGTGTTGTTCTGGACGATGTTCGCCTGGTTGACTGCCTGGGCCTGGCTGACGGAGGCTTCGGCGTCCTGGCTGACGGTCGTCTCACCGTCCTCGTCAACGGCGCCCCAGCCGTTGTACTCCTGGCCGTTCTCGTCGCCCATGACCACGAAGACGTCACCGACTTCTTCGATGGTCGTCTCCTGGCTGACACCTGCGTTGTTGTCCGCGGACGCGGCACCCTCCTGGGTGTTCGCGTTCTGCTGGTTCGCTTCCTGAATGGCCGTGGCCTCGCCGCCGTCCATCGCGATGGCGACGGCTTCACCTTGTTCGTTGATGTTAACTTGGCCAACGTCCTGGTACTGGATCACTTCGGAGACGGTGTCCTGGTCAGCTGCGGGTTCACCAGGGTTGTCCGTCACGTGATCGTCAATAAACTCCTCGACCGATTGATCGCCGAGGTCGACGCCGAAGACGAGATAGACGTCCTCCCCGTTCTCCATCGTGTGCACTGTTCGATCCGAATCCATACTCCCGTTCGCGCCCACGGTGCCGGCCATCCCGACCATCGAGATGGCGACCATCAGGGCGACGAATACTGTCGTAAGCTGTGATCGTCTGTTCATGGTTATTGTCGCATCAGCTTTGAAACGACCTGTGAGGGTCTTTCGCCGCTGAATGTCTGCGACGCAAACCAGTCTATCCCGAAGATGGTCTTTGTTATCTGTTGGTTGCCCTGAATAAGAAGCCGGCTAGAGATCTATTGGCGGTCCCTTCCGCCCGGCACGAGGGTGTTTTCACGCCGGGTCAGCGGTCGATCGACTCCGACCGGAGCTCACCGCGATAACATTTTGAAACCGCAGTACGTGATCGGTGTGAACGCGATCTCACTGCGGATCGATACGACTCGCCGGACCGTATTGGACTGGTTACTCGCGGTGACTTTCAGCTCCTGAGAACGGACTCACCAGCGTTGCCGGTAGCGCCCCGTCGTCACCACGGTCCGTTCGCTGCCGGCTCGGCGGTGGTCGTCTCGAGTACCGATTCGGATCCGGTGAGCGGCGACGAATACCCAGTCGTCGCTCTGTTCGCTCCAGTTTCCGTTACTGACCTCGGCGCATTCCGCCGACGGTCGCCGGGTTTCGCCAGTGGTCGCTTCGGGTTTCGACGACACCGTCCTCGAGAGTCCTCACCCGCCAGCGCGACGATCTGGTCGCCGCGTTCCGCACAGCAGTCGGGCGGTGGAGAGCCGGTCGACGGCGCAAAAGACGTTACGTGACCGATTGCCAGGCCGCCCGAACCGATGGGAGGGTCGTGAGCCACCAGCCGACCGCCCCGCCGACGCAGCCGACGAACGCCAGCCAGCCGTCGGCGTCGCCGCCGGTCGAAAGCACCGCGACGCCGCCGAGCACCGCCGCGCCGGCGAACGCCAACCTGGGCTCGCGGCCGGTGACTGCCGCTGCGAGAACGAGATAACCGATCCCCAATCCGACCGACGCGAGCACGTCGACGAGGTAGTGGACGCCGAGTGCGAGCCGGGAGAAGCCGACGAGTCCCACCAGTACCGCGGCCAGACCGAACCGCTGGCGACCGGTAAATCGCGCTCCCCAGAGCGCAAGTGCACCCCAGAGTACGGTGGCCGCCATCGTGTGCCCGCTCGGAAACCCGTCTCCCTCGCGCGGGACCGCCTGCAACGATTCGGGCGGTCGCGGGAATCCGAGCGTCGTCTTCACCACGAGCGTCAGCGCCAGCCCGCCGAGGACGACGGCCGAGACGAACGCGACGCGATCCGAGACGAGCCGGTCGGAGCCCCGCCGAACGGATCGGTAGACGTCAGCGGTGACGAACACCAGTAACACGCCGACGACGACGAGTTCGTCACCCAACAGCGCCGCGAGTTCGAAAAGCTGGACCGACCACTCCGGGAGGACGTCTCGGATGTATTCGGTCACGCCGACGGAGCGATCCAAAGCGATCTGTGATAGCATAGGGCTGAACGACGACGGGCGAACCCAACTCGTCACCTTCGACGTTTCTCTTCCCGACAAATAACCTTTCGAAGCGACGGCCTCGAGGTCCCGTCCGCGACTCGAGGATCGTCGCCGGTTCGAAGCAGCTGGGACAGTGGATCGCTACCGAGTGAACGAGAACCCGATCGGACCGGTCGCAACCACGTTACGTGAAACAGGCGCAAAGCCTCGCCCTTCAGGGCGGGGATACGCGCCGTAATTCTCGTTAATCTTCCGCCGCCGAAAGCACTGCCGGGGTTCTGTCGGCACGTTTAAGTATCAATCTGATTATAGTATGCATAGATGGTAAAGAGTACCCGTCACGCGAAATACGAACTCTACTACCACATAGTGTTCATCCCGAAGTACCGGGAGCCACGTCTGATGGGCGCAACCAAAGAACGTCTCAAAACCATCTTCGCGGAGATATGCGACGACAAAGACCTCGAACTCGTAGAGGTCGAAATCATGCCCGACCACGTACACCTGTTCGTGGGAAGTCCGCCGCGCAACGAACCGTCGTTGCTCGTCAATTGGCTAAAGGGCATCTCCGCGCGGTACTACAATCAGCGATACGACGACCGTATCAAATGGACGCGCTCGTACTACGTCGGAACGGCGGGTAGTGTCTC
>NZ_FNFE01000003.1 GCF_900100335.1 Natronorubrum texcoconense | reverse complement strand
CAGATTTTGCGAAGGAGGCTGCGGAGCAGCCGACTGAGACAAAAGGTGGTCGCGTCAGGCTGGGGCGATCGAGTTCGAACTGCCCTGAGACGAATCGAACACCGCTCTGACGTCGATCGAACCGTCTCGACGACAGATGCCGGTGCCGCTGGCGGCCTGCGAGTTCGACGAGTTGGTGGCCTCACGGTAGCTCGTTCCGCCGATCCCCAGTACGCCGTGGCGGTGGTCGATCGGTGACTGGACCGACGGCACACTAAATTCGAGTTCGGAGACATCGATATGACCGGGTGGATCAGCAGTGGTCAGCCTCCGATTCCGTCGTCGTCTCGACCTCACCGTCCTCGAGGACGAACAGGTCGGTCCCGGGGCAGGGGTCGTCGAACGACGATTCCTCGAGCTCGGTGGTGCTCGGTTCTTCGTCGTCGATACCGACGGTAATTTCGTAATCCTCCCGCCCGTGGAGGAAGACGACGACGTGGGCCTCGGGATCGAGGTCGTAGCTTCCGTCGAACGGGGTAGTCCCGTCAGCCGACTCGATTTCGAGGGAGACGGCCCGCCGGTCGTCGTCGAGGTTCCAGAGGCGAACCCGGTGAGGCGGCTCGTCCTCGCTCCGGGAGCCAATCGTCGCTCGAGCGATCGGATCGTCCGGATCCGACGGCGGCTCGGGCTCGGAATCGTCCTGGGCGGCTGCCGACTCGGCGAGCGAGAGACAGCCCGCGAGCGCGGCGCTCGAGGCGGCGGCGCCGGCGAGCAACGAACGGCGTTGCATGGTATTATCTAGCATACACTGTTCGAGACGAAGAGTATTGGGGATGGATGTGCAGCCCCGATTTGGAGTCGTTTCGTCCGAAGCCCACCCGACTTCGGACCGTTGCGGAATCACGTACCGCTAAGTGTCCCCGTCCCCGAGAGGAGCGTAATGAACGGCAACCGCTTCGGTCGCCTCTTTCAGGTGACCACGTTCGGCGAGAGCCACGGGGAGGCGATGGGCTGTACCGTCTCCGGCTGTCCCGCGGGGCTCGAGCTTTCCGAAGACGACATCCAGGGCGACCTCGACCGACGCAAACCCGGCCAGTCGATGATCACGACCAGCCGCGGCGAACCCGACGCAGTTTCGATCAAGTCGGGCGTACAGGACGGCTACACGACGGGCACGCCGATCGGGATGGTCATCCAGAATAAGGACGCCCGCTCGGGCAAGTACGAGCCCTTCATCACCGCGCCGCGCCCGAGCCACGGCGATTTCACCTACTCGGCGAAGTTCGGCACGCGAAACTGGGGCGGCGGCGGTCGCTCGTCCGCGCGAGAGACGGTCAACTGGGTCGCCGCCGGCGCCATCGCGAAGAAGCTGCTCGCACGCGAGGGAATCGAACTCAAGGCCCACGTGAATCAGATCGGCGACGTCGAAGCGCCGGCGGTCAGTTTCGAGGAGATGCTCGAGCACAGCGAGGAGAACGACGTCCGTTGTGCCCACCCCGAAACCGCCGACGAGATGCAGGACCTGATCGCGGACTACCAGGAGGAAGGCGACTCCATCGGCGGGAGCATCTACTTCGAAGCGCAGGGCGTCCCGGTCGGCTTAGGTGCACCACGATTCGACTCGCTCTCCGCCCGACTCGGGCAGGCGATGATGGCGATTCCGGCAACCTCGGCGTTCGAGTTCGGGCTCGGAACCGAGGCCGCCGAGTGGACCGGCAAGGATCGAAACGACGACTGGGAATTTGATGACGAGGGCAACCCGACGCCCGTCGAGAACGACCACGGCGGCATTCAGGGCGGTATCTCGTCCGGCGAGCCGATCTACGGCGAGGTCACCCTCCACGCGCCGACGTCGATCCCGAAGACTCAGCAGACGGCCGACTGGGAGACGGGCGAACTCAAAGAGGAGAAGGTCATCGGACGCCACGATCCCGTTCTCCCGCCGCGTGGCGTTCCCGTCGTCGAGGCCATGCTCGCGCTGACGCTCGTCGACTTCATGCTGCTGTCGGGTCGGCTCAACCCCGACCGCGTGGACGACCAGCCCGGCGAGTACGATACCGAGTACCACCCGAGCAACCCGAACAACCAGTAACGACCGTTCTCGCGTTTCCGGGTTTTTTGTCGCCAGACTCGAGGCTCGACGGTCTCGAGTGCCAGCCTTGAGGCGGTAGTCGACTCATTAACCGCTCGAGTGAGCCGGAACCCCCCGCTCTCGCGTTTCGGACGACGTCAGGTCGTCCGACACCGGAGGCGCCGACTGTGCGTATTCGAGACCGTCGCCGCAAAACCGTATATAACCATTTCCGCTCGCGCAAGTATGGCGTCACCGACGCTGCCATCGGTCGTTCGATCGTTCACAAACAATAGATAAATTCACTAGTACACCGAACGTTCACGGTCAATAATCGCGTATATTGTGTGGTTGTTCATTCTTCACGATAGATGCATGATAATCTATAGCAAAGGCTTTAGGTCACGTAGATCAAAATCGGGATACGGTTGGCCATATCGGCCACTGATCTACTATGAGCGACGACGAACTTATCTGGCGAGTTGCAGGCGGTTCCGGAGACGGGATCGACTCGACGAGTCAGAACTTCGCAAAAGCGCTGATGCGCTCGGGGCTCGACGTATTCACCCATCGGCACTATCCGTCGCGGATTCGCGGCGGCCACACGTACGTCGAGATCCGGGCCGCAGCCCACGAGGTACAGTCACGGGGCGACGGCTACAACTTCCTGCTCTCGCTGGGCGACTCCTTCGCCCGCAACCCGCAGGAGGAGGCCTACTACGGCAACGAGGAGATCAAACCCCTGTCCGAGAACTTAGACGAGCTGCGTGAGGGCGGCATCATCGTCTACGACGAGGGACTGGTCAGCGAGGAGGACGTCGAGGAGATCAACCTCGAGGAGCGTGCCGAGGAGAACGACTGGCACGTCTTCCCGATGGACCTCCGCGGCCTCGCTAAAGAGCACGGGCGCGAAGTCATGCGCAACACCGCCGGTGTCGGTGTCACCGCGGCCCTGCTCGACATGGACCTCGAGCACATCGAGGACCTGATGTCCGACGCCATGGGCGGGGACATCCTCGAGGCGAACCTCGAGATTCTCCACGAGGCCTACGACATGACCAACGAGGAGTACGAGTTCGAGCACGACCTTCGAGCGCCGACGGGCTCACACGACACCGAGCAGGCGCTGCTGTCGGGTTCGAACGCGATCGCCTACGGCGCGATCGACGCCGGCTGTCGGTTCATCGCCGGCTACCCGATGACGCCGTGGACGGACGTGTTCACCATCCTCAGCCAGAACTTCCCCGACATGGGTGGGATCTCCGAGCAGGTCGAAGACGAGATCGCCGCCGCGGCGCTCGCACTCGGTGCGAGCCACGCCGGCGCGAAGGCCATGTCCGGCTCCTCCGGCGGCGGTTTCGCGCTGATGAGCGAACCGCTCGGACTCGCCGAGATGACCGAGACGCCGCTCGTCCTCGTCGAATCGATGCGCGCCGGTCCGTCGACCGGCCTGCCGACGAAGCCCGAGCAGGGCGACCTCGAGTTCGTCCTCTACACGAGTCAGGGCGACTCCTCGCGGGTCGTCTTCGCGCCGGGGACTATCGAGGAGGCGTACGAACAGACCCGACTCGCCTTCGAGATCGCCTGGGACTACCAGATTCCGGTGATCGTCATCTACGACCAGAAGCTCTCCGGCGAGAACAAGAACGTCGACGTCGAGTTCTTCGACCGAGAGCCCGCGCCCGACCTGGGCTCGACGCTCACCGAAGAAGAACTCAAGGAGGCCGCTCACGACGCGAGCGGCAAGTTCAAGCGCTTCAACTACGAGGACGCCGAGAACAACGTCGCCCCGCGGTCGCTGCCCGGCCAGAAGGGTGGACGGTATCTCGCGACCGGGAACGAACACAGCCCAGTCGGACACATCGAGGAAGATCCGGACAACCGAGTCGCGCAGATGACTCGCCGGATCGAGAAACTCGACACCATCCGCGACGAACTGGACGAGGAACACCCCTCGAACCAGACCTACTACGGCGACGACGACGCCGACTACGGCATCATCACGTGGGGATCGAGCCACGGTGCCGTCGCCGAAGCCGTCGAACGGCTCAACGAGGACGGCCACTCCGTCAAAGGAGTCACCGTCTCGGATATGATGCCGTTCCCCGAGGCGGAGATGACCGAATTCCTCGAGAGCGTCGACGAGGCGATGGTCGTCGAGATGAACGCCACCGCACAGTTCCGCGGCCTGATCCAGAAGGAACTGGGTCTCTTCGGCGAGAAGATGACCAGTCTCCTCAAGTACAACGGGAACCCGTTCGAACCGGCGGAAGTCGTCGAAGGCTACGAGGTCAACCTCGCCGAGGAGGACCGCGAGCCGACCGCACAGGTACGAATCGAACCCGCTGCAGGTGACTAATCATGAGTGCATTCAACGCCATCGGAGAGGAACGAGAGATCGACCGGGACGAGTTTACTCCCGGTGTCGAACCGCAGCCGACCTGGTGTCCTGGCTGTGGCGACTTCGGCGTGCTGAAGTCGCTCAAACAGGCCCTGCCGGAAGTCGGCAAGACGCCCGAAGAGGTGCTGACGGTCACCGGAATCGGCTGTTCCGGCAAGCTGAACAGCTACCTCGACACCTACGGCTTCCACACGATCCACGGCCGCTCGCTGCCCGTCGCTCGGGCCGCAAAGCTCGCCAACCCCGAACTCGAGGTCATCGCCGCGGGCGGTGACGGCGACGGCTACGGGATCGGCGGCAACCACTGGATCCACACGGCCCGGGAGAACCACGACATCACCTACATCGTCTTCAACAACGAGATCTTCGGCCTGACGAAGGGCCAGACCTCCCCGACGAGTCCGAAGGGCCACAAGTCCAAGACCCAGCCATCCGGGAGCGCGAAGACGCCGCTGCGTCCGCTCTCGATGTCGCTGAACGCCGGCGCGAGCTACGTCGCTCGCACGGCCGCGGTCAACCCGAACCAGGCCAAGGAGATCATCGCGGAAGCCATCGAACACGACGGCTTCGCCCACGTCGACTTCCTGACGCAGTGTCCGACGTGGAACAAGGACGCTCGGCAGTACGTCCCCTACATCGACGTCCAGGAGTCCGACGACTACGACTTCGACGTCCACGACCGGCGCGAAGCCGCCGAGATGATGTACGAGACCGAGGACGTCCTCAAAGAGGGGACCGTCCTGACGGGTCGATACTACATCGACGACGATCGGCCGTCCTACCAGCAGGAGAAGTCGGCCGTCGGCGAGATGCCCGACCAGCCCCTCGCCGAGCGTTACTTCGACGAGGACAGCGAGTGGGAGCGTAGCTACGACCTGCTCGACCGCCACAAGTAGCCCTCGAGGAAGCGTTTCGACGCCACTCGAGACGAAATTCGATTTTTACCCGTAATAATCCCGACGAGCGACCGCTGCCGGTGAATCAGTCCGGACGGTCTCGTTTTCACCGGTCACCGACGCTGGTCGTTAACACGCGGGCTTCGCTGACTCTCCAACGGAGACGGCAGTCTCGCTCTCGTACTCGTTGCTGGCGAACACCGAGTAGTCGACGCCGTCACACGACCACTGGAGTTCGGTTCCCTCGTCGGTGTGGGCGATCGTTCCCGTCGCGTCCCCCACGGCGACCGGATCGCCGCCGGTCGCGAACTGTCGTTGGCCGTCGCTCGTCGTGACCGCGATCGAATCGCCGTCCCCGTTCCGGTAGCTCAGCGTCACCTGCGTTCGGTCCTCGTCGTGGAACACGTACTGACTGATCTCCTCGAGTTCGACGCCGTCGGGAAGCGCGTCGGCCTCGGGTTCGGCGACCGAGAACGGCGCTGCCGCGTCGGCCTCGGCGACTGACTCGTGGTGAGTAATCGTCGGCAGCACGAACTCCTCGGAGTCGCTTCCGTCGTCGGCTTCGGGCGGATCGAACAGCCCCTCGTCGAGCGGCTCGTCGAGCGAGAGGGATCGATACGTCGTCTCCAGTTCGATCCCGTCGCCGGCGATGGCGTGTTTGACCGGGAACATGCTCTCCTGATCGAGCCAGAGTTCGACCCGGTCGGCGCTTCGCTCGGCGGTATCCACCTCGCTCGTCTCGAGGGGCAACACGTACTCGTCGGGGCCGAGCTGGACGCTGATCGAGCGGTCGATCGTCTCGTTCGCCGGTGGATCGAACTCGACGCGGTAGACCTCGTGGCCGTCGACCGTCGTCTCCTCGATCTCGGTTACGTCGTAGCTCTCGACGTACCGCTCGGGCTGTTCGTAGAGCCCCTCGAGGTAGGCTGTCGCGGTCGAATCGATCTCGTAACTCCGCACCGAATCCGCCTCGCGGTCGTGGAAGTAGCGCTCGCTGCCGTCGTTGACGATGACCATCTCGGCGCCGTCTTCGGTCGTCTCGATCCGACTCGCGCCGTCGGCACGCAGCCAGACGGTTTCGGTGTGCGTGGTCACTTCACCGTCGACCGTCTCGGTGACTTCGACCGTCGCAGCGACCGATTCGGGCGGCTCCGTCTCTGCGAATCGGTCCTCGAGGTGGTCCTGCGAGACACCCTCGTCGGGAAGAGCCACGCAGCCGGCGAGCGCGACGAGGAGCGTACAAAGGAGGACGCAGCCGAAGATCCGGACGCGGGACCGTTTCATACGGGACCCGTTCCGACCGTGGTACTATTACGTTTCCGACGTGAGTCGACATTCGTTAGCCACAGGACGAGATACAACAACCGCTCTCAGCCACGGTAGCCGAACCCGCGTGCGAACAGTTTCGTGAGGTAACTTAGAACGAGCAAAGCGACGAGTAGCCCGCCGAGTGCAGTGGGCTGGAAGCCGTAGCGCATCTCTCGGATCCCGTAGGCGACGACGAGCAGACCCATGAGCAGGGCGGTCCCGCCGGCCCACCGAGAGACGTACGCGGGGTCGACCGACTCGTCGTAGTTCGCGTGCAGGTCCGCCCGTCCGCGAATCGCGATGAGGTAGCCGAGATAGAGGATCGCGATCCCACAGAGCAGCCAGACGGTCCCGCTGATCAGGCTCGGGTCGACCATGTGCTTCTCCGGAACTCGGGTCAGTACGCGAATAAGTCCCTCGGTCCCGTCCCGGTGGACGACGCGACGAGCGTCGGCGAGGTCGTCGGTTTGCTTCGTGTCCGAATTCCGGCGGTTGAACGGTCCGAGGGCGGCGTCGCACCCGGAATTTCGGTCGTTTTCGGATACAAAAGATATTTTTCCGTCCGAGCAAAACAGTATCACATGAGCACACAGGCGACGGAGGATCGCATCCTCGACGTTCTCGAAGAGGATGCCCAGGCGTCCTACGCCGAGATCGCCGACCGCGCGGACGTCTCGAAGCCGACGGTTCGAAAGTACATCAACAAGCTCGAGGAGGAGGGCGTAATCGTCGGCTACTCGGCCGACATCGACCCGAAGAAGCTCTCGAGCAAGACCATCGCCATGGTGGGGATCGACGTCGCGAGCGAACGCTACGTCGAGGCGACGAACGCGCTCAAGGATCTCGCACAGATCGAAGCCCTCTACAGTTCTAGCGGCGATCACATGCTGATGGCCGAGGTTCGCGCCGCGGACGGCGACGCGCTGGGCGAGATCATCTCCGAAAACATCCTCGAGATCGACGGCGTCACCGCGGCCCATCCGTCGTTCCTCCAGGAGCGTCTGAAGTAGTCGGAACCGTCGGAGCGAGACACTGTTCGGCCGTTCGGTTTTTACGCTGGCCGCCGTGAGCAGAGCTATGCCGACTTACGATCGCCAGAGTACGATCGACGCGCCGCTCGAGGCCGTCTGGCAGTTTCACTCCCGAATCGAGGGGCTCGAGGCGCTCACACCCGACTGGATGGGGTTGCGCGTCGAGTCGATGATCGGACCGGACGGCGACTCGGACCCGGCCGTTCTCGAGGCCGGGACCGAGATTTCGCTGTCGATGCGTCCCTTCGGCATCGGTCCCCGCCAGTACGTCACCTCCCTGATCACGGAGCGCGAGCGCGAGGACGGCGTCGCCTACTTCCGCGACGAGATGATCGGTGGGCCGTTCGATCGCTGGCTCCACACCCACACGTTCTTCGCCGACGGCGAGGAGACGATTCTGCGGGACCGCGTCGAGTACGAACTGCCGTACGGCGGGGAACCCACCATCGGCCGACTCGTCGGTGCGGTCACGCCGTTCTCGCAGGTCGGTTTCGAAGGGATGTTTCGAACGCGCCATCGGCTGACGAAAGCGCGCCTCGAGTGACCGACTACACCGCCTCCCCCGAGCGGCGGCCGGTTCGGTGACTGAACCACGTGCGTTTTGGTGATCCGGCCGATAGCCACACGTATGACTGAACGCGACGGGCGCCTCCTCGAACGCCGACGGCTGCTCGGACTCCTCGGAACGGGAGCGGTTGCGGGGCTCGCGGGCTGTAGCGGCGGCGACGACGGGTCCGACGACGATGGGGACGAGAACGGCGACGACGAGCGGACGTTCGAACCCAACATGGAGCACCCGGGTGACGACCCCGTCGACTTCACGGGCGACCAGGACTGTCCGGTCTGCGGGATGCCGCCGACGAACTACTCCCGGTGGAACGCGCAACTCGCCCACGAGGACGGGACGGGAGCGATCTTCGACACGACCGGCTGCCTCTTTGCGTACGTCGCCGCGACGGCGTCCGACTCGCCGATTGAAAACGCCTGGACGATGGACTACGAGACGCGCGACCTCGTCGACGCGACCGAGGCGTACTACGTCCTCATCACTGACGAGGATGCGGTCGACGATCCGATGACCATCAACCCGCGCGCGTTCGGCGACGAAGCCGACGCCCTCGAGTTCGTCGAGGAGTGGGACGCGGAGGAGTTGACGGAAGACGACGTCATCGGTCTCGAGGACGTCGATCGAGACGTCGCGATGATCTACCGGGCGAGCCGACTGTAGGGCTCGATTCGTTCGGACGACGACCCACGAGAATCTGTTCTGCACTCACGTTCGGCGGTGAATCAGGAGGACGCCGACGATGACGAGTCCGCCGCCGAGAACCGTCGCAATCGTTACCGACTCGCTGAGTATCACCGCGCCCAGGACGACGGCGACGGCCGGTTCGGCGGTGCTGACGATGCCCGCTCTGCTCGCGCCGAGCCGCGGCAGGCCGGTGTACAGCAGGAGAATCGGTACCGCAGTCGAGAGTATCGACAGCGCGGCCAGTACGCCCCAGGCCGTCGTCTCGGTTGCTGCCGGCACTGCGAACGCGTCCATCGCGAGACCGATGGCGAGGAAGGCGATGCCGGCCGCGGGCAGAACGTGTGCCGTCAGCAGCTCCGGATCGACCGACTCGAGGACGCGCTCGCTCCCGATCACGTAGCCGGCGTAGCTCACGGCACCGGCGAAGACGATGAGGACGCCTCGCGGATCGGCGCCGGTCGGATCCGCGCCGACGATGAGCGCGACGCCGCCGAGCGAGAGACAGAGCGCCGCGACGAGCGTGCGGCTGATGCGGTTCGGGTTCGTGGCTATCGTCACGACGACGATGATCGCGGGATACGTATAGAGGACGATGGCGACCAATCCGGCGGTCAGATACTCGAGCCCCCAGAAGTAGAAGCCGCTCATCGCGCCGAAGCCGGCGACGCCGAGGACGATCGCGTAGACGAACGTTCGCCCGGGGAGGGGACGGAGCCGGCCCCGAACCGCGAGCAGCAGCCAGAGGACGACGGCCGCGATGGCGAACCGGAACACGAGGACGGTCGGGATCGAGAGACCGATATCGCTCGCGAGCGTGCCGAAGATCCCGGTGGCCCCGAACCCGACGGCAGATGCGAGTACGTACGCGGTGCCGACCGTCCGCTCGTCCATACGAAAACTCCCGCGGTCGGGCCTATAGCAGCGGCGATCCGGACCCGCCGTCTCCCGCTCGAAACGCGGTGACTCGAGGTCGGTCGGAAACCTTCGAACCGCCCCGTTTCGGAAGGCGTTTGAGATTCCGCTGAGTGTCACGAACCGTGCGCAGTTCCGATCTCGAGGTGACGCCGGTCGTCGCGCTGGCCTTCGCGGTGTTCGCGGCGAGCACCAGCGCCATCCTGGTGCGCTGGAGTACGGCCCCGAGTTCGGTCGCGGCCTTCTACCGAGTGCTGTTCACGACGGCGCTGATCGCCCCGATCGCCCTGCTTCGCTACCGCGAGGAGTTCGGTCGGCTCTCGAGTCGCGACCTCGGCTTCGCGATCCTCGCGGGGGTCGCCCTCGCGATCCACTTCGCGGCGTGGTTCGAGAGTTTGAACCACACGAGCGTCGCGGCGAGCGTGACCATCGTCCAGAGCCAGCCCATCTTCGTCGCGCTGGGGGCAGCACTCGTTCTCGGGGAGCGAATCAGCCGCGAGACCGTCCTGGGGATCACCGTCGCCATCGTCGGCGCGGCCGTCATGTCGTTCGGCGACGCCGGACAGGCACCGGTCTCCGACGCGACGCTCTACGGGAACTCCCTCGCGCTGCTCGGGGCGGTCACCGTCGCGGGCTACGTGCTCGCCGGGCGGTCGATCCGCCAGCGCGTCTCGCTGTTTCCCTACGTCACCGTCGTCTACACGGCCTGTGCGCTCACGCTGTGTCTGCTCGTCGGCGCGCAGGGCCACGACTTCCTCGCGTATCCGCCGCGGGAGTGGCTGCTCTTTCTCGGCATGGCCGTCGGACCCGGCGTCTTCGGACACACCGTCATCAACTGGGTGTTGAAACACCTCGAGTCGGTCGTGGTGAGCGTCGCCTGGCTGGGCGAACCCGTCGGAGCGACGCTGCTCGCGCTGGTGTTGCTCGCGGAGGTTCCCGACGCGGTGACCGTGGTCGGCGGACTGGTCGTCCTCGCGGGAATCTACGTGACGACGATCGAACGAGAGCGGCGACAGCGGCCGGAGTCCTGATCGCCGGACCGGACTGTCGCTACTCAGAAAGCGTCTCGAGGTGTCGCTCGCCGGTGTCCGTAATCGTGTACACGCCGCCCGAAATCTGGCGAATGTGACCGTCGGACTGCAGTTCGTGACACTCCTTGCTTACCGTCACCGGATGGACGTCGAGTGCGTCCGCAAGCGACGTCGTTTCGACCGCCCCGCGCTCGTCGAGGACCCGGAGGAGCACTCGACTCGAGCAGTTGGTCATCGTATAACCATCTACTAGGCGAAAATATGCATAGTTGTTTCGGTACCGTATCCGATTGAGAGAAACTCAGGGTTGTCTGTGATAATCGGCGCTCGAAGCGGGTGTCACCCGAACACCGCTACACGGGGACCGTCAGCAGCTCAGCGAGTCGGTCGAGACCGTCGATTCTTTGGTACCAGCGTTCGCAAACGAACTATGGTGGGACACCGCGGGCGCCGGAGCGGGCTCGAGTACGCTGCCCGATTCGAGCGCACGACGAAATCGGATCCTGACGGCAAACGGTGGTCGCGATGAGACGGCGAGCGTTCGTGATCGTCGGAGCGGGGGCCGTTTCGATCGCCTGCGCGGGCTGTCTCGACGACGGGAACGACGCTGCCGACGAAAGCGAGACCGAAACGACCGACGACTCGCCGCCGTTCGAGATCCAGACCCTCGACGCACCCGGCAGCGAGGCGGGAACCATTACGATTCCGCGGGCGGGGCAGGTCATGCTGATCAACTTTACCCGGACGGATTGCCCGACCAGCCGTGGGCTGTTGCCCGCGATCGACGACGCGAGGGCGGAACTCGAGGCGGCCGAGACCGACGTCGAGGTTGTGTCCCTCTTCGACGACTCCTCGGGCCCGTCGAACTCGCCGGCGGAGTTAGCCGACTGGTGGGACGAACACGACGGGAACTGGACTGTCGGTATCGACGAACGCGGCGTGCTCAACGACTACTACGACGTTCGGAGTTTCCCGACCCTGGTCGCCATCGACGGCGACGGTGAAGTCCACTGGCGCAACGAGGGCGGCACGACGGCGTCGAATATCGTCTCCGGCGTCGAGAGAACGCTCGAGGCACAGGCGTCGGCGGCGGGTGACGAAGAGACGAACGGCGACGACAACGAGGGGACGGACGACGAATCGATGGATAATGGGGCGGAAGACGGCGACGAGGAACCAGCGAACGACGGCGAAGGGGCGGCAGACGAGTCTCAGGACTAGTCGCGCGCCGGAAGCTTCGGGTACGACTGAGTACCACCGCTGGAGTTCCGAGCCACGAGCGTCGCGACCGCGGCGATACCACCCGAGACTGGCCGCCGTCGCTCCTCGTAGGAGAGGATCGTCAGATCGAGACACGCCCGGAGGAGGTCGTTCGACCGGTACTGAAACCGCTCGCTCGAGGGCCCGACCTCGACCGCGTCGCTCGAGCGCAGGTGGTGTTCGTAGACGAGGACGCCGCCGGGCGCCAGCGCCTCCTTGAGCGCGGGCAGGTGTTCGAGCGCCGCGAAGAAGCTCACGGTAATCACGTCGTAGGCGTCGGTCTCGAGGTCGATATCGGACAGATCCGCTCTGATCCAGTTCACCTCGAGGTCGCGTTCCTCGGCGCGGGCCCGTGCGTCCTCGAGCGCCACGTCGGAGATGTCGACGGCGTCGACGTCGTAGTCGTTGGCGGCGAGAAATCGTGCGTTCCGCCCGGTACCGGTCGCCACGTCGAGTGCACGCCCGTCGGGCAGGGTCGCGAGCCGTCGCTCGAGTTCGGGGATGGGGGTATCGGGCAGGCTCCACTCGACGCGATTGTACTTCTCGTTCCACCGCTCGCGCTCGTCGCTCATGGCCGTCACAACGGGCGGGCGCCACTTGGTCGTTCAGTTCCTCCCGGCGCCGTGAACGAACGAGCGTTTCGCGTTCGAGAAACGCCAGAAAACGTGTGTCGTCGGGATCGTGCGCCGGCGCTCGAGTCGCTACCGATCCCCGCTGCCGAGTCGCGTGAACAGCCCGGAGATTGAGTCCGTCAGCGACGCGTTCGAGTCGCCGATCGTCGTGATCCCGGCTTCGCCGACGGCGCACAGTCGACCGCTAGCGACGGCGAGCGACGAGACGGGACCTTCACACCGGTGGCCCCACAGTCGGGAGCCGTCGGCGGTCCCCAGCGCGGTGAGGCTCTCGTTCTCCGTGCCCAGATAGACGGCGCCGTCGATCACGGCGAGATCGGTGGTGGTCCGTCCGACGGGGACGCGCCAGCGTTCGGTTCCCGTCGCCGCGTCGACGGCGTAGACGCTGGCGTCCGAACTGGCGACGTAGGCCGTTCCGTCCGCGACGGCGGGCGACGCCTCGATCCGACCGCCGGTGTCGAACCGACACTCGGGTGAGCCGTCGGTACTCGAGAGCGCCACCAGGGTCTCGCCGCAGGCCACGTACACCCGCCCGTCGGCGACGGCCGGCGGCGTCCCGATGGCGGCCTCGAGGCTCGTCTCCCAGCGGGGGCTCCCGTCGGCGGCCGCGACCGCGAACAGCCGATCGTCGGCGGCGACGTACACCGTTCCGTCCGCAACCGTTGGCCCTACGATCACTCCGCGGTCGGTTTCGATCTCGGCCTCGAGATCGACGGTCCAGACGAGCTGGCCGGTTTCGGCGTCGATCGCGTGGAGTTCGTCGCTGCCGACGTACAGCACCCCGTCGACGGCGATCGGTGCGGTTCGGACGCGACCGTCGGTCTGGTAGCGCCAGGCGCGCTCGCCGGTTTCGGCGTCGAGCGCGTAGACGGCGCCGTCGTCGCTGCCGACGTACACCGTCCCGTCGACGGCTGCGGGCTCGGTTCTGATCGGACCGCCTGCCTCGAACCGCCAGTGTTCGTGGCCATCTTCGATCGCCAGCGCGCTCACGCTTCCGTCGTCGCGTCCGACGACGACCGTCTCGCCGACGAGTGCCGGCGCGCTCTCGATGTCGACGCCGTCGTCGCAGTCGACGCGCCACCGTTCGCTCGCTCGACGGTCGAGCGCCTCACCGGCGACGTGGCCGGTACGCATCGGCCCCCCGCGGACCATCGGCCAGTCGGATTCGCCGACCTCGTCGTCCGCGTCAGTGTCCGTGTCACGTTCCCGTACGCTCTCGAGACGCGTCGTCGCGCTCGACGACGCCTCCGAAACGCTCGGCACGGGATCGTCGCCGAGCGCGTCGATCGCGGATAGAGGGTCGGTGTCCTCGAGCGCTGCGAGCGTCCGAACGGCACGGGCTCGAACGCGGCCGTCGGGATCGGCGAGCGACCGACGAAGGTGTGTGAGGTGGTCCGTGCCGGCATCCTCGAGTTCGGGTCCGGCGTCGGCTTCGGCGCACGCGGCGAGCGCGGCCGCCGCGGTCGCCCGGACGTCGCCGTCGGGATCGGAGAGCGCGTCGACCAGCGCCGGGAACGCCTCCTCGAATCCCGCCGGATCGTCGGTCGCCATCGTCTCGAGGACGCGGCCGGCGGTAATTCGGACGACCGGATTCTCGGTCTCGAGTCCGTCGGCGATCTTCGCGACGCCGGTCGGCCGGAGGCTGTCGGACTCGTCGGCCAGAGCGGAGAGTGCGAGCAGCGCGAGCCCCGCCGCCCAGGGATCGCCGTCCAGTCGCCGCCCCATTCCGGAGAGCTGCTTGTTGATGCCGTCGGTGTGGGTCGGCGTCTCGCCGCCGGTCGCGAGCGAGGCGGCGTCGAGCAGTCGGTCGTCGACGTGCTCGAGCGCCGATCCCAGCGTCTCCCCGTCGTCGTGGTCGGTGATCGCGAGCGTGCCGAGCGCGAGCGCGGCGTAGCCGCGAATCGCCTCGTCCTCGCCGGGCCGCGTCGTCCCGTTCGACCCGTCGTCCTCGGCGCCGGTTTCGAGCAGTACCTGCAATCGATCCCGCTCGTCGACGACGTCATCTGGCGTCGTCGCGGCCAGTCGGGCGATTTCCCCGGCGATCGCGCGTCGGTCCCCGTCGCTCTCGAGTCGGTCGAGCAGGAGTCCCGTCACGGGGTTGCCGTCGCCGGCTTCGACGACCGTCGTCAGCAGGGACAGGAGCGCCCGTCGCTCGCGGCCCTCGGCCGCGTCGAATCGCTCCAGCAGCGGCGTGGCAGCGTCCCCGAGGAGTTCCGGCTCGCTCCGGGCGACGTCCGCGAGTGCGTCGGTGACGGCGGCCGCCCGCTCGTCGCCCGCCGCGAGGACCTCGAGGACGGCGTCGGTCGGCGTCGGCTCGGTGTCGACGTCAGCCGAGAGCGTCGTCTCGAGCGCGGACAGCGCGGCGGTGCGAACGGCCGGCGTCGGATCGACCAGCACCTCGCCGAGCGCGTCGATCACGGCCGCGGTCTCCTCGCCGGAGTCCGGACCGAGGGTCGCGAGCGCTTCGCAAGCGGCTACGCGAACCCGTTCCTCGTCTGCGGTCGTCGCCTCGATCGCGAGCGCGAGCGACGGCCGATAATCGCCCGTCCCGTCGGAAACGATGGTCGCGAGCACGTTCCTCACAGTCGCCGCGATCGTTCGATCGTCGTCGTCGAGCGCGCCGAACAGCGACACCAGCACGTCGGCCTCGCGGACGTCGGCGGGATAGCGCTCCGCGAGTCGGCCGAGCGCGATCGCGGCGTTGTTCCTGACCGTCGCGTCGCCGTCGCTCAATCGGTCGCCGAGTGCGGGGAAGGCGACGCGAGCGTCGTCCGGCTCCTCGGCCGCGACGGTGACGAGATCGCGCGTTGCGGCCCGGCGAACCGGCGTCGCGTCGTCCTCGAGCCGTCGGCACAGCGACCGGATCGCCGGGTGGGCGTCGGCCACCTGCGCGCTGGCTACCTCAGCGAGTGCGCGGGCCGCGTAGCCTCGGACCCACTCGTCGCCGTCCTCGAGTCGATCGACCAGCGCGGGGATGTCGGGGTCGTCGTCGGCCTCGCGCGTCGAGGAGCCGATCGGATGGTCCGAGGCCCGCTGTGCCTCGCCGGCCTCGAGCGCGATGGGGCTCAGGGCGTCGGCCGCGCGGTGGCGAACCGGTTCGTGCGGATCGTCGAGTCGATCGGCGAGGTCGGGGACGACCGGCCGGACCGCACCGGGCGCGGCTTCGGAGACGGCCGCGATGGCGCGAGCGGCGTCGAGACGGACGAGTTCGTCTTCGTCGTCGAGCACGCCGGCAACGTCGGTTACCACGGGTTCGACGGCGGTCGGACGAGCCTCCGCGACGGCCGCGATGGCCGCGACGCCGTGCGTTCGGATCTCCGGCGTCCCCTCCTCTAGCCAGTCGGCCAGCGGCGCGACGGCGTCGGTGACCGCGGCCGGTCGCTTCGACGCGACGGCCGACAGCGCTCCGGCCGCGTCAGTTCGGACGTCCTCCCGGGTATCCTCGAGGCGTTCGACGAGTTCCGAGACGGCTGGAACAGCGTCTGTGGGGTCGTTCTCCGCGACGTCACGGAGCGCCCGGATGCTCTCGGTACGAACCTCGGAGACGTCGTCGAGCCTGTGCGCGAGCGGTTCGACGGCGTCGCCCACTGCGCCGGGGCGCTCCGCGGCGACGGCGGCGATGGCGACCGCGGCGTCGGTTCGGATCCCCACCCGCGGGTCCGCGAGCCTGTCGGCGAGCGGATCGACCTCGGCTGCGACCGCGACCGGCGCCTCGAGGGCGATTGCTCGGAGCGCGCGCGCCGCGTTCGCTCTGATTGATTCGTCGTCGTCCAGACGGTCGACGAGCGGCGTGATCGTCTCGAGGACGTCACCGGGACTGTCCGTCGCGACCGCGGCGAGGATCGCCGTCGCGTTCTCGCGGACGGCAGGTGTCTCGTCGTCGGTCGCCCCGGCTACGTCGTCGACGACCGCCGCGGCCGTTTCGGGGTCGGCGTCGGCGATCGCGGCGAGGGCGTCCGTCGCTCGGACGCGAACGCGTTCGTTCTCGTCGGTCACGTAGGCGCCGAGTGCATCGGTCGAGTCGGTGACGATCCGCGACTCGTCGGCAGCGACGGCGGCCAGCGCGTCGGCCGCGTCCGCTCGGATCGCCGTCGAGCCCTCGAGTCGATCGGTCAGCGCCGGTACCGAGTCCCGGATCGCCGCTGGGTGGGTCGCGGCGAGGGCCGACAGCGCCGCGGTCGCGTGTGATCTGATCGCCGGTTCGTCCTCGAGGCGATCGGTCAGCGCCTCGACGGCCGAGCGAACCTCGTCCGGCCGCTCGGTGGCCTCGTTCGCCAGCGTCTTGGCGGCGTACTCCCTCACTTCGGGATCGTCGGCCGTCAGAAACGCCTCGAGCTGCGTGATTCCGACGGTGACTTCGATACTGTCGCCCTGGTCGTCCAACTGAAGATCGGTCGGCGTCGTGTCGTTCCCTGTCATGTATCCAACCCGTAATCACGACGCGCGTGAGAGCCACACGTCGCCGCGCAGATAGTTGTGCATACGAACACACCAAGTTAATTCTATCTCCGAGTGACCGGTTTGTAATCGAACACGATCTCGGCGATAGCGGGACCGGTAGCGCCGCTCAGGGCGAAATCGATCGGGCGGGTCGGCCGTCCCGAAGCAGAACGAATCGCCGCGAGCGTCTCAGGCTTTCGCCTGCCAGGACCGGACGCGTTCGGCGCTGATGCCGTCGACGTCCGCAGCAATGGTGTCGGGATCGGCATCCGTCAGGTCGTCGAGGCTCTCGATGCCCGCGTCGGCGAGTTTCTCGACCGTCTTCGCGCCGACGCCCTCGAGGGCCTCGAGATCCGAGCCGGTCTCGCTCTCGCGGGCCTGGAACTCCTGGTAGTTACAGATCGGACAGCCGAGTTCCCACGGCTCGTCGCCGCTGTGGATGACGAGTTCGGGGAGGTCGTGTTCCTCGCAGTGCTCGTCGGTAACCTCGATGTCGCCCCGTCGGGGCAGCGGCAGCGAGTACTCGCAGTCCGGATAGCGCGTACAGCCGACGAGTCTCGAGCCGCTCTGGAGGGTCTTGATGGCGAGTTCCCCATCATGTTCGTCACCGCAGTCCGGGCAGACGCCCAACACCGGACCCTCCCCGGCGTCCTCGGCCTTACAGAGCGGGCAGCCGTGAACGAACGTCTGGCGTCCGGCGAGCATCTTGACCTCGTTCAGGCCGTGGTCCTCGCACTCGTCTTCCATGATCAGCGGCTTGCCGGTCGACGGCAGCGGCAGCGTGTTCTCGCAGTCGGGGTAGCCGTCGCAGCCGACGAAGTACGAGCCGTGGCGGCTGCGCCGGACCAGCAGATCCTCGCCGCAGTCGGGACACGGACCTAGGCGCTTGTCGTCCTTGAGCGACTTCCGAAGCTGGTCGCCGATCTCCTCGCGCGACTCGGCGAGACTCGCGAAGATATCCTCGAGCATCTCCCGGGAGTCGTCTGTAACGTCTTGGAGCGTCGCTTCGCCGGAGGCGATGGCGTCCATGTCTCGCTCCAGTTGCGCGGTCATCTCCTCGCTGACGACCCGGTCGGCGTAATCTTCGGCCGCGTCGACGACGGCCATCGCGAGCCGCGTCGGTCGCGGCGGATCGCTCTCGATGTAGCCCCGGTCGTAGAGCTTCTCGAGGGTGTTGTGTCGGGTCGACTTCGTCCCGATCCCCAGGTCTTCCATCGTCTCGATGAGCCGCGACTGGCCGTATCGACGGGGCGGCTGGGTCTCTTTCTCCTCGAGTTCGACTTCCGAGAGGTCGAGTTCCTCGCCCTCGTCGACGCCGGGGACGAAGTTCTCGGTGCTGTTGAAGTAGGGATAGACGTCGTGGTAGCCCGCTTCGACGAGGCGCTTGCCGTTGGACTTGAGCCGGTAGTCGTCGACCTCGGTGACGACCTTGAGATGTTCCCAGATGGCCGCCTCGGCGACCGTCGCGTAGAACCGGCGCACGACGAGTTCGTACACCTCCCACTCGTCGTCGCTCACGTCGCCGCCCCGGGAGGGGATCTCGCCCGTCGGGTGGATCGGGGGGTGGTCGGTCGTCTCCTCGTCGCCTTCGGTGGGGACGATATCGTCGTCCGACTCGAGCAGACTCTCGGCGCTCTCACCCAGCGTCGGGTGGCCGACGAAGTCGTCGAGCAGTTCCTCGGGATCGAGGTCGTCGGGGTAGACGGTGTTGTCGGTCCGCGGGTAGGTGATGTAACCCGCCGTGTAGAGATCCTCGGCGATCGACATCGCTCGTTTCGCCGAGTAGCCGATCGCGCTCGCCGCACGGATGAACTGGGTCGTGTTAAAGGGCGCCGGCGGCGTGTCGGTCCGCGTTCGGCGGTTGACGTCGACGACCGTCGCGCTGTCGCGCTCGGCGAGAATCTCGTAGACCTCGCTCGCGGCAGCCTCCTCCCAAACGCGTTCGGCCTCGTTGTCGTCCTCGTCGCGGTAGAAGTACTGCGCGTCGAACGGTGTCGTTTCGCCCTCGCGCTTCTGGAGATCGGCGAACAGCTCCCAGTACGTCTCGGGATCGAACGCCTCGATCTCGCGTTCGCGGTCGACGATCAGCTTGAGCGTCGGCGACTGCACGCGACCGACGGAGATGAAGTCGTTTCCGAGTTGGCCCGCCGAAAGGGAGAGGAATCGCGTCAGCGCAGCCCCCCAGATGAGGTCGATGATCTGGCGGGCTTCGCCGGCCGCCGCGAGGTCGAAGTCGAGGTCGTCCGGTTCGTCGAACGCGCTCTGGACCTCGTTTTCGGTGATCGATGAGAACCGAACGCGTCGGATCGGAACCTCGTCGTCGACGTCGCGAACGATGTCGTAGGCCTCCTTGCCGATCAACTCGCCCTCGCGGTCGTAGTCCGTCGCGATCGTCACGCGAGTGGCCTTCCGCGAGAGGATCCGCAGCGTCGCGACGATGTTCTCCTTCGTCGCCGTCTTCTCGACCGAGGCGTCGATGAGTTCGACCGGTTCGACGTCTCTCCAGTCCGAGTATTCGGCGGGGAAGTCGACGCCGACGACGTGGCCGGACAGCCCCACGCAGCGCTTGCCGCCCCACTCGTAGACGTTGACGCCCTTCTCGCGACTCGAGTCGTACGTGCCGCCGGAGAGGATGTCGGCGATCCGTCGCGCGGCGTTGTCCTTCTCCGTGATGATCAGTTCCACGACGGCTCACCTCCGCGAGCGGTCGGTGCCAGCCGGTGCGGGCGAGTGGTCTGCATTGTCGGCCGGTACGACTGAGGATCTGATAACGCTTTCGCCGAAAACCCGCCGACAGCGCGGGTGTGCGTGCGCTGGGCGAGCGAGCGCGCTCGCAGCGGGGCGCGTGTGCGCGAGGACCCCGCGTCGAATCCGACACCGCGTCAACCACGGCGAAGCCGACACCGTGTCGGCCATGGTGAAGCCGACATCGCGTCGAAGTCGCAACCGTACCGACCGTCGCGTGGACGACGGAAGCGCTCGAACATCGCGGAGTCGGCAACCGACCCCGCGAGCCGAGCCCTTTTGACGGCCCCGCGAGAGGGACGAACGAAACGAGACCGTGGCAGAAACGGATTCACAACGCAAGCGCGTCGATATGACGACGGGGGCGATTCCCCCGAAGCTGTTGCACCTCGCGTGGCCCCTGGTCCTCGGCAACCTGCTCCAGACGTTCTACAACCTCGCGGACATGTTCTGGGTCGGCCGCGTCAGCAGCGAGTCCGTGGCCGCCGTTTCGCTCATGTTCCCGCTCTCGTGGATGTTCGTCTCGACGGCGATGGGAATCACCGCGGCGACCATCGCCCTGGTCTCCCAGTACGTCGGCGCCGACGACGACCGGATGGCCGACAAGGTGGTCGGCCAGACGATCCTGCTCACGCTGGCCGTCTCGAGCGTCCTCGCGGCCGTCGGACTCTACTTCCGACGTCCCCTGCTAACCCTGATCGGTGCCCGCGATCAGGTGTTCGTCGAGGCGCTCGCCTACATCGAAGTAATCTTCCTCGCGTTACCGCTGACCTTCCTCTTCTTCGCGTTCCGATCGTCGCTGCAGGGCGCCGGCGACACGAAGACGGCGATGTGGCTGGTGTTCATCTCCGCCGGGATCAACGTCGTCCTCGACCCCTTCTTCATCCTCGGCTGGGGGCCGTTCCCCGAGATGGGGACCCGCGGGGCCGCCGTCGCGACGTTCATCGCTCGCGCATTCGCCACCGTCGCCGGGATCTACATCCTGCTCGACGGCCGCTTCGGGGTTCGGCTCCGACTCGAGGACCTCACCCCCAACGTGGCCATCCTGAAACAGTTGGTCGACATCGGCTACCCGTCGACGATCGACGGCTGGGCGCGCAGTTTCGCGTCTGTCGCGATGGCCGGATTCGTCGCCCGATTCGGGGCGAACCCGACGGCGGCTTACGGGATCGGCGTCCGCCTGATGTCGGTCACGTGGGCCGTCTCGGGGGCCGTCGGCAACGCGACGGCGACCGGCGTCGGCCAGAATCTGGGTGCCAAAACGCCGGACCGCGCGGCGGCCGTCGCGCGAACGGCGACCGCGGGGACGATGGTGCTGATCGCCGCCGTCGCGGCCGTGCTGATCGCCTTCCCCGCTCAGGCCATGCGTATCTTCGTCGCCGATCCCGACGTGATCGCCGAGGGCGTCGTCTTCCTACGGATCATGGCCCCCTTCTGGGCGCTCTTCGCCGGTGTGATGGTGATTCAGGGGGCGTTCCGCGGCGCCGGAAACACGCGAGAGGCGATGGTGCTTTCGTTCCTCTCGCGGTGGATCTTCCGGGTTCCCGTCGCGCTCGTGCTCGCGTTCGCCTGGACGGTGACGGTGCCGATAGTCGGCCTCGAGATCGGCGGCCTCGAGTGGGGCATCGAGGGGATCTGGTGGGCCTACTCGTTCGGGATGGTCGCCTCGTTCGTCGTCGCCGTCGGCTGGTTCCGGCTGGGAACGTGGACGGAGGGGGTCATCGGTGATGAACAGGAGACGGCCGACGGGATGGACGGGCCTCGGGATCGGTCCTCGAGCGGGGATGCCTCGTAGGCAACCGGACCCGTCGTGGGTCGGTCTCGCTCGTTGCAGAGGCAGGTGACAGCTTTACTCGGCGTTTGACTGTCCGTTGCAACGGTTACACATGATGGACACGCTCGCAGTACGATCGTCGCCGCACTCCGTACGCCGGAGCAGCAACACCGCTCCGCGAAGGGGGACCGTTCGAAACCAGCCGACGGGGAACCGAATCGTAGAACGGAGGCGGAACCGATGAGAGCCCTCACCTGGCACGGCGAGCAGGACGTCCGCGTCGACGAGGTTCCTCGACCCGAGATCGCCAACCCGACGGACGCGATCATCGAGATTACGGCGACCGCCATCTGTGGCTCCGACCTTCACCTCTACAACGGGATCATGCCCGGCATGCGAGAGGGCGACGTGCTCGGCCACGAGCCGATGGGGAAGGTCGTCGAGGTCGGCGAGGCGGTCGAGACGCTCGAGGTCGGCGACCGGGTCGTGGTCCCCTTCACGATCAGCTGCGGCTCCTGTTGGTTCTGCGGGGAGGACATGTACTCGCTGTGCGACAATACGAACCCGAACGCCGAACTCATCCGCAAGGAGATGGGCCACTCGCCGGCCGGCCTGTTCGGCTTCTCGCACATGCTCGGCGGCTACGCCGGCGGACAGGCGGAGTACCTGCGAGTCCCTCACGCCGACGTCGGGCCGATCACGGTCGATTCCGACCTCCCCGACGAGCAAGTGCTCTTTCTCTCGGACATCTTCCCGACGGGGTACATGGCCGCCGAGAACGCGGAGATCGAGGACGGTGACACCGTCGCCGTCTGGGGTTGTGGCCCGGTCGGCCAGTTCGCCATCCAGAGCGCGTGGATGTTCGGCGCGAACCAGGTGGTCGCGATCGACCGCGTGTCCGAACGGCTGGACATGGCGAGCAGCCACGGCGACGCGGAGACCATAAATTTCGAGCACGAGGACGTCTACGACCGATTGATGGAGATGACCGGGGGCCGCGGTCCGGACCGGTGTATCGACGCCGTCGGAACGGAGGCTCACGGCACTGGTGTCGGCAGCGTTTCGGACCGGTTGAAACAGGGCGTCGGACTCGAGGACGACCGTCCGTACGTCCTCCGAGAGGCGATCAAGGCCTGCCGAAAGGGGGGCACGCTCTCGATCCCCGGCGTCTACACCGGGGACGTCGACGGGATCCCGTTCGGCTCGCTGATGAACAAGGCGCTGACGGTGAAGACCGGTCAGACGCACGTCCAGCGCTACCTCGATCCGCTTATGGAGAAGATCGAGGAGGGCGAGATCGATCCTTCCTTCGTCGTGACCCACCAGGCGTCGCTCGAGGACGGGCCGGAGCTCTACGAGACGTTCAACGACAAGGAGGACGACTGCATCAAGGTGATGTTGACTCCCTGAGACGGGTGTTTCGCCGCTCGAGGGCCGACTATCGACTCGGAATCCACTTTCTGAGCGTCGGGCTGAACTCGGCGGCCATCTGGGCGTCCGCGTCGGTGAAGGCGTCCGTCGCGATCAGCGTGAGTAGGTAGGTGCCGACGACCACGATGGGGAGCAGGGCGACGATGATCGCGTCCGACTCGAGGAAGTAAACGATCGGCGCGCCGGCGATAGCCGCGGGAACGCCGGCGCCGACGACTTTGGCGAAGTCCCGGGTAAAGGGGTGGATGCCGTCGAAGTAGTAGATTTCGACGAGGGTCAGACAGCCCACGAGAAAGAGCGCGGCCGCCGACCCGATCGCCGCCCCTTCGATCCCGATGAAGGGCACGAGCGTGAACGAGACGAGGAAGTTCGTGCCGAAGAGCACGAGGGTGTTACCGAAGACGACCCGCGAGTAGCCCAGACCCTGCAGCAGCGAGCCGTCGGGACCGCCGAAGGTGACGTTGAAGAGGAACGCAGCGGCGAGCAGCGCGACGATGGTGTTCGCTTCGGCGTACTGGGGCGTGTACAGCACGGCGAGGTACGAACTCGCACCGAGCGAGAGGAAGATAGCGACGGGGAGCGTAATTGCAGCGATCCAGCGGGCCATGATCCGAAACCGCTCCTCGACCAGATCGATGTCGTCCCGCGTCTCGGCGATCAGCGGCTTGAACACGGGCGACAGCGAGTTGAAGATGATCATCAGTCCCGAGCCGAGCATGTAGCCGACGCGGTAGATGCCGACGTCGTCGGAATCGAGGAAGAAGCCGAGGACGAAGTAGTCGACGTGGCCCATCAGGACGAAGACGACGCTGGTCATCGCCAGCGGGACGGAGTACTTGACGAGCGGCGCCGGCGCGACGAGTTCGATCTCGGCCGTCAGGAGCCCCCAGGCCTTGTAGACGAAGACGGCCGCGCCGATCGTGATCGCGACGAACAGGCCGACGACGTAGCCGGCGATGAGGCCGAGCAGCCCGTAGCCGACGAGCAAGAGCCCCGCGGTGACGACGAAGCGGACGATCGGCCGCACGATATCGCGCATGATGACGCGGTACTGGAGCTTCTTGATGCTGTAGTAGGAGGTCAACAGCACGTTGTAGATCGCGAGCATCGGGATCGTCACCGAGAGCAGGAGGAGCCCGATCCCCATCGCCGGCTCCTGGAAGAGGTCGGCGATGTACGTGGCGCTGAGGGCGAGAGCGAAGGCGACCAGCGAGGACGTGATCAGCACGGTCGCGGTCACCTGAACGATCACGCCTTTGGCCTTCCCGTGCTCGTCGTCGTCCAAATACTGCGGCACGAAGTAGTCGATCGCCAGCGGGAGACCGAGGTTCGCGAACACCTGCATGAACAGGATGACCGACGTCGCCAGCACGAACAGTCCGTAGACGGAGGGGCTGACGAACCGGGTCATCAGCATAACGATCGCGAAGCCAAGCGCGCCGTTGATGAGGTTGCCGACGAACGTGATGCTCCCCTGTTTCGCGAGCGTCGAGATCCCCTCGTCGCGGTCCGAGTTCGGGTCGCTCTCCGACTCGGTGTCGGCGTCCGGGCCGAGACCGAGTCCACCGTCCGAGCCCTCATCGGGATCGACACCGTCGTCGCGGCCGGGATCGGAATCGCGGTCGGAACCCGAGTCACCGTCGGTCATAGCACGGCTCCCCTCCGTCCGGTCGTCGCGGCCTCGGCTACCGACGGTTCACTCGACCGCTTCTCAAGCGAGTGCGTTCGATGCAGCCACTCCATGCGCGGTACCATCAGACCCCCGTTGCCGGCTCGAGTTCGTACGTCGTGACCGCCGCTGCGTCCTCGCCGAATCTGGGAAACTCGATCTCGAACGGCCACTCCTCCCCCGAGGAGACGTCGGCATCGACGTTCTCGATGACGGTCTCGAGTTCTTCTCCCTCCTCGTCGAAGAACGTCGCCCGGACCTCGAGGTACGAGAGCGTTCGGTCGCCGACGTTCCTGACCGCTCCCCAGACGACTACCCGCTCGTCGTCGGTCCCCGGATCGTCGCGAACGAGGTCGTGCCAGACGATCTCGACGTCGCCGGGCTCGGTAATATCCTCGCCACTGTCCTCGAGAAACTCGAGACAGCCCGACAGCGGCACGAGAGCGGCACACGCGAGAAACGCACGACGGTCCATCGCTACTGCGTATGTGGTGGCGGGGCTTCAGCGTTCTGGAGCCCCGATATCGGGTGACTCGGGTCGCAGTCGGTGATCGTTCTCGAGTGCCACCGTCGTTCGGGGTCAGCTTTCGAGCTGACAGTAGTGTCGAACGTGTCGTCGGTGTCGAGCGTACCGTCGCCGATCGACCCGGGTATTTCGGCCGTACCGCTGGTATCGTTTCGTCTTTCCGTACAGATTCCGTGCCTCACGAAAGATCGTGATCCGAACGGTTCAACCGCTGAGAGTTTCGTTCTCGACCGGGCAGTCCCGACAGACTTTTCACCACCAACTGTTACCACCTAGTTGTATGAGCGAATTCGAACAGTTCAGTCAAGTCGGCGAAGCGGACGTAACGCGTGCAATCGGTCAGGAGTGGACCGAGGAGTTCATGGACTTCTCGGATTCGGACGTGATTATCGTCGGCGGCGGCCCGTCGGGGCTGACGGCCGCGAAGGAACTCGCAGAACGCGGCGTGAAGGTGATGGTCGTCGAGAAGAACAACTACCTCGGCGGCGGCTTCTGGCTCGGCGGCTTCCTGATGAACAAGGTCACCGTTCGGGACCCCGCCCAGCAGGTGCTCGACGAACTCGACGTCTCCTACAAGCAGTCACAGGACAGCGAGGGACTCTACGTCGCCAACGGGCCCGAGGCCTGTTCCGGGCTCATCAAGGCCGCCTGCGACGCCGGCGCGAAGATGCAGAACATGACCGAGTTCACGGACATCGTCATCCGCGAGGATCACAAGGTGTCCGGTATCGTCATGAACTGGACGCCGGTCCACGCGCTGCCCCGCGAGATCACCTGCGTCGACCCCATCGCGGTCGAAGCGGACCTCGTCATCGACGCGACGGGCCACGACGCGATGGCGATCAAGAAACTCGACGAGCGCGGCGTCTTGGACGCCCCCGGCATCGCCGACGCCGAGGCCAACGCGACGGGAATGGACCAGACCGGCGACGACAGCTACGGCGCACCCGGCCACGACTCGCCCGGCCACGACTCGATGTGGGTCGGCAAGTCCGAGGACGCCGTCGTCGAACACACCGGGCTCGTCCACGAAGGGCTCATCGCCACCGGGATGGCCACCGCGACGACCTACGGCCTCCCGCGCATGGGCCCGACCTTCGGTGCCATGCTCGTCTCCGGCAAGCGTGCCGCCCAGGTGGCACTCGACGAACTCGAGGTCGACGCCGAACCCGTCCAACTCACCAGCCGCGCTGCGCCCGCCGACGACTGATCGGCCCTCGACGCCGTTCCCGCATTTTTTGCGCTCGACTCAGAACCGGCCAGTCTCGTCCGTCCGGTCGGTAGCCGTAGAATCGTCGGCTAACGGCTCCTCACAGTAGTCACAGACGCCGTCGACCGTCGTGCGAGCGCCACACGACGGACAGTTTGTTTTGGACGGCTGGGAGGACGACGTCTCGGAACTCGCGACCGCGTGCAGCAGTTCGAACTCGACGTGAATACGGAGCAAGAACAGCACGCCAACCGCGGCTAGTACCGCGGCCGTCACCAGGGATTCGGCGGTGCTGGAGGTGACGAGAAGCACGGTTTCGTGCGTCGAGATTGTCACGTGTGTCCTGTCTATTTGTCGAACTGTCTCGTAACTCTTCGGATCCAGTGATCGCTCGAGACGGTCGATCGATCGTTCCCGGCGTTGGCGTCGGCACACCGAAATCCACACCGTTTTCGCAACTCGCGAGCACCAGTTCCGCATGAAACTCGTCGTCACCGGCGCGACCGGCGCTGCGGGGAGCTGGATCGTCGATCACTTCGCGGACGCCGGCCACGAGGTGACCGGGATCGACCTCGAGCGCCCGTCGCGCGAGCGCGAAAACGCAACCTTCCTCGAGGCGGACCTCACCGAACAGGGACAGGCGCTTGAGGCGATCCTCGACCCCGAACCGGACGCGGTGATCCACTTTGCGGGAATTCCGCGCATGGGAATCACGACCGGCACCGAGACGTTCCTGACGAACGTCTCGAGCGCCTACCACGTCTTCGAGGCCGCGGGGCGGGCCGGTGCAGACGTGATCTGGGCCTCGAGCGAGAGCCTCTACGGAATGCCCTTCGCCCAGCAGCCGTTCCTGCCGGACTATCTGCCGATCGACGAGACCCACCCACAGCGGCCGGAAGACGGCTACGGCGCGTCGAAACTCGTCGGCGAGGAACTCGCGGCGAAGACGGTTCGCAAGTACGGTATTTCGGTCGCTTCGATCCGGCCGACGTGGATCCAGTACCCCGGCGAGTACCGAGCGATCGACGAGTGGACGCCGTTCGATCCCGAGACGGCCGACCGGAGCGGCTGTTTCTGGTCGTACGTCGACGTCCGCGACGTGGTCTCGATCGTCGACGCCGCGCTCGAGGCCGAGATCGACGGCCACGAGCCGTATCTGGCTGCTGCGCCCGACAACGGCCTCGGCCGGCCGACCGCGGACGCCATCGAGACTGTCTTCGACGGTCTGCCCGAGGACTGCGATCTCGAGAGCGAGCAGTCGGCGTTCTCGACGGCGAAAGCACGTCGGGAACTGGGCTGGAAGCCGGCACACTCCTGGCGCGAGGCCCGAAACGAGACGGTTGACGGACCTGCGTTTCTGGACCCCTAGACCTCTCTCGAGGCGGACACACGAACGACCGATCCGCGACCGCAAGCGTTTCACGCAGTGGTACAACTAAGTCATATATGGTCGACAACGTCATCCTCTATCGCGCCCCTTCGACGGTCGCCGACGTGGACGAGGTCGGGGACTGGCTCGAGGCTCGAATCGACGCCGCCGTGACGGTTCGCGACCGATTTCTCGACGTCCATCGAACCGAAACCCTCGCCGAACGATTCGCCGAGGCGCGGGTCAGTTCACCCTACGAGCGCGACACCGGCAACACGATGCTGGGGATCGTCCGGTACGAGGAACGCGCCCTCGAGAACCCCGAACGCGAGGGCGGCGTGCTTTACGACGGCCTGCAGGTTCAGCGGGCGCTGAACAGCGCGTTACTGGCCGCCGAACGAGGCCTCGAGACGCTCCACGTGCCGATTCTGGATCGGGCGATCGGCACCTGGGGCGACCACGACGGCCGCTGGCACAAGCGCGTGAACGTCCTCGGGCAACCCGCGCTGGTCTCGGTGCCCGGACTCTACGAGGCCCCCGCGAAGCCCGACGCGTACTACAAGGAACAGCAACGTCACGCCCTCCTGTCAGGGGATACCCCGCCGCGAGAGGTGCTCGAGAATCAGGTCGAAGGCGAGTTCCTGATCGAGGACGACCCGCGGACGACCGACGCGCTCTGTGGCTACGTTCTGCAGGCGTACCACTACCTCGAGACGGGCGAATCGTTCTGCGAGCGGGAGACGTGTCGACTCTACAACGCCCACTACCACGAGGAACTGATCGACGCCCAGTTGCGTGATCCGCAGTTTTGTACGGCCCACGCGAGACTGTACGAGTAGGGAGCAGTACCGGCCGACAGTCACTCCCATTCCGCACGACTGCGGACCGGTTGCCAGAACCACAGCCCTCTTTTGTCTCAGTCGGCTACGAACACGCAATGAACAACCCGTTTACCGTTTCGGTCCCCGTCCGGTACCGCGATCTCGATCCGCTGAATCACGTCAACCACGCCGTCTACGCGAGCTATCTGGAGATCGCACGCACCGACTATCTCGAGGAGGTCGTCGGCATCGCCGCTGAAAACATCTCCTTCGTCATCGCGAACCTCGAGATCGACTACCGACGGCCGGTCGTCATGGGCGACGATCCCACCGTCTCGCTTCGGGTCGCCCGACTGGGCGACTCGAGTTGTACTATGGAGTACGAGATTCGCGTCGACGACGACGTGGCCGCGACGGCCGAGACGACGTTGGTCCACATCGATCCCGACTCGAAGCGGCCGTCCCCGCTCCCCGACGAGATTCGTGAGCCGATCGAGGCGTACGAGGGGCTCGAGGCGCCGGCGTAGTCTCCGAATCGATTTTCCCGGCTCCTCCGGCCTTCAGCCGTCGATGGCCTCGAGGACGTCACCGTCGAGCTGTTTCGCGTCGGTGAACACGTACCGACTGACCAGCAGCGTACTCGCCATACACGTCACCGCGCTGGCCGCGAACAGCATGAGCATGATGACGAACTGGTACTGGGCGGCGTAGATCGGGTTCGCCCCGGCGATGATCATCCCGGCCATCAGCCCCGGAATCGAGACGATTCCCAGGCTCTTGATCCGGTCGAGTATCGGGATGAGCGACGCGTAGATGCTCGTCGAAACGTACTCGCTCACGACGCGCTCCGGCGGGGCGCCGACGCTCAACACCGCCTCGATTTCGGCCCGATTACTCGAGATCTCGTTCGTAAAGCGCTCGAGCGCGAGCGAGTTGGTCTTCATCGCCATCGCGATGACCATGCTGCCGACGACGATCAGGTCCCGCATCGTCCGCTCGATCGCGCCGGCGAACGCCATCGAGGCGATGACGACGGCCGAACCGAGGGCGATCGCCACGAGCGACGCGCGAAAGGAACCCGGCAGGTCGGCGCCGCGCTCGTGTGAGATCCAGGCCGCGGCGACGATCATGAACGCGAGGACGACGCTCGCCCACGCGATGTGAGCCGCGAGCAGCATCCCGATCACCGCACCGGTCGCGAGGATCTGGACGAACCCTCTGGCGCTCGTTGTGAGGAGTTCGCGCTCGAATCCGAGCTCCTGCACGTAGGTGACCCCGAGGACGACCACGGTGAGCACGACCGCGATACCGATCTGTGCGAACCCCGTGCGTATCTCGGGGTCGCTCGCGTGTTCGAGCAGCGTCGCGATCGCGTCTTCGATCACGGAATCACCTCCCGCGGCGCGCCGACCTGCGTCACCCGTCCGTCTTCGAACCGGACGATTCGGTCCCCCAGACGCCGCGCCTGGTCGGTATCGTGCGTGACGACGACGCAGGTCAACTCGTCCTCGCGGATCAGCTCCTCGAGCAACCCCTCGATCTGCGATTCGGTCGCGGAGTCGAGGTGCGCGCTCGGCTCGTCGAGCAGGACGACCTCCGGATCGACGTACAGCGTTCGCGTGATCGCCACGCGCTGTTGCTCACCCCCGGAGAGGTCGTCGATGGGCTCGTCTCGGTAGCCGCCCAGCCCGACGCGCTCGAGGAGACGAGCGACTCGCTCGTCGTCGACTGGTTCGTCGCACAGTCGGTCGCCGATCGTGACGTTTTCGACGACCGTGCCCGACTGTAACGCGGGCGCCTGCGGAACGAACCCGACGCGGCGTCGGAGCGTCAGCGGGTCGATCTCCCGGTAGTCGCGGCCGTCGAGGTAGACGGTTCCCTCGGTCGGCTCGTCGAGCCGATTCAACAACCGAAGAAACGACGACTTGCCGGCCCCGGAGGGGCCGATGACGGCTGCGACCTCCGCGGCCGGGATCCGAACGGAGACCGAATCGACGATTCGTTCGCCGTCGACGACCCGCGTGAGCGACTCCGTCTCGAGTTTCGGCGGCATTCGAGTAGACGTTCGGTCGCCGGAGGGAAGTCGTTATGCCCGAGGCTGCCAGGGAATTGCTATTCGAGAGACCGTAAGGGACGATCGCTCAAGTCGTACTACGCTTGAACTAGCGGTGAACTTATAGGCTTGTTAGAATCCATTTTACATGATGTCTTACCTATCAACAATATGGCTAGTGAACAATATTGCACACAAAATAAGGGTGACTAGGTGGAACGTCGGAAGGAATCGCTTGAGAAAATCAGCCGAAATTGATCTTGTCAGCGTCAATTGGCAACATTGAGGCAACTTCATCTTCTGACACTGGCTCACCAATAGGTGCACCAATCTGTGCACCTTCTATAGCATCCTCAAATGTTCCTTCTGCATCTATTGGGACGTTTCCAAGGGAACCAATTGATTGAGCATAGACTTGTCTTGTGATATCCGTGATAGCAATGTGAAAGTCAAGAGCAATATATTCACAATCCCACTCTCGACTTACTCTATCTAAAGCATCGGAAAATGTCACTTCATAATTTCCAGATCCAAGTGCCATGTACTTGAAAGTCAGATCAGACTCAAACCGAGTTAGAGGATCATCTATTTCGATCCCGTCGTAGGGTCCCTTATCCTGACTTCCGCCATCGGCTCGAATTTCTGGAGCAGACTTTCTCCAAAGCCGGTTCCACTGTGGTGCGAGAATAGAACCCTCTCCTCGATATCCACTTCTAAGTTCAACCTCTGCTTCTGTTGTTTTGTCGGACTGTTTATAAACAACACATTGGACTAGAAGGTTTCGAGCAGGACCATTGCCTCGGTTTTTGAGGGAAATGTTTAGCGTATCTTCATCACCAGTAATATCCTCTACATCTAAGATCGGCTGGTGGTTAGCTTCCATAAAATTTGCCTGTTTCTCCATTATATCTGTTTGTTTGTGCTGTATAGAGGCCATTATCTCTTGAAATTTGTACATTTTCCAATAAAGGACGACTAGTGCCAGGGTTAGGAGGAGGTATATTACATCCCCTAAATCAATATTGAAAAAACCACTAGGCAATGACTGTATCAGTGACATTAAGTCAGAACAGGTATAGAAGTCCTAAAAATGTTATTCATACCTGATCAAAAATGACGAGGCCCCGCAAGAATACTGCGAACGTATACATAATCCTTGAGTTACGAAGGAAACTACAAGACATAGAGAGCGTAAATGGTTATCCAGCGGTCACTGATTGGTGGGATAAGCTGTCACTCAAGTCGTCCGTCGTTCGTTCAGCCATCACAGATGGCCGCCGGTCAACCGCACGACGCCGAAGACGTGCGTCTCGTCGGCGATGGCGGCCGATCGCTCCCGCAATCGTCTGTGTGCGGCATCGATCTTCGCGTCGAGTCGGAGATCCGGCTCGTTCTCGTACCGTAGTTTCGTCGTCGGCGGCGTCGAGAGGACGACGATCGCCTTGAACACCGCGTTGACCGGCGGCGCGTACCACTCGTCGCTTCGGGCCGCGTTCGCGAGGACGACGTGTCCGTCGGGACCGACGAGATCACACCAGTCGTCGACTGCGCCCGCGGGATCCTCGAGCATCCCGACGACGAACGTCGCGAGGAGCGCGTCGACGTCTTCGACGTCGAGCGGTGGCTGTGTCGCGTCGGCCCGAACGACGTGGACGTTGTCGTACTCGGCAGTCAGGTCTCGAGCGCGCTCGAGCACCGGCCCCGTAAAATCGATCCCGACGACGGTTCCCTCGGGACCGACCCGGTCGCGCAGGTACGGCAGGTTCGCGCCCGTTCCACAGCCCATTTCGACGACGGTGTCGCCGGGCTCGAGTCGACAGGCGGCGGCCGCCCGCCGACGCAGCGCCGGGATGCCGGGCGTTCGCCGCGCGATGACGTCGTAGAGGCGCGCCCAGCGGCCGTAGAACTCCTGTGCGGTCTCCGGCTCCATCCGCGGGAGTTTCGATCTGAGGTCCGCCATCTCAGATCAGTGACCGGGCCGTGTCGGCGACCGATTCCGCGTCCGATCCCAGGACGTAGATCAGCGGCTCGATCCCCATCGCGCCGGTCTGGTAGAGCACCGTCGCCTCGGGTTCGTCCTCGATGGCCGCCCCGACGCTCGAGACGATGTCGCTTCCCTCTTCGAACTCGGCGGTCACGTGGCCGCGCTCGGTCAGTTCGGCGAGCAGCTTCGGGTCGTATCTGATATTGATCGCCGCCGAAACGTCCGCGCCGTGATCGCGCGCGGCGAGCAACACCGACGCGACGTGTTCGGAGACGCCGAACTCGGGATCGGACGGTACCGTCGCCTTCCCTTTGACGTCGAAGATGCGGCCCGGGACGCCCGCGACGTCGTCGACGTCTTCGGCGTCGGGAATGCAGGCGACCAGGTTCGAGCCGACCGCGGGGATCAACGTCGCGAAGCCGCTGGCGTTCTCGAGGATGCGCAGCCCGCGCCGGAGCGAGGAGAGCACGCGCTCGCTCGTTCGCAGATCGCTCTCGGGGTCGTGGACGCGGAAACTCGAGCCGTGGTCGGCGAGTTCGGGGACGGTGTCCTCGTGGAGTTGTGCCAGCAGGTCGCCGCCGGTCTCTAGCTCTCGGACGAGGACTTCGATCTCGATCAAGGCCTGTACCGGGGTGGTGTCACCCGCTGCCAATCCGTCGGCGAGTTCGTCGACGAGGGCCTCGACGCGCTCGTCGTCGGCGATTCGGTCGTTGGTCGCGACGTCGCCGTGGGCGTACTTCGAGACGGCGCTCTGGCTGATCCCGAGGACGTCGGCGACCTCGCTCTGAGTGAGCCCGCGGTCCCGGAGTGCCCCGGCCAGGAGCGACCGAACCGTCGGGAGAAACTCATCGACGACGATTTCTTCGACGAATTGCATTACCGGCGGCTACGGCCGCCGTCGAAATAACTTGTGGGTCTCGAGCGCGGCGTCCGCCGAAACGGCTAGCGATATTGGAGAAATAGTTCGTCGTCTAGCCGAGTAGTGTAGTTCTGCCAGAGAGTACAGATAATCGACGGAGTTATCTCACTTGCACATACTCGAATTGACATGACGTGTGACCGACGGTGGTTGCTGGCGACAATTGGATCGGCAACGCTTCTCTCGGGCTGTATTGGGACAGAAAAAGAGCCGTCTGAAGCCAACGAGCCGCCGTCCGAAGCCGAGCCTGATGAGCGCGAGATGCCGACCGTAGCCGACGATTTTGCGACCGGTTTCGACGGGGACGATAGCAGCGAGCAGGAAGTGGAGGCGGATACGGATACGATCTCAGGCGTCGATCCGACCGTTCTTGAGGTGTACTCGAGTCAGCCGCGACTCGTTGATCTCGACGAGACGCTTCGAAATGGAGTAGACGAGTATACAGCCACCGTACAGAATACCGGAATCGCGGGTGACATTGAGGTAACTCTGGTCTGGCTCAGAGACCTAGACGGGCCCGTAGACTACGACAACGTCGTCGTCGATGGATCCTACAACTCGGAGAAAGCGGCCAGCAGGAGGTCGTATTTCGATGCAGAAGAACGGCGAGACGTGTCATTTCGGGCGTCAATTCCTGTCGATTTCGAGGGCTACTTGTTCGATCTGTCCGCGGCGACGTACGCAGCCGATGTCAGAAACGACGGTGGACCAGGCGCGATCGAAGTTCGACTACGTGATACCGGCCACTTAAACGCGATCCTCGAGCGAAAGGAAGTCGTTTTCGATCGCGGAGAGACAGAACGTGTCGAATTCAACGGCACTTACCGATTCTTCGGTGATGCGTACGAAATTGAGGCTGTCCCCTCAACGTAGGTTGGCAGGGCTCATACCCCATCGACCAGCGTGAAATAGCGTGACTTACTTACGCTCGAGTTGATCTCCGCCGAACTCGTCGTCGCTCTGAATCCGGGAGGCCTGCGGGCCGTCCTGATCCTGATACTTCGAGCCGCGGTCGCTGCCGTAGGGCCGTTCGGCTTCGGTCTTCAGTTCCGTGAAGGTCAACTGCGAGATTCGCATGCCGGGTGTCAGTGCAACAGGGGCCGTGCCGAGATTCGATAGCTCGAGCGTGATCTGGCCGCGATAGCCGGGATCACATAGCCCCGCCGTCGCGTGCACCACGACGGCGAGCCGACCCAGCGACGAGCGGCCCTCGACGTGGGCGATGAGGTCCGCGGGGATCTCGACGCGCTCGTAAGTGGTCCCCAGTACGAAGTCCCCGGGATGTAAGATGAAGTCGTCGCCGTCCTCGACGACGGTCTCGGTGACGTACTCGTCGACCTCCTGCTCGGAGTTCGGGTGGATGCAAGGGATGTTCGTCCGCTGGAATTCGAGGAACTCCTTGCCCAGCCGGAGGTCGACGCTCGCCGGCTGAATCTGGAGGTCGAGGTCGTCTATGGGATCGACGACGAGGTCGCCGTCCTCGAGGCGCTGCAGGATGTCCGCGTCGGAGAGGATCATATCGAGTAGGAGCGAACACGGGGTCCTAATACTGTCGGAGCGGAGTCGGCGAGCAGCGGTCTCGAACGGGCGAACGATCGCCTTCGAATCGTTCCGTCCGGAGACAACGCACCCGATCCGACGACGGCGAAACGTGATGGATATCCTGATTTTCTTGCGTTCGGGCCGAATCGGTTAGGAGGACGGATCCCGAACACTCGTTCTATGGCGGGGCAACAAGAGCGGTTCAACGGCGATACAGGGCTGTTGCACCAACGAGCGGTGAGGATACCGCTTCCCGACGCGGACGCCGAGCGAGTGTTTCACGAGAACGTGATGACGATCGCAGCGGCTAAAGAGCGGAAGGCGGACCTGCTCGCGGATCCGGACGTGCCGCTGCTCGCCGCCTACGAGGCGGAGCTCGATCACGCCGCCGAGAGCTTCGAGCGCCGACTGCGGCGGATCGCGGGCGACGACTACGAGGAGGTCGCGATGGCGTACTACCGGGGCGAACGCGACGACCGAATCGCCGAGATCGTCGCGTACTTCTTCGAAGGTGCCTGGCGAATTCAACAGCGAACCACCGTGACCGACATGGTGTACGCCCCGCTGCTCGTGCGCTATCCCGACTGCTTTACGGTGAACATTCGCTTCGCCAGCGGCACCAGTAATCCGGAAGCGATCTACTACGAGTCGCCGGAACACGCTTCGGAAGAGCTAGCCGACGACTACGTCGAGACGTATCACGAGGAGAGCCAGTACTCACAGCGACAGGCGGCGGACTACGTCAGAGAGGCCGCAACGATGTTTCGCGAGGAGTTCCCCGATCCGGACGAGACACGCTTCGAAGAACGGAAGTACGGCGGAATCGTCTCGGCCGAGGGTCGACGCGGGTCGGTCTTCTCGACGGTGGTCGAACGCGTCGAGCCCGATCCAGACCGGTTTTCGGAGCCGGCCACCGAGCCGGCGCTCGTCGAAGCGGGGCCGGAGGCGAGGCGAACCGAACGAGCGCTCGGTCTCGACGACGAGATCGTTCACTGACGGTCGACGAACACAGCAGTCTGTCGTCGAAGAGACGGTACTCCGGTGCTAATCGGCGTTACGTGAGCGCCACTGGAAGCAGCAACAGCCCCGCACAGATCCCGGCCGTGAGCAGCGCCGTCGACGTCGCGGTCGAACGCTCGAGGCCGAACCCGGACTGGAGTCCGCCTCGCCAGATGACGGCGGCCCAGCCGCAGGCGAGTAGCGTGAGCGGGACGAACACCAAGGTATCGGGTTCGAGCGGAACGATAGTCGGATCGATCTCGAGCGCCGAAAGCGCATAGAGGAGCAGGTTCGAAACCGCCTCTCCGACCAGCATGGGGACGAGCCCCCACGCCGCGAGCGCCAAGGTGTCGGCCGGCTCGAGTCCGGCACCGAGTGCGTAGCCGACTCCGTACAGCAGCACCGTCGGGATAACCCAGTAGAGGAGCGTCGCCTCGAGCGTCTGGAGCAGATACAGTAGCGTCACGGGCTCGACTTCGATCTCAGCCGTGGCTCGCCAGAGGAGTCCGACGGCGAGCGAGCCGACCCAGTAGACGAGCACGAGGCCGATCGCACGCGGAAGGGAGCCGGCGTCCACGCGAGTGAAGTACCCGTCGGGATCGACGAGCGGTGTCGTCGCCATATTTCAGCTCACAAACTAGTTCACCAAAATCGTTCGGATCCGCGCTGCTGGTTTCGCTGCGGCTATAGGGGTTGACACACTCAGTAGAGCCATGAAACAAGCCATCGTCGCCCGCACGGATATCGGCATGGGACAGGGAAAGCTCGCCGCACAGGTCGCTCACGCGTCCCTGTCGGCCTACGAGAAAGCGGACGACCAGCTCCGGAGTCAGTGGAAACAGGGTGGCCAGAAGAAGGTCGTCCTCAAAGGCGAGAGCGAACGCCAACTGCACGAACTCTCGGCCATCGCTGACAGCGAGGGGATTCCGAACGCGGTCGTTCGGGATGCGGGCCACACCCAACTCGAGCCCGGCACCGTCACCACGCTGGCCGTCGGCCCGGCGGCGGACGACCGGGTCGATGCCGTGACCGGCGAGCTGTCGCTGTTCTGAGCGACGACCGTCGAATCGACTCGCTCTCCTCACGAGGACTGTCTCGACGAAGCGGATGGCTCGGACGGAGCCTGACCGTCACCCACGAGGGCGGCGACGAATTCGGCGGCGACGACGTTCAACTGCACGTTCAGCCTGCTCGGGCCGACCCGGTGGTGTGGGACGACGACGGCACCGTCGAGGAGGGGGGACAGCCGAACCGTCGAACCCAAGGATGGTCCTCGATTTCGACTGACAACAGCGAGACGGTCACCGACTCGGCGGTCCGCGTCGACGCGGATCTCAGCAGCGACGCCTGATCGCGTACGCCGAGGCCATGGCGATCAGTACAGCCACCGCGCTGCCCCGAGCAGTCCTACCGACAGGACGACGGCACCCACGCGGGCTGTCCGCGCCTCGAGCGGGCCGTCGAGAGTCGACAGCGCGAGCACGACGGGGAAAACGAGCAGCGTGGCGACTACGAACCCCGGTCTGAGACCGCCACCCGACACGAGCGAAACGAGACCGATGCCGACGGCGAGTCCGACCGTCAGCGCGAGCGCCTGTCGGACGTCTTTTACGTCCATACGTATCGTTCGATCGACCTGTCGAAAACGAGTTCGGTTTCGGGAGTGACAGTCGAGCGAACGGACGCGGCGGCCGAGACGTCGCGAACGGGCGTCGTCTCTCGCGAGAGACTGGTCAGTCAGCGACGGACCGCTCGCCGGTGAGGTCGTACTCCGAAACGAAGTGGCTCACGACCTCGCGGTGCGTGTGATTCCCGACGAGATGATCGTCGAGACTGCGGTCGGGAGCCAGCGTCTCCTGGCAGATCGGACACGTGGTCGGCAGCTGGAATGTCATGGTTTACTGTTCAGACTCGGCGGACAAACCGAAACAGCCTGCATACGCTCACCGGCCGGGGTCGATTCATGGCCGCCGTCGTGGAGAATGGCTGCGATGATTCGTCGTAGTGGACGATTAGATAGGCAGCAAGGCGAACGGGACGATTCCGGTGATTAGAGCCGGCGTATCCGGATCTCGTCGTCCGTGACCGCCTCGACGTTGCTTTCGTCGAGTGCGTAGGTCTCCTCGTCCGCGCGCCCCCAGCCGAGCTTCGATTTGATGCTGTCCGTGATGCCCGGATCGGGATCGACGTAGACGTCCCCCGCTTCGACGTGTTCGACGATTCCGATCGCGTCGCCGTTTTCGTTGACGACGCGCTTGCCTTCGTCGTCGCTCGTGAATGTCGCACACATTGTTCTCGACCGATTGAACAGACAGCCGGAATCACAATCAGTCCTATACATGCGAGTGCCTGCCGGGAATTCGTTGTCCGCCTCCTTCGCATCGGCGTCACCTCGAGAACGAACCGATTTACCTCCGGCCGCCGAAACGTCGCCAATCAGCATGCGTCCGGCACACCCCACAGAGCAGGCCGTCGGAATGGACCACTACGTCAGCGACGCCGACGGCGTCGGCGGCCACCTCCGCGAGGACGACGACCACTTTCGGGTTCGGGAACTCGAGCGATTCGCGACCGAGCCGGTCGACGCGCCCACGGACGCCTACCCCCACCTCGTCTTTCGGGTGACGCTGTCGGGCTGGGACACGAACGACTTCGCCTCGCGGCTCTCCAACGCGCTCGAGATGTCTCGAGAGCGGGTCAACTGGGCCGGCACGAAGGACAAGTACGCGGTGACGACGCAGCTGTTTTCGGTCTACGGCGCCGATCCCGAAGACCTGCCGGACGTCGACGGTGCGGAGGTGGAGGTAGTCGGACGGGCGGGCCGGTCCCTCGAGTTCGGCGACCTCGCGGGCAACGCGTTCGAACTCGTCGTCAGCGAGCCCGACCGACCCGAGAACGCGAGCGAGATTACGGACGAACTGCACGCGTTCGGCGGGCTCGAGTCCCCCGACGCTGCGGGCGTGTCGATTGGGATCCCCAACTTCTTCGGCCAGCAGCGCTTCGGCAGCCGACGACCGGTGACGCACAAAGTGGGCCTCGAGATCGCCCGCGGAAGCTGGGAGGGGGCCGTGATGGCCTACCTCGGAAATCCGACGGACGAGGAGCCGGAGGGGACACAGGACGCTCGCGCGTTCGTCCAGGAGACCCGCGACTGGCAGGAGGCCCTCGAGCGATTTCCCAACCGCCTGCGCTACGAGCGCTCGATGCTCCACGGGGTCGTCGACTGCGACGGCGAGCCGGGTCCCGAGGACTTTCGGGCGGCTCTCGAGCGCGTCCCCTCGAACCTCCAGCGGCTGTTCGTCCACGCCGCTCAGTCGTACGCGTTCAACCTGATGCTCTCCGAGCGCCTCGAGCGCGGCCTCCCGTTCGATGAACCCGTCGAGGGCGACGTGGTCTGCTTCGCAGACACCGACGCGCCCGCGGGACTCGAGTTGCCCGACACTGACCGTCTCCAGCGGGTCGACGAGCGCCGCGTTCGGTCCGTGACGCGCCACTGCGAACGCGGCCGGGCGTTCGTCACCGCGCCGCTGGTGGGCACGGAAACCGAACTCGCCGACGGCGAGCAGGGCGAGATCGAACGAGCGGTGCTCGACGACCTCGACCTCGCGCCCGACGACTTCGACCTCCCCGGCGAGTTCCACTCGACCGGCACCCGGCGAGCGATGCTGGTTCGAACGGATCTCGAGGTCGATACCGACCCGCTCACGCTCTCCTTTGCGCTGCCGAAGGGGTCGTACGCAACGGTCGTCCTTCGGGAGTATCTGAAGGTCGATCCCGTTGATCTCGGCTGAGGTCTGCTGCTGTCGGAGCGGTTCGGCTCGCACCGAGCAGTAGATTCATGTCGATACCGAAACTCGTTTCTCGGGAGTGCAGAATCGCGCTACGAACCGCCGCGGCCCGAACGCGGATCGCCGAGAGAGTACGAGAGACACATGATCGGAACGGACGAGCACACCGAGTTGATCGACTGGGAGAAGACGACCGACGACGGGGTTCCGGTGTACATCCTGGAGTACGACGGTCCGGTCTCGGCACCGACGGGTCGGCCGCGGACGCTGTTCGGCGCGAGCAGCGGCGGGACGGTTCCGGCGGGCGACCAGTACGTCGAGTTACCCGACGGCGAACGGTTCCCCGCGACCGAACTGACCTACGAAACCGAGGGAACAACGCTCCGGGTCCGTCACGAGTCGCCGTCGTTGCTGGATCGATGCCTGGAGTACCTGCCGTGGTGGACTCGAGCCTGAGTCGGGCGCTGAGTTGCGGAGATGGTGACTCAGTCGAGAACGTCGCGGAGCACCGCGCCGAAGCCGACGGCGCCGACGCAGAGCGAGACGAGACCGCCGATCCCGGTGAGCGCGAGCGCGCCGTTGAATCCGGCCGCGACGAGTAACGGCTTCAGCCAGCCGTCCTCGCGTCCGACCAGTCGGTCGGCGATGGCGAGGTAGCCGACGACGGTTCCGATCGCCCACAGCAGGTATGCGACGAGCAATAACGGGATGGCAACGAGGATTCCGACGAGCGTGATGAACAGGAGAAACGCCAGTATGACGATTCCCACGATGGAGAGGATGCCGTAGACGAACGAGCCGACGGGATTCTCGAGCGCGTCGGCCATCATGCGTTCGGTGAACGCGGGCGCGACCGCGATCATGATCGCACCGACGATCAGCGTCGTCAGGAAGGCGCTGACGGCGCCGCCGAGGAGGCCGTCGGTCGCCCCGATTTCGATGCCGATTCCCGGATCCGTCTGTGCGACCAGTAGCCTGGCTAAGACGGGTTGTATCGTGTCTATCATGGATACTGACGATCCGCTGTAACCAAATAAACGGACCTATTGATCGTCTGTCGGTCCCGGACGAGTAACGGCACACCGCTTTTGTGCTGTCCCGCCCGCGCTGATAGGCTTTTGTTCGTTCGAGACTTCTTGTCTACCATGAGAAGCAGTCGGTTACAGCGCCAGATAGACGATCTCGTGGCCCAAGGCTGGAAGATCGAGGACGAGGACCGTGATCGCGTCGTGATGGTCGATCGGGAGTTCGGCTCGGTCGGCTCACACATCCTCGTCGCGATACTGACCGTCTGGTGGACGATGGGGATCGGGAACATCCTCTGGGGGGCGTACAACTACGTCTCGAACTCGAGGCGACAGGTGCTCTGGGAGGAGACGACCGGCTGTCCGGCCTGCGGGGCGGACGTCTCGGTCGACGCGGCGTACTGCCGTTCCTGCGGCGAGGATCTCGAGACTCGAGTGGATCGGGAAGCGGGTGATGGAGACAAGATGCCCTGTCCGGAGTGTGACGCGGTCGTCGCCGAAGGCTCTCGATACTGCCGGTCCTGCGGGACGAAGCTGGCGGACGCGATGGGGACCTCGAACTGACGCCACTGCGGCGGAGCGCGCCGAATAGGTACTCGTATCCAGCCCGAATCCGAAGTTGTGGATATGGACGAGGACGACCAACCGGAAATTCTCCTGACGAACGACGACGGGATCGACGCGCCGGGCATTCGAGCGCTGTACGACGCGCTCTCGGCGGTCGGCTCGGTCACCGTCATCGCGCCCGACCGCAACCAGAGCGCCGTCGGTCGGTCGCTGTCGTACGGCCGGACGGCGACCGACGCCGACGATCCGGAGCTGACGACGAGCATGGCCGACGGATTGTTCACCTCGCCGGTTCCCCACGCCGACCACGAACTCGGCTACGCCGTCCGCGGGACGCCCTGTGACTGCGCCATCGTCGGCGTCAACGCGCTCGATCCCGAACCCGATATCGTCGTCTCGGGCTGCAACGAGGGAGCGAACCTCGGGGCCTACGTCTTCTCGCGCTCGGGAACCGTCAGCGCCGCGATGGAGGCCGCCTTCCTCGAGACGCCCTCGATCGCCCTCTCGATGGACACGTTGGGCATCGAACGCGACCTCGAGCCCGCGGACTTCGAGCGCGCGGGTGAGATCGCCGCGAAACTCGCGAGCGGCGCGCTCGGCACGGGGCTGTTCGACCGCGTGGACTACCTGAACGTCAACGTCCCGCGGCCCGACGTGGCGTCCGACGGCTTCGCGCTCACCCGACCGACCGAGGTCTACGAGATGGATGCCACCGTCGAGGACGGCGGCTTCCAGTTGACCAACCGGCTCTGGCAGCAGATGGCCAATCGGGACATCCCCGATCCCGACGACACGGACCGTCACGCCTTACTCGAGGGGAGGGTCTCCGTCTCCCCGATGCGGGTCCCCTTCGACGTCGTGGAGACGCCGGAGGTTCGGACGATCCTCGAACGGCTGCTGTAGCGCCCGACGGTCCCGGGCGACGCGATCGAAAACACGGCCATTTTACACGCGTCTCTCGAACCACGGCTATGGAGTGTCGTCACTGCGCCTCGCCGCTCGAGAAACCCGGCGATTTCTGTCTGGTCTGCCGGGAGCGAAACACCGCGGCGATCGTTCTCGAGGCGGGGCGAGAGCGGACGACGCTGACGATGCTTGCAGACGACGGCGACGAAGACACGGCCTCGGCGAGCGAACCTGCCGATCCGGTACTGGGTGAGACGACGATTACGACGACGCCCGAGGAGGGCGAGAACGAGGTCGTCGAGCTACGAAACTTCGCGGGACTGATCGGCGACGAAATCCGCCGCAAGCGTCCCGAGGAGGTCTACGCCGGCGGCGAACGGGCGGTGATTCAGGCCGTCCGCGAGGATATCCACCACCCGTTCTACCGCGTCGCGGACGACGATCCCGTCCGGGCGGTCCTCGAGCGCCGCGGCGAACCCGCACTCGACGTCGTCGAGACGCCGCCGGCCGACAAGATCGGGGGGAGCCATACCACGCTCATCGGCGGACGCACGGGCATGCGGGCGATCCACACCGTCGCGGACCACCCCCACGTCAAGAAGGTCATTCCGGGACCCATCGACGCCGGCGGGAAGGGGTCCCAGTCTGGATTGCGGGCGAAAGTGACCCGCGCTGACGACGGCGGTAACGTTCGCATGCTCCTGCGCGACGGCTCGAGCGTGCAGGAAAACCGAGTCGTGACGACCGCTCCAGACCGGGAGATGGGCGAGCGCATTCGGGATGATCTAAACGACGTGCTGTCCAGCGCGGAGTTCCAGTAGCCGTCCCGCCGACCCTAATCGCGCAAGAACTGTCACGGTCTCGTGGAAGTGACACTGGCTGCTGGTTGTCAGGCCCTTTTCCGACCGGGAGTAATGAGATATAATTAGCCATGTTCGAACGACCCGACGCCGTCCTGGCTGCGATTCCGCTGCTCGCCATGAGTGGACTCGCCCTTCGCACGGCCATCGCGGTGACGGGTGTCGGAACGGGGCTGCTCGCCGCACCGTTAGCTCCCGTCGGCTACCTCGCCGCGCTCGCGCTGGTCTTTCGGGAACTGCTCACCGGTCCGGTCGCCGAACGGGCGGAGAACGGATCGGCGTAACTCAACAGGTTTAAGAATCCGCTGACGATAGTTAGCCCTACTATGGCCGATAAAGGAAAAGTCGGGAGTGCGGGCCGCTTCGGTGCACGCTACGGTCGCGTCGCCCGACGTCGCGTCAGCGAGATCGAAGACGACATGAACAATGCTGAAGTCGACGGCGACGACGTCACGCGCGTCGGCACCGGTATCTGGAAGAACGAGGAGACCGGCGAGGTTTTCACCGGCGGTGCCTACCGCCCCGAGACCCCTGCCGGCCGAACCGTCAAGCGTTCGATCCGCGCCGCACTCGCCGAAGACAGCGAATAACCTCCTACCCTGTATGAGTTACAAGTGCTCCCGCTGTAAACGCGACGTCCAGATCGACGAGTACGGTGGCGTCCGCTGCCCGTACTGCGGCCACCGCGTGCTCCTGAAAGAGCGCAGCCGCGACGTCAAGGAAGTCGGCGTCAACTAACGACCGCGCGTGTCTTCTCACGATGCGACTCTCGAGTTCGACTACGAGTCGTCGACTCGAGCGACGCTCGTCGCCGAGAGCGTCGCCCGCGAAATCGGCGAAATCGACGACGATCGCTCGCGGACGACGATCGACTGCGACGGCGCGACCGTTCGAGTCGACGTCGTGGCCGCGGACGTGATCGCCCTCCGAGCCGCGCTCAACACCTGGTTCTCGCTGATCGACGTGGCCGAACGGACGGCCGAACTCGGCGACGCGGCGCTCGAGTCGTAGCAGTCGCCGGCTTTCGACTTTTGCTCTTGGAGGTGGTCCTGCGGATATGGCGACGGCTGATCGAACGCGACGTCGACTCCTGCTCTCGGGCGGCACGATCGGGTTCGGATTCGGCGCCGTCGTCGACGTCGTTATCTTTCACCTGACGCTCCAGACGCATCACCTCTTTTCGGGATTCTACGACCCCTACAGCCTCGACGGGCTGCGAACGAACGTGATGTTCGACGGCCTGTTCCTGCTCGCCATGCTCTCGATCATGGCCGTCGGGTTCGGGCTGCTCTGGCGAGTCGTCAACGGAGCCGATCGCCGATTTTCGACGCTGTCCCTCGTCGGTTCGATCGTCGTCGGGATGGGCGTCTTCAACGTCATCGACGGCGTCGTCAGCCACTACGTGCTCGACCTGCACAACGTCGTCCACGGCACCGAAGCGTGGAACCCGCACTGGCTCGTCGTGAGCGTGCTCATGCTCGCGCTCGGAGTGGTGATACTGCGCGTCGCCGACAGCCCCGCGGAAACCTGATTGCGCCGTCGTTATTTCAGTGCTATCGTCACCGTCTCGGTCTCGAGGAACGCGGTTTCGTACCCCTCGTGGCGCGCCATCTGCGGCGGCGTCTCGAGTCCTATCGAGAGTTCGTCGCCCTTCTCGAGAACGGATGGATCGACCGGCGTTCGGTACTGGTGGCCGATCCGCGATCCGACCGTCTCCCGAAGCGACCCGCCGGCGAGTCGCTCGTCGTCAGACAGGATTGTCGCGGCGAGGGAAGCAAACGGGAGCGGGTACCGGTTGTATGCCGTCCGCGCCGTCACGGCGAGCGCCGGCCCGCCTCCGTCCCGCTTGTCCGCCGCGACGAGCGCGGCGGTGTAATCGATATCCTCGCTCGCTTCCGACCCGAGTCGTGTCGCGTCCTCGCTGTCGAACGCGGCTTCGAGGGGCGCGTCGCGGGCCCGTTCGTGGTCGCTGCCGACGTCGTGGTCGTGGCCAGCGTGGGCCGCGTCGTGGTCGTGGCCAGTGTGAGCCACCATCGGTTCGAGCGCACCCGGCTCGCCACGTCCCTCGTCCTCGTCGATCAGTCGGCGCTCGAGGCCGTCGATTTCGGCCGCGTCGAACTCGAATTCGACGTCGACGGCCGTCGGCTCCTCGAGTGCGTCGAGACGGGACCCGATCGCGTTGGCGCTCGTCGGCCCGACCTCGATCGTCGCCACGTAGGTTCCATCGCCCTCGAGCGGGACGTTGTCGCCGTAATGCGGACTCATCCGCTGGGAGAGCATCGGCCAGAGGCTTCGCTCGTCGATTCGGTCGTCCTCCCTGCCGTTCGACTCGGCCCGTCGAACTTTCGTCGTTACAGGCGCGGGGACGATAGCCCCCGTCTCGACGTCTCTGACGTCGACCATGAGGTGGAGGTCGTGTCGCGACCGGACGTCGGCCCGGCTTCGCTCGGCGCCGGCGACCGTCCAGAACGAGTGCGGCCGGCTGGCCAGCAGCGATATTTCTCGGCCATCCGCCGACGTCGTCCCGTAGGTCACCATCCCGTCCGCGTGCGGGGGGACGTAGACGCCTTCCGGCGGGTCGACCACGAGTTCCCGCCAGGCGTCCTCCCGGCGGAGGGTCTCGAGACAGCCGGCCGACCCCGCGGCGAGCAGACAGCCGCCGGAAGCGAGGACGTCGCGTCGTCGCATCGTCCACTCCACACCGGCCGCTCGGATAGGCGTACGGGCTGCCGTCGACGGGATCGAGGCGTCTCGCCGCCGGGCCCCCTCGCCGACGTCAAAGCTTGGCTTTATCAGTGCGGAGGGCGACGGTCGAGATATGCAAGGCAATCTCCCACCGGAAGCACAGGAGAAAATCGAACAACTGCAGGATCTTCAGGAGACGGCCCAGACCGTCGCCATGCAGAAACAGGAGGCCGAATCGAGCCTCTCCGAGGCCGAGAACGCACTCGACGAACTCGAGAACATCGACGAGGAGACCGGCATGTACCGAAAGGTCGGCGAGCTGCTCGTCGAGACCGAGTACGACGCGGCCGAGGAAGACCTGCAGGACAAGGTCGACTCCCTCGAGATCCGCCTCGAGACCCTCGAGAAGCAGGAAGACCGAGTTCAGGAGCAGTTCGAGAGCCTTCAGGACGAACTCGAGGAACTCCTCGGCGGCGCGGGCGGCGGCATGGGCGGTCCAGCAGGCCCAGGCGGTCCGGGCGCAGGCGGCGCATAAATGTCGACCGGCGAGCCGACTGACGACGAGGTCGTTCAGACGGCCTCCGACGCTGCGGAAGGCTACGTCTTCTCGCAGTACAAGCAGTCCGCGGTGCGCGATCTCGACGTCACCGTCACCTTCGAGGAAGGCGTCCTCGAGGTCGACGTCTATCTGAACGCACCCGAGACCGAGGACGGACCCGACGCCGAGCAGGTCGCGGACGACGCGGCGCTCACCGCTCGCAACGCGGTCGACGAACTGTTCGGCGAGTAACGCTCGCGGCTGCAGTTTTTGCGGAGTCGCCACCGAGTGAGAGTGATAACGCCGAGCGTGAGGCCGTCGGCCGGACGGATTACGCTCCCTGGGACATCACCCACAACTGATTTGTAGTCGAAGCTGGACGTTCGGGGTAGGCCGATGGAGACCCGTTCTTCCCACTGAGCCGGTGTTCGCTCAACCGACGTGCCGTCGACGGAGTCGACGAGTCACCACGCGCGTGAGCAGCCGGTTCGTATTCGCTCCGACAGCCCCGCCTACACTCCGTAGCGCCGGGGCTCGGCACCGACCGCAACCACTCATGAACCCAACGCAACCACGATGTCACGAACTCACAGTACAGGCCGTCGTACAGTCGTCGCGAACCGATCGACAACCACCCCCGTCGAGACCCGCGAGATACGAGCACTCGTCCGCGCCGCCGGCGACGCGGTCGTCGCCGAACTAACCCAGATCGGCCCGGCGGATTCCGGAACGTACCTCGGGCGCGGCAAAGTCGACGAACTCGCCGAAATCGTCGCCGACCACGACGCCCGACGCGTCGTCGTCGACGGCGAACTCACGCCGAGTCAGCACCACGCCCTCGAGTCGCTGTTGCCCGACGAGACGGTCGTCATCGACAGATACCGGCTCGTTCTCGAGATATTCGAAGCCCAGGCCGGCACGCGACGGGCCCAACTGCAGGTCGAACTGGCACGGCTCAGATACGACCTGCCACGGATCATCGAGTCCGCCGACGAGGGCGCACTGAACAAACAGACCGAGAAAGGATCGCCCGTCTACGACGTTCGCGACCGGATCGACCGCCTCGAAGGTAAACTCGCCGACCTCCCGAACCCGGCCGAACAGTTCCGCGAACGCCGCCGAGAGGAGGGGTTCGATCTCCTCACGGTCGCCGGCTACACGAACGCCGGGAAGTCGACACTGTTGCACCGTCTCGCGGACGACCTCTCGCTCGAGGAAGCGCGGATCGACGACGATTCGAACCCGGACGGCTCGGAGAAGAACGCCACCGCAGCGGTCGAAGATCGGCTGTTCAAGACGCTCGAGACGACGACCCGACGGGCGACGATCGACGGCCGGCCCGTGCTCGCGACAGATACGATCGGCTTCGTCGACGACCTCCCCCACGACCTCGTCGAGTCGTTCAGTTCGACGCTTTCGGAGGCCGCGGCGGCGGACGTCGTCGTGCTCGTCGCCGACGCGAGCGACCCGCCCGCACGGTTTCGCCGACGGCTCGAGGCATCGCTCGACGTACTCGCCGCACAGGACGTCGAGGACGAGCGAATCGTCCCTGCCTTGAACAAGGTCGATCAACTCTCGAGGAGCGAGCGAACCTGCCGGCTCGAGATCGCCTCGGAATCGCTGGCCCAATCGACTGCGGAGCCGATTCCGGTGAGCGTGCTCGAGGGGACGAACCTCGAGACGCTGCTGGCGGCGATTCGTGATCGGCTCCCGACGGAATCCGCGACGATACGAATGCCCAACTGCGACGAGGCGATGACGCTCGTCTCGTCGGCGTACGATCGGACGTCCGTGGAGACGGTCGACTACGACGGGGACGAGGTGCGACTCGAGTGTCGCGGTCGACCGTCGGTGCTCGAGCGGTTCCGACGTCGGGCCGAGACACTCGAGAGGGGGCGAGCGTAGCGACTGACACTCGCTACGCGGAGTGAGCGCGAACGTCGGCGAAAAACACCGTTTTCAGCGGCTGTCGGCTCAGCGATCGGGTGCCAGAATCTCGATCGGATGCGGGACCGACCGCTCGAGTACGGTCTCGAGTTGGTCGCCACAGGACGTCCCCGAAGCGACGACCGTCTCCGCCCGCTCGAACTCCCGAGCCAGACGGTCACCGACGTTCATACTCACCTCGTAGTACTCCTGCTTGTAGCCGAAGGAGCCCGCCATGCCGCAGCACTCGACGGTCGAGGTCTGGGGCGCGTAGCCACAGCGCTCGAGCAGGGCCGTCGTGGGTGCCTCGAGGCCGAGGGTGCGCTGCTGGCAGTGGGAGTGGTAGGCGATCGGTTCGCCGCGGTCGTCGTCTGCGTGACCGTCTCCTGCGTCGCTCCCGGTCGACAGGAGCTCCGCGTCGGCGCCGTTCTCGACCAACCCGTAGATGTACTCGCAGATCTCGTAGCTGTTGTCCCGAAGCCGCTCGAACGACCGCTCGGGCAGAAGTCGCTCGTACTCTCGCTGGAACGCCGCCAGATCGGAGGGTTCGACGACGACGATATCGCGGCCGGCGTCGAGGTCTTCGGCGACGGCGCCGTAGAGGCGGCTGGCCTGTCGGTCCGCCGTCGCGACCATCCCCTGTGACAGCGGCGCGCGCCCGCTCTCTGGAAGGTCTGGGACGCTGACTGGGATACCGAGGGTCTCGAGCGTCCTGACGGCGGCCTTTCCGCGGTCGGTGTCGACGTAGTTCGTGTAGACGTCGGGATAAAGAACGACCTCGCGGTCGATATCGGCTCCGCTGGTGCGGGCTGTGGCCCGTTCCGCTCGCTGCCTCGAAGCTTCCGCGCCGCCTCGCATCTCGAACCAGTCGACGAGGGACTCCCGCTGGAAGGTCGGCAGGTCGCGACGCCGGTCGATTCCGAGGGTTCGCTCGAGCAGCGCGCGGACCGGGCTCGTTTCGGCGAGCCAGTTCGAGACGGGAGCCGTCGCGGAGCCGAGTTTCGCGGCCGTCCCGACGTTGCCGAAGAATCGCTTCCCGAGATCGAGCCCGCCCCCTTCAGCGTCCGGAGTCAACCCATCGACGAGGAAGTCGTAGGCCTCGGGCTCGGCGTCGCGGTTGACCCGGTCTCTGACGACGGTGTTGATCCACGGGATGTCGATCTTCACCGGGCAGGCGTCGACGCAGCGCGTACAGCCGGTACAGAGGTCGTTGAACTCGGCCGCGGAGTCCTGGCCGTGGACGCCGGCCTCCCAGCCGGTCGCGATCCCGCCGGAGTAGGTCTCGCCGCCGAAGCCGTGCCCGCCGACGGCCTGGAAGTTCGCACACGAGTTCGAACAGGCTCCGCACCGAATGCAGTACAGCGTCTCCCGAAGCTGTTCGTCCTCGCGCATGTCCAGGCGGCCGTTGTCGAGCAGGACGAGGTGGAACTCGCGGTCGCTTTCGGGAGCGTCGCTCGAATCGGCCGACTCGCCGTCGGCTCCGGCGCTCACAAGCGGCGCGTCGGGCTCGTCGAAGTTCAGCGTGGGCGAGTCGGTCGGCGGCGTCAGCATCGTCACGTACTGGGAGATGGGCTGGCCGGTCGCGCTCTTGGCGATGATGTCCACGAACGGCTCGAGGTCGCGAGTCGACGGGATCAGCTTCTCCACGCCGGCGACGGCGACGTGCGTGTCCGGCGTGACGGCGCACTTCCGGGCGTTGCCCTCGTTCGTGATGAGCGTCATCGTCCCGCTCTCGGCGACAACGAAGTTCGCGCCCGTAATCCCCACGTCGGCCTCGCGGATGCGCTCGCCGAGGTGGTCCCGAGCGAACCGGGTGAGCTCCTCGGCCGTCTCGAACGGCTCGTCGGGCTCGAAGCGCTCGTTGAACAGGTCGGCGATCTCCTCTCGAGTGAGATGCATCGCCGGCCCGACGATGTGGGAGGGCGTGTCGTCGGCCACCTGTAGCACCCACTCGCCGAGGTCGGTCTCGTAGACGTCGACTCCCTCGTCCTCGAGTGCGTCGTTGAGATCGATTTCCTCGGTGGTCATCGACTTGGATTTGACGACCGAGGGATCGGCGTCCGGCAGTGCCTTTCCGTCGACCACTTCAGAGATGTACCGATTCGCGTCCGCAGCGTCGTCAGCGACGTAGACGGTCCCGCCGTTTTCTTCGACCGCGCCGCGGACCGTTTCGATCAACTCCGGGAGCCGGTCGATGGCGTCTTCCTTGATCGACCGCGCTTCCGATCGCAGGGCCTCGATGTCGTCAGTCGCCTCGTAGGCCTGTTCGCGACGGAGGTTCGAGACGCTGACGTGTGCGTGAACTGCCTCGCCTTCGGTCTCGAGGAGGTGTCGAAGCCGCGCGGCGGTCTCGGTCCGCGTCTCGGGTGGCTTGGTGCGCTCTGCCATCGCTCACCGATCCTCCAGGACGATCACGCGGACCTCGCCGGGACCGTGGACGCCGTGGACGAGGTCGCCCATGTCCGCCGTCGCGCTTCGGCCGGTCGCGAAGACGACGCTGTTGCGTTCAGCGAACTGTGCCTCGAGCCGATCGAACCCCGCCTCGATATCCGGGAGGACGTCGCTCGCGGCGACGACGGCGACGTGTCGGTCCGGGTAGACGCTGATCGGTTCGTCGCCCGCAGGCCGCGACTCGATGGCGAGGCTCCCGTACTCGGCGATGGCGAACGTCGCGGGAGTGACACCAGTCCGTGCACTCGCGACGTCGCCGTTGGTCGGCTCCGTCATCACCGAATCCGGCTGCGAGACGCCCTCGAACGGGAGCGGCGTTCCGACCGCGGGTGCCTCGATCGCCGATGCGATCCGCTCGCTCGCGTCGGCGGCTGGGACGCGCTCGAGGCCGACCTCGAGGTCCTCGAGTTCGCGTTCGAACCGGCCGACTGTGTCGGTTGTCATCGTCTATCGCATTTGGGGCGACGATCAATAGCGTGACGGTCGGTTCCGGCGGGTGAAATCGTTGGCATGGTGTGCGTTACTGGAACCGAGGCGGCCAGAAAGAACCCCCTGGTCAACGAGTACCGTATTACCTCGTCCCGATCGAGAATCAAGGCTACTCCTTCCTTGTCATCTCAGCCGTTCTCGCGGAGATTGGACTCGAGATCTGTGAACTCGAATCGGAGGTGGTCCTCGAGAGCGTCGATATCAATGCTGCCGCCGGCCCCGCCGAACCACTTCTCTACGTCAGTTGTGACCTGTTCGGAAAAGCTATTTATTTCGCTACATGGTGGAAGTGATATGAAACGAAGCGCATTCCTCGCTTCCGTGGGTGCTGCCGGTTCGATTGCCCTCGCCGGGTGCCTTGGGAGCCTCCCGCTCTCCGAGGAAGACGCTCCGAGCGAGTGTCCCGATCTGGATCTAGAGACGCCGCTGGCGTACGATGTGTTCGACTTCGAAGGGGGAATTCTGGAGACGGACCAAGAGGAGGTGGTGAAAATCTTCACGAGTCGTCGAGACGTAGCCCAGTTCATTGACGAAACGGATATCTCGGAGGCACTGGAGACAGTAGACTTCGAAACGCAGTACGGTGTGATTGCGGAGCGCTCACTGCACGGGAATTGGGGTTCTCATCACGTGATCGGCGTCGATCAGCAAACCGAGCGGACGATCGAACTGCACGTCTGCACACCTGAACGGCCAGAGTCTCCGCCAAACGATGTGGTAACGACGATGTCCATCGGCCTCCTCGTCGAACTCGAGGGAGAAGTGCCGACAGACGGGCAGCTACAGCACCACTACTGAACGGTTATCGGCGGAACGTGCCGCCCGGCTGTTGTCCCTCTTCGGAAATGACTACTGCATGGCTTTGACCCAGCCGGGGACCGACGCCATTCCCTCCTTGTCCTCCCAGCCGTTCTCGCGGAGGTAGGACTCGAGATCCGTAAACTCGAAACCGAACTGGTCCTCGAGTGCTTCGAGGTCGGCGCTGTAGCCGACCTCGTTGAACCACTCGCACATGACGGTGAACTCCTCGCCGAAGCTCTCGTAGGCGTCCTCGATGGGGACGTGGACCGGTTCGACGTCCTGACCGGTGACCTCGCTCAGCACGTCGGCCGTCTCGGCGAGCGTCAACTCGTCGCCCGCGAGTTCGACGTGCTCGCCGACGAACTCGTCGGGGTTCTCGAACGCGACTGCCGCAGCGTGACCCACGTCGTCCACGTCGATCATCTGGAGGGAGACGCCCTCCTCGAGCGGCAACGCGATCTGACCCTCCTCGACGACGTCTTCGGCGAAGGCCTCGAAGTTCTGGAAGAAGAACACGGGCTGGAGGACGGTCAGCGGGAGGTCGAGTTCCTGTGCGTACTGATCGATATCCTCGGCCGAGTCGAAGTGGGGCACGCCGGTGTCCTTCTCGTGGCTGCCGACGCCGCTGAAGACGAACTGGTCGACTCCTTCCTCGCTCGCGACCTCCGCTACGTTCTTGCCCTGCTGGACCTGCTGGTCGTAGCCCTCCGTCCAGAAGTTGGTGACGGCGAAGACCGCGTCGACCTCGGCGACGTGGGGCGCGAGGGAGTCTTTGTCGTTCAGGTCTCCTTCGACCATCGAGACGCCCTGCTCGGACAGTTCTTGTGCGCGGTCGCCCGACGCGTCGCGCGTGAGTCCGTAGACGTCGAACTCGGTGTCGGATGCGAGCAGGTGTTCGACGACGCTCCCGCCCTGATTGCCGGTCGCGCCGGTGACGAGGACGCTGGTGGTCATCTCAGTTCACCTCTCCGGTGAGATCGGTGGCGGTTGTCGTCGGTACAGTCGCGTTCGAAACGCCGTTCGAGACTGGTTTCATCACGTTACCTGATTCGCTCGCGAACTACATATACGCTTGGCGACACGAGCGATACCAGCTTACACCGATGTTACCGATACCTGGTCCAGGAGATCCGTCTCGAGAACGAGAGGGCGAGATTCGTTTCCGAGCCGGGATCTCGGACGACGATCCTCGGTAATCGCTGATCCGTAACAGTGAGACAAAGGCATTATGTGCCTCCGTTCGAACGGTAAATTGAACTGGATAGGTTTGGAGATGGAGATATGAACTTCGCGTACGGCGGCATCCTCGGTTCGATACTCGGTCTAGCGATCGGATCGGTGTTCGGACCCGGCGGCGCGTTTTTCGGACTGATTCTCGGACTGATTGCTGGAGCCTCCTTCGGAGGCCGGATAGCGAATCGGTCTCGACGGATCGCGGAACTCGAGCAGCGCGTCGACGAATTAGAAGAGACCGTCGAACGGAGTCGCGAGGAGCAATAGTTCTCCGTCTCCGTCAGTCGTGATGGTGATAGCGATGACGAACGTTGTCCTGAGTGACGCCAGTCCTCGTCGGTCTCGTGTCGACACGGATCGAGTTCGTGGTGTACGAACCGTCGAACAGCGGCTCACCGGACAGACGAATTCGACCTTCACGCTAACCTCAGGCGTAGGCGTCGAACTCCTGGCCGAACAGGGCGAAGTAGCCCACGCCGACCATCCTGATCGCCGAGGCGACCACGAGGGAGAGTTCGGGGCTGGCGAACTGCCAGAGGAGGCCGCCGAGCGCGCCGCTCGGGATAACGATCGGGTTCCACAGGAAGTAGTACGAGCCCGTGAGCGGCCGTCGGCGTCCTGCTCCGCGGGCCCGACGACGAGAGCTGAGAAACCCGTGAATCAGAAACTCCTAGGTGTGTTGGACGGACGCGACTGCGTAGGAGGCGTTCCGGCCGATTCGGCAGCTGCCGTCGCTCGACTCGAGCTCCCCTACCGTTCGCAGATCTCGAGGAAGTTCTCGAAGATCTCGTCGCCCTCCTCGGTGTGGGCGACCTCGGGGTGCCACTGGACGCCGTAGAGGTCGCGGTCGGTGTCGCTCATGGCTTCGACGCCGCAGACGTCGCTTTTCGCGGTGAGTTCGAACCCCTCCGGGAGTTCCTTGACCTCGTCGGCGTGGCTCGCCCAGACGCGGGTTTCAGGGTGGAGCGAACCGGTCAGCGGATCCTCCTCGTCGACGATATCGACGGTGACGTCGGCGTAGCCGCCGTACTCGCCGCTGCCGACGCGGCCGCCGAGTTCCTCGGCGATCAGCTGCATGCCGAGACAGATGCCGAGGACGGGGACGTCGCCCTCGAGGTAGTCGGCGGAGCGGCCGATTCGGTCCATATCGGGACCGCCGGAGAGGACGACGCCGTCGGCGTCGACCTCCTCGGGGGGTGTTTCGTTGTCGATCAGGTCCGTGTCGACGCCGAGGTCGCGAAGCGCCCGGCGCTCGAGGTGGGTGAACTGTCCGTGATTGTCCACCACGACGATCGTCGTCATTGACTGCTCCTAGCCAGTCACCCGGTAAAAACGGTCCGGAACACGTTTTCGAGTCGACGCGACTCGAGCGAGAGTCGGTCCAGTCGTCGCGAGAGAGTGTGCGACAGCGTAGGTTCCTTACCTCAAATTAATCCCGCTAATAGACTCATTTGTCCGGTGTTTATCCGCTATTTCTAAAATCTTTAACCGCCGATCAGGACCATGCCGAAACATTCATGCATAACCAAGATCAATCAACAACTATGACACTCGAGGCCGAAGCAGTCGGGAGTCAGCTGGAAGACGACGGCGACGTCGTCGCTGCAGTCGACGAGATCGATGGGCAGTCACACCTCGTCATCGCTGACATCGCGCGGGACGAGACGTGGCTCTCGATGGTCGAGCGAGACGCCGCTTCGCTCGAGGCGTGGCGGTAGCCGTCGCCGTGCCGGCCATGGCGGTACCTGTCGTCAGTGGCGCCGTCGCGTTGGCGTCGCCGGTCGATCCCAATTTTCGGTACGTTTATACTCGTCTCACCGGACGGTAGCAGTATGGCAGTCGATCTCAACGAGTTCGAGCATCCGGCGTGGCTCACCGCGGTCGGAACCGGTATCGGTTATCTACTGATCCTCGCGGTGTTGACCGTCGCCCTGTTCATCGTCCCGTGGCTGCTCTTCGCGGCCCTGTAGCGGGCCAGAGTCGCCACTGACGTCGATCGGCTTCGAACGCGCTCGTCTCGTGCCTCTCGTTGCACGGTCCGACAGCGTCGACAGACCGAGTTGGTACTCCCGGTATTTTTCGTCGTAGTCTTGAGCGTCGAGCGCTGATGCTGGGCTGCTGCTGAGCCGACGCTGGTGCGATCTGCTGTGCGAAACAGGAGGAAACTGCGGATTCAGGCGAAAGTCTTCGAGACTTCGTCGTTGGTCTCGGAGTCCGCCTGCACCTTGTCCCAGGCGTTGCGGAAGTCCTCCATCCGAATCTCCGTGCGGTCGTCGCGGATGGCGAACATCCCGGCTTCCGTACAGATCGCCTTGACGTCGGCGCCGGAGGCCTCCTCGGCTTCGAGGGCTAACTCGGCGAAGTCGACATCGTCGGCGACGTTCATGCCGCGGGTGTGGATCTGGAAGATGATCTCGCGTCCCTCCTCGTTCGGCTTCGGCACCTCGATGAGGCGGTCGAATCGGCCGGGCCGGAGGATGGCGCGGTCGAGCATGTCGAACCGGTTCGTGGCGGCGATAATGCGGATTTCGCCGCGGTCCTCGAAGCCGTCCATCTCCGAGAGGAGCTGCATCATCGTCCGCTGGACCTCGGCGTCGCCGGAGGTCTTGGATTCGGTTCGCTTGGCCGCGATGGCGTCGATCTCGTCGATGAAGATGACGGCGGGTTCGTGCTCGCGGGCGACCTTGAACAGGTCGCGGACGAGTTTGGCACCTTCGCCGATGAACTTGTGGACCAGTTCCGAACCGGCCATCTTGATGAAGGTGGCGTCGGTCTGGTTGGCGACCGCTTTCGCGAGCATCGTCTTGCCCGTGCCCGGCGGCCCGTAGAGTAGAACGCCGCTCGGCGGGTCGATCCCGACGTCTTTGAACGCGTCGGGCTTCTCGAGCGGCATCTCGACGGTTTCGCGAACCTCCTGCATCTGTTCTTCGAGTCCGCCGATATCCTCGTAGCTGACTTCGGGGCTCTCGGTGACTTCCATCACGCGAGCGCGCACGTCAGTTTCGTTGGAGAGCGTCTTGACGATAGAAAGGGAGTTGTTGACCGCGACGCGGGCGTCGGGGTCGATGTCGTCGCGCATCTCGTCGGTGACCTCGGTGAGGGCCTCCTGGTTGTTCCCGTGCTGTTTGATGATGACGCCTTCGTCCGTGATCTCCTGGACGGTGGCGACGAACAGCGGGGACTGCTTGAGCTTCTTGTTCTCGTGGGTCAGCCGCTCGAGTTTCTGCTGGTACTTGTTGTTCTCGGCGTTGGCGTCGAGGAGCTTGTCCCGCATCTCCTCGTTTTGCGCCTCGAGGATCTCGAGTCGGTCCTCGAGTGCCTGGATCTTCTCCTGTTGGGACGCCTCGTCCTCGTCGTATGGGAGGTCGACGTCGTCCACGGTGTCGCTCATCACCCGTCCTTTGGGTGTTGGTTCATAAGAGACTTCGGGTCGGTGCACCCCCGCCAGACGTATTACTAGAGGGCATTTTTCGAAACAGAAAATATTATCACGCTGTATCGGCTACGGTGTACTGATGAGTGCTTCAGAGTCGCTGCGACACGAGACCGAAACGCGGGGAACGTGGGACGACGTCAAAGAACTTCCACCGAGCGCCAAACTCGTCGCGAAGGTGCTCGAGTACAACGAAACGATGACCCAACAGCAGATCGCCGACGAGACGCTGCTCCCCTCGCGGACGGTTCGGTACGCGCTGAACCGCCTCGACGACGAGCACGTGATCGACTCGCGCTTTTCCTTTTCGGACGCGCGCAAGCGACTGTACAGTCTCGATATCGAAGCCTGACTAGACGGTCGAGCGATCGACGCGTCGACGGTTCGTTTTCCTCCTCGGATTCTTCTCTTTTGGTTCGATCAGGCGGTACGGCCTCCCGACGTTCTATTCCGGACTCCGGACTAGCTTGGGTTCCGGGTGCCGGTCTTGGGTGTGCGGTGGCGCGCGCTGAGTCGCGGCGAGTGAGTAACGAGACGCGACTCGGTACCGTGCGAGGTCGTCGCGAGCGGTAGCGAGTGACGGCTTGGAAGACGCGAAGCGTCTTCCATTGGATGAACGAGCGACTTTCGGGAGCGAGTGAATCGGCTGGGGAGGACGTGGAATCCCTAGCCGCCAGGGTGGGCAACTCGTAGGCAAGCGTTCTGCAAACGTGGACACGAGGATTTCCACGTCCTCCCCAGCCGATTCGTTCAGTCGCTACGCTCCCTCACTCATCCCTCGCACGGTGTATCGACCGCCCTCACTATCGTTCGGTCGGACGACAGCGCGCGCCACTGCGCGAAGTACTGTCAATCGGCTGTTTCGGGGGGCATTTCTCCCTGTCACGATACACCCGCTGCTACACACACTTCGTTTCACTTTCACTACGGTCGCGGAACCCCTTTAGGGCGGGCCTGCCAACGAGGCGACAATGACGCGGGTTATCCACACGGGCGACACCCACATCGGCTACCAGCAGTACAACGCGCCCGAGCGACGACAGGACTTTCTCGAGGCCTTTCGCTCCGTCGTCGACGACGCGGTCGCGGACGACGTCGACGCCGTGATCCACGCCGGCGACCTCTTTCACGACCGGCGGCCGGGACTAATCGATCTGCAGGGTACCGTCGAAATCCTCCGCACGCTCGCCGACGCCGACATCCCCTTTCTCGCCGTCGTCGGCAACCACGAGTCCAAACGGGACGCGCAGTGGCTCGACCTCTTTGCCGATCTCGGCCTCGCGACGCGACTCGGAGCCGAACCCGAACTGATCGACGACGTGGCCGTCTACGGCCTGGATTTCGTTCCGCGCTCGAGACGCGACGACCTCGAGTACGACTTCGCTCCGACGCCCGACGAGGCCGAGCACGCGACCCTCGTGAGCCACGGGCTGTTCGAGCCGTTCGCCCACGCCGACTGGGACACGGAACGACTGCTCTCCGAGTCGACCGTCGACTTCGACGCCGTCCTCCTCGGAGACAACCACAAACCGGACACAGCAGAGGTGCTCGACACCTGGGTCACCTACTGCGGCTCGACGGAACGCGCGAGCGCCAGCGAGCGCGAGAACCGGGGGTACAACCTCGTCGATTTCGAGGACAATACCGTAGGAATCAGTCGTCGCGGCCTCACCGACACCCGCGAGTTCGTCTTCGTCGACGTCGACCTCGAGCCCGGCGAGGGCGTCGACCGGATTCAGGAACGGGTTCGGGAGTACGACCTCGAGGACGCGGTGGTCGTCGTCACGGTCGAGGGCGAGGGCAAACCGATCACGCCGGCGACGGTCGAGGGAGCCGCCATCGACCGCGGCGCGCTCGTCGCTCGCGTGAACGACCGCCGAGATCTGCCCGACGAGGACGAGGAGGTCTCGGTGAGTTTCGCCGATCCGGACGCAGCCGTCCGCGAACGCGTCCGCGAACTCGGCCTGAGCGATGCGGCCCGGAACATCGACGAGACCGTCCGAGACGACGACCTCGTAGACGCGAACGTTCGCGAAACCGTCGAACGACGCGTTCGGGACTTACTCGAGGACGACACCTCGGCGTTCGACCCCGCACCCGAACGCAGTCCCGACGACGCGGACGTGACGACGGTCGCGGACCAACTCGAGGGCGGTGCCGAGGCCGAAGAATCGGCCGCGACGGAGATCGATACCGTCGACGAGAGTGATGGCCTCGAGGAGAGCGCGGTCGAAGCGGTGATCGACGCGGCGACCGCCGACACCGACGGCGGCGAGCCGACTTCGGATGCGACCGAGGCGAATCCCGACGAGCACGAACCGCCATCGAACGCCTCGGAGACAAATACTGACGAATCGTCTGTGGAAAACCCGGAGACAGACACTGACGAACCGTCCACCGAGAACCCGGAGTCGGACGCCGACTCCGAGGCCGATAGTCCAGCCGATGCCGACGCCTCGCTGGGTGATTTCGCGTGAAAGTCGACCGCGTCCGCCTGCTGAACTTCAAGTGTTACGGGGAGGCCGACCTCGGTCTCGAGCACGGCGTCACCGTCGTCCACGGCGTCAACGGCAGCGGGAAGTCGACGCTGCTCGAGGCCGTGTTCTTCGCGCTCTACGGGTCGAAGGCGCTGGACGACCGAACCTTAGACGACGTGATCACGACCGGCGAGGAGGAAGCGGAGGTCGAACTCCACTTCACCCACGACGGCCGCGAGTACCACATCGAGCGCCACCTCAAGCTCCGAGGCGATCGGGCGACGACGACGAAGTGTGTCCTCGAGACGCCCAGCGAGACGATCGAGGGCGCCCGCGACGTTCGCCGGGAGATCACCGAACTCCTGCGCATGGACGCCGAGGCGTTCGTCAACTGCGCGTACGTCCGCCAGGGCGAGGTCAACAAACTGATCCACGCCTCGCCGAGCGACCGTCAGGACATGATCGACGACCTCCTCCAGCTGGGGGCGCTCGAGGACTACCGCGAACGGGCCAGCGACGCCCGCCTCGGGGTCAAGTCGGTGCTCGACGGCCAGCGGGAGGTCCTCGAGAACGTCCGCCAGCAGGTCGAACAAAAGGAGGAGAAGGGACTCCACGAGCGCCTCAACAACCTCGAGTCCAACCAGGCCGACGTGACAGAGGATATCGACCGCTTCGAAGACCAGCGCGAGCAGGCACGAAAAACGCTGGAGACCGCCGAGGACGTCCTCGAGCGCCACGAGGAGACGCGCGAGGAGATCGAGACGCTCGAGGCCGATATCGACGACCTCCGATCGAAGATCGAGGAGACCGAACGCGAGCGCGAGGACGCGAAAGACGAGATCCGCGACCTCGAGGAGCGACGCGAGGAACTCGCTGCCGAGCGCGAAGGACTGCTGGCAGAGGTCGACCTCGACGCCGGATCCGACGGCGGCGATCGAGCGGACGCGGTCGACGAACGAATCGCAGATCTCGAGGCTCGCGACGAGGAACTGCGGGACGACCTCGAGGACGTTCGCGTCTCGATCACGGAGACCACCGGCGAAATCGAACGCCTTCGCGATGAAGCCGACGACCTCGAGTCACAAGCCGAGGCCGCACGCGAGGAGGCCGACGAACTCGAAGCGACGCTCGAGAGTGACGAGAGCGCAATCGAGGACCGCGAATCGGACCTCGAGGATCTCGAGGAGCAGATCGAGACCGCACGGGATCGCTTCACTGACGCACCGATCGAGTTCGGCGAGGCAGCCGACCGGATCGACTCCCTCGAGACCGACCGTCAGGAGCTGACGAACGAAATCGGCGACGTCACGGCCGACATCCGAACCGTCGAGAACGCGATCGAGGAGGGCGAACGGCTGCTCGAGGAAGGGAAGTGTCCGGAGTGCGGTCAACCCGTCGAAGACTCGCCGCACGTCGACGTGCTCGACGAGAAACGCGAGGAACTCGCCGACCGCGAGGGGCGACTCGAGGATCTCGAGGCCGAGCGCGACGACCTCGACGAGCGGATCGAGCGCGCCGAGGAGCTTCGGGAGGCCGAACGGCAAGTCGACCGACTCGAGGAGAACCGCGACAATATCGAGACGCTGGTCGCCGAAAAGCGCGAGACGCTCGCGGATCGACGCGAGCAGCGCGACCGACTGCGCGAGGACGCCGAGGAGTACGAGACCGACGCGGAGGAGAACCGCGCGAAAGCCGACGAACTCGAGGGCGAGGTCGACGACACTCGATCCGAACTCGGTGCGATCAACACCGAACGCGGCGAGATCAAGGAGACGCTCGAGTCGCTGCGCCGCGTCGCCGATATCGACGCCGAGCGCGCAGAGCTCGCGACCGACGTCGAGAACCGCCGGGAGCGTCGGCAGGACTGGCAGACGATGAACGACGAGCGCCGCGAGACGCTCTCGAGCAAACGCGAGCGCAAGCGCGACCTCGAGTCCGAGTTCGACGAGGACCGGGTCGCGACCGCCCGCGAGGACAAGCAGAACGCGGAAAACTACATCGAGAAGGTCGACACGAAACTCGAGAAACTCGAGGAAAAGCGGACGAACCTCCAGAACGCGATCGGCGCCGTCGAGCGCGAACTCGAGGAACTCGAGGAACGACGCGAGGAACTGGCGGGACTCGAAGAGCGCTGCGAGCGCCTCGAGTCGCTGTACGACGAGGCCGAGACGCTGCAGGCGACCTACGCCGACCTGCGGTCGGAACTGCGCCAGCGCAACGTCGAGACCCTCGAGCGGTTGCTCAACGAGACGTTCGATCTGGTCTACCAGAACGACTCCTACGCGGCGATCGATCTGGACGGCGAGTACCGGCTGACCGTCTACCAGAAAGACGGCGAAGCGCTCGAGCCCGAACAGCTCTCGGGCGGCGAACGCGCGCTGTTCAACCTCAGCCTCCGCTGTGCGATCTATCGCCTGCTCGCCGAGGGCGTCGAGGGAGCGGCGCCGATGCCGCCGCTGATTCTGGACGAGCCGACCGTCTTCCTCGACTCGGGTCACGTCACGCAGCTCGTCTCGCTGGTGGAATCCATGCGCGATCTGGGCGTCGAACAGATCGTGGTCGTCAGCCACGACGAGGAACTCGTCGGCGCGGCGGACTCGCTGGTCAGCGTCGAAAAGGACGCGACGTCGAACCGCTCGCGACTCGAGCGCGGTGAGCCGCCGGAGATCGAACTGCTCGCCTCCGACTGAGAGTGAGCCGCTCGAGGGTTGGCCTTCTCTAAGCGAGGAGTGGGTGGCAGGCGCGTCAAGACTGACTTTCGTTCAGTTCACTCTACGAGACGTCGGACGTCTCCGCTGTAGCGGACGGTTCCTCGCCCGCGTCGACGCGGATCACCTCGAGTGCGCGACCGCACGTCTCCGTAACCCGATAGCCGCGCTCGCCGCCGACCTCGGCCTCCTCGATGAGCCCGGCCGCCGTCAACACTGTGAGTCGCCCGTGGAGATCGCTCTCGCAGAAGTCGTAGGCGTTGAGAAGGGTGCGGACGCCGAGCGGGCCGCGCTCCTCGAGTTCGACGAGCAGTCCGAGCGTCGCCTCGTCGTGGACGTTCGTCAGGAGCGTCTTCACCGGATCGCTCACGCAACCCGTGGCCGTCTCGAGTGCGGATTCGCTCTCGAGATCCTCGAGACGGTCGTTCTGGACGTAACACTCGTTGCCGTTCTGCGGGTCGCGGACGAGGCTCGCGTGTTCGGACCGTTTGAGAAGCAGATATCGTTTGCCGGTGTCGTCTTGGACGGTTTTCATGATCGGTCGTGATCGGCCGATGATTGTTGTTGGGTGACTCCTCCTGAAGTAGTTTCGCCTGCGATCAACTATTTCCGATCGGCGTTGTCCTTCGTCGTCCCGTTCGTCTAATCGTCGTCCACCGCTTTGCCCGTCTGATCATCGTCGGAAGCTCCCGTAGTGTCCGTTTCTCTACCGCTCGCCGTCGCCTCGTCGGTCCTGTCGTCCCTCGACGATCCCTCAGCCGAGTCGCCCGCTGGATCGGTCGTGCTCGAGTCGGACTCGATGTCGCGCCGAACGGTTCGATATCGCTGAATACCGAACCCGGTGAGGACGAGTCCGGCGGCGAACAGGTAACCGGCGTACGTGGTCGCCCCTTCGAAGACCAGAAACAGCGCTGCGAGCGCGTACGCCAGTACGGCGGCGTTGATGACGAGCACCAGCGCCCAGAAGTTCTTGAGCGTCTCTCCGTCGACGTCGGTTTCCGCCGCCGAAAACTCGGGCTCCGGGATCGCATCCTCCTCGAACTCCGATTTCAGATCGGAGCGCAGATCCGACCCCGCGTTCTCGGTCGGGACCTGTGGAATCGTCAGGGAGTCGCTCTCCGGGTCCCTGAACTCCTCCTCGGGGTCGTACTCGTCGGGTTCGTGTTCGCTCCGGTCGAGTCCCACAGTCGAATCGTCGGCGAGTAACCCAAAAAACGTTCGCGTTCGGGGTGGGGCGGTTCGCGTTCGGCGGCGTTCAGTACAGTCGATAGATCGATCAGGCGAGTTCCGTGAGCGTGAGCGTCTGGGAGGTCTCTACCCACGCGAGCGGGTTCTCGGCATCGTAGAACACGACACCGTCCTCCGTCTCGTAGGACTCGACTGTCGCGGTGCCCTCGGGTTCACTACGCGGCTCGCTTCGATCCGTCGTATCGTCGTTCACTTCGGTGGACACTTCCATCACCTGATGCTATGGTATGTGTTACCACATTATATGTCTTGTTGCCCCTGCAAAACTCGGAGGGAACCCGCCGGGTCGTGCGAGCGGGACGACCAGCCGAAGTATGGGGGTTTTTATTCGATCGCTTCCAACCCCGATACCATGACTGAGGCGGGCCAAACTGGACTCGAGGCATTTTCCGACGAGTCCGCCGAGCGACCGGCGGAGGAAGCGAAAGCCATCGCCGGCAACGGCGGCTCGGACGGTACCGACGTGATCGACGTCGTCGAGGAGGCGGTTCCCGAGGCCGACGGCGAACTCGAACTCGCCGTGATGCAGGTGGACTACACCATCGCCGGCTACGGCGACGAGGAGCGACCGATCGTGCACGTCTTCGGCCGAACGGCCGACGGCGAACTCGAGCACGTGCAGGTCGTCGGCTTCCGGCCGTACTTTTACGCGCCGACGGACAGCCTCGAGCGGCCGCCCGAAGAACAGTACGACCGGCTGACCGGCAGCCGCGAGGTCGGCGAGAACGGCGAGCCCTACGAGAGTATCCGCGGCGAGAAACTGACGAAAATCTTCGGCCAGACGCCCCGCGACGTCGGACAGGTCCGCGACGAGTTTCAGCACTTCGAGGCCGACATCCTCTTTCCGAATCGGCTCCTGATCGACAAGGACATCCGCAGCGGCGTTCGGGTGCCGGAACGGCGCGCCGACGACGACTCGCTGATCGTCCCCCACGACGAACTCGAGGCGGTCGACGTCGACGCCGACCCGCGCGTCAACACCTTCGACATCGAGGTCAACGACCGGGCGGGCTTTCCCGAAGACGGCGAGGAACCGATCGTCTGTCTCACCAGCCACGACTCCTACCGCGACGAGTACATCATGTGGCTCTACGAGGCCCCGGTCGGCGACGGGGAGATCCCCACCGAGATCGAGGCGTACGAACCGATCGAGGGCGAGATCGACCACGAAGTACGGGCATTCGAGGAGGAGGAGGCGATGCTCGAGGCGTTCGTCGACTACATCCGAGACACGGATCCCGACGTCCTCACGGGCTGGAACTTCGAGGACTTCGACGCGCCGTACTTCTTGGACCGTCTCGAGGAACTCGCGGGCTCCCACCACGACTACGACCTCTCGATCGATCGACTCTCGCGGGTCGACGAGGTCTGGCGCAGCAACTGGGGTGGCCCGGACATCAAAGGCCGGGTCGTCTTCGACCTGCTCTACGGCTACCAGCGGATGGTCTTCTCCGAACTCGATTCCTACCGCCTGGATGCGGTCGGCGAGTCCGAGTTAGGGGTCGGAAAGGAGCGCTATACCGGCGATATCGGCGACCTCTGGGAGGTCGACCCGACGAAACTGCTCGAGTACAACCTCCGTGACGTCGAACTCTGCGTCGAACTCGACCGCCAGCAGGAGATCATCACCTTCTGGGACGAGGTGCGCTCGTTCGTCGGCTGTAAGTTAGAGGACGCGCCGACGCCGGGCGACGCGGTGGACATGTACGTCCTCCACGAAGCGTACGGTCGGTTCTCGCTGCCCTCGAAGGGCCAACAGGAGGCCGGCGAGGAGTACGAGGGCGGGGCCGTCTTCGATCCGATCACGGGCGTCAAGGAGAACGTCACCGTGCTCGACCTGAAGTCGCTGTACCCGATGTGTATGACGACGGTCAACGCGTCGCCGGAGACGAAGGTCGACCCCGAGACGTACGACGGGGAGACCTACGTCGCGCCCACGAAGCCCGAGCCGATCCACTTTCGGAAGGAGCCCGACGGCGTCATGCGCGAGATGATCACCGAACTGCTCGCAGAGCGCGAGGAGAAGAAGTCCCTGCGCAACGAGTACGAGCCGGGAAGCCTCGAGTACGAGCAGTACGATCGCCAGCAGGGCGCGGTGAAGGTCATCATGAACTCGCTCTACGGCGTCTCGGGCTGGGAGCAGTTCCGGCTCTACGACAAGGAGGCGGCGTCCGCGATTACGGCCACCGGGCGCGAAGTGATCGAGTTCACGGAGACCGCCGCCACGGAACTCGACTACACCGTCGCGTACGGTGACACGGACTCCGTCATGCTCGAGCTCGGTCCCGGCGTCCCGAAGGAAGACGCCCTCGAGCAATCGTTCGAAATTGAAGAGTACATCAACGACCGCTACGACGACTTCGCGCGCGAGGATCTGAACGCGGAGGAACACCGCTTCCAGATCGAGTTCGAGAAACTCTACCGCCGGTTCTTCCAGGCGGGCAAGAAGAAACGCTACGCCGGACACATCACCTGGAAGGAAGGCAAGGACGTCGACACCATCGACATCGTCGGCTTCGAGTACCAGCGCTCGGACATCGCCCCGATTACGAAGGAAGTTCAGCACAAGGTCATCGAGATGATCGTCAGGGACGGCGACATCGAGGGCACGAAGGACTACGTCAACGGCATCATCGAAGACGTACAGACGGGGAATATCTCACTCGAGCAGATCGCCATCCCCGGTGGTATCGGCAAGCGTCTGGACAACTACGACACCGACACGGCCCAGGTCAGAGGCGCGAAGTACGCCAACCTCCTGTTGGGAACCAACTTCCAGCGCGGCAGCAAACCCAAGCGGCTCTACCTCGACCGAGTCGACCCCGCGTTCTTCCGACGCATGGAGAGCGAGGAAGGGTTCAACCCCCAGACGGACCCCCTCTACGGCGCGTTCAAGCGCGACCCCGACGTGATCTGCTTCGAGTACGACGACCAGATCCCCGACGAGTTCGAGGTCGACTACGACAAGATGCTCGAGAAAACGTTGCAGGGCCCGATCGAACGGATTCTCGAAGCCCTCGGCGTCTCGTGGGCTGAAGTTAAAAGCGGACAGGAACAGCAAGGCCTCGATCAATACTGGTAGTCCCGTACGAGGGGAGTCAATTCCAATTCAGAAGATCGATTTTGACTCAGTGAATGCCGTAAAAGAGATGAGGTGACATCGATCTAACTATTATGTCACACCAGTAAGTGGCCATATGGAACAATCAATCGGTGCAGATGACGGTGGAACTAATGCCTAAGAAGATCACTATCTCGGCTAAAAAACTCCACTACTGGTACCATGAGGAGGAGATGACACTATCGGAAATCGCGGACAAGGTTGATTGTTCGATGACGACCGTCTATAATCGGATGGAAGAGCATGGAATCGACCGCCGAACGGCGAACCAAGATGTGGAAGCACACGAAGTCCATTGCGAGTACTGTGGAACTCAAAAAGAGATACCACCGTGTGAGTACGACCAGTCTGAACGCTTCTTCTGTGATAACCAATGTCAAGGTAAGCTTTTAAAAGAGACGGGACATCTCAACGGAGAAAGTAGCCCGTGGTGGAAGGGAAAGGAGTCAGTCGAGTGCTCGAATTGTGGGGACTCGAAAAAAGTGTATCCAAGTCGTCTACGAACGAAATCGAACCATTTCTGTGATCTCAGTTGTTACGCCGAGTGGCAATCCCAACATCGGCGTGGTGAGAAACACCATCAGTGGGATCCTGACTCCCAGACTCAGTTTTACACTGGCAAGTGGAAGAACGTTCGTCGACGTGTGAGAGAGCGGGACGGAAACACGTGTAAATTATGTGAAGCCGACTCGAACGATATCGGTCGAAATCTAGATGTACATCACATTCGTCCAATCCGTGCGTTCTCCGATCCAGCAGATGCACATACGATGGATAATCTGGTCCAACTCTGTCGTCTTTGCCATACGCTCATGGAACATTTGCCGGAAGGTCAGCAGAGAGCCCTTTTGGAGGGTCACGGTCCGATAATCGGAGGCGATATCGGTAGGCAAGTTCTCGAAATGAGTTGATTCGACTTTCCACTGGTACGCATCTCTGTTCCTAATGTGGGAACTTATTTTGGCGATGCGAAACCGTATCCAATTGGATACGAAACCGTTATCAGTCAGACGACCCACCCTTCAGACGACAGAGTACTATGGCACGTCTCGAACTACGCAACCTGCACGCGGAAGTGGCTGAGGGCGACGAGAAGATTCTCGAGGGCGTCGACCTCGAGGTCAAGTCGGGCGAGATTCACGCCCTGATGGGGCCGAACGGCTCCGGGAAGTCGACGACCGCGAAGGTCATCGCCGGCCACCCGGAGTACGAGGTCACCGAAGGCGAGGTCCTCCTCCATCTCGAGGAGGGCGAGTTCGGCGACGAAATCGAGATCGACGAGGACCAGCGAACCTGGAACCTGCTCGACCTCGAGCCAAACGAGCGGGCCGCACTCGGCGTCTTCCTCGGCTTCCAGTATCCGGCCGAGATCGACGGCGTCACGATGACGAACTTCCTGCGCACGGCGCTCAACGCCAAGATCGAAGAGCGAGAAGAGCTCTTCGAGGACGACGACGCCGAGGAAGAAGAAGAGGAGGAGGCAGGATTCGAGACCTCGCCGATGGAGGGCAACGTCGACGAAGGTGACGTCGGCGTCGCCGAGTTCCAGCAGATCCTCCAGGAGAAGATGGAAGCACTGGACATGGACGAGAAGTTCGCCCAGCGCTACCTCAACGCCGGCTTCTCCGGCGGGGAGAAGAAGCAGAACGAGGTTTTGCAGGCAGCCATCCTCGAGCCGTCGATCGCCGTCCTCGACGAGATCGACTCCGGGCTCGACATCGACCGGCTGCAGGACGTTTCGAACGGCATCAACGCGCTACGCGACGAGGAGGGCACCGGTGTCCTTCAGATCACCCACTACCAGCGCATCCTCGACTACGTCGAGCCCGATCACGTCCACGTGATGATCGACGGTCGAATCGCCAAAAGCGGCGGTCCGGAGCTCGCCGAGCAGCTCGAGGACAAGGGGTACGACTGGGTCCGCGACGAGGTCTACGGCACGGCGTAACCGAATTCGGCTAGAACAACGGTAATAACGCTACAGCCGTAACCATATACACAACACATCATGAGTTCCGATCAAGACCACCTAAAAGAGACAGACACTGAAGCCCGGTTCGAGTTCAAAAAAGAGGAGAGCTCCGCAGTCAGATCCGGCAAAGGCCTGACCGAAGAGGTCATCCGCATGATCTCCGACGACAAGGACGAGCCGGACTGGATGCTCGAGCGACGCCTGCGCGCGCTCAAGCAGTACCAAAACATGCCGATGCCGACCGACTGGCCCGGCATGCCGGATCTCTCCGAACTCGATATCGAAGAGATCGTTCCGTACATCCGCCCGGACGTCGACAAGCGCGAGGGCGTCGACGACTGGACGGAGCTGCCCGAGGAGATCAAGGACACGTTCGACAAGCTGGGCATCCCGGAAGCCGAGAAGAACGCCCTCTCGGGCGTCGGCGCCCAGTACGAGTCCGAGGTCGTCTACCAGAACATGCAGGAGCAGTGGGAGGAGAAGGGCGTCATCTTCTGCAACATGGACAAGGCCGTCAAGGAGCATCCCGAGCTCGTCAAAGAGCACTTCATGACGACCTGCGTTCCGCCGAGCGACAACAAGTTCGCGGCGCTCCACGGCGCCGTCTGGTCCGGCGGCTCGTTCGTCTACGTCCCCGAGGGCGTGACGGTCGAGATGCCGGTTCAGGCTTACTTCCGGATGAACTCGGAAGGGATGGGGCAGTTCGAGCACACGCTCATCATCGCCGAGGAAGGCTCCGAGGTCCACTACATCGAAGGCTGTTCCGCGCCGAAGTACGGCACCCACAACCTCCACTCCGGCGGCGTCGAGGTCTTCGTCGGCGAGGACGCTCACGTCCAGTACTCGACCGTCCAGAACTGGTCGAAGAACACGTTCAACCTGAACACCAAGCGCGCCATCTGTGAGGAAAACGGCACGATGGAGTGGGTCTCGGGCAGCATGGGTTCGAAAGCAACCATGCTCTACCCGTGTACGATCCTCAAGGGTCGCGGCTCGACGGACACCCACATCACCATCGCCTTCGCGGGCGAGGGCCAGGACATCGACACCGGCGCGAAGGTCTACCACAACGCGCCCGACACGAGCTCGACCATCGAGTCGAAATCGATCTCCAAGGACGGCGGCCGCACCAACTACCGCGGCCTCGTCCACATCGCCGACGGCGCGGAGAACTCCTCCACCGCCGTCGAGTGTGACGCGCTGATGTTCGACAACGAGTCCACCTCGGACACCATGCCGTACATGGAGATCGAGGAGTCGAAGGTCGACGTCGCTCACGAAGCGACCGTCGGCAAGATCGGTGACGAGGACATCTTCTACCTCCAGTCCCGCGGACTGGACGACGACGACGCCAAGAAGATGATCGTCGCCGGCTTCATCGAGCCGATCACGGAGGAACTGCCGATCGAGTACGCGGTCGAACTCAACCGTCTCATCGAACTCGAGATGGAGGGAAGCCTCGGATAATATGAGCGCAGGAACGCAGGTACACGCCAATCTGACCGACGAACAGGTACGCCAGATCAGCGAGGATCTCGACGAGCCCGACTGGCTGCTCGAGACCCGTCTCGAGGCCCTCGAGGCCCTCGAGGAACTCGACATGCCGGACGTCATCCGGACGCCGGGTCGGGACTGGACGAACCTCCACGAACTCGACTTCGAGTCGCTCGTCGATCCGCTGAACGCGGCGGAGAACAAGGACCAGGTCGGCCCCGACGAGGTCGACGTACTCTCGTGGGCCGACGCGGTCCAGGAACACGAGGAGCTCCTGAAGGAACACTTCGGCTCCGTCGTCGACCCACAGGAGAACTACCTGACCGCGCTCTCGACGGCGCTGTTCAGCACCGGGACGGTCGTCTACGTCCCGGAAGGTGTCGACGCCGAGGACGTCACCATCCGGACCGAGCAAAACTCCCGCTCGCTGTTCAACTACACGCTCGTCGCCACCGAGGAATCGTCCTCGGTCACGATCCTCGAGCGGCAGTCCACGGGCGAGGAACAGGACGAGCAGTACTACAGCGGCATCGTCGAGATTGCCGCCGGCGAGAACAGCTACGTCCAGTACGGCAGCCTCCAGAACCTCTCGGAGGAGGCCTACAACTTCACGCTCAAGCGCGGCGTCACGGACACCTACTCGACGATCGACTGGATCGAGGGCAACATCGGGACGCAACTCACCAAGACGGAGGTCTCGACGCTGCTCGAGGGCGATAGCTCCGAGACGCAGATCGTCGGCGCCTTCTACGGCCACAACGACCAGCACTTCGACCTCGACGTCAAAGTCTGGCACCGCGCCGAGCACACGACGGCCGACCTCGTCACCCGCGGCGTCACCGACGACGTCGCCCGCTCGGTGTACGAGGGCGTCCAAGACGTCGGCCGCGACGCCTGGGACACCAGCTCCTACCAGCGCGAGAACACGCTGATGCTCAGTGACGAGAGCGAGGCCGACGCCTCGCCGAAGCTGATCATCAACAACCACGACACCGAGGCCAGCCACTCGGCGACGGTCGGCCAGATCGACGCGGAGGATCTGTTCTACATGACCTCCCGCGGTGTCGACCCGCGTGCCGCACGCAACATGCTCGTGGAAGGGTTCTTCGTGCCCGTCCTCGAGGAAGTCGACGTCGACGAACTGCGCGACGATCTGGTGGAGCTGATCGGCGCGCGATTGCGTCAGCGCGACTAACGGGACTCGTCTTTCGGCTTCGATTTTCGCCGTTCTTTCTCCGGCCGAGAGCCGTCGCTCGAGTCGGTACTGCTCCCCGGTCGAGACAACCGCGAGCCCGTCACCACGTCTGACGATCCTTTTTATACTCGAGCGAAAAACACCCGCTCGATGCAGGCCCTCTCCGTCGAACTCGAGGACGACACTGTCGCCGCCCTCGAGGCCGAACGGGAACTGTTCGGCTTCGAGAGTCGCCAGGCGTACGTTCGGTGGATCATCGAACACCGCGGCTCGATCGACGCCGACGGATACGATCTCGATACCACGCGGGATCGATTGCTGGCCGATCACGGCCAACGACTGGCGAAACTCGAGGAGCAAGTCGCGACCATCGCTTGTCAGATCGACCGCGACGGGGATGGCGCCCAATCGGCCGACGACCCAACGTCGGTAGATAACACGGCAGAACCGAACGAAACGTCGAGCAGGACCGGAGGCGGATCGCCTCACGATGGCGACGTAACCGGCGATACCACCGACAGAGCGGAAGCGCCCGGCCGGCGCCCTCGTCGCGACACACCGGAGCACGAGTCGCCGATCGAGGTTCGCGGCTCACCGCGCACGGTTCGGCAAGGTCCCGACTCCACGGTCCGATCGGACGACGACGAACGCTCGAATCCCGAACGAGAGGGACAGCAGCCTCGGTCGACGGACCATGGAGTCTCGAGTTCGGGTTCGACCGCGGAGTCGGAGCCGACGACCGCGTCAACGACCGAGAAATCCGGCGGGTTGTCGCCCGAGCGAATCGCACGGATTCGGGAGGACCCGGTCCACGAGGACGCCGGAATGCTCGGTAACGTCGAATCCGAACGGCTCGACGAACTCTCCCGTCGCGCGGTCGCGACCACGCGAAAGCGGCTGAATCGGGACGTCCAGACCGGCCTCGAGTACACCTCCTCAACCCGACTGGCTGGCGCGGGCGTCCGTCCCGGCGAGGATCTCACCGATCTCGACGCGCTGTCGATTCCGGGTCGGTCCGCCAAGACGGTCGAGAAACGACGCCACGCCGTCGGTCGTGCACTCGCATTCCTCCGAGACGAGGACCGAGCGCGGCGTTCGGATTTCGTCGACGCGCTCTACGCGGAGTGTCCGGCCGGCTACGAGACGGCCGATAGCTGGTGGGGTTGTATCAAGGAGGGGCTCAAACAGGTCGAAGCGGTTGAGGGCGGCGAGGGGACACGTGTCTGGCGGTATCGCGGCTGAACCGGCTATCCGAACCACTCGCTGTTGCGGTGATCGTCGCCGCTCCGATACCACCGAACGATCGTGTATCCGAACGCGACGAGACGGGCGAGTCCGATGGTCGTCGACAGCGATCCGTACTTCACCGGCGGACGAACAGCCCACGAGTAGGGACGGTTAAGTATCAGCGGCCCGGACAACGTGATATGAGTCTGGGACAGCGTGTCTCGAGCGACCACCAGCTCACCCGACTGCTACAGATCGGGGTCGTCTTAGAGGAGGTCGTCGAGTCGCGCGCCGCCCACCACCTCGACTCGCTCCCGCCAGCCGAACGGACGGCGATCGACGAGGAGATCCGCGAGTTGCTCACGGAGGCCGCCGAGGAATCGGCCGATCACCGCGAGCGACTCGAGGCGTTAATCGAGGATCTCGAGGCCGAAACCGTGGCGTACGAGGAAATAAACGCGTTAGTCGACGCCCAGTACGGGCCGCCGGAGGACACCGACGGGGTGCTCTACGATCAGCTCGCGAACGAGGAAACCGCCTACAAGTTCTACGACGATCTGATCGACGCGGTCGAAGCCTCCGACGCCGAGTTCGCCATCGATCGCGACCGATTGCTCGAAACGCTGTACGAGATCCGGGAGGAGGAAAAGGAGGGAGTCGAAGAAGTGGCCGAGATTATGGAGCACAGAGCATGATCGGGACGCTCCGGCCCGCCGCGAGCGTCACCGACCACGCGGACAGCACTGACGGAGGAATCCGATGAACACGGCAGACCAATACCTCAAGGCGATCTATCTCGCCCAACGGATCGAGGACGGCCCCGCATCGACCGGCACGCTGGCGGACATGCTCGAAATCAGTCCGGCCAGCGTCAACGAGATGATCGGTAAACTCGAGGAGCGAGGGCTCGTCGAACACGAGAAGTACAAGGGCGCGAGCCTGACCAGCGAGGGTATCGAACGCGCCCACGACTCGCTTCAGACCTACTGTATCATCGAGCGATTCCTCGCGAACGTCCTCGAGGTCGAGGAGTTCCGCGACGAGGCCCGCGCCTTAGAGAGCGTCATCGACGACACCGTCGCCGAGCGCCTCGACACGATCATCGACCGACCCAGCGAGTGCCCGGACTGCTTCGACCCCGAGCGGGATTTCTGTGAGCACCTCGAAGTCGGCCCCGACGGCTGTGCGGACTAACTCTCTGCCGTAGTCGGTATTTCGTGCGTTTTTGACGGCCGGGATCAGAAGAGCCAAACGCATCCGATAACCGGCTACTCGTTCCCGAACCGAACGTACCGATGCCCGACCAGCGCCGCGAGGGCGAGCGCCACGACGACAGTCACGCTGAGTCCGAACGGCAGCGCCCACAGCCCGCCGTCTCCCTCCCAGTCGTCCACGAACACGTCCGCGTAGTACCCCGCGATTTCCTCGCCGTACAGCGCGAGCAGGACCTCACGGTTGTTCTCGAACGCATTCTCGTTCCAGTTGGCGCTCCCGACGATAGCGGTCTCCCGGTCGATCACGACGCCTTTGGCGTGGATCTTCTCGAACCGATCCGTCTCCTCGAGCAGCCGAACCTCGAGCGACAGCGACTCCTCCGCGGCCGTCGCCTCCAGCCCCCGTGCCAATGCCTCGTTCTCGTCTTCGTGGTACCAGCTCGAGTCGAGCAGAATCTCGACGGCGACGCCGCGACGGGCCGCCTCGAGCGTCTCCTCGAGGACGGCGACGTCGTCCGCAATCGCGGCCTGCTTAACGAGGATTTCGTCGTTGGCCGCGCCCAGCAACTCGAGCAGTCGGCCCTCGGCGTTGTCCGGTGCGAGCAGCATTTCGGCGCCGTCGACCGGGACCGTCTCCGGTTCGTGCTCGCTCGGAAACGTGTGCGAGGGCGTCCCGCGGCTCTCGTCGTCGACGAACGAGGCGTTCGTCCGATACTCGCTCCCGGTGACGGTGTCCCACCCCTCGTGATCGGCTCGGAACACCGCCGCGAGATCGGCCGCGAGCGTGTCGTCCTCGAGGCGGACCCCCCAGCCGCGACTCGAGTCGCCGCCGATCCCCGACGGCTTCCAGTTCTCGGTGGTGACCAGTACCTGGTCGTCGGCGACGGCGTACTTCGGGTGGTGGTAGCGGTACCGGGATCCTTCCCCACCGATCGCACGAACGTCGACGTCACCATCCTCGAGCGTCTCGAGGACGGGTTCGGTGGCCTCAGGTGTTCCGCCGACGGGGCCGGACTCGAGGAGGACCGCGACGTCGACTCCGCGGTCGGCCGCGTCGACGAGTTCGTCGGCGATACTCTGCGAGGTGAGGGTGTAGCCGGCGAGCAGCAGTCGGTCGTCGGCTTCCCGGATCGTCTCGAGCGGGAGGTCCGTCTCATCGGGGAGGACGAACGCCGTCGCCTCGTCGACGTCGGCGCGCGAGACCGGCAAGCAGGTCGCGCCTCGCGGATGCCAGTCGCCGTCGGCTGGACGCGAGTCGGTCGCATCCTCCGCCTCCGCTTCGCCCTCGTTTCGATACCATCGTTCGGCCGTCGGCGCTCGGTCGTAGGAAACTGAATCGATCGCCGTCGAGCCGTTTCGCAGTTCGAGGTCGTCGCCGTCTGCGGCGAGTCGAAGGTGGCCCTCGAGTTCGAGTATCGGATCGTCAGTGTCGGTCAACTCGGCGGTGACGTCAGGGTCGAGACTCACTGTGACACGTCCCGAAACGGTCTCGTTTGGCAACTCGGCGGTCGTGTGGCCGTCGGTGATCGTCCAGTTCTCGAGTCGGGTGTCGGGCGGCGTCTCGAGGACCAGGTACTCGCCGACGTTCCCGTAAGTCGTCGGGTTCGGATAGAGTTCGACGATTCGGGGCGTGCTGCCGTCGGTGGCGTCGGGCTCGGCGGCGGTGACGTTCGAGTCAGCCGGGTCGGTCGAACCGGCGACGCCAGCGGGGCAGGATGGGGCGAAATCGCCACCGTTCGTCGCCGAGCCGTCGGTCGTCGACGCGTCGGAGGTCGAAAATCCGCCACTCAATCCCCCTAGAACGAGAGCGACTCCGACGAGGACGACGACCATCGCTCGACGACGATCCATCGGGCGATCTGGCCGCCTGTTCGTATATAAACTGTCGGACGAAAAACGGGTGGTGTCGGCCGTGACTGCTCAGGTCGCCGGCTCGAGGCTTGCCCGCTCGGCTTCGGCTTGGACGAGATAGGCCCGATCGTCGCCGTAGTCGGCGACGATCTCGAGGGCCTCCGCGGTGCCGATCCGGTTAAGCGCCCACGCGGCGCTGGCGCGGACGCGGTCTTCCTCGTCGTCCGCGAGGACGTCGGCGAGGGGGTCGATGGCCCGCGTGTCGCCGATCAGGCCGAGTGCGCGTGCGGCCCAGCTCCGGACGTCGGGGTTCTCCTCGACGAGCTGGTTGGCGATCGGCTGCACCGCCTCTTCGGCGCCGAGTTCGCCCAGCGCCCTGAACGAGGGCTTCTGGAGGTTCGGGTTGGAGTCGACGTAGTCGAGCAAGGTTTCGACCACGTCGTCGCTCGCGACGCCGATGTTCCCGAGAATCCGCATCGCGGCCGTATCCCGACGGTTGGCCTTCTGGAGCATGGGGTCGATGGCCTCCTCGGGGCCCATTCGCTCCAAGGCCTCCATGCAGTGTTCCTCCATGAAGTCCGAGTCGAAGGTCTCCAGTGCGAGCAGGATCATGTCCACGTTGCCCCGCTTCTCGTGCACTTTGATCGCGTGCCACTCCGGCGGGAAATCCTTGACGTGGTCGAGCACGTCGTAGAACCCCTCCCGTCGCAGCTGTTCGCGGATCTCGAGGTCGGTCCACTCGGTCGCGTCATCGACGTCTTCCTCGAGGTCGCCGGTCGCTTCGAGCAGACCCGCGATCGTCTCGGCGTCGTCGTCCGCGTCGAGGGCGGTCTGCTCGACGGCCGCTGCGGCTTTATCGAGCGTTGCATCGAGCTGTTCGGGGACGGTCTCGCCCTGATTGACCAGCGTGACTGAGGTGCCGAGCAGGTCGTTGAGATCGTCGAGGAAGTCGTCGACGGCCTCGATCAGTTCGGCGTTGCCCTCCTCGGTCCAGCGGGTGCCCGTGATCGTCCCGCTGGCGGCGTCGATCTCGCTTACGACGTCCTCTCCGTAGGGACCGCGCTGGCCCTCGAGATCGTCCTCGAGGTCCGAGAGGTCGTCCTCGATCTCGTCGTAGCGCTCCTGGAGTTCCTCTTCGGGCGTGATCTCTTCTTCCTCGTCGTCGTCCTCGTCGTCTTCGGTTTCGGGCGGATCCGGAATCTCGATCTCCTCGAACTCGCTCCGGAACGACTCGAGATCGGCCTCCACGACGTCGAGATCGTCCTCCGTCTCGGCGGCTTCGAGGTCTCCCTCGAGCGATTCGACGTCGTCCTCGAAGGCCGCGAGGGCTTCGCGGATGGCCTCGAGATCGATCGGTTCCGGTTCCTCGTCGACCGATTCCTCCTCGGTGCCCGCCTCGTTCTCGGCTGCCTCGTCATCGCTCATGGTACCACCTGGAGTTGGACCGGGAGATAACGCCGACGCGCGGCAGTGTACATGCGTTACAGTCGTCCCACGAGGGCCCTAAGCGTTTCCATGCAGTTCGGGCTCCGCGCGGCGTTCCCGGTCGCCCCAGTAGAACCACGGGCTGAGCAGCATGTAGGCGATGCCGAGTGTCAACAGGGCGTAGGGGAACGTGCGGCCGGCGACGTCGGGGATCAGGATGGCGAGCGCGTGGACGATGCCCATGATCCCGGCGTCGCGGGCGAGCAGGTCGGGGTACTGGATCCGCGAGACCATCAGGTAACAGAACGCGCCCGTGACTGCGAGGACGAGCCACGGCTCGCTCTCGCCCGCGAGGATGGCGGCGCCGAGGACCGTCGCCGCGAGCGTCGTTTGGACGCCTTCGGTGTAGCTACCGGAGATGTCGTAGGCCGTGTACATCCCGAGTCGGGTGACGGCTGCCGCGACGAACAGCGCACAGATCGCCGTGACGAGAAGCAGTTCGCCCGTAACCGCGTCGAAGCCGATCTCGAGGCCGTCGGTGACGACGACGAACGCGAGGACGGCGGGGGCGACGGCGAAGGACGCGACGTCGGCCAGCGAGTCCAGATAGGGGCCGGCGTCGGTGCCGCCGTAGCGACGCGCGAGGATGCCGTCCAGTCCGTCCGCGATAGCTGCAAGCAGAATGAGTCGGGCGGCGAGTGCGATGTCGACGAACGCGATGACGATGGCGACGAACCCCAGGGCGGCGTTGGCGATCGTCACCGCGTCGGCGACGCCGAGCCGTCCGACGAACCGGGGAAGCATACTCGCGGAATCGATGGGCAGCCACCTTACGTGTTTTTGTTTCGACACGGACGGATCAAGCGGTGGTCCTCGACGCCGAGGACGGAGGCGGGCTGCTCGACCAGTCCCACTTTCGAAGAATGAACCGGGGCCGTTATATCGCAACTATCCCAAGCGTTCGTATGAACAGGCGCGCGTACCTTGCCCTCGTCGGCTCTTCGGTCTCCGTCAGTCTGGCGGGCTGTTCGACGGTTCTGAGCGCCTTCGGCGACGACGAACTCTGTGGCGGCGACGACTGCGATATCGGAATGACCAGAAACGAGTTCGTTCCGGAGGAGTACGAAGCGACCGTCGGAGAGACCGTCGTCTGGAAGAACACCAGCGACGCCCGTCACACCGTGACCGCCCTCGACAACAGCATCCCGGAGGACGCCGAGTACTTCGCGAGCGGCGGCTACGAGGACCAACAGACCGCGGTCGACGCCTGGCACGAAGAGGAGGGCGGCAAGATCGAAATTCGAGAGACGTACGAACACACCTTCGAGGTGCCCGGCGAGTACGGCTACATCTGCGAACCCCACGTACACGGCGGCATGATCGGGACGGTCATCGTTTCAGAGTAATCCACACCTTCTCGCGTCGACCGATACGATCGGTATCTGTCGCCGATCACGGGTGACGCTGCGCGTATCGACTGACGGCATCGAACGGACGTCAGTGTCGCGCGATCAGTCGGAAGTTCTCGGCGTTACCAGTCGCGAGTTCGGGCCGATTCTCTCGAACCGCTGCCGGACGATTAGAATTATTTCTGACTCGAGTATATTCTCACATCTATCGGATTCCAAATAATACTGTTCCGCATAACGAACCGGTTACGAACGGCCCGCTGGCGGGTATGAACAGCCATACGACAGGTAGTCGGTGGGTAGGATGTGACACACACCGGTCAAAATCCTCCATGTTTATACATCGTGCTGTTGGTGGGTTACGTATATGTCCGAAACCGGGGCGGAGTCACGTCCGCTGGCCCGACAGCTTCCCGACCCGACGACAGCGTCGAACGTCCGGTACAACCCAACGCTTGCGGAGCTTCGTGAACTCGCGGCCGACGACGAGACGACGACCGAATTCGGTTCCCCGTCGTACGTCAGCGAGTATCGATCGCGAAGTTCAGATCGGACGAAAAACACCGTCGACCACGAGTTCGACGACGACGATCACGACCTGATCGGCGACGCGATCGACCGCGCCGGCGACCGCGAGATGCTCTGTGTCGATCGCCTCATGGGTCGCCACGCCGAAGCGACGTACTGTTGTCGCCTCTTCGTTCCCGTCGAACACGCCCGCATCGCCCTCGCGTGGGCGAACCTGTTCGAGCCGACCGACGGTCGCGAACCCGATCTCTACACGGTACAGGATCCCGACTATGACCAGACGGCGATCCGCGTACTCCCCGACGAGAACGTGACGGTCGTCCTCGGCAGCGACTACACCGGCGAAGCCAAGAAGTCGTTCCTCCGCCTGTTCATGTACCGCATCAAAGAGCAGGGCGGACTCGGGCTCCACGCGGGCAGCAAGCGCGTCCGCGTTCGCGACGACGACGGCGAACTGCAAACCGTCGGCCAGGTGTTCATGGGGCTCTCGGCGACCGGGAAATCGACCCTGACCTCCCACGGCTGCTGGCTCGAGGACGACGAGGACGCCGCCATGCTCCAGGACGACGTCTGTGGCATCCTCCCCGACGGCTCCGTCCCCGGCAGCGAGGGTGAGGGACTGTTCATCAAGACCATCGGTCTCGACGAGGACGAACAGCCCGAACTCTACGAAGCCGCGACGGACGAAGACGCGATCCTCGAGAACGTCGCCGTCGACGACGACGGCACCGTCCACTTCGACGAGGACCGCTACACCGCGAACTCCCGGGCGATCGTCCAGCGCGAGCACCTCGAAAGCGCGGCCGAAGACATCGACCTCGATCGGATGGATCAAGTCTTCTTCATCACTCGGAATCCGCTGATGCCGCCGGTCGCGAAGCTCACCGACGAGCAGGCCGCCGTCGCCTTCATGCTCGGCGAGTCGATCGAAACCAGCGCGGGCGATCCCTCTCGCGCGGGCGAGTCGATCCGCGTCGTCGGCACGAACCCGTTCATCATGGGCCCCGAGGGCGAAGAGGGGAACATCTTCCGGGACCTGATCGACGAACTCGAGGCCGAGTGTTACGTGATCAACACGGGCTATCTCGGCGCGAAGTCCGCGGACGTCGGCGTCGAAGAATCCGTGACGATTCTCACTGAGACCGCACGCGGGACGATCGAGTGGGCCGACGACGATCGAACGGGTCTAACGATCCCCGACAGCGTTCCTGGCCTCGAGATCGAGGACTACTACGTCCCCGACCACGTCGAGGACTACGACGAGGCGGTCGCCGATCTGCGGGCCGACCGACGCGCCTATCTCGAGCAGTTCGACGAACTGCGCGAGGAGATCAAAGACGCCGTCTACTGATCGCCCCCGCGTCACGCCGTTTTCTGCGTCACGCCGTTTTCTCTCGCCATTTCGTGGTCGACTATTCACTCGAGAGATCGATCTGTCCGACGAGAAGACAGTCACAATCGCCGGACGGCAGCACTTGCCGGCGGGGAACAAGATTATGTGTGTGTGGTTCTCACAGTGCGGTAATGAGCCTACACGTACGGACGCCAACGGCCCGCGTCTGCGAACGGTGCGGTCGAGCAGAACACTGGGATACGAACGTCGACGCCTGGCAACTCGTCCGCGAGGACGGCGAAAAGCAAGTCGGAAACCCCCACTGTCTCCACGAGTGGGATATCAACGGGACGTTCAATCCGGTCGTCGAGAACAGAAGCTAACCAACCGGTTCGGTACCAATCGTCGCCTCGATTGGCGACGATCCGCTCTCGTGCCGCGCTCGAGCGACGTGCGCGGCGCTTTTTGTGCTGTCTACCTAACCTCCAGCCATGCCGACCGTCTACATCACCGCGCCGCCGTCCGACGCCGACGAGATCGCCGAACGGCTGGTCGAAGAGCGACTCGCGGCCTGCGTCAACCAACTGTCGACGACGTCGACCTACCGCTGGGAGGACGAGATTCACCGCGACGACGAGGTCGTCCTGCTCGCGAAGACCACCGACGACGCCTACGACGACCTCGTCGACCGACTCGAGGAGATCCATCCCTACGACGTCCCCTGTATCGAGCGCTTCGACGAGAGTCACGTCCTCGACTCGTTCGCGTCGTGGCGGGCAGAAGCCGTCGAGTAGCGGAGCGACGGTGACGCCCCGGTGCGTAGAGCAACCGTCACGGCTACCGATGAACGCACGGTAGTCAGTGACAGGCCCTGATTGGGCGAATTAGCAACCCTTAAAACTCGCGCACGGGTTTCCATGGGTATGGCTGGAACCATCGAAGTGCTCGTTCCGGGTGGCCAGGCCAACCCTGGCCCACCGCTCGGTCCCGAGCTCGGACCGACTCCCGTCGACGTGCAGGCAGTCGTACAGCAGATCAACGACCAGACGGCAGCGTTCGACGGCACGGAAGTGCCCGTCACCGTCGATTACGACGACGACGGCTCGTTCGAAATCGACGTCGGTGTCCCACCGACGGCGGCGCTCGTCAAGGACGAAGCCGGATTCGACACCGGGAGCGGCGAACCCCAGAAGGACTTCGTCGCCGACCTCTCGGTCGAACAGGTCAAGAAGATCGCCGAGCAGAAACACCCCGACCTGCTCGCGTACGACACGATCAACGCCGCGAAGGAAGTCGTCGGCACCTGCGCCTCGATGGGCGTCACCATCGAAGGCGACGACGCTCGAGAGTTCAAAGAGAAGGTCGACGGTGGCGAGTACGACGACGTGCTTGCTGCAGAAGCCGACGCATAATCGGTTCGAACGTCGACGCCGGACGAGACCCCTTTTTCGAACCCAGCGCTCGAGAGCCGCCGGGCCGTCGAGAGACAGTTACGGAACGCGCGCCAGCACGTCGAGATTGTGCGCGACGTAGACGAGTTCGCCGGCCTCGAGTTCGCGCCACCGACGGGCGAACCATCGCCGACGAGCGTCGGCGCCGAGTTCGGGTGACGGCACCGCCTCGAGTGAGTCGGCCATCGTCTCGAGAACCCGAGCGACGACCGCGGCCTCGTCGTCGGGATACTCGCCATCGGTCGGTCGGACGACCCAGTCCGAGCCGCCGCCGGCGAGGACGTTCCACCCCTGTTGGGGGAGCACCGCGAGGAGTTCGCTCCCGGCCCGACTGCTCCCGTCGTCCCGAACCTCGTCCATGTGGTGGTGGTACTGCGCTTCGATTCGGTCGTCCACCCGATCCCGTGGCGCGAACGTCGTTCCTCCGTCGTACGTGATCGGCGCGTAACACAGCCCCTCATCCGCGAGGAGGTCTGCGATCCCGGGTATCGCGTCCTCGAGGTCGACGATGTCGAGCAGCGCCGCCGCGACGACGGCGTTCGCGTCGTCTTCGAGGCCGAACGCGTCGGCGACTTCGAGGGTGATCTCGAGTCGCCTGCTGCTACCGTCGTCGCTCGTCTCGTCGGGCCGAGCGACGAGCGTGGTCGATTTCGGGATGCCGCCTTCGACCGTCTCGTCGACCCCCGACTCGAGGGAGTCGACCGCATAGCCGGCCGCCTCGAGCCGCGCGGGAACCAGTTCTCGCGCGCGTTGAATACTCGCTGCGTCCCGATCGACGGCCCGGTAGGAGACCCGCGCTGGCAGGCAATTCCACTCGACGAAGCGGGCGATCATGGTGCCGACGCCGCAGCCGAGTTCGACGATCCGAACCGGTTCCGTTTCCGGTGGCGCGGAGAGTTCTGCGGCGAACCGCTCGAGAACGCGCCGGTTCAGCGCGCGGTCGTCGACGGAGCGTTTGGCCTCGAGATACGCCTGCATCGAGTCGGTCACGCCGGGTCACCTCCGGTCGACTCGCCCTCGCAACATCGTTGGAGAAACGTCCGAACCGCTCCTAGCGTTTCGCTCCAGGTTGGATGGACTGTCGCCGTCTCGAGCGCTCCGGTTCCCAGCGCCGCGAGTCGGTCGCGGTCGGCCGCGAGCGCGCCGAGTCGATCCGCGAGTCGCTCCGGATCGGTCGGATCGACGACGAACCCGTTCCGACCGTCCGCGACGAACTCGCTCGCGCCGCCGACGCTGCTGGCGATCGGGACGACGCCGTACTCCATCGCCTCGAGGTAGACCATCCCGAACCCCTCGTAGCTCGCCGGCACCGCGAGGGCGTGCGAGCGCTCGAGGACCGACTCGAGGACGGCCGTCTCGATCCTCCCGGTGAACGTCACCCGGTCGTCGAGGCCGAGCGAGCGTGCCCGCTCGCGAACCGCTCGAGCGTACGTTGGATCGGTCTCGAGGGAGCCGACAACGGTCGCTCGCCAGTCGTGTTTTCCTCCGTCGATCCGTGCCAGCGCCTCGAGCAGCGTCGTCACGTTTTTTCGCGGGACGACGTTCCCGACAAACGCGATTCGAAACGGATCGGTTCGGGCGCGCTCGCGGACGTCGTCGGCGGACAGTGCCACCCCCTCGTGCCGCCCTGCCGGCGGGGCAACGAGCGTCGGGAGATCGCCGTCCGCGAGGTCGGTCGTCCGATCGCGGGTGTACGAACTGGTACAGACCGCGGCGTCGACGGACTCGAGGTACCGTTTTTCGCGTTCGCGCACGCGAGAGTCGTCCACTACCGGGTCGGGCGTCCGGAGGAGGTGGACGAGCGAAACGATCGCTCCGGGTCGTTCGAGGTGTGGATTGTGCTCGGCTAACGTCGGGTGACAGAGTTCGTCCTGCAGGAGGACGTCGTACGGGCGGTCCAGTCGGTCGCGAATCGATCGGTCGGTACTGGAGGGATTGGAGGGTGCGGAAACCGTCTCGAGTCCCCGATCGTCGTCCGACCGCGCCGGGAGCGAGAGGACGTCGACCTCGTCCCCCCGGCGCTCGAGAAACGAGACGAGTTTCCGATCGTATCGGTAGCCGCCCGACGTTTGCTCGAGATCCCCTTCGACGACCAGTCCGACCTCCATCGTCAGAGCGAGCGCTCGTGGGCCACGCGGGCCACGTCGTCTTCTTCGATCTCGATCCGGAGTTCGGAGACGCCGTCGGTCTCGAGTCGCTCGAGCAGCCGATCGCCGAAGACGCGGGCGAATCGTTCCGCGCTCGGGTTCGCCCCTTCGAACGCGGGGAGATCGTTAAGCGTGCGGTCGCCGTAGAACGCGGCCAGCGCGTCCATCGCGTCGACGAGGTCGTCGATGTCGACGAGGTATTCGTACTCGTTCAGTTCCGAACCGCGGAGTGTCGCCTCGATCGTAAACTGGTGGGAGTGACGGTCGCCTTCGGGACCCGGTTCGGGCACCGTCAGGTAATGCTGGGCGATAATGGATCGGGAGACGGAGACCGAGTACATGGGCGCCGATACGGCGTCAGGGGGCTAAATGTCCCGCCGTTCATTGCAGCCAGTGAACGAGCGACTCTAGTGACTCGGCTCCGACCGGGGCGAAACCGACAGTTCGGGAAGCCCGTTCATCGCCGAACCAGTCACTGAAAGCTGGTTCAGCAACGGCGTCAGCGTGACCTGTTCACACTCTCGATCCCAGTCGACGACGCCCGCATCGGAGAGCGACGGGAGGTGAACGTGCGTGAGAAGCATCTGGATATCGTGTTGGTGCTCGCTCGTCACGGCTTCGGCGGGCACCTCGTGTTCGATCGCGGCGAGCTCGAGTGCTAATCGATCTACCGACACCGGGTTCGGGTTGGTCAGCAGATACTGGAGGGCGTTCCGTCTGATCGCGTTCGACAGTACCGAGTAGAACGTGTCGAGGAATTCGGGCGTTTCAATCTGTTCGAGACGAAGTTGTTCGGCCATATCAGAGACTAGAGTATGACTACCAAAGCATGAACTCATGGCTGCTCATGCCCTTTATGTAGTACTCAGGGATTCCTGACTGTCAGTTTTGCGCGTTTCGCGGACCGGATTGGGTCAACGCATCGTGGAGCACTTTGTCCGCGCCGCGGCGGATTCGCTCGGAGAGCGCCTGCACCGAGACGTCCAGCTCTGCGGCGAGTTCGTCGTACTCGACGTCTCGAGGGACTTTGAAGTAGCCGCGTTCGACGGCGAGCGAGAGCGCTTCGTACTGCGCGTCGGTGAGACCGAAGTCCGTCTCGGTGGCGTTCGCGTCTGCCATCGAGGAGACGCGAGTGAGTTGGTAGCTGATGTCGTGCGTTCGGCAGTACTCGTTGAACTGGGCGAGCCCGGAGTGATCTTCGAACCGGATCCGGAACAGCCACTCGTCGTCGCTGTGGGCCTCGAGAATCGTCGCGTCGGTCTCCGTGATCCCAGCGATCAGCTGCTCGGCCGGATCCTCCCACTCGATCTTGTACAGTGCTCGGTCGTCGTACTCGTCGAGTACGGTGATCGATCTGACGTTCGAGCTCTCGTCCATCGCGGCTTCGAACTCCTTCAGGTCGGTTCCGTACCCCCAGATGTACGGCATCACTCGCTTGTCGGCTGGGACGACGCGCTCGATTTCGACCGACAGACCGGGATACTCGGCGATGATCTGTCCCAGCAGAAATTCGTCGCCCTGAATCGAAATCTCGGCGATGATAGCCATACGACGAATAGGCGGCCCAGCGTAGTAACGACAGGGGTTACTTAGCCCGCACGCGCGGCTAGTCGTACGTCAACAGCACCTGAATCGCCTCGTCGGGACGCTCCTCGAGCAGTTCGTAGGCCTCGCCGGCGTCCTCGAGCGGCAGTTCGTGTGTGAGCAGCGGCGAGACCTCGAGTCGCTCCAGCCACTCCCAGGTGAGGTCGTGGCGTCGCTCGCGGGACCAGCGACCGGAGAGTCGCGGATCGAGCGTGCTCACCTGAGTGCTCCGAATCTCGATGCGGTCGCGGTGAAAGCGGCCGCCGAGGTCGAGCGTCGCGGGCTTCGTTCCGTACCACGAGCCGACGAGCACGCGTCCGTCGAAGCCCGTCGTCGCGATGGCGTCGTCCAGCGCGTTGGGATCGCCCGAAAGCTCGTAAGTGAGGTCCGCTCGATCGCCGGCGATCTCTCGAAACGCATCGGGAAACCCGGCGTTCGCCGGATCGAGCGCCCGATCCGCGCCGAAGCGCTCGGCACACCGTCGTCGCTGCTCGTCAGGTTCGAACGCGACGAGCGTCTCGAGCGGCGTGCGAGCGAGCAGGGCCGTCGTCAACAGGCCGACGGTTCCCTGTCCGAAGACGGCGACGCGCTCGCCCAGGAGCGGATCGCCGTCGAGCAGGAAGGTGACGGCCGTCTCGAGGTTCGCGAAGAGCGTCGCTTCCCGCGGCGAGATGCCGTCGGGGACCGGAAGGAGCGTCTCGGGATCGGCGAGAAACCGGCTCTCGTGAGCGTTGTACGCGAAGACGGTCCGGCCGATCCACTCATCGTCGACGTCCGCGCCGACGGTGGTGACTTCGCCGACCGCGGCGTAGCCGTACTGGAGGGGAAAGGAGAGGTCGCCGTCGAACGCCTCGAGTTCCTCGTCGGCCGGCAGCTCAGTCGGGGCCTCGCCGCGGTAGAGCAGCCCCTCCGTGCCGGCGCTTATCGCCGACGCCGTGGTTCGAACGCGAACCTCGCCGGGACCGGGCTCGGGGAGGTGATGGGACCTGACATCGACGGCTCTCGGGCCCGTGAAGTAGAGGGATCGAGCCCTCGAGTCGGTCTCCGGCTGCACGCGGGGTGTGTCGGGGTCGGTCACGCTGGCGCGACTTCCACGGGCCGCCACTTGGTCGTTTGTACCGACGACGTGGGGTATGGAGTCCGTACAGCCGGTACGGACCGTCGCGGTCCGGCCGACCGACTGCTGTAGGTGGGCGTTTCGACGTGCGTCTCGAGCAGTTACGGCTCGATACGTTCGGACACGGCGAGCCAGTCCCAACAGAAGTTCGCCAAGAACGGGACTGCCACGGCGATCGCGACCGCGCGCATAACAGTCTCGGCGAGAACCGGAACCAGCGCGAGCCAGATCGCAAGCATCGCGAGCGCCCCGAGGGGCCGACGGAATCGATTCGGCGGGAGCGCGGAGACGGGACGGCCGCGGTGAGTTCGCCACCACTGGCCGGCGACGAAGAGGTACCGCGCAGCGCCGACGGCGAGGAAAACGGACGGGAGTGCGCCGTCGACGACGGCGACGATCGTCCCCACGAGTACGACGAGCGCGTCGATCTCGACGTCCAGTCGCGCCCCGAGATCGGTGACGCTGTCGGTCGCCCGCGCGAGCACCCCGTCGATCGCATCTAGCGCCGCCGCGACGGCGAACAGCGCGGCCGGCACCCACGAGACGATTCCCGTTCCGGCTGGCGGTCCCGCGACGACGAAGCCGGCGAGCACCGCGACGGCCGCGCCGCGGACCACCGTGACCCACGTCGCGAGCGTGACGGGGTGGTGTCTACGCTCGCCAACGACGAGGAAGAGCGTCGACTCGAGGACCGCCACCAGCCCGACGGCGGTCAGAAAGCCGGCAGACGGGCCGGCAGTCCATCCGATCTCGAGTACGACGAGCGCGAGGGCGATGGTCGCCGCGTTGCCGGCGGTGAGACGACCCCACTGCGGGAGCGTTCGTCGCCGAACGGCCAGCGTCGAGTCGTCGGTCATGGGTTACTCACGGCGGTAGAGCACCACCAGGACGACGATCAGGAGGAGCTGTGCGACTTTGTCGACGACGCCGGCGGCCGTGAGGTCGCCGAGTCCGGTCGGCTGATTGACCGTGTACCAGAGGATCACCTGTCCAGCGGTAAAAGGGATTCCGAGGAGGTAGACGAGCCGTCGGCGGTAGTCGAGGAGGACGAGCGCGATTCCGAGTGCGAAGCCGGCGGTCGCGACGAGGAAGGCGACGCCCATCCAGTGGGGGAGAAAGCCGACCCCGAGTATCAGGTGGATGACGGCGGTCACGAGCGCCAGCGCGATGGCCACCCAGTGGACCGTCGAGACTGACTCGAGAGGAGATCGGCTGCTGGGTGCCATACGCTCGGTCTCGATCCGCGTCGAAAAACGCTTTGCGCCGAATCGCTCGAGTATCGTGTGCCTAACCGAGGCGGGAGCCTAGATTTTATTCGCGGGCGGGACGGTTCGCTCGCTGGGGTGGGTCGAGCCGCCGGCGCCTCGCATGACGCGAATGGCGCTACCGGTGCCGAGCGAGCCGGCAAACAGGACTGCGACGACGGTCGCGAGCACGGAGAGGCCGACGAGGCCGCTGAGCAGGCTCGCGACGACGACGCCGATCCACAGCTGGTGGCGACCGAATCGGGAAGCGATCGACTGACCGATCGCGACGAAGCCGGCGATCGTCAGGACGGGGATAATCGTCAGCCCGACGGCGACCAACACGATACCGAAGAACGTCCCGAGACTCGTTCCGATGATCAGATAGCCCGTGCTCACGACGGCGCCGATAACCAGGAGGCTCGGCGCGCCGATACAGATCGAGATCACCGGACTTCGACGGCACTTCGTCACCGTTTGCGGGCCGAAGTTCTGGAGCAATCCGAGGGCGACCATCGCGACGACGAGCGTTACAGCGACGTGAACTCCCGCTCGCTCCAGTGCGCTCAACGCCTGATACGTCTCGAGTCCAATATCGGTCGTGGCGAAATGGCCGATTGACTCAAGTACCGCCCCATTGACACCATATAAATCTACTGGCCCCATATACGAACGGTATACTCTCATCTCCAATAGTATTTTCGGTCAATGGTAATCTACGTCTCCCGTGAAAAGAACTCGAGGCTCCGCCCGGTTCAACGGTCGCGGCGGACCGTACGGAAGCCAGTTCGACGGGTTTAAGTTTGCCATGGCATTTCGTTCAAGGGAGACAGGCATTGCCTGTTTCACTGACCCGTAGGAGCACTCCTGCGTACTACGGAGGTGAACGATGGCAGATTCGGATATAGAAACAGCAGTCGCGCGCGCACTCGACGAGGCACCCGATCGGAACTTTACCGAGACGGTCGACCTCGCGATCAATCTGCGCGATCTCGACCTCAACGAACCGTCGAATCGAGTTGACGAGTCTATCGTCCTGCCGTCCGGAACCGGCCAGGAAACCCGTATCGTCGTTATCGCCGAGGGTGAAACCGCCGTCCGCGCCGAAGAGGCAGCGGACGAGGTTCTCTCGGAGGACGACGTGGCCGATCTGGACGACGACGAAGCCAAAGATATGGCGGACGAGACGGACTTCTTCATCGCCGAAGAGGCGATGATGCAAGATATCGCCCGGCACCTGGGTACCATTCTCGGTCCCCGGGGGAAGATGCCGGACCCGCTCGGCCCCGACGACGACGTCGTCGAGACCGTCAACAGACTCAAGAACACTGTGCAGCTTCGCTCCCGGGACCGACGAACGTTCCACACGCTCGTCGGATCCGAGGAGATGGACGCCGAAGACGTCGCCGCCAACATCGACGTCATCCTGCGACGCCTGCACGCCGACCTCGAGAAAGGTCCACAGAACATCGATGGCGTCTACGTAAAGACGACGATGGGACCGTCTCAGGAGGTAGTCTAACATGAGCGCACAGGCTGAACGCAAGACCGAGAACCTTCCACAGTGGAAGAAAGAGGAGGTCGACGAACTCGCGGAGCTCATCGAGAGCTACGAGAGCGTCGGCATCGTCGGTATCACCGGCATTCCGAGCAAACAGCTCCAGGACATGCGTCGCGACCTGCACGGCACCGCCGAGTTGCGCGTCAGCCGCAACACGCTGCAGGTCCACGCGCTGGAAGACGCCGGGCTCGACGAACTCGTCTCTCACATCGAGGGACAGGTCGGTCTCGTCGGCACGAACGACAACCCATTTACCCTCTACAAGGAGCTCGAGGCGTCGAAGACGCCGGCACCGATCAACGAGGGAGAGGTCGCCCCGAACGACATCGTCGTTCCCGAGGGTGACACCGGTGTCGATCCGGGTCCGTTCGTCGGCGAACTGCAGGGTATCGGCGCGAACGCGCGCATCGAGGACGGTTCGATTCAGGTCATGGAGGACTCGACGGTCCTCGAGGCCGGCGAAGAGGTCTCCGCAGACCTCTCGAACGTCCTCAACGAGCTCGGGATCGAGCCCAAGGAGGTCGGTCTCGACCTTCGCGCCGTCATCGCCGACGGCGTGCTGTTCGACCCCGAGGACCTCGACATCGACGTCGAGGCCTACGAGAGCGACGTGGCGACGGCCGCCGCTCGCGCTCGCAACCTCTCGATCAACGCGAGCTACCCGACCGCGGCGACCGCGCCGACGCTCATCTCGAAGGCGACGGGCGAGGCCAAGAGCCTCGGCCTGCACGCCGCGATCGAGGACGAAGACCTGATGCCCGACCTCGTCTCCAAAGCCGACGCACAGCTGCGTGCGCTCGCGGCTCAGATCGACGACGAGGAGGCCCTGCCCGAGGAGCTGCAGGGTGTCGAAGCGCCCGCCGCCGAACCGGCAGCGGACGCTGAGACCGACGACGAATCGGCAGACGAAGACACCGATGCTGAGGCCGACGCCGCCGACGCCGCCGACGACGAAGACGACGATGACGACGACGACGCTGGCGGTGGCGAAGGACTCGGCGCAATGTTCGGCTAATCACAACTGGAGGATACAACAATGGAATACGTTTACGCTGCACTCATCCTGAACGAAGCGGACGAAGAGCTCAACGAAGACAACCTGACGAACGTACTCGACGCTGCCGGCGTCGACGTCGAAGAATCCCGAGTCAAGGCGCTCGTCGCCGCACTCGAGGACGTCGACATCGACGAGGCAGTTTCGGAGGCCGCCGTCGCACCCGCTGCCGGAGCCGCCGCAGGCGGCGCCGCGGCCGGTGCGGCCGCAGGCGACGATGGCGACGACGAAGAGGTCGAAGAGACCAGCGACGTCCCGGACACGACGGACGACGACGAGGACGAGGACGACGACGCCGGCGGCGAGGGCCTCGGCGAACTCTTCGGCTAAGTCGCGACGCGACGACTTCGCACGATCCCAATTTTTCTTCGACGCCGTACGCGACAGCGACAGCTGTCGCCCGCGAAAGCGCCCGTCGAAGGCCGCGAAACGGCAGTGAGCCGTCCGTAACTCGTACTCGAGTCGTTCGGTTATCGGGAGCGATCCGGCTGCGGGTGTGACCGGCGTATTTTTTCACGAACCGGTTCGATAGGGTGAGTATCGTGACGACCGGCAGATTCGCATTCGATATCGAGACGATCAATCCACAACTCGAGGCGGACCGGAAGCCGGACTTCCAGAACCCGGACCAGTTCGAACTGTTCTCGCTGTGCTGTGCCTACCAACCCGATCCGGACGCGCCGATCGAACACGAGGTGTTCGTCCGCGAGGGCCGGGGTCCCGCGGCCGAACTCGATCTCGTCGAACGGACGGTAGACTGGCTCGACGCGCGAGGCGGCGAGTCGATACTTACCTACAACGGCGAGTACTTCGATTTCGTCCAGTTCGAGGGCCGTGCCCGCATCGCAAGCGAGGCGCTCGAGTTCCGACACGATCTCTCCGACCGGGTCGCGTCGTTCCTCGAGTCGACCGAAAGCGACGACCTCCGGATCGACGCCTGGGACTGCTTCGGCGAGTACACGTCGTTCGAAGAGGCCTGCGAGCACTGCGGGATCGAGGTCCCCCGAACGATGCTCGAGGCGTACGAGATCGATACGGACGCCTACGCCGCCCACCGCGACACGCTGGACGCGATGAAGCCGTACTTCGTCGGGGCCGACGTACCGGTCGTCGGCGAGCGCTATCTCGACTTGCTCGAGGCCGGCGCGACCGAGACGAAGACGTTCGCGGAACTCCACTCGATGCTCGAGCACTACGCGGTGACCGACGTCGTTCCGCTGTTCGACCTCGCGGACGAGCGACCGTTCGTCGCGTCCGCGTAGGGTGTTCGAACGGTCGGGACCGAGGCGTTCCGACGGTTGGAACTGAGACTTTTTCAGTGAAGCCGCGGCCAGACAGTCCGATGGCCATCACCCCGGTCGAGTTCGTCGCGGATCCGACGCTGACGCTCCAGTTGCTCGGCTGGGTGCTGGCCGGGGCGCTACTGGGGAGTTGCAGCGGGCTCGTACCTGGACTTCACGCGAACAACTTCGCGCTCTTGCTCGCGGGCTTCGCGCCGTCGATCCCCGGCGAGCCGCTGTTCGTCGGCTGTGCGATGCTCGCCGCAGGCGTCGTTCACACCTTCCTCAACGCGGTCCCCGCGATGGCGCTCGGGGTGCCCGACGCCGAGATGGCCGTGACCGCGCTGCCGGGCCATCGGATGGTGCTCGAGGGCCGCGGCTACGAGGCGATCCGACTCTCCGCGCTCGGGAGCGTCCTCGCCGTCCTGCTGGCGGTCCCACTGGCTCTGCCGATCACGTGGGGCGTGACGGCCGCCTATCCGACGATTCGGGACAACTTGGCGCTCCTGTTAGCGATGGTCGTCGTCGCACTGGTCGCCTCGGAGTACACCTGGCGCGCTCGAGTCGGCGGCGTCGTCTCCTTTCTCCTCGCGGCCGCGCTGGGACTGCTCACGCTCGATCTCTCGCCGGACGCGCCGCTCGAGGCCGGCGGGATGCTCGCGCCGCTCTTCGCGGGACTCTTCGGCGCGCCGGTGTTGATCGACGCGATTCGCGGCGGTGGCGTGCCGCCGCAGTACGACGAACCGATCGCGATGCCCCGGTGGCTCGTCGGTGCGACGGCGCTCGCCGGCGCGCTCGCGGGTGCCGTGGTGGGGTACATCCCGGGTATCTCGGCCGCGATCGCCGCCGTCGCGGTTCTCGTCCTCGTTCCCGGGCAGTCCGGCGATCGAGGCTATATCGTGGCGACCAGCGGCGTGGATACGGCGAATACGATCTTCGCGCTCTTCGCGCTGGTCGCCATCGGCCAGCCCCGAACCGGCGTGATGGTCGCCTTCGAAAACGTGAACGCGCCCCTCGAGTTACCGATTCTGCTCGCGGGCGTCGTCCTCGCCGGCCTGTTCGGGTTCGCGCTCGTGATCGTCGTCGGGGACGCCTACCTCGAAATCGTCGGGACGATGGCGTACTGGAAGATTTCGGTGGGCGTCCTCGGCCTCCTCTGTGTCCTCTCGTATCTCTTTACCGGCCCCGTTGGGATTCTCGTCTTCGCCGTCGCCGCTGCGGTCGGGATGGTCCCGATCCGGTTTCGGGCGCGACGCGTGCACCTGATGGGCGTCCTCATCGGCCCGCTGCTGTTGATGCAGTGAGCCGTGGGGTGCTCTTCGATCGGTCTCCGAACGTCTTCGCCGTCGTGACTGTGTGTGAACGAGGCACAAACCCTTTTGATCGAAACTGGTGTAGGGACTCGAGGTGTCAATACAATGGTAAACGCGACGGTCGACGTCCTCTATCGCGGGGGACTCGAGTGCGACCAGAACTACATGCTCGAGGGCCACACCCTCGGCACGCACGACGAACCGAATCCGGACGTAGACTACGACGAGATCCCCGTCTGGAGCCTCGTCATCGATCACCCGGAGGGAACGATCCTCTGGGACACCGGAAACCACCACGAGGCGCTCGAGGGCCACTGGCCGGAAGGGCTGTTGCAGGCGTTCTACCCGTACGACGCCGACGAACACCGGCTCGACGACGACCTCGAGAAGGCGGGCTACAGTATCGACGACATCGACTACGTGTTCCAGTCCCACCTCCACCTCGATCACGCCGGCGGGCTGGAGTTCTTCGACGGCACCGACGTGCCGATTTTCGTCCACGAGAAGGAGCTCAAGTACGCCTACTACAGCGCGAAGACCGACAAGGGAAGCGGCGCGTACATCCTGGACGACTTCGACCACGACCTCAACTGGCAGGTCCTCCACCAGAACCGGGAGGAACACTTCGAAGACATCGAATTCGTCCGATTCCCCGGCCACACGCCGGGACTGACTGGGACCGTGATGCACCTCGATGGCGACGGAACCGTCGTTATCACCGGCGACCAACTCTATCGAGCGGAGAACTTCGAGGACGAGATCCCCCTCGGTGCCCAGCTCCTCTGGGGGAAGACGGAGTGGTTCGAGAGCCTCCAGCGAATCAAGGAACTCGAGCGTCGCCACGACGCCCAGGTCGTCTACGGCCACGACAGCGACCAGTTCGAGGAGATCCGAGACGGCTGGGGGCAGTGAGATGAGCTACGAACGCTCCGTCTCCGCGCCCGAACACGAACTCCAGCCGGAGACGGTCTGGCACCTGCAGATGCCCCAGATCAGGTGTGGACGGGACGCCGTCGAGGAGTTGGCGTTCCAGCTCGCCGACCTCGGCGTCAGCGCCGACGACGATCCACACGGGCTCGTCGTCACCGACGAGGAACTGGTCGACATCGGCCACGTCGGTCGGGTGACGGACCACCTCGAGGACGCGGGCTACGACGTCACGGTCTGGGACGGCGCGGAACGCGAGCCGACGATCGAGAACGTCGACGGCTGCATCGAGTTCGTTCGCGAGAACGAAGGCGAGGACGGCTACGACTTCTACGTCGGCTTCGGCGGCGGAAGCTGTATCGACGTGGCGAAGACGACCCGCGCGGTGATCGCCAACGGCGGGCAGGTGCTCGACTACATCGCCGAACCGACGGGCGAAGGCGAGGCGCTGACCGACTCCGGGCCGCCGCTGGTGCTCATGCCGACGACGGCGGGCACGGGGGCCGAAATCTCGCCCGTCGCCATCCTCTCCGTCGAGGAGAAGGAGATCAAGGAGGGGATCTCGAGCAATCACATCCGGGCCGACGCGGCCGTCCTCGATCCGACGTTCACGACGACGCTGCCGCCCGAGATCACCGCCAAGTCGGCGATGGACGCGCTGGGTCACGCCATCGAGGGCTACACGACTCACCCCTTCGACGGACTCCTGCGGGCCTCGAACCCGGAGTCCCGACCCGTCTACGCCGGCCGAACCGAACTCACCGAGATGTTCTCGGTGAAAGCGATCGAACTGCTGTCCGGAAACGTCCGGACGGCGGTCCACAACGGGGACAACCTCGAGGCGCGCGCGGGGATGCTCAAGGGAGCGTTGTTCGGTGCAATCGCCGGGCTGACGGCCGGGGCGAGCCTCGCCCACGCGATGGCCTACCCCGTCGGCAACCGGTATCACACCTACCACGGCGAGACCATCGCCGTCTTGACGCCGGCGAGTACGCTCGGCTACAACGTCGCCAGCGACCCCGAACGGTTCGTCGAGGTCGCGAACATGCTCGGAGCCGACACCGACGGAATGGGGACCCGAGAGGCCGCCGATCAGGCCAGACAGGAGTTCGTTCGACTCCAGCAGGATCTGAACGTGATCCCGAGCGGACTCGAGGAACTCGCCGGAGTCACCGAGGAAGACATCGACTGGCTGGCGACCCAGACCGTCGAGACCCAGCAGCGCCTGCTGCGCTGTAATCCGCGGCCGGTGACGAAAGACGACGCCGAAGACATCTTCCGGGACGCGCTGCACAACTGGGACTAGTTCGTCGGGACTACGACTGACTCGAGTCCCGCGCCGCGACGACGGTCTCGACGCGCTCGAGCGAGACCGGGTTCGTCGTCTCGCCGCCCTCCTTCGTCGCCGTGCCGACGATAACGCCGTCGGCTCCCGCCTCGAGCGTCTCGCCGATCGTCTCGCTCGTGACGCCGCTGCCGACGAAGACGGGGGTGGCACCGTTGGCGGCGGTTTCTCGCAGCGCGCTCGAGACGCGTTCGACGTCCTCGAGCGCGGTCTCGGAGCCGGTTCCGGTTCCCGAGACGACGACGCCGTCGGCCCGCCCGCGTTCGGCCGTCTCGAGGGCGGCCCGTTCGATAGCCGTCTCGCCGACGGGCGTCGCGTGCTTGACGTGGACGTCCGCGAGGATGGCGACGTCGGCGTCGATCCGGTCCCGGAGCCTGAGAGTTTCGTGGGCTTGGCCCTCGAGGACACCCTGATCGGTCGACGCGGCCCCGACGTGGACGTTGATGCGGACGAACTCCGCGTCCGCGGCGGCAGCGATCGAGAGCGCGGCGTCGGCGTCGTTTCTGAGGACGTTGACGCCGATCGGGACGTCGACGGTTCTCGTGAGGTCCGTCACGAGGGCCACCATCTCCGCGACGACGTGTTTCGGCACGTCGTCGGGATAGAACGGCGCGTCGCCGAAGTTCTCGACGATGATGCCGTCGACGCCGCCGGCCTCGAGTCGGCGTGCGTCCTCGAGCGCGCGGTCGGAGAGCCCGGTCCGGTCGCCGTCGTAGCTCGGTGCGCCCGGCAGTGGCGGAAGGTGGACCATCCCAACGACGGGATGGGGCGCGTCGAACCGATCCAGCAGCGGTGTCGGCGGTGACATAGCGGTGCTGTGGGCTCGAATGCAATAAGTCACCCCGAACGACTGCCGCGGGGCCACATCCGCTCAGCGCGTGCGGAACCGCTGGGAGCGGGTCGACTTCCGTGCCGGCAAGGCCACCCTCGTCCGCGGTGGTTTTCCCGTGCCTCCGGTAACACTCGAGCGATGCCCGATCTCTTCGATTCGTTATCGATTCGCGACCTCGAGATACCCAATCGGCTCGCCGTCTCGCCGATGTGCCAGTACTCGTGTGAACCCGACGGACTGCCGACCGAGTGGCACCGCGTCCACCTCGGGAGTCGCGCCGTCGGTGGCGCCGGAATCGTCATGACCGAAGCCACCGCAGTGACCCCGCGAGGACGGATCACGCCCCACGATCTGGGGATCTGGAGCGACGAGCACGCGAACGAACTCGCGCCTACCACGCAGTTCATCCGCGACCAAGGTGGGGTGCCGGCGATCCAACTCGCCCACGCGGGCCACAAGGCCAGCAAGAAACGGCCGTGGGACGGCAACACCCCGATCGCACCCGCGGACGGCGGCTGGGAGGTACTCTCGCCGTCGCCCGACGCCTACCCGCCGTTCGACGGCGATCGACCGGCGATGACGAAGGCGACGCAGGACGACATCCGGGGTGTGATCGAGGCCTACCGCGCCGCGGCCGAGCGATCGCTCGACGCCGGCTTCGACATCGCCGAAGTCCACGCGGCCCACGGCTACCTGCTACACGAGTTCCTCTCACCGGTGACGAACCATCGCGAGGACGAGTACGGCGGAAGCTTCGAGAACCGATCCCGAATCGTTCGGGAGGTCGTCGACGCCGTTCGAGACGTCTGGCCGGACGAAAAACCGGTGTTCGTTCGGATCTCCGGCACCGACTGGCTCGAGGACCGCGAGTCGTGGGATATCGCTCAGTCCGTCCGGCTAGCCGACGACCTCGCCGACCGCGGCGTCGATCTGATCGACGTCAGTTCCGGCGGGCTCCACCCCGAGCAGGACGTGCCCGGCGGACCGAACTTCCAGGTGCCCCTGGCCCAGGCGGTCAGCGAGGGAGCGGATATCGCCGCCGGTGCCGTCGGCGGAATCACCGAACCCGAGCAGGCCGACGCCGTGATTCGCAACGGACGGGCCGACCTCGTCCTCGTCGGGCGGGAGTTCCTCCGCGATCCCTACTTCGGCCTGCGCGCTGCCGGGGCGCTCACGGACGACGCAGCGTCTCGCTGGCCGGTCCAGTATCGTCGCAGCGTTCGCTAGCGGGCGATCGATTCCGGCCGATTTCTATTTTCACCGCCAATTATCGGGGAATATCGAATTGTGGCCGAACATAGTCGACAGACCTCCCACTACGTGGGAATTAGGTGTCTTCTTCAATGGGAGAGGGACGCAACTGTTCGATGACGACTATCATGACCGAACACACCCGACGAACGGTGCTGAAAGCCGCAGGGGCAACGACGATCGCGGCCGTCGCCGCAGGCTGTCTCGGTGGCGACGATGACGACGGCGACGACAACGGCAACGGCGACGACGACACGTTCGACATCGACGCCGGCACCGAGATCGTCGTCGACGGCTACAACTCCCACTGGGAAGGCGTCGAACCCAGCGCGATCGACGGCGTCGAGAACCCGACGCTCGTCCTCGAGGAAGGCGAGGAGTACACGATTGAGTGGGTCAACGCCGACAACATGGCACACGACCTCCAGATCTGGGACGACGGCGGCGACGTCGTCGACGAGTTGGCGACCGACGAGATCGCTGCCGAGGGCGACAGCGCCACCCTCGATTTCACGGCGAGCGCCGAGATGGCAGCGTACGTCTGTAGCCTTCACTCCGGCTCGCAGTACGCCGACCTCGTCGTCGAGTGATCGGCCCGCCGGACGGTCACTCGACGGGGATCGTTTACCCGCCCGCTCTGAGCTTTAATCCTCGAGCGACGACACGGCACCCTTTCGTGCTCGACGATCTTCTATTCGGAAGCCGTCGTTTCGAGCCGCGTGCATCCGCTGGGGGTAGGGGATCTCGATCTCCTCGCGGTCGAACGCGGCCACGATCGCGTCCATCACGTCCGTCTGTGCGTCGTGTTTCCGACGCATCGTCGGATCGGCGATCCAGGCGCGACACTCGAGCACGATCGCGGAATCGTCGAAGCGTTTGCCGACCACCTGCGGGTTCGGGGCGTTCTTGATCGACTCGAGGTCGCTGACTGCGTCGACGATAACCGAGCGGGCGTGTTCGGGATCGTCGTCGTAATCGATGCCGACGTCGACCGCGATGCGAAGCTGATCGTTCTGGGAGTAGTTCGTCAGTTGGCTGTTCGTCACCTCGTCGTTGGGGACCAGGACGTGTTTGTCGTCGAACGTCTGTATCTTGGTGGTGAAGATGGTGACGTCGGTGACGATACCGGTGGTCTCGTTGATCTCGATCCAGTCGCCGACGTGAAACGGCCGCGAGAACAGCAGGATGAAGCCGGCGAGCATCGCCGTCAGGGTCTCGCGAGCCGTCAGCGCGACGATCGCGGTGATCGCTCCCGCGCCGATGAAGATATTCGTCAGGTCGATCCCCCACAGCGTCAGGATCATCGCCGCGGCGAGGGCGACGATCGCGACGTCCGAGACGTGGTAGGCGACCTCGCTCTGGTGTCTCGTGATCGCTCTCGTCTGGGAGAGCTTGTCGATCGACCGGTTGACGAACCGGATCGCGAGGTAGGCGGTCAGGACGATCGCGCCGGTCACCAGCTGCTGGGCGGCGAGCCACCGATCGATCGCCATCGTCCGCAGCGTGTGCTCGAGCACGAACGTGACGTGCCAGATCACGCTGAACGCGTAGACGCCACCGACGACGACGGCACCGAGGAGGAGAACGGAGCTGGCCTCGGCGAGCTGGGTGCCGGACCGACGGCGAACGACGTCCTGAAACCGAGACGCTACACCGAAGCCGAAGAGAGCGACGACGACGAGGACGACCGTCGCGAGGAGTTGCATCTCGAGCGAGGCGAGATACGTCTCCTGAATCCACGGGATCGGGTCCGGTCGGAGTGAGGACGACTGCAGCGGAACGCTCGAAACGAACCAACTCATTCGACAGTACCGATAGCGTACCTGTCCATTTCAGCGAAAAGCCGGCAGACGCAACCATCACGGACGCACTGATCTCGAGGGGGAGTATGAATCTCGACTCCGCTCGCTTCGTGGGTGACCTGAAGTTCGGAGTGTTAGTCAGATGTCATAGAGTTTCGGCGAGTCGTGCGAGATACACAGCGCGAATGTCGCACGAGATCTGGCCCGATTTGCCATCTCGACGCGTGCGTAGAACGTCACAGGCGATAATCGAGGTCGGCGTCGCGGTCGATGTCGGCACCCGCGAGGTTACAAAACGGATGGCCGAGTGGGAGGACGTCGACTTCGTCTGGCAGGTCTCGGGCGAACAGGACATCGTCGTCGTCATCGACGCCGCCGACACCTGTGGCGTCAACGAACTCATCACGCAAGCGCGCGGGCAAGAGGGGGTCGTGAGCACGAAGACGCGGCTCATCCTCGACGAGCAACTCGAGTTACGTCCTTCCACGACGGGGAGCCGGCAGTATCACGTAGCTTGCTTGTCCTCGTACTTCTCTTCCTTTTCAGACTCGTTCTCGGGTTCGTCTTTTTTCGGCTCCTCTTCGTCCGGCTCGACACCCTCTTCATCCGGGAGGGAGTCCTCCGTGAGGAGTATCTCGAACGGCTCATCGGCGGGTGCTTCCTCGGGCTCGAGGTAGCCAATCGCGAACGCGGAGTAGACGGTTCCTCCGGCGAGGGAAACGTCGATTTCGAAGACGCTAGTTTCTCGGTCACCCGCAGGATAGATGACGAGCGTATACTCGCCTTCCGGGACTTCGACGTAGCCGGATTCGCCGAACGCGACGTTCTCGAACAGTGCATCCCCAGTTTCACCGACAACGACGTCCACCGCAGGCGCATCGGGTGCGGCGTGGAGGACGCGAACGCGAGCGGCACCCGGATCGACCGGGCTGTTGTCGTCGTCGAGAAACAGCGCCTCGAGGGGCTGGTTTTGGGCGGCCACTTCACCGATCACTGCGAGGAGACCGTCGATGGTGGGGTCCTCGTCGTCGACCTCGACGGTCTCCTCGAGCACTGCTTCGGCTGGGTCTTCACCGGCGGGAACGACTTGGATCGTGTACGTGCCGGGCTCGAGGTCGCGGTAGTCGGTGACCGTCCCGTACGAGATGCCCTCGCGGACCCGCTCTCCGTCGACGTAGATGTCGATGTTGGGTGCGTCGGGTGAGAGGTGTGCAACTCGAGTCTGGAAGCCGGTATCGGTTAGCTGGTCGTTCGTTTCGTGGTCACTCGAGGCGGCCGTAGTACCTCCGACGCCACTGACCACCACGAGGCCGCCGCCGACCTGTATAATCCGCCGTCGGCTCACGCAATTTTCAGTCATACAAGTGTCATTAACGGAGATATCGGTAATAGTGCAACCACTTGCAGGCGTAGGTCGATGCAGTTCCGAGCCTCGGTATCGAACGCGTTGGGCTTTCCGAGCGAACCACCCGACATGGGTGAATCCGGATACGTTCACGCCCCGCCGTCACCGTCGAGACGGAACGTGGCCTCGTTCTGATCGACGTCGGCCCCGAGGGTATTGCCGACGCCCTCGAGGTCCACCTCTCGGATCTGGGCTATGGCCTCGAGGACATCCGGCTGGTGACCCTAATTCACCACTACGGGACCACGTCGGCGGGACCGAGCGGTCCGTACACGCGCCGATCCGAACGTCACTGCCTATCCGGAAAAGACTGCGTTTCCCGCTGGTGAACGTGAGCCGAGAACGGCGATCCACCCTCGTCTTCTAACACTGTCATCAGGTCATGAGATACTTCCTGAGTCTCGTCACTGTAGTATATGGTCTGCAGAAGTGCGAACATGAGTTGGTTCCAATCGCTGCGGTGGTCACTCAGAGAGGCATGAGCCATGAGTAAGCAGTCACACTACTGACAGACTCGTCACTCGTCGACCCACTTGATCGAACAGCCCTGCGAGGGCTGCCACTCGAGGTCCACCGACTCGCCCTCGAGCACCGAGTCGATGGCCTCCCGAACGTGGAACCGCGTGGGTTCGTCGTCGGGGTTGAGAGCATCGTCGAGACGACCCTGGTAGACCAACTGGAACGCCTCGTCGGCCTCGGACCAGGCGAACAGGAACGGATCCGGCGTACAGACCGCGCCGTACTCCCTCGCGACCGCCTGACTCTCGTCGCGCAGGTAGGCGTCGTACTGAACGTGGCCGTCGTCGACGTACTCTCGCATCGCCTCGAGCGAGTCGTCGGGATATTCCTCGGCGTCGTTGGGGTTGATGCCGACGACCGCGACGTCGTCGTACTCGGCGGCCAGCTCGTTCAGTAGGTCGAACTTCGCCTTCGCGTACGGACAGTGGTTGCACGTGAAGACGAGCAGAAGCGCCTCGTTGTCCGCGAACGACTCGAGCGTGTACGTCTCGCCGTCCGCGCCCTCGAGTTCGAAGTCGGGGGCGGGGTCGCCCGCGTCCAGTTCGGTGTCGGACTCTTTCAGTACCATATTGGCGGATTCCCGACGAGATCCCTTAAGCGTCGTGTTCGCCTAATCGTTCGGACGACTGGTTTCCGCCCCCGCTACCGATCAGTAGGGGCCGAGGCGTTTCTCAAGGGAGTATAATCCCTTCGACAACTGTCACTAACTGCGTATTGAATTTCGCGGATAGGTTCAGCACGACGTCTTCGGTAGTTTCACGCCGAAGCCGATATGCCAGCCGTCCAGTAGTTCTGCGAACTGATCAATCGTCAATCGTATTGATCATCTTGACGATCGGTACCGGCGGAATCATCGAGGGTTTGGAACTCATTGGAGCCACAATCACAGCCAGTTCTCATTCCAATTGGCTGAATAGTCTCATCATCCCGAATTTCAGCGGCATAGGCAGAACCACAGGCAACGCAGTGGGCAAGTGTTCTTTCGCTCCCTCCGGCAGGCATTGTGATACTTCTTGGCAAGTAGTGGTGGTGGTCGATATGTGATTATTCGGGTGAAAACAAGTCACTGCTCAGTCTACTACCTCTATAGTAGCCACTGAAGTTCAATGCATACCCGATTGCAGGACTGCGTTTCGATCGGTGCGTAAATTGTTTCAGTTGTTACTATAGAGTTCCTGTTCTATTGGCTCTGGCAGCGTAAACGAAAAGATTGCTCCCTCGCCGGGTTCGGACTCGACCCAGATATCACCGCCGTGCCGTTCGACAATTCGTTCACAGAGCGCTAATCCAATTCCGGAGCCGGGGTGATCGTCGTGGGGAGCATGGCTGTGGAATACGTCGAAGATACGATCTTGCTCGGCGGGGTCGATCCCTACTCCTTCGTCTCGAACCGATACGACCCAGTCTGTACCGTTTTTCTCGGCAGAAACGTACACTCGTGGCTGACTATCTCCGCAATAGTCAATCGCGTTTTTCAACAGGTTCTGGAACACCTGCCGAAGTTGGCTTTCATCGCCGCGGACGCAAGGTAACTCCTCAATCTGCACCTCGGCGTTACTCTCTGCAATTCGGGGGTCGAGGTCTCTGCGTACGTCTGCAACCACGTCGTTGAGATCGATCGGTTCGAGCGGTTCTCCCCGAGAATCTACCCGCGAATACTGAAGCAGGCCATCGATCATTGCACTCATTCGGTCGGCTCCGTCGACGGCAAATTCGAGAAATTCCTGCCCATCGTTGTCAAGTTCGTCTTCATAGCGGCGCTCGATGAGTTGCAGATACGATGAAACCATTCGCAGTGGCTCTTGGAGATCGTGCGAGGCAGCGTGGGCGAATTGTTCCAAGCGCTCGTTCGACTCCGCGAGGTCGTTCACTAACTGTTCAAGTTCGTGCTGGTAGGTTTTATCCGCGATTGCTTCGGCGAGAACGTTTGCAACGCTCTGGACGAAGGCAACGTCCTCGTCGGTAAACGATTTTGGGGCCACGTCGTGGGTGCCCAAAATGCCCCACGGCTCGTCAATTGGCCCGATAATCGTACTGATGCCGCTACGGACGTTATGACTCGTCAGCAGTTCCGGGCCGCTAAATCGCGACTCCGTTTCGAGGTCTTCAACGACAATCGGGTGGTCGTTCTCCAGCGTGTACATGGCTTGAGAATCGTCTTCAACGGCAGAGATCGTCGCTTCGCCGACGAATCCGTCCTTCCACCCAACACCTTGGCGAAGCAGTAGTTCTTGGCGTTCCTCGTCGAGATCGAGTACCTTACAATACCTGTTGTCGAGAACGTCCGCCAATTGGCGGGAGGCTTCGTGCATGATTTCGTCGAGGTCATCAGTTTCGAGTGCGAATTGCCCGAGATCGGCGACGACCTGTTGCTGTCTAGATCGACGCTTGAGTTCCAATGCACGGGTTTCCGACCGTGCATCGTTGATCCCTCCGGCAAAAGCGGGGACGAGTACGAACGCCGTGATAGCGAGGAGTGCTCGAGCAGGATTACTGAGAGCTGTACCGGGCGCGAAGTGGTAGAGAGTGAGGGTGCCGCCCAGAATACCGATGGCACCGAGACACCACTTTGTAATGGTCGGATAGAATTGGGGAGTTACGTCAGTCCGTGGCAGCCAGTAGCCACCCAGAAGGAGGACGACGCCCGGGATGCCGATAAAACCGGAAATGAAGAGGGAGTCCACCACCGGATCTCCGCGCAAGATTTCCACATAGGCCAGTCCGATTGCGAACAGGATATACAGAACTCCGAGGCTGATGATAGCTCGCCTACCACCGAAATCGGACGCAATCGACTTCCACGTATCCACGAGGTAATTGTTAGCACTGAGGGGTATTGGGTGTTCTGTATCAAACAGACAGCTCTCATCTATAAGTGTGGTTCTCACTCTTATATTATGTATTGTCGCTACCAGTATTGTCTCGTCCGCCCATTTTCTGGTACTCATTACGATCTTTCTCTCTCGTGAACGAAAAACTAATTAACATCTTAGAGATCAGATCTGTGGTTGATTCGGTAACTGTTCCATCTGTACTGAACAACCAGATGCGCTATTTGAGCCGTTCGCGGTTCTCAATCAGTCTATAAAACCCGTCGCTCAACGAGGGAGATCCCGATCCGGACGAAGGCCCGAAACACGACCCACCTATTTGTACCCCCCGCAACATCGATGTGGTATGAAGACGCTCGAGGTCACTGACGAACAGTACGCAGTCATCCAGCAACTCCGCGAAGAGATCTCCGAACAGGTCGTCGGCAAGTACGGCTTCGTCCGCGAACGCGACGCCGTCCAGTACCTGATCGACAACCTCGACGGCGAGACCGAACTCGAGATCGAACTCGACGCGGACCTCGACTCCTCGGCGACCGATGACGTCGCCGCCTCTGTCGGCGCCGCGATCGGCGGCGAGTCGACCCCGGAGGATCTCGAGGAGGTCTCCTATATCGAAGACGACTCGGTCGACGAAGACGACGATTCGGGGTCGGACGCAAATACCGACGGCACCGACGGTGAGGACGACGAGATCGACGGCGATGCCGAAGACTCGAGTGAGGACGCTACCGGAGACGACGAGTCGGCAACCGATGCGGACACGACAGCCGACGACGACAGCGGTGGTGATGGTTCGGCCGACGACGACGATATGTTAGACGAGATGATGAGCCTGCTCGAGACCCACGACGACAAGTGGTCGGAATCGAGTTCCGCGGACTACCGCTACAGCGTCGAACTCCCGGACGGGACGACGGAGGACGTCCAGACGAAAGACGACGTTCGAGCGCTGTTGTTCAAGAACTATCGATAACGTCGACCGCGTGGTCCGTGAGCGATCGACCACGGATCGATCCTGCTCGTGGTTGCAGTCGTTCGATCCACGACCCACACTCGAGACGGCATCGGCTGACCAAATCGATCGAACATCCGTCATCGCATACCACGGTATTCGAGAACGAACAGCTATCGTGACAGTACGGTCATGTTTCGATGCACTTTATGGTAGTAGTCGGTAAATTTCTAGACGAAGCCAAAAAATGAGTCGAGCCTACCCATTTCAGCAGGAGGAGGATATCACCTGTCCGGATTGTCAGCGGAGCGTTCCGATGCAATCGCGTATCTGTCCTCGGTGTGAATCGTCGCTTCATTAGGAGCTGCTGGGGATCCGCGCGCCACGTGTTGCCGACCGAACAACGGTAGACCTTTACTCGCGCTCGCGCTTCGCGTTTGTATGAGCGAACGCGAGGTGCTCGAGTTGCTTCGTGAGAACGCCCGATACTCGACCGACGATATCGCGCGAATGACCGGTCTCGACGAGCAGGAAGTCGAGGCGGCGATCGAGGAACTCGAGGCAACAGGCGTCGTCCGCGGCTATCAGGCGGTCGTCGACTGGGACAAACTGGAAGACGAACGCGTCCGTGCCGAAGTCGAGCTGAACGTCCACCTCGACCGCGAGACGGGTTACGGCGACATCGCAGAGCGCCTCGCACGGTTCCCGCAGGTCACCGCACTCAGACTGGTCAGCGGCGACTACGACTTCGACATGGAAGTCGAGGGCGACTCCATCCGCGAGGTCTCGCAGTTTATTAGCGAGAAGGTCGCGCCCGTCCCCGAGATCACCCAGACGGTCACCCACTACGTGATGACCTCCTACAAAGAGAACGGGATCGAACTCGGCGACGGCGAAGACGACGAACGGCTCTCGTTCTCACCCTGACCATGACGTTCGAACTTGCCGATCGCGTCCAGACGGTGCCGCCGTCGGGTATCCGGCGGTTTTTCGAGATCGCCGAGGAGCGCGACGACGTCATCTCGCTGGGTGTCGGCGAACCGGACTTCGCGACGCCGTGGGCGGCCCGCGACGCCGCGATTGCGTCCTTAGAACAGGGGAAGACATCCTACACGGCGAACCGTGGGAAGCGCGAACTTCGAGAGGCCATCGCGGACTATGTCGCCGACCGGTTCGAACTGGGCTACGACCCCGACGAGGAGATCATCGTCACCGCGGGCGCGAGCGAAGCGGTCGATCTCGCCTTCAGAGCGTTCGTCGATCCCGGCGACACGGTCGCCATCGCCCAGCCGTCGTACATCTCCTACGAACCCGGCGTCATCTTCGCCGGCGGCGAGGTGCTCTCGGTGCCGACGAAACAGGAAGACGATTTCCGACTCACCGTCGATGCACTCGAGGACGCCGGTGCCGACGAGGCCGACATGCTCGTACTCTGCTATCCCAATAACCCGACGGGGGCGATCATGACGAAAGCGGATCTCGAGCCGATCGCCGACTTCGCCCGCGAGCACGACCTGATGGTTCTCTCGGACGAGATCTACGCCGAGTTGACGTACGATGGAAACGAGCACACCTCCATCGCGAGCCTCGAGGGCATGCGCGAGCGCACCATCGTCTTCAACGGCTTCTCGAAGGCCCACGCGATGACGGGGCTTCGACTCGGCTACGCGCTGGGTCCCGCCGAAGCTATCGGCGCGATGAACAAAATCCACCAGTACACGATGCTCTCGGCGCCGACGACGGCCCAGCACGCGGCCCTCGAAGCGCTCGAGTCCTGCGAGAACGACGTGCGGGAGATGGTGAACCAGTACGATCGCCGTCGGCAGTTCGTCCTCTCGCGGTTCCGCGAGATCGGGATGGACGTCTTCGAGGCCAAGGGGGCGTTCTACTGCTTCCCCGAGGTGCCCGAGGGATTCACCGCCGAGGAGTTCGCCGAAGGAGTTCTGCGCGAGGAAGGTGTCGCGGTCGTCCCCGGTGACGTCTTCGGCGAGGGCGGTGAGGGACACCTGCGGATCTCGTACGCGACCGGACTCGACGACCTCCGGCAGGCGCTCGCGAGGATCGAAGCGTTCGTCGACGAGCACGCCTGAGGCTGGGACGGAACGTCGTTCGGCTCCGGTGAAAATTCAGGGCCCGTAGTGCTACGAATCCTGAAGAGAACGTGAGGGATCAGTGTAACGGGACATCAGGCCTCGAGCGTGGCGGCGACGAATAGCCATCGCTCGTCGTTGTCGGCGAACGTACCGGCGGTGCCCCACTCGTCGGTAATCGTAAACCCGGCGGCCCGCAGTTGGTCCCGCGTGGCGTCCACGCCGGCAACGTTCCACTGCATTTCGACGCCTCGCTCGAGCCAGTCCGGATTCGTCCCGCACCACTCCTCCGAGCCTTCGGACAGGAGCACGCGACCGCCGGGACGCAAGACGCGTGCGAACTCGTCGATAGCCGTCCCGTGATCCTCGAGCGGGACGTGAATCAGCGAGTGAAAGGCGGTAGCGGCATCGCACGCGTCGTCACGGACGGGCAACCTCGTCATCTCTCCCTGTACGCGCGCCGCTTCGGGAACGTTCGCCGCGGCCAAATCGAGTTGCTCGCGGGAGAGATCGACTCCGAGGGCGGTCGCTTCCGCACTCAGTTTTCGAAGGACTGGGATGCCCGGACCGCAGCCGACATCGAGGATTCGTGCCGGAGTCGCAATCGAATCGAGGAATTCGTCGAGAATCGCGTTTCCGCGGACGTCTTCTGCACGTTCCGCATCGTACGCCCCCATCAGTTCGTCGTACCCTCGACGAACCGTATTCCTGTCGATCATACGCAATGATTACTGGACGTATCTGTTTAGCCTTTGTACCAGTTCGAACGCGACGCCGTTCTCGAGGCAGTACAGCGAACGGCCCGCGATATTAACAGTTTTCTCGGTCGCCCACGCTGTCCGTCTCATGGCCGACTACCGCCCCATTCCGGACGAGCGGGACGTGTTTCACGACTACCGGAGCTACGCCTTTCGACCGGAGTTAGGGGTGCCAGCGTACGATCCCGACGAACACGAGGAGCCGCGAGACACGCTCGGCTCCCGCCGCGGCCTCTACGCGACCGAGGCAGCCGACGACGCGAATCCGCGCTGTGTCTGTCGACACTACTGGCTCGAGGCCCGCGTGCGCGGCGACACCCACCGAACCGCCGGATTGGCGTCCGTCGCGACGCCGCCGGAGTACCGCCGGCAGGGCCACGTCCGGCAGTTGCTCGCTCACTCCCTGGCGGAGTATCGCGAGCACGACGTCCGATTCTCGGTGCTGTGGCCGTTCCAGTATCGGTTCTACCGGAAGTACGGCTGGGACACCAGCAATCGAGTCGTGACCCACGAGTGCGAGCCGTCGGTCCTCTCGTTCGCGACGGATGCGACCGACGGTGCCGACGCCGATAGCACAATCTTTCGCCGACTCGAGGCCGACGACTGCGATCGACTCGAGTCGGCCTACGAGACCCACCGCGAGCGCTACGGCCTCGCCCTCGAACGCGACGAGTCCTGGTGGCGACATCGCGTCTTCGGCGGCCACGACCGCGATCCGTTCGTCTACGCATACGAGCGCGACGACCGGGTAGCGGGATACCTCGTCTATACGATCGACGGCGAGATGGGCGACCGGACGTTATCGGTCTCCGAACTCGTCGCCACCGATCACGACGCTCTGCTGGCCCTCCTTTCGTTCTGCCACGATCACGATTCGCAGGTCCAGCGCGTTCGACTTCGAGCGCCCGCGGATGTTCCGATCCGCGACGTCGCTCGCGACCCCGACGAGATCGACACCGAAGTCACGGACGGGCCGATGGTCCGAATCGTCGACGTCGCCGAGACGCTGTCCGAACTCTCCTATCCCGATTGCGAGGCTGATCTGGCGATCGCCGTCGAGGACCCGCTGACCGACTGGAACGACGGCGCGTTCCGACTCGAGGTCGCGAACGGTCGAGGCGAGGGTGACTCGGTCACCGCCGTCGCCGACGATCCGGACGTCCGCCTCGGGATCGGCGCGCTCTCGCAACTCGTCGTCGGATTCCGATCCGCGCGGACGCTCGAGCGAACGGGGCGACTCGAGGCGACGGATTCGTCGGCTATCGCGACGCTCTCGACGCTCTTCCCCGGGACCGAGACCTATCACGGCGATCGGTACTGACACTCGCTTCGGGACCGAAGCGGTCAATCGGACAATACACTAATACGGCGGTGGTGTCAACGATTGAGCATGGCAGCGACGGTCGTCATGATCGGACTGGTACTGGTGCTGATCGCGCAGTATCTCGGTGCTATCGTGATCCATTTCGACGCGAAACGGCTCGGGATCGAGAACCCGGCACACTACTCGATGGGGGTTTACGTCCCGCTCGGCGGCGTGCTGGTGGTTCCGGTGTACGTTTCGCGGCGGAAGGACCTCGCAAAGACAGACCGTGACGAAACGTCCGCTACAGAGACCGACTAACCGATCTCAGACGACGTTCCGTTCCACTCGAGCCGACTCCTCCTCGAACCGATCGCTCGAGAGCGCCTCGACATCGACCAGCGACGCCTCGCCGTCTGCGACGAGTTCGGCTACCAGTTTCCCCGTCGCGGGCGCGTGCTGGAAGCCGTGGCCCGAGAAGCCCGCCGCGGTGACGAACCCCGGAACCGTCTCCTCGACGATGGCGGTGTCGTCCGGCGTCACGGCGTACAGCCCCGCCCAGCCGCGTTTGACCGCCGACTCGGGGCCGAAGTAGGTCGTCCACTCCGAGACGGTCTCGAGGGCGTCGATACTCCACTCGAAGTCCATCGATTTGGTGTACAGATCCGGATCACAGGCCGGATCGACCGCCGAAAAGTGCCCGCCGACCAGCGCGTCGCCGTCCCGCTCGGGTCGAAAGTACGACCCGCTCTCGAGGTCGATCGTCAGCGGATCCGAGTCGGGGACGGGAGTTTCGGGTTGGGCGACGGCGATCTGGCGGCGCTTCGGGGTGATGGGGAGCGACACGTCGGCCATCGCCGCGACCTCGCCGGCCCACGGGCCCGCGGCGTTGACGACGTAGTCGGCCTCGAGTCGGCCCTCGGACGTCTCGACGCCGACCACCCGCCGCGATTCCTCGTCGTCTCGAGCGCTTCCCCCCTCCCGGATCACGTCCACGACGGGCGTCTTCGTTCGCACGTCGACCCCCGCGTCGGCCGCCGCTCGCGCGTACCCCTGCAGGGCGAGGTGCGGGTCCGCGAAGCCGTCCGTCGGGGAGTGCGTCGCCGCGACGAACTGTTCGGGGTCGATTCCCGGGCAGTGCTCGCTCGCCTCGTCGGGTGTGAGACGTTCGCTCGGAACGCCGCGGTCGTTCTGCATGGCGACGGCCTCGTCGAACCCCGCCGCGGTCTCCTCGCTCCGGGCGAGAAAGAGGTATCCCGGCCGCCGGTAGTCGATATCGGTCCCGAACCGTTCCTCGAAGGCGTTCCAGACGCGCATGCTCTCGAGCGAGAGGTCGACGTTGACCGGCGTCGAGAACTGCGCGCGGATGCCGCCCGCGGATCGTTCGGTGCTCCCCGAGCCGATCGATCCCTGTTCGCAGACGACGACGTCGACGCCGCGAGTGGCGAGTTCGTACGCGCTCGAGAGGCCAACGATTCCACCGCCGATCACGACGACTGTCATACGGTATCGAACGGCACTGTCCGGGATAAGGATTCGTTCGAATGGGGCGGACTGATACTCAGAACCGGTCCGGCGAGAGGTGGTCCCGACACTCGTCCTCGAACTCCCCCTCGAGCGCGTCGTGAACCACGTCCGCGACGGCCGGGGAGAGCGTGATCCCCTGCCCGGTCAGTCCGCAGGCGACGACGAACCCGTCGACGCTCGTCTCGCCGACGATGGGTCTGCCGTCCGGCGTGACGGTTCGACGGCCGATCCACTCGTCGACGACCGTCGCGCCCTCGAGCCCGGGGACGACGGCCGCGAGTTCCGAGGCGGAGTCCGCGTATCCGTCCGGGACGCTACAGTCGTCAGGATCGTACTGCTGGCCGTCGTCGTACGCCGTCCGGTACTCGCCGACCCACGCCCCCGGTCCGTCGTCGCCGCCCGTCGGGCGAACGTAGCGTTTGGACTCGAGGATCGTCACCGGACTCTCGAGAGGGTGGTCGGTCTCGAGGGCCGCCATCGGTCCGAGCGTCTGTCTGAGTGGGAGCGAGACGTCGACCATCTCGTGTAGTTCCGAAGCCCACGGACCGGTCGCGTTGATCACGCAGTCGGCGTCGAAACTGCCCGTTTCGGTTTCGACGCTCGAGACGGCCCCGTCGCGCGTCCGCACGTCGGTGACGGTCTCGCCCGTCCGAACGTCCACGCCCGTCTGTCGGGCGCAGTCGGCGAACCAGTTCGCGACGGCGACCGGATCGCAGAGCCGGTCGTTCGGCGTGTGCAGTCCGCCGACGAAGCCGTCGGGCTCGACGCCGAGTCGGGAGAGTTCCTCCGCCCGCAGGTACGACGCGTCGACGCCGTGTTCGCCGAGCGTCGCCGCGGATTTCTCGAGTCGCTCCGCGAACTGGTCCGTTTCGGCGAGATAGCAGACGCCGATTCGCGTCGATTCGAGCGGACCGCGATCGAACAGTTCGTCGTAGACCGAGCGGGCGCGCGCTCGGAATCGAAGGTCGAACGGCGTCGGATCGATCACGGTCTCCATCAGGATGCCTGCGGAAGCCGCCGTCGTCTCGCTACCGATCTGCGAACGCTCGAGGAGCGTGACGTCGTGGTCGGTCTCGCCGAGTCGCGCCGCGATCGCGGTTCCGACGATTCCCCCGCCGACGATGACGATTTTCATGCGCACACGTACCACGACCAGCTACAAACACGCTCCGGCGAGGCTACTGTGACCCATCTGGCTGTCGGAACGACGGCACCACTGAAGTGGGCCTGCGACGAGTTTCGCGTATGGTTCGCGTGCTCTCCGACGAGGATATCGCGTCGGTGCTCGACCTCGAGGCGCTGTTGCCCGTCGTCGCCGACGCCTTCGAGAAGCAACGGACAGGGGCGGTCGAACGACCCGAGCGGCCACACTACCCGATCGGGAGGGGGCTCGATCCCGACGCACCCACCGAGCCGACTGGGACCGGACTCTGTATGCCCGCGTACGTCCACGGCGCGGACTACGCGGCGACGAAGCTCGTCGCCGTCGTCGAGGACAACCCCGAGCGCGGACTGCCGACCGTCACGGCCCAGATTTCGCTCGCGAACGCCGAGACCGGCCAGCCGGTCGGCTACCTCGCCGGCAACCGGATCACCAACGCGCGGACGGGCTGCATCGGCGGCCTCGCCGCTCGCGAACTCGCGGCGGACGGTCCGATCGAGTTGGCGGTGATTGGCGCGGGGACACAGGCCCGCTGGCAGACCCGAGCCATCGCCGCCGCCGTCGGCGTCGACCGACTCGAGTCGATTCGAGTCTACTCGCCGAGCGACTCCCGGATCGGCTGCGCACAGGAGTTGGAGTCCGAACTCGGCGTCGACGCGACGCCGGTCTCGAGTTCGCGAGAGGCAGTCGAGGATGCGTCGGTCGTCGTCACGACGACGACGAGCACCGAGCCGGTGTTTCCGGGCGAGGCGCTCGCGGCGGGTACGCTCGTGATCGCCGTCGGCGCGTACACGCCCGAGATGCGCGAACTGGACGACACGACGATCGAGCGCGCGGCCCGCGTGGTCGCCGACGTCCCGAACGAGGCCGCCGAAACGGGCGATCTTCGAGGACACGACGACCTCGAGTTGCGCTCGCTGGGCGAGGTGTTGGCCGGCAACTACGGCCGCGAGTCCGCCGACGAGATCGTCGTTCTCGAGAGCGTCGGGACGGCAGTGCTCGACGCTGCGGCGGCCGAGTTCGTCTTCGATCGAGCCGTCGAGCGGGAGCGTGGGACGACGACCTCGCTGTAGTCGGCGACGGCCGGCTCTGTCGGCCGATCAGCCACGACACTGAAATAGCCGCCCTGCAAAGTACGTCGTAGCTAGCTCTCGATGAACACAGCGACAGTGCGAGTCGGTCGGCTCCGGGGGGATCCGCTCGCGACCGCGATCTCGAGCGACGATTGGGGTGTGGAGCCGTGACGCTGCGATCCGTCCCGATCGCCGATCGGGTCACCGACGCCTTCTTCGCGCTCGATACGGACTTCCGGTTTACCTACCTCAACGAGCGCGCAGAGACCCTGCTGAAGCGCTCTCGGGCGGAGCTGATCGGTCGCGTCATGTGGGACGAGTTCCCCCAAACCGTCGAAACCCAGTTTCCCGACCGGTTCCACCGCGCCATGGACGAACAGGTCTCCGTCTCCTTCGAGGTGTACCACGCCCACCTCGAGACCTGGTTCGAAGCCCGCGCCTACCCCTCCGAAAGCGGTCTCTCGGTGTACATGCGCGACGTCACCGAGCGAAAATCCCAGGAGACGACGCTCGCCCAGCACGCGGCGGTCGTCGAAGCCGTTCAAGACGCCGTAATCACGCTCGATCGCAACCGGGAGATCGTCACCGTCAACGGCGCTCTCGAGGACGTACTCGACGCCGACCGACGGGAGTTCGTCGGCGAGCACGTCGAAGTGCTCACCAGTCGGGCCGGGATTTCCGACGAGCACGCCGTCGAGATCGGGCGAGCGATCACCGACGTCGACGTCGGCAACGCCGCCGAGCGACAGCTCGAGTTACCGTTCACCGACGCCAACGGAACCGACCGAATCGGCGAGTTCCGGTTCGTCCCGATCGAGGACGACCTCGCGACCGTCGCCGCCGTCGTCCGCGACGTGACCGACCAGCGCGAGCACGAACGGGTCGTCACCTCACTCCACGAGATTACCCGGTGGTTGCTCGAGTCCGACGACCCCGAAGAGATCTGTGCGATCGCCGTCCACGCCGGCAGCGACCTGCTCGATCTCCCGATCAGCGGGGTCTGGCTGCTCGAGGAAGAACAGGGCTACCTCGAGCCGGTCGCCGGAACCGCCGGCGCACACGACGAGTTCGGCGGCCTCCCGCGATTCTACCCCGGCGAGGGCCTCGTCTGGGATACGTTCGAGTCGGGTGACGTCGCGCGGTTCGACGACCTCGAGACGGTCGACGACATCTACAACCCCGAGACGCCGATCCGGTCGGAGATCATCGCCCCGATCGGCACCCACGGCGTCCTCATGACCGGCTCGTTCGACGCCCACCAGTTCGACGAGACCGACGTCGACCTCATCTCGACGCTGGTCGAGAACACCCGGGCGGCGCTCGACCGGGCCGACCGCGAGCAGGTGCTCCGGGAGCGGACCGCCGAACTCGAGCGCCAGACCGAGCGACTCGAGTCCGTCGCCGACGTCCTCTCGAGCGATCTGAAAGCGCAGCTGTCGTCGCTCGCGGACGCGCTCGAGGCCGAGGGCGGCGAGACGTCGGCCGCTCGCGGAGAGACGGCGGAGAACTGGGAGTTCCCGCTCGCGGAGGACTCGGTCGAAGCGACGCTGGACCGCACCGAACGGCTCGTCGACGATATCCGTGAGTTCGCCCGGAACGCGTCGGCCGTCGGTCCTCGGAGCCGGATCGATCTCGAGTCGGCGATCGAGGACGCCCTCGATCGATCGCGACTGGACAGCGAACGCGTCGTGGTCGAGCAGTCGGCGACGCTCAGAGCCGACGCCGATCGGTTCGTCCACCTCCTCGAGACGGCGTTCGACGACGCCGCGGCCCGCGCCGACGGCGAGGTGACGATTCAGGTTGGCCTCGTCGGCTTCGGCACGAGCGACCGCTCGCGGGGCTTTTTCCTGTTGGACGACGCGACCGAAATCCCGCCGACCGCTCACGACCGAGTGCTCGACATCACGACCGACGACGGCGACGCGAGTGCCGGCGTCGAGACGAACATCGACGGGCTAGGGCTGGCGCTCGTCAGAGCGATCGCCGAAGCCCACGACTGGTCGTTGACGGTCGACAACGGAACCAACGGCGGCACGCGACTCGAGGTCCGCGACGTAACGACGCTCGAGCGCGAGTCAACGGGTTCCAGCTAACGCGTCAGTTCGACTCCTGTAGAGTCGAGTTCCGGCTGACAGATCAGCCCGACTCCTGTAGAATCGAGTCCCGGGTGACAGATCAGCCCGACTCCTGTAGAATCGAGTCCCGGGTGACAGATCAGCCCGACTCCTGTAGAATCGAGTCCCGGGTGAGGTCCCGACAGAGCTGTCGGTAGCCGTCCTGCTGGAGCAGTTCCGACATCGTCTCGTCGACCTCGACGCGGAGCACCGCGATCCGGTCTTGCAGTCGGGCGTACTCCTGGCTCGACTTCAGTTCGGCATCGGTTTTCTCGGCGTCGAGCAGCGCCTTCTTCGAGGCGAGCGCGAAGAACTCCTGGAGCTGTTCGTCGTAGCTCGATCGAAGCTGTAACTGCTCGACGATTCGGACCAGTTCCTCCTTCGAGACGGGCTTGACGAGGTAGTCGTCGAACCCCATGCCGATGATGTCGAAGTCCGGTTCGACGGCCGTTACCATCGCGACCCGACAGTCGAGACCGCGGTCACGAATGGTCGTGAGAATACGATCTCCGGAGAGCCCGGGCATGCGTCGATCGAGCAGGACGATGTCGATACTGTCGTCGATGGCGTTCAGTGCCGTCTCGCCGTCGTAGGCCGTCTCGATGTCGCACGACTCCCCGAGCCAGGCGGCGTAGAGATCCGCGAGGTCCGGTTCGTCTTCGACGATTAGGACGGACGGGGTGGTAGTGGCCATCGAACAGTGTCCTCCGGTCTCTCAGTTCGTTGGAGGAATCGTACCACGGGTATATCAAGATATCGGGCGTCAGATAAGTGCCGATTCGATGGATGATCGTCCGAGAAGCTGTCGACTACTCGAGTTCTCGTTCGATCGTCGCTCGATGCGCTCGAATCTCGCCTGCATCCGTTACGATCGTTCGATTGCCGACGGTAAGCGCGAGCGTGCCGTCGCCGGTCGCCGAGCCGAGTTCGACGACCGGTGCGACGCCGTCGAACGCCGCGCTGACGGCATCGGGAGCGTCGGTCTGGATCAACGCGCGACCGGGCTGTTCGTGGAAGAGGGCTGCAGCGACTGCCTCGTCGTCCGCGTCGTCTGCGACCGGGAGCGAGACGTCGAGTCCAGCGTTTTCGGTGACCATCTCGGCCAGCGAGACGGCGAGACCGCCGTGGCTGACGTCGTGGACCGCGAGCGTGGTGTCGTCGGTCGCCACGTCGGCGAGCGTCTCGACGACGGCCGCGGGATCGGCGGGGAGTTCGGGGAATACGTCGCTGCCACCGTGGCGAGCGAGGTACTCGGAGCCGCCGAGACGGGCCTCACCGCTCTCGAGGCCGAGATCGCCAACGAGCAAGAGCGCGCTGTCGGAGTCGGGGGCGACCGACAGCGGCGGGGCGTCGTACCCCGCCTTGGTGCCGACCATCGCGAGCGTCGGCGTCGGCGGGATCGGCCCGGTAACGGAGTCGTTGTACAGCGAGACGTTGCCGCCGACGACCGGGGCCGAGAGCGTCTCGCACATGTCGGCGAGACCGTCGACGATTCCCTTGAAGCCGCCGTAGACGTCCGGCTTTTCGGGGTTGCCGCCGTTGAGGCAGTCGACCGCCGCGAGCGGCGTCGCGCCCTTGGCCGCGACGTTCGTCGCGTTCTCGAGGGCGATCGCTTTCGCCCCCTCGTAGGGCGCGACGGTAGTCCAGTTCGGCGCCGCACCCGACGAAATCGCGAGCCCTTGCTCGGCCTCCCTAATGGCGATAATCGCCGCGTCGTCGCCCGGCCCGACGCTCGTTCGGACGCCGACCTCGTGGTCGTACTGCCGGTAGACCCACCGCTTCGAAGCGGTGTTCGGACTCGAGACGACGGTCTCGAAGGCGTTCTCGAGATCTGCGTCGGGGAGGTCGGTCTCGGGTTGGGCCGGCTCCTCGCTCTCGAGGTCGTTCATCGGAGCGCCCTCGCCGAGGAAGTAGGCGTCGACGTCGACGACCGTCTCGCCCTCGAACGTGCAGGTGTAGTTCTGCTCGGTGACCTCGCCGATGACCGAACAGCCGAGATCGAATCGCTCGGCGATTTCCGCGACGCGATCGACGTTCTCGGGTTCGACCTCGTAACACATCCGCTCCTGCGATTCGGCGAGCAGGATCTCCAAGGCGTTCATGCTCGGCTCGCGCTGGTGGACGCGCTCGAGTTCGATGTGGGCGCCGAGACCGCCCTTGGCGACGAGTTCGCTCGAGGCACCGCCGAGGCCGGCGGCGCCGAGGTCTCGAGCGGACTCGATCAGGCCCTCGTCGACGAGTTGCTCGTTGGCCTCGATGAGCAGCTTTTCGGCGTAGGGGTCGCCGACCTGGACCGCGGGTCGGTCCTCGGTTTCGGCATCCTCCGCGAGGTCTTCGCTGGCGAAGGAGGCGCCGCCCAGCCCGTCGCGGCCGGTGCCGTTGCCGACGAGGACGAGCTTGTTTCCGGGCTCCTGTGCGACGGCGGTGACGAGTCGCTCCTCGTTCGTCAGGCCGACGCAGGCGACGTTCACGAGGGGGTTGCCCTCGTAGTCGGGGTGGAAGTCGACGCTGCCGGCGACCGTCGGGACGCCGATACAGTTGCCGTAGTGGCTGATCCCCTCGACGACGCCTTCGAAGAGGTACTTCGAGTGCTCGTCGTCGAACTCGCCGAAGTACAGCGAGTCCGCCAGCGCGATGGGGTAGGCACCCATCGAGAGGGTGTCGCGGACGATGCCGCCGACGCCCGTGGCGGCCCCGTCGAACGGATCGACGTAGGAGGGGTGGTTGTGGCTCTCGATCCCCATCGTGATGTAGGTCGACCCCTCCTCGTCGCCGCCGTCCTCGCTTCCGGGCAGCGCGACGACCGCCGCGTCGTCACCCGGCCCGATGACGACCTGCTCGCCCTCGCTGTCGAAGGCCGAGAGCAGCGGTCTCGAGGAGCGGTACGCGCAGTGTTCGCTCCAGAGGTTCTCGAACAGCGCCGCCTCGGCTGGAGTCGGCTCTCGCTCCAACTCTTCGACGACGAGTTCGCGGTCCGAATCGGCAAGACTCATTCATGTCGGTGATGGAAGTCGGGTAGTAAAGGGGTTTCTATGTGCACGTTCGTGTATCGTTCGTCCGTCCGCTCGTGGGGCGGATCACGCGCGGTGGCGCGCGCTGGAGACGCGCTCGAGCGATGGTGAGAGCGTGCCGACGGATCGTGCGAGGGATGAGTGAGTGACCGGAGGGAACGAACGAGTCGGTTGGGGAGGACGTGGCGCTCCTAGCCGCCAGGAGTGCAAGACATGCTGCCTGTTCGCACTATTCGACACCGGCTGCTACCCTCGACTCACGATTCGTGGATCCAAGGATTCCCACGTCCTCCCCAGCCGATTCGCTCACTTCACTCGCTCATCCAACGGAAGACGCAACGCGCCTTCCGAGCCGTTCGCTCGTGTTACTCGCGAAGACCTCGCACGGTGTTGTGCTGCGGTTCACCGTCGGTTCACCACAGCACAGCGCGCGCCACCGCACGTGGTTTGCACTTTCGGCGCGATTCGAAGCGTATCTGTACGAACCCCAGAGTGTGTCAACCAGTCTTCGACTGAGACGTATCAGAGCGACAGTTCGGACTCGAGTCGCCCACAGTACCGATTCAGCCCTCGAATTCCTCGTCGAGCCACGAGCCAGCCCAGCACTCGATTTCGTCGAAGACGGGTTCGAGGGACCGTCCCTTGTCCGTCAAACTGTAGTAGGTTGCGATGGGGGCGTCCTCCTCGATTCGGCGTTCGACAAAGCCCATCTCGCCGAGGTCGTCGAGCACGCGCGAGAGGGTGCGCGCGTTCGCCTCGGTCGAGCGCTTGAGTTCGTTGAACCGCTGTTCGCCCTCGAGGAGTTCGTGGAGGACGGCCAGTCGCCACTGGGAGCCGATCTGCTCGAGCGATTCGATGACGGGGCAGGCGTTGGGCTGACCGTCGTTGGAAGGCGACTGGTCGTCGCGGGACGGGGATTGTTCCTCCTGTGTGTGGGGCTGTTGGGAAGACATCGATTGAATCTACGCTGGCTACGGTACGAACCGTTTTAGCAGTTCGGGTCCGAACCAGCTAACACGGCGTTAGTGGCCTCGGTACGGACCGAACGCGCGCTCACACACATGACAGACTCACCTCCGACAGACGAGATCGAACCGGACGCTACCGACGGCGGGACCGAACCGAACGACCGCACGAACTCCCTCGAGATCGATCCCGACACGCACCCGGGATCGCTCTATCGCGTGCTCTCGAGTGCGGTCGTCCCGCGTCCCATCGCGTGGGTGAGCACCCGCAGCGCCGACGGCGTTGACAACCTCGCACCGTACAGTTTCTTCACCGTGGCATCGGTCGACCCGCCGGTCTTGCTCTTTGCGCCGGTCGACGGTCCGGAGGGCCTCAAGGATACCCCGCGAAACGCCCGCGAATCGGGCGAGTTCGTCGTCAATATCGTCACCGACGGCCTCGAGGAGGCGATGAACGAGACCAGCGCGAGTTTGCCGGCGGGCGAGAGCGAGTTCGACCACGCGGACATCGACCGCGCCGCCTCGTCCGTGGTCGACGTTCCTCGAGTCGCTGACGCGAAGATCGCCTTCGAGTGCACCCTCCGAGAGCTGCTCGATGTCGGCGGCTCGACGCTCGTGCTGGGCGACGTCCGGTACGTCCATCTGGACGAGTCGGTGACTACTGATGGGAAGATCGACGTGAACGACGTCGACGCGGTCGGTCGGCTGGCGGGGAGTTTGTACACGCGAACCGACGACCGGTTCGGGCTCGAGCGGCCGCCGTAATGGATGCCGGATAGCGGTAGCGAATCGCACTCGATTCGGAGCAATCTGAATCCTTGCGGCCAGTGTGGGAACTCACGTGCCACTAGATCTCTGGGTTTATTTCACCGGAAGTCCAAAGACAGCACGTGTCTGACGAAGAAGACGACCAAATAGATTTGAATAAGATGGCCTTGGGGATTGCGTTCGGACCGCTACTAGGAGCCGCTCTTGGACTTGCACTGGGTGATATTACGATAGGTATTACATTCGGTATGGTTCTCGGTATCTTTCTCGGTGTGGTGTGGGGCCTCACGTGAACTACCACGCGCGAACTTGAACAGTTGTTGTACTCGCATAGGGACCAGGGACCTACCGAATCGAACATCGAAATACAGCGACGACCGAGACGCGTCCTACTCGACGAGCAACGCTTCGAGTCGCTCGAGCGCGCGCAGACAGACCGGGACTGAGCCGACGGCGTGTAGCGGAAGCTCGAAGACGATTCGACACCGGCTGCCCTCGAGGTCGTCGACCCGGTGGGCCGCGATCGGAAGCCCGGAGATCCGCCACGCCCACCGTCGATCCGAACAGTCGGTGATTCGGAACGAGAGCCAGACACCCGAGACCCGTACGCGACCGGTGGTCCCCGAACGAAGCCGCCGGTCGGTCGACTCGACGCCGTTGACGAGCGGCGACCACTCGGGCCACCGTGTGGTGTCGACCAGTAGCTCCCAGGCGTCCGCTGCGGGGGCCTCGAGGACGTGCGAGGCCTCGAGGCGGCGACCGTCCGGGGTGTGTGCAGTCCGGAGGCGGGTCATGTATCCAGAGGGTACGGTGTCACGGGGTATGGAGGTTTGGCAGGCGACTCGAGTGCCCGAGACGTCTTGGGGCTCCGTTCGGCGGCGATCGGCGTCGATAACTGGCGGGAGTCGATCCAACCGCCGGAACCGTTCCCCACCTACCGATACCGGAGACCGTCACTAGCCGCTACACTTTACTGACGCCTCTTCGACGCTCGAGTAACGAATGGCGATACTCGAAGTGGACGACCTCCGCAAGGAGTACGGCGGCTTTACCGCCGTCGACGGCAGTTCGTTTGCGATCGAGCGCGGCGAAGTCTTCGGCGTCGTCGGTCCCAACGGTGCGGGGAAGACGACGACGCTGAAGATGCTCGCCGGACTCATCGAGCCGACCGCCGGCACCGCCGTGGTCGCCGGCCACACCCCCGGCGACCCCGAGATGGCCCGCCGACTCGGCTTTCTCCCCGAGGAATCTCCCCTGTACGAGGAGATGACCGCGACCGACTACCTCGAGTTCTTCGCGGATCTCTACGACGTCCCCCGAACCGTCGCTCGCGACCGGATCGACCGCACGCTCGAGCGCCTCGATCTCGAACACCGCGACCGCCGACTCGGCAACATGTCGAAGGGGATGAAACGCAAGGTGGCCATCGCGCGGGCGCTGGTGAACGACCCCGACGTGCTGATCTTCGACGAACCTGCCTCCGGGCTGGACCCGCTGACGACCAACTACATCATCGAGTTCACCCAGGAGTTGAGCGACGAGGGGAAGACGATCGTCTTCAGCGCGCACAATCTCTTTCACGTCGAGAGCGTCTGCGATCGGATCATCATCATGAACGACGGGCGGATCGTCGCCCGCGGGACCATCGACGCGATTCGGAAGGCCCACGGCGGCACCGAGTACCACGTCTACGCGACGGTCGACGCCGGAAACGGAGCCCCGATCGACGACGAGTTCCGTCACGTCGTCGCGGATATGGCCGGCGTGGAGAGCGTCCGCGAAACCGTCGAACGGGACGGCGGTCGGATCACGGACATCCAGACGGAGACGCCGACGCTCGAGGACATCTTCCTCGAGGTCGCGAGCGAGAGCCGCGAAAACAGCGAAAGCCGCAAGAACAACGAGGGGCGAAACGGTGCCGAACGCGACGGCCGAGACGGCGACGAATCCGGTAGATCGGATTCCGACGAGGATACGGCGGAGGCGCGGACGTGAGCGACGAGCGCGAACGGGACACGCGCTCCGGCGCTGCTCGCCTCCGCGGCGTGCTGGCGCGGACGACTCGGATCGCCCGCTGGGAGGTCTTCCGAAGCACCGGCACGGTCGACCGAAAGACGGCGCTCGTGCTCGTGGGATTGCTCCTGACCGTCGGCATCGTCGGGATCTCCGTCGCCGACGAGGGGCTCGGTCTCGAGGACGAACTCTACGTGATGGCCGTCGACGAGGACAGCCAGTACCACGACGTCGCCGTCGAGAGTGACTCCTTTCGGGTGATCGGACTCGAGGACCTCGAGATCACCGACGACGGGGAGGACGCGAACGCCGACGTGGTGGTCACACAACGGGGACAGATCGGCCACGTCGGGCCGAACGGGGCTGTCGCCTACGACGCGTTCCGAGACGCAGTCAAGGAGTACAACGAACGACGGTTGAGTCAGGAGGCAAACCAGACGGCCGCCTATCCCGTGTTGGTCGACCTCGAGTACCGGGACCGCGACCTCGGCGGGGCGACGGCTGACGGTAGCGGAACTGACACTGACGAGAGCGAGACTGGCGATGACTCGACCACCGACGGGAACGGCGGGAGTGAGACGACGGATGGCACCGGCGATGATTCCGGAACCGGTACTGAGGACTCGAGCGACGACGACGGGGGTACCACTGACGGAACTAGTGGCACGGGCGACGGCAGTCTCCAGGTCCCCGATGTCGGCAGCGGCGCCGTCGAGGACGCCTCGGGGACGCCGGGATCGATCTCGCCGCCGTTTCCCTTCCAGTCACTGCTGCTCGCCTTCCTGTTCGTCGTCCCGATGAACTTCGTTATCCAGGCCTACGGAAGCACGATCATGGACGAGCGAATCAAACGGCGCGGCGAACTGTTGCTCGTGTCGCCGGCCTCGAGCCGAGAGATCGTCGCCGGCAAGACGCTGCCGTATTTGGCGGCTCTCGTTGCCATCGCCGTCGCGATCACGGTCGCCGTCGGTGGCGGCCCCCTCTCGGTCGCCGCGGCGATCCCGATCGCGCTGCTCTTTCTGGCGGCTACGTTCGTCGGCGCGATGCTCGCGCGGTCGTACAAGGAGCTCACGTTCGTGACGGTCACGATCAGCGTCTTCCTGACCACCTATACGTTCATCCCGGCAGTCTTCACCGACGTGACACCGATCGCGCTGATCTCGCCACTGACGCTGATCGTGATGGACCTACAGGGCGAGACGGTCCGACTGGGCGAGTATCTCTTCTCGACGGGCCCGTTCCTCGCCAGCGCGGGCATCTGCTTCCTGCTCGGTCTCGGCGTCTACCGCGAGGAGGACATGTTCGCCCAGAAGGCGATCCCGGTGAAGGTGATCGACGCCCTCGCGAGTCGACTCCACGGCTACCGAAGCGTCCCGATTCTGTCGATGCTCTTTATCCCGTTCGTCTTTACGGCTCAGTTGCTCGCCGTCGCCCTCTTGTTCGCCGTTCCGGAGACGTTCGCTCTCCCCATGATCTTCGTCCTCGCGGCGGCCATCGAGGAGTTCGCCAAGAGCATCCACGTCTACGCCGGCTTCGCCCGCTCGAAATTCGAGTCCTCCCTCCGGATCGCCGTCCTCCTCGGCGTCCTCTCCGGGGTCGGCTTCTTCGTCGGCGAGAAGCTCACCCACGTCGCCCAGTTCGTGGGCCTCCCAGAACTGACGGTCGGCGTCGCCGCCTTCGGCCCCGCGCTGTCGAGCGATCCGCTGCTCCTCCTCGCGCTCTTTTTCGCGCCGCTGGTGTTGCACGTCGTGACCGCCGTGATCTCCGCGCTCGGCGCGAGTCGCGGACAGAACGCGTACGCGGTCGCGTTCGTGATCGCAACGCTCGTTCACGCGGCCTACAACCTCGGGGTGATCGCGCTTGTCGCGTGATCGCGACCGGCGAAGCGGGCGAAACGGAGTACGCGACTCGAGCGACGAGCGGCCCCGCGACGAGCAGGTCCCCGTCCAACGCGGCCCGAATCCGCCGCGACCGGCCGACAACACGTCGAGCGCAGACTCCCGTCTCGGCTCGCTGTTCGGACCGATCGACTCGCTCTTCGGTCCCCGCTGGGCCGTCGCCCGCCGCGAACTCGGCTCGCTTCGCTCCGAGAAGACGATCGTCCTCGCGCTGGCGATCCAGCTCGTTATCGCCGGCTTCTCCTCGTTTCTCGTCGTCGGGCTGGTCTCGCTGTACGATCCCGGCTCCGCGGAGGGCTACGGTGCCGAGATCGTCATCGCCGGCCAAGACGCCGAGGACGTCCAGCAGCTTCGGGCGCTCGCGGACGAACGCGACGGTCTCGAACCGACCGTCGCCGGGGACCGCGACGAGGCGATACAGGCGTTCGACGACGGGCAGTTCGAGGCCGTTCTCGAGGTGACCAGAGACGCCGAGGACCGGCTCGTCGTCGGGGTGACCGCGGCCGACGACGGCCTCGAGACGACGCTGCTCGTCGTCCAGTTGCAGGAGCTCCTCGAGTCGCTCGAACACGAGGAGCGCGTCGCCAACGCGGACGCCCTCGAGGAACCGCCTCTGACCGTCCCGACGGAGGGCGACGCGAGTCCGTACGTCGAGTTCACCTACACCGTACTGGTGCCGTTGCTCCTGTTCCTGCCGGTGTTCATCAGCGGCTCGATCGTCGTCGACTCGCTGATCGAAGAGCGCTCGCGAGGGACCCTCGAGTTGCTCCGGGTCAGTCCGCTGTCGCTCGTCGACATCGCCGACGTGAAGCTTCTCACGATCGCCGCGCTGGCGCCGCTACAGGCTGCCGCGTGGCTCGTTCTCCTCGCGGTCAACGGGACCGGAATCGCGTTGCCGGCGGCGCTCGTCGTGTTCGTCTCCGCGCTCGCGTTGCTGGTTACGGGGGTCGGAACCGCCATCGCGCTCGTCGCGCCTGACCGGCGGCAGGCCCAGATCGGGTACTCCGTCGGCATCGTCGCCGCGCTGGTGATCGCGACCCTGCTGCCCGAACATCCCGCGAACACCGTCGCGAAGCTCGCGATCGGGAGTCCGACGGCGACGACCTGGCTCTCGCTCGCCGGCTACTGTCTGGTGGCGGTCGTCGTCTTTCTCGGGATTCGGTCGGCGATCACTCGGCTCGACACCGATTCGCTCTGACCGACGGGCCGTCACGGGCCATCGAGTGGCGGGCCGTCGTTCAAACGTCGTCACCGTCCTCGAGTCGCCCCTCGCCGGTGTTCTCCGATCGAACCGACTTTCACGTCTAAACTTCACACAGCGTGATAGTTAAGTCGGCGGCAGCGAATCGTCTGAACTGTGCCAGCAGACACCACACGCCGGGGCGTGCTCGCGGGCGCGCTTGCCGCAGGGATCGGCGGACTGACGCTGACCGGGGCTCGAGAGCTCCTGTCGCAGTTCGCGCCGCTGTCGGGGCGGGCCTGGAACACGGCCAGCCGGTCGCTTCCGGACTCCGTCGAGAACCCCTACGGCGAGGCCAGCCTCCGGGTCGACGACCACGGCGTTCCGCACGTCGAGGCCGACGACGAGGCCGCGGCGTACTTCGCCGTCGGCTACGTGCAGGCGTACGACCGACTGTTTCAGCTCGATCTCCAGCGGCGGGTCATGCGGGGCCAGCTCTCCGAACTCGTCGGCGAGGCCACCCTCGATGACGACGAGTTCCACGTCCGGATGGACTTCGCGGGCGCTGCCGAGGCAACCTGGGAGTCGATCGCCGAGACGCCCGCGGGCGAACTCGTCGAGGCCTACGCCGACGGCGTCAACACCGTCATCGAGGCCGGGTTGCTCCCCCTCGAGTTCGAACTCCTCGACTACGAGCCCCGCGAGTGGACGCCGGCGGACTCGATGCTGATGGAGAAACAGATCTCGTGGGATCTGACGGGGAACTTCGATGAACTCCGGCGGGCGCTGGTCGCCGATCGACTCGGCGAGACCGTCGCCGACGAGCTGTTTCCCGAGCGGATGGACCACGATACACCGATCCTCCGCGACGCCGTCGACGCGGATCGGCTCGAGACTGACGATGGAGACAGCGAAAACGACAACGGTGGCGACGACGATAGCGACGGAACCGGTGGGACGAACGGAGCCGACGCGGCCGGGAACGTGGGCGACGAATTGACGAACTGGCTCTCGAGGTACGAGTCGCCGACCGGCGTCGGCTCGAACAGCTGGGTCGTCTCGGGGGCACACACGGAAAGCGGTAACCCGATCGTCGCCTACGATCCCCACCTCACGCTGATGACGCCGCCGCTGTGGTACGAGCAACGCGTCGAAACGCCCGAGCGCTCGGTTCGGGGCGCGACGTTCCCGGGCGTGCCGTTCGTCATTGCCGGCGCCAACGACTCGGGGACCTGGTCGTTCACCAACGTCGGCGCCGACGTCCTCGACTGCTACCGGTACGAGATCGACGAAAATGGTGAACGGTATCGATACGACGACGAGTGGCGCGAGTTCGACCGCGAGGAGCGCGAACTCGTCGTCGCCGACGGGGAAAATCGAACGATCACGGTCAGAAAGACCGTTCACGGGCCGGTCCTCGAGCGAGAGGAGCGGACCGTCGGCGTCGCTTGGACCGGCCACACCGCCACGCGGACGACCGAGGCGATCTACGAGTTCGGCCGTAGCGACGGGCTCGAGGACTTGCTCGAGGCGACCCGCAAGTTCGACCTCCCGACGCAGAACCTCGTCTACGCGGACGTCGACGGGCGGACGCTGTACTACGCGACGGGACAGCTCCCGATCCGAACGATCGGCGGCGAGGAAGTGCCCGGCAACCGGATCTTCGACGGCTCCGCGGGCGAGGGCGAGTGGGAGGGGTTCACCCCCTTCGGCGAGTCGTCGTGGGACGGCTTCGTCCCGTTCGAGGCAAAACCGCACGCCATCGATCCCGACGTGCTCGCGACGGCCAACCAGCGCGTCGTCGACGATCCCGAACACTACGTCGGCGTCGCGTACGCCTCGCCCTACCGCGGTGCGCGCATCTACGATCGGTTGGACGAGGCCGTCGAGAACGGCGAAGGGACGGACCTCGAGTTCCACCGTGACCTCCAGTCCGACACCCACGACGGTCGGGCGGACCAACTCCTCCCCGACCTATTCGACGTCGTCGAGAGCCGTGACGTCACCGACCGACTTGCGGACGCCACGGCGACGCTCGAGGACTGGAACCGACGGATGGATCGCGACGAGGAGGGGGCGCTCCTGTTCGCCCGGTGGATGGAGCAGTTCCGACGGCTGACGGTCGAGCCCCAGTTCGAAGCGGGTGATCTCGACGAGTCGTACTATCCGGGCGACTGGGCGGTCGCGACGCTCTCGGCGGACAGCGACCTCTACGCGGACCGGTCGCGCGAGGAGACGATGCTCGAGGCGCTCGAGGCCGCGCTGGACGAGATCGACGACGAAGGGTGGGAGCGCTACGGCGACTGGAACACGACGAAGCCGATCGAACATCCCTTCGGCGTGGAGGCCCCGTTCCTCGACTACGACGACCTGCCCCTCGACGGCTCGCGGGCGACCGTCAACAACTATCGCGCCGGGAGCGCCGTCGGCTCGAGTTGGCGGATGGTCGTCGAACCCGGCGGCGAGGCGACGGCGATCCTTCCCGGCGGGAACTCGGGCGACTACTTCTCCGCCCACTACGGCGATCAGTTCGAGCGCTGGATCGACAACGACCAGAAACCGATGGCGCTATCGACGGAGGCCGACGTCACCGTTTCGTTCACGGAGGGATCCTCGTGAGCGCCAGCGGATCGGACGAGAACGGGACGCGCGAGACGACCGGGTCGGAGGCGTCCGAGGGAGCGCTCGAGAACTGTGGTTCCGAAAACAGGGCCGTCGAACGCCGCAAGACCAGTCTGGAGCGCAGCCGAACCGTCCTCGAGCGCGTCAGAACCGAGCCAGGGTTACACGCCGTCGCCGTCGCAGGAGCGGTCGTCCTCGGACTGTTGGCGTCCTGGCTCCACTGGTTCGGTCTCGTTCTCGGCGGGGCGTTCGTCGCGTTCGTCTCGCCGTCCCTTCGCCGAGGCATCGTCGGCGCGGTCGGCTTCGGTCTCGTCGTCCTCGTCGTCTTCGCGCTCACGCTCGGGGGATCGGCGTGGACCGTCCTCGAGATGACGCCCGTCGTCTATTTGGTCATCGCCAGCGCGTTCGGCCTGCCGGTGCTCGGGTCGCTGCTACGAGGGCTCCTGTGAGGGAGGCCCGTCCTCGCTAGCGAGCCACCGGATCCACTTTCCGTAGGATTCGAATCGTGCGAGTTGCGTTTCCCTCGCGGTTTCGTCGTCGAATGTCACCAGCCGGTACGTCGGCGTTCCGAGTTCCTCGCCGGGATCGATCGACAGCCAGTAGACGCGTCGTTCCCTGCTGTGCCGCGAGAGGACCGACCGGAGGTTCGCGATCGTCTCCTCGTCGAGTTGGTAGAGGACGTGTGTGCTGTAGACGACGAGGGCGGCGTCGTCCGGGGCCGCCGAGAGGTGAGACGGGAGGGCGTCGACGGCGTCGCCCTCGGTGAGTGGCGGTCGATGCTCGCGGGCGACCTCGAGCGCGGCCTCGAGTCGGTCGTGTCGCCGAACGCGATTCGGATGAATCAGTGCGTGTAGCCACCGGGCGTCCGCCTCGAGTGACGCGTCGAGGGTATTCAGGTCGATGCCGCGCCGATACGCAACCGTCGGGACGGCTCGAGAGACCGGCGGACGACGGTCGCCCCGAACCTCCGATTCGATCGTTACGGGTGCGTCGCTCGGCCCGACGGTGCCGGCACCCGCGAACTCGTACTGATACCGATCCCAATTGAGGTTGAGCCCCGCGCTCGCTCCGATCTCGACCTGCGCTACGGTCCCGGTGCCGGCCGTTCTGGCGACGTGTTCGAACGCTGGCCGGATCACTGCGGACCGCCCGACGTCGTTCGTCTGACAGCGCCGCCTCGCGACTATTGACCGCAACTGCGCCTCGTTCGCCCTGCAGAAGTCACGGAACTGCGGTACCGGGTCTGCGTCCGGATCCGCGCCACCACAGGAGGGATAGAATTGGGACAGCGGATGCTCTCGGCCGTCTAAGAGGAGCGAGTGGACCGCCGCAAGCAGGAGTTCCGGTTCGGGCTGTGCCGACCGGGCTTCCGACGCAATGTCGAGCAGGAGATCGTCGTCGGCCGCCGCCCTCGCTAGCGAGGCGTACAGCGGCGACTCGTCCGCGACCCACTCCGCGTATCGGCTGAATTTCTCGGCGGTGTCCATGGCACCTTTTCGCATGCGATCGGTTTGAACGTAACTCTGACAATTCGTTCCCGGTCGAACTCGTCCGGCAGGCGAACTGGTCGGTGGCGGCCTCCGCTTTCGCTACCGGGGACTACTCGAGTCCACGCACGACCACTGGCACAGAAAAACGGCGATACTGTGGGGAATCGAGCGACGATAGCGCTGGTCAGTCGCCGCGACTGAACACGCCCTTGATTCGCGAGACGATACCACCGTCGTCGTGCGGGATTGCCACGTTCCACGTTGCCGTACCACGTACTATTTTTTGCTCGGGGAGCGTCTCGCGGGTATGGAGTACACGACGCTCGGTTCGACCGGGATGGAAGTCAGCCGCCTCTGTCTGGGCTGTATGAGCTTCGGCTCGAGCGACTGGCGCGAGTGGGTCTTAGAGGACGAGGAGAGCGCGGAGATCATCGAGCGCGCGATCGACCTCGGGATCAACTTCTTCGATACGGCGAACATGTACTCGCGGGGCGAGTCCGAGCGCGTGCTGGGGGAGGCGCTCGAGGGCTACGACCGAGACGCACAGGTCATCGCGACGAAGGGGTTCTTCCGGATGCGCGAGGACGACCCGAACTCGGGTGGGCTCTCCCGAAAGGCGATCGACCAGGAACTCGCGGCCAGCCGCAAGCGACTGGGGGTGGAGACGATCGATCTCTACCAGCCACACCGCTGGGATTCCAAGACGCCGATCGACCAGACGCTGCGGGCGCTCGACGACGCCGTCCGTCGCGGTCACGTCCGTTACGTCGGCGCTTCCTCGATGTGGGCCCACCAGTTCGCCGAGTCGTTACACACGAGCGAGTCGCTGGGACTCGAGCGATTCCAGACGATGCAGAACCACTACAACCTCGTCTACCGCGAGGAGGAACGGGAGATGCTGCCCCTTTGCGAGAAAGAAGACGTCGGCGTGATGCCGTGGTCCCCGCTGGCTCGCGGCTACCTCGCGCGTCCGCACGAAGAGATCGACGCCACGAAACGCGGTGAGACGGAGGAGCACATGTACGAACATCCGTATCGGGAGGGCGGCGGCCAGAAGATCAACGAGCGCGTGGCGGAGATCGCCGCCGAGAAAGGGGGCACGATGGCCCAGATCTCGCTCGCGTGGCTGTTGCACAAAGAGTGGGTCGACGCGCCGATCGTCGGCACGACCAGCGTCGAACACTTAGAGCAGGCCGTCGAGGCGCTCGAGATCTCGCTGTCGGAGTCGGATATGGCGTACCTCGAGGAGCCGTACGAGCCGGTTCCCGTCTCAGGACATACCTGATTCCGCGGACAGCGGCGACAGGGGACTACGGAAGGGCTTCGACGGCCTCGAGCAGGTCGTCTTCTGTCTCCCACCGGTGGAGTCGCCCGTCGGACTCGAGCAGTTCGAAGACGCCGTCTTCCATCCAGCCGTAGGGGTGGTCTTCCTCGGCGTCGGGGTACTCCCGCTTGAGGACGTGGCTCTTCTCGTAGTACTCTTCGCTGCCCACGAGCAGCCCCTGTTCGACGAGGAAGCCGCTGGGCTCGCGCTCGGCGACGCCGACGATGTGGGTGACGAGATCCGCGATCAGACAGAACTTCTGGATACCGTTGTCCCAGTTCCCGCGAACGTCGCTCATTCGGAAGGCGTAGGCGTCCGCTCGACGGTCGAGTCGGTCGACGACGAGATCGAGCCGGCGCATCTGCGCGGGATCGTAGTTCCCGAGGACGAAGTAGGACCGATCGCGCTCGTAGATCGGCGTTAGCTCGCTCAGCGCGTGGAGGAGGTCCTCGTTCTCCGCGAGCGTGAGGTCATCGGCCTCGAGTCGCTCCGTCGCGCTCGTGAGCACCTCGTCGGGGACTGGCGGCGACTCGTCGGTCATACCCGGCGTTTCACAGGAGACGACAATAGGATTTACTACACCGTTTCCGTTTCCGAAACTGGTCCGTTATCGGCCCACGATTCACCGCAGGGTGATTTACCCCAGGGTAAACTACTTGGCGGGTGACCGCGTAGATGGGCGCATGAGTACCGACGTGGGACCGGTGGCGGGAACGGAGACGCGCGAACTCCTCCACTTCGTCACGCAAAAGACCCGATTCGCCCTGCTCACCAACATTCTGCAACACCCCGAGCAACTGCCCTCGATGTACGAACTCGAGGAACTGAACCCGAGCGTGAGCGAGGCGACGGTTTACAAGCACGTCCAGAAACTGATCGACGCCGGCGTCGTCGAGGAGCGTGCCCTCCCCGACGGCGAGCGACGGCAGGGCTATCCCTGGAAGTTCTACGGCCTGACCGACGAGGGTCGGGCGTTTCTCGAGACGCACGACGTGCTCGCAGCCGAGGAGACGCTCCAGCGAATCTACGAGACGATTTCCGACAAACCCGAAAAGATGGTCAAGTACGAGAACGCGCCGCGCCCCGACGCCGAACGCGAGTAGCACGTGCGAAGCCGCGACGAACCCGCTCGCCCGCTCGAGCGGCCTACTCTGGCGACGGCTCGGTCTGTGCGTGAATCCAGTTTCGGACCCGCTCGGAGAAGGTTCCGATACCCAGTCCCGCGAAGAACGTGAGGAGGCTTGGGATGAGAACCCACAGCAGGCTTGGATGTTCCGTTCCGGCGTGGAGTAGCGTTTCCATCATGTATAGCGCGACGTTCGCGGTTCACGACCCTCAATCTACCGCTTTCGAGGTGCCGACGGGAGCCGACTCGCCGAACGTCGACTCAGGAGAACCGCGAGGCGATGTCCGCTTCGGTGATGATCCCGACCGTCTCGCCGGCCTCGGTGATCATCACGGCCTTGTAGTGCTCGAGCAGGTTGCTAATCTCGTCTAGCGTGGCGTCTTTCGACACCGTGGGAAAGCTCTCGCTCATGTGTTCCTCGACGGGTTCGTCTCGCGCCTCGGAGTCGAGGTGAACGAGGTCGCTCTGGCTGATCGAGCCGACAGGGATCCCGTCCTGGATGACCGCCAGCTGGGAGTAGGCCTCCTCCTCCATCTTCCGGGCGGCCGCCTTGACGGCGTCGTCCGGTGTGACGTTGACGACGGCCTCGTTCATCAGATCCTTCGCGCGGACGACGTCGCCCTCCGCTTTCTCGAGGGCGTTGACGATTCGTCGCAGTGTCGACAGTCGCGGGTCGACGTCGCCGCCTTCGATCCGGGCGATCAGCGGCTGGGAGACGTCTGCCGTGTCCGCGAGTTCGCTCTGGGTCAGCCCGAGTTCGGTTCGGCGCTGGCGCAAGTCCGCGGGCGTCGGGAGTTCCATACGCCACAATAACTGCGGGTTATAGAAAATGTTTTGGGTTGAGTTTCTGTCGCGGTGACAGAGCGCCGTTACGCTATCGGTGAACGCTATTCGTCCTCTTCCGTTTCGAAGATTTCGACGACGGAGAGGGGGACGTCTCGCAGTGCACCGCCGACCTCGCTCTTTGCGATCCGGGAGGCGTGTTCCTCGCCCTCCGCGTTGAAGACCTCCATCTCGAGTCCGAGGCCGACGAGCGCGGTGTCGGCCGCGATGAACGCGGAGTCGAAGGGCTCGCCGCAGGCGGGACAGCCCGTCGCGCCGACCTCGACCTCGACGTAGTCCATGTTTTCACTGTTGAGTCGTTTCCCCGCTTCGCTGACGGCGACGCCGATCGCGTCGTCGATCTCCTCGACGTCACGAACGAGCCACGCGGCTTCCATCGCGACGAGATAGTTGGCCATACGTCGTGGTCGGTCCGGGGGGTTTCCTCTCTTGCGGTTCGTCGGCGGCGGACGAGGGTTGTTCCAGCGCGTGAGAGACGATACCGTTCGTCAACCGTGCGCTCGAGGTGCGCACGTGAGCCGGATAATGCTCATAAGTTACGAGAAATGCCCGGATCGATTGCCGCCCACTTAGCTGTACATCGCCTCGAGTCCGTCTCGAGTTGGGACTACTGAAACCTGAGTTGAACCGCAAGACTGCGTCGACCTCCTGAGCGATCAACGATCGTTACGGATTCCGCTCGTCAGGAAAGCTTATATACACCCCTGAACTGTGCCCGGTTGAACGTCGATGATATCCCGCGTCTTCCGCGCGACGCTGTTCGCACTGTACCAGTTGTGCATTGTGATCGGTATCGCCGCGATGCCACTCGCAATGGCCGCCCGCCAAGCTGGAGTTACCATCCCGGTCCACCGCATGCTCGAAACTGTCGAGGCAGTTTACGAAACCACGCAACCAACTGACGACTGATTGACCCGTCCCCGACAGAGTCGTCCCTGACCGATCCCTCCCGACCGACCACTGTTTCTCACATAAATCGACTCGAGAGCCGCTGCTACCGTCGTCTCCGCTGAAACGATTCACACACCGATCGCACGGCCGCCGTAGACGGCGTGTGCAGTGACGTTCGGCGGGGCCGATGAAACCGGAAACCTCGGCGGTGACCGCCGGGGTTTTATATCGTGCCAGCCCTACCCTTCGGTCAATGCGAGCGCCCCAACATAACTCGGACTTCTCCCGTACCGTCGACCAACTGGCCGACGATCCGGACCCGTACGGGCCGGAGATCGGTTCGATGCCCCAGAACGACCTCTCGCGTGCCGACCTCGACAACGTCAACAAGACCGGCACGACGACGATCGGCATCACGACGACCGACGGCGTCGTCATCGCGACCGACATGCGTGCCAGCCTCGGCGGCCGCTTCGTCTCGAACAAGAACGTCCAGAAGGTCGAACAGATCCACCCGACCGCCGCGTTAACCCTCGTCGGCAGCGTCGGCGGCGCACAGTCGTTCATCTCGACCCTCCGAGCCGAGGTCAACCTCTACGAGGCCCGACGCGGCGAGGGAATGAGCATCGACGCCCTCGCCACGCTCGCGGGGAACTTCGCCCGCGGCGGTCCGTTCTTCGCCATCCACCCGATCCTGGGCGGCGTCGACGACGAGGGCTCCCACGTCTACAGCATCGACCCCGCCGGCGGCGTCATGAAAGACGACTACACGGTCACCGGCTCCGGGATGCAACTCGCCTACGGTCACTTAGAGCAGGCCTATGAAGACGGGCTCTCGAACGACGAGGCGAAGACCATCGCGGCCCGCAGCATCAAGTCCGCCGCCGAGCGCGACACCGGCTCCGGGAACGGTGTCTTCCTCTGTGAGATCACCGACGAAGGCGTCGACATCCACGGACACCACGACTTCGACGAAGTCATCTAAGGCGACTCCCACGACCGATTTCGTTTTTCGACCCGCTCGTTCGATTCGACAGCGACGACTTCGTGCGCTTCGATCGTCGGTCACCGTCGCTCAGAATCGGTTAGGACGGGCGAATACAACAAACTCAGCGAAGACTGGACGCTCCGAGAGCCGTCAGTTGAGCCGTGCGCGCTGCTCGGCCTCGAGTTCCGGCTCCGTCAGTTGCGTCGCGCGCCCGGTCTCGCTCGAGCGGTAGATCGCCTCGATCACGCGCTGGACGGTGAGGGCCTCCTCGACGGTGTTCGTCTCGGGCGGGGTGCCGGCGGCGACGGCCGCGAGGAACTGCTCGTCCTGCGCCGTGTAGCCGGTGAGCGACGAATCGCCCGTGAGCGCCACGTCGGCGTAGTGATCGCCGCCGACTGTTCCCGTCTCGAGGATGTCGAGGCTCGTGTCGCCGATCTCGAACTGTGCGCCGGCGTCCGTCCCGCGCACGCGGAAGTCCATGCTCTCCTCGCGGTTGGTCGCCCACGCGGCCTCGAGCGAGATGGTTTCACCGCCCGCACAGCGGATGAAGGCGCTGACGGAGTCGTCGACCTCGTAGGTCTCGCTCTCGGCGTCCCAGTTGTCGCCGAAGCCGTCGGGATCCGCGTACTCTTCGGTCGTTCCGAACGTCGTTCTGGTGACGCCCGAGACCTCCGTGATCTCCGGGAAGTCGAGCGCGAAGAGGGCGAGATCGAGTGCGTGGACGCCGATGTCGAGCAAGGCGCCGCCGCCGGCGAGTTCGGGGTCGGTGAACCAGGAGCCGGGACCGGGGACGCCCCGCCGCCGAACGTAGTTCGCCTCGACGTGCGTGAGATCGCCGAACCGGCCGCGAGCGTGGTGCTCGCTGAACATGGCCATCGACGCGGCGTGACGGTTGTGAAAGCCCACCATACAGATGCCGTCCGCTCTCGCCGCGGCCCGTGCGACCCGCTCTGCGCTCTCTAAGGTGTGCGCGAGCGGTTTCTCGACGAGGACGTGACAGCCGGCCTCGAGGGCGTCGACGGTGATCGGTTCGTGGAATCGGTTGGGAGTCGTCACGATGACGGCGTCGACGGCGTCGTCTTCGACCAGTCCCTCGTGAGTTTCGTACGTCGCCGCGCCGAACTCTGTGGCGAAGCGCTGGCGCTGTGCCTCGACGAGGTCGGCGCCGGCGACGACGTCCGCACCGAGTTCGGAGATACTTCGTGCGTGGAGGTGCCCCATCCCGCCGAGTCCAACGATTCCGACGCCGATTCCGGCGCCGATCATCGCGAAACCCTCGATTGTTGAATCGTCGAGAAGGAAGGACGCTGAGAAACAACCCATTTCGATCTCGTTTGTGTGCGATTCCAGTCCATAGAGAGAAGGAGGCGGCGACCAAAATAAGGGTTGTGACCGATTAATTTGCGTACTATGTGTGTCTTTCTCGATGAATAACAGTATTACTCCGAGTACTTGTGGAAACAGTAGAAATAATTTTATATTTTTGTGTGACAGTCACGTCTCCGCACCGGCCGTCCTAAGCGCCTGGCCGATGAGGAGTAGTCGATGGCTGCAGTTACGATCTGGAACGAGTTTCGACACGAACGCGAAGACGACGAGGTCGCAGCCGTCTACCCGGACGGCATGCACGAAACGATTGCCGACGCACTCAGCGACCACGGCCACGACGGCGAGTCCGACCACGACGTCCGAACCGCGACGCTCGACGAACCCGAACACGGACTCTCCGAGGACGTCCTCGAGCGCACGGACGTCCTGCTCTGGTGGGGTCACGAGGCCCACGACGAGGTCTCGGATGCGGTCGCCCAGCGCGTCCAGGAGCGGGTGCTCGAGGGAATGGGGCTGATCGTCCTCCACTCCGGCCACTACTCGAAGCCGTTCAAGCGGCTCATGGGGACCACGTGTAGCCTGCAGTACCGCGAGGACGGCGCGAAAGAGCGGCTCTGGGTCGTCGATCCCGGTCACCCGATCGCGGACGGGCTCGAGGAGTGTATCGACCTGCCCCGAACCGAGATGTACGGCGAACCGTTCGACGTCCCCGAACCGGACCGACTGGTGTTCAACAGCTGGTTCGAGGGCGGCGAGGTGTTCCGCAGCGGCTGTTGTTATCGGCGCGGGAGCGGCCGAATCTTCTACTTCCGGCCGGGCCACGAGACGTACCCGATCTACGAGAACGACGACGTTCGGCGGGTGCTTCGGAACGCCGTCGACTGGGCTACGCCCACCGAGGGCGCGCCGCGGACTTTCGGCGAGCGGGACTGAAGCGGTCGACGACTCCGGAACGTGACTGTCACCCGCTTCGCTGCGTGTCGACCAGTTCGACGGCGACCTCGAGGTCAGTTCCGGTTGCCGCTTCCAGCCGTTCCCGAACGGTCTCGGCGAAGTCGGATGGTTCCTGCTCGCCGGGCGGTCGTTCGACGAGCACGGTGACCGACGGCTGGCCACCGGTGTAGACATCCACGAGTTCGTAGTCGACGGTGCGTTCGTGGAAGGCGAACTCGTCGAACGCCGGGTCGTCAGTCATCGCCTCGAGCTCCGTCTGGATATCGTGTTCGACCGCGGCGGTCTGATAGCTTCCGTAGGTGACGCCGCCGAGGACGAGCGAGAGGACGGCGATCGCGACGATGAGCACGGTGACTCGCGAGCGCAACTGGCCGTAGGCGTGATCGATCCGGTCCGTTCGGTGTGGACGGTAGCCGGAGAGCCACAGCAGGATCAGCGCGGTGAGGTTGATCGAAAGCACATTGATGAGCACGAGCGTGCCGGCGGTGACGACGACGGTCGGGTGTCCCCAGGCGATGCCGAGTCCGGCGGTCGCAGCCGGCGGCACGAGTGCAACGGCGATGGCAACACCGACGAGTACCGAGCCGACGTTACGAACGAGGCTGACGACGCCGGCGATGCCAGAGCCGAGCGCGAGAAACAGTGCGAGGACGCTCGGTGTGGTTCGCTCTCTGATCTCGGGAACGGTCGTGATCTCGAACCCCGGCGGGAGCAACACGGTTCCCCGCAGGAGCCACCCGATCACTGCCGCCGTCGCGACGGCGACGCAGATGCCGGTAACCTGCAGGATAACGCCACGCCCCGCGAGCGTATCGTCGTCGACGACGACCCCGACGCTCGCGGACAGCGCGGGCCCCATCAGCGGTGCGACGACCATCGCCCCGATGATAGTCGCCGCGGAGTCGAGTAACAGTCCGGCCGTCGCGATGGCGGTGCTCACCACGAGCAGGATGAAATAGGTCGATGCGGCGGGCGCGAGATCGGCCGCCCGCGCCTGAAGCTCCTCCCGGGAAATCCTGGTCCCGGCGAACTCGCGGTTCAGTTCATCCGTCCGGTCCGAGACGATCGTCTCAGCGGCCGTGACGACCGTGTACGACTCTTCGTCGAGCCCAGCAGCACGAAGATCCGAGAGAAACGGTTCGACTGCGGCTGGCGGAACGGGAACCGAAACGAGTGCCTCGAACTCGCCACGACACGATTGTTCGGAGACGGCGTAATCGACGCCCGTCGCCTCCGCTGTTTCGAGGACGAGATCCAGATCGCCGTGTGGAACGAACACCTGAACGAGACGCATACGAGTGATACGACGGAAACAGGGATAGGCTGTCGCCACAGGGATGTGACTGTCCGATTACGGTGATACTGCTGGACGTATCAACCTCGCTGGTAGTACTGAGCAGACCGCGCCCACCGTCAACACTGAGCAACCTCGGTCCACCGGTAGCGCTGAGCGACCCGCTCTCGTCACCAGTACCCAACGACCCGTTCTCGCCGACGGCTCAACGGGCAGCGATCGGAATCGAAGGGCGTCAGAACTCCCGGGGGCCCTCGTCCGTGACGACGCTCTCGAGTAACTCGACCGGCGTTGCGTCGTAGTTCGGATTCTCGACGGCGAAGCCCTCGGCGGGTTCCGGCATCACCTCGCTGCCGGTTCGGAACTCGTTTTCGAAGACGAACCCCTCGCTGACGATCTTCGACGCCGATCCGAGCACGGTCACCGGCACGTCGAGTTGGGCGGCCGTGGCGGCGATCGGGAACGTCCCCACGCGGTTGTACAGCGTGTCGTCGACGATACAGTCCATGCCGACGACGACGCGGTCGCAGTCCTCGAGGTAGACGCCGTGTGCGCTGTCCGTGATCAGCGTGGCGTCGACGCCGTCCATCTCGGCGAGCGTCCGGGCCGTCTTGCGGCCGATGTAGCGGGGCCGCGCCTCCGTGATGTAGACGTCGAAGCGCTTGCCCGCCTCGGTCGCCCGCTCGAGGGCCTCGAGCACCGTCGAGGAGTAGTCGTGCGTCAGCAGCGTCGCGCCGTCGTCGAGAATCTCGGCGGCGTTTTCGGCCGCCAGCCGTTTACCGGACTCGACCCGCGAGACGACCGCGTCGATCCGCTCCTGGGTGAGTCGCTTCGCCTCCTCGACGCTCTCGGGATCGGCGTCGGTGACGTCGTCGACGACGGCCCGAACCGCGTTCTGCAGCGAGGCGTGTGAGTGGTTGGCTCGCCGGAGCACGGAGCCGTTGCGCTCGAGCGATCGCACGTACTCCTCGACGGTGGCGAACTCCCGGTCGATCAACTCTTCGAGGGCCCGCGTCGCGCGCACGGCAACCACCGAGGAGCTGTGACTCTGCATCTCCTGAATCTCCTCGACCGTCTCGTCGATCATACCTGCACAGATTCCCGTCAGCGGCAAAGGTGTTCCGGGTGGATCCAGCCACCGAAACCGGACTCAGTCGCCCGATTCGACGCCGAAGATCCGCTCGAGTTCGCGCTCTATTCGCTCGACGAGTTCCTCGAGGACGACGTCGAACTGCTCGTGGTCGGCGACCGCGCCGACGCGTTCCTCGACATCGTCCGGTATCTCGACCCGGAACTCACCGCTTCCCTCATAGAACGGCTCGCTCTCGCTCAGCACCTTCCGGTCGATCGCTTTGAGCACCGTGGAGTCGTACCGGCCGTGAAGCTGGTTGTAGGCGTTGGAGTAAGCCTCCTCGAGTTCCTCGAAATAGTAGACGTACTTCTCCTCGAACTTCTCGGGGTCGAACTCGGTCATAGTAGGTCGTGGGACGGCGGGTGGGTAAACGGTTCGGACACGGCAGCGACGGTACGGATGCAGCGTCCCGCAGGCTTACGTCCTCGAGTCGCCTATATCCAGCCGATGACCGTCACCGTCCGCTACACCTGTCCCTACTGTAACGCCGTCGTGAGCCTCGAGCGCCCGCCGGATCTCGCGGATCGGTCGGTAACCACGATCCCGCAACCGGGCTGGGAGTACGCGGATCCCGACGACTCGGACCGCGAATCCGCCGACGGGATCGAATTTCTCTGCGGCGAAGACGGTCCCGTCACCGACCTCGAGGGCGAATCGGTCGAGGGCTGTGGCCGGCCCTTTTACCTCAACTTCGTGCGCTACGAGCAAGGGGTCGAACTCGATCCCGATCCGCCGACCTACGGCGGGCCGCGGTTCGACTTCAACGCGTGAGTAGGTGTAATCTGGGACCGTCGCACCCGCGAGCGACCGACGGGAGCGAGCGGCTTTTGTAGTCTACATTTTTTCGAGTGGTTCGACCGAGCGTAGCGAGGGAGGTCGTTCGAAACGGCTCCGCCGTTTCGTGCTGCGAGAAACCGTCGGTTTCTCGGCATCTCGAAGAAAAAAGGTGGGAACACAACCCTTTTCGACGGCCGGTTCCACCTTCGGACATGGACGAAGACGCCGTTCGCGACCGCCTCCGGACGGTCGAGGATCCGGAACTCGGCGACGATATCGTCTCGCTCGGACTCGTCAACGACATCAGCGTCGACGGCGACCGGGTCGATATCGATCTCGCGCTGGGTGCACCGTACTCGCCGACCGAGAGCGACGTGGCAGCCGAGATCCGCGAACTGCTTCTCGATGACGGGCTCGAGCCGGATCTCTCGGCGAGCATTCCCGACCGCGACGATTTCGTCACCGAGGAGCAGGTCCTCCCGAACGTCAAGAACGTCATCGCCGTCTCCTCCGGGAAGGGTGGGGTCGGCAAATCGACGGTCGCGGTCAACCTCGCCGCCGGGCTCTCGCAACTGGGTGCGCAGGTCGGCCTCTTCGACGCCGACGTCTACGGGCCGAACGTGCCCCGGATGGTCGACGCCGACGAGCCGCCGATGGCGACCGAGGAAGAGACGCTCGTGCCGCCCGAAAAGTACGGCGTGAAGCTGATGAGCATGGCCTTCCTCACGGGCGAGGACGATCCGGTCATCTGGCGCGGTCCGATGGTCCACAAGGTTATCACCCAGCTGACGGAGGACGTCGAGTGGGGTCACCTCGATTACCTCGTCATCGACCTGCCGCCGGGGACCGGCGACACGCAGCTGACGATGCTTCAGACGATGCCAGTCACTGGCGCTGTCATCGTCACGACCCCGCAGGACGTCGCGCTCGACGACGCCCGCAAGGGCCTCGAGATGTTCGCCAAACACGACACCGTCGTGCTGGGCATCGCCGAGAACATGTCGACGTTCGCCTGCCCCGACTGCGGCGGCGAACACGACATCTTCGGCTCCGGCGGCGGCCGGGAGTTCGCCGACGAACACGAGATGCCGTTTTTAGGTTCGATCCCCCTCGACCCCGCCGTCCGCGAGAGCGGCGACGGGGGTCAGCCGACCGTCCTCTCCGACGAGTCGGCCACCGGCGACGCGTTCCGAACGATCACCGAGAACGTCGCGAACAACACCGGGATCGTCCACCGACGCGGCGTCTCCCAGACCAGACGCAGCGAGGCCGCCTCTCCGGACCGATGACCACTGACGGCAAAGACGGGAGTGCCGGCGGAGACGACGGCAGCGATCCCGATACGGAGACGGCGTTCGATTCAGACCCCGAACGGGTCGCGTTCCTCCGCGAGGTCGCCGACGAGATCCGAAGCGACTCCAGCGAGAGCAAACAACTCGCGAACATTCTCTACCGAACGAGCGACCTCTACGACGCGGACGAGGAGACGACGCCCGAAGAGATCGTCCGCAACGTCAAGTTCATTCTCGAGGTCACCGAACGAGGCGGACTCGAGCGCTGAGAAGCCGGATTACGAGCATGCCCGCAGAACCCGCTTAGCTGACTCAACGGCCGTCCGGTAACGCTACCAGCAGTCTCAGGCGGTACGCCGACGTCGACTTCGGTGTATACGATCGATTTCACGGCTGTAATTGCGACGGACTGACAGTCGAGACTGAAACCCGCTGCCTGCAGTGAGCCGAGAGTCTACACCAACCTGTGGTATCAAATGGTCTCTAAAACCATTCAGGGGCAGCCGTTATCCGTCTCTGGCCCGTTCGGTTAGCTAGGAAATAGGGGCGAAGCATCCGTGCCTCGTCGCTCGTCCCGTCACCAACTATGACCAACGCAACCACACCAATCGAAGCCACGTTCGAACTACAGCGCCAGTCGATCAAACAGAGCCAACAGTTCGTCCAGCAGGGACTCGAGTTTCAGGAGAACGCCGTCGAGTCGTTCCTGCGCAACGGCTTCGCTGCCCAACGAAGCGCTCAGCGACAGGGAACCGAACTCGTCCGTCAACTCTTCGACGCACAGTTCGAAGCCCTCGAGTCTTCCCTCGACGAGAGCGGGCGCGACGTTCGTTCGACGATCGATCGACAGTTCGAGGAGGGAACGAAACAGACCCAACGGCTGCTAAACGACGGATTCGAGCAGAGCGCCGAGCTGTTCCAGCAGCTGCTTCACGCACAGTTCGACGCGATGGAGACGGCGTTCGACGGAAGCGGCTCTGACGTGCGGTCGACCGTCGATCGGCAGTTCGAGGAGTTCGAACAGCGCCAGGACGAAGTCTGGGACGAGTTCGAGATGGAGTTCGTCGACGCGATGTCGGAGCTCACCGACCAGCAACAGCAGGTGCTGACGGAGTCGGTCGAATCGCTCCTCGAGGCCCACCAGGAGACCGAACAGCAGACCGTCGACGGCGTTCGACGAGCCGAGGAGACCGCCGAGACCGTCCAACAGCAAACCGAGGAGGTCGCCGACACCATCCAGCAGGGGACCGAAGCGACTATGCAGACGACCCAGCAGCAGGCCGAATCGGTTGCCGAGACGACCCAAGAGAGCACTCAAGAGGTCGTCGACGAAGCCGCCGACGCGACAGAAGAGCTCGCCGTCGAGACGACCGACGCGATCGAGACCGCGACCGAGCAGGGCGCCGACGCTGCGGTCCAGAACCTGCAGACGCTCGAAGGCGTCGGGCAGACGTACGCCGACCGTCTCGCCGAAGCGGGCATCGAGACCCTCGCTGACCTCTCCCGGGCGCAAGCGAACGCCGTCGCTGAGGCCGCTGAGATCTCGCAGGTCCGTGCGACCGACTGGATTCAGGCCGCACAGTCCCAGTCGTAATCGACCTCGAGCGGTTCCCCGGGTAACGCAGCCCCCGTCGCAGTCCGGTTTTTTGTCGCGTGTTTTCGGTGTATCAGGACTCCCGAGAGAGCTCCCCCTCGCTCTCGATCGACGTGGGGCACGCACTCACCAGGCGCGTCGCTTTTAGTTTCCCCCTTCGAAACGCGAGTGTGGACGCGAATCAACGATCTCGAGCGAACCCGTACGGGATGGACGAGGAGTGCCGAAACTGTCCGGCGCTCTGTGAGACGCGGACGCAGGTCGTCCACGGCTACGGCGACGTCGCGGCGGACTTCCTGTTCGTCGGCGAGCGACCGACCGCGAGCGCCGACGAACTGGGCGTGCCCTTTGCGAGCCCCGAGCCCTCGGCGACCGACGACGCCCCGGACGCGGAATCGGAATCGGGAACCAGCCTCCGTCGGCTGCTCGAGCGACTCGGCCTCTGCGATTCGACCTCGCCAGCGGACGACCCCGTCCTCGAGAACGTCTACCTGACGAATCTGACGCGGTGTCGCGATCCGGAACGCCCGCCGACTGACGAAGAGATCGGCAACTGCGACCCCTACCTCACCGCCGAGATTCGGATGATCAACCCCGAGATCCTCATTCCGGTCGGCGAGCGAGCCCTGACGGAGATCGGCGTCGAGTACACGACGACGCCGGCCGACGACCTCTCGCTTCCGGCCGATCACGCGACGCGAATTCGGGGTCGCGGGTTCGAACTCGTCCCGATGGTGGACCCGCGCAACCAGACCGATGCACAGACCCAGGCGTGGCTCGAGGCGTTCGTCGATCTGATGGCGTCGGATTATCGCCAGACGAAGGGGCAGCGAGATCGGTGATCGACCGCGAGACTACCAGTACGGGCCCTCGAGCCACTGCTTCGAGCGCGCGCCGAGGACGACCAGCGCGCCGATGAAGACGACGGTCGCGATGAACACGGCGACCGTCGGCGCGAAGTAGTCGCCGGATTCGATCAGGTAGCTGTCCGCGAATCCCCAGAGTCCGAGCGCGACGAGCGCGGCGATAGAGAGCGTTCCGAGCAGTCCGACCGAGCGCGGAACCGATCGGGTTACGGTTTGATCGTCCATACGGAACTCCTGACGGTCCATCATTATAATTCGTCCGACGTCAGGTGGATGCTCGGGCGGACCTCGTGACTCGGGGGGCGTATCCCACGGCGAGACCGCCGCCGGAAGCGCCGCGTTCAAGGCCGGCCATCACCGAGAACTGGGCATGAAGGTCGTCGTTCCGGTCGATCCGCCCCGCGAGGGGCTCGTCCTGTCGTCGCTCGTCGATCGAACGCCGCTCTCGGACGCCGAGGCGTGCGGCCTCTACGAGGCCGCCGTCGTCGACGTGCTCCGGGCGGTCGCCTCGAGCGGGGGCGAACTGCTAGTCAACTACCGCGACGCGGAGACGCTTCCCGACGAGTTCGACGGCGGCGACCCGGAGAACGAGGTCCGCGGGCTGACCGCCAGCGCGTTGGGTGAGTTTACCGAGGACACCGACGGCACGGACGGGGACGTCCGATTCGAACGCCAGGTCGGCTCGAGTCGAACGGCCAGAGTCGGCAACACGGTCACGCATCTTCTAGAGCGCGAGGAGGCCGGAAGCGTCGGCGTGCTCGAGCCGACAGTGCCCCTCGTCGGCCGCACGCACATCGACGGCGCCGCGATGTCGACCCGTCGCCACGACGTCGTCCTCGGACCGTCTTCGGAGGGACGAACCTATCTCGCAGCCTTCGGCGAGCCGATCGACTTCGGCGACGCGTACGCCGCGCCCGAGGTGGCGACGCTGGCCGAACGTGCCCGCGAGGCCGGACTCGACGTCGGTTTCGCGCCGATACGGCCGACCGTCGCGACCCCTGCGGGGCTTCGGTCGACGATCGCGTTGCTCGAGGCGCAGCGACTCGCCGAAAAGCCGGGCGCCGAGGCGACGGCCGCTGTGGTGGACGAACTGGGACTTCGGATCGGAGCGGGCGGATCGCTCGAGCGAGCGTAACCGACAACCCTTTTTGAACGGACGGAAAAGGCGAAGGTGAGGTGGGGTGGCAGAGCGGCCTAACGCGCCTGCCTTGAGAGCAGGTGGCCTTCAAGCCTCATGGGTTCAAATCCCATCCCCACCGCTTCTGCGACGAACAACACGTGAGGAGCAGAGCGGATACGATGGGATTTGAACTAGACCGAGGTTCTGCGCCGCAGTCGCAGGTTCTCGGGCGTAGTTCACAATCCCATCCCCCCGCGTTTCCGTCGTGTCCACGACCAAACGTCCACTCCAAGCCCACTCCCATCGCTGTAGATCGCTTCTCACTCGAGTGAGAACGATCACGACGGCTGGAGAAACCGGTCTGATTGGGGATTTCGCGATCCGACGGCGACAGGAGCGACTACGTATGCTGACTCTCCGCTCAGAACTGGTATTCTGCTGTAACAATAGATTGTCGGCTGCAAGAATCTCCGCCTTTCTCAAACTGGACGGACGCAGGGTCACGTATGAGTGGGGACCAGATGAAACGGCGAACGCTTCTCAAGGGAGTCGCAGCAGGTGGCGCCGTCGGCAGTGGCGTTCTAGGCGCGAGTGCCGTCGGTGGGAACACGCTCCGTGGCAGCGTACAGGACGTCGATCGCGAACGCACCGTCCAACCGGGGGCCGAACTCCTGTTCGAAGCCGACATCGAGAATCCGGATGCGAACTGGGACGTAGAGTGGCAGATCGACGGCGAGCGTGCCCGGTACGACGCGCACTACGACATGCGAACCCAGGACTACCTGCAGTACGTCGAGCAGTACGGCGCGGCGTACTTCACCGAAACGTTCGACTCGAGTGGCACCTACGAGGTCACCGCTTTCGTCTTCTACGACCCCGAAACGGGGAACCGGGACGATCCGGACTACGAGGGGGCGGACGAAATACGGTGGACCGTCCACGTCACGTCCGACGGCGCGGCGCCGCCGTCCGTCGCGAGTTCGGATCCGGACCCCGGCGAGACGCTCGCGGTCGGCCGCAACGAGCCGTTCGAGATCGACGTCGACGTCTCCTCGCCCGACAGCGATCCCGCGCGGACCGTCTGGTGGCTCAGTCAGGCGGACGTCGTCCTCGAGTTCGGTGATGCGGACGGCTCCGGAACGGCGACGCTGTCGGTCGACGACGGCGTGGGCTGTCACACCTGCGCGATCACCTGCTGGGTGGTCACCGAGGACAACCTGCTGTTGCGACCGGATTCGTGGGTGCTCGACCACGAAGCCGAAGACGTCCCGGCGACGTTCAACGTAGCTGAGATGGCGACGAACTCCCCGATCGGCGGCGGGGAGACGCTCGAGGTCACCGCGACGATTCACAATATCGGCGACGAAACCGGGACCACCGACGTCGACCTCGTCGTCGGCCACGACCCCGTGATCGAAGACAGCCGGATGCTGACCCTCGATCCCGGCGAATCGACCGAGATCACGCTGCTGTTCGAAGCCGGCGAACCGGCGGGTGATGTCGAGGAGTTCCCGGTGGTGGTCGACACCGGCGCGGACACGGCCTCCGAGACGGTCGCCGTCGAGTCCAGGGAGCCGACGCCCGCGACGTTCGAGGTGGCGGAGATGTCGACGAACTCGCCGGTCGGCGGCGGGGAACTTCTCGAGGTCGATACCACGATCGAGAACGTCGGAGACGAAACTGGAACCACCGATATCGAACTCGTCGTTGGCCACGATCCAGTAGTCGAGGACAGCGAGATGCTGACGCTCGATGCTGGCGAGTCCGCCAACCTCACGCTCACGTTCCAGGCCGGACAGCCGGCGGGCGATGTCGAGGAGTTCCCGGTTGTCGTCGACACCGGCGCGGACTCGGCGTCGGAGATGGTCGTCGTCGAATCCGAAGCAGAACCGACGCCGGCGACGTTCCACGTAGCGAGTATCAGCACCAACTCGCCCGTCGGCGGCGGCGAGACGCTCGAGGTGAACACAACGATCCAGAACGTCGGCGACGAAACCGGGACCACCGACGTAGTGCTCATCGTCGGCCACGATCCGGCGGTCGAGGACAGCCAGATGCTGACGCTCGAGGCCGGCGAATCGGCGAACCTCACGCTGACGTTCCAGGCGGGCCACCCGGCGGGCGACACCGAGGAGTTCCCGGTCGAAGTCGATACCGGCGCGGATTCAGACGCGGTTATGGTCGTCGTCGAGCAGTAATCGACTCGCCGAGCGTCTCGGCGCGGCGACTCCGATCCGGATTTCGGCGCGTATCGATCAGTCGTCGCTCGAGAAGTCCTGGTTCCAGACCCGGTAGCCGTCGAATTCGCCGGCGTCGATCTCCGCTTCGATCTCGTCTCGCGTCTCCGCGTCGATCTTGAGGAGGTGACAGAGCGGATGGCCCGGGAGGGCGACGGGGTTCTCGAGGCTGCCGACGATCAGGCCGGTGAACGGGGCGGTGACGACGTGCTCTTCGGTTTTGAAGTGATCCGAGACGGTGCAGATGGTCTCGCCTTCGTGGACCAGCGGGTAGGGACCCCACTGCATCTCGACGAGCCCGCCGGTATCGGCCCGGATCCACTGCTTCGTGCTGTCGGCCGCGGTCTCGGTGATCCAGCTCGGTTCGGTCGGCTCGAGTTCCGGGAGCAGGTCGTACTCGGCGAGGACGCTCTCGGTGCCGGCGACGGCCTTCTCGATCAGCGCCGGCTGGAGTCGCTGGGCGCGTCCCATCTCGACGGTGATCGTCGGAATCCCGTCCGCGGTGGCCGTCGACCGAAGCGAGCCGCCGTCGCCGCCGCCGTAGAGGCGGACGTTCGCCCCGAAGGCTCGGGCCAGTCGGGTTACCTCGGGATCCTCGAGATCCGCCCGGACGTGATACATCGTCGTCCGGTTGCGCGTGGAGGTGTGGAAGTCGATGCCGTAGTCACACTGACTGATGAACGTCCGGTAGATCCGGTTGGCCATCCGTTCGGCCGTGTTGCTTCGAGCTTTTCCGGGGAACGAGCGGTTGAGGTCCTGATCGTAGATCGGGATGTATCGCTGCTGGGCGTGGTAGGCAGGAACGTTGGTGACGTGCAGGCAGACGAGCGTGCCGTGAATGTCCGACGGGTCGTATCGGTCCGCGACCTCCTGGACGACCTTGACGCCGTTGAGTTCGTCGCCGTGGATCGCAGCCGTCAGGAAGACCGTCGGACCGCCGTGGTGGCCGTTGATGATCGTCACCGGAATTTCGACGGGGTCGCCGAGGTACGTCTCGCCCACTTCGTACCGAATGTGGCGCGTCTCACCGGGTGCGACCTCGCCGTCGTATCTGAACGGTTCGGGTTCGGAATCGCGAGCATCCATATCCGTGACTGATCTCGACCGGCGATAGTCCCACCGGTCGTCGCGCTCAAAATATGGGGCGCGATTCCTGTCGTCTCCAGCGGAACTCACATCGACAGCGGCGTTTCGGCCTCGGCCGCTGCCGGCAGCGTCACCGAGAACGTTGATCCGTCTCCCGGCTCCGAATCGACCGTGATGTCGCCACCGTGTCGTTCGACGACTCGCTTGCAGATCGCCAGTCCGATGCCGGTGCCGGCGTGTTCCTCGTAGCTGTGGAGGCGCCGAAACACCTCGAAGATCCGTTCCTGATCGGCAAGCGAGATTCCGATCCCGTCGTCTCGAACCGAGATCGTCCAGCGTTTGCCGGTTCGCTCCGCCGTAACGCGAATCCGCGGGGCGTCACCGCCGTACTCGAGCGCGTTGGCGAGGAGATTCTGGAACAGCTGACGCAACTGTTCGCGATCCCCGTGGACGGACGGAAGCGAGGAGAACGTGACCTCCGCGTCGCAGTCTTCGATTTTGAGTTGGAGGTCATCGAGCAGATCCTCGAAGACGTCCTCGAGATCGACCGGTTCGAACGGCGTTCCCTGGGTGTCGATGCGGGAGTACGCGAGCAGCCCGTCGATCATCTCACGCATCCGATCGGCGCCGTCGACCGCGTACTCGAGAAACTCCTCGCCGTCTTCGTCGAGCGCGTCGCCGTATCGACGGTCGATGAGTTGCAGGTAACTCGAGACCATCCGCAGGGGTTCCTGGAGGTCGTGGGAGGCCGCGTAGGCGAATTGCTCGAGCCGTTCGTTCGAGGCGCGGAGCTGAGCGACGGTTTCCTCGAGTTCGCGGGCCCGCGTTTTGGCCTGTGCATCGTTGGTTCCGATGGCGAACCCGGCGGCGGTGCTGAGCGCCGTTAGAATGAGGACGGTCTGAAACGAGCCCGCGAGGCTGTCTGCGGGCTGGATGTGGTACAGGAGCAAGATAGAGACCATGACGGCGAGCGCGTCGAGACATCGGCTCGCGATCGTATCGTAACAGGCGGGGTGGATATCGGTCCGAGGTAGTCGGTAGCCACCGTAGCAGACGAACACGGCGGGGACGCCGATCAGCAGCGAGACGAGCATGATACTGCCCGCGGGGACCGCGTTCCCGATCAGCACGAACGCCCAGCCGACTGCGATCGCGACGTACAGCCCGCCGAGAGCGACGACGAGACCGCGTCCGCCGATCACGTCGACGAGGGGGCTCCAGCGAACCATGGAGGCTACTGGGAGAAACGCCGGTTTGTAGTTTCGGATTGGGTCGGCGGGACGATTGCGGATCGGACAGCGACGCCCGAACGAGTTCCGATCGTTCGTTGCGGCACGAAAACGCGAAATCCGGCCTCGAAACCGTCCCGGTCGGTCCGAGGTTACTGGTAGGAGAGGTCCAGCTCCCGAGCGCGCTCGAGCAGGCTCTCGTCGTAGTACTCTTCGGTCTGGGCGGGTCGGGTATCGTCGATCGATCGGACCTGCTGGACCGTGTTGCGGAAGACCTTGAACGTGGCTTCGTCGACCATCTGGCCGTCGAGGGTGACCGCGCCGGTCCCCTCGGCTTTGGCCTCGTTGAACCGCTCGATCTTGCTCACGTCGCGTTCGAGCTCCTCGGGCGTCGGCATGTGGATCGTGTTGGCCTGGATCGTCTGCTTCGGGTAGAGCGACCAGGAGCCGTCGAGTCCGAGGTGGGCCTCGTGTTCGACCTGGTCCGCGTAGGCGTCGGCGTTGTAGTAGGTCAAGCCGGCGCGTTCCTTGAACAGATCGTCGAACGGGCCGCCGATACTGAGCAGGTTGCCGGCGCTGGCTTCGTTCGAGAGCGCCTCGAGCAGGCCATCCCAGCGCGGACGACCGTCGCCGAGGTCTCGAGCGCCGAGTTCGGCCGCGTAGTCGACGGGACCGAAGACGAGTGCGGTGAGTCGAGAGTCAGCGCCAAACTTCGAAATCTCGCGCAAATCCGATCGGGCGCGGCCGGTCTCGATAATAATCGAGAGCTTGATCGACCCCTCCTCGTAGCCGTGTTCGGCCTCGGCCTCAGCGACGACGTCGGCGGCGCGTTCAACGTCCTCGAGGCGGCCCACCTTGGGGACGACGACGCCTTCGATCTCGTCGCCGATTTCGGCGACGAGTTGGTCTATCTGTTCGCGACCACGGTCACGGAACGAGGCATCCTCGTAGCTCCACTCGACGCGAGGCCAGATCTCGCCCGCAAACTCGTGTTCTGGGACGAGTTCGATCGTATTCTCGAGGCCCTCGTCTTTCATGTTCGGGGCCGTGCCGTCTTCCATGTCGGGGACGAGCCAGTCGGGAGCCTGGAACCCCTCGGCGGTGAGGCCGGAGCGGAGGTATTTCGCCGAGTCGTCTTTCGGAACGGCGGCCGGTGCGGTCTGGAACGTACGACAGAGTCGGATGTCTTCGGTCATGGTTTGTGAGTGGATGGGAGTGGATTTAGCTGCGGTCGTTTGTGATATTCGATCGTGTTAGTTAGGGCGCTTTCGAATCTCAGCCGTGCGCGTCCCCGAGTAGACGGGTTCGTCGTTCTGGTTGAACGCGATGTGCTGGAAGCGGACGGTTCCCGCTTCGTCGCTCGACGCGTCCTCGTCTGCGGAGAGTACACGCGTGAAGGCGTAGACGGTGTCGCCCACCGCGACGAACGTGTGGAACGACTCGTCGTCGAAGCCGACCTCGCGCCAGGTCTCCTCGTCCGAGCGGGCGTGGCCCAGCGCGGTCGAGCGGGTGACGTCGCCGTAGGTGACGATGTCGCCCGACGGCGAGTCGCTCATCACATCGACGTTGTGGTGCTGCTTGGCCGTATTGAGCGTCGACAGCGGCAGGGCAGCGACGGTGACGTCGTCCTGCGTGCGGCCGCGCTCGTGGCGGTAGGCGACGGCCGCGTTCTCGTCTGCCGCCTCGAGGGCCTCGACAAAATCCTCGAAGTAGCCGCCCTCGGGGGCGACGAACGTCTCGGGGAGGGTTGGGCCGTCGTCGCCGTCCTCGGCGGCCGTCGTGCCGCTCCCGTCGGTTGCAACCGGATCGCGACGCGGGATCATGTTCGTGCGCTCGTAGGAGCAGAGCACGTCGCCCGTCTCGGCGTCTTTCCCGCGGGTGCGCCAGGAGACGATGCCGTACTCGGGTCGGGAACTCGAGGTCGCCCGGTTGACGACCTCGCTCTCGACGTGGAGTTCGGTGCCCGTGTAGACGGGTGTCTCGGGGAACCGCACGTCCGTGCGTCCGAGGAAGTAGCCCCCTTTCTCGCTCAAATCCTCGACGGTGATGCCGAGCGTCGCGGCGGTGAGGTAGTCCGGATGGATCGGCGGTTCCTCGAAGCCGCGAGCCTCGGCGGCGTCGGTGCGCCAGTAGGCGGGGTCGTGGTTCAGGGTCTGGCTCATCCAGGACTCGTTGCCGAACTGGGTGAGCGTGAGACCGGGGTCGTGTTCGATGACGTCCCCCTCCTCGAAGTCCTCGAAGCAGTTGCCCTTCTCCTTGGTCTCGACCTGCTCGAGTGCCTGTGCAAATGTCTCGGGATCGGTCCAGTCAGTCATCGGCGGTAATTTCGTCAGTGTCGGTCGTTAACTCTTCGCGTTCGCGCCGAGCGATCGTCCGTCGCATCTCGTTCTCGACGATCATGTAACCCTCGTCGAAGCCCATGCCGGGCTTTGCGAGCACCTGCGCCGCGTTCGTCGCGAGCGCGACGTGGGCGCAGGCGCGTGCGGAGGTCTCCGTCTCGTTGCAGGTCCCGCCCAGGTAGGCCCGGGTGTCGGTTCCCTCGCAGTAGCGGACCGCCTGCCCGCTGCGGTGGATGCCGCCTAGGTCGGGCGTCTTGATCTGGACGAGATCGGCGGCTTCGGCGTCGACGAACGCCTGGACGTCCTCGAAGGTGTTACACCACTCGTCGGCGACGATATCGACCGAGACGCCCGCGTCGGCCAGCCCCTCGCGGAGCTCGACCATCGCCTCGATCTGTTTCCCGCGGTTGCCGACGTCCATCGGTCCCTCGATCTGGATCGGATACGGCGCGGCGGCCGCCTCGAGGTCCGCGAAGTAGTCGACGACTTCCTCGCGGTCGTAGGGTGCCCCGAAGATTTCGCCGATCATGCCGTAGACGTCGATGTGGAACCGGGGCTCGTAGCCGTCGGGTCCGAGTTCCTGCGAGCGCTCGGTGAGCCACTCGACGTACTCGACGAGCGTCTCTCCGTTTTCGCCGATCTTCTCGGCGCTGTTGATGAGCGCGTGGGGCAAAACGGGAACGCCCTTGACGAACATCTTTTCCGTGTTGTTGTAGCGGTCGTCGCCGGACTGGCCGAAGACGGGCACCGGCTCCCTCGCGGGTTCGGTGTCCAAGGCGTCGGCCATCACGTCCGTGCGGGTCGTGTTGTCGGCTTCGGCTGCTGCGGCGAGCAACGCCTGGGAGACGCCGTATCGGATCGCCGTGTGGAGACGGTCGCCGTCGACTTCCATCTCCTCGAGCAACTCGGCGTTCTCGAGGAAGTCCGTCGCGTCCCGTCCCTTGAGTTCGTCGGCGACGGGGACCTCGATGACGGGCGCGTACTCCTCGGCCTGAAACAGCGGATCGCGCCCGCCGGCACCGGAGTACTGGACCGCGGCGCAGTCGCCGCGGACGACGGTGCCGTCCGCGAGTTCGACGTCGACGATGATCGACTCGCCCGCCTGGCGAATCTCGTCGAAGCCGTCGGTGACGGGGACACCCTCGTAAGTGAAGCCGTCGTGTTCGGCACCCTGCTTGATCGCGCGCTGGTCGTCGAAAAAGAACCCGGAGTAGCCGGGCGTGGCGTACAGTCCTGTAATCATCATATCTTGACGTCACCCTGTGGTCGGCCGATGAGCTTGCCGTCGCTGATCGCGTCGACGTCGTCCGCGACCATGCGGAACGACTGTTCGCGGCCCTCCGTGGCGGCGCGCTGGGAGAGCCGAGCCTTGTGAATCTCCTTGATATCGTCGTCCATCGCCAGGTCGGCCCACTCGAAGATGCGGACGCGACCGTCGTCGTCTCGAGCGGGAAGGACGGCCCCTGCCGCGCTGTCGCTGGGTGCGAAGGGGACGTCGAGTGCGCCCGAGTCGAAGGCCTTGAGCGTCCCTTGGACGACGTCGCCGTCGCCGTGCTCGAAGATGGTGTCCATCAGACACCGGGTCTCGCGTTCGATCAGGTCCTGTTCCTCTTCGATGCCGTCGATCTGGATATCCTGCTCGATGGCCATATCGATGACCTGTCGCGTCGTCCGCAGGCCGGCCGAGTTCGCCTCCATCGTCGGCACGCCCTGGAACTCCTGTGGCGACTTGGTGATGACCTTGTCCGGCTGTGCGATGGCCGCGGTCATGCCGCCGAAGCTGATCACGCCGTTGGCGCGAGCCTCGTCCGGCGGGAAGCCCCCCATCCACTCGTGGAAGACCGTCGTGACGACGACCTCGTCGGGCAGATACTCGTTGCCCAGCTTTTTGAGGGCGTGTAAGGCGGCGACGTCCTGGACGACGTTGCCGACCTGTCCGTAGCCGAGCGTGATCGAGCGCACGCCCTGCGTGGCGGCGAGTTTCCCCTCGACCAACATCACCGCGATCGCGATCGAGGGCGGGACCAGCGTTCCGGTGAGCGGGCCGAACGGCTCGCGGTTGATCCGAATACCGCGTTCGGTGTAGGCCCCCGCCAGCCGGTCGACGAACTGCCACTTCTCGATGGTCTCCTCGAGCCCGTGGCGTTTCGTGTACGGAATGTTGTAGGAGATCGGACCCCCCTCGAAGCTCTGGAAGCCGCCCGCGAACGTAATTGCGGCGAGCAGCCGGGCGTCCGGCGTGCCGTGGCGGACTTCGATCGGGGCGTCGACCTCGTCGATCAGTCTCCGGCAGCCGTCGATGCCGTGGTTGACGGCCGGGAAGCCGTTGAGCGTGTCGTCGCCCGTCTCGCGGGCCTTCTCGAGCCCTTGCTGGGCCTTCTCGTACTCGTTGTCGCGCGTGTACGAGTCGATCGTCGTCGGGAGGAGGTCGGCTTGACCCTCCTCGAGAAGGTACTGAAGGAGTTCGATCTGGTCGTCGAGCCGGGGAACGCCGGCTCGAGGCTGGAGGAGCGGCTTATCGGCCGACTCGAGGACGTCCGCGAACCGCTTGTGTGCGGGAAGCGACTCGTGGTACTCGATGGCCTCTTCGAAGTCGACGTCTGCACCGGTGTGCCAGTCGGACCGAATCTCCTCGTCGATACGCCGTAGCTCGTCAGCGGGAATACGTTCGTCTCGTATCATCTAGGAACTGATAGTAGCGCGTTCCGACTCGGTCGGTGTAATCTGCAGATCCTGTCGGAGCGCCTCGATCGCGTCTTCGGGGTCGGTTTCGGAATCGAAGACGCGGTCGAAGCCGAGCTCCCGGAACGTGCGCCGGGTTTGCTCGAATTCGTCCTGACCGACGGCGAGGTTGCCACCGATGTAGGTGACGGCGTCGACCTCCGCCGCGTCGAGGACCTCGTGAAATCCCTGACAGTCCTGCTCGGCGTGGCCGTAGAGCGAGGAGACCAGTACGGCCTCGGCGTCGTGGTCTACCGCGGCCTCGGCGAACTCCTCCTGGGAGGTCTGAACACCGAGGTTGATGACGTCGAAGCCCGCTGCGCTGAAGGCCTGCTCTAAGATTGTGATTCCAACGACGTGGGCGTCGGAGCCGATCACGCCGAGGACGACCGTTTGGGACATCGTATGCAGAACCATGAGGAACGCGCCTATAAACCTAATGATCTTCCATGATAATACTCCTTAAACATCCTAACAGGCTCCCTATGGGACGATGTCACAATGTACATTATCGATGGTAAGGATTTTGGTCGTGGTCTGGGAAAGAGAGCGTACATGGGAGCACTTTCGAATCTACGCGTGCTCGATCTGACCCAGGTCCTCGCTGGGCCGTACTGCACGATGTTGCTCGCGGATATGGGCGCGGACGTCGTCAAGGTAGAGCGCCCGGGCGGCGATATGATCCGCTCGAACCCGCCGTTCGTCGACGACCCCGAGGCGGAAGCCTACGGCGGCTACTTCCAGAGCGTCAACCGCGGCAAGAAGAGCATCGAGCTGAACCTCGGCGACGAGGAGGACCGCGCGGACTTCCTCTCGCTCGTCGAAGAAGTCGACATCGTCGTCGAGAACTACCGCGCGGGGACGATGGAGAAGTACGATCTGGGCTACGAGACGCTCACGGAGTACAACGAGGATCTCATCTACTCCTCGATTCGGGGCTTCGGCGACCCGCGCACGGGAGAAACTGACCGACAGGGTCAGCCCTCCTTCGACCTCATCGCCCAGGCGCTGGGCGGCGTCATGGAAACGACGGGGCAGTCGGACGGCCCGCCGACGAAAACCGGCCCCGGCGTCGGCGATCTCTTTACCGCCACGCTGAACTGCATCGGCATTCTGGCTGCGGTCAACCACCGCGAACAGACCGGTGAGGGCCAGTACGTCGACACCGCCATGTACGACTCGATGCTCAGCTTCACCGAGCGCGCCGTCTACCAGCAGTCCTACACCGGCGAGGCACCCACCCGTCGGGGCAACTCCCACCCGACGCTGTTCCCCTACAACGCCTTCGAGACCGACGACGGCTACGCCGTCATCGCCGCGTTCAACAACAACCACTGGGCGCAGCTCTGTGAGATCATGGGCCGCGAGGAGTTAGCCGAGGAGTACCCCACGACGCCCGAGCGCCTGCGGAACCGCGACTCGCTTCGCGGGGTGATCGCCGACTGGGCGCTCGAGCAGACCAACGACGAACTGGTGGGGAAACTCGAGGGCCGCGTGCCCGCTGCACCCGTCCAGACCACCGCGGAGATCTTCAAGGACGAGCACGTCAGGATTCGAGACATGCTCGTCCCCGTCGAACAGCCCGGTGCCGACCGCGACGTCGAGGTTGCGGGCAATCCGATCAAGATGAGCGAGACGATGCCACGGCCCCGGGGCCGTGCGCCGTTGCTGGACGAGCACCGCGAGGACGTACTCGGTGAAAGTGAGCCGGCAGACGCCGAGACAGCAGCCGACGACTGAGCAGAATTCGGCATTTTTGTGCTGTTGATATCTGCGGGAGTGAACGCGTTCGACGTCTCGAGTCGGTTGCGTATGCGAACCCTCGGCTACCACTCGTAGTGGCCATCTGTTGTTTCGGAATATGTGCTGACAAACAGATGTATAGTCAGTAATTGTCGGTAGGTTAACTACAGCGAACACATATTTTCACCAATGACCACCCGACTACAGTGGACCAGTCACGAAACGATCGCAGCCGTTCTCGTCGCCGGAGCCGTCATCGGTGCAGGCCTATTGGGGGTCGTCGAGCCGACGCTGCAGTCGGTCAGTATCGCTATCGTTGGCGTGGTCATCGGGTTCGCACTACTCATTCCGTACGTTCCGGGCATCGACATCGGCCATCTTCCTCTATCGACCGTCGGAGTCCTCGTGGCAAGTACCGGTGTATTCGGAATGCTCACGGATACCGGAGCAGCGACACTACGGTGGGTGTTCCTTCTCGGTGGAGTCGGAATCGTTCTCGAAGACCAACTCCGTCGAAAACGCTGAATAGCTTCGGTCCCTGTTTCGCGTAACTCAAATTCGGGGGGACATGGGAGTGTGTCGTCTGTTCAGGTGAGTGCACTTCCTTGACCACTGTTTTGGCACGATCAATCTGCCCTCATCGCGTCCCTTCGATCGGTTCTCAGTAGAGCCGACAGACAACCCTTTCAGTACATTTCGCGTGGGTTCTCGACGGTGAGTCCGTCGATGTGACCGAAGTCAGTATCCGAGGCAACGATGGGAGCGTCAAGTGATCGCGCAACACCAGCGATCATCATGTCGGGGTGTTGAATACGTTTCCCTTGGTCCTCCAATTCGGCGCGAATCTGTGCGCCCTCGCGGCTGTGGGCTGGCGTGTAGTCGAGTCGGTCCACCCAGGGTAAATCCCGGTCGATCGTGGTGGGATCACGCCCGACCTTCACAGCGCCGTGATACAGTTCGTAGAACCCGATCTCGGGGAGGGCGAGACTCTCGTCCTGGTGGTCGAGTCGGTACTGCTTGGCGTGCTCACGGCCGCGGAGGAAATCGGCACAGAAGCTGCTGTCGAGGACTTTCATGGGGAAGTGTCGAAATCCTCGGTCATCTCCCGCTTTACTTCGTCGACGGCCTCGTCGATCGGCGTCTCGCTCCACGCGCCGAATCCGGCGAGCGGATCGTCGTCCTCGAGTTCACGCTCGATAACGTCATCGAAGCTCTCGGAGCCTCGCTTGCGCGCCCGGAGCTTTCGCCACGTCCGCTCGGAAACGCGAATGGTTTTGTCACCCATGTATACATCGATGTACACACGGAAACCTCTTCCGTGTTTCGCCCACATCACGACTACCGGACGAGGGTAGCGATTTTCCAACAGAACGATTTCGGGACGGAACGGTACTCAGAGAATTTGTCGCAAGATTCGCTCGAGGTCCCGTTCTAACTCCGAGGCCTGCAGATCGGATTACCCAATCCTCGGCTTAATCACTGCTAAATATCATGGAAGAATCGATGAGGCTTAAAAGAAATAGATTGTTCTATTAGTACGACAGCAACGACTGCGATTGGAAAGGAACTAATCGTTGCGAACAGCGCGCGCTTCAACCAATACATCTTCTTTACTCGAACCCGAGGACTGCGAACCGCACAGTTGCGGACGATGCGAGCCCCACCGCATAGCGTTGGAGGTGTCGTCATATACGCTCGACTGTTACTCCACCGCATGGGGTCGATAACAACCTGTCCGCTGTGTGGAGCGGACTGTGAACACCGAAACCACGTCCGATCTCACATGCACGAACACCACCGCAAATCTGAGATCATCGACGAGTATCTCGGCGCGATCGAGAACTGAACGGACCGCGAACTTCTTACGACGGGTCGACGGTGTCGCTCGCCGGCAACGAAAACGAAAACGTCGCCCCCTCGCCCGGTTCGGAGTCGACCCAGATCTCGCCGCCGACGGACTCACGCCGCTCGTCCGTCGAGCCCGGCCCCGCGCTGTTCGCCCGAACGCCGTGGCGTTCGACGATGCGTTCACAGAGCGCCAGCCCGAGTCCCGTTCCCTCGTGGTCCTCCAGAGCGTGCAGCCGCTCGAACACGTCGAAGATCCGCTCCTGTTCGTCGGCATCGATCCCGATCCCCTCGTCGCGAACCGAGACGATCCAGACCGAGCCATTTCGCTCGGCGCCGACGTGGACCACCGGCGGCGCGTCGCCGCTGTACTCGAGTGCGTTTCGAAGCAGGTTCCCCAACACCTGCCGCAACTGATCCTCGTCGCCCTCGACGCGAGGGAGGGAGTCGACGGTTACCGTTCCGTCGCAGTCGTCGATCTTCACGGAGTGTTCCTCGAGGACGTCCTCGAAGACGGCGTCGAGGTCCACTTCTTCGAACGGCTGTCCTTCTGTTTCGACGCGCGAGTACTGAAGCAGCCCCTCGATCATGCTGCGCATTCGGTCGGCGCCGCCGACCGCGTACGCGAGGAACTCCTCGCTCTCGTCGTCGAGGTCGTCGTTTCGCCGCTCGATGAGCCGGAGGTAGCTCGAGACCATCCGTAGCGGCTCCTGGAGGTCGTGGCTGGCCGCGTAGGCGAACTGCTCGAGTCGTTCGTTCGACGCCGCGAGCTGCTCGTTTGACTCTTCGAGGCGGCCGACCGTCTCCTCGAGTTCGAGCTGGATCTCCTCGAGTTCACGGTTCCGCTGCGTGACTTCGTGGGCCCGCGTTCTGGCCCGTGCGTCGTGGATCCCGACGCCGAAGCCGGCGGTCGTACTGAACGAGGTGAGGATGGGGATGGCACGATCCGGATTGGCGATGCCGCCCTCGGCCAGCACCTCGTAGAGGCCGAGAATGGCCAGCATTACGGCGAATCCGCCGAGACACCAGCCGGCGACGTAAGGGAAGTACTCCTCGCGAATGTCGGTCTCGGGCAGTTTGTAGCCGCCGTAACAGAGGATCACGCCGAACACGCCGATGAGAAAGAAGATCGAAAGCAGGCTCGAGAGCCGTTCGCCGTAGTTGGTTCGGACGAGCGTCCGTCCGAGCGCGATCGCTACGTACGCCACGCCGAAGGCGAGGACGATACGCTGTGGTCCGACGACGGACACCACCCGTTTCCAGCGACTCACTATCGCCAACCCGGGTAGCCACCTACAATAAGATTCTGTTCAGAAGAGTGTCAATCGAGTAGAGTTTCCGAAAGTGACCCTCGGAGAGGACGGATTGCTCGTCGACGCGCCCGTTTCGAACATCGCGTCCGTCCGGCCGCCGTCTCGACGATAGAGAGTAACTCTTTTGCGGGGTCCCCGCACACATCGACGTATGGACTGGCCACACGATCCCGACGGTGAACAGGGGAGCGAGGGGATGCGCAAGTTCGACATGCGAATCATCGCCGACAAAGTCGACGAGGAGGAGGACTTCCCGATGGTCCGCGACGAGTTCGTCGAGGAACACGGCGACGATCCGATCCGGATCAACTACCAGCGAGTCGTTCCGATGCGGGAGATCTTCGAGTACGTCGAAGCCGAAGAGTTCGAGACGATCCTCGACATGCACAAGGCCGTCGGTGCGGCGATGCGTGCCGGTGACTTCTGGGAGTACCACCCGAAGGGGTCTGATCCCGAGAAGAAACCGGCCTGAGCCGGCTCGCGTTCCCCGACTCCCGTTTTTCGCCCCCATCACGAATCTGGATTACGTATCACTTATACGATGGCGTTCGAAAGGATTCGTCACCGTGACTAATACGCAGGTGACGCTCGTTCAGATCGACAACTACGGGCCGTGGACCGTCACTCCCGAACCGCGGCGGGAGGCCGACCTCCAGACCCTCCAGTCCCGGCTCTACGCCGACATCTCTCAGTTCGTCGGCAACCGAGACGGCTACACCTTCTTCACTCGCTTCGACAATATGGTCGCCGTCACGAACGGTCTCGACCTCGAGGACCACGCGCTCCTCCAGGAGTCCGTCGGCAACCGCTACCCCGTGACGCTCAGCCTCGGCGTCGCGACGGGCACCAGTCCCGTCCAGGCGCTGGCGGACGCGACCGAACTGGTCCAAGAAGCCGGCAGCGCACAGGACAAGAACCGACGCGAGTGTCTCGAGGGACGCGTCGTCGAAGACGCCCACCAGGCCGACGACGACATCCAGATCGCTCACTTCGACGTCGTCGACGCGACCGGCAACTACACCGACGAACTCAACGCCTTCGACACCTTCATCGAGATCGAACAGGGCTACGCCGAACTGATGCGCCACATGCGCTACGCCCACGACAGCCTCTCCTTTTTCGTCGGCGGCGACAACATCATCGTCGTCTGCCCGGATCTCGGCGAAGCCGAGTACGAAGAGGCGATTCACCACGTCCAAGAGGCCGTCGACGTCGAACTTCAGGTCGGCGTCGGCCGCGGAAAGAGCGCCCACGACGCCGGCTTCGCTGCGAAACACGCCCTCGAGACCTGTCGCGCCGACGGGACCAGAGTCGAACTCGAGTGGTGACCGGGCCGAACCCCGCCGCCAGACCCGTTTCGGAACCCGAACGGCAGAAGCCTCAACAAGCCGAATTACGAACCTTCGAGACGAATTTGCTTAAGTGTGATGGAGGTAGCTTTTAGCCCGTCTGTGGTCATTGTTCACACATGGAATCGGAACTGTCGGTCAGGGATGTCCTGACGAACGATTACGTCGGTGTTAGCGAGTCAGACACCGTTCGCAGCGTCGTGGGACTCATGCGCGAGGAGCGTGCGAGTTGCGTCCTCGTCGTTCGCGGCGCGAACCCGGTCGGCATCGTGACCGAGTGGGACGTTCTCGGCGTCGTCGACGACGACCAGGATCCGGACGCGACGACCGTCGGCGACGTGATGAGTTCGCCGGTCATCACCTTCGACCCGAACCGGTCGCTCACCGACGCCGCGGACGTGATGGCCCGCGAGAACATCCGCAACGTCGTCGTCGAGGACGAGGACGGCGTGCTGGGGCTGGTCACCCAGCGCGACGTCATCGCCGCTGCCGGCTCGTTTCAGGCGACGATGACCCCGCTCCGATCGAGTGACGCCGCACTCGAGCGAAACCAGGACCCAGCCGCCGAGGAACGAGCCACGCAGTCGGCTGCCGCGGCGAGCGAGGAACTCGAGACGCGGCTAGTCGCTAACGGCGGCGACGAGTACACCACGCAGGGCGTCTGTGAGACCTGCGGCTCGCTCGCGGACGCGCTGTGGGACTCGAACGGCCAGTTGGTCTGTGCGGACTGCCGAACGGTCTAAGTCGAGGTGGCTCTCGGGCGGGCGGTGTCGGCACGGATTTCGAACGGTCCGACGGCTACCCGCGACCAGCAGAACCCGCGGACGCAGTTCCGTTCCGCGAAGATGATCACCGTCAGCGATTTCTCCGATGGAAAGACCTTTCGGGTGCCGCGGTGGACTGATCGATAATGACCGATACCCTCGACGATCTGGCCGTCGAAGGGACTACCGTCGGCGTCCGCGTCGATATCAACAGTCCTATCGGCGACGACGGTACCCTCGCCGACGACGCCCGACTGCGTGCCCACGTCGACACCCTCTCGGAACTGCTCGACCGCGGCGGCCGGGTCGCCGTCCTCGCCCATCAGGGACGACCCGGCGGCGACGACTTCGTCTCCCTCGAGTCCCACGCCGACCGGCTCTCGGAACTGCTCGGCCAACCCGTCGACTACGTCGACGTGACGTTCAGCGGCGCCGCCCGCGAGATCGTCGACGACCTCGACGACGGCGACTGCGTCGTCCTCGAGAACACCCGCTTCTACAGCGAGGAGTACATGGAGTTCGAACCCGAGCGCGCCGCCCGGACCCACCTCGTGGAAGGCCTCGCGCCGGTACTCGACGCCTACGTCAACGACGCCTTCGCCGCGGCTCACCGCTCACAGCCCTCGCTGGTCGGCTTTCCGACCGTGTTACCCGGCTACGCGGGTCGCGTGATGGAGTCCGAACTCGACGTGCTGGGATCGATCGAGGAGACGCCCGAACCCCGCGTCTACGTCCTCGGCGGAGCGAAAGTCACCGACTCGATCGACGTCGCTTGGTCCGTCCTCGAGAAGGGGCTCGCGGATCACGTCCTCACCGCAGGCGTCGTCGGCAACGTCTTCCTCATCGCCGACGGCGTCGACCTCGGCGACGCCAGTTCGGACTTCATCTACGACCAGGGCTACTGGGACGAGATCGACCGCGCCGCGGACCTGCTCGACGCCTACGGCGAGCAGGTCGCCCTCCCTCGAGACGTCGCCGTCGAACGCGACGGCGAGCGACACGAGATCGGCGTCAACGCGCTCCCACCGAAGAACGACGAAGCCGCGATGGACATCGGGAGTTCGACGCTCGCCTACTACGAACGGCTTCTCGAGGATGCGGGCACGGTGATCCTCAACGGCCCCGCCGGCGTCTTCGAGGAGGATGCGTTCGCGCGAGGGACACGACAGCTCTACGAGGCGGCGACCGACGTCGAGACGAGTATCGTCGGCGGCGGCGACACCGCTTCGGCGCTCCGCCGACTCGGCGTCGAAGGCTTTTCTCACGTCAGCACCGGCGGCGGGGCCGCCCTGCGGATGCTCACTGCGGAACCGCTTCCCGCCGTCACGGCACTCGAGAATGGACCCTCCCAACGACAGCCAGCCGACGATTGAACACGCCGCTCAGAACGATATCGAGCCGGTCGCGGACCTCTGGGTGCGACTCGCCCGCGACCAGCGTGAGTACGATTCTGTCGTCCTCGCCGACCCGAATCGCGAGATGATCCGTGACACGCTCGCGGCCCACCAGGTCAACGACGGCCTACTCGTCGCCCGCGTCGGTGGCGCGATCGTCGGTTTCGCATCGTTCACCCTCGAGCGCGGCTCGCTCGCCCTCGATACGACCCGCGGACTCCTCTCGAACATCTACGTCGATGCCGGCTACCAAAATCTCGGAATCGGGACGGCGCTGCTCGAAGCCGCCGAAGCCGAACTCGCCGAGCAGGGCGCCGAGACGGTGATTCTCGAGGTGATGGCGGCGAACGACGACGCACGCCGGTTCTACGACCGACACGGCTACGACACGTACCGGGTCGCGATGAAGCGAGAACTCGTGGACGACGACCGGTCGGAAAACGATACACATTCAAAGGAGGATCGCTAATCGCCAGTTGCGCCAGGGGAGCATGGGTGGTTCATGCACTCGACTTGTAATCGAGACTCCCGGGGTTCAAATCCCCGCCCTGGCTCTGCTGAACGCGAACGGACGTGAGCGTTCGCAGAGCAGATGCGGGGATTTGAATGAGACCGAGGTTCTGCGCCGCAGGCGCAGGTTCTCGGGCGTAGTTCAAATCCCCGCCCGACCAGACTATTCCTGCAAACTGACGAAGCGAAGCGATCGAACACCTGTCGCTCGACTCGATATCCGTCGATCGCCCAGACCGAACCGTGCGTCGGAGCAGGAACCGCTGTCTCCGGCCACCGATACCGACTCCTCGAGACACTATCCGTCCCGAAACCACAGCCTTAGCACGCTCCACGCGTAAGAACTGCCCAGATGGACTTCGTCGAGAAGTATCAGACGGTGTTCGTTCTCGTCGCCATCGTCGTTGGACTCGCGCTGGGTCAGGTCTCGGGCGTTCCTGCCGTCGCGGACCGCCTCATTCTGCCGTTTCTGATGGTCATGCTGTTCGCCGCGTTCGCCGGGATTCCGCTGTCGCGGCTCCGTGATGCGTTCGGGAATCGACGCGTCGTCGGCTCGGGCCTGCTCGTCAATTTCATCTGGAGCCCGCTGCTGGCCGTCGGGCTCGGTGCCGTCTTCCTTCGAGACCACCCTGCGCTGTGGGTCGGCCTCATCATGCTCATGGTCACCCCGTGTACGGACTGGTATCTCATCTTCACCGATATCGCCGACGGCGACGTGCCGCTGGCGACCTCCATCCTGCCGTATAATCTCGTCCTCCAACTCGTGCTGCTCCCCGTGTATCTATACGCGTTCGCAGGCACGCTGGTCGAACTGCCGCTGGGCGTGTTGGTTGAGAGCGTGGTTCTCGTGCTCGTCGTCCCGCTCGTGTTCGGCGGGATCGCTCGGTGGGGACTGACGCGAACGAAGGGGCGAGAGTGGTTCGCAAGGCGATTCCTCCCTACACTGAGTCCGATTCAGATCGTCTTTCTGAGCCTCGCGATCGGGGCGATGTTCGCCTCACAGGGAGAGGTAATCCTCGAGAATCCGGAACTCCTCGCCCTCCTCGCCGTTCCCGTGATCGCCTTCTACGCGATCAATCTCGGCGTCGGCTTCGGGGTCGGTCGACTGCTGTCGTTCTCCTACGAAGAGCTGGTCTGTTTCAACAACACGATTCTCTCGCGGAACTCCCCGACGGCGCTCGCAATCGCCGTCGTCGCGTTTCCGAACGAACCGCTCATCCCGCTGGCGCTGGTCATCGGACCGCTGTTAGAACTGCCGTTACTGGGGATCATCGCACAGATTCACGTCGCCGTCCGCGACCGTGAGTGGTGGCCGCTCGACGTCGCCGCCCTGCGCGGCAGAAGCTGATGCGAGGAGGCACCACCCCTAGAGTTTCGGTGAGACTCGGCCGTCGTATAGCGATCGCTACTGGGTGTGGTATCCGAAATGCCGGCCGGCGAAGGCCGACGTTGGAACGAGATGATCGATCGACGAGGGTCGATGTCTCATAGTCGAACCCCCTTCGTGGCAACGACTGGCGTTCTACCCTCGTCGATAGGATGAACATCGCACCTACTGATAGTTCTGGTTCCAAATCATGTAGGTGGTGCTTTCTCGAGGAGCCAGTATCGAAGCCCGCGACGAGTCGTTGTCACGGGAGTTGCCACACGCAGGGACGCTCGTCGAGACTGCCGCCGCCGACGTTACTGCCGGTGACTGTGGTATCATTGCTGCCGCCGCGGAGTCGACGAATGCGGGACCCGATCGGCCGATCGTAACGGCTCAGATCAGGTCGAGCAGTCGCCGTCCGGGGTGGAGTCGGACGCTTTCGTCTTCGTGTGATCGTCTCGAGGCTTCGCATCGTCTGATCCGTGCTGGTCGTGTTTGTCGTCTGGTTTCTCGGGATCAGTGTGAGGCCCGTCGTGTCTGTCTCGAGAACCCTTCGGCTCGTCTCGAGGTTGTTCCGGCTCTTTCACCGGTTCGTCGGGGTCGTCCGGATCTGCGGGATCATCAGGTTCTACTCCGGGATCGTCCGGATCTGTCGGGTCGTCGGGCTCGCTCGGGTCGTCGTCCGGCTCCCCGAAATCGACGTCCACGTCGTCGACCTCCCAGAGGAACTCGGACGTAAACGTCCCGTCGCCGGTGATCACCCACGGCACGACGACGCAGGTGTGACACAGGTCGTCGTCGACGGTGAGCGTCGCCGTATCGCTGGCACCCGACACCTCGCTCACGCCGAGGATCGCGTCGGCCTGCGTGAGCCACCAGACGACCCGATCGAGGTTGCCGTCCGGATCGGCGACGTCGATCTCGAGCGTTGTCGGCGACGGATCCTCGCGATCGAACTCGAGGATGCCCGCTTCCGGACGGGCGGCCTCGATAGTGGGATCGGCGAGGCCCCCCGGCGCGACGGTGACGGTCCAACTCGCCCGATACTGCTCGCCGTCGACGTCGACGCCGGCGACGACCTCGGACGTGCCCTGGGCCTCGAACGTCTCCTGCCAGTAGTGGGCGTCCTGTTCGAAGAAGTAGGTTCCCTGCCACGGATCGGCGAACGTGTCGCCGACTCGCTCGCCGTCGACCCACCACGTGGTCGTCTGGGGCGCGTCGGGATCGACGGCTCCGACCTCGAAGTGAACCGTCGTCTCCGGCTCGACGGTGAGTTCGGGCGCGGGGAACTGAAGCGCCTCGTCCAGCTCTTGGGTAGGGAGGATCTGGACGGTTCGCTCGTCCGAATCGCCGTTCGCCTCGACCCGGACCGTCACCGAGTCCGCCGTCGCGACGGGCTCGGTCTGGTAGCTCGGGGCGGTCGGCTGTACCGTCTCGCCGGGATCGACCGTCAGCGTCACGGTTCCGAGCGACTCGCCGTCGACGGTGTACTCGATCGTCGGTCGGATCGGCTCGTCCGTCGGGTTCTCGACCTCGACGGTCCAGTCGAGCAGCGCCCCACCCGTAACTGCCTCCGGAATTTCGACGATCCGAACGGATACGGGTCCGTTATCGGCCTCGTCCGGCCCGGGAGCGGTGTCGTCCGGTTCGGCGTCGTCCGGGTTCGAATCATCACTCGACGTTCCGCCGTCCTGTGCACCGGCCGGTGTCGTAGCGACACTCGTAGCCGGGACGATACTTCCGACTGCAACCCCTTTCAATAGCGTTCGTCTGTTCACGTGTCTAACCTCCTACCGGTCGTCAACCCGGAATCACAGCAAAAAGGGGGAGTACCGTTGTGCGCACTAATCGGATATTTGGATCGTGTCGCTCTCAACGTATATTCGATGGATGACGTTACCCTGCTGTTGTCTCCGGTTAACAACGGTAGCAGCGGCGAAATCGGACGGGGCTGGGATAGGTGATCCGTTCGGACGAACCGATCGGTCGTCGGTCGAGACACTGTCGTCAGTCGAGAACTGTACTCGGTTGGCTACTCGCGTCTCGCGACGCGTGCCTCTCCAGTCAAGGCGTCGACGTGAACGTGTGCGGTTCCCGCGTCGATCTCGAGCGGGACGATCCAGGACGCGCTGGTCCGATGTGGCTCCTCGAGCGAGGTGATCGCCTCGGCGTCGACGCCGGGCGTCTCGGCCGCGAGGGCTTCTCGAGCGATTCGGTCGGCCTCGTCGGCGTCCTCGATTCGGATGTCGTCCGTAAATCGGACTGTGACGACAGGGGCATCGGCCATGCGGACGACCCGTTCGGTGACGCTGCCGACCAGCACGCGATCGAGGCCGGTCCGGCCCTGCGTCCCCATCACGATCATGTCGATATCGTTCTCGTCGGCGTACGCGAGGATCTCCTCGTGTGGAACGCCCTGTTCGACCGCCGTCTCGACGTCGACGCCCCCTCGCTCGGCGTCGACCTCGACGCGTTCGACCGCTCGGTGGGCGGCGGGTGCCGCCGCATCGTTCTGCAGCGTCCCGAGCGGTCCCTCCGGAACGATCGACAGGGCGTGGATCGTCGCATCGAACCGCTTCGCGATCGTCAGGCCGTGGGTGATCGACTGGCGCGTCCCGTCGCTCCCGTCCGTCGGGATGAGCACGTCGTCGTACATCTGAGTTGCATCTTCGGGAGACGAACGTATATAGCCTCGAATCGAGGGGCCGAACTCGATCCGCCGACCCCGCGAGTCAACGGTCCAACAGGAATATATATTCGGTCCGAATACTGTGTAATATGACTGGACGGTTCCGACACGGGCTCCGGGTCATCGACGCCAGCCTCGGCGTGTTTCGTGCGCGTCCTCGGCTCGCCGTCCTCCCCCTGTTGAGTCTCGCCGCCGTCGGGAGTGCGTACGCAGTCCTCGCCGTGGCGATCTTGCACTACGATCTCGTCGGTGCGGTGTTCACGAGCAACGTCGTCCAGTATAGCGTTATGTTCGTCGCGATCGCCATCGCCTCCGGCGTCGGCATCTTCTTCAACGCCGCGGTCGTCCACTGCGCGACGCGTCACTTCGCCGGCGAGGAGCCGACGGTCGGCGGGGGGCTGGCCGCCGCGTGGGCGGTCCGCCGGAAGATCGTCGCGTGGGGCCTCGTCTCCGCGACGATCGGAACCGCGTTCTACGTCGTCGAGGACACCGTCCCCGGCGTCGGAACGCTCACGCACTCCCTGTTCGATCTGGCGTGGGGACTCCTGACGTTCTTCGTCGTCCCGGTGATCGTCACCGATCAGACCGACTCACTGCGGTCGGACCTGCGAAAGATCGGTGCCGCGTTCTCCCGAACGTGGGGCGAGAGCATCACCGCAGCCTTCGGAATCGGGCTGGCCCTGCTTCCGGTGAGTATCGTCGGCATCTGCCTGCTCGCAGCAGCCTACGTTTCGGCATCCGGGCTCGCCGCGTACGCGATGGGTGTGACCGGCGGTCTGCTCCTCGTCGCGTCGATCGTGCTCGCACAGGTCCTCGGCATGATCGTCCGCGCCGCCCTCTACCAGTACGCGACCGACGACGAGCACGTCGGCCCGCTCGAGGCCCTCGAGCCGGACGAAATTTTCGTCGACGACTGATCGCTCGCGGCGCGGTCGGCGGGCGCGTCGGTCGCTGTCGGTCCGCGATGGCCGAGTAGCCGCCAGTGTGAATACTCACGGCTATTGAACCGTCCTCGATGCGGAATATAGCTATTTAGCCGCGTGTCCCGTCAGTTCTACGCGGCATGGTGTCTGTTAACGAACTACAATCAATGTACGAGAACATGGTGACGGCGCGTCACTACGAGGAGCGTCTGCAAGAGGAGTACCTCGAGGGCAAACAGCCGGCGTTCGACATCTCCGCCGGCCCCATTCCGGGTGAACTGCATCTGGCCGCGGGCCACGAGGCGTCCGGCGCGGGCGTCTGTCAACACTTACGGGACGACGATACGGTGACGGCACCCCACCGACCCCACCACATCGCCATCGCGAAGGGCGTCGATCTGAAGCGGATGACCGCCGAGATTTTCGGCCGCGAGACCGGCCTGAGCAAGGGAAAGGGCGGACACATGCACCTCTTCGATCCCGAGGTCAACTTCGCGTGTAGCGGGATCATCGCCGAGGGCTGTCCGCCCGCCGTCGGGGCCGGTCTGGCCGCGAAGAAGCGAAACACCGACAGCGTCGCCGTCGCGTTCCTCGGCGAGGGCGCCATCGATCAGGGGGCGTTCCTCGAGTCGCTCAACATGGCGAGCGTCCAGAACCTCCCCGTCGTCTTCGTCGTCGAGGACAACGATTGGGCGATCAGTATGCCGAAACATCGCATCACCGACGTCGCGAACGGCGCCCGCCGTGCCGACGGCTTCGACATGCCAGGAGAGCGTGTCGACGCCGACGACGCCGTCGCCGTATACGAGGCGGCGAGAGCGGCCGTCGGCCGCGCTCGCGACAGGAACGGGCCGTCGCTGCTCGAGGTACAGGTCCACCGACGGATGGGCCACTTCATGGGCGATCCGGAAGGCTATCGCCCCGACGAGGACAAAGCGGCGGCCGAGCGACGGGATTCGATCGAGCGACTCGAAGCGGATCTCCGAGGCCACGACGTCGACGACGAAACGATAGACGACCTCCGCGACCGCGCTCACGAGCGCGTCGAGGAGGCCATCGAGTGGGCGAAGGACCAACCCGAACCGGAGCCGGCAGACGCCTACGAGGACGTGTTCGTGAACCCGGCCTCGGGCGTGACTGATAGCGAGCCATCCGTTGCGGAAACTGGGGGTGACGACTGATGGCCCAACAGGAGCGAGAGCCGGCGAGCGACGGACGGACTGACCGATCGTTGACGATGAGTCGAGCGATGGTCGAGGCCATCGCCCACGAGATGCGCGAGGACGACGACGTCTTCTACATGGGCGAGGACGTCGCGGACTACGGCGGCATCTTCGACAGCACCGACGGGCTGCTCGAGGAGTTCGGCTACGAACGGATTATGGACGTGCCCATCAGCGAGACGGCGTACATCGGGGCCGCTGTAGGTGCGGCGCAGGCCGGCATGCGGCCGATTGCCGAACTCATGTTCGTCGACTTCTTCGGCGTCGGGATGGACCAGATCTACAACCAGATGGCGAAGAACACCTACATGAGCGGCGGCTCCGTGAGCGTTCCGATGGTGCTCACGGCCGCCGTCGGCGGGACGTACAACGACGCCGCCCAGCACTCCCAGACGCTCTACGGGACGTTCGCGCACCTGCCGGGCATGAAGGTCGTCGTCCCCTCGACCGCCTACGACGCGAAGGGGCTGATGCACAACGCCATCCGCGACGACGACCCGGTCGTCTACCTGTTCCACAAGCGACTGATGGGCATCGGCTGGATGCCGGCCCCGGACGGGCCGAAGACGGGCGTTCCCGAGGACGAGTACACGATCCCGTTCGGCAGCGCCGACGTCAAGCGCGAGGGGGCTGACGTGACCGTCGTCACGCTCGGTTTGCACGTCCACCGGGCGCTCGAGGCCGCCGAGTCCCTCGCCGACGACGGGATCGACGTCGAAGTGATCGATCTCCGGACGCTCGTCCCGCTCGACACCGAGACGATCGCCGACTCAGTCGCGAAGACCGGCCGTCTGGTCGTCGTCGACGAGGACTACCGCTCGTTCGGCGTCACCGGCGAAATCGTCGCGAGCGTGGTCGAGGCCGAAGGCGGACTCGCAGATCTGGAAGCCGTCGAGCGAGTCGCCGTGCCGGACGTCCCGATACCGTACGCGCGGCCGATGGAGAACGAGGTCATCCCGGACGCGGATGATGTCGAGAACGCCATCCGCGACGTGCACGCCAGCGAATGAGTTCGGACGACGACCGCGTCGCCGTCGACACGGACGACGTCTGGCCCGAGGATACGGACGAGGACGAGGGCGTCGTCGTCAACTGGTTCCTGCGCGAGGGGAGCCGCGTCGACGCCGGCGACGATCTCTGTGAGTTCCAGGTCGAGAAGGTGAGCGTCGACGTCCCCGCACCGACCTCCGGCACGCTCGAGGAGATCGTCCTCGACGAAGACGACGAGTTCGAACGGGGGAACGTCCTCGCCTGGATTCGTCCGGACTGATCGCACTCGACCGTGGATCGTACAATCATCGTATGCCACCGATCGATACGGAGTCCGACCGGAACGACGACGAGTCGACGGCGGACACTGACGAGACGGGGCGCTCCGTCCGCGAGGAACGATCGCTCTCGCCGATGCGAGCGACCATCGCGAACCGACTGCAGGAGAGCTATCAGAACGCGGTTCACGTGACCGCGAATCGGGACGTCGACGCGGAGGAACTGCTCCAGGCGACCGAGACCGCGGACGATCGACTCGAAGCGGACGTCTCCGTTGTCGATCTCCTGCTGTATGCGGTCTCGGCGACGCTCGACGACCATCCGGCGTTCAACGCGACGTTCGAGGACGAGACCCACCGGCTGTACGAGGAGCACAACGTCGGCGTCGCCGTCGACATCGACGCGGGACTCGTCGCACCCGTACTCCGCGATATCGGTTCGAAGTCGCTCGGAGAGGTCGCAACGGAACGCCGACGACTGACGGAGGGGGTTCAGTCCGGAGAGTACACGATGAGCGACCTCCGCGGAGGGACGTTTACCGTCACGAACCTCGGCGTGCTCGGCGTCGACTCGTTCACGCCGGTCATCAACCCGCCGGAGGTCGCGATTCTCGGCGTCAATCGCATCCGAGAACGGCCACAGCGAGTCGACGACGGACTCGAGTTTCGCAAGCGAATCAGCTTCGATCTCAGCTTTGATCACCGAATCGTCGACGGAGCCGACGCCGCTCGGTTCCTCGAGTCGCTCGCCGAGTATACGGAGACCGCCGAGCGATTCGTCCCCTAACCGTAGGCACTCGTCTCTCGGCCGATCTGGCGTCCTCGAGGAGTACGACGGCTTCGCCGTCGAACGTGTCAGCCCGCTCGAGCAGCGATCCGACCGTCGAGTATCGATTCAGTCCCTCGGATCGTGACGACGGACTCGAGGGCTGACTGCAACGTGCGTGTTCTCCCGCAACCGGATCGATACCGACCCGAGTTCTGCCGTGTGAGGGAATCGTCCCTGTTGTTCGATCGTTCGTTTTCTCTTGGAAGGGGCAGCCGTCCCCTTCTTTAACAATCTTTTTTACGGTACACGGAAACGTATCGCACGGAGTATGACAAATCTTGTCACTAATCTCGCGGCAGCCGTCGAGGAATACGGCGACAACACCGCGATCGGTTATCAGGGGTCTGAAACCAGCTACGAGGAGTTTTGGGGGCAAACCGGCGCCTTCGCGACCGCACTCGAGAGTCGCGGCGTCGGGGCCGACGATCGCGTCGCGATCTATCTGCCGAACGTTCCGCCGTTTCTGATCGCCTTCCACGGGACGCTTCGGGCCGGCGGGGCCGTCGTCCCGATGAACCCGCAGTACAAAGCCCGGGAGATCGGTCACTTGCTCTCCGACAGCGAGGCCAAAGTGGTCGTCGCGCTCGCGGATCTCGTCCCGTTCGTCACTGAGGTACAGGACGAGACGAGCGTCGAACACATCGTCAGCGTCGGCGGTGATGCCGACGGTGCGACGGAACTAACGGAGTTCCTCGAGCCCGGCGACCCCGACATCGTCGAGCGAGACGACGACGATGTCGCGGTCCAGCCCTACACGTCCGGGACGACGGGGCAGCCGAAGGGGGTCCAACTCACCCACGACAACCTCGCGTCGAACGCGAACGCCGCCTCGGAGCTGATCCCTGACGGGATCCGCGAAGACGACAAACAGCTCGGCGTCCTCCCACTGTTCCACATCTACGGCATGACCGTCGTCATGAACTCGACGCTGTTCAACGGCGGCGCTTTCTACCCGCTGCCGTCGTGGGACGCCCAGGAGGCCGTCTCGCTCATCGAAGACGAGGAACTGACGCTGATGCACGGCGTGCCCGCGATGTACAACGACGTCATCAACCAGCCGAACGCCGAGGAGTTCGATCTCTCGTCGGTTCGGCTCTGTGGCGTCGGCGGCTCCGGGATTCCGGTCGAAGTCCTCCGTAAGTTCGAGGAGCTGTACGAGCCGAAGGTTTACGAGGGCTACGGACTGACCGAGACAAGCCCGATCACCCACTTCAACAGCCCGATCGAAGGGCGACGCGTCGGGAGCGTGGGCAAGACCGTCCCCGGCGTCGACTCCAAGGTCGTCGACGAGGCGTTCGAGGAAGTCACACCGGTCGACGAGGGGCCGATCGACGAGGAGACCACGGATCTCCGCGAGATCACCGGCGAAATCGTCGTCGCCGGACCGAACGTGATGAAAGGCTACTACGGGCTGCCCGAAGCTAACGAGGAGGCCTTTACCGAGGCGGGCGGCCGACGCTGGTTCCACACCGGCGATATCGGCTACCGCGACGAGGACGGGTTCTACTACGTCGTCGACCGCGAGAAGCACATGATCGTCACCGGCGGCTACAACGTCTACCCCCGTGAGGTCGAGGAGTTGCTCTTCGAACACGAGGCCGTCGCCGACGCCGCCGTCGCCGGCATTCCCGACGAACGTCGCGGCGAGACGATCAAGGCGTTCATCGTCCCCACGCCCGACGCCGACGTGACGGCGGACGAGATCAGAGAGTACTGCCTGACCAACCTCGCGGAGTACAAACACCCCCGCGAGGTCGAGTTCGTCGAGGAACTGCCGCGGACCACGACCGGGAAGGTCCAGAAGTTCAAACTCCGCGGAGAGGAGGCCGAATAATGGCGCTCGGCGATGCAGTCCTCCTCGAGATCGAGGACGACGGCCCGGCGACGATCACGCTCAACCAGCCGGATCGGCGCAACGCCTTCTCCACGGAAATCCACGAGGGGTTCGTCGCGGCTCTCGAGGAGATCGAGGGCAGCGACGCCCGCTGTGTGGTCATCGAAGGCGCAGGCGGTGCGTTCTCGGCCGGCGGCGACGTGAAGCGAATGACGAGTGCACTCGAGGAAGATCTCCCGGCCGACGACCGGGCGCAGAGTCTCGAGCAGCGGACGAAAGAGATGATGACGACGCTCGTCGAGTTCCCGATTCCGACGATCGCGGCGATCGACGGCCCCGCGGTCGGCGCGGGCGCGAACCTCGCGATCGGCTGTGACGTCCAACTGGCGAGCGATCGGTCCGTCTTCGGCTTCGTTTTCCGGCAGGTCGGCCTGAGCGTCGACGCCGGAACCTCCTACCTCCTCCCGCGGATCGTCGGTGAGAACGTCGCCAAGGAGCTCGTCCTGACGGGCGATATCTTCGGCGCCGACCGCGCGAAGGAGCTCGGACTGGTCAACCACGTCTACGGCGGCGACGAGTTCGACGAGCGGGTCGACGAGTTCGTCGAGAAGATCGTCTCCGGCCCGCCGATCGCGTTGCGCCACGCCAACCGACTGGTCGGCGAAGGGCTCGAGAAGTCCCTCGGGCAGGCCCTGACCGACGAAGCGGTCGCGCAGGGAATCGTCTTCGACACCGACGACCACGCGGAGGGTGTCAACGCCTTCCTCGAGGACCGAGAGCCCGAGTTCGAAGGCCGGTAGCACCGCAATTTTATTCGATTCATTTTCCGTTCATAATCCCGAGTTCACCACCTGTAGCAGTCGATCGCGACTCGGAGGTGTCGTGATTGCACTCGAGACCGTCACGTCGGTCGGCAACGACCGAACCGCGTCGCTTACTCCGTGTCGAGCGACCGCTCGCCAGACCACACCAGCGTCGACACCCGTGCGTTCTCCTTGATCCGCAATCCGCCCTCAGCAACGGTTAGCGGCATCAACGGGAGGTGTGACGCTACCAGTACCGACGGATGCGAACCGCCGCGAGCGAGGAGTTCGTTTCGCGGCTGGAGCTGGACCGGCTCCTCGAGGTCAGTCAGAAACTCGTTGTGCTGGATCACGTACTGGCCGCCCTCGAGATCCCACCAGCCGTACTCGTCGTCCGGATTGCGGAGTTCGGTGGACACCGGTTCGAGCTCCGCGTCCTCGAGTTCGTCACCGCCGAAGTCGAGTCGGCCGGGACCGACGACCTCGTAGATCGCGCCGACGGTCAGATCGACGCCGTGCTCGTGGACCTGTACCGATTCGTAGACGAGGTTGTCGACGACCTCGGCGAGCGCGTTTGCGGCTGACATGTCGGTCTCATTGACGCGTTCGAACGGCAAAAAGGATGGCTTCGACGGGCCGGCGCGAAGGCAATGTGTTCCACGCGTCTACCGAACGTCTGACGGGCGTCTGTCGCCCGTCAGAATACGATCCCCTACTGTTATATGGGACGATAATGGCCCGCTGAGTATGGTCCAAGAAAACGAACTCGTCCTCGAGATCGCCGAGACTGTCGCCGCGCGAGAGGGAGTCGATATCACCCAACTGGCGTCCCCGTTGCACGAAGCCATCGACACGGAAGCGCTCGAGTCGCTATTTGCGACGCCGGGAGTAGACGCGTCGGTGGCGTTCGAGTACTGCGGCTACACCGTTCGAGTCGACGGCGAGGGCGACGTTCGCGTGTCGGAGCCGACGCCCGACGCGACGGCGACGAAAGTAAGCGCGTGATCGGGCACTCAGCTGATTGATCCGACTCCGTCGGAGTCGAATCCAGTCGGAATACGACTGAAACGAACACAGCTAAGAGGTGTCGGACTGAGCGTACCGTCAATGGTACACCTCGAGCGCATTCGCGTCCATCCGATCAAATCCCTCGACGCCGTGTCGATTGCGGCGGGCGAGATCGTCGACAACGGTGGACTCGCGTGGGATCGACGGTACGCGATCGTCGAGCAGCCGTCGGAGACCGGTTCGACGGCCGATTCGGTCGGGCAGTACGTCAACGGCAAACGCGAGCGGAAGGTTCACGACCTCGAGGCGACGTTCGATCTCGATCGCGAAACGGTCACGGTGGGCGAACACGGGAGCGACGAAACCAACACGTTCCACCTCGAACTCGATCGGGACTGTTTCGCCTCGTGGCTGTCGGAGTGCTTTGGCTACCCGGTCGAGGTCGTTCGCGACGACGAGGGCGGATTTCCCGACGATACGGACGCTTCGGGACCGACGGTCATCGCCACGGACACCCTCGAGGCGGTCGCCTCGTGGTACGACGACATCGCTCCCGACGAGATGTGTCGTCGACTGCGGCCGAACCTCGTCCTCGACGCGCCGGCGTTCTGGGAGGATCGACTGTACGACGCACCCGGAAACGTCGTCCCCTTCGATATCGGTTCGAGTACGCTGCAGGGCGTCAATCCGTGCCAGCGCTGTGTCGTGCCGACGCGCGACCCAGAGACGGGCGAGGCAACCGAGGGCTTTCGCGAGACGTTCGTCGAGCGGCGAGAGGCGACCCTCCCGGAGTGGGCGAGCGAGGCCTGGTTCGACCACTACTTCCGGCTGATGACTAACACGCGCGTCCCCGAGTCGTCGTGGGGTGAGACGCTTTCCGTCGACGATTCCGTCACCATCAGCGAGACCGCTGTCGATCCCAGTTCGGCCGACTGACGTCGATCGAACTGCCGTCGCTCGATCCGCTCACGTTACTCGGACTCGAGCAGCCACCGATATCGCGGGTGGATCCACGACCACTCCTGATCGACGATCCAATCGCGCAGCTGTTGGCGGTTGGCGAGACCAGGAACCGTATCGACGAGTTTCGACGGCGACTCACCCGTGACCGGTTTGTACGCGATCGATCGAGTCGCCGTACAGTAGAACGACGCTCGCGTACACTCGTCCTGCAGGCCGATCAGGTAGCGATTGATACGGTCCTCGGAGAGCAGGTACTCGCTGATCTGCCCGATATCGAGTTCGTCGTCGTCCCGCCGGACGTCCAGGATCGCCGCCTCGAGGTCGGACTCGAGCTGGCGTTCGTGCTCCATAGTCGACGGTCGTGACCGACGGCGAAAAACTGGGTGCCGGCAGGTGAACGCGGGAGCCGGTCGACCGATTCCACGCACTGCGTCGGCGCTGCGCTGATTTTCACATCTGGTATTCGAGACCAAAGCTCAAAGAGGACGCTCTGACTCATCGATGCCATGGGATACGGTCTCGATATCGGACCTGGGGCACTCCGCGCGGCCACCGAGACGGCCGATGGGGTGGCGATCGAATCGGTACCGCCGGTCGTCGTTTCGACCGACGACGAGACGCTCGAGTCGGTCGACGGCGGGGTGGACGAGGAGCTACTGGTCCAACACGGCGAGACCACCTACGCGGTCGGGTCAGCGGCTCTCGCCGTCGCCGACACGACGGGAGAACCCCCCGAATCGTTGTTTTCGAACGGCGTTCTCACCGTCGACGAGTACGTCGAACCGGCGCTCGAGGCGCTCGTCGACGACGTGCTCGAGATCGATACCGACGACGACCGACTTTGTTATACGACGCCGGGAACCGTCGTCGACGCGGCTGAACCGACCGACGCACACCGCGACACCGTCGACTCGGTGTTCGCCGATCTCGGTGTCGACGCGACGCCGACCAGCAAGGGCTTCGCCGTCGTCTACGACCAGTTCGCGGACGACAACTACACCGGACTCGGGATCTGTATCGGCTCGCAGACGACGAGCGTCTCGCTGGCCTACTACGGCGTCCCCGCGCTGGCGTTCTCGGTGGGAACCGGGAGCGACTGGGTCGTCCAGCGGGCGGCCGGCGATACCGGCCACGAGTCCGCACAGGTTGCGAGCGTGCTCGAGGAGTTCGCGCTCGATCCCGACGCGGCGTCCGGCGACATCGAGAGCGCGCTCGCACAGGCGTTCGACGCGCTGATCGGCGACGTCGTCGACGCGATCGAGGCCGAAGCCGACGAGAACGACGTCCAGCAGGGGCTGGCCGTCCCGATCGCGGTCGCCGGGTCGGGGACCGTCGAGGGACTCGAGTACCTGCTCGGCGGTCGGTTCGACGCCGCTCCGCTGCCGTTCTCGGTCCGCGGGGTCCGTCTGGCCGACGATCCCGCTTCGAGTGCGGTCAGAGGGGCACTCGCAGCCGCCGAGGACGACGTCGACGCCTACGAGGACGTCACGTGGTCGGAGAACGGTTCGAACGGGAGTGGGACCGACGGAGACGGGCCCGGGATAGACACGGCCGAGGCGAGCGGCGCGGGCGGCCGAACGACGCTCGCGTTCGACGACGCGGTCGACGGTGGGAGTGGCACGGGCCACGACCGGGCGAACGACGCCATCGATCAGCTGTTCGACCGCCTCGCCACCCGCGACGAGGAGATACAGTCGGTCCGTACCGACCTCGAGTCCGCGTTCGAGGAACTCGACTACGTCGAGGAACGGGCGGCCGACGCCGAGTCCGTCGCGGATCTCGACGAGCGACTCGAGGCGTTCGCCGACGACCTGCGCGATCTCGAAGCCGAAAGCGAGACGCACGCGAGCGAGGGAACCGTCGACGAACTCGAGAGTAACCTTCGGGACGACCTCGACGGGCTGTCGGCGGCCTTCGACGCGCTCGAAGACGATGTCGAGGGGGTGGAGTCGACGCTCGTCGACGATATCGAGACGCTCGAGGCGGACATCGCGGACGACCTCGAGTCCGTCGAAGAGACTCTCGAGGCGATCGAGGAGACCACCGCGGACGAACGAGCGGCCCTCGGCGACCGCATCGGCGATCTCACCGCGGATCTCGAGACGGTAACCGATCGAACGGAGCGGCTCGACGATCGACTCGAGGACCGGCGAACGGAGTTGGAGGCACTCGAATCCGACCTGGAGACGCTGGACGCCGAAACCGCCTCCGCAGCCGACCTCGAGGCAGTCACGGAGACCGTCTCGGAACTCGACGACGCGCTCGAGGCCGTCGACGAGGACGTCGATCGACTCGAGACTCGGGCCAAAGGACTCGCCGGTCGGCTCGAGGAGCAGTCGGTCGAGCTCACCGGCGTCTCGGACCGACTCGACGAGGAGACGGAGCTGGCGGAGGACGAACGCGAGCGGCTCGAGGATGCCATCGACGCCGTCGAAACGACGATTTCGGACGAGATCGACGACGTCGGTACCGAACTCGAGAGCGTCGACGAACGGATCGATAGCGTCGACGAGCGACTTACGGCTACGGACGACCGCGTCGAGACGGTCGAAACCGATCTCGAGTCGACGACCGACCAGGTCGAAACCGTCGCAGACGACCTCGAGTCGACCGATGAACGACTCGAAGTCGTCGAGGCGGACGTCGAAACCGTCGGAAGCGACGTCGGTGCGCTCGAGGACACCGTCGAAGCGGTTGAAGGCGACGTCGAATCGGTCGAAACCGAGGTGGCCGACGTTCGGCAGTCCGTATCCGATCGCGCCGAGGATCTCGAGAACCGGCTCGAGGACGCTCGGGAGAGGATCGACGAGATCGAGTCGACGGCGGCCGACGGCGACCGCGTCGACGAGGTGAAAGCCGAACTCGCGTCGCTCGAGGCCGAACTCGTCGAACTCGGCGACTCGATGGCGGCCGTCTCGGAGACGGTGGCCGAACTCGAGGAGCAAACGGCGCTCGAGACGACGGTCGACGATCTTGGAGCAGATCTCGAGTCGATCGACGGCGACGTCGCGGAGCTCACGAACGAGGTCGAAGCGTTCGAGGAGACGCTCGAGTCACGTCTCGACGAAACGATGGTCGATCTCGAGGCCCTCGAAACGGCCGTCGACCGACTCGACGACGAGACCGTTGACGACGACGCGCTCGAAGCACTGTCCGACTCGCTCGCCGGCACGCGAGAGACGGTCGAATCGCTCACCGCCGAGGTCGATTCCGTCGGCGGCGACCTCGGGACGCTCGAGACCGATCTCGAGGAAGTGGAAACACGAATCGGGGACGTCGAGACGACGCTGACAGATCGTGTCGACGCGCTCGAGGACGATCTCGACGATGGCGTCACCGATCTTCGGGCGGAGGTCGAGGGCCAAACCGATCGGTTCGAGTCGCGTCTCGAGACCGTCGACAGTCGGTCCGCCGACGTCGAGCATCGACTCGAGGACGTCGCGACGACCGCCGAGACGGTCGACGCCGAACTCGAGGATCTCGACGACGCGGTCGGGAATCTCGAGACAACGACCGACACCCTCGTCGAGCGTGTGGCCACCGTCGACGAGCGCGTAGCGGCGCTCGAGGAGACGTCCGTCTCCGAGAACGACGTTACAGCGCTTGCGGAAACGGTCGAGTCGCTCGAGACCGAGATCGCCTCGCTTCGAGCGGCAGCCACCGATTCCGACGGCGAGCCCGAGCGCGTCGACGATCTCGCAGGTGCGGTAGACGAGGTGAGGGACCGACTCGACGGAGTCGCGACTCGTACCGAACTGCTCGACGACCGGACGAGCGATCACGGGGAGCGACTCGAGAGCCGTACGACCGACCTCGAGCGCCACGACGCTCGACTGGACTCGCTCGCGGCGGAGATCGAGGACCTCGAGTCGGCCGTCGACGGGGCGACGTCGGACTCCCGGGAGACGGATCTCGAAGCCCTCCGCGCGGATCTGGACGAGGTACGGAATCGACACCAGTCTCGAGCGGCGGTCGAGAGCCGATCGAACTCGAGTACTGTCCAGCACCTCGGTGTCCCAGCGGCCGCCGGTGGCGGCGGTGCCGGACTCGTCGCCGGTGGGACGCTCGTCTTCGCCGGAGACGCCGTCGTCGGTGCCCTCGCGGTCGTGCTCGGCGTCGTACTGTTCGGGGTCGCGGCCGCTCTCAGCCGATAACGCGTCGAAGGGAGTTCCGAATCGATCCGACGGACTCGGAGAGATCGGTACGGCGGACTGCAGAATCGGTGGCAGCCGCTCACGGGCGTCCGCGCAATGGCGACGACTCGACCGTACAGCAACTCCGACTACCGAACCGGATCCACGTTGCGCATCTCGCCCCCGCATCGCCGGCAGGTACTCACGAGCGCGTCCGCGACCGTCTCTCGGTGGTCACAGGACAGACACTCGTACTCGAGTGATTCGGCGAGTGACATACGAACGAGTACGTCACGAGGTGTGTTAACTCTTTCCGTGGTAAATCGGGTCTCGGAGCGCATCGACCCGGGAGTCGTCACTCCAGAGCCCAGAGCAACGCGCCGAGCACCGTCGCGGAGATAATCGACGCCGCGAGGAGCCAGAACGCGGGCTGAAAGCCGGCGACCTCCGAAAGCGTACCGACGATCACGGGAGCGACGGCACCGGCGGCCATCAGCAGCGTTCGGACGACGCCGAGCCCGCCGCCGGCGACGTCGTCGGGGATGACTTCCATCAGGTAGGCTCCTCTGACGGGACGAAAGCCGTGTGCACCGATGCCGACGGCGATCAGCGCGGCGCCGAGGAGGAACGGCCCGGCGGTGTCGGTCAGGGAGACGAACGCGACCAGCGCGGCGGAAGCGAGTCCGAGCAGCGCGACGATGATTGGAAGCTTCCCGACGCGGTCGCTGAGGTCGCCGGTCGCGAGTTGGCTCAGGCTCGCGAGGAAGAGCGCGCTGTAGAGCAAGCCCGCCGTTGCGTCGGCCAATCCAGCCTCTTGGGTGAGATACAGCGGGGCGAACGCGACGAAACCGTTGTACGTGAAGGAAAACAGTACCGTCAGGAGCGCGAAGACCGAGAATCGCCAGTCACGGAAGAGCGTCGCGTACTCGGAGAAGCCGGAAGCCGAGACGGCACTCGTGGCGGCGTCGCCCTCGGCGGCGCTCGGGACCCGTTCCGGCACCCGAATCCAGAAGGCAACGGCGAGTGCGAGTCCGACGAGTCCGGCGACGAGAAAGAGCAGGCGCCAGCTCGCCCCCAGCACGAAGCCGATGCCGGCGACGGCGACGACGGCGGCCGGAGCGACGACGCCGCCGAAGGCGCCGAACGTGTCGAGGATGCCGAGCGCACGTCCTGTTCGGGACGGGTAGGCCTGTGACAGCAGCCGAACCGCGACGGTCTTGTGTGCACCGGTGCCGACACCCATGACGAGCATAGCGGCGACGAGGACGAGAAACGGCGAGTCGACGACCAGGACGAGCGCGGCGACCGAGGCGACGAGCGCGCCCGTCGTGATGACGACGACCGAGCCGAATCGATCCGCGAGCACGCCCGACGGGAACTGCATCGCGGCGTAGACGAGCATGAATCCGGTGTACGCGGCACCGAGCACGGCGTTCGAAACGCCGTAACTCAGCTGAAACGACTCGAACAGTGGCGGAAAGGCGTATCGCAGAAATTTCGCGAGAAACCAGATCGCTGCCGTCACTACGAGGACGTCGTAGTGGGTGAGCCGACCGGCCCGCTCTCGAACCGACATCTCGTTCTCGAGGAACAATACGCGAAGCGACGGAGGAATAGCCTCCGATTCGCGACTCGAGGCCCGATCCCCGTGCGGATTCGCGCCGGCGCAACGGACGGCGGGCGGTCTCTCGGCCCAGTGGTACGCTGTGATGCGAAGGGGCGTTTCACGTGACGAGTATCGATCTCGCATCGTGATTATATGCCATATTAATTGTACTAGATCTTAACCGATTAAACCTATATGATTGTTCCTGATAGACCGGGGCACGAATGGCAGTTAACACGACGGCAGACTGGACCGACCCCATCGCTTGCCCGTTCTGCGGGGAGAAACTCGCATCACCCGGTTCCGGATTCGTCGACCACATCGACGACAATCCCGACTGTAACACCGAGTTCGACCACTGGCGAGAGAACGTCGGCGGCGACCTCGCCGGCGAGTGGTCCGGGTAAGCGGTCCGCCGTGGCTGATGCCCGTGTGAGCGCTGACTCGAGTGGTCGAACGGTCGGTGTCGAGCGGTCAACGGCCGTGCCGAACGATCGAACGGGTGATGTCCAGCGAACGTCGGCTGTCACCGGCAGGTTCTTTTGGACGGTTGTCCACTATCATAGGACATCTATCCGGATATAGTTGTTTTATCGACTATCAGGACAATGCTTTTGCGTGGCATGGTATCTCATCCCGGTATGGTTTACTCGGATCCGTACACGCCGACTCGATCGTACTACGAATGTCTCGACTGTGGCTACCGCGAAGCGACCGAGTCGCTTCGGAGCTGTCCGGACTGCGACGGTGCCACGAGAAATATCGCCGTCGGGCGGGAGTAGTTCGCTCGGCCGGCAACAGCCCATAGCTCACGCAGCAGTCCGTTTCGATTTTTCGGCGCTCCGGCGCTCGAGTCACCGCTGGTACCATCCCGTCGTTCGCTTCGTCAGTCGAAGTCCGGCAGATCCTCCGGCGGTTCGTACTCCGCTTCCCAGTCGATGTACTCTTCTTTGAGTATCACGGAGACGATCTGGCCGAACTCGGTCAGTTCGGCGTTGATCGAGGAGACGGTGCCCCACGTATCGAGCTCCGGGTGGTACTCCCGCTCCTGCCAGTCCTCCGGAATGCCGGGCGCGTGATAGCCGACGCGATCGGCGAAATCGTCCCAGAAGAAGTCGAAGCCGGCGAACAGGTCGAGATCGCGAGCGATTCCGTAGGCGCGTTCCTCGAGGTCGGTGTCTTCGAGCCACTCCGCGAACGCCTCTTCCCAGGCGCCCTCCTCGAGGAACGCCTGGAGTTCCTCGCGACGGTAGTCGATCTCTTCGTCGCCGTCGGCGCTGATCGTCGCGTCCTCGTACTCGTTGGGATCGACGAAGTCCAGTTCCGGCGGATCGGGGGCTTCGACCTCGAGTGTCATAGCCGACCGTAGGGTCGGTGCGTGCAAAAGAATTCCCACCTCGAACGGGACTGTCGGTCGCGGTCGCGTCTCTCGCTCACTGCACCCGTCGATCACGGTTCTGGCGCGATACTGTCACTCGTCGTGGTCGATCCCTACAATTATTTCCGGACGGCCCGAACGTCGGCTATGGGCAGTGAGAGCGGTGGCCGGAGTTACAGCCTCACGGAGATCTTCGCCATCAAGTTCGTCCTCGCCGACATCGTGATCATCGCGGTCTTGCTGTTGGCCGGCCCATGGTTCGCCCTCGCGATCACGCTCCTGTTCGTGGTGACCTCGTTTCTCATCTGGTATCTCGTGGAGCGTTCGGAGACGGACGAAAGCCAAGACGGCGCTGCAGTCGCTGATTCGGCGCCAGAACGCGACCCCGTGACGAAACTCCAAGAGCGATACGCGGCCGGTGAGCTCTCCGACGAGGAGTTCGAGACGAAACTCGACCGTCTGATCGACTCCAACGAGCAGGCCGAGGCGGCCGGGATCGATACGGAGGAACTCGAACTCGAGCGCTCTCGGTGACGGTGGTTCCTGAGAGAGGATCCGTATCGGCCTGGAATCTGAAAACGACGATCTCGAGCGACTGCTCGCTTGGCAGAGATCGCATTCGTCTGTTGGAAAGCGAACGCGTCTCGACCCTCCTCAAACCCAACACTCAATCGCCGGTCGACCGTAGAGACGAACGATGACCGACTACGAGGCGGCGATCCTCGACGTCGACGGGACGATCGTTCGCGGTGAGGAACTGCTGCCGAACGTGACCGACGGCCTGCACGCGCTCGAGGACGCCGGTATCGAACGACTCCTGTTCTCGAACAACCCGACGCGCGGCAGCGACCACTACGGCGAGACGCTCGAGCCCCACGGACTCGAAGTTGATCCGAACGCGGTGCTCACCTCCGCGACGGTATCGGCGGAGTACCTCGCGACGACCCATCCGGACGAACGGGTCTACCTCGTCGGCAGCGACCGGCTCGAGGCGATCCTCGAGAAAGCAGCCGTCGAGTTGACCGACGATCCCGACGCGGCCGAGGTCGTGTTGGGATCGTTCGACAGTGAGTTCTCCTACGGGACGCTCTGGGAATCCCTGCGGGCACTCGAGGGCGACGTGCCGTTTTACGGGACCGACCCGGACACGACGATTCCGATCGACGGCGGGCTGATCCCCGGCTCCGGCGCGATCATCGCCGCGATGGAGGCCGTCGCCGACCGCGAGGCCGATTCGATCCTGGGCAAGCCCTCCTCGATCGCCGCCGCGACGGCGATGAACCGCCTCGAGAGCGATCCCGAACGAACCCTCGTCGTCGGCGACCGGCTGAACACCGATATCGCGCTGGGAGAGCGAGCCGGCATGACGACCGTCCTCGTCCGCACCGGCGTCACGGAGCAGGCCGATCTCGAGGCCGCGGCCGTCCAGCCCGATCACGTCCTCGACTCCCTTGCCGAGATCGAAACGTTGCTGTAAGGGAGACTGTCGTTTCCGCATCGATATCGGCCGATCCGCTGCAGATAGTGCATCCGAGAGACATATTTATCAGCAACTGTAACGGTACTACACGTATGAAAGCACGTCTCAAACGTGTCCTGCTCCGCGCCCGGTATGCAGCCATGGGTGCGGCGGTCGGGGCCGCAGTCGGTTCAGTCTTCAGTCGAAACGCAGCCAGTACCGGCGGCGCGATCGGTGCGATGGTCGGGATGACCGTCGCGGACACCCGCGACTCGGCGAGTAGCTACCTCGAGGAAGCCAGAGCGGTCGAGTTCGGTTCGCTCTCGAGCGACAACGACGGTGACGGCGACGGCGCCCAGAACTGACGTCGGTTTCGTCGAGGGACCGTTTTATCCGATTTACAATCCAGAGAGACGGATACGAGTGCTCATGGAGACCGTGAGCGACGCTCGAGTGTCGTCCGAACTGATTTATTACTGTGGCGACAGCAACTGTGCGTGACATCCTCGCCCGCCCTAAAGGGCGGGGCTTCCTACAAGGGAAGCCTCGCATCGGAGGTTTCAGGACTCGAAGACCGCAAGCGTCGTCTGTCGGGATTGCCGACTCGGCGTGCGGTGTCCTGTGGCCGTGTCACAACGGCTCCCATTCCGTGGCGAGTCATCGCATTCCGGTTTCCAAGGAACGCTCTCTCCCCACGGATCAACGCGAGCGGCGATGTTCGCGCTCGCGTTGATATCTGCCTGATACTCCGTCACCCAACACTCCGCGTTCGTACACTTGAACTCCGCTTGCGACCCGCGACGACCGATGTGCCCGCAGGCGTGGCACGTCTGACTCGTGTAACGCGGGTTCACGAACTTGACGGGGATGCCGACTTCGAGGGCCTTGTCCTCGATACGGTTGGTGAGCCGAGCGAATGCCCACGAGTGCAAGCGCCGGTTCATGTACTTCCCATAATCCAGGTTCTCGCGGATATAGGACAAGTCCTCAAGTACGATCACCGCGTCCTCGAAGGACTCGGCGTACTCGACGGCGTCACGAGACGCTTTCTCGACGATATCCGTCAGGGCGTTCTGGTAATGGTCGAACCGCTCGTCGATCCGCCATTGTTCGGCGTCACGCTCTTGCAGACGCTTCAGTGTGGTGTACATCTCCTTGCGGAGTTGTCGGGCGCGTCCTCCGTCGTATATGTACGGTTGGGTCGGTGTATCGTTCTGACAGGCACAGCCCGTCAGAAGCTTGGACTCGCCGATATCGAACCCGATTCGAGTCGGGTCGTCCGGCGTTTCCGGTTCGGCTACGTCGTACTCGACGGTGACGTGCAACACCCAATTGGCTCGGTGCTGTTGCAGTCGGAACTCGCCGACCGTCACGCTCTCGTCGAGCAGGTCGAACCACAAGGATTCTTGTTCGGGGTTAATCCGAAGCGGAATCCAGAAGGCGTTGCCACGTCCGGCCTGTGGAACGCGCCAACAGAACTCGTACGCACGTTCGTCGGAATGGTCGAGAGTGAACCCGCGGTTCGTGTACCGAACTGGGTGGTCGTCTTCGAGTTCCGAGGCGTTGTACGTTCGGCGAAGCTTCGGGACGTAGTTCTTGAGTGCGTCCTTGGCGTAGGACGTGAGCGTGTAGGGTGTGACAATGTCGTTGACCGCCGACTGCGTATCCGCACCACTCTCGAAAGCGTCCGAGAGCGCACGGCGGTAGGTCGTCACGGTCTGCTCGAGGCGTTTCTCTTTGCCCGTAGTGGGTGGAACAAGCGTGGCTTCGAGCGTTTTCGTGGCGGTCGTCGTCACAACTACGAGTACGAGAGCACAATAGTTAAAACTAACTAAAAAGTAACCATGTGTGAAGATGCCCAACTTGAATATCGAAGTAGATCAAGACGAGTACGACCGCCTGAGCGAAATCAAGGACGCACACGGCCTCACCTGGAAAGGGATGCTGCTCCAAGGTGCGAGATCGTTGGACACCGATGGACCGTTATAGGGCGAGTCGAGACACGAACGAACGCGATTCCTCCCGCCCCTTGGGGCGGGGTTTCCTCGCTACCAGGAGATGACGGAATTCGACACGCCCCCGCCGCTCGAGCGCGGCGATCGGATCGCGGTCGTCGCGCCGGCCTCGAACGGCGCGAAGCGGTTTCCACACGTCTACGAACTCGGCCTCGAACGACTCCGCGAGGTGTTCGACCTCGAACCGGTCGAGTACCCGACGGCAACGAAGAGCGCGGACTATCTCGCCGGTCACCCCGCAGAGCGCGCTCGAGACGTGATGGACGCGTTCGAAGATCCCGAGATCGGCGGCGTGATCAGCACGAAAGGCGGCAACGACCAGATACGCATCCTCGAGCACCTCGATTCCGACGTGCTGCGCGAGAATCCGACCCGGTTCTACGGCTACAGCGACAACACGCAACTCGCACTCTCGCTGTGGAATCTCGGCATCGTGTCCTACTACGGGCCGAGCGTAATCGTCGAACTCGGAATGGATGGGCAACTCTTCGAGCACACGATCGAGTACGTCGAGCGTGCGTTCTTCGACGACTCGTTCGGGGCGCTCGAGCCGGCTCCCGAGTTCACCGACGAACCCGGCGACTGGGCGGACCCGGACTCGCTCGAGACGCCTCGCGAGACCGAGCCGAATCCGGGCTGGCGGTGGGCCGGCGGACGGGACGCCGTGGAGGGACGCCTCTGGGGCGGCTGTCTCGAGATCCTCGATCAGCGGTACCTCGCCGGCCGAGATCTCCCGGACCCGACCGATCTCGACGGCGCAATCCTCGCCATCGAAACGTCCGAGGAGTTGCCGGCCCACACCTGGGTCGCGGGTGTACTTCGCGCGTTCGGCGAGCGAGGGCTGCTCGAGCGATTCGACGGCGTGCTCGTCGGTCGACCGGCGGCGCGCTCGCACCTGGAGGCTACGCCGTCCGACCAGCGCGAACAGTATCGAACGAATCAGCGCGAGGCGATCTCGCGTGTCTTCGATCGCTACAACCCCAACGCACCGATCGTCTTCGACGTCGATTTTGGACACACCTATCCGACGACGCCGATCCCGATCGGGGGTCGCGTCGAGATCGATCCGAAAGCCGAGACGATTCGGTTCGACTGAGACCGAACGGTTGTGCTCGGATTCGTGGCGAAGGTGGTCAACAGTCTCCGTTCTCTCCTTCGAGTGCCTCCCGTCGCAGCCGCTCGGCATCCTCGCAGTCGACGGTCAACTCTGGAACCGTCGTCGGTTCCTTGTGCTCGTCGATCGCGACGTAGACGAAGTAGGACTCGGTGGTTTTCTCGCGCTCTCGAGTTCGCAGGTCCTCGCGCTCGGTGATCAGTCGAACCTTCACGCTCGAGGTCCCGGAGTCGTAGACGTAGGCCGTAATGTAGGCCGTATCGCCCACGCGAATCGGGCGCTCGAAGTTCATCTGATTGACCCGTGCGGTGACGCAGGTCTCGCCGGAAAAGAGCATAGCCGACATAGCACCCACCTCGTCCATCCACTTCATCACGTTCCCGCCGTGGGCCGTATCGAGCATGTTGGCGTGGTTGGGTTGGACCATCTCGCGGTTCTCGACCAGCGTCTCCATGAGAGTCGTCATCGGTCGTTCTTGCGCGAGGTCCCCAATCACTCTTGTCGTCGCCGTTCGCTATCGGGACGCATTCGGCTGACAGCTCCTCCCTCCCATATATAGATACAACGAAAAATCAACCGAATTTATTATTTCTACTGAGTTCGATACTGGTAAAAGTCCCCGCCGAGTTGACCCGCTAATGAGCGATGCAGGCGACGCCGGCGTGCCGGAGCCACCGGAGCCCCCCGCTGACGAACAGGGCTCGGTGCACGTCCTCGGGACGGCACACGTCTCGCAGGCGAGCGTCGACGAAGTCCACGAAACGATCGATCGGGAACAGCCGGACGTCGTCGCCGTCGAACTCGACGAGGACCGGTACAACCAGATGCAAGGCGGCACGCCCGACGATATCGAGGCCAAGGACCTCCTCTCGGGTAACACCGTCTTCCAGTTTCTGGCCTACTGGATGCTGTCCTACGTCCAGTCGCGACTCGGCGAGCGGTTCGACATCGAACCCGGTGCGGACATGCGCGCCGCCATCGAAGCCGCCGAACGCAACGGAAGCGGCGTCGCACTCGTCGACCGGGACATTCAGGTGACGATCCAGCGGTTCTGGAGCCGGTTATCGTTCACCGAGAAGCTGAAGATGATCGGCGGACTCGCCCTCGGCGTCACCGACCCGCGAACCATCGGACTCGCGTTCGGTGCCGCGGCCGGTCTCTTCGCTGGGTTCGTCTTCGCCGCGTTCCTCGCACCGATGCTCGGCCTCGGCGACGCGCTGTTGCTCGGCATCTCCGACGCGACCACGCTCCAGTACGCCGGCGCCGCCATCGGCGGGGCCGTCGGCGGGGCGCTCGTCGGACTCCTGTTTCTCCCCTCGCTCGAGTCCGTCGGCGAGTCGACCGGCGTACTCAGCGGCTTCTCGATACGACTCATCGGGGGTGCGGTGCTGGGCGTCGGCGGCTGTCTCGCGCTGGTCGCGACCGAGACGTTCGTCGGGCCGCTCTCGGCGGGAACCTTCGAGAGCGCCGGCACCTACGCGATCCGGGGAACGGTCGGCGTCGTCGCCGGTCTCGGTATCGGGGTCGCTATCGGTGCCGTGGTCGGACTCTTCCTCGACGCCCTCGGCAGCGACGTCGAGGACATAGAGGAGGTCGACATCGAGGAGATGACCGACGGCGACGTCGTCAGAGCGATGATGGAGGAGTTCCGCCAGTTTAGCCCCCGCGGGGCGAACGCACTGATCGACGAACGCGACGCCTACATCGCGAACCATCTCCACCAGTTGCGTTCTCAGGGGTACGACGTCGTCGCCGTCGTCGGTGCCGGCCACAAAGCCGGTATCGAACGTCACTTGGCGAATCCGACGGAGATCCCGACGCTCGAGTCGCTCTCCGGAGCCGCCTCGGGGCGGCGGTTCTCCCCGGTGAAAATCGTCGGCTACCTCGTCACGCTCGGCTTCGTCGGCTTCTTCTTCCTCCTGATTATGGCCGGCGTGCAGGATACGTTCCTCCTGCAACTGTTCGCCGCGTGGTTCCTGTTCAACGGCTTCTTTGCGTTCACGCTCGCGCGCCTTGCCGGCGCGCGCTGGACCAGCGCGGGCGTCGGCGGCGCGGTCGCCTGGCTGACCAGCATCAACCCGCTGCTGGCTCCGGGCTGGTTCGCCGGCTACGTCGAACTCCGACACCGGCCGGTCAACGTGCGGGACATCCAGCGACTCAACGACATCGTCGGCGACGCCGATCGACCGATGGAGGACGCGCTTTCGGAGATGTTCGACGTGCCGCTGTTCCGGCTCATCATGATCGTCGCACTGACGAACATCGGGAGCATGATCGCCACGCTGCTGTTCCCGGTCGTCGTCCTCCCGTGGCTGGCCCCCGAGATCGGCGGCGTCGACGCGCTGTTCGGAGAACTGCTCCAGGGCGCCGAGAACACGCTCGAACTGCTCAGGGGACTGCTGACATGAACGCCGGCGAACGACGATTATGAGCACGCGAACCCGCCGGTCGGAGCCCGAGTTGACCTTCTCCAGCAAAGAGCTGTTCGATCTCGCGGTCGCGTGGGTCACACTTTCGGTCGCGTTCGCGCTGCTGTTCGCCCCGATTCACCGCGGGCTGGCCGAGGTCGGCTACTTCGGCGCGATGGTCGGCCTGAGCTTCGTCACCGTCGGCGTCGCCTTTCTGTTACACGAACTCGCCCACAAGGTCGTCGCGATCGAGTACGGCCAGATCGCCGAGTTCCGCGCCGACTACCAGATGCTGTTTCTGGCGATCATGAGCGCCCTGATCGGCCTCCTCTTCGCCGCGCCGGGAGCCGTCTACCACCGGGGCCGAATCACCAAAAAGGAGAACGCGATGATCGCCCTCGCCGGGCCGATCACCAACCACCTGCTCGCGCTCATGTTCCTCCCGCTGATGCTCTTTCCCGGGCTGCTCGGCACCATCGGACAGATGGGCGTCTGGATCAATCTCCTGCTGGCAGCGTTCAACATGATCCCGTTCGGTCCGCTGGACGGCAAGTCGGTCTACGACTGGAACAAGGGCGTCTTCGCGGTCGTCTTCGTCCCGAGCGTGCTGCTTGCGGCCTACGTGTTGCTGTTCGTCGGCCTGTTCTGATTCTCGCCGAGCGACCGAACGCGGTTTGATGTTCGAATTCCGCTCGAACTGCTGAATCCGGCTGATTGCTACGTCTCGGCGCGAGACGTTGCATACGAACTAATCAGTAGTTTGTGCTGGAGAGTGATCTATTAGACAGGGATTCTAGTCCTGTGAGCCGAGCAGCAGGACGAGCCGACGGCGCCGCTCGAGGTGTTCAAGTGAGGCGACGACGAGTGCACCGCGTTCGGCACGCGAACTCCCGGCCGCTCTCGGACCGGTGACCTTTTGCTCGCCCCGAGAGGTCGTTCAGACATGACCGATTCAGCGGACGACGGGAGCGAGGAGGAACGGCTCACCTACGCCGAGACGGGCGTGGATATCGACGCCAGCGAGGACGCGACCGCGGCGCTGCTCGAGGCGTTCGGCAGCGACCTGACGACCGAGTACGCCGGCTTGCTCGACATCGGCGACCGCTATCTCGCGCTCGCGACCGACGGCGTTGGAACGAAACTCATCGTCGCCGAGGCGATCTCGGACTTCTCGACGATCGGGATCGACTGCATCGCGATGAACGTCAACGACCTCGTCGCCGCGGGCGTCGAACCCGTCGCCTTCGTCGACTACCTCGCGATCGACGAACCGGACGACGACCTGACGAACGAGATCGGTGAGGGGCTCGCCGTCGGTCTCGAGGAGTCCGGCATGACCCTGCTGGGCGGCGAGACGGCCGTCATGCCCGAGGTCGTCTCGGGCTTCGACCTCGCTGGCACCTGCGCTGGACTCGCCGGGAAGGACGACATTCTCGAGGGCGAAGCTGCGGTCGGCGACGTGCTCGTCGGCTTCGCCTCGAACGGCATCCACTCGAACGGGCTGACGCTCGCCCGAGAGGCCGTCACGCGGGCGCACGAGTACACCGACGCGTTCCCCCCGAACCCCGACCGATCGATCGGCGAGGAACTGCTCCGGCCGACGCGGATCTACACGGATCTGCTCGAGCCGATACGCGAACACGACGTCCGCGCGGCGGCCCACATCACGGGCGGCGGTTGGACGAACCTGCTTCGGATGGGCGACCGCAAGTACGTGGTCGAGGAGCCGTTCCCGGCCCAGCCGATCTTCGAGTTCGTCCAGGAGGAAGGAAACGTGACCGACGAAGAGATGCACCGGACGTTCAACATGGGAACCGGGTTCGTCGTCGCCGTTCCCGAAAATCGAGCCGACGACCTCGTGTCCGCCACCGACGGCCGGGTCATCGGTCGCGTCGAGGACGGCGAGAGCGTGGAGATTCGCGGTCTCTCGCTCGAGTAATCCGCGAATCCGATCCGTTTCGGTACTGACCGTTTGGTTCTGCTGTCAGTCTCGTTCTGCCGCCGTCTCGTTTCGTATCGGTCGGTATCCTGTCGTGAGTGACAACCGTGATATTAACACTGTCGTCGTTGAGCACAGATCCATGGACCGACGACGATTCGTGACAGGCGTTGCGACCGCCGCCACAGCCGCGCTGGCCGGCTGTGCGTTCGGGGACGAAGCAGAGCTGTCCGCGGAGCTCGAGGACGACGACGGAGAATCCTTCGAGGCCGAGGAGGGCGACGAACTCGAGGTGACCGTCACCGTCGAAGAAGAGGACGCCGTCGAGGTCTGGATCAGCTACGATCTCGACGAAACGGTCGAGAACGCGGACGACGACGAGGACGGAGCTACGGCGTACTCCGGACCCGTGCTCGACGAAACCGTCGAGGACGAGGAGACCTTCGACGTCGAAATCCCGACCGACGGCTACTACGAGGTAACAGTGACCGGCGGCTCGGCGCGAGTCACCGTCGAGTAAACAGGCGGCCGTGATCGAACGGGACTCGGCGCACAGTTACTGATCGGCCTCGTCCGCCGCCGCGAACTCGGACTGGGTCGTTCTCCCGGTCGCCGCGCGTACGGTATCGTACTCCTCGTCGCTGTAGGCGATGAACCGAACGTCCTCGAGTACGTCGGGCTCGTAGTCGCGAATCACCTCGTCGATAATCTCGGCTCCGACCGCGAGGTCGAAGCCGGCGACGCCACAGCCCAGCGCCGGGAGCACGAGCGACCGACAGTCGAGTTCGTCGGCGCGCTCGAGCGCGTTCCGGGTCGCGTCGCGGATGCTCTGTTCGGTCGCCCGTCCGTCTCCGTAGTGTGGCATCGCAGCGGCGTGGATCACGTACTCGGCGTCGAGATCGTATGCGTCGGTGACCGCGACTGCGGCGAGGTCGATCGGACCCTTCGCCGTGGCTTCCTCGTTGAGTTCCTCACCCGCACCTCGCCTGAGCGCGCCGGCGACGCCCGACCCCATCTCGAGGCTCGTACCGGCCGCGTTGACGAGTGCGTCGGCGGACTGTGCAGCGATATCGCCCTGGACGACGTCGTACTCCATGCGCGCGGCTACGGCCGCGATCAGTGTGAAAGTACCCTATGCAGCCGTCGAGGCGAGTGGGTTTTCGCACTCCCAGGGTCTTAGGCCAACCAAAACCTTTTTAGATTTAGGCTCGCCTAACTTCACCTGATGGACGTACCCGCCCGCAGGCAGGATTCCGACACCGACGAACACGAGGAGCCGGCGGCAGTCGTGTGCAGTCACGAGCCCCGCCCCGGCAAACTCATCTTTACCGAACGCGGCAACACGGACGGCTGGATCGCCACCGATCTCGCCGTCGACCTCGAGCGGTGAGTCGGTCGGGACCGTCGACTCCCGCGTCTCACTGCTGGACGACCGCTTCGGGACCGAGCGAAGCGACCGCACTCGATTTCGTCTCGCCGACTCTCTCTCGTCTCGCTGACTCGGATCGACCGCTACTCGCTGATCCCCACCGACTTCCGTCTCGAACGCACAGTCACAGCGGCTTTGTACGCCGCCCTCGAACCCGACGATCATGCAGGCCACTCGGGCGGCGCTCCTGCGGGGCGCTCTGGCTGCGGGCGGATTCTTCCTGTTCACCGGCGTCGTCACCGGTCTCCTCCAGACGTCGCTGTTCGACCGCATGGTTCCCCGAACCGCACTCGATTACGCATTGCTGTCGCTGACGGCCGTTCTCGTCGGCGCGTACGTCACGCAGCGAGCGACGCTCGACGACTGCGGCGGCGACGGCTGTGCGTACGGCGGTGCCGCGACCGGCTTCGTCGCCGTCGCCTGTCCTCACTGCAACGCGGTGCTCGTCGCGCTCTTCAGCGCGTCGTGGCTGGCGACCTACGTCGACCCGATCCGGCCGCTGCTCGGTCTCGTCGGCGTCGGGCTCCTCGCCGGAATTATTTACTACCGGGATTGAGGGACGTTCTCGACCGTACTCGACGGGACGTTACGTGACGAACGCGAGCGACGGCCGTCGCTCACGGTGGGTGAAAAATACGAGAATCGAAGCGGACTGCCGTCGTCGTCAGGCGCTCTATTTCGTCGCCTCTTCGAGCACGAGGGTGTCGTCCTCGAGGTAGTGCTCGAAGTGGTGACCGTCTTCCTCGAGCGTCACGAGGATCTCGCGCAGAATCTCGGTGGTGGCGTAATCGCCGAGGTTCTCCGCGAGTTCGATGCTGTCACGCATCGACTCGATGATGTCGCCGTACATTTCGAGGTCGTTCTGGAACATCGTTCGGACGTCGTAGACGTCCTCGCCCTCGAACTCGACGGTCGCGCGACGTTCTAAGTTGGTCGGGCCGGAGACGGGGACGCCGCCCAGCGCCTGTGCGCGTTCTGCGATGACGTCAGCGCCGTGTTCGACGTTTTCGTAGGCCTCCTCGAGGAACTCGTGGAGCGGGAGGAACTCCGCGCCCTCGACGACCCAGTGGTGCTTTTTGAGCTGGTGGTACAGCACGTACGCGTTCGCCAGCTCCGTGTTGAGCGCTTCGACGATCTGTTCGGCCTTCTCCTGATCGAGGCGAAGTTCGTTCTCCTCGACGACGTCGGCCTGTTGACGGACGGTCTTCTGGGTGCTCATCGTATTTCGATACTACACGCGCGTTCCACTTAAAGATTGCCCATGACAGAAAATTTCTTGCGTAAATGGGAACCTTTGTTTCCCGTTGCACCGTTATATTTCGGGTCGTGCCACGCCCTCGCCACTGGTGGCTGCTACCACCACACGAAGTGTAGTTTTTTCGAGAGTGAGTAAACATTTTTAGTGTGGGCGTCCTAAGCGTTCGTATGGCAACGAGAGTCGCACAGCGGAGAGAGCGGATCTACGTCGACGGGGAGTGGCTCGAGATGGAGAACGTCATCACGGTCTCGGATCTCGCCGACGGCGGCACCTTCGCCCAGGTCGACGCCGCGGATCCGGCGACGGCACAGACCGCGCTCGAGGCGGCCCACGAGATCAAACCGGAACTGCGCGAGACGTCGGTCGTCGAGCGCGCAACCTGGTGTGAGGAGATCGCTGACGGGCTTCGCGAGCGCGAGGAGGAACTGACGGAGATCATCGTCCGCGAGGCCGGCAAACCGGTCTCCTCGGCACGCGGCGAGGTCGGCCAGGCCGCAGAGCGATTCGACCGCGCGGCCGAAGAGGCTCGAAACATCGTCAGCAAGGGCGAGTATCGCGAGGGCTCGACCGAGGGCCACGAGGGCTGGCAGGCCATCGTCAAACACGAGCCGATCGGTGCGGTGCTCTGTATCACGCCGTACAACTATCCGTTAGCGACGACGGCGTTACAGGTTGCCCCTGCACTCGCCGCCGGCAACAGCGTCCTGCTCAAACCGGCGAGCAAGACGCCGATCTCGGCCGCGATCCTCGCGGACGTCATCGCCGACGTCGACGGCATCCCGGACGGCGCGTTCAACTTCGTTCCCGGCGAAGCCAGCGAGATCGGCGACGTGCTGTCGGGCGACGACCGCGTCAACGCCATCGCAATGACCGGCTCCTCGGGCGCGGGCAAACACGTCGCCCGCGAGAGCGGCATGGTCAACCTCCACATGGAACTCGGCGGCAACGCGCCGGCGATCGTCTTCGACGACGCCGACCTCGAGGACGTCGCGGGCAACTGCGCCAAGGGCTCGTTCAAGTACGCCGGCCAGCGCTGCTCGGCCGTCTCGCGCGTGCTCGCCCACGAATCCGTTCACGACGACCTCGTCGAGCTAATCGACGCCGAGATGGATAGCTGGACGCCCGGCGACCTCTTCGACGAGGACACCGCCCTCGGGCCGCTCATCAGCGAAGACCAGGCCGACTGGGTCGAGGAACTCGTCGAAGACGCCATCGAGAAGGGCGCCGACCTCGTCCGCGGTGGCGAACGCCGCGCACCCGAGGGCGTCCCCGAGGAGCTCGGCAACCAGTTCTTCGAACCGACGCTGCTCGCGAACGTCCCCCACGACGCCCGCATCGTCGACGAAGAGCAGTTCGGCCCCGTCGCCGTCGTCACGACCTTCTCGGACCAGGAGGAAGCGCTCGAGATCGCGAACGGCTCCGACCTCGCCCTGGACGCCGCCGTCTTCACCAGCGATCACAACCGTGCGATGGACGTCGCGAACCGCGTCGACGCCGGTGCCGTCCGCATCAACGGCGCGCCGAGCCACGGCCTCGGCGACATCCCCTTCGGCGGCAACAAGGACTCCGGGATCGGCCGCGAGGGGCTCGACGCCTCCATCCACGCGATGCTCCGCAAGAAGAGCATCGTCCTCTAACCGGCGGCACACGAACTGCCACACCCACGCACCTCGCCGGTCAGCCGTCCCCGCTGACCGCGTTGCGAACTCTCCTCGCTCTCTCGTTTGCGACCGTCTGCAGCGCTTCCTCCTCGAGAGCGATCGCTCGACACAGGTACGCCTAACTTGTCGGCTGCGCGAGTGGCAGCTATGACGCACGACGTACTCGTGGCCGGCGAGACGCTGATCGATTTCTTGCCCGAACGACCGGGACCGCTCGAGGACGTCCCGGGCTTCGAGCGTCGACCCGGCGGCGCCCCGGCGAACGTCGCCGTCGGGCTCGCTCGTCTCGAGCACGCGCCACAGTTTTGGACCCGCGTCGGCGACGATCCGTTCGGTCGCTACCTCGAGTCGACGCTCTCGGAGGCGGGGCTTCCGACCCGATTCGTCGAACGCGATCCCGACGCGAAGACGACGCTGGCGTTTGTCACCCACGACGAGACGGGCGACCGCGAGTTCAGCTTCTATCGCGACGGAACCGCGGACACGCGCCTCGAGCCCGGTCGAGTCGACGACGCGACGCTCGCGGAGTTCGAATGGGTTCACGCCGGCGGCGTCACCCTCGCGAGCGGCGCGTCGCGGGAGGCGACGCTGGACCTGCTCGAGCGGGCGTCCGCGGCGGGGTGTACCACCTCGTTCGATCCGAACTTCAGGCCGGAGCTGTGGCCCGACGCGGAGACCTTCGCCCGCGTCGGCCGCGACGCGCTCGCCCACGTCGACGTCTGCAAGGCCACCGTCGAGGAGCTCGAACGGCTCGGATTCGACGCCGGATCCGTTTCGACGGGTTCCGGGTCGGTATCGAAAGCCGAGAGAATCGCTCGAGCCGTACTCGAAAACGGTGGGGAGGAAGACGGCCCGCATACCGTGTTCGTGACGCGTGGAGGCGAGGGAGCCGTCGGGCTGTCGTCCCCGCGTGCGCCGTGGCCGACAGTCGATCCGGGGTCGACCACGGCCGAAACCGATCTTCGTCTCGTCGACCACCCCGGGTTCGACGTCGACGTCGTCGATACGACCGGCGCCGGCGATGCGTTCGTCGCGGGCGTGATCGCCGGGTTGCGCGACGACCGATCGCTCGAGGCGACGCTCGCGTTCGCGAACGCGGTCGCGGCGACGACGACGACCGGCACGGGGGCGATGACCGCGCTCCCGACACGGGGCGCGGTCGACTCGATTCTGGAGGACGGCGCGGAGAGCCGCCCGACCGATAGCTGAGGGGTCATAGCGAACACGGTGGCTGCAAGCCAACGGGCTATCGTGGTCCGGTGCCGTTTCTATCGTATGTCTACGGACGTTCGGGACGGCATCGCCTTCGGAAAGACGGTCGTCGACGGTATTCAGGAGAAAAACGTGCCCTTCATGGCCGCGAGCATCGCCTATCAGGCCTTTATCTCGCTGATTCCGTTGCTCGTGCTCGTCTTCTTCCTCGTGACGCTCGTCCCGGACGAACAGTTCGCGACGCAGGTCACGGAGACGACGCAGGGCACCCTCCCGGAGAGCGGCCAGCTACTCGTCGAGGAGTCCCTCGAGGACTCACCCGCAACGGCGGGCTCGACCATAATCGGGGTTGTCGTCCTCGTCTGGGGGTCACTGAAGATCTTCAGGGGACTGGACAAGGCGTTCTCCGAGATTTACGGGACGGCGGGGGAGAACTCGTTCGTCGAACAGCTGCGTGACGCCCTGCTCGTCTTCGGTGCGATTGGCGGCGCACTGATCGCGGCGGCCGGCATGGGGATCGTCTTCGCGTTCCTGCCGAGTATTCCCGGGTTCGGTCTGTTGCAGTCGCTCTTGCTCCTCATCGTGCTCACGGCCGCGTTCTATCCGATGTACTACTACTTCCCCGACATCGAGGGAATCTCCAAACGCGAGGTTATTCCCGGGGTCATCGTCGCAGCCGTCGGCTGGATGGCACTGCAGTCGCTCTTTCGCGTGTACGTCGCCTTCGCCGCCGACTCGGGTGGTGGAGCGGTCGGTGCCATCCTCCTGTTGCTGACGTGGCTCTACTTCGGCGGCCTCATCCTGCTCTCGGGCGCCGTCGTCAACGCGATCGGAACCGGCTATCTCGTCCCCGAGGAAGAGTCCGAGACCGACGACGAGGAGATGGATCTCTCCGAGGAGTCTATCGCTGCGACCGAACGCGAGTCGTTCGTCGACGAGGACCAACGCGAGCGCGAGCGACTCGCCGACCGCGTAGACAGCCTCGAGCGTGAGCGAAAGCAGATACAACTCGACCTCGAGGCCCAGCGGGACCGTCGGTACCGACTCGAGGACCGCGTCGACGACCTCGAAGCCAAAAACCGGGACCTGTCGGAGGCGAACGAACGACTCCGACGCGAACTCGAGGAGCACCAACGAGCGGCGACGGACGATCCGGCGTGGCGACGAGCGCTACGAACGGTGGCACGACACGTACAGACGCTGAAGATCGGGACCGTCGATCGCCGGCGAGAGTAGCCGGGACGAGTCGGGACACCTTAGTGACTCCCACTCGCACTCGTAGCCGTGTCGTACCCGGTCCGAGACGCTCGACGCCGGATTCAGGACGAGCACGCCGCGATCGTCGACGGGATCGATCACTGCGCGACGCAGGTCGCCGACCCCTGGGACACCGCTCGCACGACCGACCGCGACGCGGTGGTCGACGGGCTTCGAGGGGCGCTCGAGGCGACCGGTCTGCTCGAGCAGCTACCGCTCGTGCTCGCCGACGTCGTCGACGCGACGGGCTACGAACTGCGAGCGCAGCCGGTCGCCGCGCCGCCGTACGTCGTCGTCACGAGTCGCGGGCCGGTCCTGCGTGCGACGATCGATCCCGGACGGCTGGTCGTCCGATTCGACGTCTTCGACGTCGTTCGTGACCACGAGACGGGACAGTTGCCGGCGTACCGACGCCGAAACGGCGTTCGGCTCTCGGTCTCGCTCGAGTGAACGTTTTTGTGGCCCTAATCGTAACAAGAGCCCATGCATCCACGTGCGACGGCCTTCGCAGAACGTGCGCGCGACGAGTACGAGTTCGACCCCGACGTCGAGGAGTTTCCCGAAGGAACGAAAACGGCGGCCGACGCCGCGGACGCGGTCGGCTGTGACGTCGCTCAGATCGCCAGTTCGCTCGTGTTCGACGTCGACGGTTCGCTCGTCGTCTCGGTGACGAGCGGTGCGAACCGCGTCGACGAGGCCGCACTCGGTGCGGCGTTCGACGTCAGCGGCAACGCCGTCTCGATGGCGGACGCCGGGGAGATCAAAGACGAACTCGGCTGGTCGATCGGCGGCGTTCCACCGTTCTGTCACGACCGAGCCGTTCCGGTCGTCGTCGACGAAACGTTGCTCGAGCACGAGACTGTCTGGGCGGCTGCGGGCACTCCCGAGGCCGTCTTCCCCATCGATCCCGACGAGCTACGACGGCTCGCAGACGCCGAGCCGACAGTCGTCACCAGTTAACACGCAACATCTCGCTGACGCTAAGCCGTCCCTGTTTTCGGGGCTCGAGGCCGCGAACGGCTGTGTTATTGGGGCTATGTTATCCTCCCGAGATCGCTTGTTCTCCCTTAATAAGATCGTCAGCTTCATTACTAATGAGTCGCAATTCTCCGTTGATACCTATCATGACTGTAGACCCACGATCGGCAACTCGCCGAAAGCTGCTCGCAGCGTCCGGTTCGATCACACTTGCTGGTCTCGCCGGCTGTCTGGGTGGCGACGACGATGATGGAGACGACGACAACGGCGACGATGATGGAGGCGACGACAACGGCGACGATGACGACAGCCACCTCCACGTCGAGGAGTTCCATCTGCTCGACCGAGACCACGATGAAGACGTCATCGCGTACGTCCACGGCGACCACTGGGATCACGGTCCGCTGATGGTTCCGGAGGGCGACTACGTCTCGGTCGGTGCGTACGTCGAGGACGACGACGGACACGAGATCGAACTAGGCGATGGCCTCGAACTCGAGGCCGAAGAAGACGGAAACGACATCCTCGAGATCGACTCGCACGGCGATCACCTACACATCGAAGGGACCGAAGAAGGGTTCAGCGATCTCATCTTCCACCTCGTTGAAGACGGCGAGGTCGTCTACGAAACGCCCGATGGACATCCGCTCGAGGTCGAAGTCGGTGACGGCGAGCAAGAGTACACGGACCCGGACGACGGTCACGACCACGACGACGACGACCACGATCACGACGACGACCACGACCACGACCACGACGACGACCACGACCACGACGACGACCACGACGACGACCACGACCACTGATCTCGTCGTTGACCGATAACCGCTGATTCAGGGACTCGGGTTTCTACGTTCATCCCATCGCCCGCGAATTTTCGATGATAGCTCTCAGTTAATCGACCGTCCAACGACCCTTGCTAGTTCACACCGAGCTACTCGCCACAGATTGTTAACAACCGGTATCGGAATAATAATCCTTTTACCTACCCATCCGTACTGTCGCGTATGAAGCTGTCACGCCGTTCGGTGCTACAAACGAGTGCCGGGGCGCTCGCGATCAGCACGCTCGCTGGCTGTTTGAGCGAGCCCGACAACGGGGACAATCCAGATGGGGGATACGCGGCGTTTTTCACCCTCGAGGACTGGGCCGAACAGATCGCCGGCGACGAACTGAGCTTCGAGAATCCGGTCCCGGCGGGCGAGATGGGACACGGCTGGGAGCCCCCGGGCGACCTCCAGCGCGATATCGCCGACTCGAGCGCGTTCGTCTACCTGGATACCGTCGAGTTCGCGTGGGCACAGGACGTCGCCGCCGACCTCGAGATCGACTACGAACACGTCGAACTGATCGACGGGATGGCGGGACTCGAGAACCAGTTGCTCCCGTTGGGAGACGAGGGAGACGACGGTGCCGACCGTCAACCGGACGAGTACGACGGTGATCCGACTGATGTTTCGGTCGGTGGATTCGACGTCTACCACCGCTCGTCGGGGACGGAAGTTGCCTACTGGCACAACGATCACTGGCACGGTGCAGTCCCAGAAATTTCCGTCGACGGCAGCGTCGCCATCGACGGTATCTTCGAGGACGACGACGGTCGCGTCCTCCCGCTCGGTGAGGACGAACCGTTCCAGATCGACGCTCGTGTTGTCGATGGCGCGAACGAGGACGTCCTCACAATCGAGAGCCGTGACGATCACATCGTGTTCCGCGGCCACGAGACCGGCCGCACACGGATCGTCTTCGAACTGCTCGCCGACGGGGAAGTCGTCTGGGACACGAGTGCGGACAACATGAGCGTCGACGTGGTCGAAGACGCCGAGCCACCCGAGTCGTACGACCCGCACGTCTGGGTCGACCCCGTCCTCGCACAGGACATCGTCGAGACTATCGCCGACGGCCTCGCGGAGATCGATCCGGACAACGCCGACCTGTACGCTGACAACGCTGCCGACTACAACGACCGACTCGAGGAGATCCACCAGCAGTTCGAGGAACTGGCCGCGGACGCGGACCGGGATCTCGCGATCCTCGCCGGCCACGACTCGTTCCAGTATCTCGAACACCGGTACGATTTCGAGCTACACACGCCGGTAAGCATCTCTCCCGACGCTGATCTGACCGAGGAGGACGTCGCCGACACGATCGATCTCGTCGACGAACACGGTATCGAGACGATCCTCTACGATCCGTTCGAGAGTCCCGACGGCGACCTCCCGGACACTGCCGAACTCATACTGGAGGGGAGCGGAGCCAGCGACGCGAAACCGATCAGTCCAGTCGAGGGAACGACCGAGGAGTGGAGCGAGGACGACTGGGGCTGGATCGAACAGATGGAGGAGTTGAACCTCCCGTCGCTTCGGCAGGCACTCGATGCGGAGTGAGCGGACCGAGCCGAGAACGAGGAAGCGTGTCACGGACCCGGACGCTGCCTCCGTGCAACTAGCTGATAGACCAATGGAACTGAAACTGGAAGAACTAAGCACGCTCGCGTTTGAGCACGGAGTGAGTACACAGTGAGTTCGGTCGTCGACATTCAGAACGTCTCGTTTGCCTACGGCGAGCAGACAGCCGTCGATGACGTCTCTTTGACCATCGAGGAAGGGGACTTTCTCGGATTGATCGGCCCCAACGGCTCGGGCAAAACGACGCTCTTGCATCTCATGCTCGGCCTGCTCTCGCCCGATAGCGGCTCGATCGAACTGTTCGGTCAGTCCGTCGATTCCTTCGATCAGGGCGAGCGAATCGGCTACGTTTCCCAGCAGGCGACCAGCCGCGGCGGCACCATGCCCGTTACCGTCCGGGAGTGCGTCCGGATGGGCCGGTTCGCCCACGTCGGTCACTCGAGGCTGACCGACGAAGACCGCCGGATCGCCGAGGAGGCTCTCGAGACGGTCGATATTATGAATCTCGCGGATCGTCGAGTCAACCAGCTGTCGGGCGGCCAGCGCCAGCGAGCGTACATCGCGCGGGCACTGGCCTCGGAGGCCGACCTGCTCGCACTCGACGAGCCAACCGTCGGCGTCGACGCCGACTCTCGAGACGCCTTCTATCAGTTGCTGGATTCGCTGAACAACGCCGGGATCACGATCGTGCTGATCGAACACGATATCGGCGTCGTTACGGACCGTGCGAATCGTATCGCCTGTATCAATACGGAACTGTACCACCACGGCGACACCGAGTCGTTCGTCGAAAGCGACGCCCTGAGCGAAGCGTACGGCACGACGGGAACGGTCGTCCACCACCACCACTGATCGATGAGCCAACCTGAAGACACCGCCGTCGACCACGACGTCTCGAAGACCGGTGGTTCTGCCCACGTCGCGTCCTCCGATCCGGTACGGACGCTCGAACTCGTCGGCATCGGACTGGTCGGCGTGCTGGCGGCGGTGATGGTCGGTTTCATCGCGCTCGACTGGCTCCGCCTGTATCCGTACGCTGACAGCTACCCGTTCGTCGAATCGCTGTACTCGGCGACCCAGATCGATCCCGTGATCGGACAGCTCTTCGATCAGCTCATGATCGTCGGCATGTGGATGGACTACTACCTCGGAACGAACGTCTTCAAACATCCGTTCATGTGGCGTTCGATCGCGACCGGCGTCCTCATCGGTATCGTCGCCCCGCTGGTCGGCACCTATCTGGTTCACCGGCAGATGGCACTGATCGGCGAAACCCTCGCCCACACGGCGTTTGCCGGCGTCGCGGTCGGCATCCTCGTCACCGGCTTCACCGGGTTTGGCGGCTCGTTGCTGTTCATCGCGCTCATCGTGAGCGTGATCGGCGCGCTGGCCGTCCAGTGGCTCACCGAGCAAACGAGTACGTTCGGCGACGTGCCGATCGCCATCATGCTCAGCGGGAGTTTCGCCGTCGGGACGTTGCTCATTAGCTGGGCTCGAGGCACGGTTGCGGTGACGATCGACATCGAGAGTTTCCTCTTCGGGACTCTCGCCGTCGTTACGCCCGGCGGCGCCCGAATGATGGCCGTCCTGAGCGTTGCCGTCGTCGCGATCGTCGCCATCACGTACAAACAGCTCCTGTTCATCACGTTCGACGAACAGGCCGCCCGGGTCGCGCAGTTCAACGTCAGGGGGTACAACACCCTGCTCGTGGTGATGACGGCGGTCGTCGTCGTCGGCGCTATGCAGGTGCTCGGCGTGATCCTCGTCGCCGGCATGCTCGTGATCCCCGTCGCAGCCGCTTCCCAGATCGCCAGTAGCTTTCGGGAGACGCTGTATCTCTCGATTCTGATCGGTCAGGCGTCAGTGCTGTGCGGGTTCGCGTTCGCGATCAGCCAGAGTCTCCCCTCCGGTGGCTCGATCATCGTCGTGGCGATCGCGTTCTACCTGCTCGCGATCGCAGTCTCCGACCGGTCGACGTCGCTGTCGATGCACTGAGACGGGTTTCCGTAACGGGTTACCGCCGCAACCGTCTCGAGTCGTCCCCAGTAGTCGGGAGTAAGGGCGGTTTTTAACCGCTCGGGAATCGATTCGTCGAACGATGGGACGGTTATCCGCACTCTTCGATCCCCAATCCGTCGCCGTAGTCGGTGCCACCGATCGCGAGGGCGCCGTCGGCCGGGCGATCCTCGAGAACTTGCGCGACGAGTTCGACGGCGAGGTCGTGCCGATCAACCCGACGCGTGAGGCGGTGTTGGGGCTTGAATGCTACACGGACGTGTCGAGCGCGCCGGCTGTCGATCTGGCGGTCGTCGTGGTTCCGCCCGACGCCGTGATCGAAACCTTGCGGGACGCCGGCGAGGCCGGAACGGAGAACGTCGTCGTCATCACCGCCGGCTTCTCCGAGACGGGCGGTGAGGGGGCTACGCGCGAACGCGAACTCCGCGCGGTCGCCGACGAGTACGATCTCAACGTCGTCGGCCCGAACAGCCTCGGAATCATGTCGACACCGAACGGGATGAACGCCACGTTCGGCCCCGAGAACGCACTCGAGGGGTCGATCTCCTTTATGAGCCAGTCGGGAGCGTTCATCACCGCCGTCCTCGACTGGGCCAACGAACAGGAGATCGGCTTTCAAGACGTCGTCTCGCTCGGTAACAAGGCCGTCCTCGACGAGACGGACTTCGTTCGAGAGTGGGGCGACGATCCGGACACCGACGTCATCATCGGCTACCTCGAGGGGATCGACGACGGCGATGAGTTCATCGACGCCGCTCGCGAAGTGACCGACGACACGCCGATCGTCCTCGTCAAGTCGGGCCGGACGGACGCCGGGGCACAGGCGGCATCCTCGCACACGGGCGCGATCGCCGGCAGCGAGCGAGCGTACGAGGCCGGTCTCGAGCAGGCCGGCGTTATTCGGGCTAACTCCGTCCAGGAGCTGTTCGACTACGCGCGGGCGCTGTCGGGACTCCCCGAACCCGAACACGACGGCGTCGCCGTGGTGACGAACGCCGGCGGACCCGGCGTGCTCACGACCGACGCGGTCGGCGACTCGCGCCTCGAGATGGCGACGTTCACCGACGAGACGATCGCCGCGTTAACCGAGACGATGCCCGAGGAGGCCAACGTCTACAATCCGATCGACGCCATCGGGGACGCGGACGTCGAACGATTCGGCGAAGCGCTCGACACCGCGCTCGGCGATCCCAACGTCGGCAGCGCGGTCGTCGTCAGCGCGCCGACCGCCGTCCTCAAGTACGACAAACTGGCCGAAACGGTGATCGAGAAACGCGAGGATCACGACACTCCCGTCGTCACCTGCCTGATGGGCGGCGAGCGCGCACGGGCCGCCGAGGAGGTCCTCCGGGAGTTCGGCATCCCGAACTACTTCGATCCCGCGCGAGCCGTCTCGGGTCTCGACGCGCTCGCTCGCTTCCGGGAGATTCGCGAGCGGACTGTCGACGATCCCGAACACTTCGACGTCGATCGCGAACGGGCCCGCGAGATTCTCGCGCGGGCCGCGCGACGCGACGACAACCGACTCGGCGTCGAGTCGATGGAGCTGCTCGAGGCCTACGGGATTCCGACGCCCGACGGCGAGATCGTCGACGATCCGGAGCGGGCGCGCGAGGTCGCAGAATCGATCGAGGGCGACGTCGTCATGAAGATCGTCAGCCCCGATATCTCCCACAAGTCCGACATCGGGGGTGTCAAGGTCGGCGTCGCGGACGACGACGTCTACGACGCCTACGAGGACCTCGTCGCTCGAGCGCGCAACTACCAGCCCGACGCGGCCGTTCTCGGCGTACAGGTCCAGGAACTGGTCGATCTCGACACCGCCACGGAGACGATCGTCGGCGTGAACCGCGATCCGCAGTTCGGTCCCCTCCTACTGTTCGGGCTCGGGGGCATCTTCGTCGAGATCCTGGAGGACACCTCGGTTCGCGTCGCCCCGATCGGGGCGGACGAGGCCCGAGAGATGGTCGACGAGATTCGAGCCGCACCGCTGTTGCGCGGCGCTCGCGGGCGCGAGCCCGCGGACGTCGAGGGAGTCGTCGAGACGATTCAACGCCTCTCGCAGCTGGTAACTGACTTCCCGGCGATCCTCGAACTCGACGTGAACCCGCTCGTGGCGGGGCCGGACGGCGTACAGGCGATCGATCTCAGACTGACCGTTGACGCGGAGACGCTCGAGACGGACGATACGGAGAAAGCATGACCGACACCGAACCCACGGACCCACCCACCGACCCAGAAACCGGCACCGACCCAGAAACCGGCACCGACCCCGAGACGGCCGCCGACGAATCGACCGCGGCCGCGACGGACGATGCCACGAGCGAGCGGGACACCGACGCGATTCTCGTCGCGTCGCTCGCGGAGAGCACCGGCAAGACGGCGATCACCCTCGCGCTCGCCCGCATCGCCCAGCGCGAGGGCGACAGCGTCGGCTACATGAAACCCAAGGGGACCCGGCTACAGAGCAACGTCGGCAAGACGCTCGACGAGGATCCGATGCTCGCTCGAGAGCTGCTCGACCTCGAGGCCGAGATGCACGATCTGGAGCCGATCGTCTACTCGCCGACGTTCGTCGAGCAGGCGATGCGCGGCCGCGAGGATCCCGGGGAACTCCGCGACCGCGTCGTCGAGGCGTTCGAGACGCTCGCGGCCGATCGGGACCGACTGTTCCTCGAGGGCGGCGGCGAGTACGATATTGGTGGGATCGTCGAACTGACCGATGTCGACATCGCAGAGCTATTGGACGCTCGCGTCGTTCTCGTCGCCTCGTACGCGGTTCCCGGCGACATTGACGACGTGCTGGCCGCAGCGGACGCCTTCGGGGATCGGCTGGCCGGCGTCGTCTTCAACGACGTCGCGGACGCGGCGTACGATCCGCTCGAGACCGACGTCGTTCCCTTCCTCGAGAGCCGGGGCGTTCCGGTCTTCGGGGCGGTGCCGAGCGAACGGACGCTGTCGGGCGTCACGGTCGCCGAGCTAGCGGAGGCACTCGGCGCGACGACGCTCGTCGAGGGCGAGACGGACGGCTACGTCGAACGGTTCAGCGTCGGCGCGATGGGGCCGGACAGCGCGCTGCGTCACTTCCGGCGGACGAAAGACGCGGCCGTGATCACGGGCGGCGATCGCGCCGAAATCCATACGGCCGCGCTCGAGGCCCCCGGCGTCCGCTGTCTCATACTAACCGGGGGCCACCGGCCGTCCGGCGCGATCATCGGACAGGCGACGGAGCAGGGGCTGCCGATCCTCTCGGTGCAGACGGACACGCTCACGACGGTCGAGCGGGCCGAAGACGTCGTTCGGAGCGGACGGACGCGCGACGCCGAGACGGTCGATCGGATGGAGGAACTGCTGTCCGATCACACGGCCGTCGACGCGATTCTCGAGGATCAGTAGTCGGTAGCCTCTGGGAAGACCCAGTTCTGAATTTACGTATGCACGTCCCGACGACTGTCATGTCTGACCAAGATTAAAGAGTCCACCACGCATGAACCCAGACATGGACGACACTCCGCAAGAAATTACCTCTCTCGTCGGACGCGAGGTGTACTCGAACAACGGCGTCTTCGTCGGCGAAGTCGAGGATCTCCGCCTGAACGTCGACGGTCAGACCGTCACCGGACTCGCACTCGGCGACCTGAACTCCGAACTATTCACGAGCACAGCCCACGGCGGACAGGGCGTTATCGTGCCGTACCGCTGGGTTCGCGCCGTCGGCGACGTGATTCTGATCAACGACGTCGTCGAGCGCGTCCGCCAGCCCGACGAGGAAGAGGACGAACTGATCGCTTAAGCGCGGTTCACACTGTTCGTTGCCCGTCGATAGCGCGATGAGCGACTCGCATCCGTTTCGTGTCCGCTGTCGACGATGCGAGATCGGAGAACGGGTACCGCAACTGGAACCGACTCGTCAGTTTCCGTTCGACCCTTCGCTGGTGCCTTCGACACCCATCGCGTCGAACAGCGTCCGTTTGACCGCTTCCTCGGTCAACTCGAGCAACGTATCCCGCGTATCATCCGAGATTTCGATGCCGGTGAAGATGCCCAGCGGAATCTCCGCGCTGGCCTGCGTCGAGTGGCCCGCGGTCTCGCCCATCTCGCCGTAGGCGTCCTCGAGCACTTTGCCGATGTTGATGCGGATGTCCTTCGAGCGGCCGGCGAGGAAGATGGTCTCGTCGGCGATGCCGAAGACCGCCGTCGTCGTGACGCCCTCGAGATCCAGCAGGTGGCTGGCGGCCTGGGTCAGCGCCTCGCGGTCGCGAACCAGTCCGGCGTTCGAGACCAGGTGGCTGCCCTGGACGTCCCGGTTGGTGATCGCTTCGGCGAGAACGTCCAACGTCTCGGGGGACATCGACGGCGACTCGACCTGCTCTAACGTGTCGTGGTTCGCGAAGGGGTAGAGATAGGCCGCGGCGGTGAGATCGGCGGGGGTAGTGTCGCGTTTGAAATCCAGCGTCTCAGCCCGAATGCCGTAGAGGAGCGCGGTCGCGACCTCCTCGGAGACGTTCATGTCGAACTCCTGGATGTACTTCGTCATGATCGTCGACGTGGAGGACATGTTGGGCCGGATGTCGACGAACTCGGGTTCGTACTCCTCCTCGGGTTCGTGGTGGTCGACGATGATGTCGACCGAGAGATCCATCTCGGAGGACGTCGCGTGGTCGACCAGCGCGACGGTGTCGTACACCGTGTGGTCCTCGACCTCGTCCCACTGGACCAGATCGATACCCAGCAGGTTGACGAACGCGCGGTTCTCCTGGTGACCGACGTCACCCAGATAGATGATGTCCGACTCGATGCCGAGATGGGAAGCGATGGCCTGTAAGGCCGCTGCGCTCGCAATCGAGTCCGGGTCCGGACTGTCCTGCGTGACGATCGCCAGCCGCTCGGAGGTCTGCTCTAACAGCTGGGCGAGTTTCCCCGCGTTGTACTCGAGTTCGCCGGACTCGAGGGCCCGAAGCGCGGACTCGGCGATCACCGAAGAGGGGTTGATGACGATGTCGGCGCCGAGCTCCTCCAGTTCGTCGCCGGAGACGGGATCGCTCGCGCGGGCGACGAGGAACTGGGTGTCGTCGACGGCGCGGACGTGTTCGACGGCCTGTTTGTTGGATTCGACATCGGAGGCGAGGATGAGGACGACGTCACGGTCGGCGACGAGGTCGGCGGTTTCCGGCTCGCGGATGTCGGCCGTACGGGCGTCTAAGTCCTGATCGCGGAGCGATTCGACGCGGCTCTCGTCGCGGTCGATGATCAGGACGTCCTTGCCCTGTTCGACGAGTTCCTCCGCGACGGCGTAGCCGACGCTCCCACAGCCCAAGATCGCGTAGTCAGAGATCGACGAGATCGTAACCCCCGTACTCATTGAACGTGTGGTCGGACCGACCGCACTTAACGCTCCCGAAGATTGTTACGTAGCGAATGTGCGTTCGTGTCGGAACGCCGTCGTACGGCGGGTACGTACGCTGTGAGTCGGTTGACGTATGGTTACGCCTGCCACAACGCCGTCTAAGGGAAACGTATATCCCTGCCCACGAAAAAGTCGCAGGTACAGGGCCGGTAGCTCAGTTAGGGAGAGCGTCTGACTCTTAATCAGACGGTCGCGTGTTCAAATCGCGCCCGGCCCGCTTTCCTGTCGCGAACACCTTCGTGAGCGACAGGTAACGGAACCGGCGCGATTTGAACGCAGGGAGAGCGCAGTCTCCTGAACGGAGTGAGCGAGGAAGCGATCGACCGTGTGTTCATAATCGCGCCCGGCCCGCTTTTGCTCCGAGCAATCACGCGAGGAGCAGAGCGGCTCGCGCGATTTGAAGTAGACCAGAAAGGCGCAGCGAAGTCGTTCGAAACGGCTTCGCCGTTTCGTGATGACGAGAGAGCATAGCTCTCTCGAACCACGAGCATTTCTGGGCGTAGTTCATAATCGCGCCCGGCCCGCGATTCTGTTTCAGGCACTTACGCGAGAAGCGGGACCTCTATAGTACCTACCGGGAACTATTCAGTCCTCGAGTCGAACGACAACCTCCGGACCCTCGCGAACGACGATATCGAATCCGTTGTACGAAAACTCGATGCGAAGCTCGGAGTCGGTTCGACGCTCGTGGGGTTCGAAAAGGGTGTTGAGCGCGTCCGGATTGATGACGTCGTAGAGAGGTGGGAGCTCGATCGGATCCATCCTCGATACGGCCGCAACGGTCTCGATAACGGCGAGAGAAGCCGTTTGGCTCCCCGAGAAATCGTGGTGGACGCTGGTCGGTGAGCTACTCCCGGCGGTAGCATTGAGGCGTGGTTCTGGCTCCATGAAACTACTTGTTCAAACGCCATTGTTCTTCTATAAAAGCGTGTCCAATTCCTCGGCGTTTACATAATCAAACAGGCGTGTATGGATGCGATTATCCTCGAATAGCAGCTAAAAATGAGTGTCAACGACACAGTCACTGTCTCCCGATCGATATATTCGCCTCCCTTCAACCGCGTGTCGCTCGAGAGCGGAACCGAACCGGACTGCAACGTACCAACTCGGAACAGCGTGCGTCGGCGATTCAGGCCACCATCACCGATCGTCTCGAACGCCGTCGGGGAACTCGTTACCCTCGAGACCGACGGTCCCGGAATCACCGGTGATGCGGAGGGAGTACCCGTCGTCGACGGAGCGCGCGACGGTGTTCTCGATCGTGACGTCGTCCCCGCCGTTGACGACGATCGGCGTGTGCGTCGTCACGAACTCGCTGTCGGCGACGACGTAGTCCGATCCCCGCAGATCGAGGCCGCGCCGGCTGTCGCCGCCCACCTGTTCGACGTCGAGACCGACGAACCGGCAGCCGGATCGCTCACAGAAGATCGCGTGACGATTTCGGGTTCCCACCGCGTCGCCGGTGATTTGGACGTCCTCGAGGACGACCGGTTCGGCGTCCCCGCCGAGTATTCGAACCGCGTTGGCGCTGCCGTCGATGTCGATCGTGACGTCCTCGAGGGTCGTCGCCCCAGCCGCGGGATCGATCCGAACTCCGGTGTTCGGCCGGCCGCCGACGGTGAGTTCGGAACTCGAGATCGAGGCGCTGTCGACGTCGTTCATGATTCTGATCGCGTCGCCGTTGGGCTGTGGGACGTCGACGGTGACGTTCTCGAGGGAGTGATCCCCGCCGTCGAGGCGGATCGCGTGTTGGCCGTCCGAGTCGTGCGGATCGTCGTCGACGGCGACGGTCGCGTCCCTAATCGCACCCGTCGTTCCATTGAGTCGGATCGACGCGGTGGCGCTGTTTCGGAACCGGCCGCCGTCGATGCCGACGCGCCCGGTCTCGTTCGACGAGTACAGTCCGTTGTCGGGGAACCCGCCCAGGCTGCAGTCCTCGAAGACGAGCGTTCCGCGGTGTGCCGGGTTGACGATGATGCCGGTCGCACCGCGCCACCTGTTCCCCGCGTTCGGCGTCTCGTCGACGTGGACGGCACCGTCCTCCGCGCGGAACCGGGTGACCACCCCTTCGCCGTCGGGGTCGGTTACGTTGAACAGTCCCGGCCCCCAGGTTCCGCTGTCGTGGACGCCGTGGACGGTGACATCCCGGACGAGGAGTCCGTCTTCGACTTCGGCGTTGATGACCCGAATCCCCGTCTCGTCCGCGGTCTGATCGACGTCGAAGCCCTCGAACCGGAGGTCGCGGCCGGGGACGTCGCTCGTCCCTAGTCGGAACAGGCGATACTGCGGCCCGTCGAACTCGTGGTACGGCGCCGGAACCAGCGTCGCGTTCTCGCCGACGAACCCGACGTTCTCGAACCCGGTAAACCGCAGTTGCTCGTCCATATAGTATCGCCCCGCCGGGAACGTGAGGAGCGTATCGTCATCGACGACCTCCCGTAACACGGCCGTGATCGATTCGTTCCCCTCGGGATCCGCACCCGCTTCGACGACGTCGATAACAGTCTCGTACTGCTCCTCGATCTCCTCTTGGTCTTCGGTTTCGTCCAACTCCTCGGTCTCCTCCTGGTCCTCCGTTTCATCCCGTTCTTCGGTTTCGTTCGACTCCTCGATAAAGCACTGCTCGTCTGACTGGTCCGCGGCCGCAACACCGGTGACCGATAGCGTCCCGAGCCCGATGAGAGTTCCTCGTAGATACGATCGTCTTCCAACCCTCCGACTGTGTGAATCGTCTGAAGTCACGTCCATCGGTCCACACCGAGGGTTCTTACGTATATTCGCGGTAATTCCTCCCAAAACTGTCGCAGTTTTCGAACGGGTCGAACAACGGTCTCTGGCCGGATTGCGAGCGATTGAAGCGGTATCGACGCCTCGGCTGCTCGAGCAGTTAGCCCAGAACTAACCGAATTATCGACTAACGCGGTGGACGAAACAGTTGTGCTAACGTGGAGGGCCGATTCGGCGGAAATCGCGCCCCAATCCATCCTCACCGAGAAATTGTGATCGGGCGACAGGCATCACTGGCGAACCAGCTCCAGGTGTCGATCGGTGATACAAACCGCTGGCCGTCGAGGATGTCACGGCCGTTGGTGATTCGCGCTGGCTCGTGAGTAGAGACGCACCCGCACATTACTGATTATATTAATATCTTTTCTTGAATGTCAGCAGCAGAACTACAGGCCGAGTGATAAGTATGGACACAGACCATTGCTAGTCGCCGATGGTAATCACATAGGGTAGACAGTCATACTATCTGACTATCAGGGCTGCAATGGGCTCGAGCGGGTTTCGACTCCACCCTGGTCACGCAGGACTCGAGTTGTCGAGCGCTGGGGGGCGCGATGACACAAATACCGAACGCACAATGAATAGACGCAAATTCATGATCGGAACGGGGAGTATTGGCGCAGCAGCAATCGGTGGCGCGGTCCTCATGTCGGGGAGTGCCGTCGCAAAAGTCGGCGAACACACCTTTAGCGGAACTGAAATCAGCGAAACGACCGACGACGGTTCTCTCGACGATATTCAGGTCTGGGTCGACGATCTCGAGATATCTTGGGAAGGCCTCAACAGCTCGGCAACAGAAGCGACAGTCGAGCTCCAGGTATATCACGACGGAGAAGAGGAGAACGCGTACACTGTCGATACGATCACCCAGAGCGTCAGTGGAACAAGCAACAGTAACATCGAGATAGGCGATGGAGACCGCGATCTCGAAGGGAGCATAATACACGGCAACGAGCACATCAGCGCAGACGACTTCGAGGCCAGCGAGGACGGCGATGAAGACAACAAGCGCAAAGAGGATGTTACGCTCGAGCTCGTCGTGACGGTCGAATCCAACGGTGACTCAGAGGCCACTGGTAGCCGTGACACAAACCTCGAAGTCGCGATGACGAACCGCGCCGAGGGTGCCAACTCTGGTGGAGACGCCGGTGCAGAAGCAACCACGTACACCACGATCGGTGAGAGCGATGACGAGGTCGTTACAATCGGTGCTCGGTATACACCAGACGGCTACAGCTACAAGGTCGAGATCGATCGCGAAGGCTGGCCAGCTAACGACTCCGAAGCGAACTTCAACATCAACCTCGACTTCGGCGTTGACGAAGAGAACGATAACGGTGAAGACTATCAACTCGTCTGGCACGCGAGCGGAGATCGCACTGACGCTGGATTCGCCCTTATCGATGCAGCGTCGGGGGATCGCGGAGACAACGCACACCACGAGGACGAGGTAGACGGATTCAGTGGTGAGAAGCGTAGCATCAGCGAGTTCATCGTGAACATCGATGATGACGCAGATATCATCGGAGACAACCTCCCAGGAGACGGTGAGTCCTACACCTTCGCGGGTTACGCCAGCGATGGTGGTGATCCCGATGGTGAAGAGCACTTCATCACGGCAGACGGTGACTACCCAGACTGGAGCGATGGGGAGAACTTCTACCAGACATCCGTGAGCTACGAGGAATAGATGCAACGACAGAGCCTGATAGTCGGGCTCGTCGTGGTCTTAGTCACGATATCTGGTGCCGTCGTCTACACCACCCTCACAGGTTCCGATGATCCGGAACCGGAGATGGATGACGTCCCAGAGGGAGACGACGAATCGGACTCGGATGGTACGGTTGAGCCGACGGATGGTGAGAAGGACGACGACTCCACGCCGGACGAAGACGACAAGAAGGACGACGATGAGAAAGGCGAAGACGACGGTGACGAAGACGAAAAAGACCAAAAAGATGGCGACGACACTGGCAGTGGACCACCGATCGGCGGTGGTAACGGCGACGATGACGACGCCGACACGACCGTAGGCGGCAACGCAAGCGGATGCATCGTCACCGACCAGAACGACTGCAACGACTGATACCCGAGTTTCGTTTTTTACGGTTCGACACACGAATTAGCTGTCGAGTGACAATCGGCGGGATAACCGATCCTCATACGGACGCATTCTTCTGCCGGAGCCACCGACCTATAAGGCCGAAACCCGCGTACACTCGAGCGACCATGTCCACCACCTACGAGGGACTCACGTTCGAGCGGATCGGCCACGCGAGCAAGCGACTCGAGACCGGCGACGGACGAATCATCTACATCGATCCGTGGAGCGAGGTCGTAGACGACGAACCGGGCGACGGCGACGTCGTCTTCGTCACGCACGACGACTTCGACCACTACGATCCCGAGGCGATCGAGGCCGTCGCCGGCGACGACGCGACGATCGCGGTCTTCGAGGCCGTCGACACGAGCGATCTCTCGTACGACGTCGTCGACCTCCCCCACGAGGGCGATCTGACCGTGGACGGCATCGAGGTCCGGACCGTTCCGGCCTACAACGATCCGGACGGCGAGCACGTCGACGAGGACGGCTCCCCGTTCCACGCGGAGGGCGAAGTGATCGGGCTCCTCCTGACGCTCGAGGGAACGACAATCTTCTTCCCGTCGGACACGGACTTCCTCGACCACCACGGCTCGATCACGGCGGACGTGTTCGTGCCCCCAATCGGCGGTCACTTCACGATGGATCGCCACGAGGCCGCCGACTTCGCTCGCAGCGTCGAGCCAGAGCTGGTGCTTCCGGAACACTACGATACCTTCGAGCCGATCGAAACCGACGCCGAGGCGTTCGCCGAGGAACTCGAGTCCGACGACATCCGCGTCGAACTGTTCTAACCGTACCACAGTACTAGCGCACGGGCATTTTCGGCGATTTTCCCGTCGATCTCGGCGTTCGAGAAGGGGCCAGCCGATACCCTCTCAATTTGGGACAAGCCTCTTTTCCGAACGGTCACGAGCAGTGATATGGTCCATCACAACCACAGCCGTCGGCCGGACGACGACCGTGTGGAGATTCGGACCGTGCGTGAGGAATCGGAGTCGGTCACACGCATGATCTTGCGGGGGTTGTCTGTGGTAAAGAACGTCCCGATCAGGGAACTCGATCCGCTCTACGAACAGGTCGAGACCGAAGCGTTGGACAGTCTCCTCACCCATGCAGAGGGAACTGAGAGTACTGTCAGCGTCGAGTTCACGACCGACGATCACACAGTCGTCGTCACCCACCGCGACTGCGTCTGTGTTCGTACCGATGATCACCTCGCACCGACGTAGGGTGCGTTCACGACTCTACCGAATCGTTCAACCGTTGCCGCTGAGCGATCGGTGGGACCGAACGCGGCTATCCGAGCGATTGGGCGTGGACCGGCCGCTCCCGTCGGTTACTTCCGTCTATTCTTCGGAGATCGAACCGTCATGCCGACGAACGAGTCGTCGGCGCTCGTCGATACACCGGGGTGCAGACTTCCCGCGGCCTGGGAACTCCCGACGGGTGAAATACCGCTCTGGATCGAACGCTCAACTATGCCAGCCGAGCCACCTCAGACCGACGACGAAATCAAGCGAGCGGTCGTCGATCGCCTGCGAGCGGTCCAGATCCCCGGCGGCGACCCGATCAGCGAACAGTTGGTCGAAGACGTTACCGTCGAGAGCGGTGTCGTCACGTTCGTCGTGAACTTCAAACGGCTCGATCAGTCGATGGCGGACCGCATCACCGACCAGTTACAGGGTGCGGGCCTTGCAACCCCCGGCGTCGAACACGCCCGCGTCGCCGCCGTCGATGCCGCAGCGCCCGAGACGGGGCTGCCGGTCACCGGCGTCGAGTCGATCATCGCCATCGGAAGCGCGAAGGGGGGCGTCGGGAAGTCGACCGTCACCGTCGCGCTCGCGAAGGCGCTCGACGCGGCGGGACTCGAGGTCGCCGTCTTCGACGCGAACGTCCACGCGCCCGACGCGCCGGATCTCCTCGGCGCCGAGGGGCCGGTTCGATCGACGCCGTCGGGGAGCCCGATCCCCGTCGACGCCGACGGGATCGAGGTCATGAGCGTCGAACTGATCGCCGAGGACGGGCCGGTCGCCTGGCGCGGGGCGATGGTCCACGACGTCGTCACCGACCTGCTCGGAAACGCCGATTGGACGGACCGAGACGTCCTTTTACTCGATCTCCCGCCGGGGATCGGCGAGGCGGTCACCACCCTCGTTCAACAAGCACCCATCGACGGGAGCCTGCTCGTCAGCACGCCGACCGACGAAGGCGTCCGCGCGAGCGAGCGTACGGGCGCGTTACTCGACTCCTACGGGGTCCCCGTGATCGGCGCGGTCGCCAACATGGTCGCGACCGACGAGGCGGACGTCGCGTCGCCGTACGAGGGCGACGGGCGCTCGCTGGCCGCGGAGATCGAGTCGGTCGAGGTGCTCGAGGACGCCCTCGAGCCGATTCCGTTCGATCCGGCGCTTCGAGAGCTTCAGACGTGTACCTTCGACGAGCCGTCGACGCCGGGAGAGACCGCCGTCGCATCGATCACGGAGACGCTCGAGGCGTTCCTGGCGGACGCCGCCGGCCCCGAAGCGCCCGCGGACGCGGTCGACCTTCGTGGACTGCCGCCAGCCGCGAGCCAGCGACAGGCCCTCTCGGAGTTCGGCGTCACGGGAGACGCGCCGGTGTCGATGCTGGTGCGCGGCGAACCACGGGAGTTCGTCGATGTCATCGAGGGGACGCTCGAGCGCGACGACCGGTCGCTCGCGCGGACGACGATCGACGACCTCGGCCGCGAAGGGTGGCTCGTCGAGTTCGAACCGGCGGCCGACTCCTCGACGCCGTCGACGTCCGAGCCGACGGCGTAAGCGGTTGGGCTGTCGAACGGCCTCGGGGGTAGTCGATTGTTTTTCGGTTGGATGTGCCGAACCCGATACTCGCTCGGTCGACCGGTGAGTTCGGCGGTCGCGCTCCGCCGTCGGTCTCGATCGAATCGACGGCGGAATCTACCCTGTAATAAAGACCCCCTATTGGCAGGATTTCGGGCGAGACGTCCCCAGCGCGTGGGAACAGGCGCTTTTAGTAAAGCGATCGGGATCACAGTGCCGCATGTGATGGCACACGGACTACCCACAACTGATCGGCGCTGTCAGTGCTCGCGAGCGACGACATCGCCCGCCGACTATCGCCACGCCGCGTGCGTGGAGGTGGGACGATGAGCGACGCGGACGACGCCGCGAGCGGTGCGGATGACGGCGGGCTCGACCTGACCCGCCGAGAGCTCGGTGCGGCCGCGGCGGGGATCGCCGGCGCGTCCGGCCTCGGACTGCTCGGCTTCCGGCGGTTCGCCAGCGAGACCGCAGAGGACGAGGACGGGCCGATGAATCCCTTCGAGGAGTACCCCAACCAGGGATGGGAAGAGCACTACCGCGACGTGTGGGAGCCCGACGACTCCTTCATCCTCACGTGTACGCCCAACGACACCCACAACTGCTACCTCGAGGCCTCCGTCAAGAACGACGAGATCACGCGTCTCGGGCCGAGCATGAACTACGGCGAGGCCGAGGGGCTCGAGGGCGAGCAGGCGACCCAGCGCTGGGATCCGCGCGTCTGCAACAAGGGTCTCGCGATGATCGAGCGCTTCTACAGCGATCAGCGGGTCAAAGCGCCGATGGTTCGCGAGGGCTTCAAGCAGTGGGTCGAGGACGGCTTCCCGCGGGAAGATGACGGCTCGATGCCCGAAGAGTACGCTACCCGCGGCGAGGACGGCTGGGAGGAAGTCGAGTTCGACGAGGCCTACGAGCTGGCCGCACAGGCGATGTACGAGATCGCCGACCACTACACCGGCGAATCGGGCGTCCAGGACTTACTCGAGCAGGAGTACGACGAGCGCGTCGTCGAGGAAACCGGCGGCGTCGGCACCCAGACCCTGAAATTCCGCGGCGGGATGCCGCTTTTAGGCATGATTCGCCTGCAGGGGATGTACCGCGTCGCGAACCAGATGGCGCTGCTCGACCAGGACATCCGCGACGTCGACGACGACGAGGCCGTCGGCGGCGTCGGTCTGGACAACTACTCCTGGCACACCGACCTGCCGCCGGGGCACACGATGGTCACCGGCCAGCAGACGGTGGACTTCGATCTCGTGAACGTCGAGTACGCCGACCACGTCGTGCTCGCGGGGATCAACTACCTGACGACGAAGATGGCCGACTGCCACTGGCTGACCGAGGCCCGACTGAAAGGCACGAAGGTCACCGGCGTCTTCACGGACTACAACGCGACTTCCTCGAAGTGCGACGAACTGGTCATTCTCCGGCCCGCGACGGACTCCGCGCTCTTCCTCGGTGCCGCGAAGATCATCATGGAGGAAGAACAGTACGACGAGGACTACGTCCGTCGCTTTACCGACCTCCCGATGCTCGTCCGGATGGACGACAAGAAGCTCCTGCGAGCCAGCGACGTCGTCGAGGACTACGAGCCGGGGGACCTCGAGAAGTCGATGGTCGTCGAGAACGACGACGAGCGCCCGCCCGAACACACCACCGACGTCTGGGAGAACATCCTCACCGAGGACCTCCGCGACGAGTGGGGCGACTTCGTCGTCCGCAACGAGGAGACCGGCGACCTCGAGGCCGTCACTCGAGACGAGATCGGCGACGACTTCGATGTTCCGGCGAGCCTCGAGGGCTCGTTCACCGTCGAGACCGTCGACGGTGAGACCGTCGAGGTCCGTCCCGTCTTCGACCTGATCAAACAGCACCTGATCGACACCTGGGACGCGGAGTCGGTCGCGGAGGTCACCGGCTCCTCACCCGAAGCGGTCGAGAACCTGGCCGCGGACGTCGCGGACAACCAGGAACAGACGCTCATCCTCACCGGGATGGGGCCGAACCACTACACGAATCAGGACCAGAAGGACCGCGCGGTCTTCCTGCTGGCGTCGCTGACGAAGAACGTCGGCCGTCACAGCGGGAACGTCGGCAGCTACGCGGGCAACTACCGCGGCTCGTACTTCAACGGCCGCGGACAGTGGTCCTCGGAGGATCCGTTCGACATCGAGCTCGATCCGGACGAGCCGGCGAACGTGAAGAACACGAAGACGATGCAGTCGGCTCACTGGTACTCCCACGGCGACCGGCCGCTAAAGATCGAAGGCGAGTACCACATGGGCGACTCGCACATGTTCACCCCGACGAAGTCGCTGTGGGTCTCCGGCTCGAACTCGATTCTGGGCAACGCGAAGGGGAGCTACGACATCATCGAGAACATGCTCCGGACCGGCCGGATCGAGGCGTTCTTCACCAACGAGTGGTGGTGGACGGGAACCTGCGAGTACTCCGACATCGTCTTCCCGGCCGACTCGTGGGCCGAACACCACATGCACGACATCACGGCCGCGGTGACGAACCCCTTCGTGATGGCGATGCCTACAACGGGCCTCGACGAACGGATCTACGACACCCGCAACGACGCCGAGATCTACGCCGGCGTCGCTGAGAAACTCGCCGAACTCACCGGCGACGATCGGTTCGCGGACTACTGGGAGTTCATCAACGAGGAGGATCGAGCGAAGACCTACCTCCAGCGGATCATCGACCACTCGAACACGGTCAAGGGCTACGACATCGAGGAGATGCTCGAGGAGGCCGAGGAGGGCATTCCGAAGATCATCCAGACCCAGACCTACCCGAAGAAGGTCGGCGGCCGTCAGGCCGAGGACGGCGATCCGTGGTACACCAAGACCGGGCGGATGGAGTTCTACCGCGAGGAGGACATGTTCGCGGAGGCGGGGGAGAACATCCCGCTGCACCGCGAGCCGATGGATGGCACGTTCTACGAGCCAAACGCCATCGTCTCGGGGGCCGACCACCCGGTGATCGATCCCGACACGCCTGACGACCTCGAGTGGGAGGACGAGGACAACATCAGCGGGGCCGACAGCGAGGCGCGACAGGTCCGCAATCGGATCTACACGCCACAGGAGCTCACCGACACCGAGCACCCGCTCAAGGCGCTCGACGCCGGCTTCGACTACAGCTACATGACGCCGAAGTACCGCCACGGCACCCACACCTTCGCGAACTCGCTGCCGAACATCGCGGTCTGGTGGGGTCCCTTCGGCGACATGGAGCGCCACGACGAGCGCAAACCCTATTACGGCGAGGGGTACATCGAGATGAATCCCGAGGACGCCCGCGAGGAGGGGTTCAACGACGGCGACTACGTGTGGGTCGACGCCGACCCGCAGGACCGACCGTACCGCGGCGCGGACCCTGACGACGAGGACAGCTACGCCCGCGCGAAGATGCGCGTTCGCTACCAGCCGTCGATGCCCCACGGCGTCACGCGAAGCTGGATGAACCTAAACGGGGCCTCCCACGGCACCGTCGAGGCCCACGACCCCGACGGCGAGGAGGGCGACGGACTGGCGGTCAACGAGGACACCGATTACGCCTCGCTCTACCGGCAGGGAAGCCACCAGAGCGCGACTCGCACCTGGTTCCGTCCGACCCTGCTGACCGACGACATGGCGCGCAAGAACTACGGCGGCCAGAACATCGACGTCGGCTTCGAGGCCGACGTCCACGTCGCCAACGGCGCGCCCAAGGAGTCGTTCGTCAAGATCGAGAAGGCCGAAGACGCGGCTCACGAGGACGACGAGGAACAGTGGATGCCCGATCGGAAGGGGCTGCGCCCCGGCGGCGAGAACGACCGGATGCAGGAGTACCTGAGCGGCGGCTACGCGAGCGAATCTGACGACTAACTACGAGGTGACCACCAATGGCAGAAGTTTACAACTGGCAGATCGGACGCGAGATGGAATTCCCGTACGCTGAGTCCCGACCGGAAAAGCAGTGGGGCGCAGTGTTCGACATCAACAAGTGTATCGCGTGTCAGACGTGTACGCTGTCGTGCAAGACGACCTGGACCCACGGCGAGGGCCAGGAACACATGTTCTGGAACAACGTCGAGACCAAGCCCTACGGCTCCCACCCCGTCGGCTGGGACGTCGAGATCCTGGACAGACTGGGATACCAGGAGTGGGGCGAGGAGGACGGCGAGCACGTCTACCAGGGCGACACGATCTTCGAGGCCAACGACGTCGACTGGGACGACATGCTGATCGACGACGACCTCAGTAACATGCACGGCGAGGACATCGAGGGCTACCGTCCCGACAGCGAGGACTGGGCCTACCCGAACCTCGGCGAGGACGAACCCGCCGGCGAGGGCGTCGAGTCCGACACGCACATCCAAGAGGAGACCCACCCGATGTGGTTCTTCTACCTGCCGCGGATCTGCAACCACTGCACGTTCGCCGCCTGCGCGGGAAGCTGTCCGGTCCAGGCCGCCTACAAGCGTACGGAAGACGGGATCGTCCTCATCGACGAGGACAGCTGTCAGGCGGCACAGGAATGTGTGCGGGCCTGTCCCTACGGGAAATCGATCTACAACCCCGAGAAGTCCGTCTCCCAGAAGTGCGTCGGCTGCTACCCCAAAATCGAGGAGGGGCTCGTCCCGCAGTGTTTCGAGAACTGTCTGGGCAAGATCCGCCAGCACGGCTGGATCAACAAGCCGGAAGACGCCGATCCGGACAACCCGATCGACTTCCTCGTCCACGAGGCCGAAGTCGCGCTCCCGCTGTACCCACAGCTCGGACTCGAGCCCAACGTCTACTACGTTCCGCCGATCAACGTCCCGACCGACTACCTGTTCCAGATGTTCGGGCCGCGCGTTGAGGACGCCATCGAGACCTACCGCGCCGCGATGAACGGCGACGAGGAACACCGCAAGCTGCGCGGCCTGCTCCACCTGATGGGGTCGACCGAGTGGCGCGTCGAGCAGTTCGAGGTCACCGACGAGGAGGCCATCGGCTACGACGGCGACGGCTCGACGGTCGCTCGCGTCCCGATGGAGGAACCGCAGTACGAACGCGAGACGTTCGACGAAGCCAACGACGTCTACCGGCTCGACGTCACCTGATCGAGGAATACACCAATGAATCCGGAAACTCACGTTCACCGCGCACGCCTGTACAAACTCGCGTCGCTCGCGTTCGACCGCCCCGGCGACGAACTGACCGCGGCACTCGAGAGCGGCGAGTTCGCCGACCAGCTGGTCGAATCGGCCCGCGCACTCGAAAGCGACGCGCTCGCCGACCACGCCGAATTCGTGGCCGACCACAGCCCGTCGGACGAAGCCGGTATCGAGACGCTCGAGGGCAAGTACGCCGACCTCTTCGGCTTCGAGAACGGCGGCGAGCTCTCGCAGTACGAGATCGAGTACAGCCCGGGGACGATCCTGACCAGCACCGACACGCTGGCCGACCTCTCGGGCTTCTACCGGGCGTTCAACCTCTCGACGGTCGACGGCGCCCGCGACCGTTCGGATCACCTCTGTCTGGAACTCGAGTTCTGCTCGCACCTGGCCTTACAGACGGCCTACCTTCGACAGACCGGTGACGAGACGGGGATCGGCGTCCTCGAGAACGCTCAGGCGGACTTCCTCGAGGACCACCTCGGCCGCTGGATTCCGCGGTTCCGCGAGACCGTCGAGGAGGAGACCGAGGTCGCGTTCTACCGGGAACTCGCCGGCCTGCTCGACGAATTGGTGGCAACCGACGCCGACCGGTTCGGCACCGAGCCGAAGGTGTTCCCCGAGACGCCGCCGTCGCCGACCGAGAACTTCATCGGCGGCGACGAGGAGGGCGACTTCCGGTGTAACGGCTGCGGCATCGACAACATGCCCGGCCAGAACCCGACGATGCCGAACGCTCCCGGCGGACCGGGACGGAACCGCGACGGGCCGAACTGAGCTACGGACCTCCCGATTCGATCAACCGATTTCAGTTGCTCCCATTCGTCCGAGACCGAACGACTATTGCTGGACTCGCCGAACGACCGTGTGTGACCGACCCAGCCGCGCAGTTCTCGAGACCGACACCCCAGCGTTCGTCCGATCGGCGAGGACGCAGATGAAAGTCGTCTGTCTCGCCGGAGCGAGCGACTCGGGCAAAACCACGCTCGCCGAGGCCCTCGTCCCGGAACTGGCCGACCACGGCCGCGTCGCGACCGTCAAATCGATTCATCACGATATCGAGATCGATACGCCCGGCACCGACACGCACCGCCATCGAACCGCGGGCGCCGAAACGGTCGTCGGCGTGACCCCCGAACTCACCTTCGACATCAGCACGCGCGGGAAACGCGATCCACCCGACGCGCCCGACGCGAGCGACGTCTTCGGCACCGACGATGCCGACGCGAACGATTCCGAACTGCAAGCGCTCGCGAGCACGCTCGCACGCCTCGAGCGCCGAGGCTACGCGTTCGTCGTCGTCGAGGGCTTCTCGGCGGCCCCACTGCCGACGATCCTCGTCGGCGACCGCGATCCGTCCGCTGTGGGCGGCGAGATCGTCGGCCGCGGAACGGACAGTGTCGACGACCTCGTGGCAACGATCCGCTCGCTCGAGTCCGTTTCCGTCCTCGCCCGTCCCGGAGACGGCGGACTCGGAGACGAGTCGCTCGAAAGCGACGATCAGTAACGACAGTCCGTTCAGGACGCGACTGTCGGTCGACGACGCACCTCCTGGGACGGGAAACGCGTCGATCGGGCCGGCAGCCTGGGGGACCGTCCTGGTACGACCGATCGAGTATCGGATCGGTCGACTGGGGACTCGCTGCCAGTCCGACGTCCCTCAGATACCCCGCTACGGACCGTCACGACACCACTGACAGTATTCTGACGATAATCCGCGAACGCCTGTCGTTCGGAACCAATAATTCAAACTGTAATTCGTCTTCGTCGCGGCTAATCCCTTTGGAAGTGGGGTTATTGGGTTCGTCGTCGTAGCATTGATTGAGAATCATGACATCGATTGCAGACATCGAGATTCCCGCGGAGGGAACTGGCGCCGGCGAGCTGTTCGAGGCCGTCCCATCGCTCACCTGCGAGATGGAGCGAGTGATCGCCTCGAGCGGTCACGGTCTCTGGCTGTCGGGTCCGTCACAGGACGCCGTCGAGGAGGCACTGAACGACGCCACCGCGATCGGTGACTACGCGTTGATCAACAGCGACGATGATCGGTGGCTGTACGACATCGAGTTCGAGCCGGACACCGTCGACGTCTTCGATCTGGTCATCGAAGAGAAGGGGACGGTCCTGAGCGCGTCGGCCTCGAGCGGCACGTGGCTGCTGAGCATCCGGTTCACCGACCGGGAGAGCGTGAGCTCGCTCTACGACCGCCTCGACGAGGAGGACGTCGCGCCGACGATCGTTCGCCTGTTCGATCTGGCGGAGGAGAGCCACTCCCAGTGTGGGCTCACCGCTCGCCAGTACGAGACGCTCGTCGCGGCGATCGACCACGGCTACTTCGAGATCCCGCGCGAGGTATCGATGCAGGAGCTTTCCGAGGAGCTGGGAATCTCCCACCAGGCGCTCTCGGAGCGACTCCGCCGCGCCTACCGGGCCCTCGTCACATCGGAGCTGAACGTCTCCGAAGACGAGACCGTCGCCCCGCCGATGCCGTCCGACTGAACCGACCCCGAGTAGCCGACAGCCATCGCTCGAGACTGCACGACGCCGGTCGCCACCCGGCATTCCGGCAGTCGATGTTTTCACGGTAGATCGTTCCCAGCGACAATGCGTCGAGCGCCTGCGCCGGAGTAGCGGCTCTCGTGGCTGCGAACGGGTACCATTATGTCGCGCGCCAGTCACTGTCGAGCCATGCACGTCGATACCGACGACGGAATCCTTCGGATCGCGTTCGACCGACCGGGTGCGCTCAACGCCATGACGAGAGAGACCGCCGTCACGCTCGCCGACACGATCGAGGACGCCTCGCCGGACGAACACCACGCGATCATCCTCACGGGCGAGGGCGACGCGTTCAGCGCCGGCGGCGACCTCCAGGCGCTGTCTGAGAGCCCAGCCTCGGCGCGGGACGCCTACGAATCGGTCACCGACAGCTTCGGACGGGTCGTCGAAGCGATGCTCGAGTCCACGGTGCCGATCGTCGCGAAGGTCAACGGCGACGCTATCGGCGCCGGACTGGCGGTCGTCGCGCTCGCGGACATCGCCTACGCCGCCGAGGACGCGACGTTCTCCTGTGCGTTCGTCCGCGTCGGTCTCATTCCCGACACCGGCGGGACGTTCATGTTGCCACACATCATCGGCCTGCGCGCCGCGAAGAAGCTCGCGTTCACCGGCGAGTTCTTCGGTGCCGAGCGGGCAGCCGACCTCGAGTTGGTCAACGAGACGGTGGCCGCCGCCGAACTGGACGACCACGTCGAGGAGACCGTCGAGCAACTGCGAAACCGGCCGACCGAGATCGTCGGCATGATGAAACAGGCGATGCACGAGAACATGGGTCGACACTGGTCGGAGGCCCTCGACTACGAGAACCTCCTGCAGGTGCAGGCCCGAACCTCCGAGGCGCACGAGGAAGGCGTCTCGGCGTTCCTCGAGGGCCGAGATCCCGAATTCGATACGTAACTGGGCCGGCGGCGTCGGATCCAGACTGCGATCGGATCCGATACGGAACGTGTCACTACTCGAACCGCAAGCCACCGCAAGCACCACCAACTTCCACGGGTTCGCCGTCTAGTACAGTGTAATGTCTCCAGAGTTTACCGACGACGACATCGGCAAGACCGTCGTGAACGCGAACGGCGAAGAGGTCGGTCTCGTAACGGACGTCGAACACGGCACAGCCCACGTCGAACCCGACCCCGGAATCGCCGACACGATCAAGGCGAAACTCGGCTGGGGTGGCACCGACGAAGACTCCTACCCGCTCCAGGAGGGCTCGGTAGCCCAGGTGACGGACGACGAGGTCCACCTCGAGAGCGATCTCGCCGGAAGCTCCGGCGGCGGCTCGACCAGTACCGGCGGCGCCTCGGACCTGGACGCCGGCTCAACTAGATCGGCCGACACGGACGCGGGAACGCCCGGTACGGACACCGGCACCGGAACTGGTGCTGGCGCGGCGGGCGCCGGTACCGATACGGATCGCGGAACTGGGACGAGTGACGACGACCTCATCGGCGACGACGATGACGATCTGATCGGTGACGATGACGACGGCCTGACCGACGATGACGACCTCATCGGCGATGACGACGATGGTCTTACCGACGACGATGACGGCTTGATCGGCGATGATGACGATGGCCTGACCGACGACGATGATGGCTTGATGGGCGATGATGATGATGGACTCACCGACGACAGTGATGACGATCTGATCGGCGACGACGACGACGGACTCACCGACGACAGTGATGATGATCTGATCGGTGACGATGACGACGGACTCACTGACGACGACGACGATCTGATCGGCGACGACGATGATGACGACGTTCTCGACGACCGAGATACCCGGTAGTCCCGACCCCGCATCGTCTCGAGCCACCGCCAGGATCTGTCGTCGAACCAGTTCTTTTTGGTCGACCGGACCACGACTGCTGACCAGCTGCTCGAGGAGACTCCCGTCTCACGAGATCTCGTACGTTCCGACGTCTCGATCGGTCGATCGCATCAAAAACAATCGATATCTGAAACTGCTGGCGGCACGTTGTCACCCGGCGTGTGAGGTCAGTCGCGAGCGTCGCTACTCTTCCTGTTCGTCGTCCTCGTCGTCGGTGTCGTCCCGTCCTCGCTCGGCAGCGCCCTCCATGTCGTCCTGTGGCATCTCCTCCTGGTCGAAGTCGCGGTCGATCGCCTCGTCTGACGAGTCGAACTCGCCCGAAGACGAGCCACCGTCGTGCTGTCTCTGAGCGATCGGCTGTCGCTGCCGACCCCGTTCGGACTCATGTTGGTCCGTCTCGATTCGCTGTGAGTACTGCCCTCGTTCGTTGCGAGGCTGCGACGGCTGCCGTCGCGGCGTCGACTGGTCGAACTCCCGACCCCGATGGCGGTGTTCTTGCTCGCGTCCTCGAGTCGGTCGGTCGCCGTGTTGCTGTGGCTGTGATTCTTGGTGTGTCTCGTGGCCGAACTGGCCCTGCTGGGTGCCCGCGTCGGTCGGCTGAGACTGAGCTTCGCGGTGCTGGGGCTGAGACTGACGTCCAGCGTGAGACTGGGGTTGCCGGTCGGACTGGCTGCCGGGGCCCATCTGCTGGGACCGTTGCTGGCCGATCGATCCAGACGCTTCGCCGCCGTACGTCTCTTCCTGTGAGACCCACTCGCCCGTCTGCGGGTACTGCTGGCTCGGCTGGTGGGTGTGCTGTCCCATCTGCTGGCTGGACTGTGGCTGGCCGCCCATCTGCTGATCCGATTGCTGTTGTCCGCCCGGCTGCTGGTCGCTCATCTGACCGATCGACCGCTGGTCACCCATCTGGCCGCTGAACTGCTGTTGACCCTGTTGTCCGGATCGATACTGACCACCAATCCGCTGCTGGCCCGACTGCCCCATCTGTTGCTCGGACTGGTGCTGGCTGCCCATCTGCTGACCCTGTCCCGACTGGGGCTGCGTAGCCGCCTGCATTCCCTTCTCCATCGCGCGTTCCATCTCCGGCGCGACGGCCTCGAGCCCCTGCAGATAGCTCTCCATCATCGATTGGGTGAACCGCTGGCCCGGGAACCCCTGCATCATCGACTTCGTGATTTCGACACCCTGTCTCTGGGCCGTGTCCTGCCACTGCATCGCGCTCAGGGTCATTCGCGCGATGTTCCGCTGAAGATCGATCGCTTGTTCGATGGTCGCCTGCCCCTGATTCATCGTCGACTGCTGGAGCTGTTCGGTCGGTTCGTGCCGGGACTGTTGGGATTGCTGGTTGTCTCTCATCGGAAATCACTCGAGGATCGTCGATCCTCGCTCACCCAGCAGGGAGACGGAGGCTCCAATAAAGGTCGCCGTCAGTTCCACGGAGAAGAGCGACACCAACTTCTGAAACGACGCCCACCGCTCGAGCGACGGTTCGAAACGACGCACAACGATCGAGAATCGTGAGACTCGCTTTCGAGGTGTACGGGTCCCGCGCGATCGCGGGGGACATCGCGTATCGCTCCGTGCGGTGATGGTGTTCGGCGGAGTAATAGCTGGTTGACGACGCTCGAGTGACCGTTCAGGAGTCCGACTCCGGATCGCCGTGGGTGACGCCGTCGCGTTCGTCGGCACGCATGCGTCGCAGCGCTCCCCGGGCGTTGCTCGCCTCGTAGCCGAAAAAGACGTCCTTCCCGTAGGCGTCGGCGACCTCGGTGGCGTGGATCAGGTTGTCGATATCGATGTTTACCGCGTACAATTCGATATTAAAGGGCGTCTCGAGCGCGCTCTCGAAGCCCCGGGCGATCGTCTCGAGCCAGTACGTCGTCTCGTAGGCCATGTCGTACAGCGGGACGACGAACTCGTCGACGTGTTCTTCGAGGGCCTCGAGGTCGATTCCCGCTCGCTCGTAGAGGTGGCCTGGATAGGGATCGGGGTAAAGTGTCATGTAGACGGTGCCGGGGATGCGGTCGACGGCTTCCTCGACGAATTCGGTGATAACGCTCGCGCGCCACTCGAATCGGTCGTCGAACTCGCTCGCTTTGAACGACTCCTCGCAGACGCCGCAGCGACAGTACTCGGCGCGCGGGAAGCCGATGTCGTCGAGACGAACGTCTTCGTTGGCCGCGACGCAGTCGTCGATGATATCGAACAGGCCCTCGCGGTAGTCCTGCCTGGAGGGGCAGATGTACGCCCAGTCGAAGTACGTCCGATCGCGCGTGGCCGGACGTCCGAGGTCGTCGACGGCGACCAGCGACGGGTCGGCGTCCGCGGCGGCGTTGTCGCCGAAACAGGACACCATGTTCACGCCGTCTTCGATCGGTTCGGCGGACCGGCCGGTGACGTCTTTGACCTCGTAAAAGCCGCGGTCGAACTCCGGCCAGCGGACTTCTTCTGCGTTACGCGTGACGACGCCGTACATACTGTCGGGTACGGCGCCGCATCCGTAAGCCGTTCGGAATCGAACGGTTCTCGGTAGTAACAACTGAAACGATTTACACACTGATCGCACAGTTCGCGGATCGTTCCTCCCCGCTTGCTTTGCCGCGGTTCTCGCTCACTTCGTTCGCTTCGAACCGCGCTGCCCTCGTGCGATCAGGTGCGCATTGACTTTCAGTGGTTACTATATCTTACTCGACTGGGTCGTACTCGACCTCTTCGATATCGACGTCGGAGGAGCCGCTGAGTACGACTTTCCAGAGGACGGCGATAACGAACAGGGCGACCAGGACTTTGACTGTACGAGACATGTACAGCTAGACACTACATTGCAACCCACTTAGATATTCTGGATAGTTTTCTAGAAATGAAGAACGGTTCACGGGTTCCAGTCGCCGACGCTGTACTCCCCTCAGGTGTCGATCAGTGACGCGATCTCCTCGCGAACGATCGTTCCGCAGTACGCACAGCGCACGCCGTCGTCGAGCACCTCGAACTGGGACGTGACCGGTTCGTCGCCGGTCGTGATACAGCCCGTGTTGGGACAGGATAGCACGTCGTCGACGATTTCGGGGCGGTCGACGCGGTGTTTCTCGATCACCTCGTAGTCGCGGACGATGTTGATCGTCGCGTCCGGCGCGATCAGCGAGAGCACGTCGACCTCGTCTTGGCTGAGCTCTCGCCCTTCGACCTTCACGATGTCCTTGCGTGCGAGTCGATCCGACGGGACGTTCATCCCGACCGAGAGCTCCTCACCCTCGCTGCCGTCGATGCCGAGAATCGCCAGCACGTTCAGCGCCTGCCCCCCGCGAACGTGGTCGATCACGGTGCCGCTGCGGATCTTGCTGACGCGCAACTGGTGGTCGTCGCCGCCCTGGGAATCGCCGCCGTTCGCGGGCTCGTCGCGTCCGTCACTCATCGCCATCACCTCCCTCCTGCAAGAACAGGTCGAGCAGCGCCATCCGCACCGGCACCCCGTTGTGCGCCTGCTCGAAGTAGGCCGCGTACTCGGTCTCGTCGATCGCCGGCGCGATCTCGTCGACCCGCGGCAGCGGATGCATGATCGTTAGGTCGTCGCTCGCGGCCTCGAGCGTCTCCATGTCGATCTGGTACTCGCCGGCGACCTTCTGGTACTCCTGCTCGTCCGGGAACCGCTCGCGCTGGATGCGGGTGACGTAGAGCACGTCGAGCGAGGGGAGCACCTCCTCGAGCGAGTCGTGTTCGCGGATGCCGGCGCCGTCGGCCTGATGGAGGTCGTAGACGACCTCGCGGGGCAACTGGAGGCTCTCGGGGCTGACGAAGTGCTGGCGCGCGTCGAAGTTCGTCAGCGCGTACGCCAGCGAGTGGACGGTCCGGCCGTACTTCAAGTCGCCCATGATTCCGATGGTGAGGTCGTCGAGACCGGCGTTCTCGCGGATCGTGTAGAGATCGAGCAGCGTCTGCGTGGGGTGGTGGCCCGCGCCGTCGCCGGCGTTCAGCAACGGGACGTCGACGAACTCGCTGGCCATCGTCGCTGCGCCCTGTTTGGGGTGGCGCAAGACGAGCGCGTCGGCGTACCCTTCGATGACACGGACGGTGTCGGCGAGCGTCTCGCCTTTCTTGACGCTCGAGGATTCGACCGAACCCATGTCGACGACGTCGCCGCCGAGGCGTTTCATCGCGGTTTCGAAGCTCATCTTCGTCCGCGTGCTCGGTTCGAAAAAGAGCAGGCCGAGCAACCGGTTCGCGTGACGGTCGGCGACGGCCGACGGATCGGCGTCGATCTCGGCCGCCCGGTCGAGGACGGTCTCGATGTCCGCCCGCGAAAGTTGTTTACTCGTGATGAGGTGATCGTGACGCATTCGTTCGTGTTAGCTCTTGGCGCCCCCTTGAATCTCTCCATTCGGCGTCGCCGGCAGACCCCGGTAGGACCAGCTTCTCTCAGAACCAGCCGACGATCGGTTCGGCGTACACCGTGACCCCGCAGAGCCCATTGGTGGCCGCGCCCGCATCGCCGCGCTCGGACGTCAGCAAAGAGCTGTCCACCGGTATATTTACAGCGCAAACTGACTTGTTTCTAAGAATTGATTCGAAGCCAAAGAGTTATGCGGGCGGTGTGGCTACTGATCACAATTGTATGGTCGGTCGACTGGATACCGGGATCGACGTGCTGGATCGGAAACTCGACGGCGGGTTACCGCCGGGGTGTATCGTCGCGTACACCGCCCAGCCGGCCAGCCAGTCGGAACTTCTCCTGTACGAACTCACGGCCGCCCGCGGCACCCTGTATCTCTCGACCGAGCGCTCCGACGACGCCGTCCGTCACGCGATCGAGGCCTCGCCGTCCGAGGTCGGCAGTCCGACCGTCCGCCACGTCACCAGCGACGACCCGCTCGAGGAGGCGACCCGTCTCATCGGGGCCCTCCCCGACGGGGCTAACCTCATCATCGACACGATGGACGTCCTGGAACACGCCGACACCGACGAGTACGTCACGTTTCTCAACGAACTCAAGTCGCAGATGCTCGAGACCGGTTCGATCGCGGTATTACACTGTCTGGAAGGCGACGACGTACCCGCCGGGCGGACGCGGACGATCCACGCCGCCGACGCGGTCTTCGATCTCCGGACCAAGACCGCCGGCAGCGAACTCGAGAACCACTTGACGATCCCCAAGTTCCGCGGCGGCGCACAGCCGACCGAGGCGATCAAACTCGAGTTGACCGAAGAGGTGGCGATCGACACGAGTCGGGACATCGCCTAACCGAACCCGACAGCCTGGGTGCCACTTGCCCGCATCTGCCGGGCGAGCGGGCCAACGACGGCGGTCGTCAGGTTCCGTTCGTCTCGGACTCGTCGTCCGTGGCCGACCCGTCGATCGACTCCAGGGAGTGACAGCACTCGAGGAGTTCGTCGAACAGCGCCGGGGGCGAAGACCACCTGATCGCCCCGCTCCGGTGGTCGTACTCGACCAGCTTTCGATCCGTCAGTTTCGGCAGGTGGTTGTGGTAGAGATCGATGAGGACGGACTCGCGCCGTTCGGCGGAGATTCGTTCCGCAGACACCCCCGCTTCGTTGGCGGCGATCGTCGCCGCTAACGACTCGAGGCTGGCGACCTCGTGATCGCTGAGGTAGTACAGCACGTCGCGCCGGCGCTGGTGACTGAGGAGGACGAGCAACTCGTCGATCGGAGACTCGCGTTCGGATCGGGTTGGGGGGTCGAAGCGGCGGTCAGGCGTCGAGGATCGCCCGCCCGTATCCTCCGGGCTGAAATCGACCATATATTCGTAGCCAGTCGCGGGACGGCAATAAACGTACTAGGAGAATACCGGATCGGCGTATCCGAAAGGAAGAGAGACGAGCCGACACGACGTACAGTGTTTCTGTCCGATTTGTAATTATCACTGTGTGTGTCTGCCATGAAACTATGCGCGAACTATTCGTACGCGCCACGCCTACGCAGGTCCAGATGACGAAGGATACCTCTCGGGACGGGAGGGACCAATTCTCCCGTCGCCGAGTGATGGACGGGGGAGTGCAGATGCGGTCCGGTGTGGCGGTGGTGAAACGGATCGCGGACGAAACCGGCGTCTCACCGATGGAACTCCCACAGTTGAACGAGACCGTCGATCCTGACGCGCTCGACGCACTCCTCGACAGCGTCGAGCGATCGAATCGCGGCGCGTGGCCGGTCGTCACGTTTTCCTATGCGAACCGGCGCGTTCGGCTGACCGCCGACGGCCGAGTGACTCTCTCCGACCCGGACGAGCCGTCGGCGATCGGCGACTGGTCCCACGTCTCCGACGTCGACGTCGCCCGCGAGAACGACGCAACGGTCCGAATCGTCTCGGCGATTGCCGTGCACACCGACCACGATCGGGCGTACGTCCGGTCGGCGATTGCGGACACCATCGATCTCGACGCTGTCGTGCGACTCAACGCACACCGACGGAACGGCGTACCGCGATCGGGTGCGACCGTCGCGTTCTCGACGCTCGGATACGACATCGTCGTGCGACCGGACGGAACGATCGCCGCCGGCTCGACGCTCAGGCGACTGAAACGGGTCGGCGGCAACGTGCTGGTCGTCGGTGCCGTCCCGGACGATCTCGTCGACGTCGCGAGCACCAGACTCCTGGGCGACCGGGGGCGCGATCGCCACCACCTCTTCGCCTTACTCGACCGCGATATCGACGCCGTCTGGACGCGGTTATCCCCCGGCGACGCGTCAAACGCACACGTCGTCGACTACGCGGCAACCGCACGGTCTGCCGCGAGCGCCCAACCCAGCATCGATACCGATACGACGCCCAGTATCGTCGCCGAGCCCGACGACATCGACGGTCTCGAGGAGGCCATCGATTCGACGCTCCGAACGATCACGGCAGACGAAACGGAGTCCGGCCCAGCGACAACCCGTCTCTGCGTCGACTCGTTGCGCCCGATCATCGAAGACCGAGACATCGAGGTCGTCGAGCGGTTTCTCGAGTCCGTCTGCGGGTCGGTCAAAGCGGCCTCGGCGCTGGGACATTACGTCCTTCCGATCGAGCGGTCGTCGGACGCCGTCCGGCGACTCGAGGCGTCGTTCGACGCGACGGTCGAACTCCGCGTCGGGGAGTCCGGCGCCGAACAGCGCTGGCACCTCCACGAGAGCAACTACACGACCGACTGGTTCGCGCTCCGCGACTCGCGGTAGCACCGTGACGACCCGACCGGCCCGTCGACGGTCGCTGATCGACGGGAGCGAACGATCCGAAGCCGACGAGACGACGATCCTCGACGAATGACACTGACACCCACGTTCCAGCCGGCCGACGACAGACCGGGGCTCACGGTCGTCGACCCGATCGAGAACCGACAGTGCCCGATTCAGACGTCGGGACGGGTTACGCCGACCGCGGTCGAAACGGACGACTTCTCCTTCCCGGTCGACGCTGCCGTCGCGGTGACGACCGAACGACTGGTCCTCCCCTTCGTCGTCCCGACCTACGTTCGCGATCCGGAGGGAGAGATGCTGCTCGAAGCCGAACACTACGCCTACGAGACGCTGCCCGACGGGACGTACCTCGTCGAGTTGATGGCGCCGATCAAACTCTACATCCGCGTCCACGGCGAGTTGACCATCGCGTCGTCCGACGATCGCTTGGCGTTTTACTTCGGCGAGGCGACGACCGTCCGACTGGGTGCGCGGTCGCGCCACGAACGGCCGGCGACCACGGTCGAGACGACCGCCGATCCGAACGATCTGGCTCGTGCCGTGTCGACCTTCGGCTCCGCGCTAAAGACGACGAGTCCCGAACGCTCGCTGCCGTCGTTTCGGGGACACCCGCCCCGCCTCGCGCTGGCCGACGACGTTCGAATTCCCGACGGGCTCGAGACCCCCGACACCGGCGTCAGAATCGTCGTTCCACCGGAGCGGGCGGCCCTCTATACGATCTGCCCGCTCGCCTACTACCTCGGCGCGACGGTCGAGACGGGGAGTCGGCCGCGTGTCGAGACCGACCGCGGCTTCGAGTACTCGTTGGATCACTCCGCGTACACGTTCGATGGGCTGGTCGACCGCGTTCTCAAGCACGTCTTCTTTATCGACTGCGTGACCCGAACGGAGGGGCTCTATCCGGTCGAACTGTACGAGCGCCAGCAGGTCGCGGACCGCCTCGAATTGGCGTTCGACGAGCTCTACGAGCAGTCGCTGGCCGATCGACTCGCCACCGCGCTCTCGATCCCGTTCGACGCCGTCGCGGATCTCGTTCCCCGGTGGCGGCTGGTCACGTACACGACGTCGGCTCCCGAGAACGCGGCCGCGCTCCCGTATCTGGCGTACGAACTCGCGAGCGTTCGGTCGCTGCCAGCGACCCCGGAGCCGGCCACGCCGCCGACGATTCCGAGCGAGATCGAGGCGTTCACCAGATCGACGCCCCGTTCCGGCAGCGGCGAGTCGTCGGTCGACCGAGGCATCGATTCGTACGTCTCGATCCCCGAGGTCGACGCTTTCGAACGGGCGTGGCTCGGCGACGGCGTTCCGATCGGTGCGAACAAACTCCTCCAGGCCGGCTTCGAGAACGGACTCGAGGGCACCCCCTCAGGCGACGGCGTCGAGGTAACTATCGTCTGTAACGACGAGCGAATGGCCGCCGAACTCGAGGCGACCGACGACGGGCTGTACGGCGACCGCGAGGAACTCCCCTTCGACGCCACCGTCCATCGGGACGTCAGCGGCGACGAACTGCGGCGGCTCTTCGCCGCGGACGTCGACTTCCTCCACTATGTCGGCCACGTCGAGGACGACGCGTTCGTCTGTCGCGACGGCGCGCTCGACCCGAGTACGCTCGCGGACGTCGGCGTCGACGCCTTCCTCATCAACGGCTGTCGCTCGTACGAGATCGGAGCGCGAGTGATCGAGAGCGGCGGCGTTGGAGGCATCGTCACGCTTAGCGAGGTCGGGAATCAGGACGCGATCGCCGTGGGACAGTTCGTCGCCCGACTCCTGAACAACGGGTTCACGCTTCGATCCGCGGTCGCGATGGCGCGATCGTACCGACTCGTCGGCAACCAGTACATCGTCGTCGGCGACGGTGGGCTGGCCGTCGGTCAATCCGGGAGCATCGTTCCGAACAGTTGCCGTATCGAGTCGATCGACGACGAGCGTTATCGGCTCTTCGTCCAGCTCTACCACGTCGACAGCGGCGTCGGCGCGCAGTACATCCCCTACCTCGACGGCATCGATCGACACTATCTCGCGGGCAAGGAACTGCCCCCGATCGACCTCCCCGGAGACGCACTCGCTCGGTTTTTAGGACTCGAGGAGATCGCGGTCGAGTTCGACGGTGAACACTGCTGGTCGACTGACGATCGGTTCACGCTGTTATAAGAACAAAATTCGTTTCGACTCTCAGTACGTTCCGCCACCGTTTCCGGCGACGGCGGTGCCGGCCTGTGAGAGTAACACGCACGCGGCGAACAGGACGCCCATCAGTCGGGGATGCTCGGCGAAGAACGCTCGGATCTGGGATTTGCTTTCGGACATTGCGACCGTTCCTTGATCGAGGGAGATAATATAATTAACTCAAGGTATATGGCACCGAAGTAATTAGACCTTACACGTACCGGTGAAACAACTTAGTGTTTATTCCGTGAACGAAAGAGGATTACTTCAGTAGGTCCGCCGGGTTGTGCGATCTAACCGAACGACATTACGGTCGGCTACCGAGTAACCAGCGCTTACAGGTCGTAATGGGGTCCGCTGGCCGCGGGAACTGGGACGCGAGCCGATCCGATTCTGCGGCCCGAACGCCGATTGGATCGGGAGCGCCAGTGCTCGAGCAGCGAAAAATACGAGAATCGAACCGAACGGGCGAATTTACTCTTCGGCGCCTTCGAGCTCTTCGACGATTTCGTCGGCGTCGACGTCGGCGTCCTCGAGGGCCTCCTCGATGTCGCCGCCGCCCATGCCGCCCATACCGCCCATCATGCCGCCCATACCGCCCATGCCCATCCCGTCGATGGTCTCTTGGACGATGACGCGGTCGACACCGATCTGGTCGATGATCTGCTGGCCGATCTGCTGTTTGCCCATCATCCACTGCTGGTTCATGGTCATCTGGGGCGTGGCCTCGAGGTAGACCGTCTCCTTCTCGACGGTCTCGGTCTCGAACTCGGGTTCGGCGTCCTCGTCGTCCTCGTCGGGTTCGACGGGAACCTCCTCCTCGACTTCGTCCGTCTGGATCCAGAGTTCGGGCTCCATCCCGAGGTACATCTCGAACAGGCCGGCGGCCTGCTGTTCGCGGTCGTCGACTTCCTCGAGAATCTCGTACTCGTACTCGACGTCCTCGCCGGCCAGCGGGTGGTTGAAGTCGACGCGGGCGCGGCCGCCGATGATCGTGCTGATGTAGCCCTGCTGGCCGTCGACCTGCACGTTCGCACCGGGGTAGCGGTCGTCCTCGTCGATCTTCTCGGCGCTGACGGTCTGGACGTCGTCGGGGTCGTGCTCGCCGAAGGCCGCTTCGGCGGGGATCGTCACGCTACCGGAGTCGCCGGGTTCGCTGCCGACGAGCGCGTCTTCGACGCCCTCGAAGATGTGACCCTCGCCCAGGACGATCGTTCGCGGCTTGAACTCCTGACCTTGGTCGTCGACACCCTCCTCCTCGGCGACGTCGGGGTCGGTCGTGTCGACCAGCTGGTCACCCTCCGCGGTGTAGGCGGTGTAATCGATCTCGACGAAGTCGCCGTGTTGAAGCCCCTCGGCTTCCTCGGCGCTCTCGTCTCCTTCTGCGTCGGCGTCATCGGCCTGCTCCTCGAGCTCGGCCTCCTGTTCCTCGGTCATACGTTGTACGTCCCGCCGTCTACATTTAAGGTACACGTTTTCACGCGAGACGGAGAGCGACCGATACTTACGACCCCCTTTCGTGGCTTCAGCCATGTACGAAGTCGAAGTGAAGGTCCCCGCCGACCTCGAGGCGGTCAGGAGTCGGCTCGAGGCCCACGATGGAACCCGCGAGCGGGCCATCGTCCAGGAGGACACGTACTACGACGCGCCCCACCGCTCGTTCGTCGAGACCGACGAGGCGCTGCGGATTCGTCGGGAGTCGAATCCCGAAGCTGGCAGCGACGAGACGCGTATCACGTATAAGGGACCCCTGCTGGACGAGGAGTCCAAGAGCCGCGAAGAGCACGAGACGGCGGTCGGCGACGGCGAGACGATGGACACTGTGTTGCGGAACCTCGGCTTCGAGCCCGCCGCGACGGTCCGCAAGGAACGCGAGCGCTTCGCCCTCGAGAACGACGAGTACAGCTACACGGTTACCCTCGACTCGGTCGACGACGTCGGCGAGTACGTCGAGGTCGAGACCGAGGTGGAGACGGAAGCCGACCTCGAGTCGGCGCGCGACGGGGCGTACGGCGTCCTCGAGCGACTCGATCTCGATCCTGACGAGCAGCTTCGAACGTCGTATCTGGGGCTGTTGCTCGAGTCCTGACGTCGCCGGGTCACGTTCCACGGACGTATCCGACGTTCGAACGCCCGACCCGTATTACCTCCAGACATTTTCGTTTCGGTTTTGTTTCCGCAAGTTATAGAACGCCTGTCCCCCAATTCCCGGTAATGAGTGAGCGGAACATTCGGGTCGAGCCGATCGACCGTCAGGCAGTAGAGGATCAGGAAGTCGAGATCGTCGAGCGGAAGGGGATCGGCCACCCGGACTCGATCTGTGACGGAATCGCCGAGGCCGTCGCCGGCGCACTGGCCCGCGAGTACATCGACCGCGTGGGCGAAGTGTTGCACTTCAACACCGACGAGACACAGCTCGTCGCCGGCGAGGCCGCACCTGCCTTCGGCGGCGGCGAAGTCGTCGATCCCATCTATCTGCTGATCGTCGGCCGCGCGACCAAACACTACGAGGGACAGGCTATCCCCGCCGAAACCATCGCGCTGCGCGCTGCACGCGAGTACTTAGCGGAGACGATCCCACAGCTCACGTTCGGCGAAGATATCGTCGTCGACGTCAAGCTCGGCGAGGGTAGCGGCGACCTGCAGGAAGTCTTCGGCGAGGACGAAGTGAGTGTCCCGATGGCCAACGACACGAGTTTCGGCGTCGGCCACGCGCCCCTGACCGAGACCGAACAGATCGTCCTCGAGGCCGAACACCGACTCAACGGCGAGTTCGCCGAGAAGAATCCGTACGTCGGCTCGGACGTCAAAATCATGGGCAAACGCGAGGGCGACGAGATCGACGTCACGGTCGCCGCGGCGATGGTCGACGAGCACATCGCTGACCTGGACGCCTATATCGACGCCGTCGAGTCCGTCCGCGAGTTCGTCGAGGAGGTCGCGAACGAACACACCGACCGCACGGTCGACGTCCACGTCAACACGGCCGACGACTACGACGAGGGTTCGATCTATCTCACGGTGACGGGCACCTCCGCCGAGCAGGGCGACGACGGCTCCGTCGGCCGCGGTAACCGCGCGAACGGCCTCATCACGCCCAACCGCTCGATGTCGATGGAAGCCACGAGCGGGAAGAACCCGGTCAACCACATCGGGAAGATCTACAACTTACTCTCGACCGAAATCGCCGAGGAGGTCGTCGGCGAGGTCGACGGTATCCGCGACCTGCGCGTCCGACTGCTCTCCCAGATCGGCCGCCCGATCGACCAGCCACACGTCGCCGACGTCCACGTCGTCACCGAAGACGGCGTCGCGCTCGGCGACGTCGAGGACGAGGTCAGAGCTATCGTCGACGCCGAACTCGCCGACGTCACCGGAATTACGCGCAGCGTGATCGACGGCGAACTCACCACGTTCTAAGCGTCGGCGCTGGGAGTCGCGTTTTTCCAGCCGTTACTCGAACAGCCAGTCGTAGCCCTCGAGAACCGCGCGTTTTCCGCCGGTCTCGAGTATCTCGCCGTGACCAGGCACGACGCGGTCGAAGTCCCACGCGAGGACGTCACGAATCGACCGTCGAAACGAATCCTCGTTTTCGATCGTGAGCCGGAATTCGATCGGCGGACCGATCCGCTGGTAGATACGTAGGGCACGAGCGACGAGGCGGGTCTTCAGCGGGCTGCGCTCGCCGATGTGGAAGCCGACGTCGCCGAGGATGAGCGTCCGGCTCGGCCGGTGGAAGTAGGCGATTTCGGTGAGCCACCGATGACCGACGACGGCCACCTGATCGATGTCGGTTCCCCACCGCGGATCCGGCGTGTCGCCGAGTAGGTGATCGAACCGCAGATCGGACCGCCGTGCGGGAAGTCCGGGGGCGGCCAGCAGTTCCGCGTTCGGATACGCAGCCCGGTACTGCTCCATGTAGAGGTGACCGTGGAGTTTACTCGCCGGCGCGACGAACCGCACCTCGCCGAGGTCGTCGAGCGTCGCTTTCAGTTCGGGGGTTAACTCGGCCGGTGACTGGACGAAGAGGCCGCCGCTCGAGAGCTTCATCACGGACATGATTCGGCCGAGTTCGACGCCGAAGAATCGGAGCGATTCCTCGTAGGTCCAGAACCGGTCTCCGCGCTGTGTGAGCATCGTGTCTGTTCTGTCACCGAGACAACGTATATAATGGATAGGCGACTCCGAGCGACTGGGACCGGGCGGCTGCCGATTCTGCACCACAGTCGGTAAACTCTCGAGAGCGTCCCGAGCGGGTCGATTGCGCCACGATAGATCACCGGTTTCGATAGGCCCTTTAGCCAAAGCCCCGTTCGCTCAACCGAGCGAGTTACGGATCGAAACAACATTCGAGAGCGAACGCCAGTGAACCTCCCCTCTGCCAGTTCGAACCGGATCGTCCTCGCCGTCGTCGCGAGTACCTTCTTCGTCGGCTTCGGCGGCGGCGTCATCTTCCCGATCCTGCCGAATCTGGGCGAGGTGCTGGGTATCTCGGCGTTCATGGTTGGACTCATTCTGAGCGCGAACCGGTTTACACGCCTCGTAGCCAACGCGCCCGCCGGAGTGCTCGTCGACCGGATCGGCACCCGAAAACCGTTCGTCGCGGGGCTGGCGATCGAGGGCGTCGCGACGTTCATGTACGTCGTCGCGATCCTCTCGCCGATGCCCGAGTTCTGGTTCATGGTCGCCCGCATCCTCTGGGGGATCGGCAGCGCGCTCGTCTTCGCGACCGCGTACACGATCACCGCCGACGTGAGCGAGGCCGACTCGAGGGGGACCAGCATGGGCATCGTCCGAGCGGGCATCACCTTCGGTTTCCCCGCCGGACTCGTCCTCGGTGGCGTCGTCAGCGACGTCTGGGGAAACGTCGAGGCGTTCGTGCTCGCCGCGTCGTTCGCCGGCCTCGCGAGCATCATCGCCTACCTGATCGTCCCTGAAACCCACGTCGAGGAGGAACAGACGTCGGTCAAGCCCTGGGACGTCGACGTGAGCGTCCCGGCGCTGACGATCGGGCTCGTCAACTTCGGGCTCTACTTCGCGTACATCGGCGTACTCTTCTCGACGCTCGTGTTGCTGCTCGACGCCCGCGCGATCTCCATCTTCGGACTCGACGCGCAGGGGTCGTCGGGGATGCTGATGGGACTGACGGTGCTAGCCGGCGCGGTGTTCACGCTGGGCGGCGGTTACCTGAGCGACTCGGTCGGCGCACGCGTTCCCGTCATGATCGGCTTTCTAGTTACCTCCTGTATCGGCTTCGCGATCCTGGCGTTCGGCTCGAGTTTCGAGGTGCTGGTCCTCGCGTGTCTCCTGATCGGCGCCGGACAGGGCGGCGTCGGCGGGCCGCTGACGGCGTTGCTCGCGGATCTGACGCCGGAGGAGCGCGTCGGTCGCGCGATGGGGACGAACAACGTCCTCGGCGACGTCGGAGGCGGACTCGGCCCGCTCGTCTCGCTCCCGCTGGTCGACGTCGTCGGCTTCGAGATTATCTACGGCGTCAGCGCGGTCGTCCCGATGCTCGCTGGCGTGGTCCTGCTCGTCGGGATCTACTCCCACACCGGCCGTCTGAGTCCGACGATCAGCGAATCGGTCAGCTAGCCGGCACGACGGGGGCAGATCACGGTGGGAAGGGTTAACGCTTCGAAGCGCTTCTAGGCGTGTACGTTCTCGTCACTTCGTGGTGCACTCGAGCGACTATCCTCCCTCAAGAGCCCGCGACCAACCTGGACGAGCACTGAATAAACATCATGGAAGTAGAAGCCATCCCCCAGCAGAACGAACGCATCGTCCGCGATTACGTGACCGCACTCTGGCAGGACCACGAGTTCGAGAGGGTCTCGGAGTTCGTCGACGACGCGTTCACGTACACGGATCCAATCCTCTCGGAACCAGTTCGCGGGCCCCGCGAATTCCGCGAGTATCTCCGGGAGACCGAGACGGCGTTCCCGGACTTTCACGTCCTCCCCGAGTCGGTCGTCGCCGACGACGACGTCGTGCTGGTAGAGTGGACGCTCACGGGGACCCACGACGGGCCGCTCGAGGGCATTCCGCCGACGGGCCGCCAGCTGATCCTCAGGGGAATGTCGACCGTCCGACTCGAGGATGGCAAGCTGACTACCGGCCGAACGTACTGGGATACGGCGGACGGAAACGCCCAGCTGGGACTCGCGTTCCCGGCGGTCGTCGGGCAGCTCCCGAAGCTGGCCTACCGAAAGCTCACCGGTCGGCGGTAGCTCGCGGAGCGTCCGTTCGAGACGCGAGCTGACTCAACCCCGCGACACGGCTCGCGTCCGTCCCTCGTAATCCCCTTATAGCCCCGCCCGTCTATTCCGCCTATGCACCCGCCGGGAGCCGACACCGTCCTCCTTCGTCACGGTGACGTCAACACCAAGAGCAACACCGTCAAGCGGTACATGGAGGAGATCCTCGTCGAGAACCTCGAGGCCCTGCTGGCCGACCGCTCGATTCCCGGCGACGTCGAACGGCGGTGGAACCGACCGCTGATCCACACCACCGAGGAGTCCGTCGCGGCGGCGACTGCCGCTGCAACGGACGCGTTCGGGGTCGTCTCCGCGAGCCCCGCGCTGACCGTCGGGACCGAAAAGGAGCGCATCCTCGAGGCCCTCGTCGAGACGGCTCGCGAACGGTACACCGGCGGAACCTTCGCGGTCGACGCCCGACGGGCCGACAAGACGCTCCCCTACGACAGCGAGGATCTGGCCCGCGAAGGCGGGACGGCTATCTGGAACGCCGTCGAGGACGAGTTCCAACCCGAAGTCGATCTCGACGATCCGGACATCACCTTCGGCGTCGAGGTACGCGAAGAGTTGGCGTTCGTCTACCTCGAGCACGTCCCGGGACCCGGCGGGCTCCCGCTCGGTGCCCAAGAGCCGGTGATCGCGCTGGTCAGCGGCGGCATCGACTCGCCCGTCGCGGCCTACGAGATGATGAAACGCGGCTGTCCCATCGTGCCGGCGTACGTCGATCTCGGCGCCTACGGCGGTATCGACCACGAGGCGCGCGCGATGGAGACTGTCCGAAAGCTCTCGCAGTACGCACCCAACTTCGACACGCAGGTGTACAAGATTCCGGGCGGCGAGACCGTCGATCTACTGGTCCGAGAGATGGAACAGGGCCGAATGCTCTCACTCCGTCGCTTTTTCTACCGGGCCGCCGAGACGCTGGCCGAACTCGTCGACGCGAACGGGATCGTCACCGGCGAGGCCGTCGGCCAGAAGTCCAGCCAGACCGTCCGGAACCTCGGCGTGACAAGTCGCGCCGCTCGCCTGCCGATTCACCGACCGCTGCTCACGCTGGACAAGCAGGATATCGTCGCGAAGGCCCGCGAAATCGACACTTACACCGACTCGACGATCAACGCCGGCTGTAACCGGGTCGCTCCCGACCGCGTCGAGACGAACGCCCGGCTGGAACCACTCTTGGAAGCGGAGCCCGACGACGTACTCGAGCGCGCCGAAGAAGCCGCGCGAAACGCCGAACTGGTCGAGCCGTAGTCCCGCTTGTCGCCACGATAGCAACGGCTACGGTGGTGGCGCGGATTGAATCGGTATGAGCGTCATTCTGGAGTTTTCCATCGAACCGGAGGAGTTCGTCCTCGGGCAGGCCCTGTCGAGCACGCCCAATGTCTTCCTCGAACTCGAGCGCATCGTCCCGACCGAGAACGACGTCATGCCGTTCGTCTGGGCGACCGGCGACGACCTGCCGTCGTTCGAGGCGACGGTTCGAGAGAGCGAGCACGTCAAGGAGCTGTACGCCGTCGACAAGGTCGGCGAGAGCGGCCTCTACCGGATCGAGTGGGAGGATCACGACAACGACGACCTGCTGGCGGGCATCGCCGCCACGGAGGCGACCGTCCTCGAGGGCCGCGCGAACGGCGTCTGGATGTTTCGCCTGCGGTTCAACGATCACGAGAAACTCACGACGCTGTACAACTATCTGACGGATCACGAGATCACCGTCCACGTCGAACGAACGTACACGCTGACCGAGGACTCGGATCGCGGCCACCGCTTTGGCCTCTCCGAAGAACAGCGCGAGGCGCTCGTCCTCGCACTCCGAAACGGCTACTTCGAGACGCCGAGCGAGGCCAATCTCGACGAACTGGCCGTGGAGCTCGACATCACCCGTCAAGCGCTTTCCGATCGGATTCGCCGGGGCAACGAGAAGGTCCTCCGGCGGGTCTTGTTATCGTCTGTCGCGGATTTCGACTAAGTAACCCACCCCACTAAAGCGAATTGACCGGTCAACGACCGACTATTCCGTTCTCCAGTGACTACCCGCTCGATAGAAGCGCATGAAGGACGCCGATCACCGATTTCAGGACTGGCTTTCGTGTCCGGCTTGTAGTGGAGACACGGACGCCGGGATTCTCGCCCACGAGACCGATATCGTCATCGAATGCTACGACTGCGGCGCAACTTCTGAGTTCACGATTGGACAGGACGTTCCGGTCAGCAACCTCAACGTCGATCACATCGCCAGGTTCGCGACCGACGACTGAGACGGATTGCGCTGTACCGATATACCGGTGCAACCGCAGACGGATCACGGTTGCGTCGGAGATGACTGACAGTACTCCGTACGAGTGACCGCGATTCGGAGACCAAGGGGCTGGCGGAGAGCGAAACCCACATTACACCGACGCACCGAGGGAAGACCAGTGACGCGCGTCTGTCTCATCGGGACGCCCGACTGCAACCTCCAGTACGAACTCCTCTCCCGGGAGACGTCCCGCGAGGCGCTCTCGACGTACGACCTCGAGCGCCCCTTCGAGAACTCGATCGCCCTCCGGACGGTCAGCGTCGGCGCCGCCGTCTCGCTGTTGAACGACCTGAACTGGTATCTCACCCGCTTCGTCGACGAAGCGCTCGTCCAAGAGCCCAGCGTCAGCGACGACGAGTGGCTCTCGCGGCCGCTCGCTACGGAGCTCCGCAACGGGGCCGTCGAATCAGCCGAGACGGCCGAATTCTGCAAGATCTACGGGCTCGAGCGAGTCGGACCGGAGCCGGACGGGACGGAACAGTCGAGCGCGGCGAGCGACGGTGGGACCCCGGCCGGGGCGGCGACGGCATCGGCCGAACCGAGCGATCCTGACGGAACGAGCGACTCGAGCACCGACGACTCCGACGCCAGTGCCAACGGGGAACCCGACTCGAGCGATACTGCGGGGTTCGTCGGCTCGCAGTGGCGTCTCGTCGAACCGCTGTACGTGCGCCGAACCGACGGTGATCTCCCGGAGTACGACCTCCGCGACGTCGAGGAGACGCTGGTCGTTCGACTCACCGAAGCCGAACACGCGCCCTGAACTGCCCTGTCGGTCCAGAAATAGTACGCCCGATCAGGACTCGTCGCTATCGCTCTCGACGTCGATACTCAATTCGTGTGTCTCGCCGTCAGCATCGTCGATCGTCACCGACGCGCTGGTCGCGGGCTCGCCGTCGAACGTCGCGCGGACGAGTTGGCCGACGGCGATCATCTGCTGTCCGCACAGTTCGTCGTCTTCCGATTCGTCGATCACCGCTGCTTCGAGCGACAGTTGCGCGTCGCCGTCGTCCGAGTCGTCGGTCTCCTCGAGCGTCACGTCCTCGAGTGCCATCTTGTAACAGAGGTTCGGCGCGTCGCTCTCGAGGGCGAGCAGTACCGACTCCTCGAACAACGTCTCCTCGACGAACTCGGGGATCACGTCGTCGACGAACTCGTGGTCGTCGAGCCATCTGTCGGCGCGGTCCGCGCTGGTGACGAGCGTCGCTTCGGGCTCCATCGGCACGTCCGCGTGGTCGAAGCGCACGTTGGCCGTAGTCTCGAGATCCCCAGTCGCGGTGGATTCGGTCTCATTATCACCGGATTCCGGGTCGTTCCCATCGGAATCGTCGTCGTCCGTCGGGGTGTCTTCGCTCGTCGAACTGCCGAATTCGTCGAGACAGCCGGCTGAGAGGGAGAGTAGGCCGGCGCCGGCACACAGCAGCGTTCGTCTGGAGGATTCTGTCATCACTGGAGACATAGACGGAGACGGGTAAAGTACGTTGGCTAAGGTGAAAGAGCGATTTTGGCGTTGGGGCTCGCGGTTTCGTCGGTCGGTCAGCCAGGGGTTGTCGCCCCGCTCGAGGGGCTCTCAGTCGAACAGGCCCGTCGAGAGGTATCGCTCGCCGCTGTCCCAGAAGACGGTAACCACGAGCGGGCAGTCGTCGAGTTGTTCGCCGCCGTCCGGCTCCGGCGTCGCGACGGATTCGTCGAACGCGCCCGGCACCTCCGGACAGTCGAGGGTCGGTTCGGCGATTTCGCGAGCGATCTTTTGTGAGACCAGACTCGTCGCGCCGCTGGACTGGCCGACGAGGACGCCCTCCTCGCGGGCGAGTCGGCGACACTCGTTCTCGGCGTCCGCGAGTTCGACGGTCTCGACGCGGTCGATCAGGTCCAGATCGAGGTTATCGCTGACGAAGCCGGGACCCATTCCCTGAAAATCGTCGTCGCCGGCCTCGCCCGTCGAGAGCACCGCGTTCGTCGCCGGTTCGACGGCGATTACGTCCATTTCGGGAAACTCCTCCCGGAGCCGTCGGCCGGTTCCCGAAATCGTGCCGCCGGTGCCGACGCCGGCGACGAAGGCGTCGATCTCGCGGTCGCCGACCTGTTCGATGATCTCCGCACCGGTGGTCCGGTAGTGCGCCTCGGGGTTCGCCGGGTTCTCGAACTGGCCTAGCTGGATCGCACCCTCCGCCTCGAGTTCGTCCGCGCGTTCGCGGGCCGTTTCCATGTTACCGTCGACTAACTCTAGGTCGGCGCCGTAGGCGGCCATGATTCGGCGACGTTCCGCCGATTTGTCCGACGGCATCACGATCGTCAGGTCGTAGTTTCGAGCCGCACAGACCAGCGCGAGACCGATTCCGGTGTTTCCGCTGGTCGGTTCGACGAGCCAGTCGCCGGGCTCGATCGTGCCGTCTCGTTCGGCCGCCCGGATCATCTGGAGGGCCGGCCGATCCTTGGCCGAGCCGCCGGGGTTGAAGGATTCGACCTTCGCGGCGACGGTTGCGCCTTCCGGCGAGTCGACCTGGACGAGCGGCGAGCCGATCGTGTCCAGGATGCTCCCTTTCATTGGCAACCCCTAGGAAGTCGAGCCATAAACCGATGCTGGACACTGGCAGGACGTGCCGGTGTATCGGACGCCCCCGTCGATACGGTCTCGAGACGCGATCGACGAAATGAAGTCGAGTTACGAAAGAATCGTCGGCGTCCGTTCGCCGCCTTCGATTCGGTTTTTGGCGTACGCGTCGGCCGCGTCGAGCACCGTCGTGTCCCGCTCGTCGGCGAGTTCGATCATCTCGAGCAGTCGATCTCCGAGCGCGGCCGCCTCCTCGTAGGCTTCCTCGCGGGTACCCCCGAGATACTCCTTTGCGACCGTGATCAGTCCGGCGCCGTTGATCACGTAATCCGGCGCGTACAGGATGTCCTGCTCCCGAAGCACGGCCGCGTGTCGCCGTTCGGCGAGGATGTTGTTCGCCCCGCCCGCGACGATGTCGCAGTCGAGTTGCGGGATCGTCTCGTCGTTGACCACGCCGCCGACGGCACAGGGGGCGAAGACGTCGCAGGACTGGCCGTAGACCGATTCTGGCTCGACGGTTTCGACGTCGTACTCCTCGGCGAACGCCTCGACGGCATCGTCGTTGACGTCGGAGACCGTCACCGAGGCTCCGTCGGCGAGCAGTTCCTCGGCCAGCGATCGGCCGACTTTGCCGAGCCCCTGAATCACGACGTCGCGGCCGTCCATCGACCGCGTTCCGTAGACGGACTCCGCGCAGGCTCGGACGCCGTGAAAGACGCCGTGGGCCGTGATCGGCGACGGATCGCCCAACCCGTCGCTCGTCCCGACGACGTGGTCGGTCTCTCGAGCGATGACGTCCATATCCTCGACGCCCGAGTTGACGTCGACCGACGTGATGTATCGGCCCGCGAGACAGTCGACGGCCCGGCCGTAGGCCTCGAACAGGGACTCGCGATCGATCTCGTCGGGATCGCCGAGAATTACCGCTTTTCCGCCGCCCAGCGGGAGGTCGGCTGCGGCCGCCTTGTACGTCATCGCGTGGGAGAGACGGAGCACGTCCTCGAGAGCGGCATCTTCAGAGGCGTAATCGAGCATTCGCGTCCCGCCGAGGCTCGGTCCGAGCGTCGTGTCGTGGATCGCGACGATCGCCTGTAGCCCGGTTTCGGGGTCAGTGAAGTACGATACTTGTTCGTGATCCGAGTGATCGCTCGAGTCGAATACCATAGGTATAATACTTGCGGTTAGTGTGAAAATTGCTTCGGACTGTCGATCGCGGTTTCAACCTGTCTCTTCCGGTACGATATCTCGGACGAGCGCCGTCGTTCCGAGCGAAACGCCTGCCACAAACACCGTCGTTAAGCCCCCGGACTCACTACCCCCAGCTATGAGTCTCGAGACCATGCAGCCGAACCCCACGTGGGACGAGGCGTCCTACCAGGAGGCTGTCGACACGCTCGCAGCGCACGACGACGAACTGGTGTACAAGGTATGGGGCGGCGACTGGTGTAAGGACTGTCGGAAACTCCTGCCGGATCTGGGGGCCGCACTCGAGGCCGCCGGCGTCCCAGACGACCGCATCGAGGAGTACGCCCTCGACGAGGACAAGCAGGGCCCCGGCGTCTCCGAGTACGACATCGAGTACATCCCGACCGTCGTCGTAGAGACCGACGACGGCGAGGAGATCATCCGATTCGTCGAGTCGGAGGACCTCCCGCCGGCGATCTGGTTAGCGAAGCAACTCGAGGAAGCGCTGTAGACTCGACTCGATATCGACGTTTCGGTACCGTCGTTCCGTCTCCTCTCGAGTGACAGCAGTAGCAACGGATGTTCGGCGAGTGCCGTTAGAACGGACTCTCCGGCTCGTCGAGGGACGTGCCGTCACCGTCGCCACGCTCGGCTTGCTCACCCAGCCACTCGAGTGCATCCTCGATATCCTGCGTCGGCGGCGAACACGTCCGATCCCGGCAGACGTACAGCGTCGGCTCACCGTCGCGGGCCTCGCGACCGGCCCAGATCGCGGGTGCCTCCGCGAGTCCTAATTGCTCGAGCCAGGACTCGAGTCCCTCCGCGGTCGGCGGCCGAACGGCGAACAGCCGGTCGGGACGGTACTCCGCTGCAAAGCGGTCGCGCCACGCCGCGGGGAGTTCGTCCGCGGCCACGGTGATCTCGAGAGCGCCCGCCTCGAGTCGATCCGCGGCGAGACAGAGCGAGGCGTGCTGGAGCGAGTTCGCCTCGATCCGGTTGGCGTGGGTTTCGAGGACGGTCGACGCGATCTGCTCGAAGTCCTCCTCGGCGAACCCGTCGAGCGCGAGCAGCGTCTCGAGCGCGACGCCGGTTGCGGAGGGCGTCGACTGGTCGTCCAATTCCTGCGGTCGGGTGACGAGCGACTCGCCGCTCTCGGGCGTAAAGTAGAGCGTTCCGCGTTCCTCGTCCCAGAACTCCGTCTCGATAGTACGTGCGAGGTCGAGCGCGAATGCGAGGTGGTCGACCTCGCCGGTCGCCTCGTAACACCGGAGGGCGCCGCGTGCGAGGAAGGCGTAGTCCTCGAGGTAGCCCTGAACGGCGACGTCCCCGTCTTTGTACCGGCGCGAGAGCCGCTGATCGTCTTCGTTCCAGAGCCGATCTCGAACGAACTCGAGCGCATCGACGCCCATCTCGGCGTAGTCGTCCTCGCCCAGAACGAGCGCCGCTTCGGCGCAGGTGTTGATCATCAACCCGTTCCAGCTCGCGAGCACCTTCTCGTCGCGGTTCGGTCGCGAGCGCTGTTCTCGGGCTTCGAACAGTTCCTCGCGGGCGGACTCGAGTCGCTGTTCGACATCGTCTTCCGCGAGGTCGAACTCGCCGGCGAGGTCCGAAATCGAACGGACGCGGTTTGGTTGGTTCGTCCCCTCGAAGTTGCCCGATTCGGTGACGTCGTAGCGGGCACAGAACAGGTCCGCGTTCGTCTCGTCTGCGAGCACCTCGCTCACTTCGTCCGGCGTCCAGACGTAGAAGACGCCCTCCTCCTTCTCGCCGTCTTTCGTCTTGCTCTGGGCGTCGAGCGTACTGAAGAAGCCCCCCTCGTCGTGGGTCAGCTCTCGGTCGACGAACTCGAGGGTCTCCTCGGTGACTTCGGCGTATCTGTCGTCGCCCGTCAGCTGATAGCCCGCGACAAAGGCCCGCGGAATCTCCGCGTTGTCGTACAGCATCTTCTCGAAGTGCGGGACCGTCCAGTCGGCATCGACGCAGTAGCGGTGGAAGCCGCCGCCCACGTGGTCGTACAGCCCGCCCGCCGCCATCGCGTCTAAGGACTCCTCGAGCACCTCCCGGAACTGCTCGCGGCCCGTCCGGTCGTACGCGCGGGCGAGGACGTGGAGTCTCGAGGGCTGGGGAAACTTCGGCCCGCCGGAACCGAAGCCGCCGTGCTGGCGGTCCGCGCTCCGGAGCGCGGCGTCGGCCGCGGTTTCGAGCACCTCGCTCGAGGGCGGCTCCGCCTGGGCCACGGAGTCGGGCGTCTCCTCGAGTCGGTCTTTCGCCGCGTCGGTCCACTGCTGGGCGCGGTTCTCGACCTCGTCTCGGTCCTGCTCCCAGGAGTTCGTGAGTTGGTCGAGGACGTCGAGGAAGCCGGGCTGGCCTCGCTTTGCCTCTTTCGGGAAGTAGGTCCCGACGTAGAACGGCTTGCCCTGGGGCGTGAGCCACGCGGAGAGCGGCCAGCCGCCCCGACCGGTGACGAGTTGGGCGACGGTCATGTAGATGCTGTCGACGTCCGGGCGCTCCTCGCGGTCGACCTTGATCGGGACGAAGTTCTCGTTGAGCACCTCGGCGACCTCCTCGTCCGCGAAGCTCTCGTCCTCCATGACGTGACACCAGTGACACGCCGAGTAGCCGATCGAGAGGAAGATCGGCACGTCGCGTTCCCTGGCTTCCTCGAGGGCCTGCTCGTCCCACGGCTGCCAGTTGACGGGGTTGTCCGCGTGCTGGCGCAGATAGGGGCTCTCCTCCTCGTCGAGCCGATTGCGCTGGGTCGGGGCGGTCATAGGGTCTTATACGAACGGTGGTTGTAAAAACACAAGGTACGCGAGCGCCGTCACGAAGCGTGACGCTGGTTTTGGGGTCGGTCGGCCTCCGACAACGGTCCGGCTGACGAGCAACCGAGACGGTACGTCGAAATCGGTTCGACGAAAAAATGGCGATTCACGCCTTTCGCGATTCGACCACGCCCGCATCGAGGTCTTTCTCGATCCGGCGACCGGACATGGAGACGAGGACCATCGAGAACCCGGTCATCAGCAGACTCACGCCAACGAGTAGTCCGACGACCCAGGCCGAGTCGGCGGGGAATCCGGCCCAGAGCAGTCCGGCGAGGACGAGCGAGAGGACTCCGCTAGCTGCGATGTAGCCTCTCCCCTCCTGACCGTCCATCCGGATGCTCGCGGCGAGCTCCACCAGTCCGTCGACGAGCAGGTAGGCGATCACGAGGACGGTGAGGGAGGCGAGCCCAACGACGGGGTTCGCAAGAAGCACGATCCCCGCGAGAATGGCGACGACGGCGAGTACGAGTTGCCAGACTGTGCCACTCCAGCCGCGGTTCGAGAATGCGGTCGCCCCGTGGACGATCCCACTTACGATGAGGAGTGCGCTCAGTGCGTACGTGACGGAAAGTCCCGTCGCAAGGGGAAACGCGATTGCAAGTACTCCGATCAGTGCGACGATACCGCCGGTGATCCCGATCAATTGCCAGTCGACATCGAGCGGGAACTCGGCGTACGAGTCCTCAGTAGTTTCTGTTGACATTATTCCTCAGGTAGTACGGACGCTTCCAGAGGATATATACTACACTCACTATTTAGTAATAAATCAGGAATCGGACCGGTACGGTACCGCGACGATCGATCGGCAAAAAACGAACCCGAAACGCCGAGACTCGAGTCCCTTACTCCGTCAACATCCGCCGGAGCACGAGGTGGAGTACGCCGCCGTTTTCGACGTACTTCACGGCCGCGGGCGTGCCGACCTGTGCGGTGACGTCGAACTCGGTCGTCTCGCCGTCGTCGTCCTCGGCGACGACGGTGAGTTCGGCGTTTGGCTCGAGGCCGTCGTCGAGTCCCTTGATGTCGAAGTACTCGGAGCCGTCGAGGCCGAGTTCTTCCCAGCCCTCACCGTCCTCGAACTGCAGGGGCAGGACGCCCATGCCGAGGAGGTTGTCGCGGTAGATCCGCTCGTAGCTCTGACCGATGGTCGCGCGGATGCCGAGCAGGTCGGTCCCTTTCGCGGCCCAGTCGCGGCTCGAGCCGGTCCCGAGCTCTTCGCCGGCCATGACGATGAGCGGCGTGTCCTCGTCGCGATAGCGTTCGGAGGCGTCGAAGACCGTCGTTTCCTCACCCGTTGGGTGGTGAATCGTGTAGCCGCCTTCCTTCCCGTCCAGCAGCTGGTTCTCGATGCGGACGTTCGCGAACGTGCCGCGCATCATGACCTCGTGGTTCCCGCGGCGGGAGCCGTAGGTGTTGAACTCGTACGGTTCGACGCCGCGCTCGGAGAGCCACTGACCGGCCGGCAGATCCTCGCTGAACGGTCCGGCCGGGCTGATGTGGTCGGTCGTGACCGTATCGCCGAGCGTGAGCAGACAGCGGGCGTCCGCGATGTCTTCGACGCCGGGTTCCTCGAGCGGGAACTCCTGGAAGAACGGCGGCTCGCGGATGTAGGTCGACTCCGAATCCCACTCGTAGACGTCTCCCGTCGGTGCGTCGAGCGCCTCCCAGCGGTCGTCGCCTTCGAAGACGCTCGCGTACTTGTCCTTGAACAGTTCGGCGGAGACGTTCTCGTGAATCGTCTCTTTGACCTCCTGTGGATCCGGCCAGATGTCCTCGAGGAAAATTTCCTCGCCGTCGTCGTTCGTGCCGATCGGTTCGTTCTCGAGGTCGATGTCCATCTTACCGGCGAGACCGTACGCGACGACCAGCGGCGGGCTGGCGAGGTAGTTCGCGCGGATCTTCGGGTGGATACGCGCCTCGAAGTTGCGGTTGCCCGAGAGGACGCTGGTCGTCCAGAGGTCGTGCTCGTCGATGGCGGCCTCGATCGGTTCGGCGAGCGGGCCGGCGTTACCGATACAGGTCGTACAGCCGTAGCCGACGACGTGGTAGCCGAGGCCCTCGAGGTCGTCGAGCAGGTCGGCCTGCTTGAGGTACTCGGTGACGACCTTGCTGCCGGGTGCGAGGCTGGTCTTGACGTACTCGGGGACGTCGAGTCCCTGCTCGAGCGCGTTCCGTGCGAGCAGGCCCGCGGCGACCATCACCGACGGGTTCGAGGTGTTCGTACAGGACGTGATCGCGCTGACGAGAACGGAGCCGTGGCCGATCTCGACCTCGGTGCCGTCCTCGAGCGTGACGGGGATCTTCTCGTCGAGTCCGGGCTGTTCCTTGGCGACGAGTCCGCCGTCGCTCTCGGCGGCTCCGGAGTCGATGACGCCCTCTTCGGCGAGCAGCGTCGGGAAGTGCTCGTCCAGATCGCCCATCGGGATGCGGGCGTGGGGCTTCTTGTGGCCCGCGAGGCTGGGTTCGACGGTGCCGAGGTCGAACTCGACCGTCTCGGTGAACTCCGGGTCGTGGTCGCCGAACAGGCCCTGCGCTTCCAAGTACTCCCGGACGAGTTCGATGTGGTCCTCGTCGCGACCGGTCAGCTCGAGGTAGTCGAGCGTCGCGTCGTCGACGGGGAACATCGAGATCGTACAGCCGTGCTCGGGGGACATGTTCGAAATGGTCGCGCGGTCGGCGACCGAAAGCTGAGAGACCCCGTCGCCGTAGAACTCGACGAACTTGTCGACGACGCCGACCTGCCGGAGCTTCTCCGTGATGTGGAGCACGAGGTCCGTCGCGGTTGCGCCCTCGGGGAGTTCGCCGGTGAGTTCGACGCCGACGACCTCGGGGAGGGTCATCGTGATCGGCTGGCCCAGAAGGGCCGCTTCGGCCTCGATCCCGCCGACGCCCCAGCCGACGACGCCGATACCGTTGATCATCGGGGTGTGGCTGTCCGTGCCGACGAGGGTGTCGGGCAGGAGCCACTGTTCGCCGTCTTGCTCGCGGGCGTGGACGACGCGACCGAGGTGCTCTAAGTTGACCTGGTGGACGATCCCGGTTCCCGGCGGGACGACGTTGAAGTCCTCGAACGCCTGCTCGGCCCACTTGATCGCGCGATATCTCTCTTCGTTTCGCTCGTACTCGAGTTCGACGTTCTGTTCGTAGGCGTCCTCGCTGCCGAAGTAGTCGACCTGTACACTGTGGTCGATCACGAGGTCACAGGGAACTTCGGGTTCGACGATCGAGGGGTCCTTATCCGCGCGGTCCGCGGCTGATCGGAGCGCCGCGAGGTCGACGACCGCCGGAACGCCGGTCAGGTCCTGAAGAACCACGCGGGACGGCTGGAAGGGAACTTCGACGTCCGGGACGTCCGGCTCCCAGGAGGCCGCGTTTTTGACGTCCTGCGCCGAGATCATGTCGCCGTCCGCGTTTCGGAGAACCGCCTCGAGCAGCACGCGGATGCTCACCGGTAGTTTCTCGAGGTCACAGAGTCCCTGCTCCTCGAGTACCGTGAGATCTGCCATCTTGTACGTCTCGCCATCGTGTTCGAACTCCCGGATTGCGTCCGAGAACTCATCAGTTGCCATAGGAGGAGTTCGGACCGGGGGGTTTTGAATCTCCCGAGAACCCGCTGTAACGCATACTAATACCCCCGTATTTGACGGTATTGGTGTGTGGTTGTATTCTTAATATTCTATTATGGTCCTGGAACCGATCGCCCGATCGGAGCGAAGAACTCGGACGAGTGCCCCACCCGTTCAGCGTCGACGCAGGACGCGGTGTCACTCACGACGGACGTATTCGAGGAACGCGAACCCGTCGCGTTCGTCTCGAGAGACGGTCTCGAACGCATCTCGATCCCAGTCGGGGAACCGCGTGTCGCCGTCGGGATCGTCGTCAATCTCGGTCACGACCAACCGATCCAGCGCGGGGAGGAACTGCTCGTAGACGGTCGCACCGCCGGCGACGAAGAGTCGGTCTGCGTCGTCGTGGTGTTCGCGCGCGGCGGCGTCGGCTTTTTCGAGCGCGTCCTCGAGACTCCCCGCGGCGACGGCGTTCTCGGGCGTCTCGAGATCGCGGCTCGTCAACACGATCGTCGTCCGGCCCGGTAAGGGTTCGCCGAGGGTCTCGAGGATGCCCTCGTAGGTCACTCGACCCATGATGATCGGATGATCCATCGTCGTCTTCTTGAAGTGCTGGAGATCCGCGGGGATGTGCCAGGGCATGTCCCCATCCTTCCCGATGACGCCGTTCTCGGCGACCGCGACGATGCCGACGAGTTCGCGGTCGGTCTCCAGAGACGGGTGGTTACTCTCGCTCATTCTGCGACCGCGAACTCGAGTCCGTCGTGTGACTCGTACTCCTCGAGCTGGACGTCCTCGTAGCGAAGGTCGTCGATCGACGTCTCCGCGACCTCGAGCGTCGGCCGTTCGAGCGGCTCTCGGGACAGTTGCTCGAGCAGGCCGGGGACGTGGTCGAGTCGTTCATCGCCGTCGGCTTCGGCGGGGGCTTCGGACTCGAGCCACTCACGAACCGCGAGGTAGTCCTCGCGGGCGTCGGCGTCGGCCAGCCGAGACTGGAGCGCCTCGAGGTTGTCCGCGTACCACTCCCCGCGCGCGCCGCGACCGCAGTAGACGTGTGCGTCGACGACGGTGTGAGCGAAGGAGCCGGGCTCGAATCCGGTCTGCTGGGCGACGACCTTCGTCAGGAGTGCGTAGGCCGCGATATTGAACGGCACGCCGAGTGCGATGTCGCCCGAGCGCTGCGTGAGGTGACAGTTCAGTTGGTCGCCCTGCACGTTGAAGACGAACGAATAATGGCAGGGCGGCAGCGTCGAGACGGCCGCGTTGGCGGGATGCCAGGCGTTGACCACCAGACGGCGCGAGTTCGGCGAGTCGGAGAGCGTGTCGACGATGTACTGCAGTTGGTCGAAGGTCCTTCTGCCGTCGTCCTCCTCGGTGACCCATCGGTGAGAGTCGTCGGGCCAGGACTCGCCCTCGAGTTGTGCGCCCTGCTCCGGAACCGGATACCGTCGCCAGAAGCGGCCGTAGGCGGTGTCGAGCTTCCCGTCCTCGTCGGCCCACGCGTCCCAGATTTTGGTCTCCTCGCGCAGGGTTCGAATGTGCTCCTCGCCGGAGAGATACCAGCAGACTTCGTGGAGCATCGAGTTCCAGCGGTAGCCGTCCATCCGTTTGGTCGTCAGCAGGGGATATCCCTTTTGGAGGTCCACCTCGTAGTGCTCGCTGAACGAGGAAATCGTGTCGACGCCGGTCCGGTTGGGCTTGTACGCGCCCCCGCTCAGAGCCGACTCGACGAGATCGAGGTACTGTTGCATTGTGGCCCCGTTTCGCGTGCTCTCCCTTTAGCGTTGAGTTTTCCCCACTCAGTACGACTCGACATCGAGACCGTCGATTCGTTCGAAGTGATCGACGTTCCGCGTGAGGATTGGCTCTTCGTGAACGAGCGCCGTTGCACCGATGATTGTATCTGCAATTCCGATCGCTTTCCCGTCTGAGGTAAGCCGGCCATCGATTCGCCCAGCCTTCTTCATCACAGTGCTATCAGCAGGATACGCTGGCTTCGTCTCGAGTACGTTTTCGATACGTCGACGCCGCGTCCCGAAATTATCGACACGTTCGACGCTGTGATACAGTTCGAATTCTGATACTGCTGAGATGCGAAGCGGGACGTGCTGATCCTCGAACTCGCGTATCTTTCGCATAGCTCTGTCGTTGTCCTGCATCACGTCGATGAGAACGTCTGTGTCGACAATCATGAGTCCATTCGGTCAGCAAGTCGGTCTAGCTCGTCGCGCGATCGATCCTCCTGCTCGCGAATCGCTTCGCGCATCTCTTCGGCTTCGTCATCGGAAATAATCCCCGCGAGATCAAGCAACGACCGTTCGCCAGCGATTCGCTCGACGGTATCGGAAAACGATTCACCTGCCTGTTTACGACTTTTGAGTCTTTGATACGCGTCCTCGGTGAGCCGAACGTTCCGATACTCAGTGTCGCCCATGCACACATGTGTGTGCAGAATCTGCTTAATTGTTGCGGTGGTTGACTATCGATTCGTCAGTCCACAGCCGATTTCACTTTCACCCCGGTGTCCAAACCCTCTTTATTACGCCGCGCGTTCCGACGAGCGATGACCGCTCGAGACGGCGCCACCCTCCTCGCCCTCCCACCCTCGGCGATCGCCGACCGGCCCGTCGCGACGCTCGAGGATCTCGAGACGACCCTCGAGCCCGATGCCGTTTGGGTGCTCGGCCCGTCTCGAGAACCGCAGGCGTGCGCCCGGGCTCGGCGCACGTTCGACGCGCCGGCGTTTCATCCGCCGCTCGAGACGGACGGTGACGGGTCACTTCGTCGGCAAGTGATCGGCAATGGGGACCTGGAAATCGCCGTGAGCGCAGGAATTAGATCCCTCCGCGTAAATCCCAACGCTGTCTCGAGTGAACTCGATGATCCGAACTCGGCTTTCGCCGCGCTCGTCTGCGACGACGTGACGACGACCGTTCGTCCGACCGCTCTCGAGACGACCCTCGAGGGCGCGGACACGCTCGCCAGCGCACTTCCGACCGGACGGGTCACGACCGCCCTGACCGGCAGCGAGCCCGCGGGGTACGAGGAGTTGTGGCACCTCGAGGCGGAAACGGGCGCGGTCCGCGCCGTCGACCACGACCAGATCGGCGGCTTCGAGCCACTCGACGAGAACTGCGTCTCCGTCCGCGTCCAGGGGGCAGGCCCCGTCGAGGGCTACAACCAACGACAGTCGATCGCGAGCCTGACGCTCACCGCCGACGGGATCGAGCGCGTCGAGACGCACAAAATCACCAACTTCGGTCTCGAGGCCGTCTCCGGAATCGGCCCGAAGACGGCCGAGCGACTCGCCGAGCGCGGAGTGACGACCCGCGCGGAACTCCTCGAGACCCCCGTCCAGACGCTGGCCGACCTCCCGAACGTGGGCCAGACAGGGGCGCGAACGATGCACCAGCACGCGAACGTGCTCGAGACCGGCGAGCCACGACGGCTCACGGACGAGTCTCTGCCCGGCGAGAACTGGCATACGCCACCGCTTTGCATCGACATCGAGACCGACGGGCTCTCGCCGACGATCATCTGGCAGGTCGGCGTCTACGATCCCGCGACGGACGAGTACCGCGCGTTCGTCGAGCGCGACGCCCCGTCCGATCCGGGCTCGGTGCTCGAGGCCTTTTGCGACTGGCTGCTCGGCGTCCACCCCAACCGTGCACTACTCACGTGGAACGGCTGGCGCTTCGACTACCGACACCTCGGGGCCTTTATCGCCCGTCACGTCCCGTACTACGTCGACGAGTGGGAGTCGATCCCCAAGTTCGATCTCTACCTCTGGACCGTCGGCAATGACAACGCGCTCCTGCCCGGACGAACGAACAAACTCGAGACCGTCTCGGACGCGCTCGGCTACGACGGTGCCGGCACCGGTCTCGACGGTGCGCAGACCGCGGCAGCCTACCAGCGATTCATGCGAACGGGTGACCCACTCGAGTGGGGTCGCCACGAGGACTACTGCGAGGACGACTGCCGAGCACTGTGGCACGTCTACGAGCGACTTCTAGATGCGCCGCAGGCCGAATCCGATTCGGTCTCAGTCTCGAACGGCGGGGACTCGAGTCGGACGGGGACAAACGACTCTCGCGTAGATTCCACGGACCGAACGTCGAACCCGAAACCCTCGAGCGACGCGAATGGCGGCGAACAAACCGGACTGAGTGATTTCTAACCCATGAGCGAACAACATCCCGACGAAGCGGCGAACGTTCCGGTCACCGGCGACGAACTGGTCGACACTTTCCCCGGCTATCGGAACCCCGAGGATATTTCACTCCTCGAGCGGCCCGGTCGACCCGCCGAGACGGTGCCGAGTGCGGACGTCCTCCGGCCCGAACTCGCGGGGCCGCTCGAGCACGACTGCTACACCCACCAGGCCGACGCACTCGAGGCCCTCGCACGCGACGAGCACGTCTGCGTTGCGACGAGTACCTCCTCCGGAAAGACCCGCGTCTACGCGCTCCAGATCGCGCGGAACTACCTCGAGGCGCGGGCTCGAGGCGAGGAGTCGACCGCGTACCTACTCTATCCCACCAAAGCACTCTCCCGGGATCAGGAACGGAGCCTGAACGACCTCTTCGACGAACTGGGCCTCGAGATCACGGTCCGGGTCTACGACGGGGACACCGAACGCGGGCAGAATCGCAAGCGGATCCGCGAGGAGGCCGACGTCATCATCACGAATTTTGCGGGCGTGAACACCTACTTACACGACCACGACCGCTGGGCGCGATTCCTCTCGGCCTGTGATCTACTGGTGATCGACGAGTCCCACACCTACACCGGCGTCCACGGCATGCACGTCGCCTGGATCGTCCGGCGGCTGAAGCGCGTCCTTTCGTACTACGACGCCGATCCCCAGTACGTTCTGACGAGCGCGACGATCGGCAACCCCGGCGAACACTCCGCCGCACTGATCGACGAACCCGTCACCGTGGTCGACGAGGACGGTTCCCCGGCGGGGCCGCGGGATCTGGTGCTCTGGAATCCGCCGCCTCGGGCTCGCGAGGACGAGCGAAGCGAGTCCTCGGATACGCGAACGGGAGCGACGCGGACCGAGCGACACGTGAGCCGCGACGACTCGAGTGACGACCGAGACGAGTGGCGTGACGAGGACGCGGACGACGAGAGGGAAGCCGAGGACGCCGTCCTCGAGCGCGTCCCTGCTACCGTCGAGGCCCCGCGGCTGCTCTCGCATCTGACCTATCAGGACGCCCAGACGCTGCTGTTTACCCCCTCGAGGAAGCTCGCTGAACTCTCCGTCAAGCGCGCGTCGAAACATCGCGACGACAACCACTACTACACGAACCCCGACCGCGGGAGCGCGATCGAACCGTACCACGCCGGCCACTCGCGAAAGAAGCGCCACGGCACCGAACACCAGCTCAAGACGGGGGTTCTGGACGGCGTCGCCTCGACGAACGCCCTCGAGTTGGGGATCGACATCGGCGCGATGGACGCGACGGTCCAGCTGGGCTACCCCGGCCAGCGCCAGTCGTTTTGGCAACAGATCGGCCGCGCGGGACGGGGCGCGAGGCGGGCGCTCTCGGTGCTCGTCGCCGAACACCGCACGCTCGATCAGTACGTCGTGAACAATCCGGACTACCTCCTCGAGAACGACGTCGAGGACGCCGTCGTGGACATCGACAACGACGCCGTCTTCGCCCAGCACCTGCGCTGTGCGGCCGACGAACTCGCGCTCGACGAGTCCGACGCTGGCGGGTTCGCCGACCGGGAACGCCTCGAGCGCGCCGTCGAGATGTGGCGGCGCGCGGGGCAGTTGACGGGGGCGCTCGAGACCGGCGTCTCCTACGTCGGGCCGCCGCGACCCCAGCAGTCCATCTCGCTGTACGCGACGGCGGGCGAGGAGTACGAGGTGGAACTCGCCGACGGCGTCGACTCGGAGGCGGATCCGGAGATGGAACCGCTCGCGAGAGAACGCGTCCTGCGGGACTTCCACGAGGGCGCAGTGCGGCTTCATCAGGGACAACAGTACGAAATTATCGAGGTCGACCACCGCTCGCCCCGACCCTCGGTCACGCTCCGGCCGACGAACGCGGACTACTACACGCGCACGCGGACCGACGTGACCGTGCTCGACGCGATTTCAGAGGAGTCCCGTGACATCGGTAACTTCACGCTGCACTTCGGGCGCGGGCGGGTGCTGGTTTACCACGGCACCTACGACAAGGTCGCGATCCACGGCGGGAACAAGCGAGAACAGGGGATCCCGACCGAGAATCCGCCGCTGTCGATGGAGACACAACTGTGCTGGCTCGAGGTGCCCCAGGCCGTCGAAGACGCGCTTATCGAAAAGTATCGAGAGTTCTCGGTGCCGGAACTCGAGGACGGTCTTGCGGGAACCGCCCACCTCGGTTACGCGGGCGGACTCCACGCCGCCGAGCACGCGACGATCGGCGTCGCTCCCCTCGAGTTGATGGTCGACAAACGAGACCTGGGCGGGCTGGCGACGCTGACGATCGATTCGCACCTCGATCAGGAGGCGGCCGTCGCTGACGAGACAGATACTAGGATGGGGCCGGGGGTCGAAGCCAGCACTGCAGCAGGCGAGGACGACGCACCGCAGAACATCGCCGCCGCCGAGGCGACGGTGCGGGAGATCGCGATGGATCTCGAGCGAACCCCCGCGAGCGGCTGGTTCATCTACGACGGGATCGAGGGCGGGCTAGGCTTCGCGCGGGCGATCTACGAGAACTACGAGGCCGTTGCCGAGCGCGCGCGGGACCTCATCGCGGACTGCGACTGCGGGAACGTCGGCGGCTGTCCGGCCTGCGTGATGGACGAGCAGTGTGGCAACGACAATCAGCCGCTGCACCGCGGGGCTGCGGTGGACGTACTGGACCAGTTGCTCGAGAACGAGGACGTGGACGCGCTCGAGGCGTATCTCCCCGACGAGGAGTACGGTGGCGACCGACGGCCGCCGCTGTTCTACGCCTGACCGGGCCGCACTCACCAGTAGCCTGTCACCAGCCACTGCAACGCGTACGGCCTTGCCGATCCTGTCGGTAGAGAACGTATGTCCACTCACGTTCTCGTTCCGTACGACGACTCGGAGTTCGCCCACGCCGCGCTCGAGTACGCGTTGAACGAGTACTCGGCGGGAGCGATTACGGTCCTCTACCTGATCGAACCGGCGGACGGCTACGGCGGGACGAACACGGCGGTCGTCACCGACGACGAATTGGAGAACACGACCTCCGGCGGGGACGATGACTCGGTCCTCGTACGGGCACGAAAACGAGCGATCGAACAGGACCGAGAGCTGTCGACGGCGAAAGCGACCGGCGATCCACCACAGGCGGTCCACGAGTACGCCGCCGAACACGACATCGACCACATCATCGTCGGCGACCGAAACGGTGCGAGCCAGCTATTCGAGCGCCCCCTCGCGGACGACGTCGTCCGCGGGTCACCCGTTCCGGTGACCGTCGTCTAAGATATACACGGGTGTGGATACAATTCGCTCGTAGAAAGAGCAACGCTTACAGGTTCGTGCGTTCCGCTATCGATCATGCGAGAGCACGTGCTCCTGATCGGCGGCGGTGGCCGCGAACACGCTATCGCTCGCGCGCTCGAGGACAGCGAGGCCGACCTCTACGCCTGCGCGGGGAACCGAAACCCGGGGATCGCCCGGATCGCGACCGAGTTCGAGACGCTCGAGACGACCAACCCCAAGGCGGTCGTCGAATACGCCGAGGACGTCGACGCGACGATCGCCGTCATCGGTCCCGAGGCACCGCTCGAGGCCGGCGTCGCGGACGAGCTCGAGGCCGCAGGGGTCTATCCGTTCGGCCCGAAGGAGGCCGACGCCCGGATCGAGACGGACAAGGCCTTTCAGCGCCGGTTCATGGAAGAACACGACATTCCGGGCTGTCCCGACTTCGAGACCTTCGACGATATGGAGGCCGCGTGTGACTTCATCGACGACTACGACGGCGATCTGGTTATCAAACCGGCCGGACTCACCGGCGGGAAAGGCGTCAAAGTCATCGGCGATCAGGTCACGCCCGAGGAGGGCAAGGCGTACATCCGGGAGTCGGACTACGACCGGATCGTCTTAGAGGAACGACTGATCGGCGAGGAGATCACCATTCAGGCGCTCGTCGCCAACGGGGGCTTCGAGACCGCACCCGCGGTGCAGGATCACAAACGCGCCTACGAGGGCGACGAGGGACCGAACACGGGCGGGATGGGGAGTTACTCCGACGTGACCAACGAGTTGCCCTTCATGACCGAAGCGGACTACGAGGAGGGCGTCTCGATCATCGAGGCCACCGTCGACGCTCTCGACGATTATCGCGGGATTCTGTACGGTCAGTTCATGCTCACGAGCGAGGGCCCGAAGGTCATCGAGTTCAACGCCCGCTTCGGCGACCCCGAGGCGATGAACACGCTGCCCGTCCTCGAGACGGATTTCCTCGACGTGCTGACGGCCGCTCGAGACGGCGAAGCCCCGCCCGAACTGGAGTTCGCCGAGCAGGCGACGGTCTGTAAGTACGCCGTGCCGGAGGGGTATCCGACGGATCCCGAGGCGGGAGCGAAGGTGCAGGTCGATGAAGAGAGTGCTGGAGACGCCTTACTCTACTACGCCAGTGTCGACGAACGCGACGACGGTATCTACACGACCACCTCGCGTTCGTTCGCCGTCGTCGGTCTCGCGGAGTCGATCACCGATGCCGAGGAGATCGCCGAGGACGCGCTCGCGGTTGCCGGCGACGAGGGACTGCACATGCGCCACGACATCGGCAAACCCGATCTCGTCCAGCAGCGAATCGATCACATGAACGAACTCCGCGGAGAATAGCTCGACCGGCCGGTACCGGCGTTTCGTCGGGACGGGTCGTACTATGCCGCACCCGGCCCCTGTTCGTACTCACCGTCGAACTCGTCCGTCTCTTCGATCGACGACTCGACGTCCGACTGGACGGTACCGATGTCGACGTTCGAGCGCAGTTGTTCCCGATCGATCGCCTCGTCGATGGTTCCGACGTTCGTGACGGCTTGCAGCCCGTTCTGGTCGATCGCTGCCTCGAGCGATTCGGCGTCGATAGCCGCCCCGATCGAGCCCTCGTCCGCCTCCGTCGCCGCCTGCAGGGCGCGCCGAACGACGACGTAGCCGATCAGGACGGCCCCGCCGGAGGCGACCGCTCCCGGGACGCCGTAGCGTTTGTAGCCGAACGACACCGCCTTTTTGCCGACCGAGAGTGCTCCGAGCATCGTACCACGCGTTCACACGGGAACGAAAAGAGGCCGGGGCTTTCGTACGACGACCGGGAGTAAAGCGGGACTCGAGCCCTAGATGACGACGATAACCGACGCCAGCGCGCCACCGAGCAGGAGCAGTCCGCTGTAGGCTGCGACCTGTTTTCGAAAGTCGTGGTTCGACGACGTCGACGCGAGGAGCGTCTTGACCAGGATGCTCGAGACCGTCGCGAGCAAGATTGCGATCGTCGCCTCCGCCGCGCCCAGTTGCCCGCCGCGGTAGAGGACGACGGCCGAGGTGGTCGCGCCCGCGCTCGAGACGAAGCCGCTCGCGATGGCGGTTGCGTAGAAGCCGAGCGTTCCGAACCAGGTCTCGGCGAGCGACCCGAAGACGAGCACGACGAGGAAGACCGCCCCGAACGCGAGCGCGTTCTTCATCGAGAACGGACTCTCGAGTTCGATCGGTCCGGACTCGCCCCAGTCGGCGGTCGTGGCCGCGATGGCGAACGCGATCACGATGACCGCCCCGAGCGGGATGATCGCCTCGAGAAGGACATCGGTGCCGCTGCCCACGGTAAAGCCGACCGCGATGGCGAGGTTGCGCGCGGCCATCGCCGCGTTCGCGAGGAGGATCGCGGCGACGGCGTACGACGCCGCTTCGGGGCGCTGACGGACGTGATCGAGCATCGTCCCGACGACGGCCGTCGAGGAGGCCAGCCCGCCGAAGAAGCCGGTCACCGCGATCCCCCGGCCGCCGTAGGTCGAGACGATCGCGTAGTTGACGATCCCGATTCCGGCGACGGCGACGACCATCAGCCAGATCACCTGTGGCTCGAGCGGGATGACGATTCCGGCGACCTCGGGGTTCCACTCGGCGGGCAACAGCGGATAGACGACGAACGCCAGAATGGCGAACTCGGTCGTCGAGCGCATCTCCTCGCGGGAGAGTCCCCAGGCGAACTCATGGAGTTCGCGCTTGAGGACGAGCAGCAGCGACGAGAGCACGGCGACAGTGACGCCCTCGAGGATGAAGCCGGCGGCGACCAGCGCGCCGATTCCGTAGGCGACGAGCATCGACACCGAGGTCGTCAGCGAAAGTCCGGTTTCGCCGTCGTCGTCCAACAACCCCTGGACGGCCAGCAACACGCCCTGAACGATAACGAGGAGTCCGCCGAGTACGAGCAGTCCTTCGCCGATATCGGTCTCGGACGCCAGCAGGGTGAAGACGGCCCCGAGGAGACTGATCAGCGAGAACGTCCGGATGCCGGCCGATTTCTGGGACCACTCGCGCTCGAGGCCGAGAAACATCCCGAGCGCTCCGGCGAGGGCGAGCCGGACGACGGTCTCGTCCAGCGGCGCGTCCGCGAGCTGCAACGTAACCTCGTTCACTCCCGAACGTTCACCACGAGCACACATAAGCGACCTGCCGGAGTCGTCGGTGTGGACGACTCTCGCTGAAAATCGACGGCAGCGATAGTGACGGTCGGTCGTCGTCGCACTGCGCCAGCGATCACGTGCAGGATCGCGCGGGCGCTACGCAGACTCCTCGCGCAGTCGTCGCCCGTCCCGCGGACAGTACTCGAACGACGAGTCCGTGGTTCGGAACGAACCCGCCGGACACCGTTTCGCCGCCCGCTGGCGGCTTCGTTCGTCCGTTCCGTTCGACCGGCCCCACCCGAAGACGAACGGAACGAACGGGAGGAACAGAAAGAACAGAATTGTCTCGAAGTACACCCAGGCAGCGACGCTCACTACCAGTCCGCACAGCAGTCCGACGATCGCGGTGATCGTTCGTGACCGAACCACGGCCTAGAGTTCGACGTACTGTCCTTCCCAGTCGCGGCGGGCCTCGAGTTCGCGTCGGCCGCGACGCGTGAGCGTGTAGAAGTTGGTCCGGCGATCGCGCCGCCCCTTCTCGACGAGCCCCTTGTCGACGAGCGTATCGAGGTTCGGATAGAGCCGGCCGTGGTGGATCTCCTTCTCGTAGTACTGCTCGAGTTCCTCTTTGATTGCCAGTCCGTGGGGTTCCTCCTCGCCAGCGATAACGTACAGCAGGTCACGCTGGAATCCTGTCAGGTCGTACATTGGGAAAGTACCAATTGCACTTACTGTCGAATTTTAATAAGGCTATCGGGTTGTTTCGATCGAAACCGGGATATTACCGTCGAGAATCGATTTCTGGAGCAAAACCGAATGATAACGTCCATGATGAGTTTTCGGGTGGAGTTAGGTAACGTGCGGTTCATGTTTACAGTCCAGGCAAATAAGTTCGGTATTATTATAATAGTGGGACGCGAAGGCCGCCGCTCGAACTCTCTGGATTCGCCATCGAACGTAGCTGGCGCTGTTCGGTTCGTAGTCGTCGAAACAGGAAAGCAAATCGCGTGGCGGAAAAATGCCACGCGATCGCTTGCCGCCCTGAATTGGTCCCCGCTGACGCTTCGGCCCTCCAAGCGAAGCGTCAGGTGAACGATTTTGCCGAGTATACTTAAAGGTAACGACACCGACCGGACTGATGATACGTCCGTTCTCCGGACAGTCAGATGTGTTCTTCCTCGAGGACCCAGCCGATCGCGCGTTTGTAGTAGGTGAACATCTCTTTGACGCCGTCGTGGCGCATCTCCTCGCTCTCGAGGTGCTCGGTGAGGAACTCGTACTGCTCGCGGATCTCTTCTTCGTCTCGCATGGGTGGTCGGTACGCGTGCGGAACGGAAAAAAGGTCGCCGTGATCGGGCTTGCTGGGCCGGAATCCACCGGCAGTCGTTCGACGACGGTTCGACAGCTGTCTCCGGTGACGAGCATCGTTCGTTCGAGAGGGGGAGTAACAGCGGGTGTCGAAGGGCCAACACCGGATTAGGATCGTTCCTCGAGACTGTTTCCGTCGATTTCAGCGTGAAGCCGCCGGTTTCGAACCGACAACAGTTGTACGAACAGTTCACGGGAACTGTTCCACGGAGGCTGGCCCACGACTGACGCCCCCGACCGAACGTCGTGAGGCTCACTCACGGTCTGACCTAGCAGTCCGTTCCGAGGAGCGACGCCGACAGCAGCCGCTGGTCGGTCTATCGTGCGAAAAAACGGTGGGAGACGGCAGCCGATCAGTCGATCGGCCGCCCGAATTCGTGTGGTTCCGCGACGGATGCTCGAGAGTCGACGGCTCTACCGATCAGAGTCCGTCGTCTTCGTCGTCGTCCTCGTCATCGTCGTCATCGTCGTCCATCAGATCGTCGTCTTCCTCGTCAGCTTCGTCTTCGCCGAGCGTCAGCGTCAGTTCTTCGTCGTCGCCGTCGATCTCGACGTCGTCTTCGGCTTCCTCGCCGTCGTGTTCGGCGGTGACCGTGTACTCGCCGTCCTCGAGGTCCTCGAACTCGACTTCCCCGTTTTCGTCGGTCTCCTCTTCGAGCGGGAAGTCGTGTTCCTCGTCATCGTCCATCAAGTCATCGTCTTCTTCGTCGTCTTCGTCGTCGTCGAGGCCGTTCTCGTCTTCGTCTTCATCGTCGTCGAGGCCGTTCTCGTCATCCTCGTCGTCGTCCTGGATGGATGCGTCGGTTTCGGCTTCTTCGTCGTCGTTCTCGTCGTCCTCGTCGTCGTCCATCAGGTCGTCGTCTTCCTCGTCGTCCTCGTCGTCTTCGTCGTCCAGGAGGTCGTCGTCGGCCTCGTCGAGTTCGACGGTCGCACCTTCAGCGGGCTCGCCGTCCTGATCTTCGACGGTGACTGTCAGCGTGTAGGTCTCGTCGTCGTCTTCTTCTTCGTCTTCCTCATCCTCCATCGGATCCTCTTCTTCGTCTTCCGGCTCTTCTTCCTCAGGATCCTCTTCGTCCATCTCCGGATCTTCTTCTTCCTCTTCGTCACCGGGGCCCTCATCGGCACAGCCAGCGAGGACGAGTGCACTTGCGGTACCTGCTGCGGCAACGAACTTACGTCGGTTCAGTTCTGAATCGGACATATCTCTGGATAGGACCTTTCCGTTGGTTTCAGTGCGGCCTGCAACTGCCGCCCGTTAATGACGTGTTGAACGTAACCACAGAACGTGTGACCGTCATCGGCTGAGAATCGTTCGGCGGGTAACTCCGGCTGGACCGGTGAAATCGTCGGTCTGAAACAACGTTCGCGAGCCGTCCGTTCGTGGGCTACCGTCGAAGCCGTCTGTCGATTGGTTGTCGGCCGTGGACAGAGAGTACGCACGCCGACGGATTCATAACATAGTTGTAGGGTCAGTGCAATGTTCGGGTCGTGAAGCGTCGGATCGCCCTCGGCTTCGTGTTCGCCGTCGCCCTCCTCGCCCTCCTCGTTCGCGCCGTCGGTAGTCAGGACATCGTCGCGGAGCTGTCGAAGGCTAACCTTCGGTTGTTAGGTCTGGGAGTTCTCTCCGGACTGCTCGCACTGACCTTTCGCGGCCTGGTCTGGGACCGATTCGTCTCGCTGGTGGACGACACGATGCCACGCAGTCGGATCGCCGGGATCTTTCTGACGGCGATGTTCGTCAAGTACGCGACGCCGTACGGCCAGCTCGCGACGGAGCCGTTCGTGGCCTATCTGGTCTCGCGCGACGGTGAGATGGCCTACGAAGACGGACTCGCGAGCATCATCTCCGCCGATCTACTGAACTACATCCCCTACTACACGTTCGGCTTTCTGGCCCTCGGGATGATCGCCGCCGGTGGCGCAATCGGTACCGGAATGAGCACTCAGCTCGCCGCGTTCGGTGTTCTGTTCGTCGTCGTCGCCTCGCTCGTATTCGTCGGCGTCCGTCGACCGATCGTCGTCTACAGACTCGTTCTCGGAATCGCCGGAGTCGGTCGCCGTATCGTCGGTCGATTTACCGATCGGTTCGATCAACAGCTCTCCGCCGGTGCCGTTCGGTCGCGACTGGACGGGTTCTATACGACGGTCGAGACGATAACGGCGGACAAACGGACCCTCGTAATCGCGTCCGTCTACGCCCATCTCGGCATGGCCTTCCTGATGCTCCCGGTGTACATCGGCGCGATCGCGCTGGGCTATCACCTCACCCTTCCAGTCGTCGCTATCGTCGTCGCGCTCGGGAAACTCGGATCGGTCGTCCCCTCTCCCGGCGGAACCGGCGGTGTCGAAGCGGTCGTGACGGCCGGACTCACCACGCTCGGCTCGCTCGAGCCAGCCGCCGCCCTGACGGTCGCGCTCATCTATCGGCTCAGTACGTACTGGCTCACGATCGGGATCGGCGGCATCTCCGCGGCCGGATTGTTCGTCAGGAAGCCGTAGATCCCTCGAGAGCGGTGCTCGGCTCGGGCCGTCGGGCACACACCAGCGCGCTGTAAGTCCGGGCGCTCGACTCCGGTGTGGTTTTTGGTGTCCTGTCCGTACGGTCACGCATGAAAATACGGGGCGAGCGAGAGTGTACGGAGTGTGAGACTCGCTGGTCGTACTACGAGACGGGCAGCGTCGGCTGTCCGGCCTGTGGGAGCCTCCGCAGCGTCGGCGTCGACGACCGAACCGAACACACCGACATGCCGGTGGCGTTCGACCTTACGGCGGTCCGCAACGCCATCGACGAGGTCTCGAACGACGACCTCGCGGGTCGCGCCCGTGACGCGTGTCGCGAGTACATCCGCCGCCGCGGATTCGTCAACGCCGGCGACCTCCGGGACCTCGACGACAGCTACCTGGCTGCCGGCGAACTGCTCCACGTCGCCGATATCGTCGCCCGAGATATGCGTCTCGAGGAACGCGAGGAGCTCTACTTTCTCTCCCTGCTTCGCGACGCCGACGCTGGTGAACGCCCGCCCGCAGCGGAGGTCCCACACTCTCTCCGCGCGGCCCGCGGGCTCGCGTACGCGAACGCCGTCCGCGAGTACCGGCGCGACGTCCGGACCTGGGTCGAGGACCGCGAGCTGACAACGGCCGAGCGCACCGCCCTCGAGACCCTCGGCGAACACGTCACCCGAATTCGGATGCTCGAGGGCGACGTCGACCCGCGGACGGCCGACCGTCTAGTCGAGGCGACTCGCGACCTCGCGAACGGGTTGCGCGGCGACGAGGTGGCGTTCTCGCAGGCACAGGACCGACTGGAGGCGCTCGAGTTCGACGACTGAACGACGACGATGGTACGCACACGCGACGACGAAGGCGGAGAATCCACCGCGAGAAGGGTGACGTTCGAGGAGCGCCAGACGCTTCCCTCGTGGTTCGGACCGGCGGTCGTCGTCCTCTCGGTGCCGACGCTCGCGGTCACTGTCGTCGTCGTGTTCGAAGCGGAGGGGGCCACCCGTGAATCGCTCGCACTTGGCGTCCTGCTCGCACTCGTCGTCCTCGGCCCGTTACCGCTGCTTTTCCGGTCCGCGCTGCGGACCGAGGTCCGCGCCGACGGCGTCTTCTTCCGGTTCAGTCCGTTTCACCTGTCCGATCGTCACGTCCCGTTCGAGGAAATCGAGGACGTCCGTCGGAGCGAGCGCCGCGCGTACAACTTCGGACTCAAGCGCACGCGGTGGGGCTGGGAGTACCGGCCGAACTCGACGGAAGGCGTCGAGATCTATCGCGCGGCGGGGCCGGCGATCTTTCTGGGCACGGAGCGGCCACACGAACTCCGGGAGGCGATCGAAGCCGGAATGCGGCGAACTGGAAGCGAGTAAGAGAAGCGAGCCGAATAGTCCGCGTCTCATACGGTTTACTGTAAGTCATTTCCGGCACAACCGCGAACCGTCCTGCGGTTGCACCGGTAAATCGTTACAGCAATCCGTATCAGGGTAACTCGACGTCGACGTCCGCCTGCTGGCTCGCGGCCTCGACCGTGTTATAAAGTAACATTGCGCGCGTCATGGGACCGACGCCGCCGGGAACGGGCGTGATCGCGCTGGCCTGTTCTTTCGCGCTCTCGAACTCGACGTCGCCGACGAGTTCGTACCCCTTCTCGGTGTCGGCATCGACGCGATTGACGCCGACGTCGATCACGACGCTCCCCTCGCCGATCATCGAGCCATCGACCAGTTCGGGAACCCCGGCGGCGGCGACGACGATGTCCGCGTTGCGGGTCTTCTCGGCGAGGTTCTCGGTTCGGGAGTGACAGATCGTCACCGTCGCGTTGCCGTCGTCGGCCTTCTGGATCAACAGGTTCGCCAGCGGCTTGCCGACGATATCCGAGCGACCGACGATCGTCACGTCTTTCCCCTCGGTCTCGACGTCGGCGCTCTCGAGCAACTTCTGGACGCCGTGGGGCGTACAGGGTCGGAACCGTGCGTCGCCGGCGACGACGCGGCCGACGTTCTCTGGGTGGAAGCCGTCGACGTCCTTCGCGGGATCGACGCGACGGATAACCTCGCGGTAGTCGACGTGATCCGGAACGGGCGCCTGGACGATGTAGCCGTGGACCTCCGGATCGTCGTTGAGATCGGCGATCGTTTCGTACAGCTCCTCGGGCGGTGCGTCCCCGTCGACATCGACGTGAATACTCTCGATGCCGACCTCCTCGCAGTCGCGCTGTTTCATGTTCACGTAGGTCTGACTGGCCGGATCGTCGCCCATCAGGACGGTGGCCAGTCCCGGTCGCGCGCCCGCGTCGGCGAGCGTCTCGATTGCGTCCGTCAGATCGTCACGAATCTGGCTCGCGACCGCGTTGCCGTCGATGATCTCCGTCATTGTTCGAGTGGGCGGCCGCGAGGCTAATCAACCCTCGGGTTCGTGCTCAGAATCCGCATTTATACATACCAAATATGCACGTGCGTGTATACTCTCGCGTCAGAACCGTTCCTCGAGGAACGATCGAATCGCCTCGTTGACCGGCTCCGGCCGCTCGAGGTTCGACGTGTGACCGGCCGCCGGAATTCGTTCCATCCGGGCGTCCGGGAGCTCCTCGAGCATCGGTTCCGCTCGCGAGGGGTCGATCGAGGGATCCTCCTCGCCGTGAACGATGAGGACTGGGACGTCGATCGCAGAGAGCCGGTCGGTGACGTCGGGCCGCTCGAGCCAGGAGTGGAGTTCGTTGTAGACCGCCGCGCCGGGATAGGTCGCCCAGCGATTGACCCACCCTTCGACGAGTGCTGGGTTCTCCTCACGGGTCGTCTCGCCGAAGAGGTAGCCGGTGACCCCCTCCGCCAGCGACCGCGGGGTGGAATCGGTCGAGCCCTCGAGTGGGTCGACGAGTTGGCCGTACGTCTCCTGTTCTTCGGCCTCGTGCGGTGTCGCCATCGAGTCGATCAGGATCAGCCCGTCGACTCGTTCGGGGTAGGCGAGCGCGAACCGTAGCGCCATGAACCCGCCCATGGACATCCCACCGATGACGGCGCTCTCTTCCCCGATTCCGTCGAGCAGTGCGTCACAGTCTTCGACCAGGTCGCCGAGGTCGTACCCCGGTGCGTATCGGTCCGTCCGCGCGCGCAAATCGTACGCGATTGCCCGGTAGTCGGGAGCGAGCGCCTCGAGTTGCGGCCGGAACATCGTTCGATCCATCAGCGTTCCGTGAGCGAAGACGACCGGCCGTCCGTCGCCGCGTTCGGTCGTGACGGCGTCGGTTCTGGTTCGATACATCGCCGTCGCTTCTGTGTCCACCATGAGACACGGTGTCGCGGAACGCCCACAAAAAGGTACGCGAACCGGAGAGTCGATGATCTCGATCGCCGACTCAAGCCGCCCGAACGTGTTTCCCTAGAAATAAGTATTTTAAAGAACCCTTGGGTGTCATACTCTGACGGACTATCGATGTCGGGAGACGAATTCAAGCTGATTAACGAGAAGGTTGGACCGATTGCTGCGGTTGCACTGCTCATCGGGACGGCGGTGGGGATGAGCATTTTCATCGTGCCGACGCAAATGGCAGTCGTTGCCGGCCCGAGTATCATCGTCGCGATTTTGTTATCCATCATCCCGATGGTGTTAGGCATCCTGTTGCTGTTACAACTCGGGGGTGCTATTCCGGTCGCCGGCGGGGCGTACGTCTACGCCTCGCGACTCGTCGGACCGTACTGGGGGTTCTTGGGGGTTGCGGTGCCGATCATGTCCGTCTGGGCGTACCTCCTGTTCGCCGCGCTCGGCTTTGCCGAGTACGTCCCCGTCTTTGCCGACTTGCCCACGCTGCTCTCGGTCTACCTCCTTCTCGGGGCCTTTCTCGTGTTCAACTACGTCGGCGTGCGGTTGGCGGCGAACATCCAGATCGTGCTGGTCTGTCTGTTGATGGCCGCGATGCTCACGTTCATCGCCGGCGGACTCACCTCGTTCGACGCGTCGAACTTCGATCCGCTGTTCCCGTCGGGCGAGGGTGAACCATTCGCCGACGGCTACGCACCGTTCTTCCTCGCCGCCGTGACCCTGTACATCCCGTTCCAGGGCTTTGCAATGATCATCGAGATCGGCGAGGAACTCGAGAATCCGGCGAAGAATATCCCGCGCGTGCTGGCGGCAGGAATGACGCTCGTCGCAATCCTGACGATCGGTATCATCGTGGCGCTGATCGGTGCGGTGCCGTGGCAGGAGATCGTGGGCGACGACGGCGAAGCCGTCGAAGGCGGTCTCGCAGCCGTCGCGGAAGGGATCATGCCCGGCTGGGCGATCGCGTTCGTCGCGTTCGGCGCACTCGTCGCCGCCGCGACGACGACGAACACGCTGTACACGTCTTACTCGCGAACGATCATGCGCGCGGCGCGAGACGACGTTATTCCCAACTTCTTCGCGGGGATCGACGACCGATTCGGCACGCCGAATCGCGCGCTGTTGTTGCTCGCGCTGCCGCCGCTGCTGGTCGCGCCACTGACCGGTTCCCTCGGTGGGATACTCGCGGTCGACGTGCTCGACTGGCTCGTGACGATCACCGTCACCGGCATCTTCATCAGCTTCATGATCAGCGGCGTCGCGCTGTGGAACCTCCCGAAGATCTTCCCGGATCGGTACGAGTACTCGTTCTACAAGCTCCCGATGCCGCTGCTGAAGGTCGTCGCCGTGGGGAACGTCATCGTCTCGGCGATCTTCATGGTGTTCGTCGCACTCGGTGCACCGAGTGCACTCGGGGTTCAGTTCGGCTGGATCGCGCTGGTCTCGCTGCTGTACGTCTACCGCGTTCGCACGTACGACAAGGACGGCGAGGACCTTCGGGACAAGATGGCGCTGTTGCACAAACACGAGTCGATCGGCAGCGACACTGACAGCGACGACTAACCCGAACCTCCTCGCCCCGCCAACTCACCCACGGTTGACGGTTGGCAGCCGTTTCTCCAATCGATCGTAGCGGCTTCGAATTTCTGAGTCGCTAGTGTCGAACCTGTCCGTGACGAGCGTCTCGAGCCCAGGTGCTGTTCAAATCGGTGTGGATCGGTACCGAAATTCATTGTGGAGTTATGAGATCTGAGCGTGTGTCACACACTGTGACGCCGACTGATCCGTTCGGACGTGCGATTCGCGACCACCACCTCGGCAACCGAGAGGCACCGCTTTTCGACCGTGACGGCGGCGCGAGACGTGAACACGCGATCGAGGACTGGTACTTCGGCGAACACGACGACGCCGCGTGGCGGGATCGATGGCTGAACGGGCCGTTGCTCGATCTGGGTGCCGGCGCGGGGAGAGACGCGCTCTACTACCAGGATCGGTTCGAGACCGTCGCGATCGACGTCAGCGACCACCTCGTCGAGACGATGCGGGATCGCGGCGTGAACGACGCCCGTCAGGCGGACATGTTTTCGCTCCCCGACCACTTCGACCGCGATCGGTTCCGTTCGGTTCACTCGATCGGGACGCAGGTCGGACTGGCAGGATCGATGCACGGGGTTCGTGCATTTCTCGAGGATCTCGCATACGTGACGACGCCGGATGCGACGGCGGTCCTCGACAACTACATTCCGAGGGACGACGCTGCGAACGAGGTCTTCGGCTACCGAGACGACCCGGCACCCGGGCTCGCCCATCGAGTGTACCACTGCGAGTACGAGGGCGACGTCGGGCGAACGCTGCTCTTTCGCGTGTTCAGCGTCGACCGACTCCGGGAAGCGACGATCGGGACGCCGTGGGACGTCGCCGCGACCAGGTACGGCGATACCCAGTGGCGAGCGATACTCGAGAAGCGGTGATGCCGGGCCGCCGCCACGCCTCACTCTCGTCGCGGTAGAGACGGACCGGGTCTCGCGAGCGGTCGTTCACAGACCGCAAAACAAAAGTCAATCTCCCGCGGCCGAAGGGTGCTACCGTCGGTTCCTATCCGTACAGCGGGTTCGCGTCACACAGCGACTGGACTTCCTCGCGAACCTCGTCGATGACCGACTCGTCTTCCGGCGCGTCGATCACACGGGCGATCAGGTCGCCGACCTTGCGACAGTCGTCCTCGTCGAAGCCGCGGGTCGTCAGCGCGGGCGTCCCGGCGCGGATGCCCGAGGGGTCAAAGGCCGAGCGCGTCTCGCCGGGAACCGTGTTCCCGTTGAGGACGATGCCGGCGTCCTCGAGGGCCTCCTCGGCGTCGCCGCCGCTCGTCTCGGGGTGGCTCTCGCGGAGGTCGACGAGCACGAGGTGGTTGTCCGTCCCGTCCGAAACCAGCGAGAAGCCGTTGTCGACGAGGCTCTCGCCGAGCGCCTTCGCGTTCGCGATCGTCTGCTCGGCGTACTCGAGGAAGTCGGGCTCGAGGGCCTCCTTGAAGCCGACGGCCTTGCCGGCGACGTTGTGCATGAGGGGGCCGCCCTGTCCGCCGGGGAACACCGCCGAGTCGATGTCGTCGGCGTACTCCTCGCCGCACATGACGATGCCGCCGCGGCCGGCGCGGATGGTTTTGTGTGTCGAACCGGTGACGAAGTCGGCGGTACCGACCGGCGAGTCGTGGACGCCGGCGGCGACGAGCCCCGTGATGTGGGCGATGTCGGCGAGGTGGAGCGCGCCGACGCTGTCGGCGGCCTCCTGGATGCGTTCCCACTCGACTTCGCGCGGGTACGCGGAGTAGCCCGAGACGATGATGTCGGGTTCGAACGCCTCGGCCTGTTCGGCCAGCCCCTCGTAGTCGAGGTAGCCGGTGTCCGGGTCGACCTCGTACTGTTCGACCTCGTAGAACTGGCCGACGAAGTTCGCCGGGTGACCGTGGCTCAGGTGGCCGCCGTGGGTCAGGTCCAGCGAGAGGATCTTGTCGCCCGGCTCGAGCATCGCGAAGTAGACGGCCTGGTTCGCCTGCGTGCCGGAGTGGGGCTGGACGTTGATGTGCTCGGCTCCGAACAGGTCCTGGGCGCGATCGATCGCGAGCTGTTCGATCTCGTCGGCGTACTCGCAGCCGCCGTAGTACCGGGAGCCAGGATAGCCTTCGGCGTACTTGTTCGTCAACGCGCTCCCCTGCGCGTCGATGACGGCCTCGCTGACGTGGTTCTCGCTGGCGATCATCTGCAGCGAGTTCCGCTGGCGATCTACCTCTCCCTCGAGTGCATCGGCGACGGCGGGATCGACGTCCCGAACGTGCTCGTGGTCCATGTTCGTTGTGCGGTCTGGCGTCCGCATAAGTGTACCCGTCTTCGGCAAGTGGAGCCACTACTCGCGCGTCTCGAACGGGTCGAGAGAGCGCTCGAGAACCCCCGCGTAACTTCCAAACGGACTGACGTTCTCGATCGAGTGACGACCGATCTATCCCCTGTTCGTTTCCCCACCCGATACAACTAACTTACCGGAGGAACATTCAGCGTACCGAATGATAGAGTGGGCGATGGACGACGGGACGCTCCGCGTCACGGACGCCGACAACACCGAGTTGTCGGTCCAGGGTGGCGAACTCGTCGTCGATGGTCCCGGCCCGGATATCCAGCGCCCGGTCGACGAGACTGCGGTCGTGACGACGAACGAGCTCCGTTTCCCCCACGCCGTCGCCTACGTGTTCTCGCTCGGTTCGGACGAGCAACACGAACTCGACCCCGACGGCTCGCCGCTCTCGCTCCCGCCCGGCGAGTACGTCGTCGACATCGATACGGAGATCAAGACCTATCTTCGATTTTCCGGCGCGGCGACGATCGAAAAGACCGACGGCTTCGAGGAGACCGTCGTCACGTTTCCGGATCGGATCCGCGTTATCATCGGCTTCCGGAGCCACCACGAACTCCCCGCGGGAACGATCACCGTCCCGGATACGCCCGACGGACTCGCGGCGGGGATCTCCCACCTCGCCGCCTCGCACAAGACGGACGGGCCGGACCGAACCTACCCAACCCTCCGTGGCCATCCGTCGCTCCTCGAACGTGGCGACACGCTCGAGATCCCCGACGGCATTCGCGACGACTTCTCCGAGTCGGGGATCGAACTGGTCGTGCCCCCGGAGTACGAATCGCTGTTCGTGACCGCCCCGCTCGCCTACTACCTTCAGGCGACCGTCCGAACCAGCGATCACCGCGGGACTACTCCCGTTCGGCCGACGCTCCGCGTTCCCGAGTTCGCGATCGAAACGCGCCTCTCGCCGATGCCCGGGCTCGAACGCGACGTCGAGCGACTGCTCCGGAAGGTGTTCTTCCTCGACTGTCTCGTGCGCAACGCCGGTCCGTACGGAACCGATCTGGCGGAGCTAAGCGTCCTCGAGGTGCTCGGACTCGACGCCGACGAACTGTACGAGGCGAGCCCACAGGAGCGACTCGCGACCTACCTGGACGTCCCCTACGCGGCGATCGAGCACCGACTCCCCGACTGGCACCTCTCGACGTACGTCTCGCCGACGTACGAGAGCATCGAGTCGCTTCCCTTCCTGCTCGATCGCCTGAGCATGATCTACACCCCCCGAACCTCCGAACTCGAGGGGCGAGAGCTGGTCGAACGGTCGCTGGAGGACTTCTACCGCGGCGGCAGTCGAGACGCCGAACCCGATACCGCCCCACTCGACAGGGCGAGCGCCGGCAAAGTCGCGTCGGTAGATATCGTCAAACCCGAACTCCGAAACGGTCGGGTCCACGGCTGGCTTGCGGACGGCGTTCCCATCGACGTCTTCAAAACGACGCTGAACGCCTACCACAACCGACTCGACTTCATCGAGCGCTCGAGCGATTCGACCTCGATCTGCGTCGTCCTGAACGATCCGGAGATGGCCGGCGAGCACGACGACGTCGCCAGAATCTACCGCCAGCGCTCCACGGAGTTGACGATGGACGTCACCGTCGAGGAGTCGCTGACGACGGCCGACCTCGCCCACGTCTTCGAGGACGACCACGATTTCGTCCACTACATCGGTCACTGCGAGACCGACGGCCTCCGCTGTCCGGACGGCTACCTCTCGACCGACAGCCTGAGTCGGTGCAACGCCCAGACGTTCTTCCTCAACGCGTGTGGCTCCTACTACGAGGGGATGGGACTGATCGAGAAGGGGAGCGTCGCCGGCGCGGTCACGTTCACGAAGGTGTTGAACGATCACGCGATCAAGGTCGGATCGACGTTCGCCAAACTGCTCGTCCACGGATTCAGTATCGAGCGCGCGATGGGACTCGCACGCCGGCGTATCATGATGGGGAAAGACTACGCAGTTGTCGGCGACGGGACACACTCGCTCGGGCAGGGCGAACACCAGTTACCGATCACCATCACGCTCGAGGAACTCGACTCCGAGGCCGTCCAGTATCTGGCCACGTTCGACTGTTACTCGACGCGAGTGACGGGGTCGTACTACTTCCCCCACACCGAGGACAACGAGTACGCGTATCTCTGCGGCGGGACGTCGAACTTCACGCTCTCCGAGTCCGGCGTCCACTCCTTACTCCGTGAAACCGATGCGTCGGTCATCTACGACGGCGACCTCTACTGGTCGAAAGAACTCGCAGACCGGTTCGATCGCTGATCACGGTCCGCTGTAGGTCGTGACCCGCTTCGCCCGCAACCGCTCCGACCGCATCGTCGCCTCCGACGACTGATCAACGGCGTCGACCGTCACATCTCGAGAACAGGTGTACGTGTCACGCATGCGACCGCCTTTGGCCGACGCGCCCATATACGTAGTGGATCGGTAACAGGCGCGCTCGTGCTCAATTTATCGCCGTATCCGAGAACGTTTCCGCGAGTCGCGGCCCTGCCGCGTGTGTACGGGGAACCGGAGTCTCCGTCCGTGGGTGGCAAACGCGTCGATAGTTCCGCAGTTATCGCTCGAATCCTATCCGACGGCGACTTACTGCGCCCGACCCATAACTCGTCACCACTGTTAATCGATTTGTGGTATCTGCTGATTTTTTAACTTGTCCAGTATAGTTAAATAGAGCGTCGTGCACTATGGTACCGTATGGAACCGATGCTCATACTCGAGGTTAGTACGGCACTGTACGAGACGGTTACAGTCACGGCATCACTGGGCGGAGATTTCAACGTTCTCAACCGGGTCAGCACGTACAGCGGACCCTAACACGGATCGCACACTGACCGCTTTCCGGGATCCGCATCGAACCGAGCGTGAACTGCACAGTCGACCGAGGGGGCGCCTATCGCACGACTCCGCCGCAATCGTGTTCCGCAATCGTCATTGTATCTTGAAAGCGTACTGAAAATTCGATGGAAGAATCGACAAATCCTACCGCAAACATCGGCAGAGTTCAAGTTGTAGCGGTGAATCGGCCAACAAAATTAAGTGCTTTGCTAACGCTTACTTCTGTATAGACATGACCTCGAATTTACTCAACCACCAGATTGACGATATCCTCGACTCCATCCTCGAGGACGCGTCAGGCGACGTGTACATGGTCAACCCGTCCGCAGATGCGATCGAAGAGTTCGTTTCAGTCGCGACCGCGTTCGACGGTGATCTGCCGACGGTACACATGCTCGCCGACGAACGGACGCTGAAAGACGTCATGGACGACTTCATCGTCGCCTCGAACGCTGCTGACCTCATCAGCCAGGACGCACTCGCCCTGCGCACGCTCGAGGAAGCCCCCGAAAACTCGCTGCTCGTCACCGACGAGCGCGTCATTGCCGTCGTCCACGCCGGCGATCGCGTCGGCGGGCTCGTCACCGACGACGACAGCTTCGTCGAGGACACGTTCGACACCTACGCGGGTCGCTGGGCGGACGCCTCCCAGTTCAACCTCCGAACGCCGCCGATCACGGCCGTTCGCGAGACGCTCGCCGACGAGATTAGCCCCGACGCCGAGGAGGACTTCACGGCGATCCTCAACTCGCTCGAGACCGCCCGCGGCGACGGCGACGGGCTCGACGAAGTGACGATTTCGCTGCTCGTCGCGGCCAAGAACGAAGCGCTGCTGTACGACATCAGCAAGTGGGGCGAGGACGTCGGCATCGCCTCCAAGGCGACCTTTAGCCGAACGAAGACCAAACTCGAGGATATGGGCCTCATCGACACCGAGAAGGTCCCGATCGACGTCGGCCGACCGCGACTCCGCCTCAAGATCGGCGACGACCGACTCAACGAGGCCGACAACGGCCAGCTCGCAACGGTCGCACAGTCGATTCTCAACTAGGACAAACGAAATTTTACTCTGCGTTTGTTTCGCGCTGACGGCAGCGTAGCTGCCGCACAGCGCGCTGGCACTCGGTAAAATTTCGATCAAAAGCACTCCTCTTTCCGTTCGTTCGTCCTTTCAGTCCTCACTCACATCAGTCGTCGGCCCGCTCGCTCACTACGTTCGCTCGCGGTGAGCGTCGGGTGAGGGCCTGCCCTCCCCCGGGTCGCACGCTCGCCGGGTTCCGGCGAGCGTGCTCCCGGCCACGAATTTCTGTTCGGTAGATGGCGCAAACCCCAAGTCGCCGCCGCGAGACGACTCGAGTATGTACGAGGCCGTCCACGCCCATCCCGACGGAGAGAGCACGGTCGCCAGACTCGCTAAGACGGCGGCCGACTACGGCTTCGAGGGCGTGGTCGTCCGCAACCACCACGGCTCGCGGGCCGAGTACGACGCCGCGGAAATCCGCGAGGAGTACGACATCGACGTCGTGGAGGGCGTCGAGATCCGGGCCGACAGCCCGCAGGAGGCCGGCGGCTCCGTCGGCAACTATCGCACCGACCAGACCATCGTCGCGCTTCACGGCGGGACGAACGACATGAATCGGTTCGCGGTCGAAAACGACAAAGTCGACGTGCTCGCCCATCCGATGGCCGATCACGGCGACATCAACCACGTCCTCGTGAAAGCCGCCGTCGAGAACGGCGTTCGCCTCGAGTTCTCCCTCTCGGGGGTCCTCCGAAAGAGCGGCGGCCGTCGGGTCAGGGAGATCCAGTCGCTGCGTAAACTCGAAGAGATCGTCGACTACTACGACGCACCCTACGTCGTGAGCGCGGACCCCGCCTCGCACCTCGAGTTGCGGGCGCCCCGCGAACTGATCGCGGTGGGGGAGCAACTGGGGTTCTCGAGCGAGTTTATCGCGGACGGGCTCGCGGAGTGGGGCCGATTGGCTGAGCGCAATCGGGAAATCCAGTCCGAGTCGTTCATTGAGCCGGGGGTCGAACGAGGGAGATATGAAAAAGAGCCTTGAGGATCACGCCGCCAGATTCGACGAACAAGCGGGCGAGTACGACGAGTCGAACTCCGACGAGTACCGCGCCTGCGCGAACCTCGTGATCGAACACGCCGGGCCCGAGGCAGACGATATTGTTCTCGACCTCGGGACCGGGACGGGAGCCATCGCGCTCGCGCTCGCACCCGACGCGGACCGCGTCGTCGGCCGGGACATCAGCGAGGGCATGATGGCCGAAGCCGAAGCGAAGGCCGAGGAAGACGGGCTCGAGAATTTCGAGTTTGCCACCGGCAGCTTCCGCGAGCCCGAGTACGACGGTGACGTCGATGTCGTCACCTCGAACTTCGCGCTCCACCACCTCTCGGATGCGGAAAAACGCGAGGCGATCGAGGTTATCGCGGCCCTCGAGCCGCGGAAATTCGTCCTCGGGGACGTGATGTTCTTCGGCGAACCCGATCCCGAGGTGCCGTTCTACTCGCCCGAGGTCGACGACCCGGCGACCGTCGGCACCCTCGCCGACGCCTTCACCGACGCGGGCTTCTCGCTGACCGCCGTCGAGCGCGTCCACGATCAGGTCGGCGTCCTGGTCGCCGAGCGGACGCCAACCGAGGCCGGCGGTGTCCCCAGTGACGACGCGGATGACGCGGACGACGAGATCGCCACGGACGAATGAAACACCTCCCGAAACATCTCCAACCCCGCTGGCGATATCTCGCCGTCGAAATCGAGAGCTGGCCCGACGTCGCAATCGACCGCCGCGCGTTTCAGCGCGAGTGCTGGTACGCGGCCCAGAACCTGCTGGGCGATCCCGGCAGCGCCCGCGCCGATATGACGGTCGTCAGGTTCGAGTTCGACGACGGAGTCGGCGAGGCGATCGTTCGGGTTCGACGGGGGGAGACCGAACCGGCTCGCGCGGCCGTCGCCTGTATCGACGGTATCGACGGCGCTGCGGTCGGAATTCGGGTCCGCGGTATCAGTGGCACGATCCGTGCCGCTGAAGAAAACTATTTAGGTAAACGCCGGCAAGATTCGGAAGAGAGAAACGTCGTGTTCGGGAACGAGGAGCGAGTCGCCGTCCTGCGGGAATGCGATGCAGACGTGCGACTCGATGAGACGTTTACGGGCGCGACAGACCTCGATTACGATTTAGTGTGAGACTATGCAGGGACAACAACAACAGCAGGCATACGACCGAGGTATCACGATCTTCTCGCCGGACGGCCGACTCTACCAAGTCGAGTACGCCCGCGAGGCGGTCAAACGAGGAACAGCGAGTATCGGCGTCCGAACGAAGGACGGCGTCGTCCTCGCCGTCGACAAGCGAGTCCCCTCCCCGCTGCTCGAGGACTCGAGCGTCGAGAAGATTCACAAGGCCGACAACCACGTCGGCATCGCGAGCGCCGGCCACGTGGCCGACGCCCGCCAGCTGATCGACTTCGCCCGCCGCCAGACGCAGGTCAACCAGCTGCGCTACGGCGAGCCGATCGGCGTCGAGACGCTGACCAAGGAGGTCACCGACCACATCCAGCAGTACACGCAGGTCGGCGGCGCCCGCCCGTTCGGCGTCGCGCTGATCGTCGGCGGCATCGACAACGGCGAACCGCGCCTGTTCGAGACCGACCCGTCGGGGACCCCATACGAGTGGAAGGCCCTGGCGGTCGGCTCCGACCGCGGCGAACTGCAGGAGTATCTCGAGGAGAACTACGACGAGGAAGCCGACCTCGACGGCGGCATCGCGCTCGCCCTCGACGCGCTCGCGTCGGTCAACGAGGGCTCGCTGCTGCCCAACGAAGTCGGTCTCGCGACGATCGACGTCGAGAGCGAATCCTTCGAGCAGTTCGACCACGACAAGATCGAGTCCCACCTCGAGGAGAACGACCTCCTCGACGACGGTGAGGACGACGAACCCGAAGAGTAAGTAATCGAGACGGCGGCACTCCTCGCGGTTTCGTACCGATCGACCCGCTCGACGCCGGACGGTCGCGGCGGATGCCGTCAGGAAAAGCTCTTTTAGGCGGCCGGGGGTACTCCCTGGTATGATATCGCTCGACGAGGCGGTGACGGCGCGACTCGAGTCACACGGGGCGCGCTTCGAAGTGCTCGTAGACCCGGATGCGGCGCTCGCGATCAAACGCGACGAGTTCGACGGCGACTTGGAAGAGGTGATCGCCGCCGAAGACGTCTTCGAGGACGCCTCGCGCGGCGACCGGCCCGCCGAGGAGGATCTCGAGAAGGTCTTTGAGACGACGGATCCGCTCGAGATCATCCCGGAAGTGATCAAGCAAGGGGAGATTCAGATCACGGCCGACCAGCGCCGCGAGATGCAAGAACAGAAGCGAAGACAGCTGATCGACACCATCACGCGGAACGCGGTCAACCCGCAGATGGACAACGCGCCCCACCCGCCCGAGCGCATCGAGAACGCGCTCGAGGAGGCCGGCTTCACCGTCGATCCGATGGAACCGGTTCAACAGCAGGTCGACGACGCACTGGACGCGCTGCGGCCGGTGATCCCGATTCGATTCGAGGAGGTGACGATCGCAGCCCAGATTCCCGCCGAGTACGCCGGCAGCGCGCAGGCGCAGGTCCGCCAGTTCGGCGACTTAGAGCGCGAGGAGTGGCAGCCCGACGGCTCCTGGATCGGCGTCATCACGTTCCCCGCGGGGCTACAGAACGAGTTCTACAACGTCGTCAACGAACACTCGAGCGGAAAGGCGGAGACGGAGATCATCAAGGACAAGGACGATCTGAAGACGCGATAGAACGGTAGCGGTCCCGGTCTCTTCCTAGCCGCGGTGGTAGCCGATCAGGAAGCCGGTGGTGAAGCCCGCGCCGACCGAGACCATCGAGAGCACCGACTCGAGCCGGTGAGTCTCGTTCTGTGCGTGCTCTTGGGTCTCGAGCAGTCCGGCGGTGAGCCGGCTCCAGTCGACGGTCACGATCTCCTGTGATTCGAGGTATCGAAACGCCATCAGTTGGACACCGATGACGAGCGCGAGGAGCGTCGCGACCTGCTTCGTAGCGAATCCCAGCACCGCCCCGATGACCGCTCCACCCCCGAACTCGAGACCGAGCGTCGTCGGATCGACGTCTAACATCACGGCTTCGTATTCGAGTCTGCTACAATGACTGTTGTGGTTGAGAGACAGTCTTACCGTATGATGGGTCGGCCGGAGGCCGAGGAAGGCTAACAGTTCGACCGCCGAACCGACTCGAGTGCGAGCGGTCGGCCGTCGAAGCACGAGCGAACCGCAAGACGGCATCGTGCACGGGATTCAAGACGATCGGACGCGTACGGGTAGCTATGAGTATCGTCCAGCCAATGGAGGTGTTCGACCGGCATTCGTAGCGTGGTCGGGCACCTGCCGCGTCGCCTGCAACCCCGACGCGAGCGGTGTACGCGAGCGACGGCTCGCCGGGTCGACGAGTGCAGCCTCTCGCGAGGAGCCGAGCACCGACGCCCGAACTCCCCCCACCTTTTCCCATCCGCATGAACGCTATCATCGCCAAACGCGTCGACTCCGGAACGCCCGACACGAGTGAAATCCGCGACCTCGCCGCGGCGGCGGGGTACACCGTCGTCGGAGAGGTTACCCAATCGCGGCGGGCCGACGCCGCCCTCCAACTCGGCGAGGGAAAAGCCGAGGAGTTGGCCGAGGTCGCCGTCGCCACGGAAGCGACGACCGTCATCTTCGACAACCGGCTCGGCCCCTACCAGACGTACAACCTCGGACAGCTGCTGCCCGACGGCGTCGAAGTGATCGATCGATTCACCCTGATCCTCGAGATCTTCGGCCAGCGCGCCCAGACGCGCAAGGCGCAGCTACAGGTCGAACTGGCCGAACTCCGCTACGAACTGCCCCGCGCCGAGGCCAAGACGAGCCTCGCCAAACGCGACGAACACCCCGGCTTCATGGGGCTTGGCGAGTACGACGAGAGCCGCGAACGGGACATCAAAGCCCAGATCAGTCGGATCAAGGACGAACTCGAGCAGATCGAGCGGACCGAGGAGCAACGCCGGGAACGTCGCCGGGACTCCGGGTTCGATCTGGTCGCGCTCGCGGGCTACACGAACGCCGGCAAGTCGACGTTGTTGCGGCAGCTGGCCGACGACCTCACCGTCGAGGAGAACGAGGACCTCCACCCCGACCTCGACGCGACGGCCGAGTCCCAAGACAAGCTGTTCACGACGCTCGGAACGACGACCCGTCGGGCGTCCATCGAACCGCGGGACGTGCTGGTGACCGACACGGTCGGGTTCATCAGCGACCTGCCCCACTGGCTCGTCGAGTCGTTCAAGTCGACGCTCGACTCCGTCTACCGGGCCGATCTCGTCTTGCTCGTCGTCGACGTCAGCGAGCCGATCGACGAAATCCACGAGAAGCTCGTCACCTGTCACGACACCCTCTACGAGCGCAACGAGGCGCCGATCGTCACGGTGTTGAACAAGATCGACACGGTCGACGACGAGGAGCTCGCGGAGAAACGTGAAGCTCTCTCGTCGCTCGCGCCGAACCCGGTCACCGTCAGCGGCATGGAAGGGACGAACGTCGAGGAGCTGCTCGAGCGAATCGACCACGAACTGCCGGAGTGGGAGGAAGAGCGGCTCCTCCTGCCGATGACCGACGAGACGATGAGCGTGGTCTCCTGGATCCACGACAACGCGAACGTCGACGACGTCACCTACGGCGACGAAGACGTCGTCGTCTCCTTCGAGGCCCGTCCTGCGGTCATCGAGCAGGCTCGTTCGCGCGCGACGGAGTTGCGGACGACCGCCGCCGAATCGGCCTAATTGGGTTCGGTGGAGAGTTTACTTCGAGCATCGGTCCTCAATCAGGCGCACGGCCGTACCGATCACGGTTGGACTGGCGTTCTAATTCGGTTTCGATGAACTCTCGAGCGGACTCTCGCTCGGATTCGGTTTCGAAGGTGTAGAAGCCGCCGAGAATCTGTTGTTCCCAGAACTGGAGGTCGATCCCGACGTATTCGCCGTCAGCATCGGCAGGTGAGACGGTCTGCCAATTGTCGTCCTCTTGATCGACAAAACGACCACGAAGCTCGAACGTAGCGGGCCCCTCCTCCCACGTCGACTCGAGCAGATGGGTACTAGGGTTTTGGTCGCCAGTACGTTCCCGGTCAGACCCGTACGCAGGAACGTCGTAATACGTCTCGTTGAACACCTGCTCGTCGTTCCGAACGAGTTCGACTTCGAAACTCCGTTCCGCGTTCCACGAATTTATCAGCCGGATGAATACCAATTGTACTTCATTGTCGGAGCGGTTGTGACGCCACACGGCATAGCCGCCACCAGTAACTGAAAGCCCACCGAGAACGGCGAGAGTAGTTCGTCTGGATAGAGATCTGGATCCTGTCAATACTGTACCACCATGGGCGATGAAATGTAACTCTTCCTATTATTCTTGTACACATATGACTACTCTTTAATTTCGCTCGATGTAAAATAGGTACTAATAGCAGGTCAATAGAGTATTTTTTCTTGGACAGAATCCGCCTGTCCAAAGATTCTACTACCCAAATATTTTAACACGGTCCCGGAGTCTGGACAACTATGGAACGTGTTGCAATCATCGGCGCCTCGATGACCCAGTTCGGGCAGCGCGAGGGAGAGTGGGTGATGGATCTCCTCGCGGAGGCCGGGATCGACTGCCTCGAGGATTCGGGCGTCGACGCGGCGGACGTCGAGCACCTGTACGTCTCGAACATGGCCAGCGGGGAGTTCGAAGGACAGACCGGCGTGCCGAACGCCTTGGCCCACGACCTCGACGCGATGCCGGCGTACACCCAGCGCGTCGATCAGACGAGTTCGTCCGGCGGGGCCGGCATCTTCGCCGCCTGGCAGTCGGTCGCCAGCGGCGCGAGCGACATGACGCTGCTCGTCGGCGGCGAGAAGATGACCCACAAGACCACCGGCGAAGCAACGGACGTCATCGCGTCGCTGACCCATCCCGTCGAGTACAAGACCGGCGTCACGCTCCCGTCCTTCGCGGGACTGACGGCGCGTCACTACCTCGAACGCTTCGACGCGCCCCGGGACAGTCTCGCGAAGGTCGCCGTCAAGAACCACAAGAACGGCGTGGACAACCCCCACGCGCAGTTCCGAAAGGAGATCGACGAGGAGACGGCACTCGAGTCGCCGATCGTCGCCGACCCGCTGCGACTGTACGACTTCTGTCCGATCACGGACGGCTCGGCGGCGCTCATGCTCTGTCCCGAGGACGTGGCTCAGGAGTACACCGACAACTACGTCGTCATCTCGGGCATCGACGGCGCGACGGACACCCACGTCGTCCACGAGCGCGAGGATCCGACCGTCATGGGCGGCGTCGTTGAGAGCGGGAAGGGGGCCTACGAGATGAGCGGCTACGGCCCTGACGACATCGATGTCGCGGAGCTTCACGACATGTTCACCATCCTCGAGTTCCTGCAGATGGAGGGGCTCGGCTTCGCCGAGCAGGGCGAGGCGTGGAAGTTAGTCGAGGAGGGGTACACCGAGCGCGATACCGGCGAACTTCCGATCAACACCTCGGGCGGACTCAAGTCGAAGGGACATCCACTCGGCGCGAGCGGGGTCGCACAGGGGGTCGAGATCTACGAACAACTGGTCGGCGAGGCGGGGCCGCGACAGGTCGACGCGGACGTCGGGCTCTGCTGTAACGTCGGCGGCTTTGGAAACTGCGTTATCACGACCATCATGGAGGCAGCACAATGACGATGGAAGCCACGCGATACGAGGACGGTTCGATCAGCTACCCCGGCCACCCGCGCGGTCCCGGCGGCTCGGAGCCGGTGGAGACGATCGATCTCAGCGAGTACAGCGCCGAAGTGATCACCTGGACGACGAGCATGGCGACGCCGCCGGGCGTCCGCGAGCCGAACACGCTCGTGATCGTCGAGTTCGACGTCGAGGGCGAGTCGGTCCGCGCCATCGGACAGGCCACGACGGACGAGATCGAAACCGGCGACGAGGTCGAACCGGTGTACGTCGACGAACTGCGCGAGCCCGGAGCCGGCATCCGCGAGCCGGAGAGCCAGGACTGGGACGGGTATCGGTTCGAACCGGTCTGATCCCTGTGTTCTGTTGCGAACACCCGTGAGCAACAGACACAGCTGTGAAGCCGGTTCGAATCAGGGAGGAGCTTCGCTCCGACCGTGGTTCGAACCGGTCTGATCCCTGTGTTCTATCGCAAACACCCGTGAGCAACAGACACAGCTGTGAAGCCGGTTCGAATCAGGGAGGAGCTTCGCTCCGACCGTGGTTCGAACTGGTCTGATCCCTGCGTTCTGTCGCGAACACCCCTGAACGACAGACGCAGACTGAAGTCGGATAGAATCAGGGAAGAGCTTCGCTCCCACCGTGGTTCGAACCGGTCTACGAATCGGAATCGCCGTCGGTTTCGTCGCCGTTCGCATCGGAATCGTCACCAGCACTAGTTTCCTCGGCATCGTCCCCGCGAGAATCGGATCGAGCAGCGTCGTCCGTACTGCTCTCGTCGCTCTCGACGGACTCGTCACCACCATCGTCACCGTCGGATTCGCCGACAGCGTCTCCGTCCTCCTCGGCGCGATCCGCACCGCTCGAGTCCGGTTCCTCGGCGCCGTACTGATCTTTCAGCGTTTCGAGTTCGGCGTCGACGTCGACGCGCGAACCCGGATCGTCGCGTGACGTCTCGCCGCGACCGTCGCTGTCCTCGTCGTCGATATCGCCGTCGTCGATGTCGATCCGAATCGCGTCCGTCGAGGAGTCGGTTCGCTCGAGGTCGTCGTCCACGTCCCGAAGTCGGCTGTCGACGTCGTCGCGCAACGCGCGGGCCTGCGTGAGCAACTCGTCGAGCCCGTCGTCCGACGTGTCGCCCTCTGTGGTCGTCGCTCGCTGGAGTTGAGCCAGCACGGTATCGAGCTGTGAGAGCGTCGTCCGCCGCAGCGCGTTCGCCCGTTCGCCGGCGGTGTCCGCGGCCTCCGTGGTTCGATCGCGAACCTCCCGTTCGGTACGGGTGAGTTCGAGCGCTCGCTGGAACCCCTCGAGCGCCCGCACGCTGGTCTCGAGGACGGCGATTGCGGCGGGGATGGCAATCTCGTCGGCAAAGCGGAGGAGCTCCCGGGGCGTCGGGGGCCGCGGAGCCGGCGGCCGAAGTCGGGGACGGCTCTGTGTGGACTCGAGTTCCGCCCGGAGGTCGTCGATCGTGCGGGTGAGCTCGCGGACGGCGTCTGCGAGTTCGTCGTCGTGATCGGCCATAGCTGGCCTACGGACGCCGGGTGCAAAAATCCGGTCGGTTGATTTCTCGGTCGGACCCCGGCTCTCGGATCGATCGCAGAGCGTTCTACCGACCGACTCCTGTTTCGGTCGGCCGAATGCCGGAAGTGGTATCGTGATCTCGAAGAGATACCTGACGCTCGAGTGTGGAACGTCGGATAGTGGGCCGAATCCTCACCGAACGAAATCGCCTGTAACGGCCGTCCTAAACGGTCTCAGTCCAGTGTTATTGGTGTTACGGCAGAAGGTCTATATATCGAACGACCTATCGGATTACAGAGTACCATATATGGTCGAACTTGACATTCAGCTTCTCGTAGGGGCTGCAGTAACCGTTTTCCTTGCGCTCATCTTTTTCGGCGTCGTCGTGCTCTGGGACGTCGCCCTCGCACTCCGAAGCGTCGGGGACAAAATCGACAAGCTCGAGGACAATATCGACGACGACTTGATGAATATCGCCCACGCGCTGGACGGGATCTCGAACGGACCGAACAACGGCGGGACGCAGCTTCATCTGAGCGGCGGCACGATTAGCTCCGGCCCCCAGGAGCAGGGACAGCCACAAGGGCCACAGCAGGCACCGCAACAGGCTGCCAACGAAACGGTTCGGCAGCCGTCCCAACAGCCCCGGACCGGCCAGCAGCCGTCACAAGCCGGTGATCTCGGTGCTGTCGACGGCGAGAACGAGCCGTCGGCCCCCGTAGGTGGAGACGAGCAGTCAGCCGACGGGACGACAGACGCAGACGACGTGCCGGCTAACGGAAGCGACGTGCCGACTGACGAGTCCACTTCCGACGGCGACGCCGAGGCGACGGCATCGTCCAAATCGGTCCACCCGCGAGCGGAGCGAAGCCGAGGTCGATTTACCACTTCGCCCGATCGAACGGCCTGGTACGCGACCCCGCTCGACCGCGAGGCGCTCCGATCGTCGGAACCGATGATTGCCGGTGCCCTGACCGACGGTTCGGACGCGGCTGTCGACGAGTCAGAGATTATCGCTGCGGGACCCGTAGAATCGGCCGCGCCGTCCGGGCCAGCCGAAGCGGACGGCGTGTCCGAGACGGCCGAAGTGGGTGATACGGACGAGACGACCGATAGCGATCCAGACAAAACGGCCGCCGATGATTCGGGCGACGCGGACGAGCCGTCCACCAGTGCTGAGACAAATCGGGACGACGATCACGGCAGAACGAACTCGAGCGGCGGATCGGCCGCCGGCGAGACGGACGACGTCGACTCGGCTACGCAGGAGGTCGACGACTCCGACGAGACCAGTAACTCGGCGTCGACCGGCTCGGACGTCCTCGCGTTCGAGGAAGACGAACCAACCGCCGACGAGGATCTGAGCGTGACGGAGTCGGGCGACGCGGACGCCACCGACGCCACCAACCCCGAAACCGAGTCGGGCGACCAGTCGACGACGGAAACCAGCATGGAACCGGTCGACGAAACCGCACTCGAGGGCACGAGTTCGGACGAGAACGCCGACACGCTCGAGGAGGACGACGGCGCCGTATCCGAGACCGACAACGGCACCAACGACCCGGTCGGCGGCGACGTCGAGACGTTTGCGTTCGGCGACGTGGACGACGTGGACGACGTAACCGTCGAAGAGGCCGTCGAGACGATCAACGAGGACGCACCGGCGCCGGAGCTCTCGAGCCACCACTTCGACGTGACGGCGGAGGTGTTCGAGGGTGAGGACGACGACCGCGACGGCGCCACCTTGTTGTTCGAGTTCGACACGGAGACGGTCGACATCAGCGGCTCGACGAAGCGACTCCTCCAGTACCAGATGCGGAGCTTCGCGGACCGCGACTCGACGCCCGACGGCGACGTGCGTATCGGACGGGACCGAATCGTCATCGAGATTCCCGATTCGGACGGGGCCGCCGTCCAGCGGTGGGGCGAGGCGGCCGTCAGTATCATCGATCGGACGCTGTACCTCTCGGACAACAGCTCCGACGATAACTGATCGAGGATATCTGCGAACGGTCTGCAGTGTTTTACAGTCAGTTTTCAATCGATCTGGTGTCCGTCTGTGACTCCTTTGTAGATCGTCTCCGGTTCATCTGCAACCCGTGTCCGATCCGTCCACAGTGCGTAGGCTCGCCCCCGTCCGACGAACTCGAGTCCGACCCACAGTCGACAGTTCCTCGGAGGGATCCAATCGCTTTTAGTTCGCTCGGCCCCCTGACACTGGTGTGCGAATCGAGAACAGTTTCATTCCCGTCCGCGGCGTCGGGGAAACCACCGAACGCAAGCTGTGGCAACAGGGGATCACCCACTGGGACGAGTTCGACGGTAGCGTCGTCGGCGACACGGTCGCCGACCGGATCGAGTCGTTCATCGAGGAGGGCCGAACCCACCTCGAGCGCGGCGACGTCTCCGTTTTCACGGAAGCGCTGCCCGCGGCCAGCCGCTGGCGTTGCTACGAGAACGTCCGCGAGAACACCTGCTTTCTGGACATCGAGACGACCGGTCTCGACGCGAGCTGTAACGACGTCACGACCGTCAGCGTCCACCGCGGCGGCGAGACGAAGACCTTCGTCCAGGGCCGGGACCTGACGAGTCAGCGTCTCGAGGACGAACTCGAAGCGTCCTCGCTGCTCGTGACGTTCAACGGCCAGCGCTTCGACGTGCCGTTCCTGGAGACCTGCTACGATATCGACGTCGCGACGCCCCACGTCGATCTCATGTACCCCTGCAAGAAGATCGGGCTCGACGGCGGACTGAAGGCCATCGAGAAGGATCTCGGAATCGATCGAGACATGCCCGATCTCTCCGGACGTGACGCCGTCCGGCTCTGGCACGAGTACGAACGCGGCGACGAGGCGGCACTCGAGACGCTCGTCGAGTACAACCGAGCGGACACGAAGAACATGGAACCGCTGATGGAGATCGTCACGGACCGGCTTCACGAGACCGTCTTCGAAGCGGCCTGTGCCGGCGAGTAGCGAGCCGAGAGGATTTCGCAGCGCCGAGGAAACGTATAGGGCACAGTACTCGGTACAGAACAAACGATGAGCGACGAGCGCGGCGAGTCAGACGAGAACAGTGATCCAGACAACAGCTACGAGTGCGAGATTGGTATCGACGTTCGCCTCCGCGACCTCGATTTCATGGGCCACGTCAACAACGCGATTTACGCGACGTTTCTCGAGGAGGCTCGAGAGGCGTACTTCGAGGACGTTATCGGCGTCTCGCTGACCGACGTCGGAACCGTAATCGCGAGCCTCACTATCGACTACATCCGACCGATCGAAAGCGATGCCGAGGTCACCGTCGCAGTAGGCGTGGCAGAACTGGGGTCCTCGAGTCTGACGATGGCGTACGAAATTCGAGCCGACGACGAACCGGCCGCGACGGCACGAACGGTCCAGGTGCTCGTCGATCGAGAAACGGGGCAGTCCGAATCGATTCCGGGCGAGTGGCGGAATCGGATCGATGGGGCAAGCGACTGAGGAGTGTCGCTCAGCGGCTACGACGAACCGCCTCGATACCGACCCTTATCTCCCGTTGTTCAGCTCTTCGACGTCTACGTCACCGTCACTCGAGACGACGACGAGATAGCCACAGAACGGAAATTCGACGCGGCCGGAGGCTCGAGGGCTGCCGTCCTCTCGCGGCGCGAAAAGTGTATCGAGGGCTTCCGGGTTGATCGCATCGTACAGCGCTTCGTACTCCGGCGGTTCGATATCCATCGGGTCGACACCCTCACGTTCGGCGATCGCAGCAATTACGTCAAAACTGACTGAGTGGACGGCAGCGGTATCCGATCGGTCGACTGAGAGTAGCATTGGCCAGACTCTTACAGTCACTGATTATAAATCCTCTGGCCCCAACCTCACCTTGTTGGCCAGTAGCGTTCACTAAAGTATATATGTATACATTAGAGCCCATATTTTGCTCGAGTAAGAGTTTGAGATAAGTACATAGATAGTATCCTAAACAATCAGCGTAAGTCTATCAATCGTACAGGCAGCCATTGTAATGGTACCTTTTTCGAATATGTTCGGGATCACCTACTGGAACAGCCCGACTCTATGGCTAGTCGTCATGAACCCCTTCGCGACAGATCCATCCCCGACGACCGAGACCGAGCGGACGACCGACGGCTTCGACGGGTGGGACGCGTTCGATCTGGATCACGTCCCCGAACCCGGTCCGTTCCTCGAGGGACACGCCGTGCTCACGGGCGACGAACACGCCGCCTTTCACCGCCTCACTCGAGCCCTGTTCGAGGAACGCGGCGTCTACGATGCGACGTTCGGCTACAATCTCGCGCGTCTCAACCTCGACCGACGACATCCGGACGCGGGCTTTCGCTACGCCGTCGATGCCGACGAACCCGCCGTCTTGCGGGCGGAGTTCACCTCGACGACCGAGTTCTGTCCGGCGGCAGACGCGCTAGTCAAAGGTGCGTTTCGTGCGTGGAACGGTCTCGCGAGCCGCCACGAGTACGATCTCGTCCGCGTTCGCGTTCACCCGTCACACCAGCAAGCCGACGCGCTCGACGCGTCGCTCGAGCGACTCGAGCGCTCGATTCGGGAAACCGGATCGATACCGAACTCTCCGTCCGTGTAAATGAAAGCCCGCTAACCGATCGAGAGACGGATGCAACTCACCATTTGTGGCTACAGACGAGGCCCAACGCCTCCGACATCCTCCCGAGTTTCGCGATCGCCAGTCTCGTCCACGGTGGAACCGATTCGAAGGCTTCTCGCGAGCACCCCACCGATCCCGTCGGGTGCGTGTCGGTGGAGCGTCAGCAGCATATTCAGAACGAATAGGCAGAACCCGAGTGTGGCGAGCACCGCACTCGAGACCGTCATCGCGGTTGGCAGCGCGAACAGCGGCCCAGCGGTCATGCCGAGCAAGCCGACGAGCGTGAGCCAGAAGTCGGCCCGCTCGAGTCGTGCGTCGTACAGGTCGTCGACCATCGGTACCCGCTCGAAGCCGAGTCGGTCGCTGTAGCGTTCGAGCCAGATGATGAACGGGACGATGTGGTAGAGCGAGCCGACGACGACGAACCCGAAGACGCCGAAGACGAGCAGGGTCGTCGCGTCGGGGTGGCCGAACAGGGTCGCGTAGCTCGCCGGCTCGAGCCACCACGCGGAGACGGTGAGGGCGATCCAGGCCCACAGCGACGCTGCGACCACCCAGTACCGCGCGGTCATCGGCGAGCGATCGACGGTCGATCGTGCCAGTTGGCGCGCGATAACGACGGTGAACGCGGCGAGGCCGAGGAGGACGGCGAGTGCGCCGACTCGAGCGAGCGACTCAGCGGCCAGTCCGCGACCCACGGCGAAGACGAGCAGACCGGCGGGAAACAGCAGTTGCTCGAGTCTGAGCAGCCGGTCGTCGAACGGCGTTCGATCGGTCTGGGTGAACATCGTCGCGAGTTGGGCCAGCGCGCCAACGATCGTCGCGAGGACGGCACCGAAGAGCGCGAAGGTCGCGTGAATCAGTAGGACGTCGCCTCTGTCGACGAACGTCGAGTCGAAAACGCCGACCGTGAAATCGAGAGCCAGAAGGAATCCGAGCGGTGCGGCGAGGGCGAAACAGCCGAGTGCGAACGCGAAGTGTCGCTCGGTCAGATCGAACGGCCGCGCCCGTACCAGCGTTCGACCGACGTTGTAGACGAAGATCCAGAGCCCGAACAGGAGGGCTGCGGCCGCGACGAGGAGCCAGGACAGCGCCGTCGCGAGCAGCGCCGTCGCGAAGCCGACTACGCCGACGGCGACGAGGACGAGTTGTGCGACCGCCAGCCGTCGAGAGTGAATCGCGACCCCCGACCAGACGGGGACGAACTGCGTCATCGCCCCCATAATCGTGATCGCGATCCAGCCGATCAACAGGAGGTGGACGTGCGCCGCGTTCGACAGCCCAGGGACCGTCGTGACGGCCATGACGGTCCCGCCGACGACGCCCACTACGAGGAAGGCGAGTCCGACGACGAAGTGGCCGAGCGGGATCGCCATCGGCGGTTGCTGGTCCGTTCGGAGGTCGCCTCGAATCCGGTTCATATCCGACAGTCGGGTATCCACCGCCGTCCAGTTGTGTCCGAACACGTTCGGGATCGAACGGTTGCGCTTCGCGGCCGTACGATCGGATATGACCGCCGAGCAGGTTCACCAAGACGCGCGAGAAGAGAAACAGCCGAAAACGACCGTCACCGTCCGCTGCACCGGCCACGTTCGCGACGCCGTCGGCAACCACGAACTCGAGTACACCTTCGCGGGCGACCGACTCCGAGAGTTCCTCGACGCTTTCTTCGGCGAGTACGACGTCGAGGAGATGCTGATCGCCGAAACCGAGGCGGAGGCGACCGCCCACGGCTGGGCGCCCGCGCCCGAGGAACTGCCTGGTACCTGGCGCAAGAACCCCGAAGGCGAACAGACCCGAGCGTTCGCTCGCGTCTGCATCAACGGCCGGTTCAACGAACACTTCGAGGGGCTCGAGACCGAACTCGAGGAGGGCGACCGCGTGGCCCTCATCTACCCGTTCATGTTCTGTTGCTGAGACGGCACCCGAACGGGTTCGGAGCAACGGTTTGGGTCCGACGCGGACACACTCGCACACGATGTCAGCCGAGATCAACTCCGGTCGGGCCGACGGAACGACGACCGTCGACGTTCGCTGCACCGGCCGCGTTCGCGAGCGCGTCGGCAGCCACGAACTCGAGTTTACCTTCGCGGGCGACCGACTCCGAACGTTTCTCGCGGCGTTCGCCGCGACGTACGACCTCGAGGCGTTCTTCGCCGTCGACCCGGAACGCGAGCCCCATCCGATGGCGCGAGTCTGGGCCCGTCCGCCGGGCGAGTTTCCGGGCTGGCGACCGCCCGACGGCGATCGGTCCAGACCCTACGGGCGGATTTGTCTCGACGGGCAGTTCAGCGACAACCTGGACGGTCTCGAGACGCGACTCGAGGACGGCGACCGAATCGCCCTCCTGTATCCGTTCCTGTTCGCGCCGTGACCCGCTCGGCCACGCGACACAGCCGTCGCGTCCCGAACCCGTTCGTCTCAGGGCTTACTGTCGGCAGTACCGACGTATCGAATATGAGCAACAGCGCCGACCCGATCATCGAACCCGTAACCCGACGCGATCACGACGTCTCGTGGTCGGCGAACCTCGAGCAACCCTACCACGCGGCGGACCGTTCCCTCGTCGTCGAACAGGCCGTGGACGCGGTCGATGCGACGGCGAACGGGACGCACGTTAACCTCGTCACGCACCGCAATCACGGACGGCCCGAGGCGTATCTCTGGGAGGCGCTCGAGGGGACGTTCGACGGCCTCTCGCTCGAGTACGTCGACCAGTGTGGCTGTGGCGGACACGTGACTCGCGTCCACGTCGGCGGCGAGTGAGCCGGTCGCGGCCGACGTTCTTGTGCGGGCCCGGAATCGCGCTCGGCAGCCGTCTCAGTCCGCGACGCCGCCGGCCGGTCCGCCGCCGCGCCGTTCGTCCTCGCGGAGGTAACACTGCGGGTCGGGGGCGAACAGGTCGCCCGTCGTCGCCAGCGCTCGGAGTCGGGAGCCGCCGCGACAGATCGATCGGTAGCGACAGTCCGCACACGCTCCCGTTAGGTGGTCCTCCCGATTTCGAAGGGCGGACAGAAGCGGATTCGACTCGTCCTCCCAGATCTCGCCGAACGGCCGATCCCGGACGTTTCCGAGACTGTACCCCTGCCAGAACTGGGTCAGGTGAACGTTGCCCGCGTAGTCGACGTCCGCGATTCGCTCGCCCGTCGGGTCGCCGCCATTTCGCTCGAGGTGGTCGTAAACGGCCCGCGCTTTCGCCTCGCCGAACTCCTCGCGGGCGTACTCGACGAGGAAGCCGGCGTCGGCATAGTTGCCCACCAGCAGCGTCTCGATCTCCTCGCCGCGGTCGTGGTAGTCGAGCGTGAGGTCTACGACGCGCTCGACGGCCTCGCGTTTTGCCGCGGGCGAGAGATCAACGTCGACGATATCGGCCCCGCGGCCGCCGTAATCGAGGTGGTAGAAGCAGAATCGGTCGAGACCCTTCTCGGCGAGCAGGTCGACGACGCCCTCCAGGTCGGGCGCGTTGGCCTCGGTGATCGTGTACCGAAGCCCGGTCTTGAGGCCGACCTCGAGACAGTTCTCGATGCCCCGGACGGCGGCCTCGAACGCGCCGTCTCGCCCTCGAAACCGGTCGTTTCGCTCGGGGAGACCGTCGACCGAGATGCCGGCGTACTGGAGTCCGGCGTCTCGCAGCGTCGCGGCTTTCTCCCGCGTGAGCAGCGTGCCGTTCGAGGAGAGCACCGGCCGGAGGCCGAGGTCCGCGGCGTGATCGACGAGTTCGACCAGATCCTCGCGAACGAGCGGTTCGCCCCCCGAAAAGAGGACGACCGGGGCCCCGTAGTCGGCGAGTTGTGCGAGGAACGCCTTCGCCTCGTCCGTCGAGAACTCGCTCGGCGCGGCCTCGAGGTCGGCGCCGGCGTAGCAGTGCGAGCAGTAGAGGTTACACCGACGGGTCGCGTTCCAGACCACGACCGGCTTGCGCTGTTTGTCCGCGGTGATCTGGGGCTTCGAGGAGCCGGCCGCAGCGTCGTAGCGCAGGCCGTCGCCCTCGGCGTCGAGGTCGCAGAGGAGTTTGCTGATCGAGATCACGCGTCGGTCACCCGGCCCTCCCCCTCGCGAGGTTCGCCCTCAGTTCCCTCGTAAACGCGCGGTTCCTTGTGCTCGTCACGGTCGCCGTCACCGTCGTTCGGTTCGTCAGCGTCCGACTCGAGCCCCCGCGTCGAGTACCGTTCCACGTCGTCGGCCGGACAGAGCCAGAGGTCGACGGCGTACCAGCCGAACAGCCTCGAGGCGTGTTCGTGGGCCTCCGTACCGCTGGCTGCGGCCACGCTGCCGACGTGACGCAGCGGATCGCCCGACTCGTCCCGACAGAACACCTCCCACTGCTGGGTTGGATTCCCCCGTTCGTCCGCATCTACACGCTCGCGTCGTGCCTTCTCGACCATGCGGGGACGTAGGGAATCCGGCCGAAGAGCGTTCACCCAAACTCCCATCTCGTGGGAACTCTTCGCCTGCGTACCGAACGCGTTCGGCGGTGTTCCCGACCGCCGGGAACGACGGAGAGCTATTCAACCGATCGTCGTCGATATCCGACGATGCGCCCCGGTACCCTCGACACGGCCGAGCGACCGCTCGTGCTCATCTGGGAACTCACCCAGGCCTGCGGGCTCGCCTGTGACCACTGCCGTGCCGACGCGCGGCCGAACCGCCATCCGAACGAGCTCTCGACCGCGGAAGGAAAACGGCTGCTCGAGCAGGCCGCTGCCTTCGGCGACGGCCAGCTGGTCGTCCTCTCGGGCGGCGACCCGCTCGTTCGGGACGACGTCGAGGAGCTGATCGCCTACGGCGACGATCTGGGCCTGCGGATGACGATCACGCCGAGTGGGACCCACTCGTTGACGCCCGATCGAATTCGGGCGATGGCCGACGCCGGGCTCAAACGGATGGCCGTCAGCATCGACGGCGCGTCGCCCGAGAGCCACGACGCCTTTCGGGGCGAAACTGGCAGCTTCGAGGAGACGATTCGGGCCGTCGCGGACGCTCGAGCCGTTGGGCTCCCGGTGCAGGTCAACACGACCGTCTGCCGGCAGACGGTCGGGGAACTCCCCGCCATCCGGGACCTCCTCTCCGAAATCGGCGCGGTCATGTGGAGCGTCTTCTTCCTCGTGCCGATCGGCCGAGGGTCGATTCTCGAGCCGATCGATCCCGCCGAGGCCGACGCGGTGATGGCCTGGCTGGACGAGGTGAGCGAGACGGAGCCGTTCGGGCTCAAGACGACCGAAGCCCCACAGTACCGACGGGTCTCGATCCAGCGCCAGCAGCGGGGAGCGATTGCGAATCCCGACGGCGAAACGTCGAATCCCGGTCTCGAGCGGCGCACCGGTATCGTCGCCGGCGACGGCTTCGCGTTCGTCAGCCACACCGGCGAAGTCTTTCCCTCGGGATTTCTCCCGGAATCGGCCGGTAACGTTCGCGATCGACCAGTGTGCGAGATCTACCGGGAATCACCGCTCTTCGAGTCGTTGCGCGACCGCGACCAACTCACGGGGAAGTGCGGCGCCTGCCCGTACCGAACCGTCTGCGGCGGCAGTCGCTCCCGCGCGTACGCCCACACCGGCGACCCGCTCGAGAGCGATCCGCTCTGTCCGTTCGTCCCCGACGCCTACGACGGACCGTTGCCGTGGGACTCGAGCGACGGCGTCTCCGTGGGCGATTGATCGGAACGAACGCCGACGATCGAACCGTCTGCGGCGGCGCGTGCTGGATCGAAGTGAGCAGAGCGGTTCGAGACGCACCGCAGTAGAATAGTCGCAGTCAGCGAACGATACCAGCCGTCGCGATCGAGGCCGGGAACGGGTCGGCGGGTGGCCGGAGCACCAATGACTGACCAGTCAGACGCCGGAGCCGGGCACCACCCCGAGTCCGGTGTCGCTCCGGAGGCACCCGAGCCGATCGTTCGGCGTTCACCCGCGCACCGATCGTCCGGTGACGACCGGGCGACACGGTGTCGTCGCAGCGGCGTCGAGCGGAAACCGCTCGAGACCGCGTGCACCGGTCGTTTCGAGCCTCTCCCCTTCACTGCTGGCCCGCACATATTCACTGACGGAACCAGAATCGAATCCCGATCGGCGCTGAGAACCGGCTCTTAGTTCGACCTGCGGGAGTCGAATCGACCGGAGAAATCGACGCAATCGAATCGCCTCGACTCGAGAACTGTACTCGTCCACCTCGAGACCGAAGCCGCCCTACTCGAGGACGACCAGCACGTCGCCCATATCCACGCTCTGGTCTTCCTCGACGGCGATCTCGGTGACGGTGCCGCCCTTGGAGGCGACGATGTCGTTTTCCATCTTCATCGCCTCGAGGACGACCAGCACGTCACCGGCGGCGACCTCGTCGCCGACCTCGACCTTTACGTCGAGGATCGTCCCCTGCATCTCCGCGTCAACCGTCTCGCCGCTGCCCTCGAGTTCGCTTCCGCCGCTGTCCCCGCCCGCGGGCTGTGGCGGTTGAGCGCCGCCGCCACCGACGTCGACGTCGCCGGCCGGGATGGCGGGCGCGCCGTGTTCCTCGAGTTCGACCTCGAAGCGCTTGCCGTTGACCTCGACGGTGAACTCGCGTTCGACGGTCTCCTCGTCGTCGCCGCTTCCGCCGTCGCCGACGTCGCCGCCCCACTGCGCTTGGGCCTCTTCGATTCGGCTCTCGTCGATCTCCTCGTCGAGATACTTCGTGGTGTGGGTGCTCTGGACGAACTCCTCGTCGGTGAGCATGAGTCGGTGGAAGGGGATGATCGTCGGGATGCCCGCGATCTCGTACTCCCGTAGGGCGCGCAGCGAGCGCTCGATACACTCGTCGCGGTCCTCGCCCCAGACGACGAGTTTGGCGATCATCGAGTCGTAGTCGGTGACGAGGTCGTCACCCTGGCGAAGGGCGTCGTCCATGCGGACGCCGATGCCGCCCGGTGGGTCGTAGGTCTCGAGCGTGCCACCGGTCGCCGGCGCGAAGTCGTTGGCCGCGTTCTCGGCGTTGATCCGGAACTCCATCGCGTGGCCGTCGATCTCGACGTCGTCCTGTGCGAAGTCGAGCTCCTCGCCGGCGGCGATCCGAATCTGGCGCTTGACGATGTCGATGCCCGTGATCTCCTCGGTAACGGTGTGTTCGACCTGGATACGGGTGTTGACTTCGAGGAAGTAGAAGTTCGCGTCGGGACCGAGCAGTTCGCCCGGCTCTCGCTCTTCCTCTTCGACGAGGAACTCGACGGTGCCGGCGTTGGTGTACTCCGCGGCGGAGACGCCCCGACGGGCGGCCTCGCCGATCTTCTCGCGCAACTCGTCCGAGAGGGCCGCCGACGGCCCCTCCTCGATGACCTTCTGGTGACGCCGCTGGAGCGAACAGTCGCGCTCCCCGAGGTGGCGGACGTTTCCGTGGTGGTCGGCGACGATCTGGACCTCGATGTGGCGCGGCTGCTCCAAGTAGCGCTCGAGGTAGACCGAGTCGTTGTCGAAGTAGGCCTCGCCCTCGCGCTGGGCGCTCTCGAGTTGGTCCTCGACTTCGCTTTCGTCCCAGACGACCTTCATCCCGCGGCCGCCGCCGCCGCCTTCGGCCTTGATGGCGATCGGATAGCCGTGTTCCTCGCCGAACGTTTTGACCTCTTCCGGTTCGGTGACGGGGTCGGTGGTCCCGGGAACGATCGGGACGTCGGCCTCGTTCATGATCGTTCGCGCCTTGGTCTTCTCGCCCAGCGACTCCATCGCGTCGCTCGCGGGACCGATCCAGGTGATCCCGTCGGCGGCTTCGACTTTGCTCGCGAATTCGGCGTTCTCCGCGAGGAAGCCGTAGCCGGGGTGAATCGCGTCGGCGTCCGCTCGCCGCGCGGCGTCGATGACGGCCTCGTGATCGAGGTACGAGTCCGCCGCTCGCGCGGGGCCGACGTTGTACGCTTCGTCGGCGTAGCGGACGTGGCCGCCGTCCGAGTCGGCGTCGGAGTAGACGGCGACCGTGCCGATATTCAGCTCCTCGCACGCTCGCATCACTCGAACGGCGATCTCCCCTCGGTTCGCGACGAGAACCTTCCTGAACATTCCTGGCAAAACAGACGCGAACCGGCTACGTTACTTTTTCGCAACGGGTCGCCGCTGGATGGATGGGGCAACGGCTATGTACTCGAATTCGAGTGAGTTCGTCCGAAAGGGATGTGGACGAGGGAGTGGGCGAGACGTGGGGCGGAGTGAGTCGCTCGTTCCCGGGAGACGAGCGAGCGACGGGCCGGAGCGACGCGCAATGCCGGTCGTGACGTGAAAAGCGCCTGTCAACCGGCACTTGAATAATTACCGCCACGGGATAAAAAGTCAGCGGTCGCGGGATCGTCTCGTCGTCTGATGGTTTCATCCGCGATCGGCCGGGGGTAGTCGTCGATTCTGCGCCTCGAGACTACAGCCGTCGATCTCGGAGCGCCGGAAACTCCTCGCGCACGCGCTCGAGCGAGTCGAGATCGATGTCGCTCACGACCAGCGTCGGCTCGTCACCGCTCGAGGAAAGCGCGGTCCCCCAGGGGTCGTAGACGGTCGAGCGGCCGAGCAGCGTCGCGTCGGCGTCGTCGAACTCGCCGGAACCGTTGATCGTCGCGACGAAACACTGATTCTCGATCGCACGGGCACGTGAAAGCGTCTCCCAGTGTTCGATCCGCGGATAGGGCCACGCACTCGGCACGAGCACCAGTTCCGCGCCGGCGTCGATCAGCCGTCGGTAGAGCTCCGGAAATCGCAGGTCGTAGCAGGTGGTCGCGCCGACGGTGACGCCGCCGATTTCGGTGGTCTCGATGCGTTCGCCGGGCACGAGCAGCTCCGACTCGGCCGACTGGTAGCCAAAGAGGTGGTGTTTTCGGTAGACCAGCTGTAACGCGCCGCTCGAGTCGAACAGCGCGGCCGTGTTCGCGAGCCCCTCCTCGGCGGGCGTCGCGACGGTCTCGGTGGCGGCCAGATCCTCGACGATGCTTCCCGCGAGGACGGCGATCTCGTGCTCGGCCGCGGCTTCCTGCAGCTGCGTGAAGGTCTCCCCCTCGAACGGCTCGGCAAGGCGTTCGTAGCTGTCGAACGCGAAGTAGCCCACGTTGAACAGTTCCGGAAGCGCGACCAGGTCCGCACCTCGGGAGGCGGCGCTCGAGACCGCCTCGAGCGCTCGCTCGACGTTCGCGTCGATCTCGGCGGGTTCGACCTCGAGCTGGGCGAGAGCGATCCGGAGTCCGTCCGCGGTCGAGGCCGCCATCACGACTCCTCCGACCGAGTCCGCTCGATATCCCGTTCGAGCGCCCGACGGAGGTTCTCGAGTTCGCCGTCCAGATTGCGCTTGAAGAACTTCTCGACACCGGGGAGTTTGCCGTCGACGGTGAAGTTGTTCTCGAGCCGAGAGCCTGCTTCCGTCTCGACGATCTCGTGTTTTCCGGTGACCTGCATCACTTTCGATTTCCCGACGAACTCGACGTACTCCGGCGGCTCGCGAGTGACGTCTTCGGTCTCGACGGCGACGGTCTTGCGGACGAGCGGGATGGGCAGTTCGACGTGCCAGGTTACTCGCCGACCCTCGGGGTCGTCGACGGTGTACTCCTGAACGACGCTGATTGCCTGGGCCCGGTTCTCCGGGTCGGCGATGAACTCCCAGACGCGCTCGGGTGATGCCGACAGCTCGAACGAACGGTCGACCCGTACAGTCATGGCTCTACCTGCGTGAGTCACTATTAAAAAGACCGTGGACCGAGCGGGGATCGACGTCCGGACGCGTGAAACCGTGCGTGGTATGCGGATTCAACTGATGGTGACTTTCCAGGTCGTCGAACGGGCACGGCCCCACTTTTCGATGTCGACCTCGTCGGCTTTCTCCGCGAGGTGAGGGAGACGGACACCTACCTGTTTCGAGGACAATCCGATCGCGTCCGCGATGTTCTTCGCCCGGAAGTACTGTTCACCTCGGGCGGCGCTCTCTCGGAGGTGTGAGAGAATTCGCTGCTCTTCGTTGGAGTAGTCGGTCATCGTCCGTGGTCGCCTCTAGGGCGTCGTTGCTCTTAACTTTTATAGGCCGTTTCAGGTCGATTACGCTGACTGTCACCGGCGTTTCGGCCGGTGTGTGAGTTAGTCCCAGTAGAGGTGGATGCCGACGACTGCCAGCGAGCTAAAGAGCATCGCCGCCGCGAATCCCCAGGCAGCCGTCATATCTGGTGCACCAACGAACATCAACAGCGCACCGATCGACGCGACTGCGCCGAGCGCGAGCGCCAGTCCAACACCCATATCCGTCGTAGACTCGGTTTCCGTGGCCATGCTCGGGGGTTGTGTGTGGGGTCTCTTAATTGCATTCATTGACCCGCAGGAGAGGAGACGCGGAACGGCGGATTCGAGGTGCTCCGGACGACCCTGCGTTCGATACACAGAGCACGACTCGAGGCTGAGACAGCGAAAGACAGCGGCCGAACCCGCGTCAGAACCGATCGGTTCGCCCGGCAGCCGACCAGGCGTTCGTCGGCGCATCGCGTGGGACGCGCACGGTTCGTGACTGCTGGTCGCGAATCCGACCCGCGAACGCCCAGCGCTTCTCGTCCCACGTCTCCTCGCCGTCCGCGGCCGCCGCGGCGGCGACCGCCAGCGCGTGGTCGTGAAGGTGAGCACCGACGGCCGCGACGATCGCCGCGGCTTCCTCGTCGTCCGCATCGTCGGGGATATCGAGACTGGCGCCGGCCGGCAGCACGCTCGCGGCCGTCTCGCGTCCCTCGTCCGTCGCGGACCCACCCGAATCGCTCGGCTCGGCCTGTTTCTGGGATGCCATGCGTTACAGTGGGATGTTGCCGTGTTTCTTGTCCGGGTTCTGTTCGCGTTTCGTCTCGAGCATCTCGAGGTCGTCGATCAGCCGCGGTCGGGTCTCGGTCGGGACGATGACGTCATCGAGGAAGCCCTTGTCCGTTGCAGTGTACGGGTTGGCGAACTCCTCGCGGTACTCCTCGATGAGTTCGTCGCGCAGTTCGTCGGGGTTGTCGGACTCGGCGAGTTCCTTGCGGTAGAGGATGTTGACCGCGCCCTGGGGGCCCATAACCGCGATTTCGGCGGTCGGCCAGGCGTAGTTGACGTCGGCGCCGAGGTTCTTCGAGGCCATGACACAGTAGGCGCCGCCGTAGGCCTTGCGGGTGATAACGGTCAGCAGCGGGACGGTCGCCTCCGAGTACGCGTAGAGGAGCTTCGCGCCGTGGCGGATGATCCCGCGGTGTTCCTGGTCGGTCCCGGGCATGTAACCGGGGACGTCGACGAAGGTGACGATGGGGATGTTGAAGGAGTCACAGAAACGGATGAATCGGGACCCTTTCATCGAGGAGTCGACGGTGAGCGTGCCGGCGTTGACGCGGGGCTGATTGGCGACGAGGCCGACCGAGCGACCGTCGAGACGGCCGAAGCCGACGACGATCTCCTTGGCGAAGTTGTCCGCCACCTCGAAGAACGAGCCCTCGTCGACGACGCTGTCGATGACGTCGGTCATGTCGTAGGGCTTCTGGGGGCTCGGGGGAACGATCGACTTGAGTTCCTCGTCGCGGCGGTCGGGATCGTCCCACGGCTCGACGCGCGGCGGATCCTCGACGTTGTTCTGGGGGAGGTAAGAGAGCAGTCGTTTGATATCGTCCAGGGCCTGTTCTTCGCTCTCGCAGGCGAATTGGGCGACGCCGGTCTTCCCGGCGTGGGTCATCGCGCCGCCCAGTTCCTCATGTGTGACTTCCTCCCCGGTGACGGTCTTGGTGACGCCGGGGCCGGTGATGTACATGTGGCTCGTGTCTTTCACCATGAAGATGAAGTCGGTGATAGACGGCGAGTAGACCGCACCGCCCGCACAGGGGCCCATGATGGAGGAGATCTGCGGGACGACGCCGCTGGCTTCCTGGTTTCGGCGGAAAATTTCGGTGAAGCCGGCGAGACTCTTGACGCCCTCCTGAATGCGGGCGCCGGCGGAGTCGTTGAGTCCGACGATGGGAGCGCCCACTTCCATCGCCATGTCCATGACCTTACAGATCTTCTCGGCGAAAACCTCGCCGAGCGAGCCGCCGAAGACGGTGAAGTCGTGGGCGAAGACGAAGACGGTGCGCCCGTTGACCTCCCCGTAGCCCGTGACGACGCCGTCGCCGGGCACCTTCTTTTCCTCCATCCCGAACTGGCTGGTCTGGTGGGTTCGAAGCTGGTCGAACTCGGTGAAGGTTCCCTCGTCGAGGAAGTAGTCGATCCGCTCGCGAGCGGTCATCTTCCCCTTGTCATGTTGCTTCTCGATTCGCTCCTCACCACCGCCGAGACGGGCCTCTTCGCGAAGCTCCTCGAGTTCGTCGATCCGATCCTCCATGGTCATTGATGAACCCTCCCGTTCATTGCCCGAGGCAACGACCACGTTCCTCAAAAGCGTTCGGTAACTCGTAGTATTATCCCGGCCGTGGGTGTGTGTAACTTTATCACGGCCAGCCAGGAGAGCCTTCGTCGAACCAGGTCCTCTCACATTGCGCCGTCGTCAGTACGCACAGCTACGTACCGAATACCGGCCGATACGAACGGTAATTCCCGGTATTTGTCGGACAATACCCCCTCTAGCTGACGAATCGACGTTGGTCTCCGTTCACACAAGACATATATATGAGGTATTGCCACTGTTACCCATGGTGCAGCGACTCAACCGACGACGCGTGCTGAGTAGTATCGGTGCTGTGGGTACAGTCGGCCTCGCCGGCTGTATTGGGGACGAAGACGAGGTCGGCGGTGACGGACCAGACGTACTGAACATCATCGGTTACCCCGAGAGTGGAATTCAGATCTTCCGAGACTTCTACTCCGACCACGACAACGGAACCGAGATCATCGTCCCGGACGGGATGCAAGACGGCGACCTGCCGAACGAAGTCGGGAACGACATGGAGAACGTCACCGGGACGGGTCCGTCCTCTGACGGGCCGAACGAAGACGCGTACACCGACCTCTACGAAGACGCGTACGACGCGACCCCTGGGGTCTTCACCGCACACACATTCGACGCCGTCGCCGTGTGTATCCTGGCGAACATTGCGGCCGGCGAGAACGACGGCGAAGCGATCCGCGGGCAGATGCGACGGATCGCAAACCCCAACGGCGACGAGTACGGACCGGGCGAACTCGAGGAGGCGGCCGCAGCGGCTGCCGACGGCGACGACATCAACTACCAGGGTGCCTCGAGTACCGTCGACTTCGACGACGTCGGCGACCCGGCGGAGGCGGCCTACGACGTCTGGGAACTCGGTGGCGACGGTATCGAGACGGTCGATACCGTCACGTTCGAAGGATCGGACCCCGGCGGCGAGATGGACGACGACTCCCCCGGCGGAACGGACCGCGACGACGTGATGGTCTCGATGTTGCTTCCGGAGACGGGTGACCTGGGACAGCTCGGAACACCGATGGTTCAGGCGGGCGAACTCGCCGCAGACCAGTTCGACGGCACCGATTTCGACATCGATCTGCAGGTCGAGGACACCGAGACGGACGAGGACACCACCATCAGCAACGGTGGTGCCCTCATCGACGCCGGTTACCCGTCGATCGTCGGCGCGGGGTCGTCCGGGAACACCGTCTCGTTCGTCGGGGACAGCAGCAGTGCGAACGTCGTCCAGTGTTCGCCGTCCAGTACGGCGCTCAGCCTCTCGGATATCGACGACGACGGCTACTTCTTCCGAACTGCTCCCAGCGACTTGCTTCAGGGACAGGTCATGGCCGAAGTGGCGGCGAACCGCCTCGGTGCAGAGACGGTCGCAACGATGTACGTCAACAACGACTACGGTCAGCAGCTGTCCGAGCAGTTCGTCAGCGCGTTCGAAGACGAACAGGGCGGCGAAGGACTCAACCAGGTCTCCTTCGAATCCGAGCAGGGCTCTTACAGCGGCGAACTCGAGTCGGCACTGTCGGACTGAGACGACCGAGGATAGATCCGATTTCTTTTGCGTCGGTGTCGAGGGACGACTCACTCGAGCTATCGCGACCGTCGTTCGGCTGTTTCCGAGGTCACATCGAACTGATGAACCCTTTGAAATCCTCCTCTTCAGACGTACTTTAGTGTGAAACGCACGCTCACTACACTTGCACACGTATCGGGTGGGGCTAAACTGCCTATCCCTCTTGAATCAGAATATCCTGTTCGAGTGACAGTTCGTACCAAATGTCTGCCTTCGAGGCTATACTTCCCGACTCGCTGTTCGACGCTGGCCACGGAAACGACAGCTCTTCAGACGAATCTATTTCGAGATAGATACGGGAGGGGGTGTCCTCTACTGGGACATTCTCGTTGGCTGTCTCAGCGTCCATCTCGAACACTTCTTCTTGAAAGTGGCCCTCCGAAGAACTTCCAATTCGAACTGTAATCGTATGGGAGTCCTGTGAACCGTTATAGATTCCAAACTCATAATCTTGCTGCTGATCGTCGGATACAACATCTGAACAGCCAGCAGTCAGGACAGTAAGAGTGGTTCCTGCCGCAACCAGCAATGAGCGTCTCTTCACACTTCATAATATCTGTCATCAATTCAAATGTCTTCTGGGTAATAAGACTGCTACCACAGAACGCCCCCTCTATCGACCGATTCGTAGAAACCCTGTACTGACCGCAGAGGTGGGACTCCCGCAAAGGATTTCAACAGAACCGTAGAGAACGGTATCGAGCCAGCGTTCGCTCGAGCCACCGTGAAGTCAACAGAAAAACCGGGACCAGAACAGCCGACGATTAGCCGCCGAGGAACTGCTGGCGGACCTCCTCGTCGTTCAACAGCGCGTCGCCGGAGTCGACGTAGCGGTTCTGGCCCTGGACCAACACGTAGCCCCGATCACAGCGCCGGAGCGCCTTCTTCGCGTTCTGCTCGACGACGAGCAGCGCGGTCCCGTTGTCGTTGATCGCGTCGACGTGATCGAACATCTCGTCGACCAGATCCGGCGCCAGCCCGGCGCTCGGCTCGTCGAGCAACAGCAGATCGGGATCGAGCATCAGCGCACGGCCCATCGCGACCATCTGCTGTTGGCCGCCGCTCATCGAGCCGGCTTTCTGGTCCTTTCGTTCCCGCAGGATGGGGAACTGATCGTAGACGCTCTCGAGTGCGTCCTCGGGCACCTCGTCTAAGATGTACGCCCCCATCTCGAGGTTTTCCTCGACCGTCAACGAGGCGAAGACGTTGTCGTTCTGGGGAACGTAGCCGATCCCCTGATGGATGATCTCGTCGGGCGTGCGGCCGGTGATCTCTTCCTCTCGGAACTCGACCGAGCCGCCCATGTACGTCGTCAGCCCGAAGACGGACTTCATGGCCGTCGACTTCCCGGCTCCGTTGGGTCCGACGATGACCACGTACTCCTCCTCGGCGACGGTTAGGTCGACGTCGCTCAAGATCTGCAGGTCGCCGTAGCCCGCGTCGAGTCCGTTCACGTCGAGCATCGACATCAGACCTCACCTCCGAGGTAGGCCTCGATAACCTGCTCGTTCGACGTGATCGTCTCGGGCGCCCCTTCGGCCAGCACCGACCCCTGATGCATCACGATAACGCGTTCGCAGTTCTCCATGATAAGGTCCATGTCGTGTTCGACGATGAGGAAGGTGTAGCCCTCCTCGCGGAGTTCGTGGATGTGATCGAGGAGTTTGTGTTCGAGCGTCGGGTTGACGCCCGCGAACGGCTCGTCGAGCAACAGCATCTCCGGCTCGATCATCAGCGCCCGCGCCATCTCGAGCAGTTTTCGTTGCCCGCCCGAGAGGTTGCCCGCCTTCTCCTCGGCGATGTGTTCGATCTCGAAGAACTCGAGGACCTCCCACACGCGCTCGAGCAGTTCGCGTTCCTCCCGTTCGACCTCCTGGCGGGCGAACGGGAGCACCGATCGCCAGAGCTGTTCACCCGATTGATTCTGAGCCGGGAGCATCAGGTTCTCGAGAACCGTCATGTTGGCCATCTCGCGGGCGATCTGGAACGTTCGGACGAGTCCGTAGTCGGCACACTCGTAGGGTCTGATACCCGTGATATCCCGTCCCTGAAACCGAACCGTGCCGCCGTCGGGGCGGTGAATACCCGTGATGCAGTGGAACGTCGTCGACTTCCCGGCCCCGTTCGGACCGATCAGTCCGGTCATCGCGCCGGATTCGACCTCGAAGCTCGCGCCGTCGACGGCGGTAATCCCGCCGAAACGTTTGACGAGTCCGTCGACGGACAGTTCGATGTCGTTTCGCTGTGGGTCCGGGTCGGCAGCGTCGTTCGGTACTTCCGGGGATTCGATTTCGGTGTCGCTCACGACGAATCACCTCCGCGGCCGGCGGTGCTCTCGTCGCCCGGCCGTCTCGTCAACGGTATCGCCGCCGCCGTCTCCTCACGATGGCCCAGTAATCCTTCGGGCCGACGATGCATGAGGACGATGAGCGCGACGCCCATCAGGACGAACTGGAGCGTCGTGAACTCCTCGAAGGTGTACCGAACGAACGGAGCGACGTCCCCCGAGAGGATCGGTGCGACGGAGCCGGCGAACGTGTTCGGCGCGTCGCCGAACGTGACGACCTGATCGACGAGTCGGCGGAAGTACTGCGGCCCCTCGAAGAGGATGGCGACGAACAGTCCGGATCCGAGCACGCTGCCGGTGTTCGAGCCCGCACCGCCGATGATCAGCGCGATCCAGATGTAGAACGTCACGTGCGGGCGGAACGCCTCCGGCGTGACGCCCGTCCGACGGAAGCGCCAGAGGATGCCGGCCAGCCCCATCAGCGCACAGCCGAGCACGAACACCTTGATCTTGAAGTGGTTCGTGTTCTTCCCGAGCGATTGGGCCGCTTCCTCGTCCTCGCGAATCGCCTTCAGCACGCGACCGAACGGCGACCGACTGGTTCGCTGGATGAGCCAGTAGATCCCGACGAGCACCAGCACCAGCACCATCGAGTAGGCGAGCGCCCGCGCCTGCGTCGGCCCGAACCCGAACAGGCTGTTGGTCAGATCGACGAACGAACTGAACACCTCGAGTTCGAATATCACGTTCATCGGGTCGCCGTAGTTCCGGATGAGTCCGCGACCGCCGCCGGTGCCGAGTTCGGTGCCGAAGATCGTGAATTCCTGTAACGCTCCGGAGGTGATCCCGAGCCGAACGATCTCGGCGAACGCGATCGTCGTGATCGCGAAGTAGTCAGCGCGCAACCTGAGCGCCGGAATCGCGACGATCAGTCCCGCGAGTCCGGCGGCGACGACGCCGCCGATGATGGCGATCGGCATCGGCAGTCCGAGTCCGGCGTACTGGGCGGCGCCGGTCGGGTCGGCGGGTTTCGCCAGGATCATCGTGACGTACAACCCGACCGCCATGAAGCCGGCGATACCGATGTTGAACAGGCCGGTGTACCCCCAGTGGAGGTTCAACGCCAGCGTCACCATCCCGTAGACGGCGATCAGGTACGTCATCCGCCGCAGGGTGTTGACGATCCCGTCGAGCGAGTACCCCAGCGCGAGGCCGACCAGCGCGTAGGTGATGTAAATCGTGCCGAAGACCGCGAGGATCTTGACGGCGTCGTGTTCCCAGAGCGATTCCAGTTGGGCTCGCCTGTCCGTAGTGTTCGTACTCATGCTGTTGTCTTCCCTCCGAAGAGACCGGATGGTTTGATCATCAAGACGAGAATCATGATCAGGAACGCCGTGATGGTCGTAAAGTCACCGCCGGGGAGCCACACCATCGACAGGTGCATGCTGATCCCGATAATTAGCCCGCCGAAGATGGCGCCGTAGATCGACCCGATCCCGCCGAGGATCACCGCGGCGAAGATCAACAACAGGAGCAGCCAGCCGAACTGCCAGTCGATCGTTCCCGTCCACAGCACCATGAGGTAGCCGGCGCTCCCGGCTAACCCGCCGCCGATCATCCAGGTCCAGCGAATGATCTGTTCGGTCGGAATCCCGGTCACGAGCGCGAGATCCCTGTTGTCCGACATCGCCCGCATCGCTTTCCCGAGTTTCGTCCGCTGAAGCATCAAGTGGACGCCGAGCATGAGCGCCACGGCAGCGACGATCAGCGTGCCGTCGTGGACGTCGATGGAGACCCAGCCGTCGACTAACAGTAGATCGAACGAGGGGAGCCCACCGAGGGTCGTTCCGCGCGTACGGTTCGAGTAGACGAACACGATGATGTAGCGGAGTGCGAAGGCGACACCGATACTCGTAATCAACAGCGGAATCCCCCCCGAGCCACGCATCGGCTTGTAGACGATTCGGTCGATCAAGTACACGAAAAGCGCCGTGCCGATGCCGGCGACGAGCAGCCCCGCCATGATCGCGAACGGCGTCGAGGTGATCGCGATCTCGAGTTGTGCCCCACCGACGCCGCGCTGTGGGGCGACGAGCACCAAGTGACCGAAACTAGCGGCCCCCCAGCCGGCAACGAGATACGTAACACCCCACCCGAAAAACGCTCCCGACGTCACGTAGTCCCCGTGTGCGAAGTTCGCGAAGTTGAGGATGCTGTAGGTCATCGAGAGTCCGATCCCTGCGAGCCCGATGATAAGTCCGTAGAGCGTTCCTTCCACCACGTATCGAGCGACACGTGAGATACTGTACGTTCCGTTGAGGATTCCGATGATCAGATCTCCGAGCAACAGGAACGCGCCGAGTCCGACGACGAGCAGGAGCAACTGCTCGGTGGTCATCCCCCGGCCACGATCGATCACTGTATCGACGGTAGACATTCACAAACCTCCGTTCTGGTCGCTAGATTCTGCGTATGTGTGTTATATGTTGTGGTGGGGAACGGTTGTCGTTGACAGCCGAAACATAATTCGAAATTCTGGGAGTGCCGTCATCGATCGCCGTGGTAACGGCCTGATTCGACGCTAGAAGTTCGAATCGGGTGTTTTCGTTCAGCCAGAGGACTGATCGACCAGCGACGAACCCTCGAAACGGACAGCCCGCGAGGTGCACTTACCGGCAACGTACCAACTGGAAACGAGCATGTCATCTATTAGATCTTTTCGACCGTCGCCGTCCGAGCTAGTTGGTACCGATAAACACTCTGTGTGAAAAATAGCAGTCTGCGACGGGATGTCCGAACCGTTCCGTCCGCTCGAGCGAGCGAACCGAGGTGACAGCTCCCATATGATAGTTCCAATATCTAGTAAGGTATTTAGAAGTGGATTGGATTGGCTGCCGTATGGTAGAACGCGAAACGTGGGCGACGAGAACAGGCTTTATTCTCGCCGCGGTCGGGAGCGCGGTGGGGTTAGGTAACATCTGGCGGTTCCCGTTCGTCACGGGAGAAGGTGGTGGGGCCGCGTTCCTGCTCGTCTATCTCCTGTTCGTGGCGCTGGTGGGCTTCCCGGCGATTCTCGTCGAGTTCGTCGTCGGGCGGAAGACCAAACGAAACCCGGTCGGCGCGCTGATCGAACTGGGCGGGGACGCTTGGAAGTACGTCGGTGGCATCTTCATCGTCACCGGCTTCGTCATCCTCTCGTTCTACAGCGTCGTCGCCGGCTGGTTCATCCGCTACTTCCTCGAGGGCTTCCGCGGGAGTTACTCGAGTCATCTCGCCGGCTACGAGGACGCGGCGGCCGAAGCCGGAGAACCGGCGGCGCTTCTCATGTTCGGCGACCTCTCGGTCGGACTGGACGCCTTTTTCTTCCACACGATCTTCATGGCGATGACCATCGGGGTCGTCGCCCTCGGGATCCGACAGGGGATCGAACTCGCGGTGAAGGTGATGGTCCCGGCGATCGTCGTCCTGCTCATCGGGATGGCCGTCTGGGTCTTTACGCTCCCCGACGCCGGTGCCGGCTACGAGTACTATCTCTCACCGGAGTTCGGCGTCATCGCAGACAACTGGATGGGGCTGCTCCCCGCAGCGGCCGGCCAGGCCTTCTTTACGCTCTCGCTGGGGATGGGCGTGATGATTACGTACGCCTCCTACCTCGGTGAGGACCGAAATCTGGCCAAAGACGGGACGGCGATCATCGGATTCGACACCGGGATCGCGTTCCTGACCGGACTGGTCGTCTTCCCCATCTTCTTCTCGGCCGGTATCACCGAGCCGGGCGATGGCGGTCCCGGGGCGATTTTCGTCTCGATGACCGAGGCGTTCGCGACGATCTCCGGCGGTCACCTCATCGGCCTCCTCTTCTTCGGGACCGTCGCCATCGCGGCGCTCTCGAGTGCGATCTCCCTGCTCGAGGTCGTGACGGCCTACGTCATCGACGAGAAGGGCGTCGAACGGTGGAAGGCGGCGCTCGGCATGGGCGGCGTCATCTACCTGCTCGGCGTGCCGGTCACCTACGACCTGATCTTCCTCGACTTACTCGACGGCTTCGCCGACGGCGTCTTGCTGGTGTTTGGCGCGCTCATGCTGGTCATCCTCGTCGGCTGGATCACGCCGAAGTTCGCCGTGCAAGAACTCGAGAAGGGGATCGGCGATCTCGGCTCGCTCGGTACCGTCTGGATCTGGGTAATTCGCCTGCCGATTCTCGTCGTGCTCGTCGTCTCCCTCTCGCTGGGAGTGATGGATTACGTCGACTTCCTGACCGGGGACTTCGCGGGCTGGCTGGACGAGAACCTGTAATCGACTCCGACAACACGATTTTTACGCGTCGCCGTACACCGGCACAGCGGCGCCGCTGGTCACCGACGCGCCGTCGCTACAGAGAAACGCCATCACGTCCGCGATCTCGGACGGATCGACCCACGAGTCGTGATCCGAATCGGGCATCATCTCGCGGTTCATCGGCGTGTCGATCACGCTGGGCATCACGCAGTTAGCTCGGACCGTGCCGCGGTTCTCCGCGGCCAACGTCTCCGTCAGCAGCCGAATCCCCGACTTCGTGATCCGGTAGGGACCGTCGCCCTCGCCGCCCTCGAGCGACGACCGCGCGCTGATGCTCACGATCGAACCCTCGCTCTCCTGGAGCTGTGGGAGGGCGTGTTTCGCGGCCAGAAACGCGGTCTTCAGGTTGACGTTCATCAGGAGGTCGAACTCGGCGAGATCGGTCTCCTCGATCGGGTCGCCGCCGCGCCAGGTGCCGGCGATGTTCAGCAGGTGATCGATCCGGTCGTGATCGTCGACGATAGCCGAGACGAGTCGCTCGACGTCGGCTTCGTCGGTCAGATCCCCCTCGTAGAAGTGGGTTCGTTCGTCGGTCTCGAGCAGGCTGTCCTCGTCGTCGGGAGCGACGACGTCGACGGCACACACCGTCGCGCCGGCCGCCCGAAAGCGGTCGACTGCCGCGCTTCCGAGCGCGCCGCTCGCGCCCGTGATCACCGCGACGGTTCCGTCGAAGTCGACGTCGAACTCGGTCGAAGGCATACCGTCACTGCCACGGCCTGTTAGATCAAGGTCGGGGGTGGGCGGGTCGACACGCGGTGCAGGCGCGAGGAAGGCGAACTCCGGGAGTCCCCGCTCTGACGCGACGAACGCTACGAAGAGACCGGCGGCAACGCCGCCTTCTGGAGCCAGAACTCCGCGACGGCTTCGACCATCTTCTCGTACTCGATCGGATCGGTCGGCTTGGTCAGGTAGGCGTTCGCCGAAAGCTCGTAGCTGTCGAGGACGTCTTCGACGGCGTCGGAACTGGTCAGGACGAGGACGGGAATCCGCGTGAGCGTCGCGTCGTCCTTGATCGTCTCGAGGAACTCGAGGCCGTTCATCCGAGGCAGATTCAGATCGAGGAGGACGAGGTCGGGAACGGTGTCCGGATCGCTATCGCGGCGCTTCGTGAGGAACTCGAGGGCTTCGTCGCCGTCGGTGGCGACGTGAATGGTCGTCTCGATCGAGAGCTGTTTGAACGCCTCCTTCGTGAGTCGAACGTCGCCCGGATTGTCCTCGACGAGGAGCACGTCGATCGGATCGTCGAATCGGTCAGTCATGGCTGGAAGATCACCTCGCGTCAGTGCAACGTATTCGTGTCTGATACATCGGCAGCGATAATCGTTTTCGTGTAGATTGGATACCGAGTTAACGACAGTTGCTAATAGGTTTGGAACTCGGGTCGAGTTGCCCCCGGCAATCGGGGGACGGCGGCAGCTGGACCGAACACCATCCCTCGAGTACATCGGCAACGGGACCGGACGCGAGTCCCACTACCTGCCAGCGAACGAGTCACTAAAGCCGCTCGCGGCCGTTGTCCCATCGAATGCGTCTGATCGCCCATCGAGGCTTTGCCGCTACGTCCCCCGAGAACACGATCGCAGCGATTCGATCGGCCGCCGAGTACGCGGACGCCGTCGAGTTCGACGTCCGGCGCTGTGGATCGGGCGAACTCGTCGTCATCCACGACGACACGATCGACCGCGTGACCGGGAGCACCGGCACGGTCGCCGACACCACGCTCGAGGAACTCAAAGCCCACACCGTTCTCGGCTCCGGCGAACGCGTCCCCACGCTCGAGGAGATGCTCGAGGCCCTCCCGCCGAACGTCGAAGTCAACCTCGAGATGAAGGCCACCGGAATCGCTGCGGACGTCCTCGAGGCCATCGAAGACGTCGAGAATCGCGTCGTCACGACCTCCTTTCTGCTGCCCGAACTCGAGGCAATCCGCGAGATCGATCGCAGCCAGCCGACGGGGCTGCTGGTGAGTCGCCGCCTCGAGACGCCGGTTACGACCGCCGTCGAACTCGACTGCGACGTCATCGGCGCGAACTACTGGCGCTGTTTCACGACGAATCTCGTCCCGCGAGCGAAGTCGGTCGACCTCGAGATTCACGCGTGGTCGCTCGAGCGGCGGATTACGGCGAAGTTGCTCGAGTGGCGCGGCGTCGACTGCGTCTCGGCGGACCGGCCGATTCGGCTCTAGCGTTACGCCAGATCGAATTCGGAGGAGGATCGCAGCAACAGACTGATCCCGACGAAAGCGATGGCGAACCCGGCGAGGAGCAGGTGTCCCCTCAGTGCTCGAACGGCGAAGAATATCTCTGGGAGAAAACCGACGAGAGCGATCGCGATTCCGACAGAGATGAGCTTGTATTCGGTTTTCATATCATTCAGTTACTATGATCTGTGAAAATTGTTTCGCAGCCATGACCCGCACCTCGGTCCATCGAGCATCGTACTGGTTCTCACGACCAAAACCGACTGTCGGGCTCGCGCGCGGAATCGCTGCTCGACACCGATTCGAGCACGCTCACTACTCGCCGACAGTCGTCACCGACACCGTCCGCGTGCGCGGCCCGTCGCACTCGACCAGCAGCACCGACTGCCACGTCCCCAGCGCCAGCTCGCCGTCTTCGACCGGTATCGTCACGTCCGGTCCGAGCAGCGCCGCTCGGAGGTGCGAATCCGCATTTCCGTCCAACTGATCGTGTGCGTGTCCCTCGTCGGGAACCAGCTCCCGAAGGGACGACTCGAGGTCGCCGCGCAACCGCGACTCGTTCTCCTGGACGATCAATCCGGCCGTCGTGTGCTCGACGAACCCCGTCGCCGTTCCCGACTCGAGGTCGGCGGGAACGGCCGCGGCGATCCGATCAGTTACGTCGACGGTCGTCAGCCGCGCGTCGGTCTCGACGGAAAACGTCTCCCGTGCCATATGCGATTTCTCGTCGGCCAGGCACCACTGCGTTACGGTCGTCGGAGCCGAAGCGGGACTCAGGAGAGTCGATCCAACGCCCAGTCGGCCCGCTCGCGGACGATCGACGCCGGATCGTCGACCGCCATCGTCTCGAGTCGATCCGCGGCCGCCTCGACGCGCCCGTGGCCGAGCGCGACGCACGCGTTCGCCCGCGCACGATCGAAATCGTCCGTGAGCAGTTCGAGCAATGGCTCTCGTGTGGGACCGAGGTCCCGACCCGTTGCCGCGGTGACGCGCGCGAGCAATACGGCGGCGTTCGCGCGCGTCTCCGGGTCTGGGGACGCGAGGGCATCGCCGAGGTCGTCACAGACCGGCTCAACAGCCGTGGGGGCGTGGTGGGCGACGTCCGCCAGACAGCCGATGGCGTTGCGCCGAAGCGGCGGGTCGTCGTGGTCGACGAGGTCGATCGCCCGTTCGACGAAGTCGAGCCGTTCGGGGGGCGTCTCCGATCGAGTCAACCGACCCAGCGTCGGGAGGACGGGAACGCCGTTGGTCTCCGGATCCGCCGCCAACGCGTCGGTGAGCACCGGGAGCGCAGCGTGCACTGCGGTCGGCGTCGTTCGCGATATCTGCTGGATCACGCGGAGTCCCCAGTCGTCGTAGCCGGACCGGCGGTCGACCACGTCCGCGATCGTGGCCGTATGCTCGATCACGGCCGACGGCTGCTCGTCGGCGACGACGGCCAGACACCGGAGGAGTTCTCGCGCCGCCGGCCGATTCGGATTCTCATCGACGAAGGAGACGATGACGTCGACCGACGGCGCCACGTCCGCGGGCGACTCGGCCGCGAGTTCGGCCAGGCAGTACGCGACCGACTCGTGACACTCGAGCGCCGGCTGCTCGAGCAGTGCGCGGAGCTTCGGGACCGTCGGCACGCAGTCGCCGGGACGCTCCTCGAGCGTGTCGCGGATCGTTTCGACGGCCGCTCGCTGGTCGGTCGGTTCGCGCCTATCCAGTTGTGCGAGGACTGACGGCAGGTCGAACGAGTCAGCGCCGACTCGTCGCTGTTCGACCGCCTCGCCCCCTTCCCCATCCATCACATCCCGAGCATGTGCGATCGGCGGCAAAAGCCTTCCGAGTGTTTACTGCGGTCGAAAACGGCCGAAAGAACGGTCAGGCGAGCCACTCGTCGGGTTTCGTGTCGTAATCGACGTCGTCGGCCGAGAGGTGCTCGACCTCCTCCCACGGGACGTCGTCGATCGTCACGGTCTCGCCGTCGTACCGGATGAGTTTGCCGCGCTCTTCGGGTTCGGGCTCCCGGTTACGTCGTTTCGCCACCTCGATATCGTGTTCGTCGACGTCCTTGACGATCGTCAGCAGGTTCACGGGCCGGCCCCACAGCTCGAAGATCCGCTTCAAGGTCTCCCTGGCCTGCCCGAGATCGAGCATGACGCCGTTGTACTGGTGGCCCAGCAGGAGTTCGTTCGCGTTGTTGTAGTTCCCGTCGTAGACCGCGATGGTCGGCTTTCCGAAGTTGGTGAACTGCAACAGCAGCTTCTTCTTGACGTCCTCGGCGGCGTCGCTGGCGACGTGGAACTGGCCCGTCGCCTGGGAGTGTTCGTAGGTGAAGTAGTTGTTCTCCGTGATGAACTCCGTCGTGAGGAACTCGTCTAAGAACGTGACGTCGTTGTGGCTCTCGCGGATGTCGTACATCCGATCCCAGCCCGCCGAGAAGTCGACGTCCGCGAGCGCCTCCTCGACGGTCTCGTAGCGGGCGTCGTCGAAGAGGTAGCGACCGATCTGCTCGAGATCGTTCTGGCTCACCCGGGTCAGGAAGCCGCGGTGCTGGCGCTTGACCAGCGAGTAGTGGCGCCGCGCCAGCCCCTCGGTGGTCAGCACCTTCCACGGGTACGTTTCGACGTCGATCTCACCGTTTTGGGCCTGCTCGAGCGCCTCGCGGTCGACCCACTCCTCGGGGACCTCCTCGAGTCGATCGAGCGTCTCGGGCGTGATCGACGCGATGGCTTCTGGGGGTTCAAGGGTCTCTAAGACCGCCTCGAAGTCGACGACGTCCATCAGGTTACGCCAGGAGACGCCCTCGACCCGCAGGAGCTGTTCGAGAACCTGCCGGCGGTTCGTCCGGTTCTCGACGTACTCCCAGAGCTCCATCCCGAGGCTGTAGGGGTTGAGCCCGCCGGAGGCGAGAACCTTCGCCATGTGGTCGGCGTAGTTCATGAACTCGTCGTCGCCGGCGAACCCCTCGTCGGTCATCATCGTCGACTCCCAGTAGGCGGCCCAGCCCTCGTTCATCACCTTCGTCATCTTCTGGGCGGCGAAGTAGTACGCCTCCGCGCGCATCATGTCGAGGATGTCCCGCTGCCACTCCTCCATCTCGGCGGCCCGTCCCGCCTCGTCGTCGAACTGCTTGCCGTGTTCGCGGACGAACGAGAGGATGTCCTTCTGGGGCTCTTCGGGGAAGGTGACCGCCTCGTCGCTCTGCTGAAGTTTCTCGAGCCACTCCTCGTCGAACACTTCGCCTTTCACCTCGTCGGAGAGCCCGAGTTCGTCGAGTTTCTCCGCGATATCGTCGTCGAGGTCGTCGACCGGGCCGTCGACGTCGAGTCGCCGACTGAACACCTGGTGCTGGTCGATGTTGTCCTCCAGGGAGAGACAGTGGTCGATCCACTTCTCGACCTCGGCGCGGTCGATCTCCGGATCGGACATGTACTCGTCGATCGCTCGCGCGTGGCGCTCTAACATCGCGGCGGCGTTGACCTGATCCTCGTCGGCGCGACCGCTGGTGAACAGGCCGAACCACTCGTTCTTCGCGAAGAAGTCGGAGTGAGCCTCGACGTGGGTGATCACGGCTTTCTGGTCGGCCAACGTGTTCGACTCCTGCAGGAAGGCGTGGGCCGGATTGTCGTTGTTGACGATCTCGAACGCCTTCCCGCCGCCGTACTGGCCCTGTTTCTGTTGTTTGTCGTACTGCATCCCCCACCGCCAGTGGGGGTAGCGGCTCTGGAAGCCGCCGTAGGCGATGAGTTCGTTCATCTCGTCGTAGTCGATGATCCAGTACTTGACCGGGTAGGGCTCGAGGCCGAGTTTGACGGCGAGGTTTCTGGCCTCGTCGACCGGTTCCTCGAGATCGGCGGCGATCGCCTGTTTGCGGAATCGGTCCGCGTTGGAGTTGCGTTTACTCATTGTCGTCACTCTCCGTGGAGAGGATCTCGTAGATCGCGTCCGTCACGTCCTCCTTGCTGTTGACGTACGCCACCGCGACGTCCTCGGCGTCGGTACCGAAGTGTCGCTCGAGCTCCTCGGCGTGGGTGGCGTTGATCGCGTTGCCGCTGGGTTGGGTCTCGACGTAGGCGTGGAGGTTGGCGTCGATCTGTTCCATCATCGGGATGACGCGCTCGCCGGTGTCGTTGCTCGAGTTCTCCGAGTCGCCCGCCGCGAAGACGTACCGGTTCCAGTCGCTCCAGGGGTACTCCTCGAGCAACTCGTTGGCGAGTTCGTACGCGCTCGAGATCTTCGTCCCGCCGCCGGAGCGGATGCCGAAGAAGTCGTCGCGTTCGACCTCCCAGGCGTCGGCGTCGTGGGCGATGTAGACGAACTCGGCGTTGTCGTACTTGCCCTGGAGGTACCAGTCCAGCGGCGTGAACGTCCGCTCGACGAGTTCGCGTTTCTTCTCGCGCATCGAGCCGGAGACGTCGCGGATGTTGACCACGACGACGTTCTTCTCTTTCTCCTCGATGATCTCGGGGTGGCGGTAGCGCTCGTCCTCCCGCCGGAAGGGGACGTGTTTGATCCCCTCGCGGCGGATCTTCTGCTGGACGGACTCGCGTTCGACGTTCGCCTCGACTTCCTCGATCGAGGCCCACGTGCCGCGTTCCTCGTCGGGAACGTTGCTGTAAGCCTCTTCGACCCACGCCATCGAGACGGGGAGGCTCTCGCCGCGGGCCCACTCGAACACCTCGCGGGGCTCGATGCCCTCGACCTTGCACAGCTCCTTCAAGAACTCCTCGTCGAAGTCCATCGCGAGCTTGCGCTTGAGTCCCTCCTTGAACATCCGCTCGAAGTCGAGCGTGCTGTTGGGGCCGGTCCGCGTCATGTCGGTGAAGGGACCTTCCTTCTCCTCGACGACCGTCTTCCCCTTCGGATCGAGGTCGAGCCCTAACTCCTCGTCGAGCTCTTCCGCGAACTCTTCGGGGTCCATCTCGTAGTACTCGTGCTCGCCGCCCTCCTCGCCGGGTTCGCCGTCCTCGCCGTCGCCGTCGCCCGGCTGGGGCTGTGGCTGGCCGACCGGTTGGCCGGGCTGGGGTGTTCCGTCCTCACCCTGCCCGACGCCGCCCTTGTCGCGCTGGTCGTACTCGAACTCCGGTAGCGAGACGATCTTGACCGGAATCTGGATCGATCCGCGGCCGCCGGCGAGGTCGCCGTACTGGATGAAGTCGGCCAGATCCTCGCGTCGCTGTTCGCCCACCTCGCGGAATCGCTCGAGGTCGTCTCTCAGTCCCATCTGTAGCTCACCTGTCCCATGACGTGTCGGCTGGTTAGCTCGGCGGAGGCCGCCGAGTAGTCGAAGAGATCGACCATGGTGTCGATCGTTCGCTCTTTTACGGTCGCCGTCTCCGTCCCGCTCGGCGGGTCGTCCCACTGGCGCGGGTCGAAGTCCTCGAAGCTTCGCTGGACGTCGTCCCAGTCGTGGCTCTCGAGGACGCTCTTGATCACCGGAATCGCGGTGAGATCGACGTCCTCGACGGCGAAATCGTCGTCGCGGTGCTCCCACGCGTGGCGGTTCAGCGACGTGATCACCTTCTCCCGGCGGAAGTTCCGGACGCTCTCGCGGGGGAGGTTCCCCTCGTACTCGGCCTCGGAGAAGCGGCCGAGGTGTTCGATCTCGAAGAGCTTCATCTTCAGCGGATCCGGCTCGACCTCCTCGCCGCGGTCGTTGTACAGCGGCTCGTCGGTCTCCCAGGCGTAGACCTGTTCGACGTACTCGGCGACGGTCTCCTCGTCGACGCGCTTGTCGTGCATGATCGCCTCGATGACGTCGCTCTCCTGCCGGTCGAAGATGTAGTTTTTCACGGGGACGATCCGGTTTTCGAACTCCGAACGCTCGCCCGACGAGAAGACGGGGGCGTCTGCGAGCCCTTCGGCCATCGTGTTCAACACGTCCCGGGGCATCACGACGTCCTCGACCGGCAGCTCGGAGTGGTGTCGGTCGCGGTCGGTCTGGATGAGTTCCGCGAGCGTGTCCCGCGTGTACGTGACCGGAATCCCGTGTTCGCCGTCGTGGGCCTCGCCGTTGAAGTCGAACTCGTCTTTCTCGCGTCGCGTGTCGCCTTCCTGCAGGTAGCCCTGATCGTAGATCAGCGCCTTGTCGACGAGATCCAGCCCGTTGGGCAGGTTCTCTTCGTCGAGTCGCGTCACGACCGCGTACAGCGCGGCGGCTTCGATCGCGTGGGGTGCGAACTCCTCCGTTCGCGTCTCGCCGCCCTGATCTTTGACCGAGACGCGAACCGGTTCGCGGATTCGCGCTTCGAGCTCCTCGTAGCTCTCGGCCTCCCAGACGGCGGACTCGTTGGTCAGTTCGCGACGGATCAGCTCCGACTCGAGGCTGAGGTTCGTCAGGTAGCCGAACTGGTGTTTGTCCAGCCGGCGTTTGAGCGCCTTCAGCGGGTCCATTCCGTTCCGGTCGGAGTGCTGGTTGAGCTGGGCCTCGAGGTCGGGGTTCGAGATGATCAGCATCTGCGTGTCGACGTCCATCCCGATCCCCTTGTCCAGTTTGACGGACTGCTCGTCGGGGACGTTCAGCAGCTTCTGCAGCAGGTCGGCGTGCTGGGCCGCGTCCTCGACGATGGTGAGGACGCCGTTGCCCTGTGAGAGCACGCCGTCGTAGGAAAACGCCTGCGGGTTCTTACGCCCGCGCGAGTCGAGTTCCTGGAGCATGCCGTGCATCCAGGAGCCGACGAGTCGCTCCTTCGGCGGGCCGTCGTCTTCGCTGTGGAGGACGCCGACACCCTGGCCGACGTCGACGACGTAGTTTTTCACCCGTAGATGGTCGTCGTCGGTGATCGCCGAGAACAGCGCCTCTTCACCGTCGCGTCGGTAGCGCTCCTCGAGGAAGTCGTACGCCTCCCGGGAGAACGGGTCGAGTTTCGCGTCGACCCGAACGGGGACGTGGTCGTCGAGTTCGTCGTTGAGGTCGGCGAGCACGCGTTCGCGGACCTCCTCCGGGAACACCGACAGCGGGTGCGCCTGGACGGGGCTCTCGTACCAGTGTTTGTCGTCCGTCGCCGTCGGATCGGTGTTCCCGTAGCTCAGTCCACGATCCTCGCCCGCTTCGGCCGTCGTGACGTTCCACTCGACGGTGTACCGACGGCCCTCGGGTGTCTTCGAGTACTCGCGGAGCCCGTTGACCAGACAGCGCTTGAGTTCGGACTTGCCGGTCGCCGTAGGGCCCTCGAACCAGATGATCTTCTCGTCTTTCGCCCGACCCGCCGCGATCGATCGGAGGTCGTCGACGAACCCGTTTAGCACCTCGGTGTTGCCGAGGATCGCGTGTTCGCCGTCGTTGTGCGGGTCGTCGAAGAAGCGGTAGCGTTCCTTCTCCTCGCCTTCCTCGACCACGGTCCGAGTGCCCGCCGCCTCGATCGCCTCGAGGAGGTACTTCGAGGCGTGAGAGGCGATCGTCGGATTCGCGAAGATCCGATCGACGTAGGTCGCGAGGTCCATCGGCTCCTCGTAGGTCTCCTCTAACGTGCGGTCGGCCTCGGTGACGTAGTCGTTTCCGGTCATATCAATCCATCTCAGCTTTGGCGACCTCCGCACCGGCGAACTCGAGTACTTCCTTCGCTCCGCCTTCGGAGTAGCCCTGTTCCATCAGCGCGTCGATCCACGAGGAACGCTCGTCGTCGTCGAACTCGTTGGCCGACACGAGCGCGGAGAAGTTGATGTTGTGCTTCTTGTCCTCCCAGAGTTTGCGCTCGAGTGCGCGGCGCAGGCGCTCGTTGTCCTGCGGGTTGAACGCCTCGCCCTCGCGTGCGCGCCGGGAGACCCAGTTCGACACTTCCTGCCGGAAGTCTTCCTTCCGATCCTCGGGGATGTCGAGTTTCTCCTCGACGCTTCGGAGGAACGTCTCGTCGGGCTCCTGTTCCCGACCCGTGAGTTCGTCCTCGATGGTGTCGTCGTCGATGTAGGCCATCACGTGGTCCATGTACTTCTCGCCTTGGCGCTGGATCTCGTCGATGTCGTAAGCCAGCGCGTGGCGGACGTCCTCGATGGCTCGCTCCTTGTACTCCTCGCGCACGGTCTCGAGGTAGCGGTAGTACTTCTCGAAGTTCTCCTCGGGGATCGAGCCGTGGTGTTCCAGGTTCTCCTCGAAGAAGTTGAACACCGTCAGCGGCGAGAGGAAGCCGCGGGAGCGGTGTTTGGAGTCCATGATCGCCTCGGCGATCTCGTCGCCGATGAACCGGGGCGAGACGCCGACCATGCCCTCACCGATCTCGGCCTTCTGCTCGGCTTCGTCGCGGAGCTTCTTGATGTCGATGTCGTCACCTTCGTCGATCTCGCCGTTGTACGCCTTGGCCTTCGAGAGGAGGTCGACCGTCTCGGTGTCGGGCTCTTCGACTCGCGTGAGGACGCCGAACAGTCCCGCCATCTCCAAGGTGTGCGGTTCGACGTTGATGTCCGGGACGTCGGCGTTGTTCAGCATCTTCTCGTAGATGCTGGCCTCGTCCTCGTAGGAGAGGACGTACGGGAAGTCGATCCGCTTGGTGCGGTCGTTGAAGGCCTCCATCTTCTCGTCGCCCTTCTTGTCCTTGTACTCGGGCATGTTCGTTCGGCCGACGATCACCTGGTCGATGTCGATCCGAGGGTTGTTCTTCGGCTTGATCGTCTGCTCCTGGGTCGCGTGGAGGAAGTCGTAGAGGAACTCGCGCTGGAGTTTGAGCAGCTCTTCGCCGGAGAAGATGCCGCGGTTCGCGTTACAGAACGCCCCCGAGTAGTCGAACGCGCGCGGGTCGCTCTCGCCGTAGATCGCGATCTTCGAGTAGTTGACGTCGCCGGTGAGTTCGGTCTCGTCCTGGTTCTTCTTGTCCTTGGGTTCGAACGTCTCGAGGCCCTGCCGCTTGTTCTCGTCGGCGACGAAGCGGATGATCTCGACGTGGTTCTCCAAGACCTGCTGGAGGTCGTCGTCGTAGTACGCGAGCAGCCGGTCCATGTAGAACTCGCTCTCGGGGTCTAAGGCCTGCTCGTTCTGAATCGTGTACGGCGCGTCGAGGCGCTCGTTCAGGTCGTCGAGCACGCGCTGGCGTTGCTCGAGCGGGAGGAGCACGAGCGGATCCTGGTTCATCGGCGACCGGACGGTGTCGTCGGAGGGGTCCTGGTCCTTGATGACGTCACAGAGGTTGGTCCAGCGGAAGGTGTACATCCGGCCCTCCTCGCGGAGCGTGTAGTCCTCGAAGTACTTCCGGACCTGCTTGTCGAAGTGGGACTTCCCTGAGCCGACCGGGCCGAGCAGGAGTTTGATACGTCGTTCGGGGCCGAGCCGGCGGGCACCCGACTTCACCTTGTTCACGAACTCGTGGATCGACTGGTGAATTACCTTCCCGTAGAAGGTGTTCTCACCCTCGCCGAGCGGATCCTCGCTCGCGAGCAGGTACTCGACGACCCCTTCGGTCTCGTCGTAGGCCGTCCCGTAGTAGTCGAACATGTCCGCGACGCGCTGGTGGGCGTTGCGGGTAATCTTCGCGTCCTCGTAGCACTCCTGTAAGTACCAGTCGAAGGACTTGGTCTCCCGCAGGTCTGCGGGCATCGATTCCTTGTAGTCCGTACTGAGCGTCTCGAGTGTCTCGATATCACCGGTCATGGTATCATTGCCAGTTGCGATCTCCCCCGTTTGCATCGTCCGTGATCACGCGGAGTGGTCGGAGCGGACGTCGTTCGACCACCACTCTCGTCGCGGTCGAGCCGTCGGGATCCGTCGAGCCGTGTCACCATCGACCACACATCGTCACGGCAGTCGGCAGGCTCCGGGAGTAACTCGCTCTCGAAACGAACCGAACTGCGGCGGGCGGCGGTCTGTCGTGCCATGTGTGATCGATCACCACTCACGTTGCGCGACGACCTCCTCAGAGGCTCGAGCAACGGCGCGCCGGGGACGGGCGCGGAGTGGATCGGTCCGGCGAACGGATACCGATAGTATTTAATGAGTGAGTAATCCAGGTACTTAGCTTTAGCCCCAAAAGATATTTACCAGGATATTGTTCCACACACCAAGGTCGTGGATTATATATTGGCCCACGCTACCACACCACATCTTGGTCGATCGATGGCATAAGTTGCGGGCCTGCAGCGGCCGGTTTCGCTCGTGCGCGCTCGGCGTGTGGGCACACAACACGCCTCACCTCGAGTCCCCGCGACGACGAGGCTTTAGGACCGGCCGACCTACCGCCGCGCATGACGAACTCGGAGACCGGCGGGGATCCCGAACCGCCGCTCTCGTCGCTCCCCGACGCCTGGACCGTCTGGAGTCAGGGCGACGACGGCCGCCTCGTGCTCGCGTACCGACCAGACGTCTTCAACGGCGACGACTTTCCGGCAGCCTGTCTTCCCACACTGTACCTGACCCACGGAAAACGCACCCGTCGCCCCGGAACCAATCCGACCAGCCGTCCGACCAACGACTGGTACGTGACCCTCTATCTCGAGCCCGACGTCTCCGCCGACAACGAACGGTTTGAAACGCGGGCCGAGGCCCTCGAGCGCGCGCTCGAACTCGCCGACGCGTTCGACGTCGGCGAGGTCGACTACCGGGGCCTCTACCAGGTCCCCCGCGAGACGTACTTCGATCGATTGGACGAACTGACCGGCGCGGTCGGAGACGGCGATTCCGAGACGGAATCCGCGTAACAGGCTATCGCAACGAACGCGACGACCGGCGATCCGTTGGTCGACGAGTCGACACGTGAGTCTTAACCGGCGTCGCGAAGTAGGGACCGCTATGTCGACCGTTACGCTCGTCGGAACTCGGCTCGCCGACCCGGGAACCGAGTTCGTCTACCACGGCGAGGCCGACGCCTGCGCTGGCTGTCCCTATCGCAGTCAGTGTCTCAACCTCCAACCCGATACCAAGTACCGGATCACGTCCGTCCGGGAGAACGCCCAGACCCTCGAGTGCGCGATGCACGACGGCGGGGTCCGCGCCGTCGAGGTCGAACCCGTCTCCGTGCGCGCGAACATTCCCTCGAAGGGGGCGTTCGCCGGCAGCAAGGCGAGTCTCTCCGGCCCCTGCCCCTACGTCGAGTGTCCGAGCCACGAGTACTGCGAACCGGATGCCGTCGAATTCGACGAGGAGTACCGCATTCGCGACATCCTCGGCGACCCGCCACACGAGGTCTGTCACCTCGATCGGTCGCTCGAGATGGTCGAACTCGACACCGACGAGTAGGCGATCTCGGCGCGAACGCCGCTGATTCTCACGTGCGTATCACGTATCGAGGTGTTTTTGATCGCTCCACCCGAACCGGGGCACATACCCGTGCTGTCGGTTGAACTCCACGCTCACTCCGCGCTTTCCTACGACGGCCGAGACTCGGTCGAGTTGATCCTCGAACAGGCCCAGGCCGTCGGTCTGGACGCGATCGCCGTCACCGACCACGACGAGATCGACGCGAGCCTCGAGGCCGCCGAACGCGCCCCCGAGTACGGACTGATCGGCATCCCCGCCATGGAGATCTCGAGCAAAGCCGGCCACATCCTCGGTTTCGGGCTCGAGGACGCCGTCCCGCCGGGCCTCTCCTACGAGTCGACGCTCGAGGCGATCTGGGAACAGGGCGGACTCGCGGTGATCCCTCACCCCTTCCAGGAGTCGCGCCACGGGGTGATGGCCCGCATCTCTCGAGACCAACTCGCCGAGGGCGACGCGATCGAAGTCTACAACTCGCGGCTGCTCACCGGCCGCGCGAACCGGCAGGCCGAACGGTTCGCCGAGTCCCACGGCCTGCCGATGACGGCCGGCAGCGACGCTCACATCAGTGAGATGGTCGGCCAGGCCGTCACCCGCGTCGAGGCGGACGACCGCTCCGCCGACGCCATCCTCGAAGCGATCCGCGAGGGCCGAACCACCGTCGAAGGGAAACGAACGCCGTGGCACATCAGCTTCCGACAGGCCGCAGGGGGTGTCACCCGCCGCGTGCGAAACGGCGTGCTGGGGCTCTTCCAGTGACGCTCCGCGGTGCCGACCCCGATATCGTTCGCGGTGCCCTCGAGCGCGGCGACCCGTTGCCGGGAACGACCGGTTTCGCCGGCGAACTCGACGGCACGCTCGTCCGCGACGTGCTCGGCCGCGTGCCCGTGTACGTCGACCGCGAGAGTGATCACCGCACACCAGCCGCCGACTGGGCGTTCGAACCGACGGCCCTCGAGCACCCGACACTCCTCCCCGCGGGGACCACACTCGACCTGACGACCCCCGACGCCGAACCCGAACGTCGCTGGACGCTCCCCGACCCCGACCCGGAGACGGACCACGACGCCGCACTCGAGCGACTCGCCACGGCGATCCGGACCGCGGCCGACGACGCGCTCGAGGCCGACCCCGACATCGCCGTCGCCTTCTCCGGCGGCGTCGACTCGGCGCTGGTCGCGGAACTACTCGACGCGCCGTTGTACGTCGTCGGCTTCCCCGACAGTCACGACGTCGAGGCCGCGCAGACGGCCGCCGAGGCGATGGGGCGGGAGTTGACCGTCGTCGAGCTAACGCCAGCGGATCTCGAGCAAGCGGTGCCCGACCTCGCCCGCGCGATCGGCCGCACGAACGCGATGGACGTCCAGATCGCCCTCCCGCTCTCGCTCGTGAGCGAGCGCGTCGCCGCCGACGGCTTCGACGCGCTGGCGGTGGGCCAGGGCGCGGACGAACTGTTCGGCGGCTACGAGAAGGTCGTCCGTCTCGACCACCGCGTCGCAGCCGAGACGACTCGTGGTGCCGTCCGCGAACAGATCGCGACGCTCTCCGAGCAGCTTCCGCGCGACGTCCACGCGATCGAAGCGAGGGGGCTCGAGCCGGTCGCTCCCCTCCTCCACGACGCCGTCGTCGACGCCGCGCTTCGACTGCCCGACGAGCTGCTGGCCGACGAGACCGAGCGCAAACGTGCGCTTCGGCACGTCGCCGCGGAGTACCTCCCCGAAGCGGTCGCCATCCGCGAGAAGAAGGCCGTCCAGTACGGCAGTCTCGTCGCTCGCGAACTCGACCGCCTCGCCCGGCAGGCCGGCTACAAGCGCCGGATCGACGACCACGTCACGAAGTACGTTCGATCGCTGCTCGATGACGGCTCGGAGCCACCGACGGTATCCTGAGTCGCCGACACCGTCGCTTCGCTCGCTCCCGTCGATTCGACTTCGTCTCGAAATCTGGTAGCTCTGGCCGCAAACGGCCGTCACCAAAGTCGTGCCTGCCGATTCCCGGCCAACCTATTTATGTTCGTTCGGTGGTCGTTTTGCCATGGGTGAGAAAACGAACACCGAAGAGAACGTCTCGCGGGAAGAGGCGGCGGATCTGGTACAGGAACTCGCACAGGAGATTCGAAGCGGCGGTATTGCCGAAGTCCGCGTCGGGAACAAGATGCTCAAACTGTCGCCCGCACCGGAACTCGAATACGGCATCGAAGTCCAGGAGCGATCGCCGATGCTCGGCGGCCCGCGTGAAGAAATTACGGTAACCCTCGAGTGGGAAGTCGAAGAAGAGCCCTGATACGGATTGCTGTAACGATGTATCGGCCCGACCGCAGGACGGCTCGCGGTCGGGCCGGAAATGACTTACAGTAAACCGTATGAGTACCCTCGCTCGAGACGCTCGATTCACCGTGCCGCTCAAACCGATACGATAGGAGCCGTTAGTCCTCGAGTTCGGTCGGGAGCTGGTTCGTCGGGCCGCCCTCGACGTTGTCGGCGACCGTGCGGCGGTTGGTCTCGCCGATGCGGTCGGCGACCTCCGCGACGAGGTCTTCGACGGTCTCCTGGACCTCGCTCTCGTCGTCCTTGACGATCGCTCCCTCGCTGCCCTCCGCGCCGAAGTCGGGGTGGATCGGAATCTGGCCGAGCAGCGGGACGTCGTACTTGTCGACGATCGTCTTCGCCCCTTCGGTGCCGAACAGGCCGTGCTGGTCGCCACAGGAGGGGCAAATGAACGAACTCATGTTCTCGACAACGCCCAGTACTGGCGTGTCGTGTTTGTTGAACATCTGAATCCCCTTGCGAGTGTCGTCGAGCGCCATCTCCTGGGGCGTCGTGACGACGACTGCACCGGTCACCGGCATCGACTGCAGGAGGTTCAGCGTCGCGTCGCCGGTGCCCGGCGGGAGGTCGACGATGAGGTAGTCCAGCCGTCCCCACTCGACGCCCTCTAAGAACTTCAGCATGAACTTGTTGACCATCGGGCCGCGCAGGATCGCCGGATCGTCCTCCTGTTCCGTCATCATTCCCATGCTGATGACCCGAACGCCGTCCGAACGAGGCGGGACGATATCCTCGCTCGGCGTCACGCCCGGTTCGCTCTCGACCGGCAGGATGCGCGGGATGTTCGGCCCGTGAATGTCGGCGTCGAGCAGGCCGACCATCGCCCCGCGCTTCTCGAGACCCGACGCGATGTTCGCGGCGACCGTCGTCTTGCCGACTCCACCCTTCCCGGAGGCGACGGCGATGACGTTTCGAACCCGCGGCAGCACCTCGTCGTCGAAGCCGTGTTCTTCGCCGACGTGTGCGCGCAGGTCCGCCTGGAGGCCCGCCTCGTCGCAGACTTCGCGAATTCGGTTGCCCAGTTCCATCTCGGAAGGCGCGTACGGGGCGTTGAACGCGAGGTCGATCCGGGCGGTCTCGTTCTCGATTCGTACGTCGTTGACCAGGCCGAGCGAAACGATGTCCTCGCCGATATCCGGATCCTCGATCCCCTCGAGTTTGATCTGGAGTTCGTGTTCTGTAATGCTCATAATACGTCGTATGCGTTATCCGAGCATAAGGGAGCCGAACGGGATACGTGTGATGGTTCGGCGTTCGAACCCGCCGGTGACCACCGGTTCGCGATGTCGAACTCGAACTCGAGGCCGGCCCTCATACTGTCTGCTGTAAGTCGTCTCCGGTGGAGCCGTGACCCGTCCGACGGTCCCACCGGAAAATCGGTACAGGAAACCGTATCAGGAGAGGCTGGGCGCCTGCCCGTAGAAGATGATGCCGATCAAGACCGTCATGATGAGCATCGAGACCCACATGCTGGTCGCGATGCCGACGAGATAAGTGACGCCGAGCAGTCCGGTCTTCGTATCGCGCGGCTCGCCGGCGAACCATGCGATGACCATGACGTAGACCGGGAGCAGGACGATCCCGAAGATGATGTAGGTTCCCTCGTTCGGAAACCCGGTCCACCCCTCGTTCGCCTCGTAGCCGTGATAGAGGACCGCCGACAGAATGTCAACGAGTGTCATAGGCATGTTTGATCAGCCGTTGGGGTCGTGGTTTCCCCTGACTGTGCATGGGCCTCATGACGGCGGGCCGTGATCACCGTCGCGAGCAGCGAGGACGCTCGAGAGTGAGACCACGAAGAGTTGCCTCTCGGCGAGTAGCGCTGCCAATCAGCAAAAACGTCGAGCCGAGAGAATGCGGAGATCGGGTCGATCGATCGGGTTAGAACAGGAACCCGAAAATCGGAATGTCGCCGGTGGGGCCGGGGGAGCCGAGGGGCTCCGGCAGGCCGCCGTAGAACACGAAGCCGATGATGACGGTCAGGATGAACATCCCGATCCACATCTGTGCCGTGATGGCGACGAGATAGGAGACGCCGAGCATCCCGGTCTTCGTGTCGCGGGGTTCGCCGGCGAACCAGGAGACGACCATGACGTAGATCGGCACCAGGATAACCCCGAAGATCAGGTAGGTCCCGATGTTGGGGAATCCGGTGAGACCGTCGGTTCCGCTGTAGCCGTGGTAGAGCGGTTCGGCGAGTGCGGCGATGGTACTCATGCTTTCACCTCCGGTTCGGTTGCCGTTTCATCCGTCTCTTCGTGTCCGTGCCCGTGATCGCCGCGAAGGTGTTCGACCGCGTGGAGTTCGACGACCGGAACGACCTTCGAGACGACGAGGAAGATCAGCGTTACCATGCCGATCGTTCCGAGCAGCGAGAGCAGTTCGATGGCGCTCGGGAAGTACGCCCCGGGCGTCGCCGCGTAGATCTCGAACTCGGGGTGCAGGAATCCTTCGACGACGAAGATCAGCTTTTCGATGAGCGTCGCGAACAACACCGCAAACGAGGCGACGAGCGCTCGTCCCTTCGTGAACAGCGACGGTCGGATCGTCTGTGCGAAGATGTAGACGAGCGTCGCGAAGACGAGCACCATCGCGGTGATGTAGATCGGGTGCGTGATCGTCGCTTCCTGTGCGACCGCCGTGCTCACCGGTGCAGCGAACAGTCCGACGACGTTCTGCTGGAGCTGCAGCCAGAGGAACAGCAGACAGAAGAAGCCGAGCCACAGGAGCAGCCCGCGGAAGACGTCGTCCGTCATGATGTGGTCCCAGTCGTAGGCGCGACGGAACGCGTAGGCGACGATGATGACGCCGCTGATGGCCGAGGTCAGCGCGATCGTCAGGAACTGTGGTCCCTGCACCGCGCTGAACCAGGCCGGCATGCCGGGGAGCACCGCGAACAGCCACGGAATCACACCGCCGTGAAGCAGGAGCGGGGCCATGATGATGATCGCGAGCGCGAGCCACCAGACCATCCGCTCGACGACCTCGTCCTCGTCCTCGGTGTAGCCGAGGGTCAAGACGTCGTAGACGGGCGAGAAGTAGCCCGGCAGATCGTCGCGGAGACGCGTGATGTCGTACCGAAGCGTCAGTGCGAGGTAGGTCGCCGTCAGCACGAAGTAGGCCGTGATGACGGTAACGTCCCACACCAGCGGCGAGTTGTTCACCGTGATGTGGTAGTGGCCCAGCACGCTCGTGACCATCCGGTCCGGACGGCCCATGTGGACCAGAATGTAGAAGCCGGCCGCGGAGAGGCCAGCGATCGTCAGCAGTTCGGCGAGGCGGGCGACCGGCATGTAGCGATCCATGCCGAGCAGTCGGACCGCCGCGGAGAGGATGATCCCGCCGTGAGCGATCCCGACCCACCAGATGAACGCGCCGATGTACAGCCCCCAGGTCACACCGCCACCGCTCCCCCAGTCGGAGAGTCCGGTGACGGCCATCCCTTCGGCCAGCTGGTACATCCAGCCGACGAGGAATGCGCCAAACGCCAGGGTACAGAGCCCGAACAGGATGAAGTACTGTTTCGAGACGTTGTTGACCGGGCGGAGGATGTCGGCCTCGGTCGGTGATTTCGTGCTCATCGTTACCACCCTCCGAGGTTCAGTCCCGTGTCACCGACGGTCTTCTCGTCGAGCACGTCTTTTCGGTTATCGACGAGCTCTACGCGTTCGCCGTCCGCTCGCTGGTAGGAGATGTTTTCGTAGTCGACACCCGTACCGGTCGGCTCACGCTGTTCGGCGTTCGGACCGGGCTCGTTGCCGAGGTAGATGACGTTCGGGTTGGTTCCCATATCCTCGAGCAGTCGGAAGTTCGACGACGGTACGCCGGCGAACGCCTCGAGGAGGTTCTGTGCGGCCTCGACGTCCGGGCCGTCGAACTCGTCTTCGTCCTCCTCTTCGTCGTCTTCGTCGTCCTCCTCCTCATCCTCGTCGTCTTGGATGAACGAGTCGGTTTCGGCTTCCTCTTCGTCGTCACCGTTCTCGTCGTCGCCGTTCTCTTCCTCTTCGTCGTCGCCGTTCTCGTCCTCATCGCCGAGCCCATCTTCCTCGGGGTCGGGCGCGTCGGCGAGGCCGAGTTCCGAGAGCACCTCTTCGCTCTCGAGATCGAGTCCGTGGTCCGAAAGCACCTCGAGGGTGCTCATAACGTCTTGCTCGTAATCGGCGATGGTGCCGTCGCCGGCGCCCATCTCGGACTCGGCGGTGATCTCGGTCGCGAGCAACAGACCGAGGGTGTCCTCGTCCAGATCGGTCGCCTCGAGGACGGATTCGAGGTCGTCGTCCTCGCCGTCGAGGTCCTCCTCGAGGGATTCGGCGAACTCTTCGCCGACGGAGAGCAGCGACAGCGTGCGACCGCGGCTCGGGTTCGACGCGTAGACCTGCGGATCGCTGGTCTCGTCGTGCATGTTCCCGAAGTTGATCGCGTCCGGCGGACAGGCTTCCTGACACGCCGTCGTACCGACTCTGTCGTCGCCCGACAGGCCGTCCTGTCGGGTCGGACACATCGTACACTTGCTCATCGTGCCACGCGGGGCGCGACTGTCGACCCAGCGCTCGCGTTCGTCGACCATGTGGTCGCCGTCCATGCCCATATCGTCGGCCTGTTCGGCGATCTCGTCGGTCGTGATGTCCGGTTCGTCCCACTGGAAGTAGTTGACGCCGTACGGACAGGCGACCTGACAGTATCGGCAGCCGATACAGACGTCGTAGTCGGTCAGGACGAGCCCGTCCGAATCCCGGGTGTGGCGGGCCGTCGTCGGACAGACCTTCTCGCAGGGTGCGTCGGTACAGTGTTGGCACGGTCGAACGAGCCGGTTGCGGCTCGTCTCGGGGGTGCCCGCTCTGGGTTCGTCGTACTCGAGGACGTACATCCAGTTGACACCCTGGTCGAGGTTGTTCTCCTCGGCGCAGGCTTCGACACAAGAGAGACAGCCGTCACATCGCTCGAGGTCGATGGCCATCCCCCACTGGAAATCGCCGTCTCCCTCGTCGTTGTCACCCTCCTGAGAAATACCGAGACTGGGCTGGCTGTCGTCGACGGTGCCCCACGCACCGAGACCGACGGCAGCTGCACCGACGCCCATCTTCTTCATGACGTCGCGGCGACTTTCCTCGCCGTCGCCGTCGAAGGCCGAAAGCATTCGGCCCATGGCGCCGCTCGACTCCTCCTGAGCCTGATCGTAGGCGGCTTCGGTCGGGCGGTCGTCGACGCCGAACTCGTCCATCACGTCGTCGTGATACTTCTCGTGGAATTCGGCTTCCGAGAGTTCGCCTTTGGTGACCCGCATCGCGTCCTGGGCCATCTGCATACCGAGATCAGAATCGTACTCGGTCTCGTCGAGCATCCCCTCTAGTTCAGTTTCCCACTCTTGACCGAGCGGGTGGAAAGATTCGTCGTCCGTGCTCATTCCGATCGAACACCTCTGGACGAGAATCCGCTCGATGCGAAGTAATTACACGCCGACACGCAATTGAATACGGTCATCTGTGGATCCTCTGTACCGCACTCATAACTAGATAACGTTCAAGTGTTGAGCCGATTTCCACGACGTGAGAATTGACGCGAATATGTTCGCCCATATTTAAGAGAGGATAATAGCTACTACCTGTACTGTCAGGTACGGAAGATCGGTTGAGATACACGCGGTCCAGAAACAGAACAGTTGCAATAGAGACAACAACTGAGTAGGTTTCTGAACGTTTGCCTCGGTACATATATCAGTCAAATGTTAACTATCGAACCCCACGTCCGCAACTGGCTGTGCGCACGATGTCGAGTGAACGGCGGCGACCGAACCGGTTCGGCTCAGTACCTACGCCCGGGGAGCGCTGAGACTTGAGTATGACCGATTCCGATCAACCGCCGACGCCGACGGAGCGACGCCGTCTCGAGGCGCTCGAGGAAACGCCACACGCACACCTGTTCGACGGCGAACCGCAGACCATTCGACTCGCGCTCGCAGACGGCGAACGGATTCCGACGCATCGACACCCCGACCGCGAAATCGTCCTCCACGTCCTCGAGGGCCACCTCACGATGTCACTCGGCGACGACGAGTACGACGTTCACGAAGGCGGCGTCGTTCGATTCGACGGGGCACAGGATATCTCTCCGAAAGCACAGGCGGACACGACGGCACTGCTCGTGTTGGCGCGGCGGACCGACTGATCAATCGCTCGCGAGCGGGTCCTCGACCGGCTCCTTGGTATCGACGCCCGGCAGATCCTCGACGAACCGTTTGATGATCGCCTCCTCGGCCCGGTGAAGCGTCTCGCTGCAGGTCGACTTCGCGATGTCGAGATGCTCCGCGAGCTCCGTCAGCGAACTGCGTCGAGGCGTGTCGTAGTAGCCCTCGTCGACGGCGGCGACGACGACCTCGAGCTGTCGGTCCGAGAGCAACTGGCTCTCGTGGAGTCGCTCGCGGACGTGTTCGATCCGGTACTGGAGCCCGAAGTGCTCGAGCTGTTCGGCCAGTTCGGCGAGCCGACTCCGCGAGCCGGTCACTTCGACCGTCGCCTCGCCGTCGACGATCTCGACGGGGAGTTCGATCGGCATGCCGGAGTCTCGCGACGAGAAGAGCAACAGCGGGGCGGTCGTCTCGAAGTGAACGGTCACCTCGTTCTCGCTCCACTGGGCGAGCGAGAGTTCGGTGATCTGGGGGTGGTCGCGCATCTCCTCGACGATATCGGCGACCTCCGGGCCGGCGATCCGAACGAGGGCGAAGCCCGTCTCGGAGCCGGGGACCGCGGCCAGCACTCGAAAGCTCGCCGCCGGATACGCCGTCGAGAGCTGTTGAATCCAGACCTGTTCGGGCATCGTGATTGTGAGTGTCGCCTGAGCCATAGGAACGTGTTCCGTGTAGCACTATGTACCCGTGCCGTCGAATATAGTCGCGACCGTTCCCAGCCCGTGGGAATGCCGACGCGTTCGAACACGTTCGCCCGAATCTCCACGCTCGTCCGCACGGAACATCGACGTATGCCATCCGAACACACTGCCACCGAGACGACGCTCGACGTCCGCGAGATCGACGGCCCGCCGTTCGACGACATCGTGGCTGCACTCGAGTCGCTCCCGGCCGACGAACGACTGCGACTGATCGCGACGTTCGAACCGAAGCCGCTGTACGAGGTCCTCGAGGCCCGCGGGTTCGCCCACGAGAGCGAACAGCGCGACGACGTCTGGCACGTCCGCATCGAACACGCGTAGAAGGGCCACGAGGGCGAGTGGCCCCCGCCCGAGCGTTCGAAGAGCGAACACGTTCGGACGAATACCCTTGCGGCCGCGCGATCCAGATCCAGTTGCATGACACGACTCGACGTCAGGGAGATCCCACCGGTGAACCGTCACCCGAAAATCCACGATGCGTTCGACGACCTCGAGCCAGGCGAGACGCTGACCATCGTCAACGACCACGAGCCCAAGCCGTTGTTTTACGAGTTCCAGGCCGAGGTCGACGCGTTCGACGCCGACGGCTACGAGGTCGAACGCGTCGGTCCCGAGGAGTTCGTCGCCCGGTTCCCGAAAGCGACCGCCTGACACCACGACCGAGGTACCACGACACACCACCCACACCCCTGTTCTCACTTCTTCTGTGCGACCGAACACGTACGGGACGAAACCGAGGTGGCGTCGTCGCGAAGCACCGCGTATGCAGACCTACGACGCCGTCGTCGAACGAACCGATGCGCCGAGCGACCGACCACGGGAGATCCTCGACGTGCGCTCGCTCGGCCCGCCCGGACCGCTCGCGAAGACCCTCGAGACGCTGACCGACCGTTCCGACGATATCGTCCTGGTCCAGCGGAACGATCGGGTTCCGCAGTTTCTCTACCCGAAACTCGAGGACCGCGGCTACGCTTACGAAACCGTCGAACGCGCGGACGAGATCGTGACGATCATTTGGCGGGAGTGAGCCCCGGCGGGCCGGTCAGGGCCGTCAGTTCACGGATCGTCCGCGAACGACTCGAGCAGCAGGTCGGTCAGCCGCTCCGGTCGTTCGTGCTGGACCCAGTGGCTCGTCTCGGAGAGGAGTTCGAGCCGGCTGCGGTCGCAGTACTGGTCGGCGTCGATCGCCAGTTCGGTCGTCAGCGCGACGTCGTCCGTGCCCCAGACGATCAGCGTCGGAACGTCGACTCGTTCTCGGGGAAACGTGGGCGGGTATCGAGCGGCCGCCCGGTACCAGTTGTGCATCGCCGTGAGCGCCCCGTCCTGTCCCCAGGCGCGACGGTATCGGGCGAGGTCGTCGTCGGTGAAGGTACCCGGCGCGGCCATCTCCCGGAGCGCTCGCTCGAGCAGCGCGAAGTTCCCAGCACGGGAGGCGAGTTCGGGGAGCCACGGTAGCTGGAAGGTAAACGCGTACCAGCTCCGGCGCAGCTGCTCCGGGTTCGAGAGCAGGTGGTGGCGGTAGACGACCGGATGGGGCGCGTTGATGATCGCGAGACGGTCGAGGACGCCAGGATGTCGGAGCGCGAGGTCCCAGGCCACCGCACCGCCCCAGTCGTGGCCGACGACGCGAGCGCTATCGCGACCCTCGCTCGCGATCAGCTCGACGACGTCCCGCGAACACTCCCTGGTGCGGTACGGACGCACGCCATCGGGCTTCTCGCTCAGGTTGTAGCCGCGCTGATCGGGGACGAGCACGCGATAACCGGCGTCGACGAGCGGCTCGATCTGGTGGCGCCAGCCGTACCAGAACTCCGGAAAGCCGTGCAGGAGAACGACCAGCGGATCCCCTTCGTCGCCGGCCGCGACGACGTGTAACTCGATCCCGTTGACGGTTCGGACGGTCGATTCCGCCTCGAGCGACGACGGGAGTTCCGCGGCCGTCTCGAGGCGCTCGGACGTGCACACAGCCATACGTACGCTGGCCACGCGGTGCGTGAAATCCGTTGGGGGCTGAGACGCGACGAACGGCGGCTGGTTCTCGAGCGTCGAATCGCCGTTTCGCAGACTGGAGTCGCGTTCGGTCCGTACCGGGGCTGATCCGAACCGCCGGTAACGACCTTCTTTAGCCGAATATATTCGCCAATTTATTATAGAGTGGGAATTACCGCTGCGGGTGTATGGTGGGATGTCGTACTGATAACCGAGGAGAAAACTAATGACTACCGCTACCGCAGCCCCGACCCGGCGAACAGTACTCCAAGCACTCGGCGCAACCGGTGCGGTAGCACTGGCCGGTTGCCTCGCCGAGAACGACCCGAACCCAGCGGCGGCCGACGAGGGCGGACTCGAGGCGGCGAAGGCCGTCGACATCGACCGCATCGCGGCCGATCCAGCCGACCTTCCACCCCCCGTCGACTGGGACGAGCCACGGACGCACGAGATCACGCTCGAGAGTATCGAGGTCACGGCGGAAGTCGAACCCGGCGTCACGATCGACTTCATGACCTACGAAGGCCAGATCCCGGGCCCGATGTACCGAGTTCGTGAGGGTGACACGGTCGAACTCACCTTCAAAGTGCCCGGCGAGCACAACGACGCGATGCACAACGTCGACTCCCACGCGGTCTACGGTCCCGGCGGCGGCGCCGTCGCGACGACGCTCGGGCCCGGAGACGACACCGCCCGCGTCCGCTTCAAGGCGATGTATCCCGGCGTGCACATCTACCACTGTGCGGTCCCGGCGATGGACCAACACATCAGCCTGGGCATGTTCGGCGCGATCCTCGTCGAACCCGAAGACGGCCTCCCCGAAGTCGACCGGGAGTTCTACTTCGGCCAGCACGAACTCTACACCACGGGTGACACCGGCGAGGACGGACACCACGAGTTCGACTTCGACGCGGCCGCCGACGAGGACCCGACCTACGTCCTCCTCAACGGCGAGGTGGGCGCGATCACCGAAGACGGACACGGTCCGGTCATCGCGGAAGTCGGTGAGACGGTTCGGGTGTACTTCGCCAACGGCGGACCGAACCTCACCAGCGCGCTTCACCCCATCGGCAACGTCTGGAGCCGCTACTACCGCGACGGCGACCTCCTGAGCGAACCCGGCAGGAACGTCGAAACGTCGCCGGTCGCACCCGGGACCGTCACCGCGGGCGAAATGGAACTCCACGTGCCCGGCCCGATCAAGATCGTCGACCACGCCCTCTCGCGGGTGACCCAGAGGGGAATGATCGGCGTCATCGACGTCCAGGGCGAACCGAATCCCGAGATCTACGACGACGACCTGTGAGAGTCGATTCCGCCGACTCTCGTTCCTTTTTCAGTTGTGATCGACCGACGGACGCCGCTTGCGTCCGGTCGTATACTCGTTACGTCCAGACGCGCAGACACTCGTTCGAACAGAAGTGCAGATCGATCTGCTCGCCAGGGCTATCCGAAACGTGAGTCGTCAGGGTGTAGGCGACCTGCTCCGACGGACAGTTGTCACAGCTCATACCCGAATCGTATCGGTGTGGGATATTCACTATGAAGAGACTATAATCGATTCGAAACGGTTAGTGGAGAAATAACTGGCGTCAACCTGTCGTTGACGGGTGCCGAAATCGCCGTCGAGAACGCGGCTGAAGTGGGTTTCGATCAGGCCGGTGCGCCCTCTTCGGCCTCGAGCAACTCGTGGTACCGATTGCGGATGGTGACCTCGGAGATGCTCGCGACCTCGCTGACGTCGTTCTGGGTGACCTTCTCGTTCGTCAGGAGCGCCGCGGCGTAGACGGCGGCGGCGGCGAGACCGACCGGCGACTTGCCGCTGTGGAGCCCTTGCTCTTTGGCCGTCGAGAGGAGGCTCCGTGCGCGCCGTTCGGTCTCGTCCGAGAGGTCGAGGTCGCTCGCGAAGCGCGGCACGTACTGCTCGGGATCGGCGGGTTTGACCTCGAGACCGAGTTCCCGAACGACGTAGCGGTAGGTGCGTGCCACTTCGTCCTTCTCGACGCGGGAAACGGCTGAGATCTCGTCGAGGCTGCGCGGGGTGCCGGCCTGCCGTGCGGAGGCGTACAGCGAGGCCGTCGCGACGCCCTCGATCGAGCGACCCGGGAGGAGATCCTCCTCGAGGGCGCGCCGATAGATCACGCTGGCGGTCTCGCGGACGTTTTCGGGCAGGCCGAGCGCGCTGGCCATGCGGTCGATCTCGCCCAACGCCTGCTTGAGATTGCGCTCCTTGGAGTCGCGGGTGCGGAAGCGCTCGTTCCAGGTGCGAAGCCGCTGCATTTTCTGGCGCTGGCGACTCGAGAGCGACCGACCGTAGGCGTCTTTGTCCTGCCAGCCGATGTTGGTCGACAGCCCCTGGTCGTGCATCATGTTCGTCGTGGGCGCGCCGACACGGGACTTTTCGTCCTTCTCGCCGGCGTCGAAGGCGCGCCACTCGGGACCGCGGTCGATCTCGCCTTCGTCGACGACGAGCCCGCAGTCCTCACAGACCGTTTCCGCGTGCTCGGTGTCGGAAATGAGGCGACCGCTGCACTCGGGACACTCCTCCCGCTCGACTGATCGTTCTGGTGACTCCTCGGACTCCTGCTGACGTCGCTCACCGCTCCGTGTTTGGATGGTGGTGTCTGACATTGTGTTGGAAATCGATCACAACGCTCGCTGGAAAACGTGTTATCGTAAGATACACCGACGGACTGACGACGCTTAAATTCTTCGATCGTGTCGTGAGATGAATGCTAGACTATCGTGTGAGACTGTCGGACGTGTCTGTCGCCCCCGACAGCGGGTTGCCGGCGCGCGTGTCCGATACCGAGAGCGTACGGGGGAGTTCGGCTATCGAGACCGAACGGTGTGCGTATCGAAACCCTTACTCCCCGCTGGCCAGTGCGTGCACCCATGAGCGACGCCGTCAGTGCCGAGGAGGTCCGCCACGTCGCGGAGCTGGCTCGCGTCGACCTCGCGGACGACGAGGTCGACCAGTTCACGCGACAGTTCGCGGACATCCTCGAGTACTTCGAGACGCTGGACGAGGTGCCCGAGGTCGACCGCGAGGCCGACCTGACGAACGTGATGCGACCGGACGAGGAGCGCGACTCCCTCGACCGCGAGGCGGCACTCGAGAACGCATCCGAGACCGAGGACGGCTACTTCAAGGGGCCGAACGTTTCCTGATCATGAGCGACGATATTTTCATCACCGAGGAGACGATCCACGGCGACGACGACGGACCCCTCGCCGGGACGACCGTCGCCGTCAAAGACAACATCTCGACCGAGGGCGTCCGGACGACCTGCGGGTCGAAGATGCTAGCCGAATACGTCCCGCCGTACGATGCGACGGTCGTGAGCCGGTTGAAAGAGGCGGGTGCAACCATCGTCGGTAAGGCGAACATGGACGAGTTCGGAATGGGGTCGACGACCGAGACCTCCCACTTCGGCTCGACCGAGAACCCCGCCGCACCCGGCCACGTCCCCGGCGGCTCCTCGGGTGGTTCGGCCGCCGCCGTCGCCGCGGGTGAAGCCGACGTCGCACTCGGCTCCGACACGGGTGGCTCGATCCGCTGTCCCGCCGCGTTCTGCGGCGTCGTCGGCATCAAACCCACCTACGGGCTGGTCTCGCGGTACGGACTGGTCGCCTACGGCAACAGCCTCGAGCAGATCGGTCCCTTCGGCGAGACCGTCGAGGACGCCGCAGCGCTGCTCGACGTGATTTCGGGACACGACGAGCGGGACGCGACCACACACGAGGTGCCCATCGAGGACGACGCGAGCTACGCCGACGCCGCCACCGGCGACGTCGACGGGCTCTCCATCGGCGTTCCGACGGAACTGCTCGAGGGGGCCGACGAGGGCGTCGTCGAGACGTTCTGGGGCGCCATCGCCGACCTCGAGGACCGCGGCGCGGAGTCCCACGAGGTCTCGCTGCCTTCGGTCGAACACGCCGTCGAAGCCTACTACGTGATCGCGATGTCCGAAGCGTCCTCGAACCTCGCTCGGTTCGACGGCGTTCGCTACGGACACTCGAGCGACGCCGAGGGCAACTGGAACGAGCGCTTCGCCCAGACTCGCAAGGAAGGGTTCGGCGACGAGGTCAAACGCCGCATCCTACTCGGGACGTACGCCCTCTCGGCGGGCTACCACGACAAGTACTACAAGAAGGCCCAGGACGCTCGGGCCTGGGTCAAGCAGGACTTCGACGAGGCGCTTTCGGAAGCCGACGTGCTCGCGTCGCCGACGATGCCCGTCCCGCCGTTCGAACTGGGCGAGAGCCTCGACGACCCCCTGCAGATGTACCTGGCCGACGCGAACACCGTTCCCGTGAACCTCGCCGATCTGCCCGCGATTTCGGTGCCGGCCGGCGAAACCGACGGGCTCCCCGTCGGCCTGCAGCTGGTCGGTCCGGCCTTCGGCGAGGAGCGCCTAATTCGGGCCGCAAGTGCGCTGGCCTGACTCGAGCGCGGCTCACTCGCTGAATTGAAAGATAGGTTTTTATACTATTTTTGCTAACAGTACCCATACCGAACCGGTCGCTCGGTGATCGTCCAATGAAGATTACGCAAGAACACGAGGTCGAATTCGACGAGTTCTCCCGCGCGTGTGATCTCGTCGAGGAGTATTTCGGCGACTCCATCGACGACGTCGCGCTCCACGCGCCGGTCTCGCGTCGCCAGCTCGTCGCCGTGCTCGCGCGGGCACAGCTCTCGGGCCGCCAGCTCGCGATCGACGGCCTGACGGAGAAGGGCGACGTCGTCTACCAGTCGAACGACGAGACGTTGCTCTGGCTCGACGGCGGATTCTGGACGGATATGCGCGGTCGTCACCACCTGGGGGCAGACGAGGGCCGTGCCGCACGCGAGGTCCACAGGCGCCTCATCGAGGCGATCGACGGCGACGTTTCCTACTACAACCGCGAGCGCGACCCGTTCGTGCTCATCGAGCGATTCGATCCGTACGACTGACAGCGGTTTTTTGTCACGGTGAATCGGCTGGAGGGCGTGGAAATCGTCGCCGCCAGCGTGAGCAGGACACTCGATTCACTCGTCGCTCACCCAAAATAGCTTCAAGAAGCGAAATCCGACGCCGATCGGGTCCGAGCTATTCCTCGTAGGCGAGGTTCATGATCCACTGCGAGAAGGCGTCGCTGTTGGGATCGACCTCCTCCTCGCCGATAAACGGCGACAACATGTCGCCGGCCATCAGCAGGGTGAAGTCGAGGTCTCGAGCGGTCGGTGAGATGTGGTAAGTGTTGTGTCCGTCGTAAACCGTTTCCTCTCGATCGACCAGTTCCTTCTCGACGAGGGACTCGACGATTCGACTGCCCTTGCGCGAGGAGACGTCCAGCTCCTTCCAGAAGTCGCTCTGGTGGATTCCGCCGGTTTCGCGGACGAGTTCGAGACCGGCGCGCTCGTCCTCGGAGAGTTCGGCTTCGATTGTGGAAACGCTCACGGTGACCACCACTCCGTGCTCGTCGCTCGGGACTGAAGTGCGTCCATGTACGTATGAGATAGAGCGAGGCGCTTAAATGTGCCCTTCGGCGTCGCACTCGCCGTCGATGCCGACAGTCTCCGCGCTGCCGGCGGCCTCGAGGACGACCGGTTCGAACGGCGTTCGACAGGGTGGGCCCGAAGCGAACGCGTGCCGCGTCGGGCCGGCGCCGATCGCGATCAGCGACGAGGACCGCGTGCCGTACCCGTTCCCGTGAACGCAGACGCCGTACTCGTGATCGCCGAGCACCCCGGCGGCGCGCTCGAGCCAGTCCGCGGCCGACTCGTCGTTCGGAGACGACAGCGCCTTGCGGACCGCTCGGGCGTTGGCGGCCTGCTCGCGGGCCGCGTCGGGGCGAACGGCCGGGATGTCGACCGTCTCGTCGACGGCGACGTTGACCACGACGTGGACGCCGGGATCGAACGCCGTGTACGAGAGCGTCCCGTCCCACCGGTAGCAACAGGCGCTCGAGGCGTCGGCGAGCACGAGGTAGAATCCGTCGTACTCGTCGGTTCGAACGGCGTCTTCGACGATCGACTCCGCCTCAGTCGCGGTTTCGGCCTCGAGCACGTCGGCAACGAGGAGTCCGCGCGATCGCTCGGCGGCGAGGTCCGCGTCGGTCCACCGGTTCGTGATGCCGACGAAGACCCCGTGTTCGTTGTATCCGATCCAGGTGCCGCCGGCTTCGACGTCCTGCGGGGCGACGATCGACGGCTCCTCGCGATAGAGATCCGGAGGGAGAGAATCCCGGTCGATCGACTCGTCCCTGTTCGCGGCGACGGCGACCGGCGCGTCGTCGAAGACCTGCCAGGCGAGGGTGAGTGTACACACGCTCTCTACTAGCAGCGCGACCGTCTTAACTCCGGTTCTGACGGCTACAGTCGCCGTTATAGTAACAACTGAAACGATTTACACACTGATCGCAACGCAGTCCAGCGATCAGGTGTGCATTGACTTTCAGTGGCTACTATAGCCGATCAGGACAGCTCCGAGACGTCCGTCCCAGACTCGAGCAACCGATCCCGGACCGCCTCACGATCGACCGTCCCCGACGCCGTCCGCGGGAGCGAGTCGGCGACCCTGATCGTCTTCGGTCGTTTGAACCCGGCGAGGCGCGTCTCGCAGTGCTCGAGCAGCGACTCGAGGTCGATCGTCCTCGGATCGGCTGACTCACCACCGGCGTCTGCGGGCACGACGAGCGCCGCCACGCGCTCGCCCCACTCGGGGTCCTCGAGGCCGACGACGGCGGCGTCCTCGACGGACGAATGCGACCGCAACGCTTCGATCACCGCGCCGGGATCGACGTTTTCGCCCCCGGTGACGATCCGGTCGCTTCGCCGGTTGAGCACCCACAGTCGGCCGTTTACGTCCCTATAGCCGATATCGCCGGTGTGCAACCCGTACTCGCCGAACGCCGCTTCCGTCTGCGCCTCGGTGAGATAGCCCGGCGTCACCGTCGGTCCGGAGACGACCAGTTCGCCGGTCTCGCCGGCCGGAACCCGCTCGCCGGCGTCGTCGACGACCGTTACGTCCGTACAGACGAGGGGCTGGCCGACCGTTCCCTCGTGGGTCGCAGTCTCCCCCGGAGTGGCCGTCGCGATCTGAGAGGCCGTCTCGGTCATCCCGTAGGTCGGGTAGACGGGCACGTCGGCCGCCCGACAGCGCTCGAGAAACTCGCTCGTCGCCGGCGCGCCGCCGAGCAGAACGAATCGCAACGAATCCGCCGGATTCCAGCCGGCGTCGAGCAGCCGTTTGCACATCGTGGGGACGAGCGAGACGCCCGTAATATCGAACTCCCCCATCACGCGAGCGGTTTTCTCGGGATCGAACGCCCGCTGGATCACGACGGGTGTGCCGTACAGCATCGAGCGGACGACCGGGGCCAGCCCGCCCATGTGGTACATCGGCAGACAGCAGAGCCACCGATCGGCGGGCGTGACGCCGAGGCGGAACGCCGACGCGGTCGCGCTCGCGACGAGGTTGCCGACCGTCAGTCGAACGCCCTTCGGGGTGCCAGAGGTCCCCGACGTGAACATGAGCAGGTGGGTCCGGTCGCGCTCGAGCGGAACTGGTGTCGCGTTCGCATCGGCCGCCGACTCGAGCGAGGAGAGCGAACGAACGCCGTCGCGGCCGGACTCGTCGACGGAGAGGATCGGGCAGTCCGCGACCTCGAGCGCCAACGCCTCCGTCCCCGACTCGCAGACGATCGCGTCGAGATCGGTCCGATTTGCTTTCGACTCGAGTTCGGTGACCGTCTCGCGGACGTTCAGCGGCACGACCGTCACCCCGCGGCGCATCGCGGCGAGGTAGACCTCGGCGAACGCGACTCGCGTCTCCATCAGCACGCCGAGTCGTCGCTCGGTATCGGCCGTCCCACTCTCGGGATCGGAGAGAACCGTCTCGAGCCGTTTCGCGACGACGCCGACCCGCTGGTCGAACTCCCCGAACGTCCACGACTCGTCCGCATCGGCGTCGATTACGGCCGTCGCGTCCGGCGTCGTCGAGGCGCGGTGGGACAGCAGGTCCCGCGTCGGCCACTCGACCGGGGAGCCGGTCACTCCTGCCACACCCCCTCGACGCCGAGTCCCTTCGCCTGCGGGACGACGGCCGAGCCCTTCTCGAGGAGGACGGGATCTCGCCCGAGATCCTCGGCCAGCAACTCCGCCGTAGCCACGCCGCAGGCCGGCACGTCCGGAATTGACGCCGCGAGGTGAACTGCACCGGTCCTCGCGACGACGGCATCGATCGTCGTCGTCACGATGGGGGTAACCTCGAGCATTCCAACCCAGGCCGCGACTTTCCGGGCGACGTCGACGCCGCCGAGCGCCATCGGCTTGAGCACGAGCACGTCGGCCGCCTCCGCGTCGCAGATCGCGTCGACGCCGTGCTCGAGCAGCCCTTCGTCCAGCGCGATCGCGACGCCGTCGTCGCCCGTCCGTCGCCTGAGATCGGCGTGGCCCTCGAGCGCCCCCGCCGGCAGCGGTTGCTCGAGAATCGCGACGTCGAGGTCGGCGAACGCCTCGAGCGCGGTCGTCGCCTCGTCGTAGGTCCAGGCCTCGTTCGCGTCGGCCCGCAGTTCGACGTCCGGACCGACGGCCTCGCGCGTGCGTCTCACGCGCTCGATGTCCGTTTCGAGGTCCCTGCGACCGACCTTCAGCTTACAGCAATTGAACCCGCGGCCGACGGCAGCGGCCGCCTCGCTCGCGGTTTCGGTCGGCGAACCGTCGCCGACGGTCGCGTTCACCGGCACCCGGCCGACCATCGGCCCCTTGCCGATGTACCGGTACAGCGGGGTCGACTCGCGGGTCGCTTGCAGATCCGTGAGCGCGAGCGTGATGGCGTGGCGAGCCGCGACCTGGTCTTCGACCGCCTCGAGGGCGGCGTCGGGAGTGGTTCCGATCGCCTCGCTGGCCCGTTCGAGGGCGGCCTCGCAGTCCGCGCGGGACTCCGTCCAGCCGGGAAGCGGCGTCGCCTCGCCGTAGCCGACCACCGGGTCGCCGTCGTCGGGCGTCGTGTCTAGAATGCGAACGAGAAAACCGTCCCGTGTTTCGATCGTCCCGTCGGCCGTCTCGAGCGGGCTGGAAAGCGACAGCGAGAACGGCCGGTACTCGAGTTCGAGGTCTCGAGCGTAATCGCAGTCGTTGCTCACAGCACCACCCCCGCGGCGAACAGAGCCGCGTAGATCGCCAGCAGTTTCCCGGTGCCCTCGAGCGCCGGATTGAGCGCCTCGCCGTCGGTTCGCGTACAGACGGTTCGGGCGATCACGGCCGCGTAGGGCAGCGTGACCAGCGGGAGCAACACGCCGGGACCGAAGCCCTCGCCGAGCCAGAGCCAGACGGGCGTGACGTAGCCGAGCCCGATCATGACCACGTACTCGGCGCGACTCCACCGGTAGCCGAGCCGAACCGCGAGCGTGCGCTTGCCCGTCTCCGCGTCGGTCTCGAGATCCCGAACGTTGTTCACCACCAGAATCGCCGTCGAAATCCCGGCGACCGGAAGACTCGCGAGGAACGCCTCGCGGGTTACCGTTCCGTCCGGAATTCCCACGGCGAGCGGTTCCGCGAGCGTCGCCGCGGCCTGGACGTAGAACGTGCCCATCACGGCGACGATACCGAAGAAGACGAAGACGAACAGATCCCCGAGACCGTGGTAGCCGAGCGGGTAGGGACCGCCGGTGTACGCCCAGCCGCAGAAGACGCTCACCAGTCCAACGACGAGGATCGGGACGCCGCCAATATAGACGAGATACGTTCCGGTGACGATCGCCAGCGCGAACGTGACGATCGTCGCCAGTTTGACCCGTTCGGGTTCGATGATTCCCGCCTGCGTAACCCGCGTAAAGCCCTCTCGGTCGTCCGTGTCGGCACCCTTGATCGCGTCGTAGTAATCGTTCGCGAAATTGGTGCCGACCTGGATCAGTGCCGCCCCGACGAACGCCATCACCGCCGGCAACAGGGCGAACACGCCCTCGTGGATCGCGAGTCCCGTGGCGACGATTATCGGCGCCGCCGCCGCGGGCAAGGTCTGGGGGCGTGCAGCCATCAGCCACGCCTTCGTCCGTGAAATGTCGACCTCCGCCGTACTCATTGCTCGAGAGTCCGACTCGCGGGAGTGTCAACGTTGGCATTGCAGCCGACCAACTCGATCCGGTCAGAGTCGCGACGTTCGATCCAATAGGCGTAGCTGGCGGAATTCCGACGCTCGAGAGCAGTACGGCCTATCGACGCCCGAACCAGAACAGCGCCGCGACGATCGCGGCCACCGCCAGTAGCGCCGTGAATCCGGGAATCGTGTCGTCTCCGTCGGCGTCCGATTCGCCGCCGTCACCGATCGTGATGGTCGCGTCTCGCTCGAGCGACGCCTGCGGATAGCCGGTGACGAGGGTCGCCTCCGCGTCGGTGATCTCGAGGGTCGTCGTCGACGGCGCGTCCTCGGCGACCTCGAGCGTGATGGTCGCCGCCGTGTCCGTCCCGATGGCGCCGTCACTCGAGGGCTCGCGCTGCTGTTCGATCGTCACCGTTCCGTGCTCGTCGTCGATATCGACCGAGCCGTCGACGGTGGCTGAACCTCCGCCGTCGGTCGCGTCGTCGCCATTGGTCACGTCGCCGTTAGCCGAGCCGTTCGCGTCAGCGCCCCCGTTCTCGGCCGCCAGCATCGGGCCGTGTTCGACGTCGGTGACGGTCAACGCATCCGAATCGTACGCGAGATCCATCGACAGTTGGTCGATCCCTTCGCCGCCGTAGCCGCCGTGCGTGCTCGCCACGAGGTCGAGGGTCACGGTCTCACCCGGCTCCGCCTCGAGTTCGTGCGGATCGAACTGAAACGTCGTCGCGTTGTCTCCGGCGGTGACGACCACCGGCGCGAGCAGGACGCCGACGAGTGCGCACGCGACGATCACCGCGAGCGCGGCCGTCCGGCGTGGCGTCGGTGGTTCGGTCATCGTCGCTACGGCACTCGCAACTCGATCGGCGGCATCTCGAGAAACGCCGTCTCGTACCCCTGATGGCGAGCCACCTGCGGCGGCGACTCGATCTGGATCGCCACCGAATCACCCGATCGGACGTCGGCGAGCGACGTCCCGTAGTGCAGATCGTACTCGCCGTCGATCGTCTGCTCGAGTGTCGCGTCGTCCGTGACCGTCTCGCCATCGCGCTCGACCGCCGCCCGCAGAGACATATCCGCGAGCGGGACCCGATTGTACGGCGTTCGCGGTGAGACGAGCACGTAGTAGTCCTCGCCGTCAGCTAAACGGGAGTCGGACTCGAGGAGCGTCGCGACGAACGCCGCGTCGCCGCTTCGCGGAAGGTCGTCCGCCTCGGGGCCGCCGTCGTCGCGCGAACTAGATTCATTGGAGTCGTCGACCGGCTCGAGGTGGGTCCCCGGATACGCTTCCGCCGGCGGAAGCGCGGAATAGGGAATTGCGGCGTGGTGGTCGTGGTCACCGTGATCGTGCTCGTCGCCGTGGCCGTCCCCATCGTGGTCGTGATCGCCGTCGTCTCCATCGCCATCGCCGTGTTCGTCGTCCGCGTGCGCTCCGTGGGCCATCGGTTCGAGCGCGCCGGGTTCGCCCCACTCCGCTTCGTCGAGATACTCGACGCCGTCGGTCACCTCGAGCATGAACTCCCGGTCGTACTCGAACTCGAACGTCGCGGTCGCCGACTCGGTGAATCGGCCCTCGAGATCGCCTGTGGTTCGGACCGAAAGCGGCGGAATCTCGACCTCGATGGCGTAGGTGCCCTCCTCCTCGAGCGGGACGTTGTCACCGAAGTGAAACCCCATCTCCTGTGAGATCATCGGCCACGCGGATTGGGGCGAGCCGACCCGCTCGCCGTCCAGCGAGACCGCGATCTCGGCGCCGGTGTCGACGGGGAGGACGACGTTCGTCTCCTCGTCCCAGACGACGAACATCAGGTGGACGCCGCCGCTCTGCTCGGGGTCGACGCGCTGAACACCATCTTCGCCGCCGCTGCCGGTTACGAGCCAGAACGGGTGCGGGTAGGAGAGCATCGGCGCGAGGGTGTAGTCGCCGGCTTCGACCGGCTCGAGGACTCGCATCGACTCCCTGTGCGTCGGGAGGTAGACCGCGTCCGGCGGGTCCTCGACCTCTGGGAATGCCGGCGTCGGCAGTTCGTCGTCGCCGGTCGAATCGTCGGCTCCGTTTTCGTCGGAGTCATCGGCACCGAATCCCGCACAGCCCGCCAGCGCGAGCGCTCCGGCTGTCGCACCTGTCGATCGAACGAACGTCCGCCGGTCGATATCGCGTTCGTGCATTGTGTATTCGTGGTTTCGCTGTCCGATCGTCACGCTTCATCGGGCGCCGCCGCCGGAAGCGCTCGCAGCGACCGGGGTGGGACCAGGTAGTTGCCGCGCTGATTCGGAAAGATGTAGCTCCGAATCCCGTTGTTCGCGTTTGGTGCGTCGAGGTCGTCGCCCTCCATCGCCTCGCGGACGCGGACGAACTCCTCGATGCCGGCCTGCAGCGAGAGGAAGTGGAGTCCCGGCGTGTCGCCGTCGACGGTGTTGAAGTCCCGGCGGAGCAAGAGCGGATCGCCGTCCTCCCTCGCTCGAGCGGCCTTCTGGGCGTGGCCGACGACGCCGCCGCGAGCGTCGGACTCGGTCGCCTCGATCCGTTCGTCGGTCAGCCCGCTCGAGCCACCAAGCGCCTCGCCGATGTCGCCGGTCAGGTCCTCGTCGGCGTGCTCCGGGCTAAACATCTTCGCGACCCGCTGGTAGTGGCTGTCCTGCTCGAGCCAGGTCCGGAGCTGGATGGTCATCGATTCGACGTGTTGGGTCGTCGCACCAGCGAACGGGCCGTCCTCGATCGTCACCCGGTCCTCGGTGGCCTGGCTCTCCGCGAAGCCGGACCGAAAGCCCATGAAGAACGGGGCGTCCTCCGGCACGGAGTCGGGAACGCCCGAGATGTCGGTATGCTCCGCGGGGAGTCCCGGGCCGACGAAGCCGGTTCGGCGGTGGTCGTCGACGCGCTCGAAGACGTCCATTAAATCGGTTTCGATCTCTTGGCCGTTGAACTCGTCAGCCTCGCCGAACAGTCCCTCTTCGGCCTCGAGGACGACCTGCGAGTGATCGCTCGCGAGGTGGAGGAGGGCGTCGAACTCGTCGAACGCGTCGACATGGCCGATGACCGCCCTCGGCTCCGGGAGGTCGACTTCGTCGGGTAACGAGCCGTCGAACCGGTCGAAGTACGCCGGCGTGTAGCCCAGCGTAAAGAGCAGCCCCTCGTTGCTCCACTCGTAAGCGCGCTCGAGTTCCTGCAGGGCGGCTTCGACCCGCTCTCGAGCCTCGTCGGTCGGGTCGTCGACCAGCGAGAGCGCGACCAGGACGTGGTGTTCCGGCGGCCGGACGTTGCCGTCGTCGTCCCGCGTGAGGGCGTCGTTCCAGGCGTGCTGGCGCTCGGGGAGCGAGTCCGGGTCGTCCGTTCCCGAGGGAATTTCGACATCGTCGCCCTCGGAGGTACAGGCGGCGAGCGCGCTCGCGCCGCCGACGGCGACCAGCGACCGGAGGTAGTCCCGACGGGATAGCGCGGACCGATCGGGGAGTGTCACTGGCTGCGTGTCGGTGCTGGAAGACCCAAAGCGTTACTCTTCCTGACGATGCTACCGCGATCGTGCCGAAGGTATAGAGCGGGCGTGCTCGAATGCAACGGCGGGCAGTACTGGAGAAGGAAGTTGCCTGGATCGGTCAAACACTCTGCGGTGGCGCGCGCTGTCGTTCCGACCGAGCGACGGCGAGGTCGGATGACGATACTGCGCGAGGGATGAACGAGCAACGCGAGTGAGTCGGTTGGGGAGGGCGTGGTACTCACTGTCGCCAGCATGAGCAGTACGCTCGAGGAGACGTCCCTCAAGAGGGGACAGACACTCGCTACAAAAACTGACCCAGAATGTTCACAACCGAACGCGACGGTGACCGATCAAATCGCTACGCTCAGTAGTGCCACGGGTAGTCGTCGAACTCGGGATCACGGCCCTCGACGAACGCGTCCCGGCCCTCCTTCGCCTCGTCGGTCATGTAGCCCAGTCGCGTCGCCTCGCCGGCGAACACCTGCTGGCCAACCATCCCGTCGTCGGTCATGTTAAACGCGTACTTGAGCATCCGCATCGCCGTCGGACTCTTCGCATTGATGCGCTCGCCCCACTCGAGTGCCGTCGCCTCTAACTCCTCGTGTGGAACCGCCTCGTTGACCATCCCCATCTCTGCGGCCTCTGCGGCTGAGTAGGTTTTCCCGAGGAAGAACACCTCTCGAGCCTTTTTCTGGCCGATCTGCTTGGCGAGGTAGGCCGAGCCGAAGCCGGCGTCGTAGCTGGCCACGTCGGGGTCGGTCTGGAGGAACTTCGCGTGTTCCGCGCTCGCGAGCGTGAGGTCACAGACGACGTGCAGCGAGTGGCCGCCGCCGACGGCCCAGCCGGGGACGACGCAGACGACGACTTTCGGAATGTGTCGAATCAGGCGTTGCACCTCGAGAATGTGCAGCCGTCCCTGCTCCGACGCCCGTTCCTCGTCGCCCTCGTACTGATAGCCGTCCTCGCCGCGAATCGTCTGATCCCCGCCGGAACAGAAGGCCCAGCCGCCGTCTTTCGGCGACGGGCCGTTTCCGGTCAACAGGATACAGCCGACGTCGGTCTGGCGCTTGGCGTGGTCCAGCGCGTCGTACAGTTCGTCGACCGTTCCCGGACGGAAGGCGTTGCGCACCGCGGGTCGATCGAAGGCGATCCGGACCGTGCCGGCGTCGACCGCTCGGTGATAGGTGATGTCCTCGAGCTCGTCGTTCAGGTCGGCGACCGGCTCCCACTGTTCCTCATCGAAGAGTTCCGAAACCATTGCTCGTGTTTGGTGGGCAGCGCGTGAAATAGGTTCGCGTCGTGCCTCGAGGCCGGTCGAGGGCGTGGGCGGACGAACGGTTTGGGGTGTCGAGACGCTGCGATGGGAACGGAACCACCGTGAACGCCATATCCGTCGGTGTCGTGTAGCACGGACGATGACAGCCGATCAATCCGACACCGACGAGCGGACGACGATCCGCGCCGGTCGTAACTTCGAACGGGAATACCGCCTCGACGCGAGCGACGCCGGCGAGTTCCTGATCGCGCTCGGCGAACAGCTCCGCGACGAAGAGGAACTCACGATCGGCGACGACGAGTGGGTGCTCCCGTTCGCGTTCGGCGGCCCGGTCGCACTCGAGATCGACTTCGACGGGATGGACGAGCCGGAACTCGAGATCGAACTCGAGCTTCCCGGTCGGACCGACGAGACGGGTCCCCGGATCGAATAGGCGATATTCGACCCGCTCCGCAGCGATGGCCGGTCTGTCGTACGCCGGTAGCCGTCTCGCTTCGAGAGTGACGACAGTCTCTCCATCCTGGGTTGCCGTTCCACTGGTGAGAGAGATGGTTTAGGCAGTACGAAAAAATATTTGTAAATTGAAAAGTTATAAGAGGTGAGAGAACCGACTATGAGCTGTGATGAACACGCAAAAGACCATCCGACAGCCCGCAGATACCGTCGAAGCGAACGCCCTTCGGCTCGACACCGAAAAGGCAGCACAGATCGTCGACGCGCTCAACACCGACCTCGCCGACGCGTACGTCCTCTACCACCAACTCCACAAGCACCACTGGAACGTCGAAGGGGCCGAGTTCCTCGAGATCCACGTCTTCCTCCAGGAGGTCTACGAGGACGTCGAAGATGCGGCCGACGAACTCGCCGAACGACTGCAGGCGCTCGGCGGCGTCCCACACGCCAGTATGACGACCCTCGCGGCCAACGCGACGGTCGAACCCGAAGACGAAGACGTCTACGACGTCCGGACCTCGCTCGCCAACGACCTCGAGATGATGGGCGATATCATCGAGAGCTACCGACAGCACATCGAACTCGCGGAGGGACTCGGCGACTACGCGACCGGAGAGATGCTTCGTGAGCAACTCGAAACCATCGAGGAGCACACCCACCACATCGAACACTACCTCGAAGACGACACGCTGGTCCTCGAGTCCGCGACGAAGTAGCACGGACGCCTCGGACGGAGGCCGTGCCTCGAGTGGTGTCCCGTCGGTTCGCCTCGAGCGTTTCAGCTTAAGTATCGATTTTTCGCCGTAGAAGTCCGCCGGAGTCAGAACTCACCGAGTGACGTCCACGATACGGCTGCTCGAGATCCATCCCTCGGTGTTCCCGGATTCGATGAACACCAGCGTGTCGGGGCCGCTTTCACAGACTGCGATCTCGGGTCCGTGGTTCGGAGCCGGTTCGGAGTCAGGGTCGCCATCCGAACGAGTACCGGTTGCCATTGCCATTGTTTAGGTAGACCTAAAACAAAAAGCGTGTGGTTTGGCTCGGACCGACGGTACCGGTTGGACCGCGGTGCACGCGAGCCGCTACCGGGAGTCCGAGAGGGCGGACGGAAGCGACGCCCGTGTCTCTCCGGACGAATCGCCGACGGTGAGAAGCGTCGACTCGAGACGGTCGATGACCGTTGGACTGACCGCTCCCGCGAGTTCCATCGCCTCGCGCTCGTACTCCTCGAGTTCGAGCACGTCGCGAAAGAACCGCGAGAGTGTCTCGTAGGCCTCGTACAGCTCTGCAGCGGTGGCTCGTCCCTCGTCGGTGAGCGTCGCTCCGTCGTACGGCTCGTAGGTCACGAGCCCTCTCGATTCGAGTCGTTGGAGCATCTCCGTCGTCGCTGCGGGCGACCGACCGAGCGCATCCGCGACGGCGCCGGACGAGACCGGCGGGCCGTCCCGTCGTTCGACGAGGAAGACCACGAGGAGGTACTGGGGGCCACCGGTCATCTGTCACTGGATCGGCTCCGGATGATCTCCCGACCATCCGACACCCGACGTATAGACGCGAGCGTTCCTCACCGCCGAGAACGGGTGGACGACTGGATCGAGGTCGTCCGGCGTTTCGAGAGCCGACGATTCGATGGTGGGCGTGATGCTACTCGCCTCCCATTTCGCGTTCGGCGTCGATCTCGCGCGCCGCCTCGAGGATCAACTCGTCCTCGATGTGCTCGAGCAGCCGCCTGTGACCGTGCTCGATCCGCCGTTCGATTTCGTCGTCGGAGAGATAGGTCGCGAGCCGGCGGTCGATCTCCTGTTCACGTATCTCCTCGAGTCGCGCCTCCTCGAGGTCGTGATCGTCGGGGAGTTGGGTGTCGACGTACTCCCGCCATCGGCTCCGATCGCGCCACTCGTCGTCGAGTTCCCGCTCCCGACGCATCCAGTCGTAGTGATTCGCCAGGGGTTCGGGTAAGCCCCGTTCTCGTCGAACGTCTTCGACGAGGGTTATCCCGACCCGCGTGCCGTGTCCGGCGGCCATGCTCGCCTGATAGCCGGTGTCCCCGTACGGCGACGCGATGAACAGGTCATCGACCGGCGTCCTCCCGTCGCTTTCGGCGTAGCTCTTGTCGAAATGCTCGTGTTCCTCGCCGTCGTGGTCGTGGGTCTCGAACATCGCCGCCTCGTCGTCGAGACCGCGCATGTACTCGCCGTCGTAGCGCGTGGCCGCAACCACCCGCCGGGCGGTGACCGACTCTCCCTCCTGTGGAGTCACGACGAACCCCTCGCCGCTCTCGACGCGTTCGAGCGACTCGACGAGGTCGGGAACGATCTCACAGCCCGCCGTCTCGGCGTGGTCGTGCATCAGTCCGTACAGCGTCTCGATGTCGATCCCCGCTGGGAAGCCGAGGTAGTTCTCGAGGTAGGCACAGCGCTGAATCGAGGAGCGTCCGCGGTCGAAGATCGCCGTGTCCAGGCCGGACCGAGCCGTGAAGACGCCCGCCGCACAGCCTGCGGGACCGCCGCCGACCACGACGACGTCGTGATCGAACGCCGTCTCCGCCCCCGTGGACTCGAGCGCGCTCATTGGTCGATCTCCCCGTTGATGATGTCCGCAACCCGTTGGCGGTCGAACAGCCGTTCGTCTGCTGGAACGTCGGGGAAGTTCTCCGGATCGAACGTGCCAAACTCGTCCGGATACAGCAGTCGTGCGGTCAGCTCCGTCTGGAAGAGGTTGACGATCGGCCCCTGCTGGAAGTGTGCACCCGGATAGATATTTCGCGCTGCAACCGCGGTGAGCTGACTGCCTACCGCGTCGGCTTCCATCGGCGCGACGAACTGCTCGTGGAACGCTGACGCGTCGTACTCGCCGTCGTCGTCCGTGAGCCGAACCCCGCCGTGAACGATGAGAATCTCGGGATCGATCTCGAGCATCGACTCGTAGTCGAGCTCACCCTGGTCGGCCGTGAAGGTGCTCTCCACCTCGAGGTTGCGGTAGGTCTTCATCTCGACGCCTTCCCCCTCGGTCGTCATCGGAGCAAACGTTCCCTCGCTCGGCGCGGATCCGAAGTTCACGAGCCCGACTTCGGGCCGTTCGCTTCCGGCGGGGAGCCGCGAGTCGATCTCCGCCAGCATCTCGTCGTGGATACTGGCGAACGCCTCGTAGCGCTCGCGCTCCTGAAAGAGGTCGGCCAGTCGGTCGAACGCCTCGTACAGCGAGGGGAGTTCGTAGGTGTGAAACTCCCGCCGCCGCACGATGTTGTTCCCGAAGAAGGGTGCGACGGTGTCGACGAGTTCCTGCGTATCGGATTCGTCCCACGAGCCGTCGAAGCCCGACCCGTGGAAGTAGTTCGGATCGCAGAGAATAACCTCCGGATCGAGTTCGTAGAACAGTTCCTTGTCCCAGCCGTTCGAGAGGGGCGACGGAACGTCCGACGGCATCGACACGCCGACGCGATCGAAGAAGTACGATGGCGCGTACCACCCAGCGGGCTTGAATCCGTCACGCTGACCGAGTGCGATCGCCATATCGGCCCAGGGTCCGGTGATGGCCATCCACGTCTCGGGGACGTCCTCGAAGGAGAGACAGCCGACGGGCTCGAGGCACGCCTCGTACGATCCGCCCGTGTCAGTCCGTTCGGTGGTATCCTCCTGTCCGACCAGCTCCGAACAGCCGGCCAGGACGCTCCCCGTAAGTATCGTTCCGCCGTACTTCAGCGTCTCTCTGCGTGTCAGTATCGCTGTCGCGTTCTCAGTAGCGTCTCTCATGGTTCGGTGGGTCCGTTGGTGCTGTTTCCAGCCTGCTGTCGGTCGACTCGTTGTTCGCCTTCGTGCAGTCGTGAGAGCCGTCTTTCAGGTGTCGTGTCGGTGGTGGCGTCGATCATGGGTTGTCGTTATCGTCTGACTGTCACTGGTCGATCGGCGGCGATGAACGGCTCCTCGTCCCCGTCGGCGAACGCCAGCCCGCCACACTTGTTGCGACGAACTCGCCACGACGGTAGGTCGGGGATGTCGTAGTCCGCTGGCACGCGGAAGGATCCCGCAATCGCCCACTCTCGAGCGCGCATTCACCGATCACCCGTGATGATGTCCGCAACCCGCTGGCGGTCGAACAGCCGTTCGTCGCCGGTCACGTCGCCGAACTCCTCGGGAAACAGTTGCTTCGCCGCTCGCTCGGTCAGGAAGAAGTTGTGAATTGGTCCCTGATTGAGGTAGCCGCCGCGATACACGCGTCCGTTCTGGACGGCGGTAAGTTCGCTCCCGACGGGATGACTCTGCATGTACTCGAGAACGGTGTTGCGGAACTCCGTAGCGGACTTTCGCTCGTGCCCGCGGACGAGAATTACGTCGGGGTCGACCTCGAGCAGGTTCTCGTAATCGAGTTTGCCGCGGTTCGTGGTGCTGAGATTCTCGGTGCCCGTCCCCGCAAGCGCGTCGTGGACGCCGAGGTCGCGCCACTGTTTCTTGCTCGTTCCCCCGTCGTCGAGTCGATACGGCGAGAACGCTTCCGGCTCGTCGGCCCCCTCGAACGTGAGGAACGCGGTCGGCCGTTCGTCACTCGGCGGGAGCCGCTCCTGTATCGCCGCGATGTACTCGGTGTGCAGTTCGCTGAACGCCTCGTAGCGCGCTTGCTGTTGGAACACCTCGGCCACTTTCTCGAAGGCTTCGTACAGCGTGTAGTAGCGGTAGTCGTGCCACTCGTCGGAGCGCCGGAAGATCAGATTCCCGACGAACGGCGCGACGTTCGACGCGATTTCCTCGACGTCGTCATCGTCCCAATCGAACCAGTTGACGAGCATCTGGGGATCGTACAGGTGGACGTCGCTCTCGAGTTCGTAGAACTCCTCTTTGGTTCGGACTTCCGGATACTGCTCGAGGACGTCCCGGTCGACGGTCACGCCGGGGAGCTCGTCGTAGACGGCGGTGTAGTATCGATCCGCGCCACCGATACCCGCCAGACCGGCTGCCTGCCCCAGTGCGACGGCCATATCGGCGTAGCCGCCGTCGTACGCGATCCAGCGTTCGGGCACCCGGTCGAACGCAACGCTCCCCATCGGTTCCATCGACACCGAGTACGATTCGCCCCCGGTCGTCTCAGCCGCCTCGTCTCCGTCCTGTCCGACTAACTCCGAACAGCCCGCGAGGGCGGCACCGGTTGCGAGCGCCCCGCCGTATTTCAGCGTGTCTCTGCGCGTCGGCGTCTCGTGTGTCGTGTTGGTGGTGTCGTCGCTCATGTTCAGAACTCCCCGGTGATGATATCCGCGACCCGCTGGTGATCGAACAGTCGTTCGTCGGGACCGAACGCCGGGTAGACATCGCCATCCTCGTACCCCGGCCACGTGCCGAACTGCTCCGGGTACAGTTGCTTTGCGGTCATCTCCAACTGAAAGAGGTTCATCAGCGGTCCCTGCCACCGCGTTCCTTGGACGTACACCCGATCGTTCTGTACCGCGGTTAGCTCGCTTGCGACGGGATCGTCTCGCAGGTTCCGGACCAGCTGTTCGAAGTCGACTGTCTCCGTGACCGTCCAGAGTGCGAGTATCACGTCCGGGTCAGACTCCAACAGCGCCTCCGAATCGACTTCGATGAACGGCCCGTCGAACTCCTGCTCGCCGAAGGCGTCGACGGCACCGAGCGGCCTGGTGTGGGTGTTCCAGTATCCTGGAGCGTTCAGCGGGAGCACGTGGATCGCGGACAGGTCCGTCTCGAGAGAGAGGTACGCGACGGTCGGTCGTTCAGACTCCGGCGGAAGCCGGTCTTCGATGGTCTCGAGGAGGTCGTCGTGAACGGCTGCGAACGCTTCGTACCGCGACCGTTCGCCGTACAGGCTGGCGACGCCGTCGAACAGTTCCCACAGTGTATTGTACTCGTAGCCGTCGGCCCACTCCTCGGGCGGCGTGGCGTGATTGGAGCTGTAGTAGTTCCCAAACCACGGTCCGACGTTGGTTGCGATCTCGTCGACGTCAGCTCGTGTCCAGTTGTCCTGTGTCGTCACCCAGGCGGGGTCCACGAGGTGGAGGTCGCTGTCGAGTTCGTACAGCTGTTCTTTCGTGAACCCGTACGCTCCCGGTTCGTCTCTCCACGCAATTTCGACGCCGTCCATTCCGGCGGTGAAGTACTCGAGGGCCGCCGCGGTTCCATCCCACCAGAGATAGTTGACGCTCTCGCCGCGACCGAGTGCGGTGGTCATGTCCGGGAACCACGGGAAGTGAGTGAACACGCTCGTCGGCGGCGTTTCGAGCGTCACGGTACCGACCGGCGCGAGCGTCGCGGTGTAGGAGCCGTCGTCCGTCTCCGTCGTCGACTCCGATTCGTTCTGATTGACGATGTCCGAACAGCCGGCCAGTAATCCGCTACCGATGGCCGTGCTGCCGTACGCGACGAACGCCCGCCGCGTCGATTCCCCGCGTGCCGGTTTCTCTCTACCCATGGATTTAGGCCCACCTAAAACATAATAAACGCTCCGATTTTTAGGTTGGCCTAAAAGTGATCGGTCGCCGTCGATCGTCCCGTGAGTGACGGTATCGACGAACGTCTCGGGCAAATCGTCGATCTCGCCGGTTTGTACGCCCCACAAATTGGCGTACAGGCCGTCCCCCGCGAGCAGTTCCTCGTGGGTACCGCGCTCGACCGCCTCTCGATCCGCGTCAGTGACGGTCTCGAAAAAGCCTCGATGGAGATAGCGGCCGTGATCGACGAGCCCCTCGACGGTGATACTGCTGTGCGACGTCCTCTCCCGGGAGAGGGTGCGTCCCATTTAGATCTCACCCATATTCTGCTGTTTTCGCATCAAGTAGAGGAAGTACGGACCACCGATGAGTCCGGTGACGATGCCGACGGGGATCTGAGTGGGACTCAACGCCAGTCGCGCGCCCACGTCGGCACTGACCATCAACGCCGGACCGACGAACAGACAGCCGACGATCAACTTCTTGGAGTCGCTTCCGACGAGGTTCCGGACCATGTGGGGGACGATAAGGCCGACGAACCCGACGATGCCGGCGACGGCGATGCTCGCCGCCGCTGCGAGGACGGCGACCCCGGACAGCGCAAAGCGGACTTTCTCGATCGACATTCCCAGGGATTTCGCGGTCTGCTCGCCCAACAGAAGGACGTTCATCTGGCGCGAGCCGGCGATAGAGAGGACGACGACTGCAATCGTCCACGGGAGCACGATTCGAACCTGCTCCCAATCGGTGCCGGTGAGCGAACCGGTGGTCCACGCGATAGCCGACTGAACGACGCCGATGTCGTCCGCGAAGAAAAACAGCCCCGTCTGCAGCGATCCGAAAACCGTACCGACGATGACGCCGGCCAGAACCAGTCGAACCGGTGACGTCCCGTTTTTCCAGGCGATAACGTAGACGATGAGAAACGAGATGGCTCCGCCGAGCGCAGCGATCAGCGGCAGAAACGTCGTTAGACTTCCGAACACGACGAGCGTGAGCAAGATCATGAGCCCCGCGCCGGAGGAGACGCCGAGAATGAACGGACTCGCGAGTTCGTTCCGGGTGACCGCCTGGAAGATCGCCCCCGACACGGCGAGGTTCATGCCGACCAGCACCGCGACGAACACCCTCGGAAGACGGATATTCCAGACGATGAGGCTCTCGGTGCTCATGTCTGGCATCGGTTCGCCGAGCAAAAACGCGTCCCACGCCTGCGGATTGAACAACACGTTCGGGTTGAACACCGCCCGCCACGCCTCGGCGAACGTCATCGAGTACGCGCCGTAGCTCACCTGAATCAGCGCGCCGACGAAGACGACGACGAGGCTCCCGAACACCACCGTGAGGAGTTTCGGATCGAAGAGCCACCGGAACCGCGTGCCGTCCGATACCGACCGCTCGGCCTGATCCGTCTCGAGATCCGGTTGCGTTCCACTCATCGCGGACTCACATCGACTGAGTCGATCAGGATAGTATCCACGGAGCTGCCGAGCGGACCGATCGGTGGCTCGTGACGCGCTCCAGCGGGTTCCGAACGTCGCGGAAGCGATACGTCGCCAATCGTTTCGGAGATCCTGCACTCTCGTCGAACCAACACGTCGATTTCACGGAGTTCGTCCGCCATATTGGTTTAGGCCAACCTAAAAGATAAAACGGTTCCGATTTTTAGGTCGGCCTAAGACCGTCATCACATCAGCGGGGACCACCACATCGCGGACAGATCGGCGGCCCCGCCTCGGGCAGCAACTGCCCGCAGTGGGGGCATTCGTCGCCGTCAGGGCTGGTAATAGCATCGACGATCTCGTCAGTTCGATCGCGAATGCCGTCGACCGTCCCGATTCCGCCGGAGCCGATGTCGATCGACTCCTCCTCGCTCGCGTGCGTCGCGAACCGAACACGGTCACGGAGGAACTGTTCGGCCTCGTCGTCCGCGTTCGAACTCACGTCCGGCTCTACGGCTCGAGTGACGTCCGGTACCGACACAGTGGCATCTGAGCGGGCGAGCAGACCGAACGCCTCGACCGCCCGTCCCCGCACGAAGTGGCTCTCGTCGTCCAGTCGATCAGCCAGGGCGGTGGTACACTCCGACACTACGTCCGGATACGTAGAGCCGATCGCAACGAGGGCGGTACAGAGGTGGTACCGAACGAGTTCGTTCGAATCGTCGAGGTGCCGAGTCAGGTCCGAGACGTGGTGACGGAGTCGACGCTGGTCGGCCAGCGCCAGGTACTCGAGCGCTTTCGCCAGTTTCTCCCGCACCTCGGGTTCGTCGAACGACAGCCCGATTCGTAGATCCGCCAGCACTTCGTGCGAGGCGACTGCATCCGGCGCTTCCAGCGCGACGTAACCCAACGCCTCCGCCGAACGGGCCCGCACGTAGTAGAACTCGTCCTCGTCAGCCAGCCGGGCGGCGAGCACCGGAACGAGCGACGAGGCCGCTTCCGGTTCAGTTTCGGCAGCGGTCACGAACAGTTTCGCGGTCGTCAGACGGATCGATCGCTCCTCGTCGGTAAGAAACGGCGTGAGCGCGCTCAGTACGGGCTCGAGTCCGTCTGGCCTCGTTTCGGCACCCGTACGCAACGCTCGAAGCGCCGTCTTCCGCGTCTCGGCATCGGCTGTGGTGAGCCGTTCGAGGGACGCAACGGCTTCCTCGTGGCTGTCAGCCTCGAGGAGCGCATCGAACTGATCGGCCGGTAGTGGCTGTGTCGAATCGTCCATTGGTGTGACGGACCGTATTCGTCGAATCCGCCACAGCGACTGATAAAATCCACCGTCGACGGTGTCCGCTGGCGGTTCGACGTACTCCGAAAGCGGGGGCACGCTAGACACCATTCCATATAGCAATATACAGTTCATTTGGCGGAGCAGAGTCAGTCGACGAACTGAGAAACAACCGCTCGAGTGGGAGCGAAGAGCCGCAATCAGGTGAATCACCGTGTTCGGAGAGCAAACAGATTAATTGACAATGGGTCAATCAGTGATGTTTTTTGACTGGGCTCCGAACTCCACCGCACTCGATGGGGCAGACGTACTACGATATCCTCGAGGTCGACCCCGACGCGACCCGCGCCGAGATTCAGACGGCCTATCGCGAGCGCGTCCTCGAGACCCATCCTGATCACAACGACGCCCCCGACGCCGCCGCCCAGTTCAAACGCGTCTCGACGGCCAGATCCGTCCTTACTGACGGCACCGAACGAGCGCGGTACGACCGCCTCGGCCACGACGCCTACGTTCGCCTCGCCGAGCGCTCGAGCGGGGCGAGTTCTCCGGACTCGAGTGCGTCCGACGGAACTGGCGACAGTACCAGGGAGCCAGACTCTAGTTCGGAGACCGAAACGACATCGTCGACCCGTTCGGGGTCCACCTCGCGAGGGAGCACCGGTGGGGGGTCTGACGGCCGTAATCGACGCGGGGACGGGCGACGCGGAAGTCACCACGCCCGCCAGCGCGCGAGACGTCAGCGGAAGACGGCCCAACAGCGAGCCGGTGGCGGATGGACGTTCGTGACCGAGGGCGGCGGCGACTCGAGTCGCGAGTCGTCCGCGAATAACGGCTCGGCTGCCAGCAACACGGCGTCCGCGGCCGGTGCGTCAGGAGCGACCAGCGCCGGAGCGACTGCCGGTACCCGGGCGGCCGATGCTTCCGGGTCGACGAGTGGCGCAGGGATGTCCGCGGGATCGAACGCGTCCGACGCCGACGCTTCCTCGGGCTTTCGGTACACCGTCCACGACTGGGAGGGGGAGGTCGACCTCGAGTGGGAGGGGCAGGCGATGCCGCAGACGACGGCGGTGACGATCGGCTGTCTCTGGCTGCTGTACCCGCTGTTCGTCGCGGCGAGCGTGACGCCGCTGTTTCCGCTCGCGATCAACGCCATCGTCGCCGCCTGCACGTTCGCCTTCGTCGGCTATCTGCTCACGAGACCGCGTATCGCGACCGCGGTGTTCGGGTTCTGGAGCGTGTTGTTCCCGCTCGGGATCGATCAGTTGGCGTCCGTTTCGGCGTTCTCGATCACCGGACTGGTCGCGCTCGGCTTCGCCTGGGTTCCCTTCGGCTACGCGGTCGCGCTCTGGTGGGCGCTTCGGCCATGAATGGGTGCGAGACCTGGATCGGTTTTTGACCAAATCAAGTGTCCTGCCCACGCTGGCGGCGATGATTTCCACGTCCTCCCCAGCCGATTCACTCGCTACGCTCGTTCATCCCTCGCACGTCAGTATCGTCCGCCCTCGCTTTCGCTCACGGTTCACTCCGTTCACCGTTCTCCTTCCGAGGTTCTCACTCCGCTCGAACCTCGTTTCGCTCGGACGGCCGACAGCGCGCGCCACTGCACCAATTCGGCGGCTCGAGTACCACGTAGAGAACCGCGGTTGGCACTTGCCGGAAAATTCGACTGCCCTGTAACGAGCGTTATTCGCTCTTACGTCGAACTTCGTCACGAACCCGATCCTCGAGCGCCTCCCGCCGTCGATGGCTCGCTTCCGAGTCGAACTCGAGGGCGAGCACTTGCGTTCCGTCGCGCTCGAGCGAGTCGCAATAGGCGTCGACGAAATCGACGGGGTCGACGCGCTCGTACTCGAGGCCGTAGAGCTCGGTCAGGTGTTCGAACTCGAGGCCGTGGGGGGTCTTGAACTGGTCCGTAAACGGCGGCTCGAACTCCTCGATGGGGAGTTTGTGGAAGATCCCGCCGCCGTCGTTGTCCAGCAGGACGATTGTGGCGTCGACGTCGCAGCGTTCGACCGCGAGCAGGCCGTTCGAATCGTGGTAGAATGCCAGATCGCCGGTGACGAGGACGAGCGGGTCGTCGGTCGCGCTCCCGGCACCCAGCGCCGTGCTCGCGATGCCGTCGATCCCGCTCGCACCCCGATTCGCGAGCACCGTCAGCTCCGCCGCTCGCGGCTGCCCGAACCGATCCGCGTCCCGGATCGGCATGCTGTTCGAGACGAAGACGGTAGCCGGGTCTGGCGCGTGCGCGAACACCGACGCGAGGATCCCACCTTCGAAGGGGTCGATCTCGAGTGCGTCCGCCGTGAGCGCGTCGTCGCAGACGTCCCAGTGACGACGTTCGGCGGTCTCGAACCGAGTGTGCCAGTCGTCGTTCGGTGCGGGTGTGGCTCCGTGGTCGCCGTCGTCGGATTCGGATGCGAGTCGGTCGCACAGCCCCTCGAACACGCTCCCGGGCGACGCCGTGAGCAGGTCGGTCGCGGTGAACGTCGCCTCGCGCCACGCGCCCGCAGGATCGAGCAGGAACTGCCGGGCCCCGCTGTCGCGCAGGGCGTGGCGAAGCGGTTTCGAGGTCGGCGACGCGCCGAAGCGGACGACGACGTCCGGCGACGGGAGATCGGTGATATAGCCGTCGTACCCGCCGTAGACGGGCCCACTGCTGGCGGTCCCCGGGACGTGATCGCCGAATCGAAGGCTCGAGAGCGGATCCGCGAGGATCGGCGCGCCGACGCGTTCGGCGACGGCGACGACCGCGTCGGGATCGAGTTCGGGCAGGTCGACCGGATCGGCCGGGCCAGCGACGATCAGCGGGCGGTCGGCCTCCTCGAGCGCCGCTACAAGCGGTCGGTACTGGCCGTCCTCGAGCGTCACCGTCCCGGAACTCGTCTCGACGAACGCGCCGTCTCGTCCCTTGCCGGCCAGCGTCTCCGAAAAGGAATTCGGGACCGCGTCGGCTACCTCGAGCGGCTCGAGCGGCTTTCGAAACGGACAGTTCAAGTGGACGGGGCCGGGATCGGTTCCGCCCGTCTCGGACAAGGCTCGCGCTGCGGTCGTCCGAAGGCTTCGGACTTTTCGCTCCTCGGCTTCGGGCTCCGGTAGTTCCGCGTCCCACCGAACCGCGTCGCCGTAGAGGCCGACCTGATCGACGGTCTGGTTCGCGCCGCTGTCGCGGAGTTCGTGGGGTCGATCGGCCGTGAGCACGAGCATCGGGACGCGAGCCCGATCGGCCTCCATCACGGCGGGATGAAAGTTCGCCGCCGCGGTTCCGGAGGTGCAGACGAGCGCCGTCGGCTCGCCGGTTCGCCTCGCGCGCCCGAGCGCGAAGTAACTCGCGGAGCGCTCGTCGAGGTGTGAAAAGACGCGAACGTCGGGGTGATCGGCGAACGCAACCGTCAACGGCGTCGATCGACTCCCGGGGGCGATACAGACGGCCTCGAGGCCGCCCTTCGCGAGTTCGTCGACGAGGACGCGGCCCCACAGCGTCGCGCGATTCGGTGCGGTCACTGGATCACCTGTACGTACATTGTCTCACCGCAACTCGTCGAGGATCGGGCGGAACTTCAGCTGTACTTCGTCCCACTCGTCGTCGGGGTCGCTGTCGGCGACGATGCCGTTGCCCGCAAAGAGCGTGACCGTCTCCTCGGTCGCGATCCCCGAGCGAATGCCGACGGCGAACTCGCCGTCGCCGTCGCCGTCGAACCAGCCGACCGGGGCCGCATACCAGCCGCGATCGAACGTCTCGGCGTCGCGAATCGTCTCCCAGGCCGCCGCCGGCGGAACCCCGCCGACGGCCGGCGTCGGATGCAGCGCTTCGACGATCTCGAGGACGTGTCGATCCCCCTCGAGCGTCGCCGAGATCGGCGTCTGGAGGTGCTGGATGTTCGCCAGTCGCCTGATCGTCTGGTCGCCAATTCGGAGCGCCGACGCAAGCGGTTCGAGCTGGTCGCGGATCGCTTCGACGACGAGTCCGTGCTCGCGCTGTACCTTCTCGCTGTCGCGCATCTGATCCGCGTACGCCTCGTCCTCTTCGGGGGCGTCGCTTCGGGGCACCGAACCCGCGAGGGCTTCGGTCTCGACCCGAGCGCCGCGTTTGGAGACGAGCCGCTCGGGCGGCGCGCCGAAGAACGTTCCACCGACCTCGTGGCCGATCAGGAACCGATAGCAGTTCGGATACCGCCGACGCAAGCGCTCGAGCGTACCGGGGATATCGACCGGCTCGTCGAGCTCGACCGACAGCGCCTGCGCGAGCACGACCTTCGTGAGCGCGCCGCGTTCGATGCGTTCGAGTGCGGTTTCGACCTGCTCGGTCCAGATCTCGCGGGAAGTCGTCCGTTTCGTCGAGTCGATGCCGGGCGCCGTCCCGCTGGGTTGCATCGTCGGCATCTCGTCCAATCGCTCGGTCCAGTGCTCGAGGCGAGCCGTCGCCTCGTCGGCATCGTCTCCGACGGTCGTTAGCCAAGTGCCCTCGTCGCTGCGGACGACGAGCGTCCGCGGGACGACGAACGAAGCGGCACCGAACCCGGTCCACGGCGGGCCGGACTCGTGTCCGTCGTGAAACGAAACGCCGCCGAACGCACGGGGTCGCGCGACCGCAGGGCCACCGTGATCGAGCGCGTCGAACACCCGAGCGGTCTGCGCTCGGATCCGGTCGAAACGCTCCGGCCCGCTGGCGGTGACTCGAGCGGCGACACCGCGACCGACGACTTCCAGTCCGTCCGGCGTGGCCCACAGAATACGTGAGTCGGTGGTGGTGCCGACGATCGCGCCGAACGACACGTCCTCGAGTTCGCGACTCCGGCTGGTGAGGGTGGTCGGACCGTCGGCTGGCCTGGTCCCCGTCTCACCCGCCAGTCGACGCTCACCCGACGATTGGTCCATCGAACACAGTTCGGGACTGCCGTGCCTTCAGCCTAACTATCCCGGTCACTGTGTGGGGGTTGACAGGAACGTACGGTGTATCCGATCGACAGAAACGGACGGCGGCGTGGGGGCGAACGGGTATCGATCAGCTGTATCGCTCTTCCTGCCACGGGTCCGCCGTCTGAGAGTAGCCGCGTTTCTCCCAGTAGCCGCGTTCGGTCTCGGTGAGGAACTCGATGCCGTCGACCCACTTCGCCCCCTTGTAGGCGTACTTGTGGGGCGTGACGACCCGAAGCGGGCCCCCGTGATCCGGCGGGAGCGACTCGCCGTCGTACGCCCACGCGAAGAGAGCCTCCTCGCGCAGGCAGTCCTCGAGCGCGAGGTCGGTCGTGTAGCCGTCCAGCGCGGAGAACATCACGTGGACGGCCTGACCGGACTCCGTCGGGTTGCCCGACGACCCTCGCTCGTCGACGTCGTCGATGACCCCCGCTCGCTCGGCGAGCACCGGGAACGGGACGCCCGTGAACTCGCAGTCGAACTTGCTCCAGCCGGTGACGCAGTGAAAGTCCTGTCGCTGCGTCTCACTGGGGAGCGCCTGAAACTCCTCCCAGGAGAAGGACAGTTCCTCCTCGACCGCACCGGTGACGGTGAACTCCCACGTTTCGGGGTCCCAGTCGGGCGTGGGGCCCTTCGAGAGGACGGGAAACGCCTCGGTCTCGCGCTGGCCGGACGGGAGTCGGTCGTCGCCGAACTCCCGGTACAGCTCCGTGACGTCGGTGACGTCGTTAGTCATACGCGTGTGTTAGTGCCGACTGACGTAGATGTGACGCTCGACGACGACCGGTCTCCGCGGTCGTGTTGGGCGGCGCGACGTTCGATCACCGCTCCCGCCCGCTCGAGCCGCGTGCTCGGTGACACCCGACTCGAGTGATACGATCGTCGACACGTAACTCCGGTTTTCGGGGACGGCGCCGCGGTTGGAACGGAGTGGAACAGTCGAGTCGACATCACAATTCACGCCCTTCCTCTCGAAACCCTCGCCACCCCTTAGTACAGTCTCGACCACCCTCACAGTGTATGGCGAGCAGACAACAGCTATCCGAACGGGACGTAAGCGAACAGACAGCAGAAGAAGTCAGCGAAGAGGCCATGGGCCCCGCATTCATCGCGTCGGCCGCGTCGGTCGGGCTCTCGCTCTACTACTTCTTCATCCGCGGAGAGCGCCAGCTCGGCGCCTTCATCGGCCTCTGGCCGCCGACCATCCTCGCGTTCGCGAGCTACTTCAACCAGCGAAAGATGCGCAACCAGCTCGAGACGGTCACTCAGCCGGGTACGTCGCTCAAGAACGCGTTCGACTCGATGATGGGCAACAAGTAAGACGATACCGACGCCGATCGCGCCGCTTCGATCGTGGCACCGAGACGCAATCACCGGCCCACGTACCGACTGACGACCCCCGGTTTTCTCCGTTGATTTCACTCGAGCGATACTGACACGTTCGTAGATCGGTGTTCCGATGGTCCCCACAGTGGCGGTAACACACCCAACACGGGCAGTACATTCTGTACAACGACGACGATTCGCCGGCCAGCCGAGAGCCACCGCGGTGGCCCAATTCCGGACACCGTACAGTCCCCGTCAAACCTAAATACCCCCTCGCCGAAAGCCGAATCAGATGCCGAAAGTAGAGATCACCATACCGGAACACCTCGAGATGCAGATCGCCCAGATGGTCGAACGCGGCGAGTTCGTCAATCGCGAAGAGGCGATCGAGGACCTCCTGTCGACCGGTATTAAAGCCTACAAGACCAGTGGACCGATGGACGAAGACGAGGGTGGCCCTGGCGGCCTCGAAGACGACGGTATGATGGGTCACGACGACGAGTACGTCTTCTAACGACCACGTTTCCGCACCGCGTTCTGTCTTAGGGAGCGACGGCGATCAGTGGAACCCCGAACGCGATAGCGACGCCGATCAACACGATCACGAAGCCGATACCCGCTTCGCGTGCGGTAAACTCACTCATCGGAGCGGTCGTCCGTTCGGCCTCGAGGTCGTGGCCGACGTCGGCGGCCGTATCCGGTTCGTCTGCTGGGTCCGTGTCGTCTGCCATACCCGTCCGTTAGCGTCTCGACCCCTTAAAAACACCTACACGGAGCCAGCGTCGGGTCGCCAGGTCGTCGGTTGGTCCATCTCCGTCGCTTCAACAGGAAATATTTACCAATAGGCCAACAACTGGGGTGTAATGCCCTCCAACGGGACGATCTCTCGCAGGCGGATTCTTGCCACTACCAGCGGCGCTCTCGGGGCGGTACTCGCCGGCTGTGCCGACGAGAGCGAAGGCGAAAGCAGTTCGACGACCGAGTTCGACGAAAGTGATGGAGCCAGGGACAGATCGAGCCACGAGTACGAGGTACTGACGGTACGCTCGAGCGACGATGAACATTTCATTCACCCGAGCGAAGACGAGGCCTCGGCGGCTGAAGACGACGATGACGGGCTTCCCTCACGGTACAGGCGGACGCTACAGTTGGTGCTCGACGAGGACGACGCTGACGCGCTCTGGATCGAGGGCGACAGCGACGACGGACGAGAGCTTCGGGAGTTCGTCGATGCGACCGACTTCGACACCCAGACGATCGTCGTCGACCAGCGAACTATCGAGGACTGCTACGAACGCCGCGTCCGAGGCATTCTGGCCGAGAGCGACAGTCTCCGGACACGTTACTGCCAGCACCTCAAACCCCCCGACGCGCCCTGTGAAGCAGATAAATCGGTGATGGAAGCGGTCGTCTTCAGAGTCAACCGGCGGTACGAGGAGTCGCCCTCGAGTCGCGGCAGTTCCGAAGGAATGTCGTGTCACGGGCCGGGCGTAGCCACTCGTTCCGATGCTGGCGCTGATGCCGATGTCGACTCTGACGTCAACGAGGGGAGCGAATAATGAGGGAATCTGACGAGCGAGGCGGACACGAACGAGACGACACAGGATCCCACCGCCGTCAGTTCCTCGCCGGCGTCGGCGCAGTCACCGGCGTCGCCGTCGCCGGCTGTAGCGACCTCCCCCTGATCGGCGACGAGACCGCCACGACGTTCCCTGCCGGCGAGGTCGGCACCATCCTGCGTGAGGAGGAGCCACCGATCGAGTGGCCGGTTCCGGTCCAGCCCGATTCGAGCGCACTCGAGGGCGAACTCGAGCGCGTCGACGAACTGCTGGCCGCGGTCCCGGAATCGATCGGCCGCGAGGACGTTCCGAACGGCGTCGTCCGGGAGACGATCGAGGAGCAGCGAACCGAATCAGCGACCGCCCGCGGGGAAGCCGCCGAAGCGGAGCGGACGGAGCGCTATCACGCACTTCGAGAGCTACGAGACGTCCGCGAGACAGCCCGCACAGCCGCAGTCACGTGGCTCGCTGTCGACGCGGACACGGAGCAACTCGGTGGCGAACTCCGGGACGAACGCGACGCGGTTCGGTCGGCGATCGCCGATCGACTCGAGGGGGTCGAGTACCGCGGCGCTGATACCGACGAGAGACGGCTCCGGGGGGCGCTGTATTTCTACCAACGCGAGGCGGATCTCGAGCACGCCGAGCGGAGCCTCGGCCGAGCGGGTGCAGACCAGCGCGATACCGTCCTCGATATCGGCGAGTCGGCGGGGACCCTCGAGTTCGGCGCGGCGACGGCCGGTGTCTGGGAGCAGTTCGACGAGCGCTACGACGCGGCGTTCGACGACGGAGTCGCGCTCGAATCCGCCTTCGAAACGGCTCTCGAGCGATCGATCGACCGTACCGAGACCGTCGACTTCCCGGCACAGGACGGCGAGGAGTGGTACGAGGCGGTCGGCGTCGGAGAGTTAGAAGACGAGCAACTGGAGTGGACACTTTGGCAGGCCGGCAGGGACGTGTTGAACGCCCAAGACCGGATGCGCGATGCCGTAGACGGGGGCAACCTGGGAACGGGACTCTACGGTGCCGTCCAGTTCGAACAGCAGTTCCGGGCGTTCGAGCGACTTCGTGACCGGATCGCGGACGGGGCGGTGGCCACGCCGGAGACCGTCGCCGAGATTCGGGAGGAACGTGAGCGAGCGCTCGAGGCTGCGACCACCGCACGCGAGCAGCTTTCGCAGCCGTCCCTCGGCGCGTACGCACTCGCCGAAACGCTGCAGTCGCTCGCGTGGATCGACGACGGCGTTCACCGTGCCGCCGATACCGATCCCGAAGCGAGCGTCTCGATCCAGGACGAGTACGGCGACTACGCTTGTCGGGAAGCAGAACTCGCCGTCCTCCCTGACGCGATCGATGCGTTTCGGGCGCGGTTCACGGACTGATCGGGGCGGCCCGGTCGGAATTGTTCGATGCAGACGCCTTTACTATCCTCGGTGCGAACGGTCGGCTAACGACTACATGTTGACCAAGCGCATCATCCCGTGTATCGACGTAGATTTAGACGAGGACGGGAACCCGGCGGTCTACACCGGCGTTCACTTCGAGGACCTGCAATACACCGGCGACCCGGTCGAGATGGCCAAGGCGTACAACGAGTCCGGGGCCGACGAGTTCGTCTTCCTCGACATTACCGCCTCCGCGGAGGGACGAGAAACCATGCTCGACGTCGTCAACGACGTCGCCGACGAGGTCTTTATTCCCCTCACTGTCGGCGGCGGCATCCGCACCACCGACGACATCAAGGAGACGCTTCGCGCGGGCGCGGACAAGGTCTCGATCACGACCGGCGCGCTCGAGCGACCCGAACTCATCAACGACGGCGCGAAGGCCTTCGGCAGCCAGTGTATCGTCATCAGCGTCGACGCCAGACGGCGCTTCGACGAGGCTGGTGAGCACTACGTCGAGATCGACGGCGAGTCCTGCTGGTTCGAGTGTACGAAGAAAGGCGGCCGCGAGGGGACGGGGATCGACGTCCTCGAGTGGGCCAGCGAGGCCGAGTCCCGCGGTGCGGGCGAACTGTTCGTCAACTCGATCGACAAGGACGGCACGAAAGACGGCTACGACCTCCCGCTGACGAAGGCCGTCTGTGACGCCGTGGATACGCCGGTCATCGCCTCCTCGGGCTGTGGCGGTCCCGAAGACATGTACGACGTGTTCACCGAGGCCGGTGCCGACGCCGGGCTCGCGGCGTCGATCTTCCACTTCGACGAGTACTCGATCGAGGAAACCAAACGATATCTGGACGAGCGAGGCGTGCCGGTCCGACTCTGACTTCGATACCAACCGGTTTGAGGGTGGTCAGCGGCCAATTTTGAGGGACTCCGCGTCTCGAGGCCACGGTTCCTTTCACTCCATCCGTTTCGGCTTCCAATACGCTTATATCTACCCGGTCGTGCTCTACTACCAGTGAAGTGGCGGTGTACGTGGTGTGGGAAACCACACGAGTCGAACGATCCGCCCTGCGATAGCTGCGGCCACAACACGTTCGAGGAGGCGGTCGTCCGCGAACAGGAGTTCGAGACCGTCGACACCGGCACGCAGTACATGTGGGTCTGTTCGAACTGCGGTCGCCAGCACATGAAGAACAACCCGCCCTGCTCGCGCTGTGGCGACCACGATCTGGAGAAGACCGAGCAGCGATACAGCGACGTCGACGGGGACCTCGAGGTCCCGAGCTGGTTCGAGGTCGCCAAACCCTACGCGCCGATCGTCGTCGGCTTCGCCCTGATCGTCGCCCTGTTCGCGACGGGGATCGTCTCGACGTCGATCATCCCCGGTATCGGAACGCCGTCGCCGCCGGACGCGCCCGGCGAGGGAACGGAGGCTGCCGGAATCGATCTCGAGGCGACCGAAGGCGAGGTTCACGATCGACTCGAGGCAGAACGGGACGCGGACGAGTCGCGGTCCTACGACGACGGACTAGCGGCGTACGCAGAATACGTAAACCGCGCGGACGTGGCCAGAACGTACGAGAACGCGAATCCGGATTCGGTGGATGGGAGTGACTTTGGCGTAGAATGTCGCAACGATCTCGTCGGCGGGAGCGTGCCGATCTCCGGGTCGATCGACGACTACGACGACGAGGCTGCGCTCGCCGAGACTGTTGTCGAAGCGGTAGTAGCGAGCGACCGTCTGAACGAGTCCGGACTCGAGTCCGAAGGACTCGACCTCCACGTCGGTCCCGACGGCGCGCTCTACGGCGTCTATCTGACGTGTTGAACGAGAAGTGCGAGACGCGTCGGCGATCGGTCCTGCTTAGGCGGCCGCTTCGAACGCGTCGCGGAACGCCGTCGTTTTCCCGCGGACGTCGGCGGCAGCCTCCTCGAGCGCCTCGAGAGGATCGACACCTTCGACTGTTTTGATGGTCAGAATCGGCTCCGTCTGGCCACCAGACTGTTCGGGGTTGACGTCGTAGGTGGCGGCCGTGATGTCGTCGTGCTCGAGCAGCGTCCCCTTCAGGACGTTCATAAACGTGTGATCCTCGCCGGCGATCTCGATCGAGAGTTCGTTCTCGGTGCTCTCGGTGACCCGCAGTTCCATGTCGATGAGTCCGGTCGTCGGCCGCTTGTACCTTTCTGTTCGGACTGGAGCGGTCAGCGAGACGCGGCGACAGTGGCTCGTCTGCAGTTGTTCGAACGTCCCGGCACCCGTTTGCGGTGGTTGGGAGTCTCTGAGCACCCCTGCTCACACTGGCCGTTCTCCCCGGCAGATCGGTTCTCACGGGCACTGCGGAACGGCTTTGCCGTCGTCTCACGGGCGCTCTATGCCCGTCTGCTCGCGACGCGAGGCGCCGTTACCTCGCAGCCAGCACGCGCCACAGTACGCGGTTCGATCGACTCACGAGCGTCGTGAAACCAGTCGAACCGACCGTCACAGAAGTAAATCCATATACACGCTCGCTCGAACGTCTGGATATGCCCTCGCTCGAGACCGTCCAGTGGGTCCTCCTGACGGTCGTCCTCCCGATCATCACGGTGGCCACGGTGCTCCTCTCCGTCGCGGTCGTCAGTCGACTCCATCGAGCCGACGCTCGGTGGGGCGACGTAGCCCGCTCGAGACTCGTGATGGGCGTCCCGTGGGGGTCGCTGATCGTCATCGCGCTCGTCTGGTGTGTCTACCTGTTCGTCCAGGACGGAATCACGGCGTTCGACGATCCCGTGACGATCCCCTACCGGGCGTACTCGTACTTCTATCCGCTGGGGATGCTGACGGCGTCGTTCTCGCACGCCGGACCGAACCACATCCTCGGAAACCTCGCTGCTGCCGTCGTCGTCGCGCCCATCGCGGAGTACGCCTGGGGACACTACCCCGACGAACGCGGCGCTGAGTCGTCCGACTCGTGGCGAACCGACCCGTGGTTCCGCGCGCTCTTGCTCTTTCCGCTCGTCGTCGTCGCGATCACGATCATCACGAGCCTGTTCGCGCTCGGGCCCGTGATCGGCTTCTCGGGGGTCGTCTTCGCCTTCGCCGCGTTCGCCCTCGTTCACTACCCCATCGTGACGATCGTCGGCGTCCTCGGCGTCCAGGGCGTGTTGCTGACGCTCTACCGCGCGCTCCGGAATCCGATCGGGATCTACGTCGCCGAATCGAGTCCCCCCTCCGCACCGTCGTGGGCCGGCATCGCCATTCAGGGCCACGCGCTCGGATTTTTCATCGGTCTCGTACTCGGAATCGCACTGCTTCGACGACGCGGACACCGCCCCGACGCGCTTCGAATCTGGATCGCGATCCTCATCTTCGGCTTCGCACAGGGGCTCTGGCAGATCTACTGGTTCGGCGGCGGGAACGTCTTCTACCTCTTCCAGGGTCCCGGCGTGTTGATCGTCACGGTGCTCGCGCTCGTGGTTACCGTCGCGATCACGGCCACCGAGCGACCGCTCGTCCCGGAACGCATCAGCCGGCGATTCACTCGGGTCCGCGGGCCCCCGTCCGAATCAGCCGTCGCCCGCCCGCTCGAACTCGCTCGAAACAGCGATGATCGGTCCGAAACCAGTACCGACGCGACAGCCCTGACTGCTCCCCTCGAGCGAATCAGCGAACTCGCCGCCACGCCTAACTCTCGCGACTCGAGCCGGCTCTCGAGTATCGGACAGCGACAGGCCGCGTTCACGCTCGTGCTCGTGGTTCTCGCCGTCCTTGCGGGCATGGCGATCCCGGTCAACTTCTTCGTGCTGGACGACGCGAACGTCTCCTCGGACGCGGCCGTCGAGATCGAGGACTACACGATTCAGTACGCCGAGGACGTCGAGTACGAACTCGTCTCACCCGTCAGGGTCGGGCCGCTGTCCGACGCCGTCGCCCTCGATGCCAGCGGCGTGATCGTCACGAGCGAGGAGCGACAGCTCTGGGCGGAGGTGGTCCCGGCCCGGCAACTCGAGTTCTCGAGCGAGGAGTCGATCGCCGTCGGCGGACCCGGCTGGCGCGAGACCGTCCACGTCGAGCGGATCGGCTGGGAGCCGGTCGGCAACGACAGCGTCTACCAGGTCGAAATCTGGGCCGAAGGTGACGATCCACAGCTCGCCCACGAGTCGAACGGGTCGCGTGCGGACGTCCGGATCGACGACCAGAACGTGACGATGTCGTCCGTGGACGGCGAGTTCACCCTCGAGGTCGAGTCGATCGAGACCGGAGAGGTCGAGACGACGACGGTGCCGGAGTCGAACGAGTCCACTACAGCGGGCGGACTCGCCTTCGAGCGGGAGGACGACACCATCTACGCCGCCGCCGACGGAACGCGGATCGCCATCGCGAACGAGGAGTAGCCGCTCCCGATTTCGCAACCGAGTACGAGTCTGCCGACGGATGCGACGGCCTGAACTCCGTATGCCGTCCGTTCGTGACAGCGATCGATCCGGTTCGGAAGAGCGAGTGCGATGGGATGAAACCGGGCGTGCTGGTGCTTCTATCGCGAATTAGACCGCGGTTTCGCTCAGTTGATGCCAACAGAAACGGCTAGTCGAGCGAGACAGTCAGTATTACAACGACGTTTCGCCAGACAGGCCTCCGATCGACGCTGGCGAACCAGTCGAAACTCGAGACCGTCGCGTACCGATTACTGTGGTGGCTGAGAACCAGTTTGGCGGTTTCGATCGAGTCGTTAACGGCTACGTGGCCGAGAGAAGCCGGAGAGAAACAATATCCGGCTCCGACGTTCGTTCGATCGAGTTGAACTTTGGACCGATGAGCAACCACGCACTGCGGCAGACGACCGCCTCGGACGACGACTCGAGTACCGACGACGTCGAATCGCCGACGGCCGTTCGGCTCGAGTCCGTCACCCACGAGTACGGGGCGAACGGCGGCCGAGGCCGCTCGGGCGACGATCGAACCGTGACCGCCCTGCGGAACGTCTCGTTCGACGTGCGGGCGGGCGACATCGTCGGTCTCGAGGGACCGAGCGGAAGCGGCAAGTCGACGATCCTCCACGCGGTTTCGGGACTGCTGGTTCCCTCCGACGGCGCCGTCGAACTGCTGGACACCGATCTCACGGCCTGCTCGAACCGGGAACGAACCCGGTTGCGACGTCGACACGTCGGGATCGTCTTCCAGCGCTTTCATCTGCTCCCGTCGCTCTCGGCCCGCGCGAACGTCGCCTTACCGCTCGTGCAGGCTGGAATTCCTCGAGCGAAGCGACGCGAGCGCGCCGAAACGCTGCTCGAGAAGGTCGGCCTCGGCGACCGGATTCACCACCTTCCGGGCGAACTGAGCGGGGGTGAACGACAGCGCGTCGCGATCGCGCGGGCGCTCGTCACCGACCCGGACGTGATCGTCGCCGACGAGCCGACGGGCGAACTCGACACGGCGACGGGGGAGGACGTGCTCGACCTCCTGATGGATATCGGCCGCGATCGGGCCCTGCTGGTCGCCTCGCACGACGAGTCGACGCTCGCCGTCGCCGACCGCGTGGTCACCCTTCGCGATGGACGGGTGGTCTCGGATGGAGGCTGACGACGAGTTCGACGCCGCGCGCGACGGCTCCCGCCGAACGCGCTGGCGCGGCCTCGTCGGTATTTCGGTCGTCAGACTGTGGAAGCGTACGGTTCGAACGCGCTCGAGTCGCGTCGTGGCGACGGTCGGTGCCGTCGCCCTGACGATCGCCCTGCTGGTGGTCGTGACCGGAGTCGCGCTCGGGCTCGCCGGCGGCGGCGCGGTCGACGACACCGACGCCGACGTCCAGATCGTTCCCGAAGAGAGCGGTGCGCTGTCGGCCGTCGACGGCGTGGAGGGGCCGCGACTCGGCGACGCGAACGAGCGTGCGGAATCGATTCGCTCGAGCGACGACGTCGACCACGCCTCGCCGGTACTGGTTGAACCGGTGAAACTCGAATCCGCGGGCGACGACGAACCGAAGACCGTCCTCCTCGTCGGCGTCGTCCCCGACGACGAGCCTCGGACCGTTGGCGGGCTTCCGACCGACGCCCTCGAGCCGGGCGATCCACACTACGCCAACGGGTCGTACGACGGCCCGCGCGAGGGCGAACTCGTGCTCTCCGAGGCGGCCGCAGAACGGCTCGAGGCGGAGACCGACGACGAGCTGACCGTGGGTGGGTCGCAGGTGCCGGAGAACGCGTCCGCGCCGACGGTGACGGCCACTGCCGTCGAGGAGGCCGGTGACGGTGACGACGAGACGCCGGTCGCGCTCGTCCATCTGAGTGAACTCCAGACGCTTTCGGGCGCGGATAACGACCAGCTGGCCGACCAGGTGCTGATCTGGGGCGACACCGACGCGGCGGAGTCGGCCGCCGCAGACGAGTATCCCGACGCCGCGATCGAATCCCACGACGGAACCGATCCGTCTGCGCTGTTCGGCGACGGGCTGGCGTTCGCGACGAGCCTGCTCGCGTTCGTCGTCGGCATCGCCATCTGCGCTTCGTTCGTCGCGACCACCGCGGGGATGACCGTCACCGAAGACCGACGAACCCTCGCCGTCCTCGAGGCCGTCGGCTACCCCGCGCGGAGTCGGCTCTCGATCGTCGCCGTCTCGACGCTGCTGACGACCCTCGCGGGCGCACTGGTGGGGATCGTCCTCGGCGTCGGCGGCATCTACGCCGTCAACGCGCTGGCCAGCGCGACCGTCGCGCCGGGTGCCGTCGCGGTCGTCCACCCGATACTCGTCCCCTACGCGCTCGCCGTCGCGCTCGTCTCGGGGCTCGTCGCCATCCCCTACCCGCTCGCCGTCGCCGCGCGAACCTCCGTCCTCGAGGAGGTGGGTCGATGACCTCGACGCTCCGTCGAGCGGGCCGCCGGCTACGAGCCGTCGTCGGACTGGCGGTCGCACAGCTTCGGCGTTCGCCCGGACGGACCGCACTCACCGTGTTCGCGGTCGCGCTCGCGGTGCTGTCCGTGACGCTGCTCGCGAGTCTCGGCGTCGGCGTCGTCCAGACCGGCGAGGACGGACTCGACAACGCCGATCGGGATATCTGGGTCTCGAGCGACCCGATCGATCCCTCGGCCAGCGGCACGGCAAACCCGATCGTCGGCTCCCACGCCCTCGCCGCCGAGATGAGCGAGCGCGACGACGTCAGTTCGGCCGCGCCGATCGCCATGCACGATATCTACGTCGGGACCGAGAGCGACGAGCTCGAGCGAACGTCCGCGGTCGGGGTCCACGAGACCCACGACGGCTTCGGCTTCGAGGAGGGAGGCGGGTTCGAGACGGAGATGAACCACTCCTCGGGCGAGTACGCCGACGGCGAACGGCCCAGCGAACCTGAGAACGAGGAGATCGTGCTCGATCCCGATACCGCCGAGGCGCACGACATCGACGTGGGCGATACGGTCTACGTCGGGACCAGTCGAGAGTCAGCGGCGAACCACGAGTTCACCGTCGTCGGGATCTCCGCGTACTACTCGCAGTATCTGGGCTCGGACACGGAGACGATCCCGCTGACGGATCTCCAGGCCATCGCTGGGACGACCGGAACGGATCGGGCGACGTTCATCACCGCCAGCGTCGAGGACGACGCCGATCGCGACGTCGTCGTCGCGGAACTGGACGAGGAGTACGCGGCCTACGACGTCCGGACCAGCGACGAGCAGATCGGTGCGATGTTCGAAGAACAGCCGCTCGTCCTCGCCAGCGGCGCGACGCTGATCGGCCTCGCCGTCGTCGGCGGGATCGTCCTGACGGTCAACCTGTTCGCCCTCGTCGCCTACCAGCAGCGGGACGAACTCGCCGCCCTCCGGGCGATCGGGCTCTCGCGGTGGGTGCTCGCGGGAACGATCGCCGTCCAGGGGCTCGTCATCGGCGTTCTCGGCGGAATCCTCGGGCTCGTCCTGACACCCCTGCTCGCGGCCGGGCTGAACTACCTCGCGTCGTCGGTTATCGGGTTCGGGAAACTGCTCCAGACGCCGCTCGAGGTCTACCTGCTCGGACTCGCGCTGGCCATCGTCGTCGGAACGGTCGTCGCGCTCGTCACCGGTTGGCGGGCGAGTCGCTACGCGCGAATTCAACATCTCAGCGGCTAATAGAGTCTCCGGAGCCACCCCCGCGCTCGAGCCGTCCACACGAACCCGGCCGATCACTGCCACTCGATACGGAACACTTCCGCCTCGAGCGTTCGCTCGGCGTCGGTGTGGAACTCGAACCGGTTGGCGATGGGGAACTCGGCCCGGAACGCGTGTGTCACGTCGCCGCCTTCGTCCGCGGCGAACGATTCGACGAACTCCTGGCTCCCCTCGTTGTGGATCGTGTAGGAGACATCGGCGATCGATCGGGCCGTCTCGAGGAACTCGCGGTCGGCGTGTCGATTGCCGCGTTGGGCGCCGAACGGCGGGTTCGAGACGACCGTCACGTTGGTATCGCCCACCGAGAGCGGCGGTCGAGTCGCGTCGCCGCGGACCCACTCGAGGAGTCCGTTACGCCCCGCCTCGTCGATCCGTGCGGCGTTCGCCTCGGCCAGTGCGAGCGCGTCGGAATCGACGTCGACGCCGACGACGCGTTCGGCCCCCGCGAGCGAGGCCCCGATCGCGAGCATCCCGGTTCCGGTGCCGAGATCGACGACCCACCCCGACAGATCGTCCTGCATCCGCGCCTGGTGACAGACGTGGGCGGCGATCTCCGGCGGCGTGAGATACTGCTCGAGCGCGGCTGACGGATCGGAAAAGTCGGCGAGCGCTTCGAGCGCTCGAGCGAGGGTACGTCGCGACGGGCCGGACATTACCGCGTCGTTAGGAGTCGAGCGTGATAGCCCCGTCGAGTTCGAGCGCGAGTCCCTCGCGCTCGGCGCGTTCGGCACAGGCGGCCAGCGCGGGACGCACTTTCTCCGGATCGGCGATATCGTCGATCTCGAGCGTGACGGTTCCGACGCCGAGGAAGGCACCGGCCCGCACGTACCCTCGCACGCGGTCGATCTCCTCCTGGGTCGCGAGCGAGCAGTCCTCGTCGAAACAGGCGTCGACGGCCAGCTCCGCCGGAATCAGCCCGTCCGCGGTCAGGTCGCGCTTCAGATCCCGGAGGTAGCCGGGCGCCGTCGACTCGAGCGTCGGCGCCTCGAGCGTGACGGGCGTCACGTCGGCGGGTCGACAGTCGCTGATCGTCCGATCGGCTTCGGGGGTCGGTGACGTACTCATTGCAACCACATACATGAGTCGCATACAAAAACCTTTGTAAATGCTCAGTAGTAATATGGCGCGTGAAGTACCTCGGATCGGTCGCGTCGCTCGAACGATTCGAGTGTGCCGGCTTCATGACAAATGTGGATAGAGTTAAGGAGAGACCGTGTGAGAGATAGGTATGGACTGTCCACGGTGCCAGGGGTCGCTGGAGGAATACTCGCTGGGTGACGCCTCGACGGTAACCTGTCCACACTGTGATTTCGCGGACGTCCCGGTCGACCACGTCCAAGAGGGGGAAGAGACGGAGTCCTGGCGAGACGCGTTCAATCGATTTTACGAGCAGTGAGCGACCGGTGCCAACGGGGCGGCGGCTGCTGACGGCTGACTGGGCGACGCTGCCGACTGATTCTCTCGCGATCGAACGCGGCTACGCAGTGATGACTCTCACGAGAGGCTGAGGAGACGGAAAAACCGGGTCGCTTACTCGGCTTCCGCTTCGACTTCTTCGTCGTCCGCGCCGGTGTCGTGGTCAACGTCCTCGTCGGAACGCGCAGCGACGAGGCCACCGCGTGCGACGCTGTACAGCGGCTCGTTGGCGTGTGAGACGCCGCTGATCGAGAACGGAATGTTCGCGTCCTCTAAGTGGTCACGGAACAGCGCCTCGAAACCGCTTGGGCTCGAGGTGCCGCCGGTGACGACGACGGGAACGTCGAGTCCTTCCTCGACGTCCTCCTCGTCGACCTCCTTGACGATGTTCTCGATGACGTAGTCGAGCAAGTTCTCGTAGTAGATCGAGAGCGCACCCTCGACGCCGCCGACGTCCGTCGTGAAGTCCAGTTCGAAGTCGTCCTCCTTGATGGAGGTGACCTTGTCGACGGGCGTGCCCGTCGCGCGGGCGGCCTGCTCGTCGACCCAGTCGCCACCGCGGGCGACGGAGAACTTCATGACCGGCACCGCGTAGTACGCCAGACAGACGTTCGTCATCCCGGCACCGAACGAGATGCCGAGTCCGGTGAAGTTGTTGTCCGCGAGTTCGCTGTAGATGACGGACATCCCTTCGTTGATCGGTTCGGAGTCGTATCCCATATCGTCGAGGAACGACTCGATCGTCTTCTGGTGGTACAGCGTCGAGAGATCCGAGTCGATCGGATCCGCGGGCGAGGAGAAGTACAGTTTCTCGTCCGGATACGCGGGCTCGCCGACGACCTGCTCGATGATGAGCTTCATCATCGGGATCGCGCTCTTCTCGTCGTTCGAGAGGATCCCGTGTTTCATCGGGCGCCGCGTTTCCTTGTTGAAAATGTTCGCAAAGTTGAGGGCGTCGTCGCCGACGACGTACACCTTATCGTCCTTACGAATGTGAAGCACTTCGCTTCGAGAGAGCATCTGCTCGGCCATATCCGAGTATTCGATCTCTACGAAGGAGTTACGCTGTTGCACGAAAACCGTATCGTTCCCATCCTGCTGTGCTGACAGGATGTTCATCGTTCCAACGTCTAGGCCTTTCGCCATAGTTTGGCAAGGCGGCCGATGGATTATAAATCTATGTGAATAACTTACAGCTCAGACTGCTAGACAATAAGAATGGTTTAACGCAGGGCAGCAGCCGATTACTTTCGGCCGAAAAGCTCTCGAAGCCGATCGAGCAGACCAGAGAGCGGTGAGCCGTCGTCCTCGGCCGTCGCCAGCTCCTCCGCTTGCTGTTGTTCGCGCAGTTCCTTGAGTTTCGCCGTCTGATCGTCGACCGTCGATTGGGAGGTCGTAGTCTTCGTCTCGCCGCCTTTCAGTCCCTTGAGTCCCGCGACCTGCGCGTCGACGCCCGTCGAACGTGCCGTCTTCGTTCCGGCGTCCGTGTTGACCGACACCGCGTCGAACTCGTCCTCGGAAAAGCTGAGACGCTTGTGCTCGGTCTTTTCGACGCCACCCCAGGAGAGTTCGACGTCCTCCATCGCCTCGTCGATGTCCTTGCGGACGTCCGCATCGGAGAGTTCGTCTTCCTCGTCGGTTTCGTCGTCCGGGTCGACGGTCCGGACCTGCTGGGCCATATCCAGATAGTGGGCGATCAGCGCCGCCCCCGTGGACGCGGTGATGCCGGCGAGACCGACGGCGTAGGTCGCGACGACTTCGACTGTGTAATCGTTTCCGTAGCCGTTCCAGTCGTCCGGGTACGCACCGATGAAACCGATGATCGCACCGATCGTGATCGCGACGCCGGCGATCGACGTGTACAGCATCCGCCGTTCCGACGGCAACAACACCACGACCCCGAGCATGAACACGGGGAGTGAAATCATTACGAGCGCGTACGCGGGTTGTACCCAGGCGATGTACGATGCGGACCGAGTCTCGAAAGTCCCGCTCCACACGAAGAGTAACAGAGCGACGATCGCGAGTCCGATTCCGCCGAGAAACAGGCTGAACCCGACGTAGACGTCGGTTCGGTCCTCCGGTTCGCCGATGTATCGACGATAGATATCGAAGAGATACCCGTCTGCAGGCTGTTCCGCTGGCATTGCTACCGGGTTTATACTCCAGTACTATGACTGTTGGGTCGCGCTACCAGTTCGATAGTACCGCCGTCGTGGCGTGATAGCTACCGCCGTCAAATTGGGTCACTTCGAACCGTGCGGTCGGATACGGTCCGCTCGAGTCAGACGCGAATTCAGCCGATACGGCGTCCAGTCTGCCGTATTCCTCACAGCGTGCAGTATTTACGTCCGTGGTCGTTAAGACGGTCAATGAGTCAAGAGTCGGAGTACACCGAAGGTGACCTCCGAAACACCGGGATGCGGTTGAAGCACGATCGGGAGTGGGACTACGAACTCGAGCAGATCGTCGACGCCATCGAGGAGCGAGACGCGACGAAGGTCGGCCTGCAGTTTCCCGAGGGACTGAAGCGACGCGGTCCCGCGGTCGCCGACGACCTCCGAGAGCTCACGGACGGCGTGACGTTCATGCTCTCGGGGCAGCCGTGTTACGGCGCCTGCGACCTCGACACCTACCTGATGAAACGCACCGACGTCTTCGTCCACTTCGGCCACTCGCCGATGAAGGATACGGACAAGGTGATCTACGTGCCGCTGTTCTCGAACGTCGAGGTGCTCCCCATCATGGAGGAAGCGCTCGACACCTTAGAGCCGCCCGAGGAGACCGAGGGCGTCGGTCTCGTCACGACCGCCCAGCACATGAACCGCTACGAGGAGATGTGCGAGTTCTTAGAAGAACAGGGCTACGACGTCCAGAGCCGCCGCGGCGACGAACGATTGACCCACGAGGGACAGGTGCTCGGTTGTAACTACGCGAGCGCGGACGTACCCGCGGACCAGGTGCTCTACGTCGGCGGCGGGAAGTTCCACCCGCTCGGCCTGGCGATGGAACACCCCGACAAACACGTCGTCATCGCGGATCCGGTCAACAACGTCGTCACACCAGCGGACACGGACAAATTCATGAAGCAGCGCTACGGCGCCGTCCACCGCGCGATGGACGCCGAGAAGTGGGGCGTCATCTTCTGTACCAAGATCGGCCAGGGCCGCTGGGAGATCGCCCAGGACATCATCGACGACAACGAGAACGCCTACCTCATCACCATGGACGAGGTGACGCCGGATCGACTGCGAAACTTCGATATGGACGCCTTCGTCAACACCGGCTGTCCGCGGATCACCACCGACGACGGGCCGCAGTTCCACAAACCGATGCTCACTCCCGGCGAGTACCGGATCGCGGTTGGCGACGAGCCGCTCGACAGCCTCTCGTTCGACACCTTCCACGGCACCTGGTAACGACTGCGGGCTCCCGTCGGCCTCGGAAAAAGATTGAATCAGTCGACTCGGCGGTGCTACGTTCCTTCTGCGTCTCCGTGCTCGAGATCCGTTGGCCCGTCGTCAGCCTCGGGAGTGGGCTCGGCTTCGTCGTCGGGCAGCCCGCCCTCGTCAGCCGCGGGTTCCGACGGCCCGTCCTCGGACTCCGTTTCCTCGTCGGCCCCGCGTGCGCCCGTAAGTACTTCATATCGCCGGGATACGTCCGCCCAGTCGACGACGTTCCACCACTCCTCGACGTAGGCCTCGCGGTCGTTCTCGTACTGGAGGTAGTAGGCGTGCTCCCAGACGTCAAGCGCGAGGATCGGAATCGCTCGCTGGTGGGCCAGTTCGTTCTGGCCTTCGACCTGGCCGATCACGAGCGCGTCCACGAGCGGCTCGTAGAACAGCATCGCCCAGCCGTCGCCCTCGACGGCGTTCGCCGTCGCCGTGAACTCGTCCTGGAAGTTCGTGAACGAGCCGAACTGCTCGTCGATCGTGGCCGCGAGGTCCCCGTCGGGCTCGCCGCCGCCGTCGGGACTCATGTTCTCCCAGAAGATCGTATGGTTGACGTGGCCCGAAAGGTTGAACGAATAATCGCGCTTTGCGGCGCGAATTCCGTCGAACTCCCCGGTCTCACGCATCGTCTCGAACTCGTCGAGCGCCTCGTTCGCGCCATCGACGTAGGCCTGATGGTGCTCGCTGTGGTGTAACTCCATGATCCGTTCGTCGATGTGAGGCTCGAGTGCGTCATACTCGTACGGCAGTTCCGGGAGTCGATACCGGGCTCGTTGCCCGTCTCCGGTGTCGGCATCGTGTTCGTCCGCCGCGACCGTCGTCGCACCGGTTCCGAGCAGTGCGACGCCCGCCGCACCGCCGAGCGTCTGGAGGAGCTGTCGCCGTCGAGGACTCGAGCCCAGTAGTTTGTTCGACATACAGTAGAACGCACGTGTCGGCAATCGTCTCAACGTTGCCCCAGCGAGCAAATGCGTCGGAAGCAGTGGACCAATGCGACGTCAGTCGAGAGACGGATACATCGAGGAGAAGCGTCGATGGCGGACTCTGTTGGATACGGCGATCGGTATTATCCGGCCCGTATTTTTCTCGAAATACACGGCTACCGTTCACGGAATATTGAATTTATTCGGGAGAAGGTCACCATTCAATTAGTAATTTCGGACTGATTCCAAACTGATTTGGAGCAGTTCTTTTGCCCGATAGCCACCGATCAGTAGTCGATGAGTAATCCCGACGTCAGCGACCGGTCGCCGCGATCTCGAGAAGAGGTCTTCGACGCGCTCGCAAACAGCACTCGGCGCGAAATAATCCGTATTATCCACGAGCGATCGTCGGATGAAATCCCGAAATCGGATCTTGCCTTTCGGCTGGCCGCAGTAACCACCGATACCCCACTGGCGTCGGTGTCCGACGAGGACCACCAGCGAGCGCTCCTCGGCTGCGAGCACAAGTACCTGCCCGCGCTGATCGACGCCGGACTCGTCGTGGAGTCCGACGACGGTTCGCTCGCGACGACCGACCACTGGGCGTTCGACGACCCAGAGATCGAAGCCGTCGTCACCGGCCGGACCAACGGAGATGCCGACCTCGACGCGCTGTTCGGCGCCCTCGCCGACTCGCGTCGTCGAACGATCCTTGCCGTTCTCGCGAACCAGTACCACCCGATATCGACCGAGACACTGGCTCGGGACGTCGCGGCTCGCGAGGCGGGGATCGCCGAGCGTGACGTGTCTCGGGAACGCCTCGAAACGGTACTGACGTCGCTCGTCCACGTCCACCTGCCGAGACTGAACGACGCCGATCTCGTCGGCTACGATTCCGAGACGAGCAGCGTCTCCTACGAGGGCCACCCGGAACTGCGTGTCGAGTGGCTCGGGGACGAATCCGACCGCGTGGAGTCGGCCACCGAGTCGACGTCCGGCGAGTCGGTGTCCGACTCGAGCGACGACGTCCGAACGCTTCGTGGACGCGAGTCGATCGTCACGGCCGGCCAGTCGCTCTGCGAGCGGGCGGAGGACGAACTGTTTATGATGTTCACGACGACGGGGCTGCTCGAGGAGGGCTGTTTCCGTCGGGTCGAAGACGCGATCGATCGCGGGGTCGACGTCTACGTCGGGTCGCGGGATCCGCGCGTTCGCGAGATCGTTCGCGACCGCGCCCCGGAGGCCGTCCTCTGGGAACCGCAACAAAACTGGCTCGATCTGCCACCGAACGGCGAGTCCGTGGGCCGGCTGGTGTTTGCGGACCGCGAAGCGGTTCTGCTCGGGACGCTCGGGACGCCGGCAGCCGACGGCGAGTACGACGAGACCGCACTGCTCGGTGAGGGGGCGGACAACGGTTTCGTCGTGCTCATGCGACAGTTGCTCGGCTCGAGACTCGACCAACTGGACGTCCCGATCGAAACCGGGCAGTCAGAAATTCCGCTGTAACGCGCCGGACGGTCGCGACGGCCGATCGCACACTGACCGACACGGGATTGGATTACTCACGATCCCCGTTGCTTCGGCCCTCCCCTCGTTTCTCGCGGCACTCGTCTCACCTCCTTGGACTTTCACTCGTCCAGCCGTTGGCACCCACGGTCCGTCGAGACAACAACACTTACGCAGTCGGTCCTCGCACGAACGCACATGATCCAGAGTGACTGGGGAGACTGGCTCGTTCGTGACATCGAAGACGCTTCGCCCGACGGAGTCGCAGTCTGGTACCTCGGCTGTAACGGCTTCGTTCTCAAGGGAAACGAGGGAACGACCGTCTACATCGATCCCTACCTCGGGCTGGGCGATCCGCCGCGAACCGTCCGGATGATTCCCGTTCCGTTCGATCCCGAAGACGTCGCCGAAGCCGACGCCGTTCTCGCGACGCACGAACACACCGACCACGTTCACGGCGCGAGTCAGGCGCCGATTCTCGAGCAGACCGGGGCCACCTTCTACGCACCCGACGACAGCCTCGCCGTCGCCCGAGACGACGAGGAGTGGACCGCAGAGTGGGATCTCGCGGACGATCAGTTCACCGAGGTCGGCGAGGGCGACACCGTCGAAATCGGCGAGTTCACCGTCCACGTTGAGGACGCCAACGATCCCGACGCGACCCACCCCGTGAGCTACGTCTTCGAACACGACGCCGGGACCGTTTTCCACGGCGGCGATACGAAGCCGTCCGACGAGTTCGAACGGCTCGGTGACGAGTACGATATCGACCTCGGCGTCCTCGCCTTCGGCACCGTCGGTCGAATTCCGGACAAGGAGACCCGCGAGCCCAAACGAACCCGCTGGTACAACGACGAGAATCAGATCGTCGAAGCCGCGTCGGCGCTGCAACTCGAGCGACTCCTCCCAAGTCACTGGGATATGTGGCGCGGACTGACCTCGGACCCGAAGGTGCTCCACCACCACGCGAAGAGCTTCGAGTACCCGACGCGACTCGATCTGGTCGAGATCGGCGATCGAGTCGACCTCTAGTCTCGCTACGTGAACCAGATCTGATACTGTCCGTATCATTTATAGTAATGGTGTGGTAACGTTGGCCTCATGAGTAGCACCGCCGACACGGACGACGTGATCGAGGTCGATGCTGACGGGTTATCCGTCCGGAAAACGTTCGCGGCGGACGAGTTTCCCGTACCTGCGATCCGCTTCGAGATCGAATCTGAACGTGACGAACAGGTTGTATTTCGACTCTCCGAATCGATCCCCGAATCGTTCCCGATGGACAAAGTCGGGTTCCACCCCGAGTACAACAGCGACGACTGGACCGCCTTTCAGGACAACCACGTCGAGTTCACCGGCACGCTCGAGCCCGACGAAGAACTCGTTACGGTCTACGGCATCCGTATCGACGACGAGAGCGATGCCGATCAGTTCCTGACCGAGCCGGAGATCGTCGAGGTCAGTTCCGACGGCGACGATGGCGGAACGGAGGCCGAAGAGGTCGCCGACGACGTCATCGGAAACATCGTCTCGGAGGACCGAAATCAGGCCGTCAAGGATATGATCGCCGGCGAATCCGAGTCCGTTCCGGGCCTCGAGGACGACGAATCGGCCGAAGCCGACGGAGACGACGGCGACGTCGAGGCCGCTGACGACGCGGACGAACTCGAGGACGAAGCCGGCGGACTCGATCTCGACCTCGGCGACGTCGATCCCGAACCGGAGCCGGTCGAGGACGAGACCGACACGGACGAAGACGATACGCCGGACATCGATCTCGGTTTCGAAGAGGACGAGATTCCGGAACCCGACGACGCTGACGACGAGGAGACCGATCTCGAGATCGATCTCGGTGTCGACGATGAAGACGACGCGACGGACGAACTCGACCTCGAGGACGAGGAGGAGACGGACGCCGAACCCGAGATCGAACTCGATCTCGAAGCCGCTGCAGCCACCGTCGAGGACGACGACTTGGAGATCGACGACGGTGTAGACGAAGCGGACGACGACGGTGCAGACGAAGACGAACCGCCGCTGGCTGAGTCGAGCGAGGACGTCGAGACCGATGTCGACACGCCGTCGACCGACGATGGCGACCTCGCCGACACGGAGCCCGACTCGTCCGTCGACGAACCCGAACTCGAGGACGACGAATCGACGACCGAAGAGACGGACGTCGACGAGCCATCGACCGCCGTCGACGAATCGGCCGTCGATGCCGAGGCGGACACCGTAGACGCCGCAGCCGACGGTCAAGACGGCGAAACGGGCGCGACTGATGCGACCGACGCCGACTCTGGGACGGACAGCTCAGAAACGGCGTTCGACGGCTCCGTCGCTGGCCGACTCGCGACGGAAATTCGCGAGGGAGACGTCGACGACGACGATCTCGAGGCGCTCCGCGCCGAACTCGACCTCGAGCCGTCGGGTCCGGATATTGCCAAAGTCGACCACCTGCAGCGCCGCGTCGAGGAGGTCGCCGCCTACACCGACGCACTCGAGCAGTTCTTAGCGGAGAACGGGACCGGGAAACAGCTCATCGAGGAGCTCACTGCCGATATCAGTAGCCTCGAAGACGAGTTCTCGGCCATGGACGACCGACTCGACGAGACGGCAGCGACCGTCGACGACGTCGAAGCCGACGTGAGCGATCTCTCCGACTGGAACGCCGACCTCGAAAGCGGGATCGGCGCCGTCGAAACGGACGTCGACGAACTCGGGGACGACCTCGACGACGTCACGGAGGACGTTTTGGCTATCGAAGCAGACGTCGGGACGGTCGCGGACGACGTCACCGATCTCGAGGAAGACCTCGACGACGTCGAAGCCGACGTTGCAGACGTGGCCGAGGATCTCGACGATGTGGTCGACGACGTCGAAGACGTGGAGGACGACGTCGAAGCGATCGAAGGTGACCTCGAGGACGTTCAGGCCGACGTTTCCGACATTCAGGAGTGGCGCGATCAGCTCGGCTCGATGTTCACGGACTGAGATGGGCTACTGTTCCTGGATATCGGTGTGACCGCAGGACGGTTCGCGGTCTTCAGAACTGACTGTCAATTGTCAACACGAACGACGCCGTTTTTCGAGGACGGTCTCGACCCGAATTCTCACTCTCGTTTTCGAAACGCAACGCGTTTATCCGTCGCCGGTCGAGGATTCGTCGATGGGCGAGACGATACCGATCGCTGTTCCACGCAAGGGGCGACCGCTCGAGTCGGTGCTCGACCGATTCGCGCGTCGACTCGACGTGGCCGATCTCGCGGACGATATCACGTCGACGCTTCGTCACGAGAAGGCACTCACGAAGGGGACGGTCGACCCCGAAGACGACGCCGAGGAACACGTCTACCATCGTCTCGCCGACTACAGCACCGTCGAGGATCCCACCGAGCCCGAGTACACGCTCCTGCGAGACGATCGGGCCGGTAAACCCCGACGGATCGTCTTCGACAGCGTCACGATCCCGCTCGAAGGGATCGACGGCGTCCCGGACGAGACGGAGATCCAGCTCGTCGGTCGTGAGGAACCGTTTCGAGCCCTGCGGACCCACGAGTTCGCGCTCGGATTCGATAGCGCCGATCTCGTCTTAGAGGAGGTCGTCGAACTCCGTCCGGAACCGCTCGACCGGATCGCCGACATCAACGCCCGAATCGATCCGTCCGATACCGACGTTCGCGTCGTCACCGGCCTCGGCGACACCGTCTATCACACGTTGATGGCCACCCCTGCGGTGTCACCATCGACGGGACCGCTCGACCGGGATTTCCTCGAGTCCTACGAAGGTCCGCTCTGCATCGAACCGCGATACGAACGGCTCGTGCAGGCCGTTCTCGGAACCCGAACGCTCGACGGCGTCGACTTCACGTATCCCGAGGAGGGCCGCGAGGAGGAGGCCGCGATCGCCGACGCCGGGCTCGGTGTCTACCTGACGGTGACGGGATCGACGGCTCGAGAACACGGGCTGTTGCTGGGCGAACAACTGTTCCCGAGCGAGACCGTGCTCTTGGAGAGTACGCCGGAAGTGAGCGAGACGGTCGACGGCGTGCGCGCGCTGTTGAACGGAGCCGACCTCGAGACGGCGCTCGCGGTCGAACAGTAGAACACGCCTCGGAACTGCCCTTTCCGCGAAGAGCGGTTAATTCCACTCAGCTGACACCGCCGACGAGTCACGTACTCCAAACGTCGGTACACGCCACCTCCGTTATTCGTCGAGAAGCTACCAGAGTGGCCCCTATCGTCCGATTTCGAACACTCGAGCGTCGAACAGCTCACCATCAATTAGATATAGCGATATGCAATTTATTAGGCTGTTTTCGACCGTGGTCAAATACTACAGTAGTAGTAAATAATGAAACTGGTACAGTCGATCGGCCGAGAATTGTCGCGAGAGAGTCTGGGCTTCGGTGACGCTTACGGGCTACGCCGCGGTCGGTCGATAGCGCTCTCCGCGATTTATCGGCTGACGGAGTAAATGTGCTCGAGGTACGTCTCTCGAACGCGATCACCCCAGTTGTGGGTGTAGGTATCGATCACGTCACCGGCGACGTCTCCTCGGAGATACTGGACGATACCTCGATCGCCCGTCCGATCTCGGAGGTGAGTCGTGAAGAAGTGTCGGAAGTAGTGGGGAGTGACGTTCTCCTGTGTCCCGCCACCCGTGCGATACCAGCCGCGTTCTCGAGCGTGTTTCTCGACGATATAGCGCACGTCCGACGGCGTCAGGCGCTCACCCCACGATTCGCCGGTATCGAGAAAGAGCGGGTCGGCGTCCGAAACTGGGTCCGGGCGGATCGCCAGCCACTCGAGGAGCGCCCGCCGGAGTTCGTCGTCGACGGGAACGACCGTATCCCGCTTGCGTTTGTTCGACGCCGTTCGCTCCTCGCCGTTGACGGTCGCACCACGAGCGGGCGCCGCGGCGACGAACACCGACGAGGGTCGCCGCTCGAGGCCGACGCGGGGGTCCCACTCGCGTTCGATTTCCGGCATCTCGAGGTTCAGATCCTGCAAATCGAGGTTACAGCACTCGCCGACGCGCATCCCCGTTTTCAACAGCGTGACGACGACGGCCCGCTCGAGCGGGTGGTCGATTTCGTCGACGAACTCGCGCATCTCCGGAACCGAAATGTCCCGTCTCGTCGGGTTCGTATCGATCGATTCGGACAGCTCCTCCATCACCAGGGCCATCGGATTGTCGTCGAAGACGCCGACCCGGTTCATGTAGTCGTAAAACCGGTTGAGATACGAGGCGTAGGTCGCGATCGTGCTCGGTTCGAACCCCCCTCGAAGGGAGTGGATCCAGGCCATACACTCCCGTCGCTGGGCCGATCCCACCCGATCGACGTCGAAGCGCTCGCTCACGAACGCCTCGAACCGCCGAAGGACGCGCTCGTAGGCCTCGAGTGTCCGTTCGCTCTTGCCGTGATAGCGCTGGTCCTCGAGGAAGTACGCGATCGGATCCGTCACGTCCGCCGGGACGTCGGTTCCGCGTTCAGTCGCCATCGACACCACCGTCGACGGCGGTGTATCCGCCGTGGCGTCCGCTGTATCGAACCCGGTTGTTCGCCTGGAGATTTTCGAGCGTTTCGTCGAGTCGCGATTCGATGTCGTCCGACACCGCTTCCAGCAACTCGTCCCACGAATACGTGTCAGACTCGAGTAGTTTGAGGACCCGTGTTTCGAGGCCGTTACCCCCAGGGTCTGAGTCCGGAGAATGGGGTTCCTCTCGGTCGCCATCGAACCCCGATCGACCGGCCTGCACCATCGTCCGAACGAACTCGGCCTGACTCATCCCCAGATCGTCGGCGTGAGACTGCCATTCAGATTTCTGGTAGGACGGGACGTAGGTCTTGACGGTGGTTCGTTCGGTGTCCGCCGAATCGCTCATACGGCACCAATCAAACGCGGTGATAATCAATCTACCCATTATTCGGGCTAAGTGTTTTTATCTCTTCTCGCGGGCCGAGTTTTGCGCCAAATGCGGGCCCACCTTTTCGGATTGGATCTTGAAAGAGGATACGGTTTGAGATTGAAATCGGGTGATTTTGGGGCCACAGTTTGAGATATCAGATGTAGTTGCGGCAGTTGAAGTTGGCTATTGGGCGAGCAAACTCGAGAATAGACGCCTGATTAGCGCGCCAAAATAACTATCATACATATGGTAGCTCGTGTGTTTTCGAGCGATAAATGCACGTGAACATCCGTGAAAATTACCACATTATTCCAAGTATGGATGTGAGAAAATATTCTCGGATTCGTCTCTCGATCAAGCGAGAACGGTGGGGTGTTTTCGCGGTGAATTTCGGCGAGCGATCGCGACCCAATTCAGCCCGCTGATGGGGCCGGAATCTCACTCGAGATTTCGAGACCGTCACTGAACCGACACCAGGGAGACCACTTGTCAAGGACTTCGTCGTGACGGGCCGATATCGTCACGGCCGGGGCCGCCACATCCGCCGCTCGGTCGGTCGTGGCGCTCGAGGGCTTTCGGTTCACGAGAGTCACTCGAACGAGACTGAGCCGGTTCGACGCTCGGGAGGCGTCGATCAGCCTATGCTCGGGCGGCCGGAGCCAACTCGAGTCGTATCTCCAACCCGTAGCGAACCGGCGGTGTCGGTCCACGACGTTACGCGGTAGATGTGGTGTACATTCCTGGCTCGGGACGACCCATTTCACTTCGATCGGCGGGGGCTGACTGCGACTTGGCCTCAGCTGAGCCCGTTCTCGAGGTTACGTAGGGCGTCGAAACGCAGTTCCACACCCCACAGGTTCGGAGATCGATAAAATCGCCTCAGCGGCCATATAGCGACGTTAGGAGTGACTGGTGCGATACAGCACCGATACGAGACGGCAGATCGCGTACTCTGGTGGTGTTCGAGAATCAATTCCATCTTCATCGGTGGCTCCGTCGAACCGGCGGAGCACGCTGAGATCATCGCGGAATCAAGCAGGGTCGCGTTCCGCTGACTTTCCGAAGTGGTGTTCTGAACGCCTCGAGGCGTCCTCGGCGATTGTCCACCACTACTGACGGGGAACGGGTTCACGGACGAACAGACGCGGGCTCGAGCCGTCTGGAACGGGATCTCCCCTACCGACTGTGAGGCCAACGAAACAGTTCGTCGACCGAACACCGTCACGATCTCCGTGAAATATTTACTTTCCTCGCGAGCAGACGGCAGTAGTTCGTGTGATAACAAGGTAGGGAACGCGATAGGCGAGTGCGACCAGTGAGCCAGTGTCGGTCGTTTCAATATCGGTCTCGGCTCGGGTCTCGAGAAGAGCAATAGTGCCACCGTGATTCTGGTTCCGTACCACGTATCCGGACGAGATCTTTCCACCGTGTCCCGACGTGGTATAGTGCGCTTCAGGGAGAGAGCCACAGTATCGGTAGCAGCCCGTTCGTGTACGGATGTGGTCCGGACTGGTGTACTATCGCCACTACCTGTTCTGCTGTCGGCTGCCAGAAACCGTCTTCTGTATCGTGGCAATCGTTCCTGGAATACAGTCCGTCTCTGACGGCCGATACCGGCATCGATTGCGTTATGTTACCATTTCATTCTTCTTGTGCCAGACGGTAGCTACACGTCTAATAAACCATATAATGCTATATCGAAACAAGCCCCGGTAGCCTAACTGGAACACCCACAGGGATCGAAAAACGGATTCACTCCCGGAGTAACGATGGGGACCGACAGCCTCCGTTTTACAGGCCCTCCGATTAGCGGACGATAGCTGGCCTACTGACGAGATGGGGGTTTCAACCCAAACTAAATAGTATTCCTTGTGGTTTGATAGCATAGCACCGATATGTCTCTTCCTTATCTAGCACTCCAGTGGACGCCCCATACGCCGGTACTCTTCGCGTCGTTTGTGATCTGTAGCGCCCTCGCGATCGCTGGCTGGTGGTACCGCGATCAGCCGGCCACACGCCCGTTTGCGATTATGATGTCCGGCTGTGCGTTCTACGCCGGGACGACCGTCATCGAGTACTCGATCGTCGCTCTCGAACCGAGCCTGTTCTGGTGGCGCGTCCAGTATCTCGGCTGGGTGCTCATTCCGCCGGCGACGCTCGTGTTCGTCCTCGAGTACACCGGACGAAACCGCTGGATAACGCCGAAACTGCTCGTCGCCCTGGCGATCGTCCCGACGATCACGCTCGTGCTCGCGTTCACTCCGCTGGCTCCCGATCTCATCGTCCAGAACCCGCAGTTGGTCGACGAGGGTGGTATCGCATACATGGATTACGACGTCGGTCCGTGGTACACCATCGACGGACTGTACGGTGACGCCGTGATCACGGTCGGCTTGCTCCTCCTGGTGCGAACGTACCTTCGGACCACAATGGGACAGCGGAGTCAGATCGGGGCTCTCGTGATCGCTCTCGCACCGTACGCAACGCTCGTACCCTTTTATTACTACGTCGGGCCGGCCGTGTTCGACTTCGGAGCGACGTACGAACTCGAGCCGTTCCTGTACGCGTTCACCGGCTCCATCTTCGCGTGGGCCCTGTTCAAGTACCGATTTCTCGACACCGTCCCTGTCCCGTTCGACATGATGCTCGAGACGACGCCGAACGGGGTCTTAATCGTCGGGACGGAGCGTCACGTCGTAGAGTGCAACCGGACTGCGCGCGAGTACTTAGACGTAACCGGCCCGATCGCCGGACGACCGCTGAGAACGCTCTCCGAAGCGGCCGAATGGGTCGACGCCATCGTTGCGAACGGGGGAGAGTCGGAGTTGTGGATCGACGATAACGTGTACGCCGTCTCGACGACGCGACTCGTTGACCTCCGGGGTGTCGAGTACGGATACCACGTGGTCATCCAGGACGTTACCAAGCGCGTCCAGTACGACCAGCTCCTGGAGCGTCACAACGAACAGCTCGAGACGCTAAACCAGATGCTCCGTCACGATATCCGGAACGACACGATGGTCGCGCTCGGCTGGACCGAAATTCTCGACGAAATGGTCGAAGAGTCGTCGCTCGAAGCGGACGCGGCACCCATTCTCGACCGTATCGATACCTCCGTCAGGCACATCGCAGACCTCACGGAGATCGCGTCGGAGCTGTCACAACCGCTCGAGCAGCCGGGTGAGGACTGGACCCACTCGATATTGCTCCAACGGGTACTCCGAGAGGAGGTCGAGAAGGCGGCCGAGGCGTTTCCGCACGCAGAGTTCACGCTCGAGGAACCACCGGACGTCGAGGTCACCGCGGACAGGGCGCTCGCGTCCGCGGTCAGCAACGTGCTTCGAAACGCGGTACTGCACAACGACAAGGAGGTTCCGACGGTCCACATCTCCGTCGCCATCGACGACGGTCGTGCGTGCGTTCGAATCGCGGACAACGGCCCCGGAATTCCAGCGGCGTTACAGGATCAAGTCTTCGACCGAGGCGTAAAGGGCGAACACAGCGGCGGCAGCGGACTGGGATTGCATCTGGTACAGACGTTTCTGAGTTGGTACGGCGGATCGGTCGAGATGGAGGACAACGATCCGGAGGGAACAGTATTCAAGATCGAGCTCCCGATCGCCGCGTAACCGGGTTCGTCACGCGCGCGATGCCGTGTCACCGCGAGTATCCCTCGCTCAGTTTCGGGTCGCCTCGCGTCGGTACCGAGCTGTTCCGTGGGGAGTTAACAGCAACCGTCCAGATAGGGGAGTATGGCTTCGCCATCACTCGTCGACGTCGATTTCGCCGAGGGAATTGCGACCGTCACGCTGAACCGTCCGGAGAAGCTCAACGCCGTCACCCTCGAGTCACTCTCCGCCGTGCGAGACGCGCTCGTCGACCTCCCCGAAGACGAGATCGGTGGACTCGTCATCACGGGTGCCGGCGACGTGACCTGTGCCGGAATGGACCGGGAGATCGTCGCCGACCCCGCCTACGACGAGACGTACGCGGACGAGATCGGTTCGTTGACCGCCGAAATCTACGAGTTCCTCGTCTCGAGACCGTATCCGACCGCTGTCGCGGCCCGCGGTGCCCTCATCGGGATCGGGTTCATCCTCTCCCTGCGGTGTGACTTCCTCGTGCTCGGGGAGGAGACCAAACTCGCGCTGCCGGAGGTGCAGTTCGGTATCGCACCAACGGAATCGATTCCGTACCTCGAGGCGGTTGCGGGAACCAGAGTCGCAAAAGAGATCGCGCTTACGGGCGAGCCGGTCGCCCCCGAACGAGCGCGAGAACTGGGTATCGCCAACCGGGTCGTTCCGAACGACGAGGTCGAAGCGGGAGCGCGGAAACTCGTCGGCAAAATTGCCGAGAACGATGCTGACGCCGTCCGAAAGCTCAAGAGTGCAACGTCGAGTCCCGAGTAGCACGTGCACGCCGGCACAACGAGTCGACCGACGTTCAGAGAACGTTTCGAGACCGCAGGAACGATACCTGTCTGTACATCCGGCAGCCGAGACAGAATCCGGTCGTTGCCGCAAGCCCCGCGAGGAGTGCGACCAGCGCGGCGATCGCGTAGCCGACCGTCGGGAATCCGACTACGAGAAGCACCGACGCAACGCCGGCGCCGACGGCGCCGAGCAGTTTTGCGAACCGGTGCGGTGCTGCGGGTTCGGGTTCGTCCGGCCGGCCCAGCACGGGGATCACGACGTGCTTCCAGCACAGGTGGTAGGGATCGAGTCGCCACCGCGAGACCGCTGCGAATCCGAGAATCCCTGCCACGGCGTAGACGAACACCGGTTGCGTAAACACGACGCCAATCAGCAACAGCGTCGCCGTGATCGATTGGCCGAACCGCGGTGCTCGCGGGTCGACGGACGCGGTACTCGAGTTCGACGACTGTGAGTCCGTCGTCTCGTTCGAGGAGTTAGATGAGTGTTCGGTCGCCATATCTCGCATATGGGCTCAGAGCGCAAGAACGTGTGGGGCAGGAAGCACGTGTGGTCACGACCACGCTCGGTCGAAACCCGACTCGAACGGAACCCTTCGTCTTCGATCAGTGAGTCGCTGCTCGGACGTCGTCGACGCGATACAGGTCCTCTTGCAGTCCGTCGCCCTCACACTCCTCGTTCGGGCACTCGAAGTGCCACCCGTCCTGAGTCGCATCGCCTTCCCGGAACCGGTCGCCACATACCTGGCAGAAAAGCTGTCCCTTTTTGCACGTATCGCGGTGTAGTTCGAGGGCGAGCTCCGTCTGGAAGGACTGGTTGCAGTTGCGACAGGTGTGCATATTTCGTCTGACGCGAGCATCCATCAAAACTGCTTGGGTTTGTTTCTTGCGTCCGAAACGGACGTGATTCGGCTTCACTGTGCCGATTTACCCGAGGTAGTCCGGGAAGAAAGAACGACCAATCGACCTGTTTACTCAGTCTCGGGTACTCCGTTTCCTGTCACGTCTACGCACAGCAACGTCGTGTGACTCGGTTACACGACACAGTATCAGAAATGTGCCAGCTTCGAATTATACGAAGGAAATCAGTCCCGAAATATCGGCTCAGGTAGCGACTCGAGTCAGTCGTCCTGACCGAGAATGCCGCGCTCGGTCATCTTTCGGGGGTCGAGGACCTCGTCGGCTTCCGCTTCGCTGAGGTAGCCCTTCTCGAGGACGACCTCGCGAACCGTCTTGTCCTCCTTGAGTGCGGTTTTCGCGACTTCGCTGGCCTTGTCGTAGCCGATGTGGACGTTCAGCGAGGTGGCCATCGCCATCGACTGCTCGACGCGCTCTTCGCAGTACTCCGCGTTGGCCTCGAGCGGATCGACGAAGCGCTCGGCGAAGACCTGGCTCGAGTTCGAAATGAGCTCCGCCGACTCGAGGAAGTTGTGCGCGAGGACGGGCTTGTAGAGGTTGAGGTCGATCTGACCCTCCGCTGCGCCCGCTGCGACGGCGGCGTCGTTGCCGACGACCTGCTTGTGAACCTGATTAACGGCTTCGGCGACGACCGGGTTGATCTTGCCGGGCATGATCGACGAGCCGGGCTGGTTCTCGGGCTGTTCGATCTCGCCGAGCCCGTTTCGCGGACCGGAGGCCAGCAGTCGCAGGTCGTTGGCGATCTTGTTCAGCGAGCCCGCAATCACGCGGAGCGCGCCGTGGGCCTCGCTCATCGCGTCGTGGGCGGCCTGGGCCTCGAAGTGGTCGTCGGCCTCGCGGAACTGGACGCCGGTCTCTTTGGTGATGTACTCGGCGGCGCGGCCGGGGAACTCCTCGTGCGTATTGAGGCCGGTCCCCGTCGCGGTTCCGCCCAGCGCGAGTTCCGCGAGGTGTTCGCGGACGTTGTCCACGCGGCCAAGTCCTTTCTCGACCTGCGTGCGGTAGCCGCCGAACTCTTGGCCGAGCGTGACCGGCGTCGCGTCCTGCAGGTGCGTGCGGCCGGTTTTGACGACGTCGTCGAACTCCTCCTCTTTGCGCTCGAGCGCCTCGCGGAGCGTGTCGAGTGCCGGAATGACGTCCTTCTCGACGGCCTCGAGGGAGGCGACGTGCATCGCGGTGGGGATGACGTCGTTGGACGACTGGCCGTAGTTAACGTGGTCGTTGGGGTGGACGACGCGGTCGCCGATCTCGCTGCCCATGAGCTCTGCGGCGCGGTTGGCGATAACCTCGTTGGCGTTCATGTTCGAGGAGGTCCCAGAGCCGGTCTGGAAGACGTCGACCGGGAACTGGTCGTCGTGTTCGCCGGCGATGACCTCGTCGGCGGCCTCGATGATCGCTTCGGCGACGTCGTCCTCGATCAGGTCGAGGTCGCGGTTAGCCTGTGCGGCCCCCTTCTTGACGACGCCGAGCGCGCGGACGAATCGTCGACTGAAGGAGATGCCCGAAATGGGGAAGTTCTGGATGGCCCGCTGGGTCTGTGCGCCCCAGTAGGCGTCCTTGGGAACCTGCATCTCGCCGAGACTGTCCTCCTCGATACGGTAGTCCGTGTCTTCGTCTCCCATAGGGAGTGCGTCGCTGTGAGCGTGGTAAAATCCACCGAAACGACGCCGGCGACGGGTGGGAAAACGAGACCGCGTCAGGTGAAGTCTACCGACAGTCCCAGATCGTCGTCGCGAGCGCGTTCGCGGAGCGCCGACTGCAGGCGTTTGCGACTGGCCTGTTGGACGCCGCGTGCGTCCTCGAGGTCGACGTCGTAGATCGTCGGCGTCGCCCAGAAGAACGTCCGCGAACTCGCGGTGTCGACGACCAGCGACGCCAGTCCGAGCCGGCGCTGGAAGATGGAGCGCTGCGTCGAGACCGTCTGGATTCGGTAGTAGGGGATCACGGTGGTTCGGCGACTCCAGAAGCCGCGGCGGATGACGAGGTGATCCTCGCCGACGTAGTAGCCGAGGTGGACGTACTTCAGGTGCGCCGCGGGGGGCACCGCCGCGAAGACGACTGCGGCGAGGTACCAGCGCTCGAGGCCGGTCACCTGCGCGATACCGAAGAAAATCGCGACGATACCGGCGGCGATCATCGAGTACCGGGCGAGATAGCGGCGGCGAGCCATCGTCGGTGGACTCCGGAATTTCGGCGTCTCTACGTCGGTCAGATTTTCGGTAAATCGGTGGACGCGACCCTGTTTGGCCAGCGGCACGGCCGACTGACTGCCGCCGTTGCTGTCGGGCCCGTAGCCGGCCGTCTCGACCCAGAGCCCGGCGTAGCCGATGAGCCGCTGAAGCGGGTTGGCCGTCACCGTCACCGACTGGACCTTCTCGACGGGGATCGAGCCGCTGTAGCGCTGGAGAAGCCCCCGTTCGTAGACGAAGTCCTCGTCGGCGCGGCCGAGCTGGAAGTCGTAGTAGGTGGCGAACGTGTAGGCGACGCTCAGCATGTACGTGATGATGATCCCGTTGATCATCGAGACGAGCGTCAGAATGCCGTAGTTGGTGGTCGTCCCCTCGCCGATCGATTCGGGACCGCCGACCGGCTGAGCGATCGCCACGAGCAACTGGAGGAACGTGTCCGTCGCGATGAAGAACAGTCCCAGCACGGCCGCCGCGGCCGCCGGTCGGAACGACGTAAACGAGTAGAGCAAGAGCTCTCGCGACTCGAGGTCGAACAGCTTTCGGCGACGCGGTTGTTCGTACGCTGGCGCGCGATCCCGTCGACTCTCGGTCGGATCCGACGACGGATCGGTCGAATCCGAATCGACGGAACGCTCCGTCTCAGACGTCTCCGTCTCGTCGCCCTCACCAACCATTTCGCCGGTTTCGTCGATCGATTCTCGACCGTCAGCAGTCGACGACTCGCGCTTGCGTCGACGGTCTTTCGCGTCCGCCGTTCGGCGACGAATCTGCTCCTGAAGCCGGTTCGCTTCGGACTCGCTGACGAAGTTCAACGTGGCTTCGGTGGCGCCGCCGCCGGCGGTTTCGATCGAGAGGGTCGCAAGGCCGAACAGCCGCTGGAAGACGCCCTGTCGAACGTCGACGTTCTGAATGCGGCCGTACGGAATCTCCCTGGACCGGCGCGCGAAGACGCCCGAGGCGACGTCGAACGTGTCCGGCGTGATGCCGTACTCGAACCGGTAGTAGTAGCCGACTCCGTAGGCGACGCCGGCGGCGAAGCCGAGCGGTGCGGCCACGGGGAACCAGGTCGGACTGATTGGATCGATGATCCCGCCGAGAACGAGGACGAGCACCATCGGGACCCACAGCCAGATGAAGCCGTACTGGAGGCCGTACGCGACCGCGCTCAGTGGATGAAGTCGATTCATGGTCGGTCAGACCGCGTCGTCGGCTTCGCTCTCGACGGCGAGTTCGCGAAGCGTATCCTGCAGATCCCGGGCACGATCGGGCGTCAGTCCCGGGATCCGGACGTCTGCATTGCGGGAACCCGCGGTGTAGACGACGACGCTCGAGAGGCCGAGCGCGCGTTCGATCGGTCCGAACTGCGTATCGACGTGCTGGACGCGGACGAACGGAACCGCGGTCTCGACGAACGTGATGACGCCGCGCTCCAAATAGAGCGCGTCGTTCTGGAGTTCGAACTTCCAGACCTGATAGAGGCGGACGGCGTAGACGATCCCGAGTAGCAGTGCGAGCGCGGCGACGCCGGCGATGGCGACCGTGGGAACGTCCGTGATCCACTGGTCGACGAGCGCGAGGACGACGCCGAGGACGACTGCCGTGATCGCTCCCTGCGCGATCCAGAGCAGCCTGATGCGGGGGTGAAGCGATTCCATACGCATATCCTATCAGGTAGGGAGGATAAAGCTGCGGTTCCGACCGCAGTGAGTGCAGCGGTGACTCACCGCCCGAGATCCCCCGTTCACCCTTCGTACTCGTCGTACTCCTCGGGCGTGTACGTCGAGAGCTCGAGGGCGTGGATGTCGGTCGTCATGTGGTCGCCGAGGGCGTCGTAGACCTGCTGGTGTTGCTGGACCAGCGGGACGCCGTCGAACGCCGGCGAGATCACGGTCGCCGCGAGGTGATCGTCGTCGTGCTTGTCGCGTGCGTGCGTGACCGTGACGTCTGCGTCCTCGAGGTTCGATTCGATGAGCTCCTCGATATCGTCCAGTTCCATACTCGAGGGTTGGGCGCTCGAGGCAAAAACGCCGCGGTCCGTCTTCCCCGACCCACATCGGCCCGCTGGCGTCGTCGAATTTATAGTGACGTGGTTCGCTCCCTGTGGTATGTCACTGGCAGCCGAGACTCGCCGTGCCGCCGACGGGCATCCTGTTCTTCGCACAGCACTGCGAGCGGGGATCGTGAACTACACCGCCGCTGCCCGGTTTCTCGAGATCGACGGCGAGGTCGACGCGGTCGCGACGGCGCTGCGGCGGTACGCCGAGGAACTGCCGGCGTACGAACGCGACGCTCGCGACGTACGGGTCAGGATGGAGAGCGGGATCGGTTCGGTCGACCCCGGATCGAACGATGCACTGATCGCCGTCGGCGGGACGTCGTTCGGTCCCAGCGGCGGCGATCGGACGGCGATCGTCGCGATGGGGGCCGTCGACGCGGCCGCCCTCGCTGCGGTCCTGCAGGGACTGAACCTCGAGGAGATTACCCCTGCTGCAGCCGCCGTGGGGGACGATTCGATCGTCGTCATCGTCGACCGACTCGAGGGGGCGAACGCGTTGCGAGCGGTCGAGGACGCGCTCGAGGCAGTGCCCATCGAGTGATCGCTCGTCGCGTAGTTGTTCGTCGCTCGTACGCGAGTCGCGGGCGACTCGCAGTCGACCGAGCACGGACTTCACTCGAGGAGCCGGACGTGTCGTCGAGTTCGATCGTACGAGAGCACTCCGGTATCCTCGAGCCGCGGAAGGTCGCTGTGATGCAGTCGAATTCGAATCCGTTCGACGTCGGCGGCTGGCTCCAGCGCCAGCAGTTCGTCGGCGAGTCGGTCGACCGGTACCGCTCCCGAGAGCGAGTCGAGGCAGTCGAGGATCCGCTGGTACCGAGCCAGTAGCTCGGGTTCGGGGGGCGATTTGAACGGCAATGCAGTATTGGCCATGGATACGACGGTCGCGTCGTGTCGGATCATCTCGTTCGGGACGTGACAACCGATAGAAAAAGCGGTTCTGACCACTCCGTCCAAGAATCGGCCGATCGCCGGGGACGGCCGATCGCCGGGGACGGACGTCAGTCGGCGACGTTCGACGGAGAGTCGGAGTCCGCGGTCTCTTCCTGGGCCACCGGCGGTGGCGTCCGTTCTCGGATCGCCAAGGCGGCCCGGGCATCCGGCGTGAGTCGATTGCGGACGGATCGGCCGTCGCGTTCGCGTTCGACGAGATCCGCGTCCTCGAGCCGGCTCAGGTGGTGTGTGATCGTGCTCGGATCTCGCTCGAGTTCGTCGGCGAGCTCCGAGCCGGTCGCCGGTTCGCAGTCGGCGAGTTCCTCGAGGACTGCGGCTGTCGATTCGTCCCGAATCGACGCCGTAAGTTCGTGGTTCTCCGCGGTAACGAGGTAGTACCGGCGCTTGCCGCGGATTTTGGACGTGACGACGAGGTTTTCGTGCTCGAGGATCCGCAGGTGGTAGCGTGCGGTCGAGCGCGAGATGCCGCTCTCCTCGCTCAGTTCGGTGAGATTGATCCCCGGCGATGCCTCGATCGTGTCGTGCAGGGCCGCTCGTTTCTCGTGCTCGAGCGGGTCGGTGTCGTCGTACCGGCTGTAGCCGAACAGACCGAACGCCCACAACAGGTGGCGAAGCCAGCGGCGGATCGCGGCGAACAGCGTCCGAAGCTGGAGCGTCACGGTCGTTGCAGAGGTGCCGACGAACGCCGTTGACGCGGTGGCGAACGATCGACCCGCCACGATCCCGCCGAGTAGCAACAGCCCCGCGAGACCGGTCGCAGTGCCGTCCGGCAACGGTATGTCGCTCCCAGACGGTTCGTCGGCGGGTGCGAAAGCGGAGCCGCCGTCGTCAGTCGGTGCCGAACCGGCTCCCGGGTCGTCGGTGGACAGCGGGGAAGCGATCGTCCCGATGTCGGGATCCCCCGACCGGTCGGCCGCCGCACCGTCTCGCTCCGCGGGTGACCCGATGAATTCGCTCGGTGTGGCCCCGTAGGCAGAGGCGCCGTCGCCACTTCCGGTGACAGTGGCCGACTCACCGGACGGTGCTGTCGCTTCGGGCGAGGTGGTGGTCCCATGGCTGGGAGACGACGGAGCAGCCTCGAGGAACGGAGAGCCGACCGCCGAGTCGGCCGTCGGACCGATCGATACCGCGTCCGCCATCGGACCGGCCGATACCGTGCCCGCCATCGGGTCGATCGGCGACGGATCGTCGGACGGACCGAGAGGAGCGATCCCAGCGACGGGGTCGGAAACCGTCGTCGTCAGGATCGGGGCGTCTCCGCCGATGAACGGGGTGCTCGGTACCACGGCCAGACTGCCATCGGTCGTCGGCTGAATATCTGCCATCTCGGAGAGATCAACTCCCTCGACTGTCGCAGTCGGGTCGCTTCGATCAGTGATTTGTGGGACTCCAGCGCTCGGTTCGGATATCGTCGGTCCCGCCGACGACTGGCCGATGGGCGTTTCGACGGTGATGAGCTGGGGTGACGAACCGGCGGGATCAATCGTTACGCCCACTACGTCGCCGATTCGAACATCGGCAATCGGCTCGTCTCCGAGGCGGATGTCCGCGATCGACGCGTCGCCAACTCGAGCGTCGAGAAGTGCCCCGTCTCCGTGACCGGACGGTGGATCGATCGCACGCTCGAGAAGACCACCGGGATCGGTCGCGACGCTGATCGGCGACTCGGTGACAGGAAGGTCGGCCGTCGTCGAGAGGCTGCCGTCAGCGCTATCCGCCGTTATCCGGAGTTCGTCGACGGGTTCGAGACCCGTCGCGGTGATCGAGGTTGACGACTCGAGACCGGGACCGATTCGATCGCTCGAGTTCGGAGCCGCGAGCCCGGTTGTCGCGTTCGACTCGAGAGTCAGTCCGAGACCGTCGTCGCCCGTCGCGACAGTAGTTCGGAGATCGAGACCGTCGTCGCCCGTCGCGACAGTAGTTCGGAGATCGAGACCGTCGGTCGCCCCCGCGGAGAGTCCGACCGTAGTCTCGCCGATCGTGTCGAGAGCCGCGTCAACGGAGCGTCCGTCGGTTGTTTCAGCACCGACGGTGACGGTAGAATCACCCACCGCGTCCGCGTCGAGGTCAGCGCGAACGCCGTCGGAGACGTTGGCAGTGGTCCCGAACGACGTCTCACCAACCGTTTCGCCGGAGAGGTCGACTGTCACTCCGTCGGCCGTCTCGGTTCCGATTCCGAGGCTAGTGTCGCCGACCGTCGTGCCATCGATGTCGAGGGGCGTCTCGCCGGTCGGCTCAGCGCCGATTCCGAGGCTGGTATCGCCGACCGTTTCGGCTGTCGTTCCGACGGTCAATCCGTCACCCGTCCCCGCTGTCACGCCGATACGGGTGTCGTCACCAGCCGTTGCGGTCAGGTTCCTCTCGCCGATCGTCTCCGTGACCGGGTCGGAACCCGTCTCGATGGGGTCGACGACCGTCTCGACGGCTTCCACGACATCGTCGGACTCGTCGAGCGGTTCGGTCACGGGCAATTCTGTTTCGGTCGAGTTCGGTTCCGCCTCGAGCGACCCGACCGGTCCATCGAGGGTCTCGTCGACGGTCGACCGGGACGAGTCGAGCACGGTCACCGAGGGGACGTCGTCGGAGTCGGGCGTCTCGGTCGTTTCCGGAGGCGACTCGGCGGCATCGTCGACCGCTACCTCGACTCCGTCTTCGGTTACACCTCCGATGGGTGTCTCGGTAGCTCCGTTGATGACGGACACGCCGCCGTCATCGATAGCCGACCCGTCGACACCATCACTGGCCGCTTCGGCACCGTCTTCGACGACGGTCTCGAGTCCGTCGTCGGTAGTGACGAGGGACTCGTCGACGGGGAGGCTCTCCGGGCCGATAGTGAGAGAGTCACTCGAGTCGGGGTCGACGAGTTCGGTAGCAGTGTCGGCAGTCGCTCCCACGGAATCGTTCACGATAGCCGGAGGTGCAACGTCGTCGCTCGAGTCGCCGAGATCGGGCGTCTCCTCACGGTCGGATGGATCGGTAGTCGAGCCGATTGCTTCAGTCGCGTTGCTGCCGTCCGTCTCGTCGATCGCTTCGATTTCGGCGATGTCTGGTTCGGCGGCGGGCACCGTCTCCATCGTCGTCCGCGCCGCACCGTCGACTGCTTCGGTCTCGTTCTCGCCCGGAATTTCGACGGAGTCATCGCTCTGGGGACCGCCTACGGCGTCGTCTCGGTCCGTGGGATCGACAGGCTCGGTTACGTCCGTCGGCGACGCGAGGATACCGCCCTCGCTCCGGAGATCATCCTCTCCGACGGCATCCGTCGCTTCAGGTCGCTCGCTCGAGGGCGTCGATTCCGACCCATTGTCGGTGTCGTCAGCGTCGATAACCGATCCGTTCGTCGTCGCCGGCTCGGTCTCTTCGAAGCCGTCGGCGGACGCGTCGGACACGATGGGTATCTCTCCGTCGTCTTCGATGGGTTCAGAACCGGTTTCGGTCGTGTCTTCGTCCGTTCCGTCGGAGCCATTCGTGACTCCCGGCGAATTCCCGAGAGCCGGGGAATGCTCGTCGATATTTCTATCTGATTCGTCTGCTTCGCTGTCGAGTACCGCATTGGATCCGTCGATTTCCCTATCGGGTAGCACGCCGGATCCGTCGTTACCAGCAGTTTCCGCTGTCTCTTCGCCGTCATCGATATCGTCCGGCTGGCCGGATGAATCCGCTCCCGGTTCGTCATCGGTGGACGATTCCTCCTCACTTACGGCGGACGGCTCGTGGTCAGTGTCGGGAGCGGGGTCCCCGTGCGCGAGGGTCGTCTCGTCGGACTGTTCGGCGCCCGGTGTTTCGGTTTCGTCGCTCGGTGCGGGCTGCGTCTCATCGGCGGGATCCGTTTCGCCAGTCGGGTCCGGATCGGCCTGTTCCGTCTCGGTAGATTCGTCGGAGGACGCGTCCTGCGTCAGCGGCTTCGAAACTCGTTCAACCGGTTCTTCGGCGGGACCCCGATCCGCTCTCTCGGTCTCGTCGTCGACTGACTCGTCAGCGGGGGTCGCCTCGGCAGGGTCCGGCGTCGTTCGTTCGTCGGTATCGTCGGGCGTCTCGCCTTCGCCGTCGAACTCGTCGCCAGAATCGTCCACAGCGTCCGGCTCAGCGGATCGATCCGAATCAGGTTCATCGGGCTCGGCGTCGACCGCCGCCCGATCATCGGAGTCGGCGTCAGCACGCTCCGGCGTACTCGGCTCGGAATCGTGCGTTTCGTCCGCGTCCACCGGCTCCGGATCCGCTGCTGGTTTCGTTTCATCGGGTGCTGACGATGCAGGCCCGTCCGGTTCGCTACCGGTCTCGGCGTCTGGATCGTCAGCGACTACTGCCGACTCTGTGGCTTCATCACCGTCACTACTATCGTCGTTATCGGTGTCGTCACCGCTGCTGTCGGGATCATCATCGCTGTTGTCGCTGTCGACATCGTCGGAACCGTCATCGGACGGCGTATCGTCGTTCGGTTCGGCTTCCGACCCGTCCTCCGCGTCGGTCGACGTACCGTCGTCGCTGTCGGCGACCGACTCGAGATCATCGGTCTCACCGATTGAGCCGTCGTCCGGTAGCTCGTCGTTCGAGTCGACGACGGTCGCGGCCGCTGTCGCGCTCGCGGTACAGGCCAATAGCGCGACGAACAGAATTACTATCGCCGTTTGTAACCGTCGACGATGCATCACTCTGGGCGGCGGAGATAACGTGGTGTTAGTTCGATACCCGGTCGTTCGTCAGCTCTGGAGTCCGTTGGTAATCCTCTCATACGTGATCGCCTCGAGACGGTCCCCGGTGTGAAACAGCGTGTTATGTCACGCATCTGTGGGCTGCGGTCGAAATGCCGTCCGAATTCTCACCGGAGTCGAAAATCCGTACCGAGCAACCCGGCATAAACGTAGCAAGCCATTTCGACTATTTCACTCGAGTTTTGCCCGGGTGACGGGGAGTCGCTGAGCTGATCGAAACAGTAAAATTCGATTACCGAGAGAGACGTATAATCTGCGCGAACACCGATCAGAATAATTGTCTATTACTCGATGTCCGTCCGCCGTCGTTCCGCCAGCGACGGCTGACAGGCGACCCCGATCGAGAGCCCCAACGGCGGGCGTCGTTCGGCGCCCGACGTCGCCGAGTCGCTGTCGAAGCCCATCACACGCTTTAACTTTCGGCCGCGGGAAGTGAGCGTCATGACCCTGCACGTGACGAACACGTTAACGGGCGACCGCGAGCCGTTCGAGCCACAGGATCCGGAGAACGTTCTCCTCTACTACTGTGGCCTGACGGTTTCGGATCCGCCACACCTGGGCCACGCCCGCTCGTGGGTCCACGTCGACGTCATGCACCGCTGGCTCGAGTTCCTCGGGTACGACGTGCGTCACGTCGAGAACTTCACCGACGTCAACGAGAAGATCGTCGCCCGCGTGGGCGAAGACGACCTCGGCGAAGACGAAGCGTCGGTCGCGGAGAGCTACATCGAGCACACGCTCGCAGATATGCGCTCGCTCAATTTGCTCCGCGCGGAGGTCTATCCCCGCGTCTCCGAGCACGTCCCCGAAATCGTCGACCTCGTCGAGACGTTGATCGAGAAGGGGTACGCCTACGAGTCGAACGGCTCGGTCTACTTCGACGTCACCAGTTTCGACGAGTACGGCAAACTCTCGAACCAGAAACTCGACGAGATCGAGTCCCAGGGCGACCCCGACGAGCGGACCGAGAAGCGCCACCCCGCGGACTTCGCACTTTGGAAGGCCGGAAGCGTCGACGAAAACGCCGTCCACGAACACCGGCACGAGGGTGTCGACCACTGCGATCACACCCCCGAGGGACAGACCTGGGAGTCCCCGTGGGGCGAGGGCCGCCCTGGCTGGCACATCGAGTGCTCGGCGATGAGTATGACCCACCTCGACGAGACGCTGGACCTCCACGTCGGCGGCCGGGACCTCGTCTTCCCCCACCACGAAAACGAGATCGCCCAATCGGAGGCCGCGACCGACCAGCAGTTCGCGAACTACTGGCTCCACTGCGAGCTGTTCCAGATGGACGACGAGAAGATGTCCTCGAGTCTGGGCAACTTCGTCACCGTCGACGAGGCCGTCGACCGGTGGGGGACGAACGTGTTACGGACCTTCCTCACCGCGGGATCGTACAACAGCAAACAGCTCTACTCCGACGAGACGATCGCCGAAGCCGAGGAGCGCTGGGACCGACTCGAGCGCGCCTACGACGCGGCCGTCGAGGCGGTGGATTCGACCGCTGCGCGGACGAAAGTCGACGACGAGTCGTTGCGGACGGCCGTCGACGACGCTCGCGACTCGTTCGTCGAGGCGATGAACGACGACTTCAACACGCGAGAAGCGCAGTCCGCCTTACTGTCCGTCGCGACGGCGGTCAACTCCCACCTCGAGGATCGTTCGGAGTTCGACTATCGCGGGCTTCGACGAGCCGTCGACACCCTCGAGGAACTCGGGGCCGTCCTCGGACTCTCCTTCGTCGGCGAGACGACGGGGACGGCCGACCTCGCAGGCGACGTCGTCGATCTCGTTCTCGACGTCCGCGAGCAGGAGCGGGCGGACGGGAACTACGACCGGGCCGACGAGTTGCGCGACGAGCTCGAGGCGCTCGGCATCGAGGTACAGGATACCGACGACGGGGCGAGCTATCGACTCCCGTCCGGAGAGTAGCGAGGGCCGTCTCGTCGCGGCCCTCGCGGCGCCATCGGACGGCGTCGTTCACCGTCTCGTCGAACACGGTCGTAGAGGCCCTGAAACGCCCGAAATATGGGCCTCCCGTACCGTGACGATGACCACGAGCTTTTTGTCCGAGAACAAGGTCGACCCGACTAGTATGAATCGACGACAGTTCGTTGCCGCGGCTGCGGTCGGTGTCGCGGGCGTCTCTGCGGGTTGTGTGAGCGATATTCTCAACGACGTCACGTCGTTCGAGGCGTCGCCGATCCGCGTCTCGGCGGACGCCGCAGACGACGCCGGGTACGAGTATCGAGGCACCGAAGAGCGGGTCGAAGAGCGGGAGTTCGGCGGCGAGAACGTCGAAACGACGAACTACATCAGTCAGTACGTCCGGACCATCGACGTGCCGTTCGCGGGCCTCAGTTCCGAGGTTGATGCCGGCGTCTTCGCGCTCGTCTCGACCCCACAGGTCGCCGTCGCGGGAGAGAGCTTCAACCCAGTCGGCGACATGAGCGAAGCGGAGCTCGCCGAGTACGTCCAGGAGGAGTACGACGAACTCGAGATCGACAGCAACGTCGGCGGGCGAGCGATCGAAGCGGAGGAGCTCGAGTCGACGCTCTCGCTCGAGACGTACGACGGGACGGCGACGCTACAGGGCGAAACGGGCGTCGACGTCTACGTCGACGTCGCCCAGCTCAGTTACGACGAAGATCACCTGGTGGTCATCGGTGTCTATCCCGACGACGACGACGTCCCGCTGGACGACGAGCGAGAACGCGTCGATACCATGGTCGCCGGCATCGAGCACGGCGACGACGTCGAGGTTGATATCGTCGAGAGCGATGCCGACGGCCACGATACCGAATCAGATGACGGTGGTGAAGACGATGCTGAAACAGACGATAGCGACGGAAACGATGACGAGGCCGACGATGCCGATGAAGACGATGCTGGTGCGGACGACACTGACGAGGACGATGCGGACGAGGATGGCGAGGACGAATAGCTCGAGACGACCAACGCACACAGTTCAACGCGCGTCGGTTCACTATCGGACTGATTCTGCTCCGGTTCCAGTCGATCATCGCGAAAAAACGGCTTACAGCCCGAACGCTGTGGCGAGCGAGAGCCCGCTCGCGAGCGCCCCGAGCAGGTAGCCCCCGATCGCGCCGCCGTTGAGCAGCGGGAGTCCCGCGTGTGGTCGGCCCTTGAGGACCATGTACATGAGGACGAGAAGGCCGGCGATGGTGCCGACCAGCGCGCCGAGGGCAGGAACGTTCAGCGCGATGCCGGGGACGTCGATCGTGCCGACGTCGAGGAAGTATGCGGCACTCGCGACGAGAATCGTCGGGATGACTGCGTCGCCGAGCCCGATAAAGAGCGCGTCGCGTTCCTGTTCTTCTTCGGATAGCTCGTCGGTATCGGTGTCGCTGTCCTCGAGGTTCGAGGTCGCATCGTCTGCGCTCGACTCGTTGACGGCGTCGGCGTTCGATCCGTCTGCCCGGGTCGAGCCATCGCTGCCGTCGCCGTCGTCATCCTCGAGAACGCCGTCCGTGCTGCCCGCGGCGAGATACGAGTAGGAGAGGCTCGTCGGGATGACGAGCACGACGGGGATCTTGAGGTCCATCACGCCCTCGGCCAGATCGAGCATGTGTTCGGTTCGGTAGACGCTGATGGCGTCGTAGACGGCGAGGACGGCGAGCAGCAAGATCGCCGGCAGGAGGCCGAAACTGATCCCGAAGAGCGCGGCGGCACCGGCCCCCATGACGACCCCGGTGGTGTCGATGACGTACCACTCCGGGTAGAACAGGAGGGCCGCGCCGACGACGAGCGCGGCGAGGGCCGCGAGGGCGTTGACCCCGCCGACGGTGACGGCCGGCGGCACGAGTTCGGCGAAGACGAACCAGGCGAGCATCACGCTGACGCCGACGATCAGGGCCTTGATCAGCCACTGCACGTCGTACTTGAACGTCACGAGCATGAGCGCGGTCGCACCGAGGATGATGCCGAAGTAGACCGCGCTGTTCGTCGGATCGTCGGGATCTTCGACGGCCTGATGGCCGGCCTCCTGGAAGGGCTCGACGAGCGCCAGCGCACCGAGTTGGACGCCGAGAAAGAGCGCCACGGTGAACGCGACGGCGAGGTAGACGCGTGTCCGATGGTTCATGAAGCGGCGTTTACACCCTGCTCCTATGGGTGTTTTCGTTTCCGCTCGAGGCGGACGAATCGATCCGTACGGAGCCGGAAGAGGGGCAGGACGGAACCGAGGCGGCGGAGCGGTAAGCCTCGAGCCGGAACTACAACCTGTCGGGCCTATCGAGCGTAGAGCGTCGAACCGACCAGCGACGGCAGGTGAACGCCGCTGTCCGGCGTCACCGCGATGTACGGGCGGTCGACGGGACCGAAGACGTCGACGACGCGACCGACCGTCTCGAGCGAGTCGTTCAGCACCATCGTGCCGATTTCGTTCCGAATGGCGTCGCTCGAGTCGGATGCGTCGCCGTCGGTGCCGTCCGTCCGCAACACGGCGAGACCCTGTGCGGTACGGACGACGGAGCCAACCCGGCGCATTAGTCTCGCATCGCGGCGACGTACGCCGCCACGGCCTGGACGAGGTCGTTCTTCGTCGAGTCGTCGGCCCCCCTGACGACGACCCGACCCCGGTCGGCCCAGTGCTCCCGGGAGTAGGCCTTGTCCCGCTCGATCGTGGCGTCGTACCCGATCTGCTGGACGGACTTGGCGATTTCGTCGACCGTCGGCTCTTCGACTGCGAGATCCTGGGACACGCGCCGGCCCTCGGTTCGTGAGAGGCCCGCATCGAGATAGGCGGGCCAGATGACGTTCTCGACCATACGTTCGTCTCGAACAGCCGACGAGTAAACACTTTTCAAAACGAGACGGCAGCGAGAGGGTTATCGACGGCGCAGGAGGAAGCCGGCGACGGCGAGCACTGCGGCGACCGCAACGGGGATCCCGAAGCCGGGGATCGTGTCATCGCCGTCGTCGCTCGCGTCCGCGTCGTCCGCGTCGTCGTCCTCGCCGTTTGCGTCGTCACCGACTCCGTGCGCTTCGTCGACGGCCGCGAGGTCGGACTCGATCTCGTCGTACACGTCGGGGTGGACGGTCTCGACGAGCGATTCGACCACGTAGACGATGTCCGGAGCGGGCTGACTTACTGCGTTATCGTCGACCGCGTGGATGTTATCCTCCTGGAAGGCGGTCGTCTCTTCCAGACTGTCCGCGGACGGTGGGGCGTCCTCACGGTCGGGGTAGACGACCCACTCCGGATCCTCGTCGACGACGGTCTCCGGACTCATCATCACCCAGCCCTCCTCACCGACTTCGGCGGCCAGATTGTCGAGTCCGCCCGCCGTCAGCACGTCGTGCTGGAAGGTCTCCGCACCGAAGGTCGCGCCGTCGTCGCCGCTGTCGTAGTACGCGAGCGGCGCCTCCTCGTCCTCGAGTGCGTCCGCGAAGACCTCGAGTCGGTCGTCCATCCACTCGATCGTCTCCTCGGCGCTCTCGCACTCGCCGGTCACTTCGCCGGTGGTGCGGACGTTGTCGTGGACGTCGTCGATCGAATTCGCCGTGTCAAGCACGACGACCGTAATGTCGGCGTCCTCGAGCGTTTCGAGGAGGTCCTCTTGGCTGAGTGCGATATTTGCGGCCAGCACGACGTCGGGGTCGAGCGCGACGATCTCTTCGGCGTTCGGTGTCACGCCGTCGTCTTCGCTGATATCGGTTCGGTCGCCGGCGTCGAGCGAGTCGGTGTACTGGCCGACCGGCATGCCGACGACCTTGTCTTCGGCGCCGATGGAGTAGGCGAGCTGTGCGTCACCCGGATAGAGCGTCACGATCGACTCGGGTTCGTCGTCGATGGTGACCTCCTCGCCGGACGCGTCGGTGATCGTGAGGGGGTACTCACACTGTGTCTCCGAATCCTGTACCGCGGCTCCCGTCGTCGCGCCGGTCGCACCCGCGATAGGGGCGACGACAGAAATCGCGAGTACAACGGCCACGAGAACGGTCAGTTGTTGTCGCATCGTCCGTACGTCACCCGCTACTTCAACAAATATTTGCCTACTCCAATCGAGATTGTGATGTATGGAGCGATCGGTCCGAACCGCCGCGTGGTCGGTGGGGCTCTCGGCCCTGCTCGTCGCCGTCGTCGTGGGGAGCGCCGCCCTCGGCTCGGTCAGGATCGATCCGCTAACGGTCGCGATGGCCACGCTGAACGCCGTCGTGATTCCCTCGAGTGTCGTACTGAGCGAAACCACCGTTCCGTGGGTCGGCATCACCGTCCCCGTCCCCGGGTTCGCGTACACCTCGGTTTTCGCGTTCGACGTGCCGGGGGGCCACCAGTACATCGTCGAGAACATCCGTCTGCCCCGAATCGCGCTCGCAGCGACGGTCGGCTTCTCTCTCGCGGCCGCGGGGACGGTCATGCAGGGGTTCTTTCGGAACCCGCTCGCGGATCCGTCGATCATCGGCGTCTCCTCGGGCGCGGCAGCAGGCGCCGTCGCGGCGATTGCGTTTCCGGCCCTGATTCCGTTCGGCGGCCTCCACCTCTCGGCGTTCGTCGGCGCGCTCGGGACCGCGTTTCTCGTCTACGCGATCGCGACGGAGGGCGGGCGAACGCCCGTCGCCACGTTGCTGCTGGCCGGCGTCGCCATCCAGGCGTTCCTCGGCGCGATGATCTCCTACATGCTCGTCCACAGCGGTGACGACCTCCGACAGGCCGTCATCTGGATGATGGGGCACCTCGCCAACAGCACCTGGAGCGACGTCCGGTTCGCGCTGCCGGTGACCCTCGTCGGCGTGGCCGTCCTGCTCACCTACACGCGCGAAATGAACGTCCTGTTGCTGGGCGAGGAGGACGCCCACCACCTCGGAGTCGACGTCGAGCGGACCAAACTCCTCCTGCTCGCGCTCGCGAGCATCGTCACCGCCGCGGGCGTCGCCGTCGCAGGCGTCATCGGCTTCGTCGGTCTCGTCGTTCCCCATATCATGCGACTGCTCGTCGGCCCCGACCACCGAATCCTTCTGCCGACCAGCGCGCTTGCGGGCGCCTCGTTTCTCGTCGCGACCGATACGATTGCCCGCCTCGGAACGCTCTCGTTTCCCTTCGGTCTCGAGGTCTCGACGCCCATCGTTCCGGTCGGCATCATCACGGCCGCACTCGGCGCGCCCTTTTTCCTGTTCCTGCTCACTCGCCGGGAGGTGCATTCGGTATGAGCCGATTCCGGGCCGGAGCCGACGGTGACGATGTCACGAGCGAGTACAACCCGGCGCCCGAGCGAGCGGCGATCACCGTCGAAGACGTCTCGCTGTCCTTCGGCGATCTCTCGGTGCTCGAGGACGTCTCGCTGACGATCGAGTCCGGCGAGTTCGTCGGCTTCGTCGGACCGAACGGCGCGGGGAAGACGACGCTGCTCCGGGCGATCAGCGGCGCGCTCGAGCCGGATTCGGGAACGGTGACGATCGGCGACACCGACGTTCATCGGGCGTCCGCGAAGGCCTCGAGTCGGCTGGTCTCGGTCGTCCCACAGGATACGACGCTATCGTTTTCGTTCCCCATTCGGGACGTCGTCGAGATGGGGCGACATCCCCACCGCTCGCGCTTTTCGTCCCCGACGCTCGAGGACCGAGAGGCCGTCGAGCAGGCCCTCGAGCGGACGCGAACAGTCGATCTCGCGGACCGACCGATCGACGAAGTGAGTGGCGGCCAGCGCCAGCGCGTGGTGCTCGCGCGCGCGATCGCCCAGGAGACGCCGGCCATGCTGCTCGACGAACCGACCGGGAGTCTCGACGTGAACCACCAGATCGAGACGCTCCAGTTGGTTCGGGAGTTAGTCGAGGAGGGACGGGCCGTCTGTGCGGCGATCCACGACCTCGATCTGGCGGCGCGGTACTGTGACCGGCTCGTGATGCTCGCCGACGGCCAACTCTTCCGGAGTGGCACGCCGGCTAACGTCCTCACCGGAGCGTCGCTATCGGACGTCTTCGACGCGACGGCGACGGTTACGACGAACCCGATCACGGGAACGGAGACCGTGACGGCGCTCCCGAAAGTCGACGGATCCGACAGCCGAGATTCGGGCGACGGGAGCGCCGTCCGGGTTCACGTCCTCGGAACTGGATCGCTCGCCTCGAGTGTACTCGCTCGCCTCGAGACGGCGACCGCGGAACTCGATCTTTCCGTCGGTCCCGTTACGGCCGGCGATACGGCGGCCGAAACGGCTCGATCGCTCGATCTCGAGCGACTCGAGATACCGCCGTTCGAGTCGCTCTCGCCGACCGACCTGACAGCGTTCGAGGACCGCATTCGGGAGAGCGATCTGACGGTGGTCATCGAGAGCGTGGTCAAATCCGGCGGTGTCGGGTCGCGGCAACTCGTCGAGACGGTCGACTCGGTCGCCGACTCGGTCGTGTTCGTGACGGAAGCGGACGGCGATCAGTCTGAAGAGGACAGCGACGTACTGCCGAACTACGACCGCAGCCGGATGATCGAGGCGACGCCGGAGACGATTCTCGAGTCGGTTGACGACGCGCTCGAGAACGGATCGCAATCGGCGTACTCGCGATCCGATTCCGGCTCTTCGGAGACCGGGTCGTCGTCGGACGGCGACTCGAGTACGGGTGTTTCGGCCGAGTCCTCGGGCGACTGAGTCAGTAGCCGAGGAGCCGAAGAATGATTCCGAGGATGATCCCCGAGATACCGACGAGGATGCCGACGCCGGGAATAATGGGGATCGGGATGAGACCGATGCCGAGGATAATCGCGAGAACGATGACGATCGTCGAAATCCGGACCATAGGAGAACGTGCCGGTAACCGCGTGTAGCCGTTGTGCTTGCTTGTGCACCAGTGACAGAAACGGACGGGCAACGGTAGAAACGGGCGACGGGCGGCGGTCGGTGCGAACGCGGTCGATTGTGACGCGATCCGTCGTCACACTGGATAGGTGGCGCACCTGATTACCGGAGGTGTTTTATGGCGAGAGGAGAGAAACCCGGTAGGCGGCACGGTCAGGCAGCCACCTTTCGACTACGCGTGGTTTCCACGTGTACTCACGTTGACTGACCTACCCCGTCTCTCTAATACCTTCGAGCGATTGCTGTCCGCTCGGGAACCGCCGAGCTAACGATGACAGCCGCCGGTCTGAACAGCCGAATCAACGATAACGGATGCGACAGCAATGTGACTGAGACAGTTCCAGCGTGGCGGAGCGAACGCATCGCCGGTCCGACCGCAACTGGACGGTTTTTTACCCCTCCGCCTCCGAGTGCCCGCCAATGAGCGAGTACGATTACGACGAGCTCGGACTCGTCGCCGGGCTGGAGATCCACCAGCAACTCGACACGGCGACGAAGCTGTTCTGCCAGTGTCCGACCGAGCTTCGCGAACCCGAGGAGTCGACGCGGACGTTCACGCGCTATCTACACCCCACGCGCAGCGAACTCGGCGAGATCGACCAGGCCGCACTCGAGGAGAGCAAGGTTGATCGGGAGTTCGAGTACCTCGCGTACGACTCGACCTGTCTGGTCGAGGAGGACGACGAGCCGCCACACGAGTTGGACGAGGAGGCGCTCGAGACGGTCCTCGAGATCGCCCAGCTGATGGATATGAAGCCGGTCGATCAGGCCAACGTCATGCGAAAGCTCGTCGTCGACGGCTCGAACACGTCGGGCTTCCAGCGCTCGACGCTGATCGCGACCGAAGGCGAGATCGAGACCGACGACGGCGCGGTGGGGATCGAGGACCTCCTGCTCGAGGAGGAAAGCGCCCAGCGCGTCGCAGAGACCGACGACGGGGTTCGATACAGTCTGGATCGGCTCGGCATTCCGCTGGTCGAGATCGGCACGAAGCCGGATATCTCGAGCCCCGAGCAGGCGCTCGAAGCCGCCGAACGGATCGGGATGCTCCTTCGCTCGACGGGGAAGGTCAAGCGCGGACTCGGAACGATCCGCCAGGACGTCAACGTCTCCATCGCGGACGGCGCTCGCGTCGAGATCAAGGGCGTCCAGAGCCTCGACGACATCGACGACATCGTGCGCAACGAGGTCGCTCGGCAGGCCAAACTCGTCGAGATTCGCGAGGAACTCGCGGAGCGCGAGGCGTCGATCGGCGAGACGCAGGACGTGACCGAGGTCTTCGAGGGGACGGACAGCGGCGTCATCGGCGGGGCGCTCGGTTCCGGCGGCTCCGTGATGGCCGTCCCGCTGTACGGCTTCGACGGCATCGTCGGTCGCGAGGTCGCGCCGGACCGCCGGCTCGGTACCGAGTTCTCTGACTACGCGAAACGCCACGGCGCGGGCGGGATCTTCCACACGGACGAGCTTCCGGCCTACGGGGTCACCGAAGACGAGGTTGCGGACCTGCGAGAAGCGGTTGGGGCTGGATCCGAGGACGCCGTCGCGATCGTCGCCGCCGACACCGACGTCGCCGAGGGCTCGATCGAGGCCGTCGCCGAGCGCGCCGGCGTCGCACTCGAGGGCGTCCCCGAAGAGACTCGCGGAGCGAACGACGACGGGACGACGCGCTACCTGCGGCCGCTGCCCGGTGCGGCGCGGATGTACCCCGAGACGGACGTGCCGCCCGTCGAACCCGATCCGAGCGAGGTGCCGGAGCCGGAGCTGCTGACGGAGAAGGTCGAGCGGTATCAAGACGAGTACGACCTCAGCGCCGGGCTGGCGGAGCAGGTCGCCTACGGCCGACGGATGCCCCTGTTCGAAGAACTCGTTGCAGAGGGCATCGACCCGACGCTTGCGGCATCGACGCTCGAGTCGACGCTGACCGAACTCCGCCGTGATGATGTGGCTGTCGAGGTGCTCACTGAGACGCATCTCCGAGACGTTCTGGGGATGGTCGACGATGGCGACCTGCCAAACGAGGGTGTCGGGGACCTCCTCACGGCGTTGGCCGAAGATCCCGATCGAACCGCAGCGGAGGCGGCCGACGCGGAAGACCTCGGCGGGGCCGACGACGAAGCGGTCCGCGAAGCGATCGCCGAAGTCGTCGAGCGAAACGAAGCACAGGTCGAGGAGGAGGGGATGCAGGCGTTCTCCGGGCTGATGGGCGAGTGTATGGGCGCGCTGCGCGGGAAGGCGGACGGCGATCTCGTGAGCGAGTTACTGCGTGAGGAGATCCAGAAGCGATCCTGACTCGACTCGTTTCGATCGGACTCTTCAGCTCGTTCGGTTCGGCTCTCTCCCCTCTCAATTTTCGTTCGCGGGTTCCCGTATTCAGCCCGGTTCCGACTGTCTTCGTCTCGAGATCGCCCCCGTCAACTAGCCGTCGGCCAGTTCTTCGAGCAGCGTCTCGAGGCTGTAGCTCTGGAGCGCGTCGCGCTCTTCGACCGCCGAGATGACGAACGTCGAGTCGGTCCGGTCGACGCCCTCGAGTTGCTCGAACTCGGCGATCAGGCGCTCGACCATCTCGCTGCTGCTCAGTCGCGCGATGACGATGAAGTCGGTCTTCCCCATCGTGAAGTAGACGTTCGTGACGCCCTCGACGGTCAGTAGGCGGTCGGAAAACGTCTCGTAGGAGCCCTGGTAATCCGCGTGGACTTCGACGAGGACGGTCACGCCGAGCCCGAGTTCCTCGAGATCGACCTCGTAGCGATCGTTCGTGATGATCCCTTCCTCCCGCAGGTTGCTCAGTCGGTAGTGAATCGTCGAGACGGGAATGCCGGTCGCTTCGTGAAGCCGTTCCGGACTTCCGGTCTCGAGTTCGGAGATCGCCTTGAGGAGTCGCACGTCGCGTTCGTCCATGCACGACCGGTCGGCCGCGCCTGGAATATATCCTTCGTCTGATGTACTTGAAGCCATCTACAAGATTACTGTTCAGTATAGTGGCCAATTCGGATTAGATCCATATGTGTGGTTTTGCGTTCGTCCGTTCGTCATCTTTTGTAGAAGAGTCTAAATAGGACTATCCGTTTCGAACTGAAAATGACTGCACTCGTGCCTCTTCGATCTGAGTACCGTGAACTGGTTCTCTTTTCGATGCTTGCACTCTGCTGGGGAAGCTCGTTCGTCGCGATCGAGATCGGTCTCGAGTACGTGCCGCCGCTCCTGTTCGCCGGACTCCGATACGCGCTGGCCGGCGCGATCGTTCTCGGATACGCGGCCGTCGTGACCGACCGAATTCGACCGTCTGGGCTGTCGGAATGGCTCGTGATCGGCGTCGCTGGCGTCTTCGTCTTCGCGCTCTATCACGGCCTGTTGTACCTCGGAGAGCTGTACGTCTCCGGCGCGGTCGCGGCGACGATCGTCAGCACGGCGCCGATCCTGACCGTCGCGTTCGCCGGCGTGTTGCTCCCGAGCGAACGGCTCAACCTCCTCGGCGTCGTCGGCTTCGTCCTCGGTCTGGTCGGCGTCGTGCTCGTCGTCCAGCCCTCTTCGGCGGCGCTCGGCGGCAATATGGTGTTCGGCGCGATGCTGGTCTTCGCCTCCGCCGTCGCGTTCGCGCTCGGCAGCGTGCTCGTCCGTCCGATCGAATCGAACCTGCCGCTCGAGACGCTTCAGGCCTGGTCGATGCTGCTCGGCTCCGGCGTGTTGCTCGGCTGGGCGTTCCTGCGGGGCGAGTCGATGGCTGCGATCCAGCTGACCACGACGGCGCTGGCGTCGTATCTCTACTTGACGCTCGTCTCCGGCGTCTTCGCGTTCCTGCTCTACTTCGAACTGCTCGACCGCAGCGGGGCGATTCAGGTGAACCTCGTCGGCTACGCCGAGCCGGCGGTCGCGATCGGCGTGAGTTGGATCGTCCTCGGCTCGGTGGTCGACTCGCTCACCGTCGTCGGGCTGTTGACGATCCTCGCCGGCTTCGTCGTCATCAAGCGAGCGGCGTTCCGCGCGCTGCTCCGGTCGCGACTCGAGGGACGAGGTGCGCCGACGCTATCGTTGGACCGCCGGTCCACCGCGAGAACGGACGGCGGAACCGACCGCACCGAGGTGAGAACTGATGGCGGGACCGATTGTGTCGATGCGAGAACGAGCGACGGCAACGAGGGCTCCCGTCGAAACGGAACGGAGTAACAACGTCGAATCGGAACCGAGTAGCGATGGACCTCGATTCTCGCCGGTTCGACGCCGACCGACTGCTGCTCCCCGTCGCCGTCGCGTGCCACGATATGACTTGCCAAAAACATTTATATCGGAGACCGTGGCCCGAATACATGATTCAATGACAGCACCCACAACCACGACGTCGACCGACGTGACGGCCGTCTGCCACGTGCGCGCACCGCTGTTGCTTGAGCCGGTCGACAGACAGATCGAAACCCTCCAGGCCTGTGACTCCGAGGGGACGATCGACGATCTGTTGCTCCGTAGCTGGCCGAAAGAGATCGCACTGACGGACACCAGCCCCTATCAAGAGGCCCTCGAGAGCTTCGAGCGATTCGAGACGTGGGCTGCCGATCGGGGTGTGAGCATTCGACCGCCGTTCCAGGAGCGCACCACGACGTCACAGGTGACCGGTGAGACGACTGATCTCCTCGTAACGCCGCTGCTCTGTCTCGAACTCTACGCGGACGACGAACTGGTCGGCGTCTTCCCCCACACCGACGAGGAAACCGAGGAGACGCTCACGACGGACGAGGTGATCGCCTCGCTTCGGACGGGCGAACTTCCGACGCCGCTGGGTGGTACTCAGGAGCACGATTCGTCGTGGACCGCGACGACTACCGACGCGAGCGATTGCCCCGACTGCGGCGAATCGCTGATCGACGGCCAGGGACTGTTCGCGTGTCCCGACTGCGACTGGACCGGTACCGTCTCCGAGACGGGTCAGTTCGTCTCGCGGGCTGCAGATTCTCGATCGGTCGAGCGCGAGGTCGCGCCACTGAACACGGAGTAATCGTCTCAGCCGCGTTAGCCTTCTCAGGAACAGTACGACAGTTCCCTGCTGAAAAACCGGTTCGCGATTCGTGTTCGCCCCAGCAATCAGCGATCGATTCTCGCCCGCATGCTACGTCGAATCTTCGGGTTCGGCTCGGATGACGTGTCGGTCAGTTCGTTCGATCAGGCCAAGTCACCGCCATATTCGGCCTCGAGCGACACCGTTGTTCCGTCTCGAGTCACCTCGAGCGAGTCGGCGTCGGTGCCGAGCGACGACTCGAGTCGGTCGACGTCGACCTGGTCGTCATCGGTGTGCATAACGACGGCACCGGTGCTGGCGTCACTGCCGGCGACCGACAGCTGTTGGTGGACGCCGAACGCACCTCCGAACGCGCCGAACTCGAACTCGAGCGCCTCGGCGTCGTCTTCCGGCTGGTCGTCCGCGAGTGCATCGGCGGCGAACTCGTCGTCTGCGGTATACAATCCGAGCGTGATTCCGGTCGATTTGCCGGCGCGAAGGAGCGCCTCGAACTCGTCGTCGGTCGCGTGTTTCGGCGATCGATTACCGCTTGCGGTCTCGACCGTCCGTTCGACGGCTGCGACCGCGTCGAACTCGTCGTCGTCGGGATTCGGATAGGAGAAGGCGTACACCTCGTCGGTGATCCCGATCGCTTCGCCGGTCTCCACGTCGGTGTAGACCGCGTACGACTCCTCGGCAGTTTCGCGACGGTATCCTTCGTCCTCGAGGTCGATTGCGAGACCGTCGAGGTCGTACTCGCCGACCAGCGTGTAGACGCCGTCGGCGAAGACGAGTTCGCCTTCTCCGCTGGAGGTCTCGTCATTGGCGCTGTAGGCGGCCGCTGCACGGGAGTTGGCGAGCTGTGAGAGGCCGAACGAACACAACAGCGCGACGACGATGGGGTTCCCAATTAACGGATCCGCAGGCTCGTCGCCCGCTTCGGCACCCTCGTCGTCGATGATCGTCGACATCGTCTCGACATCGATCGCACCGTAAAAGTAGGTCGGCCGGTCACGTTCGGAGAGTATCGAGGCGTACGACGGAAGATCGCCGTCCAGTTCGATCGTCTCTTCCATCCCGTCGCTGCCGTCGTTCCCATCGTCGGTTCCACCGTCGTCTGACGATTCCGAACAGCCTGCGAGCGCTGCCATTCCCGCACCGGCGAGAGACAGTGTCCGTCGTCGGGTGAGCTTAGCCATTCTGTAGTGCTGTCCACTGTGAGTATATGATCGTGGTGGCCGAGAGCCGTTTTTCTCGTACGTATTCGTCGGTGAACCTACAGCCTCCGGTTGCTCTTCAGTTCCTGGCATTCCGGCCGTTGCTATCGTTTCAGCCGCTGCTGTCGTCGCGGCCGTTACTGTCGTTCCGGTCGCTCCGTCGCTCGACGGAGCAGTCCGAGGAGCGTGTTGGCCTCACCCTCGGTTAGATCCGCCCGTCCGTAGACGCGTCGAAGCATTCGCATCGTCTTCTCGCGCTTCTCTTCGGGGTGGTTGAGCTCCTCGAGGAGCGCCGCCCACTGGTCGTAGACGCGATCGATGGTCGGCTCGGCGGCCCGGGATCGCTCGAGATCGGGGAGCTGCGTCTCCGCGTCGGAGAGCGTGAGCGACCGGAGTTCGTAGAGCGTGATCGTCGCGGCCTGCCCGAGGTTGAGGACGGGGTACTCCGCGCTGGCCGGAATCGAGCAGATTTCGTCGATCCGGGCGAGTTCCTCGTTGGTCAGTCCGACGCGTTCGCGGCCGAAGACGAGCGCTGTCTGCGCTTCGACGGTCGCCAGCCGATCGGTGAGTTCGGCGGGCGTGGAGAACGGGAACCGAACGTGGCTGTGATCGTCCTCGTTGGTCACTGCGGTACAGCCGACCGTGTGGTAGTTCTCGACGAGGTGATCGAACGTGATTTCGGTCGCGTTCGGGAGGATGTCCTCGCGAGCGTGGCCCGCGTACCCGTAGGCCTCGCCATCGGGATCGAGTTCGGGCGGATCGACCAGCAGGAGATCCTCGAAGCCGAAGTTCTTCATCGCTCGAGCGATGGTGCCGACGTTCCCCGGCGTCTGGGCATCGACGACGGCGACTGCTGGTGGCGTGCGGCGACTAACACTGTTGGGTTCGGACGACTCCTCGCTCATACGCTGTCGGCGGATATCGACTCGAGAGACGGGTTATCCTTTCGGTTCCGCGTTCGGCAGTTCGGATCATTCAGTTCCACAGTCTGCCCGGTTCCGGCTGAGTTCAGGGAAGCTCTCGAGTATCGACATCCGAGAATCGATGCGGCGAAGTCGCGAGTCTGCCGAACGTAGAGCGAATCGCGGTTCAGTCGGTCGATTGGGAAAGTCGAGAGACGAACTCGAGAAAGACGGGCAACGCGAGAGTCGGACGAGCGGGATGGCGGGCGAACGAGCGAGAGGCGACGAAACAGAACGGTCCAGGAGAAACAACGGTTATCGACCGCTTTTACTCACTTCTCTACTCTGTGCTAGTTCTAGACTAGACAACTAGTCTAGGGGTAGTGTGGAAACTGTAGAAAGCATGCTGCGTGGAAGACTTTCTCGGTCACGAGTGGAGTGTGGAGTGACGGATTCCGCCGAATAATCTCCCAGTTCGTGTCGAGAGTTGCTGTAGCCGCCGTTTCGCTGTTTCTCTCGAGACGAAACCCATATAATGGGAGGAGGGACACACCCCCTTCGCGTTTGTAAGCCCGTCCACGTGTGGGGGGTCTGTATTGTGACACACCTTCTCCGCGGATGTAAAAACAGGGCGAGTTGGTGCTAAAAAAGACCAAATCGAGTGATTAGCTCGACCCCCACCCACCCATTCGGCGTTACATACGCGACGGGGGTGTGTGTCCCGATAACTGGTCATCTCGGCGTCAGACGCTTCGATATCGCTTCGAACCGTCGGCTTTTGCTGTGGGAGAACGGACGTTTTTCGACTGCGTTCGTTCGTCCGCACATCTGACTGCGTCGATCGTCCGTAATCTCAAGATGCCCCAATACGTGATCGGAGGGGTGTTCTCGAGCAAGGCCGCGGCCGAATCGAACGATGGCAGCGCCGCTTGCGGATCGTTGACTGACAGCTAGCGCTACTCTCGAATCGTTGAACGACCGCGCGCTCGGTGGCTTCCTCCCGTCGGCACGTTACATACGCGAGGGGGGTGGGGGTGTTTCGCATTCCCGGATCCTCATCGCGCGTGGGTTAGATACGCGATGCCGGCAAAGCAGACGGTTCTCACTACACGCCCGTATATCCGCTTTCGGGTCCCTGAGTCGTCGTATTTACATCCGCGAGCGAAGTCCATAGCTTTATTTCAATCCAGTCGGAAGAGTCCGGGTATTGCAATGTCCGCCAACGACGATCGTGATCCCCTCTTTCGGTACGACGATCCGGTCTTTGCCGACGAGCGGTTGCTCGAGATCACGCACCTTCCCGGGCCGGACCGGATCGTCGGCCGGGACGAGCAGATGCAGCGGGTTGCGGACGCCCTGAACCCGGCTATCTTCGGGAGCGAACCCAATCACCTGTTCATCTTCGGCAAGACCGGAACCGGCAAATCACTCATCTCGCGGTCGGTGACTCAGCGGGTCATCTCGGAGGCCCAGCGCGACGACACCACCGTCAAGTACGCGTTCATCGACTGCGGCGAGCAGAACACCGAGGCGTCGATCATCAAGACGATCGCCCAACTCGTCAACGAGCCCGACGAGAGCGGCGTGAGCGTCCCCGACCGCGGTCTCGGCACCGGCGACTACTACAAGCGCCTCTGGCAGGCCGTCGATCACTGTACCGACGTAACCATCGTCATCTTGGACGAGATCGACATGCTCGAGGACGACGAAGTGCTCCGCAAACTCTCGCGGGCGGGCGAGAACCGGCGTATCTCGGACTCGAGCATCGGCATCATCGGCATCTCGAACAAGATCGACTTCCCGGATCACCTCTCCGAGCGGGTGAAATCGAGCCTCTCGCGGGACGAACTCGTCTTCTCGCCGTACGACGCCAACCAGCTCGTCGAGATCCTCGAGAAACGGCGCGACGCGTTCCACGACGGGGTACTCTCCGACGACGTGATTCCCCTCACGGCTGCACTCGCGGCACAGGAACACGGCGACGCGCGCAAGGCGATCGACATCCTCCGGAACGCCGGTCGCATCGCGAAGAAACAGGACGCGACGCGCGTCACCGCGGATCACGTGCGCGACGCCAAGGAGAAGACCGAAGCCGACCGATTCAACGAACTGATCGAGGGCTCGCCACAGCAAGCCAAGGCAATTCTTTACTCGCTGACGCTGCTCACCGAGAACAGTTCGGAGAAGGAGTTCCCGACGAAGATCATCTACAACCAGTACAAGTCGATCGCTCGCCAGCTCGACTTCGACGTGCTCTCGGAACGTCGGGTCCAGGAGATCCTCCAGGAGCAGAACTTCCTCAACGTGATCCAGTCCGAACGCGAGGGGCGCGGACGCGGACGCGGTGCCCACGCCAAACACCGACTGCTCGAGAACCCCTCGATCGTCAGGAAGGTACTCCTGCGAGATTCGCGGCTGGCCGTCCTCGAAGCGGACGACCAGGAGGAGTAGTTGACTACGGACGCTCGAGGAAACAGCTCGTCGCTTCGATATCGAAGTCCGGAACCCGTTTTCAGTCGCTCCGACACCGAGAGCCGGATCGCGACTTCGGTCGTTTCAACGACGAATGTGGCGCACGATCGATCCATCTCGGATATTCTAGGACATATTCACACATCAACTTGTGAATCATACTCTTATACGATAGCGGGAGAACAGTTAACACTCGTTGACTATCTTCGGATACTATGTCAAATATTACGAGCCAGCTACAGGACACGGTGATGAAAAACCAATCGTCAGTGGCCATCTCCGGTAGCGATCCGACGACGTTTTCGAAGCTCTGGTCGCAGACCGATGCGTTCGCCGGTGGTCTCCAGGACCGCGATATCGCTGCCGGCGACGCCGTCGCGATTCGTCTCTCGAATCCTCGAGCGCTCCTCGTCGCGTTCTACGGGACGCTCAGAAACGGTTGTGTTCCGGTGACGATACCGACCGAGTACGGCAGTCCCGATATTACCACCGTCCTGCGGGAAACGGAGGCGAACGCGTACGTCACCGACGAAACGCCGTTTCTGGGTATTCTGAACCGAGTCGAGACGGTACGCGTCGCGATCACGGTCGATATCGACGCTCGAATGGGAATCGACCTTCCGTCGTTTCTCGACAACGACGGGATGAACAGCGCGGGGTCACGAACCGGCATCGACGTCGTCCGTCAGTCGGACGACGATAGCGGGCTGATCGCCTACGTCGGATACGACGGCGGTGAGCCACTCGGCGTGGCCTACAGTCACTCGGCGCTGACCGCCGCTGCCGACCTCGGCGGATCGATCGTCGAGGAAGACGCTACACCTCGTCATCTCGGACTGCTCCCGCTGTCGAACCCGATCGAACTCATGTACGGTGCGAACGCCGCGATACTCGAGGGCGGACAGTACCACCCGCACACGGATCGGGATCCCGAAACGGCTCGCTCGTTGCTGGCCACCGACGATGCAGATCGAGCGTTCTGCTCGCCTCGACAGTACGAGACACTTCGCGAACTCGAGGCCGATGTCGACGACTCCGTCGCCGTTCTCGAGACGACGGGAGCATCGCTGACGCGACCGGGTGAGGCCGTCGACGACCGGATGGGGACGGCAGTCCGATACCGGGGATGTCCGGAAACGGGGCTGACACACCTGATCGACGCTGATGCAGACGACTCTGACACGGTCAGTGAGGTGTTGCCGGGGATCGAGACGCGGGTGCTCGAGGACCAGTTCGACGGCGAACTGTCGGTTAGCGGTCCGACGACGATGGACGAGTACGTCGCCCGACCGGCGCTGACCGACGAAACGATCGCGTCGGTCGACGGGACGCGGTGGATTCGAACCGGCGCCTTCGACGGCGACGAGACCGGAGTGAGTCGGGTCGGTGATCAGGCGAAATCGATCTACGGTCGTTCGAAAACGTACCGACAGTAGCACCGAGCGTCGATGTGGACGGGTTCCGCAATCGCGGTACCTATCAGGCTTCACTCCTCAGTCCGCGTATGAACAGTGTCGACGCGGCGGGGCTGGGGATCGGTGACGACTACCCGCCCCGGATTATGGGCGTGTTGAACGTCAGCGAGGAGTCCCCGTACGATCCGAGCGTCTTCGACGACCCCGGCGACGCCGCTCGATACGTCGACGAGGAACTCATCGATCAGGGGGCCGACATCGTCGACATCGGTCTCGAGTCGGCGAACAAGCGGTTCGACGTCCTCTCGGCCGAGGAGGAACTCGAGCGACTCCACGTCGCGTGCGAGACGATCGAGAGCGTCTCCGGGGACGCGATTTATTCGATCGAAACTCGGTACGCGGAGGTAGCTGACGAGGCACTTTCCCGGGGGTTCGATATGGTCAACGACATCGCGGGCTTCGCCGATCCCGAGATGCCCGTCGTCTGCGAGGAGTACGACGTCGCCGTCGCGAAGATGGCGAGTCCGCCGGATCTCGAGCGCCCGGGTGCGGTCGAGGAGACCGACTGGGCGGCCCGAAAGTCGCCCGAGTGGACGACAAACGCCGACTACGTCGATCAGGTGTACGAGTCCCTGAAACAGAACGGGCTGACGGAGAAGACGATCGTCGACCCGGCGTTCGGCGGCTGGAGCGAGGCCCAGACGCTCGAGGACGATCGGGAGACGTTCCGCCGACTGCGCGAGTTCCGAGCACTCGGACGGCCCGTGTTGGTCTCGATCAATCGGAAAAATTTCCTCGGCGAACTCGCGGGACGCGAGACCGAGGACCGACTGCCGGTTAGTCTCGCGGCGACGTCGCTGGCCGTCGAACGCGGCGCACACGTGATCCGGACCCACGACGTCGCCGAAACGCGCGACGCGGCGCTGATCGGAAACGCGTTCACCGAACGCTCGAGAGACAGCCGCGGTGAGCTGTCGGTCTCTCGGCTGGACGTCCACTCGAGTCGCGATCTTCGGGCCCACCTGGCGGAGCGCGATATCGAATCGACGGTCGCCGACGACTGGTCGGCACTGGCCATCGAGATCACCGGACTCGGTGCCGACGATCACGTTCGATTCACGTCGCTCGCCGCCGAGTCCAACGCCGATGTGTACGGTGTTGACAATGATCGATTGCTGGTTCTGGGATCGACGACCGCAATTTCAGACGTATCAGACCGTCTACGCGACGAAAACGGCGACCTGAGCGCTCTAGCCGGCTCGCTAGCGGCGATGCTGAGGTAAGAGAAAGCTTATGCCGGAGGCTTCGAAAAGGGGTACTGGACGCCGGGCGGCCTCCCGGGTAGGGGTACTTTGGAGGCGACCCCCGGCCCACAACACGGAATTATTGTGGAACTTCGACGACGAGTGACAACTCGAGCGCAGTAGCCGTGAGTTTTCCAGCGCCTTCGTACGCGACAGCGGTCGCTCGAGCGAATCCCGAATACAGATACGACTCCCCACCGCATCTCGAGTATGGAGTTCGACGAGTGGGAGCCAGTGTACGAGGCGATCCTGGCCGATTTCGGGTACGATCGTACCGGCGACGAACGAGCGCGCGACGTGTTGGCCTCGCTGACCGACGGATTCGACCTCGAGCGACTTTCTGCCGCTCGCGACGCGACGGTCGCGGTCGCCGGCGCCGGGCCCTCACTCGAGGACGAGGCGTCGCTCGAGCGAGCACGCAACGCCGACGTCGTCTTCGCAGCCTCGACGGCGGTCGACACGCTCGCCAGCCGCGGAATCGACGTCGACTGCATGGTGACCGACCTCGACAAGAATCCCGACACCGTCCGTCGACTGACCGACTCGGGGGTTCCGGTTGCAGTCCACGCACACGGCGACAACGTTCCGGCGGTTCGTGACATCGTTCCCGACTGCAGCGACGAGTTCGTACTTCCCACGACGCAGGCGGCACCCCGGAGTTCCGTCGAAAATTTCGGCGGGTTCACCGACGGCGATCGGGCAGCCTTCCTCGCCGACCACCTTGGCGCGTCTCGCCTCGTCTTCGTCGGCTGGGACCTCGACGATCCCACCGTCGATCCGGCGAAAGCCCGAAAGCTCGAGTGGGCCGAACGATTGCTCTACTGGCTCGAGTCCCGTCGGGACGAGCGCGTTACGGTGCTGGACGGTCGACGGGACGCGATCGAGACCAGTGTACTCCCGCTCGAGTGACGAACCGCTCGATCGACGGCGCCGCGGGTCGGATACGACGCCGTTCGAGGCGATGAGGGACGCGACGTCACTCGAGGTGATACTTCACGATATCGTCGCGGCCACAGGCCGGACAGCTCGGGCCGCCGGTCTCGAGCGTCGTTCCGCACCGCCGGCACTCCTCGATGACCGTTCGCCCCTCGCTCCGGAGGAGGACCGACTCGAGTGCGCGCCGCATTCGTGACGATGTCGATGCCCGGTTCGAGTGTCTCTCACTTCGCATATCCAATCAGTCGCTCATATTGGGTTTCGTTATACTCTCCATACCATGAATGACGTTAAATTTGATAATTATGCTCTGTCGACGCTACCGAGTAAGACCGTCGTAATGAGGCGATTACGGCGTGCCGTCCGTGGTATTGGATCGGCAGCTATCGAGATACAACGTCTCGTTTCAGTTCCGATAGCAGTGTCTGACGGACTGATAACTGCTCGGATCAGTTCCGATTTGGCCGACGATCTCGTTCCGCTCGAGGTGCCGACAGCGGGCGGCCGCCTCACCGCTACCGAACGCGGCCTGGATTCCCTCGGCATCACCCAACAGGTCGACGCCGAGTCGCCACAGTGTCGCTAACCCGACGGACACTCCCTCGTAGCATTCGACCGCTTCGGTACCCCGTGAGGACCCCGCTCGGTGGTCGTCTCGGCTGACGGAACGATGATAGCCCATCGCATATATGTCTGTTGGATGGTAATAACGATTAAGACGAACAGGTGGCCACCGTAGTACGTGGATATTCGACTCATCGTGACGGTGCCCGTTGTGGCGTACTTCACCGTACTGGGACTGTTCGCCGTAGCTCAGTCGACGGTGGGGGCGACGTTTACGGAAGGGCAGCCCGCGTTTCTGCTCGTCGTCGGCCTGCTCGGCCCGCTCCTCGCGTTTGCCCTGATCTGGCTCAAGAACTACGTCTACGGAGCACCCGTGCTCGTCGCGACGCTGGTCCCCAACGCCTGGTTCGTCTGCTACTTCTTTCTCGTCCACGACAACCCGGCGAACGTGTTCGCGGCCTCCGGCGACGGTGCCGCGGCCTATCTGGCGTCGGTCGTCGGGGTCGTCGCCAACTCGATCATCCTCGCCGGCGTCGGCTGCTGGCTCTGGTACCGAGAGAGCCCGCAGTTCCGCGATGCCGTCGATCGGATCGTTCGCCCACCGACGTCCGAGAACTGAGGAAATCGACGAACGCGAATTGCGGTCGGTTCAAAAGAGCGCGTCGAGTTCGCCGCCCGTGTCGACGAGCGACGCGAACTCGTCTTCGGCGCTGGCCCGGACCTCCTCGGTCGTCTCCTTGGCTTCGATTCCGACCTGCTGGAGCTGATCGATACGGGGGACGTCCGTCACACCTGAGAGGAGAACGATCGCACCAACCTCGTTGCCGCCGGTAATCGGGTAGTCGCCGCCGCGGATCTCCATGCTCCCCGTTTCGTCCTCGAGCCACTGCCGGCCGCGTTCGACGCCCTTGCGGTTTAATTTCCGGGGCGGTCCGGTCGCGACGACCAGGCCGCGATCCGCGCTGCTGACGTCACACGAGAGGGTGAGTCGCCCCAACGTCGCCTTGCGGACGAGACTGGTCAGTCGATTGGTTGCGCTACCGTCGTCGAAGCCGTCGTCGCTCCCGGTGAACGACGAGAGGAGGCCGCTGCCGTCCGTTTCGACGGTCTCGGTCGCGTAGCCGATCGTCGAAATGCCGCCGCCCGAGAGCGTGTTGATGATCTCGGAAGAGTCGACGACGCTTTCGGCGACGTGGTCGCCGTGGCCGACCTCGCCGGCGGCGAACAACAGGCCGAACCGTTCGACGATCTCGCGGTTGATCCGGTCGTAACCGCCCTCGACGGACTCGCCGGCGCTGCGCCAGACCTCGTTGTCGAAGACGAGCAGGTTGTCGACCTCGCGGACGAACGTCCGGAACGAGCGGGCGGCGTTGAGCGTGTAGATGCCGCCCTCGTCCGTCGCCGGCAGGACGCCGAGCCCGTAAACGGGCTGCGTGTAGATTCGCTTGAGGTGTTTCGCGAGGACCGGTGCGCCTCCGGAACCGGTGCCGCCGCCCATGCCGGCGACGACGAGGAACGCGTCGACCTCGTGGTTCGGAATCCGATCGATCGCGTGCTGAATCTCGTCGATATCCGTCTCCGCGACCTCGGCACCGAGTTCGTTGTCCGCACCGACGCCGTGGCCGTTGACGCGCGCCTGCCCGATGCAGACGCGGTGACTCTGGGGGACGTGCTCGAGACCTTGCAGGTCCGTCGTCGCGGTGTTGACCGCGAGTCCGCTCTCGACGAAGCCGCCGTCGATCGCGTCGTCGTACGCCAGAAAGTGGTCGACTACTTTCCCGCCTGCCTGACCGAATCCGATGAGTGCGAGTTTCATAGCTGTCTCTCGTGGCCGTTCCTCGAGACGCGACCGATCGATCCAGCCAGACCAGTCGACCGCGATGTGGGAACGGAAGCCACGTGCGGTTCGATACCACGACACCTGATTGTTATGGTCGGCATACACGGGAATAAAAGACAATCAGGATCTCGTTACTATCTTGGTCACGTACACCTCTGCCGGTGTTTGTTTGGTACTTTTTCCGGTTACCCGGTGAGTGGCCGTCAACAGTCACGATACGCCGTCCGCGGGACGGAATCCACCGAACCCCGCCGGCAAACGTCCGATCAGGTGGCCGACTCGGCTCAGGGCCGACGCGTCCGGTTTCTGGTACTCGCTGATCGATCCTACGTCTTCCCTCGGGTCGCAGTCGGTTGATCCGTCCGATCGAGACAGCCGTTCGTCAAGATGTCGTTTCGAGAGTAAGTCCTATACGCTGTGGTGGCGTAGCCCGGGGCGTATGGAAGACGTCGCTCCGTCGACGACCCGACGGGGACTCCTCGCAGGCGGTGGTGTCGCCGCCGTGAGTTCTCTCGCTGGCTGTTTCGATCGACTCTGGTCGCAGGCGGAAACCCCCGGTCCCGACCAGATTTCGATGTCGATCAAAGCCGTGCCGGCGGACGACGATCCGATCGCTGCGACGATCGCGAGCAGGCTCCGGGAGAACTACAGCGACGCAGGTATCGACGCGTCTCACGAACCCGTCGCCAAAGCCGAACTGTATCGGGATGTCCTGCTCGAGGGAGAGTACGACGTATTCGTTGCCAGACACCCCGGGTACGACGATCCGGATGACCTGTACGGACTGTTGCACTCGCGATTCGTCGGGGAACAAGGGTGGCAAAACCCCTTTCGGTTCACCGAGTTGGCGGCTGACAACCACCTCGAAACCCAGCGGGAAGCGACCGAGGACGACCGGCCCGCAGAACTCGTCGAACTGCTCGACCACCTGCTGCAGTCGGTGCCGTTTACGGCCGTTGCACATCCGTACCGAATAACCGGGGCCCGCGAGAGCTTCGAGGTCCCGTCCCCGCCGCGGGATGCGTTAGGATACGTCGAACTCTGCGCTCACGCGGCCAACGGACCGCGGGACGGACCGCTAGAGGTTGGCGTGTTCGGCGAAGGGCTCACCGAGCGGCTGAACCCGCTGGCCGTCGATCGGAACCGAATCGAGGGGCTCTTGGATCTGCTGTACGATCCGCTGGCACGGCGAATCGACGGATCGTACGTCCCCTGGTTGGCCGAGAGCGCCGAGTGGGACGAAGGGGGCGGACTTCGAGCACGTATTACCCTCCGAGAGGGACTCGAGTGGCACGACGGCGAACCGATCGACGCCGACGACGTGGCGTTTACGTTCGAGCTCATCGAGGACACGTCCCTGGGTGAGGTCGAGGGCGGGATTCCTGCACCGCGGTTCCGTGGACAGCAAACCCTCGTCGAATCGACCGATGTCGTCGACTCGCGGACGATCGAACTCTACTTCGTCAACACGACGCGGGCGGTCGCCGCGCGAGCCCTGACGATTCCGCTCTTTCCCGAGCACATCTGGGCCGAGCGGTCGGAACTGCTCACCGACCGGCAGACGGTGGCGGTCACCGACGACAACGAGAACCCGGTCGGCTCCGGACTGTTCGCGTTTGCGGACGCTTCGACGGACGAAGAGGTCGTCCTCGAGCCGTTCGACGCCCACGCCCTCCGCGGGACGTCGGACAGGCCGTCGGTGCTCGAGGGGTTCTCACGATTCGAAGGGATTCGGTTTCAGGTCGCGCCGAACTCGGGTGCGATGCGGGACTTGCTCATCGACGGCGATATCGACGTGACGGCGAGTGAGATCCCGCCGGGGAGCGTCGAAGAGATCAGGGATGCATCCGATGTCTCGACAACGATGGAGACGACCGATGCGTTCTACATGGTCGGCTTCAACAGCCAGCACGCCGAACTCGGCAACCCGAACTTTCGACGCGTCTGTGCGAGATTGATCGACCGCCAACATGTCGTCTCCGAGATCTTCGAGGGGTTCGCGACGCAAGCGAAGGGAACGCCGTCACTCGTCGGTATCCATGACGACGCATGGGAGTACGACGACGACGAGTTCGCCGATCCCGATCCCGACATTCTGTCGTTTCCCGGCACGGACGGATCGGTCGACACGTCACAGAGCCAGCCGCTGTTTCAGGACATCGGCTACAACTACGACGGCGGTCAACTGCTCAAGTGACTCGCCCAGCCGATAACGATCTCCACCACACCGTAGCGATCGGACCGTCGATCCTCGGATCGCAGCGGTAGGTCAACGGCTGTAGGCTCTCCACTCAGTACCGGTGACACCGCGTGGAACGTCGACAGAACCGCCGTACTGAAGTCGATATTTTCGACATTCGAACGGTGTGTGGATAACTGTGAAAGAGTTAATGGCTCGGGGCCAATACTCTCTATAAGTATACTGAATGGCTCTCATCGACGTCTTGCTCGAGCTCACACTGGTCGTAGTGACGATGCTCGTCACCGCGACGCTCGTCATCGTCGGACCGCGAAACGCGGTCACCGCGCTGCGGGAGTTTCGATGGCGACTCGAGACCTGTCTCCTGTCGTTTGCGGCGCTCGCCGTCGTGCTCCTCTTGCGGTGGTCGACACAGGACGTCGTGCAGCGACTCGAGCGAAACGTGCTTCGAAACAACATCACGTCGTACCTGTTCGAGTTCGACCGGGCGCTGTTCGGGACGGATCCGGTCGTCGTCCTCCAGTCGTTCCAGACCGACGTTCTGACGTCGTTTTTCGTCTTTATCTACATCTACGGCTACGCGTTCTTGCTGCTGTTCCCGTTTGTCGCGTACTTCGCGCTCGACGAGATGGAGGAGCTGTCGATGCTGGTGCTCGCGTTCACCGCGAACTACGCGATCGGACTCCTCTTCTATACCCTCTTTATTGCGTTCGGGCCGCGAAACGTCGATCCGCTGCTGTTCGAGGGGCTGCTGTACGAGGCGTTTCCACAGTCCCGGACGCTGACCAACGAGATCAACCAGAACACGAACGTCTTCCCGTCGCTGCACACGTCCCTCGCGATGACCGTCTTCTTCCTGGCGTGGGTGACCCGAGAAAAGTATCCGGTGTGGGTGCCGGTCTCCGGGTTCCTCGCCATCAGCGTCTCGCTCTCGACGATGTATCTGGGCATTCACTGGTTCGCCGACGTGGTCGCCGGAACCCTGCTCGCACTCGTCAGCGTCTACATCGGCGTCAATTACACGATCGACGGGATCGTCGCATCGGCCCGCCGGTTCTTCGGGGCGCGATTCGAGTCGCCTAACACCGACAAGGAGTAGCCGGCTGGCAGTGATTCTGCGGCCACGTTGGCCTCGATCGACGCGAGCGACGGCAGTCCCGGGTCGCCGCAATCCGGATACTTTCGATGCTCGCTGTCCCGAGTACGGTATGGCCGTTTACTGGCACCGTCGCGATCTTCGCGGAGTCGACAACCGCGGACTCGCCCGCGCCGTCACCGTCGACGACGGACCGGTCGTTCCCGTCTTCGTCTTCGACCCGACCGTCCTCGAACACGCCTCGTCGATCAGGGTCGCGTGTCTGCTCGAGGCGCTCGAAGGGCTCCGAGCGTGGTACCGCGAGCGAGACGCCGATCTGCTCGTCGCTCGGGGTGAATCGAGCGACGCGATTCCGCGGCTCGCAGCCGAACACGAGGCCGAGACGGTCGTCTGGTGCGAGGGGTACAGCGGCCTCGCGGCCGATCGCGACCGAGCGACCACGGCGGCGCTCGAGGACGATGGCGTTAGCTGTGAGACCGTCCACGACGCGATCCATCACGAACCGGGATCGATCACGCCGAACGAGGGCGACCACTACTCCGTGTTTTCGTACTTCTGGAAGAAGTGGCGCGACCGGGAGAAACGCGATCCGGTAGCCCCACCGACTGCGAACGATCTGGCGACCGTCTCGGGCGAGCCGTTACCCTCGCTGACGGAACTCGGCTTCGAGAAACCGAACGCCGGGTCGACGACGAACTCGGATCAGGAGCCGACGCTCCAACTCCCGACGGTGACGCAGGACGCAGCACGCGATCGACTCGAGTCGTTCTGTGCGGACGATATCTATCGGTACGAGGACGAGCGAGACGTCCCCGCCGCAGACGCCACCTCGCGGCTCTCCGTACACCTGAAGTGGGGGACGATCGGAATTCGGGAGGTGTACGCGGCGACGGAACGGGCTCGAGAACGCGCGGAGACGGACGACCAGCGAGCGAACGTGACGGCGTTTCAGCGCCAACTCGCCTGGCGGGAGTTCTACGCGCACGTCCTCGCGTTCAACCCCGAAACCGTCACCGAAAATTTCAGCGGCTACGAGAACGAGATCCCGTGGCGAAACGATCCGGACGAACTCGCGGCCTGGAAAGCCGGCGAAACGGGGTTCCCCATCGTCGACGCGGGGATGCGCCAACTGCTGGCGGAGGGGTGGATGCACAACCGCGTCCGGATGCTCGTCGCCGCCTTTCTGACGAAGGACCTGCTGATCGACTGGCGAGAGGGGTACGACTGGTTCCGCCGAACGCTGGTCGATCACGACACGGCGAACGACGTGGGCGGCTGGCAGTGGGCGGCGTCGACCGGTACCGACGCGCAGCCGTACTTCCGGGTGTTCAACCCCACGACGCAAGGACGCGAGTACGATCCGGACGCCGAGTACATCCGGGAGTACGTTCCCGAACTCGCCGACGCGAGCGCCGACGAGATTCACGGCTGGCAGGACCTCGAGCCGGCCGATCGCGAACGCGTTGCGCCGGCGTACCCGGCACCGATCGTCGACCACGCCGATCGTCGGGAGGAGGCTATCGAGGCGTTCGAACGAGCGCGCGAGACGAGCGCTGAGTGATCCCATCGGATGACGCATCGAATACAGATACGCCCGTAATCCGTCGGTACGGTGGCTACCGGACGCCTTTTTCACGTGGCTACGTTCGACACTAGCCTTATCCGCTCGAGCGAGGATGCTACGGGTATGTCCTCCGCATCCGATCCGCCGTCGCCGCCGGAGCGCGAGTCGGTGCCGACCCAGGCCGTCATCGAAGCGATCGCCGCCCGCGAAGGAGTGGACGTGACCGACGTCGAGCCGCCGGCGTACGAGCCGCTGTACACTGTCGTCGACCCCGCGGCGCTAGACAGGCTGTTTCGGACGCCGTCGGCGATCTGTCCCGACGCGCGCGTTAGTTTCGAGTACGAGGGGTACGAGGTCGTCGTTCACAGCGACGGGCGCGTCGACGTTTCCGAGCGATCGGCCACCGGCGAGACGGATTTCTCGATCGACCGGTCGCTCGAGGAGTAACGCTCCCGTCTCGCTCACTCCGCCCAGTAGGCCTCGCCGGGCTGTTCCCGGAACACCGCCCGCTCGAGGAGATCGACGGCTTTCTCGAGCCCCTCGCGCGAACTCGTCAGCGAGTCCTCGTGCTCGATGCTGAGCGCGCCGTCGTAGCCGACCATCCGCAGCGTCGAGACGATGTCTTTCCAGTGTGATTCGCCGTGGCCGTACCCAACTGACCGAAAGAGCCACGACCGATTCGGCTCGTCGTCGTACGCCGTGGTGTCGAGGACGCCCTTTTCGCGGGCCTGTTCCTCGTAAATCTTCGTATCTTTGGCGTGAAAGTGATGAATCGCGTCGCGCTCGCCGAGATACCGGATCGCGTCGGTGATCGTGATCCCCTGCCAGTAGAGGTGGGAGGGATCGAAGTTCGCGCCGATCCGATCGCCAGTTTCCTCGCGCAGCCGGGCCATTCCGTGGGGTTCGTAGACCAGCATGTTCGGGTGCATCTCGATGGCGATATCGACGCCGTGGTCGTCGGCGTGGTCGGCTATTTCCGTCCAGTAGTCGATAGCCTGCTCCCACTGGTACTCGTGAGCGTCGGCGTGTTCGGGCGGCCAGGGCGCCGTGATCCAGTTCGGGACCTCGTCGTCGGGACCGCCGGCGGGCAGTCCGGAGAAACAGGTGACGACGCCGACGTCGAGCTGATCGGCTAACTCGATCGCCTCGCGGAGTTCGGTATCGGCCTCCTTAGCCCGCTCCTCGTCCGGGTGTAACGGGTTGTTGTGGATCGCGAGCGCGCTGATTCGCATGTCGTACTCCTCGAGCAGGTTCCTGACCTCCTGTTGGGCACTGTCGTCGTCGAGGTGCTCCGCTCTCGGCAGATGGTCCTGCCCGGGGTGACCGCCGACGCCGGGTTCGATCGCGTCGACGCCGATTTCGGAGAGATACGAGAGCGCTCCCTCGAGCGATTCGTCGGCCAACGGTGGCGTGTGGACGCCGATATCCATACGGACCGACAGTCAACGGGCGGTGAAATAAAACGAGGGCCGGCGAACGTGTGCGGGCGACGGCCTCTCGACGCGGCTCGGTTCAGCTTCTGCGTCAGTCGCCGTCGGGCTACAGCAGCGGGGGACCGGACCGTCGTGGCCGTTGGCCCGTCGACGAACGCGGCATCGCTCGCACGAGCGACGCTGCCGGCTCGTAGGAGACGCGCTCGGTCGGGGACTTCCTTGCGACCAGCTTCCAGAAGCCGGGCGAGTGGAACGTAATCTCACACCGGCCCCGAGCGTCGGTTCGTTCGCGTTTCGAGCCCGCTTCGATGACTGCCCCTTCGATCGGCCGATTCCCGCTGTCGCGGACGCGAACGGTGATCGGTCGCCCGACCGAAACCTCATGACGGCTGATCTCGAGAACGAGCGGCCGTTTGACTCTCATGTCGGCCACTACCACGGGAACGGCGAAAAGCGTGTACTTGCAAGTGAGTACCGCTCGAATCGGTCGAACACGTCCGAGAAGAGGGTGCGTTACTCGCCGACGGTAATCGTGTGTCCCTCGTCGCTCGAGCGATAGATCGCGTCGATAATCTGCTGGACGGCGAGGGCTTGCTCGACGCTCCGGTCGTCCGGATCGTCGCGCTCGATGCGTTCGAAAAAGACCTCCTGTTCTCGCGAGTGGGTGTCGATCTCGCGCGTCTCGACCGAGGTGTCTTCGAGGTGATCGGGCCCGACGTTGCTCGCGGAGTGAAACGTGAGATCGCCCTCGAGGAGATCGAACCGCGCAGCCGACTTCGTGCCGCGAACGACGAACTCGTGGGTCGGCGGGCGATTTGTCGCCCACGCGACCTCGAGCGAGACCGTTCGATCCTCCTTACACCGCATGAACGCGCTGGCGGAGTCGTCGACGTCGAACCCCGCCGGACCGGCGTCCTCGCCCCACATCTCGAGGTAGGCGTACGCTTCGTCCGAGCCGAACTCTCCACGGGCGACGCCGTTTACCTCGTTTACGTCGGGGTAGTCGAGCAAGAAGAGGGCGAGGTCGATCGCGTGGACGCCCAGATCGATGAGTGCGCCGCCGCCGGCGATCTGTCGCCGAGTGAACCAGGAGCCTCGGCCCGGAATCCCGCGGCGCCGGACGTAGTTCGCCTCGATGTGGGTGACCTCGCCCAGATCGCCCTGCTCGATCCGGTTGCGAACGATCTGGACCGTGTTGGCGAACCGGTTGTTGAAGCCGACCATGCAGTGGCCCCCGGAGTCGTTCGCGGCGTCGGCGATCCGCGTCGCGCTTTCGAAGGAGTGAGCGAGCGGTTTCTCGAGGAGGACGTGGAGGTCGCGGTCGAAGGCGTCGACGGCGTACTCCTCGTGGTACTTGTTCGGCGTCGTGATGATCACGGCGTCGATGGTGTCGTACAGTTCGTGATGGTCCTCGTAGACGTCGACGTCGTACCGGCGAGCGAATCGCGACCGCGCCTCGGCGGCGACGTCCATCCCCCCCACGAGCGAGACGCCGTGGTCGACGAGTCGCTCCGCGTGGTACTGGCCGATGTTTCCCAACCCGACGATACCCGTTCTGATGTCGTTTCGATTCGGTTTCATTTGAGTCCGGTCACCACAGTCGTCGTCTGTTCTCGTACTGATACAGGTAATGCCGCTATATCGAATTGGGGGCTGGGTCCCCTTTGTTCCGTCGCCAAACGCCGCTCAGTGCGAGTCGGTCGGTTCGAAGAGATTGTGCACTCGAGAGAGCGTAACGACGGAAATTAGCTGTCCGCCTCCGTCGCGGTCGTTCCCGGCTCCCGTTCGGACTGATCGGTGATGTCGTGTGTGAGCGCGTCGCCGGTCTCCGTGTCGAAGAGGTGGATCTTCGATCGATCGAGGACGACGTCGACGTCCTGTTCCGCCTCGATATCGGTATCTGGCGTGACGCTCATCAACAACTGGCCGGACGACGACGCTGGGTCTTCGTCCATCGTTCGCTCCGCGTCCTCCGCGAGCAGCAGATAGACGAACACCTCGTCACCCATCGGCTCGAGGACGTCGCTTCGGGCGTCGATCGGTGCCGTCGGCTGGTTCAGCGAGTCGGCGTACGCCGAGAGGTGGACGTCCTCGGGCCGTACGCCGAGGGTGACCGCGTCGCCGACCGACGCGTTCGGCACGGTTGCGGGATCCAGTTCGATGTGGAAGTTCGGCGTCTGGACGCCGTTTTCGTCGAGTTCTCCCTCCGCGAAGTTCATCGAGGGCGAGCCGATGAAGCCCGCGACGAACAGGTTCGTCGGCTCGTTGTAACAGACCAGCGGCGGGGCGATCTGCTGGAGTTTGCCGTCGTTGAGGACGGCGATCCGGTTCGACATCGTCATCGCCTCGGCCTGGTCGTGGGTGACGTAGATGATCGTCGCGTTGAGCTCCCGGTGGAGCCGCTGGAGCTCCGTTCGCATGTGCACTCTGAGCTTCGCGTCCAGATTGGCGAGTGGCTCGTCCATCAGGAACACGTCCGGGTTCCGAACGATCGCGCGGGCGATCCCGACGCGCTGTTGCTGGCCGCCGGACATCTCCGCGGGCATTCGGTCTAACATCCCCTCGAGCTGGACGATGTCGGCGGCCTGCTCGACGCGACGCCGGACCTCCTCGTCGTCGTACTTTCGGAGTCGGAGCCCGAAGGAGATGTTCTCGTAGACGTCCATGTGCGGGAACAGCGCGATGTTCTGGAAGACCATCGCGACCCCGCGATCTTTCGGGGCGAGTTTGGTGACCTTGTCGTCGCCGATGTAGACGTCGCCCTCACTGGGCTGGGTCAACCCCGCGACCGTCTCCATCGTGGTCGACTTGCCACAGCCCGAGGGCCCGACGAAGGTGACGAACTCGCCGTCTTCGACCTCGAGGCTGATCCCGTCGACTGCCGTTTCCTCTCCGTACCGTTTCGTGATGTTTTCGAGTCGTACTCGTGCCATTGTTATTCCTTGAGTGCTCCTGCGGTGAGTCCGCTGACGATCTTTTCTTGGGCGACGACCACGAGAATCGCGACGGGGATGACCCCGATGATACTCGCGGCCGCCATCAGATTGTACATCACTTCGTACTGGCCCTGGTAGGCGAGAATGCCCTCGAGGATCGGGGCCCAGTTCTGGGGCTGGCCGTCGGTCATCAGGAACGAGAAGAAGAACTCGTTGTAGACCGCGATGAAGGTCAACACGCCCGCGGTCGCGACGCCGGGTGCCGACAGCGGGATGATAACCCGGAACAGCGCCCCGAGACGGGTCGTCCCCTCGACGCGGGCCGCGTCCTCTAACCCGTCGGGGATCTGGGCGTAGAACGTCGTCAGGATGAAGATCGCCAGCGGCATGAAGATGGCCGACAGCGGCAACACCATCGCTCCCGGCGTGTTGTAGAGTGTGCCGTCGCCGGTGATCGGCTCGAGCATGAAGAAGCTGGTGTTGAACAGGTCGTTCAGCGGGATGAAGAATGCGGCTGGCGGGAAGAAGGAAATCACCAACACGAGCAGTAGCAGGGGCGTCTTGCCCGGGAACTCGAGTCGTCCGAAGGCGTAGCCCGCGAGGCTCCCGACGACCAGGACGAGGATCGTCGAGGCCGTCGCGATGACGAAGCTGTTGAAGACGTACCAGTGGAACGGGATCACCTGGAACACCTCGATGAAGGCGCCGGGGTTGAACCCGTTCGGCGTGAAGATGATGTCCTGTAACTGACCTTCCGGCGTCAGTGCGACCATGAGCAGCCAGTAGAACGGGAACAGCGTCGTAAAGAGGAAGAAGATCGCCGCGACGTAGAACATCCCCCTGTAGACGCGCTCGGGGTTCTCGATCGAGTTCGCGGCCCACTGCTGGAACGGGCCGCGATCGAGTTCCGCGTCCTGACTCCCCTCGAAGATGGCCGCTCGGTCGCTTTCAGTCGTCTCGCGACCGCCGTCGGCGCGGAGTCCCGACGAGGACCGGAACCGCTCGGCCCGCGAATCGGTTGCTGTCGTTCGATCCTCCCGTCCGTTACTGTCGTCCGACTGTGGGCTATCTCGAGTGTCCGTCATTAGTACAGTCCCCCCTCGGTGTCGCGGAAGAACACCACGTACAGCGAGATGATGAGGCCGATGACCAGCGCGGTCGCGAACGCGACGGCGGCCGCGGTCGCGTAGATGCGGGTCCCGCCGAACATCGCCTCGACGACGAGACAGGTTAGCGACGGCACGGTGGTACAGCCGGCGGTCGATTCGATCAGGCCGTAGACGCGCATCGCGTCCATCGTCCGGAACAACATCGCGACCAGCAGGGCCGGCATCACGAGCGGGAGCGTGATCATCTTGAACCGCTGCCACGGCGACGCCCCGGCGACCCGGGCGACGTCGTACAGGCTTCGGTCGACGCTCTGCAGACCGGCCAGGATCAACAGCGCCATGAACGCCGAGGACTTCCAGATGTCGGCGACCAGGATGATGATGAACGCGTCCTGACTGTCGGCGAGCGGGTTCGCCCCGAAGATTCCGAGCCACTGCATGAGGTCGCTGCCGAAGCCGACCTCGGGCTGGAACATCAGGAAGAAGATCATCCCCTGGATGACGATGGGCACGGCCCAGGGCAGGATGATCGCGACCCGAACCCAGCGCCGACCGCGGAACTCCTGATCTAAGACGTAGGCCTGCCCGAAGCCGATGATGGTCTCGAAGAGGACGCTGATGACCGCAAAGGCGATCGTGACGAACAGCGCCTGCTGGAGGAACGGCGTCCCCATCTCGAGAAACGGGAACGACCCCGACACCGTCACGTCGAGGAACTGCCTCGCGAGTCGCGCGTTCCCGGTGAGGATGTCGACGTAGTTGTCGATGCCGACGAAGCCGCCGAGCGGCTCAGCCCCTCGCGTCTGATCCTCGCGCAGCGACGTGATGAACGTCGAGATGAGCGGGTAGAACGCGATCAACGTCAGGAGGGCGAACGCTGGGATCAACAGCAGGTAGGCGTAGGCCGCCTCGCTCAGGTTCTCCATCCAGTTGATAACGGCGTTCCCGGACCGATCCCTGTCGGTCGGAGTCTCGCCGCCGGTGATGGCGTCGGTGTCAGTCGCCATTTTGTGCTGCCACCTCCCGTTCGCTGCCCTCGAGACGGTCCGCGAGGTCACCCATCGCCTCGTCGGGCGCTTTCGCGCCGCGGAACGCCGCGTTCACTTCCTGATAGATCAGTGCCGACTGCTCGGGCCAGACGTCGGTGACCGGACGCGGGATCGCGGTCTCGCTGGCCCGTTCGATCTGGTCCGTGTACCGTGCCATCGGTCCGATCTCGTCCTCGTCGGCCGCCGTCACCAGTTCGGTGATCGGCGGCAGGAAGCCGGCGAGTTCCAGGATCGTCAGCATCACCTCCTCGTCGGTGAACGCCTCGAGGACCTGCACGGCTTCCTCGCGGCGATCCGTGTACGGACTCAGCACGAGGTTCCAGCCGCCGAGTGCAGAGGTCGTTCCGCCGACACCGTCGAACTCGGCGTCGTCGTCCGAGACCGCGTACGGCATCGTCGTCACGCCGAGGTCCTCGCCGAACGCCTCCTCGGAGCCGGTCTCGGCCATCGCGAACGTCCAGTTCCGGTGGGCGACCGCGTTGCCGCCCTGGAAGGGTCCGAGCGACTCCTGTTCGGACCACTGGACGATCGCGGACGGGCAGATTTCGTCGTACTCCTCGAGGGCGTTCGGATCGTCCTCGTCGATGAACGTCCGCATCATCCGAATCGCGTCCACCACGTGGTCGTCGTCGACGGTGATCGGCCGGTCGCCGGCGACGAACAGGTTGTCGGCCCCGCCGAAGTACGCGCCGCCCCAGGAGGTCATCACCTCGTTGAACGAACAACAGGACAGTCCCTCGTAGGCGTCCGCCTGCGTCGTAAAGCCGTAGTCGACGTCGCCTTCGGCCATCGCGTCGCTGACGGCCGTCGAGAACTCCTCCCACGAGGGCGGTTCGTCGGCCCAGTCGTCGGTATCGTGGCCGGCGTCCTCGATGAGGTCCTGTCGATACAGCATAAATCCGAGGTCCGGGAACATCGGGAGCGCGTGTAGTTCGTCCGTCTCCGGGTGTCTGGCCGTCTCGACGATGGCCTGGAGGTACTCGTTCTCGACCCGTTCTATGACGTCGTCCGAGAGCTGTTCGTCCAGATTGGTCGTCTGTTCCCGAAGGATGAACGGAATCGTCCAGCCGCTGTCCATCATGTGGATGTCGGGCGGGGCACGACCCGCCTGCAGCGCGGACTGGGCCCCTTGCATCCGCTGGTCGGAGTCGCTGACGACCGTCTGGATCTCGACGTGAATGTCCTCGTCCAACCCGGCGTCCCAGAGCGCCTGCTGGACCGAGGGTTCGTCTCCGTCACTGTACATGATCTCCTCCACGTCCGTGGCGGCGGTCATCACCACGGTCCCCGGTTCGCGAGCCCCACCGAGGCAGCCGGCGATGGCGACCGCCCCGGTCGCACTCGTCGCTGACGCGGCCTTCAGAAACGACCGACGTCTCAGGCGGGAACGATCTGATCGACCGGCGGTATCGCGTCCCATGACCAGTGATCCGTCCACGTTATCGGACTTATATATTGGCAATAAATGGTGTAATAAAGCGTGAGTGTCGGGATCTCGTTTCGGTTACGACGCCCTTGTTACTGACACTGAAAAATCACGATTTTCGGATCGACGGGCCGTCGGCGTCGACGGGTTCCCAATCGGCCATTGGTGTGCGACGGCCGGCGAGGACTGTCGAACAGTCGAACTCCACCTCGCGTGACGTCGCCCGCCGATGAGTGGAGAGCCATCGGACGACGGTGACCGACGGACGGAGAATCGCTGTACGGTGATCGACGGCTGAAGGTCCCAACACGTCGGCTTCCGTCGCCGGACGACCGCAAACTGGCGTCGAGCGGGTCGACGACTGCCGAACGCCGGTGGAAGGCGGGTCACTCCCGATACCGTTCGGTCGACTGACCGGCCGTGACGACCGCGTTGGCTGTCGCTACTCGGCTCGGTCACCCTCACCCGTATCCCCGAGAACTCAGTATTCGCAGATTGGCCACCGCCAGCACCTCCTGGAACGCTGCTATCTCGCCGTTACTAGCACCTGACTGACAGCTCTTTCGACCGCGGCCATCGCGGTCGGCATTGGCACGATCGACCGCGAGCGATCACTCGTCATCGATCGCCGGCGGTTCGTTGCGGCCGATGTGGATCTCGTGGGCCTCGACGTCCTCTAAGGCGGCGACGCGCCCGCCGACGGTGACCTCCTCGCCCGACTCGGTCTCGAGCGTGAGCGCCGCGACCTCCTCGCTGACCTCGAAGGAGACGTCGAGGATCCGTCCGCGGACGACGCGCGGGCCGCCGACTTCGACGTCTCGACCCTCGATCGTCGCGTAGAACTCGCCGCCCTCGTCGATGACGTCCTTGACGCAGCGTCGGATCGAGGCGTACTTGCGGGGGTAGTGTCGCGCGGTCCCGTCCTCGCCGAGGGTCCGTTCGGCCGTCGTCCAGAGGACGGTGCCGAAGAAGCCCGAGACCAGGAAGCCGAGCGCCGAGCGGTTGAAGATGACGCCGTAGCGGTCCTGGTCGTCGCGCAGCGCGTCCTGGGTCGCGTACATCGAATAGTTGCCGTCCGCGACGGCGACGACAGGGGTGGTGATCCCGCGTCGTGCTCGAGCCGTCGTCGCGACCTCGAGGTAGTCGAACTCGTCGGGATCGGGCGCCTCCCGCCCCGGCGTGACGATCAGATCGACGCTGACGCCCTCCTCGACGGCCCCCTTCAGGTCGTCCTCGAACCGCGTCAGCAGGTCCGGCGTCAGCGAGAGGGAGAGTTCGTAGTCGGCGTCGGCGATAACCTCCTCGAGATAGCGCAGGATCGTCGACCGCGATTTCACGAGGGAGACGGCCTCCGTGTCGCGAGCGGGGGCCGTGTAGCGGGCCTCGAGTTCGTCGATCATCTCCGCCAAGGAGTTTTGGACGTTCTCGAAGGCCTCGTCGGGATCGATCGCGACGACCTTCATCGGGCGCGACTCGCGCAGTTCGACTAGCCCGCGGTCGCTCAAACTACGGACGGTGTCGTAGACGCGGGGCTGTGGAATGTCGGTTCGATCGGCGATCTCGCTGGCCGTGAGCTGTCCCTGCTCTAAGACGGTCAGGTAGGCGTCGATCTCGTACTCGCCGAGATTGAACCGGTCGCCGACCTGCTCGACGGTCGAGCGAAGTTCGTCTGGTGCCATAGTTGTCCGTATGCTGCCGACGACTAAATGATTTATTATACTCTGAGTAGCACCTATTTTCGAAATCGGGTTGTTTTAGCTGCGGCGAGCTACCGTCTCTCACGACGTGTGTGAAGGTCAGAACCCTTAACCACTCCGCGACTGAGTGTGTTGCCATGCGCGGGGGACTGCAGATGAACGAGAGTACGGCGACCGAGGAGGTCCAGCGCATCCTCCCGTACGAACCTCCCGATCTCGTCGTTCAGTTCGTCCTCGCGGCGTTCGTATTGGTCGTCGGCTGGTACCTCTCGAAACTCGTCGTCCGCGTCGCGGGGCGGACCATCGCCCGTCGGATCGAGCGACCCAGCGTCACTCGGACCGTCCTGCGCGGTGTCAGAATATCCGTCCTGCTCGTCGCAGCGATCATCGCTGCCGGCATCCTCGGGGTCGGCGACACGCAGATTCTCCTCTCCGTGACCGTCATCTCGGCCGTGATCGCGGTCGTCCTCGCGCCGCTCGTGGGGAGCCTGGTCAACGGGTTCTTCGTCCTTGCCGATCGACCATACGAAATCGGCGACATGATCGAGGTCACCGACGAGGGTCACAAGGGGTTCGTCGAGGACATCACGATTCGCTACACCAAGATATTCACCCTCCAGAACACGTTCATCGTCATTCCGAACTCCGAAATCCACGAACGCGATGTGATCAACTACTCCGCGGAGGACGAACGAACGCGGATCTCCGTCGCGTTCGAGATCACGTACGACAGCGATCTCGAGGCCGCACGACGACAGGCCGAACGAGCCGCTCGCTCCGTCGACACCGTCATCTCGGGCGGGCCGGACATTCGGATCGGCAGCGCGCGGTACGGGGCGGCACCGCTCTGTACGATCGAAGCGTACGGCGACGACGGCGTCGCACTCGAACTGCGGTTCTGGGTTCAACACCCCTACAAACAGAGCGTCGCCCAGTCGGACGTGCAAGCGGCGCTCTACAAGCGATTCGCCGACATGGACGTCGAGTTCGCGTACCCACACCGACACCACGTCTTCGACGAACACAGCGGTGTCGGCCGTCTGGCCGTCGACGGACCCGACACCGACTGGCTGGAGTCGGCCGCCGACTCGGCGGAGTCGCCCGAGGAAGCGGCCGAGCCCGACGGCGGAGACGAGATCGACCAGTAACGGTCGTGTGGTGCTCGCCGTTTCCTGAGGTTCGATCGCGTTTCCTCGTCGCTCGACGGCGGTTCCGTGCCCCGTCCTCCCACTACTCGAGATCGTGGGGACCCTTTATCTGAACTCCTCGCGAAGTCCAACGACAGGAACAGATGTACGACGATATCCTCATTCCGACGGACGGGAGCGAGACGATCGACGAGACGCTGGCTCACGGATTACCCATCGCGGCGGACAACGACGCGACGGTCCACGGCCTGTACGTCGTCGACAGCCGGATCACCGCCGCGGCCACCGACGAGACCGGTCCCGACCTCGAGCGATCGCTCGAGGAAGAGGGTCAAGACGCCGTCGCCACCGTCACGGAGCAGGCGTCGGATCGCGGTCTCGAGACTGAAGCCGACGTCAGAAAGGGGACGCCGTCGAAGACGATCCTCGAGTACGCCGACGAGCGCGGGATCGATCTGATCGTGATCGGAACCCGTGGGAAGAGCGCTCGGGAGAAAGTCACCTCGCTCGGCAGCGTCTCGGAGCGGGTGGTCGACAACGCCTCGATCCCGGTGTTCGTGGTGCGGGACGCCGGGAGAACGTCGTAAGTGACCCGACCTCGCGGTCAGGCAGTCGCGCTCTCGACCGTGATGACTTCGCAGTCGAGATGGGTCCGGAGATACTGATCGATATTCGGATTGTCGGTGAACCGCCGGAAGATCCGGCGCAGTCGGCTCGCTTGCTGGCTGCCGATGACGACGGCGTCGGCGCCCTCCGCCGCGACCTCGTCGAGAATGCTCTCCTCGACGAGAAAGCCGGTTCGGACGACGTATCGAACGTTCTCGAGTCGGCCGAACACGTTCTCCACGGCGGTTTTCAGGTCGATTCGCGTCACTTTCTTCCCGTTCTGGTACAGATCGACGTGCAGGACCGTCAACGGCGCGTCACGCTCGCGCGCGACCTCGATCGCGCGCTCGAGCGTTCGACGAGAGTGCTTCGACAACGGATACCGAACGGGAACCACGACCAACGACATTAGTCGAACGAACGATTCCCTGCCGGGTAAACCTTTCAGTTAGGACAGTCACCACTGTGAACACATACCACATTTCGATTGCGATCGGTCGCTCGGACTGCTTTCGCGGCCGCTGCGGCGGCGCAGTCGGTTTGCGGACGTTGCGGCGGGATAGACCGTCCACGGCGGGACAGACAATCATTTATTACGTGCGCGGGTACACGCGTGCATGCAAACACTGTCCACCGACGACGGCGCGACCGTCTACGTTTCGGAGACGGACGGCGACCGGGGCTCGAAGGGTCCGTTTCTCGTGGCATACGAGTCTCGAGACGCCGAAAGTCGGTACGGCTGGTTCTGTTCGAACTGCGAGAGCTTCGACAACGCGATGGACTCGATGGGGCGCATCAAGTGCAACCAGTGTGGGAACTTCCGCAAGCCGACCGAGTGGGACGCCGCCCACGAATAGCGGCGCCGGATACCGACCGCGGCGCCCGCACCGAGATCCACCAGTTCACCCTGCGTTTCGGGCATTTTGCTGCGTTCTCACTCGCGCCGGCAAACCAGTGTGTATCGCTAGTAACAGCCTGTTTCCGTCCACTAATCTGCTGATCCACTGATCGATCGTTTCGTCTCGTCGCGGAATACGTCCAGTTAGTTGGGAAGAACGGGCAACTTCTTGTGACGCACCAACATTTATCATGGATGCCGTTGTAGGTAGCTATGAATGGGTCCTGTTAACATGCGACTCGTCGAGCAGGCCAGGTCGATCTTCGCAGAGCTTGGGTACACCGTCGAAGGCAACGGCCCGACGTTCCGCGCCGAACGCGAGTGGAAGGCCGTGCAGGTAAACACCGTCCTCGAGACAGGAGAGCTTCCGTCCCAATCGGGACAGTTCCACTGTTTCGTCGCCCAGCCGGAGGACGCCGACGAAATCGAGAACAAGCTCAACAGCGTGGATCCGGACTACGAGTGGGCCATCATCGTCGTCGACGGGGACGACTATCAGGTTGAACGAGCCCCGCCAGGACCACGAATTTCGGCGTAACGAGCGAAAAAGCGTTCCGTTCCAGTTTTTATAGTGCGTCTCGAGTCGCCGACACGCCGGCACCGGGATCGACGTCCGCACCCATCGATTCGAGCACGTCACCCAGCGCCGTCACCACGTAGATGACGTTCTCCGGACGGGCCGAGTAGCCCATACAGCCGATCCGGAAGATCTCGCCGTCCAGATCGCCCAGGCCGCTCGCGACCTCGAGATCGTAGCGCTCGAGCAGTTCGGCACAGACCTCGCCGTCGTCGATCCCGTCGGGGACGCGGACGGCGTTGAGGCTCGGCAGCCAGTACTCGTCGGGGGCGTTCATCTCGAGGCCCATCCCCTCCATCCCGGCTTTCAGCGCGCCGGCGAGTCGTTCGTGGCGGTCCCAGCGGGCTTCGATGCCCTCCTCGGCGACCAGTCGCAGCGCCTCGCGAATCGCGTAGACGTTCGTGATCGGCGCGGTGTGGTGGTAGGATCGATCGTCGCCCCAGTAGCCCTCGAGCAGGGAGAGGTCGAGATACCACGAGCGGGGCTCTTCTTCCCGCGAGAGGACTTTCTCCATCGCGGTGTCCGAGAGCGTCAGCGGGCTGGCTCCCGGCGGGCAGGAGAGACACTTCTGGGGGCCCGCGTAGGCGACGTCGATGTCCCACTCGTCGACGCGCAACTCGACCCCGCCGATCGAGGTCACGGTGTCGGCGATGACGAGCGCGTCGTGGTCGTGGGCCGCCGCCGTGAGTTCGGGAACGTCGGGCTGGAGTACGCCCGTACTCGTCTCGGCGTGGACGAAGCCGAAGACGTCCGGATCGTGTTCTGCGAGGGCATCGGAGACGTCGGCCGGCTCGAGCGGTTCGCCCCACGGGGCGTCGACCTCGACGACCTCGCCGCCGGCTCGGCGCGCCATCGAGGCCATTCGGCCGCCGAAGTAGCCGTTCGTCGGGACGAGCATGGTGTCGCCCGGCTCGACGACGTTGCCGATCGCGGCTTCCATGGCGGCGGAGCCGGTTCCCGAGACGGGAATCGTCCACTGGTTGTCGGTCCGGAACGTATAGCGCAGCAACTCCTGGACCTCGTTCATGATCTCGACGAACGACGGGTCGAGGTGGCCCACGAGCGGCGTGGACATCGCCCGCAGCACTCGAGGGTTGACGTCGCTCGGTCCGGGTCCCATTAGCGTCCGATCCGGCGGCGTCAGTTCACCGATCTCCGACACGTCGATCGAACCGTCTGCGTTTGACATAGAGGAGTGTGGGACCGGAACCCTCAAAAACGTTCACGCATCGGCACGTAACTCCTCGGCAGCCGACAGCTTCCGTCGACGCGGGCGGATTCGATCGGCCTCCTCTCGATCCGCGGGTCGGCACCAACCGATCGTTCCGCCGTTGCTCGTATCAAAAACAGTGCGAATTGGTATCACTAGCCATACATTGAAGGGGATACGGAGCGTACCCCTACGGGCAATGGTCTTCAAGAAGATCACCCTGATCGGAACGAGTACGGAGAGTTTCGACGCCGCGGCCGACGACGCGATCGACCGCGCCGAGTCGACCCTCGAGAACGTCCACTGGATCGAAGTCGACGAGCTGGGGGTGGAGGTCGCGAGCGCCGACGACCGGGAGTATCAGGCGGAAGTCACCGTCGCGTTCCGGCTCGAAGACTGAGTCCCGTTTCGGCTCACTGCTCGAGTCGAGAACTCGGTTCTGATTCGATTCGAGCAGGCGCTCGACTTCCTCGAGACGATTCCACTCGCCTCGGAGACGTTCACCGTTTTTCGAGCGGGACGCAACACTGTGCCAGATTGTCTGCAAAAGAATCGATGGACGGCGAACGGTGACGAGAACCGACGTTACGTTCGGAACGATTCGCCACAGCCACACTCGCTGACGACGTTCGGGTTCTCCACGTGGAACCCTTCCGCCTGCAGTCCGCTCTCGAAGTCGAGGATGCTGCCTTCGATGTACTTCAGGCTGGCCGGGTCGACGAAAACGCGCAGATCGTGGTGGTTGTAGATCGTATCGTCACCGTCCGGTGAATCGTCGAAGCGCATGCCGTAGGAGAGTCCCGCACAGCCACCCTGCTGGACGAAGAGCCGAAGCCCCGCTTCGGTCGCGTCGAGTCCTTCGCTATCGAGCAAGTCGAGCGCCTGTTCGGCCGCCTCTTCGGTTACTTCGATCTGCGGGCGCGTCTCCGCGTCGCCACCATCCATGCTGTCCGTGCTCATGCGTATCCCTTCTGTCGCAACGGTGTTAACTGTGACGCCATCGGTCACCTCAGTGACTCACCGAACATACCCCTCCCACGACCCATCGAACGGCGTTCGTTACGCCGTTACTCACCGTACGCGTTCGCGTGCCGCTGTACCGACTGATAGTACGTCCCGAACTGTCGCTTGTCGTTTCGTGACAGTTCGATATCGTACTCCGCGAGCAGTTTGAGCATCCGCTTTGGCTCGCACTCGTACCACATCGAGAGCAGTCGCACGTTCTTTTGTGCGTAATCGTAGTTTCGCTCGAGGATGCGCCTATCGGTGGGGTCGACCACTGGCTCACTCTCGGGCTCACGCCGTGGCATTACTACGGTTCCTTCTACGCCGAGTACCGTAAAACTAGGTTGTAGATTCCGTGAGTATCCGCTCTCACGATGGGTCTGCACTACGTATCGTCCAGTTTCTCGAGTCGCCGGCGGACGCTCGCGGCGTGGGCCTCGAGTCCCTCGGCGTCCGCGAGCGTCGTGACCGTCTCGCCGATGTCCGCCAATCCCTCGCCGGAGAGTCGCTGAACCGTCGTCGATCGCAGGAAGGTTTCAACCGAGAGCCCACCGGTGACGCGCGCGCCGCCGTTGGTCGGGAGCACGTGGTTCGTCCCGCTGGCGTAATCGCCCGCCGCGACCGGCGTGTTCGGTCCCAGGAAGACACTGCCCGCGCTGTCGATCCGCTCGAGGAGCGACTCGTCGTCCTCGGCGACGATTACGAGGTGCTCGGGTGCGTACTCCTCGGTGAAGAGGATCGCCTCGCTCATCGATCGTGCCAGAAGCACGCCGCTCGCATCGTTCTCGAGTGCATCACGAATCACATCTTCGCGCTCGCGCGCGCCGGCCTGTTCGTCGACGGCCGTGGCGATTGCCTCGGCAGTGCCTTCGTCCGCCGTGACGGCGACGACCGACGCGTTCGGATCGTGTTCGGCCTGCGCGACGAGTTCCGTCGCGACGAGTTCCGGCTCTGCGGTCTCGTCGGCGACGACGACGACCTCGCTCGGCCCCGCGAGGAAGTCGATTTCGACGTCTCCTCGCACGGCGGCCTTCGCCGCCGTGACCCACTTGTTTCCGGGACCGACGATCTTCTGGACGCGCGTGATCGTCTCGGTTCCGTAGGCGAGTCCGGCGATCGCCTGCGCGCCACCGACGCTGTAGACCGCGTCGGCACCCGCAGCGTGGATCGCTCCCAGCGTGGCCGGGTTCATCTCGTCGGCCGGCGGCGTCACGACCGAGACGTGATCGACGCCCGCGACGACCGCCGGGACGATGCCCATGATCGCACTCGAGGGGTAGGCCGCTGACCCACCGGGGACGTAGACGCCGACGCGATCGATGGGACGGAATCGGCGGCCGAGCTCCCGCCCGGGACCGAACTCGTCGCGCCAGTCCTCGGGGCGTTGTGCCTCGTGAAACTCCCTGACGTTCGTCGCGGCCGTTTCGATCGCATCACGGAGGTCGTCCTTGAGGTCGTCGTACGCGCGCTCGCACGTGTCCGTGATGTCGATATTCCCGAGTTCGACGCCGTCGAACTCGCTCGTGAACTCGCGGACGGCGACGTCTCCCTCCTCGCGAACGCGGTCGACGATCTCGGCTACGTCTCCGCTGACCGCCTCGATGCCGGCGTCCCGATCGAAAAAGGCAGCGCGGTCGGCCGGTCCGAGGTCGGGGAGTGGCCGCACGGGTACTGTCATACCCTCGCGTTCGTTCGGTGTGCGAAAAACGGTTTCCTTCCGTGTCTCGAGATGGCTACCGGTCTCCGGCGTTACGCCTCGCTGCTCTCGACTTCCCAGATACCCACGAAGTCGAGCGTCGCCCTGATGAATAGGTAGACGACGATACAGAAGCCGGCGACCGCAAAGGGTGCTTGCAACATCTCTGCAACGTCTCGACCGAGGGCGAGCTGACTGAACCCGCGAACGAAGAAGCTCAACACCACGAGCCCGATCCCGATGACTGAGAGTTTGACGAACCCTTCTCGATCCATACCCGCATATTCGACGCTCGCCGCTAAATCGTGTCGGTCGCGCCTCGTTCAAAACGGCCCGTTCGGATTCAACCGAACGTAATATCCGTATTGCGACGACGGCGACGAGGGGTAACCGACTGCTACCACGTCGAACCGTTTTCGTTTTACTGCGGTGTGTGTTACCGCTGTCCGAACCGTTCGCGAACTGGACTCCGCGTCTGGTGTACGCAACCGGTCTTCGTCTCGGGCTATCACGCAGCAGGATCGGCGACAAGCGCTGCATAACTATCCACCGCCCACCGCACGTCCGGTGTATGTGGCCATGGGAACACGCGATCATGGGCTATCTCGTCTACTCGCTGTTTTGTCACGTAATCTATCGGGACTCGCCCGGTGGACTCGAGGCGCTTACTGTCGTGTTTGCGTCCGTCCTGCCGGACATCATCGACAAGCCGCTGGCGTGGGAGTACGGCGTCTTTGACGCCGGATACGCGCTCGGTCACTCGATTTTCTTCGCGGTTCCGCTCTCGATCCTCGTCGGACTCGTCGCTCGCTCGGCGGGCCGACCGCGCACCGGCATCGCGTTCGGCCTCGGCTACCTGCTTCACTTGCCGTCCGACGTACTCGACGCCTACGTTCGAGAGGGTGTCTACCAGCCGGAAATCATGCTCTGGCCCGTCGAGACGGTCAGCGAGGGGGGACACGAACACGGGTTCGTCGATCAGTTTTTCCTACTGTTCAATCGCTATTCGAGCGAACTCCTCGCGGGAGATCTGTCGACCTATCTCTGGATACAGGTCGGGATGGCCGGCTTCGCGTTCCTCCTCTGGCTCTACGACGGAGCACCCGTCCTTCGAGAACTGCTGGTCGGCTGCAAGCGACTGCTCTTCGGTCTCGCCGGCATCGGTAGGTCGTCGGATCGGGCCTCGGAACGGCGATAGTCGGTTGAGCCGAATCGCCAGGCTCGGGTGAATCGAGAGACGGAGTAACGTGGGACAAACAGCACTCGAGACGACGCCCTTATGTACGAACCCGGGCTTCGAATATAATGCGAACGACGTGGCGCATCTCGCCGCGTTCCCTCCGGCCGTTTCCCGGCACGGAGGTAGGTACACTATCCGTCTCTCGTCGGAGCCTATCAGTCGAACTGATAGGCTTCCGTACGGGGTATTCGAATCGAACGCGATTGACGCCGATGAACCGGCGCAACAGTACGATGTCCTTATATACTCAGGACACCTACTGTGTGATACGCAAAAACCTCCGCCGGATGCGGTTTCCGGCGGTGGTTTCGATCCGATGCCCTTAAGTGTACGAGGGAATTCGGATAGTATGTGTTCGACGGGACGTTGGATTCGTCTCGTCGTCTCGGATCACTCGTAGTCCGAAGGGGTTATGTACCCCAGATGGCCTACGAATAGATCCGAAGGAAATGAGGATCCTTCCCCTGCGGTCCGCCGTACAGAAGGGATCTGATGTTAGCCTTGGTAGTTCGGTGACGCTCGACCGGTCGCGGTCTGGGGTCATCGAACGTGGACCCATTTATGTGTGAGTGTGTACAAGAATTTACATTCACCGCCAAATGAACCCTCCCGACCATTGGGTCGGGAGTATATAGCATTCCGGTTGATCCTGCCGGAGGTCATTGCTATTGGAGTCCGATTTAGCCATGCTAGTTGTACGAGTTTAGACTCGTAGCAGATAGCTCAGTAACACGTGGCCAAACTACCCTATGGATCAGAACAACCTCGGG